>NZ_JAFEUM010000001.1:0-448823 GCF_016900875.1 Vibrio ulleungensis
TGTGGAATGTATTTTTACCTAGGTCAATACCAATGATATGAGCTGTTGACATGGGACACCTTCCTTTGAGCGCTAAACATAGGTTAAGTTTAGCTGTGAAGAGGGACGTACCATCTCATTAAATGAGTCAGAGCGGGATTAACTTAATAGTTAAACTGGAGTTCAAATTACTTCTAGTCATGCTAAGACCTGTAGCTATGAGGATCTGTTCAACTAACCCAACACATTTTGGTAGAACTAGGAAATCCATCATTAGCCCTTGCGGATTCACTGGTATGCATTTAACGGATATCAGTTATAAGAACATATAATTTTTACTCATCGATACTTTTGGTTAAATTCTGTCCGTCAGCGAGTTTAAAAGGAATTACGACTTGTTTATTTATAATTATGAGGGTAATTCAAATGGCAATTTCTTTAGTCAAAGGACAAAAGATCAGTCTTGAAAAATCAGACGGTCAGCAACTCACTAACATCTGTGTTGGCGTTAACTGGGGCGCAATCATGGAGCGCAATTTCTTAGGTCGCAGTAAAGCGGTGGCTGTCGATCTTGATGCGTCAGCAATCACGTTTGATGTTAATAGTAACGTTCTAGATGTTGTATATTTCGGTAAGCTATCAGCGCAAGGTATCCAGCATTCAGGCGATGATCTTGTTGGTGATGTTGGCGGTGATGACGGCTTAGATAATGAAATCATTGATGTTCGCTTAAATCAATTGCCAAGCAATGTTGATAAAATTGCTTTTGTTCTGAATTCATTTAATCGTCAAGATTTCAAAAATATTCCATTCGCTTCTATCCCTGTGTTTGAAGGAAGCATGACACATATAGACAAGGTTCACGCTCAATTTGATATTGCAAATGATCCCAAATTTGCAGGTTCAGTTTCTATGGTGCTTGCGAAAATGTATAAGCATAACGGTAACTGGAAACTTGCCGCAATTGGTGAAGTCACCCGTGACCAAAGTCTTGAAAATACCGTAGCTACGGTTCAAAACGCTTACATCTAAGTAGGAATCAAAGTCATGGTTGAAATCCTAATTCCTTTTTTGGCGATCATCTCGTCATGTTACTTATTAAAATACTCGTGTGATACATTCGAGCAATCTGCGGCTTATCTTGGGAGAAAGCTTCCACCTGGTATTAAAGGGGCGACAGTTAATGCAGTTGGCTCATCAATGCCTGAAATGTTTGTCGTGATCAGTTTCCTGTTCTGGTTCAATGATCCAGACATGGTAATGGTAGGTCTTGGTGTAACGGCTGGCTCAGCAATTTTTAACGGCTGTGTTATTCCTGCACTGTCTATTTTGATGGCAAAAGATGAAAACGGTAAATCAGTTAGTGCTATCTCTCTAGATAAAGGCAGCTTACTACGTGATGTTTTCTGGGTGCTTTCGGCAGAAATTATGCTTGTCGTATTCCTCGGCTTCTCTCAGATGACCCTATGGATGGCATTGGCGCTTAACGCTTGTTATTTAGGTTACGCAATTCACTTATATGTCGATTCTAAGCGCAACTCGGATAGTGTTGATGAAGAAGAATATGAGTATGAAGAGATCAAATCTCGTGGCTTTTTCATTAACATACTTACTTTTAACTTCAATGCATTGCTCTTTAAAAATAAAGAATTTAGTTTAGCTCGTGCTATTGCTGTGTTGTCACTATCAATTATTGTGATTGCAAGCGCATCTCACTTATTAGCAGATGGTGTGATTGATACAGCAGATGTGCTTGGTGTTCCAGACTTCTTTGCAGGCTTAATTTTCGGTGCGGCGGCTTCATCGATACCTGATCTTATCTTGTCAGTGAAAGATGCGAAAAATGGTGACTATGAAGATGCGGTAGCAAATCCACTAGCATCAAATACATTCGATACGACTGTAGCATTTGCATTACCGCTTTGTGTTTGGTTTTTGCTTAACGGTAAAACAGAGCTGGCTATGCAAACAGGTGAAGATTTAAACATCTTACGCTGGTCAATCATCGGTATTACGGTTGCAGTAGCTTGTAGTCTTCTATTCAATCATAAAAAAGTTACAAAGAGCATTGCGTTCTTACTTCTAACTATCTTCGCTGCTTGGGCAGGAAGTATGTTCTACATCATCTAAAGTCGATAGGCGGTAACGCCTATCCATATAACACTTTAATTAAATTACGAGAGAGAAATTATAATGGCTGTATCACTTCAAAAAGGTGGCAACGTATCACTAGAAAAAGCGGCACCTGGAATGACTAAGTTGGTTTTAGGTCTTGGCTGGGATGCTCGTGTCACAGATGGTGCTGAGTTTGATTTAGACGCAAGTGCCTTCATGTTGAATGAGCAAGGCAAGGTTACCAATGACAATGGTTTTGTTTTTTATAATAACACGTTGTCTCAGTGTGGCTCTGTTAATCATAAAGGCGACAACCGTACTGGCGAGGGTGATGGTGACGATGAATCAATTGAAATTGATTTATCAAAAGTTCCTGCTGACATCTCTAAGGTTTCTGTTGGTGTAACTATTCATGAAGCTGGTGCTAACAACCAAAACTTTGGTCAAATCTCAAATGCATTCATCCGAATCGTCAATGCTGAAACTAATGTTGAAGTGGCTCGTTACGACTTGTCAGAAGATTACTCAACTGAGACCGCCCTATTGTTCGGTGAAGTCTATAAGCATAACGGTGAGTGGAAATTCAAAGCAGTAGGTCAGGGCTTTGAAGGCGGTCTTGCACCAATGGCACGTAACTACGGCATCAATATTTAATCATCGTTCTCAATTTTATAAGAAGGTATATCAAATGGCTGTTTCTTTACAAAAAGGCGGTAATGTTTCTTTAGACAAAGCTGCACCAGGAATGACGAAACTTGTTTTAGGCTTGGGTTGGGATGCTCGTGCAACAGATGGTGCTGATTTTGATTTGGATGCGAGTGCATTCATGCTAGATGCTCAAGGCAAAGTTAAAAGCGACAACGGTTTTGTATTTTATAACAACCTTGTTTCTGAGTGTGGCTCTGTAAACCATGATGGTGATAACCGTACTGGCGAGGGTGATGGTGACGATGAAACCATTCGAGTTGATTTAGCAAAAGTGCCTGCTGATATTAGCAAAGTTTCAATCGGCGTAACAATTCACGAAGCGCAGCAAAGAATGCAGAACTTCGGTCAAGTTTCAAATGCGTTCATCCGTATTGTAAACGCTGATACAAATGTTGAAGTTGCTCGTTACGATCTATCAGAGGACTACTCTGTTGAAACTGCTCTGTTGTTCGGTGAAGTTTACCGTCACAACGGCGAGTGGAAGTTTAAGGCTATCGGTCAAGGTTTCCAAGGCGGCCTAGCACCTATGGCTCGTAACTACGGAATTAACGTATAAAAGAACCCTCAGGCTAGGAAGATGGATTTACCTAGCCGCTTTTCCTATGGAAGCCCTTTCTAGAGTTATTAGGTTAAAGTTATGTCTCGTGGTGAAGCGCAAATCATTCGTTTAGTTTTTCAATTAATGGGCTTTATGATCACAGCAGGTTTTCAAGCCCTTGCCTTCGTTTTCTCAGTATGTATTCCTGGGTTAAGTGGTCAAAGAAGAATGCGATCAGGCGATAGTGGTTGGGTCTATGTTATCTCCAATCCTAGCTTACCTGGAATGGTCAAGATTGGAATGACAACACGACATGATTATCAAACGAGAATAAATGAGTTAAACCGATCTACTTCTATTCCTACACCATTTAGAGTCGAGTTTGTACATCCTTGTCAAGATCCACTAGGTTTAGAGCAAAAACTTCATCAAATCTATTCGGGCTATAGAGTCAATAATCGCAGAGAATTTTTTAGCATTTCACCTCATGAAGTAAAGCAGAAGATAGAGCAAATAGATAATGTTGTTGAAAGTAACTTCTTCAACTTTAAAGCAATAGGTTTCTTTGCCATCGCCTTTATTATCATTGTTGGAATTGCAAATTCCGGTTCGGATTACAATCGCTCAGAAACGGTAAACGCTACTAAAACTCAAATAGTACAAAAAAAGTACGTGGTAACAGCAAACAGTCTAAATGTTAGGTCGGCTGCTAGCACCAATAGCTCAGTCGTCAATGAATTAACTAAGAATCAAAAAGTGAACGTTATTGATATTGAAGGCACTTGGTCTTTGGTTGCTTCAGATAACATAAAAGGGTGGGTGGCATCTAAATATCTTAAATACACACCTAGTTAATTACCTTCCAATTCCACTGTTGTCATGAACTATTGACTGTTTGATTGCTTATATTAGCCTACTGTCGAATTTGTCAAAGTTCATTTCGTTTCAAATGACGGGTCGTAACTCACTTTTGTCCAATAGCTCGCTAGATATTGATCAAAATATACTACTCCCTGACGCCAACGATAACGTTGGCGTTGTTGTCTACGTAGAATAGAATAGTGTCAGCTACTGCGCCTTTTCTGCCTCATGGGCAGCTCTTGCCCACTGGTCAAACGCCTGCGGATCATTATGGCTTTGTTCAACAGACACAATGACAATAAACTTGTCTGTCTGACATATCCTCTTCACCCCTATCGCATAAGTGCTGGTGTATAAGCCCGTGTCGTTATTGATACAGTAATCATCCTCCGCACGGCCACCAGACAATGCACAGGCCTTTTTAAACGCTGTTGGGACATCCATGAACGATTCAATGCAAACATTGGCGTCAACACGGGAAAAGCCTTTTTCGTTGATCACGATGGGACTTACAGTGCCACTGAGTGGGTCGAGCATCAGTTGTATATCGTGAGCGATTGAGCCATCAAACTCAGCCACTTCGTTATTAGAAATATTAGAACAGGCAACAAGGCCAAGAGTCAGTGCGCATACGGCGGCTACCTTGCCACCTAGCGTGATTTTTTTAAGCATAACTTTACAAAGGTTAATATATCCATATATGAGCCTTGTATCTTATTGATTAGTAAAAACAAATAAAACTCAATTCTGCGTTTTTCTAATCACATCACACATTTTCTTCGTTCCACAATGATTCTTTTGATAGACGAAGGTTTTAATAATCTATGTTTCACTGATGGCACAAGACACTAATTAAGAAAATAGCAACTAATAAAGAATGGTTCGGAATTTCGGTTTCCAAAAGAAGACTATTCTTGAACGAAATCAAAGTCTTTAATCAACATTACCTATAGGTTGTTGAGACGGTATTTAGATCGGTACAAAGGATATGGACGATTTAACCCTAGAAGACAAGATTTATGGCTTGTCTGAATTTTGGAAAACCGCTTGCTATAACTTCGTTTATTTCGACAAGATTCCAGATCTCAATTTTGATGATGCCTACCGCAGTTATATCCCCAAAGTTATCGCTACAACAGATACCTACTCCTATTACCGACTATTACAGCAGTTTTGCGCGTTGCTAAAGGATGGTCACACCAACGTATTTCTACCTGAAAAGCTGCAGCGAGATTTTCTTGGTCAACCTCCACTCACTCTCATCGAGCATTGCAACAACGCTGTGATCGTTGCGGTAGCAGAAAAAATTGCTAACGATATACCTGTTGGCTCAGTAATTAAAACCATCAATGATCGACCAGTAGACGACTACATCGCAAAGTATGTAATGCCTTATATTTCGGCATCGACTGAGCATGTACGAGTCAGTGAATCTTACGCTAAAGCTTTACAAGGGTTGGTTGATACTGAGGTTGAGTTTGAGGTTCTAACCCCGACAAACATGTTTCGAAAATGTAAGCTAAAAAGGCAACCACTGGGCCCCCAACAAGCCTACCAACGTTTATCGTTACCCTCTGGTGGTGAAAGCCGTTTTAAACTACAGAAGCTCGATTCAGATATCCTTTACATCGCTTTGAATAGCTTTGAGGACAAATCCATCCTAGACGATTTTGAACGTTCATTTCCCACAATTAAACAGTCAAAAGGGCTTATCCTCGATCTTAGATTCAATGGTGGAGGATCGACAACTATAGGTAATACTATATTGTCACACCTCATCGATAAACCTGTGCAAGGCGCATCGACCCAGTCTCGTCAACACATTGGAAACATGAGTGCCTATGCTCAAATCATGGAGCATGTAGATCTAAACTTACTTGATTCAGATTCACTGGCAATGCTTGAAAAAATATCTCAATCACCACAGTACAATAAATGGACCAGCAGTGATGGGGATTGGCTTGAACCTGCCGAAGATACAAAAACAGACATTCCAATTTATGTACTGATAGGACACAACACCGCTTCTGCCGCAGAAGATTTTTTAGTGCAATTACGCTCTATTGACTATATCAAAACCGTAGGGAGTCCGTCGTTTGGCAGTACAGGCCAACCGCTGTTTGGTCAATTACCTGGTGGTGGAAGCTTTCGAGTATGTACTCTTAGGAATACCTACCCTGATGGAACCGAGTTTAATGGAGTAGGGATTCAACCTGACCTACCCTTCCTCCCAACGTTGAGCCAATTTCTGTCGGGACAAGATCATACACTGTTGTTCGCTTTAGAAGCGATTAGGTGTGAACTTGCTTCAACGTGAGCACGAAACTTCAATTGCTAGGCACATCGATTCGGTGACACTATTTGAATGGATTCGGACTATGCCCATGAATTAGCTCGCCCGTTCTTGGATGAGTAAAGTAAATATCACTGGCATGGAGCATTAAGCGCTGTGCCTGGCCTTCGATTTCAGAGCTGTCACCTTTACCGAAGCTATTGTATAGATCACACCCCAATATCGGGTGACCAAACTCGAGGCTATGGATACGTAATTGATGAGTACGACCAGTAATTGGTGTGTATTGCACTAAGGTTCTAGCCGGGTTTTCTAAACGAGTGACAACCTGATAGTCACTGACCGCCCTTTTGCCCGTAGCGTCACAAATCTTCACACGGGGAAACAACGCCTTATCTTTGGCAATGGGGGCCGATATTTGACCAGTGTCGGCTTCCACCCATCCATTAAGCATCGCCAAATAACGCTTTTTGACTGTTCTGTCCTGAAACTGTTTATTCAAACTTTTAGAGGCTGCGCTGTTTAGCCCCACCACCATGACGCCTGAAGTCCCTAAATCGAGTCGATGTGGTAATTTTGCGCTTGCATAAGCAGGGGTTGCTTTGTTCGTCGAGGTCGCGCACTGGCCATTCACCAAGCGATAATGGACAGAGTCCCAGTTGAGCGGGTTTTTACCCGATAGGCTTAGTAATCCACTGGGCTTATCGATCAGCAATATATCGTCATCTTGATAGAAGATCTCTACCCTTTCGACACATTCAGGTGCCACAAAGTTGTCAATAATTTCATTTTTTGCTAGGTCTAGATTGGACATTGAGAGCGCCTGAAGAAAAAACGAGTGACAGTTATAGTACGGGCACGTTGAGTTGACCACTACTTTATCGGATAACAAGCCATGATTCTAACGTGTAAGCTATTTGAATTGAATTAACCGCTACAACGCTCCGCAGGGTAATTTCCAACCGCCTTCCTGCGCCACTAAACGACTTAAGTGCAAAGGTAATAAGTCCAATATTCAGTCTTTACCTTCGTCGATAGAGGCAATGGTAAATACCACTAGAAGCATCAACCGCTTTAACATCGCTAAACCTGTTACTCACACTTTCCACCTGAAAAGGACGGATTTCATCCGTCATATCGAATTGTTGGTATTAAAAAATCGTCTATATGATGACCACAAGTTAAACAACACATCAACTTACTAAAACCATTTGAGGTCATTATGAACACATCAACACTAACCACTAAGGCGCAATTTGAAAGCGGTACACTATTCGAAACAAGCGAGGAAATGTTATACGTTCTTCAATTAAACGGCAGTTGGTATGAAATGGGGAAACAGTACGGAACGCTTGCCAAAGATCATATGCAAGCGATGTACGACGCTATCGTTCAACCAGAGTTTGATAACGGATTAATTAGCCAAAAAGATGCGTATGAATTGTTTGGTACACGAGTATTTGCTGCACTTTCACTGCGTCGTAAGCAGTACTTCCAAGGCGTTGCAGATGGTTTGGGCTGGCCACTTGAGAAAGTGATTGTGCTTGACCAAAGTGGCCCAATGGCGATTTACCTTGGAAAACTTCACTCATTTTCTGGTTGTTCTTCTCTGGCCACTTGGGGTGAGAACACTGTAGATGGGCATTCAATTATTGGCCGTAACATGGACTGGAGTGAGCTATTTTTAGACTTCCCAATCTATGCAACAGTATACAACCCAACAGATGGTTCGAATGGCTTAGTCAACGTTAGCTGGCCCGGTTGGCAGTGGATGGTAACTGGATTCAATGATAAGGGCGTCTACACTGACTTACATGACGGTACATCAATGGGTGGCAATATTGTGTCTGTTGAGAAACCATCGTTCTTAAACACAGTCTTTGATTTCATCGCAGAGTCTGATTCTATCGAAGCTTTAAGCTCACGCTTTCAGGCGTCTCGTACAGACATCGCGGCCATTTGGATGTTAGCGGACAAGAGTGGCAAAGCTTGCGCCTATGAAAATACCATACAAGAGAACAGACAGCGCGTCAGTGACAAGAACGCGAGTTCATTTGCAACGGTCAATACTTTCCTTAATCCTGATTGGGGTTTAGGAATCCGTGAAACACAAAGTTTTTCGTTGAAACGCCTTGAAAACTTAACCGCTCGTCATGACGAACAAGCTGGTGGAATTGATGCTGGATCAATGTGCGATATTTTTGACCTACCTCTATACAACCAAGACGGTAGCTTTAAAGAGAACGGTGGCGTGACTAAGCCAACGAATCAAGATGTTGACCTGACTAACTATCAAGTAGTTGCAGACCTAAATGAGCTACAAATGTGGGTGAAGTTACCCGCACTAGGTAGCGACACAAACTGGGCGCACATTGACGTGCGGTCACTGTTTAATACTCTCTAAACACCATCACATTTCGGACATGGCATAGCCTGTTGTTTCGCAAAAAAAAAGAGTGGCCTAATTAGGTCACTCTTTTGTTTGCGTGTTACACAGCTCAGCTTTCGAGAACAGCGTAAAGCCCCTAAATTGACTGCAACCAAGTGTATTATTGACCCTTCCTCGCCTGTGAATACTGCATGGATAAAAAGTGCTTCACGTAAGCATCGGTCGCTGTAATGATCGATTTTTTCACTTCCATAATTTGCTTGGAGTGCGGATTCCAAAGAGCGAATGAGAACTTCATTCCCATCTTTAACTCGTCCAACTCTAGTGGCTCGAGACTCTCAGTTACATACGGTGACTCGGACATTACTTTTGGCAACCAAGCCCAGCCTAGATCGTCTTGTACAAGCTTTATGACTAACGCGAGTTGATCCACTTCTTCATGAACCGCAGATACCAATAGCTTCTCTTTCAAACCTTCTTCTGTAAATGCACTTAAGATAAATTGACGCGTTGTACGAAGCGCACTTAGCACTTCTTTGGACGAGAGTTTAGAAAGCTTGCCTCCTTTTTTAACGAAAGGTACAAATTCTAGGTGGCCGATAAACGTCGAGTCTTTGCTGTACATGCCCTTACCTTTATCGATCATCACAAAGCCAAAATGGATATCGCCAGTAGCAAGTCCTTCTTCTATCTGACTTTTTGTTCTAACCACGAAGTTAACTTTCATGTTCGGGAAGTCTTGCTCAAGTTGCGCGCGAATGGAAGAAAGCAAGCGGTGCGGCGTCATACTAGGATAGCCGAAATTAATACTTTCAAGGCCACCATACGAGAGACTTAACGCGATGTTATCGAAGATCCGTGACTGCTCAATCGTTGACTTGGCATAGTGGTAAAGTAGCTGCCCTTCTTCGGTTGGTTCAACCGTTCGACCAACCCGTTCAAACAGCTCTACGGCTAACACATCTTCAAGGTTAGTGATCACCTGACCCGTTGTTGTGCGGTGTTTGTTTAGGCGGGCGGCGGCTTTACTAAAGGAGCGCTCTTCGTAGACGGTTACAAAGGCGAGTAACTGTTCAATACTAAAGTTCATGCGTTGTTCCCAATTTACATTCCATTAACTACAACCTATCAGATATTTGCAGGATTATGTAATTCAAAGACCTGATTATGATGAATAGTTCATAGGGTTCTTAAAAGCCGATTGAGAAAAATAGTCTCGACTATTTTGCAACTTTCCTTCGCATTCACGAATTATTGTTCGCGGCGCATTACATCTCTATCACCCAATAAATAGCCAGCACCCGTGCACACTTTCGTCGTATTTGACGCTAAAAGTCGTTAAGTACGCTGCATCTTCGCTTAAAGCCTAAGGGCTGAATAAAGTCTGTTTGCACTAAATTCGTCACATCATGATTGGTCATAAATTTGCTAGCCGAACGAGTTTGGATAAGGACGTACGCAATCCGTCATACACGAGTTATTGATTGCGAAAATTCACACAATAATGATGGAGAACGGAGACAAGAGCAGCTCGCTGCTCAATTCAAAGGAGGGTAACTCATCCACTTAAACAGGTACACACAATGACCATCCAAATCAAACTGGCACTATCAACTTTAACTTTGGCAGCAGCGGCCCCTTTATTTGCCGCAGACTCAACACCGAACCCATCCGACTTAACTGAAACCAGTACTTCAGCCTATTTTGGCCTTAGCAACCAAGGTTCAGTGAAAGGTTCTATTTCTGGCGATTTTCATTTTGATAATGGTCAAACAGGGATGCTAACCGTAGAAGGAACGATGGATAAAGAGGGTAAATATTCGGATAGCCGACTTCAATACTTCCATGTTTTTTCAACCGAAAGCCACACGCTACCAAAAGCTGCGCTGTCTATTGATGTTATTGATAATGCCATGTTTACCTCTGTGTCTCTTGGAGGAGTTGCGGCCATCAATGCTGGAGTTAAAGGATTACAGTTATTTCCGCGCCTAGGTCTATTGGCGGGAGAGTATTCAGAAGAATCAGTCGCCTCATTTAATGCAACCGATAAAGAAGCGCTCGGGGGTTCGGCGGCATTTTATGTCATGTACCAA
The DNA here is from genome assembly GCF_016900875.1 of Vibrio ulleungensis. GTDB lineage: Bacteria > Pseudomonadota > Gammaproteobacteria > Enterobacterales > Vibrionaceae > Vibrio > Vibrio ulleungensis. The sequence goes on from NZ_JAFEUM010000001.1 coordinate 10,977, forward strand.
CTTGGCAATGATGGCACCTACATTGGCGCATGGCCCGAGTACAATTATTTGGATGGCGCTATAGAAACCTCGATGCTCAAATCAACTTTGATGATTGCTACCCCGTTTTCCAAAGACAAAACTCGCTGGGGACAACTAAAAGTTGATAACACCACTGGATACATGCAGTCTCAAACCCAATCTATAGATTTTGACGACACTGTCGTCTGGGCCAACTACAAATTCTACTTTTAACCTTTCGACCGATCTTATAAGCAGTGCTACAAGCACTGCTTTTTTCGTTTTTGCCTAACTAAGAATTAACGCTTTTAGAATCGTTCTATTCTGACTGTACGATTTTAATTCAACTATTCCGATTACGCAGCGAGCTCCAATAAAAACGCTATTTAGCCGTTACTTAGTAGCATTCACCTTCAAATAGCCTTCCATCGACACATTTCATCCATCGATTCATAAACACACTTTATGACGTATCGGATCCGTCTTATGTGATTCGAAGGACTGACAACAATCATCAATAATGTGAATCAAAGAAACGCTCACCGCCCAAAAAATTCACTGGATTCAATATTGGAGTTATAGACTATGCACACACAAACTAAACGCATTAAACCCGTTGTACTTGCCATGCTAGTGGCAATGTCACCAAACGCTTTTTCTTACGACATGGTAATTAATAATGGCCGAGTTATGGACCCTGAAACTGGGTATGACCAAGTCGCCAATGTTGCGATTGAAGATGGAAAGATAGTCGCGATCACCAACGAAGATATAGATGGCGACAAAGTCATTGATGCCGAAGGGCTTGTCGTTGCACCCGGGTTTATTGATACACACTCACACGTCGTCGCCATCCCGATCATGCAAAAGCTTCAGCTGCGAAACGGCGTAACCACCCCATTGTCATTGGAGGTCGGTGCGTATCCTGTTAATGCTTGGTACCAACGTCTGGAAGGTCGTTCTCAAACCAACTTTGGCGCGAGTGTCTCGTCTGCTGGTATTCGCACTAAAGTGTTTAATGACAAATACAACACCCGTACGGGTACAATGATTAACGATATTTTTGATCCTGAAGAGACTAAAGCGTCGCAAATCAGCGGAGAGGCGCTCAGCCACATTGCAACGCGCGAGCAAATTAGTCTGATCTCAGAAATGGTAGATAAAGAGCTAAAAGATGGCGGACTCGGTATTGGCGTTCCGGTTGGTTACATGTCTAAAGCCGCAACGACTATCGAAACAACTGAGTGGCAGAGGCTCGCGGGTGAATATGGTGTGCCAACTTTTTTGCATGGCCGATTCTCTAGTCAACTTCCACCAAACTCAGGGCTGACTGGCATTGAAGAGATGTTATCGAGCGTTGGTATTTATGGTGGTGGCTTATTAGTTCAACACATTCATCAACAAACACTGGGCGAAACACCCGAAGCGCTAAAAATGCTCGACGATGCTAGAGCAAAAGGGATGAATGTTGCAGCTGAAATCTATCCATACAACTATGGCGCAACCATTGCTGCAGCAGACTATTTAGAACCAGAAAACTACCAGCGCAATATGGCGCGTGATTACTCCGACATCATCGAAACAGATACAATGAAACCTCTTACCAAAGAGCGTTATGAACAGTTGATAAAAGAGGACCCGCAGGCCAGTGTGATGTTTTACGGCGCGACGGATGAAGACCTTAAAAAAGCGCTGGCCCATGGGTCAACAATAGTCGGAAGCGACGCCTTTCCCCTGATGAAGAGTAACGGAATGATGGCCTACAACTGGAATACACCGTATGAAGGATTACAAGGTCACCCAAGAGCGTCAGGTACTCAAGCTCGTGTATTAAAGATGGTGCGAGAAGACAACTTGATGCCTCTTATGTCTGCCATTTCTAAAATGTCGTACATGCCTGCGAAATTTCTTCAAGAAAATGGCATCGAACAAATGAGTAAGAAAGGTCGCATTCAAGTAGGCGCAGATGCCGACATTACCTTATTTGATCCCGAAACTGTCACGGACAACTCGACGCTAAAAGAGCCTGGCATACCATCAACTGGCATTCCATACGTCGTTGTTAACGGTACGCTCGTCGTTGAGGACTCAACCGTTCTAGAAGGTGTATACCCAGGTAAAGCGGTTCGCAACAGTGTGATTCAATAACGTCAATAGGCCGCTCCATCATGCAAAGCAGACGCTTCAATTGAACGCTATGTCTGCTTTTTGATGAGCAAAGTGTTACACCTTCACAATCAATTTTTATTAGCGCCATGCACGTAACTTGAATTGCGTAAAACACACCAACTAAGGGTAATTAAATGTTCATTACAACCGCTGAGCTGATCACGTCTATCTCTATCCTTGGCACTGCTGCTTTTGCTTTTTCTGCAGTCCTGGCTGCAAGCGAAAAAAACACCGACATTTTTACCGTGGCCGTTCTTGGTGTTATCACTGCGGTAGGAGGAGGAAGCACTCGCGATGTTTTACTCAATACAACGGTGTTTTGGTCTGAAGAGATGTATTACATCTGGATTGCTATAACAAGCAGCCTGATTGGTTTCCTTTCTGTTTCACTGTTAAAGAAAAACCTGGTCTACACCGTGAATCTTTATGTGGATGCAATTGCAATTTCAATGTTTGCCATCCAAGGTACCGATAAAGCATGGAGCTTAGGTTTTGGTCTTCCTTTAGGCCCTATCATGTTAGGCATCATTACGGCTGTAGGTGGCGGTGTGATTAGAGATATTTTGCTCCAGAGGCCGACCTTGCTGTTATCAAAAGAGTTGTACGCTATTCCCGTCGCTCTTGGCTGTACATTACATGCGCTGGGCTTAACATTCGCTCCTCAATACAGCGATATATCTGCGATTGTGTCAGCGCTTTTGGTTTTCTATTTACGTCACCTATCCATCAGCAAACAGGTTCAAGTGCCACGGTGGGCCTTGATTTCTACCGGTAAGAGTTGATGATAACAGAAGCGCTTGCTTTCGTTGTCCTGCTAGCTGAGAGGCTGTGGTCTCATATCAACTGCTTGAGCACGATACTGTTTAGGACTTACCCCATAACCTTGACGAAACTTCTTAGCAAAATACGCTGGGCAGCTAAATCCAACGTTGTGAGCAATCTCGGTGATTTTACTTTGTGATTCAATGAGCATCGCAGCCGCCTTGCGAAGCCTAAAACTGACAAGATAACCATTTGGTGTGCATTTTAGTGCCTGCTTAAACATTCGATAGCATTCACTTTCGCTAATATTGGCCGCTGCACTAATGTCTGCGACAGAAATGCTCTCTGCAAAGTGCTGCTGAATGTAGGTCATCACCTGCTGCACTCGCTTTTCGTTCCCTACTGCTTTTTGAGACTCGATGATTAATTGGGGTTCATGACGGCAAAGTAGCATCCAGCATTGCATTAAACAGGCGGTCATTGATATTTCAAAACCCGCTAATGCCTTGTCCCAGTCACTAAAGCCACGGCGCATAGTGGCTATCGCTTCTGCCTGCCAAGGCTGAGCATCGCTAAATTGATAGAACGATAAATTATGGTTCGAAATGAGAGGCTTAATGTACTTTTTGAACACTAAACTCACCGGGTCGCCACCGAGTAATCTAGGTTTAAACAGTGTATTTAAGATCCGGCAATCTTCAGTGCCCACATCGGTCAAACGATGTAACACCCCGGAGTTAATTAACACCATCTCCCCTTGCTTAAGAACCGCAGACTGACCAATACATTCCAGCTTTGTTGATCCTCTAACCACCAGCACAACTTCAATCTCGTCATGCCAATGCCAAGGTACTTCACCATTCAGAAAGTCAGAAAACACTTCATCGTACGACGCACATGGGAATGCCTCATCACCATGAACCGTCAACTCTTGGCCTTGACTGTCTGTTTTTATGTCGTAAACCTGCATTTAGCCATCTTGATAGAATTGTTATCAATATTGGCAGTATAGCCATAGTTTTGGCTTTGAGGCGAGAGTATATTCACATTATATAATTCGTATCCAACAACCAACGTGAAGTAAACGCTATGCTATTACTGACCATCATCTATCTTGCTTTTATTAGCCTTGGTTTGCCTGACGCCGTTCTTGGCTCTGCTTGGCCCACTATAAGTCACGATTTTAATGTTTCTTTAGAGTATGCCGGCGCGATTTCCATCGTCATTAGTGCGGGGACCGTTGTTTCTAGCTTACTCGCTGCGAGAGTCACCCACTATTTTGGAACCGGTAAAGTACTCTCGTTTAGCGTGTTAGCCACTGCCCTCTCATTGCTTGGCTTTGCCTATTCAAACTACGTACTTAGTATGGTGCTATTAGCCATACCGCTTGGGCTTGGGGCCGGCGCCGTTGATGCTGCGCTCAATAACTTCGTGGCGCTTAACTATAAATCTAAGCACATGAATTACTTACATTCATTCTGGGGTGTTGGTGCCACCGCAGGGCCATTTATCATGGCCAACTACTTACTTTCAGAGCAAGGGTGGCGTGACGGATATTTCACGCTAGCAGTCATCCAATTTGCTCTAGTTATCGCATTATTCGCAACCCTGCCTCTATGGAAAACACCCCAAAAAGCGTCCAATACCTCAAAGGTACATACCGCACCAGTAAGCAACCGAGCCGCATGGAATATCCGCGGAGTGAAACTGCAGTTGTTTGTATACTTTTGCTATTGCTCACTAGAAGCTGGAACTGGATTATGGGCGGCAAGCTATCTAACAACCGTCAACGGTCTATCCGCTTCTAATGCAGCATTTTGGACTGCGATGTTCTTTTTAGGGATCACTGCTGGGCGATTTGTGTGTGGCCTATTAGCCGAGAATTTTCGAGAACAAATCCTCGTTCGAGCCGGTATCTGCCTGATGATTGTGGGCGTGTGTGGCTTACTGTTCCCAGTGCCGAGTCTGGTATCGCAGTTCAGTTTGGTATTGATTGGCTTGGGTTGCGCACCCGTTTACCCCAACACCATGCACCTAACTCCCAAACGCTTTGGTCAACACGCCTCTCAAGCCATTATTGGGCTTTCAATGGCAACCGCGTACGTGGGAACCACCGTTGTCCCCCCCGCGATGGGCATAATATTTGGAAGTTTATCGTTTAGCCTATTACCCACACTTTTACTTTTATTGGCAGTGTCTATGCTTTGGGCAAGTGAACGCCTAAACCGCACAGAGCCAGCAACCGATTTAACCTATCAGTAGGAACATTCATTATGACAAAAACCGCATTTGCATCGAAACATATTGGCGATCAGGTCCTCAGCCAAGATCAAATCAAACAAGGTGTCACACAAGTTGCTCAACGGCTTAATGCTGCATTTGAAGACGCTGTAATAATCAGTGTGGTTCCTGGCGGTATGCTTTTTACCGCAGATTTAGTGAGAGAACTCGAGTTTGATGTTTGCCTAGATTACATCTCCTGCCCTCATATTCCTGGAGATCGTCAAAACCTATCTGATATCGTTTATCACCAGAACATTTCTATTGAGGGTAAGGACGTGATTTTGATTGATGATGCGATTGAGTCAGGTGGCACAATGAAGCGGCTCGTCGAGCATTTGCAAACAAACTACGCGGTAAAATCATTGTCCATTGCGACATTGTTTGTAAAACCAAGTCGTGTCGATATTCCCGTAACCCAGTTTTTCGCCTACGAGATGAGCAGCGATGACATGCTGGTAGGCTACGGGCTGCCTTGGAAAGACAAGCTTCGTAATGTTCCTTACGTTTCCAAACTCAATAAATAGCCATTTCCCCTACAGCCAACTTAATCTGCGCAGCTCAGGCCGCTGATATGGCGTTGGCTCTCTAATTTTGCACTAAACCAAATGAACTAGTCTTCAAAGAAGCAGAGCCGTCTAATCTCTTTGGCCATTGAGTGGTTGATATCAAAGTGCTTGTCTAAGAAGTCTAATTGAGCCAATGCTGACTCAACATTACGATGATAACCCTGAGCAAACTCGCCCAGTTGAACTGCAAACGATGGGAATCGAAATTCGATTCGACGATCGGCTACGAAAGGATCGGCGATAACAGCCGTTGGCTTGTCTTGCACCCTCGCGACATCGATCAATCTATCTAGCGCAAAGTGTTGAATGAAGCGCATAGCCGATAGTTTTTCACCACGCCGTTCACGGCATACTCCGACATAAAGATTGGTTAGCGCCTCACCAATGTGCCACTCCACATCGGGATTGGGTTCTGGTACCGACATTTTGCTTGGGCTCGGCTGGCAAATGGACGAGTCAAACCCTTCTTCTTGCCAAACAATTCGGCCTGCCGGAAAGCTAATCTGAGCCAACTCTTGCGGCTCAAAAACAGCAAATTCACAGAAAATGCCATCTTTATAGAGTACTTTATAGCCATCGAGGGTGTTTCGAAATGCGTAGTCCAAATCACCAATTCGGCTAAGCCAGTCGAGATCATCAATTAAACATTGTTTGCAGCCTTTTTTGGCAATGACAAAAAAATCTAGGTCGCTGTAGGCATCCAATCTGTCTGTTTCTATTCCTGCGCTGCCTAAGCCAAGTAAAGCGTGGCACTGATGGGTTTGACTGAGGCTATCCCCAATACTGTCTAGTCGGGAAAGCAATGATTTAGGATCCGCCATAGAAGTTACTCGCCAAATGAAATTCGAAAAAGGGCAGTTTAGCGTATGTCTATAGCTACAAAACGTGTTGGATCTCTGCATCCTGAATATTGAAGTTCTGTCCATTCTCGTAATAAGTGAAAGTGAGATGAATAAGATTTTTCAACATGGTTCAGCCTCGATTCTCCATCCCACAAATCGCCTCGCAGTTTGACTAAGTGCCATTTACCCATAAGGTATTGACAGGTACATACTTGAATTAAGTGATTATGAAATTCTTCGAGCCAAACCAATACCAAAGTGAGTGTGAAAAGCTCTTTACGCTTTATCAAGCCAAAATAGCCGCAGCGCTACCTACTGCCAAAGTTGAACATATTGGAGCATCATCGATTCTGGGTGCAATGTCTAAGGGCGATCTAGACATATATGTGGAGGTTTCACCGACCGAAATGGATAAAACGACTAAAATCTTATCCAGCATTGGATTTGTCGAGAAATCGAACACATTACGAACCCCTGCGCTATGCATGCTAGAAGCACAATCAGCTGACGATGTTGCGGTACAACTTGTCGCACAAGGTTCTGAGTTTGAGTTTTTCCTTCACTTTAGAGATGCACTAAACACTAATGCGGCTTTAGTTAGTCAATATAACCAACTGAAAAAAGGCTATGAAGGTCAATGCGAAGACAGTTATCGCACCGCTAAGACACAATTTATTGAGCGGGTTCTTCGGGAGTTTCGAGGGAGCTAGTCATTCGTTGCTTACTCTATTTCAAAGCTTTAGATCACCGTTTCGAATTAGCTGCGATATTTCAGAGTAACTCGAATTTCGCCATGCTCTTCGGTTTGGTGCTAATTCATCTTTGCCCCTTTCCGATTTTTAAGTCCATAACGAAACTTGCGTGAAGGACAATTCACAACTCACTCTTTATGCAACCACTCTACCCACTCAAAGAAACAAACGACAAAATAACTAAATTACTCTTGACCTTGGAGTAATATCCAAGGTTTAAAGTTAATGTATAGGAATCGGATTCCATATAAACAATCACCTAAATGGCGAACTATCTACCTTATAGCAACAGAGTTATTCTGAATATGATTCAACAACGCCGTATAGAGTTAACTAGTTAGCACCATACTAAGGACAAATCTATGAACTTATTGAAGCTTAAAGTTCCCCCATTGATACTAGTTTTCGTCTGCTTTCTATTAATGCTCATGACAAGTAGCGGGACTTTAACAGAAGGAGCCGTTACCATTCGTTTTACGCTTTGGGGGGCAATAAGTCTTACGGCTGCTGCCGTCAGTCTTCTAGGGGTGTGGGAGTTCAAGCGTCATCAAACTACAGTGAATCCTATGGTTCCAAAGTCTTCCGCAAGCTTGGTACGTTCTGGAATATTTCAATATTCCAGAAATCCAATGTACCTTGGTTTTTTACTGTTTCTTCTAGCCTTTGGAATTCTATTGGGAGATATCCAATCTCTACTAGTCGTCCCTCTCTTTTTTTGCTACATAACGGTTTTCCAAATAATACCTGAAGAGAGAGCGCTCCAAGATATATTTGGTAACGAGTACAAAAAGTATCAGCGAGAAGTTAGACGTTGGCTGTAGAAGCTTGTGGTTTTATTGCTGGAATACTCGCTGGAACGGTCAGTAATTACTACTTGAGTGACCAAATAGTTTTAGTTAGCGAGATAATTTCAGTAAAGAGCTCCCGCTTTAACGTCTTCAATTAACTTACTTGCTCTCAATTGTTTTTGTCAAAACGCGTGTTTGAAACACGCAGTCAATGCACTCCTTACTCTGTAACTGAATTTCTTACCGACTTTCCAAAACGCGCAGTCTAGTCTTACAAATCACCGACTGCAAATAAAATCAAAGGCATCTCATTTCTACAGGTTAAAAACACTCATAATTATCATTCTCACCCAAATGGGTATATACCTACTCTTATGTATTAAAAAGCGCGGTAGGCTTTATGACGCTCACAGAAATTCTTAAAGTTCGTAATGTCCGCTGCTATCTTATGTTTCGATGTAGCTACTTTGCCCGCTTTTACTACCCTATCTTTACGCTGTTGTACTTGGATTACGGCTTAACCCTTTCTCAATTTGCCATGCTCAATGTGGTTTGGGCCGCCACCATTGTGATAGCTGAAGTTCCCTCAGGCGCCTTTGCTGACACCTTAGGGCGCAAGAAACTCGTGGTGCTTTCGTCAATAATTATGTTTGTTGAAATCGCGATGATTGCCGTCGTGCCAACGGGTAATACGAGCTTGGTGTTCATGGTATTTTTGGTCAACCGAGTATTAAGTGGCTTAGCGATGGCACTGGCAAGTGGTGCGGATGAAGCATTGGCCTACGACACCTTAAAAGAACAAGGCCAGGAAGACATGTGGCCCCGTGTGTTGCAAATCCAACTTCGAATTGCATCAAGCGTGGGAATTTTTGTCACATTGCTCGGCGCTGCGATGTACGACGTAAACTTTATGGCCGGTATCTATTCGATGCTTGGGTTGGCTGAGCCAGAAAGCACTAAGGAATTAAAACGTATTCCGGTTTTCGCCACGCTATTTGTCGCTATGATCGCAATTTATGCTGCGGTTAACATGCAAGAAGAGAAGAAGCCAGTCACACACGATGGCAATAGATCGGCAAGCACGATCGCAAGCTTAAAGTTGACACTGAACGCTGGGAAGTGGGTACTGTCTACGCCTTATGTACTGTTCATATTGCTGTACTACAGCTTGTTTGAGCACACCTCGCGCATGTTTCTCACCATGAACAGCCAGTACTACCGTGCTATTGATATCCCCATTATCTATTTTGGCTTTATTGGGGCTGGTGTCAGTATCCTTCAAATACTCCTTGCGGGGCAAAGCCGCCGCCTGGCCGAGAGCATTCCACCCAAGGCGTTTATATTTGGAATGGGGTTAGCGACGATAGCGAGCTATTACTGGATCAGTTTAGGCTGGTCAATTTACGGGGTAATACCGGTACTGCTGCTAATATTTATCATCATGACGATGAACATTTTTATAAGCTATCATCTCAATAAGAAAACCGAATCACACAACCGAGCGACGGTATTAAGCTTTAAGGGGTTAATGTTCAACCTTGGTTATGGCACAATAGGGATTTTGTACGCTTACTACTACAAACTGGTCTCTGGAAATTACTCTGACCTAGAGCGAGAGCAAGACCTCGCCTTCTTGGCTACGCTGTCCTCATTCTTCTACTACTTTACGTTTTTGTTTATTGTTATTAGTGCCTATTTCTATGTTAAGAATCGCAATCAGGCGATTTTTTGATGACGGTCGCTTATAGTCACAGGCCTTTATTTTAGGTCAGTTTGTTATCCATAAGTGTGATAGAAAAAGTAGATGGTAATAGCACTACTCATAACAATGACAAACGTTCTGAGGTGATGTTGCGATACTTTCATTGAAAAGTTTGCCGCAAAATATCCGCCAAGTAACGTACCCACTAGGACAACACTGCCCTCTAGCCAAGCGATCGAATCATTTAAAATAAACCAAACAATCGCGGCAACTGACACGGAAGAAGACACCAGTAACTTCATACCATTCATCACATGGATATTAGAATGGCCTGCTAATGTCAGGTAACTCAACACGACAATTCCTAAGCCAGCATTAAAGAAGCCACCATAAATAGTTATGCTCAAAAGCAGCAAGTATAGAAAGACTGCCGTCGATTGATTACCGTATTTGCTTTTATCGGAATGCAAACGCAATAAAGCGTTAGCTTTAGCCCCAAAGATAAACAGCGCTGTTGCAAAAAGTAACAGCCATGGAATCGCTACTTCAAATGAAGACTCTGGTGTTTTCAGCAGTAAGTAAGCGCCTATCGCCCCCCCAACAAGACTCAATAGCACGGTAAATGTGGCTTCTTTCTTATGTTCAAACAGTCTTTTTCTAAACGCGTATGCGCCACTCAAGTAGCCAGCGCAAGAAGAAAACGTATTGGTTGCATTCGCTATTAATGGAGGCACTCCAGCAAACACCAAAGCCGGAAAAGTGACAAAGCTCCCGCCACCCGCAACAGAGTTTAGAACTCCACCAGCAAGCCCCGCCAAGAACAGTAAAAGGTAATCGACCATAAGTATTAATAACCGGTAAAAACGAAACGCCTAACGCGTTTTTAAGTATGCCCACGGCTATCACCGTGATGCTCATTGTTCATGTCAGATGACAGACGAGATCAAGCGTACGCTAAGCGCCAAGGTCGCCAGCTAAAGCCAACACTGAGGTTTGATTGTTAAAGTCGGGTATCGAAATATGGTGTTGAGTCCGATCCCCGACGAGCACTAACTTCACACCCAATTGCGCGCACGCCTTTACGTCCCACTCGCCATCGCCAAAATAGACAAATGGGTTATTCTTACATCCTGTCGCCAGTAGAGCGGCTGTTTTCATTATCTCGGTCCGGCAATAGTGATCATTTGATGAAGCGATAGCAATGTCAGTTGTATCAAACCCAGCTGATTCTAGCTTTAGCAGCGCCGTTTCTAACCATCCTCCAGTAGCAAATGAAATCGAGACATCTTGCCGGTTTTTCAACGCATTAATGAACTCAACAGCGCCTTTTACGGGCTTGATAGGACTGATTTCAATTGCAGTACGGATGTTTTCGATAAACTTATTTTTCACATCACGCTCAAGATCCTTAAGCTGGTGCTGTGGCGCGTGAGTCTCTATAAACGTTTTTAAGATCCCACGGTCTGTCACATAAGGAAAGTGTGACCAATCAGGAGTAAGTTGAATGCCTGTAACGTGATAGAGCGCGTCCAAAAAGCACGTTTCATCCATGTCGTGTGATTGAACTAATGTTCCGTCTATATCGAACATATAGTGTCGCATATGGCTGTTTCCCTCATGGCTTTTCTATGATCTTGCAACAGGTTTTATTGTGTAATCCCGCTGCAGGCTTGTCGGGCTATTATTCAATAAATTCAGAGCGCATCTAGTTTGTTTTCAGTAATACATTGGCCATCACAACCTTCTACCCGCTGCAAATTATCATCAGGAGAAATCACCTCATCTCCGGAAGCTCGAAAACCAATAACGATAAATGACACCCTGTCGTTAGGCTTGTAGATTAAGTGAGCCCATCTTCCAATGTGCATCACTGGTTTATATTCCATTTGTCTACTGCTCCGTTAGTAGCCCAGCCCTCTATGAATGAGACTTTACCACTTTATGCCAATATACATCGCTTTATAGTTCTATAAAATAAGTCGCCTTCACCATCGCCATCACACTAAACAATGAGCATGAAACCCGACAGAATCACTGCAATGAAGGGAATCATTGATCAAGTAAAACGAGAATTGCCACTCTACGAAAATGACACATTCGTCTGCAGTCCAACCGGCAGTTGCATTGGTTGTCCAAAGAAGTTGATGGAGCTAGTTGACTCCGAGCTCTCATACTGGGAGCACTCTATTTCACTAGGGATTTCACCTAACTTTGATGATATTCGACGATTTGGCAAACTGTGCACTAACGTGAAAAGAGGGCTTGCACGCAATAACATTGTGTAGTGATGAATACAGTGATGCGTATAATGCAAAATGATGTTGAGAATAATGAAGTGATTTTTGCTTAATCGGTCGCACCGAATAAGCAAAAATCATTGAGATCTACGCTAGGAAGAAGTCGCGTATATTGAGATGTTTTGTCGTTACCTTCTTTGCTTAGTCGCACTGTCCATCCATACTGCGAGAAGCAATATCGAGCCTTTAACGATGTATTGCCAAAAGGTTGGTACATCCATCATGCTCATCCCATTATCGAGTGATGCCATAATAAACGCGCCTACAACCGCACCAATAACAGTACCAACACCACCAGCCATACTGGTGCCACCAATCACACAGGCTGCGATGGCATCAAGCTCGGCTATATTACCTGCTGAAGGAGAACCCGCCCCTAGGCGTGAGCTTAGAATCAGCGCGGCAACCGCCACCAAAAAGCCATTCATGGCGTAGACCGACATTTTGGTTTTTTCGACGTCAATGCCCGACAGTCTAGCGGCATCGATGTTGCCACCGATCGCGTATATACGTCGGCCAAATCGAGTTTTACTCGCGATAATGGTTCCGGCTATCAAAAACACCGTTAACAGTAGCACCGGCGTTGGTACACCGCGATAGCTATTGAGAACCCAAATAAACGCTAGCACCGCAATACCAATCGCACTATTTTTTAGTAGCAGCGCTTGATTACCCGCCGTTGGGAGTTGGTATTTATCGCGAGTAACGTCTCTTTTCTTCTGCCAAGCAAAGTACAACACTAAGCAACCAATACCTGCCAAAAGGCTAAACATATTAGGTAAGTAGCTCTGGCCAATTAACGACATAGCATCAGAGGTTGGCGCAACGGTGGTACCGTCAGTAATACCAATCAAAATACCGCGAAATGCCAACATACCGGCCAAGGTAACAATGAACGACGGTACCTTACGATACGACACCCACCAACCGTTCCAAGCCCCTAACAAGAAGCCAGCAACAAGCGTCAACACTATGGTGAGTGGCAAAGGCAAACCAAGCCAAACATCCATAATGGCTGCGGCGCCACCCAGAAGGCCCATCATCGAACCGACTGAAAGGTCTATCTCGCCACTAATGATGACAAACACCATACCAATGGCCAAAATACCGGTGATTGCCGTTTGACGGAAAAGGTTAGAAATATTACGTGGGGTTAAGTAACTCCATTCTGTCATGATGCTGAAAAACAGCATGATGAAAATGATGGCTGCCGCCATGACCAGCAACTGAATATTCATATTTTTCAGCTTACTGATTACGCCTTGTTGAGCTACGGGCTCAATTTCTTTTGACTGTTCCATTACGCGACCGCTCCTTCAGATAATGCACAATCCATCACAATTTCTTGCGTGAGATTTTGGTTAATAAGATCACCTTTGATCACTCCTTCGTGCATCACTAGCACTCGGTCACTAATACCCAAAACCTCAGGCAATTCAGATGAAATCATAATGATGCTTATTCCTTTTTTCACAAGCTGAAACATCAGCTTGTAGATTTCGTATTTTGCGCCTACATCGATACCTCGTGTCGGCTCATCCAGTATGAGAACTTCGGGGCTCACCATCAAAAAACGCGCTAAAATGGCTTTTTGCTGGTTACCGCCAGACAAGTTTTTAATCGGCAGTTCGGCATTGGGTGTCTTTACTGTGAGTTTGTCTATTGAGTCCAGTATTGCGCTCGCCTCTTTCGAGTCATCCAGCAACCCAAATTTTTGAAACTGGTCAATCCCAGCCAAGGTGATGTTTTCTCCCACCCCCATAATGGGAATAATGCCGTGACGCTTTCGGTCTTCTGGCACCATGGCTATTCCCAATTGAAGCGCGTCTTTACTGCTGTTGATCGCGAGCGCTTTACCCTCTAAGTAAAACTCTCCGCTGTATTTACCTAGGTAGCAGCCGTACAGGCACTCCATAAGTTCGGTACGTCCAGCGCCAACTAGCCCAGATACCCCTAGTATTTCGCCTTTTTTGAGCGAAAAGCTGGCATTTTTAACTTTTGGAATCGATGAGTTCGCTTTATCCCATGCGTTTACGTTTTTTACTTCTAATACAACATCACCGATGTCATGTTCTTCGCGCGGGAATAATTGCGTCATCGCGCGCCCAACCATCATGGTAATGATGTCATCTGTTGTCATCTCGGACGCCGCACGTGTGCCAATGTGTTTTCCATCTCGGATAACGCAAATGTGATCGGAGATCGCTTTTACCTCTCCAAGCTTGTGCGAAATATAAATGCAACTTACCCCGGTCTCGCGCAATTCCATCACCAGATCGAGCAGTATTTGTGTTTCTGACTCCGTCAATGGTGCAGTAGGCTCGTCTAAGACCAACAACTTGGCGTTTTTAGACAGCGCTTTTGCTATCTCAACCAACTGCTGTTGACCTACCCCTAAATCACCGACTTTCGTCTCTGGGGAAACGTTTAGTTTTACTTTCTTAAGCAGGATTTCAGCCTCGTAGTGCATCAGCTCAAAATCCATAAAACCGTATTTTGTCAGCTCTGCCCCTAGAAATAGATTTTCTAAAATGGACAGTTCTTTAACTAAAGTGAGCTCCTGGTGGATAATGGCGATACCCAGAGCTTCGGTGTCGGCAATACCGGTTGGCCTTATTTGCTGGCCTTTATAATGGATCGTGCCCTGATAATCCCCATCCGGGTAAATACCACACAGCACCTTCATGAGAGTCGATTTTCCCGATCCATTCTCTCCACACAGTGAAAGAACTTCGCCTGCTTCAAGGGTAATGCTGACACCATCAAGCGCTTTAACGGGACCAAAACACTTCACGATATTATTCATTTCCAAAAGAGACATCTTTAACCTCTATTTTTTCAGGCCTGCTGAAGCTGGTAACAGTTTGCCCCAGCAGGCAATCTAAACTCTAAGCGATTGGTTTTACCCAGCACTTACTAAGTTATTGATGATATACATCTTTTTCAGCGTGGAAATTGTCAGCAATGACGGTGGTTTTTAGGTTTGCTTTGTTGACTGCAACTGGCTCTAACAGCCATGAAGGAACGTCTTTCATGCCGTTGTTTAGCACAGCATTTTGGTCTGGTGCTTTATCGTTACCCAAATCGACAGCAAGCTCAGCGGCTTTAGTAGCAAGCGCTGCAATAGGCTTGTAGATAGTCATTGTCTGAGTACCTTCTACAATACGACGCACTGCAGCTAAATCGGCATCCTGACCAGAAATAGCTACTTTACCCGCTAAACCTTGCGCTTCAAGTGCTTGAATCGCACCGCCCGCCGTAGAGTCGTTAGACGCAACCACAACATCAATGTCGTTATTGTTTGCTGTTAACGCATTTTCCATAATTTTCAGCGCGTTTTCTGCCAACCATGAGTCAACCCATTGATCACCCACAACCTGAATATCACCCGCGTCGATTTTTGGT
The DNA here is from genome assembly GCF_016900875.1 of Vibrio ulleungensis. Classification (GTDB taxonomy): domain Bacteria; phylum Pseudomonadota; class Gammaproteobacteria; order Enterobacterales; family Vibrionaceae; genus Vibrio; species Vibrio ulleungensis. Next base: position 26,543 of record NZ_JAFEUM010000001.1, read on the forward strand.
TGTAACACGTTCATTTGACCTTGACGGAATAACTTAGCGTTATTATCGGTAGGCGCACCACCCATTAGGAAGTATTTACCACTTGGTTGTGTCGCTAGCAAAGCTGTCGCTTGAAGTTCACCGACCTTTTCATTATCAAATGAGAGATAGAAGTCGATATCGGCATTATTAATGAGGCGATCGTAAGCAAGAATATTAATACCATCAATCTTGGCTTCTTTAATCACATTAGATAGCACTTGACCGTTAGTAGGAATGATTACCAAGACATCTACGCCTCTAGAAATCATATTTTCTATTTGTGCAATTTGAGTTTGTTCATTTCCGTTTGCTGACTGCACATATACTTTTGCACCCAGCTCTTCTGCGCGGTTTACAAATAGATCTCTATCGCGCTGCCATCTTTCTAGACGTAAGTCATCGATTACCATCCCAATCTTAACTTGCGCAAAGGCCGGTGCGGATAATCCAATCACCAGCGCACATAACATTACTATTACTTTTTTCATTATACTATCCTTTGTCTCACGTAATATTTTATTAAAATTCACAAACTAGTGAACCTCGAATGTCAATCTAGAACACTAATTATCAAAGTTCTTTTCCAAAAATTTATAACTCTTTTACGTTTTTTTATTTTGTTAAGCCAATGTGACACAGATTAAACTTTTGATTCTCTGCGCAAAAAAAGAACAGGTATATTAGTCACGGCTTTGCACTTCACTCACCGAATTAACTGACTATCTATGCTGAATTTTCACAAAAAATTGGGTGGGTTAGGAATACAAGTACAGATACGAACTAAATCCTATGTACCGCATGGACTTAAGTGAAAATAATGTGCTTCATCCCTTTGTTAATCGGGAATTTAGCCTCAATTTTTTTACAGCCTTCAAATAATATGAACGCTACAAAATATAATTTTCACTAAGAGTATTACGCAACATTTTATATATCAACGAGTTAAAAACTCAGCTGTGATTTAACGCAGTAGCAGCATTATTGATAATGAGAGCTAGAGCACAATTACCAAAAACTAGAATTTAACTACGAAATTTCATAATTGCTATATATACGATTAATGACAATCATCAAAAGCGACTGTTATTTTACAAAATATGGATTATTGCTCATGACAGAAATCTTCAAAAACATTCCGAAAATTCAATTTGAAGGCCGTGAGTCTTCAAATCCACTCGCCTTTAAACACTATGACCCTGATCGTGTGGTTCTTGGCAAAAGCATGAAAGAGCATTTACGATTTGCCGCATGTTATTGGCACAACTTCCGCTGGCCAGGGGCTGACATTTTTGGAGACGGCACGTTTGAACACGAATGGTTAAAAGTCTCCGATCCTAAAGAAGCGTATCTCGTAAAAGCCAATGCAGCCTTTGAGTTTTACGAAAAACTCAACGTGCCATTCTACTGCTTCCACGACACCGACATTGCGCATGAAGGCAACTCGATTAAAGAGTACGAGAACAACCTAGCGGCCATGGTCGACGTCATGGAACGCAAACAACAAGAATCCGGCGTGAAATTGCTTTGGGGTACAGCCAATGTCTTTTCTAATCGACGCTATCTTGCGGGTGCTGCGACCAACCCTAATCCAGAGATCTTTGCCTATGCGGCAACTCAAGTCTTTAACGCCATGGGCGCAACCAAGAGACTTGGTGGTGAAAACTATGTGCTGTGGGGAGGACGCGAAGGATACGAAACCTTGCTAAATACCGACCTACGTCAAGAGCGCGAGCAGCTAGGTCGATTTATGCAAATGGTCGTGGAGCACAAGCACAAGATTGGCTTTAACGGCACGATTCTCATTGAGCCCAAACCTCAAGAGCCTACTAAGCATCAGTACGATTACGATACCGCAACCGTGTATGGTTTCTTGAAGCAGTTTGGCCTAGAAAATGAAGTTAAGGTCAACATTGAAGCAAACCACGCCACATTAGCGGGGCACAGTTTCCACCATGAAATCGCGACCGCGATATCGTTAGGTATTTTTGGCTCAATCGATGCAAACCGAGGAGACCCACAGCTTGGATGGGATACTGACCAATTCCCAAATAGTGTTGAAGAAAACACACTGATCATGTACGAAATTCTTAAAGCCGGTGGTTTTGGTACCGGTGGATTTAACTTTGATGCTCGCGTGCGCAGACCATCCATTGATATGGCCGACTTCTTCCACGGTCATATTGGCGGAATGGATACGATGGCGTTGTCACTGTTGAAGGCTGCGGACATGGTTGAAAATGATGTACTGTCGAAGAACATCGCTCAGCGTTATGCTGGTTGGAATGACGAGCTTGGCCGTAAAATTCTTGCTGGAGACATGAGTTTAGAGCAAGTTGCGCACTATGCTACGCAACACGATTTGACGCCAGAAGTGGTCTCTGGACGCCAAGAAGCTCTGGAGAATATTGTTAACGGCTTCATATTTAAATAAAACCCAATCACTAAACTAAAAAGGCAGCGACCATCCAGGTCGCTGCAAACCAATGAAGTGCATGCTCATCATGCGCTAGGCATAACAAGGAGAACAATGTCACTTTCAGGCGAGCCCTCTTCGCTTATTTTCGTACTGATTAAAGGCCAGTTACCCACTAAATCTTCCGCTTTTAAGCGCTCGTGTATCGCTTTTTTTAAGCGCTATACGATCTGCCCAATGCTCAAATCATCCGACACTTTCAAAATCTTACTCGACACAACCTGTTGGTTATTATCGACCAAATCCAAGCGGTATTCGCTGCTAGAATCTGACAACCATTGCGATTTTACTTCGCCAAACAACATTGAACATTTCATGTAAGAGTCACGCCATGTATCTTGGATTGCCATGAGACCATCCATATCTCTTCTATAAAGTACTAAAGATGAGTAAGCCATAATCGTTTCCCCTAACATGCACAAAGTATGCAATGTTTGCTCTGTATCTATTGATATGGTTATCGTAGATAAATCGATCACTTTTCCATACTCGGTGAAATACCAGTTCTCGCCCGAAAAACTACTGGTGAGCGCTCCTTTACGTTTCTTTTTGCAAAATGTAACGAAACTTTAGAGGTGCGTCCGGTTTTGTAACATTACCATTTAAGAAATTGCTTCTTTCGTCGATACACAGCCTCGAAAGCCAGCGTTATTTGAGTTGGGTATAACAATAAGACTTTGCTCGTGAATAGAGCAAAAATACGGTGTATGGATGAACATGTTTAAAAAACTATCGCTTAAAAACAAACTGGCGCTCTCCGCCAGCGTTGCCATTGTCATTGGAGGTATGTTGGTTGAAGCCCTCTCTTACAATGCGTCATTAAATCGTCTTGAGGTAGAGGTGGAACAAAACCTTAAAGGGACCGTTACTGCATACAATCAGTACGTCACCGATTGGCTTGTGTCCAAAGAGCGCTCTTTGACTTCTCTTTCATCTGACATCGATAAAAGCAACATTGTCACCCATCTTAAGCAGGTGCGTCACTCCGCGGCCTTTGATAACGTTTTTCTCGCCTATCCAGACGGTAGCCAAGACAATGCAAATGGCGTAGTGCTACCACCGGGCAATGATGACCCTCGTAAATGGGGCTGGTACATCAATGCTAAAAAAACGCCGACCAAAGTATTTATGGATAATCCTACTGTTGCAGCGGCAACGGGCGCGAACGTAGTATCACTCGGTAAAGCCGTTAATCTGGCGGGGCAGCAAGTTGTACTTGGTGCGGACGTAGAGATCACCGATATCGTCAACGGACTTTCTCAGGTAATTTTGCCTGGCAGTGGCTACATGTTCATCATGAATGACAAGGGCAACATTTTTACGCACCCAAATACTGACTTACTCAATAAACCAGTGAATCAACTGGGTGTAGAAACGTCTAGCATCGCATCAGCAACACAAGGTGCGACCAATGTGATTGCAACCATTGATGGCGATAAGTCGGTGATCCACGCACGCCAAATTCCGGGCACCACATTAACGACGGTGGCCGTGGTGAACTACGACTCTCTTGTGGCACCACTTAATAGCGCAATCTGGCAACAACTGATTGTCACCAGTATTGTTGTGATGGTCTGCATTGGACTGTTTAGTGTGCTGTGTAATCTGTTGTTCCAACCGCTCAATAATGTCTCTCACGCACTAGAACAAATCGCCAATGGAAATGGCGATCTCACGCAACGAATAAAAGTCGAAAGTGAAGATGAAGTGGGCAAACTAGCAAACAACTTCAATATTTTTGTTGCCAGTCTTAACGAGCTTATCGGCCACATTCGCACCCAGTCGACTCACCTAGATCGTCACTCACAAGAGAGCTCTCAATTAGCTGAGCGCGCGGTTGAAGGGATTAACCAACAGCAACAAGAAATCACTTTAGTAGCAACGGCGGTGACCGAATTGTCTTCTGCTACCCAAGAAATCTCCTCCAATGCAGAGCAGACCGCTCAGGCGGCGCAAGAGTCGACCAACAGCACTCAAAATGGTCGAGAAATGGTCGATCATACCCGTAGCTCAATCAACAGCTTAGCCAAAGAGCTGGAAACCGCGGGTGAAGTAGTGAGCGACTTAAACCGCCATGCGCAAGAGATCTCTACTGTACTATCAACCATTCAGGGCATTGCTGAACAAACAAACTTACTCGCTCTGAACGCTGCAATTGAAGCGGCGCGTGCTGGCGAGCAAGGTCGTGGGTTCGCGGTCGTGGCCGATGAAGTCCGTGTGCTCTCTCAGCGCACTCATTCATCTACTGAAGAGATCAAGTCGACCATCGATACATTGCAAAACACCACAACCAAAGCTGTATCGTTGATGGAAAGCAGTGCTGATCTTGCCGGTAACTCTGTCGATGATGCGGATAAAGCGACAGAGGCCCTTGAAGAAATTAGCCAAGCGGTCACTCTTATTAGCGATATGGCCACCCAAATCGCCACAGCCGCAGAGCAGCAGACGCACGTAACAGGTGAAGTGACACAGAACATCACACTGATTAAAGACGTTGCTGACCAGCTAGTGGTTAACTCTGAAGCCAGCTCGACGTCGGCAGGAATGGTGAAGTCTGAAGTTGAAGCATTAAGTCAAAAAGTATCGACTTTTAAGCTCGCCTAACACCGACTTGTGTTGTTAGAACCCCGCCTAGGTATGCTTAGGCGGGGTTTATTATTGTTTTGTCCACTCGTAAAAAACTTCCCCTAGTAACTGAATAATAGTTGACCAAGTCAACGTATAGGCGTAACATATTGGTTGACTTAATCAACAAAAGACCCTCCTGAAACAGTCTCTTGGTTACTCTAAATAACGGCCACCATTTTTAGTCGCGATGGTCTTTGTACACTCTAAAGTGCAGGTTAGATAACCCTCAGTGGTCTTTATCGCTTCGTAGGATCATCATCGTGAAAAAACCACAAACTATTCTTGGAGAAAAGGGAATGCTTTTCTTCTTGGTCATCATTAGTGCCTTCCCGCCACTGACCACAGACCTTTACCTTCCAGCACTTCCACAAATGGTAGACATTTTTGACACCAGCCAAACCATGGTTAATTTGACCTTGAGTGTTTACTTTGTCACCTATGCTATCGGTCTACTCTTTTGGGGACCTTTGAGTGAAAAATACGGTCGCAAACCCATTTTACTTACCGGGATAGGGCTATACGTTCTCGCCAGTGCCATGTGTGCAATGGCAGGCAGCATTGAAGCGCTCATTGGGGCTCGACTGTTTCAAGCTTTTGGGGGCAGTGCTGTAACCATCGTTGCTACCGCCATTGTAAAAGATCTCTACGATGGTCGAGAGCGCGAAAAAATCATGGGCACCATCATGTCGTTGGTGATTATTGCCCCAATGGTCGCGCCAGTGATTGGCGCACTGCTATTGAAATTCGCGTCTTGGCAGATGATGTTTGTAGCTTTAGCCATATTTGGTGTAGTGGCTGGGTTCATCGCCATGAGCTATCAAGAAACCATAGAGACTCGATACACGGGCTCGGTAGCCCGTTCGTGGACTCGATTGGGCGTGGTACTAAAAAACCCCAACTTTGTTGCTCTGCTGTGCGTGTTTTCAATCACTCCAATTGCTCTAATGGGCTTTTTGGCTGCGGGTTCGTACATCTATATTGATGAGTTTGGATTGACCGAACAGCAATTTAGCTACGCTTTTGCGTTTAATGCGATGTTTGCATCACTAGGGCCGCGCATTTACATGAAAATTTCGCGCGCTGTTCCCATCCCTAGCATTATTACCGGTTGCTATGTATTGCTGGCAGTCTGCGGCGCGACCACCCTAACCATTGGTCATCTTTCTCCGTGGGTCTTTGCATTCATTGCCGCTCCAGCTACGCTAGTTATCATTACTACACGTATACCAGGTACAAACCTGATGCTCGAGCAGCAAAGTACCGATACTGGATCGGCAGTTGCACTGATTCAGTTCTTTAGCATGATGTGTGGTTCTGCAGGCATGATCTTAGTATCGCTGAGACCTGAAGCACTCATCGACAATTTAGGATTTATCCAATTAGCAACTGGTATGATTGGCTTGGGAGGCTGGTTGATGCTTCGCAACAAATCTTTTGTTGTGAGTAACTTACCAGAACAAGAGGCGCCCGCTGAGAGCCCTGTATCTTAAGATACCGTAAACATCCGAGGATACAGAAGCTAGAGTTAAGCCAAGCTTAACTCTAGAAGAATTAGCGTTTTACCCGATGTGAGTCATCTCATTCACGACAAAGGATTCGACCGCACCTTCCGTGGCTGCTAAATAATCGGCAATGTGGGGTGTTCCCATATGAGCTTGCCAAAGTTCTCGCGACACCCAGTTTTCAAAAAATAGAAAGTGGGCTGGGTTTTCGTTGTCTTGGTGCAGGTCATAGTTGATGCACCCTTCTTCGGCACGCGTAGCATCGATCAATTTAAGCAACTCGGATTTTACTCGGTCCACTTCACCGTCTTTAGCCTTGATATTGGCAACAATAGTCAATGTAGTCATGCTGTATTCCTTCCTTTAATGGTGCCTAAGAATTGGCTACCTGTAGAGTAGTTCACCTTGCGGTAGTCTAAAAGGCAATTGCGGCACACTTTTGACATCGGACTTGCCTTGTTACCAAACAGTACGATATTCTCGTTTGTGTATGATCGACGCAACGAGGTAAGGATGCCCACTGCAAACCCGCAAACGCTTGAGCAGCTCTACAAGTTTCTACAAATTGGTATGAACCTCACCCTGACGTTTGAGTTTGGTGAAGGCAGTAAGTTTAACTACCCCGCGACCTTCGTCGGACGTAAAGACAGCGGCTACCTGATTATAGATGTGCCTCAACGTATGCTCAGCGAACAATCCATTCGCCGCTTAGAAAATGCCGATGTCGTCGTCAGAGGAGTATCCAATACTGAGTTAGGCCACGTGATTGCCTTTAAGACCAGCATCTTGATGGTTTTGAATAAACCTAGCCCTATCATATTTACTCGTCTGCCATTTAATTTTGCGAGTAAAGCGGTTCGTGAACACGAACGCTATAAAATGGAACTGCCTTGCACTCTCGATCATCAAAATAATCTCTATGAAGCCACACTGGCTGATTTCTCCATATCTGGATGTGGTATAAAAACCCACATCGAACCCGATTTCAACGAAGGTGATCGAGTCTTTATACAGTCCGAATTTAGCCACTATATTGATGACAACAACATATGCTCTGTCGCTAAAATCACTAAACAAGCGCAAGGTTGGTTTATTGGAGTGCGTTTTGAGACGCCGCTTGAGCTGACCAATCAGCTGAAAAGCCAATTGTTAGAATCATCATTTGAAAGCGGATTGTTGTAATAATGGAAACTTACTATAAGTAAGCCATACTGTTGCAACATGAAATGTAAGCGTCAAAAACCACTTTGAGGACTTCAATGATGTCAATTAATTCAAGGTGGCGTTCGGTTGCAAGCCTATGGTCACCTCTGTTCATGCTGCTTGCCGCTATTGCAGTCGCATTTCCTGCTTGGGCAGCTTCGGGAATCAATCAGGATTTACATGTTCAGCATTACCCCGATACGATGCTGCCTACCGCCAAAGATTCGATCAATCTGGTCAGTTTAAACTTGGCGCACGGGCGTAAGACGAATGTTAGCCAAATCCTTACCTCTAAAGAGCAAATAGAAAAAAACTTAACACTGGTCAGTCAGTTTTTGGTCGACGTTGACGCCGATATTGTGGCGTTACAAGAAGCCGATTTGCCGTCGTGGTGGAGTGGTGACTTTGACCATATTAGTTACATTGCCCATCGCACTGGTCATTATCAATCAGCCCACACCTCTCACGTTCATAGTTGGTTTGGCCAATATGGAACAGCAGTGCTGTCCAAGCATGAGATTTACTATGCCGAAGGGGTCACATTCTCGCCTTCATTTCCGACAACTCGCAAAGGGTTCACACTGATTGAAGTAAAATGGGAAACAACCAATGGACCCGTAATGCTTGATGTTGTTTCCTTGCACATGGACTTTCTCCGTGAGGCGGTACGAAAACAGCAGCTTCAAGAGTTGACCGACGTGCTCATTGACCGTGGAAATCCACTCGCCATTATGGGGGACTTTAATAGTGCTGATATTGCAAAAAGGCTGGTATCGTCAAGCATTGAGCACCACCTTCATACCTATCAAGCGGATACCGGCAACCTGAACACGTATAACAGCAAAAGGCTCGACTGGATCATCTTGTCCGATGATCTGATGTTTAATCAGTTTACAGTAAGCCCCCTTGTAATGTCCGATCATAAAGCGATCGTCGCCAATATCAGTCTTGCTCCGTTATAAGTGGTGCAATGGCGTGTACGCTCGCTTTCACCTTAACGCTCCATTAGCAAATACTTCGCGTGAAACTTTAAGTGCTGGTCAATAAAACTGGAAATGAAGTAGTAGCTATGATCGTACCCATGCTGCATATGCACAGTGACATCAGAATCCCACTCGTTCGCCGCTTTTATCAGTTGTTCGGGACTCAACTGCTCTGCCAAGAAATTATCGGCGTCACCTTGGTCAACCAAAATAGGAAGCTCTGACTTAGCCCGCTTGAGCAGCTCACAACTATCATATTCTCGCCATAACTCCAGATTATCGCCTAAGTAAGCCGAAAACGCCTTTTTCCCCCAAGGTACATTCATTGGATTGCAGATTGGGCTAAACGCCGATATAGAGCGGTAACGATGGGGATTCTTTAGGCCAATCGTAATTGCACCGTGCCCACCCATACTGTGGCCAGAAATGGATTTTTTACTCGATACTGGAAAGTGCTCTTCAATCAGCTGCGGCAGTTCTTGAGAGATGTAGTCGTACATCTGGTAGTGCTTAGACCACGGCTCTTGTGTTGCGTTAAGGTAGAACCCTGCCCCTTGTCCTAAATCGTAGCTGTCATCGTCCGCAACGTCATCGCCACGAGGGCTGGTATCGGGTGCTACTATTGCAATGCCAAGCTCTGCGGCCATTTTAAAGGCACCGGCTTTTTGCATAAAGTTTTCGTCAGTACAGGTTAAACCGGATAGCCAGTAGAGCACTGGAACCGGCTTAGTAGTCGTTGCTCCAATGGGCAAAAAGAGCGCAAAACGCATTTCGCACCCCAGCACTTCTGAGTCATGGGTGTACTGTCTATGCCAACCGCTACACACTCGATTTTGACTTACATTGTTCATTTTTACATCCATAAGCATTGAGATTACCGGTAAGCCGGTAATCTCTGACTGAATCTATCCTTATTGATCCATGTGGATCACAGTACGAATACTCTTTCCTTCGTGCATTAGGTCAAAGGCTTGGTTTACGTCCTCAAGTCCCATGGTATGAGTGATAAACTCTTGAAGACCGAAATCTCCAGCCATGTAGCGCTCAACAATTTCCGGTAATTCAGAGCGGCCTTTTACGCCACCAAAGGCACTTCCGCGCCATACGCGACCAGTCACTAACTGAAATGGCCGAGTTGAAATCTCTTGGCCAGCACCAGCCACACCAATGATCACTGACTCTCCCCAGCCCTTATGACAACATTCTAATGCCTGACGCATTACGTTAACATTACCGATGCACTCAAATGAATAGTCTACCCCACCGTCAGTCATTTCAACGATGGCTTCTTGTATCGGCTTATCGAGCTTTTGTGGGTTAATCATGTCTGTTGCGCCCAATTGTTGGGCCAATTCAAATTTGCTCTCATTGATGTCCACACCAATAATTCGGCTTGCACCAGCCATGCGCGCACCAATAATGGCAGACAAACCTATGCCACCTAATCCAAAGATGGCCACGGTTGCACCTTCTTCAACTTTGGCGGTGTTGAGTACAGCGCCCATACCGGTGGTTACGCCGCAACCCAATAAGCACACTTCTTCTAACGGAGCTTGTTGGTTCACTTTGGCCAATGAGATTTCTGGCAACACTGTGTATTCAGAAAATGTCGAACAGCCCATGTAATGGTATATAGTTTCTCCGTTTATCGAGAATCGGCTGGTTCCATCTGGCATCAACCCTTTACCTTGTGTTTCACGAACTGCCTGACACAAGTTCGTTTTGCCAGAAAGGCAAAACTTACATTCTCCGCATTCTGCTGTATAAAGTGGAATTACGTGATCACCAACCGCAACGCTAGTCACCCCTTCGCCCACCATTTCGACGATGCCACCGCCTTCATGGCCCAAAATGGCAGGGAAAATACCTTCAGGATCGTCACCAGATAGAGTAAATGCATCTGTGTGGCATACGCCAGTCGCTACAATTCTTACTAATACCTCACCTTTTTTAGGCAGTTCGACGTCCACCTCTTCTAGGGTCAAAGGTTTACCCGCCTCCCAGGCTACTGCAGCTTTAGATTTGATGGTTTTCTGACCAGGCTTAAGTGAAAGTGTCATCTGATTTTCCTTTGAGGGTATATAGAGTATTTGAATAGTATAGACATTTCTCAGGATCTGATTAGCCGTCAATTTTGAAAATCATTATTACAAATACGTAATAATAATTTATCCTATAGCTACAGATAATACGGAATAGATATAATGAGTAATTGGGAAGGAGTGACAGAATTTGTTGCGGTAGCAGAATCCACGAGCTTTACGACTGCCGCTCGTAAGTTGTCGACATCGGTTGCTCAAGTAAGCCGTAGAGTCGCTCAGCTCGAACAACGATTAGCGGTTAAACTGCTCCACCGCACCACGCGAAAAGTGACTCTGACTGAAGCCGGACAACTCTAATTCGATACATGTAAGCAATTGGTCGAAGGTTTAGATCACGCCGAGAGGCTAGTCACCCAAATGCAAGTGTCGCCAAAAGGTCTAATAAAAGTCACCGCCCCGGTGACCTATGGAGAAACCCATATCGCCCCACTCATGAATCAGTTCTTAAATGATTACCCAGCGGTTGAGTTAGAGCTTCATTTAACCAACCAAAAATTGGACTTAATTGAGGACAGCATTGATGTGGCGATTCGCCTCGGTCGACTTGCAGACTCCACCTTAAGAGCAAAGCGTCTCGCAGATCGCCAACTGTATGTCTGCGCAAGCCCAGGCTACATTGAAAAGCATGGCTTCCCACTCGCATTATCTGACCTCACCCAGCATCAAAGCTTAATCGGATCTAACGATTACTGGCGCTTCCATGAGAAAAACACACCTAAAACGCTCAAAGTTAACGGGCGCATCAAATGCAACAGTGGTGTTGCGCTTCGCAGCGCAGCAATGAGCGGACTAGGGTTGGTTCAACTACCCGATTATTATGTTGAACATGATTTAGAGTCGGGATCGCTTGTCGAAGTGTTGAGGGAATTTAGAGATGAAAAAGAGGGAGTATGGGCGCTGTATCCAGAAAATCGTCACCTCTCGCCAAAAGTACGCTCCTTGATCGACTTTTTGGCCGAGCACTTAGGTCACTCTGAGTTTGCAAACAAGACTCCTCTATCGGAGGGTGATAAGCATAACTAATAACCTCAATAGCAAATAGTCAATTTATTTATTGTTCAATTGCGCGTCTAATAGCCAGCGTTGCTAAAAATGGCATCACTCTATTACCGTAAGAAAAGATGAACATTAATGAACGTTACACGCTTACTGGCTCTTATAATGAGTCTCACCGCTACACAGCTCTTCGCCAATACCATTCACTTCTCACCTGAAATTAAAACAGGACCTTATATCGGTTCGGGATTATCTGGATACGGTATTCAGCTAGGGTTGCGTGACGTTTATAATATGGATTCGATTTATCTTTCATACACCGATACTCAAGCGCAGTTTCTTCTGATCAATGAAGACCAAATTACTACTTACAGGATTGGTGCACAAATGAGTATACCGCGCAATTCCTATACTTCTCTTCAGGTTGAAGTAGGCTATGCCACTTATAGTGGTACAAGAAATCACTGGGGCTCTGATAACCCAACGCTTGAACAAAGCGGACTGAGCATTTCCATCGCCGGCGTCGTTGCGCTCAGTAGTAACTTTGCTCTTAAATTAGGTATGGATCTTAGTTTTCTGGATAAAAAGTCGACCTACTTGTCCTATTCAGTCGCCCCTACCTATTCAACGGGCTTGATCCTGTCATTTTAACGGGTAGCAACAACATTGCGTTCTACAGATTTAAAAAAAGGCCTAGGCATCATGGATGCGTAGGCCTTCTTGTTATTCAATTATGATCGGAGCGATTAATTCACATCAACCACTATTTTGCCTCGAGTTCGACCAGATTGGCTTTGCAAATGTGCCTCTGCAATGGTCTCTAGGGTAAAGCGATGTTCAATAATTGGGCGCAGTTTATCTTCGTCGACAAGAGTATTTAACTCTTCCAAAATGCGGCGGCTTGGCTCAATAAACACAAACGCTGAGCGTGCATTGTTCGCTTTCGCAACAGACTCATCTGGCTGATCCACCACCGACACCAAAATACCGTTGTCTTTTAGCAGTGCCCAAGAGTTTTGTTGAATTTCCCCACCCATGGTATCCAGTACAATATCCACCGCATCAATCTGCTCGGCAAGTGGGGCTTTCGAATAATCGACCGCCTGATCCGCGCCAAGCTCTTTAAGCAGTGCTTGATTGCTTGCTGATGCCGTAGCAACCACGACCGCACCTTTAGCTTTAGCAATTTGAATGGCTAAGTGCCCAACGCCACCAGCACCAGCATGCACCAGTACACGTTGTCCAGGCTGCACGTCAGCGACGTCTACCAAGCACTGCCATGCTGTAATTCCTGCAAGTGGCAATGCCGCTGCTTCAGAAAAGTCGAGTTTTGGTGATTTTATAGCGACCTCTTCCGCTTTTACCGCAATAAACTCTGCGTAGCTTCCGTCACGATGAATCGCCGGGCGGCTAAACACTTCGTCGCCCACTTTTATATCCGTTACATCAGCACCGACCTCAGTCACGATGCCGGCAACGTCCCAGCCCAGTGTCACCGGTAGTTCATAAGGAATAAACGCTTGAAGATACCCTTCGCGGATTTTCCAATCAACTGGGTTTATCGCTGCCGCATTTACCTGAATCAAAACATCATCATCGTTGATGCTTGGCTTATCTATTGTGTCGAGCTTGAGGGTGTCTACACCGCCATATTGGTGAATTCGAACTGCGCGCATAAAACTTTCCTTATTGAGTAAACGGTCTTATTTGGTTTGGTATTAATCAACCTTGGGTGTCACCTTAGCTCACTTTTAAGTTGTATGCAAACTAATTGTGCGCAATTTAAAAGTCTAAATGAATTGCCGCGAGCAAGTCGTGATTGATTGGCTGCTATCTCTAGCATCAGGCCACCAATCAATCAGACAAAAAAAGGGCCAGATGGAAACCATCTAGCCCTTAACTAGGCCAAGCTTAATGGCCTAACCCTACACAACATTCTTGCTCCTAGGTCACTAAAACGCTTAGTAGCTATGGCTAAGGTCATACACCCTTAGGCTACGAGATAAGCTTTCTAGATCATCACCAAGATAACGAACCGTTTTGGTCTGATTTGGCAATAACGTAAAGCTTGAGTCACTGAAGCGACCGTCGCCATCATGTTCTAAGTGAACAAACAAGGCTGGCCTATCCGTTGAGATACTGATGCTATCTCCTTCTCTTACTACCTTTAAGTCAGCCTTTTCTACGGCCACATTCTTTAGCTCTGGAATAGGGAACCATGTGTTTTGTACAGGCTCTCCGTCGCACTCTATTTCAGCGAAGAAAAATCCGAGTTCTCGGCGATCAGCCCAGTCCGATTTATCCAAAGACCACACTAGATCGTTGCCATCGGCTTTGACCTGCTCGGCCCAATCCCATCGTCCAAGTTCTTTACCTGCCCAACTCATCCACACCACTTGGCCTGACACATCTTCAGTATGGCGAGTGTTATTGCTTAAGCGCAGCGTCAATGCGTCCTCTGTCTCATGGAACGGAATATACAAAGGAGAGAAGAAACGTTTTGCATGGTAGTGAAGCTGCTTCCAACGACCGCTGTACTCGATGCTCGACCATGAACTTACCGGCCAGTTATCATTCAACTGCCAGTAGAGCATGCCTCGACACGTTGGACTTTGAGATCGCCAATATTCACACCCCGTTTTTATCGCAATGGCTTGCTGGACCTGACTCATGTACAGCATTTGCTCAAAGCTCGCAGGGAAACGGAAATAACGGGTAAACATCTCCGTCATGATGCTATTGCCACTGTGGTTTTTTTGATGGCTTTCAAAGGTTGGTGACGTTACGTTCCAATCTGATTCAGGCACAAATCGCTTAACTTCCGCTAGTGAAGGCCACGATTGATAACCAAATTCAGAGCAGAAGCGAGGCTGAATATCTAAGTAAGCGCTGAACGAAGACCCTGAGTGCCAAACATCCCAAAAGTGCATATCGCCGCGGGTATCATCGTGCCAAGCATCTCCGTAATCCAGATCGCCGTTGCATGGAGAGCTCGCCCAAAAGCGTCGGCTAGAGTCTTCCTGCATCACGGTTTCAGCAATTTTCCGACTTAATCTATCGTAATTTACGGTGTACTTTGTGCGATTCGCTTTGGATTCTGGGTACCAGCCAATAGCACCAATAACTTCGTTATCGCCACACCACAAGGCAATACAGCAATGGTCTCGTAAGCGGCGAATTTGATCGCGAAGCTCTGGGACCACGTCTGCCACAAATTCGTCGGTAGATGGGTACAATGCGCAAGAGAACATCATGTCTTGCCATACCATCAAGCCGTATTCGTCACACAGATCATAGAACAGTTCAGATTCGTACTGACCACCACCCCACACACGGATCATATTCATATTGACATCGACGGCACTTTGCAACAATGCGCGATATCGAGATTCAGACTCGTTCGATGGCATCGCATCGACAGGGATCCAGTTAGCCCCTTTGGCAGTGATTGGGAACCCGTTGACCTGAAACTCCATCGATGAACCAACAGCGTCTTCCGATGTGTTTAGAACTAATTTACGTAGGCCAATGCGTTTGTTAATCACTTGCCCATCTAACTCGACACTAAGCTCATACAGCGGTTGCTCGCCATAACCTGCTGGCCACCATAATTTAGGTTGAGCAATTGCAAAACTAACCTTGGTTTCACCTAACTTGTCGCAAGTGACAGTCTTAGAGTGCTCACCAAATTCCACACTCACCTGCGCATCAATATTCGCTTCGTGACTAACAGAGACTTCAACCGTCACGCTACCATCTTCGTTCCAGAACTGATCCGTCGTTGCTCGTTCTAGTGCGATGGTGTGAATAGCAGAAACGGTGATGGCGTCATAAATACCCGACACCATCAGGCAAATTCCCCAGTCCCAACCTGCATGACATTGCGTTTTGCGCAGTAAGTTCATGTGCGGGATTTGATTGTTGCTGCCCATTGATGACGGAATAGGAAACGGCAATCTTTCCGCTCTCGCTTTGCCTTCTAGATCAGCACGGGCAAATTCCACGCTAATAGTATTTTTTCCCTCACGGAGAAAAGGCTTAATGTCGACCTTGTAGTGTCGGAACATATTGCTGCACGAAAAAACAGGCTGACCATTAATCGAGATGTCTGCCAACGTATCCACGCGGCTCAGTTTCATCTCGATGGCACGCGCATCTAAATCCGCCGCACCAGCATCAAACTCTTTTTCAATTTTCCACTGAGCTTCGCCCACCCACTGCACGTCTTTCTCGTTTGTGCCGATGTAGGGATCGGGTATGAGACCCGCTTTAAATAATGCAGAGTAATTATCCCCTGGTAACGACATTGGAATGGCAATGTGAGGATGCTGAGGCGAACGAAGAGTCCACTCGCCGTTTAGTTCAATCGAGGACATTAAGCTTCTCCAGTTTAGTGAATGGGAGTCAATTTGATGTTGCGATAGTAAAGTTGGTCCTCATACCCCACTGTGAAGTAGAGCACGCTTTGTTCCAAACTCAGTCCAATCCGATAGAAATGGAGAAGCCTAGCACAACGAATTTTATTGCCATGAAACTACCATGAAACAAAGATCGTGGGATCTCGAACTATTGAGTCTAGTTGCTTGGTGAGATCATGCGCTCAATTTTCACTCTTGGTTACAGCTTGTTACCTGTATGTGACCATAGTGTTTGACTTACACGTGTTCGCTGATATTCTAGTGAACACGTGTAAGCTGAAATAGACATCATACGGAGTATCTGTGAGCACCCAACGTCCGCCACTGCTGTGGCTCAATATCTTTGTCTTTGTAACAAGCCTAGTCTTGGCGGTCATTGTGACGCCATGGTATGCCTATAACTACGGCTTAGGATGGGCGCACCTAGTGTGGTTCATCATTGCGTTTAGTTTCACTAATCTGTCCATCACTGCCGGCTATCACCGCTTATGGAGTCATAAAACCTACCAAGCCAGCCCACTATTACGAGGCATATTTGCTATTGGTGGTGCATTCTCTATGCAGAACAGTGCTTTACATTGGTCATCAGACCATCGTGAACACCACAAACACGTTGACCATGACACTAAAGATCCTTATTCAGCCTCTCGTGGTTTTTGGTATTCGCACATTGGATGGATGCTTCGCGACTACAACCAAGCCACTTATTCAGATTACAAAAATTGCCGCGATCTTAAAAAAGACAATATTGTTCAATGGCAGCACAAGTACTACGTGCCGCTAACACTGGTTACTAACTTTGGTATTCCGATTGCTTTAGGGGTTATCCACCAAGACATTATTGGTATGTTCCTAGTAGTGGGTGCCGTGCGACTATTTTTAAGTCATCACACCACGTTTTTTATTAACTCATTGGCACACATTTGGGGTAAGCAAACCTTTACCGACAAAAACTCAGCTCGCGACAATGGGGTATTAGCGTTCTTTACCTTTGGCGAGGGTTATCATAACTTCCACCACTTATTTGAGAACGACTACCGTAACGGTATCGACTGGTGGCACTACGATCCGACCAAGTGGCTAATTAAGGCGTGTTCATGGGTTGGATTAGCAGAAAAACTTCGCACCACTCCTCAACTCAAGATCGAGAAGGCGCGTGCGGCGATGTTGCTGCATAAAGCTCACCTTAAGCTGAATGCCATGGATGCTTGTCCAACCTTGAAAACCAAGTTGGAGCAGGAGTTTGATACGTTAATTGCGAGTATGAGTGATTATTACGATAGCAAAAAGCAGTTACTGCAAAACAAAAAGCAGCAAGTTGTAGAGAGTTACGAAATGTCGCTGCTAGTGTTGCGCCACCAACAACTCAAGCAGCAATTTGAAATACAAAAACAGCTTTGGCAAAGCAGTATCAAGCGCTATGCATAATAGGTAGTACTCAATAACAAACAGAGACTAGAGCGAACATGGAAATACCTTGTTCGCTCTTTTTTTGTGCGTAAACGACATGTGTCTGCTTCTATCTCGGTTTATGGGTAAGATGTCACGACTCGATTTGGCTATGCCAAAGTCACTTTTGTGGATTTGGATAATGACGATTATTCATCCATGATCACTTGAAACCCACCGTAGATTAAGCGACTGCTATCAAACGGCAGTTCCATTTCTTGCATCTCTGGGTCGGAAAACAGCTTTGACATCCCTTCGTCCCTCACCGCTTTAGACGGCCAAATCACCCAAGACAAAACAACCGTTTCGTTTGGCTGGCACTGTACTGCCATTGGCATAGAGGTTAAATCCCCTTCTGGTAAGTCATCCCCCCAATTTTCGACGACCCTAATTGCACCATACTTCTTAAAGAGCACCGCAGCTTGCTTGGCATGATCGAGATAGCCGCGTTGGTCATGCTTTGGTACGGCCGCCATAAATGCATCGATATATTCCATTCCCGCCTCTCATTGTGTGTGATGTTAAGCTAAGTCATATCGAGCTAAGTATAGTGACCTATTAGCATTTTTCCTGTCATTGACTCTGTTACGGATTAATCTCATCACGGGCTATCACCTCGTCACCACAAGGGCACCAAAATGGTGCATTAACGCACTAACGTGGCACATTGCTTAACCTGAATATCGAGAAAACCCTCAACCTCACCCACAAATGTTAATATTTTGCACCAAAAAGGAAGCAATTTAATATTTAAAAATCATATAGATACTTGGTTTCGCACCGAAAAAGAACATTTAAATAACAATTTTGGTGCAACTGGTACAGAACTTGCTCTTCTAGTTGATACAAACAAAAACCAACACAAAAGCAGTGAGTTATGGACAACATTAGTGATGCGATCGGTGTGATCGCTCAAAGCGCAAACACTTTATTTATTCTACTAGGCGCCATTATGGTGCTCGCCATGCACGCCGGATTCGCCTTTTTAGAAGTCGGTACTGTGCGACATAAAAACCAAGTCAATGCCTTGGTCAAAATCATCGCCGATTTTGGCTTTTCGGCAGTGGCCTACTTCGTTATTGGCTATCAGATCGCCTACGGCAGCAACTTTTTTTCTGGAGCAGAGGCCCTGACTCAAGACAACGGCTATGAATTGGTTAAATTCTTCTTCCTATTAACCTTTGCAGCGGCCATTCCTGCCATCGTTTCTGGTGGTATTGCAGAACGAGGTAGCTTCAGACCTTTCCTAATTGCCTCGGCCCTCATTGTTGCCTTTGTGTATCCTGTATTCGAAGGCATTATCTGGAACGGTAATTTTGGATTTCAAACCTGGCTTGGCCACACCTTTGGCGCAGAGTTCCACGACTTTGCAGGCTCAATCGTTGTCCACGGAATGGGAGGCTGGCTGGCGTTAGTTGCGATATACATCTTAGGTGTGCGTAAAGGGCGTAAGCCTGGTATTGCCTTTGCTCCTTCTAACATTCCGTTTCTTGCATTAGGTTCTTGGGTGCTGATCGTTGGTTGGTTTGGCTTTAACGTCATGTCTGCTCAAACCATGGATGGCATCAGTGGTTTAGTTGCAGTGAACAGTTTAATGGCAATGGTTGGCGGAACCTTAGTCGCTTTAGTCGTTGGTAAGAATGACCCCGGCTTTATTCACAATGGACCTTTAGCCGGATTGGTTGCAGTCTGTGCCGGCTCCGATCTTATGCATCCAGTAGGTGCGTTTGTCGTGGGTGGTGTTGCCGGTGCCCTCTTTGTGATGGTATTTACCAAATTACAGCGCAGCACCAAAATCGATGACGTGCTCGGTGTGTGGCCACTTCACGGGCTATGTGGTTTGTGGGGTGCAATCGCAGCAGGTATTTTCGGTCAACAAGCCTTGGGCGGCTTAGGCGGTGTTAGCTTGATGTCGCAAATTGTAGGCTCTATTGCGGGTATTGCAGTCGCACTTATTGGTGGTGCCATTGTTTATGGTGCGGTCAATGCGATTTCAAGTTTACGATTGAGTGAAGAAGACGAGTTCATTGGTGCCGACTTAGCGATCCACAAAATTGGGTCGACTAACAAAGACAAGTAAACTACGGTTACTCAAAACAAAAACAAAGCCCTAGGCATTATACTTAGGGCTTTTTGATCTTTATTAATCCCTATTTTTGATAAGCAGGGTAATCAATGAGTCCAACTTCCCCACCCCCAAACAACGTATTTGGATCATGTTCAGCCAGTGGATAGTTGTTTTGAATCCGCGCTGGCAAATCTGGATTCGCCACAAAAGGTCGACCATATCCAATCATGTCTGCTAATCCATCATCAATGGCTTGAGCACCTTTTTCACCGTTATAGCGGCCTGCATAGATCAACACACCTTGAAAGGCTTTGCGAAGTGCGCGTTTAAATGAAACCGGGGTGTCTGGTGCATCGTCCCAATCAACTTCGGCAATATGCAAATAACCAATTTGGTGGCGGTTTAATAACTCTGCCGCACCAATGTACGTCTCGATTGGGTTTGCATCGACGGTGCCATTCAGCGTAGTAAGTGGGGCTAAACGCACACCTACTCGCTCTTTGCCAATAGCTTCAACCATCGTCGCAACAACTTGGTCAAGAAAGCGAAGGCGATTGTCTAAACTGCCACCATATTCATCGGTTCGATTATTTGCCTCTGAATCAATAAACTGATTCACCAAGTAACCATTGGCTGCGTGTAACTCTATCCCATCAAATCCCGCCTCCACTGCGTTGAGGGCTGCTTGTCTAAACTGGGCAACAACTTGGTCAATCTCGTCTTTAGTCATTTCTCGAGGCACAGTCACATCGACAAATCCAGGTTCGGTTGTCCCGTTGTCAACAAACACTTTCACATTGTCTGCTTTTATTGCAGACGATGAGATTGGCTGCTCACCGCCGATATTGTCAGGATGCGTCACCCGTCCAACATGCCATAACTGAGCAAAGATGACTCCACCTTTAGCATGGACTTCACTGGTGACTTTTTTCCATCCCTCAATTTGCTGAGGAGAATAGATTCCCGGTGTCCAGGCATACCCTTTGCCCATAGGCGAGATTTGAGTTCCCTCGGAAACAATCAATCCTGCCGTTGCGCGCTGACCGTAATATTTGGCCATCATGTCGTTAGGTACATCACCAGGTTGACTGGCGCGTGAGCGTGTCATTGGAGGCATTACAATGCGGTTTTTGAGTGCTAGGCTACCCAATTGTATCGGTTGAAAAAGAGACGTGGTCATTAGTCTATCCTTTTAAAGAATCTAAGCTGATACTAGCAGACCACGGCTGTTTCATTAACTGCATTAATAACAAATTGCTTTTGTGAAATGTGCAACAAACATAGAATGATTGTAATGTTCTCTGGTGCATTAGGCCAACTGCCCCTATAATCTCAACCTCATCAATAACAAGGTATAAAAATGAAAATTTGTGGTGTTGAAATTAGTGGTAATGACGCGATTGTAAGCCTGCTAACACTGTCCGATGGCGTCTTTAATATTCCTGATTGCCGAGTCGCTAAAGTATCGATTGGTGATGCAAACGACACACAGAAAATGAAAGATTTTCAATTCTCATTTGCCAAGTTGATGCAAGACTACCAAGTCGATCGTGTGGTGATTCGCCAGCGTCAAACCAAAGGTAAATTTGCCGGTGGTGCAGTAGGCTTTAAGTTAGAAGCCGCTATCCAACTCATCGACGGTTTAAAAGTCGATGTGATTAGCCCTGCAGAGATCAAAGAAGGTCTAAAGCGCAATCCACTGTTGGTTCCTTTTAAAGAAACTGGATTGAAGCAATACCAAGAGCCAGCCTTTACGGTTGCTTACGCCTGCATCATGAAATAACTGCTAGCACCCCGCCTCACGTTGTGCGGCTTAAAGTATCTAAAAATGGTCCAATCAATTGATTGGACCATTTTTTTGTCTAATCACTATTGTCCAAATTGACTCAACAGAAGCGCGAGGGAAAGCACTAAGGTTAAAATTGACGGGATCGCATCTTTCCAAGTGTCGAATCGAAAATGGAAAAACATCGCCCCCACCGAAGTTAGTGCAATTAGCGCGGCACCAAGCTGTGTATAGAGCGAAGCGGTCGTTAGCATCCCAAACAGAAGTAAGCCAGCCCCAGTAGCTTCAATGACCCCAACCATGCGCATAGCAGCGCGATTAAGACCATAGCGATGGAAAAATGCCAACTGGGGCTCAAAAATAGCCTTAACCCAGCCGAACACTTTAACTGAGCTAGCAAACATGAAAAACGCAATGAGTAAACCTTGGATAATCAGCATTACTTGAACTCCTCTTTTTGAATAACACCATTTAAGCATTCCAATTAAAGGAGTAGTAGAGTACATTTTGATTAGTTACCATTCCAAAATAGAATGACAAAATGGATAAGTTAGACTGCCTCAAGGTGTTTATTAGAGTGGCTCAACTCGGAACATTCACCGCCGCCGCCAACGAATTGAACACCACGCAAAGTGCGGTCAGTAAAAAGATCGCGTGGTTGGAAAAGCAACTTGGATTCACGTTGTTCCATCGCCATGCACGCGCAATACGTCTTACCCCTAATGGCCATCAATATTTAGAGTTTGCTTTGCAACTCACTGAAGACATTGATCTCTTTGAATCTCAACTGCGTGCAGAACAAACTTCGATTGCTGGGGTATTAAAACTGTCTGTACCCAGCGCCTTTAGCGTGCAGTTGCTTGCAGAGCCATTGAGCCAGTTCTTAACCCTTCATCCCAAGGTAACGGTCGATGTGTCTGTATCGGACAAATTTGCGGATCTCGTGGACGACAATATCGATATTGCCATTCGGGCCAGCTACCTCAAAGACTCGGGGTTAAAAGCAAAATGGCTGCTCGATAACGAGTTAGTTTATTTTGCTGCGCCGAGCTATTTAGATGCTCATTCGCCTATTGAACATGCGATGGATCTCCAACAGCATCAATGCCTAACCTACTCATTGGCGACACCGTCGAACGTTTGGTATTTTCCTGTTAAAGACGCGGTTCAAAAGATCAAAGTCAATGAATACATTCAAAGTGACAGTCCAGAAATGCTGGTACAGATGGCAAGGTTGGGTCAAGGTGTCGCAGCAATGCCACGCTGGATGATAGAAAAAGACTTGAGCGACGGGCGGTTAATCCAAGTGCTCGCAGACCTCTCTACGTTAAAGCGGCCTATGTATCTGGTGTATAAAAACGTCGAGCATCAACCCCAGCGCATTCGCACCTTTATTGATTTTCTCAGCGACTATTTTATATCAACCAAAGCAAATACCTGATCATTCTTGCTCGTTGAAATCATTGATAACGGCGCTAAAGATTTTTTATTTAGAACAAATACTTACGGCAGTCTCTGCCTTGTTCGCAGCGATGTCTCCATCGTAAATTTCTGACCAGTTAGTTACTTCGATTAGTATTAGCGAAAGCTCGCCACGATAAGGCGAGCGTTAGTCCAATTTCAGGATACTACATCCGATCGTACGTTAGTGGCATTAACGCTTTCTAGGCTTGCCTTGGAACTGCTTACTGCTGTTCTTGTTTTGAGTGCGACGGTTGGCCTTTTTGTCCCTTGGTGCTCGCTTGCTTTCCCCCGTAGAGGGTGTATCTGTTACCGGAAAATTGTCGAGAGTCTGTAAGGGCAAAGTACGCTCTGTTAACGCGCGAATAGCGTCCAGCGCCGCCATTTCGCCGTGGCAAACCAACGAAAGGGCCATGCCCTTTTTACCCGCTCGAGCGGTGCGCCCAACACGGTGCACATACACCTCAGCGTGCTGAGGAAGCTCAAAATTAACAACAACTGGCAGATCCGAGATATCAATCCCCCTTGCCAGAAGATCGGTGGCAATCAGAACCGAGACCGTCCCTTTTTTAAACTCAGCAAGCGTTTGTTCACGCTCTTGTTGAGACTTATTGCCGTGAAGAGCGCTAGCAGAAATACCCGCTTTCACTAATTTTTTGGTGAGCTTATCGGCATTCTCTTTTGCGCCAATAAATACCAGCACTTGCGACCACTGGTGCTGCCTTACAAGCTCTATTAAAACATTCGGCTTACTGCCTTTATTAACCAAAAATAGCGACTCTGACACTTGTTCGGTGACGCTGTTCTTTTGATGCGCAGTGATCCGTTTGGGATTGTTTTGAATTTGCGCCGCGTTACTTTCTAGCTCATCTGAAAACGTCGCAGAAAACAGTGCAGTTTGACGCTGTGGCGAGGTGAGCTTTGCGATAGCTTGCACATCTTTCCAAAACCCCATGTCTAGTAGTCTATCTGCTTCGTCTAAAACAAGGTGGTTTACGTTCGCTAGGTTAACTACACCTTCTGTAACGAAATCCAGTAGCCGCCCTGTGGTTGCGACTATGACTTGAGCGCCAACCTTTAACGCTTGTTGCTGCTCCGCTTTATCGACGCCACCACACAGACAGATGGCCTCAAGCCCTGACGCCTTAGCGAGTGGAGCCAATGCCGTAGTCACTTGTTGCGCCAACTCTCGAGTCGGCACCAATATCAGTGCCTGATGGGAAATAGCGTTTTTATCTTCGCCAGCATGACTTGCAGACTGACTCAGCAGTTGTATTAATGGCAAGCCATACGCTAGCGTCTTACCGCTGCCTGTGTTCGCCAGCGCCAATACATCGTGAAGGCTAAGTAGATCTGGGATCACCAATCTTTGAATAGCTGTGGGCTCTGAAAATTGGCTAGGGAGTGCTTGAATAAGCGCGGGACTCAGAGACAGCGAATCAAATGACATAGCAATACCTTACAAAGTAAATAAAGCCAATGCTGGAAAATGAGCCCTGACTTAAACTAGAGAAATCCACAGCGTAAGCCACGGCGTCATATTAAAACAGGAGTCTGGTACGTTCTCAACGAAAAACCAACGATGTAGCTATCGCATTGCTTTTTGATCCGCTTGATAAACGTTGGACTAAGCAATGACTGATCATAGCAAAATAAAATTGCGGCAATTGCGGGAGAAGGTATAGCTTGCCTACCTTCAATAATTATTCAACCGTTTATCGAACAGAACAGGCTAACCCACTGCTAGAAGATTGCGTAATGAAAGATTTAGCTATTAATGTACTTTATCAATCGCGAAAGCATCTCCCTAAACGAGTCCATAAGTTAATTGACTTTTTAGTTGAAGAGTTTTGTTTCAGCTAGTAAAAACACAAAAAAAAGAGGCCATAGAATGGCCCCTTTCAGTACACGATTAGCGTGCGAGTTTCACTAAGTATTCATGCAGACTCTGCGAAATACATCGTTTTACGAATTAAGCTTACTCGTAATCAGTCGCGTAAGTTTCTTCATAGGTGTGAGAGTAAAGCTCAAACAAGTTACCAAACGGGTCTTCTAGGTAAACCATTTTAGCTGGCTTGTTGTCGTCTTCTGGGTGGTAACGCATGATATCCATACGAACCTTGCCACCAAACTCTTCTGTACGCTTCATGACAGTTTCGAAGTCATCAGTTTGAAGACAGAAGTGGAAAATACCAAGGCGAGAGAAGTCAACCTCGTGACGTTCTTGGCGCTCTTTCATTTCAAACAGTTCAACACCAATACCATCGGTAGTGACTAGGTGAGCGATATTAAAGCCTTTAAAACCTTCACCAAATACTGCGATACACATACGGCCAATTGCAGACTCGCGCTCTTCGATAACTTTGGTGTTGTTCATAACAATTTTAAGACCAAGTACCTTGGTGTAAAATTCAACAGCCTGGTCCATATCGCCAACCATAATGCCTACGTGATTCATTTTCATATTCTTGCTCCAACTATTCGTGTGTTTGTTTCGATGGAGAGAGTATAGTAGGCCGAGAAAATTAAATGAAATTATCAATATTTCTAATAATGATAATATTTTATTATTGAATGGTATGTTGCCGAAACTAGTATTAGAGTTCAGCGTTCCAATCTTCAGGATTAGTCAGCGACGATTGGCCAGTGTATTTCTCAGCCCGCACATCTTGTGGATTATAGATGGCACAGGTTTCCAGCGATAAGCATCCACACCCAATACAACTGCCTAGATCTTTTTGTAGCGCTTGCATCTGCAAGATCTTATGCTGCAATTGCGCCTGCCATTGGGCCGCCATGGTATCCCACTGTTTGCGCGTAGGTGCCTGATGCTTTGGAAGCGCCTGTAATGATGTGGCAATCTCATCCAATGATAACCCCACCTCTTGCGCCGCCTTAATGACAGCGAGTCGACGAATAACGCTTCGATGATAGCGCCGCTGATTGCCTTGATTTCTCCAGCTATGAATTAAGCCTTTCTTTTCGTAAAAATGGAGCGCAGAGACCGCCATACCAGAACGCTTTGCTGCTTCACCCACACTGATTTCCATATACACCTCGCTCCTGCTAGAAAAACCGCTTTACCTAAAGTTAACTTTAGGTATTAGAGTAGCAACAAATCTGAGTCATTGAGAATAATGTATGAAAAATAAAACCCTACCCTATTTAACCGGCCGCTTTTTTGATGGAATCTCGTCTGGGCTTTTTATGATGGCCTTGCCTTGGTTAATGTTGAAAAGCCCACCAGAAGCCGTTGCATTTGAGTTGGGCACCTTTGTAGCGCTAGTTGCGCTGTCGTGTACCGCGCTATCATTTTTGCTCACGCCGATATTTTCGACAGTTATTGATAGGCACTCTAGAAAACAATTGTTGGTCCTCGTGCAAATTGTCCAAGCCACCACTGCTGGCGTAGTGTTGGTGTCGTTTAGCTTGGGCGTGGATTCGTTGTGGTTGCTGGCGTTAGCTCAGTTAATTTTTTGGGTCACCAGTAATCTAGCGTGGACCGCCAATAACGCCTTTACTCAAGAGAACTATCGACCAGAAGAGTATGCCAGTATCTCAGGCAAGCAAGAGATCATACTTCAAGGAACAACCCTAGGCGCCGGAGCATTAGGCATTGTACTTCTGGAAGTGTGGAGCATTATAGAATTCTCGGCTTTTGCTGCATTGGCATCAGCCCTGTCGACAATAAGCTATATGATCACCCCATATCAGCAACAGTTGCGTACGTCGACACGCCACTCGTTTACTTCCCAAATGATAGAAAGCAAAGCCATCATCACTGGAAACCCCAGATTCTATGCCTATCTCATGCTCTCTGCGATCTCCTATCCGGTGCTGACCTATTTGGGTAAGTTGGTACCGGTATGGTTTGCTCAGCAAGGCATATCGGGGCAGTGGCTTGCTGGCTATAGCATGTCATTTGGACTGGGAGCCCTTCTTACTGGACTGGTCGTTACGCGTTTACTGGGGATGCTCTCGCTTCCCAAAACCATGCTGTATGCGATGGCGTTTAGCACTGTTATGGTTATGGGTATGAGTGGTGCCCCCCACCCTGCGTTTATCTTAGGTTTTGCTTTCCTATTTGGGCTATCAAACGCGCTTAACCGAATTGCGCGTACCAATTGGATGCACGTCACCATCAAAATTGAACAGCGCGGGCGCGCTGATGGCGCATTACAACTCTTTGCCACATTTGTACAAAGCAGTAGCTATGTCATTATCGCTCTACTGAGCCACTATGGGGTTACTCAATATGGCTTTGCGGTAGCCGCGGCTACAATGCTTTTTGCAGTTGTCTTAATGAAATGGCTAACCCGTGCCGCCAACTACAATGAACAAGAATTGGTTAATACCGCGGCATAAGTGATAGGGTGAAATCGAGTGAGTAACTCTCCTAAGCCGCCCACTATATTGCTGACGCAATAGCTTCTATCCTATGAATTACGCATCTACCACTCACCGGTTTCTTTTCAAAACCCACCACTTTCTCGCCGATAAAATGAGTAGAGGTCGCGTTTTGATTGGGATTTCGCTACTCTAGCGTTTTCGTTACGAGGCTAGATCATTGCTCAACAAAAGCCATTTAAAACAACAACTGCTCGACACACTGACCAAGCAAAGGGACATCGCTTTTTCTGCCGCAAGTGATGCGCATAACGACGCCACCCATGAACAGAGTGTAGCTGAAACTCAGTACGACACCGTCGGTTTAGAAGCAGCCTATTTGGCCCATGGACAGTCGCAGCGTGTGGCCGAGTTTGACACCATGATCAATCAGCTAACTGCCATGAGCCTAAGAGATTTTAGCGAACAGGATGAAGTCGCTATAGGCGCTGTCATTACCCTAGACGGTAGCCAACAATTTTGGCTAATGCCGATGTGTGGTGGGTACAAACTTGAAGGCGGGAAAATTGTTGTGGTCACGCCACTTGCACCATTGGGCAAAATGCTTATTGGTGCAGAAGTAGGTGACACCCTTAAAAATGGAAAAGTGATCACCGGCATCGCTTAAGCCATGAGCGACAAAGCGATGCCTAATTCATGGCTGATTGTAAATATGTCGATAAATCGCGTCAGGTATTAACGATAAATTAGCTCAGCCCATCGCGCCAAGCCGGCCGTTACCGAGCCAAAGTGATTACCACTGACAATGGGCGTATTGGGCACCACCTCTTTCACCGCAGAGGTTAAAAAGCTCGATTTAGCCGAGCCACCAGTCATGTAGATGACATCGGGTTGGATACCACTTTCAACAATGGCTTCTTTCACCAAACGTTTGATTTTTTCGGTTGGATTGCTGACTGCTTGCTCCATCTGAGTAGCGGTCACTTCTATAGCAAGCTGCTCATTAAGCAAATCGAGATGTGCGCGATAATGCGCAGAATCTGAAAGCGCAATTTTGCTTTGCTCTGCTTCTCGCACCACTGCGTAACCTAAGGTTTCACGCTGCAATTGCATCAATCTTGCGAGCTTTTGAGGCTCGGCAGACTCTTTATGGAGAGATCTTAATAGCCCCAAATTGTCATGAGCATAAAACGCTCGCTGCGCTTGTACATCGTTTATCGCAATGCTATTCCAAAACTGTATGTTGGGCATAGGCAAGCCACCAGTGGTTTCACTGCCCAGTCCAAATTCACTCATAAATCGGTGAAAAGCCGTGTTGATATCGAGATCGTTCCCGCCAACCATTTGTCCACTGTGAGCCAAAAGGGAGGCACTGCGATCGATCTGCCCACGGTAACTCGGTCCCATGTGTAGCATCGAGCAGTCTGTTGTTCCCCCACCAATATCGACCACCAAGACGGTTTTATCTTCGGTGAGCGAGGCTTCAAAATCTAACCCTGCAGCAACAGGCTCAAACTGAAACTCTACGTCAAAAAAACCAGCTCGGTGAGCTGCGCGCTTTAATATACCTTCGGCCTGAATGTTAGAGGCATCTCCACCTCGACCGAGAAAGTTAATTGGACGGCCGATAACTGTGCGATTAACCTCTCGGCCCAAACCATTCTCTGCACGCTGGCGCACGTTGGCCATCATCGCGCAGACTAAGTCCTCAAAAAAACTCAGCTGCATGTCTCGCAGTCCCATCGCTCCTAAAAACGATTTTGGGGACTTAACATAATACACCTCTTTGGGATCTTCGAGGTAAAGGGCGAGCGCTTCGCGACCAAATTTTACGTCATCGTCACGAACGATCAGCCCTTCTTCCCGATTCTGGCTGATTGCACGGCGCAACAGTGATTCGCCAAGGTTATCACTAGGTTTAATGTCCAAGATGCGAAACAGATACTCCGATACCGTTTCTGAGCTAGGTGCACACAATGTTGAGGGAATTAACGTGTGTGTCCCTTCAACTGCTATTGGTGTCACCTGTCCATTGACACTCTGCGCGACCGAACAATTTGCGGTACCGTAATCAAAACCTATTGGCATCTTAGTCTCCTATGCTGCACCAGATAAAGGGCGCGTATTGTACTGGCTAACCTTGGGTTCAGGTCAAGCAAAGTTCGCTGCTTTTTTGCATATTAATCGTATTGGCAATCCCCAGTTCGTCAATAAACACTTTGTCGTGACTGACCACCATAAATGCGCCCTGATACTGGTTTAGCGCGGAGGCCAAAATCTGCTTAGAGTCGATGTCTAAGTGATTATCCGGCTCATCCAACAGCAATAGCGGAGCGTCCATACGGTGGCTGACCATCAGCATGGCGAGCTTCATTTTTTCTCCCCCACTTAGCACGCTGACACGTTTATGCACAGCGTCTCGGCGAAACCCAATACTGGCTAACAGCAGCCATGCTTCGCTATTGGTCAGCCCCACACAAAAGTCCATTAGTGCGTCGAGTAATGTGCTCGACTCTGGTAGCAGCCCAAAATGCTGGTCTAAGTAAACGGTTGGATGGCGCAAGGTGATCGAGCCTTTGAAATGATTATGATTTCCGTGCAACGCTTTCAGGAGCAAGCTCTTACCTGTGCCATTATCACCATCGATATGCCACCGCTCTCCTTGAGCCACTTTAAAGTTAGCGATCGGAACATCCACAAAATCGAGGACACACTCCTCAACGCTAACCAATGTTGACCGTTTACTTGAATGATTGGTGTTTAAGTATAGCTTTTGAGATTTGAGCTGCTCTTGCTGCTTCTTGGCAACATCCAAATCTTTATTAACTCGGTCTAGTTGATTGTTTTGATTCAACTGCTGCGCCGATCGTGCCAGCTGCGCTTTTTGAGCCTTGCCGTCCAATAATATTTTAGGCTGGCTGCCACTTTTACGCAGTTTCACCCCTTGGGCTTCACGTCGCTGTGCTTTTTCGAGATTTAGCTGAGCTTGCTTTTCAATCGCTTTTGCTTCTTTACCCAGTCGTTCTACTTTACGTTCAAGTGTTTCCAGCTGTGCACTGCGAGTAGCATGATACAGGCTATAACCGCCATCGAAATAATCAAGGCCATTACTGCTTAGGTGATAAATACCTTGGCACTGTTCAAGCAAGTACCTATCGTGGCTTACAATCACCGCGCAGCCTTCAAAGTGCTGTAGCTTATCGGCTAACCAAGCACGTCCAACGCTATCAAGGTGGTTCGTCGGTTCATCCAAAAGCAAAATACTGGCATCACTTTCAAATAGTTTATGCAGTTGTAACAGCGCCAGTTGACCACCACTTAGTAAAGAACATGGTGTGTCTAATTTTTCTGGTAAGCGTAATTTTTTCAACAAGTTAAGTAGTTTAACTTCGACTTCCCAATCCTCTTCAAGTGTGGCGAAGTCCCGCTCATCGACACTGCCATTTTCAATCGCTCGCAGTGCGACAATCTTTTCGTCCAACCCTAAATACTGAGTCACAGTGAGTTCGCTGCTGAGCAGTTTAGAAGGCAGTTGTGAAAAACAGCCCAATTCACCGACGCGAGTAATATGGCCCTCAGAAGGATCTTCTTCACCAGAAAGAAGGTGAATTAATTTGGATTTTCCGCAGCCATTACGACCGACAAGCCCCCACACACCCGAGCTTAAGTTGCATTCTAGATGGCGAAATAACCAGGCTCCCATGTCCAATTGAGCACCAAGTTGATGTACAGACAATCGCACTGCATTGCTTTGGGTATTCGAGCTTGATTGAGATGATGTTTTGATTTGTTGAATAGCAGGCATAACGGCCTCCCTAATTTTAAGATAAAAATTTGGGGACTAGCGTTAGCAAAATTAAATTGTGAGAATTTTGAGGGTAAGCGATACCGGAACGTACACCTTCACTCTCAAGACCTGCAAAACGCATAGCCCAGAGCCCCAGACGAGTTAGGTCTAGAGGAATTTGAATCCATAAAACGGTTCAAATTAGGAAGTTACTTATTCACTATGGCATCATCTCGGTAGAAAAGGTTGAGGCAACTATAACGATGTTGACAGAATCGGTCAAACCTTCAATGTTCAAAACAGGTCTGTGAAAGGGACCTATTTTGATATTGAAACAGAATGGGTGTTACGTGAAGTATGATAAAACAGTCGTTTAACTAGGCTTGTGAAATGAGCCTAATCGATGGACCATTGAAATTAGTGTTTTACTTTTGCGTCGCTTGACGTCTTTTTGTACCAGTATCTCTGGCGACTAGTTCTTCTAGACATGATTTTACTTATTTTGGAATGTCGATCGGGTATTGCAGAATTGGAGCTGGAGGTAGAGTTTGGAGCGGTGAAATTAAGCTGGAATTCGGATTGCAAAGATGAAAGATAGATGTGACGCTGACGCGTCACATCTGTAAATGCTGTATTAGATAGCAGTTACGTTTGAAGCTTGAGGGCCTTTTTGACCTTGCTCAACATCAAAGCTTACTTTTTGGCCTTCAGCAAGAGTTTTGAAACCGTCAGAAACGATTGCACGGAAGTGAACGAATACGTCAGCGCCGCCGTTGTCTTGAGAAATAAAACCGAAACCTTTAGTTTCGTTAAACCATTTTACTGTACCAGTCGTTTTAGTAGACATAGAAACCTCTATATAATTAATAATTTTAATAAATGAACTACACGCAAAAGCTATTGTAAAGACTATGAAGGTTAAGCTATTCACAGGAGCTAAACGACAAGGTATCGAAAGAGTTCTGGGAGGAGGCTTCAACTAAATTTTTATCTAATAACTCATTTGCAAGAGCTGCGCATATTATACAGCTAACTCGGCAATTACCTAGCGTTTTTGAAGGATATTTTTAAAAAATGCCTGTTTGCTCAATAAATATTCGATATTTCAGTAGGTAAAGTCAATGGTTTTAACTGTGACGAGACAGAAAATTTGGCCTCCGCTTGCTGTTTAACGTGCTCAACAAAGACGATAGTAGGCGATTTCTATTCGCTCTATACCCTGTGAGGTTATCTCCATTACACCTAATTCTGTCACCACTAAATCCATCGCATTGCCCATGCCTAGCATCATTTTCCTTGGAATGATCCAATTGGCCAAAATACCCAGCTCATCAACCTTTCCTAAACGCCCATTGCCATGACTCCGCTAGTCATGATGGTCATGTTATCGTGCGGCTGCGTCTGGATTTGGGCGAGGGTGTTCGCTTTTCTCACACACGCTCCATTTTCAATGGCCCTTAGCGATAACAAACGAAAGCGTGCAATTTACTAAGAGTTACTTTTGCAGCAAACAACGGTAATCCTGAGCATTCAGCGTCGCAATCCTTTGATGTTCAGCGAGCCTCTTTAGCTCGGCAATCTGTGCGGCGTTGCTTTGGGCAAATTCACCGTGCCTATCGAGGTGATTATTCTCAAACCCAACTCTGACATCACCACCTAGCAGCATTGCGGCCGATAAGCACTGATGCTCGTACTGGCCAAAAGCGCACACTCCCCAACGCTGAGCAGTGAGGGCGGGTTCGCTGATCATGGCAACGAGCTCGATGGGTGTGGCTGTTTGAGTGGCGCTATAGCGACCTAGCACCAACAAAACATGGCGATGGGTTGCAGGTATCACACCTTGATCACACAACCTAAGATAAATCTCTACATCTTGGCGATCATACAAAATATATTGAGCAAAAATGTGTTCACTAGAGACCCAATCAAAAAACTGTGCAGATTGTCGAAACTGAGTCGTCAACTGTTCACCGTCTGGAAAAAGCTCGCGTAACGCAAAAGACGCTGCTTTTGGCTTTACCTGCTTAATTAAGGCTATCTGCTGCTGGGGAGAGTATTCACCAATGGCTTCTGTTGTGAGTTGGATCATTACGCTATCACCGAGTTCATTTTTCAACTCGCCATAAAGGGCCTGATTCACCTCTATGTCTAAACTATGCTTACCTTCATGGTCTCTTGCATGAACATGGATCATTGCCGCGCCAGCGTCGCGACACGATTTCGCATCTTCAACAATTTCTGACATCGTTATGGGCAACATTGGGTGATCGCTTTTTTGCTTTCTTGCTCCATTAGGAGCGGCAATGATGGCTATTGGTTTCAATCGCTTAATCCTCTTACATCCATTGTTTGGCACATACGTTAAGGGTCTGAACAAGTTTATCCACCAACTCAACGATTTGATCATCATTAATAATAAAAGGGGGTGCCAACAAGATGTGGTGCCCGTTTACGCCGTCAATGGTGCCTGACATCGGATAACACATTAAGCCCAGCTCCATGGCTGTGGTATGAATTATTTTGTGTGCTTGACTCTCGATTGGCAGCGGCTGTTTTGTTTGCTTGTTGGAGACCAATTCAATACCAATGAACAGCCCCTTACCTCTAATGTCACCAATATAGGCAAACGGTGATAACTTTTCTTCTAAGAGCTGCTTTAAATACTGCCCTTGGCGCTTCACATTCAATAATAACTGGTCTTGCTCAATTGCCTCTAACGTGGCTAAACCAGCTGCACAGGCCATGGGGTGACCCATGAACGTGTGACCATGTTGAAAAAAGCCGCTACCTGATGCAATGGTATCGTAGACAGTATCGCTGGCTAACACTGCCCCTATGGGTTGATAACCAGCCCCAAGACCTTTTGCCAAAGTGACTAGGTCCGGTACGGTTTGCTCCTGCTCAAAAGCAAAAAAGGTTCCAGTGCGCCCTACCCCGCACATCACCTCGTCAAAAATCAGTAAGATGCCATATTGGTCGCAGACTTTCCTGACCAACCGAAAATAGTCTGCTGTCGCGGTGAGCGCACCAGCGGTAGCGCCGACAACAGGCTCTGCAACAAACGCCATAACTTTATCTGGCCCAATCTGCACTATTTTTTGTTCCAGCTCGTCAGCCAATCTTTGCGAATAAGCCCTGTCACTCTCGGACGGGTGCTTATCTCGGTATGGATAGCAGGCTGACACATGGTGAGCGCTGGTTAGTAAAGGTTCATACTGACTTCTTCGCCACTGATTACCTCCAACGGCAAGTGCACCTAAGGTATTTCCGTGATAACTCTGCTTGCGCGCAATAAACTCAGTTCGCGACAACTCCCCCTTCTCGACAAAATATTGTCTCGCCATTTTGAGGGCGGACTCAACCGCTTCAGAGCCCCCACTGACAAAGTAGACATGGTTTAACGGATCAGGTGCAAGGTGAGTGAGTTTTTTCGCGAGTAGCTCACAACTGTCGGTAGTAAAAAAATGACTGTGAGCAAAAGGAATAGCCTCAAGCTGTTGAGCGATCCCTCGCTTTACGTGTTGATGATTATGTCCAAGGTTAGACACAGCCGCACCGCCGCACGCATCGAGATAACGACGACCCTGTTGGTCGAAAAGGTATACCCCTTCACCTCTAACAACAGTGGGCAGTTTAGAGTGGCAATGCCGATGAAACACCTTAGTCATGATTTGTCCTCATCCTCATAAGCGAGTGTTTATTATTTAGCCCGATTCTTTTACTTCAACAAGCGAGTAAATGTCACCCCCTATGAGCTTTTGGAATATGAGTGGTAAAAATTGATGGTTTTTTACTCATTGTCGAAATACACTGATTTCAACGTATCGCATGAGTAATGGTTATGATTAAGAGCAGTGAGTTTCCGTCAACGCGAGCTCTACGCACGTTTATGGCGGTTGCCAGTACAATGAGCTTTTCTAAAGCAGCTATTCAGCTGTCTGTTTCTCAGGGCGCGGTGAGTAAGCAAATTGCTGCACTAGAACAGCAATTAGGCCAACCTCTTTTTCATCGCCACATCAATGGTATTAATCTGACTAAAGCGGGCGAACGCTATTTACCCAAAGTCGCAGAAGCGCTTCAATTAATTCAAACTTCAACCGCCAACCTTATTCAAACAGACATGACGCGCGACGTATTAAGTGTCAATGTCACGCCATCCTTTGCAAGTCTTTGGTTGATTGAGCATATAGAGCTGTTTTCTAACCAACACCCTAACTTGCAAATCAGCATTAAAATTGGTGATGGCCCGGTAAAAAGCAGTCGCAATGACTGTGATGTCTATATTCGCTGTTTGCCGCTATCGAAACATCACGAGCATGCACACTTGCTTATGCAAGAGTCGCTGCAACTGGTTGGCTCAAACACATTGCTCATTGATAACCCATTACAGACTGTTCAAGATTTAAATCGCCACACACTCATACCACAGATCACTCGGCCACAACTGTGGGAGATGTTTACCAAGGAGCACCAATTGGCCCACACACCTCGCTACGGAAAAATTGGCTATGAACACTTTTATATGTCGTTAGAAGGGGTTAAAAGTCATCAAGGATTGGCATTATTACCCAACTTCATGCTGACCAATACGTTATTAAGCACACAACTGAACAACCCATTAGGACTGTCAATGCATAGCCCATACGGCTATTACCTGATTGCTCCTAACTATAAAAGGGGCATAGACAAAGTGCACCGCTTTGAACAGTGGCTAAACGCTACCCTTCAACCGGTTCACCCCTAACGAAGAGCGACGATGAGTGGCCGATTCACACTATGTTAATGCGTCAATGAAACGCAGTTTAAGCAGCGTCACTGCGAAGTCGGCGACTGTAGAGTCGCATAACCCTTTATCAAGTAGAGCATTTATCTCTTTAACGCACCCGCCCGAACGTAAATTTATGTAAAGACACTCTCACTCTGCGTCAAAATCGACCATTCTTTTTCTGATCGATTATTCGACAAACAACGTATTAAAAACGATATTTTAATCAGTGAGGACAAAACGGATGTCTAAGACCGATGCACCAGAGAAAGTAGAACAAAGAGCAATTCCCCAAGAAGCCTTTGATTGGTACGACGAATATGCCCACGGGCTTATTGATCGTCGAGAGTTCCTAACTCGCCTAACTGGGCTAGTTGCACTTGGGTTTACCATGACGACGTTAACGTCTGCCCTAATTCCTAACTACGCACTCGCCGAACAAGTCTCTTTTAACGACCCTCTTATCAAGGCAAGCTACGCGAAGTTTGATTCGCCTAAAGGCAGTGGTGAGTGTCAGGGATACTTAGTTGTGCCAAAAGATCTTGAAGGCACCGCTCCTGTTGTATTGGTGATCCACGAAAATAGAGGGCTAAACCCATACATTAAAGATGTCGCTCGACGCCTTGCGGCTAAAGGATTTATCGCGTTTGCACCGGATGCACTGTATCCACTTGGTGGTTACCCTGGTAACGATGATGAAGGTCGCGCTATGCAAAGCAGTATGGAGCGCGCGAACATAGAAGAAGACTTCTTAGCCGCAGCCGACTTCCTAAAGTCGCATGAGCTCAGCAGCGGCAAACTAGGCGCTGTCGGTTTCTGTTTCGGTGGTTACATTGTCAATATGCTAGCGGCAACCATTCCAGACAAGCTTGATGCTGGCGTGCCTTTTTATGGTACTCCTGCGGCAAAAGAGTTGAGAAAAAATGTCAAAGGCCCACTGATGCTTCAGTTTGCCAGCTTAGATAAACGCGTTAACGCAAGCTGGCCTGAGTATGAAGAAGAGCTTAAGGCGATTGGTGCCGATTACACCGCATATATGTACGAAGACGTGAATCACGGATTCCACAATGACTCTACCGGCCGCTACGCTGAAACCGAAGCTGAGTTGGCTTGGACACGTTCTATAGAATTCTTCGATAAACACCTTAATGGATAAAGACATCTCATTGATGTAATTGATAGCCAGATCAGGACTATACTCTTGGTCTGGCTGTTTTTGTTTCTAGCGACTGAAGCACGTGGTTAATAACACCCGTGATCACCGACGACTTACTAAAGGAAAATCACCTTGGCTCAACCAATAGTGTTATTCGACATCAATGAAACGGTCCTCAACCTTGCTACTTTGCAACCAAAATTTTCTGCCACATTTGGCTCAACAAAAGCACTTAAGATCTGGTTTTCTCAGCTGCTGCATACCTCAACCGTATGTATTTCTACCAAAATAGAAAGTGACTTCGCAACTTTAGCCGCAATAAGCCTAGACAGCGTTGCGATGCACTTTGATATCCGCTTAAATGATTCCACAAAAAAAGAACTGCTAAGTGGCTTCGCGCAACTTTCCGCACACGACGACGTCAAACCTGCGCTATCGTTGCTTAAAGAACACGGCATCAAAACCGTGGCATTCTCAAACTCATCGATGGCACTAATAAGCAAGCAGATAACCAATGCGGGTCTTGATGACTATTTTGACGACATCCTATCTGTGGAGTCGACCGGCAGTTTTAAGCCCGACCCTAAGGTGTACCATTTTGCTTGTAAGACGCTAAACACCGAGCCTAATAAACTGCGGTTAGTAGCTACACATGACTGGGATACGCATGGCGCTATGTCAGCAGGTTTACAAGCCGCGTATATAGCGCGAGCCCCTGCTGTATATAACCCACTTTATCTGCAACCAGATATTCAAGGGGCTACGATGGTAGACATAGCAAATCAAATACTCGAAGCAGCCGATTAGCTTCTATTGTAGGAAATTGTCTCTATAAATTCGCTGTGTTGTTTGCTGCGTTCAAAGATGAAGTCTCGAAATGCTTTAACCCGAGTGGGTATCAGCTTTCTATCTGCCCAAACGATGTAAGCTCTGCCGTCAGGGCATGTAACGTCAGGGAGAACTTGAGTTAATCTCCCTTCTCTGGAAAAGCGATTGTAGGTTGCTATGGGCATCAGACATATTCCTGCCCCAGCTAACGCTGCGTCCACATTTAGCCTCAAACTCCCAACAGCATATTTAGGTACGTAAGGGACAATCACTTTTTTTCCATTCTCAATCAACGCCCATTGCACAGGTTTTCTTCCTGAAAGTAAGCGATGTTTAAGCAGCTCTTTCGCTTTATTAGGGGTGCCCCATTTATCTAGATAACACTGTGTCGCAGCCAATACGAGTGGAGATTGAACCAACAAGCGCTGGATCAAGTGATTTTGTTTGACTGGGTTGGTTACGAGTGCGATATCGATTCGATCTTCGACAAAACGCTCAGTGCTGGTATTAAATTCGATTGAGAGCGTGATGCCAGGATGCATATCCATAAACTCTAAAGCGATGGGCTGAATAAACGCATCAACAATAGGTTCTGGGCATGAAATGCGAATTTCCCCTGTCAGCTCGGGCTGACTATTGGATAGATTCGACCACTCTTCATCGAGTTGACAAATAAGCGCACCAAAACGCCGGTAGTATTCTTCACCTGCGTTAGTCAGTTCAAACTGTTTTGCGTTGCGGTGAATAAGCTTCTCCTGCAGCTGCTGCTCCAAGTTAGTTACCGCTCTTGATAACGTTGGAGCTGATGTACCACACTTGGCACTAGCCGCTGTAAACCCACCATTTTCAACAGCTTGGCAAAATAAATAAAGATTAGATATGTCTTTAGATCTCATTTTTAACCTTTCATATTTGCAAGCTTAGATTTCAATGTTGGCTATTTTTGAACAGTAATATCCAGACTATGATAGAGCAAAGTCAGAGTCAAATGGAGTCGTTGATGAAGAAGTTCCCACGCAAGTTTCAGTACCCATTGATCGCGTCAATGGTGATGCCGACCATGTTACTGAGTATGCCCGCTATACTGGTATCAAAGCATCTCCCTGCTGATGAGTCTTTTTTAGATGCATGGTTAAGTGCTGTATCGTACATGGTTCCCATTGCGCTGATGCTATTTGCGGTAGTCGCGCCATTAGCCCGGCTCATAGTAACTAGAGTTTTATTAGTACCAGAAGACTCAACCACACCGGATTCGTAGCTTTGTCATAGACGCAATTTACCGTAAACTACTCACTTTGCCTTTTCGCTTGCTTTCATTGACGAGCAACACCCCGTCAATGATTTCATAAGCCACGTCATTTGGAATTAGTTTGTGCTCTCTACACGTCCCGCCAACTCTGTAATCGTCCTCGATTTTGAAACAACCGGCCTATCGCCTAATCAAGGTGATCGCGCCATCGAAATTGGTGCCGTAAAGCTTGAAAATGGAAAGATCGTCGATCGGTTTCAACGTTTAATGAACCCCGGATTTAGAGTCAGTGGTTTTATCGAAAACTACACTGGTATCACCAATACTATGCTGACCACCGCCGACGATTGTGCGACCGTGATGAATGAATTTGCAGACTTCATTCGAGGCAGCAATTTAGTTGCGCACAATGCCTCATTCGATAAACGCTTTTTGGACGCAGAGCTGGAGCTGATTGACCGAGAGTATGATGGTGAATTCGCCTGCTCCCTGCTAATTTCAAGACGACTAACGCAAGAGGCTCCATCCCATAAGCTCGGTGATCTCGTTCGATACCATGACATTGACAATGACGGCGTATTTCACCGTGCATTAGCCGATGCAGAAGTCACCGCCTCACTATGGCTGGTACATTTAGCCAGCCTTGAGCAGCAATTTTCTGTTACCAACCCAGACTTTGCGCTAATGAAGAAAATATCCAAAACACCAAAAGCTAAAGTAAGCATGCTACTCGAGAAATAACAATAGTGGGGTCAGAGTCAATTGACTCTGACCCCACGGAATTTAAGGACAGGGAGTCTATGAACCAGTCGCATCTGCAATGGCGTTACAGTATCCAGCAGGGCCTGCATTGGGCGGTTGTTGGGATTATGATCCCGATACTGGTATTGATGATTCAGTCCATTGGAATGTCTTTACGGCAGGTTGGTATGATCATGGCTGTATATGTTGGCACAACGGCCGTTTTGGAAATTCCATTGGGTGGCATGGCCGATCGCTTTGGGCGAATGCGCACCTATCAATGCTCAATTTTGGTCAATATTGCTGGGTTTACGGCTCTCTATTTTGCCACCGATTTTACATCGTTGATAATAGCGGCGTCCTTTTTGGGCGCGGCAAGAGCAATCTACTCGGGCACTCTCGACGCATGGTTTTATGATGCGTTTAAACAAGCTGGCTCGTCTCCAGAAGCAGAGCTCAATTACCATAGCGCGTTAGCACGCGTAAATGTGTTTCTTACACTAGGTTTGGTTTGGCGTTAGGCTCTTTGTTGGGTGGCATATTACCATCCACCAATTTGTCTGCAACCTTCCAACACCCCTTTCAACTCTCGATTTTAGTGACCATTATTGGCAATACTCTCCTTTTGTTCGCCACTCACTGGCTTCTCGCCAAGCCGTATTTCGCGACTCGTGGCACCGCTGCACCAGCGAACGCAACACACGGCGTTGGCAAAACCATCGTTCAGGCGCTTAGACACGGAGCCTCGCACAAAGTGGTCTCCAAAATGTTGTTTACGATAGTTGGGTGCGGCGTTGTTTTAATGAGTATCGAAAACTTTTGGCAGCCTTTTCTTGAGCCGTTAGCCCAGCAGTCAGGGTATGGCACGGCGCTCTTTGGGATCGTCACGGCACTTTACTTTTTGATGTCTGCGCTTTCATCTATCGCATCGGTGACGCTGCTCAGGTG
This sequence comes from Vibrio ulleungensis, assembly GCF_016900875.1. Taxonomy (GTDB): domain Bacteria; phylum Pseudomonadota; class Gammaproteobacteria; order Enterobacterales; family Vibrionaceae; genus Vibrio; species Vibrio ulleungensis. The sequence goes on from NZ_JAFEUM010000001.1 coordinate 67,454, forward strand.
GTTTAAACAGTCGCATTCTCAGTTGATGTTGTACACGCGAATACTTGCTGCCTGCACACTGATTGGTCTCAGCCTAAGTACTCATGTGTTCGAATTCACTGGGTTGTACTTACTGTTTTTCTTCCTGTTCACGGTCGGCAACAACTCTGAACAAGTGGTATTGAATGATTATACGCCAGAACATTTCCGCTCTACGATGCTATCGGTTAGTTCATTTTCGGTCACACTTGGTGCAATAGGTTCCTCACTGCTGTTCGGCTGGGTATCTGAACATTATTCCATCACACTGAGCTGGATGGTCTGTGCCGTTATACTTTCAATGACGTCATTAGCTTTTGTACCAATGAAACGTCACCTAGTAGGACAAAGCGTTATTAACCAACACTAGACAACCTATAAGCCAAACTTAAAGGTGCTAACTCGTACCGCAAGCGCAATTTCGCCACAATAGCTCTATCGAAACAACACTGCTAGAGAGATTGCACAACATGAAAGGTCTAAAAAAACACATTATTTCACTACTTGTAGGCTCAACGTTAGCCGCAGGTTCACTTGGTGTCGCTGCCAACGAATTCGCGACAGCGAGCGAGTTAGGGCTGATGCAAGGATTCCCACCAACTGCAGAAAAAATGGTGGATAAGTCTAACGCGCTGTTTACTCCTCCATTCAATCGTTGGTCTTACCTAAACATGCGCTCTATTTACCCAAGCACAGGCATCGAAAATGCCGAACAAGCCATTGCGGTTGAGCGTGAAATCGACAATACAATTTTAGCCTTAGGCGTTAACAAAGCAGGTGAAGATGGTTTTCAAACCGACGAAGTCGTTGATATGAAAACCTACTTCAAAGAAACCTATACCGATGCACTGGTCGTTGTAAAAGGTGATCAAGTCATTTTCGAACACTACGACAATGGTATGAACGCCAATCACCCACATCAAATGATGTCGGTAACCAAATCATTTGCTGGGCTGTTCGGTTTAATGGCGGTCGCTGATGGCAAAGTTAAAGAGAGCGATTTAGTCACTGATGTACTTCCTTCTCTAACGGCCTCTACTGGCTTCTCAGGAGCGACGTTTGGCCAAGTATTGGATATGACCAACTCAATTGATTTCTCAGAAGACTACGCGGATCCAAACTCTGGGATCGTACAATACGCAAAAGTACTTGGATTGATGGATGATGACGGCAGTGCAGATATTGCGAACAGCATCTACGACTTTTTGCCTACCCTGAAAAAAGACCAACAACACGAGCACGGAGATATTTTCCACTATCAAACACCAAAAACTGACGTCGTTAATTGGCTCACCAACATGGCAACCGGTGTCTCGTTCCAAGAGAATTTAGCAGAGCGCTTATGGAAAAAACTGGGTACTGACGGCGAAACTTATGTGCTTTTAGATAAGAACGGGACTTTGTTTGCGGGCGGTGGTCTAAACGCTACACCGAATGATTTATCACGCTTTGCGATGATGATGCTAAATGACGGTGTGTACAACGGCGAACAAGTTGTCGCGAAAGAGACTATTGATAAACTCGCAGCGGGTGGCGATCAACAAGCATTTGCCAATGGCACCGAAGCACACGGTGTAATGGGTGAAGAGCCATGGAGCTACAGAGCTCAGTGGTGGGTTCGCCACGTAGAAGGCAAAGAGTCTTTCAATGCAATCGGTGTACATGGTCAATGGATATACATCGACAAAGAGCGTGACATTGCCATCATCAAGCAATCTTCACAGCCTGTCTCATCTAATGATTACTTTGATGGGTATAACATCAGTGCATTCGATGCCATCATTGAACACGTCACCAACAAATAGCGACCGAAAAGTGGGGTCAGAGTCAATTGACTCTGACCCCATTAAATTGGGCGAAGCGCTCAAGTTCATCTCGTAGATCATGATCGAACTCCTCGCGATGGGCGAGCTTATGTTCTTTGTGCAGTGAATGAACAACCAGCTGGCCGCTTTTTTTATCCGCTTTACAGTCCACTCGAGCCACCAATTCTCCTTGCCACAAAATGGGAAGGCAGAAATAGCCAAATTCTCGTTTCGCTTCTGGAAAGTAGCATTCTAGTTTGTAATCAAAACCAAATAGATTAATGGCCCGTGAACGCTGAATAAGTAGATTATCAAACGGAGATAAAATTGCAGCGCGTCGACGGTTTAATCTCTGATCAATAAGCGCCAAAGTCTCTGGTGTTGTGTAATAGACACTTGACTCAATAGCGAGTGCCACCAACTCTTTGTCCTCGCACATCTCTTGCAATAGCCGTGCTATCTGGCTTTTTATTCCTTTGAGTAAATAACTCATCTCGGCAGCGTTACCAAATCCATGGGCTCGAATGAAGCCTTTAATGAGATATCGACAATACTCTTCATCGGTAGGCATTGAGCAATCAACGTGTGTAGGTAATACACGCTCGGTTAAATCGTAGACCTTGTGGAAATTGCGACGCTCTCGAATCATCAAGTCACCTTGCATGTACAGGTTTTCCAACGCCTGCTTCGTCGGTTTACTGCCCCACACACCAAGCTTTTTGCTCGTTCCTTCAAAATCTTTGGCCATCAGCGGACCTTCGGTCTCAATACGCTCTAATGCATGCTTCATTAGAGAATGATCTTTGACAAACCAGTGTCTCTGCATATCGGTTTTTAGTGCGTGCTTACGAGGCAGCGTAAAGCGAAAGTCGCGCATCGGCAAATATGATGCAGCGTGCGACCAATACTCAAAGGCAAACCCTTGATTGACCATTTGATCGAGATGAGTGAGTTGATAGTTGGGATTGCGGCTCCACAGTACGTGATGATGGGCTCGCTGCACCACAGAGATCGTATCTATTTGCAGATAGCCCAATTGCTCAAATGCATTCTTTGTCTCTTGGTAGCCGTTGCCATTGACCGTTCTAGCGGGTAATTTTTGGCTTAACAATGCCAATTTTTTGGCTTGAGCTAGTGATATTTTTTCCATTTTCCTACCCTAACTTAACCAACCCAAAAGTAAATCTTTCTGTCATGAATCGGTGCTATGTTGTACGCTGTTTGTAGCGAATCAAAGGCTCGATTCTTTCACGATTTCATTTCAATAACACGGGTAACTCACATGGACTTAGCGTTTCATCACATTGCAATTATTTGCTCTAACTATCCACAGTCCAAGCATTTTTACCATAAAGTATTAGGGTTTGAGATCATCGAAGAGACCTACCGCGCTGAGCGCGATTCCTATAAGCTAGACTTAGCCATCCCCTCGGGAGGACAAATAGAGCTGTTCTCTTTTCCTAATGCACCAGAAAGGCCAAGCTACCCAGAAGCACAAGGGCTTAGGCATCTTGCATTTGCGGTTAATGATATTGAAGAGAGCATTGCGCAGTTAGCCAAACATGACATTGCTGTTGAACCGATTCGAATTGACGAGCTCACAGGCAAAGCGTTCACTTTTTTCCAAGATCCCGACGGGCTTCCACTCGAGCTTTATCAAAAATAGAATTCAAAACATGACTCAACATTACCAAGCTTTTATTTTCGACATGGACGGTGTCCTGCTCGATTCTGAGCCTTTTTGGCGTCGTTCACAAATTGAACTACTGCGAGAAATGGGCCACACCATCACTATTGATGATTGCATTGCAAACACAATGGGAAAGCGTATCGACGACATAGCGAAGTGCTGGATAAAACGCTTCAAACTAGCGCTAACCGTTGAAGAGTTAGCCCAGTCAATTCTCAATAGAACCATTACGTTGATTTCTAAAGAAGCCATCGCAACCGAAGGGTTACATCACTTGGTTGGCTATCTAAAGACGACACCATTAAAGATTGGCCTAGCAACGTCATCAAGTCAGGCTGTCATTGACGCGGTGGTTAATACGCTAGGACTCAATGAGGAGTTCGACGTTACCTTAAGTGCCGATGAAGTGGTTAATGGCAAGCCGGCACCCGATGTCTATTTAGAAGTGTGCCGCCGTCTGGAGGTCGATCCAACATTGTGCTTTGCCTTAGAAGATAGCTTAACAGGTGTCAAAGCAGCCGTTGCCTCCGGTGCAATAACAATCGCCAAACCTGAATTCGAGGGTGCTGACTTCGATATTGCCCGCTATCAAGTCAGTCATTTATCGGAAGTGATTGATATTGTCGATCAGCTAATCTAACTATCTGGATCCGTTTTAACTTGACTGTCTGATTGGCGGGGAACAATGGTAGCGACGTACCAATTGCGTGTATCAAATTGCATATTTTCTAATTTGTTGAGCATTAACTTCGCCATCTCTTCGCCAACGGCAAGCGTATCGTAGCTTAAAGAGGTAATTGACGGCTTGCTGTAGCGGCTGTGTTCATAATCACCATAACCGGCAATCGCTACATCAATACCGGGCTGATACCCAAGCTCTTCACATGCGGCAATAGTGCCAAGTGCCATGGTATCGTCAGCGCACAGGATTGACGTAGGGCGTTTGGCCAAAGACATCACTTCTTTGGTCATCGCCATAGCGGCATCTTCATTGAGTTCACCATTGAGTAACCACTTATCATTGACCTCAAGGTTGGCCTCACGCATTGCTTTCAAATAGCCCTGCTGACGCGCCTGAGAAAGCGTTAGCTCGATTGGCGCATCCAAAAATGCTATCCGTGTGTGTCCCAGGTTAATCTGCCGCTTGGTTAATTCGTAAAATGCTTGTTGATTGTCTACATCGACAAAACTCTCTGAATCAAATCCCTCGATAAACCCATGACATACGAAAGGAAAATTCTGATCCGTAAGCATTTTAATGCGTGCGTCGTCGCTGCGAGTTCTTACAATAAACAATCCATCCACTAATCCCCCACTGGTTAATTGAGAGTACACCTGCTGCTCATCTTGAGATTCAGAAATAGTGGTTACGATTAATTGATAGTCATACTTACTGAGTAAGGCTGCCGCTCCTGCCAAAACTTTAGAAAAGGCGGGGGACACAAACATCCTAGAGGCAGCAGGCAAAATGATCCCGACATTGCGAGAACGCCCGGATGCAAGGCGTTTAGCGGTCGGATTGGCACGATAACCAAGCTCCTGCGCCGCCGCTAACACCTTTTTACGCGTGTTGGCATTGACGTCGCTATAGCCATTGAGCGCCCGCGATACCGTCGACTTTGATAAGCCCAAATGTTCTGCAAGTTTCTTAATTGACATTGTTTAATCCATTATCAACGAATACATCTCGAATAGCCGTATGTTGGACTCGTTTACTCACTTAGACTTCGCTCCATAAACCATTACACGCAAGTAACAGAATTCACTTTTAACCAATTTTAACGCGAATGGGAACCCACTCATGGCCAAAGTGCGTGACCACTACTTATAAGCGGCGCTGAGTTTGTTCATCAAACAGCAGCACCCTAGACAGGTCGACTAACAAGTCCATTTTCTCGCCGCGAGAAATCTCCGAGCGAAGATCCAGTCGAGCTTTAACCTTATCGTCACCAAGATGGAACAGCACTTCCTTATCAAACCCCATTGGCTCTACAAGTTCGATATCGACCTCGCTAAAGTTAAAGGTCGCCTCGCCATCAGAAAAGAACGCCTTGTCATTAAAAAAGTCAGGTCGGATCCCAACTTTAACCGGCAATCCTTCCCCATCAATAGGTTCATCAAAACTCACATTGGTGAGTTGCTGCCGTGGTAGAGAGTAGTTCCCGAGTTGTAAGTGGTCACTATAAAGACGACCATCCATTATATTCATCGACGGCGAGCCAATGAATGTGGCCACAAAGATGTTTATAGGATTAAGGAATATATCCATTGGCGAACCCACTTGCTCGATAATCCCATCACGGATCACCACAACTTTATCGGCCAAGGTCATCGCCTCTACTTGGTCATGGGTAACGTACACACTTGTTCGACCAAATTGGTGATGTATCTGCGCAATTTCAGTTCGCATATGGTTGCGAAGTTTCGCATCAAGGTTAGATAGTGGCTCGTCGAATAAAAAGCAGTCGGCATCACGAACAATCGCCCGCCCCATCGCCACACGTTGACGTTGTCCACCCGAAAGATCTGCCGGTTTGCGTTTAAGATACTCTTCCAGTTTAAGCATCTTCGCTACATCGTTTAAGCGCTGCTGAATTTCAGCTTCCTTCATCTTTAATCGGCGCAGCGCAAACACGATATTTTCTTCGACTGTTTTATGTGGGTATAGCGCGTAGTTTTGGAACACCATCGCTAGATTGCGATTTTGCGGTTCTATATCATTCACCACGCGCTCGCCAATCGTAATCTCGCCCGATGTTGGTTGTTCTAAGCCCGCAATCATGCGCAATGTGGTCGACTTTCCGCAACCTGATGGCCCAACTAGTACAACAAATTCGCCGTCATCAATATCCAGGCTGATATCTTTAACGACTTTGGTATCACCATAGTTTTTTACGATATTTTTCAGAGAAATTGCCGCCATAATATTAACCTTTTACCCCGCCGTCCGTTTTACCACCGTCCATATGACGCATTGCGAATAAGAAACAGATCACAACTGGGGCTAAGGTCAGCATGGAAGCTGCCATGATTCGGTCCCAAATTGCATTCTTTGACACAAACAGTTCTTGCAAAGCCAGCGGCAAGGTATAGAACTCTTTAAATTGCTTTAAAAATACCGATGCAAACAGGTACTCGTTCCATCCAATAATGAAGCAGTACATAAACACTGTCGCCAACATAGGCAAAGACAACGGCAGCACCACTTTCCAGATAGCTTGTTTACGTGAGTAGCCATCCATCATCGCCGCTTCTTCTAACGCAAACGGGATGCTGCGAAAATAATTACCCAGCATATACAAGGCCACCGGCAGGGTTTGAACGATGTAAATCGCAAACAGGCTTATCACGCTGCCCCACATAGAGGTTGCCAGCCCCACATTCACCGCCATTTGATACAGCGGCACCATTAAAAGGACGCCGCCGACCATATACACAAACAGTACTGAGCGTTGCACAATCACTTGCCCTGAAAACTGCAATCGACTGATCGAATACGCCCCCATAACTGCGAAAACCAACGACACCGCCGCCGCACCTGCCGAAATCAAAAAACTGTTGAGCATATAGCGCCCAAACGGGAACACGTCGCTGGTATCGGTGTATTTGGCCAATATCGCGTCTTTCTTGTTTTGCGGTATTTTGGGGTTATCGAGAATTTTCTTAATCGCCGCCGGGACTTCGACCTCTTTTTGCTCAGCCAAACCCAGCAGTTCTTTGTACGCATCCAAGTTGACGACTTGAGGGATGAGTGACGGGTTTCCCCAATCAAACTGATGCTTTAGCGAGGTTGACAATATTTGCGCAAAGGGCAACAAACAAAAGCTCACTAGCAGCATAATAGCGACCCAAAACCCCACTCGACTTTTCCATGTTTTTCTACCTAACATTGAGGATCACCACTTCAGAATTTTCTTAACGTAGAACCAAATCAGCACACACAACACCGCAAACTGGATCACCGAGGTCGCGGCTGCAAGACCCTGATCTATCACGCCCGTAAACGCTTGGTAGTAGGTAAATACCGGTAGTGTTTGAACATTGGGAGCCAGTAAGAACACATCTTCAAATCGATTTAAGTTCCAGATAAGGCGTAAAATGACCACGGTCGCCAATACAAAGTAAATCTCAGGCAGAGTGACATGAAAAAAGCGTCCAATCGGCCCATAGCCATCAATGGCTGCCGCTTCATATTGATCTTTAGGAATGGACGAAAGTTTTGAAAGGATCAGTAAGTAAGCAATAGGAAAGTGCTTCCACACATCAAATAAAATCACCACCCATACCGCTGTGTCAGGTTCGCCAATCAAATTTGCACGGGCGTCCCAAAGGTGGAGAACGTCTACCATTAGCCAGTTAAAAACCCCGTTAACGGGATCAAATAAAAATTGCCAACCAAACACCACCGAAATTACCGGGGCAAAATAGGGCATTAAAATCGCGGCGCTGACCAGTCCCCGCCCTTTAAACGGCTCTCGCATTAGCAATGCTACAGCCAGCCCTAACACTGTGGTTCCAACTACGGTACCCAATAGATAAATGCTTGTTGTACCGATTGACGAATAATAGTCTGGGTTGGACAACAGTCGAGCGTAGTTTTCGACGCCGACAAAGGTTTTGTCGCCATTGAGTTTGACGTCAAAAAAGCTTAGATAAACATTAAATACAATTGGATAGAGTATCAAAAGCCCAATAATGGCTAGGGTTGGTGCCACCAACTTCCAACCTAACCGTGCTTCTGCTCTCTCTAATGGAGTCATGCATCCTTCCTATCGAGACAGTTTCCTGAAGAAATGTTGCGCAATCCGATGCGCTGCTCGTCGACGTACTGACAAGGCGTTGGCACAAATGCACCAACGCCTTTGCTCTACTACTTAGCCACTTGCATCATCTGCTCTTCGGCCCAATCTAACGACGCTTGTGTGTCTTTATCTTCGATTACGGCGCTGTAAATCATACGAGGGATGATCTGCTTGGAGAATATTTCACCAGATTCTGGGAACGCTTTTCCGTCCACAATGGAGAAATTCTTAATGTTCTCAAATCCAGCAATGATCTCTTTGATCGACTCTTTACCATAATTGGCAAAGATTCCTTTAGGATCGTTTAAGAACTCATCAGTTTCTGCAATATCGCGCAGCATTGGCAAGTGACCACCCGGTGCCATATGAGAGTAGGCAACCACTTGGTCACGTTCATTCATGTATTCGATGAACGCTTTTGTGGCATCGACTTCCGCTTGATTGTCGTTTTTCATGATTGAAAAGCCGACCAAAGTACCGAACGTCGACGGACTGGTGTGAGTAATGGTTGTCGCCAATCGAGTATTTTTCGCCAAATCAGGGTCAAAGGTTGCACCTTTGAGGTCGCTGAAGTTTTCGTTACTCAGTGAGCTTGCCGCGGCTTCAGCTAGTGCAATGTCATCCATGATGTAGGTGGAATAGAAAAACATCGCCAGCTTACCTTGCAAGTAATAGTCTCTGGCGCGCCAAGTTTGTGGTCCAGGGGGCGTATATTGTGACAAGGTTTTATAGAAATCGAGCACCTCTTTTTGAGCTTCTGAATTGAATATCAGCTTGCCGTTTCGATCGAACTGCGGCGCGTCATTAGACAGAGCAAACTGGGTATAGACCTGCTCGGCATAACTGTCGGCCTTAGTGCCGATCAATATTCCGTATTGATTCTCTTTTGGGTTGTTAAAGTGCTTTGCCGCTTTCTCGATACTTTCCCACGTAGTTGGCGGCTCTAAGCCAGCTTCTTCAAACCAGTCAGCGCGGTACCAAATGCCTTGTACCCAACCACGATAGGGCAATGCCACATATTGTTTTTTAGCCGGATCCTCTACCAGTTTTAACGCGCCGGTATAGAAACGGTCGATCCCTACGTTATTAATCACTTCTGTTGTCGCTTCAAGATCTACAATGCCTTGCTCTGAAAACGCTAGAGATAAGTTTGAGCCCACTTCTATCATGTCGGGTAACGTATTTGACGCGGCCGCAGCAGCGATTTGTTTCGGTATATCGTTTTCATCGACCGCGACCAGCTTAATATCGATGCCAGGGTTCAGCGCTTCGAATACATCAGCCATAACCTCGATGGTTTGCATTCGATCAGACTGAGTTTGCGTCGTCCAATATTCGACTGTTGTCATCGCTAGGCTGCTCATGGACATTCCTGCTGCAGCGAGTCCTAACGTTAGCGTCTTCAGTTTCATGTTTATGTCCTTATTTGTAGGGTCTGTCTTATTATTCCCCTTTGGGGGTTGTGCGCACCGCGATGTTGGCGCTGCGCAAAATCTTATTGATGTTTAAGCCATAACACCTGATAGGGTTGTATGGTTAACAGTTGAGCTACACGCGTGCCAGAGAGCAAGTCAATATTAAGTCCAGCCAGCAATTTCGTGCTGTCGAGCTCCAACTGCTGCGCGCTAATATTGATCACCACAGCAAGAGATTCATCACGCACCAATGTCACAAGCCTTGTGTCCACATCGACCACCCGCTGTGATGTACTGGGCGAAAACGCTACCTCACTGCACCGTACGGTCAGTAGTACCTTAAATCTAGAAAGCACTTGGCTTCGTCTCGAGTTAGGCTCAGCTAAGCTTTTATCCAGTGATTGACGATGCAGCTTTTCTCTATTAATTGCGCGGTTATAGCCCAACTTTTGTAAGCCTTGTTGATCATTTAGCGAGCCTAAAAGGCTATGAATGTAAATTCCGGGAACGCCAGCCATTGACAGCAATATTGCCTGCGCAGCCATAAAACGATCTAAATTAGTCTTATCGTCACAAGCGGGATCGCTGATGGCATCAAAGTAGTTTATGTTGAGCTCGTAAGGGCTTTGCGTTCCATCACCATTGTCTTTATAAGACACCCGTCCACCATTTCGCTGAACAACGTTTAGCAAAGAGTCCACTTGTTGTTTATTCAATATGCCTTCAACAGGTCGCACACCAATGCCGTCATGAGAGGCCAAGAAGTTAAAGAAGGTGGTGCCAGGCGAGCTAGGTTCTAACTCGCTCATCCAGCGCATAATAATGCTGCTATCGCCAGTTTGCAGGGTGTGAAGAGTTAACGGGGGCAATGGAAACTGATACACAAGGTGCGCTTCGTTATCCCCACTGCCAAAGTAGCTGATGTTGTCCTGATGAGGAACATTGGTTTCGGTGATCAACTTTACCTGAGGAGCCGCGACATCCAGTATTGCGCGCATGGCCTGCACCAACGCATGAGTCTGCGGTTGGTGAATACACGGGGTATCTAATTCTTTCCACATAAACCCAATGGCGTCTAAGCGAATAAATGACGCACCTTGTTCGGCATAAAACAGCAATAACTCGACGATTTTCTGAAACACATTTGGACTGCGAAAGTTAAGGTCGATTTGATCGTCACTAAACGTTGTCCATATATGTTTTACCCCGCGTGAGGTTTCAAAAGGAGTCAGTAAGGGAAGCGCTCGAGGTCGAGTCACGGAGCTGTAATCGCGATCCGGATTCGCTTCGGTGAAGAAATCAATATACTGGAGATCTCCATTAAGATACCCCTGAAACCATTCACTAGACTTAGAGATATGATTAATCACTCCATCGAGCATCAAGTCATAGTGCTCGGCCAATTCGTGAATATCATTCCAATCCCCCAGCTGTGAATTAATTTTCCAATAATCTACAACTGAGAAACCATCATCTGACGTATACGGAAAACAAGGCAGGATATGAACCGCTGAAAGCACCTCTTTTACGTGCTTATCCAGAAATCGCTTAAGCGCCGTAAGGGACGACACGCCTTCCTCAAGAATAGAGTCACCGTAAGTGATGAGCATGACATCTTTCTGATCAACCCAATCACCCATTACATGCCCTATAGCGTTGTCAGAGGCAACGTCGACAAGCTTTGGCAATAATTGCTTAAGTTGCGCAGGCGAATACACACCAGCAAGTATTTGCTGAAGGTCACGATGAAGTGCACTACGTTGTTTGAAATCTAAGGCCATTTTTGTCCCTTAAAAACTAAACATTCTCACTACCAAAACCGGTTTTGGTGTCTAATCAAAAAAAAGTGACTCGGTGTCGTCACTCGTTTGCAAATTTGAATGGACTGAGTCTAGGCGCCAAAATGCGATTAATATTTGACCAAGATCGCACTATTCGAAAAACAAAACCGGTTCTGCTAATATCGTGATGGTGATCAATTTTTAACCACTCAATATCTAATGTTCGACCGTAGCAAACAACAGGTACGCTACATTAGGAAGAGTTAATATGAATGGAAGCAGAACAATGAATATATTACTTGCCCATTTTCGAGTAGGTGAAACGGATGGTGTATCTCTAGAGATGGACAAGTGGAAGTGGGCGCTAGAAAGTCTAGGACACAACGTCATATACCTTGCAGGAAGTGCCGGTAATTGTGATGCAGAGTTAATACCAGAGCTGCACTATTTGGACGCTTTTAACGACAAGATCACACAAAATTCCTACATAAAACGAACAGACTACCCCAGCGACTGTGCATTGCTAGAAGCGATTGAACGGCAAGCTGAGCGTATCGCGGTCAAAATTGAACAAGTGATCACCAAGCATCATATTGATGTCATGGTACCCAACAATATGCTGTCACTTGGTTATCATTTACCTGCTGCGATTGGGTTAGTGAATGCCGCAATCGCCACACACACTCGCGTTATCTGCCATCACCACGATTTTCATTGGGAACGAATTAAGTACTCTCAACCCACTTCATCTGGCGTGACCAAATTGCTCGACAACTATTTCCCGCCCACTCACCCACTGATCGAGCACTGCGTGATTAATCATCTCGCACAAACGGAAATGCAATCTCGCTGCCAACTTGAGGCTACCGTGGTACCCAATGTATTTGATTTCGCTGGAAATGAATGGGGTATTGATGACTACAACCAAGATCTCCGTTCTCGTTTTAATATTCGAGCTAACGATATTCTCATCTTACAAGCCACCCGAGTGGTGGCTCGAAAAGGAATTGAGATAGCTATAGATCTCGTCGAAACTCTTATGTCACTGCGCCAACAGTTGGAAAACGCTCCTTTGTACAATGGACAAATTTTCACTAAAAACAGCCGGATCGTGCTTGTATTCGCTGGGCTGTGTGAAGAGCCAGAATACATGGAGAAGCTCAAACATAAAGCCAGTGCGCAAGGCGTCGAGCTTGAGTTCATTAATGACTGGGTCGGCCATTCTCGAAGTAATAAACAGGGTCAAAAAATCTATTCTTTATGGGATGTGTACAGCCACGCCGATCTCATTACCTACCCAAGCCTGCTTGAAGGCTGGGGGAATCAATTTCTTGAAGGGTTAGTCGCCAAAGTCCCTATGGCGGTGTATCGCTATCCAGTTTTCGATTCAGATATTCAACAGTTTCAATTTAATATCATCGACTTGGGAAATGACCATCAACTCGATTCCAACGGACTCGCGGTGATCAAAACAGAGCGGTTACTAAGCGCTGCACACGCGTGCCTCGAGTATTTAATAGATGGTGAAAAAAGACGAGACAGAATGGAGCAAAACTACGCCATTGGGCAACACCATTTCTCCTATAACGCTTTAAAAAGCAAGCTAAATGGGATTTTTTCCAACGCCCTTTAGCAGTTGCAGTTGTGTCACATACTTTTGTGAAACACCGATCTATGATGAGACATTGTTAAATCCAATACTTAATGTGCCTGTTCGCCATGAAACCACTACGACGAAAACACCAAGTAAGCTGGCGGCAAAAAGGAGAAGCGCCTGATTACCGCTTCTCACTCGCCAATGAGCGAACCTATCTCGCTTGGATACGAACCGCGTTGGCGCTGCTTGCTGGAGCTGTGGGCATCGATCAGCTTACACCCGAACTTGCTGATCCCAGCATTCGTATCATCATTTCAACCGCACTGTGTTTGTGCTCTGGATTGCTTGCTCTATTTGCTTATCGTCGCTGGGCAAGTAATGAACAAGCCATGCGGCTAAACCAAACACTCCAATATACCCGTTTCCTAAAAATCGTTAGCATCGTGATGATTTTACTCACCCTTGTGATCGCATTGGTCATTGCACTATGACCCGGGATCCTGGACTGCAACCTGAAAGGACAGCTATGTCCTGGATTCGCACCCAACTTCTCATGTTTGGTGCGGGGCTTTTGCTGTTTAAAATTGGGGAGACTAACGAGCAATACTTGGTTGCTGGGCTTGGTATATTTTGTATCTGTACTGCCGCTGCTAGTACGCTCTATTTAAAACAGCGCTTTACCAAATTGTTTAGTAATGACACGGCTGTCTCTCGTTGGGAGTTTGAAGTGAAGCAATGGTTGTCTGCGTTACTGGCTCTAATGGCGTTTGGGTATCTCCTATCCATGTGGCTTCGCTAAGCCGAAAACGGCATAAAAGCGACAACACCAAAAAGCAGCGTCCGTTGCAAATGACTCCTATACTTCAAAACACTTGGCTGAATTCATCAAACAAGCGCGAGGATTCCCCTCAACGTCTTAGTAAGGAGCATGCTATGGGTTTTCTATCTTGGATTATTCTTGGGCTAATTGCGGGGGCATTGGCGAAATGGCTTATGCCTGGAGAAAATGGTGGAGGGTGGTTTTTGACCATGTTGCTCGGAATAGCGGGCGCTTTTGTTGGTGGTTACGTTGGCAGCTTAGCCGGATTTGGGGGTGCTGACGGGTTAAATATCGGCAGCATTGTAACCGCAACTTTAGGCGCTTTTATACTGCTGTTTGTGTACACCCGCTTCATCAAGGACTAATTGCACTTTAACACGTCTACCCCAAGGCTATCGACCTGCCTTGGGTGGGGTACTTGTTTTCTACACTCCACTCTAGCAAATAATGACAATGCCCAAATCTAAAGGGTTTGCGTGAGCATTATCCAATTTCCGCAGCCATCATCTAAAGTGGCAATTAACGCATCTCCGGTATTTTGCACGTCACCTTGAAAGCTGACCCCTAGCTCTGTCAGTCGCGCCACCTCAGCGTCCATATTGTCAACTTCAAAGGAAGTACAAGGTATACCTGCGTCTTTAAGCGCAGCTTGATACACTTTGGCTGGCTCAAAAGCCATCGGCTCTAACAGCAGTTCTGTTCCTTCGAGATGATTAGGTGCGACTAAAGTAAGCCACCGATACTCTCCCATTGGAATATCGTGTTTGACCACAAAGCCAAGTTTTTGGGTGTAAAAGTCGTGCGCAACTTGCTGATCTTTTACCGCAACGCTTGTGATATTGATGCTTATCGACATGTAATCAACCTTAATAATAGTTCTTTAGCCATCGCCATTTATACCAACCAAATCAACTAACTAAGCCGTTAATTACTTCGATTGGGCATTACTCAAATTTTCCGTCACTTTGTCGGCTAATTTTTTTAGTAAGGCTGCTTCTTCAGGAGTGATTTGCACTTTACACCCCATTTGGTCTGGCACCGTTAACGCTTTTTGTTCCAACTCTACACCTAGAGGTGTTAGCGATATCTCACGTGCTCGCTCGTCGGTAAGACTGCGTTTTCGAACAACCAACCCTTTCTGCTCCATACGCTTTAGAAGCGGGGTGAGCGTGCCGGAATCTAAGCGAAGTTTTTTGCCAATCTCTTTAACGTTCAGCGGCGATTCACGCCACAGCACAAGCATTGCCATGTACTGCAAATAGGTTAAATCCAATTCGTCTAACACTGGGCGGTACGCCCTAGTAATGGCGTTTGTCGCCGAATACATCGAAAAGCAAATTTGCTTATCAATATCGAGTAATGTGTCGCAGCTCATGGTTAGCCTCGTCAATAATTTAGATATATTGTGCACAATATACTTGCATGACTGAAAAAGATCCAATATAGTTAGAGCACAATCTAATTGAACGCTATCAAATTAAAGGAATGCAATTATGTCAGCTCTATACACTACTTCAGCAACAGCAAACACCGGTCGTAACGGCAACGTAAAAACAGATGACGGGCTGCTTGATGTCGCACTCGCATACCCAAAAGCCCTAGGCGGTAACGGTGACGCAACTAACCCAGAGCAGCTTTTTGCAGCTGGCTATTCGGCGTGTTTTTCAAACGCTATTTTGCACGTGGCACGCACACAAAAATTGGATGTAAAAGCAGCCCCAACGACTGCATCGGTATCGTTAAACCCGAATGCACAAGGTGGCTTTGAATTAGAAGTCGCTTTAGCGGTAGAGCTAGAAATGCCTCAAGAAGACGCCGAAGCCCTAGTCAAAACAGCGCACCAAGTTTGCCCATACTCTAACGCCACTCGCGGCAACATCGACGTTGCACTATCGGTAAACGGCAACGCAATCTAAACCTACACCTGCCTTGTTCCTTAGTCTTACATATGTACGACATTACGCCTCAGTGACTATTTCCACTGAGGCTCTTTTTGCATTTATAAAATGGACAAACACCTTTTAGAAATTTTAAACTGGACACACACAATTAGTTGTTGCCGATTTCAAACTGGACAGACACCCCAATATCAAGCAGGACAACTTAAAACTGGACCCACACAATTAGTTGATGCCGATTTCAAACTGGACAGACACCCCAATATCAAACAGGACAGACACCGAACGAGATAGTTCCAACAGGAAATTAGTGGACTGAAGATGTCAAACAAAGAAGCTATTTAGAGCCGAAACTGCGCAGCCTACTTACATTGGTTTTAACTATTGAGAAAAATTTTGTACAGGCAATGACGTTGCAACCTATGCCCCGCATCAACATTGGGGTGATCAAAATCTTGATGCGTATTATGCATACCAATTTTTTCCATGACACGGATCGATGGTGCATTAATTAGAGCAGTGAATGCGTAGACTTCGCTAATATCTAACGTTTTGGCGTAACTGAGCACGCCAAGCGCCCCTTCCGTTGCGTAACCTACACCCCAGCTTTTAGCACGAAGCCGCCAGCCGATTTCGACAAATGAATGAGGTAGTATTCCATTGTCTTCGGCCAAACAATTTAACCCAATAAAGCCTATAAACTCTTGGGTCGCCTTCTCTTCCACCGCCCAAAATCCCATGCCCTGCTGTTTGGTATAGTTTTCTATTTTGTCAACCATATGGTCGGCTTCTGCCACGCTTAGCGTAGACGGAAAAAAACGCATCACTTGAGGATCGGCACTCATTTTGGCAAATGGTGCGCGATCAGACTCTCTCCACGATCGAATGATGAGACGATCTGTTACTATCATGCGGTTTCTCCCAATGGATACGTTAGTTAAACTGGTAGTTCACACCCAAGCCTAACAGCAATCCTTCATTTTGAACATTTACCACCGTGACGCCATTTACTTGTTCTTGTTTCTCCGAGTAATTCTCGGAAACAACAGCAGCGTCTAGCCGCCAGTTTGGCGTAATCGAATACCCTAATCCTGCTCGGACCCGAACATCAGTGCCACCAAACACATCAATGGCCTGATCAGCGCTTGCACCGGCCATCAGCATAAGTTTTCCAAGGTGATACTCGATACTTCCAGCCAGTCTCTGCGAATCATCATAACCAACCAGTAACCCAAAAACATCGTTATAATCGGTGTAACGAACCCCTTTTCCAGTCCACGCTGAATAGCTGTAGCTCAAGTGAAGATTTAGGTCGGGCGTAGCATGGATCGTTGTGAATAAGCTAGTGACCGAAGGCAATTGGATATCGATATTTGGGTCACTAAAATCGGTCGAAAATTTATGTGATGCCGCAACACTCAACCAAGGTGTTGCTTGCCACGTACCGCTTAGCCCGCCACTCCAGCCAGAGGTTGTATCTTGGATACTGTAGTCACTGCAGCCAAGAAATATTTTGCATTCGGTATAATCGTAAGAGTATTGCGAGTGAATATACTCGACGGTCATCCCTATACTCCAGTTATCTTTGGCAAAAACAATACTAGGAGCGAGTGAGACCATAATGGGTGAAACGTTGCTTTCATTGGGATGTAAAAAAAGAATCGATGGCACTGTTATGTCTGCGGCATTCCGGCTGTATATAGCCAGTCCAAGGTGCCAGTTTTCATTTACAGGAGACGTAAAAAAACCAGCTGGAATAACCTCTGCGGTTGAATAGTCAGTGGTCAAAGCACCATCAACAAAAGCATAGCTAGTATCAACCTGGTATCGGCTTGCCGCGACGGTAACCGTAGCACTATCAAGCTGCGCAATGCTGGATGGGTTTATCGCAAGTGCACTCGCGTCTACCGCCGAGGCACCATGTGCGCCGGCTAACGCGCTCACAGAAGTTGAAGACTCCCAGAACCCCAATCCTGTTGCGTTTACACTGCCTGTAATGACCCAGCCAATTACGCTGAGGCTGCTTCTAATCTGCACCCGCTGAAATCCACTTTTTCTCATGCGTTTTGTCCGCAATGTTCTTGAATGCCCGCGATACTATTGCAAAGCAACCTAATCATGAACAAGTTAATGTCAAGATAGACCAATTTGAGGAAATCACCTTATTTCTCAGTAAGTAATCACTCTAAACATAAACGGTTGATTCACACTACACGACACTAAACTTGCTCAAACTGTAACAACTACCTAAAGTAGCTAGACACAATGGAGTAAAACAGCGAGGAGACGCTATGCCCAATTTCGTAATCAGCTACCTAGGTGGTGACCATCCGAAAACCCCTGAAGAAGGTCAAAAGCACATGGCCGACTATCAACAATGGTTAGGCGCGCTTGGCGATGCGGTGATTTCCCCCGCCAATCCGTTTAAAGACACCCATGTGGTGACACCAGACGGTGCAGTATCGAAAGGAAGTCAAACTCATATGTCGGGATATACAATGGTAAAAGCCGACACAATTGAGGAAGCCATAAAGATGGCGCAAGATTGCCCATTTCTTAAGATTAATGGAACCTTAGAGGTCTCTGAGCAAGTTCAGATGTCTATGGACAAGTAATTCGACCTAATCGCCTCAAAGTTGGGTTCTTTTAAGCACTATTTGTGAAGAATCCAACGCTTTAAATAGCAATAAGTGCCATGGTTTGTTTTAATAGCTTTTTTTCGAAAAGCCAGAGAGACACCATGCACCTGTCGAAGTTAACCAAAGAGATTTTTGACCACCTGTATCGCGATATCAGTGAGTTTCGTTCAACCTTTGATCTTCCCGTTGCCGATCCAACCTCTTTAGACGACAAAGCCGACACTTTGCACACTTCTTTGGCCATCGAAGAGCTGACAGAGCTTGCCGAAGCCGACTCTAAAATTGAACAAGCGGATGCCATCATAGATACGGTTTACGTACTTATGGGACGCCTTGTGCATTTAGGGAATAGCCGCATTGAAGACAACCTTGCAATCAGTTACCTGATTGACCTAATGCTTAATGTGGCCGTCAACCGTAATATTGACTTCTTACCGTGTTGGGATGAGATTCATTCGAGCAACATGAGTAAAGTGTGCCGAAATCAGCAAGAATACAGAGAAACTGAAGACTTCTACGCCAAGCAAGACATTGCGTTAGAAGCAGTAACCAAAGGCGAATACATCATCGCAAAATGCGCGAAGGACTTCGTCTCGGATGCTAAGACCATACGCAAAGGGAAAGTGCTTAAGTCGGTCTACTACCGTCCAGCGGATTTGAGCAATCTTGTTTAACGATTGCACTATAATCAGTACATAACCCAAACACCTTATTCTAGAGAGCCATAATGAGCCTAAAACAAGACTTGCAGCAGCTGCACAATCGCCTGGACAAAGCCAAGCGTAAACTCGATGCAGCCCGCGGCCGCAATGATAACCAAATGATCTCGCGTTTTACTGACGAAATTTCCAACTTAGAAAAGCAAGTTACTTCTCTAAAAGGCAAACAGCAATACGAAGACAGCAAAGAGAAAAAGCGTCTGCAAGACATGCCGTTTTCTCGTGAAATAACCAAAGCAGAACAAGCTGATATTGGTAAGCTCAAGAAATCGGTACGAGGCATCGTGATTGTGCATCCGCTAACCAAAATCGGTAAAGAGCTACGTTTGGATGCAATGACTGGCTTTGCCCCAAAAGAGTTTTAATCGAGGTCTAACAACACATGGCAAAATTAACCCTGCAAGAGCAGATGCTAAAAGCTGGCTTGGTTAACGAGAAAAAGTTAAAAAAAGCAAAGAAAGGCTCTAAGAAATCACGCACGCAAGCACGCGAAGTAAAAGCAGCCGTTGAAGAGCAGAAAAAACAGCAGCTTGAGCGCGACAAAGCGTTGAGTCAGCAGCACAAAGAGCAACAACTGAGCAAAGAAGTAAAAGCGCAGGTTAAGCAATTAGTACAGATGAATAAGCTGGATCTTGGCAACGGTGAGATCAAGTACAACTTCACCGATGGAACCTTGGTCAAGTCTGTTTATGTGACATCGGCTGTGCAAGATCAACTTGCAAAAGGCCTGTTAGCTATTGCTCGCTTCGAAGAGAGCTACGCTGTAATCCCAAGCGGCGTTGCTAATAAAATTGCCCAGCGTGATGAAGAAACTGTAATCGATCAAAACAGCCGAGCAGACGATACGGCAGATGAAGATGATCCGTATGCAGACTTTGTCGTACCCGATGATTTGATGTGGTAATTCTTATTCATCAACTTTGATGACGAGTTTATCACTGAAAAGCCTCATGGCAACGTACTACGGTTTCGTTGCCATGAGGCTTTGTCATTTTTGATCTCAAAGATTGCGCTGCTAGCAATTGCGCGGAGCCTAAGCCCTACTCCTTAATATCAGTGTCTTTTTTAACGGCATCCAAAAGGCCATACACTTCCGTTATCACCTTTTTGTTTGGCAACGTTGTGATAATGCCTTTGGACTGAAGTTTTTTCTCAGACGATTGAACCGAACTCCTAGTTGCCTTGCCCCCTAATGACGCCACAAAACTCATTGATGCTTCTGAATATAGTCCTTTACCCGCGCAGCGTAATAGCAATACAGCTTTATCGGTTACGCTCATCCCCTGAATGATAGAGGTGTGATTCTCTTCTTCTGCGATAGCGTCACGTATCAGCTCTATAGATGTACCTAAAGAGAAACCTCGGCCCATGACCTTTTTCTCTACAACCTCGCGCATTAAATTGATCATCCAGTGTGGTGAATGGTCCGTTTCTTTCCAGAAATCGAGAAGCTCTAGGCGATCAACATGAATCAAATAGGCTTCACTGAGTCGACTTACGCAATGATCCACAAACCCATCGTCTAATGTGGGAAATTCTTGAATGACTGCGGACTGATAGAACGGCATTTTGTCGTCTTCAAAAGCAGCTCGCATTCCCGTGCGGCTTGAGCCAGTATAAATCACACTGATGCCAGTATTGACGGTATCGAGAAGAGTTCGGAGTGCGTATTGAAAGTTGTCGTAGTACTTGGAAGTGACTAAGTGCTGAAACTCATCCAGTATCAGGATGACTTTTTGCCCCCCCCCGCTTTTTCTATCACTTGGCTAAGTAGCGCTTTAATGTTGGTCAAATCGGCATCAGTGGCCGAAACCGGCTCAAACTCCACTTCAACCTTGGCTACGTGGTTTCCCACCGCTAACTTTCTAACCTGAGTGTTGAGCAAGCGTTTAACCGCGCCGCTGTGACTAATCTCATCCAGTGCGACCGATAATTGCTGAGCAAATTCACTGTGAGGCGCGCTTTTGTTACCCCACATAGAAATGTAGATAGGCAACATGCCGAGTTCGATAAGGTGCGGACTAAGGTCGTTAAGAAAAAAAGAAGTCTTTCCAATCCTACGGGTACCTAGGTAGACCATGCGTGAAAACAACGTGTCTTGGCAAAGCACCCCATACTTTCGAGCCAATTCACGCCGGTGATAGTACCAAGGATCCACTATAGTGTTCATGCTCATTGCGCTCCTAAAACGACCATATTCATCAAATTTCATTCTAGTTTGATGAATTCATTAAATCAAAATGAATTGCAATGAACTCTGTCCTTTAACCACGTTGAAATCACAAAATATCGAAGCAACACAAGCCGCTAATTCTAGCCACGGTGAACAAATTTGGTGATTGCTGTTCGCATTCCATTGAAAAACGTATTACTTTTAATCACTTATCTATTTTCAGATACTAAAAATAAAAGGGGACAGGCATGAAACCAAAACTGATCGTGCACGGCGGCGCATGGGACATTCCCGATCAATTTGTAGATGACCACGTCGCCGGAGTAAAAACGGCGATCGAGCAAGTATTTCCACTTCTTGAACAAGGTTGCAGCGCGTTAGACGCGGTAGAAAAAGCAGTAAATATTTTGGAAGCGGATCCTACCTTTGATGCGGGTCGAGGCGCTTTTCTCAATGCCCAAGGAAATATCGAGCTCGATGCTTTCATTATGGATGGCAAAGCTCTAGATTTTGGCTCTGTTGCTGGGGTCGCTAACCTTCTTCACCCAGTCTCACTAGCTCGACATGTTATGAGGGCAGATGACTTTCGTTTCTTGGTCGCAGATGGCGCTCTGCAATTTGCAAGAGAGTGCGGAATGCAAGAGATTGATCCTAAAGAGCTGCTTACTGAGCGAGAATTATCGTTTTACCACCAGATAAAATCAGATACTTCTTTTAAGACCGTGGATGCTTTTAGCGGAGACCCTCAGCCTTCAGATACCGTTGGTGCTGTAGCTCTTGATCAATACGGAAATCTAGCCTGCGCCACGTCCACCGGTGGCACACCTCGCAAACATCCAGGCCGAGTCGGTGACTGTCCTGTAATCGGCTCGGGAGGCTATGCTGATAATCTATTAGGCGCCGCATCATCGACTGGCTATGGTGAGTCCTTAATGCGCGTAATGCTTTGCCGCACTGCATGTGACAACCTAACGCAACATAACGCAATGAACGCTGCCATTGGGGCAATAGACTATTTACATCGCAGAGTGGAAGGATATGGCGGGGTGATCATGATTTCGCCACAAGGTGAATATGGGTTTGCTCATAATACGCCGCGCATGGCTTATGCCTTTGCAGACGAAGGCGGTAAAACTCACGCAGCCATTCAAATCACAGACAATTAGGATTTATAACGCGTTTCGTTCATAGGGTAGCTTATCAGGGTCGACACCGATGTAATCGGGCTCTATGAACGAATTAAACTGTACCGCACTAATGTGGGACTGTCCTAACAATACCGCTTTGCAAACACGATGCATGCCGTCCATAACACGCCCTTTCTCACATAAGATTATCGGGTAGCTAAGATCCGCTTGTTGAATAAGTTGTGTGTGTCCAATAACACTTCGACAAGTGGGCGCGGTTCCTCCAAAGTCATACCAAAAGGTTTCGTCGAGCTCTGTAATGGCACTTAAAGAGACCTCTATGACAGGCCTAGATTGAGAGAGCTCGATCAAGCGAAAAACATCCCATGCTAGTAGGCCTTGATCAGACTGACGAAAGTGATATTGCTGTCGCATGCTTTACTCCTTGTGGATTGCCAAAAAAACCCTAACCGAATGCATAAACTATCAACCCAAAACATGCTACACCAACGCCGACAGGGACGCCTAATGAGCGAGTACGTAGCCAGGTGAGTAGTGTGACCACGCTGCCTGCCGCAGTTGCGAACCAAGAAACGGGTGAAGGTTCCGCAGGAATAAGGGATACTCCCAACATCGCAGCGATCATGGCCGGCCCCAGCACCGTTAACCAAATGGGGACATTATCAAGACCTTGCTTACCGGAGTTTCGAGATAAACGACGAATCATCCACATGGTAGGTAACAAACGCATAAAATAGGTGCCTAATGCGACAATTCCCATCGCTATCCACACTGAATTATCCATGTTGCTCTCCTTTTGCGCTTCTCTGATAGCTAATAAGATAATATGTAGCCATTCCAAATAGAGCTGCTAATGGGATTGCAGCATTTGCCCAGCCATTTAATTTTAATAGCAGTGCCATTGAGGTTGTCACTATCAGCGACGCTGTCCAAATAAAAGAGTTAAATCGTGGTGCCAACAACACAAGGAACAATGATGGTAATGCGAATGGTAGAACTTCACCTAATAGTGGCCATCTAGCGATGAGTTCTGCCCCAGCCAGCGCGCCTAAAACTGTGCCACCAATCCAACTAAGCCACGCAACCCAAGCAGCGCTGGTGTACCACTGTATGCGCTGTGATTCTTTCATCTCTGGGAAGCGAGTATGTGCTAATGCGAATATTTGATCGGTGAGTCCGTGCATTAACGGGATCCACCAGCGATTTCGATTTATATAGGGAGCCAAGTTAGGGCCGTAAACCACATGACGGGCGTTTATCAATAACGTCATCACCGTGACAAGCCAAAGTGGCGCGCCCGAGGCTATCATTGCAACAAATAAAAATTGGGCCGAGCCTGCATAGATAAATATGGAGATGGCGATGGTTTCCCATGCACTAAAACCCGCCTGAACTGAGATCAAACCAAATGATATGGCTACGGGGACATAGCCACCCAGCAGCGGCATAGCATCTCTTACTCCTAAAGACCAAGCTGATCGGCTGGTAGTGTTCGATACTTGCTCCATACCTTATTCCTTCTTTCCATACGTGATCGTAACTAACAGCGTTGTCCATAATTCTTCCGTGCAATATCGGTGAGGTTGGTCTGCGCAAAATGATGCCGTTCCACCTGCAGTTAACCACAACTCCTCGCCAACAACACCAGCCTTCACGCCCCCACTAATAACCGTCACAGCCTCAATGGATCCTACAATGTGAGGCTCAGAAAGACGCTCGGTATGAGGTGCACACAGCATCCAATACGCGTCAACTTGAGGGTTGTCCGTACCTTGCTCAATTAGTCGAACCTGCACTTTGTCATCGCCAATGGGTGTATTCATTGAGGCGACTAAGCTGCCGAAAGGCACATCCAATTGCACTGCCAGCCGCCAGATAGTATCTATGGTGGGATTTCCCCCACCTTGCTCAAGCCGTGACAAATTAGATTTCGCAATGCCTGCATTTTCAGCCAATTTGGACAGCGACAAGCCCTTAGCTACACGCCATTTTTGTAGATTACGACCTAACGTATTGAGTGGAGGAGTTTCCATTGACAGTCCTTCGTTCTATTACTCTTTTTGTTCCTTATATAGAACGTTCTATATAAGGAACAGGGATTTGTCAATACTACTTGGGGATGAGGCTGGTATTTGGGACACACACTAATAAAAGAGGACAGGCACCTTTTGAGTCTCAATCAGCACTTAACTAGCTGTTTTTAAATAATTAAAATTCAGGCATATATGGTAAGTAATGTGAGAGGTGGTAGGTAATAGCTAAATTGAAACTTGACGGATATTTTGACAACGAACCTGCATAACAAATAATTATCGGGTAACACCAACATTCAAGTTAAACTAGCCTTGGAGGCTTCAGTACTGTGAGCTTCGTACATATATATGTACATCAGCTAGGAAGTCTTGCTCTATCGTCCTTTGGTATTTTAACGATCAAATGTAAGCGAAAACTGGCTGCACACTAACACCCTAGCCGAAACAAATGTATCTTTGCTTTCCCCAACGCTAACTTAGTTTTAGGTACAAGGGCGTCATTTCCGACTGCTGAAGTATGCGGGCGAAGAAGATGCTTACACGCATTCATCCAATCTCGGTCATGTAATTTCAGTCTAGCCAGAATTGCGGGGTAGTTGCTCGGTAACGAGTGCTTATCTTTTCGATATTGCCTTGCTGTCCAATCCACTAACTCTAAGTACTCAATCAATTTAAACGGCAATCCATGCTTTCTCTTTGTCGATTTAATGCCGACAAAAGGACACAAACAGGAATTCAGTGACACGTTTTCCATTAGTTCGTTAATGCGCCTTTTTATAGAGGTAAAATCTGAAGATTCTGGGGTAGAGGCAATACCAGCTCGTACGGGATTTAGATCAACGTAAGCCATTGCAGCGATTAAAGCATTCTCATCAAGTAGCGCTTGGCTTTTAAACCGACTTTCCCAAAAGTGACCTTTACATCCATCTTCACTATTGGCTTTACAGGCAATGTCATAATTTAGCTCTTTCATAAACCAACTCAACGACCAAAGCCGCTCTCGCCACTGTTCAATGGTTTCCACGCAATGATCATACTCTGCTTGGTCTAACGTAGATTGAGACTGCCAACGCTTTACATGGTCTGGGATTTTATGCTCGGTACTCCATCTCTCCACAACGTCAGACATAGAAAGGGACGTCGCCTTTTCATGGTTAATGTGCAACACCACGTGGTAATGGTTGCTCATGATTGCGTAAGCGCACACGTCAATGCAGTAGGTATGAGTAAGTGATAAAAGTTTGCGCTCGACCCACTCTCTGCGGTGCTCATAACTGGTGCCAGTTCGCTTATTATCTCCACACAAATAACTCTGCCTAACGCATCGTGAGACACAGTGATAATACGAAGTCGCTTCAATAGAAATTAGCCGTTTTCTTGCTGTTGCCATTTTAAGAATCTTATAGAGAATTTAATCAAGTCTTAGTCACCTTCGCTAAGAAGGTAATTTACAGTGTAAAAATTGGGAGCCTTGCGATGTTAAATCAGTCGGAAAATCATACTTTTGAAAGCAACATGAGGTGTGCGTCCACTATTCATTTAAAGTGTGTATCCATTATTAACTCGGTGTGTGTCCTTTAATCTAATTCGTACTTCACATGCACAGGAAAAGACTTACTAATAATTGTGTATGTCCATTCAATCAGAGTTATAGTCAAAAAACATAGGCCAATGGCAGGTATTTATGCTCACTGTGTTTTATCGAGAAAACAATACCCTACACCGCGGTGGAGTAGAGCTAGTCGAAAGCTGGAAAGCAAACGGTGGCAATGTGTGGATCGATATGAACGGTGTGGAGACAGAAGAAGAGACTGCGTTACTGGCAGAGCTAGGTTGCCACCCACTCGCAATACAAGATGCTCAACGAACTAGACGGCCACCAAAAATCGAACAATTTGAGCAGTTTACTTTCATTCTTTACCGTGGGTTTAGTTCATCAAAGCCACAGCTCGATATCGAAACAATGGCTATAGCTGGATTTCTTGGGGAGAATATTCTTATCACTCGCCGGATTAGTCACTCTTACGCAATACAAGCGCTGTCCAATAGCGCTCAGCTGGCCAATTACCTGCGTTGTCCAAGTTTATTGTTTACCAAGATAATGAACACCTCTGCTCAAAAATTTACTGACGCCATTTTAGATGCTGAAGATGAAATCAGCGAGCTAGAAGATGAAATGCTGGCAAATTCCAGTGACGATTTAATGAATAGACTGATACTGCTGAAATCTCACTTAAGGAAAATCCAACGAGTTCAGTCGTATCATGCCAAACTCACTAAACAAGTGATGGATGAATCTTTCTCGTTGATTGATGCAACTCAAGATGAGATCAAACACAGTTTGCGCGATGTACATGACAAGTTTGAACGTTTAGAAAGCTTGACCGCTATGTATTACGACCTTTGCGGTGACTTGATTGAAGGCTACATATCATTGAGCTCGCAGCCTCAATCGAACCATGCAGATTCTGACTGTGGTATCGGCAATTTTTGTGCCGTTAACCTTTGTTGCTGGGATTTATGGGATGAACTTCGAATACATCCCAGAGCTGTCATTTAAATACGGTTATTTCGTGCTCTGGGGGGTTATGGTAGCAATAGCGAGTGGCTTATTGTTTGTGTTCAAGCGAATCCGGTGGCTTTAGCCTACAGAGTACCTGCGCGATTCACCAAATAATTAATAATGTACACAATAAAAATAACCCGATAGCCCAAATCGTTAGAGCTTTTTTCGACGCTTTTTGGGCTTTATCCGCCTCCCACCAAACCCTCGGCGTAACGCCTTGAAAAATAAAGGTGGCGACACCAGCTAGGTTGACACATATAACATTAGCTAAGAACAAGAGTAATGCGCCAAAACTAAGCCCTACCTCTCCATTCCCTAACAGCAACCCAAAGGTTGCTAAAGGCGGAAGCAAGGCAACAGCCACCATAACACCAATGACCGAAGCCGATGCACCGGTTGTGAACGCTAATACGCCCGCTGCACCGGAGGCTAGCGCAAGTACAATGTCATAAAAACTGGGCTCAGTTCGGGCAGCGATTTCCGGGACGGTTGAATCAACCGGCAATAAGTACCCAGCACAAATCGTTAGTGCCAACACGATCAAAATACCACTGCCAAAAGTCTTTAGCGCGTTGTTCCCTAACTCCTTGTCAGCTAAGCATGTTGCCAGTGCTAGCGCAACATTTGGACCTAGAAACGGCGCTATTACCATTGCGCCAATAATGACGGCAACATTGTTGTTAAGTAGGCCAATCGACGCAACTACCGTCGATAACACAACCATCATTACATAAGTGCGGTTGTTTTTAGTACTGTCCACGATTGTGCTATACAACACTTCTCTGCTGACTCGCGCGGCTTTATCAGCCTTGGTTTCGGTCGTCGAATCTTCTACAGGCTCTATAATCCGTGGCACTGTAGCCTCAACAGGAAACACTATCATTCGAAAGCCTTCACTGTGAGCAAACTGTTGCTCGAAACAATCCATGACTTCTTCACAGCGCTCGACACTGCTTAAGACATTGCACACCACACTATTCTCGGACTCTTCTTCTTCCCAGTAGGTAAGGTTGTCTAACTCGTCTAAAAGGCTTCTACTACGTTCAAGGTAAGTAGGAGCCATTACTATTTTTATAAGACGTTGCGCCATAATTGGTTGGTTCCGGGTTTTTAAGGTGCCTGTCCTGAATTATGAAGCCCCTTAAACGGATAAGCTGTATCTATCACAAGAAAAGCCATGGATTGTGAATTTTAGGTGCAAGTAACTTTTACCTAAGCCAGTCCCTGTTATTAGAGTGTGGATTAATGTGCCTGTTCTGTTATACGCACAGTGACGTATAACCCCCAAATGTGCCTGTCCACTTTATAGTTCACTTTATAGTTCACTTTATAGTTCACTTTATAGTTACGAAGCTAACGCTTCAGGGATCGCCTTGGTATGGCTCCATTGTTTTGGTGACTGTCCATACATGCGCTTAAATTCTCGACTGAATTGGGAGGAGCTGGCATAGCCAACTTCCATTGCCGCGGTACTTACGTTCATTCCGCTCGCAATTTTCATTGCCGCACTATTGAGGCGCATCGATTTAACAAACTGGATGGGAGACATTGACGTCGCTTGTTTGAACTTACGATGCAAAACCGCGCGGCTCATTCCAACTTGGGCTGCCATATCATCTATTGTCACGGTCTCATCTAGGCGAGAAGATAAATATTCGATAGATCGTGCGATTTCATTTCCAACACCAAATGCACCTCGGGCGGATTCGCCGGCCTCGCCTTTGAGAACTGCGTAATACAATTCACGTAGACGACCGTCACCCAAAATGGATGTATCGGCTTTATTATCGCCTAACATGAGTAAGCGGTGCAGAGCATCTGTAAATCCATCATCCCATTGCGAAAGGGCTAATCCAGGAGGAAGTGAGCGGCCTTGAGGTTTGCGTATTGCTCCTAAGGCGCTTTCAGATTCAATCGCCAGTTCAGTCATCACCTTGGTGTCTAAAGAAATGTACACACCCAATAGCGGGTTTTCAGGGGACGCTTCTGGGGTACCTGCTTCAACAGGCATCGACATCGAACAACACATGTATTGGTTGCTGTCGTACGCGTAGCGATTGCCATCCAATATCGCTTCTTTTGCACCACTCACAATCGCAATAACGGTTGGTTCATAAACTGCTGGAGCGCAGTTAACTGGAGTAGTGACTCTGAACAGTTTGACCCCTTTTATCCCTGTTTCGGTCATCCCATCCGAGCTCACTCTGCTCTCTATCAGTGCTTTAATTTGAGACTTACTCATGCCTATACCTAGGTCAATAACACATGTAGTCAACCTAGCACCGCTTTATTCTCAGTTCAATAACGTGAGAGTAATAGGCAAAAATTAGAGACAATGGCGCTCAGATAAGGGCAGCATTGAGAGTAATCACAGCATCAGGCTCTCATTAATGGCTCGCACATTGAATCTGCTTGTTAAAAAAGGGCTAATAAAACCGCTCTACTCTCTCTTAACGTCGAACGAACACAACCCCCTTTCCTAACATTATATAAGCTGTCAATTCAGCTGAATTTTGCAAACCTTTTGCTTTGAAGTACCGTAAGTATTGCTAATTGACACTAATCACCTACATTTTGATTAGGGAACCTCAACAAATATTGGGAAATTATGATAGCAATATCACGCGTAACTTTATTGCCCTTGGTCTTTCTTTTTCCAGCGGCTCTATATGCAAACACACAAGAATATGCAGGAACTGGATCTGTAACCCAAGGCGAAGCAACCACCAAAATAGAATCCTTATTTGAGTGTGAACAAGGGCGTGCACGGGTTGCAGGACAAGGTGAGATCGTCGATATACACGGAGAAACATGGACCGTCCCGGCAGATAATGAATTTTTAAATGGGCCCTATGCTGACAATATGTACGACGAGTGTTCGGGTAATCGTTCCAACAGCATCAATGACGTTGATGTGCAGTCTGTCCCTGTGGTGACGGTAGACGAGTCAGGTGACATCATCACCGGTTACCTCTTTGCAGACAATTACTTTGAGTTGTACATCAATGGACAACTGATTGCCGTGGATGCCGTCCCCTTTACGCCCTTTAACTCAAGCGTTGTAAAATTTAAGGTCAATCGCCCTTACACCATTGCGATTAAACTGATTGATTGGGAAGAAAACCTTGGCGTTGGCTCTGAAAGTGGTCGCGGTAATAGCTATCAGCCTGGTGACGGGGGATTAATCGCAAGCTTTAGTGATGGTACGGTAACGAGCGACCAATGGCATGCGCAAACCTTCTATATTGCACCCATATACGATCTAGGTTGTGTTGTAGAAAAGGGGACTCTTAGAGAAAGCGCTTCTTGTGATACATCGGGACGAAACAGTGCCGACGACATCAATGCCCTGCATTGGGCCCTGCCAAATGGATGGCAGACTGACACCTTTGACCATTCAGACTGGCCATTAGCTACCACTTACACCGAGGAGCAAATTGGAGTAAACAACAAAAACGGTTACATGAACTTTCAAGAACTGTTCACAGGAAAAGGAGCTGAGTTTATCTGGTCGACTAATCTCATATTGGATAACGAAGTGATCGTGAGATATACCGTAGAGTAGCGCAATTTAAAAAATACCCATCTTAATTAAATTGGTACATCCTGAAAAAGCGGCAACGCATATCCTTGCGTGCCGCCGTTTCTAAGTAAGTCATTTTGAGTCGGTTAGGCCGACTTTGTTTCTAATAAGCAAACAGCCTGGTCAGACAATACTGCCTTACCACCAAGTTTCAACATTGAAGCCAAAGGTGACTTCTTCAACATTGCCAGTCCCACTATGCATAGCCTTGCCATAGGTAGTCCCGCTGCGGTCCCACTCGGTATTTGAGTCTGAGTAGGTGGCGAAAATACGAAATGATGGACGAGCCCATACACCTTTACCCGCTTGGAACAGCTGAGCCACCGTTGCTTTAAACATGTCATTGGTGCCCGCGCCATTTTGCGCATCGACGGTTTCATAACCAATTTCAACCGCGGTGGACATAAAATTGTTCCATGCATATTGAGGACGCGCACCCACACTAAACCACTGCTCACCTTCATTGTTGTCCAAGTTTTTGTCTTGGTAAGCAATTGAGTACATGACTTGGAAGTCTTCATTAACATTCAGGTCACCAGAATTAAAGATTCTCCAGCTGCTGCCATCGTGCTCTTCACCAGTGCTGTATTTGCGATCCGAGCCCCCTTCAGCGCTCATCAAGCCACCAGCAAGACCATCGGTACCGTACTGGAACACGAAGGTGTTAGAACCGTAATCCCAACCCTGACGATAGGACGCAGTAAACATAGAACCCGAGGTTGTAATGTTGCTGTTGTCATAGGTCGAGTTATGTTCGGTAATGTAGTTAAAGCCTAATGTAAGATCGGCACTGTCGCTCAATGCAATATCGCTTAGCCTTAAGTCAAAATGGTGCAACGTCCTTTCATCACCGCCATTTGAGCTTGGTGCAAACCAAGCAACGTGTGCGTTAGCAAAACCTACATCATAGTCTTCAAGACCAATACCGGTGTTTGATGTGTCCCAGTACTTAATGTCTATCATGTGTACTTCATGACGACGATAAAAGCGCTCACCCGCCCATATTTTTGCGTTTTCCTGACCTTCAATCAGGCCATGACCAGCAGACCACAATTGGATAGTGCTTACATCACCCCATGCGTCCCCCGAGCCTAAATACAAAGTGGTGTCGAAATAAGCATCACCATCGCGCCATATATCCGCTTTTACACCAGCTTCCCACCAGTTAAGCTCGTTACCCAAGCGGAAGTTTCCGTAACCGGCTTCAGCACGAATTACGTCGTTAAGTTCACCTTTTCCATCATTGTGTTCATTATTATCTGTGTAAATGTTGCCCCATTTTGCATAGCCAAAATAGGTCACGTTTTCCACTGCTGAAAATACAGCGAAAGGCGCTAGGGTAAGAGCTAACCCGAGGGCTTTAACAAGCGCTTTCTGTTTCATTGGTGTGTCTCCGTTCCATTTATAATTATTGGGCTGTGTCTGAGAGCCAGACTCAGGACAAATAGTAAATCCCTATGGAAACGTTTACACAGTCAATTGTCGCTTTTTTATATCGTTTAATATTTTTACCCAATATATTGGAATTGGTCTCACATAAAGTCGGATAAAACATAATATAGCGAAATATATTACGTGATAACGTTTACAAACAGAAACAGAGATAAACACGCTCGTGCTACAAAATTGAGGTCAATTTTTCTTTTTGAATGATTAAAACCGGCTTAACGTCGCAAAAAATTCTTTGTTCAGGAGCCAAAGGAAAAATTACTAACGCTAAAAATAGTTATGTTCGAAATCTAGAGCATTGGAAAACCATTGCTCAAGTTAAACTTGATTCGAATCGTTGGTTGGATTTAAATTTATGGCTCAGATATGAGCTAACTAACAGACACATGCGCGCGTGTAGGTAGGCAGAACAATCACTTGGAGACTCACTCGAGGAAATATTTAAGTAAGTTAAATCTGTATAGATCCTTCACCAAACTCTCTTAAACGAGCATCGCCATAAGATTCTTTCATATATTCCATATATAGTGGCGAATTAAGCCGTTAGGCCAGCGTTCAGCAATCTCTGGCTATTTCCTACACAGTCAGTTACACCGACTTACATTTTGTTGTTCACTTTTTGACCACCCCTTGCGTTAGCATTACCCCCTCACATTTTAGAAGCCCTACTTAACCTAAAATATAACCTATTGTTTTTTAAGCGTGAAAAGGGAAATAAAATGGAATTTAGACGACCAATATCGCTATTGCTTGCAGCCTCATTCATGATCGGTTGCAGTGACTCATCAGGACCTTCTACCCCCACCAGCTCCACAGCATCAGTAAAAGGCAAAGTGATCGATGGCTATGTCAGTGGTGCAACCATATTCTTGGATATTAATAACAATGGACTTTTAGACAAAGGCGAGCCAAACACCTTAAGCACCAGCGCTGGAGAATATAATCTTGAATTAAACGCTTCCGACCAGCTGTGTTTAGATTATGTCCCTATTATTGTTGATGTTCCTGTGGGGGCTATCGATGAAGACCTAGGTCCAGTAAATGCAGCTTATCAATTGGTACTCCCTGCCTCAAAGGCAGATATCCATGAAAGTAATCACATCACCCCACTCACTACGTTAGCCTGGGATGCGATGTCCATTGAACTGTCAAAGGACTATTTTGAAGTGGGCTGTGAAGGGATTAAGAACAATACCGAACTACACAAACGACTCCTCACGACCTTAGATCAGTCCACTGTCGATCTTGGCGGGATCTACAATTTAACCCCAGAACAAATTTACGGTGATTTTATTGCCAATGGCGACACAGCGGCACACGAGCTTGCCATGAACATAGTGGTGGGATATCAAAAAAGCTTCGCAGAGCGCGCTGACTTAATTGCGAGCGGAGCCAATGTTTGGAGCTATGCCTATACGTTCTTGGAAGCAACTGAGCGATATGCCGACGAAAAACAGCGCGGTTACAAGTGGCTACTCGACTACGCTTATTCCCGGCCAACCTCAGCGCTTAGGCATGAGCAACTCGAAGGAAGTGTGTTTTTTAAAAGCGACTTTGCCGATAGAATAGATAAAACCTACCGTCACCTCGACAACACTAACGCAGAGCTCGATGAGCACGGTGCTATGCGAAAATATGGTGTTGTCGCTTACCTAAATGATTTCGACAACCCCAGCTACCAATGCACAACCCAAGTGCTAATAGAAAATATTTACACTGACATTAATACCGATTTCACCAGTTATCAGCGGTCGAGTCCCCCTTTCAATGTCGCCAACGTTGCATTGTGTGTTTACCAAGCACTTTTACCAGAGGCCATTGAAGCAGAGGAAATCCGACGCGATTTATGGAATCAAAAATTTGCCGCTTTTTTCCAAGATTCTCTGTCGTCTCTGGCCGATCTCGACCTTGATGACTTTTCGCATATCAGCGCTGAGATCGATTCATGGCCAGTTGCTTGGGATGAATCATTCAATTTTGATAACCAACCCCATAGTTGGTACAAGCAGATCACCGAAAGCATTTCCGGCACCTATGTGACCACGGCGCGTAATCAAGATGGATACATACACAAGACAACCACAAACAGTGACGGGACGTACGTAAGAGAGTGCCCAACGGATCCAAACGTTATGTATCCAGAGGTACCAAGCTTTAGCCCAAACGCCTGTCAATAATTAACCGCAATCAGGACACACACCAACCCTCATAGGTGTGTGTCCAAAATTACTCAAAATTACTTGTGCCCCACCCACCTGCCCTGGGTCGTGATGTGAATTATTGTTAGAACGTAAAAAAGCCAGCCATAAGAACACCTATGACTGGCTCACTATTCTGTACTGGTTGGCTAGGGCAGCCAACGAGCATTAAAAGCTAAACGTAGTCCACTTCTGATAATCCGCGTTATCGTCGGCACACACTTCTAAAGTAACAGGCCTCATTACGTGTGCTGGGCTGCCTCCGCGTCCCTCTTTCTTCTCTGTGGCGCTTGCAGTAACACACAAACTTGGATTAGCGTTCAAAACGATCTGGCCGTTCTGTTGGAAATCAAATCCTTGTGAATCGCTACTATCACACGCGTCAAGCATTAGACTTGCTCCTTCGTCTAAGGTTGAGGCAGACATACAAACATCAAAATACTGGATGTTAAACTGACCCTGCGCAAAATCTCCCTCAACAAATGCCTGATCCACTAAAATTTCTCCGGTGTAATCATAACAAGTGTGTGCTTGTAAACCTCGCTCAACCGGCGCTTGTTCACCTTGTCCACCGGCAATATCCAAACAGTACCCGCGCTCATCATCAAGGTCTGCGATCAGTCTTACTTCTACCAATGATTCCGCAGCCTGTAACCCAAATGCTGCCGTTGCAATCATTCCTACCAACGTCAATTTTACACAGCGTAATCGGCTCATTGTACTCCCTTAATGTTCGTATTTAATTGTCGATATACTCTAAGACAAACGCCTAATTTTTCAGCATAGTTCAGCTCTATGGCAGAATCAAACGTCCCCAAAGCTCAGGCGAGCACACAGCATTCACCAGCGGGAACTAATCTGGACACACACCTTTGGTTCACGAACTTGATAGTCCTGTGTAACGATTCGCGCCACTTTCTTAAACGTCATGCGTTCACTGAAGTTTGACATACGCTGTGCTTTGGCCAATAGGTGGCCAACCGAATTGCTCTATTAGATCTATACTCTCCAATAAGTTATAGAAACTGTGGAGCCATTATGCGTTTGCCTAAACCATGGGTATTAGTCTTACTGGGTTTACTGTTAAACATCGTTGCCATGCTTATTTCCAGTACAAAAATCGAGCAGCTCGACAGCGCCATTTCGGCACTCAATGATATTAATGACGAGAACAGTTACGCGATTCAGCGCGCGTGGAGCAGTGTCGATACATTGGAAAGAAAAAAGGAAAACTTAGTGCTCTATATGTCTACAATGCCAACATTAAATCAGCAAACTGCATCACTCGTATCATCGCAACTCTCTCCGTGGCTCATCGAGCCTCCAGAAACACTCTCAAATTCGAACGTGCAACTTTGGTTTGACGCTATCGACCATGCTCAGAGTCGCCATCGAAATGACATTGATCAATACTACTTACAAACACTAGAAATAAACGAGCAAGTGACACAACAGCAGATCACTGTCTCGTGGTTTAAACAAATCGCCCTGTTTTTACAGGTATTTGGGCTTGCACTGATTTTAGCTCGCGATCTCTCCAAGTAGCCTCACAACACAATGTTGCTATAGCTTTCAGCTTCAATTGCTAGCAGTGCTATATCATATTTTTATTAGGTGCTTCATAAAATAAAAGTCGTCACGGCCTTTTAAGCGATCCAGCTTTGAGCAAAGAATCCATTAAAAAAACAAACTTGATTATTGAGCGTCACATAAACGATGATGGAGTCAATCAACGTTATCGCTATGACTTTATGTTGAAACGGCTTAATAGACGATCGCCATAAAATGTTAGAAGGAATAAACATTATGGATTACCCAACCATAGAATCTTGTGTAGGGAACACACCTCTGGTTCGCTTGCAGCGCATTCAGGGAAACACATCCAACACCATTTTGTTAAAGCTAGAAGGCAATAACCCTGCAGGCTCAGTCAAAGACAGAGCGGCCCTGTCCATGATCACACAGGCCGAAGCTCGCAACGAAATAAAGCCGGGCGACAGCCTCATTGAAGCCACGAGTGGGAATACCGGAATTGCACTGGCGATGGCTGCCGCAATAAAAGGGTACCCTTTTACGCTGATCATGCCAGAAAATGCCACCGAAGAACGAAAGGCAGCAATGACCGCTTACGGCGCTAAGCTTATTTTGGTGAGTAAAGAAGAAGGTATGGAAGGTGCGCGAGATTTAGCACAGGCGATGCAAGCTGAAGGTAAGGGCAAAGTACTTGACCAGTTCGCCAACACCGATAACCCATTGGCCCACATGACAAGCACTGGACCAGAGATTTGGGAGCAGACTCAAGGCAACATCACCCATTTTGTGAGTGCGATGGGGACTACAGGCACCATTATGGGCACCTCAACCTACCTAAAAAAGCAAAACCCAGATGTACAGATTATCGGCCTACAACCTGAGGACGGTGCCAGTATTCCAGGCATTCGCCGATGGCCGAAAGAGTACTTGCCAAAAATTTTTGACTCGAGTCGCGTCGATACTGTGATGGACATTGGGCAGGCAGAAGCTGAATCCACTATGCGCGATCTGGCACGCCAAGAAGGGATATTTTGTGGTGTATCCAGCGGCGGCGCAGTCGCTGCATCGCTACGATTAAGCGCGCAAGTTGAAAATGCAGTAATTGTTACGATCATTTGCGATCGCGGCGATCGCTATTTATCGTCTGGGATCTACTAATTTAAATCATTGGGGTCAGAGTCAATTGACTCTGACCCCAATTTAGATTGCCCACCTCACGCCCATGGCGGCATGGATCTCTGTGGTGTCGTATAAAGGCACTTCGGTATCGTCTGCTTTGACTAACATCGCGATTTCAGTGCAGCCTAAAATAATCGCTTCGGCACCTTGCCGATGCAGTTTCTCGATTATGGCGATAAACGCGGCTCGAGACGCTGGATTAATCACTCCTTGGCACAGTTCTTTATAAATCACATCGTGAATGACCGTTTGCTCGGTCGAGTCGGGAACCATGACGTCGATTCCATGTTGCTCGATTAGGCGACCCTTATAAAAATCTTGCTCCATTGTAAAACGTGTCCCCAACAAACCTACATGGGTCATACCGTCTTCTTTTAGAGCCGTTGCGGTCGCGTCAGCGATATGCAGTAATGGGATAGAGACGGCCTGCTGCACTTGGTCGGCCACTTTGTGCATGGTGTTGGTACAGATCATCAAGCAGTCTGCACCGGCTTTTTCAACATTTTGTGCAGCAATGGCGAGTAGCTGAGCCGTTTGCTCCCATTGTCCTTGATGTTGCAGGGTTTCAATATCATGAAAGTCGACGCTATTGAGTACAATTTTGGCCGAATGTAACCCGCCTAATTGAGCATTCACTTGTTGGTTCAACGCACGATAATAGTTCGCGGTAGACTCCCAACTCATGCCTCCCAACAATCCAATTGTTTTCACTCTTATTCTCCCTAATTAATCGCTATTTCGGCGTCTAGAGCTGATAGTCAAACTCGTAGTGATGTTTGCCATCTTCCACGGTGATCAACATCGCCCCAGATATCCCTTTGAGTTCACCACAACCAGAGTCGGGAACAACTTCGAGAATAAGCCTATCTTGCCCTTTATCCATCACCCCATAATGCTGCAGCACAAAACTGCCCTTTTTACCGCTTAAACTGCCAGACACCTGTTCAATAGCAACATAACCCGCCGAGCCTGGTGTTTGAGTCACGGCGCTTAACATTTCACCCTGACTTGATGCCGCAAGCTCTCCAACAAATACTTTGTCGATCGACATGCGGCCTAAATTAACGCCGTCTTCGCCTTTTGCATAACCATCAATAGGTTTTAGTTGAACGTCAAACGTACCCGAAATTTTCATCTGTATCTTCCTTGAGTATTCATTTGTCTATGCCAGGATCGTTAACTGCATAATACTTCGTTAACTGCACACCACTTTGGTTCCTGCTACCCTATCATGCAGGCATCGCTGCTGACCGCCAAAAATAAGCAACAGCCCAATTAGACTGATCACACCTCCCACGTATGGAACGTGAGGCAATAACAGATAGACAGCGTAACGTTTTAACACAACATCCGCAGCCCCCGCTTGTGTACCATCCAAGAACACAATTTTCGTGCCCATAATGCGCTTGCCAACCGTTTGACCGTCTTTTTCTAGTGACTTCCAATTGACCAACGCATAAACCGCTAAACCCGCAATTGCCGCACCCACATTTTGCGCCAAGCTAGGCTCTGCAGGTTGTGACTCCATCATCATGTCAAACCCACCAGCAAAATAGACGATGGGGATCAAAACGATCCCGATTATGAGTGAATCAATGAAGTTTCCGGCAAACCTTGCCCAAAGTGAAGCAAGCACGTAGGGAGGAGTATGATCTTGTTGCATGGTTGATTTCCAATGTCTGTAAGTCTCTGACTTCTAAGCTACATCAAGTCGGTCAAAAGCAAAAATTCGGTGTCATTTATTTTGACCAAGTTCGAATGGATACTACTAAGAATAGGTAGTACAGACCCAAATGGGCAACATGGCCGTTCAAACCGCTTGATTATTGCTGAATTTACAAAATTAATTTGTAATAACTGTTATTTATCGCAATGACCAAAGCCGCAATAATCCCCCGCATCGCTGAACAACGCCGTGTTGTTCTCACAATAATCAATTAGGTACGTCTATGCCACTCGCTCTATTTGCGCTGACTTTAAGTGCATTTGCCATCGGTACAACCGAATTTGTGATCGTCGGTCTTATCCCGACGATGGCACTCGATCTTAATGTTTCTCTACCCTCTGCGGGTTTACTGGTCAGTTTGTACGCGTTAGGCGTCGCGATTGGTGCGCCTGTACTAACCGCATTAACTGGAAACTGGCCAAGAAAAACCGTATTACTGTCCGTCATGGCTCTGTTTGTCGCTGGAAACCTGCTCGCTTGGCAAGCACCTGGCTACGGCAGCTTAGTAACCGCAAGAATCCTAACGGGTCTTGCCCACGGTGTGTTCTTTTCTATTGGCTCAACCATAGCCACTGGCTTAGTCAGCAAGGAAAAGGCCGCCAGTGCTATTGCCATCATGTTTACAGGGCTTACTGTTGCGCTGGTTACTGGTGTTCCTTTAGGGACTTATATTGGTCAAAGCTTTGGTTGGCAATCTACATTTTTAACTGTCGCGATCTTAGGGTTTATCGCCTTAATTGGCAGTGCGCTTTTGGTTCCCAACAATCTTGCTCAAGCACCTGCGAGTAAGCTCAGTGCACAACTTAAGGTACTCACTCAGCCTCGCTTATTATTGGTGTACCTCATCACAACACTTGGCTATGGTGGCACTTTTGTCGCATTCACATACTTAGCCCCAATTCTTGAAGACGTCACTGGCTTTGATGCCAATAAAATTAGTCTCATTATGTTGGTGTATGGTGTTTCGGTTGCATTTGGCAACATTACGGGCGGCAAAATGGCCGACAAAATGGGGCCGGTTAAAGCTCTGCAGTGGATATTTATCGGGCTTGCCGCGGTACTGGTGCTATTTAGCATGACAGCATATAACCCAGTACTGGCAATACTCACCATTTTAGTGTGGGGAGCGTTTGCTTTTGGAAATGTACCTGGGTTGCAAGTCTATGTTGTATCCATTGCAGAAAAGACCGTACCAGATGCTGTTGATGTGGCCTCAGGTCTTAACATTGCCGCGTTTAATGTGGGAATAGCGCTAGGTGCTTGGGGTGGTGGTCACATCGTCGCTCGCGGAGACGTTATGGATACACCATGGATTGGTGCATTGATCGTGCTTCTGGCATTAGCACTAACTACCTATAGTGGCTATCTAGACAAAAAAGAAGCTCGACAAACAGATGCTGTCACACCTGCGGCCAGTTAAATACTGCCACACATAGAAAAGCGCCAGCCTAACTAGGCTGGCGCTTTTAATTTTTAATCGTTAAGGCTGCTGCTTAGTCGGTGCCAACGCGATTTCTCGCACACAGACATTCTGCGGTTGATTGTAGGCAAACTCTACAGCGCGAGCCACATCGTCTGCAGCCAAAACCCCACCCATCTCTTCTTTCCAAACATCATAGCCATCTTTAATGTCTGTCGAGGTAGTGTGAGATAACAATTCGGTTTCTACCGCGCCTGGAGCAATGGTAGTCACGCGAACATTTGACGCCGCTACTTCTTCACGAACATTTTCTGAGATGGCGTGAACGGCAAATTTAGTCCCGCAGTAAGCCGCATGATTGGGGAAAGTCTTCTTACCCGCAATTGAGCTGATGTTGATAATGGTGCCTTGGCCATTGTTTATCATCGGCGCTAGCACGCTTTGCATGCCATTGAGTAGGCCTAAAACGTTAACGTCGAACATGCGCTTCCACTCTGATGCATCTTGAGTATCAATCTGGCCTAGCAGCATGCAGCCTGCATTATTGACTAAGCCATCGACGGGGCCAAATTTCGCTTCGGCTTCGGTAATAGCTTGTTCAAAACTGGCTTTATCTGTGACATCTACTTTGGCACACAAAGTGTTGGGCAGTTGCAATGCTTGCAGTTTATCTACGCGGCGGGCAAGCAGCAAAAGAGGATGGCCAGCAGCGCTAAGACGGCGAGCAATCGCTTCGCCAATACCTGAGCTTGCGCCTGTAATTACGATAAGTTTAGACATGTTTGTTCACTCCACATTAATTCGATTTGCCAGCCTGTGCTGTATGGGGGTAATCATAATCATGACTGATTTGTTGATATATAGGTTATTAAGTGAAACACTGTTGTCATACAGCAACAATAAGGCAGCCTAGATCATGCTTGATGACATCAACCTTGCCGACTTACGTACCTTTGTTTTGATAGCTCAACTTGGCAACTTCACCAAAGCTGCACAGCACCTCGACGTCTCTCGCTCCCACGTTTCACGACAAGTAAGCCAACTGGAAAAGCAAATGGGTGTGACGCTGTTTATTCGCACCACCCGCACTTTGCGCCTAACTGCAGCGGGGACGCGGCTATTTCAGCAAAGCCAGCAAGCCCTCGCTAACATTGACCAAGCACTGCGCTCAACGGTTGACGATGTGCAAACCCTGCAAGGGTTGATACGGATTAATTGTGTGGGTGGCTATCTTGGGGAAACGCTCATCGCAAATCTGGCTCACCAATTCATGCTCAAGTACCCAAAGGTCACGGTACTACTCGACTTAAGCAGTCACCGAATTGATTTAGTGGAAGAAGAGTTTGACGTAGCTTTTAGGATGGGGCAGCTTCAAGACGCAGGGTTTATCGCACGCAAGCTTACTGCAATAGAAATGGGTACATTTGCATCTCCTGCCTATTTGGCTAACCATCCAACTATCACCACGCCGAAACAACTTGCTGAGCATCGCTGTTTGTGCGGAACGGTGAAAAAATGGCGGTTTAGACATAACGAGACGGGCAACGAGCAAGATATTCAAGTCTCGGGGGCTTTTGAGTGTAAAAATGGTCGCAGCCTGATCAATGGTGCTTTGCTAGGCAACGGAATTGTGCGCCTACCCAAAATCTACTGTGACAATGAGCTTAAACTCGGGCGGTTAGTCGAAGTCTTTGATGAGTGGGAAATACCCAGTGTGGATTTTTCCATGTTATATCACAAAGACCGTTATCAACCGCAACGGCTCACCGCTTTTATCGAGTTTGTTCGGCAAGCTTTTATCCACTCACACTAAGTGTTGGGTTAGACAAGGCTGTTTACCCATATCCAAATGCGCAACGCTGCCATTAATAATGGTTAGGTTGGGTGGCGCATGCCCAATATCTAAGTCAATCGCCACGGGAATACCTATGTTTACAAGGTGGTTACTTAGAACCTGTCGATAGCTAAGCATTGCACTCTCTGGCCCAAAACTACGACCAAGTACCAGCCCTTTTATATGCTTAAACACCCCGCGAAACTTCATACTCAATATCGCTCTAGCGATGGCTTCGGGGTTCATTTCAGCATTTTCTAAGTACAGTACAATGCCTTCAGGATAACGTTGATTCAGCTGGCTTAAATCCAGAAACTCAGTATTAAATAAATCAATAAGTGTATCCCAGCACCCACCAATTAAGCGCCCTGTTACCGACGTACCTTGTTGGGGTGCCACCAACCACTGCCAACGTGTGGTAGCACAAAGGTCTAATTGTGCAGCGGAGTCTTGGCAAAAATCTGGCCACTGAGGTGCATATTTTGGAGAAGCATATTGGGTGAACTGACCTTTCGACGCAGTCGCCATATGACTCAATGTATGCTCGGTAAGCGTATCCTTTGCATTAGGAACAAGATCCATCAGATTAGGTGTATGTGCACTGGCCCACCCCAGTTTAGAGGTTAGCGCGACCGCTAAGGTACTGACATCGGAAAAGCCCATGACCCATTTGGGTTTGGCTAGCGCAAGTGAATCAAAATCGAGTAGCGGCAACACCTCCATCGCGAGCTCACCACCCCAAGGAGGATAAATTGCGTCGACGCTATCGTTGGTAAGAAAATCCATCAACTCTCGAGCTCGATCATCCGCGCTGGCACTGGCGCCTTGGTATTTTCCCATCAAGCATTGTCCTACCTCAAGGTTGAACCCGTGCAGCGTTAAATGCTCACATACAAGATGAAAACGAGGCAAATGTGCATTGCTTAACCCACTGGAAAAAGCGGTGATTGCAATGGTACTTCCTTTAGTCAGTGGCTTTGGGTAATGCATAGCACAATGTCCTTATCTTGCTGATTTTATTCATTAAGCCACGTTTCTTACCCGCGTTGCAAGCAGCATGAATGCCACACTTGCCTGCACCACAAAACAGAGAAGGAACAAACTTGTAATGCCTAGCCCCTCCACCCAGTATCCAGAGGCGGCAAGCCCCAGTGGCATTAGGAGTTTAAACAGTGACCCGGTGATCCCTGCGATGCGTCCGAGCCATTTTTCATCAAACGCTTCTTGTCGAAAACTCCAGATACAGATACTGCTATAAAGCCCAACCGCAGACACCCACAAAAATCCCAACCCCAAGCCCCACAGTGTCGGCCAGACAATAGGAAACAAAAAACCAATGGCTTCCAATGCAATTGAAAGTATCAATAGTCTACCCAATCCCATTTTTTGACGGACAATATCGGCAGTAAAGGATCCAAGCATCCCTCCTATACCAGACGCAGCAACCAGATAGCTCACTTGCACACTATTTAACGTCAACTCTGCCTTCGCAAAATAGATCGCTTGGATCCAAAATACCGAGCCCGTGGTGTTGATCACCATCACCGCTAGAGTAATAACAACCATAGTTCGACTGCCCACAAACACCGACCAAGCATCTGATAAAGAGGCAAAAAACGACTGAGAACTTTGATT
This sequence comes from Vibrio ulleungensis, assembly GCF_016900875.1. Classification (GTDB taxonomy): domain Bacteria; phylum Pseudomonadota; class Gammaproteobacteria; order Enterobacterales; family Vibrionaceae; genus Vibrio; species Vibrio ulleungensis. Next base: position 111,115 of record NZ_JAFEUM010000001.1, read on the forward strand.
TAGTGGCGGCTGCTCATCCAGTCTATCTAGCTGCCAGTACGCTAACACCAACATTGCTGCTACCACGAGCAGAGCATAATGAATAGCAGCCATCAATAACAGCGCGCCAGATAACACCGGCCCAACGGTTTCCATGAAGCTATATAGTGAGCTCATACGAGCTGTCGCGGTGTTTTGCATGTTCTGAGGCAGCGCCCGCTTTAGCATTGCCATTCGAGCGTTATGGTAGCCATAGTTAAACGCCATCATCAAAAACGCCGCAGGAAAAAGAACCCATAGTGGCTGGCTCATCCATTGAACCGCTGAGAACGACAAAATCACCATAAGTGCCTGCCCAGTCAGCATTTGTTGTGACCAGCGTTTCTTATCAACCCGATCCACCCACACCCCAATAAACAGCGCCAACAGTAAGTTAGGTAAAAACTCAACGGCCCTCATCCACCCCATCCATTTTGCAGATTGCGTCAGTTCGTACACTAATAGTGGAAGCGCTAGATCGTAAACCTTGCTTGCAAATGCAACCAACAGTGCACTGCTAAACAGCGTTACAAACGCTGAGGATTTCCAAATATTCTGCTTTGTATTTATTGCTGTAGTCACCAATTAGTCCTTTTCTTTGGCTGAGTCTCTCCTTATTATTTAGGATTAAAAGATGTAGAAAAATAGAAACTAATTTTTAGGATTTCACCTTTATGCGCTATTGGATGGCCTTGGTCTTTGCAAGAGACTCGTTAGAAGTTGGCGTGCCGACTCGACTTCGACTGGATCAGTGGGTGATCTCGCTCAACTGTACAAAACGCAATGCGCAACTGGTGATAAAACGATTACAACAAGAAGGTATTATTGACTGGCAAGCAGGTGTTGGTCGCGGTCATCTGCCTACGGTCACTTTGCTTTACAGTGTAAATGATCTCATTGAACAAGAAGCTAAGCGCTTACTCGGAATTAATAAGGTTGAAATGGCGCTCTCGCTAATTAAACCCATTCAACAAGATCGCTTCCTACGAGACTACCTTAGCCGCCACACAAGCACGCAACCTCGGCAGCTGTTACAGATTCCATTTTATCGCGCCACACACGGCTTAGATCCCATTGCAATAAGCCGTCGCAGTGAAGCGCATATTGCCAGTTATTTATTTGCCCAATTGCTTAAATGGGACGAGCGGCTCAACGACTATAGCGGGGATCTGGCTCTTAACTGGCGACCCACGTCTAACGGCCTTGCGCTCACATTGAGAAAAGGCGCTTTCTTTCACGACACAAGCCCGCTACTGGCAGAAGACATCGTCAATCATTTTCGTCGCTTGCAGTCGTCCAACAACGATAACGCGCGATTGTTTCAACTGATCGACGACATAGAGGTCATCTCTCCCTATAGGATACATGTCTACTCAACTCATGCCGCTGCCATTTTGCCCAAACTACTGGCTATGGGAGCGATGGGGATAAGCAAGCTAAAAGGTACAGCGGTTATTGGTAGTGGCCCTTTTAAACTCAGTGAGCAAAATGAGTGGCGCACTGTACTGCACAGATTTGACGCCTATCACGGCTACACACCTTGGGTAGATGGTGTGGAAATATGGAATGTGGGTAAAGAAGCTAAGTCTTTAACAACTAACGCAGACATCGTAAGCACTTCCTTAATTGAACGCGATCAGCACACTAGGTTTGACCATCATAGTCAATGGGAGATGGGTGCAGAGTACGCGTTACTGAATAGCCAACAAGCGCATTTCCGTACTCAAGCGCAGAGAATGCCGTTGTTTAAACTCATTCAGAGCGCTGGTTTACCGCAATCTATCATTGACGAAAAAGTAAAAGTAGCCACTAGCATGAGCTCGGTGTTTGAAGCCGAAAGCGGGACGCTTACTCCCTCCTTCCAAGAGGCCACCTCACAGGCTAGTGCACAACTCAGTGCACACGACTATCCGCCGCTAACCATCGTAACCTATCAACTCGACCAACACATTCGCTACGCAAAGCACCTTGCCCAGTCGCTGTCTACTAGGGGCATAAAGGCCTGCGTGAAGGTATATGAATTTCCACAGTTCTGTTTAGAAGAGACGTTAAAAGCCGCTGACATCATCATTAGTGGTGAAGTATTTGGACAGGATCTCGAACTTAGCTACATTGACTGGATGATGACTAACAGCGCGCTGCTGCACAGCCAACAGCCCCGAATTACTCAATGGATGCAGACTGCGGTGCGCAAAGCACTCACTAAACCCAATGAGTTGCAAAGGATCGATGCATTACGCCGTATTGAGTCACAGCTAATCGACAAAGCGCTCTATTGTCCGCTATTTCATGTCCAGCAGCAGATCAGTACGGCAACATCGCTCGATGCAACGGACATGCTTGCCAACGGTTGGATTGATTTTGCTACAGTGGTCGTGGAGTAAACTAGTAGCTCCCCATGCCAAGGCTTTGAAACAATCCGCTCAAAAGCACACTCATCAGCCCAAAAATAACCGTTAAGATGATGAACGCAGGGATAGACGCAATCGCCGCTTTCACCAAAAAGATAACGATCGACATGAAGGGCATTTTTATATCAACAACGGTGACTTCGCTTCTATTACTCTCTGACATGGGTGCTTCCTTAGCAGTATTTATCATCGAGTTTAAGCATAGCGTGTAATGTCGAGGTTACTATTGGTTATCTGCTGGTTTTTACAGTTCGGTCAAGATCGCGCATTGCTGATTGATTTTATGGGCCATTTTCGCAATGCGACTCTCTTCCTTTCGCAGAGCACTATTGCTGCATATGTAGGCCAGTCTTAACAATGCTTTTTACCCAACGCGCAGCGCGAACCACGAATAGGCAAATCGCGGCAGGAATAATGGTCAATAATGTCACTTTAATAAACGGCATGATAAACATTAGGATAGCAGGTGGGGCTTCACGCTCTGGATGGTTGCCAAGGTGCTCGGCAGTGTTCATCGTCGCAGCCCAATCCGTTAAGGAGAGTGTCCACAGTAAAGCACTGACAATCAGTGACACCACAAGCACAATGCTGCTTCTACGGATCCAATCTTCTTTTACATATTTCATTGTGCAGCCTCTCCATTGGCTTTTTTAGAGTTTGATTGACGCATTTTTTTCGTCATATTCTTTATCCATGTCCAATGCAGCGCTAAATGGATCCCCAACATGGGCATCAACATATTTCCTAGGCTGTGATGGATTTCAGACCAAAATGGTTGAATGACTAATGGGATCCCTAGTTGAGGAAGCATTGCTTCCGAAACCAAAAAGCCGCTTAACGTCACCATAACCATGGCCAAATAGAAAATAACGTCCCAAACGGCGTTAAACTTAGACTCACCGGAGAAGCGAGCAAAGAACTTACTCGGTACAGATTTAATCCACTCCCAGTGTAACAAGATGTGGATCACCAGTGGCACAATGAAGACAAGGCTAATCCATTCATGAATAGGAATGCCTGTGGTTTGTGGGACACACACCAGAACAAAGCCTATCAGTAACCAAACATCCATTACATATCGAGTTTTTCCTAGATCATCTTTCCATGATTTCTTCGCTCTTTGCGTCATGCCCATCCCTTAACATCGCTATTTAACCATACAAAAATCAAGGTTATGGTGCCTTGTTGGTTGATAATAACAACATCATTTACGCTACTTTACATAGCAGTTAGGCTGGGTTTTTCTTTTACACAAAACGGATATTATGCGTATGACTTGGCATCTTCTTGTTTTAGCTTTTTGTGCCCATCTTCCGTCACACCAGGTTTCCAGTAGCTACTAAAATACGCCAACTCTCGTTCAAAGTGTGGCTGAGCAGAAAGCGCACGACGCGATGCTCGCATTTGACTAAATTCGCACGCTACCCAAATGGCGGTATTGGGTGACACCTCGGGTAACTGTTCGACACTGTTTGCGAGCATTGATTGATCATAGCTACCGACCAGCCACTGGATATCGATGCCATCTGGCGCATCTATTGGTTGAATATCACTTTCATGGCTCACTTGTATAAACGCTTTGCCTTTTGCTTGGCTCGGCAACCGTTCGATTGCGATCGCAGCTGCGGGCAACGCAGTCATATCAGCAACAAACAGATAGTCATCGGCGGTTGCTGAAACATCCTTAATCGGTCCAGGGCCTGCGATGGTGAGGGTATCTCCAACATTCGCGTTTATTGCCCAGCGCGACGCTTGCCCACCATGATCAGAGTCATGAATAACAAAATCGATGGTCAATTGCAGTGTATCTGGATCAAATCGTCTAATGGTATAGGTGCGCATACTTGGACGATCCTCCGCGCTAAAGCCTTCCACTTCACTTCGACCTTGTACATCAAACAACAGCTTAATGTACTGCCCTTCACAAGTCTTGGACAGTTTACTTAATGCCCCGCCAGTAACTACGACACGCTGAAAATTTTGGCTTAATTGAGTGTTAGAAACCACTTCAAGTCGCATTGGTGCTCTTTTTTGTTTCATTTGCTTTACCTTGTTAAATAGGTTCATGTGTTAACTCACTGCTTCTTGTTTACTTAACTTTTCAAAAAACGCTCTACTTTGGGCTTAATGGTGGTTGAAACCAAAACCATTAATGCCAACCCAACAGGAAGGGCCGCCAAGAACCCACTCAGCCAACCACTAAACAGTGCGTTGCTGTCGGCAAAACCAATGGTTGTTGCAGCTGTGGTGAACGCCATCATCGACTCCATAAATACCGCCATTATCAGCCCTATTATGATGTTTCGCTTACTCTCAGCTGTATTGGGTAACCACTTTTCCATTAATTTGGTAAGGACTGTCATAGCGCTAAAGCCAAGCGGGGCCATGACAAATGCAGCGGTCAAAAATGCACGTAACCACTGCCCGTAGAACGCATCACTCAGCCCTACGTTCATGTATGTCATCACACCTGTTAACGTGCCTGCCATCAGTGACATCATGCCCATCATCACCAAAATCTTTTTATAGAGCGGTGTTGATGTTGCGCTCGTCTCGATTTCAGCAGAATTTACGGTGATAGTCTGGTTCATTGTTGATTTCCCGTTGATTTATGTTGATAATGTCAACTATAGACACTAAGGTTGATATTGTCAACTATATTTTTAAGGGCACATTATGGCTACTGGCACAAGCTTGGATACGGTATTCCATCTCACTCACGCATTAAAACGTCGTATGCATTCGCATATTGAATCGTTAGGAATGGATATCGCACCTATGCATATCCGGGTGATTAAAATCATCGACAAAAAATCACCCTGCACAGCCGTCGATATTGTTCATTTCCTGCATCGCGATAAGGCTCAGGTTACACGGCTGATTAAGACTTTGATTGAGCAAGAGCTGGTTGAAAAAGCGCCGAACCCAGAAGATAAGAGAAGTCAGTTACTGATTGTGACAGCGAAAGGAAAAGAACGTCTAGAGATTTTGAACCGTGCGGAGGCAAAGGTTATTGAGTCGATGACCCAAAACATTTCTCACGAAGATCTGCTTCAATTTGATGCGGTTGCGAAAAAAATCGCTAAAAATCTTTCTGAGTAAGTGACCCTATTTGGGCAATAAAGAACACACTCATTTAAATGCAGACAGGGCGACAGCTATTGAATAGCCGTCGCCCTTTTTTATCTAGGCTTGTAATAGTTCTTGAAGTACTTGTTTGTAGGTATCTTGAGGGTGGGCTCCCGTTAGACCACTGGTGCGGTTAAAAATGACAGTTGGCACACCTGACACGCCCATTTGGTGCCACTGAGACTCGAGTGCTCGCACCGTTTCTCGGCCTTGTGGGTGATCCAACTGTGCGTCAATCTCTGCTTTATCTAACCCAACAGCAACAGCCTCTGCAATCAAAATTTCTCGTTTAGAGACATCTTTCTGCTCTTGGAAATAAGCCGAGAACAGGCGAAGTTTTAGCTCAGTCTGTTTACCCACAGAATGCGCGTAACCCAGCAAGACATGAGCATCAAGAGTATTCACCATTTTCATGTCGTCAGTAAACGCAAAATCAAACCCATAGGCGGCGCCTTTTTCTGCAATGGTGATCCTCGCTTGGGCGCTGTCCTGCTCCGTAGAACCGTACTTTCGCATAATGTGATCACGCAAATTCTCACCTTCTGAAGGCATATCCGGATTGAGTTCAAAAGGTTGCCATTCTATCTCAACGACATCTTGCAACCCCAACTCTTCTATCGCGGCCATTAGGTGGTTATACCCAATAATGCACCATGGGCAAACGACATCCGAAATAATGTCTAACTTAATCTTACCGTCCATTATCTTCCTTAATATTTGTAGTATTGCCACATCGCCTAAGACGGTGTGGGTATCGTGACTAAATGTGCTGTGCAACTTTCAATAAGGTGCTACGTAACCATTTGTGGCTTGGATCATGAGTTCGTGAAGGGTGCCAATACATAACGACGTCAATGAACTCGTCTATGAATTCAACATCTAGAATTTTAATACTGGGCTCATTCAACACATTAGCAATTAATCGCTGAGGTACTAAGGTGATGTAATCGCTCTTAGCCACTACGGGCACCGCCTCCATGATGCTTCCAGATTGCCAAACAACGTCCCGCTGACTCAATGTGCTTTCCGCTTTAAGCCCATAACCAATCAAGTAGCCTTTGTTTTGCTGATTAGTGGTATGCACGACGTGTTTTTCGGCCAAGAACTGGTCGCTATTGATAGTTTGTCCCTTCAATCTAGGATGATCGCGTCGGCACAAGACCACCATCCTATCTTTGAGTATTCTTTCTGAACGTAACTGAGGGTAGCGATTAGATTTGGCTTCTAATACCAAATCGCACTGCTGAGCCCTCAGCAAACTACCTATGTCCTGGCCCACAAAAGGATCAATTTTAACTCTTGCTTTCGGCGCACTTTGACTCATGGTTAACGCCAGATCCGGTAACAAGGTGTGACCGAAAGCACTGAGCGCTGCAATCGAAAACTGTTTAGTACATTCATGGGGACGAAAGTTTTTATGCTCTGGCAACGTGTACTCAATGCTTTCAACGGCACTGGCAAGCGTAGGATAAATATCATGAGCAAAAGGGGTGGCGGTCACACCGTGACTGCCTCGAATAAATAAATTGTCGTTAAATACATCTCGGAGCCTTGCGACATTTTGACTGACCGCAGACTGGCTGATCCCCAGTTTTTTGGCGGCTCTAGTATAGTTTTGCTCTTGCATCACCGATACAAAAGTAGGAATGAGACTGTAATCTGAATGCTTCATAGTGTTTTCAAATATATGATATTTGTTTTCTTATAATTCTAGTCAAATATTATATCAGATATTCTCAATCAATACTTGCGTGCTACATAATGTAGTCGCACTTGATCTCCTTTATTGCTCCACAATTTCTGCACATTGCTCCGCCATCATCAACATAGACTTCTACCGAGCTATTAGTTGATCAAACAGGCAGGAAAACCCTATGAAAAAGTTAGCGCTCACTATCATTGCAACGACTGTTATTTTAGGTTCAATGCAAACAGTATCTGCAAACCAAGAACGACGCCCACCACCACCTTCTTTTGAGCAGATGGACAGTGACGGAAACGGTGAACTGTCCAAAGACGAAATCAAAGGACCTATTTTGGACCAATTTGATGAACTTGACGCAGACGGCAATGGCACCTTGAGCGAATCGGAGTGGCCTGATGCACCACCACCTCCTGCACAATAATCTCAGTGTACTCGAACTGCTTAGCCTATGTTTATATCGGCTCTCGGCCTAAGCAAAAAAATCCCCCACTAAGTAGGGGATTTTGCTAGCCAACACAGCGTTGTTTTAACAGGCCGTGTATCTTGTATCACCACCAGCGACTTAGAAGAATCCCAGCGGATTAATGTCGTAACTGACCAACAGGTTCTTAGTGTTTTGATAGTGGTCTAGCATCATTTTGTGCGTCTCACGGCCGATGCCCGATTTTTTGTAGCCACCAAATGCAGCATGAGCAGGGTAAGCGTGATAACAGTTAACCCAAATTCGCCCCGCCTCTATCTTGCGTCCCATGCGATAGGCAAGGTTGGCATCTCGCGTCCACAAGCCAGCGCCCAATCCATACTCAGTATCGTTTGCAATCGCTAGTGCCTCAGCTTCATCTTTGAACTTAGTAATAGCGATGACTGGGCCAAATATCTCTTCTTGGAAGACGCGCATTTTATTGTTGCCTTCCAATAACGTTGGCTGAATGTAATATCCAGTTGAGAAATCATCACTTTGCTGCGCGATTTCGCCACCAAACACCACTTTAGCCCCTTCTTGGCGACCAATTTCTAGGTAGCTTAAAATACGATCAAACTGCCCTTGAGAGACCTGAGCGCCGACTTGAGTATTCATGTCTAACGGGTTTCCCTGAACAATGGACTTAGCGCGCTCGGCTAACAGGGCTACAAACTTGTCGTAGACCGACTCGTGGACTAGTACGCGAGATGGACAGGTACAGACTTCTCCCTGGTTAAAAAACGCCAAAAGAGTGCCTTCGATGCATTTATCTAAGTATTCATCTTCATGATCAAAAATATCTGGGAAGTAGACATTGGGAGATTTTCCGCCCAACTCAACCGTTGATGGTATCAAACTGTTTGCGGCGCATTTTAAGATGTGCTGACCAATTTCCGTCGAACCAGTAAATGCGAGCTTTGATATGCGCTCTGAAGTGGCCAATGCTTGTCCTGCCTCTTCACCAAACCCGTTAACCACACTCACAACGCCTGGTGGGATCAAGTCGCCAATTTTTTCCATTAACATCAAAATAGAGGCCGGAGTCTGCTCGGCCGGTTTTAATACCACACAACACCCTGCGGCGAGTGCAGGGGCAAGTTTCCATGCGGCCATAAGCATTGGGAAATTCCACGGAATAATCTGTCCTACAACACCAACGGGTTCTGGAAAATGATAACTTGCGGTATTCGCATCAAGCTCTGCTGCGCTGCCTTCTTGCGCTCGAATACAGCCTGCAAAATAGCGGAAATGGTCTACAACCAATGGTAAATCAGCGCCCAGCGTTTCACGTATGGGTTTGCCATTCTCCCAAGTTTCGACAATCGCCAACTCTTCAAGGTTTGCCTCTATGCGATCGGCGATTTTTAGCAAAATGTTAGAACGTTCACCCACACTAGTGTTCGCCCAACTTTCCCGCGCGGCATGCGCGGCATCAAGTGCCAGCGTGATATCCTTTTCTCCTGAGCGTGCCACTTTGCAATACGGCTGCCCATTCACCGGTGACGGATTATCAAAGTATTGCCCTTCGACGGGTTTAACCCACTCTCCACCAATAAAGTTGTCATAATGGCTTTTGAAACTAACGTTAGAGTCCGCCGATCCAGGTTGTGCGTATATCATAATCAATCCTTTTGTTTCAGTTATATTGGAATCTCTTATTTTTATGCTTGTCCCTAAGCTAAGTTTCTAAACAGAAATTTGACCTGTTCACAATGACTCTAGGGACACACTGGTTAAGGCAAAAAGTTGGCCAACTACGTAAAACTTGCCGCAATAAAGATGTAACACTATGATTACCATTCATTAACAACATGAAATTAAAGCCTGTCCCAATCTCTCGATACTGCCGTTTAAAAACGAGGTGTTCATATTTGGTACAGCACAATGTGAACAAATGGAACAGTTATGCTCTCATCAAAACCCTTACTCCCTAGTTGGCTCTCCACATCTTGGGAACGCAGCGAACAGGCAGGATTAAGTCAAAGGCAACGCCCGCAAGACTTTTGCTTAAGTGGTTACGATTTAAAAGAGCGACGCCATCAACACAATGACCTAATCGATGTTGTCACTCATTCTGCCCTTCCTCTATTTTCCGAAAGGTTCGCACGCAGTGATAGCCGACTCATTTTGAGTGACCGAGACGGAGTGATCATTAGCAGTTGGGGGCAACCAAAATTTCGCGAGAAGCTTACAGGCATAGCGTTGAGTTCTGGGGCTTGCTGGAAAGAGAGTCTAAAAGGGACAAACGCCATCGGCACCGCGATTATTGAGCAAAAACCCATATCTGTGGTCGCGAAACAGCACTATATTTTGCGGCATCGATTTATTAGCTGCTCAGCATGCCCGATTTTTGATACGAACGGAGACTTGTTGGGCGTACTCGATATTACTAGCGAGCAAAAAGAGCACGATTTACATACCCAACTTTTAGTCCAGACCCTTGTACAACTGATCGAGAATCAACTACTCGAACGTTTACCCAGTGCTCACACGCGCCTTGAGTTTGATGCCGAAGAGGGAGAATTCTGCAGCTGGAAAGGCATAGTGATCACCGATGAGGATGGCCAGGTTGTGGGCTACAACCACGCAGCACAAAGTTTAATGGGACCAAATATTGAGTCATTGCCGTTGGACGTTCTTATGGACAAATCGGTCAGGCATCAATCGTTATTAACCCCTAATACGCCAGTTCAACACCGCGTGCCAAGCTCTCTCAACTCAACGCTACACCATGGTGATGAGTGCGTTGAACTATGCTGGCAGCAATCGTTAAAGGTTTTGGATAAAGACATTCCTATTCTTTTGCTCGGTGAGACGGGAGTCGGTAAAAATGAATTTGTGAAAGCGCTGCATAATGTCAGTCAGCGGCGCCAATCCCCGCTTGTTTCTGTTAACTGTGGTGCACTTCCACACGAACTCATCGAGTCTGAACTGTTTGGCTATGCAGCGGGTGCTTTTACTGGCGCGAACCCTAAAGGCTACATTGGAAAGTTTCGTCAAGCCCATAAAGGGACATTATTTTTGGACGAAATAGGTGATCTTCCCATCAGCGCTCAAACTCGATTGCTGCATGTTTTACAAGATAAGCAAGTATCACCAGTGGGTGCTGTTGAAAGTCACGCAATTGACGTACAGATAGTGGCAGCAACACATGTAGACCTACAACAACTGGTGGCGCAAGGAAAATTTCGACACGATCTCTATTACCGATTACAGGGGTTGTTTGTTGCTCTTCCTAGCCTTTCACAGCGCCAAGACAAAGTGGTATTAGTACACAATATTCATCGCAAATACGCTCAAACTAACCAGAATATAGCGCCTGAATTGCAGCAGCTACTCACCCATTATTCGTGGCCAGGAAATCTACGGGAATTAGATAACGTTCTTAAAGTTGCCTGCGCCTTAGCCGGTAATTCGCAAGAGCTCTCCCTAGAGCACATTCCACAACATACTCTCTCGCAAATGCAATCACAGACTGTGCATAGCTCCGCTTCAATAACTCTGAATGAACAAGGAAATTCAGCCTTGAGCGCAGCCGATGTTAACAATGTCGGTGGGCTGGATGATTCAGTAAATGAACTGCTGCTGCGCACATTTCATGACAATCACGGAAATGTAAGCCAAACGGCTCGCAAGCTAAAGATCAGTCGTAATACTCTGTATCGCAAGCTGCGTACACTTGGAGTAAAAGACTAGTTTAGTATGCCCGATTGTTGAGGTGATCAAACTGCCCCGTTTGTAAAAAATGCATGGTTTGATAGGCCACGTCGGGGTCGTAAGGCATATCTATATGCGTGACATCCAGCGCAATAAAGTCTTGCATACCCGAGATCTGCGAGGACTCTAAAGAGACCAAACCATCATTTACACCGTCAAAATAGCGATCTGTGGTGAAGTTACTGCTGGTACCTGCAATGGCCCCCAGGGTATAGGTTGGTGGTGGTAGTTGGTTACCTAAGCTACGGTCTCCTGTTACCAGTGATTGGCTTACTCCCCCTGCAACCTCAATCAGCACGCCACCATCAAATTTGTCTGCGACTTCACTGCCATGATGTGGAGTCCCTAATGTGACAACGCGACCTAGGCTATCATCGCCAACAACATTAGGGTGCTCTGCCAAATAACTGCGTATGACTAAGCCGCCTAAAGAGTGCCCCACAAAGTGAACTTTGCGCTCAGATAAAATGCACTTATCAATTTTCTCAGACGTCTCTTCAACCATGCTGTCAACACCTTTACCTATGGTGCGGTAATCAATGTTGCACACATCATAGCCCTGAACTTGCAAGCGCACCTTTAGCTGCCGCATATTGGCAGCGCCACGCCCTAACCCATGGATTAATACTACTGACTCGTCCTCAACTGTGTGCAGTACAGGAAAGGGATCTGGATAGATCAAGCCACAACCAGTCAACGTTAGAGCCACCAGCACTAAGCTCGTTTTAGCGAATGATTTGATGTTATTAAAGCCCATAGTTTAATCAATTAACGATCCACACACGTCTGATCGTACCAGTTTATTTGGAAATTGAAACACGTAAAAACCCGAGTATTACTCTGTTTTTATCGGCGTAAACGCACAGCCAACTAAGCCCGCCTAACCACGTTGGTTTAACACAATAAAAACAGCGATATAGCACCTTGAAAGCGGAGAACAGTTTGCAACAAACGATCGCGAGATCTATAGTGTTTTCTATATAATCCGTCTCAGTTAGACATGACTTTTTAGCAAGGATTGAAAATAACTCATGAATATCGACCATTTACGCCTCTTTATCCGCTTAGCGTCGACACATAATATTAGCCAAGCAGGTGCTGAGTTAGGACTGTCACCCGCGGTCGCAAGCGCTCACATTAATAAGCTGGAAGAGTCGGTTGGCGTTAGACTGGTGCACCGAACGACACGCAAAGTCTCACTGACTCAAGAAGGCGAAGCGTTCTTACCTCAAGCAGAAAACGTGGTGGACGCCGTCGATATTGCAAAACAATCCGTGGGGGGTAAAAGCGCCCTTCCTAGTGGAGTACTGCGTGTGACTGCACCCTCTTCGTTTGGGCGTATGCACTTAATCCCAGCGATGAAATCCTTTACTGAGCAGTATCCTGAGTTGAGTGTCGACCTTCGTTTTTCGGACTCAATCGTTGATCTCGTTGATGGCGGATTCGATGTGGCTATCCGCAATGCCGAGTTAAAGGATTCGAGCCTGATTGCCAAAAAGCTCGCCAGTGATCGGCGTATTATTTGCGCCTCTCCCGCATACCTAAAGCAGTACGGCACGCCGAAGCACCCCAATGATCTAAAAGACCATCAATGCATTAATATTATCGGGATCGAAAACTGGCTATTTAATGTTGACGACAAAGTTATCGACATCAAAACAAGAGGAAAAATTCGAACCGATAACGGAGATGCCATTCGAGAGTTATGTGTTGCAGGACATGGTATCACCATGAATTCTATGTGGAGCGTATATCAACAAATTAAAAGCGGCGAGTTAATAGAAATCTTAACCGACACCCCTTACAAATCGGATACCGCAATTTGGGTTTTATATCCAAGCTCGCGTTTTGTCGCACCCAAAGTTCGCGCCTTTATCGACTTTTTCTCAGATTACTTTGGTGAGCCACCTTACTGGGATCACTAATAGGCAACGGTGCTGGCCAATATCATGCCAGCGCCCAGTTTATTACCACGCGAATGTCTGAATCACATTCTCTTGAGCGCCCGGTTTTTTGGCGATCGCTTCGTTCACATGTTTTAAGAAAAATGGCTTTGATTCTGGAAACATGCCGCGCATTTGGATCATATTATTGCCATGATCTCCCCAATAGACGGTATTGAAATTCATGTTCTCAAGCAGGTACTTTTCTTCCTCTAGCAGCTGCATTTCAGTAGGAAGTACAAACTCTCCCGCGTTCACCTCACGTTCAAGCTCGGAGCCAGGTTGCACAGCCAAAGCCATAGGGGCGATCTGCTCTGGTTGCATTTGGTTAAGCAAGTCTACTGTCGCTTCAATATGTTGTTGCGAACGATAGCGCCCACCCAAACCAAAGATAAACGACTGCAGCACTTCAATGCCGGCTTCTTTCGCCATTAAAGCGCCTTCTACTGCTTGGCTTGGTGTGAGATGTTTCTTAATGCGCTTAAGAACAACTTCGTCACCAGACTCTAAACCTGAATACGCAGTATCAAGACCCGCTTGTTTCAACTCAACCAGCTCTGACACACTTTTACGACGAAAGTCATTTAACCCGCTATACATGGCCAAATGCTCAAGCTCAGGAAATGTGTGCTTAATTTTGTCGATCACCTTTAGAAGAAAGTCGGTTCGCGCCGCCAACACATTGCCATCGATTAAGAAAATGGACTTCACCACAGGATACATTCTTCGTGTTTGCTCAATGTCTGCGAACACGTCCTCGATATCTCGAACTTTAAATCGTTTATCGTCAAACATGGTACAGAAGGTACAGGTATTAATACTGCAGCCCAACGTGGTCTGAATAAGGACACTATTCGCTTCCATCCAAGGGCGATATACTTTTCCGACAAATTGCATACTTCAACTCCCAGCGACCTTTGCCCTATTTCCTTAAGGCAAGATCAACACACATTAACGGTGCATCATGACCACCGTCTTATCGTGAAGAGAGCTTAACAATCTCGCGCAATATTGATAATGGAGGCTAAACTACAATCAGTTTATCGAAATTATTGATAATGATTGGCAAGTGGTTAAACACAATAATAGAAAAAACTAACGCTGAGTTGATTAGGCTATTTACCTCGAGCCTTTGAAATGAAGCCCACAACAACAAAGCAGATCGCACCCAAAATCATGCCACTGACTAAATGGATCATTGTGGCACCAATACTTTCCCAAAATAGATCGACGCTCGGAATGTGATTGAAGGTATCAACTTGCGCTTCACTGAGGTGCTCAAGCCAAGGCAGCGCATGAGCAATAATGCCGCCACCCACTAAGAACATGGCGATGGTGCCTACCACGCCTAGTGTTTTCATTAGCCACGGAGCAAAACTAAGCAGTCCCATACCCAACTTTTTGCGCAGTGGTCGCGAGTTGGGGTTATTGTTTAGTAGCCATAGTCCTACGTCATCAATTTTGACGATCAACGCAACCAAGCCATACACGCCGACCGTCACCAGTAAGGCGACTAGGCTCAGAGATACGGCCTGCATAGTAAGTGTTTGAGATACCATTGTACCCAATGCGATGACCACGATTTCTGCCGATAAGATAAAATCTGTACGTATCGCGCCTTTGATTTTATTAGCCTCAAAACTGGCCATCTCACTGTCGCTCATCGCTGCAATGGGATCAGTTTGCGAGTCAGTTGGCGCATTTCGGTGAGTCCACCAATGATGAATTTTTTCAAACCCTTCGTAACACAAAAATGCCCCACCTAAGGTGAGCAGCGGCGTGATAAGCCAAGGAACAAACAGACTGATCAACAGTGCTGCGGGAACTAGGATCACTTTGTTTAACAGCGACCCTTTCGCCACAGCCCACACAATGGGCAGCTCTCGCTCTGTAGATACTCCACTCACTTGCTCAGCGTTGACCGCAAGATCGTCACCCAATACACCCGCGGTTTTTTTGACCGCAACCTTAGACATAACCGCTACATCATCCATTAACGCCGCAATATCGTCGATCAGTGTCAGTAAACTGGCTCCAGCCATAATTGGGTCCTTGTGTGGTTAAGCGAAGATTCGCTTATGATCAGTCTAGGATATTTCCAGCTAATGGTCGGTCTTTAAAATAATAAGCTTTATCGTGCTCATCAATGGCCCTAACGACCTTGCAAGGGCTTCCTACGGCCACAACATTGGCTGGGATGTCTTTGGTCACCACGCTTCCAGCGCCAATCACACTGTTTTCGCCAATGGTCACGCCGGGTAAAACCACCGAATTTGCGCCAATCCATACATTCGCTTTAATGTGAACGGGGATATTAAACTGCGCTACGCGGCGGCGAAGTGAAGGTTCGATGGGATGCCCTGCGGTTGCAATGGTGACATTAGGGCCGATCATAACGTGATCACCGATATAAATGTGAGTGTCATCGACTAAGGTTAAATTGAAGTTTGCATACACATTGTTTCCCAAGTGTGTGTAACGCCCCCAATTAGCCTGAAGAGGTGGCTCTATGTAACACCCTTTACCAACGTCTGCGAACAGTACTTTCATCATCTGCTGGCGTTTGTCGTATTCACTGGGCCGTGTATGATTAAAATCGTACAGCAACTCCAAGCATTTGGTTTGTTCTGTTTCTAACCCTTCGTCATAAAAATAGACTTGTTGACTGTGTAATTTGTCTTCGAGATCCATGCTGATTCCACACCGTAATTTTGTAGAGGGTTATCATACTGGCATTGGCAAAAAACATGCGATGTAGAGTTCAAACTTTTGGACGAATTTACACTGTAAAAAATGCGCTTAGTCGAGAAACGTCCAACTGTCGGCGCCATCAAAATGACGAATTCTAAGCTTATTGTGAAGTCCGCTGTCGATCATTCTATAATTGACGGCAACACGAGAGTCGGGGCCTGTGTTAACAGAAGTATAATGCGTTAAACAGCCACACTGTCTGCAGTGTACAAACGCGATCATTCTGTCTCCATGTGTATAGGACTGAACGCCCATACTGCCAACCGATATCGTAAGGTCTTTTTCAGTAAAATAGCCCCAGCGTGCTCCATATCGAAAACAGATCGAACAATTACACTCGGTTGCGGTATCTGTCAGCTTTGGAAGCACAATCTGTACATTGCCACAGTGGCAGCTTGCTTGAATCACACTAAATCCCTCACTCAAAATTAATGGATCTACAAAATATGGGTATCAATCACTTCAAAAATGGAATCAACGATGATCGGCAGATTGTTTCTTACTGAGGTCGCACCAAACACTGAACGCGCGTGTACCCCTTTGGCACCAAAAACCTCTACCATTAAGTCGGAGCATCCATCCAGCACTTTAGGGTGTTGGTCAAACTCAGGTGTTGCGTTTACAAACCCTTGGAGCTTTATCACTCGGCAAACTTTGTTCAGACTGCCCAACTCGTATTGCACCGTCGATAAAATATCTAACCCTGCTTGCCGGGCAAATTGATACCCTTCATCAACCCCATACTCGTTCCCCAATTTACCTTTAGGGGGTATATTTCCTGCTGTAATTGGCCCCTTGCCAGAGACATACAATAGATTTCCGGTGCGCACGCAATTTCGATAACTTCCTTGCGGTTCGCTAACAGGGGGTAACACTATATTCAGTTGCTTAAGTTTGACTTCGATATCCATGATCATCCCTTAGTGTCGTCGCAATAGCGTGGTAGCAAAGACAGGTGAAAAACCCATCAGCGACTAGAATACCTGTATTACCTCACTAAGGATTATCGAATCAGAGACAGTGGCGCATTCTACTTATAAGTTTCCTTTTGCATGCCTGTATAAGCCTAGCCAGGGCTTACGTTTTCTCGATACACAAAGGCGCAATCTGTTTTTTTATATCCGCTATAGATTGAACACCTAAGCCACTACTGCTCCAACCAAACTTATCGCCGTGATAACGTGGAAAAAGGTGCAAGTGATAGTGCGTCAACTCATTAAACGCACCGTTATTTTGAATAAAAGAGATCCCGTCGGGCTGATAGTGCTCCATCACCCGTGCATACAGTAACTTGGCAACTCGTTGAATTTCTGAATCTACGTGAGTTGGTAAATCCATCAATGATTCGTAAGGCTCCACGGGGCAAATCAGTAAATGACCATGGTTAATAGGATCGTGGTCCGCAAAAGCAATCACTAAATCAGATCGATAGACTACCGCTGCGTCTATTCGACCTTCACAAATATCTTGAACAATTGTTGTTTTCAAAAGAGCTCCTTATCCGTCCGTATCATCGGTCTCTTTATCTTACAGTAGGATTTCCAAATACCTCTAAAGTATTAGTTTATAATTTTCATAGGGTTACAATTCATATCAACTTTATTAGCTGTATAACTCCCTCAAAAGATTGTCAGCACAGTGTCAGAAAACATTACGATCGCATATTAGAAAGCCATATAAAACGTTTTAAATCAATAGCTTAAAAAGTGGATCGAGTTTTGCTTAATAGAGTAATGAAAAGGGTGGATTTGCTGTGACAACCCTTGAAATGGAAATGAAGCAACACGCTATTTTGATTTAAATGTATAGGAGTAAGGACACATGAAACATCCTTTATTAAACAAGTCGCTGATTGGGTTATCCGCTCTGCTTTGCGGATTTAATGCTCAGGCGCTTTTACTCGACTTCACGGACGGTTCGTTGATCGATCAGGGTAATAATACTTATTACTTTTCTAACGGTGCTTTAGTAGACCCATTTGAATTTCAAGTGGTGTTTGACGTTACACCAGACGATCTAACCGCTACAACCTATGATGGTGGCGTTAATGCTGACTATTGTGCCGATGATGGTGGCGCACTTGCCTGTGACATCGATGGTTTTGGTATCGTGGATGACGAAGTATCTACCAACGAATCTATGACCATTTCGTTTTTTGATATGGAAGGAGACGCGATCGCTGGCTACCTAGAAAGTATTGTACTTGTCGATCTTTTCCCACAAGACACTTGTGGCGTTGTGCAAGATGACTCAGCAACCTACTCACTATCGGATATAAATGGCACTTCATTCTTCACTAGTGATTGTATTACTGCCCCTAGCACAGTCAATGGCGGCTTCTATACCATTGATGTGAGTATGGATTATGTATCTTCAATCGAACTACTTGGTGATGACTTTGCATTAGGTGCACTGTATGTCGGTGGTGATTCTTTTGGTACTTTCTCTCCACCAGTACTTGTTCCAGAGCCAGCTAGTTTAGCTCTATTTGGTCTTGGGTTATTTGGTCTAGGCGTTGCGAGACGTCGTAACAAATAACAATCGCTCTGCGAATAAAAAATGGGATAAACGAATGTTTATCCCATTTTTATTTGCATCTAAAAATACTAGCTTCTTTGCTTGATAAAAAGCTCAAGAGCACTAAATACTGAACCACTGGTCGCGGTATTTTGCGCATCGCTGTGAGGTAATGAGAACTTACCAAGATCATTGTCAAAATAAAGGCCGTTGGCCGCCGAAAACTCGTCGCTAAGTGCAGCGCGACACAGAATATCAGCACCAATCGACAAATCACCACCCGCCACACCATAGGCATCTTTTACCATTTTACTGCCAAGAAACGACGCCGGGTTTACCGCAACAAATATTGGCCCTTCAGGGTGACGCTTAGCCATTTCCTGAGTCCACATTAGAATGGCGAGTTTACTTTGAGCATAAGCTGCATTATCAGAAAGGGTTGGCGAGCCGGTCAACGCTGACAGATCGACACTGGCTTGTGCGGCCGATGATAAATTGACCACTCTCCCGGATTGGTTTAATAGAGGTAAAAGCTCTTGGGTCAATATTAGCGGCGCGATAGTGTTGACCACAAACCGAGCATCCAAACCGTCCACGGTTTTAGGATCAGCCATACTAAACACACCCGCGTTATTAATGATCACATCAAGCTTGCCATGCAATTGGGCCACTTGAGTGGCCAGCTGGGAAGCTTCGGCTAATTTTGATAAATCGGCTATAAAACCCTCAACAGGCCCAGCTCCCGGTAGCGCCGATACAGTATCGACCACTTGCTGGAGCTTGTTTTGGTTACGTCCATGCAGGAGTAATTGATGACCTTGCGCAGCCAACTGTTTTGCGGTTTGCAATCCAATGCCGTCAGTTGCACCTGTGAGCAGTATGATTTTCTTCATAAATGGGCCTTGATCATTATTAAGTCAGTGGCCCTAGTATAGGAGGTTTACAGCAATCACCAAGCGCTCAACCCACAAAACAGTTTCAACAATTTATTGATAATTAACGGGTAATGCTACTATCAAAAGAAGTCAGATCCAGCGATAGCAATAAACTGTCTTGATGCTGTATCCCGTGCTCAAAAATGGCGTCACGGTAATGATCAATGAAGTAGTTCTTTCTCACCTCGGTAACTCTAAATCCTGCACGTTGATACAGTGTCAGCGGATACCCAAAGGTCCCTGTGGTAAGGTTTAGGGTTTTCCACTCCTTAGTTTTGGCCTGTTCAATGACATAATCTAACAAGCGACGACCTATACCTTGTTGCTGGAAATCCGGCCTTACAGAAATATTCTTCAGTTCACCCAACTCTGAAGAGTGAGCACTAACAACACATGCCGCGACGATATTCCGTTCGCCACGTTGGTGAGCAATGGCAACAAAACCAAAGCCCGTTTCTTGGTATGACTGGATACTTTCTATATTGGGATCAGCGATCAGTAGTAAGTCGGTTGGGATAGTGAAAGGCTCTATTTTCTCCATCGTCACCGTCAGCTCAAAAAAATGCTCTGCCAGACTGGGATCCACTGTAGTGATATTTTTGGTTTCGTCTGCAGTTGGTGCCGTAAAATAGGCACTCATAGTTTCGAACATTTCTGGCACGTCGAAACGTCTGCGATCTGGCTGCTCTGCGCGCCGTATCGACAGTCTATGCAAGCACTCCTGATCACTCGTGATCATCCAATAGAGTTGGTGAGTGGCTTGGCAAGCCAGAGCAAGACCCAATAGCCACGCTCGCTGCTTAGGTGTGTTGGCAGGAAAGTCCATCACCACATCAACGCCGCTTCGCAGCGACTGCGTGACTAACATTGCCACCAACGGCTTTATACGCTCACTGTAATGGGCATAGTCTTTAATGGTTTTTACATCACCAGGAAAACACTCGGCTAACCATTCATCTTCACTTAGCCGTAACGCTTGGTATTGAGCGGCAATTTGGTGCGAAAATGTTGTCTTTCCTGACGCCATTTTTCCACACAACAAATGAAGTGTTCCTAAACTTTTTGTTGCCGTTGAAGTAGTCATATGTGACCTCGCTGGGCGTTAATCTCGCAGATTGGCTGCCACGGTTTTGGGCATGAAGTGCCCACAAACAGCTTGCGTCGCAACAGTCGGCTGATCCCAAGCTTCACAATAGTCTGTTTGAGCCTGTTTGCTTCGCGTAAATTGTCGGCACTGGCCGCAACGCGGTGTTGAAGGTGTTTTCTTCATCTAACTCACCACTTCAGTCTGGATATTTATCGCATCGTGACGCCAGTATTCGACGCTGCACCCAATGAGGCTGTGCTGCTGATCATACATATGGCGCATAATTTTTATCGCGATGGCACCGTCGGTTGCATTTAACGCTGCCGCGATGTCACCAATGAGTGAGGTTACAGAGATCCTATATTGAATTTTAGAAATACTCACACTAAACGACTCGTTCAATGCACTACTGACCGACGTTGCAAAGTCACTGTCCAGTAAATTGGGAGCAAAGCGCGGTACGATCATACTCGTGACGTGGCACACGGGTCTGTGCTCGAGTTGGCGAACGCGCGTGATCGTAAACAGATCACTAAAAGGAGGCAGGGTCATTAGCCTACTCGCCTCTTTTGTCGCTAAAGCGCTTTTTGCCGTTAAAAGCTGATGAGTTGCTACTCGCTGTTGCTGTTGCGCTCGCTCCACAAATCCAATCATCAAACTTGGATCGTATATCATAGGCGTTGGTGCAATGAACCACCCTCGTCGGTCTTCACGATACAGTTTTCCGTCCGCCTCTAAGAGTGCTAATGCTTCGCGCAAGGTCACTCTTGTGGTATCAAAAAGCTCGGCAAGTTTTCGTTCTGAAGGCAGTTTCTGTCGTGCTTCTAACTGACCCGACTCAATTTGCTCTAATATTGCTTGCTGGATGGATAAATACTGCACGTAACAGACCTAAGCCTCTACATTGGCTAAAAATGAGTTCTAGTGTAACTCAGAATGGCTCCATAATTAGAGCGTAATCTCTTGCGCTGCATCACAGTCTAATCGCAGATAAGCTCTTTACAACCTCATACCTTCACCCTAAAATAAACAAATGTTTGATTGGCGGACAAATGTTTATGACCAATAGAGAACAACAAATACTCGAAATACTGCGACACAACCCATTAATCCCCCAGCAAGAGCTTGCTGATCTATTAGGGTTAAGTCGCAGCGCGGTTGCTGGACACATTATGCAGTTAACCCGCAAGGGCTACATTCAAGGAAAGGGCTATATTATCGCTCCGGATCGTTATGCCGTTGTCATTGGTGGCGCTAATATCGATTTGTGTGGTCACTCATCCAACCCCATCGTCCTACAAGACTCAAACCCAGGACACCTAGACGCGAGCGCCGGTGGTGTGGGACGTAATATTGCCGAAAATTTGTCACGACTTGGATCAACAGTCGAATTTATCGGTGCGTTTGGAGGAGACAGTTGGGGACAAGACTTAAAAGACTCTTGCCACCAATGCGGCATTGGTACGGATCATTCGTTATACAAAAATGACGCGAAAACCAGTAGCTACTTGTCGATACTCGATGACCAGGGCGAGCTGTTAGTCGCTCTCAACGACATGCAGCTTATCGAAAGTTTAAACGCCAATGAATTATCAAAACGTGCAGGTGTCATCGACCGAGCCAGCGTACTCGTTTTAGATGCCAATCTCCCGGAAGATGCGTTGAACTACTTGTTTACACGCCATGGTGCCAAGCCTATTTTTGTCGATCCTGTATCTTCAATTAAAGCATCAAAGCTTATCCCTTATATAGACAAAATCGACTGCCTGAAACCCAATAGTCTTGAAGCTAAAATCTTGGCTGGTGTTGATATCGATGCCGACATTGAACCATCACAGTTGGCCAAGTCACTGCACGATAAAGGTGTACCGCAAGTGGCAATCAGTCTCGGAAGCCAAGGGGTATTGGCCAGTAGCCCATATGAACAACATGTAGTACCAGCCATTCCAACTCAGGTTAACAATGTGACCGGAGCCGGTGATGCCATGATGGCTGGTTTGATCCATTCTTATTTGAACAATCGCAACTGGGTGGAAAGTGTGGAATTTGCCATAGGTGCATCACACCTCGCCATTACAGTATCCGAAACCATTAATAAACAACTGACAGAGCAGGCCGTGTTGGATCTGCTAGAGGAGTCTCCACAATGCTAGACCAATACCTAGATATTCAACCTGAAGTCGCACAAGCGTTAGCTAATAATCAACCTGTTGTCGCGTTGGAGTCGACCATTATTTCTCACGGGATGCCTTACCCACGTAATGTTGAAACCGCATTGCTTGTAGAAGACACCATTCGTGCTGAAGGCGCTATTCCAGCAACCATCGCAATCATTGAAGGTCGTTTAAAGGTTGGGTTGTCAAAAGACCAAATCGAATACCTTGGTAAAGCTGGCACTGCTGTCACTAAAGTAAGTCGCCGTGATATTCCTTTTATGGTGGCAGGTAAAAAAGATGGTGCGACGACGGTAGCCGCGACCATGATTTTAGCCGCAATGGCGGGCGTTCGCGTCTTTGCCACTGGTGGTATTGGTGGTGTGCACCGTGGCGCTCAAGAAAGTTTTGACATCTCTGCAGACCTGCAAGAGCTTGCCAATACTGACGTTGCTGTAATCTGTGCCGGTGCAAAATCAATTCTTGACCTATCACTCACGCGCGAATATCTAGAAACTCAAGGCGTGCCAATCATTGGTTACCAAACCGACTCGCTACCAGCTTTCTACACACGTGAAAGTGAGCACAGCATTGACTACCGTTTAGACTCGGCGCAAGAGATTGCTCTGGCACTACGCGCTAAATGGGGTATGGCACTAAGAGGCGGTGTTGTCGTCGCAAACCCAATCCCAACCGAGTTTGCAATGCCTGTTGAAACGATCACTGGCGCTATCGATCAAGCTCTCGCTGAAGCTGACGAGCAAGGTATTGCGGGTAAAGATTCGACACCATTTTTGCTGGCTCGAGTGTGTGAGCTAACAGGTGGCAACAGCCTAGATTCCAACATTGAGTTGGTGCTTAACAATGCACGCCTAGGCGCAAACATCGCCAAAGAGTACTGCGCAATCTAATTTTAGCCAATATCAAGCTAAATACATTAAGGCCATTAGCAATGCTAATGGCCTTTTTTATTTCGCTAGTGTCACATCGGTAAAGACGAAGCCGTCTCTATTTACTTGCTCACCCACTTGTATTGAAAGGGGCGCGTTAAACATGGGTCCATCGAACACAAACGTATGAAACTCGCCATTTTCCCCGCATGGATCGCACTCTTCGGGTAACGAATCTAACAACTTTTTGTCGTACAGTGCACCCGAGAAGCTCGCATCAATCTGCTTACTGTCCACACAAGTCAAAACGGTCTTCACCCCTTGATCAATAAGTCGCAGTGAGAGCTCTGCCGTCGGGGTCAACCACAGTGGAAACAGCGCCTCAATGCCGGTGCCCGAAAGCTGCGCTACCCGATAGTCACGTACCGACTCTAAGAAAAGATCGCCAAACGCAAACGCATCAACCTTATGCTGCTGAGCATGTTCAACAAACTCGCCCATAATGCGTTGGTAGTCATCGTTGGTGCAGGGGTCTGGAAGGTCAATAATAGTGATAGGTAGCCCCAATGCTTTAGCTTGCTGCTGTAAAAGCGCGACTCGAACCCCGTGCATAGCCACTCTTTCGTGCTGCTGATTTATGGTACAAAACAGACGTTCTACATCAAGCGAAGGGTCCTGTTGCATCTGCCACAGAGCCCAAGCGCTATCTTTTCCACTACTCCACGAGAGCCATACCTTTTTGGTCATTTTGTGACACCTTTAGCTTGTTTTGGTTTCAGATTACATGAAGGCAATGACGAAGCGCAAATAACGCATCATTCACCGCTCAACAATTTCAGTTATTTGAACCCTGTGGTAGCATGTTAGCTGCAGCTAATATAGAGTCGCATGGAACTTACAGCAGGTACTTTAATGGCAACACTTCCCCCAAGGCACGATCATTTGCAGGTCAACTTTTGCAAAACGGTCGGTTGTGAAAATTTTGCGTGCAGCGACGAAGAGCGGTATGTCATTCAATATCTCAACCCTCAACGTCCCGCAATTGTATGCAAAAAATGTGGTGCATTTCCGCCACTGCTGAGTAATCAGTTAATTCATGACGAATGGCGTCGCCTACGCAAACACGAATCCGATGGACTGCCTGCCTGCAGAAATATTGAGTGTAAAAACCTTGGCCTGTCTATCTATCATCATAAACATCTTTATCATGCGTTTGGGTACTCAGGCGAGCGCCAACGATACCGCTGTAAAGCCTGTCAATCCACCTTTGTGGACAAATGGTCAGGTGAGAACAAAAAGCTCGATATCCAAGAGCAATTATTAGCACTGCTTTTTACCGGATATTCAGTACAAGAGATTTGCTCTAAACTTGGAATAAATCCAAAAACGTTTTACGACCACATTAACCAAATCGCCAGCCGATGCCGTAAAAAACAGGCTTTGTTCGATATGCGATGGTTTGGTCAAGTCGAACAGTATCAACTGGCCACTCACCACCAAGCACTGCAGCCTCAAAGCCACAATGGCGTCCAGTGGTTAGTCACCGCCGAGCCCCAAAGCGGCTATGTGGTGAGCCAACACGTAAGCTACGACGAAGCCGACGTATCGGCCAGCCAAGATTTTGATTCGCACATATCTGAGCCATTCACGCCAAATCGTTATGTAGAAAGTAGCTTCCTTGCAGACATTGGTAAATCGTCGCAGCACGACAACCTGACTCTACGAGAACGAATCGATGCTAAGTACCAGAATATTTTGGCGCGTAACAACGTTGAAGATCCTCTAGGCAATTACCACCAGCTGCATCACCCAAAAAAAGGACGTCTGGTGTTTCCGCCGTACACCAGTTATGCGCATTTCTATAATTTGAAATTGCAATGCGATCCCAAAAAGCCTTTGATCATGTACCTCACGCAAGAGCCGTTACTTCGCTCTGCGGTGATCAGCATTTATCAAGATCGCATCAACGATCACAGCATGCATCTACTGTATGTCGATGAGCCGTACCTTTGGAATAAACACCAGAGCCACGGAAAGATAGATATTGTGCACATGGGCTGGTGGCAAGATCGCTGGGCTATTTCTTCACAGACGCACCGTGATTCGAATCAAGATATCGAAAAAGGCATTTGCTATATTGCTGGCCCAACATCGGACCCCGACTATTGGTTATCGCACGCCTCAATCAATGCTGTTCATAAATACCAAGCAAAGTTTCAGGCTCATTTTGCGTCATTCATAAACGAACCTAGACGCAAGGCAAGACCCGCTGGGATTATTCCGCTATTGGATATTTTTAGAGCTTGGAATAACTTGTGCAGTCAAAACAAACAAGGACAAACACCGGCTATGAAACAAGGGCTTATCCATCACCCGCTGTCTTTAAGACAGTTACTTGCATAGCCAACTAACCGTCATTTATTCGGTATAGTTATTGCATTAAGTTGCCAATTGTTTCGAAATAACAGTGTTGTACGGCAATAATTGACCATTTCTAGATGGTAAATGGTATAGCAGTCCGTATAATAGGGGATTCTTTAAGGAAGAGGATGATGTTGGATAAACCACAAAAGCAGATCGATTCAGAACTGAGTGTTCTGCGCACCACGATCCTCGATCACCCCTTAAGAACGGCTGAACAAACTCAGCAAGTATTGCTGCGCGCTGAAAAATACTATTACCCGCGCGGCATTATCTTGGCGAAAGTGATCCTTGCACATTGTCATTGGAACAACATGAGCTATGGCAAGGGACTAAAAGTGGCCACTGAAGCTGGTCAGGTACAAGATATGCTGGACAGTGATGAGTTTTCATCCGAAATCAATCATTTAAAAGCTCTCAACCACTTTGGCAAGGCCGAATACTTCATCGCACAGCACCACTGGAATATCGCCCTAGAACAAGCGGCGCTCAACAGTGATTCTCACATAGAGCTTGAGGCCATTGTTGGGCTTGGCAATGCATGGCGTCTGACTAATGAAACCATTTTGTCAGGGACTGCTCACCAACTCGCTATCGATCTTGCGAATTACCAGCATCTACTAATTTTAGAAAAGAAATCACGAATTTTATTAGCCAAAGATCTTTATCAACAAGGTGATTACCTAAACATGTTGATGGAGCTTGATGCGGCGGAAGAGCTTGCGGTCGAGCATATAGACTATACGTGGCAAGCAGAGATCAGCAATTATCGAGCGATGGCGATGCTGGAGCTCAACAGGTTACTAGACGCTGATGTCGCCACGCAAGAGACTTTAGAGCTTTGCCAGCGCTTCGATTTAACGTGGATGAGTGCACCTGCTCATGTCGCGCGAGCGCGATTTTATCTCAGTCAGCACCAGTACGAAAAAGTCGACCATCATTTGTCAATTGCAGAGCGCATTGCTGTTACTTTTGACAATGGTGAAATCTTAGCTGAGATCTTTTTACGCCGTTCTCAATCTTCCGAAGAGCAAGGCAAATATGAACAAGCTCTCGAGGCTCACAAGCAGTATCGAGAGTACAGCCTCAGAAAATACGCCAATTACACTGCCAGCTTCACACACGGTAAAGCGCATTGGTCAAAGAGCCAGCTTGATCAACGCTCTTTAAAGCTGCTGCATCGTTTGCGTCAATTGCTCGATAGCACCAAACGAAACAACAACGGTGCGCTCGTTCCAGAAACCAGTTGGTGGGAGAAGCTGATCCTGTTTAAAACACAGCTCAATAGCAGCACCCACAGTGTCATATTGATTAAGTGCAACGATGCGAAGGTCGTGGAACGTACGACTCAATTTATCAATAGTATTGCAAGCCCCGACGATTACTTAGCGATGCTCAATGACGAGTATCTTGGGTGGCTCATTGAGGAGCAAAATGAAGGTGCCAATGCCGCATTTGGGGAATTTAAGCAGCTTATCGACCATTTCCCGTGGGAGCGCCACGCTCTTCCTAGTGGCGCAATCGACGTCTCACTTCACAGTTTGACTCGCTTTCCGTTCACGCTCGAACAATTGACCCAAATGGGAGAGTAATTTTGCCTTTACAAACTCTGCTAGAGAAAATTGACCAAGCTGGTTTTTCACCAAAACAAACCGACAATACGCAGGCGCTCACTTTTTGGGATCACGTTGAACTGCATATTGCTGATAAAGGACCGGAAAAAGCACTCTGTCATCTGTTCAAAGCCGAAATTTACCTCTCCAATGGCGAACTCACTCGCAGCGTTGACGAGCTCACTCTGTCGCTTACAATGCTTGATCTACCCGCGAACTTAAGCCTATATTTCGAGATCCATCACCAACTTTATAAAGTGCTGCACACCAATAATCAATTTGAAGAGTGTTTACGCATATGCGAAGCCACGCAGGTATTGGCGTTGGAGCACGGTAATATTGATGAGTACGTATATGCAGTGTTGG
Organism: Vibrio ulleungensis; assembly: GCF_016900875.1. Lineage (GTDB taxonomy): Bacteria > Pseudomonadota > Gammaproteobacteria > Enterobacterales > Vibrionaceae > Vibrio > Vibrio ulleungensis. The sequence continues at coordinate 139,234 of NZ_JAFEUM010000001.1, forward strand.
GGATTGCCGTCTTAAGTACCGATGCACAGCAATACGAACAGTCTTTGCGTTACTTTAAACACATCGATTTGCTCGACGCTGCAATCGCAAGTCGTGAACTTCGTCTGCGCTACAAACTGCACAAAATCACCTGTTTGCTAGAGCTGGAGCAATTTAGTGACGCTAGCTCTCTGCTTAAGGAATGCAAAGAGCTGTCTATTTTGGTCAATGATAGAAGCCTTAAAGCCTACCTCTATTTTTTCAAAAGCAGACTGTATCGTTTACAAAAAAGAACTCAGCTAGCGCAACACCGTCTAGGCCAAGCCATCGAGCTGTCTAAAGGAAATCGAGATTTTTGGCTTAGGAGTATGATCCAACTAGAAATTGCTCAGCTGTTTTTTGATTGCGGACAAACAGAAAAGGCAGAGCTATTTCTTGCCAATATTGCTAAACGAAGCCACCGCCTAAAATCACTGCCCATTTCTCGAACGGTCAATCATCAATTGAGCCAGGTATACGCAGCGCAAGGGCAGTTCGAACCCGCATTAGCCCGACATAAAATTGCGTTTAGTAAAGATCTGCAACTGATTAAAGCGATCCCGATTTCAGAATTAGGGACAGGACAGATTGATCGCTTAACTCAGAACGAATCAAAACTACGACTCATTGTGTCCGAGCAAGAGAATCGCGAGCTCAAAGCCGAAACCAAAACACAAAAAAGCCATGTTGCTCGCTTGCAACAAGACGTGTACACCGATCCTTTGACACAGTTAAACAATCGTCGCTGGCTCGATATCAAGCTAAAAGACTTGCTGCTCAATACCACACCTTTCGCCCTGCTCATCATCGATATCGACCATTTTAAATCGATTAATGACGAGTTAAGCCACCTAGTCGGTGACAAAGCGATCACCCAAGTTGCCAGCGAGCTAAAACAACAGTTTAAGTTTAAAGGCTCTTCCACGGTGCGCTTTGGTGGTGAAGAGTTTTTGGTGCTGCTTGAGCATACTGAGTTTAAGAAAGCGCAAATGTATGCCAATAATTTCCGTCAACGAATCGCCGAATACGACTGGGAAAAAGTGCTAGGTGAGCGAGCACTTACTGTGAGCATAGGCGTTACGTTACATCGTGAGGGTGAAAATACCCAGCGGACCTTCTATCGTGCAGATAAAGCGTTATATGAAGCTAAGGCAAATGGCCGCAACCAAGTATGCTACGACCTGTAGAGCGCCTCTAAAATAGTAGCATTAACGTCGACATTAACAGATAGGTCGCCATGCCATACATAGCGAGCAAACTGATAGACATAAAGAGTCCTCTTAGCACGTCACTTTTGTATAGATAGCCATAAGTGTGCCCAAGTCGCCCTAATGCAAACTCGAGTAGCCAAACACTGACAATGTCATTGGCGGAGCAAAACATTAGTGGGATACCTAACATCACAAAATAAACGCTGTTTTCAGTGCAGTTGCGATGCGCATTGCGCGCTCGTGCAAGTTCATCCCATCCCTTTTGCGGGATCTCGTCTCGCGCGACTGAACTGTCGGACCACTCCTCAGGAGTAGTCTGGATATGAAATCGAACTCGGGTAAGTTCCGTCACGGTCATTAACCAAGTGTGGTTTAGACACATCAATACTGCGCTTATCGTCATAATGGCCAAGCTAAAATTAGATGGAAGACCGACTTGAAGGGGCTTTACGCCAAAAACAACCCAATTTCCCAAACATGCCATAGCGACCAAAAGGACGGGATAAAAGGTCACAAACGCTGCAGAGCGTCGTTGACTGTCACTAACAGGGTATTCCATGCCACCTCCTATTCACACACCTTTTAAGCGTAGGTGAAATACACAAGAAGCCCAGTCAATTTCCTGTAAATACATCGGGTGTATGACTCTGCCCGTGATCGAAAAATCCCCCGATTACGACCCTCTAAACAGAGTTATCTCAATCGAAGGAATTAAGTGGTCAGAAATTTCGACGGAAAAGTCGCTGAGAACAAGGCAAAGATTGCCGTTGGTAGTAGTTCTACCCGCAAAATTTTTAACACCGTTATCAGGGATTTTAACGAGCAAGAATGCTCAGGTAATTGTTTTGGTTGGTATTAACGAACAAAAAAGAGAGAAATTCCCACCACCGCCAAGAGTGTCCCCATCGCTTGTTTAAGGGTGATTCTTTCGCCTCGCAATGCAAAGATCATGAGGATAAAGATTGGGCTCGTTGCGATCAGCGTCTGAGCGATCGCTGGTGACGCAAACTTAAGCGCAATTTGTTGTAACCAAAGGGCAAGAAAAGTCCCGATGACGATGGCGCACATCAATAGAGTTTGTTGCGATGTTTGCATTTTTTGCCATTTGACCAATAACTGCTTCAACGTCACTTTCTGTATCCAGCGCAAACCCAACCAAACGGCTAATGTGCCAACAGATAACCTAACTAAGGCGCCAACCAAAGGATCAACATCACCCGCGACTAAGGCAAAATGAGAAATCACCACCCCTGTTGCCTGACAAGCGCTGGCAAGAAGGCCAAAGAGAATGCCTTTTCGGTCTACTGCTTCAGCATCGCTGGGTTCAAACACTACATAGGTGACGGCCATAGTAGTTACCACAACCCCTAACCATGACAGCATAGGAATTTGCGTTCCTAACACCATCAACGCCAAAACGCCGGATAGCGGTGGTGCTAACGCTTCGAGTAATAAAGTCTTATTTGCACCGATACGTTTTAGCGCAGCAAAGTAAGCGCTGTCGCCAATCGCGATACCAATGACCCCGGAAACAGCCAGAACCCAAATATGTTCCGCTTGCATCTCGGCAAGGCCATCGTATGCACCCGTAAAGACTATTGCGACAACCATCAATGTCGACGCGACAACCCCTTTAATAAAGTTAAGCTGAAAGGCACTAAATTGATGGCTAAATTGCCCGTAAATCCATGTTGCTATAGCCCACACAACCGCTGCAGACAACGCTGCACTTTCCCCAACAAAGCTCATTGACACTTCCCTATGTAATGTTTAAGCACAGACTAATAACAATTTGATCTAACAAAGGTTTGTATATTTAAACCGATTACCAAATAATAACGTATGATAACCGATATATTACACAGCAAAACATAAGGATACCTATGTTTCTCGATTACTTCGCACTCGGATTGCTCATTTTCGTCGCCCTAGTCATTTTCTACGGCATCATCGTCATTCATGATATTCCCTACGAAATCGCGCTCGAACGCGACCACCCGCATGCGGACGCCATCCATGTAGCAGGTTGGGTGAGTCTATTCACTCTACACGCAATTTGGCCATTTTTGTGGATCTGGTCAACATTGTGGCGCAAAGACCGAGGTTGGGGGTTCAGTAAAATCAAACACGAGCAGGATGAGCTCCAATCTCAAATACTGTCACTGCATAAAAATATCGAGTACTTACACCATCAAATCGACAGCCTCAAAAATGAGCGAGCAAACAGTGAAGTAGACGGCACGCAAAATACGGTGACCACAGATACTGAGTCAAGCAAGGGAGACGCATAATGGATTTACTGTTAATACTGACGTACACCGCGCTCTGTGTTGCTGTATTCAAAATATTTAAAATACCGCTCAACAAATGGACTGTCCCAACCGCTGTATTGGGCGGCATCGTGCTGATCGGTACACTGATTTTATTGATGAACTACAACCACCCTTACACCCAAACTGGTAGCAGTGTCTTTAACACCACTCCGATTGTGTCTACAGTTCGCGGTCGCGTAACTGAGGTCAAGGTAGAAGCAAATAAGCCTCTACTGGCAGGGGATGTATTGTTCAAGATAGAATCGACACCGTTTGAGAGCGAAGTTATTCGTCTAAAAGCTGAAGTCGCAGCAGCCGAGCAATCAGTATTCCAATTGGAATCGAGCTACAAAGCGTCAACCGCTGACAGTATTGCAGCCGAAGCCGATCGAGATAAAGCTCAGCGCGAATACGAGCGTTATGAAGCAGGCTTTAAAAAAGGGGCATTTACCGCGCAGCAAGTCGACACCCGCAAACAGGCTTATTTAGCCAGTGAAGCGCAACTAGACGCCGCTAAAGCGCTTGAAAACAGCGCTCGCTTGGCATTTGAGTCTGAAATCAATGGCGAAAATACCTCTGTTGCACGCCTAAAAGCACTGCTAGCCACCGCGGAGTTCAACCTAGAAGAAACCACGGTTCGTGCTCCTACTGATGGATACGTGTCACACCTAGCGCTTCGCCCTGGCATGATGGCCGTACCATTGCCGCTTAGCCCAGTATTAACCTTTGTGCATACTGATGATGGTCACTATGTAGGTGCCTTTAGACAAAACTCCACCCAGCGCCTGAAAAAAGGGTTTGAGGCCGAGTTCATCTTCCGTGCCCTGCCCGGCAAGATCTTCAAAGGTGAAGTCATCGAGGTGATACCAGCGATTGCAGAGGGCCAAGTTCAAGCACGAGGCGCACTGCTTAACTCGGCGGCGTTAGTCACAAGTGGTCGAGTTTTGGTTAAGTTACGTATAAACGATGATCTCAGTGAGTATCAGCTTCCAATGGGTAGCGCAGCTGAAATAGCAGTGTATTCCGATAGCTTCACCCACGTAGCGATCATGCGAAAAGTATTGATTCGAATGAAGAGTTGGCAAAACTACCTCTACTTGGATCACTAAAACTGAAAGGAGGGAGCCAAGGCTCCCTCACTTTATGGATGCCCTACTAAGGGAACAAAAAGGATTTAGACAGTATGCACCATTCAAAGGCCATTATTGCGTCGTTGTTGTTGATGGGCACGACATCAGCTCAAGCGCAGCTACGTCCACTCGGCGAACCGGGTTGGGACTTCACACTTAACCTCAGCTTGGGTTACGTCACCAGTGAAAATAATTTCTCCACCAGCGATGACAATCAAACCATCACTGAATTTGGCTCACCAGAGCACAAAACCTCGTCGACTATCGTTTACCCGCTAGCGCGTGTTCAATACACCACACGCGATCGCAGAAACCAGTTCTATATTGGTAACTCTAGCGAGCAGATCTCTAACGCACAGTTTCAGTACGAGTTAGGCTATACCCACCAGTCGCCAAAGCTCGGAGAAGTGACTTTGGCGTACTTCCCGCAATTACCCTTTCTAAATTCTACGTGGGAAGATCCGTACCTATTGGGCGCACCCAGAGTTGAAACTGAAGAAAACGCCACTGGCGCGCGTATCGCTTGGCAGCAGTTTTTAGGTACACCACTGACCGTGAAATACGCATACGCAAACATTGATGTCGAAACGGAAAACAGTGGTTCAAGCGCAAGTTTAGGTCTTAATGAAGCGCAGCAGCAGCTTCTAGAGCGAGATGGCAACGCTCATCGCCTCGAACTAGAAACGATGTTTCCATTTGCTAAAGGGTGGTTTTTGCGCCCAGCGATTCAGTCGACCTATCGCGATGCCAAAGGTGAAGCAATCGCCTTCACCGATTACACACTAAAAATGGGTGTGCTTCATTTTAATGCCCCTCACACCTTCATCATGAACTTTGAAGGGGGTCAAAGTGAAACTAAAGAGGCTAATCCAATCTTTGATAAAACCATTGAACAAACCCAATACAGCGGGTTCTTCATTTACGATTACGCTGGGATTTTTGGTTGGAAAAATGCCAGTCTCAACGCTATCGCAGGCTATACCCAAAGTGACGCTAATGTGGACTTTTACAACTCTAAAGGACTCATCACCAGTGTAGGTATGACGTATCGATTTTAGTTTGCGTGAAACGCACTACAAAATAGAAAAGCGAGCCCAGAGGGCTCGCTTTTTTACGACGTTCGGTTACTCATCAAAATCATCGGCATAACCTTTAGGTGGAGGCGTCCAGCCTCGTTCACTGCCAGTATGTCGATCGCTTCTTTCAGTATTCACCGCGCTCTTGATCGACTCTTCGAGCTCGATAAACAGCTTACGGTAGTTATTGTCATAACGTTCTTCTTCGCTCTCTTCTTGCCACGCTTTAAACAATTTATCAGAACACGAATCTTCAATATCTCTAAACGCACTGACCTGTTGTTGGGCTTTAAATGGGTGAATGCCCAATTCGATTAACGTATGACACCCCACCTCCAACGCGCTGTGGAAGGTTTCTGATTCTATAACGTCTGCTCCTGCCTGCCTAAGCCTATAGCCATGACCGCGGTCGAACGCGCGCGCTAATATTTTCACTTTTGGATAAGTGTGTTTAACGTAGTGTACAAGCTCGACACTGCTCTCGCGATTATCGATCGCAACGACCAAGCAACTTGCCGATTCAATCCCCGCGGTATGCAATAAATCTGGCCTACTTGCATCCCCATAAAAGGCTTTGCGTCCAAAACGGCGATACACATCAACTTGACTGCTTTGATGATCCAGAACCACGGTTTTTATGCCGTTGGCCAACAAGAGGCGATTAATGATCTGTCCAAACCGTCCTGCGCCCGCAACAATCACGCTGCCTTGCTCATCAATGTCATCCGACTCTCGATCATTACTGCTCGCCTCATAGCGAGGTAAAATGACTTTATCAAACAAGATAAACAGCGCCGGCGTTAGGAACATTGAGAGGGCAACGACTAACTGAAGTGTCTGCGCCAGCTCTGTCGGGAGCACATGGTTTTGCACACTAAAGCTCAGCAATACAAAGCCAAACTCACCTGCTTGCGCCAGACTTAACGCAAAGAGCCAACGGTCACTGTTTTTAATCTTAAAGATCAGCGCCAGAATAAATAGCACCGCTCCTTTAAGCAGCATCACCCCCAGAGTTAACCCGACAATCACCACAAAATCGTTAGCTAAAATACCAAAATCGATACCTGCGCCTACGGTAATAAAAAACAGCCCCAACAATAGCCCTTTAAACGGGTCGATGTTGGACTCCAACTCATGTCGAAACTCACTGTTGGCCAGTACAACCCCGGCTAAGAACGTGCCAAGGGCTGGAGATAAGCCAACCAGGCTCATTAATGCTGCTATACCGATAACCAACATTAATGCGGTCGCAGTAAAGATTTCTCGCAGTCCAGAGGCGGCAACAAACTTAAACAGCGGTCGACTTAGGAAGTGACCACCCACGACCACAATGGCGATTGAAGCCACAATGACAAGTGCGTAGGCCCACCCTGGCAATCCAGCGACGAGACTCAACTCCTCATGATGCCCGTCACTGTGATGAGCGGCATTTTGTGCAAGCTCAACCAGTTCAGGTATGGCCAATAAGGGAATGAACGCAAGCATTGGGATAACCGCAATATCTTGGAACAGCAACACAGAAAACGCACTTTTCCCACCTTCTGTTTTGGCCAGTCCCTTTTCGCTAAATGTTTGCAACACAATCGCCGTAGAAGAGAGAGAAAAGATCATCCCGATGGTAAGCGCTATGGTAAACGGTTGTCCAAGCGCCAAAGCGATGCCCATCACCGCAGCACCGGTACCGACAACTTGTAGCCCCCCGAGCCCCAATAATTTGTGGCGCATTCCCCACAGCATCTTAGGTTCGAGCTCCAAACCCACAAGAAACAACATCATCACCACGCCAAACTCGGCAAAGTGCTGAATGGTCGTGGTTTCTTCTCCCACTAAACCGGTAATCGGCCCAATAATCACTCCTGCAATGAGATACCCCAACACTGACCCTAAGCCCAACCGCTTAGCGATTGGTACCGCGATAACCGCTGCTATCAAATAGATAAATGCTTGTAAAAACAGACCTGTCATAGTTGAGGCTCCTTGATCACGCTTCCGAGATGCTGATTAAGTAAAGGGACTTGGCGGGCCTTTTTAAGATCCACTTGATCCGCGACCAAAGCTTGTAAGGTCTGCTTCCACTGTTCGGCATGCGCTTTAACCCTGCCCTCTTCAACAGCGGTGCGCGAGCCAAACAACACAAAAGGTGCGAGATAACGCATTCCGGTTAAATTTGCCGTCTGCTCTAACGGTTGGAGTAACTCTCGAATAGAAAAGTGATTATAGCCGTCGGTTTGATAAGCTTCTTCTTTACCACCCGCGCTAATCACACACATAAACGACTTACCATGTAACGCGGTTCCGTCGTGGCCATAAGCAAAGCCATACTCAAGGACTAAGTCTTGCCACTCTTTAAAAATCGCCGGTGTCGAATACCAATAAAGCGGAAACATAAACACCACCACATCGTGGTCTTTAAGCCGCTGCTGCTCTTTATCGATATTGATTCGAAAAGTCGGATATTCGGCGTACAAATCGACCGCAGTTACTCCTGGAATCGTTTGTGACAATTCAAACAGCGGCTTATTGACCTCGGACCGTCCAATGGATGGATGAGCAAAGAGTACCAAGACCTTAGAGTTATGCGGTGCGTCTTGTTGATCTGAGTTGGGCATGACCTCTCCTAATTCCTTTTTTCTGGCCAATAATTGTCTTATTGGTAGCAGGGTTTCGATTGATTTCAATACGTCATCTGGTAAGATTTTAGCTATACCAAGGTAATGTGTTACAAAGTATGACACCAAAAACCAAGCAGTGTTGACAAATATTTATCTAAATCACAAGCTTAGGGTATCAATCCAACATCAACAAATAAAAAGAACATCATAAAGGAAGTGCGGAAGATGAGTGCCCCCAACACCCAGGCGCTAGGCGTGTCAGACAGCAACAATGTTATCGAGCTTGCGGTCAAAAGCAGTGATGCAATTGCGATGGTGTCTCACGGCAGTGAGTTAACCTACAACATTACGACCCCTGTTGGGATAAAGTATCTGGGATGCAGTCGTTTTATTGGAACGCAAGATGAAAGCCTCATTTTGATTGAGCTGCCTACCATGACCGACAGCGATCGCGACTACTTCTTCCAACCCGGTTTTTGGATAAATGTTCGTGCCATATCTCATCGAGGTGAAGGCGCACTCATTCACTTTAGAAGCCAAATTCAGCACCTAATTACTGAGCCAATATCATTGGCAGTGATCACTCTGCCACCTAAAATGCAGGTCGAGCAACTTCGTAAAGAAGCACGTTACGATGTCGCGCTCGATGCTATGGGGCTCGTCGACGATAATCGTTTTGAGTGCGAAATAAGAGATCTGTCTCGGGGAGGTTGCCGAATGGTGACATCACCGCTCATTCGTCAGTTTAAGCTGACCGATGTTGTTAAATTGCAAGTGAAGTACGAAGGGAAAGCCATCCCTAACATTGGGGTGCTTAGTGGCACTATATGTAATCAGCAAAATAGCCAACACTATGCGAAATATGGGGTTGCTTTTGACGACATGGGGCAACAGGCCGTTAAGAAACTGCTGGCTCAATTGAAATTTGATGGTACCAAGCTCGCCCTAAAAACATAAACTGCATAACCGACGAGAGCTTATGATTGACTTAACTCACTTTTGGAACGCTGCGGATCATGACCCTGTACTGGCACAACAACTCGCCGATATGTACATAGACGCAGTCCAACAAACAGCAGAGCAAATAGACGATGCGTTACACAATGACGATCGCCACATGGTTTGTGAGCTCGTACATCGGCTCAAAGGCAGCACCGCGATCTTAGGGTTTAGTGAACAACAAAACGCACTTGATGAGCTGTACCAATATTCCAAAAGTGCCACAATGGTCGAGTTAACATCGGTGCCAAACGATATTCAGACTCTGCTTTCCCCTATTTTAGACCGTTTACGCCAAGAATTTACTCAATAACTCACTGAAAGTGTGAAACTTGTACCATACACACGACAACCACATTAACAATGTTTAGCATTAACTCTACGATAGAGAATAGCCACATTGGTTAAAGGGAAAAGATGAATCAAACACTCCTAATCGCCGAAGACGACAAAATCACCGCGGCGGTACTTGCCCAAAAATTCAGTCATGCTGGGTATATTACTCACATCGTAGACCAAGGTGATCAGGTCGAACGCGCGATCTACAAGTTTCACCCAGACTGCGTGGTGTTAGATATCGGCTTGCCAGTCTTAGACGGCTATGAAGTACTAGAGCGCATCAAGTCAACCTTCGACGGGGTTATCGTTTTTTACACCAGTCACGAGTCGGATCTAAACGAAATCAGCGCCCTTCAAAAAGGTGTGGACGACATCGTATTTAAGTCCAAAGATAGCCAAATACTCATTGAAAGAGTCAAACGTCTACTCAGTAGTCAGCCAGAAAAACGCGAATCGCACATCGTTGACGTCAATAACCTCGCGCTGAACGCTAAAAATCAGTGGTGTCAGCTAAACGGACAGCCGATAAGCTTAAGCGAGAGCGAATTTGAGATTCTGTTTTACTTGGCGCAACATCATGACCAAGTCATAACCCGAGAACAATTTTATCTTGCGATCAAAGGCATTGCATACGATGGCAAAAGCCGCAGTTTTGATCTTAATATTTCTCGAATTAAAGATAAACTGTCGCGAGCGGGCGCGAACAAAACGCTGATTAAATCAGTACGCGGTAAAGGCTACATGCTATTGAGCGATGAGTGCTAGTCTAACGTTGTGGGTGGACTAAGCATGCGTTAACAGCAATACTCACCCTAAAACGATCCTAAAGATTACTATGTCACTGCGCACTTACTTTGTCTTATTTCTATCGCTTATTGGGTTGCTGCTTACCGTCAACTTAGTTGCTAAGCATGTTTATGAAACTGAGCTTCGTCAGTTGAATCAACTGACGGAATCGCAGAAAAACATTCAATTGATCGTTCGCCAACTCGCTGCCAGCTCAGAAGACCTTACCCGGCTTGCTCGCGCCTATGTAGTCACTTTGGATCCCGCGTTTGCAGAAGACTATGATCAAATTCTGCAAGCCCGCAAAGGACAAACTCCACTCATCCTATCCACCGTAAAACAAAAATACTTCTGGGGTGAGTCGGTCTTACCGACCACCGAGCTGAGCTCTATACGCGAGCAGCTTACTCAATCGGCTACAATTACGATTGATTTGCAAGAATTTGATCAAGCATTGCAGTTGTCCAATCGTCTCGCCATCATCGAAAAAGACGCCATCGCGCTCGCTGATGTCAACAAATCCAACGCTTTGGCGATGCTGTATAACGCAGACTACTACACAATAAAAGAACGCATCTTTAAGCACATTCAGCATCTAGCGACCGATGTGGATGACAAATATAGTGGTCAAATTCAGACCATCATCGACAACATTCGCTTTTACAGAAGCATCAGTTGGACAGTGAATATTGCACTGGTAGTGTCCATTTTAGTGCTGATCCGCTTTCTATACTCCTCTATTGTTGTCCCACTTTTTATTCTCAGTGATTACGCGAACACATACTCACCGAGCCAACCTGGTGGCCGGCTAAAACTACGTTCAAAAATTCACGAGCTCAAAAGCTTGAATAACGCCATCAATCATATGCAAGAGCGCATCCACAATGACGTCATACAAGCGCAAAAGCAGATTGAGGTGCTGGAGGTTACCCAGCGCCAGGCCGAGGCGGCAACCGAGGCTCGAGGGCAATTTTTAGCCAATATGAGTCATGAGATACGAACGCCATTGAATGGCATTATAGGCTTTTGTCACTTGCTACAAGCTACAGAGCTAAACGACACCCAAAGCAACTACACCACTATGTCACTGCGTTCTGCTAACGCGTTGATGACCATTATTAACGACATTTTGGATTGGTCTAAGGTCGACTCAGGACAAAGTGTCATCGACTTAAGTACGGTAAATCTTGGTGAAAAAGTAGATTTTGTCATTGGCGTCACTAGACTGTCATCAGAAGAAAAATCTCTTAATTACGATGTTATTATCGATGAGAACGTGCCTGTACAGCTACTTTCGGATGCTGCAAAGTTACGTCAAATCCTGCTCAACTTGCTAAGTAACGCGATCAAATTCACTCAGCAAGGCACCATCACTTTGCATGTATCTGCAACGCTGACTCACGTCCATTTTTCCGTTACCGACAGCGGCATTGGAATGAGTGAAGAGCAAATCAATAGAGTCTTTGACCCCTTTATCCAAGCTGACAATTCCACCACAAGAACTTTCGGAGGTACTGGCCTTGGATTGGCTATTTCACAAAAATACGCACAGCTGCTCGACGGTGAAATCACCATCAAAAGTCGTCTGGGTAAGGGAAGTCAAGCCACGCTTACTCTGCCATTAAAAGTACCTGATGCATCAGCGCAACCTGAGGCATTTTCAGATCAGGTTTACTCTGGCCCTCATATCCAAGTAGGGCTCCAGTTAAACGATAAGCATCAATATAATTATTGCCTAATGCTGCTCAAGCATTTGAATATAGAGGTGAGCAATCATTTTGAGTCTTGCTCTCTACTCATCGTTGACCATCACGCTGCTACACATAGTCAGCCACAGTCGATAGCACGCAACTTACCGCTAGTGTTTATAGGTCCGCTGTACGCCTTTGAGCAAGACAGAAAAGACAACCATTGGGGCTCAGTCACGCATCTTCCTTGGCCATTCACTAAGCTAAAGTTACTCACTACACTTCAGCATTGTATGACAACAACGCCAGATGGGCAGAAACAACACGCGAAAAATAACCTTACATTAGCGTCCATGAAACTTAAGGTATTGGTCGCAGAAGACGTATTGATGAACCAGCTTGTCATAGAGCGTATGCTCAAAAACCTTGGGGTAGAGTCGGTTATTGTCGGTGATGGTGCTCAAGCGATTGATGCATTGCAGCAGCACGCTATTGATCTTATCTTTATGGATCTGCATATGCCGGTAATGGACGGCTATCAAGCTGCGCAGCGCATTCGTCAACTCGAGCAGTTTCAACATATTCCTATTGTTGCCCTTTCCGCCGATGTTCAGCAATCCGCGAAAGAGCGATGTGAGCAAATAGGATTTAACGGATTTATTCTCAAACCGTTTAAACCCATAGACTTAGAAAACGCGCTGAACAACGTCGTCCCGCGAGCAAAAAGCTAATCGTTTAGATTGTGAGGCAAGACAAACAATAATCCACCGAGATAATAAAAAGGTGATCCGCTTCAAGTCATTGTTTTTATTACGGCCTAACCTTAAAGAACTTTAAAAGTTCTGATCTAGTGGACGCCTGTTTATGCCTCTAAAACTACTCTTTTTATTGCTTGTTTTTTTTAGCCCCCTAACCTTTGCTTCCAGCGCAATGCCCAGTTTCGATCTCACCCAGACGACCGCTGGCTATCTGTGTATAGCAATCTTTGTGTCCGCCTACTCTTTGGTTATGGCTGAAGAGTATTTGCAACTGCGCAAATCCAAGCCAGTGCTGCTTGCAGCCGGATTAATCTGGATCATTATAGGCTTCACATTCTCAAAAATGGGCGAGTCAGAGGTCGCACAAAGAGCCATTGAGCATAACCTTTTAGAGTACTCAGAACTGATGTTGTTTCTGTTGGTGGCGATGACATTTATCTCCGCCATGGAAGAAAGGCGACTGTTTGACGTTTTAAAAGCCTGGTTAGTCAGCAAAGGATTCGATTTTCGCTCGCTGTTTTGGATCACCGGTATTCTTTCCTTTTTCATATCGCCTATTGCCGATAATTTAACCACAGCACTTCTAATGTGCGCCGTAGTGCTTAAAGTCGGCGGCAAAAACTATCGCTTTATCAACTTAGCCTGTATCAATATCGTCATTGCAGCGAACGCAGGGGGCGCTTTCAGCCCATTTGGGGATATTACTACTCTAATGGTGTGGCAAGCCGGTCATCTGCCGTTTAAGGACTTCTTACTGCTGTTCATTCCGTCCGTTGTGAACTATTTAATACCTGCCATGATCATGGCGATGTTTGTTCCTAAAGAGCAGCCCGAAGTGGTGCACGAGTATGTTGAACTCAAACGCGGTGCTAAGCGGATTGTTGGACTATTTATCCTGACTATCGCAACGGCTGTGGGCTTTCATGGCTTTCTGCATTTCCCACCGGTCATTGGCATGATGATGGGACTGGCCTATCTGCAGTTTTTTGGGTTTTTCCTTCGCAAAACCTTACCGGCGTCATTGGCTAAAAAACGCGCCAGAGCAGAAGCTCATCACGATACCGCAGCGTTAAAGCGTCTTGGTTCAGTAGTGCCTTTTGATGTGTTTCGCCGTGTTTCTCACGCGGAGTGGGATACGCTGCTGTTCTTCTACGGCGTTGTAATGTGTGTGGGTGGTTTAAGCTTGATGGGCTACCTCTCCATCGTTTCCGAAATCATGTACACCCAATGGGATCCTATCTGGGCAAACGTGATGGTCGGTATTTTGTCGGCGATCGTCGATAACATTCCAGTGATGTTCGCAGTGTTAACCATGAATCCTGACCTTTCGATGGGTAACTGGCTGCTGGTTACTTTAACCGCGGGGGTCGGAGGCAGTTTACTGTCGATTGGCTCTGCGGCAGGTGTCGCCCTGATGGGAGCTGCACATGGGAAATACACATTCTTTGGACACCTAAAGTGGATGCCTGTCATAGCCCTTGGGTACGCAGCAAGTATTGCCGTTCACTTATGGTTAAATGCCATTTACTTCTAGGGATACAAAAAAGGTAGAGACAACATTGTCTCTACCTTTTTAAATGAAATTAAGGTTTGATTAGGGATACCACATCTCGATATCGAGCGTATCAACGGCAGCAGGATTAAAGCTTGATTTCGCAAAGCTAGGCATACCTTGATGGTTGTTGGAATTACCCGCGCCTTCCTTCGGAAAACCGATCCAGTTGGTTTTAAACTCGCCGTTATTGTCTTCGTCATGAAACACAAACAGCGCATAATCCGAGTCCTTTAGACCATCAAACGTAGCCGATACGCCGGCACCCTGTATTGGCAGAGTTTGTAATGACACTGCAGTGTCTAAATCCGATGCGAAACCTTTTTTACCGTCGTACAAAACAAAGACGGCATTGCCTGATTGACTTGTAAATCCCGTCACGTTGGCAGTAACTTGTATCTGCGCAAATGCTGACAGTGGATAGGTAAAAGCGACTAATGCAATGCCAATTGTAGATGCGATGCGCGAGCTTGAAACGTCCATTGAACAATCCTTGTTAATAGCGGTTATCATCCTATTTACGAATCTGCATAAATTTGGATCACCGGTTAGTCTCGATTATCGCCATCTTGTTCATCAATCGATTCGCTTATTGACTCATGACTAGGAGCATTGTCACCATCGACAGCGTAAGGCAGTGTTTCACCGTTGAACTTACCACCACGTTCAATACTTAAATCATCGGTAAAAATCGTTCCAGACACCGCGCCATGACGTAAAATCTCAACCGCTTCGGCGTGCAACGCCCCTTCTACACGACCATTTACGATCACCAGTTTGGCATAGCCGTCGCCAACCAAATGACCTGATGGGCTGATGATCAGCGTTTTTTCTGCTTGGATCTTACCTTGTACTTCACCGTCTACCTGAATATCAGTCTCTAACCGGAGTTCTCCGGTGATGAAACACCCATCTGCGATGAGAGTTGTAGTTGACTGCTTACTCTTAGCTCGACCATTTTTACCAAAGAGTCCCATCGAATGCCTCGTTCTTTTTCAAATATAGTGTCAAAATTTTCTACGTCCCAAGCAACAAAGTCGATGGGATCCAATGCGCGACCAACAAATCGGATTTCATAGTGCAAATGGGGCCCAGTAGACAGTCCACTATTGCCGCTATATCCGATCAATTGTCCCTTCTGTATAAAATTGCCTGACTTTACCGCAAATTTCTGCAGGTGAGAATAGGAGCTGCTAAAGCCATAGGCGTGCTGTAAGCGAATGAAATTGCCTGAGCCAGTGTTACTTGGCCTAACCACTTCCACTACGCCATCAGCAGGTGCGTATATCGGAGTCCCTATATTCACCGCGTAATCAATGCCGCGATGTAACCGCTTTTGCTTGGTTTCAGGGTGGATTCGATAGCCATATTTTGACGAAATTCGCTCGTCGCCAACAGGGGAGCCCGATGGAATAAGTGTTAGCATATGTGTTCTAACTGTCGAGGTAATTGCAGCGGTGTCGAGGCGGGCCTCAATTTCGCTATCGATATCCCCTTCTGTACTTGCCACACCGAGTACGACTTCAAGATCGCCAAGCCGTTCAGATACACTTAATAGTCGATCTTCTCGTTCAAGGATGTCTTGCTCTCGCTCAACCAGATCTTGCTCAAGCTCTTGCTTAAGTGACTTAAGATCCGCTAACTCTTCGTTAAGTGCCTGTGACTCATTGCGCAGTTGATCGTGGCGCAGCTTACTTAAGTCAATTTCATCCATTAGATGAAAAATGACTCCACCAATGGCGACCAATCCTAATAAGGTCAAATAACCCAACACTTTTAGGCTGCGTCGTACCCACTTACCTAATTGGTAGTGTCGCGATCCTTCGACGGTGGATATGGAAACGATGACATGTTGTTTCATACGATGATGGTACTTATCTTATGGCGCATTAAAAGCGTCTCAACTGGGTAATCGTCGCCAAATTGAGGAAACTTGCTCTGTAGCGCTGTTCAAACCCCACCAACGCCACATACAATAGCAATAGGCATAAAAGGGGGAACTATATGGATTCGATGCTCTCAACCACTGCACTGGCCAAAACCAAGCAGCTTGAGGCGGCGCAACTGTTTGACCAGTTGCAACAAGCCGGATACTTATACCGACAATCAACCAAAGGAAAGTCCCGTTGGGTACTCACTTACCTTGGAGAGCGATTTGGTGGGCAGTATAAAGATCATCCGACCTATGGTAAATACATAGCGTGGCCAAGAACTCTATTTATTGATCATGCGTGGCAAGATCACCCGTTAATGACTGCTACCGCTTTGGGTGATCATTTCTCCCTTGCGGCAAAAAAGATCAACTTGTTGCTCAAAGAGTTAGGTTGGCTTGCTAAAACTGAATCGGGTTGGCGCGTGACGGATCATGGAAAGCGTGCTGGTGGTCATCAGAAAAAACGTGACGACAATGACTATGCGCTGTGGCACCCATCAATTCAACGCCACCCTCGCTTAGTGCAAACGGTGCGTGAATTTATCGGGCAAGAATCTGCAAAGCTAGCTACCGATCATTCCATCAGTGAGTTTAGGAAAAAATTTGAGGCAAAACATCGTACCCTTGATGGTCACTATGTAAGAACCGAAGGCGAGCTTATTTTGGATAACTGGCTGTACATGGCCGGCGTCACCCACGCCTATGCGCGGCAGCTACCTATTGAGCAAGAAGAGTGGTGCGACTTCTATTTACCTCAAGCAAATTTGTACTTGCAGTATTGGCCTTTTAATCACGATGAACCCTCTTCAGTGCGAGACGCGTTGCTTTCGTTGTATCAGAGCAATGACCTCGAATTGATTGAGCTATTTGCCGATGAGATTGAGCAGTTGGATGACCTATTGCCAAAACGCCTTCGCCAATACGGTATTAAAGCGTATTAATAATCTGTCCTATATAGAATTGCTAAGGGTTCAGCCAAACGACGATGGCAGCCCTAGTTGTGGACTGTCACTCTCTACACTATGAGGCTGAACAGACCTTTTGGGCACAGTCGTCGTTTGCCCCATTTGCTCAAAATCTTGATGGGATGTGGGTGCCCAACGTTGAATGTAATGACCTTGTGGGTCAAACAACTGCGTTTGTTTACCCAAGTTGAAATGTCTTCCTCCTTTTTTGTCGAACCCAACACCCGCGATGTATTGCCAGTTGCCCCAGTTAATCGCGACGTCATAGTCGAGTAACTGTTGTTGGTAATGAGCAGCCCCCCAGCGCCAATCTCCCTGATACTCGTTCACCCAGCAACTGGCAGCTATTTGTCGCGCTCGGTTGGAGATATACCCGGTTTGATTGAGCTGCCTAATGATGGCATTAACAATGGGATAAGGCGTTTTTCCCAAACTCCATTGCTTAAAATCGGCAGTGCTTTGGCGACTTGCCCTAGGCTGTCGATTAACTCCTGATGCTGAAAAATACTCAGGTCCAGCGTGGTGCATTTGCCAATGAAAATACTCTCTCCACAACAGCTCCACTTGGATCCACTGTGTCGAATCGTTTTTGCCGAAACACTGTTCATGATGTTTTAGTTCACGCAATACTTGACGCACAGATAGGCTACCCAGCGCCAGCCAAGGGCTCAATTTGGTGGACGAATCCCAATCGTCTATTGCGTTGCGCGTTTGCTTGTACACTTGCGGTAAGTCACTACAAAAATAATCAGCAAGATGCTTTTTCCCTTCTATGCAGCCCGCTTTCGCAAGCCACACTGATGAACTGTGGCTTTGCGTGCCAGCAGCACTTCGCTCACTGTGGTTAGCAGTAGACTCTGACATAGGCGCAGGTAAATGCGTGGGTGTGTATACACCTTTTACATTAAGATTCGCGCGTTCAATAAAGCGGCGAAACTGACTAAAGCTCAACTGATGTGGATGAGGTACGACAGGCCAGTGGTGCTTCTCAAACAGCGAGTGTTGGTCGACAGTAGTGAGTGCAATATTCAGTTCTTGCAATGCTTTTACTAACGTGGCTTGGCGCTTGAGCTCATCGAGACCGAACGCTTCACTGACCCCTACGTGCGTCACGCCATGTCGAAGACAATACGCAACAATAGTCTCTGTCCATGCTCCCTGTTCTAGCACGAGGCGTTGACCGAACGGCCGCAATGCCGCGTCCAATTGTTTGAGAGTAGCGTCGAGATACAACGTAGGGAGAGCCCCTCTAGAGGCGCTGCGGTAGTTTACTGAGCTCGACTCCAACACATACAAGGCATCAAGAGCGTCGACTTGAGAGGCCAATGCGCTGAGGGCTCGATTGTCACACACTCGCAAATCATGAGTGAAAACAAAAAGGCCACGTCGAGCGGTGAAAGTTGACGGTGAGGTGGCTGAAAGGGACATAAAGCGCACTCGTAATGATGGTTTATTACTGTTGTACGCTTATAGAGGTGCTTTGGATTACTCAGACGTTCTAGTGCCGCGGACAAGGCTCCGCGGCAATCTATTATTTTTTAGGTACTTTGGACTGCTCTGCAATCGCTTTGATCAACACAGAGGTATCATCTCTGCCATGGCCCTGGGCTGCCAGAGCTTGATAATCATGCAAGGTTTTTTCTGTCAACGCTAACCCTAAGCCATGTTTACGCGCTTCTGTTGCACAGATACCAAGATCTTTAATCATCCACTCGATAGCAAAACCAAAATCAAACTTGTCGTAGTTCATCGATAAGCCGCGATTTTCCATCTGCCACGAACCCGCTGCACCATTTTTAAGGCAGTGCATAAGAGCTTCAATATCAAGCCCTGATTTTTGCGCCAGCAACAACCCTTCAGATAAACCTGCTAGCACACCAGAGATACAGATTTGATTGACCATCTTTGCACGTTGACCTTGACCAACATCACCCATCATAACCGAAGACTTAGCGTAAGCTTCAAATACAGGTTCAAGAGTCGAGAACAGACAAGGGTCTGAGCCGCACATAACGGTTAACATGCCACTTTCTGCACCCGCTTGCCCACCAGACACTGGCGCATCCATAAAACGAATACCCAGCGGTTTAGCGGCAGCGTTTAACTCAAGCGCTAACTCTGCCGACGTCGTGGTATGATCAACAAAAATGGCACCTTTGGTCATCGCCGAAAATGCGCCTTCAGGGCCTGTCGTCACCGAACGCACATCATCGTCATTACCAACACAACTAAACACCACCTGAGCGTCTTCTACGGCTTCTGCGACAGTTGCAGCCCAACGTCCGGTATGCTCTTTACACCACTGCTTTGCTTTGCTCTGAGTTCGGTTATACACCGTCACATCGTGCCCTGCAGCAGACAAGTGCCCTGCCATTGGGAATCCCATCACTCCTAGCCCTAGAAATGTAACCTTCACTGCCCTCTCCTTGTAAATCGTAGTCTGACCAAAACTAAAAAAGCCGAGCGGGTGCTCGGCTTTCTTTCAATCTATAATTCAGCGTTATGATAAACCTGCTGAACGTCATCACAGTCGTCCAACATATCTAAAAACTTCTGGAATTTTTCAGCGTCCTCACCCGTTACAGGGGTATGGGTTTGAGGAACAAAAGTGATCTCCTCAACATCCATGGTAACGTCAGCAAAGTTTGCCCCTAATGCGGTTTTCGTTTTGAAAAACTCGGTGTGGGGAGCAAATACAGTGATCACGCCATCGTCGAGTTCGATGTCAGTCACATCAACGTCATCCATCATCAGTGCTTCAAGAACCACTTCTTCATCATCGCCTTTAAACTGAAAGACCGCTTGATGATCAAACATGTGCGCAACAGTACCTGGGCTACCAATTTTTGCACCCGTCTTCACAAAGCATTGGCGAACGTCTTGGAAAGTTCGGTTACCGTTGTCCGTCAAACAATCAACTATCACACTTGCACCACCTGGACCAAAGCCCTCATAACGTGCCGGTTGGTAGTCTTCACCACCACCGCCGTTCGCTTTATCGATCGCTTTGTCGATAACATGGCCTGGTACTTGGTCGCGTTTTGCTTTAGTGATTAAGTGTTTCAGAGACAGGTTTGTATCAGGATCGCTGCCGCCATTCTTGGCTAACATGTAGATCTCTTTACCGTACTTTGAATAGACTTTGATTTTTGCGCCTTGTGTTTTCGCCATCGAGGCTTTGCGCACTTCAAAACTTCTTCCCATTTGGGGTATCTCTCATCTTTACATACAATGCGCGCATGATATCAAAACGCGCTTTAGATTGACCAGTCTAAAAATGCGAAGCGAAGCTCGATTTTTAGACCCACAAACGAATTACTGCACACCTAACATCGATTTGTACTTACTGACGCTGCTGTCAAAAATTGCACTCTGTTGCGGAGACAGTTTTTGTTGAGCATCGCGAAGCGCTTCATTTCCTACTTTGCCATTCTTGATTTGCCATACGATATAGGACGCTTGTTTATCGAGTTCGATTGCGTTTTTTTCGTCGGCTGGCAGAAGCGATAGATTAAAAGCCATATGTTGAGAGTATCTTAGCTGTGAGTGTTAGGGAGAGAAGTTTAACACAAAATGAGGTGAGGGTAACTGCTGCTCTTGATGCGGTATTTACAGTGTAAACTGTACAACAAGATGTGATGTGTGCGGGGTGACCGAAACGGAAAACCAAGCAATGTTACCACTGCTTGGTGTCAGTTATAGACAATCACAGACATTCCTTTAGTGAATTAAACCCAATTCGCGTGCTTCTTCAATCGTCAAACCACTCTCTTTTATCTCTTGAAGCGCTTCGATACGTCGGCGAGCGACAGCAGATTTTACGCGTCGGTCAGACCGTGTTTTCGGCGTATCATCAACGGGTGTCCACTTTTCAGCAATGTTTGAAATTTCGTCATGATTAATCGAATTGATAGACATGATTCATCTCCTAGTTAGGTTGTTTTCTCGAGTTATAGATATCAATACAACACGGCTTAGAAAAGCCGATTAATCGCGAAATGTGAACTCATAGAAACTCTCACAATAAACCCTATTTACACGATGGATATTCGTTGCCCCCGAGTAAATTTCGCGATAGGTTTAAGAAATTCGCAGTCGCAAATCTGAGCGTGAGCTCGGACACAGTTTACAACTTTGAATGTGTCGCAATTATGAACCTAGTATGACGATTTGAAGGGACTACAGTAGAGAGTACGTCTAGTCGGTTCCCTTTAATTAGCGTCCAAGGTGTGCGAAATGATTTCAAAGCCGTCTCTTAATAAAGAGCTGTGGCAAGAAGCCGTGTCAAACTGGTATCAATCTCGGAAGCATGATCAAGTAGAAGATCTGTTACCGTTGCTGCAATCTCCTCCCAATGAAATTTGGGGGCCTGCTCTCTCGTCTTTCCAACAAAAAGGGTTAACCTGTTGGCTCGATGGCTGTCTGCGTGCTCATCAACACTTTAGCTCAACCGGCCATCCGGACGACTCATACCAATACCTCAATTTTGCCATCGCCAAATTGCAACAAGTCGCCAGTGATAGCGACGTCGACATCGAAATTAAGACTTGGTGCGTGCAGCGTTTGGATCAATTGATCATATTGGCGTTAGAGTTTTGCAGCGAACAAGGGGATGAGTGGAAGCAGGAACAGTTCGATCAAATAGAGGCGCATGTAAAGTTCATGACACGCTATCCGTACAAGCAAAAAAATGGCGAGGTATGAAACCTCGCCCAAAAATGAACTATGAATGTAACTTAATGAGCCAACGCTTCGGGTATTATGAAAAAGGCTGAACTCAACCACATCTTAAGTATTGAATTCGCACCAAATGTCAGCGTGTCGTCAGTTGCGTGCTAACCCAAGGTTAGACCCCTACCCTGCAATATCTTGTAACGCAATCATCACGCTTTCATCGTAATGACCATCAGCAATATTGCGACACACCTTGCGACGCACAGCTAACCCACCAATCAACTTTTCAATGGTCATGTGCTTGTCCTGATTGCTTTGCTGGAATAGGTCTATAACTTCACTAAGCTTATCGTACGAAATAACCTGCTCTCCCGCTTTTAGCCAATCAAGCTTCTCAATCAATTCTAAGCACTCTTGTTCAACTATCGAAGCTGGGTGACCAGTCATAGCGGACAAGGCTGTTATACTGCGTTCTAGCGCTTCTGAAGAGGTATACTTGGTCAATGTAATAGTGATTTCTTCCGCATTTATCTCGACGAGGTGTTTTTTCAGTTTCACACGACGTCCTAAGCGGCCAGATCTTGTCGCTTTGCGCTGGATCGGTTCAAACTCACCATCGATCACTTCACTCAATTCTTCCAGCTTTTTCTTCGACACAATTTCGTGACGTAATGGGTTTGGAAGTGTCGGCGCCATATTCCGCTTGCCCTGATTTTTCATCTTAGCGCGAGCGTACTTCAACACCTCATCGGCGTGGCACTCTATATCAAACTGATAATCTTTTAGTTTGAGATCAGACTCTATGGGCGTGATCGTTAGATGATAGCCCCACAGATTCACCTTGATCATGCTTTCAGTAACTGGGTCTTTTGCGAGGCGTTTCAGTTCTCTAATCATATCCATAGAGAATCGACGCCACTCTATATTTCGACTGAGTTTTTGGTTCAACTCGCTTAAGGTCATGTTTTCACGGTACTTACGAGACAGTCGACTGCGGAAGAATGAATACAGTTGAAAGATCAACGAGTGTTGACGCAAGATCTCTGGTGGAAACAAAAAGAAATAATCTTTGGTGAGCAGTTCTTCGTAAAACGAAGGTTCCCACACCAAAATGTACAGATTCGGTTTGATCTTGATCTCACCAGTCTGACTTTCAATCGGAGCCTCTTCTGAGGCGGTGATCGTTCTGGCTAAAAAGCGGAATCGATCACTCTTAAAGCCCTCTGGCATGTTCTCACTGAGCCATTGCCCGGTTAGCTCATGCAATTGGAAGTCAGTAAACTCGATGCGATCAATACTGTCACGGATAGAATCTCGTGCTGGCCCACTGTCTTTCTTGCCACGAATCGACAAAATATCGGTGATATACAACGGAGTCTTATTTGGCGGCGTCTTAACATCAATGTGATATTCATCTTTGTGATGATCGTGGTATTGCACCGTCAATGTAAACAAGGCAAACAGCGTCATCAGATCATCAACTGTCATTATGTTCTTTGACGAGCGTGTTTCAATCACTGCACGCGTTCCGGAAATTGACACCAACGACTTTTGATAACTTTTACGAGTCCGCGGTGGCGCCAATGCTTGGTCAATGATCCCAGCCCAATTAGTCGGAGAAACAACAAACTGGTCGGCTTCATTGCGCATTGAAGGCGGCGTAGGTAAACCATGCTCTGTAAGCAACTGTTTATTGACGAGGTTTTGCGCCAGTGCCTTAGACTTTTTCTGCTTTTGAGTCTGTTTAGTCGACTCAGTATTCAGCACTTGAGTCCCCAAGACAGTAACCAGCTTTGACGGGTTGATGAATCGATGTAGCATCGTTTTGCCCGCAAGACCTGTTTCAAACCTAACTGGAACTTGTTCGAATAAACCAACGTTGACCGCTGCACGAAGCCGTTGCTGTACCGCTGCTCGAGTCAGTTGCCCTTCCGTCGCATCAATAATCTGCGTTGTTGATACCAGGCCATCAATCGATGTCATTCCGTTTAGAGAAATTAAATTCAGTAATTCAACAATACTCTTAGTCACACCCTTAAAGTGTTGGTATTGAGTGATCCAGTCGATCGCTTGGTCATTGATTTCAAATAAATGTCCATCCTTGTGACTGCGAGGTAGCTTGATTAAGATCTTTTCCGGTTTGCTCATTCTATTTGACTGACTTTGTAAAGATGTCATTGTTCCGAGTACTCTAACGGGGATCCAAAGATAAATAAAGCACTTATTATTGTTTCTATAATACTGATCTTATTTGATTAACTGATCTATATTGATAAATATGATCTAATGATCCGAGAGTGAAAACCGCTCTAAGTTATTGTATTTGATTGTTTTAATTTTTTGTGTGTTCGGAAAGATGATCAAGACGTTGTTGAAACGGTGATCAAGCTATCTCCGTAAGCATGATCATTTCTAATAGGAACGATGATCATTGGATTTTGGAGCCATGATCAAGCGACTTACGAAACGATGATCATGTATACGTCACAGGTTATCCACAGCAGAACTGTGATCACTGTAACTTTGCTTCTTTAGAGTCTCTGAATATAGCCAATCGGAACGATGATCAAGACGTTGATAATGCCTCAATCGACACTGATTGCTGATTGTTTACACAACGGTCGATTGTCAGTTCGTCTTTATGACCTTCGTAACAGATAAATGCATCTTTTCGTTATAGAAATAGTCAGTTCGGAAGCTTGATCAAGAGATGTGTAAGATTATAGTGGAAAAATGAAGATCGGAATATAACCAATGAAGATCCGCTTTGGATCCTCTCAGCCCCCGCTGTATATAACATTGACCGTAATTTGGCTGATGATTTACATGCTTCCGATAGTTGCTCACTCTTGATCATCGTTCCGACTACAATGTCTAAGCCTCTTTCACTGCCCTACTCTACGCTAGCGCAATTTTTTCCTTGATCATCGTTTCGGTCGTCTGCATTTACATACAAATCGATCCGAAAGCATGATCAAGCATACCCTTGATCATCGTTCCTATTCTCTTTGGTGTAGAGGTCATATGCTAGCGAGTACCACGCAGTTCGTTTCCAGTTTCTAAGTCAAAATTACATCGACTGTAATTTATCGTATGTTTATTATGCTTCCGAAGTTATTGCACCTTGCCTATCGAGTAACGCATCGAATAACGTTTACAGTGTAAAATTAAGTGACGCTGTAACACTTTTAATCTGTGTCGATTAGAACATAAAGTTATTCAGAAAAATGGTGATGTTATGCTGATAAAATGTGCGTTTGACCCCATTTGTACCAAATTCATATCTCATATTGATTGAGCTAAAATTCAGTTTTTTGATACTATTGGTAAAAATTTAGAGGTGTGCACCATTTCGTTGTTTGGTTAAAGAAATGCTGTACAATGGATGAAAAGTTAATTGGGCATGTAATATGAAGCGACAGAAAACGATAGAAAACTTAGCTCGGCTTGCCGAGCAAACTCAGCAAGTTCAAGCCGATCGTATCGAGATAGTATTAGAAGAGCGCTCAGATGAACATTTTCCTCCTATGTCCAAGGCATTAATGGAAACCCGTTCAGGACTGACGCGCCGAAAACTCGATGATGCCATTTCTAAATTGGAACAAGACGGTCATCAGTTTACTAAGAATAATGCTAACCATTACTCAATTTCTCTCCAGGAAGCGCATCATTTGATGGACGCTGCTGGAGTACCCAAGTTTCACGAGCGTAAGCAAAGTGTTGGCAATAAGCCATGGGTAGTGAACGTTCAAAATCAAAAGGGCGGTACTGGTAAGTCAATGACCGCGGTACATCTGGCGGCTTGTCTGGCATTAAACTTAGACAAACGCTACAGAATTTGTCTCATAGATTTGGATCCTCAAGGTTCGTTACGTCTGTTTTTAAACCCACAGATCAGCATTAGTGAACACGATAACATCTATTCAGCTGTCGATATTATGCTGGATAACGTTCCTGAGGATGTCACTGTTGATGCCGCTTTCTTGCGTAAAAACGTGCTGTTGCCGACTCAATATCCGAACTTGAAGACCGTTTCAGCTTTCCCTGAAGATGCGATGTTTAATGCCGACGCATGGCAAAGTCTGACTCAAAGTGACTCACTGGATATCGTAAAGTTACTAAAAGAAAAGCTCATTGATCGGATTGCAGACGACTTTGATATCATCATGATAGACACTGGTCCACACGTTGATCCATTGGTCTGGAACGCGATGTATGCCTCAAACTCCTTGTTGATCCCGTGCGCTGCAAAACGCCTCGATTGGGCTTCAACCGTTAACTTCTTCCAACACCTTCCAACGGTGTACGAGATGTTCCCGGACGATTGGAGCGGTTTAGAGTTTGTTAAGTTACTTCCGACCATGTTTGAAGATGATAATAAGAAACAAGTGTCTGTACTGACCGAGATGAATTACTTGCTCCAAGATCAGGTAATGATGGCGACAATCCCTAGAAGTCGGGCGTTTGAAACCTGTGCCGACACCTATAGTACGGTGTTCGATCTGACCGCGTCGGACTTTGAAGGGGGCAAAAAGACATTAGCCACAGCACAGGACGCGGTTCAAAAAAGCGCATTGGAGCTTGAGCGAGTCTTACACAGTCACTGGCATTCACTAAATCAGGAGTAATTTATTATGGCCATTAAAACATCTGAATTAAATGCCAAACTGTTCGGCAAAGCAAATAAGCGTCGAGTAACCAGTCCCGAGCAGGCACAATCAGCCGCTAAGTCAAAGGCCCAAGTGATTGAACTGGCTGTTGCAGGGGAGGCCGCTGTAGAGTTTGAGCTGACCACTGTTGCTGCTTCTAAGATCGAGTCTGAAACGGTTGTGTTTGAGCAAAACGCTCGTGAACAGTCGTTTTTAAACGAAACAGCACTGTCGGATATTTTGACCACTCTTAAAGAGCACGGTCAGCAATACCCAGCAGTAGGTCGTCGAACCCCTGAGGGCAAAATCGAAGTCCTTGATGGTAGCCGACGTCGTATGTCGTGTATTTTGGCTAAGAAAGACTTCCTGATTTATGTTGCCGAAAGTATTGACGTTGAACACGCTAAGTTCTTGTCTGACGTGGCTAATGCTCATAAGCCATTGTCTCTTTACGAAAAAGGCCGCGAAATGCAAGCTAAGCTGGATTCAGGTGAAGTGCAAGATCAAAAAGGACTGGCCGAACTGTTCCAATGCAGTGAAGCGCTAGTCTCTGGTGCGCTAAAAGCAGCGACTTTGCCGGTTGAACTGTTGCAAGCTTACCCTAGTGTTACCGAACTTGGTCGTCCGACAGTCGTTAAGCTTCATAAACAATTCTTTGAGCTCGCTCCGTCGCAGCAAAAAAGAGTTATAGAGAAAAGTTTAACTGAGGCTATTGTCGATAAGCAACATGTCGAGCTGTCGAGCTTGACACAAGTGACAAAGGAAGTGACAGAAACTCTTCTCAGTTGGATTGGCGAACATGCGCCTAAATCTGCTGTGAAACCTAGCGGGAAGCAGCAATTGGTCAAGGGCCGCGCTGATTATGTCAGGAAGGGCAATAACTTAACGCTGAACCTAAAATCTGTTGATGAAGAAGTGAGTCAAAAGATTCTTGAGTTTGTGCAAAAGACTTTGTCTTAGCTGTTTAAGCGTCATCAGTAAAATGTCGAAAGATTTAGGCTGCCTAGTGCAGCCTTTTTTATTGCCAAAGAGGCGTAGCATCTGCAAGAGTTGATAACACAGAATGCTCACAACAATCATGACCACTCATAAATCTGCGTGTTACACTTGATGGGCACTCAGGTTAAAGGTATTCATGTGACTCTAATAGCTCAGGAATTGCAGCGCATCGTCTCGTTGCATCAACAAGCTGCAAACATCGGTCATCGCGCAGTTGTCGTTCTAAAAGGCCCTACAGAGTGGGCGACCGAGATAGTTCGCACCTACTATGACAGTATTCTCGATTCTCGCACTGTCGATGCTATTGCTGTTGCTTGGGAACCATTACCTTTTAGGCGTCATGTTATGTTTAAGCAGGCTCGCACGCTGCTTGGAAGCGAGTGTCAGTTTCTTGCAATTAGCTTAGATCAACCGTTTGATGCCAATGGGTTTAACGCAGCGATAGGTTGCCTTGCAGGAAACGGTCTATTGGTTTTGTCGATTCAAGATGAACCGTCCTCACATTCGATGAAATGGCTTAGCGCTGCATTAGATCGGTTACCTACAATCTTTTTCGACGAAAATAGAACCTCTCCGGTTTGTGCATCTGCTCAAGACTTATTTTCTGAAATACACTATTCTCGCTATCAATGTGACACCACAGAACAAGAACACATCGTTCCCGCCTTAGGTAAGGTTGTTACTGGGCATCGCAAACGTCCTTTGGTAGTAACGGCTGATCGGGGGAGGGGAAAGTCATCTGGAATTGGACTCGCACTGGCCAAGCTACTGCAAAAGCAACGTTGCCAAGTCATTGTTACCGCGCCAAGACGTGCTGCCGTCGAGCCACTATTTCAGTACGCTGCAGAAAACCTTGGTATTTCCGCTTCGGCAAAACTTGAGTATCAAGGAAGTTCGATTCGATTCATTGCGCCCGATGAACTAATAGAAACTCAGCCTTTTGCTGATCTTGTTATTGTCGATGAAGCATCAGCACTTCCATTACCAATACTAACAACGATTGCTGAGCATTATCATCGACTGGTTTTCTCTTCCACCATCCATGGATACGAAGGATGCGGGAGAGGATTTTCGCTTAAGTTTATGCAATGGCTAGACAATCATCGCAAGGGTTGGCAACAACTTCACCTAGAAAACCCGATGCGTTGGGCGCCACGCGATCCTCTCGAATACTGGCTCAACCAAACATTTTTGCTGTCTGCTGAGCCCGATACTATTGAGTCGGTTAACAAGCTCGAGCTGTGTTATAACACGATTGATAAGCCAGAGTTGCTAAACAATTCATCGTTACTCTCTTCTTGTGTAGGGCTACTGGTCAACGCTCATTATCAGACCTCTCCCAACGATATATTTACTTTGCTTGACGATGACGCAATATCTCTCAATGTAGCTACTATCCGCGATAGTGTAGTTGGCGTGTTGCTCACCGTCGATGAAGGTGGCGTCAGTCAAGATGTAGTGGCTGATGTACAAGCTGGGCAACGTCGCCCTAAAGGTCATCTGGTTGCAGCTAATTTGGCGAATCACCTGGGTGAGCAACTGGCGCTATCATTGCCTAGTTGTCGAGTAATGAGAATAGCCGTACACCCGAGTTGGCAGAAGCACGGGGTTGGGCAGTATCTACTTGAGCAGTTGATAGACCGCAAAAAAAGCGAGGTTGAATTCATTTCTACCAGCTTTGGTGTCACTCAGGATTTAGTTTGCTTCTGGGAGCATTGTGGTTTTCGCTTTGTAAAAATGGGCGTATCTAAAGACAACAGTAGTGGCACATATTCAGGCATTTGGCTGTACTCGCTGAAGCCAATGGAGTGGATTACGCAGGCTCTTTCTGTTTCTAGATCTCAGCTCCTAGATCAATTAAGTCATGAAACAAAGGCTCTTGATAGCGAACTTGCGCTAATCTTGTTAAGTAGCTTTGACACTCTTCAAATACCGAATAATGACGTACATATGATGAAACTCTTTGGCCAAGGTGGAAACAGCATTGCAAGTGTGCGCTCGTCAGTAATGGAGGGGCTACGAAGCGATCCTTCTGCATTACAAACTATCGAGCTTAGAACTTTGCTCATTGATGTGTTTATCAAAAATGTGAGCACAGAACAATTAGTTAAGCGTTACCCTGTTACAGGTAGTCGACAGATTGAACAAAGGCTTCGAGACACCGTTAGTGAGTGGATGAATTTACACTGTAAATTGACACTAGACTCATAGTGTCAGCCGTATAAACTCCGATTTACAGTGTAAATCGTTAAATTCTCTAGTACTTTTGTGTGATTTTATGACCGCTTGCGCAGCATAAAGTATAGAATTCGGTTAACTTTAGTGAAAAACAATCTCTGAGGAACATCAAATGTGGACACAGTACCTGGTTATCGAGGAGCCTAATTTGATGGCTATCATTGACGATAGTCAGCACAGTGAAGGCAATATTGATATTCAAGGATTAGCTCAGGCGTTGCAAGAAGTCGGAGCGGAATCATTTAAAGTTGATGACGAGGCAGTTAAGTCCTTTATAGGGCTGGTTCATTCTGGTGATAAATTACAAAGCCAGAAAGTGGTCATAGCGGAGCGCGTCGACACTCTCGTTGAGATCGAACTTCAAAATAATGACTTGTTGGCCGTTTTACACGTTACTGGCGCTTATGGAGGGAAAAGTCTCTCCCCGGTAATGATCATGGATGCGTTATCAAAGGCCCATGTGACTAAGGGAATTAATAAGCGAGCGTTAAAGAAAGCGCTGAATGACGCCAAAGAGTTGAAACCTGGTGAAAGGCATTCACAACCAATAGCAAAAGGTGAATACGCCGTTGCAGGTAAAGACACCCGCTTTGTCTCAATGACCAAAGATTTCCGAACTCGCGTACTCTCTCCCCAAGTTGAATCCCAAAGTAAAACCGGAAAAGTCGACCTCAAAGATTTTGGCGAGCAGATCACTGTCGCACCGGGTGACGTGTTAATGAAACGCATTGCGGCAACACCGGGTACACCAGGCTATACGGTCACAGGAGCGGTTTTAGCGCCAAAACCAGGCAAAGATATCCCGTATGGCGAGTTTGCGGGCAGTCGCCTCTCTAAGAAAGATCCCGCCTACATGATTGCGGCACGCAATGGCTTACCTAAAGTTCGAGATAATGGTGTGGATGTAGACGATGCATTGCTGCTCTCTTCTGTGTCGGTTGCAACGGGTCATATCGGGTTTAAAGGCGATGTGGTTGTCGAAGGTAATATAGAGCCAGGTATGGTGGTGAAAGCCACTGGCGACGTGAAAGTGACGGGATTTATTGAGTCGGCAACGGTACAGGCTCACGGCACGGTCACTGCTGCAAAAGGAATTATAGGTCAGGTTTCAGGTGATGAGTCCAATTGCCAAGTGACGGCTAAGCAAGGCGTTATAGCCGGCTACGCATTGAATGCACAAATAAAAAGCGGAAAAGACATCGAGCTTGGCCTACATTGCATTAACTCGTTATTGACCGCAAAAGGCGACATCACAGTGCTCAACCAATCAAGAAACCGCGGCTTGTTAAGCGGTGGTGTGGTCAATGTCGGTGGAAAACTGTTGTGCTCTCAGCTGGGCAGCGAAGGAGACGCGGCAACGGAAGTGAACATGTTTGGCGCATTCAAACAGCACCTTGTCGATCTGGCTGAGGCAAAAAAGGTGTACACCTTGGCTCAAGAAAAAACCATGGATGTGGTGCGTAAAGAAATTGAGCTTAAGAAAAAGCCGAAAACTGAGCGAACCGAAGAAGAAGTTCAAGCGCTCGATGAGTATAGAGAGCAGTCTCAACGTAACCTCGAAGTCGCTAAAAAGCGAAAAGACACATTAGAAGAAACCCTTAATGATCATCTAGAAAACTGTACCGTTGAAGTTTTGAAAAAGGTCTATACTCATGTCAGTATCCACTACGGTGAAGAGGTGGTGACCACTCGCAGTGAACACGATTACAGTTTGTTTTCATTCGATAAATACCACATCGATCGCCAAAGTATAAAGCCAGAATAGTGACTCACTAAAGCTACAGATTAGGAACGATTCGTATGTGTGGACGACTCAACATAATAGCCGACCCTCTCGCGCAATTAGTGTCTGAAACCTTAGGTATCGAGTTTTGGACAACCACCAATCACGACGTTAGACCGACGCAGTCGCTCTCTGTTGTATCTGCTTCGTCTAATCATAGCTTTGAGCAAACGGCCTTAGGGTGGGGCGTACAACCAGCGTGGTCGTCCAAATTATTGATCAATGCCAAAAGTGAAACTGTCGCCAGTAAATCAACATTTAAGTACGGGTTCGCCCATTCACCGGTAGTTGTTCCTTGCAGCGGATGGTACGAATGGTCGACGCAACAAGGGGTAAAGCAAAAGTTTTTGTTTGAAGGCCAAAGCCCCGTTCTCTATATGGCAGGCGTTGTCGTAGATGGGAATGTCGTCACCTTAACTCGCTCGCCGACGGAGCAGTGCAGTCATTACCACCACCGTATGCCTCTTATTCTTCATCACGACCAAATAACGCCTTGGGTACTTGGCACGATTGACGAGCGCGCACATCTGCTTAATGTGCTGCCTGACGAAGAGTTTATCATTTCAAATGCCGAGCCCCCAGCTAAACCAAGCGCACAAATGTCTCTGTTTTAGATCTAAATCTTATCGCTATGTTTTCCCGTTCTGTCTAATGTTTGTCTTTACAGTGTAAATCCAAGTACAACGCGAGCGTTATGGCTTTGAAGAGTTATTCTGATGTCTAATCTGAAGCAGTGATTTAAGGAGATTTTCTGTCTGTGGGGGGATTAAGAAGGTTGAGATTAGTAATGGAAAGAGGGCAGTTTGACGGCCCTCTCTTTCTATAAGGCTCTATTTGAATTGACTAAACAGAGCATCTTTTAAATCTGCTCGTTGAGCCTTTAGGCGGTGCATTTCGATGTCATCGATAGGAGAGTCTCTTAATTCCAGGGTGCGAATTTCTTTATCTAGTGCATTGTAAGCTTTGGTGTCTTCAGCAAACTTGCTGTCACTGTTGAGCAAGGTTTGGATTTGATCTTTGTACTCGGGGAAGTCGTGCAAAAGGGAGTGATTTTCTCCTAACATAGTGCGTAGCCTCTTATTTAATTGAAGTCGTTTGGGAACCCAATTTAAGCGTAGGTAGTCTTTGTCAAAAAGCAAAATTTACACCCAAAATCTGAGACTAATTGCCGCTTATAAAAAAGCCCCTCTGCATCAAATCAAGAGGGGCTAACTGTGGCTACGGTTTGGCAGTTGTACAAACCGAAGTTAACTGCCGCCTTTCACTTTGCCTTGTTGTAGGTCTTTCAGTACTTGCTCTTTAGGGCCATCAGCGATGATAGCGCCTTTCTCCATGACAATTAGCCGATCAACAACGTCTAGCATGCTGGTTTTGTGGGTGATCAATAACAGCGTCTCATCGTCTTTAAGCTGGCGCAGTTGCGTTTTAATGTGCATCTCGGAGCGATTGTCCATGGCGCTGGTTGGCTCATCCATGATCAGTATCGGTGGACGCCCCAGTAATGCTCGAGCAATAGCAACAGACTGCCGTTGGCCACCAGAGAGCAATTGACCGCTTTCACCTACTTGCCTTTCTAATCCCGCAGGATCCTGCTGAGTGAAGGCGGTGACACCAGCACGCTGCGCCGCTTCCATCACTTCACGGTCATCCACTATGGTTTGTCCCAAGGTGATGTTGTCACGAATGCTACCAAAGAACAGTTGGGTGTCTTGAGGCACGCAACCAATATTTCGGCGTAGGTCGACATGGTGTAGCTGCGATATGTCAGTTTCATCAATACGAATATAGCCCTGAGTGGGAAGGTATAATCCCATAATCAAGCGCTCGAGCGTAGTCTTGCCCGAGCCTATTCGGCCGATGACCGCGACCTTTTCACCTTGTTTGATGCGCAAAGATAGGTTTCGAATTGACGGCATCGGTGCTTCTGGGTAGTTAAACGTCACGTTCTCGAGTTCAATGTTACCTTGCAATACCGGACGGTGGATGTATCGCTGACCTTCTACTTGTTCATCGGGCGTTTGCATGATCTGCTCAATAATGGTCATGGCTGACTTGGCTTGGTTGTATCGTGTTGAGAGCACAGCGATTTGAATCATTGGGCCGATAGCGCGGCTACTAAGCATCGTAGCGGCAATCAAACCACCCATGCTCAACTCGCCTTCCGAAATCAGATACACACCCACAATGATCATTCCAACGCTACAGAGCTGCTGAACCAAAGAGGCGCTATTTTGAATAGAGTCCGTTAAGCGGCGTGATTTAATGGCCCAGTTAGACATGTGTGCGACGGCTTCTTCCCATCGATACTGGAAGTGACTTTGTGCATTAAATAACTTAACCGACTCAAGCCCTACAAGGCTTTCTACTAGGTTTGCGTATTTCTGCGACGATAGTCTCGACCCTTCCTCAATACTGCGTCTTAGAGGTCCCTGAATAATCAAAGAGTGGATCAATAGCAGCACGATACCAATGATTGGAACAATCACTACAGGGCCAGCGACAAGCCAAATCACAACCAAAAACAGAATGGCGAAGGGAAGGTCTATAAGAGATGAAATCGTTGCAGAGGTGAAAAACTCGCGAATAGACTCGAACTCTTGCAAATGTTTGGCAAACGCTCCCGTTGACGCGGGTTTCGCTTCCATTCTCATTCCCAGTACTTTCTCGTACAGTTTAGATGAGATGAGTACGTCCGACTTTTTCCCAGCAACATCAATAAAATAGGCGCGTAGAGATTTAAGTGCAAAGTCGAACAGAAACACCACCAGCACCCCTGACGAGAGGACCCACAAAGTATCAAAGGCAAGGTTGGGGACGACTTTGTCATACACCAATCGAGTAAACATGGGGGTGGCTAACGCAAACAGGTTGATGAGTATCGTTGCGATCAACACGTCACGATAAATGTGTTTGGATTGAAAGAGTGTACCCCA
Source organism: Vibrio ulleungensis (assembly GCF_016900875.1). Taxonomy (GTDB): domain Bacteria; phylum Pseudomonadota; class Gammaproteobacteria; order Enterobacterales; family Vibrionaceae; genus Vibrio; species Vibrio ulleungensis. Next base: position 173,889 of record NZ_JAFEUM010000001.1, read on the forward strand.
GAACCAGTGCCCCTCTTTGGGTTTTAATACCTCTGGCGAGCGCTGATCAAACTGAAACTGCTTTTTAAGTAAAAACAGTCGGCCGATGTAGTGCTGCTCTAGTTCACTAAGAGACTGAGAAATAGGCACGTTATGAGAGTCTGGAGTGACGACCTCCGCCTGTTGAGACTCGGTATCAATGCTCAGTAACACACAAGCTTGACCCGACTCCAGCAGCAAAACCGCTGGTAAGCTGATAGTAGAAATATCGGCCAGAGACTTTTTATGTTCTTGGGCGAGTAGCCCCGCACGACTGGCAGCGCGTGTGAATAAAAATGGGGTGAGCTGCCCATCGGCAAGAGGTAAGCCGTTAACCAGCGCCTCGGGAGAATTTGAAAGCCCATAGTAGCGGCTCACATAGATAAGAGAGTGAAGCAATGCATCTTGCATAAGTAATCTAACCGCTTATTGATTAACAATGAAACCTTGGAACACATCGACATAGTGTTCCAGCAAAAAGTCGAGTTGATCTTGAGTCTCGACTCGCGACGCAATGGTCTTAATACCCAAGTTTTGCGCAGTACGGGCCACCGAGGTTAACGTGAATTTTTGCTGTTCGTCTTCCAATTGGTGCGTGTATAAATAATCCAGCTTCACGTAGTTAGGGTTAGCCTGTTTAATGTATTCCAAACTGTGGAAACGACGGCCGTAGTGATCGATACCAAACAGCGCTCCTTGATGTTCAATCGCCTGACAAAGCAGCGCAGTGTGATGTTGATTGTCGATAAAGCTGCTTTCAGGGATCTCAAAGTGCAGCATTGAGCAGATTGATGAGTGTTTTGCTAACGTGTCATTCAACCAGCGAATAAAGCTAGGTTGTTCAATACTGCTTGGGGTAAGGTTGATTGCGATGGGTGTGGTAATTTCTTTTGACTCGAGTTTTTCTATCATCGAGGCAATGACGTATTCATCAAACAGTGCTCCGGATTTGAGCTGATCGAGAGCAAACAGGAATTGATTCGCACCTGCACGCTCACCATTGATCTCAATAGCGGAAAGAACTTCTTGGTGGTAGATATTGCCTTGCGCATCTTTGGCCGCTTGAAAGCGAAAGGCGACGCTGTCATTGGTGATGGCTTCTTGCACCGCCGTTAACCATTGCTGCTTGCCCAAACTGGTGTGCTGCTGCTTGCTGCCAACGAAACCAAAGCTAATTTCTGGCTGAGAGAGCGCCAGTGACAATGCGTTGTCGAGCTGCGACAAAATTGCGCCTTTATCGCTTGGAGCATCGTTAAACAGCACCCCAGCAAATAAATCTTTCTCTGCAGTGCCCAGAGGATCAGGACGCAGGTTAGTGGCGTAGCTGTACAAATTGTCAAAAATATCTTTCAGCTCTTGCTCGCCAACATTAGGGATAATAAACGCGAACTCATCGACGCTGAGTCGAGCTATAACGGTATCTTGTGTTGGACGGGTTGCTTCAAAATGCTCGCCCATACTGCTAACCAACTTGTCAGCTTGTTCGTAATTGAGTTCGTCGTAAGCGGTTTTTATGAAAGGTGCTTTGATAAGTGCTAATCCACCAGTCGCACTTTCTTCTAACCATTGAGTGACTTGCCCCATATAGAAACTACGGTTACCAAGTTTAGATACAGGATCCATGTAGGCTTGTTGTCTGAGCGCTTCCGCTTCGTTGGCTTGTTGAATAAAGCTGGCTTCAACTTGTTTTGCCATCGAATTAATGCCTGCCACAACTGGGATCAACTCTTTAGTGTTTGGTAATGGAAGAGGCTCGCCAAACTGCTTGTTTGCCACTTGGCGCATTTTGGTTGAAATGGCGTTGAGTGGGGTGAGTGCTTTACGCACCAATACAGAAATTGCGAACACCCCAAACAGCAGCGTCGAAATAAACAGCAGTCCAAGATTGTTTACGGTTTTCCAGAGCTGAGCATAGGCTTGACCTGGATGAGAAATAATTTCAACTTCAGCCAACTGCATCCAGCCACTTGTGACAATACGTTTATCGTGCTGTGGATAGAACAGGCCAAGGTCGACAAACCATTTTGGGGTATGGCTTGCGGTGATGGGGTAAGAGCGAACAATTTCATGACCATCATCCAAAAATACCAACCGAACCACCGAATATGAACTGCCATCAAACAGGGCATTTATGACCGACTCAGCGGCAACATGATCTTTATCCTGTAGATAGGGCGCGAGAGCCAACCCCACAGTATTAATTGTGTTGTGCACTTCGGAGCGTTGCTGCTCAATCAGGTAATTCTGTGTCGATCGAAACTCAATGGTAAATACCGCGCTCAGTAGCAAGGTAAAGACCAAGATCATTCCAATCACTAGTTGTCGAGATAGTGTCATAATCGTTACTCGTTCAGTATTTTAATACAGGCAGCTTGAGCGACAGGTCGCGCTCTCGCTGTTGCAAATTGTTCCATAAGCTCAACCGAGAAGAGTTTCCAGCAAGTTTGCCTGATGGGTTCTCTTTCATGATCCAAAGGTGCTGAGCATTAAAGCTGTAAATCGGCAGTAAATCGTTGCGAGCCGTCGCAGGCAGTACAGATTTGTTCAAGTTGTCCAATATGATTGGTACGGCGCTCGGTGTGGAGTAGTAAGCCAACACCATATGAAATTGGTTAAGCTCCAACGCCTTTACGTAAATGAGGCGTAGCTTGTTGTCGGATACACCCAGTTCACGCAATGAAAAATATTTGGCGATAGTAAAGTCTTCACAATCCCCTGCATTGGCACCTAAAAATTCAAGCGGGGTCGCCCAGTAGTCACTCTGACCCCACAAATCGATATCGTCGACAAAGTTGAGCTGATTAAAAAACTGATTCACCTGCTCAATTTTTTGCTGCTCTGGCTGCGAATGCAGGTCGGCAATTAAGTTACGCCAAGCAGTGACTCGTCGACCTGCTGCCTCACCATAAAGCGACTCGACCGCAGATACCCACCTTTGCTCTTGCGTATTTAGCGCTGCAGTAAAGCCGCTTAATAACGCTAGTGATATCCATATCCAAAAACGCAAAGGGTGTTCCTACTCTTTCAGCGCGTTGCTGCCGGTACTAATAATCGGCTTAAGCAAGTAATCGAGCAGAGTTCGTTTTCCGGTAATAATGTCTACGGTGGCCGTCATACCTGGGATGATAGGAAGCTCTCCCTGCTGGCCAAACTCTGTTTTGTCGGTGCGTATTCTGACTAAGTAGTAACTGTTGCCTTCTTCATCTTGAATGGTATCGGCACTGATGTGTTCAAGTTGTCCTTGTAAGCCGCCATAGCGAGTAAAGTCATACGCCGAAAATTTCACAATAGCCGGCAATCCTGGACGTAAAAAAGCGATGTCTTTGGGGAGAATGTTGGCTTCAACCAGTAGGGTATCTTCTGTTGGGACGATTTCTACAATGTCCATGCCAGGCTGAACCACACCGCCCACGGTATTAACATAGAGTTTCTTAATTGTGCCTGTTACTGGCGATATCACTGTGGTTCTGTTGACCTTGTCTTGCAGGCCAATGGTCGATTCGGTTAATGAAGACAATTCATCTTGCACGTTATTGAGTTTTTCTTGCTGCTCAGAACGAAAGTTTTGCGCCGCTTCTATACGCGCAAATACCGCTTCACGACTGGCGGATTCAAGCACAGGTACGGTGAGTTGCGAAGAGGTGAGCTCTCGCTTAGTGTCGTTGACTTGACGCTGCAGTTTTAATAACTCGACCTTAGGCACAATGCCTTCGTCGGCGAGTGGCTGAGTGAGCTCGAGCTCTGCTTGAGCAAACTGATAGCCCTCTTCGAGGCTTCGAATGCGAGCATTTATCTCAACGAGGTCTTGTTGTTTTTGAGCCACTTGTTGATCGAGACGACTGATTTGGTTACGTAAATTAAGAAGATCTTGGCGGTATTCCACTTTTTGACGAGACGCGAGTTGAGGATTTTCTTGTTCAAACGAGGGTGGGAAAGCAAGCTTGTTAAGGTCGATGATGACGCTTTCCTTCCAATTACCAAGGTTCACATCTTCGCTGATTTGCACACTGCTAACAGATGCAGAAAGTTGCAAAACGCTCGCCGTTAGGTTGAGAACCTGCTGCTCGCGTTCACGAAAGTCCGATCGAAAGCGGGTGTCATCAATGAGCAGCAGTTGTTGGCCCTCGACAACTTGCGCGCCTTCTCGAACTAGGATCTCTTTAACGACGCCGCCTTCCAGGTTTTGCACCACCTGTAATTGGGAGCTTGGGATCACTTTTCCTGAGCCTACAGTCACTTTGTCGATCTCTGCCCAGTGCGCCCAAGCAATGGCACAGCCAAAAAACAGCACCAATATCCATAATAAAATACGCGCGTGAGACGGGGTGTTTAACAGAATTGCCGCGGTTTTGTCGTCGACAAAATCCAATTCGTCTGCACTGAGCCGCTTAAGATCTTTTTTGTCCATATACTTCCATGTGCTCCCGTATGTCTACGGTGAAAAGTGGGTGGGCACTAACTAACTAGAGACAAGCCCGAACCGTGCTGCAAAGCATTCCTTGATTTTTACAGCACACCGTTTGATTTTACGGGGTTATCACACAAATGTTAAGTCGGGGTTGTACCAACGTGGCAAGTTTCTCATTCCAAAGGTCTATTTGGGCAAGAAAATCGACCACAGCGGCTCTATTTGATGTCGAATGATTGATGCAAGCGCCATTTGTCGAATTGAACTTGTATTTAAAAACGCTTCACTCCACAATCCTAAGTAACAGAACTGCAATCACTTTGTGGCAAACAAGGCGCATACACAGCCTAGTTGCGGTACGCGAAAGTGCGTTGCAAGCGAACAACATCAATGGAATCGATTCACGCCCATACAGCAGGAGACATGGCATGAAACTAGCGGACATTCGTAGAGACTACCTACAAGGTGGACTCCGCCGAGAAGACTTAACCGAGGATCCGATTGAATTTTTCAATCATTGGTTAGAGCAGGCAGTGAAGGCGCAGTTAACGGATCCAACCGCCATGACTACTGCGACCGTTGACGAAAGAGGCATGCCGTTTCAACGAATCGTGCTACTCAAAAATGTCGATGCACAGGGGTTTGTGTTTTACACCAACTTTGAAAGCCGCAAAGCCAAACATCTTCAAAACAATCCAAATATCAGCCTGCATTTCCCTTGGCACCCCTTAGAGCGACAAGTGCACATTACGGGGCGTGTAGAAAAACTCAGCGCCGCAGAAAATATGAAGTACTTTTTAAGCCGCCCTCACGAAAGCCAAATCGCGGCATGGGCCAGCAAACAAAGTTCACGCATTTCAGCACGGGGTGTCTTGGAAGGTAAATTTATGGAACTAAAGCAAAAATTCCAACAAGGGGAAGTGCCTGTACCGGCGTTTTGGGGCGGATATAGGGTGATCCCTGAGTCGATAGAGTTTTGGCAAGGTGGCGCTCATCGCATGCATGATCGCTTTGTGTATACGCGTGAAGATGATGCGTGGCAGATACAGCGACTTGCTCCATAACATCACCGATCCAACGCGACCATGCTTCTAGGAGACTCAAATGGATGACACCGCAGCGAAAATGACGTTAACAATTGAACCTATTCAGCCCGTTCATGACCTAGCTATTGCCGAGATTATTCGTCAAGTGGGCGAGGAGTTTGGCGCGGTAGGGGACGGGTTTGGACCTTCAGATGCGGAAGTGGACCACATGAGTCAACACTACAGCCAAGCTAATAAGAGTGTTTACTATGTCGCGCTCGTTGGCTGCAAAGTGGTTGGAGGCTGTGGTTTGGCCGCTTTTGAGGGAGCGCCTAACCCACAGACGTGTGAACTCAGAAAACTGTTTATTCTGCCCGAGTATCGCGCTTTAGGATTAGGGCGAAAACTGACTGCAATGTGTTTAGACTTTGCTGAGCAGCAAGGTTACACCCAATGCTATCTCGATACGTTATCGAGCATGTTATCGGCTATTCGCATGTATCAAAAGTTTGGCTTCGAGCACCTAGACCAACCTATGCCCGGCACAATCCACAATGGGTGTGATGTATGGATGCAGAAAACTCTATAGTTTAGCCTACCGAGCACTCACAACGTGAAGTTGTGTCTAGAGTAAAAACCCTTTAGGCTAGTTATCAGTAGGTTAAATGAAAACAAGGACGCTGAGAACTTCTGTTATGCCTAACTCGACATCGGAAAACCAACCTTGCGCTGCGCACGCGTTAGTGGTCGAAGGGGGCGCTATGCGCGGCATCTTTGCCACTGGCGTACTCGACGACTATTTAGACAGAGGATACAACCCTTTTGATTTCTGTATTGGGGTATCCGCAGGGTCAACGGCGTTGGCGTCTTGGTTGTCAGGGCAAAAGCAACGTAACCACCGTATTATTACTCACTTCTCCTGTATGCCTGAGTTCATAAGCTTTAGGCGCTTTGTCAAAGGCGGTCACTGGTTAGATTTAGACTGGCTGTGGGATATCTTAGCTACCGACTGCCCGTTTGATATGGACTCCTACAATCAGCAAAGCATGCCTTTTTATGTGGTGACCACCAACATCGCAACAGGAAAAGCAGAGTACCATCGAGGTGATAACGAAACATTGGAAGAGCTTTTAAAGGCGTCTTGCTCGGTACCCTTGGCATTTCGCCGCTTTCCGAAACATCTTGGGCAAGAGATGACCGATGGAGGCATCGCCGATTCGATTCCGGTGATCAAAGCATACGAAATGGGAGCAAAGGAGATTACTGTTGTATTGTCGCGACCGCTCGGGTATAGAAAAAAGCCCACTAAAGCCGGTTGGTTAGTAAAAGCGCTGTTAAAGCAACAACCAGTGTTAGCTCAAGCCATGCTGCGTCGCGCCCAAAACTATAATACTGCCATCGATTTTATTGAGAACCCTCCAGCAGACTGCACAATCAATGTGATTGCACCTCCACCTGAATTTCGGGTTGGGAGGTTAACGACGGACGTTGAGATTTTGGAGGAGGGGTATCAGATGGGGAAAACCGAGGCTCGGGTGACAACCTCGTAATATCCGTAAAAAAGCCAGCACTGAAAGTGCTGGCATACTGTAAGTTAACTTAGAACTTGTAGTTTAACCCAGCGTAGAAGCTACGCTCTGGCCCTACATAATAAAACTTCTCACCGGTTACGAAATCAGAACCGTAATATGAGGTCTCATAGTCTTTGTCCAACAGGTTATTGATTTTTACGTTGGCTTTGAAGTTATCAGTAAACTGATAGATCGCAGCCAGATTTACAAGTGTGTAGGCATCCATCATGTCGCCAGAAGCATCGAGACGTTCTCCCACATACTGGGTATCCAACGTAGTGCTAAGTGCACCAATACGATACGTACCTACCCATTTATAGTTTTGCTTGGCACGACGAATCAGTTGTTCACCAGTAGTGACATTTTCGGTGTCTTTCCAATCACCGACCAATTGATGCTCAACAGGCCCAGTATCGAAGGCTACTTCTAACTCAATCCCTTTAATTTCGGCTTCACTTACGTTTGTTGGTGTCCATTGACCAAATGGATTGGCATCATCAACAGGCATCCATTCGATCAGGTCTTCGATAGTCGAGCTGTATGCTGCCAACGACCAATCAAACTTGTCGTGCTGGCCACGGATCCCAATCTCACCGCTAATCGATGTTTCAGGCTTGAGGTCTGGATTACCTACGCCATAAGGATCTTCTGGCCAGTATAGATCATTAAAGGTTGGCGCTTTGAATGCAGTGCCAGCCCCTGCCGTCAATTGGATCGAGTCGGTTAGGTAATACCCAGCGGCTGCGTTCCAAGTTAAATGATCACCAAAGGCACTGTTATCGTCATAACGAGCACTGAGCTCCAAAATTGTGTCACCAAAATCGAGCAGAGATGTTGCGAATATAGCGGCGTTGTCTTTTTTGTTGTTCGCAAAATTGGCGTCATTTGCACCAGATTGGTCGGCGTATTCTTTGTAAAAGTCGAGACCGACATTAAGGGTTAAGTAGTCGGTTGGAAGAACCGTATTAATCCAAGATACAGTGTGGCGTTTAGCGGAAATGATTGCTTCGGCACGTGTTTTCTCAACATCTCGCGTACCAAGCTCATCATTAGTTAAGTTGTATTGTACAACACTGCGGTAGTTATTTTGTTTAAAGGCTACGCTTCCTGCAACACTATAAAACTGTTGCGTCGTTTCATCTTTAACGTTGGTGAATGTATTTGGATCGTATCCCCAAAACTCAGCAGTGTTGTTAGCCGTATAGCCATTAAACGCTGCACTCCATTGCTCGTTAAATTGGTGATTAAGATTGCCAAACAGAGATTGCGTTGAGTACCCGTACTCTTCGTCGTCTGGACCTGCCTGGTTGGAGTTATAGCCTGCGTCACTTTCATTGTTGACCACAAAGCTTCCCGAAGTTTTATCGGAAATTTGACCTACCGTTCTCCACGCTTGTTGGTTATAGCGGTTGCTGCCACCATTAAGTGCGATTTCATTCACTGAATCGTTATTAGAAGGAATCGTAGTTATGCTGATCACACCACCAATGGCATCAGAACCATATACGGCTGCACGCGGTCCGCGAATGACTTCGATTTTTTCAATAGCAAAGGCAGGGATTAAACCAAACTGAGCAGCGCCGCTAGACGGTGAGTTAATACGAACACCATCGACTAGTACGACGGTTTGGTTAGAGTTTGTCCCACGTAAAAATACGCCGGTAGTGCTGCCTCTCGTGCCCTGTGAAGCCACTTCAACTCCAGATAGAGTTCGGAGGACGTCGAGAGCGGAGTCTGCGTTAAGAGTTTCAATCTGTTCGCGTGTTACTGTGCTGACCGACGCTAACACCGATGCAGTCGGTTGTTCAAAACGGTTCGCTGTATACGATATAGTCAGTTCAACGGGTTCATCAGATGTATCTTGAGCAAATACGAATGGGCTTGTAAAAAGTGGCGCACAAAGGCACAGCGATGCAACCTTGCTCGCTAAAGGTGTGATTTTCATTTTGTATCCTAAAATCGCGTAGTTTGAAGGGATATCCATCCCCGTTCACTGGTTGGTATTCGGACTTAAGAGCACGGGTTATTCACCCACCTTACGTTCCACTTCCCGCCTAATTTCCATAAGACAGTGTGCGAATGAACGCTTGTTCTCTATTACCGCTGCGCGTCAGTTCTGGAATTGCACCAGATTCCCTGTTAGATCCGTTTGTTGTGACAATCGGAGACCAGCGAGAGGCAGTGTAATAGTTAGACGTATGGATGTCTATTTATTTGTTTGAGTTGATGTTTTGGCGTTGAAATTGCGTATTTAGTGAGGGAAGGATGAATGACTGAATCATCGGGAATCGGCTTTACTCTATGAGCGGCCGAATCAAAAAAGGCAGCCATTGGCTGCCTTTATCACTATTTATTGGTGTTGCGATTAAGAGTTCTGCTCTGCAAGATCGAGTGCTTGAGCATCTTCTTCTTCAATCAGCGCATCCACAATCACAGCACAGGCTGCGTCACCGGTGATGTTCAATGCGGTACGGATCATGTCAAATACACGGTCCAAAGCGAACAGCAGTGGTAGACCTTCAATTGGGATACCTGCTGCAATCAGTACTGCAACAACAAGGAAAGACGGGCCTGGAACACCTGCTTGGCCAACAGCACCTAGCGTCGATGTTAGAATGATCGCAACGTATGCGCCCATCGACAGATCGATGTTAAACAGCTGCGCAAAGAAGATAGCAACCAAGCCGTAGTAAATCGCGTTGCCCGACATGTTGATTGTCGCACCCAGTGGCAGCACGAAAGAGGCCGTTGAATTGCGAACTTTAAGGTCGTGTTCAACCGCGTCCATAGTCACAGGAAGAGTGGCCATAGAAGACGCTGTAGATAGTGCAACTGCTTGTGGCTTTTTCATTACCGACAAGAACTCCTTCGCCGATGTTTTGGTAAAGATTTGCACCATTAGAGGGTATGCGACAAAACCAAAGATTAAGATTGCGGCGACGTAAACAACAAACAGCTTGAATACCACCATCAACGCGCCAAAACCGAAGGTACCCACCGCTTCTGCCATCAGGCCAAACACGCCAAGAGGAGCAATGATCATCACTTTGTTGATCATCCAAACCATCGCATCAACAATGGTGTTTACACCGCTGATAATAGGATCGCGTTTCTCTTTTGCTTGTTTTGATAGTGCAATACCAAAGAATAGGCAGAACACTAGGATTTGAAGAATATTGGCTTCATTGAGAGACTGGAAAATGTTGGTTGGGATCATACCAATAACGGTAGCCCAAAATGTAGGTAGCTCTCCTTGAGACGCATATTCTGCTGAGAACATGCTCTCGATGCCAGCGATGTCAATGTTAACACCAGGCTTAAACACTTCACCCATAACTAGGGCTAGCGCGACTGCTAAGGCACTGGTAAGCGCAAAGTAGCCTAAAGTAACCACGCCCACCTTGCCGGCAGACTGACTGTTGCCCAATCCTGCTGCACCAGAAATGAGCGCAACCGCAACCAGCGGGATCACTAGCATTTTAATTAGGCTGATAAAGATAGCACCAAGAGGCGCAAAAACAGCGGCAGTTTCGCCCATGAGAGCACCGACGATCGTACCGACAATCATGGCGATGACGACTTGAACACCGATATTGTTGAGATATCGTTTTTTATTGATCATTGTTGTACCTTATGTTGTGATTATGCGAATGGATAGTTAATTAAACCTGTTTTAATGTGTTTTGTGGTTTAAAAATCCGCACAGATTCTTTCAGCTTATAGAATGTCGTGCAGTGCGCAATGTCACACTTTTATAGGTTGTCAGAATAAAAGCTGGCTTGGCGCGTTTTCTAAGTTGGAGTTGAGGGATACATGTTGGGATTGCATGGGTATAGGTATGGGTATCGGTAAGAAAGAAAAAGGCCTTTCATAACAATGAAAGGCCTTAATTGAATTGAAGGTAAACCTTAGTTTGGGCGCTAATTGATTTCTCGAACTAAGCGTAAGCCTAAGAAGTTCGCACCAGAGTTCGGGTTCACATACAGCAGTTCCGATGCGGCTGCTTTGCTTGGTGCAAAGCTCCATGCGCCACCTTTAGCAACACCTTCTGGAGAGTTGGTCCACTCCCATACGTTGCCTACCGTGTCGTATAGGCCCCATGCGTTTGCACTGAAGCTTTTCACCGGAGAAGTGCTTTGGTTAGACCAATTGGTGCCACCCCAGCCAGTGTTGGCGCGGCTAGTACCAAATTCGTCACCCCACCAATATTGTGTGTCGCTACCAGCACGCGCCGCGACTTCCCATTCGTAAACGGTTGGTAAGCGGTACTTAAACCCTGTTTGGCTTGAAAGCCACGTTGCATATGTCTGAGCGTCAGTTCGCGATAGGCAAACAACCGGTGAGTCACCTTGCTGTTTAAAGCCTGGGCTGCGCCAACTGCTGTTTACTTTTGGCGTCAGGGTACTCGTAGCAAAGGCTAGGCAGCTTTTGTTCACTTCTGGGTCGGTTTGGTAATCGGCTTCTTCAACAAATCGTCCAAATTGAGCCACAGTTACGGGCGCTTGGCCAATCGCATACGAGCGCTTAATGATGGCTGTTTCACTGGCGTTATCGCCTACTGCGTATTCACCACGTTGGATCACCACCATGGTTGGGCCATTGCTTTTATCTTTTAGCTTGTCAGCAAATGTCTTGCCTGATTTAGGCAAGTTGCTGTGTTCACGAAGCACAGCCCGTAACGTATGATCGGTTCGAACAGTAAGGTCTTGATTAAACGACTTGTAGCCTTCTTTAGAGACCGTCACGCGGTGGACGCCTACAGGAAGCATCACATCGATAGGTGTGCTGCCATAAGATACGCCATCCACCCATACTTGGTCGTCGTATTGGTTTGAACGAATCGTTAGATTGACCCACTGAACTTCTTGGCTTTGACCCGCTTCACTGTCGTTACTGCTTGGTGCAAAGCAGTATCGAGACTCAACGTCTAGAAGGCGACAAGGAGCATTGGTTGCTGGACGCGTTTCCAGTTGGATATCAAGTTCAGTGCGGTATTTGTTATCACCAAATAACTGGGCTAGTTTTACGTCTTTACCGACAACGTGAATATTGAGAGACGCTTCACCCAAGTGACGTTTAACTTGCTTGGTTTCGGTTGTGCCAGAGATCAGTTTGTCTTGATATTGGCTCACCGCTTTTTGAACCGCAAGGGTTTGAGTTTGATCGGCACACTGAGCAATCGTCATTGACGTGTCGCAGTCATGAGTAAAGTCGACGTTGGCGATTTCTCCAGTGCTAAGCTCTGTTCTTAATCGAGTGACGCGAGCACGGATGTGCTCTTCTTTGACTTGCTCAAGTGCCTCAAGGTTTCGTTTTTGCTGAGCCTGAGCCAGCAGTAACGACGCCGTTAACTCATGGACTTGATGCTGGTTGTTAAGTACCGATTGCTGGTGGTCTTTAATGGCTTCCCACGTCTGTTGGTAAGCACGCTGAGACGCGGCGATATCGAGGTCGGGTTCTTCAAGCATACGCGCATAGTCGCGATCCAAATTAGTCTGTGCAGACTTACGTCGCTTCTCAAGCTCAACGGCTTCATTTTCGAGACGTGACTGTTTGCTCTTGGCGTTATCAAGAGATTGCTTGATTAAGTCGAGTTCGGTACCGGTACTGGTAACTTCCGCTTGTTGTTGTTCAATGGCAAGCTGTGCTTGAGCGACCGGATCTACTGATTGAGTCGTCTCTTCTGCCGCATTGACGCTTGCTGCACCACATAAAAGCAGTGCACTGCATAGTGCTGATAATCCTTGGCGCATGTTCCAATAGCTAAACGAAAGTTGAATATCCCGTATTCTATACAAAATCGCCACTAGGTCACAACGTGCAATCGATGCAGATGTGAACATAGTGGCGTTAGAAGCGCAAAAGTCTCTGTTTTAGAAGGGCTAACCTTCTTTAGATGGTGATAATTTCACCCAAATGGTGTCGTTACCATTTACACTCACTTTGCGGTTGTATGTTTCGTAGCCATCTTTTGCTACAGAAATCTGATGTTGACCCGATGGCAGTACAATTTCAACCGGCGTACTGCCGTAACTGACGCCATTAATCGTGACACGATCGTTGTACTGATCAGAACGAACAGTAATGTTTGCCCACTCTTTATCATTCTTACTTGTTTGGGAGCTGTTATTTAAACAGTAGCGATTTGCCACGTTTAGTAACGAACATGCGGCCGTTGTATCTGGCTTGGCTTGTAGTTGAGCTTGCAGCTCAGTGTAGTAACCATTGCTTCCGGTAAAACCGCTGGTCAAAAACTGGCTTTCTTGAATATGAATATTCAGCTGCACACCTTCCATGTTTTGCTTAGCAAGATTGGTTTCGGTGAGCTTGGCAATCAACTGGGTTTTAAATTCGTTAACGGCTTTTTGTTTGTTTAGATGACGTCCTTGGTTACTACATTCACCTAAGGTCATCGTACTTGAACACGTGGTTTGGTAGCTTGTCTCAACGACAGAGCTTTCACGCAATTCACTGTTGATGCGTTTAACTCGTGCACCCACTTTTGCTTCGCGCAGGTTTTCTAGTTCGCTGTATAGACGAGCTTTTTTCTGCTTGGTCTGGCTAACCTTAAGTTCGCTTTCGGCTATTTTTTGCTTGGTTTCAAGCTGTAGACGCTGGTTCTCTTTAATTTGAGCCCACGTCTCTTGATAGCGCTTTTGAAAGCTAGAGAGATCGACATCTGGATCTTCTAGAAGGCGAGCGTACTGCTTGTCGAGCTCTGATTTTGCACGGTTTAGGCGTGTTTCTAGATCATTGTATTGACGACTTAAGATGACGCTGTTTTGTTGCAGTTCGCTGAGGGCGTCAGCTTCTTGAGCGACAACCGCATCGATAGCGACGATATCAGTTCTTTTTTGTTCAATATCTTGCGTAATTGCAGAAACCGGATCTACAGGAGAGCGGTTCTCAGTGGCAGCATAGCTGGTCGCGGTTAGCGTGGATAACAGCGCAACAAGCAGCGCTGACTGTCGACATCTCATCATAGTTCCTTGCCAAAATATGTCATTATTAGTTATTTTTTAACGGCCCATAGCAATAGTCATCATCCAATTGATCGTCATTGCCAGTCAAGCTGAAAGTAAATAGTAGAAGCAAATAATATACCACTAATATTCATACTAATTGGTGTAATAGTTCTAAACTGATCGATTGAGTAAATCCTTTTTTAAGGGTGTTGAGCAAGCGTTTACCGTAATTAGTGTGCGCTTGATCATTCTTCCATAGATTAGAAGTAAAAAAGTCTTAACCAGATCGCTCTGTTTAGGGTTTGATGCACACTATACGGTGAATAGCTTTCAAAATACAGTATGCTGCAACGACTTCCTTTAATCGATTTGATCACGCTACCAGAACAGGCCCATTCTCATCATCACGAGCACTCACAAGTGGTGGTTGGATTAGAAGGGGTCTCGTTAATGGAAGTGAATGGTGAGCCAAGACAAATCTTGCCTGGGCAAGGCTGTGCCGTGGATGCATTTTTGCCGCATCAGTATGCGGCACTGTCGGACGATTCTCGAATTTTAGTGCTTAATCAGCCGGGAGTTGCGTCCTCATTGGGCGATACACATTCACCGGCTTTTTTTCAACTCGATGCTCAAGTACAGCAACTCATTGCCATGTTGTTGGCGCAAACGCGCAGTGATCCTAGTGACGCTATTCTGCTGCAAACCTGTCAGCAAACAATGCTGACTCTTGTCGCGCGCCGTAGCCAAACTTTTGAGCGTCAATTTAGAGAGTCTAAGCTCGATATTTCGGTCATCGAAGCTTACGTTCGACGACATTTGGGGAGCAAACTCACCGTTCCACAACTTGCCGCATTGGTGTTTCTGAGCGACAGCCAGTTTTACACCCGTTTTAAGCAGCAAATGGGCATTACACCAGCGCATTATGTCTCGCAGTTACGTATTGAAGAGGTTAAGCAGTGTTTGCTGCTGACCGATCTACCTCTGTCTCAAATTGCCCAGCAATGCGGTTACAGTAGCCAAAGCGCGATGACCAATAGCTTTAAAAAAGCGGTTGGGGTGACCCCCGCAAAATTCCAATCACTCATTCCTACACCTGCCAACAAATTGCCATAGTTGTGAGCAAAATGTGAGAGGTTGTTCTAGGTTTGTTAGGTTGTGAAGAATATTGCAATCATAGCCGAGAATTTTGCAATTTTACGCGTTGCTATCCAATTACACTGCGTCTCACGACACTAACGTGCCACGCCCTGCAAAAGGGCATTAATTGGCGCGCATAAATTATTGTGAGGAGTTGATATGTTTACTGCATCGCATTTGCTTGCACCAGGGTATTTTGACCAATCATCGAGTAGCGATTTGGTTCAATCTTTGTGGCAACAAATATCTCCAATGTACTGCGTTGATGAATCGGCGTGGTTACAGCAACTGATCCCCTTAGCAACACCCACTGAAGAAGAAAGTCATACTATAGCGCTTTCTACGACTCGTTTAATTGAAGCAATTCGAGCGGACAAAAATGCCATTCAGATGATTGATGCGTTGCTGTTGGAATATAGTTTAGATACCCAAGAGGGTATTTTGTTGATGTGCCTTGCTGAAGCATTAATGCGGATCCCCGACAAAGCCACGGCAGACGCACTCATTAAGGATAAGCTGACAGTAGCAGATTGGAAGTCGCATCTTAAACGCTCTGATTCTGTATTCGTCAATGCCTCCACGTGGGGGCTGATGTTGACTGGCAAAGTCGTGGGTATTGCGCCTCAAGACAATGCTTCGGCCAGTTCGGCTCTTGGCGGTTTGGTTAATAAGCTTTCTGAGCCCGTAGTCAGAAAAGCGATGCAACAAGCAATGAAAATAATGGGGCACCAGTTTGTTCTTGGTCGCACAATTGCTGAGGCGCAATCTAATGGCAAATCGGCGATGAAGAAGGGCCAAACCTACTCCTACGATATGTTGGGTGAAGCGGCGCTCACCGAGCAGGATTCGAAGAAATATTATGACGCGTATTTAGGTGCGATAGATGAAGTCGGTGCGCATACAAGGCAGCATCAGGTGGATCCAGCCCCTTCGGTGTCCATAAAACTGTCAGCGCTGCATCCTCGTTATGAAGTGGCTTGCGAAGAGCGAGTCATGGACGAGTTGTTTAGCACATTAATGAGCCTTGTTAAGCGAGCGATTGCACAAGATGTTGCTATCACCATTGACGCAGAAGAAGCCGATAGGCTCGAGCTCAGTTTACGTCTATTTGAAAAGGTCTATAGAAATGAAGCCGTTCGGCGCTGGGGTAAGCTAGGCTTGGTGGTTCAAGCTTACTCAAAACGCGCACTTCCTGTGTTGGCGTGGCTAACGGCACTGGCTAAAGAGATGGGCGACACCATTCCAGTGCGGTTGGTTAAAGGTGCCTATTGGGACAGTGAAATAAAATGGTCTCAGCAAGCGGGTTATCACAATTACCCCGTATTTACGCGAAAAGAAGGGACGGATGTCTCCTATTTAGCGTGTGCTCGTTTTCTATTGAGTGACTCGGTTCGAGGTGCGCTATTTCCGCAATTCGCCAGTCACAATGCACACACGGTCAGTGCCATAGCGTCAATGGCTAAACACGGTGATTATGAATTTCAGCGACTGCATGGCATGGGAGAGGCGTTATACGAACATGCTATTGCGGCGTATGAACAGCGCGTTCGAATTTATGCACCTGTCGGCAGCCATAAAGACCTATTGCCATACTTGGTGCGTCGACTATTGGAAAATGGTGCCAATAGCTCTTTTGTCCATCGACTCGTTGATGCAACATGTCCCATTGAAGAGTTGACCGAACACCCTGTCACAGCAATCGAGCGTCAGAGCCAGCTATTTAATAACAAAATCCCGCTTCCATTAGAAATCTTTGAAGATAGAAAAAACTCTAAAGGTATCAATATCGATGTGGATAGTGAGCGCTTACCTTTTGAGCGTAGTGTAGAGCATTTCTTAGATCATCATTGGCAGGCGTGTTCTATTGTAAATGGAGTGACCAATCACGAAAGCATGATCAAGGATGATCAAACGAGTATTGACGTCTGCGCACCGTTTGATCGCCGAGTTAAAGTGGGACGTTGGACAACTGCTAGCCTTGATCATGTTTCCGAAGCCTTTGACGTTGCTCAGTCTTATCAGCCAACTTGGAATAGCACGCCTCGACAACAAAGAAGTACGTTACTCGAACAACTCGCCAACAGTTTGGAAGAGCATATGGACGAGTTGGTCGCCCTATGTCATATGGAAGCCGGCAAAACCATTCATGACAGTATTGACGAAGTGAGAGAAGCGGTCGATTTTTGTCGTTACTACGCGAATCAATCGCTAAAGCTAACGCCGGAAGTTATGGCTTCATTTGATGGAACGACTCGCACGATGCACTACGATGGTCGAGGAGTGTTTGTGTGTATCAGCCCTTGGAATTTCCCGCTAGCGATATTTTTGGGGCAAATTAGTGCAGCACTAGTCACAGGCAACACTGTCGTTGCAAAACCTGCAGAGCAAACCAGTTTGATCGCTTTTCGCACTGTTGAGCTTATGTTGGAAGTTGGCTTTCCTAAACAGGCCATCCAATTGATTCTTGGAAGTGGCAAGGAGTTGGGGCAGTCACTCACATCCAATCCAAGTGTTGCGGGCGTGGCATTTACCGGTTCCACTCAGACTGCGCAAGCAATCAACCGCAGTTTGAGTGCACGAGGAGTCGGCAGTGTCCCTCTGATTGCTGAAACCGGTGGCCAAAATGCGATGATTGTTGACAGTACTGCGTTACCTGAACAAGTTGTGCAAGATGCTGTTCGATCGGCGTTTGCATCGGCTGGCCAGCGCTGCTCAGCGCTGCGTGTCTTATACGTACAAGAAGATATCGCACCAAGAATAGAAACCTTAATCAAAGGTGCAATGGAGCAGTTGAGCATTGGCATCCCATATCATCATTCAACGGATGTTGGACCGGTCATTGATAACGCGGCAAAACAGAAATTGCTGAAACACATTCAACACCATCAAAACAGCGTGATTGCTCAGTTGGAGATCGGTGATGTCTGTGCGCAGGGTGATTTTGTCCCACCAACAGTGATTCGTTTAGAGTCTATTGCCCAACTGGAACAAGAGATGTTTGGCCCAATCATGCATATCATTCATTTTAAATCGGATCAGTTGCCGCAAGTGGTCGAAGCAATCAATCAAACGGGCTTTGGCTTAACGCTGGGTGTTCACAGCCGAAATGAAACCACCTATCGCTGGATAGAAAGACACGTTCGGGTTGGCAACTGCTACATCAATAGAGATCAAGTTGGTGCGGTTGTTGGTGTCCAACCCTTTGGTGGGCAGGGATTGTCTGGGACTGGGCCTAAAGCGGGTGGCCCGAGATACTTAGCGCGTTTTAGTGCAAGTCGTTGGCAGTAATTGGAGAGCTATTATGAATAATACACTTATTAAGACCGATGCGATGAGCGCATTTCAGACTTGGTATTTGGTGGACATTGACGCTCGCATTGAGTTAGTGGCGAAATCCTTTCTTCACCACGAAGTGTGTGATGACGTTACGATGGCGAAGATTCGCAATGACATTGAGATATTTGTGAGTAAGACGCTACCAATGCCTGGTCCAACGGGCGAAAGCAATGAGCTTTACACGCAAGGGCGTGGCGTGGCGTTGATTGGCGATTTTACGGCACACGGTGACTCTTTAAGCGTGCTTGTCCATGTGGTGATTGCTTTGATGACCGGCAACACCGCATTGGTTGCCACCGATTCTGAGGCGCTCTCAGGTAGACTAAACACTGTAGGGTTAGACTTTCCTCAGGGTGTGCTGCAAGTGGTATCGATTGAAGAATGGATGCAGTTGTGCGACGAAAACATTGCCGTCGTTACTTTGGTGGGAGAACAAGCACCAACCGCGGAGACCGCGTCATTATTGGCTGGCAATATCGGGGCGATAACTGCGATCATTGAGGATACGGGGCATCTGGACTCATCGCTACTCAATGACCCAAGGTTGAGTTTCCGCTACATCACAGAGTGCACCCGCACTATTAACGTGACTGCCGTTGGGGGAAATGCCACCTTATTGGAGCTGAGCCACTAAGAACTTTCTAGTACTTTAGTTGAGGTGATGCCTTGCCGCTGGCAAGGCATATCTTGGTCGTAATTTGAACGTGATGATGATCAACCTTTAACTGGTAAGTCCTGATGATATGGCGAGAAAGCACACAGTTTTGATACTTTAGTGGTACAAAACTAAAGCAATTTAATAGAGTAGTTTGAATAACTGATAAATTGAAAGATAAGTCGAGAGGAAGTGATGCCTCAACTATTTTGCTGCGAATGTGAGCGTGAAACTCAGCACAAATCTCTGGTAAAGCGAAAGTTAACACCAAAATCTGCAATGTTTTTGTCGATACTAACTTTTGGCTCAAGCAAGTTTGACGACAACGAGGAGTTTGTTCATCGCTATTTTTGTCGAGAATGTAACCAGCAAACTAGTCTAGAAAATCAGTCAAGATCACATTTAATAAGCCAAGCGATTGTTGACGTAAAGTAATGAATTTAAAAATAAAAAAGCAGCCATTGGCTGCTTTTTTTATGGGTGATTGCTAAGCTTATGCTGCTGTCGACAAATCTACTGAGAAGTCTTCACCATCTAGCTGTACTGGCCAGCCGTATGAGCTGTACTCTTCCGCTAGTGCTACGGCGATTTCTTTAGAAACAGTTACTGTATTCCAAGACCCAATTCCCAATGGAATGTACGACAATGTTGCTTTAATCATTTTCCTTACCCTCGCAAAAATCTTCCTAGTTATTATTATGCGCCTTACCCTAAGGGTAACTTCTTACACTTTACACATACATTATTGACTTTTTTCTGACATAAGGCTTTCTAAATTAGCTCAAAAGATTGATTAGAAAGCACACATTTGTCAGTGTTTTGTATCTGCCTGTTAATGAATAATAAGATCATTGATACGCTGAATGCCTTATATACCGTGGCGTGATCGAGATCTTACATTTGATCACACTTATCTTAGTGAATACTAAATCAATGTTTCGATTTAGCTCATACTGTACGGTATAGAATCAATTTTCAAATTTGGCTCATAACAGGATAATATGTAAGCAATTATTGCGCCGAAACTACGAGATAAGATCGGATGAAATTAGATAGAGTCGATAAACAGATATTGAGGTTATTGCATAAACAAGGCCGGATGCCTGTCGTTGAGTTGGCAAAAGCCGTTAACTTGACCACATCCCCATGTTCTGAGCGGGTCAAACGTCTAGAAAAAGAAGGCTACATTATTGGCTACCATGCGCAATTGAACCCCGAAAAGTTAGGCATGGATGTGCAAGTGTTCATACACATAAGACTGGATCAAAATAACTTTTCAATTTTCCAAAAGTTTTCAGATGCGGTAGCCGTGCTGCCAGAAATAGAGTCTTGTTATTCTTTGTCTGGTGACTTCGACACTATGATCAAAGTTCGAGTGAAAAACATGCGTGCGTACCAAGCGTTTATGGCTCACAAGTTGCCGACCCTACCAGGCGTCATTCAAACCCGAAGTGAATTTGTGATTGAAGAACATAAAACCAGCTTTGGCGTCAATGTGGATGTGTTGGACTTAGATCAATAAAGCCCGCAAAGCGGGCTTTATAAGTGTGATGGATTATCGCATAAGGGAGTATGTCTATTGAGGGTCGTCTCCAATAAACCCACCGGTTTGGTGTTGCCAAAGCTGAGCATAAATGCCGCTGCCTTTGATCAATTGTTGGTGGGTACCTTCTTCTACAATTTTACCTTTATCCAAAACGATCAGGCGATCCATCGCAGCAATGGTAGAAAGACGATGCGCTATGGCAATCACCGTTTTACCTTGCATCAATTCGTTTAAGCTTTCTTGAATCGCCGATTCAACTTCAGAGTCGAGTGCCGATGTTGCCTCATCCAAGATAAGTAGTGGTGCATCTTTGAGCAATACTCGCGAGATTGCGATGCGTTGTCTTTGCCCACCAGATAGCTTAACGCCACGCTCGCCAACTTGTGCATCGTAGCCAATATTACCAAACGGGTCGGTCAGGGTTTCGATGAACTCGTGGGCTTGTGCTTGTGACGTTGCCTTGATCAATTGCTCTTCTGTCGCATCGGGGCGTCCGTATAAAATATTGTCACGGATGGAGCGATGCAGCAGTGACGTATCTTGAGTCACCATGCCAATATTACTGCGCAAAGAGTCTTGGGTTACAGCATCAATAGGCTGTCCGTCTATTCGAATTTGGCCTTGCTCAACATCATGAAAACGCAGCAGAAGATTGACTAGCGTTGACTTGCCAGCACCTGAGCGTCCCACAAGACCGACTTTTTCACCCGGCTTGATGGTGAGGTTAAGGTGATCAATGACACCTTTATTCTCACCATAGTGGAAACTAACATCGTCAAAGGCGATCTCCCCTTTAGCCACATCAATAGGCTTTGCCTCTTTTTTGTCAGTAATGTCGATAGGCTTGGAGAGTGTCGATGCGCCATCAACTACAGTACCTATATTTTCAAACAGTGAACCGACTTCCCACATGATCCACATAGACATGCCGTTAATACGCAGCGCCAAACTAATCGCAATCGCAATAGCACCAATCGAAATTGCACTGTCCATCCACAGCATTATGGATAGAGCGGCAATGCTGAATACCAAGATGTAATTGGTGATCTCTACACACACATCAAAGCCAGTAACTAGGCGCATTTGTCGATAAACGGTTTGTAAAAAGCCATCCATGCCTTCTTCCGCGTATTCGGTTTCACGAGTACTGTGCGAAAACAGCTTAACGGTGGCGATGTTAGTGTAGCTGTCTACAATTCGTCCGGTCATCATCGATCGAGCTTCGGCTTGCTGTGAAGCAACATTTTTAAGCTTAGGTACGAAGTAAATTTGAATACCTACATAGACCGCTAACCAGACTAAAAATGGCACCATTAAACGAACGTCCGCACTGGCTAGCAATATCACGATAGAGGTGAAGTAAACGGCGACATAGACAAACACATCCATGGTTTTCATAACGCTTTCGCGAACCGCCAGCGAGGTTTGCATGACTTTGGTGGCAACACGTCCAGCAAAGTCGTCTTGGTAAAATGACAGGCTTTGTTTTAGTAAATACCTATGGGCCGACCAACGGATCGACATTGGGTAGTTACCAAGTAAACTTTGATGAACCAACAGCGAGTAGACGACGATCAGGATGGGCATGACCACGAGTAAAAGAATGCCGTAAAACCAGAGTGTTGAGCCATTGTCTTCTAAAAAGGTTGCGGGATCGCTTTGGGACAACCAATCGACCAGTTGCCCCATAAAGCCAAATAATGACACTTCGACAATGGCGACGACAGTACTCATGATGGCCATCAAGATCAGTGGTACTTCAAATCCCTTGGTGTAGTGACGACAAAAAGCAAACACCCCTTTTGGTGGTTGCCCGGGATCGTCTTGCGGGAAGGCTTGAGTGAAGCCTTCAAACAGTTTGAACATAGTGTTTTCCTAAACAGAGTAAGCAAAGAGGACGATTGTTAGAAAACCCTTGAGAAGGCGCTGTGAAATGCATTGCTTAAATCATCCGTGACGAGTCTATTGTATACCTGTTAAAAGGGTAGTGCGACGAAAAAACAGACAAACATAACAACATCAACTGTTTACATAACTTTATATCGGCTGCTGTTAGGGTAGCTTTAGTTAAAAGCAATAATTGCTGAATATTCGTTATTACTAAGTGAAAATTGCTGCGATTGTTTCAAAAAGTAAGGGTAAACGGTAAAAGTAAGGGTTACAAACTGATTACAATTGGCTTTCGTCCTAAATTTGGTTAAAGGAATTAACCATGCGTTCACTCGATTTTTTATCGCATAAGCCAAAATTGGCTGTTCAAAATACTCGTCATGTTGTGATGGTGCCGCCCAAAGAGTTTGGGTTTAACCCACAAACGGCAGCGGATAATGAGTTTCAGCACAGCAGCTCTCTGACCTCTGAGAAAATCCGTGAACGGGCGATGAGTGAATTTCAGCGCATGGTCACTGCACTTCGAGAAAATGGCGTCAATGTGATGCCGTTGGATTATTCCCCAAGTAAAATGTCGACACCTGATGCCGTGTTTCCAAACAACTGGTTTTGCTCGTTACCTAATGGCGAATTACACCTGTTTCCCATGGCCTGCGCCAATCGACGAGAAGAGGTTCGCACCGATCAGCTTACGCAGCTTCTCACTCAGCACAGCTTTCACCTGAAAAATGTGCAAGATCACTGGTTAGACGATGCCATCCACGAAAGCTTTTTAGAAAGCACGGGTGTGATGATTTTTGATCATCAAAATCGTGAGTTGTACGCAGGGCTTTCACAGCGGTGCGATCGCGATCTTTTAGAGCGATTTGCCGAGCAGGTAGGTTATCGAGCGATCACTTTCCAAACCCAAACTCAATCTGGCACCCCGGTGTATCACACCAATGTAATGATGGCGGTAGGTGAACGTTTTGCGGTGATTTGTGATGAAGTGATCCCAGAGTTTGAAAGGCGTTATGTGATTAAGCAGTTAGCAAAAACGAAACAGGTGATCTCAATCAATGCTGAGCAAATGGCTCATTTTTGTGGAAATATTTTGCAGTTAGAGAACGCTAAAGGTAACAAGCTGATTGCCATGTCACAGTCTGCGTTTGATCATTTCTCCGATGCGCAAAAGGCGCAGTTGGCCTCTCATGGAAAGTTACTGCCGTTTGATGTGTCTACCATCGAATCCATTGGCGGTGGCAGTGTGCGTTGCATGCTGGCGGAGGTGTTTGCGCAGCAGCAATGACAGCTTTGCTCTATCAGCTCGACGCGTAATGAGTTGGTTGGTGGAACAGTCTAGAATCCACCACCACTCAACATTATGGTATTTGCGTCCACAGCATGATGCTGGTCGATAGATCATTTTCAGCAGCATGTACCTGTGTAAAGCCATGCTGGGTGTAAAACGAGACTAATTGATTGTCACATTGTAGATATAGTCTATGTACACCAATCGCGCTCGCTTGCTGTTTGGCGCGCGTGAGTAACGCACTGGCAATACCTTTGCCTCTATAGTCTGGGTGCGTGTACACCCCACCCACCCAATGCTCATAGTCAAGATAGTGTTTGTTCTCTCTGATTTTGAGCTCCAATGCGCCAACCAGCACATTGTCGATATGACAAACTAACGCCATTGGGAGTTCGCTGTTATTGGCGGCTTTCTCTCGGACGTTTTTAAGCACCATATCGAGTGTGACAGCTGGGGCATGTTGCGCCCATTCATCGTAGTACCAAATGGCTATCTTGTTGGCTTCATCTGGGCATTGGGCCAATAGTGATATGTTCAGGTACTCGTTTACCAATGCTTTAACCCACTTTTCTTGCGATGACTAAACCGTGATTGCTTGAGCCGAGAAGAGTCGGTTCGTTGCAGGTAGCAAAATGATGATCTCGCCAGGCTCGATATTGCTCGGGTGAAAAGTGATTGACTCCCTTGGCGATGTAGCGGCCAAACCCATCAGTCGCAATATGCTCATTCACCGAAAATCCCGCCTCAGAAATTAGATGTTCTATTTCACTAGGGGTCGCAAAGTACCCAACCTTGAAAAAGTCGTCAGCGCGTGGGTCAGAGACAGTACCGCTTTGGCGCAATTGCAACAGTACGTCTGGAGTGATTAACTTTGGACATTGCTGTGCGAACATACCGGCTACAAAAAAGGAAGAAATATAGGCAACAGCGAGCAGGCCGTTAGGTTTGAGCATTCGATAAGCCTCGCTGAGAGCTTGTTGTCTCTCTGCCAGTGTCTTTAGATGGTAGAGTGGCCCAAGAATGACGCATACGTGCTGCGACTCGTCGGAAATATAGGGAACACTGCAAGCATTACCTTCATGGATGGTCAGCTCAAAGCCCTGCTGGGCGGCTTTTTGTTTAAGGATGTTGACCTGATCGAGCGCTAATTCCACCGCAGTGACATGACAGCCCATCTTGGCAAAGGCTAACGAGTAACGTCCCGTTGCCGCGCCTAACTCGCAAACATGTTCAGCGTTTTGTAAGTAAGGCCGCAGCTTGTGCATAGTGGTGTCGTATTCAAGTTGGGCGATGTATTGCCGCGTTAAACGCGAATCTTCGTTTGCACCTGTGTACTGCGCAATTAGCTCTTCCATGGTTGCCATCGTTATTCGTCGATCCTTCTATGTCTTCCTATCATTATCCGTATACGTTATCGATAAAGTAAATCGTAATCCACTAATAATGCTGGTAAATATTCATTCCAGACCATCCCATATCACTATTTCAATTACGCTGAATCGAGATGCATTTAACTCGGGAGTCAATACTCATACCAAATCACATCTTTAGTCTCCTTGTCACGTTTGGTTACACTTTCTCGCAGTTCAGTTTGATCCTTACGCTTACTCTTCTACGCTATAAGCGTTGCTACGAAATCAAGGGGTATGACTGACTATTTCTCGTACTGAGATCTCAATTTGGTCGGTTATGCTTTATTGTTATTGTCGTTTTGTAATACAATAAGTCATATAAACACCGGTACGGTGAATTTGCATCCATATTTAGATATGTAAAGGGTTCTTATGAGTACAGAAAAATCGTTAGACGCTATTAGAGCGATGAAGTTAGAAAATGATACCTCAGCAGGTAACTTAGTTGATTTGCTGCCAATCGAAGTGCAAAAGCGCGACTTCGACCTCTCTTTCTTAGATACCCTATCTGAGGCTCGTCCACGCTTGTTGGTTCAGTCTGCAGACTTGGCTGACTTTAAAGCAAAAGTGAAGGCTGACCCTTCATACTGCATGTTTGACGATTTCTTCAAAAACTCAACTCAGAAGTTTGTTGATACCGCACCATACGAAGAGCCAAAGCCTTACCCAGAAGAGACTGTTGGTAAAGCATCATTGTGGCGTCCTTACTGGCGTCAAATGTACGTTGATTGCCAAATGGCGATGAACGCAACGCGTAACTTGTCTATCGCGGGTATCGTTAAAGAAGACGACGAGCTTATCGCAAAAGCGAAAGCGTGGACGTTGAAGCTATCGACGTACGATCCAGAAGGTGTAACGTCTCGCGGTTACAACGATGAAGCGGCTTTTCGCGTTATTGCAGCAATGGCATGGGGTTACGACTGGCTACACGCTTACTTTACAGACGAAGAGCGTCAGCAAGTTCAAGATGCGTTGATTGAGCGTCTAGACGAAATCATGCACCACCTGAAAGTGACCGTTGATCTACTTAACAACCCACTAAACAGCCACGGTGTTCGCTCAATTTCTTCTGCTATCATCCCAACGTGTATCGCGCTTTATCACGATCACCCGAAAGCAGGCGAGTACATCGCTTACGCACTAGAATACTACGCAGTACACTACCCACCATGGGGCGGTGAAGATGGTGGTTGGGCTGAAGGTCCTGACTACTGGAACACGCAGACTGCATTCCTAGGCGAAGCGTTTGACCTATTGAAAGCGTACTGTGGTGTAGACATGTTTAACAAAACATTCTACGAAAACACTGGCGACTTCCCACTTTACTGCATGCCTGTTCACTCAAAGCGCGCAAGCTTCTGTGACCAGTCTTCCATTGGTGATTTCCCAGGACTTAAACTGGCATACAACATCAAGCATTACGCTGGCGTAAACCAAAAGCCAGAGTACGTTTGGTACTACAACCAGCTTAAAGGTCGTGACACTGAAGCGCACACTAAATTCTACAACTTCGGTTGGTGGGACTTTGGCTACGACGATCTTCGCTTCAACATCCTTTGGGATGCACCAGAAGAGAAAGCACCGTCAAATGATCCACTACTGAAAGTGTTCCCAATCACAGGTTGGGCTGCGTTCCACAACAAGATGTGTGAGCGTGACGAGCACATTCATATGGTCTTCAAGTGCAGCCCATTTGGCTCTATCAGCCACTCACACGGTGACCAAAATGCCTTTACGCTGCACGCGTTTGGCGAGACGCTTGCGTCTATCACTGGTTACTACGGTGGTTTTGGTGTAGACATGCACACTAAGTGGCGTCGTCAAACGTTCTCTAAAAATTTGCCACTGTTTGGTGGTAAAGGCCAATACGGCGAGAATAAGAACACCAAGTTTGAAGGTCACCAAGATCGCTTCTGTATCGAAGCAGGCGGCAACATCACTGACTACGATACCGAGTCAGAAGTGAAGTTTGTTGAAGGTGATGCGACTGCGTCGTACAAGTTCTTTACTCCAGACATCAAGTCATACAAGCGTAAGATTTGGTTTGCAAAAGGTAAAGTCTTCGTAATGCAAGACAAAGCAAGCTTTGAGTCTGAAAAAGACCTGACTTGGCTAATGCACACCACATTCAGCACTGAGACTTCAGACAAATCGTTCAAGATTGTTGGCGAAAAAGCCACGCTTAACGTGTCTTTCATTAACGACAGCGCTGACAACATCACTTCAATTAAGAACGTTGAAGGTTTTGGTGAGGTTGACCCGTACGAGTTTAAAGATCTCGAAATCCACCGCCATGTTGAAACTGAGTTTTCTGCCGCTAAAGAGCACAATGTATTGACGCTATTAGTACCAGAGAAAAATGGCGTAGCAGCGGACGTATCTTACCAATTAAACGGTAGTACGCTTGAGCTAGTCATCGACGGTGAAAAAGTCACTATCGAGCTATAATACCAACCAAAGCAATTAACTGATCATTCTTGCTTGTTAAAATCGCTAATAGCGGCGTTAAAGATTTTGTAGGTAGAACAACTATCTACGGCAATCTTTGCCTTGCTCTCAGCGATTTTTCCGGCACAATTTTCTGACCAGTTAATTACTCCGATTGGTATAATCTATCTGTTAGATTGGTGGCTTTTTGCTACTAACAATCAATGCCTAGCTTTTGAGCTAGGCATTTTTTTTATCTATTTTCAGATGATTGCCAACTTTTATGAACCCCATAACAGCCTTCTTTGACTTAACTACATTTATGAGTAGTCTTACTCATTCCAATGAAATGAGAGCCATCATGTCCTTTCCTAGTTGTCCAAATTGTCAGTCAGAATATGTTTACCAAGACCAACGTCTTTTGGTGTGTCCAGAGTGCGCTTATGAGTGGGATCCTAATGAGTTAGAACAACAACCGATGGTAAAGGATGTCAATGGTACATTGTTGTCAGAAGGCGATAAGGTGACGGTTGCAAAAGACCTAAAAGTGAAAGGCAGTTCACAGGTAATAAAAATTGGCACCAAAGCGCAAATACGCCGCATTGTTGAAGGTAAAGACCATCAACTTGATTGTAGAGTCGACGGTGCGGGTGAGATGATGATCACGGCCAAATATGTGAAGAAAGCTTAGCATTGGCGATAGATTATAAGGATTGAATGCATTTTTAAGGAGTACTAATGCCGTCACCCAACCGACCCATAAACGTTCATCAGCACTATCATGCTCACGTTTATTTTGATCAGCAGACTTTGGCCATTGCACAGGATTTATGCCAAGCGGCTAGAGAAAAGCTTGGTTTGCAGGTAGGTCGCGTTCATCAAAAGCCTGTTGGTCCTCATACAATGTGGAGCTGCCAAATTCTGTTTAGCCGCTCAGAGTTCGATAAGCTTATTCCTTGGCTCGACCAGCACCGACAATCTCTTAGCATACTTGTCCATGCCGATACTGGGGATGACTATGCTGATCACACCCGCTTTGCCTATTGGCTCGGGAATGAAGTTGCATTGGACTTAAGTGGATTCTCTGCTTGAATGTAGCTGTAGTGGTAAAATTTGTGGTGAAGGCTCGTGGAGCGAGGGATAAGTGATGCCCCCTAAAGTAGAAGAAGCGTTTGAACTGTTTTCTGAAGAGGCTCAAACGCTGTTACTGGAAATGCGCCAATGCATTTTTGATATTGCGACCAGACACGATCTGGGGCCTGTGTCAGAAGAGCTTAAATGGGGGCAACCTAGCTACAGTGTTAAGTCGGGAAGCCCGGTGCGTTTAGACTGGAGTGACCGAAGTCCAGGGCAGTGTCAGTTGCTGTTTCATTGCCAAACTAGGTTGGTCGAGACATTTCGAGAGATCTATTCTGACTGCTTGAACTTTGAAGGAAACCGAGCGATTGTCCTCAAGATGGATGCATTACCCTCACATACGGTCGTTACACATTGCTTAGAGTTAGCACTTACTTACAAACGTGTTAAGCACTTGCCATTGTTGGGTGTGTAGAACCATAAAGCCTTTATCCAAACAGACCAAACGGAGTCAATATTACCCATGGATCATGATCAGTTTAATCAGTTTTGCAAAAGCTTTGTAGCAACCACACACGTCGTCCAATGGGGGAATGCGCAGGTGTGGAAGGTAGGCGGGAAGGTATTTGCCATTGGCGGGACAAGCAAAGCCAGCCAAGCAACCTTCACCTTTAAAACCTCAGACTTAAATTTTCAGTTTCTTAGCGATCATGACGGTTATATTCCCGCACCGTATTTTGCTAACCGCGGGATGAAATGGATCCAGCAGACCAACACCAGTGGAGAATTGGATGAGGACTTAAGATACTATTTATCCGAGTCTTATAAGTTGGTTGCAAAAGGATTGAGTAAACGAAAACAACAAGAGCTGGGCATTGCCGATTTGTGACGGGAGTGCACTCAGCCAGCTAATACTATTAACTCCATTTATGAGACAAATATTCAAACTAAAGTGAATATAGGTTCTCAGATCGACTGATCTTAGTTTTGCTACATCTACAGTCCCACACTTTCTCCTATTCTTGCACCCAAAGAGCAGGCCTGAATTCGACCTCTCTTTTGGGAATTTTTCCATCACTTGGTGCAGCGTAATCAGCACGGGTGGTTTTACCAAAGAAGGAGAGTCTGTGAATACTGTGATTAATTATGCCAAGGTTCTATTACCTGCAAAGCATGTGTTGTTGTTAAGTCACATGCGCTCTAATTCCAGCCTTGTGTCTCATTTGATTGGCAGTAATCCACAGGTTAGCGGCTACTACGAAATGCATATTGGTTATTACAGCTGGAAAAGTTTGTATCGCCAAAAGCTGAAGTATATGGAGCAAAACCCAAATAAGCCGTTTCAGTCGATCTTTTTTGATAAGGTGCTGCACGATGGTCATCACGTGAGTGAAGCCATAGTCAATCATCCATCTGTTAAGCTGCTTTTCTCCATACGTGAGCCTTTTGAAACGGTAGTGAGTACGGTCAAGTTATACAAAAAGAATAAACCAGAGCACGAATATGCAACCTACGAAGGTGCTATCGATTACTATATCCAGCGTGCCAACTCCCTGAGTGAAATATATCAATCATTAAGCGATAAGAGCCGTGCAATGTGCTTTCGCGCGTCAGCGGTGCGAGATAACCCGACCGATACTCTGGCTCAAATCAGTGACTTTATGGATCTTAAACAGCCTCTTAGCGAGTCCTACACCATAATGGACAAAACAGGAGCACGCTTGGTTGGTGATAACTCTAAAAACATTTTCTCAGGAAAAGTTTTAAAAAATGTCCCCCTAGAGCCCGACGTGATTGCTCAAATCCCTAGGCAACAAGAGTTACTGGACGCTTATCAAAATGCTTGCCAGGCGCTAGGTCTTAATGCTGGTTAATTGCGGCTTCAAGACTTACGTATGTGATGGAATGAGCCTCAAAGGTGTTTGACGGGAAAGAGGCGCAGAAACTTCTGTAAACACTTAGTGAGGTTTGCTTACAGCACAGATAATATACTGGACCATGGATTGGTATACTTCGGGCTCATTTTTAATTGTGTCTGCAAGACACTAGAGGATCCATGACTCGAGGCATTGATAAGTACAGTATAGAAAACACCGACTATAAAGTTGGTCAAGACAACATTACAAAGTGGGGGTTTGACGTTCACAACCCTGTTTTTGGCGCCAGCGCCGGACTCATCTTTCTTTTCTTAGCGGCCCTTTTGGTCGCCGACTCTTCTACCGCTAAAGCCGTCCTCGATGGTGCTAAATGGAGCATCATTGGTCAATTTGACACCCTATTCATGTGGGCAGGTAACATATTCATCTTATTTTGCTTAGGGCTGATCGTGTCCCCTTACGGAAAAATCCGTATTGGTGGAGCCGATGCCAAAGCAGAATATTCTAATGTGTCGTGGATAGCGATGCTCTTTGCTGCTGGCGTTGGTATAGGGTTAATGTTCTACGGAGTTGCGGAGCCTGCAGCGTATTATACAGGGTGGTACGAAACCCCTCTGGCTGTTGAACCGTTTACAGAAGAAGCACAACGAGCAGCGTTAGGAGCCAGTGTGTTCCACTGGGGAATCCACGCTTGGGCAATTTATGCTGTAGTGGCCTTGTCGTTGGCGTTTTTTGCCTTCAACAAAGGATTGCCGCTGTCGATTCGTTCTGCGTTCTATCCTATTTTAGGTGATCGTGCGTGGGGTTGGATGGGACATGTCATCGATATTCTAGCGGTACTTGCGACCCTGTTTGGTCTCGCGACGTCTTTGGGCATAGGCGCAAAGCAAGCGGCAAGTGGATTAAGTCATGTGTTTGGTTTTGATGCGACGGTCCAAGTTGAGCTGGCCATTGTGGTGTTTGTGACCTCATTGGCGATTGTATCGGTGATCCGCGGCATCCATGGCGGAGTTAAAATACTGAGTAACATCAACTTAGCGGCAGCATTTGCTCTGTTGGTGTTTATGATTGTGGCGGGGTTTTCAATATTTTTTGATTCACTTTGGGCGACGGTGAGTGGGTATGTGACAAACATGATCCCGCTCAGTAATCCGTATGGCCGAGAAGACGAAGCTTGGATGCACGGCTGGACGGTATTCTATTGGGCATGGTGGATCTCGTGGTCACCTTGTGTCGGTATGTTCATCGCGCGAGTGTCGAAGGGACGCACTGTTCGTGAGTTTTTATCTGCCGTGATTTTTATACCAACTCTTATCACCTTTCTTTGGATGGCGGCATTTGGTGGTATGGCGATTGATCAGTTGGCAAATCAAGTGGGTGAGTTGGGGCAAAATGGCCTTAACGACATCACGCTAGCCCTGTTCCATACTTTCGATGCGATGCCAATGGGCAACTTATTGTCGCTGCTTTCTGTCGCGTTGATCATGGTCTTCTTTATCACTTCTTCAGACTCAGCTTCGCTGGTAATAGACAGTATTACCGCCGGTGGCAAGGTGACAGCTCCTGTCCCGCAGCGAATATTCTGGGCGACGACAGAAGGGGCTATTGCGGGTACGTTACTCTGGGTAGGTGGAACAGAAACCATTGAGGCACTCCAAGCGGGAACAATCTCGACAGGGCTACCATTTACTATTATTTTGCTGTTGATGTGTGTGACACTGCTTATGGGGCTTAAAACAGAGCTAGCGGCGCACTCATTACGTTATGCGAATGCCTAATAGTTGGTAGAGAGTCGCTCTCGTAACTATTGGTAATAAGAGGCACTTAGAGACTGATTAAAGTTGAAAAGTGCCTTTTCTCGTTTTCGGAGGTCTGATTTAATGAAAGAGGAGGGACTCATGGACATTATTCAATTTCTTACTGAGCAACATGTGTCGTATCAGCGTTACGACCATGCTGCAGTGTTTACGGTTCATCAGGCCAATCAACTGGATGTAAAGATATCGGGTTTGGCGACAAAAAACCTATTTTTGCGTGATGGTAAGGGGAAGCGTCATTGGTTATGGGTCGGAGCGGACGATGATCCATTGGATCTCGCAACGCTTGCACTACGTTTAGAGGTAAAACGACTAAGTTTGGCGTCTAATGATCGACTAGCAGCATTTCTTAAGTCGGCACCGGGTCGCGTATCGTTATTGGACATGTTTAACGCGCAGCCACATCAAGTTACACTGTTAGTGACGTCATCGGTGTGGAACTGCAAAAGTGCCCAATGTCATCCGTTTGATAATGCAGTTACGCTAGACATCAATATGGCTCAGTTAAAGCCACTGTTGCAGAGACTGGATAATGAAGTGGTGATACTTAACGAATAAAGAGAGCTAGCGTCTTTGGCAGGTGGTGCATCCAGTACACGCTTGACGGGTGTGTTTGTCCAGTCGGCCACGCTGGATTTTACAATAAGCATTTTTCAGTGCACGCCTAGCTGAAAACCAATCGTCGGGTTTCTCTAGGATCAAATAGCCATTAAATCGCTTTGTCAGAGGTAAGCGATATTCATTGATAAACTGACTGTCGTAACCAATATCAAAGTAATCAAGCGCCTCTTCAATACAAGTGAAGCGTTCAATCGTTGTCTGAATATCCGGTTTTGTCATCGTATTGCCAACAAATATCGCCTAAGAGTTAGTCCTTAGCCTGTTTCACTCGAATCGTGCTTTTGTCCATCGACGTCATGTTTAAGGCCGTAAGTGCCGCTTTTGCTTCTGCCTCTTCTGGCATTTCCACAAATGCGAAACCTTTAGATTTGCCGGTTTCTTGGTCTAAGACTAGGTTGCAGTGAGTGACGGTTCCGTGTGCAGAAAATGCCACGCGAAGATCTTGCTCTGCAGTTGTACGAGCCAAATTGCGTACGAGTAATTTCATAATAGTTGCCTGAGATTAAATTCGGTATGATTGTCGCAGGTCGACGCGCGTAAACCAACTAAAAGGTGACTGGTGCAGCAAATAATTCAGTGGGTCAAAAACGATCCGCTCCGATGTAAAGCCTTAGAGGGTGTATTTCGCCTGCAGTTGCCAGAGTGTTATATAGCTGCAGGATTTATACGCAACTTAGTGTGGGACCATCTGCACCACGTTGAATCGTCGACCCCGCTCAATGACATCGACGTGATTTATTACGATCCTGAGAATGTCTCAGCGGAAATGGAGTATCACTACGAGCGGTTGCTTTCGCACTGGATGCCGGACGTTAACTGGCAGGTTCGAAACCAAGCTAGGATGCATGCACAAAACGGTGACGCTCCTTACACCAGTTCGATAGATGCCATGCGTTATTGGCCGGAAATTGAAACGGCAGTCGCTATTCGTCAGCTCCCACACCAGCAATACGAGTGTGTGTCGGCCTTTGGTTTCGAGTCTCTGATGTCGTTGCAGGTTACCCCTAACCCCAAACGAGATATTACTGTGGTTGAGCAGCGTATTGTCGCAAAGCGCTGGCTCAGTCAATGGCCAAAACTGCGGCTAAATGTCACCACTTAACCTGTCCTTTCAGACCTATACAGTGAGCACACAATGTACCTATCTAAAATGACCTTCTTCGAACGATTTGAGCACGATATTGTTGCTGGCAAGAAAACCATCACCTTACGTGATGAGGCTGAAAAAGCCTATAAAGTCGGCAGCGTCGTGCCGGTTTCTACCTTTGAAGACGACCGCTATTTCTGCGACTTAAAAATACTGTCGGTTGAGCCTATTCGGCTGGAGGACTTAACCATCGAGCACGCGAAGCAAGAAAATATGACATTAGATGAGCTAGTCAGTGTTATCGGAGAGATTTACCCTGGAATCACTCAGCTCTATGCCATCTGTTTTGAATTGGCAACAGCGGAATAAAAAAGCGAGCAGGCTAGCTGCTCGCTGAATCATTAGTACTCAAAGGGTAATGCTACTCAAAGGTTTAAGCTACTTATGGCGTTAGAGTGCCAGTTAGCTGTGCCGATTGCGCGTTGGTATCGACAATCACTTCAAACAGCTCTGGGTAAGCAAGCATCTGTTCGTACACGCCTTGTGTGCCCGATTTTATTTCAAGCGTAGAAGACAGTTCAGCCGACGTGGCACTGTTTCTCACAAATTGCAGGCCGCCATCATCTAAAATGGTTCCAACCCAGTCTACACTTCCATACAACGCTTCTAGCTCAGGTTTCACTGCGTTGATACCCGCAAAGTCGTCAGGATCTGGAAAGCCAGATGGGATAGGGTACAAATTGAGTACAGCCTCATCGCTGCCAACTGGGTTTATGGTGATAGAAGTGATGTTATTACTATCAACACCCTCGAGCGCGAGAGAGTAGCTCATGTTGCCACGGCCATTCCAAGACAGCGTGACGTCTGCAGTTTCACCACTTCCACCTGACAGGGTGGCCATTTGCTGAGTGGGTAGCAGCGCACGATCAAAGACAATGTTACCGCTTAGTTCACCTGCGGTGTTGTTGGTGGTTTTGATCAGCAAATAGGGCTGATTGGCGGCATCAAACGCAGTTTGGGACAGTGCCGCCAAGCCAAACAAACTTTGACCTTGGAAAGCGTACGAGGTGCCAGCAAACAGCTCGATCAGTTCACTATCAGCATTACCGTTAGCATCACTATTGATAGCAATTGAGGTAATGGTCGCCGGGTCAATATCGTAGAGGTTGAGCTCAAAGTGAACCGTGTCGTCGTTAACACGCGTCATTTTTGCGATGCCAAATGCCTCCGAAGGACTGCTTAGTGACAAGGCTTTGCGATTAAGCGGTGTAATGGCGTAATGTTGCACATCAAAAACGATAGGCTCTGCCATGTCGGCAACGTCGGTAACCGTACTGATGGTACGAGTGCCGTAATCCTCTAAAAAGCGTCCAACCAGATCGATAAACTGCGACTCAATAAACTCAGGTACATGGGTGCCTTGCTCTATGGTGGCGAGCTGGACACTGGTGTCGTTGGCGCACTGCTGATATTGAGAGACCTGTGCTTGTCGTGTTGTCAGGAGCAATGGGTGTCTTGGATCACCAATGCCACCGACCACATCGGATTCGGTCAAATCAATCGTGCTGCTAGCTGTCGGGGTAGCATCACACTGATTGATTTGCGCCCAACGACCCACTACAGCGTCGGCGCTAGCCATCGCCAAAAGACGCGCGTTAAAGGTGTTGCCCAAGTAGGAAACGGTTTGGTCTGCTTCACCATGGATCTGCAAAACAGAGACGGGGTTTTCCGGTTGGCACTGGTCAACATCAGGTCTCATTAATCCTGCAATACTCACTACCGCAGTCACTTTTTCAGACATTTCGCACGCGGTTCGCAGCGCCATAAATCCGCCATTAGAATGACCCATTATAAACACGCGATTAGGATCGACGTTGTTGTCTGCAACTTGCTGGTCGATGATGTTCTTTAGAAATGCCTTGTCGTCTGGCTCGGGCACACCTGCTGGGTTGAATCGGTCAAACCAACAGCACGCTGTCGGGCCATTCCATGCGCTTCCGCCGTCGGTCTGTTTAAAAGATTGAGGGGCGACATAGACATACCCTTGCGCCTCACTCAACGACTTTCCGTGCGCGAACTCAGTCACGAAATCAATGTTGTTTCCGAAGCCGTGCAGGCTGATTAATAGTGCAGGTGATTCGTCGGTAACGCTGTCTGCTATGTACTCATAGTAACCACGATCATTGACCCCATCGGTGCTGGCCACACAGCGACCCTGTGTAAGCTCTGTTTCGCAGGTCGCCGTGGATATTGACGCGCTGGGTGTTGATTCGGGTTTGGGCGAACTGGAGGAGTTACAGCCTGTTAATAGTGCGCTGAACACCCCAACAGTTAACCATAGTGCGGTTGTTGGTTTCATACTCGATCCTTGAAGTAACGGGTTGAAATCCTAAGGCTCAGAGAACTGGCCAAGGAATGTGGCCTCAGTCTAAGAAAACCGCCTAGAGGGATGAATGCACGAAAATCTGAGTCTTTTACACAAAACTCCAATTTGTAGTTTTGGTAACGTTTACATAGTATATTGGTTACACAAATGTTAACTGGAGCAGTTTGATGGAACAGACACAATCATTGCGAGAGCTTGAGTCGCGATTTAAGCCGTATATGCAGTTTGATGGATTCCACCAGACGCCAATTCCTGAGATGTTTGTTTATCGCAATAGTCGTCGCGGGTGTCCTGTCGACGAGTTGTATCAACCTATGGCGATTGTGGGTCTGCAAGGTGAGCGAGTATTGAAAGTTGCCGAGCAAGAATATGCGCAACCTTTGGGGACTCTATTTTCCAATTTGTCACCCACTATGGTGGAGTGCCAAAAAGACATGATCAGTGCAGAACATCCGATCAGTTGCCTGGTACTGCTGCTCGACCCAGACCGAATGACCAAAGTTGCACTGCAACTGCAATCGAGCCGCGGAGCGTCGTCATACAGTCAAAGCAACAACCCCAACGATCATTTTGCGATGGATTTAGATGACAAACTATGGATGGTTTTACTGCGTCTTTCGTGGTTACTCGATGATGCGAGTGAGCGGGAGGTGCTATGTGAATCACTGCTCGACGAGCTGTACTACCGGCTTTTGTCACCATTGCCTGCTGGGCAGTTGTTGCGTCTTTTACATCAAACGAAGGATGCAAGTACCATGTCGAGAGTCGTACAACATGTCACCCAGAACATCGAACAGCACTTCACCGTGGACGAGCTGGCTAGTTTGGCGAACATGGGGCATTCGAGCTTTCATGAAAAATTTAAACTGGTGATGCACGATACGCCACTACACTTTATAAAAACCCAAAAGCTCAAACAGGCGCGCAGTTATTTATGGCAAGGATTGAGTGTGTCTGAAGCCGCTTATAAAGTCGGGTACAACAACTTGGGGCAATTTAGCCGTGAATTTAAGCGTCATTTTGGTCATACTGCTTCGCACCTAACTCAATAATGTAAAAGGATTTACCTGTGAAAAAAGTGGTTGTGGTGACGGGTGGAAGTCGCGGTATTGGCAGGGCAACGAGTACTTTGCTTGCGCAAAAGGGCTATTCGGTGATCATTAATTTTCGCTCTCAACGCGCACCCGCTGAACAGTTGCAACAACAGTTGACCAAGCTCGGATTTGAAGCGCAGATCTATCAAGCGGACGTGTCGGATGAAGTAGAGGTTAAGCAGCTGTTTGATTTTGCCGAGCAGCAGTACGGCGAAGTTACTGCACTTGTGAATAATGCTGGTCGACTATTCACTCAATCGCGATTAGTGGATACGTCTCTAGAGCGCTTTACACAAACCGTAACCACCAACCTAACCAGCACCTTTCTGTGCTGTCGAGAGTTTGTGTTGCGCCGTAATGGCGCAGCAGGGGCGATAGTGAACGTTTCGTCTGGTGCGGCCAAAAGTGGCTCACCGAATGAGTATGTAGACTACGCATGCAGTAAAGGGGCAATCGATACGTTAACCGTTGGGTTGGCAAAAGAAGTTGCCCATCAAAATTTACGGGTCAATGCGGTTAGGCCAGGATTGATTTACACCGAGATGCACGCCGATGGTGGTGAGCCTGCTCGCGTCGATAGGTTGGCATCGATCATACCGATGCAGCGAGGCGGAAAAGCAGAAGAAGTCGCTCATTCTATTGCGTGGCTGCTATCTGAAGAGGCCTCGTTTACCACCGGATCCTTTATTGACGTTTGTGGCGGGCTTTAGGGTAAACAAAAACGCCAAGCTGATTAGGCTTGGCGTTGGTTAGCTAGCTAACACTTCGACTGAATATCATCATCGAAACAGGTTCAATGAGTGGTTTGTCGATGTAATCCCCTTCGCCCACAGAGCGTTGAGCGGTGTCGACAATCAGTTTCCAGTTGTCGCCTTTTACTGGAGTAACAAAACGCGCCGGTGATGGAGATTGGTTAATGAAAAACAGCAGTTCGTCACCGTCTTTATTAATGCCCAAATGCAGCGCAACAGCTTTTAGCTGATTCCAATCTGCGATTTCCATATTGTGCCCATCTGGGCGATACCAACCGACACGGTTCTGATTGCGTGTCTCACCACTGAAAGCTTCGATAAACGGAGTCATGTATTGCTTACGTGCCGCCAACATATCCGAAATCCATTGGCTAAAGTAGCGCTTACGCTCGGTGAGATCCCAATTTAGCCAGCTGATTTCATTGTCTTGGCAGTAAGCGTTGTTATTGCCATTCTGTGTATGTGACAAGGTGTCTGCAGTAAGAATGTGCGGAATACTGAATGAGAATAGTAGGCTAGCCAGACAGTTGCGTTTTTGCTTTTCGCGCATGGCCTTGATGGTCATGCTGTCAGTTGGGCCTTCTACACCGTAGTTGTCTGAGCGGTTGTCGCCATGACCATCACGGTTATTTTCGCCATTCGCTTCATTATGCTTATGTTTGTAGCTCACCAGATCTTGTAACGTGTAACCATCGTGATAGGTGATGTAGTTGATGGTCATTTTTTGAGGCCAGCGACTGGCACTGTATAGATCGCGAGAACCCATAAGGCGCGTTGCAAACTCTTTCAAGTAGCCTTGATCGCCGCGCCAGAAACTGCGCGTAATATCGCGGAATTTATCGTTACACTCATTCCAGCCGTCAGGGAAAGCGCCCACTTGATAACCGTTAGGACCGATATCCCAAGGCTCTGCTATCAACTTAACTTGTTGAAGCACAGGATCTTGAGCGACCGCGCGGAAAAACGCAGCGCGTGGATTGAAGTCGTCACCATTGCGACCCAGCGTTGCAGCAAGGTCGAAGCGAAACCCATCAATCTGATATTCGCTCACCCAATGACGCAGAGTATCCATGACCAAATTTAGCGACGCTTGATGGTCTAAATCGACAGTATTTCCACAGCCCGTGTAGTTGGCATAGTGACAGCCGTGCTTCAGGTAGTAGTGGTTATCCAGACCTTTAAGGTTAAAGATGGGTCCGCCTTCGCCACCTTCCGCGGTGTGGTTGTAAACCACATCCAAAATGACTTCGATGCCATTACGGTGCAGCTCTCTGATTGCTGTTTTAAGCTCTGTCACTGCATCTCGATTGGCGTAACGTGGATCCGGTGCCATGAACAGATAAGGGTTATAACCCCAATAGTTCACTTTACCCATATCGAGCAAATGCGGCTCGTGCATGCACGCGGCAACAGGGAGTAACTGTAATGCAGTGATGTTTTGTTGCTTGTAGTATTCCAGCATTGGCTTGCTAACGAGCCCAAGGTACGTACCTTGTTCTTGCTTGCTTAATTCGGGATGAAGCATACTCAAGCCTTTCACATGTGTTTCAAACAGTACCGTTTGTTCACGAGGAATGCGCGGTGGCTGAGTCTCTTGCCAATCAAAGTCAGGGTCACAGACCACTGAGTGCGCCATGTCCCAGCTTTTTTCAGCGGTGTACGGCAGCTTGTAATCAAGCGCTTTACTTATCGCCTTAGCGTAAGGATCTGAGAGCAAATAGGCATTGTCATCAATGTTGACGCTAAAACCGTATTCTTGACCAGCAGTGACACCAGGTACAAATACGTGACGTACACCAGAGTAGTGATGCTCAAATTCAATAGTGCGGCGCGAAGTGCCGTCAAAGAGTTCTAATTTGAGTTGCG
The DNA here is from genome assembly GCF_016900875.1 of Vibrio ulleungensis. Classification (GTDB taxonomy): domain Bacteria; phylum Pseudomonadota; class Gammaproteobacteria; order Enterobacterales; family Vibrionaceae; genus Vibrio; species Vibrio ulleungensis. The sequence goes on from NZ_JAFEUM010000001.1 coordinate 214,147, forward strand.
ATGCGTGTGGTGCATGGACGGCAAAATTACAGCCACCGTCTCTAAGTGTGGCGCCTAGTGGGAAAGGGCGAGACTGAACATTCATAGTGTTTTGCGAATCTACTGTTTTGATAGCTAAATTAATACTTCACGGACGAAAATCAACAACAGTGTCGCATCATTTCATGAATAAGTCATGACAAAGTGACTCTGCTCACTGTTCGTAGGCCGGTTGCAAGGCTCATTAGGCTTTGCTGGCTAACGTTTTATCTTTTTGGCTAGTGGTGTTTGGCCTTTATGGACATTACTTTGTGGTGTTTTTTATGGTTGGGCGTTATTTTCGGCTGACATGCCTATTTTCCCACATTGTGGCTGTGCTGCAAATTGCGCTTTGATTTTTTTCGCGATAAACGCCCAACACGCGTATTTCGCCTATTTGACGACACTTTTAATCTGATTGCCAACGAGATCACGTCAAAAAACAACAAAATATGAAAGAGTTTGTGGTTGCACAAATCTCTTTTCAATTAGGCTGCTATGTCTGCATTAGATATCGAATCACGACTTGTCACTCTTGACAACTTTCCTTTTCCAGGACTAAACACAACCCGAAGAATTCGGGTGTTACTGCCACGCAGTTACCAACAATCGGACGCGCATTATCCCGTCATCTACTTTCACGATGGGCAGAATGCTTTTTTTGATAAGGACGCCAAATATGGCACTAGTTGGCGCATTCAAGATGAACTAGAGCGTATTTATCAAGCTGATCCCACTAGAGAGTGGATCGTAGTGGCAATAGATAACAGCCCAACGCATGATTTCAATGGACGGTTTAACGAGTACTCTCCTTGGAAAATGGACTCAGATTTTAAGTTGCCTGGACGAGACGCTGGAATCTATGAGCTAGGAGGACTCGGTGAACTTTACGCAGAGTTCGTTGCTAACGATGTGCGCCTATATATTGATAGCGAGTTTAGATCCCTAACTGCACGAGAGAATAGAATCGTTATGGGAAGTTCGATGGGCGGTTTAATCAGCGCCTTTATAGCGATGCGCTATAACGCTGTGTTTGGAAGTGCAGGTGTGTTTTCTCCCGCGTTCTGGTTTAACAAATCCAAATTTTTAACCTGGTTATCTGGAGTGCAATTGAACTTGCCTTTGCGCTTGTATATGGACGTTGGGACCAATGAGACCAGCGACGAGTCACGCGATGACTTTAATCAAATTTACGTTGATGACGCAAAACAAGTGGCTGAGGTAATGACCCAAATGGACAATGTGTGTGTCCGGTTTGAGGTATGTGAGGACGCGATTCACAACGAACGGGACTGGCAAAAACGAGTCCCTAGTTTCATCCAACACTGCTCTTAGAAAAGCAACTACAAAAAAAGTGGTGCATCGTCCCTAGACGCTGCACCACCCTATTTCTAACTAAACGCGTTAAAGCGTGAGTGCTATCGCACCGAGTGGCGGCAAGGTAATGGCCAATGTGCCAACACCCTGCGTCACTTTTAGCTGATAAGCATCGGATTGCTCTATATGCTCAACGGCTAAGTGTGTGCCATCAGACAAGCCCCACTTTGAGATTAGCTCGGCAGGAATTGTGAGCTCAAATTCATGGGCAGTATGCGCGTCAAAGTTAGCCGCCGCAATCACGATGGATGATTGATCATCTGTTACGTTACTGCGTGCAAAGACGTAACAGCGAGAGAAGGCATCAGACATTTGCTGCTCATTCACCTCATGCAGTGCATCAAAATCGCCTTCTAACGCTTTGCTTGCCAGAGTGAAGTTGAGAAGTTTTTGATAGAATTGGCGTAAGTTAGCTTCTTTCTCAGTAAGCTGCCCACCATCAAATTTACCGTCATTCATCCAGCGCTGATGATGCGGCACTCCCACGTAGTCAAAAATCGAGGTGCGAGTGGGTTGGCCAAACCCAGCCATCTCGTCACCAGGCTCTCCAACTTCTTGACCGAAATAGATCATGGTTGGTGACGTGCTTAACAGCGCGCTGACCAGCATCGCCGGTTTGCCTTTATCGGCATTGCCCGCAAACTCCGGTGAGGCAATTCGCTGCTCGTCATGGTTGTCTAAAAAGTGCAGCATGTGATGCTCTATATCGAGCATGTCGCGCTGGATGGAATTGATAGCCTGTGTGGACTGTGTCCCTTGCATAATGGCTTTTAGTGTATCGTAGAGGTCTACTTTGTCGTATAGGTAATCCATTTTACCGAGCTGAATGTAGTCTCGGTAAAGATGGGGCTGATAGACCTCGGCCATCAAAAAGGCATCTGGATTGCGCATTTTGATAGAAGCATTCATGTAGCTCCAGAACTCGACAGGCACCATCTCAGCCATATCGTAGCGAAAACCATCGACCCCTTTTTCAATCCAATATAGGGCTATATCGCGAAACTTAACCCACGAATCGGGGACTTCTTTACCTCGCCAAAACTCAAAGTGTTCTTGGTGACCTAGTGTGCGGTAGTGCTCTGGTAGAGTATCGAAATCTTTGGTTCCATCTGGGCGAACGCCATAGTTTACTTTGACGGTTTCATACCAGTCGTCCACATCTGGCTTGGCAAGGCGAGAGCCGTTGCCAGTCCATTTTGCTGGGTATTCTTCAAAAGGCGTTGCCATAGAAGGGTGCTTTTCCCCACCCAAAGGCTGAAGGTGCTGCGGGATATCCGGCAATTCAAAGTGCGCTTTTGGGATGTAGTAGAAATTATTGTGCTTGGCGTATTCTACGCGGGTGTCATCATTTGCCCCAAAATCAACCGTACCAGCTGGATTGCTGGTGCTCTGATATTGGCGTGCAACGTGGTTAGGTACGATGTCGATAATCACTTTCAAGTTGGCTTGGTGGGTTCGCTCGATCAACGATTCAAACTCTTGTAAACGCTGCGATGGGTCGTCTGCAAGGTCTGGATTAACATTGTAGTAGTCTTTTACCGCGTAAGGAGAGCCCGCACGTCCTTTTACAACGGTAGGGTGGTCATTGCTAATGCCAATGTCGCTATAATCATTAATGACCGCATGGTGCGGAACTCCGGTATACCAAATGTGGGTCATCCCGAGCTCGTGGATTTTTTGTAATGCAAGAGGCGTAAAGTCGCCGAACTTGCCGACGCCATTTTGTTCGATGGTGCCCCATGGTGTGACATGGCTTTGAGTGTTACCAAAAAGGCGGGTGAAAACTTGGTACACGTTAAGTTTATTATATGACATGGCATTCTATAAGGTTGAGGTTAATGCCATAATCATATCGCTGATTCGTGGGGCTCATACTCCTCCTTTTCTTGATCTTTAGGGGGCGTAGAGCGCAAAACCGTGATCCAGATAAATTTTTGTAAAGAATGGAATGCATTGGCCGATATTAGAAGGGCTACTGTATACTCTCATTTGACTCTTTTTTGGTGCTTGAACTCGGAATCAGGCAAACGGTATAGGAAATATGACCTCAACCACGCTGATTATTAGCGCGATCTGTTTTTTAGTTTTGATGGCCTGTATGTTCATCGCCTCTACGATCGCACGTCAAAAGCGTGAGCGCCGTGAAAAGCGTCGCCAAGAAATCGCCTACAGAAAAGCAATGCAACAGGCCCGAGCGCAAGAGCACAGTGATAAAGTATTTAAAGCCGAGACCGGTCACATAGCGACGCAACTCTATTTGGCCAAAGAAGCCGAGCGCAACCAACCCAAAGAGGCGCTGTACTGGTACGAAAAAGCCGCCATGCAAGATAACGAAATTGCGATGCGCGGAATCGTTCGTGTGTGTCAGCGCGCGCAAAGCGACCCTATCTATCAGAAAAAAGCACAGTTTTGGCAGTTAGCCATTAGAGCGCTACAAGGCAGCAATGAAGCCAAGGTAGAAAAGGCGATTGCGCTAATAGAAGGTCTTGGGGTCGACATCGCGTTAGAGAAAGGCATTCAAGAAATGCAAGAAGTCGCAGAGCTTGGCTATATTGATGCGATCATTTATATGGGCGACTGGTGCCAGTCCCCTAAGAATTCAGAGCGCAGTTACCCCAAAGCGGCTACCTGGTTTCGACGCGCTGCTAAGATGCAAAGTACCGTGGGCATGATTCGATTGGGCGAGCTGTACGAGCACGGTAAGGGTGTGCCGTTAGACATTGGTAAAGCGGGGTACTGGTATGAACTGGCGGGCGAAAAAGGCGATGTGAACGCTCAATATCGAGCTGGATGCCTTTGGTCCAATGCTGGTGTTCATACTGTTGCTTACGTATGGCTATTTATGGCCGCTAAAAGTGGCCACGCCGAGTCAGTTAAGCAACGTGATGTGGTCGCCTCTGCCATTGGGGTTGACGTTATTGTTGGTTTGCAAGCACTGGCAAAGCCGCTTCATCAAAAGATTGCCAAGGGTGACGTGGTGAAACACTCCATCATCAAAGCGCTCAATAAGCTGTATAGCAGGCCCATCTATTTTCCTGAAGTCACAGCGAAAACGGCCGAAACCGATTCAAAATTAGCCGATTCGCAAGTTACATCGGCTGACGATGCGACTCAAATTGGTGCAAAAACCGAGCAGGTGAGTCACGAACAGCCTAAAGGAACATCGAACACCTCATACGCTCTTGACCAACAATCTGCCTTTGGTATGGACGCTGTGAACTTTGGAACCCATGCCAACTAGCTCGCCTTAAATACCTCTGAAATACACCATTCTTATGCAACAATTTGATATTCGCCCTTTGGTATAGCTTTGTTTCTACGCCTTTTTTCTCCACCGTCTAATTTTTGACTAGGGGGGAGTGAGAACATTGAGAGTTGATTATAATGTCGGCCATTAAAGGACGGAACTGTAATCATTGGTCGTTATACTCTCAACTGGTCTGCTGAATTCGGGCAAATCACAACGATTCATTGAGCGCCACTAGGTGCAATTATTGCTTGATTTACAGTGCGTCCAGTTGACGATCGAGACACAAGGATTAAAGGTATGGGGCATTTAACCCACCAAAGTGAGCCAAAAGATGTGATTTTGCATGCATTTGATTGGCCCTATCAATTGATCACCGAACGCGCTGAGCAGATCCATCTGCTTGGCTATAAAACCGTGTTGATATCACCACCGATGAAGTCTTTCGTCCATGAATCGGGCACAAAATGGTGGCAGCGATACCAGCCGCAAGATTATCGAGTGATCGAGAATCAGTTAGGGAATACATTAGATTTTAAACAGATGGTCAATACGCTTGAGCAGCACGGATTGCGCGTGTATGTCGATGTGGTGTTTAACCATATGGCCAATGAAGCTTATCAGCGCCAAGACTTGCAATACCCGAGTGTGCAAGAGATGGCCGCTTACCAAAAAGACGCTAAGTATTATGAATCGCTAAAACTGTTTGGCGATTTGTCCGAACCGCTCTTTACTGAAGAGCACTTTGTTGAAGCGTTTGGTATCAAGGATTGGCAAAACACATGGGAAGTTCAAAATGGCCGTATTACAGGCGGTGAGCACGATCCAGGCCTACCAACGTTAAAGGTGTGCGATCGCGTTGTTCAAGTCCAACAAGACTATATTAAAGCCCTCAAGGCATTAGGTGTAAAAGGGTTTAGAATCGATGCGGCAAAACATTTGAGCATCGAACATATCAAACAAGTTTGGACCGAAGAGATCAGTGAAGGCGTGCATATATTTGGTGAAATCATCACCGATGGTGGTGCAACACGCAAAGAATACGCGCTGTTTTTGAAGCCCTATTTAGAAGAAACATTGCTGGCTGCGTACGACTTCCCGTTGTTCAGTACCTTGTATCGTTCATTGCAAGCCGACGGCGTACTGTCAGACCTGGTCGACCCGTTTACCTTTGGTGAGGCGTTGTCTCGTAAGCGTGCCATCACCTTTGCCATTACTCACGATATTCCCAATAACGATGTGTTTATGCCTTTGATCATGAGTGAAGAGCTCGAATGGTTGGCGTACTGCTATGTGTTGTGTCGTGACGGTGGCGTACCGTTGATTTACACCGACCTAGATACTAGTGGTATTAAGGACTCAAATGGAGAGCCTCGTTGGCAGAATAGTTGGTGCGATCCGCGCATTCAGCCAATGATTGCGTTTCACAACTTAGTCCATGGCAAAAAAATGGGTGTGTCGGAAGTCAGTGATGACCACTTTGTTTGTCGCCGTGGCGATAAAGGCATTGTTGCCATTAATAAATCAGAACAGGCTAAAACGGTTCGACTGCGATGGTCCAAAGCGATGAAAAATATGGTCGATGGACAATTAGTGCATCAAGACGGGACACACATTCAGTTTGAGATCCCAGCTCGCGGGTATGTCATGCTGATTGACGAGCTCTAAAAAAAGCCCCAAGTGAGTGTGTCACTTGGGGCTTTTTTATTTGGTTGGTATTAGCTCTCTTCTTTGTATATATGCACATCGCGTTGAGGGAATGGAATGGTAATGCCTTTGGCGTCGAACTGCTGTTTCACTTGCTCGGTGACGTCGTAGTATACGTCCCAGTAGTCGTCGGTTTTCACCCATGGGCGAACAGCGATGTCTACGGATGACTCGTTGAGTGTATGGACGCGCACGATAGGCTCTGGTGTCGCCAGGATCATTTTGTGCTCACTGAGTATGTCGTTAATAATGGCTTTTGCGTCTTCAAAGTTATCTTGATAACCAATGCCAAATACCATGTCGACTCTACGCTCGCGCTCGGCGGTCATATTATTGATCACATCTCCCCAAATCTTGTTATTTGGGATCACCAGAGTCTGATTATCTAAGGTTCGAATAGTAGTAGATACCAAGCTCATGTGGCTAACATTACCTTTAATCCCCGCAACCTGAACTAAATCGCGTACATCAAATGGGCGATATATTAAGATCATGAGTCCGGATGCAAAGTTAGACAGTGTATCTTGCAGCGCAAAACCAATGATCACACCGGCTACACCAAAACCGGTGAGTAAGGGGCCGAGGTTGATGCCCAATTGCGAAAGCGCAATAAGAATACCCACAAAGGTCACCGCATTGGATGCCATTGAGATAAAGAATTCTTGCATCAAAATACTGAACTTAAGCTTAGCTTGCGTAACACTGCGCCTAACTAGCTTAGCCACACCGCGCGCTACCATTCGGGTAATCCAAATGATCAAGCAAAATACCAGCAGTTTCATGACGATTGTGGGGGTATTTTCTATTGCCCAGTCTTTAAAAGACTCCAGCCATTGATTGAGCAAGCCATAAGCAACATTGACATCCAAGATGCCAGAGTTGATGTCTCCGGTGAGAGTGAACAGCAACTGTTTGTACTCGGTGACATCTTGCTTATAGGTTTCTAACAGGCCCACCGTTACATTGAGGCTAATCAACATGAAATTCTGCATTTGGGTGTAGACAAGTTGCTGCTTTTCAACGTTAGCCACTTCATCTGCTGGGGTAAGTTTGGCAAGTTGTGCCAACCCGTTGTTGCGCTCATCGAAAAATAGAATGAGTTCGGACAGATCTTTCGCTCGAAGATTAAGCTCGGTCAGAAAATCACTGGTGTCAGATTCAATATCAAGTTGGTCTGCCCACTTAAAGGTTTGAGCAAGCTGCTGGGTGTAGGTGTCTGCTGCACTTATCCGCTGCTGAGCTTCAAAAAATAGCACTGCTTTTTTGTCTGGCTCTGCGGTTAGCGCCGCTTCTAATAGCTGTTCAGCGGTTTTATCGGAATGAACCAACAGGGTCTCTAACACATAAATTTGTTCAGAAACTTGTGCTTTAATCTCTGGTGTTTGCACGCCAGCCTCGATTGACTCCGAGAGCGCTTTCCTGTGTTCGGTGTTTTTCCGACGTAAGATATCTTCTAAGTAGATGGCTTGAGTGGCATCAGATTCCAATACAGCCAAGATTTGTCCTGCTAAATCACTTTGCGTTGATTCTTCGTTTGCGAAGCTTGGCAAAGTAAGGCACAGGATGAAAAGCATCATTCCATGAAGTAGTGTTTTCATTATTCCCTCAATGATTTCATAACCTATTGAGAAATAGTAGGAATTAGAATTGGAATTGCCAAGTAAAATTCGGATTAAATTTCTGAATAGTGACGTCAATTAAGCTGTGATGAAACTCAGATTTTGTAGGCTTACATAAAGTGATCTTGCTCGGTAAATCAGGGCATCCTACTCCCCAATCTATAAAACTGGACACTGCTTCACACACTGTACACCCCAGCTTTTACTAGGATTCATCGCACTTATTGCTGGACTGCACAGTGCCAAGGAGCTCTTGTGATCACCACACCTTTTCGTTTGTTATCTTTTACCATAGCCACGGCAACATTGATTGGAACTGCATGGCAACCTACGCCAGCGATTGCGAGTGATAATTCACTAGAGCCATATCGCGTCTATTATCAAGCGCCGTCTAATCACGACTATCAAAGTGCTACGCTGTATCTGTGGAATGATAATAATTGTGGTGCGCTACAGATGCCTTCGCCGGATGCTAACGACTGGGCGGTGGGGATGAAGCCGACAGGCGTTGATGATTCGTTGGGGGCTTTTTGGGAACTAACACCAACCGATCACCCCTCGCAATGCATCAACTTTATTCCTCGAGTCAATGGTGTGAAACCGCTGGGTGAATTTGACGCAAAATTGGATTTTAGTGCGGTTGGCGTTGATCGCTCTGTTTATACGCAAGCCTCTGTTGCGGCGGTGTATCCAGAGTTAATTCCTGTAAAAGAAGTGACTGGCAATACCGCTCGGATCCACTTTAATACCCCAGATTTAAAGGCCGATGAGTTTGCGTTACACGTTTGGAATGACGAGCAATGTGACCAGTATGATGGAGAAAACAGTACCTGGCCAGGATTTGCACCAACGGGTGTGAGTGAGGCTTACGGTGTGTATTGGGATGTGCCCATTCAAAGCGTGCAAGGCTGCTTTAACTTTATTGCCAATAATCAATCTGCTGACAACTTTCAAACCGCCGATCTTCAATTTAGGCTTAATAAAGTCGGCGTAACGGGAAACATCGCTATGGTCTTTAAAGGAACCGACAAAGTGTTTTACCAACCGTTAACCGCCGCGCCAGTGTCAAAGGCGGAGTTATCGGGGGCAAGCGCTATTTTTGTTGATAAAAACGTTATAGCGGTGCCCGCGCAAGAGGCAACGTCACTCACTTTGTACTACTCCTCTACAGGCGAGATGGCTTTTGACGAGGAGAAGCAGGCCGTACGTGGAAGCGAGCAGACCATCGATGCGGTAGGTGTAAGCCGCACCGTGTGGCAAGTATCTGCACCCCATTTAAAGTCTAACTTTGTGGGTTTTGACCTTGATGTTGATACTGAGTTACTAAAACAGTGGGTAAAAGGTCAATTGTTTGCAGTGGCAGAAGATGACAACGGCGTACTGTTGGTAACGGAAGTGCAAACAGCGAGATTGCTCGATGCGTTGTATGCAAAGCGAGCTACTGCGTTAGAGTATGGGGCAAAGGTGCTTGAGCAAGGCGCAGAGTTTCGACTGTGGGCACCGACTGCTCACCAGGTCACCCTACAGCAGTACAGTGCTGACAAGCAGTTAGTTGCCTCGCATGGGATGACCTTAGATAGCCACTCGGGGGCTTGGCACACTCACGCAGAGTTGTCACACGGCGACTATTATCGATACCTGATCACTTTGTATCATCCTTCGAGCAAAAAGATCGAGACTTATGAAGTGACTGACCCGTATTCCCTGAGTCTGTCGACAAACTCTGAGTTTAGCCAAGTGGTTGACTTAGATGATGCCTCGCTTAAACCTAGTGGATGGGACCAATTACAAGCCCCTCACTCTCAAGCTAACCCAGCGAATTTTGTGCTCTACGAGGCGCACATTCGTGACTTTAGTGCGTTAGATGCATCGACGCCCGCTGAGCACCGCGGAAAATACTCGGCATTTACGCTAGCAAACACGGCGCCTTTGTCACACCTAAAATCGCTCAGCGATGTGGGAGTTTCTCATCTTCACCTTTTACCCGCCTTTGATATTGCGACGATTGATGAAGCAGAGCCCAACGTGGTTAATATTGACCAACCAATTAGCCAGCTGTGCGAGCGCGCACCTGAGCTATTAGAGAGTAAGGATTTTGGCCAATATTGCGCCTCGAGTGATACCGTTGCGCAGGTGCTTGCATCGCTCCAAGCATTTGAAACCGTCGACAATCCATTAGTGCAGCAGCTACATGGCCATATTCGTAATCTGGACAGTTTCAACTGGGGTTACGATCCTTACCATTACACCGTACCAGAGGGCTCGTACGCAACGGATGCAGAAGGGATGCAGCGGATCGTAGAGTTTCGCGAAATGGTCATGGCTATCAAAAATGACATAGGTATGAACGTGGTGATGGATGTGGTTTATAACCACACCAATGCGCAAGGGCTCGAGAACAAATCAGTGTTGGATAAGGTGGTCCCTTGGTATTACCACAGGCTTAATGAGTATAGCGGTGCGGTTGAAAAATCAACGTGCTGTGCCAATACCGCTCCTGAGCATCGGATGTTTGCCAAGTTGATTGACGACTCGATTCAAACTTGGGTTAAGGACTATAAAATTGACGCGTTTCGTTGGGATTTGATGGGGCACCATCCACTGTCGCAGATGAAACGCACCCTAAAGGCCGCGCACCAACATAACCCAGAGGTCTATTTTTATGGCGAAGGGTGGAACTTCGGTGAGGTCGAAAACAATAAACGCTTTAAGCAGGCGACTCAGCCCAATTTAGCTGGCACGGGGATAGGCTCGTTTTCAGATCGATTACGTGATGCTGTTCGTGGTGGCGGCCCGTTTGATGAGCAAGAAACGATTCGTCGACGACAAGGTTTTGGTAATGGCTTGTACGTTCTGCCTAATGATTTAAGCGCCGCTGATGAGCATACAAAACAAGAAGCACTGCACCTTGCTGATGTGATCCGCTTGGGCATGGCGGGTAATCTAGCCAACTTCCGGTTTGTCGATAGCAAAGATAAGCTAGTGACAGGACACGAAGTGGATTATAACGGCGTACCGGCCGGTTACGCGAAAGACGCTTGGGAGATCCAAAACTACGTCTCTAAGCACGATAACCAAACCTTGTGGGATAACCATCAGTACAAAATTGCCTATCAAGTAGATGCCCAGACCCGAGTAAGAATGCAGGCGGTGAGTTTGGCCACGGTGATGCTAGGTCAAGGCGTTCCTTTTGTTCATATGGGCAGTGAGTTACTTCGCTCAAAATCGATGGAAAGAGACTCTTACGACTCTGGCGACTGGTACAACAAAGTTGATTTTACTCAGCAGTCGAATAACTGGAACCGCGGATTACCTAGAGAAGACAAAGATGGGAAAAACTGGCCACTCATTAGCAAGGTGATCGAACAAGCTGCCGACAATGCACAGCCTACACCACAGCACATTTCAGCCATGGATAGCTTCTTTAAAGAGCTGGCAGCGCTAAGACAATCTTCAGCACTGTATCGTCTGGGTAAGGGAGAACTGATTAGTGAGCGTGTGAGTTTTCATAATACCGGTAGCGAGCAGATCCCAGGTTTGATTGTGATGCGTATTGATAACAGCGGAGTGCTGTTTGATGAGTCACTCGATGCTCTGCGCTCGTCAATTGTTGTAGTGATCAACGCTTCTCCAAATGCAGTAGAAAGGTTTAATCGGTTAGACATGAGCGGGTATCAGCTGTCGACATTACAGCAGCATCAAGGAAGCTTAGCAATGAGCAATGAGGCACTTTCTTCGATAGTCGATACTACCTTTACGGTGGGACCATGGAGTGTGAGTGTCTTTGAGCAGGCGAAGTAGTTTGTAGCCACGCGTAAGACAGAGTCAAAAAGAGCCGCAGTGTCACGCTGCGGCTAAAAGATGTCGCCAATTGAAAGGATTTTAGTTACACGACAAATTTGTTCATGATTGCCTCTTGATCTTGCACGTTGGCTGTTTGTGCTTGGAGTGCAATGCTTGCAGTTTGAGCCGATTCAGAAACTTGCTCAGACAAGTCTTTAATCTTAAACGTATTATTGTTAATTTCTTCTGCGACTAAAGACTGCTCTTCGGCGGCCGAGGCAATGTGAATGTTCATGTCACTGATTTGAGCAATAGCGTTGCGAATACGCTCTAATGAGTGATTCGCTTCTTCCGCGCTTTGCACCGTGCTATTTGCGGTATCCCGGCTCTGATTCATTGCTGTTGAGACCGCGCTTGCCCCAGCTTGAAGCTGCTCAATCATGCTACGAATCTCAGTGGTGGATTCTTGGGTACGTTGTGCCAACGTTCGAACCTCGTCAGCAACGACCGCGAACCCACGGCCTGATTCACCCGCTCGAGCCGCTTCAATAGCAGCATTAAGCGCCAGCAGGTTAGTTTGGTCTGCAATATCGTTGATGACTTTTAAGATCGTTTCAATGTTGTCTGTCGCGGCTTCCAGTGTGCCCACTTCTTCAACCGCTTGGTCGATCCTTAGGGAGAGATCGCCAATCGCGCTCGCAGTATGTTCAACAATGGATGAGCCTAGCGAGGTGGCTTCATCGGCCTCTTTAGCCGCAGATGCAGCGCCTTGCGCAGTATTGGCAACTTCGGTCGATGTGGTTGCCATCTCATTCATTGCGGTGGCTAACTGCTCTAGCTCTTGCATCTGAACGTTCATTGCATTCGCCGTATCTTGCGCGTTAGTCGTCGAAACGGTTGTACCATTAAGGATCTCTTGTCCAATAGACTTGGTGTCCTGGATCTTGGTTTGTAGAGATTGCATAAAGCTGTTAAAGCCTTTGGCTAGCGAGGCAAACTCTTCATCGGTGTTTGTGTCGAGGCGCTGAGTGAGATCGCCTTCCCCTTGAGATAAGCTTTCAATCGCTGCGTTTAGACGGCCTAATGGATGCATTAATCGGTTAATGACAAAGTAGAGAACAACCATGGTTAAACCAAGTGCAATTAAGCTAAAGACGATGGTGGTCGAGCGCAGGGAGTCGATGCTCGCGTAGACAATCTTCTCATCAACGAGTATGCCCACATACCAGTTCTCGCCCGCCACTTTAGCCAGCTTCAACGTGTATTCTTTGCCCGACTGCTCTACCTGTTGAAGCTGCTCAGTAACGCTTAGGTTTGCAATATAGTCATTGAGGTTTTGACCATTAAACTCGGCATTTGGGTGCGCAATGATGGTTCCTGCTTCTGTCATAACAAAAACATGTCCAGCATTGCTAAAGTTGACGGCATTAGCCGATTCAGCCAAGCCCTTTAGGCTAACATCAAACAGAGCGACTCCGACAAAACGACCGTTTTCACGAACCGGTTCGGCAATCGAAATAATTGTCTCCCCAGTATTGGCGTCTAGGTAGGGTTCGGTCAGAGTTTGCGAGTTTGCCTTTTGCGCTTGAGAGTACCAACCACGAGTTCTTGGGTCGTAACCTTCTGGATCCCAACCACTGTCGTTCTCCCATGTTTCACCGGTGGCTTCAATACCTAGTGCGGCAATGATGAAACGCTCTTTGACTTCAGGACGCTCAATGATTGACCGAACGCTTTGTTCACTAGGATCGAGTGACATCATCTCGGTGACCACTTTTGCCATAGAGCGTTTGTCACGAATATCGGCAGACACCGTTCTAGCAAGGCTATTAGTGAGCTCACTCATCGAGCTTTGAACTTGCTCATGAATGGCGTTTTTGGATTCAAAATATTGGTTGGTGGCGAGAATCCCTACCGAAAGTAAGAATAAGGCCGATGATGCGGCAATAATTTTGTGGCTGAATTTCATGTTGAAAGACCCTACTTTTCTGTGTTCATAGTTTTTCTTATAAGAACGTGTATTTTATAGAATGACGTACTGTTTGTGAAGTCTAAAGTGCTGTGATTAATGGACGCGCATAAACGTGCTTTTCTTAATACGATGGCTATCGGCCCTGTGCGTAAGAGACTTTAATAAAAGCAGGCGGTGTTTTTTATTTTGGTGGAAGATGCCACGTTAGCTGTGTGTGAAGGACAAAAACAAAAAAAAAGCGCCTCAGTGTGAGGCGCTTTGGTTGATCATTCTAGAAGTTTGATGAATGTATCAGTGTCGATTGATTGAGATTACCAACCTAGACCTAGGCTTGCTGTGTAACGACGGTCAGTTTTGTCACCTGATACTGGTCCAACTTCTTCTGCATAAGAGGCAAAAGAGAGTTTGAATATCGATGCAGCAAAGTCGATGCCTGCAGTCCAGTTACCTTGGTATAGACCCGCAGCAAGCTCAAGCGATGACCATGTGTTATCGTAAAGCAATGCAGACATGCCGAGGTTGAGCTGCTGGATGATGTCGTTTGATTCAACATCACGGTAGCTCAAGCCATCTTCATCTGGGTTGTAATCATAGATACGGAATGTATTGGCATTAAGGACATCAACATAGTCGATAGCGATACGAGTGCGTTTGATGAATGGAATTTCAGGTTCAACAGCACCACCAATGTTCACAGTCATTGGCTGTGAGCCGTACGCGTCGTCAAAGTCCAATCCGCCAATGTTCATGATGCTAAGGCCAAATGATGGCTTTAGAGGTACGTTAAACTGATAGATAGCACCTAAATCAAATGCAAATGCAGTGTTGGTTTCGCTTGCTTCATCAATGATCTCGTCAGCTTTTCCTTCGAAATCTAAAATGTCATCTGGGTCCAAAACATCCTCGTAAGAGTTTTGACCATAGAACTTACCACCAAGACCCAGTGAAAGATCGCCTAACCACATATCGCGCAAGGTGTAACTTACACCCGCATTTACACCACCGTAGGCACGTGTTTGAAGCTCCAATACGCTAATGTTGTATGGGTTTGCAATAACATTAATGTCAGTCGCTGCTAGTAAGCCAATGCTCCAGGCAATGTCGCCATGGTTATAACTGACAGAGCTGTAGTTTGAAAAATCGATGTACACAGGTTGGCCTGCGTATTTTTCTAGGACATCTTCAATGTCACTACTGTCGCCAGAGTCAGACGCGTCTGCAAGGTCAGTAAAGATTTCTGTACCATTTTGAGTGGCCGTCGCTTGGAAGCCCAGTAGCTCGACAATCATGCCGTGATCAGTCGGCAACTTTGCCAGACCCGCTGGGTTAGAAAAAACTGCTGTGCTGTAACCGCCAGTGGCAACACTTGCGCCGCCCATAGCCATTGTACGCGTATCTTTATATAAGTAAGACTGCGGTGCCGCGACTGCTGCGCCAGATACTGCCATTGCTACTAGTGAGGGTAAAATCCAATTCGTTTTCATTAGTTGCTCTCACTTTTGTTTAGGTAGGCTAGTAGATCTTCAATCTCAATGTTTGCGATATCAGTTTCTGAAGATTCGGCAAGAATTTCGGTTTTAAACTCATCGATACTGTCAAGAATATCCGCTTTATCTTCTTCGCTAACGGAAGGAAGGTTATCGACTACCGATTCGATATTTGCAATGCCGTCTTTTAATGTGTCTAGTAGGTATTCTTCCATACCTAACTCGTCGCCGTTACCACGGTTTAGTGGACACGGATAGATATCTGTATCGCCTTCGGTACCTGTAGCGTAGTTGACGTCACAGAAGCCTTCGGTCATGACCATGAACGCAGGAGTACCAGCAAGGAAAGTTTCTTCAACCGCATTAACATCAGTAACCGTATATGTTGAGTAGGTTGAACCATCGTTAAAAGTGACTGAAACAGGACCAGAGTAGCTAGTGATCACAGCGGTATCATTACAAGTTTCTTGCGTACCAATTGAGTTGATGATCTCTAACGCACAGGTTGCACGCTCTAGTTTATAGTTAGCTTCGCTAGTGTCGGTAATATCCGACTTATCATCAAACCAACTGTCTAGTTCACCACCTAACAGGTTGTTAATCGCAGATGTGGTTTGCGCCATGTTCACCATACTATTGATCAGGCGTACACCGAGCCGTTCATCATCGCCCGTACCATCGAGGTATTCTGATAAAACGTCGTTTGCAAGTTTTAGGTCAGTCAACGCGGTAGCTGACTGAGTGCTCGTCATCGAATCTACAAACGTCTGGAAGCTGTCGTCTTGTTCTGAGCCTTCATCATTCGAGTCCATAACCGAGAACATAATGTCCGGCAGAGAGGTTCCGGCGCGGCCCATGTATGCGGTGCCTTTGTCGACCATGTAACCATCTGCTGGGTAAGATTCTTGGCAAGATTGTGTTTCTAGGCGTGAGAGCGCAGAGTCAAAGTCTTTTGCGTTCATGTCTTGTTTAACGTAGTAAGAACAAAGCTCACCATTTTGGTCAACTTCATTACAGCCCACTAGGCCGAAACCGGTTGACAGGATCGCCACCGATAGAAGAGTTTTTTTCATTATAGCCACTGCCTTGTGTCATTGTTAATTTTTCGTTACGGAACGGGGTTCCTTATCCAATTAATAGTACGATGAACGTTAAACAGGGTCAATTGTAACAGGGTGTAACGAAGACTGTTTTTTGGTCCTAAAGTTCACTTCTATGTAACTAGATGTACGAATTGTGACCTAGGACATATTTTGCGTGGTTCAAAACATGCCCTAGGTGAACCAGAAAACCAATGGATGTTAAATAAATGTTACCCTTTGTGTCGCAGCGCTCTCTTCTGCAGCCTGAATAACTCTAATGACATTTAGCGCGTCAATCGCTGACACAGGCGTGTCGGCTTCATTACGAATGTGGGTTGCAAGTTGCTGATAATATTCAGGGTAGCTACCATTTTCTGTAGCCACTTTGCTGCTTACTTCATTTTCGTTGGTTAAGGTACCGTGATAACTTGGCTCCTCAATACCCCAGTTTTTTTCTGGTGTTAAGCCCTGTTGTAGCGCATTTTCTTGGGGGTCAAAACCATGTTTTATAAAATGACCTTTCGTACCTTTAATGGTAAATCTTGGTCCTGCTTCCGTACTAAGGCAATCACCACGTAAAAGCACATCTAGCTGAGGATATTGGAGGATCACCAGAAACTGATCTACCGCTTTCGCATTAATTCGTTGAGCACGTAATGAGCCGTATACCGAGGTCGGTAAACCAAATAACTGCAACGCTTGGTCGACAAGGTGAGAGCCAAGATCGTACCAAATACCGCTTCCTGCATCATCAGACTCTTTCCAGCGGGTTTTTACTTCAGGTCGATAGCGGTTATAGCTGGATTCGAAGGTATGAACATCGCCTAGTTCACCGCTTTGTATTAGGGATTTAACGGTTTTAAAATCACCATCAAAGCGGCGATTGTGATAGACCGAGAGCACAACGCCATGTTGTTTCGCAAGATCGATTAAGTGTTCGCCCTGCGCGGCGTCCACCACGAAAGGTTTCTCAATGGTGACGTGTTTACCAGCCAAAATAGCGGCTTTAGCCATGGGGTAGTGCATCTGGTTAGGTGTGGTTATCACGACCAATTCAATGGCGGGATCAGCAAGCAACGCGTCGTAATCTTGAAAGACTTTAACCTGCGGATAGCGTTGGTGCACCAGTGCTTCATTAGAGGAAAGAAATGCTACTAATTCAGTCTCTTCAATAGCCTCAATAAGAGGAGCGTGAAACGTTTGTCCTGACATCCCAAAGCCGATAACGGCCGTTTTAACTTTCTGCATATCCTTTTCCTATAAAAGCATTAATCCCAAGCAGTATAACGCTGCAAAGGATTAGCTGGCTACGCTTGTTTTAGGGCTAGTTTCTGTCAGGTTTCTTTACACTTAAGTTTAGAGCTAATACTTCAAGGTGAACGTATTCAAGCATTTACTAATATGGCACTAATTATGCCTGTAGATAAAGGCGTACATCAAAAATAGGAGAGCGCAAATGAGACAGCTGTTTATACTCTGCGTAGTGATGTTACTTCCGTTTACCTCACAGGCTACCCCCATTTTGGCGGGTGATACCGCAACAATTTTGATGGTTGGGGATTCAAGGCCAGATAACCCTAATAACGTCTTTGCCGAATTGCGCTTAGAAGCGTTATCCACCACAGAGATCCAATTTACATTCGATTTGTTGGATTCGTTTGAAAGTGAAGACGCTGGTTTGACACCGCCGTATTACCATAGCGGTGCCAAGCTAGATGCGTTTTACTTTAACTTGGATGGTGAGCTTAGCCAGTTTTCGTTTAGTGATTTTCAACCAGCTGGATGGCTTATGAATGAACTGGACTCTCCAACATGTACAGTTGGTGGTACGGCTAAAGGCTCTGGTAAAGCATGTTTTGCGTTCGAGGCTGATAAACCTAATCCAGGGAATGCGGTTGAAGATGTCACGGTTAGTACGGATCTTATATTTACCGTCACCAAAGACTCAGCGTGGGTGATTGAAGATTTTACCGATGCACCCTTAGGCGTAAGTAATGACGATGCCGCAGGTCCTGGTGGAATATTTGGCGCACATGTGCAAGCACTTGATTTGAGTTGTAACGTGATTACGTCATTTGATGATGATCAGGATAGCGATTGTAGCGACAGTGCATTCATCTATGGCGGAGGCCTTGAGTTTACGACCGTCAGTATCGATCCCGATCCTGATCCAATTTCAGAGCCGGCTCATCTCGCGCTATTCAGTCTTGCGTTGATAGGTATGGGAGTGGGTGTACGCCGTCGCCGTCAACAGTAGCCAATTTTCTAAAGATAGAAGCCAGTCATTGACTGGCTTTTTTGCGTCTATTTACTGTTAATAAACAAAATCTTATTGTTTTTCATTGCTCATTCGTTGCACACTGTAATTGTAGATGATCACAGTTAGAAGCAGCGAGGAAGCACTATGGGATCCATTGTCGTCCGTCATACCGAACCACAAGATTGGCCATCGGTAAAAGACATTTACACCCACCCAGTGGCTCATTCCGGTACGTTACAATTGCCTTACCCATCAGGAAAGGTATGGGAGCAGCGACTATCCAACATCCCCGATAATGTTTACAGCTTTGTCGCCGAATTTGACGGCAAAATTGTGGGTAACCTAGGCATGGAGATCCAAAAAAATCCTCGTCGTCGTCACGTCGCTTCGTTTGGGATGGGGGTTATGGATGACTATCAGGGGCAAGGTGTAGGAAGCGCACTGATTGGTGCCATGATTGAGCTTGCCGACAACTGGTTGAATGTACGACGCATTGAACTCACCGTATTTTCAGATAACTTGTCGGCGATTGCATTGTACGAAAAGTTTGGATTCGTCCAAGAAGGGATCGCGCAAGGTTTTGCGTATCGAAAAGGTGAGTATGTTGATGCTATCTATATGGCGAGATTAAGAACATAAAAACAGGACTATCCATGACGCAACCCGCACTAGGCCGCGATGGCATTTCGCTAAACGGCAGTGAAGTACGTAGACCCTTTCAAACATGGTCATTTGAGGTCCATAAACTGCTTAATTTTCTCGCTCAGGCCGGATACGAGACAGCGCCACAGCTAATACGAGTAGAAACAGACCAGCAGCAAAACCAGTGGGAAGTGTTGACGCTGGTCGAGGGAGAGACGTATGACTTTCCGCTCACAGGACCCATAGCATCGGCAACGGCCTTAAAAAGCTGCGCGCAATTACTCAAGCGTTACCACACTCTCTCTGCTGCTTACTTAGAGCAGCTTCGTCAACGCCCAGATTGGCAACAAATAGAGTGGATGTTACCCAGCCGCCAGCCCATTGAGGTGTTATGTCACGGGGATTTTAGTCCTTACAATGTCGCGCTTAACAAAGAGACGGTAACTGGCGTGTTTGATTTTGATACCGTGCACCCGGGGCCTGCATTATGGGATGTGGCGTATACTGTGTATTGCTTCGCACCCTTTAAAACCGACGAGCACGATCAGCTGTTTACGTTAGATCAGCAAATCCAACGAGCTAAACTGTTTTGTGATAGCTATGGTTTAGACAATCAGCAGCGGGCTCAGCTTGTTCAAGTGATGCAAGATAGAGTACAGGCGTTGGTGGATTTTATGCAGTCGAGCCAAGGTGGCGAATACGGGACGTCTTCGCAGTTAGTCACCTACATAAATGACATTAAGTATATGCACTCAAACCGAGACACAATCATTCAAGGATTGATTGCATCGTAATAACCAAGGAGGGGTTGTGACTTATAAACTACATACTCAACTTGAGCAGATGGATACAGAGACCATCTATCAATTTATCAGTCAGAGCTACTGGGCGAAAGACATGCCACGGCCACTATTTGATAAAGCGTTGGCCAATTCGCGCTGCTACGGCTATGTAGACGAACAAGGTAAGCAAGTTGCGTTTGCGCGAGTGATCACCGATTGCGCCACATTTGCGTATTTAGCCGACGTGTTTGTGATGCCCGACTATCGCGGGCGAGGCCTGTCAAAGAAACTGGTAAAACAAGTGTTAGACGATGACGAGCTTCAAGGCCTTCGCCGCATGATGTTGGCGACAAAAGATGCCCATGGGTTATATAAGCAATTAGGTTTTGAGCCGGTGCTGTACCCAGAAATGCTGATGCAAATTTGGCAGCCTGGTATCTATCAAAACGAGTCTGAGAAATGAAAATATTTACCGAACGACTTATGCTGCGTAATTTTCGATTAGAAGATCTTCCCCACTATTTGGCGATGACTGCCTGTGAGTCGTATCAACGCTTTTACCCCGACGAGCAGTGCAGCGCAGCCTTTGGCACGCAGCTGGTGCACAGCTTTATTGACGAATCGCAGCAGTGGCCGCGTTTGCGATTTCACATGGCGATCTGCCACTCGCAGTATGACCAATGGATTGGTGTGGCCAGCGCACGAATTGAAAGCAGTGGTACGGCGTCGATAGGCTTTGGCCTGTCGCCAGAGCATTGGGGAAAAGGCTATGTTGTTGAAGCGATGCGAGAGTTAATGCGCTTTATGCAAAGCGAATATCAGGTGACGCGCTTTTACGCAGAGACGCTGCATGACAACGAAGCTGCAATCAAGGTATTGAGCCAGTTAGGCTTGTCTTTGGCGAGCGTCCAGCCTAAGCAGTTTTACTTTAAGCAGCAAAGCTGGGATGGGGTTACCTACCAGTCGGACTCGCCTCAATGATCGATGTTAAAGAGAAACATCGATCTTAAAGAGGCGAGCACAGAAGATTAAGCGTTGTGATCGATTGGTGCAGAGCGAGACTGCTGGAAGAACAGTTTAGTTTCTTCAATTACCACAGAGCGCAGCAGCACTAGGCCAATTAGGTTAGGGATGGCCATTAATCCGTTAACGATGTCGGCGATGATCCAAATCATATCCAATTTCATCACAGACCCAAGCGCCACCAATACGATGAATAGCACTTTAAAAGGCAGAACTGCTTTTTGGCCAAACAAGTAAACCACACAGCGCTCACCGTAGTAGTTCCAACCCAAAATAGTGGTAAAGGCAAAAAAGATAAGACCCACAGACACTAGCATTGGACCTAAGGTGTCAGAGTTGAGCCCCGTTGCAAAGGCATGCGTTGTCATCGCAGCACCGGCAAAGTCTGTTTGCCATGCACCCGTTAGGATCAGAGCCAAACCCGTCATCGTACAGATGATGATGGTATCGAAAAACGTCCCCGTCATTGAGATTAGGCCCTGCTTAACGCACGAGTCGGTTTTCGCCGCTGCCGCTGCCATTGGAGCACTACCCAGACCAGATTCGTTAGAAAACACCCCGCGCGCAATACCCGATTGGATGGCCAGCATAATGCTCGCCCCTAAAAAGCCGCCGCTGGCTGCTGTTGGGGTAAAGGCAGACACCAATACCAGTTGCACCGCGTCGGCCAGTTTATCGGCATTAAGCACAATCACACTTAAACACGCCACTACATAGACAATGGCCATGGTAGGCACCACTTTAGTCGCGACTTTTGAAATAGATTGAATCCCGCCTAAGGTTACAAGCGCAACCAGTAGGGTTAGCACAACCGCTGAGCCAGTGCGAGGAAGTGAGAACGTGATGCTGGCTGCATCCAAAATGGCGTTAACTTGCGGGAATGTACCAATACCAAAACACGCCACACCAATAGTGAATAGAGCAAACAGGTTTGCGAGCCATTTAGAACCAACACCATCGCGCAGATAGTACATTGGCCCGCCTAGCATTTCGCCTTTGCTGTCGGTTTTGCGGTACTTAACCGCGAGCAAACACTCGGCGTACTTGGTCGCCATACCAAATAAAGCGGCCAACCACATCCAAAATAGCGCACCTGGGCCACCGACTTTAATAGCGGTGGCAACACCAACGATGTTACCCGTACCAATGGTCGCCGATAATGCGGTACATAGTGCTGCGAAACTCGAGACATCACCTTTGGCACTGCTGGAGCTAGATTTGCTAAAAACGAGTTTTAAAGCCGTAGGTAAATGGCGGATCTGAATAAGCCCAAGCTTAAACGTAAAATACGCGCCAGTGCCGACCAGTAGCAGAAGCAGGGGAGGTCCCCAAACAAAATTGTCAATTGCGAGCAGTATCGCGTGTGCATCAAGCATGATTTCTCCTTAAACAACTAAAAAATAAGGAGAAGAGAGAAAGGATTTACACTGTAAAGGGTAAATTTTATGGGTATTAACCTGCAGACCAGTAGATAGTACGTACAAAAATGTGTAGTAAAAACAATACTATAATATTGGTGCCTTTCGCTCCTCTGTCCTTTTGCCTGAGAGTTTCACTCTGCGATATGCGCAAAGCTTGCTCCTTCGGCGGCCGATTTCTACCACTAAGTAGTGCGGCTCTCTCCAGAGGTTCCTCCAACGACAGTCCCCGCCCATTACTTGCGTAATAAAGCACCTGAAAGATTTACTTCTTCGGTAGGAAGCGCCAGTTCTTAATCATAAGCTGGACGTTTCCACTCTCCTGCGGTCTTCACCGGAACAATTATCGGGTTTCGATAATTGCGCGTATGGTAAGCAAATCTTATTTTTATGTCACGCACAAAATCGGCCGAAATTAACGGCTGGCTATTTTCTCGCCATGCTGGTTAATGGCCTGTTAATTGAGCGAGTGAAGTGACACCTGTTCATTACGCCAAAGTGACAAAGTTTCTTTCACTTTGTTACATTCGCCAAACAGTATTTGGTATTGAGGCGTGTAATCTACCCCTAAATAGGTTGTCCTCACCATTTGTGATGTTTTGACATCCACTTGGGTCACCACACGACCTTTAAAATTCTGAAAAAGCGCAAATTGTTCGCTCTGAAAAACCAATTGCGACGGATAGAAAACGAAGTGATCTTGAGTCTCTTTAAGCTGACACTTTAAGCCAAAGTTTGCGGCCGCAAAGCTGCTCAACGACAGGCCGTAACATGCTAAGAAAATCAGGGTGGTTACCAAGGGGCGAATCTTCATAGTCTGTCCTTATGGTCAGTTTGATGCACTAAGTATAGACAGGAACAAAATAGCCCGCAGAATCTGCGCTCAGAGGGTTGAAAATAGCTAGGGTCGACCACAACTGTATAGGTGAGAATGAGAATTGTGATAAATATCAAATTATGTTTGACGATGTTGGCTTTGCCATATAGCCTTTTCGCAACAAGATAGACTCATCTTCTTTAACAAATTAGCCTTGGGATCGAAGCGACTTGGTCGACTCCTATCCGCATTACGTCGGGGAAAAAGGCATTAACGTGCAAACTGTGACTATTTCTCAAGGAAAGACCATGGTAATACCTGAAAACAGTAGTATTGTGATTTTTGGTGCATCTGGTGACCTAACTTCCCGTAAGTTGATCCCTGCTCTTTATCACCTTTATGCCGCAGACAAACTGCCAAAATCCTTTGTTATTTTGGGCGTAAGCCGCACTGAATATAGCGATCAAAGCTATAGAGAAAAACTCAAAGAATCCCTTCACCAGTTAGAAAAAACCGAGCCCTCAAAGCTGGATGCGTTTTGTGATCATTTGCATTACCAAGCAGTGAACACCTCCGACTGCGAAGACTACGCGAAGTTAGTGACCCGTTTAGACGAGCTAGCCACACAATATAGCTTTGAGCATCGCAATACGTTGTTCTATCTGGCAACGCCACCGAGCTTATACAGCGTGATCCCGGCAAGCCTTGGCTACCATGGACTTAACGACGAAAGTGACGGTTGGAAACGCCTCATTGTTGAAAAGCCATTTGGTTATGATCTGGAATCGGCAATCAAATTAGACACCGATATTCATCAGCATTTTGAAGAGCATCAGATCTACCGAATTGACCACTACCTAGGTAAAGAAACCGTTCAAAACCTACTGGTGTTTCGATTCTCTAACGCGATGTTTGAGCCACTATGGAATCGCAACTACATCGAGTATGTTGAGATCACCGGCGCCGAGTCGCTTGGTGTTGAAGAGCGCGGCGGCTATTACGATGGGTCGGGTGCGGTGCGCGATATGTTCCAAAACCACCTTCTGCAAGTGCTTGCGATGGTGGGCATGGAGCCGCCAGCTCAAATCAACGCAGACTCAATGCGTGACGAAGTGGTTAAAGTGTTGCAGTGCTTAAAACCGCTGGATGAAAACGATTTAAAAGACAACCTCGTTCTAGGCCAATACACCGAATCGACCGTGCGCGGTAAATTCTTACCTAGCTATCGTGATGAAAACGGTGTCGCAGACGATTCGCGCACCGAGACCTACGTAGGGGTAAAAGCGTGCATTAACAACTGGCGTTGGAACGGTGTGCCATTTTACATTCGCAGTGGTAAACGCCTACCAACGCGGGTCACCGAGGTGGTGATCCACTTTAAGAACACGCCACACCCTGTGTTTGGCCAAAATGCACCAGAGAACAAATTGATCATCCGTATTCAGCCTGACGAAGGCATACAGATGAGCTTTGGTCTAAAAGAGCCAGGGGCTGGCTTTAAAGCCAAGGAAGTGAAAATGAACTTCCACTACACCTCATTACAAGAAACCGGCATGTTGACCGCTTACGAGAGACTGCTGCTCGATGCACTCAACGGCGATGCAACTCTATTTGCCCGTAGCGATGCGGTACGAGCGTGCTGGGAATATGTACAACCCATACTGGACTACAAGCAAGAGCCAAAAGCACTGTTTGGTTATGCCTGTGGTACGTGGGGACCAAAAGAAGCGGACGACCTGCTCGCACGTCGCGATCGCGCTTGGCGCTTCCCATGTAAAAACCTTACTGACACGGATTATTGCGAACTATGATCAATGCCAAGATCTTTGATTCAGCCGACAAGGTGGTCACACACCTTGCGCAAGAGCTAAAACAACTGAGCGAGCAGGGCACACCTGTTCACATATCTTTATCTGGTGGCAGCACGCCAAAAATGCTGTTCAATTTGCTGGCGCGTGATTACGCCACCAGTATCAATTGGGCTAACTTGCATTTTTGGTGGGGTGACGAGCGATGTGTTGGGCCAACCGACGCCGAGAGCAACTACGGCGAAGCCAATACACTGCTGTTTAGCCACATTGACATTCCTGCGCAAAATATTCACCGCATTTTAGGTGAAAACGAGCCAGAAGCCGAAGCCGAGCGATTTGCCAACGAAATGGCCAGCGAGATTGACTGTGAAGACGGCGTGCCAGTGTTCGATTGGATCCTGCTAGGCGTTGGCGCCGATGGCCACACTGCATCACTGTTTCCAGGGCAAACCGATTACGACGAGCCGCGACTAGGCATTACCGCCACACACCCAGAATCTGGGCAAGTGCGCGTATCTAAAAGTGCCAAAGTGTTGCAAGCGGCCAAACGCATTAGCTACTTGGTGCTAGGCGCAGGCAAAGTTGACATAGTAGAAGAAATTCACACCACCGACGCGGCGAACCTGCCTTATCCGGCAGCAAAAATTCACTCCACTAAGGGTGAAACCGAGTGGTTTTTAGATTTAGATGCAGCAGCGAAAATCGCCTGATTTGACTGCTACCAAAACATATAGGGAAAGAGATAATGAAAGGTGATATTGGTGTAATTGGTCTTGCTGTTATGGGGCAAAACCTAATATTGAACATGAACGACCACGGTTTTAAAGTGGTGGCTCATAACCGTACTGCTGCAAAAGTGGACGAGTTTTTGGAAGGCCCAGCAAAGGGCACCAACATTGTGGGTGCTTACTCACTGGAAGAGCTGGTAGAGAAACTAGAATCACCGCGTAAAGTGATGCTAATGGTACGTGCCGGTGACGTTGTCGATAAGTTCATCGACGCATTGGTACCGCTGCTGGACAAAGGCGACATCATTATTGATGGCGGTAATACTAACTACCCAGACACCAACCGTCGCGTGGCAA
The DNA here is from genome assembly GCF_016900875.1 of Vibrio ulleungensis. Taxonomy (GTDB): domain Bacteria; phylum Pseudomonadota; class Gammaproteobacteria; order Enterobacterales; family Vibrionaceae; genus Vibrio; species Vibrio ulleungensis. The sequence goes on from NZ_JAFEUM010000001.1 coordinate 240,277, forward strand.
GCCTTCGCGAAAAAGGCATCCACTTTATTGGTACTGGTGTATCGGGTGGTGAAGAAGGTGCGCGCTTTGGCCCGTCTATCATGCCAGGTGGCGCAGTTGAAGCTTGGGAAGCGGTTAAGCCAATCTTCCAAGGCATTTCTGCAAAGACAGACAACGGCGAGCCTTGCTGTGACTGGGTGGGCAACGATGGCGCTGGCCACTTCGTTAAAATGGTGCACAACGGCATCGAATACGGTGACATGCAGCTGATTACCGAAGCGTACCAGTTCATGAAAGACGGCCTAGGTATGAACGCCGACGAAATGCAAGCCGTGTTTGCCGACTGGAACACCACCGAACTAAACAGCTACCTTGTAGAAATCACCGCCGACATCCTTGGCTACAAAGATGAAGATGGTGAAGCGCTGGTTGAAAAAATTCTCGACACCGCAGGCCAAAAAGGCACCGGTAAATGGACCGGCATTAACGCCCTAGATCTTGGCATTCCACTGACCTTGATCTCTGAGTCTGTGTTCTCTCGCTGCCTATCGGCACTTAAAGACCAACGTGTTGACGCCGAAAAACTGTTTGGCAAAACCATTGCACCTGTTGAGGGTGACAAAAAAGAGTGGGTTGATGCCCTTCGCCAAGCACTGCTTGCGTCTAAGATCATCTCTTACGCACAAGGCTTTATGTTGATGCGTGAAGCGTCTAACGAGAACGGCTGGGATCTAAACTACGGCAACGTAGCGCTAATGTGGCGCGGCGGCTGTATTATCCGCTCGGCGTTCCTAGGCAATATCCGTGACGCCTACGAAAGCGATCCAGAGCTTGCTTTCCTTGGCTCAGACGCATACTTCAAAGGCATCCTAGACAACTGCCTTGGCGCGTGGCGTAAAGTTGCGGCTAAGTCGCTAGAAGTCGGCATTCCAATGCCTTGTACCACTTCAGCGCTTACGTTCCTAGACGGTTACACAACCGCTCGCTTGCCAGCAAACTTGCTGCAAGCACAGCGCGATTACTTTGGCGCACACACCTACGAGCGTATTGATCGTCCACGTGGTGAGTTCTTCCACACCAACTGGACAGGAACAGGCGGCGATACCGCATCGACCACCTACGACGTGTAAGTCGCAGAAAATCACACTAAAAGCCTCGCAGTCGCGGGGCTTTATTTTATGTCGTCTAAAGGGCTTCTGGCGCCAGCAAAATGGGTACCCAGTACATGGGTATAAATTTGGGTAGTAGAAACATCGGTATGGCCTAACAATTCTTGCACCGTTCGAATATCTTTGCCATTTCTAAGTAACTCGGTCGCGAAGCTATGGCGAAAGGTATGACAATGGATCCGCTTGTGGCCAAACCCACAGGCATTCACCGCTTTCTTCAGTGCTTTTCTTGCCGCAGAGTCGCTGAGGTGGTGTCGGCATAAAACCCCTGTATAAGGGTGTAGACACAACCCAACAGATGGAAAAATATACATCCAACTTAGCTGCTTATATGCGTGTGGGTATTTTCGATCGAGCGCATAGGGAAGCGATGGTCCAACATTTTGTTTATTGTCTCTAATTTGTAGCGCTTTCGCTTGGGAAATCAATGCCGAAACCTCGGGTTCAAGATGCTGACTTAGTAGTGTTTTGCGATCTTTTTTCCCTTTTCCATCATGGACAGTAAGGGCGCAAGCCTCAAAATCAAAGTCCATCACCCTTAACCTAAGCCCCTCGTTCACCCGCAGTCCTGATCCATATAGCAAAGAAAAAAGCGTGCGAAATTTACCATCACTCGCCTCAATAAGTTGCTTTACCTCCATAGGAGTGAGGACACTCGGTATCTTCCTAGGCGATTTTGCATGATGAAAACCCAAATCTCCCAACGGCTTATTGAGGTGTTGGTTGTATAAATAGGCTAGCGCATTGAGAGCCAGTTTTTGAGTGCCAATGGCAACACATTTCTGATTGGCAAGGTACGATAGAAATGTTTCAACCTCTTTTGCGCCCATCTCACTGGGGTGTCGAAACTTGTGAAACCGAATAAAGTAGGTGATCCAATACAGATAGCTTTTTTCTGTTTTAAGCGCATACCCACGCAGTCGCATTCCTTGCTTCACTTCACTTAGAAATTCGCTTGCCATACGGCCGAGCCTACCCTCGCTGTTATAAAGCTATTAGCATATGTGATTGATCGAAAGGCCAGGGACTGAAAAAGGTGTGATTTTGAGATGAGTATTCCCGATTGGATCGCAATGAGGGATAAATGTGTTTGATTATTAATAGGTTAAAAACTATCTTGATGAGTTAATAGGAAACCTATTAGCAGGCTATGAGTCCCGACGGTATCGTGTGGGTTAGTGGGAACGCCTACTAATAAGCTGTTATGGCTCGCCTAACCGTTTGCTAAGGATGACTAACTTGGATTTAGAAAAACTGATCATTGAAAAAGAGCTTTCTCTATTAACCTTTGAGGTAAGGCATAGTGAAAGCGCGTTGAAATCATTGCTATCATCTGAGTTCTTAGAAGTTGGTGCATCAGGAGATTATTTCGGGTTACCAGAAGTATTGAACGAACTGCCGATTCAAAATAACTGGAAATGCCATGCACAAGATTTTAAGTTTCGAAAGTTGGATGAGAATATTGCTCAGTTAATTTTTAGAGCACATATTACAACTCGCGATAATGTGGTCGGGGCATATTCTCGTCGTACTTCAATTTGGAGACTAGAAGTGGACGGCTGGAAAATGGTTTATCATCAAGGAACTAAAGTAGATAAATTTGAGCTAAAGCCATAACAAGGCGCTCAAGACGGATTCGTAAACGCTGGCTGAACTCGCTTCGCTCAGACATAGCCAACGTTCACTCACCGCTTAGGTTAGCGTTATATGCTCAAGAGTTAGAAGCTCTCACGGCATACTTAACTTAAGAGAATTGAAATTAGATTAAGATATACATGACAAGAAGGCACGATAAATACAGTGAATACTTTAGAGTTCAAACTAATGTTTTGTTCTTTTGCGCATTCCCTATGATTTTGGCTTTATTAGAGTACCCAGAAAGAGAAGGTGGTATTTCGCTGTTGCTTATGTCTATATTTTGTATTGCATTTGGTTTTACATCTGAAATGCGACGGTTGTGGATTAAGCATAAAAAGTATAGGTATAAAGCCGTTATCTTAGTGACAATTGGAATTGTGCTATTTTATTCCACTAACTACTTAGTATCGTTTAGTTTCTTCATATTATCTTCTGTGTACTTGGGTTTAAATTCAGTGAAATGTACTAGGGAGTTAGATGAAGAGTGAACGCATATAACAAAGCAATTAAGTCGGATTCCATACGCGTGCCGACTCGCTTACGCTCAAACATAGCACGCGTATGTCACCGCTTATTGCGGCGTTAGCTGTCACGGAGAAGATAATGCGTAATCTAATTGTACTAGTCTTATTGACGATTATCCCATGTATGGCTTTTTCACAGGCCGATTACGGTAGTTATGTAGGCACAGTAAAAACCGAATGGATGCGAGGTTCAGAATCTGAGCGTCGTATGGTTTTGTTAGAAGATTTTGTTTATATCGACCCCAAAGGAAAAAAATGGATAGCTCCTGCCGGAAGTAAGACTGATGGGGCAACAATTCCCAAAGTGGTCTGGACGTTTGTAGGTGGTCCATATGCTGGTCAATATCGTGAAGCTGCCGTAATTCACGATGTGTACTGCGATACAAAATCAGAACCTTATAGAGATGTCCATCGAATATTTTACTATGCAAATCGTGCTGCTGGAGTCTCTGAGAAGAAAGCAAAAATCCTATACGGAGGCGTAATGATAGGTGGCCCCAAATGGGGAAGTAAAGAATCAAATTGTTATAGCTGTCACAGTACCGGAAGCACAAAAATGGAAAAGGACAATAATGGGCAGCTAACAGCATTCCCCCCAGTAACAGAAGATGATGTAAAAATGCTCGCTGAGTTTGTCAACAGTAAGAACCCAACGTTAGAACAGATAGATGCTTACATTGAAAAAGTGCATCCAGCTAGCAAATTTGGGCACTAGATGGAACAGCTAACAAGTCAATCAACTTCGCGCCTTCGGCGCCGGACACAGCAAAGCTGCGCCGGTTATTGAGGCGTTATATGGTTCAAGGAGTAACCGTTTGAATAATTGGAATTCCGTAGCAAATACAGTGCAGTTTAACCTTGAAATATCCACTAAAGATCTAATGGATCATGCTCCAATTGGTTCAAATATCCTTGATTTCGGTTGTGGCTATGGGCGAATATCAAATCAATTGTATTCTCTGGGCTATCGCAAAATTGTCGGTGTTGATAGTTCTGAAAAAATGATTAATCGAGGGAGTTTCGACTTTCCCCATTTGGATTTACGATTTTCAAATGCGGATACCTTGCCATTTCCAGACGCTAAGTTCGATGTTGTTTTTACGTGTGCAGTTTTTACGTGTATTGACCAGTTAGAAAAAAGGCAGCGTATATTTGACGAACTAGTTCGTGTGACTAAACCAAATGGTATTATTTACATTGCTGAATTTAGCTCGCCACAAAGCTCCAAGTTTCTCTCCGGCCAAGGTGTGCCAATGTGGCATAGTAGTCATCATGAACTTGAAGAACTTGCTAGCAATTTAGTAATTGAACTATCGCGGTTAACTGACACGAATACGATGACAGGGCATAAGAGTAGTGCAAGCCACATAATTGCGCGAAAAACCATATAACAAAAAGTTTAAGATGGATTCCATACGCGTGCCGACTCGCTTACGCTCAAACATGGCACACGTATTTCACCACTTAACTTGGCGTTAGTTGCTAATTGGAAAGGTTTCGATATGGATGATCTAATAAATGCAGTGCTTAGAATTTTTGGTGCTGCTATTAAATTTGTTCTTGAGATAAGAGTCGTTGAACTTTTCTTCTATGGTGTTGGTTTTGTGGTATCCAAAACCTTTACGTTAGGAAAGTATCCTTCCAAAGAATCTGACAAAATTAAGGTCAATTATATTGGATTAATTACCGTGGTATTTTGTCTCATTGCAATTGGTATTTTCAATACTTCGCAACGAATAACCTAACTGCGCAACTAACAAGGCGCTTAAGTCTGATTCGTGAACGCGTGCCATTTTCGCTTCGCTCTAATTCTGGAACACTTTCACTCACAGCTTAGCTTGGCGTTAGAAGTTACCGAGGAGATATGGCTAACAGAAGAGAGCTTGGTAGCCTCGCAAGTGGAATCGTAGGCTCATTTAATAGCAGGAACAATGATGTCGACGGCTATTGGGGAATAGGCAAACTCTATAAATTTGTCGAGTTCGCTCATGAGAAAGTGGTTGAGTTGGATCTTCTAGCGTCCTCTACAGCACCACCCACACATGAATTCGACACAATGTTGGCGTTCTATCGCGATATGCTACTTAACCTGCTGAGGAAACGATCAATTCCTAAGGGCTGGGTAAAGTCCGCGAAGGTTGTCGTTCGCTTTGAGGCGAAGTTTCAGCAAGAGCACCATTTCTTCCGCTCTGCTATAGGTCAACCTTGCCAGGTTGAGTGTTACATAGTTGATGACTTTGGGAGTCGGCACATCGCATATGCCTATAACTATTGCCGTCCGCACGACCCGCAGGTGGAAACGAGGAGTTGCCGTTGAAGCAACTTCTAACAAGGCGCTCAACCGGACGCCAAAAGTCGCGCTTCGCGCTACAGCACTTTTGCCGCCGGTTAGCTTAAGCGTTATGCTACCTATTTGATATCAGGACTAAAGTTAGGTAATTTAAAACATCATTTATCGCAATATAGCAGGAGCTATTAATGAAATTTGTGTTTGTGGACGCAGAGAACGTTGGAGTGAAAGGAATCGAGCGAGTAAAAGCTACGCTAGCTGATAAAGTTTTTGTTTTTTCCAAATCAAATAGTATTCAGCAACATTGTGAAAAAGAGCTTTTCCATCATCTTTCTGACTACCCTAGTGGTCAAAACCAAGCTGATTTCTATATCATTTCATACCTATCACGTGTGCTTTCAACATTGGAGCAACAAGCTCTTGCTTCTGCTCACTTTGAGCTATTTAGCAATGATGAAAGCTTAATTTCAGCTTTCGAGTTTCAATGTAAAAAGTTAGGAGCTAAGTTCAGAGTTGTAAGAATTAAAGATGAAGTTGTCGTGCCTATTGTTGTGAACGAAAAATCTAACTTTATATCAGCTGAACAAAAGCTATATGCGGCGTTAAAGTCACCAAAAAATCTAGACCCTAGTTTTCAAGAACAGTTGGGCTTATCCCGTCAGGCATTTACTAAAGCGGTGAATACACTTTCTAGTAGCAATAAGATCAGACGTTCTGATACAGATAAGAAACAGTGGGTTCAGTGCTAGCGATAGCATAACAAAGCATTCAAGAGTGATTCCCAACGAATAGCATTTTTCATTCCATCGTTGGGTTTTGTGTCTATGGCGGCATGGTTAAGTTCCATGGTAGCGTTGCTCACCCCTTAATGCGGCGTTATACATATGGAAGGCTCAAGATGAAAGATGAAATTGAAGGTTTGAAAAGGAAGAAACTTGAGATACTACTCTTGAGCGTAATTATCCCAATAATAGTGAGCGCTGTTACATATTGGGCTACTAAATTTTTAGAACGTCCGGAGTGTGCTGAGCAGTCGCCATTATCTCTTGAAGTGCAAAATAGTTTTAATAGGCTTAATTATCATGGTTTTGTACTTTCTGGGAATGAACAGAAATATGAGGATTTTTTTGCTTCGATGAGGATGTTCCAAGACAATTTAGGCGGGGAAAGCAAACATTTGCACAGTATTGCTGCGTATTTATCTAATGAGGTTAGTAAAGCTCGTATTTATATGGAAACTAATAATTCCTCGGAATTGACACCAGAGCAATTGCATATATTAAGCAAGGCTAGAATCGAGTTTGACGCTGTTGTCCAAGCTTTATCATGCGGATACTCAATTGGTAAGGATGAGTGTTCGATCTGTTTTGGGGTTGACCCATCAATAGATTACAGTCCCCGGTAGATATGTATAACAAAATGTTTAAGAGGGATTCGCAACGCGTGGCATTTTTACTATGCGTTGATTTTTGTGTTTAAGGTGGTTGCGGCAACATCGGTATTGCGTTGCTCACCCCTTAACATGGCGTTATGTGCTAGTGAGAAATTTGAGGATAGAAGTATGAAATATGCCCCAATTAAAGATGAAATTACGTTTGATGACTTCTCTAAAATTGATATTCGAGTTGGTTTAATCGAAGAGGTATCTGAAGTAGCTAAATCTGACAAACTAATGAAGTTAACAGTAGACTTTGGTGACCATAAGCGCTCGATTTTAGCTGGTATAAAACAAGAGCGTGAAAACCCGAAAGAGATAGAGGGTAAGCAAGCTTTGTTTGTGGTGAATTTGCCAGAAAGAAAAATGGTAGGTGAAGTATCTCAAGGTATGTTGTTCGACATTGGCTATGAAGATAAGTTACAACCATGCTTAGCTTGCCCAGAATCAGAAATGCCTAATGGCGCTAGAGCTGGGTAGCGCACATAACAAAGCATTTAAGAGCGATTCCGTAACGTGTGCCGATTTCGCTTCGCTCAAGTGTGGCACACGTTACTCCACGCCTTAATGCGGCGTTAAATTGCAATCGAGGATGGTGGATTATTAAATTAGAAACATATGATGTGTTTGGTGGTGAGTCAGCTTCTGGTAACCCTTGTGGTGTATTAGAGCTTGATAATTGGCTTTCTGATGAAGAGTTACAGAAAATAACTTGTGAAGCAGGACTTCCAGTTACCTCTTTTGTTATTAAAATTAATGGACAGTTTCACATTCGCTGGTTTGCGCTGGATGGGGAAATTAACCTGTGTGGGCATGGTAGCTTAGGGGCTGGTGCTGCAATCATCTCTAAGAACAAACTCGATCGTGTACTTTTCAGTAGCAAATACGGAGACGTCTCAATTGCCAAAAAGAATGGTATTTATACTCTTGAGTTGCCTAGTTGGAAAGGTGAAACATGTGTCGTTCCACCAGAAATAGCGGATTTGGCTGTTGATGCTATTGATGTATTTTCAACTCGAGACTTAGTTATAGTCTTGCCCTCAATAGAATCTGTAAGAGATTTTAAGCCTGATGATATGCGCTTTAAACAGCTTGATAATTACCATGCTTTAATCGTGACCGCAGCAAATGGCGAAAATGGGTACGTATTAAGATATTTTGCGCCCAAAATTGGTATATCTGAAGATCTAGCGACAGGTTCCGCTCAATGCTCTTTAGCTCCATACTGGATTGACAGGCTTAACTCAGATTCACTTCAGGTACACCAACTTTCGTCGTCAGGTGGTTATTTTGGCGTAAGGCGTATTTCAGCTGGCTCAATCGTGTTATCAGCAAATGCAAAGCTACGGAAAATAGCAATTTAACAAAGCATTTAAGAGTGATTCGCAACGCTTGGCAGTTTCGCTTCGCTCAAGTATAGCCAAGCGCCGCTCACACCTTAATGCGGCGTTAGTTGCCCAGCGGCTGAAATTAGTTTGTCGGGAACTTCTGCTTTTGATGGAGTACACGCATGATACGAATGATCTCTACCTCAACCCAGTACGAGACAACCATCGAAATTTCAGGAATGATCAGCAGCCTGCCTCGTATTCCATCTCGCTGAACTCCCATTAAAGGTTGCTCTAACAGGCACTCAACTTTTGACGCAATGAGGTCATCAGTTTTCTCGGCTGCTGCTGGGTTAAAGTCGTATAGAAATTCAAAAATCTTCTCACGATCATTTAGAGATTCTTCTTCCCAGAAAATCATTGGTTGCCACGGTCACGAATTCTTGCTTTACGCTCTGCCATTCGAGACTTTGCTGTATTGTGGTCAATAAAAACGGCTTTCCCTGAGTCATACTTCTCAAATGCTAGGTTTACCTGTTCTGTTAACCAAGCATCATGCGATAATGATTTTCTTTGTTGTTCAGCTAGTTGCTCTGTGAGTTCCCGGCAAGCATCACTAAGTGTTCGGCCTTGGCTCTCAGCCATTTGCTGTGCTAGGCGTTTGGTTTCCTCGTCAACACGAAATTGAATTCTAGTGTCCATAATGCATTCCTCTTGTGTGTGTACAAATGTTAGCACTACGCATTGGGTCGGGCAACTAACAAATTGCTTAAGAGTGACGGCCAACCTTGGGCATTTTCGGTTCGGTTGGCTTTAGTGTTTACGGTGGCATTGTTTGGGTTTCGTGGTGTTAGCAAAGCGTTAGTTGCCTTATCAATATCGCATGTTCAATTTACTGTACAAGTATATGAGTGAAGACTATACTTGTACCATTAAACGTACATGTTGAGGTTCTTATGAGAATCGTATCTTTTACTGAAGCTAGGAATGGTCTTAAAGCTGTTTTAGACGATGTAGTTAATGACGCAGACACGACAGTCATTACACGTCGTGACTCTGAAGATGCTGTGGTTATGTCTTTAGACTACTACAACAGTCTTATGGAGACAGTGCACTTACTACGCTCTCCTCAAAATGCTGAACACTTAAACCGCTCTATAGCGCAGTACCGTGCTGGTCAAGCAACCGCACGAGAGTTAATTGATGAGTAGTAACCAACGTTTACTATCGTGGACTGATGAGGCTTGGGGTGACTATTTGTATTGGCAAACCCAAGATAAGAAAACACTCAAGCGCATTAATAAGCTCATCAATGATGTTAAGCGTTCGCCTTTTGAGGGTATTGGCAAACCAGAGCCGTTAAAAGAGAACTTATCTGGTTTTTGGTCTCGCCGCATTGACGACACTAATAGACTTGTTTACGCAGTCGATGATCAAGCGATAACAATAATTTCATGTCGCTACCACTACTAAATTAAGTTAAGCGGTCGGGCATCTAACAAACGACTATGGCGTCAGTAGCCAATCCATCGCGATATTCCCAACCCCTAGCTCGGTCTAATTCAGGTATACTACCCAATTGACCACCAGACCAAGCCTTATGAATATCCCCACCAAAACTCTATCAACCCTCGAAGTATCCTGCTCAAATTGCAAAGCGTGTTGTTGCCGCTTAGAGGTTATGATTCTCACCGATACTGGCGTGCCGGAAGAGCATATAAAGCGTGATAGATGGGGCGGTGAAACCATGCTTAGGCTATCGGATGGTTGGTGCTCTGCGTTAGACCGCGAACTCTACACATGCACAATTTATGAAAATCGCCCTTTAATTTGTAGAGAGTTTGAAATGGGCTCATACGAATGCAAGGATGAACGAGCAGAATACAATTTATAATGTTGACATAACTCTTTAAAAGACAACTTAAGCGGGCAGTCACAATGTGGCGCTACTTATTTGGGCTTTAGGTGGGTGATCGCGGCGGTTCGTTCGACCCATGAGGTCGCGTTTTTCGCCTGTTTATTGGGCGTTGATAGTTCTATTTTAAGATTTCAGTCGCGGAGGCTGTGTGGCTAAAAAATATTATGTTGTTTGGAAAGGACGTGAAACGGGCATTTTCACCACTTGGCCTAAGTGCAAGTCACTGGTTGATGGTTTTGCGGGTGCTCGGTATAAGTCGTTCCCAACTTTAGAAGAAGCCGAGTCTGCGTTTGGTGGTAGCTCGACTAATACCGCTGCGAGCAAAGCAATAAAGGGCGCAAGCAAGCCTAAAAAAGTAAAAGCAGCTCCGCTCACTCAGCAGCAAATTGATGCTATGGAGTATCAAGTTAAAGTCTTTACCGATGGCGCCTGCGATCCAAACCCAGGTGAAGCGGGGACTGGTCTGGCGGTGTATGACGACAATGTATTGAGTGAGCTTTGGTATGGCCTTTACCAATCTATGGGCACAAATAATACCGCTGAGCTAAATGGTCTAAACCAAGCGCTGATCATCGCTAAAGAGAAGTTAAGCTCTGGCCAAACTGTGGGTATTTTTTGTGACTCTAAATACTCAATCGACTGCATTACCAAATGGGCCGCTGGTTGGGAGAAAAATGGTTGGACGAAAGCGGGTGGTGAGATTAAAAACCTAGACATTATTCAACCTGCGTATGCGCTGTATCAGGAAATTGCTTCTAAGATCGCTATTCATCATGTCAACGGACACGTGGGCATTGAGGGGAATGAGTTGGCTGACAGGATGTCTATTGTTGCTATTGATGCCAAGGACGAAAATCTGTCACGCTACCGAGAGATTGATGATGTTCCTGCCATATTAGCGCTGCGTACGGGTTAATATTGATACGCCTATCGAGGTTATTTGAGTCGGCTTTATGAACGCGTGTAGACTCACTTTTGCTTAACTAGGCTACGCGCCAGTTTCTCCTTAAAGTCGGTAAGCCACCACGATGATGTAATCGCGGTGGCTAAAAAACTACTTGTCTACAAACATGTGATTAGCTTTAGTCACACCGCGATCGTAGGTGCAGAATGTATCGGTTGCGGCTTCAGTTTTACTGTGAATTTTGATGTTAGTGATCACTTCAAGAGCGCCCGCGTCATAACAGGCTTGTTGGGCGTCTTTTACAATCTCGAGCAGATGGTTTAGCTCTCCTCTCATTGTTGTTTCCATCGCGCCTACCTGAAAGGGCACATCCGCCGCTTTTACCACCTCAATCGCTTTATCAACGACTTCAAAGTTATTCCCTTCTTTTAGTCTAGGGATAACTTGGAATGCGACGTATACGTCTTTGATGACTGGGTTTTGATTGGACATGGTTGTTTTATCTCATGATTTTTACAGATGCTGCATGTTACCATTTTTGCGGTTGTGGTGAAGTCGGTTGGCAATCCTCCCCATAAGCTATCGACCGATAGGTTTTGCTTTTTGACCTGTCTTAGTGTGAAAATCAACAGATAAAGTATTGGATACGAGACATATTTGTCATCGCAGTCTTGCTAATGTTTGGTATGTATCTCATTGATTATCAATTGATTACTAAGCCTCGCAACACATTTAAGTTAGCATGCACAGTGTATTGGATATCGCGTAAAAAGGAATGATTAATGGCCAAGTATCAGTTCTTCTGCCAGCCAGGAAAAGAGCGACAAAACTTCACGTTTCTTGTCATGGGGACCGAGACCTTTTTAGAAGAAAAGGCTCAGCTATTGAACTCTGGGCTTGAAGTTGACGGTGACGTCATTTTTGCGTCCACCGATCGCGAAGCCATCGAGAAGTACACCTCCCACTTTACTCACCTGACGGAAGAGATGAATAATTCTCACCCAGAAAGTGCAGCGGTTAATGCGTTTTTGCAAATCGCCAAGGCAATTAACCAACGTTGGTTCAAGCGCTAAGCGTCCGTTTCTACGAGTCAAAGCATGTATGATTGGAACGCAAGCGCGCATCGGTTTGCCCGTTGTCTAACCTTACTCAGATTTGTTAGGTGGTTTACGTCCACAATTTATTGAGAAAGACACAATGAAAAAAGTAATGGTTAGTTTACTGCTCGTCGTCGCGCTGGCAGCAGGCTTGTGGCAGCTTAGCAAAGCGAGAAGTTTCCAGCTGTTTGGCGACATTGTGTCACAGGTTGAGACGTCCGAGAAGCTTATTGCGCTGACATTTGATGATGGACCGTGGAATGCCGATATTACTGACCAAGTGTTAGACACCCTCAATCAGCATCAGGTGAAAGCAACCTTCTATTTGAATGGCAAAGGTATGGCGTCCAACCCTAATGCGACCAGCAGTATCATTGGTCATGGACATGAGATTGGCAATCACAGTTACTCACACGACAGATTGGTGTTTAAAACTCCCACAGAAATAGCCTACGAAATTGAGACCACCAATCAATTAATTCGTTCGGCTGGGTATGAGGGCGACATTACCTTTCGGCCGCCTTACGGTAAAAAGCTGTTTGTATTGCCGCATTACTTGTCTCAGCAAGACATAGTCACTGTAATGTGGAGCATTGAGCCCGAGACCTATTCAGAGATAAATAAGAGCTCAGAATCCATCGCAGAGTTTGTTATCGAGCAGTCAAAGCCAGGGGCGATTATATTGCTGCATGTTCTTGGCAGCAAAAACACTCACGCCAGAGACGCCTTACCCTCTATTATTGACGGATTAAAGCAAGACGGATTTGAATTTGTCACAGTGTCTGAGCTGCTTGAGAAAAAGTCTTAACAAAATGATAGGCTCAGATAATGTGTACCAGCCTTAAGAAGCTCACAAGTAAGTGACCATTCACTTACCCTGTAACTCGACCTATTCTTTCACGGGATACCGAATCAAAAGGAAGCAACATGAATTTAGATAAAGCAAAAAAGCGAATCGCAAAACACGTTAAGAAAGGCTTCAATGGTTACCCACAAATCACCTTAGCGTACTACGGCGATACCAAAGAGTGCGCAACAGAGGTGGTGCTTCAATTTAAGATGGCCGAGGGTGAAAGCGCCCAAGAGGAGCGGTTTTCTTGTGAGACCGAGATACGAGAAAATGAGCTTATTCAAACCACTGTGCTAAAGATTATTGAACGAGCGAACGTGAGTTCTGTGATTGAAGTTGAAGGTGTTGCGGTTCGTTGATGAATGAACGGGCTAAATCAGTGCTCGAATTTCAATTAGCTGATTGATGAGTGTGACAGTCACTTTTAACTAAACTAATTAAAGTAAAGGCTGAATTTACGATGCGAACTCGTATAAGCTTTGACTTTAATTATTGATGGAGGACTCAATGCCGATTGCTCACTGCGTGCTCTCACCCTATGTTGCCAATCCAAGCAATGATTCAACACTGCTTATTGAAAAGTGGGGACGACATTCTGGATTAGACTCCTCAGAAATGACCATAACCATTGTACAAGCGATAGACCAAGCGGGTAAATCGTACGACGCGACTTGCACCTTAACTTTACCCAACCTATGGTCACCTAAATCCGTGAGTTTGCTCCAATTGGGCTTGGCAAGCGCTCTCTCAGAGCATTTTGGGATCGAGCCGGATAAGGTTATTGTAATGACATCGCTTATTGAGTCTGGCCGCGTGGTTGACGGCGGAAACGAAATAAACTGGTAAGGCGTTTTACAAGCCTATCGCTAAATTAGCGTAGAGTGATTGGCGCTGTGTAACACTTAAGCGCTTTGGCGCGTGCGGTGATGCGAAAGCGTGGGGAGATAGGACATGATCATCAAATTTAATGTCTTTGGCAAAGCGATGTCGGTGCATAGAAAAGAGCACCAGTGGCATTTGTACAATGAATCCGCGACTGGATTGCGCTCACGAGTTTATGATGTTGTTATACCTTCTGAATTGGAAGCCACAGAATTGGGCCGATATCTTGACGATATTTACCATGAGTACGCATCGGAAAAACACCCTAGCGTCGTTAAAGTTGGTTAACTCAATAACAGTTTTTTGAGGCGTTTTTGCCTTTCACGATGAACACATGGAGTGTGCAATGATCGTATACGGAGATATGCAGTCCGGTAACTGCTTAAAAGTGAAATTGTTACTGTCTTTACTCAATATTGAGCATCAATGGATGCACATCAATATTTTAGAAAAAGAAACACATACAGACGAATTCTTAGCACTAAACCCAAACGGTAAGATCCCGACCGTAGTTCTCGATGATCAACGCGTCCTTTGTGAATCTAATGCCATATTGGGGTATTTTGCAGAAGGCACCGACTTTCTACCCACCGACACCTATCAAAAAGCCAAAGTGTACGAATGGCTGTTCTTTGAGCAGTATTCTCATGAACCATACATTGCGGTGGCGCGTTTTATTCAAAAATACCAAGGTATGCCATCCGAGCGTCTCGATGAATATCACTCGCTGCAGGCTGGTGGGCATAAAGCGCTGCGCATCATGGAGCAGCAGTTATCCAAATCAGCATTCTTGGTGGGTGACACTCTCACCATCGCCGATATTGCGCTGTACGCCTACACCCATGTGGCGGATGAGGGAGGCTTTAATCTAGAAAACTATCCCAACATTGCGCGCTGGATTCAGTCTATTGCGTCACTAGAAGGCTATGTAGGCATGTCTTAAGTCGCAGGTAGCACTCTCAGGTGGGAGGCGCTGCGAGTGGATTTGCTGTGTTAAAAGAAACCGCCCAATTGCGGATAATAACGTGATTGGCTGCGACAGTTTACAGAGTACAAGGAGTTACGATGAATATTTCCATAGAGGTCATGGTCAATGCCCCTCTCAGCACTGTTTGGAGCGCGTGGACGTCGCCTACAGACATCACCCATTGGAATTTTGCCTCTGACGACTGGTGCTGCCCATCGGCCGATATTGATCTTACTGTTGGCGGGACATTCACCTACAGAATGGAAGCGAAAGACGGCTCGATGGGGTTTGATTTTAGCGGTGAGTTTACAGCGATCGAACCAAGCTCAGCGATAGACTTTATCCTAGAAGACGGCAGAACAGTCACGGTAAGGTTTATTGAAACGGCAACGGGTACTCAAGTGATTGAAACCTTTGATGCAGAGGACATTCACACAGGTGAAGAACAACGCCAAGGCTGGCTTAGCATTTTGAATAACTTCAAAAAGCATGCTGAGTCGCTCTGAGTAGGCTAGGCCAGCAGTGTTCACATTAAGGGTGCTCTGTCCTTATCGTGCACTTTGCTCAGCTTGGGTACATTTATTGGCACCATCACGTTTTGTACAGGTCCACGTTGTGTCACCAAACTCGATAGGTTTTGGGGCGTTGTCCAAGTTAAACACACAATACATTGGTACAGAATGGCTTTTGCAAGGATCTTGGCGAGTTGGTGCAATACGTGCAACGGCGCCGCAGGTTCCATCTTCATTGTACTAACGCAAAGCTGATGTGAGATCGAAAGGACAAAAAATGGAAAACCTTCATGGTAGTTGTCAATGTGGCCATGTTAAATTTGAAGTACTGGTAGAGATTAACCGAGTCGTTAATTGTCACTGTAATCGCTGCCGAAAAATGAACGGTGCGGCACTGTCTACTTACGGCGTTATTGCAGAAGACAAGCTTTCGATAATCAGTGGACAATTAAATAGCTATCGCTTTAAAGAGGGCGCGCATAAGCACTTTTGCGGCCACTGTGGGACAGCGATATACAATATAAACGCTCGTTATCCAGGGTTGGCAATGATCTATATTTGCACCTTAGACAATGACGTTTTGCCTAAGCCTACCGTGAACATTTACTGTGATACCCAATTACACTGGCTGGAAAAAATAACCGCCATTCCTAGTTACCAGCAGCACTCTGGGTAACGGCGGATCAATTTGTCACTTTTATTCAGCGCTGCTGCTTGAAGCCTATGTATAGTTACGACGGTATTGGCTTTGTAGGCAGTTAAAGGTAACGTTAAGAAACACTTACTAAAATAATCACAGGCTAGAATTCCAACATGGACAGTGAGATTGAATGTTGCAGCGTCGAATCGCCTTGCGTGCGAAATTGCTGCTTAGATGAGCACGATATTTGTGTGGGCTGTTTTCGTAGCATTGACGAAATTGTTGCTTGGTCGGGTGCATCAGACCAAGAAAAGAAAACCGTCCTGCATCATTGCCATTCACGAAAACATGCGCGAAAACAAGCTCGTGGAAATAAGCCTTCGTAACAGTTGAGACAGTGCTCACTCGGCAATCGCGTTGCACTTTTGATGTTCTAAGTAAACTTTGCTAATCGCAATTTGGGTTTTGTAGCGTAATTTACAAAGAGAGGGAT
The DNA here is from genome assembly GCF_016900875.1 of Vibrio ulleungensis. Classification (GTDB taxonomy): domain Bacteria; phylum Pseudomonadota; class Gammaproteobacteria; order Enterobacterales; family Vibrionaceae; genus Vibrio; species Vibrio ulleungensis. Next base: position 256,903 of record NZ_JAFEUM010000001.1, read on the forward strand.
TCTAGTGACGATTCGTATCGAAAAAGGCTGGGACATCAGGCATGCCACGCAAGTAGCCACACTGTATGAAGAGGCATTTGGCGCTAAGTTTCAACGAGCTATTCCCGATAAAAAGCAGCGTATTCTCGTTCTCTCTAAAAGCTTTGTTACCGAGTTTTCCTTTGTTGCGTACAGTGACGATAAAATTGTGGGATTGTCTGGGTTTAATGTGCGAGAAGGGTCGTTAACTGGGGGAATTGGCGCAAAAGGGCTCATTCATCAACTTGGTCTTTTTGCTGGCCTGTGGGCAAGTGCGGTGTTTAGCCTGTTTGAACGAACGCCCAAAAAAGGCGAATTGGTTATGGATGGTATAGCCGTAGACAGTGATTACCGAGGGCAAGGGATTGGCTCGCAACTGCTCGACCAAATTATTTTGCATGCTCAAGACAATGGGTTTAACTCGGTGAGATTAGATGTGATTGACAGTAATCCGCGAGCCAAAAAACTGTATGAATCGAAAGGCTTTGTGGCAACAAAGGTCGAGAGCTTTCCCTACCTAAAATGGTTGGTGGGGTTTTCGGGATCTACGACCATGATATTGGATCTTAGTACCTTAAAGTCGCTCGCAAAAGCGATAAATAGTGCCGCTGGGGCTGTGTCACAAACACGTTTAGCCAACTAAACTGATTGATAGCCAACGACCAACGCACCACCAAATAATACCAAGAGGCAGATCTATGACGCATGAAGATGTGATGACATTTTGGTTTTCTGAGCTAGAGCCAAAACAGTGGTGGGTGAAAGATCAGGCGCTCGACGAGCAAATTAAACACCGCTTTGGCGCGGTGCATCAACAAGCGCACTCTGGAGAGCATGCCTCTTGGCGAAATACTGCTCGCGGCAGCCTTGCCGAAGTCATTGTTCTTGACCAGTTCTCACGAAATATTTTCCGAGATGCTCCCGAGTCGTTTGCCAGCGATCCGCTAGCGTTGGCTCTGGCGCAAACCGCGATTTCAAAGGGCTTTGATCGTGAGCTTACTCAGACTGAGTGCGGGTTTTTATATATGCCGTTTATGCACAGCGAATCGCCACTCGTTCATTTGGAGGCGGTAAAACTTATCCAGCAATTAGATAACCCTGAGCAGTTGGACTTTGAATATAAGCACAAGGCCATCATCGATAAGTTTGGGCGCTATCCACACCGCAATGCGATATTGGACCGAACTTCAACTGAAGAAGAGTTGGCTTTTTTGCAGCAGCCCAACTCGAGCTTTTAGTGCTGGTACTAAATAGTGCAGCTTAAACATCGAGGTGCACTACGACTCATCAATGAGCAACCAAACCTAAGCAAAAGACCAAAGCGAAATGACAGACCAAATTAAAGATACCTGCAAGTACTTAGATGGCGAGTACCCGATACATACTGAAATGGGGATTCCGGTTGATCATCCTAGCATTGCGGTGTTAAGTGATGCCGAACTGGCAGAGGCAGACACCAGTGGTTGGTATCTTTCTACCGCGTGCTGGCGAAACTATGTGGCTCGGTGGGCGGTAAAAAATGGTCAATTGTTTCTGGAACACATTGATGGGAAATATCAGCTCTTAGATAACGCACCACTTCTTGCCCACTGGTTTACTGGGGAGTTGGAGCTTCCCTACGGCAAGTTTTTAGGATGCAATCTGGAACTTGGCTATCAACTTTGCTACAGCCACAAGGTGTCCCTGAACTTTGAGGCCGGTAAACTGGTGTCGAGTAGGGTGGCAGAGAATACACAGTAACAGGTTACAGTCATTGACCCTTTAAGTGCTTTTTTGTGATGGTTTTTTGCTGCAGGCTTATGTCGAGTGAGTCGCAAAGAATGGCTATACACCCCTTTTCTAATTACGTCATACAGGCGGCTAAACTATTTTCTGGTTACCACCATTCGATGGATCGCTTCAAACACCTTACAGAGCCAATTTGGCGCCTTCTATAGCCCATTTCGAGCGATTTTAACTTGTTGTTTTTATTGATTTTGTTTTTCTTGTGAAGTTAACACTACGTGGTAATCTTCAGCGCATTAGAATGATGAGGAACTCGCAATGGAAAAAACAGAACAGTCGTACGAGCACATGGACTTTTCTAGGCAGGATTTAAATGGCAGCGTATTTTCAAAATGCACTTTTGTCCGCTGTAACTTTAGCCGCGCAAACTTAAGAGACGTTCAGTTTGTAGATTGCACCTTCCTCGAACAAGGCAATTTAGACGGCTGTGACTTTTCTTACGCTGATCTACGCGATGCATCGTTCAAGCGTTGTCGACTTTCTTTGGCCACATTTAATGGTGCCAACCGCTTTGGTATTGAGATGAGAGAGTGCGATCTCAAAGGAGCTAGCTTTATACAAACCAGTTTCGTGAATCAGGTGTCCAACAAAATGTACTTTTGTTCGGCTTACATTACCGGCTGTAATTTGTCGTACGCAAACTTCGAAAAGCAGGTGATTGAAAAGTGCGATCTATTCGAAAATAGATGGATTGGAGCCAATTTAAGTGGCGCATCGTTTAAAGAATCCGATCTGAGCCGCGGTGTTTTTTCTGAAGAGTGTTGGTCGCAGTTTACTGTGCGCGGATGCGATTTGAGTCACTCAGAGCTTTATGGCTTAGATCCAAGAAGGGTCGATCTTACTGGGGTGAAGATTTGTGCATGGCAACAAGAGCAGTTGTTGGAGCCGTTAGGGCTTATTGTGGTACCTGATTGATTGGCGTGCGGCTCAACGTAACTACGTTGGAGAAGATCGACTTAGTGCATTGAAAAGACTTAAGCGAAAGGCTTCACAGAAAAGCGGCACCGAAGCGCCAGAGTCCACGTGTTCTCTGGGTAGTGGCTGGATAGTATTAATAGGGGTTGAGGCGTAACTCTGCTAAAATCAACGTCTCTCCAGTGATCGTTCTGATTATGCTGGGTTTACCTAAGACTAGGATCTATTTTGACCAATAATGATATTTTGCGTCGTGTACGTTACACCTTTGATTTTAAAGATAATGAAGTCATCGAAATCTTCGCTCTGGCCGATGTGAGCGTTAATGCCGAACAAGTGACCAGCTGGCTTAAGAAAGATGAAGATGATGCCTTTATTACGCTGACCGATACAGAATTGGCCACATTTTTAAATGGATTGATTAATCTTAAGCGCGGAAAGCGCGATGGTGAACAACCAACGCCGGAAGATAAGTTAAATAACAATATGGTGTTCCAGAAGCTGCGTATTGCCCTTAACTTAAAGGCCGAAGATATTCTAGAGATCTTAGATTTGGTTGATTTTCGTTTGAGTAAACACGAGCTGAGCGCATTTTTCCGCAAGCCTGGTAATAAGCATTATCGCGAATGCAAAGATCAAATCTTGCGTAATTTCTTATTGGGTGTTCAGCGCCAGCTGCGTCCCAACTCTGCCGAGATGGATTCAGAATAAACCTGAATATGCAGTAAATACTAAATGGTGAATAAAACGCCCAAAGCAGTGTGCTTTGGGCGTTTTTGTTTGCGTTGGTTCGGCTTAGTCATACCAACCAAAGCAATTAACTGGTCATTCTTGCTTGTTAAAATAGCTAATAGCTGCGTTAAAGATTTTGTAGGTAGAACAACTATCTACGGCAATCTTTGCCTTGCTCTTAGCGATTTTACCGGCGCAATTTTCTGTCCAGTCAATTACTTCGATTGGTGTAAATAGCGCTATGAGTGGCTAGTAGGGCGGCTGTTGCTCATTAATTTGTCTAATGTCTTTTGAGCTTTTGTTGGGTTATTTAGGTCTACAACCTCAATCATTTCACACTCATCACGCACCATTTCGTCAATCAAACTTGGGTAGTGGCGACAATCTTCTGGCCTGTCGAGGTAGATGCTGCAGGTGTATTTGTCTTTTTCGTCTGGCCGAGCTTTAGCAGCAAGCTCTAAGAATGGGCAGCGGCGCAGAGGCTCTTTGGTGTTAGGGTCGTGCCAAATTTTACCGTTGTGGACATAGTCAAAAATATCGGGGTTAAACAGCTCCCAAAGGTCAATTTCTTCCTGTGTGGCTGCGAGATCGCCGTCGCCATATTTAATGCAGCATTTACCGCACTGGTTACACTCTTTCATGGCCTCAATTAGGGTTAGGGAGAGTGGGACGAGTGTATCACCGAACACTCGGATCCGTTTCATCATAATTTCAACGAGAGTGAAAGCCGCTTACAGGCGTTACTTATAATGCTCAGGCAAATAAGCATGACCTTGCAGATCAGATAAGTAGTTCAGAGCGTCTATAACCCGAATCGGTGTGAGCAACGTGTCTTTATCACAGCTATCTAGTTCAAACGATAAATAGAGTTGGTTTGCTTCGAGTTTGAGAAACAGATTTCCTTGTGGCGCTCTTTCTTGCTCAAGTGCAAACACCCCGATGGCCAGAAAGTGTGAGCTGCTTTTGTTTGCGGTGGCGTAGATATCGCTTTTGAGCTTATGCGCGAGTGATAAAAAATCGAGCAACAAGTTGATTTGTTCATCCGAGACGTCATCAAGGGCCGTTATATGAGGCTGTTTGCAGTAACGCTCTAAATAGACCATCATTTCTTCAATTTCATTATCAAATAGCATATTTCGATTGCCTAGCCACGGGCTGTTGATGTCTTGGTTAGCGATTGTGCCTGTTGGGGAGTGACATCACAAGCGCTTAGAGTGGAAGTGAAGTGTTTACTGTTACTGTCGGTGTGGTGGGCAAATTAACATAGTTCAATTTAGGAGAAAATGGACATCGAATCGATAAATAGACGGCCCATAGGACTAGAAGAGCTAGTTCGTGAAAGCGAGTTAGAAGGCTTTCGTTTTTTAACTCGACTAAGCAATGAGTTAGACAGTAACGGTAAAGCTTTTGATCAACAGGGCGAAACGCTGATGGTGGTTCGAGATGCCGATCGCCTAATAGCGATTGGTGGCATTAGCAATTACGATGGCGTTGCCCGTTTGCGTCGCTTTTATGTGAAAAAAGCGTATCGCAAGTCAGGCGTAGGGACATTACTGCTGCAAAATTTAGAAATGTTTGCGTCTCAATACTTTTCTCGTATTACCTTATTTACTGACACAGCGAGCGCGAGTAAATTTTATGAAGCGCGAGGCTACACTCCGGCTGCGGAATCTCGAGTGAGTCATCAAAAAATTATTAAGTGAATAGGGCGTATCATGTAAGCCTAAACGTTAATGTATGAAAATGTTTGGCAGGGCGCGTCAGCAATAAAGAAGCAAGGAAAACCGATGACCAGTATTTCAGATCAGCTGTTTCGTTCATTAGGCACTCACGCACTAAAAGAGCTTTCAATGTCGTCAAACTCTATTGCGTTGGTCGTTGCGCCATGGAGTGACCTTGAAAATGAAGCTACTGCGGTGTTCGATGACGTGCAGGTTGAGTATTTTGATACCATTTTCGATTCGACAGCAGACAGCACCGATTTAGCCCTGCCTTGGGACATCATTCGATTTGATGTGAGCGATCGCGGCAATGATAGGTGGCAATTTGGCTTGTGTTGCAGCGACGTTCATTTGGGCTTTTCTGCAAATGCACCCAAAATTACCTTCGTTAAGCCATCGAGTCATCTGTAGGTAGTTGTCAAAGTTCGAGCTCGTAAAAGGTTTTAAATTGCGATGCTTATAAAGAGATGATTTTAAGCAGTTGGTTATAAAGAAACGGAAGGGAAAATGTACAAAATAGTCAATGTGCATCAGTACGCTAAGGGCTTTGCTGAGTGTGCACAGTATATTCACTCTAAGTGGGGATCTGAGGATAACTACGCTTATTTTGAAGATGCAATGCGCCATTCGGACAGACACGAACAGTCGGTACCTCAGTTTTATGTGCTTGTGCATGACGAGCGCATTGTAGGGTGCTTTGGGGTGATCATTAATGACTTCATTAGCCGTCACGACCTCTACCCATGGCTAAGTTCGGTGTTTGTTGAACCCGAGCATCGCGGGCAAAGACTGAGTCAAACGATGTTTGATCATGCGTATCGTGTGGTCAAAAAAATGGGGTATTCGACGTTGTATCTCACTACAGATCATGACGGTCTTTATGAAAAGTTTGGTTGGCAACGAATCGAAGATGGCTTTGAACCTTCGGGAGAGAAGACTCGAATTTACTGTAAAGAGATTGCTTAGGTTTATTAGCTAGTTACAAGGGTTATTGGGAATCCTTATTACCGCTGTGATCCTTGCGTACTCAATAACCGCGTTAAGCAAAAACGCATTGAACAAAAATGCCACCAAGGATAGATGTAATGGAGTCTAAAGACCTTTCTCAAATGGGCAGAGCATCGGTTAAACTGGCCGAGCATGAAGGACGGCCTTGCGTCATAAAAAATAACGCAGCCATTACGGAGGTTGCTTTCTATAAGCATACAGCGCCACGACTGAATGAGGTTGGTGTGGTCGTTCCCGAAGTTTATGAGATAAATGGAAATACCCTAGTACTTGAGTATGTACCTCATGCCGTTTCTGTTGACGAGCTTTCTCGCTCTCCCCAAACCTTCGCTCAGCTTGCAGCAATACACGAATATAGCGAGCCAGCTACTCATAATATGCATTGCCATCATTGGCCGCTTAACGCGTCTTTGCGTGCCTTAGCATCGCTTAATCTCCCACAAGAATCACTGGATGCTTTTGAGCATATTTTCGCCGCGAAACACCTACTTTTTAATCACCAATCGGCTATTTCCGGTGACAGCAATGCTGGTAACTGGGCACGTAGGGCCAATGGGCAATATGTGCAGTTTGATTGGGAGAGATTTGGTTATGGCTGTCCAACCATCGATCTAGCACCCTTGGTTAAAGGTATGGGCACATTGGACGATTTTGAACGAGTGATCGCTCATTACGCTAGGTTTGGCCACGCTAATTTACCTGCTAATCCACTGCGCAATCTTATCGTGGCTAAAACGTGGATCGTGGTTGAAGTTATTAACCTGCTCGAGTTACGAAATAAACCTCAAAAAAACACCTATATAGAGTGGTACAACAAGGTACTACCTAGCTGGTTAAACAAAATGGCTCACGCTTTATAGCGTCCGAATCGTGGTTCACGCGATGAAGTGGGTTGAGTCGGCCACTGGACTTGTCTAGAATGCGGGCTCACTCTACAAATTTAGGTCAAAACAATGAGCGACTCTAACACTAAGCCAGCACTTCCAGATCACCTATCAGGTAACCCACGCAGCCCTCACCACGTGGCAGAATGCTTTGAACATCCAATCGGTATTCGTCTTGATGGTAAAGAGCGTACAGACGTGGAAGAGTACTGCATCAGTGAAGGTTGGGTGAAGATCCCTTCACCAAAAGCGAAAGACCGTTGGGGTCAACCAATGTTGATCAAACTAAAAGGTGCTGTTGAGGCTTATTACAAGTAAGCCACTCACCAACAAAGTGATACGAGATAGAGCGCGCTTCGCTCTGTCTCGACACTTTTTAGCTTCTCATTATTAATGACAACACTCGTTCTTTGAGGTGTTTTTTACTACCCTGCAATCAAGTTGCGATTATTGCTTTAGGCTGCGGTTAGCCGCTCTAACGTGTTGTCAGTAGGCAGTGCGTCGCCAATGACTTCCCCTGATGCTGTATAACAAGCCAGTCCACTCATCACTTTTTCAAACGCGCCTTTCATTATCGGCCGCATCACAAAATGCCCTAGTAACCACCCTAATGGTCCCGCTTTTACCAAGAAATCGGTCGACATTGTGATTTCGCAAGACGTATCACTTAATGGGATAACCGAAATGTCTGAATACATATATTTTAGCGGGAACGAATAGTCCGACAGCTCCATGCGATAGCCCTCTCCATCGTTGTACTCGATGATCGTTTCGATCAAGCTCGAACCGTCCGCAAATCTGCACTGACGCTGTGCGCCAAGCCCTGTGTGAGTTTCGCCGATGATCGATGACGATTGAATGGTTGGCGCGTAATGTTCAATTCCACCAAAGTCGTCGAGTATTTTCCAAACTGCCGAAGCCGAAAGGTTGAATGTCATGGCTTTCTCAATGTGCTGTTTCATAGGTAAATCCTTTTTTGCCAGCGAGTGTCAAACAGTAGACAGTACGACTTAGCCTACGCGTAGCCCTTTAACAATGATGCAAATAGAGTTAAAGAGGTCGTTGTTAAAATCGGGTTTTAGCATTTTGAATTCATCCAAGGCATAGACACTGTCTAAGACCGCATTGCGCGTGGCCCCTGCCCAATAATTGGATGTGGCTGCAAAGCTTAGAGATAAGAATTGAAAAGCCTTGTCACCCTGTATGTCGGGATAAATTCGCGCTATGTCGAGTGTGAGCATGTAAAGCAGCTCTTTCGAACGACGCTTAAAGACGGTTAACTGTTCAAGTGAACTGTTGCGCTCTAAAGCAGTGAACAGCAGTGGAATGAGGTCTAAAAACTCGGGGTGAGCGAGATAGGCGTCCACCCAAAGTTGGGAAAATGTTTCTGTGGGAGAGTCGACCTCTAGTTTTTGTAAACGTGTTTGGGTGTCCGAAAACCAAACTTCAAACAGATCTTGAAATATGCCCAAAAAAATCTCTTCTTTAGAGCTGAAATAGCGGTACATATTTGATTTGGTAAATCCGGCTTGAGCAGCGATACCGTTAAAGCTAACGCCATCGTACCCATGAGCCTTAAACAGTGTGTAGGCAGCGTCGTAAATCGCAGCTTTTCTTTCATTCCGCTTGTCGTCTGTTCTTGCTCGTTTCCAACTCATACCGTTAAGTGCCCACTGGTCTCTTATTGGCTTAAAGATTAAGAGACCGATGGTCTCTTGTCAAGGAAAGGTACAAACTTTAGACAATAAACTTTGTGGTGCTGTCTATAAAGCCATATTAATCATTAGCTTAAGCATGGGCGATGGGTGGAGATATAATTTGAGCCTTGTTTCGTAAAGATTATTGAGAGAAGATCATCCTTCGCGGCTAAGTGTTTCATTGGCGAGTAACCTGCACGGCTCTAGGCAAAATACTTGAAAACTGATGCTTATCCGTACGGCAAGGACGCTGCAAAAAGTACCGCAATGGCGATGATGGAATAGGAATGGAACGATGCGAGATATCCCTTGTTTTAGTTGCAAAGGTTTATACCCAGATAGGGACGGGCCTACGCACGCCTATATGAGTTCATCGCCAGGTTGCTGGGCCGTTTACGGTGATGTATTGGCGAAAGAATACAGTGATAGACAATACTTTGATGTGCATCGGTTAACGGTCGATGCCTATGCTGTGCAGCATCCGGGCGGGCAGGATAGACAAAGTGTCCAGTCGGTTGGCGTACACCTAATTAGGCTGTGCTTGTTCCTAGAGCACAATCTAACCCCCGAGCAAGCAAACGCGGCGATGTTGGAAGCGGGAAAAAACAAACACAGTTTTACCTACTTAGTACCACCGGCCAATCTGGGCGACATTACGGCCGCGGATGTGGCTAAAGCAACGTCCCCTAGTGAGCATAAACAGCGCGTAATAGCGTGGGCAAAGTGTGTTTGGCAGGCATGGAGTGAGCATCATTCAACCATTAGACAGTGGTTGCCAGAAAAATACGCCAGGTAGTTTCACAAGTAGACAGTCCATTTGCCTGTGTGCTGAGCAAACATGGTGTGGTGCTAAAACGGGTAAACGCAATCGGAGATATTTTCACAAGGCCACAAGGCCACAAGGCTTGTGTACACTCACTATTTAATCTGGGGAAATCCTAATGTCTGATCCTATTTCACAACACATCGGCAGCATTGCGCTGGTGGTCGAAGATTATGATGACGCTATCGAGTTCTATACGCAAAAACTGGCGTTTACCTTGGTGGAGGATACCGATCTTGGTGACGGAAAACGTTGGGTACTCGTCTCCCCTCCAAACTCCAATGGCACCCACTTGTTGCTGGCCAAAGCGAGTAATACTGCGCAGGCTAATGCAGTAGGAAACCAAACCGGCGGGCGTGTATTTTTGTTTTTGCACACCAACGACTTTTGGCGAGATTATCGTCAAATGGAAGCCAATGGCGTGGTGTTTAATGAAGAGCCAAGGGTTGAACCTTATGGAACCGTTGTGGTTTTTCAGGATCTCTATGGAACCAAATGGGATCTGCTACAACTCAACTCAGCCTCTAATTAGCTGCCTATCCTCCTATGTTATGCGTTGAAAATATTCAGTGCTTTAAAGTACCGAAAAGCGCTTCTGTTGGCATTTAAACAGCGCCTTTTAGATTCATCGTCTATGGTTTAAGTCGAGACTTTACTTCAGTGTTTAACGTCAGGTTAACTCAACAAGCGGGAGACGATATGGCAAGAATAATGACATTGTGCATGGTAGTTTTGCTATCCTTTGGGTGTGGTACTAGCGATACCGCGTTGAGGGAAGGTGGCCATGGCGACTCGTACATTATGGGGTTTCACGATGGTCGTCATAGTGGCATGCAGGAAACGGGTAATCACTACGAGCAATTTATCAAAGATGAGCAGCGCTTTGCTACCGACCAAGAGTATCAGCAAGGTTGGTTGGCTGGGGAAGCTGAAGGTAAAAAGCTTCAATCTCAAGCGGCTACAGTAGGTCAAGGCTTAGCCAGCGGTTACTCAGCTCACAGTGCTACGCAAAGCACAGACGATGTTGCCAAAGAAGCGGTTAAAGGCGTGGATACTTCAGGCTTAGAGGCGTTGGAGTAGGACACCACTTCAGTGATGTAGCGTTTTAGTGTCTGTCCGATTTAAGGCTCTGCCTCGTACTCAGCTAGCACAGGATTTTATATGAAAGTGACTATCAGCATCGATGTATCCAATCTAGACATAGCCGAAACGTTCTATGTTCAAGCACTAGGATGCACTCTGACTCGACCGCAAAAAAACGGCATGAGCGTCGTCTCGGTCGAAAACTGCGCGATCTACTTACAGCTTAAAGGCGAGGGCAGTAAGGCAACGCCTAGCGGTGATATTGCGCGAAATTACCAACGTCATTGGACGCCGGTTCATTTGGACTTTCTTACCGAAGACGTCGACAGTGTGGTTAAAAAAATTCTGCAGCTGGGTGGGCAACACGAAGGTGGCGAACGCGGTGACTGGGGCGCTATTGCTTACTGCGTCGATCCTTTTGGCAACGGGTTTTGTGTGCTGCATGAAAAACTAGTGTGATCTCTAGCGATGATGGGATCCATCATAACCGAGTTAGGTACGGTGTGGTTTGCAGATACTATGTGGTTGTAGACTTAAAGGTATTTATGATTAGGTCTTAATCTAACTTTAAATCAATAACTTAAAAGTTTTGTCTTCTGCCAGTCATTCGCGATTCATGACTGATGTGGATGCAAATGACCCACTAGGAATCTCAATGAAAAATACATCACTACTATTAGCCCTACTTGCCATAACCACTAGCACCGCCATGGCGAACAATCTCAGCGATGAAAAAATTGAATTTGAACACGACATGGCAGGCCTTTCTAGCGAAGTGGCCGAAGAAGTGTTTGCGCAAGTAGAAGTTTCCCCAAGCTTTGAAGAAGTGGAATACCAAAGCTACATCGTTGAACACTACAATAAAATATACGTGACTCGTCATGAAGCAAAAGAGCTTGGCTTAGAAAGAGTGGCCAAATTTCATGTGTTTGACAAAACGACCTTAGATAAAGTCAGCGATGAAATTAAAGTGCGCATTGAGAAAGAGCAACCAGACTATTTTTCGGTTGATCTATTTCGCGAGTTTCACAGCGATACCCACACATTTCGTTACTTTGCCCGTGTGATTGAATACAAATAAAGACTGCTTAAGCACCAAAGAGTTAAATAACCTGCTGACTAGCAGGTTTTTTTCGTTGTGGCAAAAAACGTGTATTCTTTGAGCAAATGGATACGCGTTAGACTTTCGAATATGGACATCATCATACTAAACGGAGCAAGTAGCTCAGGGAAAAGCTCGCTGGCTAAAGAACTACAAAACCAGTTATCTCAACCTTACTTACACATCGGCATCGATACGTTTATAGCCATGATGCCGGACAAATGTAACGCCCTTGATGGCTCAAAGCGTATCAGTGATGGCTTTTACTGGGCATCGACAAGGCAAGATGAGCAACCAATGCTCACCATACAGCGCGGCGCTTATGGCCATAAAATCAATCAACTTTATCGCTCAACGGTGAAGCATTTTGCCGATACTGGTTTTAACGTCATTGTCGATGACGTCATGAATGGTCAGCAAGAGCAGGCTCAATGGCAACAAGCGCTTGAGGATCACCAAGTGACGTATGTTGGCGTGTTTTGTGATGAAGACGTTTTGAATGAGCGCGAAAAAAACCGCGAAGATCGTCAATGCGGAACCGCCATAGAACAAGCGCGGCGAGTCCATGTTGGCGTTGGTTATGATGTTACTGTCGATACATCTCAATCAAGCGCTAACGAGTGCGCCCACCGTATTGTATTGTCGATGCAACAGGTTTAAATTTTAGTTGCAGTGCATTCGTTACTATAAGAGCCAAAAATGATCACCCTATCCAAACTAACACAGTCCGATATTACGCCACTAAAGGCTGTCCAGCTTGCACCTGAGCAGGTAAAGTTTGCCGCAACGGCGGAGGAGTTTTTGGCCGATACGGTCGATACCACACACTTACACGTTATCAAGTGGCAGGGGGATGTGGTGGGCTTTTTTAAGCTCGATGTCGCTTACGCTGAATACTATGAATTCTGTCCATCGGATGGGGTGGGACTGCGAAGCTTCGCGCTGGATTCGCGCCAACAAGGAAAAGGGATAGGGACAAAAAGCGTAGTGGCGCTGATTAGCTATTTACGCAGCCAATATTCACACTACCGGTATGTGTACTTGACCGTGAATTGTCAAAATCCGGCAGCGATTTCCTGTTACTTAAACGCCGGCTTTGAAGACACGTTAGAGCTATACCACGGCGGAGCAGCAGGGCCACAGCACATTATGCGTAAACAGTTGTAGAGTATTGATTGGAACGATCACTGATTAGTTGGCTAAGATTTACATTGTAAAGAAGGGCTTAATTACAGGGCAAGATCATGAACGTTTTGTGAGCTCAATTTGGTGTGTGACTGGAGCAAACCTACACGGCATGGACGCCGTGGTGGAGCCATCAGGGATGATCTCACGGCGCTTTGCGGCAGTCATACACCAAATTGTGCGGTTTTTGCATACTCATGCGCTCGCCCTGGGCTTAGATACGTGCTGTGATACGTGCTGTTTATCGTCAAGCTGATAAAATAGTCCACATAAGTACCCAAATCAATTCAGCTACTTTTGATTCGCAAGGATGTGCAACATGAACCCAAAACAGATTGGCCAAGCTTACGATCAAATTACAGGTTTGTGGGAGAAGCCTGAATTTAATCTAAACAATGGCATAGATGCGCATGTCAAAGCGATTGAGCTTACCCAGTCACGTGGGTTGGCGTTGGATATTGGCTGTGGGTTAACTGGACGATTTATACACCTGTTGAAGCAACAAGGTTTTACGCCAAGCGGTCTGGATGTGTCGAAGAAAATGCTGGATATTGCTCGACATCGGATGCCAGAAATCTCATTTATTGAAGCGGATATCTGCACTTATTCCATGCAAGAAGAGTACGACTTTATTAGCGCATGGGACAGCATTTGGCATATTCCGTTAAGTGAGCAAAAAGCGGTACTGACAAAGATTGTGGATAGCCTAAATCCTAATGGAGTGTTTATTTTGTCTTTTGGTGGAGTAGATGAAGCAGGCGATCACGTTGATGACTTTATGGGGCCACAAGTCTATTACTCCTCCTTGGGTACAAGCGGTTTTTTGTCGCTGTTTATTGAATTGAACTGCCAAATAAAGCATTTGGAATTTGATCAATACCCAGAGCTTCATGCTTATATGATTGTACAAAAGCAGGCAGTGTGAATCTCTACAGATCCTAATGCACCCCCAGCTATGGTTGGCTGTCACCAGGCCGTTGATTTAACCAAGCCGTTTACTTCACCAACCTATTAAATATCCTAATACTTACTCATTGGGATGTTTCTAATTGTAAGATTATATTTCGATCTCGCGTACTAATGAGATCAGACTATGCTTAATAAAATCAAAACACATCGGCCCTTGCAAGCCTATGTGCTATTGCTCGGGATTGTGTTACCTCTTATTTCGAATGCCGGTGCATTAGACCAATTTATCGACCCTGCCGATGGAAAGCTCGATGCCAGCCAATACATTTTAGATAATGCCACAGGTTTTTTACCTGTACCGGTTGTTGTGACCGATCCCGCGGTGGGTATTGGCGGTGGTGCGGCGCTGCTGTTTTTCCATGAGTCGGACGATCGTAAACAAAAACGTAAAGCGGGAGAAGAAGTGGCGGATATCCCAGCCAGCGTTTCGGGCTTAGTCGGCATTGCTACCAACAACGGCACCAAAATCTACGGTGGGTTTCATTCTGGAAACTGGAAGAATGACAATATTCGATATCTTGGTGGCTTGTTTGGCGCAGAAATTAACATGAACTTCTATGCAGACAACAATCCCATTAAGTTCGAATCTAAAGCTATGCACCTCTTTCAAGACATTGATTTTCGTCTTGGAAACTCTAACTTTTTTGCTGGTGCGAGTTATACATTCACAGATTCAGACACGGCTTTCGATATTTCGTCGATAATCTCTGGATTAGGCCCGACTCCAGCGGTTGAAGTACGCGACGGCGCATTGGCGTTAAAGCTCACTTATGACAGTAGAAATAACCAGTTTTCGCCAACAACGGGCACCAAAGCGGGCGTTAAAGCATCTGCCCACTCGAAGGCTTTTGGCTCGCAAAGCGAGTATAAACTGTGGCACGCGTTCGCCCAACATCACCTTCGCCTTGCCAGTAAATGGGGTCTCGGCTTACGTGCCGACGCAAAGTCATTAGATGGCGACAAATATAGCCCCTTTTATGCCGCGCCCTCTATAGATATGCGTGGTATCGCAATGATGCGCTATCAGGGTGATAACACCGGCGTACTAGAGGCTGAATTGAGTTATGACATTGATGACCGCTGGACAGTGCTAGGGTTTGCAGGTGCGGGCACAGCGTTTAACCATGACCAACAGTTGTCCAATGCAAAAGTTTATAACATGCAAGGTGCAGGTTTCCGCTATCTTGTCGCTCGCCAATTAGGTTTGACCACGGGGATAGATATTGCGGTAGGTCCAGAAGAAACGACCACGTACATTCAGTTTGGAGGGGCGTGGTAAGAGGCTGTCCGTGTGTGATTATGGGCCAAAGGGCTAGTGCTAGTTATGGGGCTCGCCAACCGCGCGAGTGATTATATTGTGCTAGCTTATAGTGATGTTGCATTGAAGAGCAGTATCAACGTGGTAACGCTACTAATTCGTGCTTCGTGTATTGCCCTTATCATTAACATATTGTTTTTCCAACGTTAAAGGAGAAGCCATGGCCATCAATTATGTTCAACTTAACGGAGATCACCTTGAGTGGATGAAGCAGCTTATGGATTGCTTTGGAACCGTTTTTGAAGAACCGGAGAATTACGGCCACAAACGACCCACGGACGCTTATTTAACAGAGCGATTGAATGATCCGTCATTTATCGCACTGGTGGCGTTAGAGGGTGATCAAGTGGTGGCAGGGCTGGTGGCCTATGAGCTGAAAAAGTTCGAGCAGGCTCGCAGTGAAGTGTACATCTACGATCTGGGGGTATATGAACGCTTTCGAAGACAAGGGATCGCAACCGGACTGATTAACGCATTGAAGCCTATCGCAAAGAACATGGGCGCTTGGGTGATTTTTGTGCAAGCTGATTATGTCGATGAACCTGCTATAAAGCTTTATGACTCTTTGGGTGAGAAAGAAGAAGTACTGCATTTTGATATCCCTGTTCAATGGAAGCCATAACCAGAAATCCGGAGACTCTGATTCATGAAATTTAACCATTTAGGGATCCCTACCACCGAGCGTTTTGAGGGTGAAATCGATCTTCCACACCTAAAAATGACCGTATCGGATCATCAAAGTAACCCTTATGGGATCCAGTGGCAGCGATATTGGGATGATGCACCCTATCCCGAATTGGTTAAATCCGTGCCGCACGTTGCCTTTGAAGTTGAGGATCTCCACGCCGAATTGCAGGGCAAAAACGTGATTATTAAGCCAAACTCACCCAGTGAAGGGCTGATTGTGGCATTTATTGAAGTTGATGGTGCCCCTGTTGAGTTGATGCAGTATTTGAAATCCTAAATCATCGTTGCCGATAAACAGTATTTGGTTGCCCTAAATCAGTAAGCTTGGTTGTTTTTTGTACTACTCTGGCAGCCATAAGGTGGCGGTGCGATGAACAGGCGGACACTTTTCTGAGCCGTCTGTGCGCATGATGATGAGGAGTATCACTATGGCCAGGCCAAAGACTAAGCAAGAACTGATAGAACAATCGCAGGTTAACTTCGATAAGCTTTGGCAAGTTATCGATAGTATGTCAACGCGAGCGCTAGAGACGGAGTTCGATTTTGACTCTGACCCCAAAAAGAAAGAAGCTCACTGGCAAAGAGACAAAAACCTTCGCGATATACTTATCCATCTCTATGAGTGGCATCAACTGTTACTTAACTGGGTCAATGGTAATTTGTGTGGAAAAAACACCCCTTTCTTACCCCCTCCATACAATTGGAAAACCTATGGAGAGTTGAATATTCAATTTTGGGATAAGCATCAGTCGACTCAATTGCAACAAGCTAAAAAGATGCTTAGGCAAAGTCATGCAGAGGCCCTAGATCTTGTTACGACGTTTAGCAATGACGAGCTCTTCACCAAACAGTTTTATGACTGGACAGGCACTACAACCCTAGGCAGTTACTGTGTGTCTGCATTACCGAGCCATTATGATTGGGCAACGAAGAAATTGCGTGCGCACATTAAACAGGTATCCTAACGTTGCAATGAATCTTTTTTGAAGAGCCTTTTACTTTGAACGTTAAGCCGTATACCACAGAGTATCAGTCCCAATGTTTGGCGATATTTGACAGTAATGTTGGGGTCTATTTTGACCCATCAGAGCGTAACGATTTTGTCGCTTATCTAGAAGATGCAAATGCAGTGCAACACTACTTTGTGTTTGAGGAGCAAGGAACCGTTGTAGCCTGTGGTGGGTATTTCGCCAATCAAAACACAGGCTCTCTGGCTTGGGGAATGGTACATCGCCTCTACCATAGGCGAGGATTTGGCGCTGAGATAACTGATTTTCGCATGGCGCAGATCAAACGTATTTCCAGCATAGACAGGATTAAGATTGAAACGTCACAACTTACGCAAGGCTTTTATGCCAAGCGAGGTTTTGAGGTAACAGACATTGTTGAAAATGGATATGGCCAAGGCATTGATTATGTGTCGATGACATTCCATTGTGGTGATTATCAAACCAGCGAATAACTGAACAGCCAAGCGTAAGGAGACGCGATGAACATAGGGATATATATCTACGATGATGCAGAGGTGCTCGACTTTTCAGGTCCATTTGAAGTATTTAGCACCGCCAAGCGTCTAGCCTCTAATCACTGGAATGTCTTTTTAGTTGCTGAGCACAATGAGCCCGTTGTTGCCAGAGGTGGTTATCAAGTGCTCCCTCACTATAGTATGTCGAACCATCCTGAGATTGATCTACTGGTTGTGGTTGGTGGCGTTCATACCGCCGAGCTTGAGAAGCCAGCAGTGATCGATTGGATTGCACGAGTCGACAAGCAGGCTACTCATGTCATTTCTGTTTGTACCGGAGCCTTTTTGTTGGCTAAGGCTGGGGTTATTGATGGTAAAGCTGTGACAACCCATTGGGAAGATATTGGCGATTTGCGAGATGGCTTTCCTCAATTAGAGGTCGTTGAGGGTAGGCGCTGGGTCGATACTGGAAAGTACGTGACCAGCGGCGGAATATCAGCGGGCATCGATATGAGTTTGCATATGGTCTCGCGTTTAACTAACTATCTATTTGCTCAATCGGTGGCTCGTCAAATGGATTACCAATGGCAACAAAGGTAGCGCCCAGATGATTAAGTTCTCTACCGAGCGGCTTATGATCACAGAGCTCAGTCGCGCCGATCTGCAAAAGCCGTTTATGGACTCTCTGTGTGTGCGGATCCCAACTCTATTAACCGCAAAAGTTGTCGAAAATCTGCCACCCTATTTTCACAATATTGCGAGTCGGCAAGATGCGCGCCAGTGGTTAGAGATTTTGCTCGCAGAGAGTGTGCTGCTTATGGTTGAGTCGAGAGACAGTGAAGAGGTGGTTGGTTTTTTGTTTGCGTCTCCTTGTGATGACGGTGCGCATATCGGTTATTTACTTGCTGAGTCGCACTGGGGCAAGGGGTTGGCCAGCGAATTACTGCTAGCGTTTATGGCACACTCTTCTCAGCTAGGGCAGTGGCACGCTTTGATTGGTGGGGTAGATCAAAGTAATGTGGCATCGATAAAACTGCTGGAGAAGTTGGGATTTGTTGCAATGCCGCACGATAGGCAGCAGTCCGTTGTATTTTATCAATACCTGTTACTCCCCAACTCTGGAAATTAAAGGAAAAAGTATGGTCGATTTTACACGGGGTAGTTGGGTGCACCCTCCAAAAAACAGTACAGTGACCGAAGACAGTATCGAGATCATTACCGAACCTGGCACCGACTTTTGGCAACGGTCTTATTATGGCTTTCGCAACGATAACGCACCGGCTTTGCAGCTCGAGAGTAACGAAAACTTCACCTTTACTACAAAAGTCGATTTTGATTATCAAACACGGTTTGATCAATGTGGATTGATCATCTATTTAGACAGTGAAAACTGGTTTAAAGCCTCTATAGAATTTGAAAATGAGCACTTCTCTCGATTAGGAAGCGTTGTCACTAACTTGGGTTACTCAGACTGGGCAACAACCGACATTCCACTGCCTAAGTGCATGTGGTATCGCTTGAGTCGTCGCGGTCCAGACTTTTTAATCGAATCGTCGATAGACGGTAAAACCTTCAATCAGATGCGAATATTTCATCTGCACGCATTGGGGCAAACCAGTGAAGCGATGGGAAAAAGTAACCCACCTCTGCCGGCACAATCGCCCGTTCAGTTTGGTGTCTACGCGTGCAGTCCGTTGGATTCGTCTTTCAGCGCTCGATTTAGTGAGTTGAGTTTGCAGCCTTGTTCGTGGATGGCGCACCAAGCTTAATTGTTAAGCGTCAAAGGAGTGACCATGCTAGACCCAGATAACACAGGACTGATTGTCGTAGACGTTCAAGGCAAGCTTGCGCGACTGGTTGACAACAGCGACGAGTTAATCGTACGCTGCGCAGCATTGATCGATGGCGCTAAAGTACTGGGATTACCTGTCGTGTGGTTAGAGCAAAATCCCGATAAACTTGGCCAAACCGTCGAAGAGTTGCACCAGCGCTTGTCGGGTTCACCGCCGATTACAAAGTTCGGTTTTAATGCGTGTGAAGAGCCCCTGTTTATTAAACAGATTGAATTGAGCCAAAAAACATCATGGCTTATTTGTGGCATCGAGGCGCATATTTGCGTGTACCAGACCGCACTTGGGCTGATGGAAAACAAGTACGATGTGCATGTTGTTAGTGACTGCGTTTCGTCTCGCAGCGAAGAGAATAAGCGCCTGGCTATTCACACGCTAAGCGCTAGGGGCATATCGATTACTGGATTAGAAATGTGCTTGTATGAACTTGTTCAAGACTGCCGTTCACCAGCGTTTAGGCCGATTCTTTCATTGATCAAATAGTCTTGGTTTTGCTTTTTCTCTACAACATTGGTCATTTTTGAAGCTTGCCACTACCCTTGGTTGAGAAGAGTCTGTGGGAGCAAACATGAAAACCTTATACTTGATTTTGGCAATAGTGGGTGCAGTGATCCCGTACCTATTTATTATGGACTTTATTCAAGCGGAAGGGGTAAACCTACCTTTGTTTCTGCGTTCCTTGTTTGTTAACGGTGCTGCTGGTGGGTTTAGCGCTGATTTATTGGTGACCTCCTGTGTGTTTTGGATCTATATGTTCAATGAGAAGCGTCGTGCGAAAGCGCCGAGTCCGGCACTATTCATCATTATCAATCTCACTGTTGGATTAAGTTGCGCATTCCCCGCGTACTTGTACGCAAGAGAAAAAATGATGAGTGAATTAAGGCGATGAAGATTATTCCTGCGACCGAGCACGACATCCCAGAAATAAACACAGTGATCACTGACGCAAAGCGCAGCTGGGGTTACAGTGATGCGATGATGGCGTTGTGGTTGCCAGATCTACTTATTGATCCTTCTGCTTTAACGGTTAGACATTTTTGGGTTGCTGTAGAGCGTCAGCAGATAGTGGGTGTGGTGTCGTTGTCTGCTAGCAAACCGTTCAGCTTTGAGTTAGAAGACTGTTGGGTGTCGCCGTCTTGCCAAGGAATGGGCGTTGGGCGCAAGTTAATGGACTTTGTCCTGCTATGGTCTAAGCAACATAACGGGAAGAAGTTAACGATTGTCGCCGATCCAAATGCTTTAGGGTTCTATGAAAAAATGGGCGCTAGACAGATCGCGACAAAAGCGTCTATTCCATCTGGACGACTGTTGCCTGTTTTACAGCTAGAGATAAAATAGGCACGACTGAGAAAAAGGGAGTTGTAGTGTGACACAAGTAAAAGCGCTTTTTTTGCATCATCTAGTCCAGCTTAGACACATGGTCTCAAAAATACCCGACGGGTATTTTGGCGAAACGTTGACCGAGGGAATGTTTTCTTTAGAGATGCACGCCAAGATTGCCAGCAATTTTAGTTTGCGTGGATATTGCCCCTTAATTCAGCAAGATACACCTGATTTGTTTGAGTCAGACAGTGGGCGCGACCCAGTACTAAAACAGATTGACGCGACTGTGGATTACTTGGAGTCGCTACAAAATAAACCCTCTTTGGACGACAACAATCGCATTTCAGATAAAGCGGGTTTTGCCGAGGTAGACTTACCAGAATCCGAGTATATTTCTTTGTACATTATCCCTAACTTGCTGTTTCATATGGGAATGGTGTACGCAATCGCTCGAGCCAATGGCGTCCCTCTGAGTAAAGGTGATTTCGATGGCCTCCACTCTTACCCTGCTGGGTTCCAATTTATCGAATAGCTACTAATACGGCTTGACTTGCTTGGTAATTGAAATATACTTGACTGATCAAGTATATTTCAAGGTTATTATTATGTCTTCAAGTCAGTCATCTCCCACCCCAACATCACCAACCATTTCCACGCTCATGTTAGAGCAGAGCTATATTAGCTCTTTGCTCAGTAAAAGAGTGGAGGGCGGTTTGAGCGTTCATGGGGTGAGTTATAGCGAATTTATTATCATGCATAAACTGCATCACTCGCCTGGTGGCGTGATGAGTCGAATTGCGCTTGCTGAAGCGGTGGGCCTTACCGCATCGGGTGTCACCCGATTGCTGGCGCCTATGGATAAAAACAATATTGTCGAAAAAACGGCAAACCCAAGAGATGCCAGGCAGAGCCTAGTCGGCTTGACCGCCACTGGACATGAACTGTATGCCAATGCATTGGTGTCATTCGAATACAGTTGTAATCAAGCATTCTCCTTATTTGAAGAGCACGAGATCACGCAGTTGATGACGCTGCTTAACAAAATTAAATGTTAAGGAAAGGCTATGGACTCTAGAAGTAAAGCGTATTTGGAGCGCTATTTATCTTCTTTGCCATTGGATGTCGCCAAACAGTATACGTCGTTCAGTGCGGACTATTTTTGTGCCGATGAGCACAACGCGAATGTGTGTGCTGATCTTGTGGTGCAAGGTGACAAACAGGCGACCTGCAGTCTTGAATATTGGTATAGCCAAAAGGGTGAATTGAGGCCTGCCGTTGGCCATTTACAGGTAGTGACCCGATGGGATGGCGAGCCGGTGTGTATTATTGAAACGATGTCTGTGTCTGAAAGCCGATTCTGCGATGTGGATGAAGCGTTTGCTGCGGCAGAAGGAGAAGGGGATAAATCACTCGCGTGGTGGCGGGAGGCGCATTGGCGATTTTTTAGCGACGAATGTAGGGAGCTAGACATTAAGCCAGCCGAAACGATGTTACTGCTTTTAGAGCGATTTAAAGTCGTCTATCGATGAGCTACAACTATTAGGTTGGGTGAAATTATAACTAGTACTAAAGGACTTTTTAGAGCATCTGGTTCACTGTTTGAAATGCCCCTTATTGCGCACAAATTTCCACTTACTACACTTTAGAAATCAGTGTGTTGTCGTGGAGGTGGAGGTGGTATGAACCAAACCTATCAAGGGACAATTCCTCCATGTGGAATTTTTTGTGGGGGGTGCCCTCGCTATGTCAATTGTCACGACTGCTTAGGCGCTGAATACGGTTGTCACCAATGCAAAGGGATTTACCAATGCTGTGTCACCAAAAAACAGTTGCAGTTTTGCCACCAATGCTCGTCCTACCCTTGCTTCAAATTTAAACAGTTCGCTCGCCGCTGGGACAAATATGGGCAAGATTTGATTGGCAACCAAGCTTACCTAAAAACTCATGGTGAAATCACCTTTCGTCGATATATGCGAGTAGGGAAAGTCTCTCAGCTAGACATATCGCCTCTGCTTGCTGAGGACGTATCGTCACTGATACAGCCAATGACTTTTGCGTTTGACGATGATGCGTTTGTGCATTTAGGGCAAGAAAAAATGGGGCCTCCAGGCTATGACGATGGTAGTTTTTTGACTGAGTACGCGATCAACAACAGTGACTCAAAGGCGTTCAAATTGGTTGCAGATGGTCAGCCAGTCGGTGCGTTTATAGTGTGGTGGAACCCAAATGGTACCAGCGTGTTGGGTAATATTTTTGTCGATCCAGCGTATCAAGGACGAGGTTTTGCCACGCAGGCTTGGACGTATATTGAACGTCACTTTCCTACGCTAAAGTGGCGATTGGATACGCCTAATTGGTCTACGCGAAATCATCGATTCTACGAGCAAAAATGTGGCTTTGTAAAAGTCGATGAGCAGCGTGAAGGGGTGATTTACGAAAAAAGCTATTAATCGGTTGTACTCCTAAAATAATGTGATTACCGTGTAGGCATTCACGAGTGACCGCACCTCGTAGCATTAGGAGTAGATAATGAGCCAAGATCAGCCAAACAACCCACTACATGGGCTATCGTTGCAAAAAATCGTCACACAATTGGTCGAACATTATGGGTGGGAAGGCTTGCATCAACACGTTCGAGTCAACTGTTTTAGTAACGACCCTTCGATAAAGTCATCGCTAAAGTTTCTTAGAAAAACACCTTGGGCTAGAGATAAAGTCGAAGCGCTGTATATCCAAACCTTTTGCTAAGCACCGTACCAAGTTTCCACTAATCAATAGGGCAGGGAGGCCAAATGAATCACGTCGTTGTCAATCATTCTCACGTTTCACCCAGTAAAATTCTCTGTGTTGGGCGCAATTACTACGCTCATATTGAAGAACTCAATAACGACATCCCCGACTCGATGGTGCTGTTTGCAAAATTTAACTCATCGATCAGTGACCAATTGCACTCCTTTGATCAAGAGCCGCTTCACTATGAAGGAGAGCTATGCTTTGTTGCAAAAGACGGTGTATTGAGCGCTGTCGGCTTTGGATTTGACCTTACTAAACGTGGATTGCAGTCTCAGTTAAAAGCAAAAGGGTTGCCGTGGGAGAGAGCAAAAGCGTTTGATGGCTCTGCTGTCTTTAGTGAATTTGTCGACATCGATAGCTTGGATCATCATTTTCGCTTTGAGGTGAAGATAAACAATAGCGTTATTCAATGTGGTGATTCAAACCTGATGATCCACAGTCCCATACAGATCGCCGAAGAAATCAGTCAATTCTCGACATTGCAAGACGGCGATATTGTGATGACAGGGACACCAAAAGGGGTAGGTGAAGTGAAGGCTGGAGATCGGTTTAGTGCTAAGGTTTGGTTAGACGACACGCTAATCATCGAGCGGCAGTGGCTAGCTCAGTAAATTGATACTATTTTCAACACGTTTCTAGTCTACACTGACTACTCTTGATACGGATATAAAGAGGTCATATTTTGAACAAATCTCAGAAATTTTGGGACAAAGTCGCGCAAAAATACGCTAAGTCTCCGATTGCAGACGAGCAAGCCTACCAGAAAAAACTGCAGCAAACCCAAGCCAAGTTTACCCCCGACATGAAAATACTGGAGTTTGGCTGTGGAACGGGCAGCACCGCAATTATACATGCCCCTTTTGTCGAGCACATTTTGGCGATCGACATCTCCGAAAACATGGTGGAAATCGCTCGTCAAAAGGCAGACAAAGAGAACATCACCAACATTACCTTCAAACGTCAAACACTGGACGAACTAGACGCCTCGCAGCACCGTTTTGACATGGTACTAGGTCTTAATATTTTGCACCTGCTGCCTAATTGGCAAGACGTCATTAAACACGTAGTAGAATTGCTTGAACCCGGTGGGTCATTTGTGAGTAGCAGTGCCTGTATCGGTGGAACGCCACTTGCGCTGATCAAATTTGTTGCCCCCATTGGTAAAGCGCTGGGTTTGATGCCAGACGTGTTTGTGTTTACACAGCAGCAGTTAGTTGCTGAGTTGGAACAAGCGGGGTTGGTGGTTGAAACTCAGTGGCATCATGGGAAAAGCGGATTGGGCGTATTCATAATTGCAACTAAACCTGATTAAATTCAGAAAGATAATGCAGCCGAATTGGAATGGCTGGTAGTATTCCCAAGACTACTATTTTTTGGCAAGGAGCCTTCAATGAACCTCAAAGCAGATGTCGCGATTATGGATATTATCGGTCATATAGTGTTATGGCTGTTGCTAGGGCTTATTACATTCGGTATTGCGATGATGTTTTTCCCCTATTCGTTCTCTAAGTTCATCATTAACAGAACCTCACTGGTTGATGACAGCGGAGATGAAAGAAAAATGCGCTGTAATATCGACCTATTTAGTGATTTGGGACATGTGATCATCTGGATGCTGATCTCTATTGTAACTTTGGGAATCGGCTATATTTTTTATTTCTATCGAGTATGGAACTACGCATTAAACAACACTAGCATTGAGCTATAACTTCGATTGCAAGCGGCCGAAAGGACACACAATGAGAGTGTTACCAAAAAGACGACATCTAATTAAGACAGCGTTACTTAGCAGCGCTATGGCACTATCTGTTGATGCTTTAGCGTCCACTGAGGTTAACTCAAGCTTGGACTATGCGCAGGTGGTGTTTGTTAAAGCCACTCAGTCTAGCAGTGGCTCTTGGTGCTTTGAGGCTACCGTTCGACATGACGATCAAGGCTGGGAGCATTACGCTGACGGATGGGAAGTGGTCGATAGGTCCAATCGCCCAATCGCATTTAGAGAATTGATGCACCCCCATGACAACGAGCAACCATTTACACGCAGTCAATGCGGGATCACTTTGGATGATGAGGCGATTGTTACAGTGCGTGCTAAATGCAATCAGCACGGTTACGGTGGCAAAAGTGTAGAAGTCGATTTATCCCAACACCGGGGCGTCGACTTTGAAGTGGTTCGTTAAAGGGTAAAGGCATAAACATGGATATAACTGGGGAATGCTTTTGTGGTGACGTCCGCTATCGAATCTCTGGCGAGTTGTTTGATGCACGTTCTTGTCACTGTTCACGGTGTCGTAAAGCATTTAGTGCACAAGCGTCGGCCTATGCACTGGTTAAGCCCGAGCAATTTGCTTGGACAGCAGGGGAGCACCTCTTAACATCGTATGTCGGTAAACATGGATACGGCCTGCAGTTTTGCAGCAAGTGTGGCTCCACGCTTACAGGGATAGGCAATGGGGTCGTACATGGCGTTACCTTGGGGTGTGTCAACGGTGATCCTGATATCCGCTTAGAGCGGCATATTCACGTGGCATCAAAGGCGCAGTGGGAACAGATTGCAGATGGGGTGCCGCAATATCCATTCGGACCACCCCAACAAGAATCGGAGTGACAATGTTTACGGTAATTTTTAGGGCGAAAGCTGGCGCTCAAGATAGTCACTATGATGACATGGTGCAGTGTTTAAGAGCACTGGCGTTCGAAAAATATGGATGTCTCGACTTTATAACCACTACCCACAAGGGTGAAGAAATTGCGATTTCTTACTGGCAAAGTGAGCAAGACATAGCCGCGTGGCGTAAGGATGGACAGCATCAGTTGGCCCAGCAATTGGGACAGGATAAGTGGTATCTTTCGTATCGTGTGGAAGTGTTTGAGTTAAAACGCCAATATCAATTTGATGCTGAACAAGTCTGATTGTTAGTCATTTACCCACCAAGGAAATAGCATGTCGTTTTACCATGATGCAAAAAATGTGGCTGACTATATCGCTTCATGTACCGAGTACGATGGTGTGTCGTTAGAGCGGATCATCCAAGTCTCGATCCCCATGCAAGGTTCGCTTCTTGAACTTGGCGCTGGCCCAGGCAATGACATCCCATTTCTTAACAAACACTTTGATTATACTGGCTCGGATTGTTCAGAGCCGTTTTTGGTGCATTTGCGTCGCCATTATCCTGCTCATCATTTTGTTTATTTGGACGCGACATCTTTGCCAGACGCCCCAAAATTTGATGTGATCTACAGCAATAAAGTACTGCACCACTTAGACATCGATGAGCTAAAACAGTCATTAGAACAGCAGCGCGAAAAATTGAACCCTAAAGGTTGGTTAGTACACACTTTTTGGGCCGGTGAAGGGTTTGAAGTCTTCCATGAGTTGCACTTTCAGTATTACAAGCAGTCGCAACTACAAGAACTGTTTGAGCGTGACTTTAGGGTTGTTAATATCCAATCCTATGGCGAATTTGCCAAAAAAGATTCATTAGTGGTAATTGCCCAGGCAAAGCCTTAGATAAAATAAAGGCCACGTAAAGTTGGCCATTATTTATTTTAAAACGCTTAGATGTTAACTCGGGGAATAGTTAGACTGTGTAGCAGTAGGGCCCACTAATCGTAAAAAGGCGCTACATCGAAGTTAAGCGTATTGGGTGAAATCGCTTTGCTGATAGTTACAGAGCTATTTTTAAGGTTAATAAGCGACACGTCGATAAAACGTTTGTACTTATTCGAGTAAATGCACTTTATCTCAGGCTTAAGCGGTTGGTTGTCGTTTCCTGTCCATACAATGCCTACACGACCATCACTGAGCTCGACCAGCGAACCTACCGGGTAGATACCTATGCAGTTGATAAACTTGTACACCAAATCAGCGTCTAAGTGATTTGGGGTTAGTTTTAGCAATATCTTAAAGGCCTCAGAAGACGACATGCCTTGCTTATAAACTCGATCCGCTGTCAGTGCATCGTAGATGTCAACGATACTGCTCATACGGCCATAGATTGGCATTTGGTCGGCCGTTAACCCTAGTGGGTAGCCACTGCCATCAAGCTTTTCGTGGTGCATTAGACACACATTGCGGCTAATCTCGTCCAAGTTATCCATGGTTTTAAGTTGCTGCTGCGCGTACACCTGATGCAGCTTAATATGCTCAAACTCTTCGGGGGTTAATTTGCCAGGTTTAAGCAGCACGTCGTCTCTAATTTGGGTTTTGCCAATGTCATGGATGAGACCACCAATGGATAGGGCCTTAAGCTCTTCACGTTCAAATCCTAAGCTGCGGCCAAAGGTGACAAGAAGCAGTGCAACATTGATAGAGTGCTCTAATAAATAGCTGTCTTTTTGACGCAGTGCGGCCATACATTTGATGGCATCTGGCGCGTACAGAACAGAATCTATCATTTCATCAGAAAGGTCGGCGACCAAACCAATATCCATCTCTTGGTTGGCTTTGGTTTGGATAAGCAGTTTATTAACGAGACCTTTCGCTTCTATAATTAAGCTCTTGGCTCGCTTTTGGCTGATTTCTCGGCTGACTTTCTTTTTCGGGGTTTTACTGGCTTCTTCAACTGGCGCAGGTTTAACTGGAGGAACATACTCCACAACTTTAACGCCTTTGGCGGATCGACTCGCATCAACCCACACAAACTGCACTTTGCTAGCACGCAGTTTTTGGATCGCTTTGTCGGAAGATACTCGGCCCGGAGACGCTAGATCGATACGTTTGCCTTGCTCAATGGCAGAGACAAACATACCAGGAACTAGTCGGTCTATTTCTACCATGACCAAGTTAGAATCTTGTTGTGCCATTACTCAACATTTTTACAGAATATTTGCCCGTATAGTAACCTGTTCTATCGTTAATAGAAACGATCTGTTACAGATATACTACTTAATGATTAACCCAAAATAACGGCTTCGAGAGATAGCTATCACTTTGCGCACGCAACACTTATCTCATTGACGCTAAAACGCAATTTGATTACTAACTTGTGTGTAATTGCCAATGCTTACGTCAACCACGTCACCATCTGAGAGCGCCTTTGTACGCCCTGGTGTACCCATAAAAATCAAGTCTCCTGGCTTAAGCGTGTAGTATTGACTGAGATAGCTAACAACTTTAGCTGCACTGTGGATCATGTTCTTAGTACTTTCTTGCTGAACGGTTTTGCCATTGAGCTTAGTGGTTATGACGACGTCTGTATGGTCGATATCTGTAATGATCTCGGGGCTGATAGGTCCAAACCCATCTGACGCTTTGGCTCGTACCCATTGTAGGTCACTGCCTTGCCAATTTCGCTCGGTCAAATCGTTGCCCGCGGTGACGCCAAAGATGGCAGCACTGGCTTCAGATTCATTTGCTTCCGTCAATGTCTTACCGATTACCAGCACCAACTCCCCTTCGAAGTGAACGTTTGTCGCATCTGATGGCATTAAAAGTTTTTCTCCCGACACAGCAAGTGACGAGGGAAGTTTCAAAAAAATCGGTGGGGGCGCGCTAGAGCGTGAGGCCAAATGACTAGCGAAATTCATTCCAACGGCGAACACTTTTTCAGGCTGAGTAGGTAAGAGCAATTCAACGTCATCAATTGGTAGGCTGTTTGTGCTTACTTCGAAGGAACTGAAAATATCGCCCGAAATAGGGTAGAGGGCATCACCACGACGCTCAGCGTATTGAATGTCGTCACCGGCTTGGTAACGCACGTAAGTTGCAGCATGACTTAATTGTGTAAACCACAGGCAAGCAGTGCCAACGAGAAGTATCCATTTCATTGTTATCTCCTTTATATGAGTTAGTTATAGTCCAAAGCCACCTTAATGGATCACATTTTTAGATAGAAATAAAAACGCCCACTGTCATGACAGTGGGCGAAGTAGGGGTCGCGATGAGTACGTTATTGCTCTTGCGGGACTTGAGCTTTCTTTTTCATTTTGTATGTAGAGTATACAGAGAAAACAGACAGCAAAATAAAGCCTAGTGCAATAGGACGGTCGTATAAGAATGACCATGAGTTATCGTACATCAGCAACGCTTTACGTAAGTTTGTCTCAGCCATTGGGCCCAAGATTATCGCTAACAATATTGGCGATGATGGGATCTCGAGTTTGCCCAATAGGTAACCCAGAATACCAAAGCTGATTGCAATACCTACATCAAACATCGAGTTGTTGATGGCGTATGCGCCAACGACAGACAAGAAAATGATGATAGGAATCATGAGCAGCTTAGGCACCTCAATGATTCGACAGAAGAATCGAATACCGAGAAGACCGACAAGAAGCATTACCACATTGGCAACCAGCATTGAGCTGAATACACCGTAAACCACGTCAGGGTTTTGAGCGAACAGAAGCGGACCAGGGGTCAAACCTTGTACGATCAATGCACCAAGCAATACAGCGGCTACCGCGTCACCAGGTACGCCTAAGGTTAGTAGCGGTACTAATGAACCGCCCGTTACACCGTTGTTACCCGCTTCGGCTGCTGCAAGGCCACGCACAGATCCTTTACCGAATTCGTTCGGGTTTTTAGAGACACGCTTGGCTTCGTTGTAGCAGACAAAGGCCGAAATATCGGCGCCAGCACCAGGAACAGAACCAATCGATGTGCCTAACAAACCACTTTTAACCGCGGTCGGCATCATGTCTTTAAGGTCTTGTTTGCTCATCAGTTTGTGATCAAACTTAGGTACTTCAGCTTGTTTCTCTTTGATGATCTTTTCGATCTGGTTAATTGCTTCCGACAACGCGAACAGGCCGATAAGTACAGGAATGACGTTTACGCCACTGTATAGATCCATGACACCAAAAGTGAAGCGAGGCACACTGCTGATTGGGTCTAAGCCGATGGTAGAAACCAATAGACCAATAGTACCGGCAAGTAGACCCTTTAATATATTTTGCGATGATACACTGGCAATTATGGTTAAGCCAAATAGCGCGAGTGCAAAATATTCTGGAGCATTGAATCGCAAGGCGAAGTTCGCCAACAGCGGAGAAATAGCAATCAGCACTATGGTACTGATCAAACCGCCAACAAACGACGCAACCGCGGAAATACTAAGCGCACGTGCTGCTTGGCCTTTCGCTGCCAAAGTATGCCCATCGAGAACGGTCGCGGCTGACGCTGGGGTACCCGGCGTTTTAAGCAAGATAGCAGCGATCGAGCCCCCGTAGATACCACCGATGTAAACACCAATCAGCATTACTAGAGCGGCTGTTGATTCCATGCCAAAGGTAAATGGCAGCAAAATCGCCACACCCATCGTCGCGGTTAATCCAGGCAGAGCACCGAGGACGATACCGCCGACAACACCAAAGATTAAGATAGGTAAAATTTCAGGACTAAAGGCAGTAAAGAGGCCATTAATAAGATGTTCTAACATAGCGCCTCCTTAATAGAATCGGCCTTCAGGAAGTGCAATATAGAACACTTCGCCGAATAGATAGTAAACACAGCCAACAAATACCCATGCCACAATGTAGTAGAGAGGTTTTTTGACTTTGAAAAATAGTAAATACACTGTAAAAGCAACCAAGCTCGCAAACAGATAGCCAATTTGAGAGATGAGCAGTGCGTAACCAATAATGAAACCAACAGCGTAGGTGGCCATTTTGCTGACTAGAGGGTCCAGCTGCTCAGGAGACTTCTTAAGTTTGTGTTGAATGATAAGAGCAATACAGAGAAGGATTTGGCCGATGGCGATCACCGTTGGAAAAAACTTAGCGTCGACACTGGCATCTTGAAAACGTGGCTCAGCAAACTGGCCAATAACAAATAGGATGATTGCACTTAATACAATCACAATAGATGGGAAGACAATATTTCTATTGTTCATAGTACTTACCCCACAAAAAAGTTGGAGCACCAAAGGGGTGCTCCAAAATTGTGTATTTCTTAGTTAATTAGAGCGCCAAGTGATTTAGCATCTTGTTCTACAAAAGAAGTAAACTCTTCAGCGTTCATTGGGTGAATAGTCATAGCTCCTTTAGCCATGAACTCTTTGAACTCTTCAGTTGCCATTGCTTCGTCAAATGCTTTACCAAGGATCTCGATGATTTCATCTGGAGTATCTTTTGGAGCACCAATACCACGCCATGTACCTGTCGTTACATCAACGCCTTGCTCTTTAAGAGTAGGTACGTCAGGGATGTAAGAGATACGATCTTCAGACATAACACCTAATGCTTTTAGCTGGCCAGAACGTAGCTGAGCAATTGCTTCACCAGGAGTAACCATAGTTACGTCAGTGTGCTTACCAAGTACTGCTGGGATTGCTTCTGAAGCACCGTTGTAAGGGATTGCATTAAGTTTGATGTTTTGATCTTTTTCAAGAGCCATCAAGTAAAAGTTTGGCGCTGCAGTCGATGCGAATTTAACTTTACCTTCGCCTTTTTTCGCTTCAGCTATAAGGTCGTTGATGGTGTTGAATGGGCTGTCCGCAGGAACAAGTACAACTGCTGGATCAAGGTTAACAAGACGAATCAGTTTAAAGTCGCTTGCGTCGTGTTGCATTAGGCCCATTTGAGGTAGTGATGCGATTTCACGGGTAACAACGGTAAGTGTGTAACCGTCAGCGCGCTGTTGTGCACCAAAGCTCATGCCTACAGCACCTGCGCCACCAGTACGGTTCATTACCGCAATGTTTTGGCCAAGAATGTCTTTGGCTGAGTTTGCGAGTGTACGGCCAACAGCATCAGTACCACCACCGGCACCAAATGGAACGACCAATCGAATGTTTTTCGTAGGGTAGTCTGCAGCAATTGTAGAGGCTGACATCATGATGCCAGCTGCAACAAGCAGGGTTTTAAGTAATTTGCTCATAGCTCTGTCCTTGTGTTTACATTTTGTTGTTTTGATTTAAGCGCAATAACTATGCGCCTTTATAAGTTTGAGTAGGGTTTTGGGTTTTATTGGTTTGGTACTCCGCCATACATAGCTGTTCGAATGCGACTGCAATCCAACCGCTAATTAGCATGTCGTACCACTGTTCTACGCCACTACAACCAACAACTACGTCTCCATAGGTAAATGAACCAAAGAAAAGTAGGTCGTCATCTCGTAGTGATGAAGTGTGAAACGTTTGATTGTTTAGATTTGATGTGTTGCTGCGCCAAGCTTGATGCGCTTTTTTACGTGCGAACTGATCAAATGGGATTGTCCATTCGCTCGGTGAGCCAAGTGAAGCTTGGTGCAAAATAGCGTCTTCGAAACTGCTTTCCCAAGGTTTGACACGTGGGTCCATGATTACAATATGCAACTCTTTACGATTTGTGCGTTCAAACAGGCGCTCAATCGCGGGTGTTACGAGTTGGATTGCATCAGCTGCGATTTCTTGGTGAGTTCTCATTTATAGTCCTTGTGTTAACAAAGGTTAACCGATGAACAAATGATATTGTATGACATGTGAGAATTGTAATGGATGTTCTACTAAATGTTGTGCTGATCACTATCGGTGATCAAATATGGTGCGTTTGATCCCGAATTTGTTCGCTTGCCTCACGTTTTGTGTGATGGGGGTTTGATTGTGGTCGGGTGAAAAGCAACCACTATTTGTAGTATTTTATTGCGTACGATGCACCAAAAACGAGCAGTGTCTATTTGCTGCTCAATTAAGTGAACTTAAACATAAAAGAGTCGTCAAACAATCACCCAATCTAGATGTAAATATTTTAGTAACAAGAGTGCGAATTTTGACTTTGGTTCAACAATCTATGTGTAAAGCTCGTG
Source organism: Vibrio ulleungensis (assembly GCF_016900875.1). Taxonomy (GTDB): domain Bacteria; phylum Pseudomonadota; class Gammaproteobacteria; order Enterobacterales; family Vibrionaceae; genus Vibrio; species Vibrio ulleungensis. The sequence goes on from NZ_JAFEUM010000001.1 coordinate 289,988, forward strand.
TTGTTTGAAATCTGGTATTTGAAATCTGTTGTTTGCAGAATAGAGGTGAAAATCAGAAAGCATAGCGTCCCTTTAGCAAATTTATCAGTCAAATAGGGTCTGTTACGCAACATCGCCCATGCTTAGAGTCTTCGTTAGTAAACTGCAATGTAAGGAAAATGTTGCGCGATTATTGTATCGACAGTCTACTGATTAGCGCGCTAACCATCCGCCATCGACAGCAAGTGTATGGCCATTTACGTAATTGGCGGCGTCAGAGGCTAAGAATATGCACGCACCGGCCATATCTTGTGGTGTGCCCCAACGGCCAGCAGGGATGCGGCCTAGGATTTCTCTATTGCGAGATTCATCTTGTTGCAGAGCCTCAGTATTGTTCGTCGCCATATAGCCTGGTGCAATGGCATTGGTGCATATACCGTATTTGGCCCATTCGTTGGCCATTAGACGAGTTAAGCCAAGCACAGCGCTTTTTGACGCTGTATAAGAAGGTACGCGAATCCCTCCTTGGAAAGAAAGCATGGAGGCTATATTGATGATTTTTCCCCCTTCGCCTTGAGAAATGAACTGTTTGGCAACGGCTTGGGATAAGAAAAATAACGATTTTGAGTTAAGATCCATGACTGCGTCCCAGTCGGCTTCGGTAAAATCCACCGCGTCATTGCGTCGTATGATCCCTGCATTGTTTACCAGCACATCAACCCGACCAAACTTGTCTAGTGTCGCTTTTAAAATGGAGTCGATCACCTTTGTGTCACCAAGGTCTACGCGCACTTCTAGATAAGACTGGCCATTGGACTGAACACGTTCTCTGGTGTCACTTGAATCGCTTCGATTCACACCGACAATGTGGCAGCCTGCTTGGGCAAGCGCCACCGCCATCCCTTGGCCAAGACCGGTGTTGCAGCCGGTAACGATGGCCACTTTACCGGATAGATCAAATAGTGTGTTCATAGTAACGCTCCCTAATTAACAAAAATGTACTGCCGCAATCGGCGAGAAATCTTTTAGCCAATAAAAAGCCGAGCATTGCTCGGCTAATTCATTTGTGGACATCTACACCCGAGTATTACACTTGAGCAAATGCGCCGTTCCACGTGAAGGTGCGACCTTCAAATTCTACGCTGTGCGTTGCATCTTGCTGTGCTTCGTCAAGATTACAAATGGCAAAGTTGTAGCTGTTACCAGTAGTTGTTTTTAGTTCAACCACTGTCGCGACATCGTTTGTGCCTATCACTGTTACAGACTCAACTAAACCGCGAGCACCTACAGAGGCTTCAATAGACTCATTGAAGTAACCGTGGGTTTCTAGAACAGAAGCAAATACGTGGTTTGCGCCTGATTGACGGAAGATGAATGCAGGTTCGCTACGAAGGTTAAAGTCACGATCGTTGGCACCCGTGCGAGCAAAAATGACTTCAGACTCGCTGTTTGCGCTTGTGATCAAGCTGTAGTAGCTGTTGTCGTGCAACCAGCTAACCAGTGAGCTTCCTTCGACTTTACCAGAACCCACGTTCCACAAGTGTTGATAACCGTTATCTTCGCCCAGTGGCTTAAGTGTGCTTTCTACTTGGTAATCAAAATCAGTACGGATGATTTGACCGCTGTAGTGCATTGGCAAGTCATACTGATGTTCAGCGTCAGCAAGGATGCGGTATACATCGATAACGAGAGGTTTTTCAAACTCTTCAATGTCTGCCAAGATCACGCTACGTTGCATATCGATGCCTTCGTAGTAGCCAGAAATACGACCGCTCATGCCTTGGAAGTTTTCGTCTTGTACATTAAAGAAATGCTTTGAGCCAAACTTACTTTCTGCCAGAGCAGTGTTGAAGTTATTTTGGGTCTTCTGGTCAACAACAACAGTATTGTGCGCAACAGTTTGCTTACAGTAAGACTTGTTCTCTGGAATGTAACGACCGCCAAACTTAGGCTCTACGTTAACCCAGCGACCAAAGCCATAGTCGTGCAGCACTTCGTGCCCACGGTTAAATACACTTAGGTGCAGGCCGTCGTAGTGTCCGTGATCCAGTGCAGAGTGGTACTGATGGTCAGAGCCGTGTTGGCCAAACCAGATGAGCGCCATAGTGTCGTCGTCATTTTGGTCACGATGACGCAAGATGCTCACACCACCTTTCTCACCTTTAGGACCGTCGGTTACGTACAAGCTGCCCCAAGTAAACGGTTTGATGTTGTCGGCTTTAGCAACGTCATCAGACAAGGTTTTACCTGCAATGTGCACCCATACATCTTGCTGGTGATTCGCCATGCCGAGCAGTGTTTCACTTTGCTCGTAACGGTGGTAACACACAGACGTAGCCATAATAACGCCTTCATCATTAATAGAGATCGTCTTTGATGAGTCGTTAAGTGCAGGCAGTGTTCCGTCAGGGAACGCAGTCTTAAACACAGCGTAAGAGGTTGTTTGGATCACTGAGTCGTTAAACTCATAGATTTTTAGCTCAGGTTGGCGACGTTCAATCGCTTCTGCGAACAAGTAGATTGGACGCAATGAGAAGCGGTGGTAGTACGGACCTTCCATGTAGTAGCCGTCTGGAGAGAACAGTTGGTCTAGCTGTGCTAGGAAACCGCCGCTCACTTTATCCAGTTTTAGACCATACAGAGCTTTGTCGACAGATTCTTGATCGTTAATGGCGTAACCACAAATACCCACAGCGGCAACAGCCCACAAACCGTGGTTGTGAACGATGTCAAAGTCGTGGCCATAAGTCACAACGAATAGATCGATCATCTGCTTAAACAGGTCAGTTTCGATGTGTGACTTTTGTGCGTCTGAAAGCGTGTGGTAAATGCAGCTGTATGCGCACGATGCGTAAAGCATCCACATGTTTTCGTTAAGTGTTTGGTGGAAGATTTTGCCAGGAGGATTGGTATCACGGCTGGTGTTGCTTTCCAGTGTTGGGTAGACGTTTGCGTATGCAGTAAGCATATCGACTATGTAGTCACGGTATTTTTGATCTTCAGTGATCAAAAATAGACGGCCTGCCAAATCAATGTGAATGTAATTTTGCTTGTGGCGGTTGTGCTCGTAGCCGCCACCTTCACCATGGCCAGGAACTTCAATGCCTACTTCTGCCATGTATGCGTCTGTTTTTTCGATGTCCCTTGCAAGGGCTTTTCCTAATAGGCTATCCGTGCCAAGTGCTGTGCGTAGCTCCGCTGCTTCTTCAAAGTTAAGTAGAAGAGGTTGATAGCTCATTATTATTTCTCCTGAGAAGATTGGTTGGCGATTTCAAGGGAGTAGAAACCGGTCCAGCTGAAAGTTTTGCCGTTAAATTCGACATTGTGTTCTGTAGCATCTGTTGCCGAAGCGTTGTTGCTTACCATGACAGTAACCGTAGACGATTTGGTGGTAATTTCTACAACCGATGCAATTTCGTTGCTGCCAATGACAGTAATGTTGTCAACTTGGCCGCGAGCATTGACTGACTGTTCAAACTCTTCGTTGAAGTAACCGTGAGTCTCGAGAACAGAGGCAAACAGTGTCGACTTGCCTTTTGCTCGTAATAGGAACGCAGGCTCGCTGCGTAAGTTAAAGCTTGGGTCATTGGCGCCCGTACGGGTAAAGATAACTTCACCTTGTTGTTGGGTGCTTGTACCCAACCAGGTGTAATACTGATTGTTCTGCAACCAGCTTACTAGTGCAGGACCATCAACTTGCCCAGATGCTACGTTCCAAAGGTGTTGGTAACCAAAATCATCACCCAGTGTGTGCAGCTCTTGATTCGCTTGGTAATCGAAATTGGTGCGGATTACTTGGCCTTGATATTGATGAGAGTAATCGTATTGATGCTCGCCTTCGCCATTGAGGCGGTAAAGATCCAGTAGCAACGGGGCTTCCAATTCGTCAAGGTTAAGCATGAATACTGAGCGCTGCATACCAAGACCGTCGTAGTGTTCATTGGCAAATGCACTCATGCCATTAATACGCTCATCGTCTACTTTAAAGAAATGAGGAAGGCCATGCACCGAATCTGCTTTCGCTACGTCAAAGTTATTTTGACAAGTTTGATCGACCGTAACGGCATTATGAGCGATGGTTTGGCGAGCGTACGACTTATTCTCGTCTAAGTAGCGACCACCAAATTTAGGTTCTACGTTCACCCAGCGACCAAAGCCGTATTCGCGAAGCACTTCTTGGCCACGGTTAAAGAAACTAATACCAAGGGTATCGAAGTTGCCGTGGCCCATGCCGTGTTGGCCATAGTTCATGACGAGCTGAGAAACGTCACCGGTCTTATCCTGCATACGGACAAAGCCTTGTGCGCCGCGATCGCCATTTGGACCTTCGTTCAATTCGACACTTGGGATGAACGGTAGGCCAATTTTGCGCTCTGCAACAGCAGCTTCGTAAGCATTCGATAACTCTAGACCACAAGGGTGCATCCACACTTTGTCCTGGATTTTTGCCATTCCGAGGATGTTGTCGTTCATTCCGTAGTGCTTGCTGTAAACACTTACAGCCACTTGAACACCCATGTCGGTAATGCCCATGGTGCGAGATGCGTCGTTTAATGCAGGGAATTCACCATTTGGGTAAGCGGTAGAGAGTAGAGCTTGTACGGTATTGCCGATCACTTGATCTTTGTAGTTGTAAATATCGAGCTCTGGCATGTGGCGATGAACCACTTCTGCAAGCACACACAAAGGACGTATCGCGTAGCGGTGATAGTAAGGTCCTTCAATGTAGTAACCTGAAGGCGCAAACAGTTTAGATATTTGAGCTAAGAAACCGCCAGTTTCGTTACGCTCCAACCCATACACAGACATTTCTAGGTATTCTGGTTTGCCTACTGCTAGACCACAGATGCCGACAGCAGCAACAGCCCAAATGCCGTGATTGTGAATACGATCGAAATCGTGTCCATACTTAACCGTAAACATATCGAGCATAGGATCGAACACGCGATCGATCACAGTTTGACGTTCTTGCTCGCTCATGGTGGACGCTACGCAAGAATAGGCTAGGCTTGTAAACATTAGCCAACAATGCTCGTTGAGAATTTGATGGAACAAGCGACCCGTAGGGTTGGTGTTCTTCTGAACGTGAAAATCAAACGTTAGGTATTTTTCTGCGTACATCGCCAGTAGGTCACGAACAAACTTTGCGTATTTGTCATCTTGGGTGACCAAGAACAATCGACCCGCCAAGTTCATATAGGTGTAATTTTGTTTGTGACGATTGTGTTCGTAGCCGCCAGCTTCACCGTGGCCTGGAACATCGAGTGGTAGTGCCATAAATGCTTCGACGTCTTTGATGTGCGAAGCGATGGTTTTGCCCATTAGGGTTGATGTACCGACTTCTCTGCGAAGTGCCTCGATTTCGTCTTCATTTAACAAAATTGGTTGTGTTGTCATGATTGCTGGCCACCCTATGCGGATTCGTAATGTCAATTTTGCTATATAAAGTAATACAATAATAGGTTTTTAGGTAGTATTGCCGCAAAAAATAATGATCAACATCACGGTTGTCTATCTATAGCATTGAATTTAAAGGGGTAAATTATGTTTGTTAGTGGCTGTAATTACTGAGTACAATTAGGCTTAGATAACCTTGCTGACAAAATATATTGATTCAAATCACAATTTATTGGATATATTGTATGACAATTAGCTAAAATGCCTTATTGTAATAGGCAACAAACAAATTCAGTTTTGGTTTAGGAGATAACAATGAACCCATTTTTTATTGCAGACGACGTAGAGTGGATTGATCTAGGCGAAGGCCTTCACCGCAAAATCGTAGCATACACTGACGACCTTATGGCAGTCCTTGTTAAGTTTGACAAAGGCGCTATCGGTGCTCCTCATAGCCATGAAATCCACGACCAAATTGGTTACGTTGCTGAAGGTAGCTTCGAAGCGGAAATTGACGGTGTTAAAAAAGTACTTAAGAAAGGCGATGCTTACTTTGCCGCTAAAAATGTAATGCACGGTGCTGTTGCACTAGAGCAAGACAGCGTGCTAGTTGATATCTTCAACCCAGTTCGTCAAGACTTTTTATAAGACCACTCCAACTTAAGAGGTAAGCAGATGACTGCAGCAATGAACATTGCCGTTATTGGCGAGTGCATGGTTGAGCTTCAAGATAAGGATGGTCGGCTTGAACAAGCATTTGGTGGTGATACCTTAAACACTGCCACGTATCTAGCTCGTTTAACGGGTGAGAAAAATATTTCTACTAGCTATGTAACAGCGCTAGGTAAAGACGCATTCAGTCGTGATATGAAAGCATCTTGGGATGCTGAAGGTATCGACACAAGCCTTATTTTGACTGTTGAAGACAAGCAACCTGGCATTTATTACATCGAAACCGATGACACAGGTGAGCGTACATTCTTTTACTGGCGTAACGACAGCGCAGCAAAATACTTGTTTGAACAAGCAGACAGCGCAGCACTTGTTGATAAGCTAATGACCTTTGACGCGGTTTACCTGAGCGGGATCACTCTAGCTATATTGACTGAAGCTGGTCGCGAGGTTCTGTTTAACTTCCTTAAAGCGTTTTCAGAGAAAGGTGGCAAGGTATTGTTTGATAACAACTACCGTCCAAAGCTTTGGGAAAATGCTGAGCAAGCACAACAAGCCTATGCACACGTATTGTCTTGTACCGATATTGCATTGCTAACCTTTGATGACGAGCAAGACCTCTACGGTGACTCTGATGTAGAGCAGTGTATTGAGCGCAGTCTTGGTATGGGTGTTGGTGAGTTAATCATCAAGCGCGGCAGCAAAGATTGTCTTGTTGTTACCGAAGAGAAATCTGAATACGTAGCACCAACACTGGTTAAGAATGTTGTGGATACAACCGCAGCAGGCGACTCTTTTAGCGCTGGATTTTTAGCGAAGCGATTTACTGGTGGCACTGCAACGCAAGCTGCCAAAGCTGGCCACGTGATGGCTGGTGCAGTGATTCAGCATAAAGGTGCGGTAATCGATCGCGCAGTTATGCCAACTATTGAGCTGTAATTCTTTAATTTACATGTAAGTTGAACGGCCAGTTAGCCTGGCCATTTAAAATTTGGAAACCCAATATGACCACTTTAAATGACAAACTGGCGAGCCTAAAAGTTATCCCTGTAATCGCAATCAACAAAGCTGAAGATGCGATCCCTCTGGGCCGTGCTTTGGTTGAAAACGGCATGCCATGTGCTGAAATCACTTTCCGTACAGAGTGTGCAGCTGAAGCGATCTCTATCATGCGTAAAGAGTTCCCAGAAATGCTGATTGGCGCGGGTACTATTCTTACTAACGCTCAAGTAGACGAAGCAATTGAAGCCGGTGTCGATTTCATCGTAAGCCCTGGTTTCAACCCACGCACCGTTCAATACTGTCTTGATAAAGATATGCCTATCGTACCTGGTGTTAACAACCCTAGCCTTGTTGAGCAAGCAATGGAAATGGGTCTTCGCACACTTAAGTTCTTCCCTGCAGAGCCATCAGGCGGTGTTGGCATGCTTAAAGCGCTAACAGCGGTTTACCCAGTTAAATTCATGCCTACTGGTGGCGTGAGCTTGAAAAATGTAGACGACTACCTATCGATCCCTTCTGTACTAGCATGTGGTGGTACTTGGATGGTTCCAACTAACCTTATTGACGAAGGTAAGTGGGACGAACTAGGTGCACTAGTTAAAGATGCTGTTGCAAAAGTAAACTAATTATAATTTTATTTCTGTCAATTTTTGGCGAGCCTCTGTGCTCGCCTTTTTTTTTTGAAAAATCTCTGTCAAATAGTGGCTATATAGGTGAGCCCAAGCCTGCCAAAGATGTGAAAATTCTTCCTCAATGTAGACCCAGCTTAGAGTGCGATAGGAAGATTCCTATTGAGCGCAATTGATCGCGGCGTGTAACTCGTATTGGAGTGCAAATCGTAAGTGAGCATATTGGGTTAGATTCAATGTTTATCGGTATATAGAGCCGTAGACACGCCTCAATGAAGCGAAGGGTAATGTGCAACAGTTTCGGGTGAGACTTGCTGCTAGAAAGTCTCACGGCTGGTGAGTGCTGTCATTAGCCATCAATGAGTACACGCCCAACGTTCGCGATTCACACAAATGCCTTTTGACAGCAATTTGCTACTAAACTCAATGCACATTTTTTCCCGTTATAGGCTACTCTCTACTGTGCTCAGTTTGTAACAATTTGTTACGAGGCTATGTTTGGATATCTGTACTCTCTATAATTGTAAGACAAAATAGCATTCTGTAATCTTGGCAATACTGATGTTTAAATAGTACAAATAAGGTCTATTTACGCTATTAATTGCTGCTTAGGGGTATTGATATGGGATTTTGTCACTTTTATAGGCGGATGTTATTTGTTAATTCAGCAGGTAATACTGCGGATTAATGAGCAATGTAATATCGGCATTGAGAGTGCGAATTTGTATTAACCCTTTGTATTTTAATGATTTAAAAAGTGTTTAGCGAACGTTGAGTGGGTGATTGTCAGCTAATTGTCAATTTGAACGCATAAATCTATTTGTAATACAAAAGTAATTTTTGAATTTTCCTATATTATGTTTTGAAACAAGGTGTTATGCTTCGGGACTAGGCATTGCGTGCCTTTGGTGTGATTTTAGGCGGTAAATAACCCTTGTTCTAGATCACATAAAAGGCATATTGTAGTACAAATGGCGTGGAGTCGCAGGTAAGCTAGGCTTCATCAAAATGTTAATTATTAAGGGCTGAAAGATGACTATTGATACTTTAGTTGTGCTTGTCTACTTCTTCTTCTTAGTAGCTATTGGTTGGATGTTCCGTAAGTTCACGACATCGACCAGTGACTACTTCCGAGGAGGCGGTAAGATGTTATGGTGGATGGTAGGTGCTACCGCCTTCATGACTCAATTTTCAGCATGGACGTTTACGGGAGCCGCAGGACGCGCCTTCAGCGATGGTTTCGTTGTAGTTATCCTATTCTTGGCCAACGCGTTTGGCTACTTCATGAACTACATCTATTTTGCGCCAAAATTCCGCCAACTTCGTGTTGTAACGGCAATTGAAGCTATCCGTCAACGCTTTGGTAAAACATCAGAACAGTTTTACACTTGGGCGGGCATGCCAGACAGCTTAATTTCAGCGGGTGTATGGCTAAACGGTCTTGCAATCTTTGTAGCTGCAGTATTTAACATTCCTATGGAAGCCACAATTGTGGTAACTGGCCTAGTGCTTATGCTTATGGCGGTTACAGGTGGTTCTTGGGCGGTTATCGCGTCAGACTTTATGCAGATGCTTGTGATCATGGCTGTAACCATTACCTGTGCGGTAGCGGCTTACTTCCACGGTGGCGGCATTGGCAATATTGTTGCTAACTTCGATGGCGACTTCCTAGTCGGTAACAACCTTAACTATGTGAGCATCTTCATTCTTTGGGTTGTGTTCATCTTCGTTAAGCAGTTCGGTGTAATGAACAACAGCATCAACGCATACCGCTACCTATGTGCAAAAGATAGTAACAATGCACGTAAAGCAGCAGGTCTTGCTTGTGTGCTGATGATTGTTGGTCCACTGATTTGGTTCCTACCACCATGGTACGTAAGTGCGTTCATGCCAGAATTTGCTGACCAATACGCATCAATGGGTGATAAAGCCGGTGATGCTGCTTACCTTGCGTTTGTTCAAAACGTAATGCCAGCAGGTATGGTTGGTTTACTTATGTCAGCAATGTTTGCTGCGACCATGTCTTCTATGGACTCGGGTCTAAACCGTAACGCTGGTATTTTCGTTGTTAACTTCTATACACCTATTCTACGTCCTCAAGCGACACAAAAAGAATTGGTTGTAGTGAGTAAGTTCACCACGATCATGATGGGTATTATCATCATTGGTATCGGTCTGTTTATTAACTCGCTGCGCCACCTAAGTCTGTTTGACATCGTACTAAACGTCGGCGCATTGATTGGCTTCCCAATGCTTATCCCTGTACTGCTTGGTATGTGGGTACGCAAGACTCCAGATTGGGCAGGTTGGTCAACGCTAGTTGTCGGTGGTATCGTCTCTTACGTATTCGGTATTGCACTAACAGCGGGTCATATCGAAAGCCTATTTGGTCTTGAGCACGAACTAACTCGTCGCGAATGGTCTGACTTGAAAGTGGGTCTAAGCTTGGCAGCGCACGTAGTGATTACGGGTGGTTACTTCCTAATGACAACTCGCTTCTACAAAGGTCTGTCACCAGAGCGTGAGAAAGAAGTCGATAAACTGTTTGAGAATTGGAATACTCCAGTAATCGCAGACAGTGAAGAACAAGCTAACCTAGACACAAAACAGCGTGGCATGCTTGGTAAACTTATCAGCACCGCTGGCTTTGGTATCCTTGCAATGGCACTGATTCCAAATGAGCCAACAGGTCGTCTACTGTTCTTGTTGTGTGGTTCGATTGTACTGACAGTCGGTATATTGCTCATCAATGCATCTCGTAGCGGCGATAAGCCAGAGCTTGCACAGCAGTAACACTTAATTGATTCGATAATTGAATCAGTTGTAAAAAGCCAGAAGGTTATCCTTCAGGCTTTTTTGTATGTAAATAACATTGAAATGGGCTGAAAAATTGCCTTTATAGTTAATGTTGGAATTAAATTACGTAATAATATTACGAAACGGTCTTATCAAGTGATTGCTAGTGGCGATGAGAGGGCGTAAATTAAAAGGACATTACGGAGCCCTCCTACTCACTCTTTGATGAGCAGTGACTCTTTTCACTCTTTGTGTGAGGAACCGAATCATGACCGCAATTTCACCTTCTGCGCGTACAGCCACTACTTCATTTCGTTTTACCGTTCTTGCCTTGATGCTTGGTACTGCAACCTTAGCCGCTTTTTCTGCGCAGGCTGCGACAGAGCGTTATCGAGATAATAGTACTCCAGTGAATTACAATTACGCCCAACTAGGGGTCCAAGGCTTTTCGATGGACGGCGCTGACTCTACGGGTGTAGCCTTAACGGGTGGAGGCGAAAATATGCTTTCAGAACACTGGATAGTAGGCAGTCAATATAAAGGTACTAGCGCCAGTAATAACTCTTATTTCGAAGACACGGATTTCGATAGTGACCAAATCGACGCGTCACTAAAATACCGATTTGCCGTTGCGCAAAACACCGATGTTTTAGTAGGTGCCGATTTAGGGTATGCATGGCAAAAAGTAAAATTTGAAAACCTAAACAAAACATATTCAGATAACGACTTTGTTTATGGTGGCGATGTTGAGCTGCGCCAAGGTTTTGGTGACCATTGGGAAGCAGGTGTCGGTCTTGGACTTAGCAATAGCTTTGATAACACCAGTATGACTCTATCTAGTAACGCCGATTATTACTTCAATACGCACTTTGGATTGGGGGTTATCGCCGACTATGTTGCAGGAGGGGATGCACCTGACTCTACTTCTGTTGGTATGGAAACACGATTTTTATTCTAGTTTTACAAATGGATGGTAACGCCTATCTTATACCAATCGAAGTAATTAACTGGTCAGAAAATTGCGCTGGTAAAATCGCTAAGAGCAAGGCAAAGATTGCCGTAGATAGTTGTTCTACCTACAAAATCTTTAACGCCGCTATTAGCGATTTTAACAAGCAAGAATGATCAGTTAATTGCTTTGGTTGGTATTAACGCTGTTGAGGTAGGCGTTTTTAGTTTGAAGCCATACAGTTTTGGTTAAAAAAGTGATGGGTGCATCAATCGCTATGGCATCTTTATTCCAATTCTCAGTTTTGTGAACACCTTGGGTGTGGCGGTACACTATTCTCATACCGTCGTATTGCGCAGTTGAGTTGTCGCGCTAAGTTCAGCCGAACCTAAAAATGGAACAAGGATGTTCGAAAAACTGTGCCCCAAATGTGGGTTTAGACTCACTGCAAGTCGATTAAGCAAGACTCATAAGTACGGTGTGCAGCCGCGATCTGACACGCGCCATCGCTACTGCCCTCAGTGTAGCCAGCAAGTGAAAATAGACATCAACGCCAAATGGGCGATTGGAGTAAATTGTCCTCTCGTCGCTGCGTGTATTGCCGTTCAACTACTAAAAATAGACAACCCTATGTGGTTGTTAATGTCGTCTGCACTGCTATCGATTGTTGGAAGTCTGTATGTGGTTGCCCGTGCCCAATTGGTTAAAGCCTAAACCCTTTTCGATTGAGACTCTAAGCCAAGGCCATTACGCATCGCAAAGCGCACCAATTCGGTATGATTATCCAGCTCTAAAATGTCTAACATACGGTATTTGTGCGACTCTATTGTTCTAGGACTCAGAAACAGCTTTTCTGCACACTGTTTTGCCGTGTTGCCCTGAGCCAAAAGCGCGAGCACTGAACATTGTTTTATGGATAGCCTTAAGAGTTTATCTGACTCATCAGATGTTGCCTTTGTACCTTGAGTTAAGCCTAAGCTTATGGTCGCATGCTGCCAGTAGGAAAGCCATCGGTCGCTTAGCAGTTTTTAGTCGTTGAAAGTCCTGCTCACTGAAGTCACTGTGTTCATCTGTAAAGCGTGAGAATGAAATGGCCCCCCAAGTTTGACCAAACATTTCTAAACGGATAATTCCATGGAAAAGGCCCCTTCTTCATACACGAAGTTGAGCGTGGAGAGTTGCGATTGTCTTAACTGATCTTGGTTAAAATACTGCCACGGCTGCCTGCTTCTTAATAGATCCAAGTACTCTTTGTAATTACTGCGTAGATAGTTATTAATGTCGAGCTGACGGTGACCTGTCCGAGCGGTGGTGAGTGTTCGACCATCATTTAGGAGCAGCATTGAGTTAGGAAATAGGGTGATCCTATCGAGTTTAAACCACTCCATTGCTTCTAGAGAAAGAGCTTTTAGAACCTCAATAAATTGGTTTGGCGCTGCGCGATTGATCTGATGAGCTTGGGCTATCATCAGCTGTTCAAAACTTTGGCTTGATGGATTCCAGTCGGATACAGGTAGGATCGTCTGTTGAGCAATAGGCATACTGGCTTCTCTCTTTCAATTTGGAATGTCGACGTGTAACGCTGCCTTGCAAAGCAAACAATCGTCCATAATTGAGAGACGGTCAGTATGGTGTTATCTCATAGCAAATAAAGCAGTAAATATACTGATTACTCACTTAAAGCTGGTGTTAAATAATGTGTCCGTAAGTCTCCCTGTTTCTAACTTAAGGTTTAACACATGTTTAAACACCACTCTACGGTCAAATTTGCGCTTGCAGCGTTGGCCTGCACAACCGCTATACCAGCAATAGCGACGACCGATACGACTCGTCCTAACATTATTGCTATATGGGGTGATGATATTGGTATCGACAATATCAGCGCATATACACGAGGACAGGCAGGGCATTGGACGCCCAATATCGATCGAATCGCTAATGAAGGCGCGCTGTTTACCGACTACTACGGCGAACAATCTTGTACTGCAGGCCGATCCGCATTTATTACCGGTCAGCACCCAATGCGAACCGGGCTGACAAAAGTAGGTATGCCGGGTGCGACACAAGGAATGCGCGCTGAAGATCCTACCATCGCGACTATGCTCAAAGACTATGGCTATATGACGGGGCAATTTGGCAAAAACCATTTAGGCGACTTGGATGAGCATTTGCCGACAGAGCACGGCTTTGACGAATTTTTTGGCAATCTTTACCACCTAAATGCAGAGGAAGAGCCAGAGCATCCGGATTACCCTAAAGATCCTGAGTTTAAGAAGAAATTTGGTCCTCGTGGTGTGATTCATTCCTTTGCCGACGGGCGAATCGAAGACACAGGGCCGCTCACCATTAAACGTATGGAAACGGTCGACGAAGAGTTCCTAGATGCGTCGCTAACGTTCATTGATAAAGCTCATGAGCAGAACAAGCCTTTCTTCGTATGGTTTAACGCAACCCGCATGCATGTGTGGACGCATCTTAAAGAAGAGTCTAAAGGATTATCACAACGCGGTGGATTGTACGGTGATGGGATGGTGGAGCATGACAATATGGTCGGCACACTATTGGACAAGCTGGACCAATTGGATATCGCGGATAACACCATAGTCCTTTATACCACGGATAATGGCGCCGAAAAGTGGTCTTGGCCTGATGGTGGTACATCGCGTTTTCGTGGAGAAAAGAACTCAACCTGGGAAGGAGGAATGCGAGTTCCTGCCATGGTACGTTGGCCTAATGGCATCAAAGCCGGACAAGTAGTCAATGAGATCACCGCGCACAACGATTGGGCACCAACATTCTTGGCTGCAGCAGGCAATGACTCTTTAAACGAAGATCTTGTGAAAGGTACTACCATTAATGGGCGTGACTACAAGGTTCATCTTGATGGATACAACATTTTGCCCGCGCTTAAAGAAGGCAAGAGTAGTGCTCAATACAATAATTCGAACTGGCCACGTAAGGGATTTGTCTATGCCGCTGATGATGGCCACATTTCGGCGGTCCGCATTGGTGATTGGAAAATCGTCTATACAGTCAATAACTGCCACGGATTGGAAACCTGGATGTGCCAATTTGACGAGTTGCGTACACCTTATATCTACAACTTGCGCCAAGATCCATACGAGATAGCGGTGGAAGAGGCCGGAGAATATGACCAGTGGTTTGTCGAGCACCTACCCTACATGTATTTAGGCGCTGCTTATACCTTAGAATACCTGCAAACCTTTAAAGCGTTCCCGCCGAGACAAGTGCCAGGATCATTTTCAATCGATCAAATGGTCGAGAAAATGGGTATCTGGCAGCGCGCCCAATATCGCAACTAAAGAAATCAGTAATGTTGGATAAATCTATGGATACAAAGTAAACACTCCATTAATTAACTTTACTGCTACGTTGCATTATTAGTCTTTAAGGACTTAACTGGATACGACTCATGGACGAGTTTCGTTTAAGTGCTTACTTTTACTGGTTTTCTTTATATAAATTAATTAAATGAGTCACTTGAAGGTGCACTTTACACAGATTTACACTGTTTCTATCGCCAAAAAGCTTACTTAGAAGTACGCTATGCGCAGATTAACTAGTAATAGGACAGGAAACTGTGAAAAAACTTTCTAAACCAACTATCTTGTTTCACTGGCTCACCGCGATTTTGTTCATTGGCACACTAGTCGTCGGTAAAATTGTCGAAAATATGCCAAGAGGCGCGGAAAAGTTTGAGTTACTTGCTAATCATAAATCCTTTGGGGTTATTGTGTTGGTGATTGCGCTTGCTCGTATTGCTTGGCGCTTTAAAGAAGGGGCGCTGCCTCCTTTGTCACAAGCTCCTCGATGGCAAGAAATCGCTGCAAAATCGACCCACCACTTACTGCTATTGGCCACATTGGCCATGCCAATCTCGGGAATTATGATGAGTAGCGGTGGCGGTAGAGCACTTGAAGTCTTTGGGTTCGAGCTAATTGCTGCAGGCGATAAAATTGAGTGGTTGCAGAGCGTAGGAAGTACCGTGCACCATAGTGCGGTTAACGTGATCATTTTACTGCTATTGGTCCACCTTGCCGGCGCGATTAAGCATCAGTTTATCGATAAAGATGGCACAATTAGCCGAATGCTAGGCCGCTAACTCTACGCTATTTACAACTGCCAAGTAACCGACAGCAGCAATGCAGTCCTTGGCAGTGCGTGGGTTTACTCTTGCTACTATGGTGTGACGTCGATAAATTCGACTTTTAAAATAGGTACCTGGTCGGTACCTATTTGTGTTTTAGCTTGGGTCTTAGCCTGATAGTAATAGGGTGACACCGCTAAATCATCGGTTAGTGGTAATGCATAATGAAGTGTTGCAGGTTGATTGTAGTGCTGCTGAGCAGATAAGTAGCCGACTAATGCATGTTCGAACTGGTGATAGCCATTACCCCAATGAAAAGCTTTGACCGATTTTGGCGACATCCCAACACCACCAAATTCATGGTCCACCCAAGCGTCAAAATACAGGTTGTGTGTGTAGTGAAGATGCTTGGTTTGACTACCTTCAAGCATATGTAATGTCATACTGGCTTGAGCGAGCTCCGCCCATTGCCATGAAGATACACTGTAGTCGTAAGGGCCACTGATCCATATTGGTATCTGTCGCAGTCCTTTCCATCGCAGTTTAAGCTCGTCCGAGAAGTAGCGGTCCACCTGATAGATTAGCGCGGTACTCGCCGCTGCATCGGTTATGTACTTGAGTCCTTGCCACCCGAGTTCTTCAAATCCTCCATTATCTAGCATCCTTCCCGACAAATACGTCATCCAAAACGCTTTAACGGTGTGTCCATAATCGTTATGGCGAGCGCTCTGCTGCTTCGCGAACTTATCGTGAATTGCGCCGTAAAATCGATTGTCCTCGGCGCTATAGTAGTTGTCGATCATACTCTCGATTAACCAATCTAAATCGCTGCGCCATTGAGACTGGAAAGGCTCTGGTAGCAGAGGTGTCACTAACAGCATGTAAGCGTTAATTTGATCCAATTGGGCAACGAGCTCTCGTTGATGGTTGCTTTGCCCATCGCCGTTTTTAATGACCCATTTGAGCTCGTTAAGTTCAATGTCTTTATAGTGCTCAAAGATAAAAGCTTGAGTGTCTATAAGAACCTTTTCCACCTCTTTGTCGCGAGTAAGGTAGTAGTACATAGCCAAACCGACCAGGGCGTAAGACAGATCTTGAGAGGTGCGCTGTGTCCACTCTAAGCCAGGATTGCCGTTGATGGTAAAGCTGTAAAAGCCACCATTTTCTATATCACGTAACTCACTTAATAAGTAATCGACCCCCGCTTTTGCAAGTTTAAGTGCTTGTGGATCGCCGGTGAGATGGAATAAAACGCCGTACGCGTATGTTTGCCGCGATTTCATCCGAGTGTACTCACGTGCGTAGTGAGGCTCCATCCACCCTTGCTTTAGCTCAGAACATAGTTGTTGTAGCTTCATCAACGATCCATCGTCACACCGAAAGGTAGGAAAGTTGCCTACCGGTTCACCTTGCGCCTCAGGCATCAACCAATACGGGGCCAGTCCTTGCTGAGCGTGCGTGAGCCATTCTTCGCCTGTTGGAAGAGGGTATTCGCTCGCACCTGCAGAGACTGAAAAAGTAAGTGCAAAACACAATTTAACCAAGAGTCGCATAATAAGCTCTATTTAGGGTGACGGTAGGAAGCTGCATCCACTATAGAAAGTGTTGATTACGCATACTGTAAACAAGTTCACGTTTACTCAATTGGTGGTGATCTGATTATCAACGAAATATTGAAAGTGATTCATTTGGGTGACATATTGTGGTCGCAATCAAAAAGCGTACTATGTCCTTCATCAACTAGGCACAGCAGACAAAGTCGTGCGTTAGGGCGTAATTTACTAGAGGATTCAACTATGACTCACCCAATCATCAAAGATTTAAATACCCGTTATACTGCTAAAAAATACGATGCTGAGAAACGCATTTCTGCCGACGATATGGCCGTGATCAAAGAAGCGTTGCGCCTGTCTGCCTCGTCAATTAACTCTCAACCTTGGAAGTTTGTTGTGGTAGAAAGTGACGAAGCCAAGCAGCGATTTCACGATACTTTTTCTCGCATGCACCAGTTTAACCAGCCTCACGCTAAAGAAGCGTCACACACTATTTTGTTTGCTTACGATCCTAAGTTTACTAAAGAGAAATTTGCTAAGCGTGTAGATGCAGAAGTTGCATCTGGCCACTTGCCAGCAGAGATGTATGACCAATTTATGGGTGCCTACGCGTTTGCTGATGCAAACACCGATGAACATGGACACAATGGTGAGTGGACAAAAGCGCAGTCTTACCTCGCGCTTGGAAACCTATTGCATGTTTTGGCTCGCTTAGGCATCGCCTCTACTCCGATGGAAGGTGTAGACAGCGAACTCATCGGTCAAGCGTTTGAAAAGGAATTGGATGGACACATCTGTACTGTGGCGCTTTCTATGGGTTACCACAAAGACGGTGAAGACTACAATCACGGTCTTCCTAAAGCGCGCCTTGCACTTGAAGATGTAGTGGCGACAGTCTAGTTTTAACGAAGCTTAATCATTAAGAAAAGCCCAAATGAGATAGAACATTTGGGCTTTTTTTTGCTAATACCTTATTAAAGTTGAGCTGACAACTGGTCTATCTCTTGTCGCCACATTTTTTGCATCGCTGGCTTTTGATGCTTTGGCTTACGAGCACTGTCTGCTTCAAGCAAAGCTTCAAGTTCGATAAGCCGCTCTAGCTTCTGCTCTTCAGATAGCTCACCCTCAACAGCGCTTTGATTCGTAAGCTGAGCTTCATCATGAGCGTAATGTTTCTGTTTTTGATCGAACCCTCCACCACTCATCAACTCATAGGCGCGATCGGCATCAGGTACTTCATGGAGCTGTTTGTTGTGAATTACCCAAAATCGATTGCAGCTCGATTCGATTAACTCTCTATCGTGACTGACAATCATTGCTCCACCCAAATAGTCGTTGAGTGTTGCACTTAGCTCCTGCTTCCCATGCATATCGAGGTGGTTAGTGGGCTCATCCAGAAAGACCAGTTGATAACGAGCCAACGATAAACCAATAAACAGTAGTCGCGCACGCTCTCCGCCGCTTAAAGAGGAGACAGTTTGCCCATGCCTTGCATATTCAAATCCGGCGCTGATGAGTGCATGTTTTCGGTCATCATCGTTAATGGACGCAAACTGAATCAACGCATCGCTTAGCGAATGATGGTCACGTAACTGTCTAAGCGATTGATCGTAATAGCCTAGCTTAATCGATGGGTGAAAACGTACTGGATCGTCTGGAACCGAGTTTACTTGCGTACAGTACTGAGAATAAAGCTGCTCTAGCAAAGATGATTTTCCGCTGCCATTTTCGCCCATAATCGCGATGCGATCGCCGCTTTTGAGCTGCTGCAGGTCGGTTTGAAACAGTTCAAAATCACTCTCAGGTGGGGTGACTAAATAGCGATTGAGCTCGAGCAGTCTGTTGGCGGGCAGCGCATCGCCAAGCAATCTGAGTGTCCATGGCGCACCCTGAGTTAACTGCGTCTGTTGGGATTGCAGTCTTTCTTTTCGAGCCATCATGGTTTTTGCTTTTCGGGCTAAATCTTCGTTGTCGTACACCTTTCCCCATTGTGCGAGGCGTTTGGCGCTTTTCTCAATGCGGTCGATCTCTTTTTGTTCACTGGCATGCCTTAACTCGTCAGTACGATCTCGTTCTTCGAGCGCAAGTTTGGCCTCAGAGCAAGGCAAGTCAAAGTGATAGAGCGTTGCATCTCGCATGATCCAGCTAGTGTTGGTGGTGTTGTCTAATACTCTTTGATCGTGGGAAACCAGTACAAATGCGCCTTTCCAACTATCAAGAAAGCCTTCAAGCCAGAGCAGTGACGGGAGATCTAAGTGGTTACTTGGCTCATCAAGCAGTAACAGGTCAGGTTGATTAATGATTGCTCTTGCAAGTAGCAACCTCATTTGCTGACCACCGCTGCAACTTTCAACTGACATAGCTTGCTCACGAGGATCAAAGCCAAGTTCATTGAGCAAGCGCTCTGCTTGCCATTCTTGCATTGGGTCCGTTTTGTCGCACAGAGCTTGTAAGACACTTTGGCCACGTAATGTATCGGGTAAGTGCTGCTCTACGTAACTGACGATGCAATGTTTTGCGACAGAAAGTTGGCCTAGACTAGGCTCACTATGGTTTGCGAGTAGCTTTAGAAGTGAACTTTTGCCGCATCCGTTGTGGCCAATAAGCCCAATTTTGTCGCCAGTCGATAAGGTGAAACTGACATCTTCAAATAGCGGAGCGCTAGAATGAGACAGTGCTAAGGATTGTGCTGATAATAATGTATTCATAATAAACTCAAGAATTTAGGGTGCAAAGCACCGTTGTCTATACTGACAATAATTCACGAGCTTGAGGTGAGACCTCTAGGTGGGGTTTGCCCAAATATATCGTTCGCTCAAGCTGAGATTATCGCAGTGCGATATCAAAAACTCTTGAGCGAGTGTCTATACCAAATAAGTGTGGGTTGATGGAACACCACAGCGACATAATAGACCTCCTTTTCTTGTTATTCATGTCCGTGACAAGAAGTCTATCGTTTGTCGTCATAAAAAGGCAAGCAGAGTACCTATTTACAATGTAAATCTGCGAGCAACTCGTTAATCGCCAAAAAAATAGTATGCTAGGGAGTGATTTCCCAAGGAGTAAAGTGAATGGCCAATATCGTTGATGCTAATTTACTAAAGCAAGGTCATGCAGTTGTCTTAGATAACGATGTGATAGTGACTCTCGTTAAGCAAACAGATCTAGATGATTTGATAGAGATGCTCGCCGATGAGCGAGTCACTGAGTACCTGTTTTTTGCCCCCTCTCCAGTAGAGGTTTACCATCAATATTTTCAACCCATCATTGATAAATGCGCAGAGGCGCAAGATCAAGCTGAATGGCCTAGCGATCTATTGCTAGTGGCCAGAAACCGAGACGGTGACTTTATTGGAATGGCTGGACTGACACCAGTAGCCTTTCATGAGGGCAATTTCGAAGTCGGCTTTCAGCTACCCTATGCCAGTTGGGGCAGGGGACTTGCAACACGCTTGGCAACGGTGCTTATCGAGATTGCTTTCTCAGAGTTAAGTGCGCATAAAGTCACTGCCGATTGTTACGCGCAAAATGTTGGCTCTTACCGCGCTTTGCAAAAATCAGGGCTTAGTGAGGAAGGCCGGCAAACCGATTACTATAAGCTTGCTGATGGTTATGATGACAAGTTACACATGGGTATTTCACTTTCACAATGGACTCGTAAAACTTAAAAAACAGCGTCTTGTTTAATCTGTTGACGTTAAAGCATTTAGTTGCATACAACTGTTGGGTCTAATCCAAAATATGTGGATTTTTCCATCCGAATGTGGTCAACTTTGCGCCTAATTTTGACTGTAACAAAATATGACAAGGATTTTGCATGGGAAGTATTCGTCTTAGGTTAGCTGCAATAGCAATGACTTTATTTGTGACAAATGCGTTGGCAGCATCCTTGGCAAGCTACCCTGAAGGGTGGGAAACATGGCCTGTTGTTAAAGAGTCGGTCAATCTACCTGCCGATGTGGTGTTACCCGAAGACACGTCTCTATTTATTCAAGAATCAGTGAGCTCTTACAGCTGGATCAATAATGGTCAAGGCTCTCCATTGACTATTCGCGTGCATCCAGAAAAGCTAGAGCAGTATAAAACTCATGGCCCCTATACCGACGGCATCACCGCAGTCGCGGTATCGGAAGTTGAAGGTATTATTTGGGTGACGGAGCACATCGCAGGCGAAGCTATTTACGGTAGTTATAATCGCCAAGGGCAGGATATTTCGTCCAGCCATCCCGCTTTAGAGCCACAATTTTGCAGCAGTTGCCACACTCGTTACAAAGACATCTGTAAGAACGGCACCTGTACTGAACCTGTGCTGAAGGTGTACGGCGATACCAACTAGTCTTGATCACTCACAAAGGTAATAGAATGTGAACGAGAGACTTTGGGGTAAGTTAACCATTAATCAGATGCTATTTGTTTCGCATCTGTTGCTGATTTCTGTGGTGATAGCAGGGATGAGTTATTCACGCTATCACAGCGAACTTGACGTTCGCATTTCCCAGCAAGTTTCCTCAGCGAAGAGCTCTTACACATCGCTTATGACCCTGTTGTCGGGCAGTGTGGCAGGTCGTAATTATGCTAACTTAATGATGCCCACCACTCGTAGCACCATTTTTGGAATCGAAAACTTGTTGTTTATGCAAGTCGCTGGGGTATCTGACTACCAACAAGAAGCTGTTTCGGTGCGTTACTTGCCTGGCCAAGACATGGTTTGGCGCACCGATATAGAACCCCAAGAGCTATCCGACCTTGAAGCAACACTTTCTACCCTTTTAGAACAAAAACTTATGACAGCGGAAGACAATGAAGTTCGTCATAAAAAGCTGGACTATTTGATCAACAAATCGATTACTGATATCGACTCTCTAAGCCAAAGTATAGAGCTTGCACAATCAGTGTCGCTGGCGTGGCCACGGCCTAACCTTTTCACCAATGGCTATGCGCTGGATACCACACAGTCGGTGCTGCATATAGCGTTAGAGTTAACCAATAAAAATGGTGGCGAAATATGGGCGGTTGTCGACGCGAGTGGTCTTATCGCGATGAGGCAATCGTTACTGATGGATCTGTTAATTGAAGCTTGTGTTGCAATCGTTATTTCAATTTTATTGATTTCAGCCATTACCGTTTGGATCGTATCACCATTGAAATCTTTGGCAAAATCGATGAGGCAAGATATACATCAAATAGATCCCGCTCAGTTAAATATGTCTAAGCGTAACGATGAAATTGGTGAGCTTACTCGTGCTTACTCCAGTTTGATTGTTAAAATTCATAATCAGCTGAGGGTACTGCAAAAACTGTCCGATACAGATTCACTCACCGGTCTTGCTTCGCGCCACAAATACAATCGAGTTGCGCACGAATTCATTCTTCGTGGCCATCAAGACGGTGAGTTTGTCTCTATTTCGTTGTGCGATATAGACCAATTTAAATCGTACAACGATACCTATGGGCATATCGATGGTGACAACGCCTTATGCGTGGTTGCGAGCATTATTGAAGAGGGTATTGGCGAATATGGTGAGGTGTTTCGTTTTGGTGGAGAAGAGTTTGTTATCTTGGCTAAAGCGGGCTCTAAAGCGGTGTTAACCCAGCGGCTTAACGCAATTAATCAAGAGATAGAGAATGCACAAATCACTCACAGCGGAAATGCGCCTTTTGGTGTCGTTACACTCT
This sequence comes from Vibrio ulleungensis, assembly GCF_016900875.1. GTDB lineage: Bacteria > Pseudomonadota > Gammaproteobacteria > Enterobacterales > Vibrionaceae > Vibrio > Vibrio ulleungensis. The sequence goes on from NZ_JAFEUM010000001.1 coordinate 312,749, forward strand.
CTATTGGCTCTGTACTCATAGAGCCATCTTTGCCATTAACTGCATCTACGCATTTTGACGAAGTGATGGAAGTGAGTATTGCGCAGGCTGATAGGCAACTTTACCAAGTTAAAAGTGAAGGGCGAAACCAAGTGAAGATTGAGCCTTTGCAGCACTCTATGTTTAGTCGTCACTGATGAAGTGGCGCATAGTGCGTATACATCAGTGACGCTCTGCCGAGTGTGTTAAGACGAACAGCTGATCTCTATGTCTGCTGCCCATTGGGGCGGTAGGTTTGCGTAATGCTGGTTTTCTGGTTGTTCGTCATAGGGGCGTTTCAGCAGCTCTGCTAATCGATGAACTTCACTAAAGTCGCCCGCTTCGGCGAGACTAATAGCTTGCTGAGCTAGGTAGTTTCTAAGTACATATTTGGGGTTGTGTGCTCGCATAGATTGACAACGCGCAGCAGCATCAAGGTTTTTCCCGTGCTCATCAACGTTGTGTTCACAGCGTGCTAGATACTCTGTCAACCATTGAGAGATAGCGTCTTTATCGACAAATAGGTCGGTAACTGGAGTTAACCCATGCTGGTCGATACGACTAAGCTCGCGCATAAATCGAGTATAGTCGGTGCGCTCTTTTGTGAGGATATCCAGTAACGAGCGAACTCTGTCACGATCATCTTGTTGCCAATCGACCAATCCAAGCTTTAATGACATTTGCTGATCAAAGTAACCATGATACAGCGTAGAGAATTGCTCTAGGGATTGCTCAATATCTAGTTTGTCGAGTAAAGGCGTTAATGCATAGCCCAGTGCACTTAGATTCCACAGAGCGATACTGGGTTGTCGATAGAATGAATAGCGACCTTGATAATCGGAATGATTGGGAACGAACTCAGGGTAGAAGCCGTCCATAAAGGCGTAAGGTCCAAAATCGAAAGTTTGGCCCAAAATCGACATGTTGTCGGTATTCATTACCCCGTGGGTAAAGCCTTTGGTTTGCCAATGGGCAATCATCAACGCTGTGGCATCAATGATACGCTCGAACATCGCCAGATGGGGTTTTTCTCGGTGAACACATTCGGGCCAGTACCACTGGATCACAGTGTCGGCGAGTAGACGCAAATGGTCATTTTGCTGAGTATAAAAAAAGTGCTCAAAATGGCCAAAGCGAATATGACTTTCCGTTGCCCTGAGTAACATGGCTCCGGTTTCTTGTTGTTCGCGATAGACCGGAGTGTGACTACTAAACATGCCAAGTGCGCGAGTCGTAGGAACGCCGAGCCCTGCCAAGGCCTCACTGCCTAAGTACTCGCGAATGGTCGAACGAAGTACCGCGCGGCCATCTCCCATCCTAGAGTATGGCGTCAGTCCGGCGCCTTTGAGGTGAATGTCAAAACAGGTTCCATGCTGATCGGGCAATTCCCCTAATAGCATACCTCGACCATCACCCAGATCTGGGTTGTAACTGCCAAACTGGTGACCGGCATACTTCATCGCCACAATGGGGTGCTCAGCAGTATTGAGTTCACCCAGCAAAAACTGCTGCAACTCACCGGTGGGCCCTGTGCTTGGCAGACCTAATTGAGAGGCAAGTTCACCGTTCCAAATCAGCCACTGACATTCCTCCAGTGGTTGTGGAGTGACGCGGGTGTAAAACCCATTAGGTAAATCAGCAAAGCGATGTTGGAAGCGATCCAAAGCAGACATAAGCGCAGTATCGTCGAGTGAAAGTAAATTCATTGTAACGATATTGTTGCGATTCGCCTATGCCTCTGCTTGAGTCTTTTTGTGTTTACGTAAAATCGCAGCTACAGCGAGACTAACTGACATAAATTTTGTTCAATCTCTTCCCAATTGAGTACTGCAGAGTGAATGAGCTCAAGACGTGTTTCAAAGCCTTCGAGCGTTATTGGCGTTATGGTGATCATACCCTTAGCATTGTTGTATGAGAAACAGCCCTCATCGGTGTTTATAACGCCTTTAATCCGCTCGCATTGAAGAGCTGACAGAGAATCAAACAGGGATTGATACGGAAACACCAACTCCGCCCCAAATACCCAACCACAGCTGTAGTAGCCTTGAGCTTGATTTTGCTTGCGGATATATCGCTGTTGCGGAGTTAACTCAAACTGCGGCTGTTGCTGCGCGTGATCATGATGGTGATGATTGTGCGGATCCTGTGAATGCGCTGCGTCTTCGAGAACTCTAGTCGTATCCAGTAAGGAAAGGGGCAAATTGCCATACTCACTGAACTGGTAGTGCTGCTTAGGTGGCGTTTGCGCTTTGGCCCATTGTTCAAAGCGTTGACGATCTTGCTCGGTCGCTTGATCGGCTTTATTGGCAATGACGATATCTGCAACCGACAGTTGCTGGTTAAAGTTGTCATTTTCTACATAGCGCGGAATGCTTAAATGTTTAGCTTCAACCAAGGCAATGGTCGCATTGAGCGTGAGGTAGGGCGCAAATTGTGGCGACTCTAATAGCGCAATAATCTCTTTTGGGTGTCCTAATCCGGTTGGCTCGATAATCAGCCGGTCGGGTTGTTGGCGCAGCAGTGCGGTAAGTGCGACCGACGTGGGCACTCCTGCGGCGCAGCACATACAGCCTCCAGGCACTTCTTTGATTAACGCCCCAGAGTCCGATAGCAATGCTCCATCTATGCCTACTTCACCAAATTCATTAACTAACACCGCCCATTTTTCGTTTGAGGGCTTGGTATTGAGTAAGTTTAAAATGGTGGTAGTTTTACCGCTGCCTAAAAAGCCCGTAATGATGGTAGTAGAGATAGTCATAGCAATCGTGTTTAAGGGGAAGATAAGGCACTGTACCTGTTTGTTACTGGGGTTTAAAGTGTTCTGCCGAGCCTATTTTCGATGAGATAAGGTGCGCACAAAATTGATTGCTGCGACAGGCTAAATACAGGTCTAACTGCTAACATATTGAAAAGCCAAGGAGGAAAGGCGTATGGGAAATAAGTTAGACAAAAAGTTGTATGAGAAGGAATTGGCCAAGCTTCATGTCGAACTGGTGAAGCTGCAACAATGGGTGCAGCAAGAAGGTCTTAAGGTCGTGGTCTTGTTTGAAGGTAGAGACGCTGCGGGTAAAGGGGGAGTGATCAAACGGATCACCGAAAAGCTCAACCCGCGTATATGCCGAATTGCCGCGCTTCCTGCACCGACAGAAAAAGAGAAAACCCAGTGGTATTTTCAGCGCTACGTGGCGCATTTACCGTCCGCGGGTGAGATCGTGTTATTCGACCGCAGTTGGTACAACCGAGCCGGTGTTGAAAAGGTGATGGAGTTTTGTACGCAGGAGCAATACGATGAGTTTTTGCGCTCATGCCCTGAGTTTGAACGTATGTTGCAACGTTCTGGCATTATCTTGATTAAGTATTGGTTTTCGGTCTCCGATGAAGAGCAAGAAAAACGTTTTCTGGAGCGTATAAAAACACCGGTGAAACGATGGAAATTTAGTCCGATGGATCTGGAATCTCGTAATCGCTGGGCCGAATATTCCGAAGCTAAGGATAAAATGTTTGCTTATACCGACACTAAACATTCTCCTTGGTGGGTGGTTCCGTCGGATGATAAAAAGCGTGCTCGACTTAATTGCATAAGTCATCTGCTATCGCAAATTGACTATAATGATATTGAGTACGATACAATCGATTTACCTGAGCTCAATAAAGAAGGTTACATTCGAGCCCCTATTGAAGAACAAGCTTTTGTGCCTCAAAAATATTAATTAAATACTTCAATTAGTTACTCTAGCTCCTTTTGTTATTATTTTTTACTGTATCGCACAGTTTCAGTACAGCACCAGCTCGCTAAAGTTGCTACTATAGCACCCTAAATTAACGCAAGATCACTGTAAATATAGAGTGATCGTGACTTGTCGTGCGCTATCCAGATTGGTGATTTAAGCTGCCCGATGATTTATCCATTGGAGTCATTTTCGCTTTGAAACGACGCGATCTTCTTAAAGGTTTGTCAACGCTTCCTGTTGTTCTCAGTCCACTCGCTATTGGGTGTAAATATATTCGTGATGAAGCTAAAAACACCGCACATTACTACCTAGAGCCCGGTGAAGGGAACTTCGGCTTAGACCGTTATTTTAACCCACTCGATGAGTTATTGCCGCTTCCCAATGACACCATAAATTTGGTCATTTTGGGCGACTCAGGTATGGGTAATGCCGAGCAGCAGAGAGTGGCGGATAACATCGCCGATTATCACGCCCTGTATCCAGTGGACGCTATGATCCATACGGGCGACATTATTTATCCTGACGGCATTTTGGATGCTCAAGATCCCCAAGCCTACACGAAGTTTGAACATATCTACGCCAACCCAAGGCTGACAAAGTCTGATGGCAGCTACATTCCTATGATTGGGTCACTGGGTAATCATGATCATTATGGCGACCCTCAAGCACTGATCGATTTCGCGAACCAACATAGTGAAGTGCTGGCGATGCCCTCGCGCTTTTTTAAAGTCACGCAAACTCAAATCAGCGACAGCAATCTAAACGTCGATATCTATGTCTTGGATTCGTATCCGTTTATTAAAAACCGCTATTGTCTGGACCAAATCGCATGGCTGGACAAAGAGTTGCGCGAGTCTACAGCTGACCACAAAATCATTGTCACTCACCACCCAATACGTGTGTATGGACAATATGAAGACAATCAATATCTGGTCGACACCATTGGTGCATTGGCTAAGCAGTATAACGTGACCCTTTGTGCGGCTGGGCATGATCATCACTTGCAGCTGATAGAAAGCTTTGACGGCACAACCTACATGGTGAGTGGCGGTGGTGGTGGCTCGTTACGCAAGTCCGGCGTTGGCGATGGCAGCGTATTTTCTGCTCCTCAATACGGCGCAATAGCGATGCAGATTTCTAGCGAGGGTGTGCGTTACATACCAATCATAGAGTTTGACCAAACCTATCCAGATTACGCGTACTACCAGGGGTAACATGAAGTCTAATAGCATAATGTGTCTGGCGGCAATGGCCAGCTTAACCCCTGTGATCACTCAGGCTGAGGTGAATCGCTATCTAGAGTATGCGGATCTTGGGCTGTTGGTGGCCAATGAATCAAAAATGTCGGGTCAGTACCCTGTTCGCATGGACATGGCTTTAAAAAGTGGGAATTGGAATGGCCTGTATCTATTGCCCAAATATCAATACGAAGCGACCTCGTTAGAGCAGATTGACTATTCGTTCAGTAAATTCACGCTGCTTATGGGCTATCAGTATGACGGTGAACGTTGGTCTTTTGGGCTTAATGCAGGTCCAGTAAGGGGCACCGAAGACTACGGATTTTCACACTATCAAAGTCTTGGAGTGACTGGTAATCTCTACACCGGTTATCAGCTGAGTTCTGATTGGCGTGGAGAGTTTAGTATCGAGCCATTGGGTTGGCGTGATGGGCTAACGACCTACACCAATTTTGATGTGATCCACATGCTCAGCCGCCATATTGATATACGAGGTACTTTCTCTGTCCATATGCGCGACCTTGAGTTCGACGATAAGCAGCTTCTTGTGGGCGTCGCCGGTCGATATCGTTTCTAGTGCAACGGTGCTATTTGCGCTTTAACGCTGAGTGTTGCGATACGTAATCCACCACAAATTGTGCAATAGAATCGATATCATTAATCGCTAACTGCGGCAGGTCTGTGCGTTGCACAGGCTCGTCGGCAGCTATGGCGATAATCGTTGGATCGCTGACGTGCAGCCACGGTTTTTCCAGTTCCGTTCTATGAAGCTCTATTTTGGGAAAGGATAGATGCTTATAGCCCTCGACAAGAATCAGATCTAACTGTGCGATATCAAAGCGAGAAAGTAATTCTTCAAAGCTGGGCTCTTGCTGAGGTGTTTCAACCATCATTGCGTGTCTATTTGCAGACGCTATTAGCATTTGAGCGGCTCCTGCTTTACGCAGCCGATAGCTGTCTTTACCTGGCTGGTCGATGTCAAAGTCGTGGTGAGCGTGTTTAAGCATGCCTATTCTTAGGCCAGCTGAAGTTAACTTAGGCAGCAGTTGCTCAAGAAGGGTGGTTTTTCCGGTTCCTGAATACGCGGCAAAACCTAGTATGGGTAGTGTGTGGTCATTGGTTATCATTTTTTTGTCCATATTCAGAAAGTTGCTGCGGCGTATTAAGGTTAATAAAACAATGCGTAGCATCGCTAAAGTCGACGTAACCGACCTTACACTCTCGATAGAGCAAGCGAACTTTACGCTCTCCTCTTTCAAGAAATTGGTTGAGCTTAGGAAGAGCATTTTGATGATACATGCAAAAAACCGGCTGCTGATGCTCGCCGTCATGAGCGACTAAGATGTCGATATCATCAGAAATTTCGTGCATGAAGCGCTTAACGTAATCATCGGCAAGATAAGGGCTATCACAAGGAACAAAACCAACCCAATGAGTGCTTGAATGGGTGAGTCCTGCATGTATACCGCCTAATGGTCCTGGGTATCCGGTTAGCTCATCTTTGAAAACAGGGGCTAACTGGCGATACTCATCAAGGTTACGATTGGCGTTGATGCTAATGCTATCTGTTTGGGCTGATAAACGATTGAACACATGGTGTATCAGCGGGATGCCTGCCAGCTCAATAAGGCCTTTATCTTCGCCTCCCATGCGCGTGGCTTGGCCACCGGCTAAAATAACCCAACTTACAGGGTGTGGATTTGGCATTAAAGTTCTCAACCGTTTGACAGCGTTAGTATTTGGCACAGTGTAATCGCAGCACGCAACCTCGACAAGCCAGTTTAGGCGACTGATTAACCGCCTGTCGCGTCTAAGGAACTATTTTGTTCCAGAACGTGAGTTGGGGTTAAAAAGCCTTAGCCTGTTGGCATTGCTGACTACCGTAATTGACGACAAAGACATTGCGATGCCCGCGACAATTGGGTTAAGCAACATACCCGTAATTGGGTACAGCAACCCCGCAGCGATAGGAATGCCTAAGCTGTTATAGATAAACGCCCCCCACAGGTTCTGTTTTATGTTGCTGAGTGTCGCTTTACTGATGGCTATCGTGTGCGATATGCCATTGAGTGAGCCTCGCATAAGCGTGATGTCGGCACTTTCGATGGCGACATCGGTTCCTTGGCCGATGGCAAATCCTACGTCCGATTGCGCAAGGGCAGGGGCATCATTGATTCCATCTCCAACCATTCCGACCACTAATCCCTGTTGCTGCAAGCGCTTAACCCAGTCGAGCTTATCTGAGGGCATTAAACTGGCATGGTATTCATCAATATTGACTTGCGCTGCCACTGCCTTCGCCACTTCTGGTGTGTCTCCGGTAAGCATGACGACTTTGACACCGAGCGCCTGCAATTGAGCAATGGCTTGTTTGGAATCGGACTTGATAGGGTCGCTAATCGCAAACTCAGCCACAAATTGGTTATCGATCGCCAAATAAACATGGGTATCGCTCGGGTGACTAGCAAAGCAGTGACCTTTGGTGCTGTCGACACCAACTTGTGTCATTAGAGTCTGATTGCCTAGCGAAATGCGGTGCTCATTCCAATGGGCTGTTAAGCCCAACCCAGCAACCGCTTGAATGTTTGAAAGAGTAAGGTTGGTGGTGGCTTCATGCGCACTATAACTAAATGACTTAAGGCTATCGGCAAGAGGGTGCGACGACCCTATCTCCATTTGATACACCAATGTCAAAATCTGTTCTGGCGTGGCGAGCTCACTGGCGTGTAAATAATGGTGTGTCACGCTAGGTTTACCCTGGGTGATCGTGCCGGTTTTGTCCATGATCACCACATCTATCTCACTGGCTTTTTGCAATGCATCCCCATTACGGATCAGCCCACCGACCTCAGCGGCTTTGCCGATCCCAATCATCGTCGAAATTGGCGTAGCTAATCCCAGAGCACAAGGGCAAGCGATGATTAATACCGATGTAGCGGCGACCAAAGTATTGACCAGTACAGGCTGCGGTCCAAATAGAGCCCAAGCGACAGCAGTAACAATAGCGATGATGATGACGATTGGGACAAATATCGCCGACACTTTATCTGCCAACTGGCTAATGGGTGGTTTTGAATTTTGCGCTTTGGACACCATGTCGACAATATGCGCCAGCAACGTGTCACGGCCAATTTTAGTGGCTTCGATGGTGATGGAGTGATCACCATTAACCGTGCCTGCCGATACGCTATCACCTTTCGATTTGCTGACGGCAATTGGTTCACCCGTTAACATGGACTCATCAATATTGGTGTTCCCATTAAGCACAATGCCGTCTACTGGGATGCGTTCGCCATTACGGATCAGAATTTGGTCACTCACCTGCACATCGTCTATGGGAGTGAGTTGAGGCTCACCTTTGGCATCGAGGACCATCGCGGTTTTGGCTTGCAAGTCGAGCAGGCGATTGATCGCTTTTGAGGTTCGACCGCGCGCTTTAACCTCAAGAGCTTGTCCCAGATTAATGAGTCCTATGATCATCGCGCTTGCTTCAAAATAGAGATGACGAGAGTTGGCAGGAACAAGCTCTGGAAATAACACCACGAACATCGAATATAGCCACGCTGATGAGGTGCCAAGGGCAATCAAGGTATCCATGTTACTGGTTCGATTTTGCAGTGCACTGATAGCACCAGTAAAGAAATGCTTCCCTGCAATCCACATGATGGCAAGGGTGACAAGTCCTACTAAGAACCAAAGAATGCGTGAACTGGTGCTGACAAGCTCCATACTACCATCGACAAACATGCTGGCCATGAGGATCAGTCCCAAGCCTGTCCCTAGTGCGGCGTTGCGCAGTTTATCCTTGTATTCGTCCTGTATTGCTTGCTCTCGTAGCTCTGCAGATTTTGCTTCATCGACGATCGGCGATGCGCCATAACCGGCTTTTTCGATAACTTGCTTGATACGAGCAGAATCCAACTCGGTATAGACCGTGGCGGTACGATTACCAAAGTTGATGGCAACGTCTTCAACCCCTTCGAGTTTGTTTAATGCATTCTCGATAGTTCGCACGCAACTTGCGCAGGTGACACCAGACAAGTTGTATCGCAAGTAGGATTGAGTGTTTGGTTGTTCTGATTTTTGTGTTTGAGAGTCACTGTCAGAAAGAGAGGTAGTTGGGTCTTGATTAGGAGCGCCTTCTTTAACCGTTTCAACCGCGCTGGAAGTCGCAAGATAATTTAAGTCATTAAGACGCGCAGATAATTGTGCTCGGCTAAGCGACGACTCAATCGTCACCGTTTTGTCCGCGACATTTACCGTAACCTTTGCACTCGCATCGTCTTCTAAAATGGCATTAGTGAGTTTTTTCGCACAGCCACCACAATTTACATTTTGGGTGTCGAATTGATTATCCTGATGACATAAGCTCGCGCGGTAACCCACCTCTTCAATAATGGCGATGGTTTGTTGTGGTGCTAGGTGAGTGGTCAATACTGCAGATTGTTTATCCTCAGCGGCTGCTAATTCTAACAGAGGATCGTGCTCAAGGAGCGCTTTGTGAGTCTTGTTCACGCAGCCCATGCACGACCAACCACTAACATTCAATTGATACTGGCTCATGCGTTGATCTCCTTGGTGGTGTCCGCCCAAGATTCGATTAAGCAACAAACAGATTCACCATTGGGCGTCGAATCGGGCTCTTGTTCCCACTGTGCTTTGGTCTCTTGAAGCATGGTCAAATGTGTTTTCATCTGCTCAATTTGAGCTTTGGTTTGTTCTATGTGCTGCAGCAATAACTGACGGACGGTTGGACAGGGAGATTGCCCCTCATTCGCTGCGTCGATGATTTGCTCTATTTGATTTAAGCTGAAACCAATTTCACGCGCTTGGTGAATAAACTTGAGTCGCTGCAACGCTGCCAAGTCGTATTCTTTGTATCCGTTGTGCGGGTTTTTCGTTGCCGTCAGTAAACCACGTTTGGTGTAGTAACGTACGGTGTCCGTTGGTACGGCAGCTTTTTTAGCGAGTTGAGAAGTGAGCATAATGGCAATCCACGGTAACATCATGACTTAAGCATAAAACCTTGGAGTAGCTCCCAGGTCAAGTGAATTGCATAAAAAACTTTCTACGCTGTCGGCAATACAATAACGCTCACTTCTTTACGATTAAGAATCTTGGCCCAATGGGCTAGCTTAAAAGTCCGCTTCTCGACAAAAGCTCACCCATTGCTGAGTGATAGGATGGGTAAACGCCAATTGTTCTGCGTGCAAATATAGGCGATCACTTTTTTGTCCATACAATGCATCACCGACGATCGGAGCATTCAATCCCTCTTTGTGGGCGCAATGAACACGTAGCTGATGAGTACGTCCTGTGTGAGGTTCAAGCGTGACTTTGGTGAAGGCGTCGACATGATCCACCACTGAAAAATGAGTCAATGCAGGCTTGCCGTCTTGGCTACTGACCATTTGACGTGGCAAATCATAAGGGTCAGCACATAGCGGCAAATCGATTTGACCATTTTGTTCTAACAGCTCACCTTGCACTAACGCGACATACCGCTTTTTGACTTCTCGGGTAATAAACTGCTTTTGCAGGTGCTTGTTAGCGCGTTGCGAAAGAGCAAATACCAGCAGGCCAGACGTTGCCATGTCGAGTCTATGCAGCACAAACACTTTATCGGCATTTGGACACAGTGCTTCAACGCGTGTTTTGGCGCTGTCGGTGATTTTGCGACCCGGTACCGATAGCAACCCATCGGGCTTATGGATCACGATAAAATGCTCATCCTGATGGATCACTTCGATGGATTTATGCTGCGCTGGGTTCTCTTCTAAGGGATCTGGGTCAACCTCTAAGCCTAGTAACATGTGTCCCAGAATTGGGTGACACTTACTCATGCATGACGGGTACACTTGCTTGTGATGGCGAATTTCTGACTTAGGAGAGTGTCCCCACCAAAATTCGGCCATGGCAATTGGCGTTAAGCCATGCGCGTAAGCGTATTGTAGGAGCTTAGGTGCAGCGCACTCACCGGCTCCTGCGGGCGGCACTTTATAGGCGGTATTGGCAAAGATTTGGTTTAAATCTTTGTATTCACCCTGTGCATTAAGAAACGAGTATTGAGCAAAGAGTTTATGCTGCAGTCGATGTGACTGCTCGGCTCTAGCTTGTCGAGCGTTTTCCAAGCTTTGCTGACACTCATTCACTTGAGACTGAATGTGCTCTGTCTTTTGCTTCCAATCCGCTTTTAGTGTCGCCAGCGCTCTTTTTTCTACAATGCTTTGCTGCGCCAGCTGCTGATTCAGTACCTCAATGGCTTGCGGCTGTTGAGACGTTTCAGCGAGGCGGCGCTGCTGCTTACGCTCCGCGCGACTGTTCACCATGTTTGCTTGTAAAGCGGAAATTTCGCTTTTGGCTTGCTGCTCGATAGTGGATAGCTTAGAAAGCAGATCTGGCAGTGTAGGGTCGGCTTCTAGATCGTTTAGCTTGGCGTGCAATGCGTTAAGCGTGTCCATCTCCTCTGCGAAAAAGCTCGTTGCATCCAGCATGTCATAAACAGGAGGTACGAACCCTAGGTGGTGATTACTATCATCAATTTTGCCAGAAAAGCCCGACAAATAACCCGTTTCACCTTGTGCGTTTTTTACTATCAGCACTCCAAACATCTTCCCGCGCGAACTTTGTTGCGTATCGTTTAAATCGCCGATCTCGGAAAGCGCAAATAGAGCGTTCCACTTTTTGTTCGCTATTAGCCTTTGCTGTAGGTGTTGAGAGGCTAAAACCGCAATATCGTGTGGCTGATAATAAAAGGGAAAGGTAAATCGCTTTGGTAGCTCAATAGAGTCAGAGCGCAGAGGGAAAAACAGTGTATCGAGAGAAGGGGTCGGCATGAGAGTAGATCGCGCAGAGTACAGTGGGAAACTGCGCTTAGGATACCGAATCGGCTAGACGATTGCGACTAGAGCTGAAGCGAATGCGCCCACACCTTGAAATGTGAGCGCAAAATTTTAATTGAACTGGTATTTGTAGCCTAGGCTAAAGCGCTCTTCTTGACCGTAAGAGTTATCTTGAATAAAGGTATACGCGGTCAAACTATGTTGGTCGGTGACTTGATAACCGAATCCACCACCAATCCAGTAGCCACTGTAGTCGTTACTTCCCATAGCTCCGCCTCCAAACATGGTAAAGGTAAGGTTGGTCGTTAACGGTCTAAGTGCAAATGCACCAAGGTAACCGGAGTGGCTGGTTTGTGGAATCACGACATATGGGTTATCCAGTGATGCTCCTGGATTGAAGCACGCTGCACTGGTATCTGATGTGTCACACACTACTTCAGCGTCGTTATACGTATAACCAGCCATTGGGAATATTTGGAATCCACCTGGGGTGAACCCAAAGTACGACAATGGCATGAATGTTCCAACGCTGTAATTAGTCTGCGTTGTACCGTCAGCAAATTCATTCTTACCAAAATTAAAATTAACGATGCCTACGTCGAATAACCAAGAACCACCCACACGCCACTGTGAAGCGTCTTCGTTAAGTGAGACATTGATTTTTCGTACTGGATCAAACGCCAATGAGCCAGAAAATGTCCACTTGTCGTTATTGCCATGGTAGTTATCTGAGTATGAGACGCCCATTTGTGTCGTGATACGGGTTGGGTCATCCGCCAACTTTTGATTGTCTTCCTTGGCTTCTGCCGCTTGCACTAGGCTAGATAGTGGAATCAGCGCCAAGAGAGTAAGTAATTTTTTCATTGTATTTGCTGCGTAGTGGACTAAAACGCGATCATTGTCACGGACAATGGTTGAGATTGTCAACTTACTTTATTGAGAATCAGTTATAAGAAGACAATATCACCGTTATTGATTAGAAAGTTTTTGGATAGACAGTGAACAGATTAGAAATTAAAAAGGTCCCTAGCTATCTAGAGACCTTAGTAACGGTTGGGTAACAGGGTTATTGGTTAAGCGAGGTTACGTCTTCGCAATCCTAGCAACGCTATGAGACCAAAGAGCACACCCCATCCCATTGAGCCACCACGTTTATAAATTTGCAGCTCGACAACAGCAGGATCGTGGTCCGAAGAGCGATAAATATCGGAGTACTTAGGTAAGTCTCCAGTGTATTGACCGCTGTATGCAAACAGACTCGATTCTGCACCATTGATGTGCCATTCAGCGGCATCAACGACTCGATTTTTAAGAGATTTACTGACCAAAATGTGGTCCAGCGCACCCACTTCGTCGTTGTACGAGTAGCTCCAACTTTCAGGTTGCATCATTTCAACTGCATTGATGTACCCGTAGTGTTGGTCAATCACTGCTCCTTCGTCACCAAACTGAGGCTCATCGCCAATGTAGGTGTTTCTTGCAGCTCGAATCTCTTTGCCATATTGACCCATGGTGTAATCGGTTAAGATAAGCATTGGGTCTTCTTTAGCGTAAGAGTTAAGATCGCCCAGTATGACTTTATACGAGCCGCCGCCTTTAAGTGCTTCGCCTAAGGCAACCGCCGCAGCAACACGAAATGCTTCACAAGAGCCTTGCTTATCAGGGTCTTGATCAGCTTGACCGCCTTCCTCAACTGGTGCAACGTCTTCCCAGCATGAAGAGCCTTTCGACTTAAAGTGATTGACCGCGACAGTGATTCGTTTTTTACCACCCAATACTTGGAAGGTGGGTGCGAGTGCATCGCGTTGGTAGTTCTTGCCACTTTCTACTTCTTCGCCGTCGATGATCACCGCTGGGGCATCTTGGCGTGGCATAACGATCACGCCTGTTTCAAGCAGTTTTACCGCACTTGGTTTGTAAATAACGCCGACTGCAATCGCATCGGTTCCCACTGAGTCAAGGGCATCGAATTCATCATTAAGGTTCGAGTCGACAGCTACGTACTCATAATGATTATCTTCGTCGTCAATCGTAGCATTGAGTTCAGTTACGAGTTGCTCAATGGCCGAACCTTCTCCAAAGCCATTATTTTCAATCTCCATCAAGCCTACAATGTCGCCATCTAAGCCTTTTATAGCATGAACGATTTTCTGTTGCTGCAGCGCAAACTCGTCGTCACTGTATGCGCCTCTATTACTGCCAAACTGATTGTCATTTCCACCAAACGGAGAGTTGAAATAGTTTAGGACATTAAAGGTGGCAATACGCAAATCACCCGCGGCCACATCAGGCTCATCTATGCGAGGCTGATTATGAACAAAATTATCCTTCGACAGCGTATTGGTGACAATCAGACGGTAATCGTTGTAACTGTAGGTGATCACACCTTGAGCACCAGTGAGGGTGTCATCTATGCGGATATAATCATCGGCAGAACCATCCCCATCATCATCGTACAGTCCGAAATCGGGATAATAAGGGATCACGCCGTTGGGTGCTTTGGCGTCAGACTCAATGAACAATCGACGATCATCATTTTCAGCTTGTGCTAGGTTTGCTTCTAGCGATCCAGCAGGGTGTAGCTGATTAGGCTGCATATTGACGCGCTCGTGGGCCACGACCATGTTGTTGCGATAGGCGGCGTAATCGAAGCCAAAGGTGCGAGTAACACGCATGTCTAAAGTTTGGTCGAGTTCGACCAACATACCTTCATAGCGTTCTAAGGTTTGCTCAAAGCTTTGATCAGTATCGAGCACCGAGATCGCGACAGCTTGTGGCGCTTCTTGGTTGTCTAATGTGACCCATTTGTCATCATCAATTTTTAGCTGCGTAAGGTTGTAGTATTCCTGCACTTTACCGTAGGCGCACACAACGTCACCAGGACTCAATTCGCTGACATTCGCTTGGGTTGAGACAAACAGACCTTCTGAGGTATTGGGATCATTGTCGTCGACTAAGGCGTGTAAATAAAACCCTTTAGTTAGCCCACTGGTAACTGCCGATACGACACCTTTAACGTAAAACTCTTCTGACGATTCGTAGGGGTAACCATCGACGTAGGGAGAGCTAAAACCGTCCCCTTGCAATGTTTGGATATCGGTAAATACAGGCTCTAAATCATTGTCTAGGCAATTAAAGGCAGTCGGTGCAGTGGCTGCGCCTAACATGGCCAAATCATCGCTGTTGTCCTTGCCCAATTGTAGCCACTGATTTGCATCATAGGTGCTTGACGGTGTGAAGTACTCTGACAACCTTACTAAGGTTACGTCTTTACCAAAGTTGATGTCGCCCATAACGCCGACAACATCGACCACATCGCCATTGCTGTCGAGCAATGCAACAGGATCATCGCCGTTAAAACTAATGACGCTCGTATTGGTTAAGTCAGTTTTTGATAGTATCTTTGCATCCGCATCGGTGTGTGAAATAACCAAAACGTCCCCAGCAGCAATGGAATAACCATTGAGGCTTAACAGGTTATCCCATGCGCCACCACCATTGACGGACTTAGCCAAAGAATAGTTGTCGAGAGTGATGTCACTTTCGGTTGGGTTTGCGATTTCAATTGATTTGTTAAAACTGCCACCTTCTATGTACTCTGAAATAAACACTGAGTGTGGTGACGAACCGTAAGCAGGGAGCGCGGCAATCGCGGCAATGACACTGCTGGCCAATAAGGGCTTTCTGAACATGATTGAGTTCCTTTTCCAATCTGAACAATGAATGAAAGTAGTGGGCTACTTAGACAGTGCTAATGAAGTATGAGCACGTGTGATCCAAGTCTTATTGGCGAATGTTAAAGGTGTAGTTTTAGCTGTTCAAAATGTGACCAAAATCCGTTTCTACTGTTCAAAAACAAACCCTTTCCGCAATACCAACGTGGAGTAATTGGCTTATTGAAATGCCCCTTTTTTATGAATCAGATTGACTATTCTCATATTTGAGAGCTCACTTTGTGATAGCGGAATAATTCGTGCGACAGCCGGTAAAAGTGATTGAGTTACTGGTCACATTTTGCACAGCGTGTAATCTAGTTGAGAGTTATCCAAAATTGTACAAATGATTATCTACCTCGCATTTTGTATACCCTACAAAACGTTATAAAAATCATGATTTTAATAAAAAAGCTCTAAGAAACCGCTTTCTAATTGGTAAATCAGCATTTAACCCTTTTTCACGATAAAAGTCGTCAATTTCGTTGCTACATTGAGGTGTGAGAAAAATACACGTCAATGTCAATGGAGGACAACCAAAATGTCAAAACCAAAGGCGGCTTGGACTGGGGTAGCAGCAGCGATCACCCTAGCGCTAGGCTTGAGTGCTTGTAAGCCAGATAGTCAACTTGATCATTATTTAGATAGAGACGTTAAAGATGACGTTTTTTACTTTGTTATGCCCGATAGATTCCACAATGGTGATACCGATAACGACCAGGGCTATATTGGTGGTGGTCGCGAGGACCACGGCTTTGATCCTACGCATAAAGCCTGGTATCACGGTGGAGATATGCAAGGCCTGCGAGCTAAGCTCGACTACTTAGAAGACATGGGGGTGACGGCAATATGGATGACCCCGATTCTAAAGAACAAAGCGGTACAAGGAGAAAGCTCGGCGTATCACGGTTACTGGACACTCGATTTTACCCAAATAGACCCACATTTGGGGAGTAACGATGATCTACAAGCGCTGATTGATGACGCTCACGATAGAAACATTAAAGTCTTCTTTGACATCATTACCAACCACACTGCTGACGTTATTAAATACGAAGAGTGTCACGATGTTGATGGTCGCTTTCAGGAGGGTTTAACCTCATGTGAGTACAAGTCTCTTGAGCAAGTCGCGGCCGGTGATACCTACACGCCGTTTATTCCTGCAGGAGAAGAGTACGACAAAGTACCAGAGTGGTTGAACGATCCTAAGTACTACCATAATCAAGGTGACAGTACATTCTCGGGTGAAAACTCGGTCTATGGCGACTTTGTTGGCTTAGACGATATCAACACCGATGACCCGGAAGTGGTCGCAGGTATGATCGATATTTTCAAGAACATTGTGTCTGAATTTAAGCCAGACGGGTTTAGAATCGATACCGTAAAACACGTAAACATTGAGTTTTGGCAGGAGTTTGCCCCCGCGATTGAAGCGCATGCTCAGCAAGAAGGCATTCCACAATTCTTTATGTTTGGCGAAGTGTACGATGCCAACCCACAAAATTTAAGCAAGTTTACGACTGTTGGTCAGTTACCCTCCGTGCTCGATTTTGGATTTCAAGGCGCTATGCGATCGGTGGTTGCGGATCAGCAGTCTCCCGTTGCACTGCGCGATTTGTTTATCGCAGATGACTATTACAACGATGCGGACAGCGACGCGAGTCGTTTAATGAATTTCGTGGGTAACCACGATATGGGACGCTTTGGGTTTTTCTTGGGTGGCGAAGATACCGCCGAGAATTTGGAAAAAACCAAATTAGCTCACTCAATGATGTACTTTTTACGCGGCGTACCTGTGGTTTACTACGGCGATGAGCAGGGCTTTACCGGTGATGGTAACGATCAAGATGCTCGTGAGAATATGGACCCATCATTAGTCGATACTTACAATGACAATCAGCTCATCGGAACGTCTGCGACGACCGCTGATGCAAATTACGATCAGCAGCACCCTATTTATAAACACCTTAGCAAGATCGCCAAAATCTATCGCGAGCATCCTGTATTACGAAGCGGAATCCAGATCGAACGCTACGCCGAAACCGAAGGTGCTGGCCTCTATGTGATTAACCGTGTCGATCCTCAAACTGGCGAAACTTATTTAGTGGCAATGAATAACGCCAGCGACGCTCAAAGCTTAACCCTGGAGACTCAATTTAAAAAATACGATGTGGTCTACGGTGGAAAACGTGCCGGCAAAGTTCGTAGTGGAGAGCTGCAACTTCAAGTGGGTGCGTTGGATTTTGTGGTGTTAAAAGCAAAAGGCGCTGCTGAAGTTTCGCCAACATCCTCTGTGTCAGTCACAGGGTTAAATGATGGCGACATTGCCAGCGGTAGCATCGCGCTATCGGTCGATTTAGACGCGCTTGCGTCGACGCCACTCCCTCTTTACCAAGTTAACTTCGCCTATCGAGCCAATGGTGGTGAGTTGGTGCCTATCGCCACAGATATGACCCCCCCTTATCAGCTATTTTGGGATGTCAGCGAGTTTGCTGATGGTACTCAATTGGAAGTCGAAGTGAGTACCAGTAATGCTGATGGTGTCTTTGCTCAGCAGTGGGTGAACGCTCTGGTGGACTCTCGTGTGCCTACAGAATTAAGTGTTACCTACCAAAATGGCAATGATCGATCCATTGCGTACGCAATCAACCAAAGTGGACGTATGCAAGGGCCTATCGAGCTTAATCAGGGGCAGTTTAGGTTAGAATGGTTGCAGTCAGATCAAACTCAACTACTGGTCTTTGGTGATTACTCGGAACCTTTCTACGAGTTGGACAAACCTTTAATCATTACCCGTAATCAGGTAGTGAGCTTGTCTGATGAAAATGATTCGGCAGAGCTTAGCGCTAATTTATTCCTTAACCATGAAGGAGCATTGGCCAAAGAAGACAACTCTAGCGCTCAACATGCGATAAGCATTGACTTACTGAGTGCGGTGGATCTCCCAATTGGCAGTGATGTTAACTTGCGTGGCGGCCTAAATGGGTGGGGCGCAGACCCTATGGAGTACCTAGGTCAAGGACACTACCGTGTCAGCATTGATGTGTCTGCCGGTGACATGGAGTTTAAGTTTGCGGACAGTAACTGGAGCCCGCTCAATATAGGTGGGCCAGTAACAGAAAATGGTTTGTTGATGTCTTCAAACCCAAGCAATTTGGTGAGTACACTCGATGTTGGTGGGTTGACCGAGTTTGTGTTGGTGGTTGCCGATGAAGATGGAGATGGCCTGCAAGATTACCTACTGCCATTGATACGTCCAGATTTTGGGCCGCTTGGGGAAGCGATGTACTTGCGTGGAGACCACAATAGCTGGGCGGCAGATGCTCCATTAAGTTATTGGAGTGATGGGCTGTATCGTCATCAAATTGTACTGGATGCTGGGAACACTCAATTTAAGTTAGCCAATAGCGATTGGAGTCGCCAGTTGTCAGCACCGTCTGAATTGGTTGAGTTAGATACGCCAGTATTACTGACCAGCGCTGAGTCTGGAAATGACCAATTTGAAGCACCCGCTGCCGCGTATTACGACTTAACGTTTACGCCTATTGGTGACAACTTAGAGTTGCTGGTTGAACAAGGTGCGAGCTTGGGTGAGGATTTACCGTCGTTTGATGTTCCGGTATTTGTTCGTGGCGAGCTAAACGGATGGTCTACTCAAGATGAGCTTGAGTATATCGGTCAAAATCGCTATCAACTGGATGTGGTTTTAGGGCCGCAATCGGATGGCAATGGTGATGGGGTCATTGAGTTTAAGGTGGCTGATGCCGATTGGGCATCAATCAACTTTGGTGGCACCGCTGTAACCCTAGGCGAGCAGCAGGGACTTGTTGATAATGGAGGAAATCTAACACTCGCAACACCGGCAAGTAATACTGCCTATCGTGTCACCATCAATGCGACAGATACCGCCGCGCCAAGCTTGACTGTTAATGAGTTACAAGCACTTATCGTACATTATCAACGTCAAAACGCTGATTACGATGGCTGGGGACTCCATGTGTGGGGAGATGGGGTAAATCCTGCTAGCATTCCTACATGGACCCAACCTATAGCGTTTAGTGGGGTTGACTCATTCGGCCAATACGCATTGATTGAGTTGGATGATCCCACAGCGCAAGTTGGATTCATTGTGCATAAAGGGGATGAGAAAAACAGCATTGACGACTTATTCCACGTACCTGAGACCGACCTAGAGGTGTGGATATTAGAAGGTGATGGCACTATTTACGCAGATCCTGCGCTGTAAACTCTAACCTCAACCTTTGTTGGTTACTTCAAATAAGGCCGTTCATTCATAATGAGCGGTTTTTTTTCGCTCGTAAAGTGATGACTTCCCTGCGACATTGATGATCGCTCTAGGGGGACGTTTCGTATACATTGTGACTGATTCATTTTAGGAAAAAACCATGATTACAGTGGTCGTTGAAGACAAAATGCAAATCGATTATCAATACTGTTTAACCGAGCCTGAAGGTCAACACTTTGCACCAGATTTTGACCCTCACCTTACCCCTAAGCAGATGTTAGCCCTGGGCGTGTTTGGCGGGAAGTATTTGACCGATTGCCAGAATGAGTTCCCGAAAGATTGGTTTGAGCAGGCGCGCATTAGTCCAGACATTAAAGATACCTCCCTTAACTATTTTGGTGTAGATGCGTCCCAACCGCTGGCTGAGTGGCAACGAAAAGGGTGGATACACCCACAAGATCCTCGAGGATGGTTTCAGTGGTATTGCCGGTACTATATGGGGCGCAGAACTGAGGATGATGCAAGACAAATCAAACGATGGAAGAGCTTTCGACGTCATTGGAGTGCAGTAGTTAAGAATTGCGAGCCCTTTGACCACAATTGTCGTAAAAAACAGCGTCAAGCCCTACTGCACTGGGCGTATGACTCAACGCGCATTTAATCAACGATGCTCCCAAATTATTCAGCGTACAACGACGTTGCTATTCAGTAAGTTTCGAATACGCCACTGTTGTAGTCCTGAATCGTTTGTTCGATTTCTTGCATCGTGTTCATTACAAACGGTCCATAATGAGCGACGGGCTCGTTAAGGGGCTCACCACTCAATATCAATACCCCCGATGGAATATCAGCAGATTTCAAAGCCACCGTGTCACCTGGTGATAGCACAGCCAGCTG
This sequence comes from Vibrio ulleungensis, assembly GCF_016900875.1. Classification (GTDB taxonomy): domain Bacteria; phylum Pseudomonadota; class Gammaproteobacteria; order Enterobacterales; family Vibrionaceae; genus Vibrio; species Vibrio ulleungensis. The sequence continues at coordinate 333,434 of NZ_JAFEUM010000001.1, forward strand.
ACCTTGTTTGATGGTTTGGTTGTCCATATTCATCTCGCCTTTGTAGACAAAAAGCAGCGTATTATGGCTCTGTGGCACCTCAAACTGCAGAGATTGCTCGGATTCAGGTGCCCAATCGGCAACGGTAGCTTCGGCGGCCGTATCGGTTAATGCAGCTTGGTAGGTTTTAGCCTCCACGCCAATTTCACCAGCAAGCAATCGTAAAGGACTATTTTGCTGATCATGGAGCGGCACTTCTACAATCGATTCTGGCTGAAAGTCTTTATACTTTGCAGGGGTCATTTTGTGGCTGGCAGGCTGATTGATCCATAACTGGAATCCGTGAAGTTCACCATCGGTCATAATAGGCATTTCACTGTGTATTACGCCTCGTCCCGCAGCCATCCACTGGGCGCCTCCTCCTCTGAGCTCACCTACGTTACCCATATGGTCGCGATGCTGAAAGTGGCCGTGCTTCATGTAGGTGAGTGTTTCAATTCCACGATGTGGGTGCGGAGGAAATCCACCGACGTAATCTTTTGACTGATCGGATTTAAGTTCGTCCAACATTAAAAAAGGTGAGAACTGGCTGTTTTGAAATCCAGCTACACGCGAAATCTTAACACCGTCACCATCGCTGGTCGGGTGGGCTGCAATGAGCTGTTTTACCGTTTTAAATAGAGTCATGTGTATCTCCTTGGTTAAAGTGAGTATAAAAGGAGCGGTATCGAGTCTGTAGTCGGCAAGATTTATCAAGATGGTCAAAAAATTTGATGTAGTTGAAGGCATAAACCTATGCGATAGCGCATTCGAAACAGTAAAATAACGCTTTAAAGGGAATGATGGTGCGGTCAAACAGCAGTTAAAGTGACAACAGCTGATAGGTGTAGATGTGAAAGGAGGATCTGGTTTTCCTCATCTAGGCTAGCCGGCCTATTGAGAGAAAAGAAAGCTAGCCGCTTGCGACTAGCCCACTAAATAAAAAAGGAATGCAAAACCGAAATTCCACTATTTCACACTCTAACAATTATTGTTGTATCCATTGCTTTGCTAAAGCTGCCAAAGGACATGTCGCTCGTTCAGCGAGACGAGATGAAGATCACCACCTTATTGGTACGCTAACTGATTCACTAACTCTTTGAGCCGTGTGCGATTGCTGTCTTGTTTACTTAGCCGGAATTGCCAATATTGCTGCGCCGCTTTCCTTTTGCTGGCTTGGGTGTAGGTCATTTTTTTGCGACCGCACTTCGAGCCGCTACGTTTATTGCTACTAAAGTTTCTGGTAGGCACTTATTCCTCCAATATCAACAACTAATGAGCTTACATCTAGTAGTACCGCATCTAGTTTTCAGAATTATTGCGCATGCTCTGAAAGTTGTAGAATCATTGTTAGTTGATTGGATTCTTTGCCACCGCTCACATAATTGCCTACCAAACCCGCTGATGATTACTATCTATTGATATGGACAGGGTTTGCCCAACGCCCAGCCTGTTCACAATGCTCTAGCGCCCCCACTTCGATGCTAACGGTGAGTTAGCGAAGCAAGGATTACCCCATGTTATAAAGTGATCTCTGTTTCTGGCAGCAGAGCAAAAAGGTTGTCGCACAGCGCATCGACTTCTTGCAGGGTGTTGTAATGCATAAATCCAATACGAAGTACGCCGTTATCATCGAGTCCGAGCTGTTTGATTAATCCAAGCGCATAAAAATGACCATTCCAGGCACAGATATTGTGTTTACCTAACGCTGTGGCCGCCTGTTTTGGCGATACACCATCAAAGGTGAGAGCGAACGTTGGTGTTCGGATTGCACTCGCGCTTTGGGATGAACCATGCAGCGTAATTGCTGAGCGCTGACTGATTCTGCTTAGGAAACGTTCGCTCAATGCCTGTTCATGAGCATTAATTTGTTCAAAGCTTTGTTGCAGTCTCTCACGCAAAGGCTTGGTGGGATTGCCCCATTGAGCCAGATAATCGACGGTTGCAATGAAGCCTGCCAATGCTTCAAAATTTTGTGTGCCTGTTTCAAAACGGCCAGGCCCAATGTTGGTTGCAGGTTCCACTTTGTACGGCGACAAGCTATGAAGCCATTGGTCAGCAACATAAACAATGCCTAAGTGTGGTCCAAAAAATTTGTACGCAGAACAGGCAAGAAAATCGCAACCTAGTTGTTGCACGTCAATGAGATGGTGAGGGGCGTAGTGGACAGCATCGACGTACACCAGAGCACCCACATTGTGCGCGGCTTCAACCACTCGTTGTACATCAACAATGCTTCCCGTGGTATTTGACGCGTAGGTCAGAGCCACCAGTTTTGTATTCGGGCTTAATAAGCTTATTAAGTGTTCGACGTCTAACGAGCCGGTCTCAGTATTGACGCGAGCCTGATGCAAAGTGGCCCCTTTATCTTCAGCCGCTTGTTGCCAGCTAGAGACATTGGAGTAATGATCAAGCGCTGTTACGATCACTTCATCCCCCATTTGCCACTGGCGAGAAATTGCACGGCTCAGTGAGAATGTGAGACTGGTCATATTTGCCCCAAACACAATATTGCCTGCAGATTCAGCATTCAGCAGGGTTTGGGCGTGCTCGCGAGCCGTCGTAACCAGATCGGTGGTTATCCTGCTAGAAAAGTAGTGCCCACCAAGGTTGGAATTAAAGTGACCGAGATATTGCACCATAGCGTCGAGCACCGATTGAGGTACTTGAGAACCACCGGGGCCGTCGGCAAAGATGACAGGTTCGCCTTGATAAGTTTGGTTTAATGCTGAAAACTGAGCTCGAGCTTTATCAGGAGTGAAGAGCATGTGAGGCCTCTTTCGCGGTTAATACAAATACGTCCATATGACCTTCCTCACCTCGTTGTATCGAACGAATAGGCTGGGCGTTGTGCCATAGAACATCATCAGCCAAAATCGCAATCTCACCGTTCTCGAGTACTTTGCGGAAAAACGGGGCTTGATGTTGATCTTCATAGAGCATGATTTCGCCGCCAACAATGTTGTGACGACCAATTCCAATGAGGGCAATATGGTCGAATCCATCTTGGTGTACGCCTTCTGGTGCCACTTGTGTTTCGTCATAAATGGCAGTGATGCGCATTTGATGAATTTCAATTTCTTGGCCATCAGGTAGGTTGTTGGTTTCCATAAACTTTTGGCACATCTCACTCATGCCTTCACTGGATAACGTACACTCTTCAATGGCTTCGAACTCGCGTACAACGTTGCCTTGAAAATGATTAATCTCTTCGGTTTGCATAAACTCGGTTTTACCCGTGCTGACCACTTTACCTTGCTCGACACGAATCACTGAATATCGTCTTAAACGGTATTGGCCATCGGCATGTTGAGTGCGTGGAAGTTGAGTAAAGCTTGGTGAAAGTTGAGATAGTGCTTTTTCGCTAAGCTGGGTGATGTGTAGGGTATGTGCATGTAACATTACGGTCTCCTCAGAAACACACATGTTTATAATTGTTGTTTACATTTGATTTACATTTATTCTTTATTAATATTCTATATAAATCAATAAATATCGAGTTAAGCTCGATAATTTTGCGCAAATAAAGAGCTTTGAACTGCTTGTTAATTTATTGTTGGTGATTACGGCTGGTTTCTTTGCTTTGCGACATCGAAAACTAGATAGTTTTACTGCTAAACGAACTAACCCTATATAAAACAAGCAATTAAAAAGCCCTGCATAGGCAGGGCTTCATTTGATGCGTGACTAGTAGCCAGACTTACATACCCATAAGGCTCATCAGTCGCTCAGCGGTTTCGATCGCCTCTTTACGATTGGCAATATTGAGTTTTTGATACAAGTTACGTATGTGGGTTTTAATCGTAGTCCCAGCAACATCAAGTTCATGAGCGATTTGTTCATTGCTGTAGCCGGAGTAGATCAACCCAAGTACTTGCCACTCCCGCTGAGTTAGCGGACTGGTTCTTACCAGCTCTGGAATATTCGGGTGATTGACTAAGCGCTCAACAAATTCTTCGTCAAAATGGACAAAACGGCTGCGCTGCTTACTGGATATCTCTTTAATCAGTGACTGTGCGCGATGCTTCTCTAGGTCGCCAAGGTCGCCGCGTTGGATCAGTTTTTCGAGTAAGCGACCAGCAATAGCACCTTCAATGAGGAAGTTAGCCACCATGCCAGTTTGATTGGTCAGTTTAATGGCTTGCAACATCAGATTCATGGCGCCTTCTTCTTGCCCTAAGGCATCGGCTAACAGCGCTTGTACAATTAGGTTTCGATTACGATCGGTCAGTAGCTCGTGTGAGTCGGCTTGCTCAACCAAAAATGCCACGGACTGTTTAGCGGCTTCAAGCTGGCCTAAATAGATCTGCGCACGTGCAATATTACGCCACTGCAACTGCATAAAGTGATTTGGTGCAATCTCAGGTCGCTCTGCGTTGTCTAACCATTTTTGCATGTCGTCATGCTGTTCTTTGGCTTGCCAGAACAATATGAGGGTAAGCGATGCGTTAGCGCTCCAATCAATATGATAGGTTGATTCGTTCAGTAGCTGCTGGATGTGCTCAACAAAGCGACCGGCGCGATCCAACTCCCCGCGGCCAATGGCGATTCGAGCTAACATCGAGTAACAGTGTAGGTGCTTGCTGGCGGCTTTTTCTCCCAGCACATCGATTCCGCGATACGCATACTCTTCGGCTTCATCAAAACGATTCCAGCACCACAATACTTGAGAGCGGATACGCAACAAGAACTCATGCAGTGGAAGTTGATGCAGTTGTTGCTCCTCAATCAGCTTAAAGGCACTATCTTGTACTTCGTAAGCAGCTTGGACGTAGCCTTGGGCAATCAAAATTTCACTCTGTTGAAGAAGCGCCCACAAAGCCTGATTAAAGACTCGATATTGGCGCGCGAGTTTCTCTGTTTGCTGCATCATAGGTAGAGCGCGGTTTAGGCGGCCCAATACGTGGTTGACCTCGCCAATCACAGAGGTGGCGAAAATGCGACTACGTGAATCATTATTGTCGATTTGGCTCAGAGCAAGCTCGGCAAGTTGAAGGGCTTTTTCGGGCTTGCCAAAGTTAATGGCGACTTGTGCAAGCAGCGCGTTAACTTGACCCATTTCGCTTTCTGAAATAGGGATATTACGCTCTTCAAGTTGCTTGGCTGCTTCAGTGAGTAGCTCCTCAACCACATTGTAGCGATGTTGAGTCTGAGCAACCCAAGCTCTTAGTAATGGAATTTTTGGGTTTGAATACAGTTCATCATCACTGAGCTCTTGGATTGCCTGCTCCATGACCGCAAATTCCGCCATATTGAACATGGTCCAGCCATGTTTTACCAATATGGTGACGCACAACTCCGAATCTTTGGCTTTTTGAGCGTGATAGAGTGCTTGGCTAGGGCTATTGAGATTGAGCCACGCTTCTGCCGCACGTTGATGCAACATTTGTTCTTGTTGTGGAATGCGGGCAAGTCGCTCATGACCTAGGAAGTCATTGAACAGGCGATGGAATCGATACCAGTTTTGCTCGCCCTCAATCATGGTGACAAACAGTCCAAATCGATTGAGGTTTTCTAACGCCGACAGGGCGTCATCCCGATTGGTCACTTGCGAGACCAGCGCGTCGTTAAAGGTTTCTAATACCGAGCACTGCAGTAGGAAAAGCTGAGTTTTCTCATCTAGGAAGTCAAATACTTCTTCAACGAGGTACTCCCAAAGATGCGCATGATTAAAGTCGGCCATCGATTCGGCAGACTGAGCCAAACTGATGTTTTGCTGCTGAGCTTGGATTGCGATCAGTTGCAGTGCCGATGGCCAACCTTCAACGTAACCGCGCAAATTGTTGGCAGTGTCGCTGTCGATGTCGTTACCAGTGCGAGAACTCAAGAATCGAGTCGTTTCTTCAGTGTCAAAAGCTAGAAGCTGATCGTTTATTTCGATCATAAGATCGCGAACACGCAAGTTAGCGATGCCAAGTGGAGGATTCGCGCGACTGGTTACCACGACGGTAATGTTATCGGGCATGTGCTTTAAAAAGAAGCGCAACCCTTCGTGTATTTCTTCGTTATTAATGATGTGGTAATCATCGAGCACCACAAAGGCTTCTTCGTGATATTGGCCTAACTCACCGAAGATCTCGCCCATTAAGCTCATTACTGAAGAGAACTGGCGTTTTTCTGCCAATGATTGTGCCGTTGGACACGCCCCGTGGGTGGCTCTATTTAACGCTTGGATAAAGTAGTTCATGAATCTAACGGTGTCATTATCACTGTCATCTAAACTCAACCAGCCAAGGTTGGGGCAGTCTGCAAGCCACTGTGCCGCCATGGTGGTTTTACCGTAACCAGCGGGAGAGCGAAATAGTACCAGCTTATAGTGAGAAGCTTGATTAACTAGATCCAACACTCTTGGTCGTAGTATTGCGTTGTGCAAACGGCCAGGGCGAGTAAGTTTAGAGGGTATCCACATAGCTATTAGTGATCCTAAGAGTTCTTAATGACAATTTTGATTTCGTTGAGTACACGCTTGCGCACCGGCAACTAGTGTACGTCAATTTATTGAGCCATCAGATTGATCAAAGTCCTATTTGGCTATTTTCGGGCCACAACGGCTTATCTACGCCCTATTAATGTGATGCGCATCTCAATTGGTTGGTGGTCGAAAGGGTAGGTAGTGAGATTTAGAGCGATATTTGGTGAGGCGGAGAATAAATAATTGCGTGATCTAACTCTCAAAATGCGCGCGAATACGCTTGGCTACGCATTTTGTGAGGTTGGTTAGATTTCTGTGTAAAGAGCTGTTTTTGGTGATCGTGGTCACGAGAAATATGGCAGTAGTTCACTCCTATGAGAGTTAGATCAACACAGATACCACCTCTACGACTCTACGCCCTTATTCCTCCTCCTCCTCCTCCTTGATACGGGAGGATGTTCTTAAAACTGTAACACCCCATGATGTATACAAGATGAAGTTAACCCAAATGTGAGATTTCGAGATGAAACCTACTCAACAGAAGCAATTTGATAAAAAAGCTTTTCAAGAAAGCGTTAAGAATCACCTGTCAGCGACTTATGCGACAACAGTAGAAGACGCAAATGCTCGTCATTGGTACCTAGCAATGGGTCGTGCACTTGCCGACTTAACTACGTTCGATCTACTGGCAACAGAATCAGACGAGAAAATCAAAAACGCAAAAAGCGTTAACTACTTATCTCTAGAATTCCTTATCGGTCGTCTAACGGGTAACAACCTTATCAGCATGGGCCTGTACGAAGCTGTAACAGACGCAATGGAAGAGCTAGGTCATAACCTTACAGACCTTCTTGAAGAAGAGCGTGACCCCTCATTGGGTAACGGTGGTCTAGGTCGTCTTGCCGCTTGTTTCATGGATTCATGTGCTGCTCAAGAATTTCCAACTGTGGGTTACGGCCTGCACTATGAATACGGTCTATTTAAGCAATCTTTTGAAGATGGTCGCCAGAAAGAAGCACCTGACGCATGGCGTGGTGTTGAAGGCTACCCGTGGGAAGTGGCTCGCCCAGACATCGCACAAGAAATTGGTTTCTACGGCCACGTAGAAGTTGTTCACGTCGACGGTAAAGAAGTGCGTAAGTGGGTTCCTGGTATGAGTGTAAAAGCTATGCCTTGGGATTTGCCAATTGTTGGTTACGAGTCAGACACTGTTTACCCACTGCGTCTTTGGGAATGTCAGGCAATTGCCCCATTCTCTCTAGAAAGCTTTAACAACGGTGACTACTTTGAAGCTCAGCACTCGCTCATCGATGCGGGTAACATCACTAAAGTTCTATACCCGAACGACAACCACGAGAAAGGCAAAACTCTGCGTCTAATGCAGCAGTACTTCCACTCAGCAGCGTCGGTTCGCGATATTTTACGTCGTCACGAAGCAGCGGGCTTTACACTAGAGCAACTTCCAGAGCAAGAAACCATTCAGCTTAACGATACACACCCAACCATCGCTATCCCTGAATTAATGCGCATCTTGATGGATGAGAAAGGGCTTAACTGGGATCAAGCTTGGGAAATCAGCTCTAAGACATTCGCTTACACCAACCACACTCTACTGCCAGAAGCATTAGAAACTTGGCCAGAGTCGTTAATCCAGCGTCTACTTCCACGTCACATGGAAATCATCTTTGAAATCAACCACCGCTTCCTACAAGAAGTTCGTAAAATGTGGCCTGGCGACGGTGAAAAGCAAGCTAAGCTTTCTATCATCCAAGAAGGTTTCAACCGTATGGTGCGCATGGCTAACCTATGTGTAATCGGTTCTTACGCAGTTAACGGTGTAGCGGCACTTCACTCAGAGTTGGTTAAGAAAGACCTATTTCCTGAATTCCACGAAATGTTCCCAACACGTCTACATAACGTGACAAACGGTATTACACCACGTCGTTGGCTGAAGTTCTGTAATCCAGGCCTGTCTAACTTAGTCTCTGATAAGGTTGGCACTGAGTGGCCAGTTAAGCTTGAGCAACTTGAAGGTATCTCTCAATTCGCTACAGACAAGAAATTCCAAAAAGAATTTATGGCTGTTAAGAAAGAGAACAAAGAGCGTTTGGCTGCTTGGGTTAAAGAGAACATGGGTATTGAGCTAAATACTGATGCTATCTTTGATGTAATGATCAAACGTCTGCACGAGTACAAGCGTCAGCAACTTGACTTGCTACACATCTTGTCTCTGTACCACCGCATCATCAACGAGCCTAACTTCGAGTGCACACCACGCGTATGTTTCTTCGGTTCTAAAGCGGCGCCAGGTTACCACCTAGCGAAAGAGATCATCTTTGCTATCAACAAGATCGCTGAGAAGATCAACAACGACCCACGCATTGGCGACAAGCTGAAAGTGGTCTTCATCCCTGACTACCGTGTAAGCATGGCTGAAATGCTGATCCCAGCCGCTGACGTTTCTCAGCAAATCTCAATGGCAGGCAAAGAAGCATCAGGTACCGGTAACATGAAGATGGCTCTAAACGGCGCCCTAACTATCGGTACGATGGACGGTGCGAACGTTGAAATCCGTGAAGAAGTTGGTGATGAGAACATCTACATCTTCGGTCTTGATGTTGACGGCGTTAATCGTGTTAAAGCTGCCGGCTACAACCCGTATGACTACTACAACGCGGATCACCTACTGAAAGCGTCTATGGACCTACTACTAGGTGAGGAGTTCACTCCAGGTCAACCAGGACTGCTTCGTGCAACATACGACAGCCTACTAGACGGTGGTGACCCATACCTATGTCTTGCAGACTTCGCGTCTTACGTGAAAGCGCACGAAGATATGGGCGAGCAGTACAAAGACCAAGCTGGCTGGGCTAAGAAAGCGATTCTTAACACAGCACTAGTGGGTAAATTCACTTCAGACCGTTCAATTCGCGACTACGTGAACAACATCTGGAAACTAGAAGCGGTTAACCGTTAATAGTGATTCATTTAGGCGCCCAGATGCTGGGCGCCTAAGTTGTTAGCCTTAAAACCTAATAAATAATGAACATTCCAAAAGTGGCTATTGCCCAACAGAAAAGCCACTCCTGGAATGGAAACAAAAGTTTAAGCACATATTAGATGAAGGACTTGTCCTTCGGAGAGAGCAATGAAAGATCAATCTGTACTAAAACAAGTTGCGGAACAAGCGCGCATCGCTGACAACTATGTCAGTGCATGGGGCGATGAAGCATATGTGAGCGACGAGACGATTCGTCGCCTTTTAGGTTCAATGGGTTACGACGTTTCGTCAGATGAAGCGTTACTCGCTTCTGCAGAAAAGAAACATAAAAAGCCTGTGCTAGAAGCGGTTAAGGTGGTTAAGAAAGGTCAACCTATTGAGATTGAGCTTAATCTTGGCACCAGCGCCCGCGAAAGCGAATTTTCTTGGAAAATCAATACCGAGCAAGGGCAAGTCCTAGAAGGTTACCTACAGTCTCAAATTGTTCGCGATGACCGTGAGCAAGGTGGTGCTTTAGTGTTTGCTCTTCCTGCTGATATTGATTTGGGCTACCACACCTTGGAAGTATCCCGTAAGCGTCGTAAAACGCCATACGAGATGACTCTAATCGTTGCGCCAACTGCGTGTTATAAGCAACAGCCTATTGTTGACGGTAAGAAAATTTGGGGCCCAAGTGTACAGCTTTACACATTGCGAACTCAACACAACTGGGGCTTGGGCGACTTTGGCGATCTAAAACAACTGGTTGCAGAGATTGCGGAACGTGGTGGCGACTTTGTGGGCTTGAACCCAATTCACTCACTGTTTCCAGCAAACCCAGAAGGGGCGAGCCCTTACAGCCCGTCTTCTCGTCAGTGGCTGAATGTGATGTACATTGATGTCAGCTCAGTTCCAGAATTTTCTTTGAGTGCCGAAGCACAACAAAAAGTCGGCAGCTCGGACTTCCAAAGACGATTGCAAGCGGCTCGTGACTCTCATTGGGTAAATTACAGTGAAGTGTCTGCACTGAAAATGAGTGTACTACCGATTTTGTTTGAAGAGTTCAAATCTCGTCACCTGACTAAAGTGACTGAGCGCGGTCGTGCTTTCCTAGACTTCGTCGAGCAAGGCAGTGACAGTCTATTGCACCAAGCTGCGTTTGATGCACTTCATCAAGTATTGCACGATGAGGATTCTAACGTATGGGGCTGGCCTGTATTCCCTGAGAAATACCGCCGCTTCGACGCTCCGGCAACACAGAAGTTCATCAAAGATAACCAAGAGAAAGTGCAGCTATACATGTACATGCAGTGGCTTGCAGACTCTCAGGTTAATGAAGTTCAGGCGCTAGCGGAAGATAAAGGTATGGCCGTTGGTTTGTATCGCGACCTAGCGGTTGGCGTTGCCGACTGTGGATCGGAAACTTGGGCCGACGAAGGAAACCTAATCTTGGATGCGAGCATTGGTGCTCCACCTGATATTCTTGGCCCTCTAGGTCAAAACTGGGGTTTACCACCATTGAATCCACAGGTTCTGCTCGATACCGCTTATGATGCGTACATTAAACTACTTCGCGCCAACATGAAGCATTGTGGTGCATTGCGTATCGACCACGTATTGGGCCTACTTCGCCTATGGTGGATACCTAAAGGTGAAAATGCAACCCAAGGGGCGTATATGTACTACCCTGTGGAAGATATGATTTCTATCCTTGCGCTAGAATCTCATCGCTACCAGTGTTCAGTCATTGGCGAAGATCTAGGAACTGTGCCAGATGAAGTTGTAGGTATTCTAAAAGAAGCCGGCATCCACTCTTACAAAGTGTTCCCATTTGAAACAGCGGAAGACGGTGGCTTTATTTCACCTGGACATTACGAACCTCAGTCTATGTCGGCTATCTGTACGCACGATATGCCTACACTTCGCGGATTTTGGCATTGCGATGACCTTAAGATGGGTAAAGAGCTTGGTTTGTATCCAAACCAAGAACAACTGGAAACATTGTTTGCAGACCGTCTAGAGTGTAAGCAGGGTATATTGGACAGCATGCGTGGTCATACACAGAACTGGCTTTCAGAAGGTATTGGTTACGATGCTCAATTTGTTCCAATGGACCGCTTCCTCGCCGAAGCGATTCAACTTCACGTAGCGGCAGGTTCGTCAACGCTGTTAAGTACTCAGCTTGAAGACTGGTTGGAAATGGACAAACCAGTTAATATTCCTGGTACCGTCGATGAATATCCAAACTGGCGTCGTAAACTGTCTATTAACCTAGATGAAGTGTTTGCTAAGGAAGAGGTCAATAGCATTGCTGCTAAACTGACCGAAGTACGCGCTAAAGCGTCTAAATAATCAGCAAAGCCCTTTTGGCAAAGGGGGAAATGGCGCATTGGTCAACAAATGCTGATTTTTTCTTTGCTACTATGAAAGCCCGCACTTATTTGCGGGCTTTTTTGTAACGGGGCTTTTTTCCCATTACAACATTGAGCCAAAGGCTCTAGTATTGAGTAAATGAGTAACGATTAATTCTAAAAAAATCAGGAGAGACCGCGTGAATCAAGAGATCAAAGCTGCACATGATTATTATCCATTATTGGAACAAGCCGCTTATTCTGATCCATTTTCACTTCTTGGGCCCTTTGTATGCCATAAAGAAGAGATAGGATTGCGGGTATGGATGCCCGGAGCAGACGCTGTTTCTGTGATTATTGGCGACGAGCGAATCGCGCTGACTCGTGATAAGGACAGTGCATTTGTTTTATTAGAACCTCGTGATTTGAGCTCCACCCACTATCAGTTGGCTGTTCAGTGGGGAGACAACGAGCAGATCATTGACGATCCTTATCAATACCACGCTCTCTATGAAGAGTTTGAGCACTTGCACACTCCAAAAGAGATGTACCGTCACATGGGTGCACAATTTATTGAGATGGAGCGTGAAGGTGAGCTAATTTCAGGCACGCGATTTTTGGTGTATGCCCCGCATGCGCAAGCAGTTAGTCTTGTAGGAAGCTTTAATGCGTGGGATGGCCGCCGAAATCCTATGCAACGTCTCGATTACGGTATTTGGGGGCTATTCATTCCGCACTTGGAAGAAGGCGCTCAATATAAGTTTGAAATGAAGGGACCGCAAGGCGAGGGCTTACCTCACAAAGCGGATCCTTGGGGATTCCAATCCGAGCAGCACCCATCGTTTGCTTCTGTAACCTACAATCACGAAAACTACGAGTGGCAAGATGATGCTTGGCAAGGCCGCCCATTTAGCGATAAGCGCAAGCAAGCTTTATCATTCTATGAGTTGCACGTAGGCTCTTGGCGTCGTGATGAGAAAGGTGACTTCCTTAACTATCGCCAACTGGCCGAGCAACTGATTCCTTATTTAGTTGAACTTGGTTATACCCATGTTGAACTCATGCCTGTCTCCGAACACCCTTTTTATGGTTCGTGGGGATATCAGCCAATAGGTCTATTTGCGCCAACCAGCCGCTTTGGTACACCAGATGACTTTAAGTATTTTGTTGACCAGTGTCACCAAGCAGGATTAGGTGTGGTTCTCGACTGGGTCCCAGCGCATTTCCCATCCGATGATCACGGCTTAGCAAACTTTGATGGCACTCCGCTCTATCACGATCCGGACCCGCGTCGCGGGTGGCACCAAGATTGGAGTTCATTCATCTATGATTTAGGTCGAGAGCACGTTCGTCGATTTTTAGTCTCCAACGCACTGTATTGGTTTGAGATGTTCCACATCGATGGCATTCGTGTGGATGCTGTTGCCTCGATGCTGTATCTGGATTACTCACGCAGTCACGATCAATGGATCCCTAATGTCGACGGTGGTCGTGAAAATTACGACGCCATTGCGACATTGAAGTGGATGAACGAAGAAGTGTATAAACACTTCCCGAATGCGATGACGATTGCGGAAGAGTCTACGGCTTTCCCTGGCGTCTCTGCCCCGACATTTTTAGGCGGTCTTGGCTTTGGTTTCAAATGGAATATGGGATGGATGCACGACAGCCTAAGCTATATCCAAGAAGATCCTATTCATCGTAAGTATCATCACAACACCATTACTTTCCCTTTGGTGTATGCCCATAGTGAAAACTACGTCTTGTCTCTATCGCACGATGAAGTGGTGTATGGCAAAGGTGCTCTACACGATAAAATGCCGGGGGATGAATGGCAGAAAACGGCTAATCTGCGTGCGTACTACGGTTACATGTATGCGCAACCGGGTAAAAAGCTCAACTTTATGGGTGCCGAATTTGGTCAAACAGGTGAATGGAACCACGACGATCAATTGCAATGGTTCTTGCTCGATTACGAACGTCACCAAGGGCTAAAAAATCTAACCCGCGATCTTAATCATCTGTATAAGTCAGAGGATGCATTGCACAGTTTGGATTGTGAGCCTAAAGGGTATGAGTGGCGTCTTCAAGATGATGCCGACCATAGTATTTTGGCTCATGAGCGCATCGGAGACAGTGGTGAACGTGTATTAGTTGTGACCAACTTTACGCCTGTTCCTTACTCCGGTTTTGATCTAGGAGTACCGAATGCAGGTCGTTATGAACTGATCTTAAACACCGACGCTAGTGTGTACAACGGAAGTAATTTCGAAATTAGGTCAGATATAGAAACTCGAGAAAAAGAATCGCAGAGCTTACCGCAATCTCTGCAACTAAACATTCCACCTCTCGCGACGTTGTATTACAAGTACATCGGATAAAGTCAGTGTAGTCGCATACATAACGACAGATAAGAGCTAGTGGCTTAGACGGTCGCTAGCTCTTTTTTTATGTCCGAGTCACCCACTTTATGACTCGAGCTGCTGTTGGATCTCTTTTAATAGCGCTTTAAGTTGCTGTGTGGCTCCATCGTAGTGATAGCCAGAAATCTGTTTTTCTATGTCATTTATCGCGACACTAAAGTGTGTGTGCTTAAGTCGTTCGACAAGCGTTAGAGACAGCTCACCTGCATCTATGTCGTATTCATCGACCAGCACAAGCAACCGTTCAAGCATCGGCACACAATCGGCTAATGGTGTTTCTTGACCGGTAGATAAGTCTTCTTTTAAAGGTTCATCTAAAGAGTGCGTGACTTGGCTAATCTCAGCGATGTAAGCTGTGATTCTGGTGCTTAATTGTTGATAATGGGGCAAAAGATCGTCGAGTCCATGAGCAACGTTATCGGGCTCAGTGCTAAAGTAAGCCTCATAGTCGGCGCAAAGCTGTTGCAGTTTTTTGGCGCCTATCGAGCCAAAAACACTTTTCAAAGTATGTGCTTCGCGAGTCGCATCATTCCACTGTTGTTGCTCAATGAAATGCTGCAAGTTGTTGAGGCGTTGAGGTGTATTGGCCAGCGTTTGATTGAGAATTCTCATAAGCAACGTTTGATTATTATTGGTATTCACCAGAGCGGCCGTTGGGTCAAACACCTCGCTGCTGAGGATTACGGAGTCACTCTCTGGGGGTATTGCAGTATCAGAATGACTCGCCATTGATGGGGATACCTTAGCGAGATAAGTAAGTAGAACTCGTTCGAATTCTCTCATTTCAATAGGTTTGGCCAAGAAATCGTTCATACCCACCAGTTTGACGTGCTCTAAGTCGTCGACCATGACGTTGGCGGTCATCGCGACAATAGGCGTCTGTGTATCAAATTGTCTAATTTGTTGTGTTGCTTCAAGGCCCCCTAGAATCGGCATTTGAATATCCATAAATATCAGATCGTAGTGATTGTCTCGGGCTTTGTTTACGGCGATTTTGCCGTTGCCCGCGATGTCGATATTGACCTTGTACTCTTCTAAAAGTCCGCACGCAAGCTCTTGATTTATCTCATTGTCTTCGACCAGTAGTATTGACTTAGCAATCATCTTATCGCGATGCGTTGCGAGCAGGTGAGCATGATCTGTCGTGTTCTGGTACACACTATCTAGATTGAATAATGCTCGGTAAAACTCACTAGGCAGGGCAGGGTCTGGAAGATGAGTGATGCCTTCTTTGAATAGAGTATTTACGATCGTTTCGTCTTGGTTAGGAACGACGATTTGCCAATGGTTTCGTTTTGATAACTCGATGGCAGAGCGTAATTGCGTAGGCGTGACGGATGTTCCCAATAAAACCACAAGCTGTTTTTGCCCCTGAGCTGTTACTGGAATATCGGTGAGATTATCAAAAAAATGTCCTTCGCTGTTCACCTGGCTTAATGCGCCCGAAATCAGTCTGTTCGAGGTTTGGTCACTGTTTTGTATCCAAACCTCTACCCGTTCAGCGTGTAGCGAAATCTGCTGACACCATGTTTGATAATCTTCTTTTGTGGGGTCGACGGGGATGCTGAGTTCGAAGTGGAACTCGCTTCCTGTATTTATTTCGCTGGTAACGCCAATATGTCCGCCCATGAGAGTCACTAGCTGCTTAGAAATGGATAACCCTAAACCTGTCCCTCCGTATTTTCGGGTGGTGCTGGCGTCCGCCTGTTGAAAGGATTCAAATAATATGGCTTGTTGTTGCGCTGTTATGCCTATTCCCGTGTCTTTGACCGCAAAGCGGATAGTCGCGGAGTTTTGTTCTGCTGACAGTAATTTGAGAGACAAGGTAATACTGCCATGTTCGGTAAATTTAGCAGCATTATTGGTGAGGTTAAGCAGAATTTGCGCGATTCGATTTGAATCGCCAACAAAGTGCCTAGGGACATCTGCGCCTATATCAACATAGAGTTTCAGTGATTTTTCACTGACTTTAACAGCCGTGACATCCAAAACATTTCGAATTAGATTTTGCAACTCAAATGGGTGTGGGTCTATGTCTAGTTTGCCGGCTTCAATCTTAGAAATATCAAGTATATCGTTGATTACATTAAGTAAAGAATTTGCAGATACACTTACTTTCTCGACATAGCGTTTTGCCAATGGAGGTAATTCTTCATTTAGGGCGAGATGCGACATCCCTATGATGGCGTTCATGGGCGTACGAATTTCATGGCTCATGTTAGCCAAAAAGTCACTCTTCGCCTGATTCGCTTTATCAGCGACTTCTTTAGAGTGTTCTAGGGCGTGAGTTAGCTCTTTTATTTCCGAAATGTCGTACGCCCAAAATAAGGTCGCATTCCCTCCGTTGTAGGGAATAAGGTAATAGCTGGCGAGTCCTGTAAATAGGGTACCGTCTGATTTTTTAAAGCCCATTTCGACGTCGACATACTTACCTTCACTCATCAATGCTTGATAAATGTTTTCTCGTGTCTGCGGGCTATCATAAATATTGTTGACGTTATAATCGCCAATGGTGTCATCACCGAGTTTGAAGAGCTCCAGAGCTCTATTGTTTGTATAGACGGCTGTATCGCTTTGTACAATGGCCACGGCAATAGGCGAGGAGTTTAGAATTTCAAACAGTTGCTGCTGCTGAAACTCCGCTTGTTTTTGAGCGATCTCTGTTTTTTCTACTTGGTGTGTCAAACGACGATAAGATAAGTAGAAAACGATAATGATGACGATAGAGAAAATACTGCTCACAATGAACAGTGTGTAATCGACTTTTTCTATGACTTTTGTCGGCGCCCATTTCTGTTGAAGGTTATACACGTCGTCCGCTTTAAGCGAGTTGATGGCTTTTGACAGGATAGACGCAAATATATGGTCACGATCCAGGGTATGAAAGGTTGGTGAGATAGAATACTGGAGGGTTGTTACTACGTTAACTTTGTCCAATTCCATTTGTTGAATAAGGTATTTAAGCACGAAGCTGGTGTCTATGACGGCGTCAACTTGCTTTGCGTCCATTAGCGTAAGCCCTTCGCTAGTACTGCTTACAATTTGCCAATCAATGTTTGGAAAACGTGATTTAATAAGCGGCGTATTCGCTGCTGCAGACAATATAGCGACTTTCTTGCCACTAAGATCTGCGATGGTAAATTGCGGATCAGGTAATGTGTCGCGCATTGCGATTGCTAAGCGGTCGGTGAAAATTGGGATGCTCGCTTTATAGTTTAAAGAGAGATAACTGTTTTCAGCCGCAGCAGAAACCAGTTTGACAGATTGTGACTCAACCAGTTTTATGGTGTCACTCCACGAATCGACTTCTATAGGTGCAAAGTTGATTTCTGTCGCCTCAGACAGCAAGGACAAAATCTCTGCGATGATGCCAACATACTGTCCGTCTACAAAGCCTTCATAGGGCAAAGCTACGGGATCGACACCAACTTCTACTATCGGATTGTCCGCTATCCATGCGAGCTCTTCAGTGGTTAGGTTGAGCTTGGTGTTATCTAACCCTAGCTGACGATATTGAAGCTCTAGATACTGAAAATCTTCTTCACTGAACTGATTAAATGACTTTAACGGCGGAATATATGCGCCACTTTGATAATGTTGGTCTAAGTCCGTATAGATGTGTATTTTACCGATCACATTTATTTGAGCATTTTCGGCCAAAACTAAGTCTCGCTCGAGGCGCGCTAGGTTTCGTTGCGGCAGATGATTGACTTGTTGCATCTTATTGTCAGCTTCCATGTATATGACCCGACGCAATGGAAGCTGGTCAGAAAAAATCTCGATAGCTCGTAAATCCCCGGGTAAATGGAAGATATTAATAACCTTCTCGATGCTTTGAAGGTCTTGTTTATTGACGTAGTACGCCAATATGTTAGTCAGTAAATTACTGCGTGCAATGAGAGGTGTTAGATCGTTATTGTGCGCGAAGCTTATCACTCGGTTATAGAGGGGAGAGCGAGTAAACTCGGATAAGTTGTCATTAAAGAGATCTCGTAACTTTTCGTCTCGAAACGCAACCGTAAGAGGAAGCGTGAGGTTTTCAAACTTTTCATTCAAGAAACTTAAACGCGAGACTGAGTCGAATATTTGATTGTTAAGCAGCCATCGAAACGCATTCTTTTCAAACAAAATCCCATCGATTTGCTGACTTTCTAATCCTGATTGAGCTGCCTCTAAAGTGGGAAATGGAGTGATATTTACGTTCGGGTATTCGGTGCGAATGGTCTGAACGATTTGATGTATTGGGCTGTCTTGCTCACCAGCGATGTACCCCAACCGAAACTGATCCTCACCGGCACGTTCCTCTGCAGAGACAAGTTCGGGGTTTTCACTGGAAATGAGCAGGCCATATTCCAATGTAAAGTAAGGCGCCGAGTGATAAAGCGTGCTCGAGGGTTCAAACTGCCCTAAGGCAAAATCCAAGTTAGAGTCACTGTTAAACTCTTCTTCCAGTGTATTGGTTTGCTGAGAAACGATGCCATCAATATAGAAGCCCATATCTTCAAGAATATGCTGAACAATACTTACTTCTAATCCGTAGTTACTTTTTTGCCCATAGACGTAGGGTTGCGCACCCTGTTTGTAAACACCATGAATAGGTTGCGTGTATTGCTTGTTTTTAAGCCATTGGGTGCGAATGCTGTTTTCTTGTCGTAACGTAATGTTTGTAAGTGATTTATTGACGAGCTGAAGGAGTGTAGCGTTTGAGTTTTTGGTGCCCATGGTGAGTACAGTACTGTCCATAATGTTTGCTTTGGTCAGCAAATCAATATTAAACAGGTTGAGCTCTTCAATTAGATACTGTGTCGTTAATAGTTCGGCAATTACGATGTCAATTTCACCTGCATCCAGTGCCCGTATTGCACTGCGTTTGTTTTTAAATACCTTAATGGTGGCTCCCGGATAGGTCTTTTGAATGAGCTCTTTAACCAAAGAGCCTTCCCAGATTCCGATGTTACTCGACTCGTAGCTTGAGGTGTCCCACAAGCTAGGGGTATCGGAGCGAGAACTCCCAAAATGATAAAGATCAAACGGAAAGTAACTTTGTGTGGAAGCGATTCTATTAAGAATTTTTGGAGTATCGAGTAACATCGGCATTAAATCGATCTCACCAGATTCGATAAGAGTGAGCATCTCCTCACTGGTTTTTCCTGTGACATCGACATAATCAAAATCTATTCCGAGTGACGTTTCGATGATATCTAAATAGTCTCGTACAATACCGCGTTGTTGACCTTGTGTGTCTAAATAGATAAATGGATAGTACGCGCGAGAATACGCTACTTTTAGGGTAGGATTCTTTATCAGCCAGTCTTTTTCTTGGTCGGTGATTTGCATTTCAGACGCGAACAGTAGTGTGGAAAAAAGCAGACTTAGAAAAGGTAGTATGAAACGCAATGGCAAAGCCTCCTAGCTGATTTTATGGCCAAAGTGATCGCAGCACTTGTCTGTTTAGCATAGTCTGGTATTCCTAAATAAGACTATGTTTTTAATAATTTTTAGAATAATTGGACCGTTTATGTGACTTCTGCGTATGAACGATTAAACAAGGAGTTCTGCTATGGAAAGACAAGGTATTAAAGTTGGCATCAGCGCATGCGTTATGGGTGAAAAAGTTCGCTTTGATGGAGGCCACAAAGCCAGCCGTTTTGTGGAAAACGAATTGTCACCACATTTCGAGTTCGTGAAAGTGTGTCCTGAAGTGGGAATCGGCATGCCCGTGCCTAGGCCCACAATCCGATTGGTGAGTAACGAAGAGCGAGTTTTGTTAGTCGACACCAAAGACGACACGATCGATTACACCCAAAAAATGGTCGACTTTTCGAAAGCAAAATCGGAACACCTAGCTAAGCAAGATTTGTGTGGCTACATAGTCTGTGCAAAGTCTCCAACCTGCGGTATGGAACGCGTCAAAGTGTATAAGAAAAATAGCGCTGCTAAAGAAGGTGTCGGGCTTTTTACTCAGCAGTTGATGAACACTATGCCGTGGTTGCCAGTCGAAGAGGACGGTCGTCTAAATGATCCCGTATTGAAAGAAAACTTTATTTCACGGGTATTTGCTCTTTCCGACTTCTATGAGTCGATGGGCGGCGCGCCTACACCAGGTAAAGTAGTGGCATTTCATTCTCGCTACAAGTTAACTTTGATGGCACATAGCCAAGATGCCTATAAAACACTCGGACAGCTAGTGGCTAATGTAAAACAGTTTCCTGCGGATGAATTTTACACACAATATCGAAGCACACTAATGACTGCACTGACAGAAAGAGCATCGCGCAAAAACAACGCAAACGTACTAATGCATGCTCAGGGGTATTTTAAAAAATTGTTGAGCTCAGTGGAGAGGCAGCAATTTAGAAAAGTGATCGATGAGTACCGCGTAGGAACTTTGCCTCTGCTTAGTGCAATCACCATGGTGAATCATTATTTGACTCTCTACCCAAACGAATATCTGTCGAGCCAAGTTTTTTTGAACCCTCATCCACATGAGCTGCGCCTTAGATATGCCTTATAGGCATAGTTAAAATGGGGGAGACTTGCACTTCTTAAGGTTGCTGTTTAAAGTGCATACATAGATGTTGGAGATTTGTATGCTTTGCCGTGTTTTTAGTTTGATATTGCTGTTGCCTTTTGTGTCTCATGCCGCCACTTTTGCGTTGCCAGAAGATGGCTCGAATGTCATTGGTAAAAACCAAGTACACATTGTTGAGGCAAAAGAAACCTTTGCTGAAATTGCGGACAAGCATCATGTGGGCTTTCTGGCTCTGTTGGCCGCCAACCCTGGTGTAGATCCTTACTTACCGGGTGAAGGTGTCATTTTAGATCTACCGACAAAAATGATATTACCTAATGCGCCTCGCAAAGGGATTGTGGTAAATTTGGCCGAACTTAGGCTCTATTATTACGATCCCAATGGTAAAGATGTGCATGTGTTCCCTGTTGGAATAGGCGCTATAGGACGTGAAACGCCAACGATGACAACCTATGTCAACGAAATCATAGACGGCCCGTCCTGGACACCAACGGTTTCAATTAGAAAACGATACGCAGCACAAGGCATCGATCTTCCTGTGACAGTGCCGCCTGGCCCCGAAAACCCACTAGGTAATCATGCGCTAAGACTGGCCTATGGCGCTGGACAATATCTAATCCATGGTACAAACAAAGAGTTTGGAATTGGTTTGCGCGTCAGCTCTGGGTGCATTCGCATGCAGCCACCGCATATTGAATGGTTGTTTAATCAGGTTAAGTATAAGACGCCA
This sequence comes from Vibrio ulleungensis, assembly GCF_016900875.1. Lineage (GTDB taxonomy): Bacteria > Pseudomonadota > Gammaproteobacteria > Enterobacterales > Vibrionaceae > Vibrio > Vibrio ulleungensis. The sequence goes on from NZ_JAFEUM010000001.1 coordinate 354,880, forward strand.
GTCGCTATAGTGAACGATCCCGTTAAGGTCGCTTACAGTGATGATTCTTTGTTTGTGGAAGTTCATGAGCCATTAACCAACGATGATGGGATTAAGATGCGCCCTGAAACAACAATGGAATTGGAAATGTGGCTAGAGCAAAACCCTAAAGACTCGGCACTAGTAAGTGGGATGCTTGCAACGCAAACCGGCATTCCTCAATTGCTATAGATTTTGAGAAATACCGGTAATTAGCAAATCCTATAGCGAAGCTATGGATTATTTTGTGTAAGACTGAGCTAGATTGTCTAGACGCTCATTTGCACGAGCTGCTTCGTCTTCAGCAGACATTGCCATTTGCTTCGCTTCTGAAGCTGCCATAGCATCTGATTTAAGACTTGCGTGTTCCGCTTCTAAAGAGTCAATTTTCGTTTCTAGAGCTTCGATTTGAGAGCTCATAGAAGTCAGTTGCTCAGTAGTTGCTTCGTCTGGTCCTGATGCACAGCCCGCTAGAGCAACGGTGCCCGCCACTGCAATAAGAAGTTTGTAATTCATTATAACTCCATTCCTTTTAAATTATTTAGTTACACGTGTATTTCAACGGCCACATATTGTTTCCTGCCGTTGGAGAATTGCGCGAAGCGGTTCCATCTGCCTGTAATATGAGCAGTTAGTCCCTTATTCCCTTCCTCAGTGTAGAAACCTTTTTTGTGAATAACAAAGGCTTTTCGTTAATTTCCAGTTAAATCTAATTTTTTTTTGTGACTTGTATCAATTATTAGTCAAAACGAGCTATTATAGGCGCCAATTAGACTTTGAACTGAAGTCGACTACGAACTTCACCCATCCAGTTATATTCGGAGAATACATTGCAATTTAAAGAGTTAGGTCTTGATAACCGTTTACTAAAAAACTTAGATCATTTCGCGTTTAAGAAAGCGACGGATATACAGCGCCAGGCCATACCTGTTGCTTTGGCAAATAAAGACCTGCTGGCTTCGTCTAAAACTGGCTCGGGTAAAACATTGGCATTTGTCTTGCCGATGCTGCATAAGGCGCTTAAAAGTAAGGCTTTTTCTGCAAGAGACCCACGAGGTGTTATCTTGGCGCCAACACGTGAATTAGCCAAGCAAGTGTACGGTGAATTGCGTGCTATGTTGGGTGGCCTATCTTATACCGCGACCCTAATTGTTGGTGGTGAAAACTTCAACGATCAAGTAAAAGCTCTAAGAAAATACCCGCGCTTTATAGTCGCAACTCCTGGTCGCCTGGCTGATCACTTAGACCATCGTTCACTTTACCTAGATGGTCTGGATACATTGGTGCTGGACGAAGCTGATCGTATGTTGGATCTTGGTTTTGTGAAAGAGCTTCATAGCATTCATAAAGCCGCAAACCATCGTCGTCGTCAAACCTTGATGTTTTCCGCTACCTTGGACCATGCCGAAGTGAACGACATCGCAATGCAGATGTTGGAAGACCCAAAACGTATTGCTGTTGGTGCGGCCAATCAGCAACATACCGATATCGACCAGCGCTTCTACTTGTGTGACCACTTGGATCATAAACAAGCTTTGTTGGATCGTATTCTTGACGATGCAGATTATCGTCAGGTGATGATTTTTACTGCTACTCGAAGCGATACAGAACGACTGACAGAGCTGCTCAATCAACGCAAGTTGAAAGCTGTGGCGTTAAGTGGTGAGCTTTCTCAATCACAACGTAATGCGATCATGAGTCAGTTTGAACGAGCTGTGCACAAGATACTCGTGACCACCGATATTGCCTCTCGCGGAATCGATATACCAAATGTTTCGCATGTGATTAACTTTGATATGCCAAAACACACTGAAGAGTATGTACACCGTGTTGGCCGCACAGGTCGAGCCGGCAATCGTGGTGAGGCGCTGTCTTTGGTTGGGCCGAAAGACTGGGCAAGCTTTAAACGTATAGAAACCTATCTTCAGCAGGACATTCAATTCGATACATTGGAAGGTTTAAAAGGTAAGTTTAAAGGCATTAAGCCACGTAAGCCTAAGTTTGCAGGTAAGCCGAACAAGGGTAAAGCTGCACAAAAAGCGCAACCTAAAAAAGTGGCACGTAAACCGGTTAAGCGAGATAAGAGTTTTTATCAGCATGTTGCCGTTGGTGACAATGTGTTTGTTCCTAAAAAACGTCCTCAGAGTGATGACTCTGCAGACTAATTGATTAATTGATTAATTGATTGAATATCAATGATTTAAAAAGCCGCTCTACTGAGCGGCTTTTTAGTACCTAAATCACTCAACTGTTAATTTTCGGAGGGTGGTTATGTTAATTCTCGGTGAGTAATTTCTTTACCATCGTCCGTTTAAATCAACACTGTTGTGAATTTCACTAATCACACAGTGATCAAATCGCTATTCAGAGAAACTGCTTTTATAAAAGCCCTAAAAGTTCAATTAATATTTTTTGCTAAGACTTTGTTTTTATTGATTTTATATGTTTTTTAGGTTTTCTTTTTCTAAATGTAAACTCTACAAAAAATAAACGGTGATCAGCTCCTCATACTGTAGGTCCCTTAATGTACTACATTGGCTACGTCAAAAGTTGTAGCGCAGATGACATGGAAGTTCATTTGAGCATTCGACTTATAACAACAATAAGTAAGTCACTTAAATTAAGGGTTACGACATCGCATTACGTCGTACAAACAGCATAGGTAAATTAATGAAAGCATTAAAACTACTTCCAATTAGCGCAGCGGTACTAGCAACACTAGGTTCAGGCATCGCCATTGCAAATGACTCAGACGAAGGGTTCTATTTCTCAGGTTACGCTCGTTACGGCGCGCACTTCGCAGCTGGTGACGAAGCATACGTTGCACCAGACGGTGCACTAAATGGCGCGTCAGCTGGTCGCCTAGGTAACGAAAGCAACGGTGGTGAATTCCAGTTCGGCAACAAAATGACTTCTGACAACGGCACAAACTGGGACCTAGCAGTGATGCTAGAGCACTGGGGCGATACCGTTGGTCTTAAAAAATTCTATGCGAAAGCAAATAATGTTTTCGAATCTCAACCAGGTATGACGGTTTGGGCTGGTCGTGACTTCCATCAACGTCCGCAAACTGGTCTGAACGATTACTTCTGGATGACTCACGATGGTCAAGGTGGTGGTTTCACTGATCTTCAAATTGGTGGCATCGCATTTGACGCATCGGTTGTTGGTCAAGTAGATGGCGGCGGTACTGGTGATAACGGTAACTACGCATTTACTTCTAAACTACACGGTATTGGCCTTGGTGACGTAGGTTCTCTATCGTTCCTATTCAACTATGGTTTTGCTTCAGATGCTGCGGATGAAGACTTTGAAGATTACATTGGCATGACTTCGTACCAACTTGCAGCAGTAATGGATTTCAATCACAACGGCGGTTGGAACCAGGTGATTTTGCGTTATACAGATGGTGCTCAGGATTCTGTGTTTATGCGTAACGACGATATTTCTACAACGATGGTTCACTGGGAAGGTGGTCATAACTTCACTGAACAATTCGAGCTAGGTTATGTTGCTGCGTATCAAGACCTTACAAACGATCAAAACGTTCAAGTCTACGATAATACTGAAGCATCACGTACCAACTACAACGCAATCGTACGTCCAATGTACAGCTGGAACAACATCCACTCTACGTGGGTAGAAGCAGGTTACTCAGTCGTTGACTACAAAGACAGCGGCACAAACAGTGCTTGGAAAGCAACGCTATCTCAAAACATCAGCTTTGGTGAAGCGAAGAGTGGCGACCGTCCAATGCTGCGTTTCTACGCAACTGTAGGTGATGCAACCAACGAAGTGACTGACTTAGCAGATAAGACTGAGCTAGACACTGTGTCTGTCGGCGCAATGGTTGAAGCTTGGTGGTAATAATTCCTAGCTGTTGTTAATTAATTTGATACAAGTTTGTCCTACTAAAGCCCAGAACATTATATGTTCTGGGCTTTTTGCCGCTTTTAGAGTTACCAAATCTACTCACATTGCATGATTTCAGGAGAAAACATTTCGTTTTATGCAACCCCATACGCAAATTTCTTCTTAGCGTATATACTTATCTTGCAGTACCGCTTGGTGCACATTACGCAATAACAATAGCTTAGAAGCACTCAATAGTTCGCCAGTGATACTCATCATATTCAAAACAACAATTCAATTTAGGACGACGCCGAGACTAGCCGTACGGCATAAAAAAGGAACGCAGGGGTAAGTAATGAAACGGATAAAATTATTACCGACATACGCTGTAGTTGTCTCCAGCTTGTGTGCACCAATCGTATTGGCTGATGGGCACGAAGGTGATGGCTTTTACTTCAGTGGTTATGCACGTTACGGCTTGCATTATGCGGGTAAGGAAGCTGCTTACGTCAGGGCATTGGGTGAAACTATAGGTTACGGCGTAGGTAGACTTGGTAATGAAACAAACGGAGGCGAATTTCAACTTGGCAAGAAGTTGATGTCGGAAAACGGTACCAACTGGGATGTCGCAGTAATGCTCGATAACTACGGCTCAGGTGTGAATATCAAAAAGTTTTATGCGAAGGTGAGCAACGTGTGGGACTCTCAACCTAACCTTACGGTTTGGGCTGGCCGAGACTTCCATCAACGTCCACAATCTGGATTAAACGATTACTTCCTGATGTCACATGACGGTCAAGGTGGTGGATTTACTAATTGGGAGTTTGGTACTGTGGCATTCGATGCTTCCATAGTTGGTCAAGTTGACGCAGCAGACGGCAGTGATGTAACCGACAACGGCAATTATGCCTTTACTTCTAAATTACATGGTATTGGTGTTGGCTTAGGAGAACTTTCATTCCTAATAAACTATGGTTTTGCTTCGGACAAAGGTGAAGTGGCATCTGGGAAAGGTAATTCGTACCATCTCGCTGGTGTTTGGGACATTGGGCGAGATTCAGGCTTCGATCAGTTGTTTATACGTTACGGAGATGGTGCAGACAATTCAGTATTTACTCGTGATGAAGATTTAAGCACTATGTTAGTGCACTGGCAAGGTCAGTACAATTTTACACAGAGCTTTGAGTTGGGGTATATCGCAGCTTGGCACGACACGACCAACAAATCGCCAGTTACAGATGTAGAAGCATCGCGTTCGAATTACAGTTTGATTTTCCGTCCTATGTATAGCTGGAGTGATATTCACTCTACATGGGTAGAAGCTGGCTACGCATTAGTCGACTTTGCCGATACGGAGTCCAATAGTGCATGGAAGGTAACATTATCGCAAAACATTAGCTTTGGACAGGCACGAAGTGGTGACCGTCCAATGCTTCGTTTCTATGCAACCTTTGGTGAAACTGAAAACAAAACAGTTATTGGCGCTCCAGATGAACTGTTAGCAGGTACCTACGATACAGTGTCGTTAGGTGCAATGTTCGAGGCATCTTGGTAAATAACAACCTATTTGCGGGTCGGGCGTTCGCCTGACCTTTTTTCGATTTAACATCTTTTTTAAGTAGTATGAATGACTCATATTGAGGCCACTCTTATGGTCCGTTGCTACAACAACTGGTTCGACTCTGCTGCTAATTAGTAATCAACACGTTTAACCACTTATGTGGCTATGGATGATGTCTCGGCTACCAACACTGGTCGTACTCTCACATAGGAAAAACATGTAGATCCCCTACCGATTTTGCCATCGGCAAAATAGACACCCTCGATCGTCTCACGATTCATGATTTTTTATCCTGACTGTTCGATACATTCTAATATCTATGTGAATTTTGAGTTTATCGCGGATTTTTTAACAGTATTCGTCACATCAGTAGTCTAATTCAGATTGTCGATGAATATTACAGTTGTCATAAACCTTTCAATCAGGTGAAACATAACTGTCATAAAACAAGGATACATTGAGCACCGTTCACAAAACATAAACGGTTTGAATACCACTTAAGGAAAAAGTAATGAAAAAGACAGTTATCGGCGCAGTGGCACTTCTAGGCGCTCTAGTAATCAACCCAGTAGTAGCAAAAGAAACTATCTCTGCTGTGGGTTCGAGCAGTGTGACTCCTCTGATGGAAGTTTTCTCTGAAACTTACATGAAGTCTAACTCAAACGTATTCATCGAAGTTCAAGGTCCTGGTTCTTCTGCTGGCGTAAAAGCAGCGAAAAACGGTTCTGCTGACCTAGGCATGTCTTCACGTGACCTTAAAGATTCTGAAAAAGAGCCTACTTTAAAAGAGTTGGTTGTTGCTCGTGACGGTATCGCAGTCGTTGTAAACCCTAAAAACAGCCTTGACGGTCTGACTGCAGAGCAAGTTTCTGCAATCTACAAAGGTGAAGTAACAAACTGGAAAGACGTTGGCGGCATGGACACGCCAATCGTTGTTGTAACTCGTGATACTGCCTCTGGTACTCGTGGCGCTTTTGAAGACATCATGAGCCTGAAGAAGAAGATCAACGACGTAACCGTATCTGCAATTTCTCAACGTGCACAGGTTGCTAACGGTAACGGTGCTCTAAAAACTATGGTTGCTTCTAACCCTTACGCTATCGGTTACATCTCACTAGGTACTGTTGACAGCTCTGTTACAGCACTAGAAATCGATGGTACTCCAGCATCTGTAGACAATGTTAAGAACGGCTCTTACAAAGTAGCTCGTCCTTTCCTAGTACTTTACAAAGAAGGCGCACCAACAGCTGAAACTCAAAAGTTCCTAGACTGGATGCTTGCTGATGACGCACAGCAACTAGTCGAAGGCAAAGGCTACATCTCTGTTAACTAATACTAATGACAAACTTGCTCAGCCCGTGAGGGCTGAGCCTTTTCTATTTATCTCAATGATTTTTTGAGTGTTTTATGACCATCGCAATCAGTAGTGAAAATTCTATGGCTAATCCTAAGTCTCTAATGAGTGACGTTGCCGAGAACCAAAGCAACTTACCTCAAGACAAAAAAGCGCTACGCCAAAATAAACGAATCGACTGGAAAGAACGAATTTTCCACGGGCTGTTTTTAACCAGTGCCATTATCGGTATCGTTTCACTGGCAATCATCGCGTACTTTATTGTTAAAGAAAGTATTCCTGCATTCCAAGAGGCCGGAGTTTCCGGCATCGTTTTGGGGCAAAACTGGCTTCCACCGGCACTGTATGGTGTTGCTACAATGATCGTCGCCTCGGTTGCTTCAACCTTAGGTGCGGTAATTGTCGGTGTTCCAATCGGGGTTCTTACCGCTATTTTTATTGCAGAAGTAGCGCCTAAATCTCTCGCCAATATCATCCGTCCTGCGGTAGAGCTTCTTGCCGGCATACCATCAGTGGTTTACGGATTCTTTGGCTTGGTGATTATTGTTCCACTTATCCAAGACATTTTTAATGTTCCTGCAGGTAACACTATTCTGGCGGGAATTATTGTGCTTGGTGTGATGATTCTGCCAACAGTCATTACTGTTTCAGAAACATCGATTCGCGCAGTGCCGTCCTCTTACAAAGAAGGCTCGTACGCACTGGGCGCATCAAAGATATACACCATTTTTAAAATCCTGTTGCCAGCAGCTCGCTCTGGCATCATGACGGCGGTTATTTTGGGTATCGGTCGTGCACTGGGTGAAACCATGGCAATCATTATGGTAATGGGTAACGCTCCTGCGATGCCTGGAGGCATCTTAGATTCAGCACGTACGTTAACAGCCAATATCGCGATTGAGATGTCCTACGCAAGTGGTACACACGCAAGTGCACTGTACGCAACAGGTGTTGTGCTTCTGGTGTTCATTATGCTGCTCAACGCAAGCTTACTTTACCTCAACCGCGAAAAAGCGAGATAAAACATGTCTATTCAAGTTCAATCACAACTTAAACAGGCTCGCGTCAATAAAGACCGCTTTTTAAACGCGATGATCTGGTTTGCTGCATCACTGACCGTAGGGTTCTTGTTTTGGATCATCTGGTACATCTTGTCGAACGGCCTACAGTTCGTTGATTGGAAGTTCGTGACCGACGATTACACCCGTACAGGCGATCAGGCCGGTATTTTTCCTATGATTGTGTCAACTGTCTATATGGTCATTGCTTCCATAGCGGTTGCAGCGCCTTTGGGTATTATGACGGCAATCTATTTGACTGAATACGCGAAAGTGGGTAGCCGCTTAGTGAAAGTGATTCGTTTCTGTACTGAATCGTTGGCTGGTATTCCGTCTATTATCTTTGGTCTGTTTGGTATGACGTTCTTCGTTGCCATTCTTGGCCTTGGCTTCTCTATTCTTTCTGGTGCGTTAACGCTGAGTATCTTGATACTTCCAGTCATTATCCGTACTACTGAAGAAGCGCTGATGGCTGTGCCATCGACCTACAGAGAAGGTTCTTATGCATTAGGCTCTTCAAAAATCTACACCATTTGGCGTTTGATTCTACCGAGTGCAACCCCTGGTATTTTGACCTCGGTTATCCTTAGTATTGGTCGTGTAATTGGTGAATCGGCACCGGTGTTCTTGACTGCTGGTATGGTGGCGCGTATTCCTGATTCTTTATTAGATTCTGGACGTACCCTAACCGTTCACCTATATAAGCTGACAACTGAGCTATTCACAATTGATGAATGGAACCAAGCGTACGGCACCGCAACAGTACTGATTGTGGTTGTACTGCTGATCAATATGTTTACCAAATTACTCGCAAGTCGCATTAGCAAAGCTACTTACTAATTTAAACAAAAACTCGAGATAGACTGCGCTATTCGATAGAGAAATAGGCTCAGTCTTCACCGCGACTGCGAACGAAAAAGAATTGAAGAGAAAGAACAATGAACAAATTTAACATCGAAAACCTAGACCTTTTTTACGGCGAAAACCAAGCACTTAAAGGCATTAATCTTCCAGTGCCTAAAAAGCAAGTTACCGCACTTATCGGCCCTTCAGGCTGTGGTAAATCGACATTGCTACGCTGTTTGAACCGCATGAATGACCTAATTGCTGGGGTGAAGATCACCGGTCTTGTACAGATGGATGATCAAGATATCTACGGCAATATCGACGTCGCTGATTTGCGTATTCGTGTCGGTATGGTTTTCCAGAAGCCAAACCCATTTCCAATGAGCATTTATGAGAACGTAGCTTATGGCTTACGAGCTCAAGGTATTAAAGACAAGAAGCATATCGATGCGGTTGTCGAGCGTTCATTGCGTGGTGCAGCACTTTGGGATGAGGTGAAAGATCGCCTAAAATCTCATGCATTTGGTTTATCTGGTGGTCAACAGCAACGTCTGTGTATTGCGCGTACTATTTCTATGGAGCCTGACGTCATCTTAATGGACGAGCCAACCTCGGCTTTGGACCCAATAGCGACCTCAAAAATTGAAGATTTGATGGAGAGTCTTAAGCAGAACTACACCATTGTCATCGTGACTCACTCAATGCAGCAGGCTCGCCGTATTTCAGATCGGACAGCTTTTTTCCTCATGGGAGAACTGGTTGAGCACGATGATACTAAAGTAATTTTCTCAAACCCTAAAGATGATCGTACACGTGGCTACGTGAACGGTGACTTTGGTTAATAGATAACTGTATAAACTACAACAATAAGCGATGGAACTTTTGCCCCTCATTCGAGGGGCTTTTTTGTGGCAGCTATTAAGCTCTAGGCGCTACTTTGGCGGCAGCTTTCTGTCGACGCGTTGGAGGAAGTGCTTGGTGAATAAACGCTTCGCATTGCTCTACCAGTGCTGCTTTATCAACTTGCTCACGACGCAGTTGGTATTGTGGGTGCATCGCTTGTTGCCATTGTGCAGAGTGCTCTTTAAACAGCGGCTTTTCAGCTTGTGAGTCTAAGAACGTAAACCAAGCGTCACCGCTCAGTGAGTCAACGTAGGATTGGGGGTAGTAGCAGCGAACGGCTTGTCGTAACACTTCCATTGCCGCAGACGGGGAAATGGTCTGTTTTTCTAGTGCTATCACTCGTAGTGCGGTTTGTTTGGGTCGGCTACGCTTTTGACTGCGCCTCCTGACAATGACGGCTAACAATAAAGTCGTTAACAGTCCGAGAACTGCCAGTGATGCAGGGTTAGCTGCTAAGTCACCATCGATTGCGCTAAACGGAGAAAAGGACTGGATCTGGGCGATTTTGCGCTCAAGCGCTGCCCAAAGAGAATCGAACATCTCAACGGTACTCTTTTTTGTTATAATCTATGGGCCACAACAGTGGCTTATATAAATGGTATCTTATACGGTTTGTGGTGTGCTGTGAATTTGCTTTTGTATCAATGTGATACAAGATCCAATTTTGAGAGAAGTGTAGAATAATGTGTTCCACAGTTTCCTATAGACATCCTTTCCCATTGGTAATGAGACAACGAGTATTTTATGAGTGATTTTGAAAAAGAGTTAGAGGCGATGAGCCAGCAGGTAGCAGATGAGCCAGAGGTTAAGTTACCGAGCATGGAAGAGCAAAAAGAGATCGCAGCTAAGCTGAAAGAATTAGAAGAAAAGGGCGAGCTCACTCCTGAAGTTTTAGAGCAGTTCTTTGGTCACTATTACGCCCAGAATGACAAGCCTGTCCACTAATAGTCGTAAGTGGTAGGACCTTAACGCCTGCCACTTCTACATTGTCTTACAAATGAGAATGTAACACCTTATTGCTAACAAATAGCAATCGATTTCCTCAATTTTCCTTTTTTCGCTCGCCCGTCTCACTTGCTGTGGTTGAATTGGTCTAAGATTTTGACTAAAAGTTAACTATCGTACAGTAGGAGGCTAGGACAATGAATACAGACCCGCAGCAGGGAAAACTCTATCAAAAAGAGATTGTACTGCTGACAGAACCCAGCATGCAAACCACGCTGCTGAAAGAATCCTTAGAGCACAACTTAGGTATTCGCTTAAAGGTTTATCCACTCAATGCACTGATTGAGCAAAGCATCGATGTCGATGACTATCTAATGATTGATATGTCGGCTTTTGAAGAGCGTTACGTTGAGTACTACGTCAATTGCAAAGCTGTGGATTTTCCGCATGCCAGCGAAATTTTGATCAACTGCAATAAAGACCTTCATTACGGAGATTTATTAGGTTGGACCAATCTGGTTGGTGTGTTCTATCTTTCCGACGATATTTCAATGCTTGCTCAAGGTATTCAACGTATCACTGAAGGTGAAATGTGGCTTAGCCGAAAATTGGCGCAGGAATACATTATGTATTTCCGAAGCATGCATCGTCCAAAAGCGCACAGTGTCGACGCCAATTTAACTAAGCGTGAGCAGGAAATCATTAAGTTACTAGGCAGTGGCGCATCCAATGTAGAGATTGCAGAAAAGCTATTTGTCAGTGAAAACACGGTGAAAACGCACTTACACAATGTGTTTAAGAAAATCCATGCGAAGAACCGTTTGCAAGCGTTGATTTGGGCTCGTGAGCATATGCTTCTTGAAGATGAACCCTTGCAAGGTATGGCACCTTAATCTGTTGATTGACGCAGTTACGTTTAAGTAGTGAATCCCCGCTGTACGTCCTTGGCGTTACTGTGAGAGGTGCGAACACGCTCATAAAAAAACCTCCTAATTAGGAGGTTTTTTTTATTGCGTCTAAGAAAGAGGGCGGGGTTATACGCCCTTTTCTTTAAATAGACGACGACAAGCTTGGCCGTCAGCATGGAACAGGTGACAACGATCAGCGTTGATGCCAATCGAGTAGTGATCGCCAGGCTCCACATCAAGGGTATCTGGTTGACGGAAGATAACGTCTGCATCTGCGCCGTCTAGATTTAGATAAACCTGAGTTTCTTGTCCCAGTTTTTCAACAATCATTACTTCGCCTTGGATAGATGCGTCACCATCGTCTGCGGTGCGTAGGTGCTCAGGACGAATACCCAAAGACATACGGTCGCCCACGTTTACTGTGCTGCCTTCTACAGGGATCCAGAATGACGCGCCATTTGCTAGTTCAACTTTCACGCGCTCTGGCTCAGCTTCAAGGATGTGCACGCTCATGAAGTTCATTTTTGGTGAGCCAATGAAGCCCGCTACGAAACGGTTTTGTGGGTAGTGGTAAAGCTCAAGCGGCTTACCAACTTGAGAGACAAAGCCTGCATCAAGTACCACGATTTTATCCGCCATGGTCATGGCTTCTACCTGATCGTGCGTTACATAAATCATCGTACAACCCAGTTTGCGTTGTAGCTTAGTGATTTCGCTACGCATTTGTACACGCAGTGCCGCGTCCAAGTTAGAGAGAGGCTCATCTAGAAGGAATACGTTTGGTTGAGATACTAAAGTACGACCAATGGCAACACGCTGACGTTGACCACCAGATAATGCTTTTGGTTGACGATCCAATAGGTGAGTTAGCTGTAGGATGTCTGCAGCATGAGTAACACGCTTATCGATTTCACCTTTTTCAGCTTTTGCCAGCTTCATACCAAAAGACATGTTGTCGTAAAGGTTTAGGTGAGGGTATAGAGCGTATGATTGGAACACCATGCCTACGCCACGTTTTGAAGGTTCGGTATCGTTCATGCGTTCTTCACCAATGTAAAGATCACCTGATGTGATGTCTTCTAGGCCTGCGATACAACGCAATAGTGTAGATTTACCACAACCTGACGGCCCAACAAATACTACAAATTCACCTTCTTGGATCTCTAGGTCAACGTTCTTTGAGATCAGAACGTCACCATAGGCTTTACATACATTTTTTAACGTGACACTCGCCATTAAGCTTGTCCTCGAGTTTAATTTAAATTTATCGACCACTTATACTTGTATGAAGTTGTGCGCGATAAGTACTAGAAACTGTGTTAGAGCTAGCAAGAAAATTAGGGTGGTGCATAATGTAGCACACCACCCGCCATCAGCAATGGTGACTTGACTTCCCCCATTTGATATCCACCCCCAATACGAAACTGTCTATCAATCAAAATCAAGCACTGCGCAATGTAAAGCGATCGTAACCGGTGAGCTAACGAACGCTAAGGTTCTTACTATCCACTCTAGGATGAGCTTAGTTTTGATGATTTTGCTGCCCATGACATCCTCCCGGTTAAAAAAAGTTGGGGGGGGAGTAGAGGAGGAGGAGTATTAGAGCCCATTGAGCCGCAAAATCTGATCTTGCTCAACTTTGACCCCCAAAAAGTTGGGAGCAAAGTCACCCTACTGAAATTTCTGTGAGCAAGATCTCGAGCGCGATCGGACTAAGATCACGAAATTGTGTTAACCCCTTAGGGGCGTAGAGGGTAGGAGGATGATATATGCTCTAAAATCTCTGATGATAGACCCTGACTTCTGGCTATCTGTATAGAAAGCCCTACATCAAAATAACAAAGGATTATGAACATGAAAAAAGCCCTAAGTTCTGTGGCACTAGGTACCCTGGTTGCTCTAGGTTCATTTGGCGCAAACGCTGCGATCGAGGAAGGTCAACTTACCGTTTGGATTTTCCCTGATAAAGGTTACAACGGCCTAGCAGAAGTAGGTAAACAATTTGAAGAAGACACGGGTATTAAAGTAAGCGTTCAATACCCAGATGACATTCAAAACAAGTTTGCTCAAGTTGCTGCAACAGGTGACGGCCCAGACATTTTCATTGGTCCACACGATCGTATCGGCGCTTACGTTCAATCTGGTCTACTAGCTGAAGTTAACCCTTCTGCTGATGTAAAAGACGCAATGTTCGAATTCACATGGGATGCGGTAGATGTTAAAGGTAAATACTACGGTTACCCAATCTCTGTAGAAGCTATCTCGCTAATCTACAACAAAGCACTTGTTCCTAACCCACCAAAAACGTGGGAAGAGATCGAAGCACTAGATAAGAAACTTTCTGCTGAAGGCAAAAAAGCCATCATGTGGGATTTCAAAAACGCCTACTTCACTTGGCCTATGATGGCTGCTGACGGCGGTTACATCTACAAGCGTGGCGCAGCGGGTTACGACCTAAAAGACGCTGGTATCGATGAGAAAGGCGTTAACAACACTCTAACGTTCATGCGTGATCTAATGGACAAAGGTGTTATTTCTCCAGACATGAACTACGGTGTTATGGATGCTACGTTCGCGAAAGGCGAAACGGCAATGATCATCAACGGTCCTTGGGGCTGGGGTAACGCAGACAAAGCGGGTATCGATTACGGCGTAACGTACATTCCTAAGATCAACGGTCAAGATGCTAAGCCAATGGTTGGTGTACTTGCGGCGCAAATCAGCACTGCATCACCAAACAAAGACCTAGCGGTTGAGTTCCTAGAGAGCTACCTATTGACTGCTGAAGGTCTTGGTAAAGTGAATGCTGACGTTCCACTAGGCGCGGTAGCACACAAAGCATATCAAGCTGAGCTAGAAGGCGATGCACGCATTGCAGCAACAATGAACAGCGCATTGAATGGTGAGGCGATGCCTAACATTCCTGAAATGCCTAAGTTCTGGGACGCAGCGACTAAAGCACTAGAAAACATCGCTTCTGGTCGTCAAACAGTAGACGCAGCTCTTGCTGATGCTGATAAAGCAATGATTCGCTAATAATAAGTAAGTCTTTGATAGGGGCTAATTTGGCCCCTATTTGTTTTAAGTTAGGTAAGTTAAGGTTAAGTTATGCAGTCAGTTAGCGGCGCAAAAATGCCAAATAACGGCATGAAGCTCAATTACAAACAGTTTTTAAAGTGGTTTGTGTTGGGTTTGATTGGTCTTGTAAATGGGTACGCAGCTACCCTTATGTATATGAACGGCGAATTCCCGTTCGCTATGCTAACCGTCATTGTGACTTCCCTCGGTCTGTACTTCTTTGGAAGTAACAAGACCTATGCACACCGTTATATCTTCCCTGGTATTGCGGGCATGATTATATTCGTACTCTTTCCGCTTTTTTACACGGTTAACCTTGCGTTCACCAACTACAGCGGTAAGAACCAGCTCACCTTTGAACGTGCACAAGGCGTCTTTCTAGACCGTACGTACAAAAGTGGCGAAAACTACCCATTTAAGCTTCATGAAGCCGACAACGGCTACCAGCTTTCTCTAACGGTGGATGGCCAGCAATTAGTGACTCCAGTGATTGCACTGGATAATGACTCGGTTATTAACTTAGATTTGACTCCTGGTACTGCGCCAGGCGAAGCACTAAAAATAAAAGACATTATCGCTAAGAAAAACCAACTTGGTCAGATCGAACTGATGCTGCCAAACCAAGAAGAAGTTCGCATGAGCGGTCTTCGAAACTTTGGTGCTGTTGGACCGCTTTATACCAAACTTGATGAAGACGGTGAGTTACTGAAAAACAACCGTACTGGCGAGATCATTAAAGCCAACTTCGAAACTGGTTTCTACCAACAATATGATGAATCTACCCAGCAATTTGTGAGCGACGAAGGTCTTGCTCCTGGCTTTATTGTGGCCAACGGAATTGCAAACTTCGAGCGTATTATCGAAGACGAGGGTATCCAAGAACCTTTCCTAGAAATCTTTATTTGGACTATCTTCTTCGCAGTAGCGACTGTTGTTCTAACCCTCATTATCGGCTTGGTACTAGCGTGTATTGTTCAGTGGGAAGCGTTGCGAGGCCGTGCGGTCTATCGCGTACTATTGATTCTTCCTTACGCGGTACCATCATTTATCTCTATCCTAGTGTTCAAAGGTCTGTTTAATAACAGCTTTGGTGAGATAAACATGATTTTGGATGCCATTTTCGGCATCAAGCCAACTTGGTTTACTGATCCAACATTAGCTCGACTCATGGTCATCATTGTGAATATTTGGTTAGGTTTCCCTTATATGATGATTCTTGCTATGGGCCTCCTTAAAGCGATACCAGAAGATCTGTACGAAGCATCAGCCATTGATGGTGCAAACTTCATCCAGAACTTCAAGAACATTACATTGCCGCTGATCATGAAGCCAATGACTCCGCTGCTAATCGCAAGTTTCGCCTTTAACTTCAACAACTTCGTTATGATTTACCTGTTAACAGAAGGTGGACCAAACATGATTGGCGTGTCTGAGCCAGCGGGTTATACCGACTTACTCGTAAGCTACACCTACCGCATCGCGTTTGAGGGTAGTGGTACGCAAGACTTCGGTCTAGCCAGTGCAATCGCAACGCTTATTTTCCTACTGGTTGGTGGTCTAGCGCTACTTAACCTACGCTTCACCAAGCTTACGCAAGACTAAGGAGACATTCCCATGCCAATGGTACAAGGTAAAAATTTAAAATACCGTGTTTGGGCAACCCACATCGCAATGTGGAGTTTCCTAGCACTGATCATCTTCCCACTATTGATGATCGTCGCGATTTCATTCCGTACGGGTAACTTTGCGGTGGGCGATATCATTCCAAAGAACCCAACACTGGATCACTGGAGACTGGCACTTGGATTCTCTGTGACAAACTCTGATGGCAGCATTACGCCACCTCCATTCCCAGTATTAACTTGGTTATGGAACTCAGTGAAAATTGCCGGGATCACATCAGTCCTTATCGTTGCACTGTCGACTACTTCGGCTTATGCGTTTGCTCGTATGCGTTTTAAAGGCAAAGAAACGATTCTTAAGGGCATGATGATTTTCCAAATGTTCCCAGCGGTGCTGGCACTGGTTGCTCTCTACGCACTGTTTGATAAGTTGGGTCAATACATTCCATTCTTGGGGCTAAACACTCACGGCGGCTTGATATTCTCCTACTTAGGCGGTATCGCACTGCACGTATGGACGATAAAAGGGTACTTCGAGTCGATTGATAACTCGCTTGAAGAAGCCGCTGCTCTTGATGGGGCATCGCCTTGGCAAGCCTTCCGACTGGTATTGCTACCATTGTCTGTGCCAATTCTAGCGGTGGTATTTATCCTATCGTTTATCGGTGTGGTGACAGAAGTACCAGTAGCGTCTCTATTGTTGACTGATGTGAATAACTACACATTGGCAGTAGGTATGCAGCAGTACTTGAACCCTCAAAACTACCTATGGGGTGACTTTGCGGCGGCAGCGGTACTCTCTGCGCTTCCAATCACCATCGTATTCCTACTGGCACAACGCTGGTTGGTAGGTGGCCTGACAGCCGGTGGTGTGAAAGGTTAACTGACACCGAAACTTGTTAAGACTAAGATCGAAGGGCTAGCCCTTCGGTCTTTTTTTGTTTTTGGCACAGTAACATTGTTCAACCAACTTATGTCCCAAACTAGTCAGTGAATGGCCATGGTTTGTATTACTGTGGTTTAGGAGGCAAAACTAAATCAGACTTTTTATTGCGTAAAGTCAGGACAAAAATCGACCACTTCTGTATAGTCGCCACCTCGACCGTTCTTGGTCTCTGTTTTATCCTCCTTTCTTGGGATTGTCTTGTGAGTCGATTTTCGTTATCAGCATTGTCCGGCCAAACCGGGCGATTCTTTTTTATCAATGCCTTTGGAGCAATGGTATTTTGCTTTTTTTCGCCCCTGATCCCTACATTTATGGTGGAGGAGCTAGGTGTGGAGCCAATGTACATTGGCCTGTTTATGGTTGCGACAGCCATATCCGGCGTGCTTTATAGCCAGTTAGTAGGTCGACTTTCAGATAATGGGGTTAACGACAAACTCCTATACCAAATCTCCATGCTTGGTTCGTTGTTGTTCGCCGTATCGCTAATGGTATTAGATGGCTTTTGGCAGTTACTTATTGCCGGGGTCGTGCTACTAAGTATTGCGAGAACGTCGATGAGTCAGTCGATGACGATGATCCGAAAGTATGCGGAGCGCAGCAAACTCAACACCACCACATTGAATGCACAGATGCGTTCGTCAATCTCTGGCGTTTGGATTATTGGTCCTCCGATTGCCTTTGGACTTGCAGGTGCATTTGGTTTTCGAGCCAGCTTTCTAGCCGCTGCTGTACTGGCAGTAGTGGTGATGTTAGTTGCACACTACAATTTACCAGAGACCACTTCCAGCAAGAAAACTAAGCAACAGCGACAAGACTCAGAACCTATCCCGATGCTGTTTTGGCTTCTGGGTGCGATCACCTTCTTTGCGTTTGCTGCTCACTCGATCTACTTCACTGCCATCCCGCTGTACTTGGTTCAGGAAATGGGTGCAGAAGTGAGCGTTTCCGGGTTGTTGCTCGGTCTTACCGCAGGTTTAGAGATTCCATTTATGCTTTTAGCAGCGCGCTACTGTGCTCGGTTTGGTGTGTCAAGATTGCTCCGTTGGAGCTTTGTTTCTGGTTTTATTTTCTATGCAAGTCTCCAATGGGTCGAAAGCATTCCAAGTATCTTTATGCTGACTATTTTTAATGGGATATTTTTTGGGGTGTTTGCTGGGTTATCAATCAGTTTATTCCAAGATGCGCTACCTGATAGACCTGGGGTCGCATCAGCGTTTTACAGCAACTCGATGACCATTGCCTCTATGGCTGGTGGCAGTATTGCCGGATTGCTTGCGCAATGGGTCGACTTTAAGTTTGCCCTTTTGGGGAGTGTGGTCAGTATAGTACTGGCGTTCATTGGCCTCATAATCTACGAAGCTATCCAAGCAAAATCGGCAGAAACTAAGAGTTAATATTACCCCGCACAAGTGCCTAGCTAACAACCCATCATTAGGATAGTTGGCATTAATGCTTAAGTGTGCCGTATTGCTCTAGCATGCCGTATCGCCTTGAGTCTTTTTTTGGTAACGTACCACCAAGAAAAATTCATAGGTTATTATACCGTTATGCGACTATTGCACACATCCGACTGGCACCTTGGTCAGCATTTTTTCACACAATCGCGTCTTAAAGAGCACCAGCTTTTTATCGATTGGTTGTGTGACACAGTCGTCAGCCAGAGCGTTGACGCAATTATTGTGGCCGGCGATGTGTTTGATACAGGTTCTCCACCCAGTTACGCACGTGAACTGTACAATCAATTTGTGGTGCGTATGCACAAGCTTGATTGCCAAGTAGTGATACTCGCGGGGAATCATGATTCGGTAGCCGTATTGCAAGAGAGTCAGCAACTACTGGCGTATCTTAATACTTCAGTGATCACCAACGCCAGTGATGACTATGACCAGCAATTGGTAGAGCTTCGGGATAACAACGGAGAGCTTGGCGCCGTAGTGTGCGCAGTGCCTTTTTTACGCCCAAGGGACGTGATATCGCAAAACCAAGGTATCAGCGCCCAACAGCGTCAGCTAGACCTATCTCAGGCGATTTCAGCGCATTACTTATCTCTTTATCAGCATGCTGCAGAGCGTCGAGACAAACATAACCCTAGCGCGCCAATCATTGGGACGGGACATCTAACCACTCTTGGGGTGTCACAGTCTGAATCAGTTCGAGACATATATATCGGCACGTTAGAGGGGTTTGCGTCGACCGAGTTTCCCCCGTTCGATTATTTAGCACTTGGCCATATACATCGACCTCAGCGAGTCTCCAAAAACAGTAACTTCCGATACTCAGGATCGCCGATCCCGCTCAGTTTTGATGAAGCAACAACGCAGAAGTCGGTAGTGATAATTGATTGCAATGAACAGTGCCAGACAACCTTGCATGACATACCCGTATTTCGACCATTAATATCTTTATCTGGTGACTTAACCGAGATTGAATCAAGTATTAATGCGCTTGAAGACAGCACGTTAACAACTTGGTTAAGTATCAGTGTTAGTTCAGTTGAACAATACTCGGATCTACAAGCAAAGATTTACGCTATGTTAGAGCCTCTAAATGCCGATGTGTTACGAATTCAACGGCAGATTAGTTCTTCTACAGCGGATAGCGAAGTGATTGAACACTCTCTTGACGAACTGCTGCCTTTAGATGTCTTTGAACGTAAGTTAAATCAGCAACTAGCCGATGACATGACAGATGTGCACAAGCAACGCATCGAACGAGTTACCAAGCAGTTTAATGACATTCTTAATCAGGTAGAAACCTCTCAACAAGATGACCCCACTTCAAATATTGCTGCAGATGCACCTAAGCAAGGAACGAATAAGTGAAAATATTAAGCGTTCAATTTAGCAACATTAACTCGCTCAAAGGTGAGTGGAAAATAGACTTCACTAAACCGCCTTTTAGCGAAAACGCACTGTTTGCAATCACTGGACCGACTGGCGCCGGTAAAACCACCATATTAGACGCTATCTGTTTGGCGCTTTACCACAAAACTCCGCGCATCAAGGTGGTGTCCAGCAGCACAAATGAGCTAATGACTCACGGTACAGGCGAATGCAGTGCAGAAGTGGTGTTTTCGGTGAAGTCTGTCGAGTATATCGCCAGTTGGTCGATGAAGCGTGCGCGAGGAAAAGCGGATGGAAAGCTGCAAAGTGCGTTAGTCAGCCTAGCAAAACGCCAAGGCGGCAAAATTATCGCGTCACAAATCAAGCCTAAATTGGACGCTATTGAATCGTTAACAGGTTTAGATTTTGAGCGCTTTACCAAATCGATGTTGCTGTCTCAGGGAGACTTTGCAGCGTTTCTAAATGCAGAAGAGGGTGAGCGGGCAGAGCTTCTTGAAGAGCTTACCGGTACAGAAATTTACGGTTTGATTTCTCAGCAAGTTCATCAGCATTTTACCGAAGCAAAGCAAAACAAAGAACTGTTGAGTGCTCGCTCGCAGGGTATTGAGTTATTGTCGGAAGATGAAAAAAGTGCCTTCGCACAGTCATTGAGTCAAAATGAAGTCCGTATTGGTGACCTTAAAAAAGAACTCGTTACCCATTCCTCAAACTTAAGTTGGTGGCAAAACTATAATGCGACTGCTGAACGGCTAGCTCTCACAGCAAGCGCTAAGTTAAAGGCGCAAAGCGAGTTAGACGCGTGTGATGCGGTAAAACAGCAATTGATCGACGTTGAGCTGGCTAAAGATATGGAACCTCTATACGAGGAGTATCAGCGATTATGCAATGAGCGTGAGCAAGTTGCTCAAAACGAACGTACAGTGTTGTCGTCGCTAACGGCGAGTGAGCAGTTGCTGCCGAAGGTTGAAAAGGACGCAGCTGTGGCAACACAGGCTGTGGAAAATGATCGTCAGCAGCTGGAGCATTTTGAGGCTCACATTGTCAGTCAAATTGCTCCTCTAGATAAACAGATCGATATAGAAAGCCAGCAACTACAGCAACTTAGAGCCAAACACGACGCGCTTAGTAAGCAGCATATTCCTTTGCAGCAAGAGATTAAATTACTTACAGAGAAACAACAGGGGTTTGAGCTGGATATTGAACGCGTGCAGGCTTACCAAACACGGTTCAGCTTGGACGATCAGCTCGAGCAAAATTTGCCCCTATGGCAACACAAAATGGCGCAATTGCAGCAAGAGCAATCCCAGGTAAGAGAGCAGGAAGCCGCCTTAGCAGCAGACTGTAAGCTGATTGAGCAGGCCATACAACGCCGGGCTTCACTCGTTTCAATGAGGCAGGCGCAATTTGTTGAACTTGAACCTTCGCAGAAAAAACTGACTGATCTTAAGCATCAAATAGAAGATGGATTAGCTTCTTTTAAGGGAGACATAAAAGAGCTACATGCCGCTACTGAGAATGCACGGATTCAACAACAGATGGCTGACGAACTGCTGCGTACTCATAACACAGCTTTAGACTTAGAAGGGCAATTGGCACAATCTAAGCGAAGCGTTGGCGAAGACCGTGAGCTAGAGGCGCAGTGCCTAAAGAGTATTGCCACGCTTAAAGCAGACTATCGAGAATGCGATACTCAAGTGAAGTGGTTGGAAAAGTTGGTCAGTCAAGCTGATACTATTGCAATGCTTAGAACTGAGTTGAAAGACGATCAGCCTTGTGTTGTGTGTGGATCTCGCAAGCATCTAGCCATTGAGGACACATTGACAGAGTTGTCTGATGAAAAGCAGCAACTTCAGCAAAAAGCGGCGCAGCTAAAAGCCATCACAGAACAAGGTCAAGCTCAAAGAGAGCAACAAGCGGTACTTAAGCAAAAAATAGAACATCAGCAGCACCTTATTTCAAGTCTTCAGCCCGAATACAACGTCGCACGCGAAAAATGGACTGCACAACACAATGCTCTTGTAGAGACTGGGTTCAACTTAGTTCTAGACTTCGAACAGATCCAGACTTCCCGCGACGCCGCAGAGCATTGCGGTGAGCAGTTTGAGCAAACCAATGCAATGGCATTATTGATTCAGTCGTTAATGCATGAGTCCAGTCGCATGGATGCGTTTATTCAGCAAGCTAACACGGCTATTCAAGGACTCGATAACGATATTCGAGCGATTGAGTCGGAGCTTAAATCCAGCCAAGAGCGAGAGCAGCATACTCGCGATCAGTTGACTAAGACTAAGCAGTCTTGGCAGGGTGCTATAGAAGACCTCAAGGCGTCAATTCATCGCTTCGTAGAGGTTGATGCTGCAGGTGATACTTCAGAGCTTGAGCGCGGGCTAAAGGCGTTACGCGATCGATTAGCAACATGGAAAAAACATGATTCGGACCTGCTAAATGCAAAGAATGCACGTATAGAAATCACTCAAGCACTTGCGCAAAAAAACACTATCAATGCTCAGTGGACGACTGATCTCAATGAGATGCACACCGAGCTTACCGCCAAACAACAGCAATTAAACGAGTTGCAAGAAAAGCGATTCTCAATCCTTGGTCGTAAAACCGTTGATGAATCGCGAGCAGAATACAAACAAAAATTAGTTATCAATGAACGTGAGCAACAGGGCGCAAGTGCGAAACTGCGCGAATGTGAAACCAGCATTACCCAGCTTAAGACCGAACTAAACTCGGTCAAAGCACATCTCCAAAAACTGACCCTTTTGCAGCAGCAAGCAAACCAACAATGGTTAAATACTGTCG
Organism: Vibrio ulleungensis; assembly: GCF_016900875.1. Lineage (GTDB taxonomy): Bacteria > Pseudomonadota > Gammaproteobacteria > Enterobacterales > Vibrionaceae > Vibrio > Vibrio ulleungensis. The sequence continues at coordinate 377,622 of NZ_JAFEUM010000001.1, forward strand.
AAGAATCTTTATTTGATAATGAAGAAGCCTTTAAGCAAGCGATCCAATTGCATGCCAATGCCCCAACGTGGAAGAAACAGATTGCTCTAGCTGAGCAGGCATTACAGCATGCGCTCGGAGAATGGAGCGCCATAGATAAACAGCAGCAAGAGATTTTAAACAAGAAACCTAGCGAACTTCCTGATGAGGAGAGCTGTAAACTGGCCGTCTCGACAAGTGAAGAAGCGATCCAGCAGATCCAACAACAGAACGGTGAAATTAACAGCCGTATCGATATCGATCACCAGAATCAGTCCAAAGCCGCAGAGCTTATAGAAGAGATGAAGGCATTTGATGTCTATTACGATGATATCGCTTACTTACATGGACTTATCGGCTCCAGTAGCGGCGATAAGTTTAGAAAATTTGCTCAGAGTCTAACTTTGGACAATCTGGTTTATTTGGCCAATAAGCGTTTAGCGCAATTGCATGGACGCTATCGTCTCAAGCGTAATCAGAACACCGATCTACAGTTTAACGTTATTGATAGTTGGCAAGCCGATGTGGAGCGAGATACCAAAACACTATCTGGCGGGGAGAGCTTTTTAGTCAGTCTTGCTTTGGCATTAGCCTTGTCGGATCTGGTGAGTCACAAAACCTCTATCGACTCACTGTTCTTAGATGAAGGCTTTGGCACATTAGACAGTGAAACCTTGGATATTGCGCTTGATGCCTTAGACAACTTGCAAACCAGTGGCAAAATGATTGGTGTGATCAGCCATATTGATGCCTTGAAAGAGAGGATCCCAACACAACTAGTGGTGAGCAAAAAAAGCGGCTTAGGCGTCAGTGTGCTGGCAGACCCATATCGTGTTACCAGCTAGACTTAAGGGTTGACGAAGTGGTTTTGTACGAGGGTAACGATGACAGCTTTTAGAAGGATTACAATGTTGGCCCTCGCGGTTTTTTTGAGTTTGCACACGAGCATTGTGGCTGCCGAAAACCAGCCTGTTTCACCGACTGTAAAGTGGGTTAATCAGACCGACAGAGCTAGTATGTCGTGCAGTTTGGACGCAATGCAGGTCGACTTATTGGTTCCTGAGACCGATGTGGTGCTCACGATAGAGTTTGAGCCTGGAACAACTCACTTCCCTTATGAGGATGAGTGGGTTAGGGGCAATGTTTCGGTTCACTCTAAAGACTGTGTCATGCTCTATACAGATTCAAACCACTCTGTCGCTATTTTTCCTTTTATAGTCACCACCCAAGGCAGTGGCGTTTTCCATTACTTAGCATTTGGGGCAACCCAACAACAGCCACTAGAGGGGCAATGGTTGGGTGATCGTATCGAAATAAACCAAATCACATTGCAAGAATCTCCATTAATCGGATTTACGGCGACCGTTTTGCTCCTTGATCGTGCTGAAGAGCAGTCATTCTCGGAGCCAGTAACGTTGCCTAAAGAAAAAGTCTTTTCCTTTAACTCTCAAGAGATTGCGAAATCACAATTGCAGCCTGGCTCAAATAATTGAATCGCCAACTTTGATCGAACAAAAAGTTACAATAAATAGGTAATGAAAATTAATGCTTTTTTATGTATATTTTTGTCCCATTGGATTCTGCAGCTTCGTTTTAGGTTCGACTTATTTTGGCTCGTTTGTTTAAAAATACATTGGTAATGACCGCAACTCTTGGTCTGATTACTTCCGCACTTGTTTGGGCTAGTGACGCCAATAACAGAAAACAGGTAGAGCTGGATCTTGAAGACCAGATCACCCCACGCTTTACTCGTCTTAACGCAGAGCCTGACGTTGAGGTGTCGAAGTCGACCGAGCAATCTGACACATCACCCTTCTCCCCGCCAAGTTTTGAAACCACCATTCAAAAAGGGGATACCTTAAGCACCATTTTTGACAAATTTGACATCGGCTACTCTCAATTGCTTTCGGTTATGGAAGCGGATCTCAATGTATTGGCACTGGATACCTTAAAGCCTGGCGATACACTTCGTTTCTGGATTGATGAAGGAAACGGTTTACTCAATCAGATGGAAATTGAGTTTTCGCTGGCGCATAAAGTGAGGTATGAGCGAGACGGTGACAATGGGTTTGGCTATCAGGATATTCAGGTCAAAGGTGATTGGAAGCAGCAGGTCATTAAGGGAGAGGTGCATGGCAGCTTTTCTTTATCGGCTAACAATGCAGGCTTAGGCAGCTATCAAATCGCTCAAATCGCAGACTTGCTTGGAGATAAGATTAATTTTGCTCGCGATCTACAAGCCGGGGATGAGTTTGGCGTGATCCAGCGAGTTCAGTCCATTGATGGAAAACTCACTGGAAACAAGGAAATTGAAGCAATTGTAATTAACAGCCGTCGAAATAAAATCAGTGCGTACCTGCATGACGATGGTCAATATTACGATGCCAATGGCGAAAGTTTACAGCGTGCCTTTATTCGTAATCCAGTCAACGGTTATCGAATTACCTCGGGTTTCAACCCTAATCGTAAGCACCCAGTAACGGGCAAAGTGACGCCTCATAATGGTACCGACTTTGGTACCCCAAATGGTACGCCAATAAACTCGACAGGCGATGGTACAGTTGTCATGGTGCGCGACCATCCCTATGCGGGCAAATACATTGTGATTGACCATGGGTCCAACTACAAAACCCGTTATTTACACCTTAGCAGAATCCTAGTAAGAACTGGTCAAAAAGTCTCGCGAGGCCAACGAATCGGGCTAAGTGGCCAAACTGGTCGTGTGACGGGTCCACATTTACACTTTGAATTGCTGGTTAATAATCGCCCTGTTAATGCAATGCGAGCAAACATCCCGATGGCGGATGGTATTGAAGGCGACCAGATCAAACAATTTATCGCCAAGCGTAATGAGTTGGATATTATGCTTAAACAATTGCCAACACTTGCTCAAAGCGAAGGAAAAGAGGACAATCTCGCTTCACCATCGAGTTAGAGGAAATAGATGTGCAACACGCCGAATTTGAAGCGATTATAAAGCAAGCCATTCAAACCAAAGGATTAGCGCCAGCGCTTGAGTTTTTCGCTCAGAGTGAGCATGAAGAAATCAGCGATGCCGCCCAATCTCTAAAAGGCCAGTTTAGCGCTGCCGAATTGGATGGGCAGCTGCGCATTTACCATGTGACCGAGCAGACAGACGACGAAGGCAATAGCGAGCAATTTCTTGAGCATGTCATGAACGAAGGTGATGATGTAATCCAGTTTGTCGCGTGGTTTTTTGAATCTCAATTCGAATATAGTGCGAAAGAGATCTATCAGATTGCTGGGAAAACCTATCGCCAGCCTAAACGTAGCTGATAATCACCTCATTCCTATTATTAATGAAGAGCACATCGTGCTCTTTTTTTATGCGTGGTAGATAGTGTTCACCTAGGCAATACTAACGGGCAAGGTGATCGTAAAAAATGTAGTACATTGCCAATTTCACCGGATAATTGTGTAATTTAATTACGAAAATGGTTTATGGTTACAAAAAAATCGACCTAAATCACACATAATTAGGCAAAATGCAAAATAAATGTGATCTATATCTTGATTTTTGTTTGGTTGTTATGTAAATTTACAACATAGCCGATGAGCAAGATGAAAAGAAGATTAGGAGAAGCATTATGAGTTACGAATTTGGTGTAGCACTATTAGGTCAAGCTGTAGCAGCACGCGTTCAAGAAGATTACATGAACTACAAGAAGCCTGCACGTAAACCCTCTCTACTGAAAAAGCTTAAAAAGCGCATCAGTAAGTAAGAGAAAAAAAGAATACTAAAAAGCCAACCTTCGGGTTGGCTTTTTGCGTTTTGGCATGGTTGATTAGGCTTACAAGGTGAAGGTGACAAACCAGTCGGTGACATAAATAATGCCAGCAATAAGCAAACCTTCACCCAACCCAGCGGCAAAAACAATGTGCTTGCGTTTTATTCCCGAGATCCGAGATAAATACACGATCAGTTCGGTAAACACAAAAGGGAAGAATGCCCAACCAGCAATGGCTGGTACACCTAATCGTTGTATCCAACGTTGTGCTTTATCAACGGATTTTTGAGGCAGTTTCTCGATCCGCTTGTTCATATCAAAATGATCCACAGCCAAACACACTAAGTAGCAAGAGCAGCATGAGGCTAACAACGTTACGCCAAACATCATAAGTGGTGGCAGCGAACTCGCCATGACTATGATGATTGGTAGAGTGGGAATGAACAACAGCCCTCTAACGCTAATAAGAAGTATATAGGCTGCGATAAGCGGATAGAAATTCTCGTCGACCAACGCTTGCATTTCGTCGAGTGAATAATTGGAGATGATGTTTTGTGTAGTGGTAATGGCGCTGATTGCAATGACCAGCCAAACAAACTTGATCAGTTTACTTTTCAACTTCTTTTCTCCAGAAGAAGTTTACACTCTTGCTTACTTTTATCCTTACAGATGTGTTTCTTTCGGCATTCATTCGCTTGTACCACCCAAGCAATATTGTATAAACGGTGCTTTCCTATAAAGGTGTATTGGCACACCTCTGGGTGGTCAAGTGCGACAAACATCCGCGCAAAAAAAGTATCGCGCTGTCGAGTATGATCAAACTTTTCTGATAGTTGATTAAACAACAGATGGTCGTCGTTGTTGGGATTGGATAATTCGAAATGTTCAACCAGTTGCTGTCGGTTGCTGACATCGTAGATGGTGAATTTTTGCTCTGACAGTAAATCTAAAGTTATGTTTAAGCCAAACTTGAACGCACTAGGGATAAACGCGACCGCTACAACGGTTAATCCGACAGAAATTGCGAGTCCAATCAATGCCTTTAGCAATACTCTTGCCCAACGCAATACATTATTGTTGGGTGTTTGGGTGGTTGATTTCATGTTCCATCTCTTTGTGTAGCGTATCAAAATCCGTGCTTAATCAGTATGATAGATAGGGCGTTTAGTTACAATATTGTTTTACTTTTATCATGAACATCTTTGGCTAGACTCATACTATTGATGATTGACATAGCAGACTCTAATCGGTAACTGTAACGCTTGAAAATGCTTTATCCACCGCCACTGGTTATCTTGCAGTTTATCTCCAGGCCCCTTCACTTCTATCCAAAATGTTTGACCATCTCTAAAGGCAACTAAATCTGGCATGCCTGCGCGGTAAGCTTTTCGATCACTCAAAATGATGTCCGTGAGTTGAAGGAGAGTATCAGGCGGTAAGCATTGCTCTGCTTGAGACAGTAACTCTCGATTGAACAAAGACCAGTACACAAAGGGATTCAATATATCCTGTTTTCTTTTCAGCGTGTCCGATAGGGATCGATAACCATGTTGTTCAAACTGTACTCTACAGCGATTTAGCTCTACCTGCCTTAGTTGAGCAAACCTTGATGAGTAAAGGTTTTTAGGTTGTGCTTGGTATGGATTGATGAACGCACCGTCCACAGCTGCAAATATAGCGTCCCAATACAGTAAACCAAATAATCCGCACAAGAATGCATTCTCGACGTAATACACCTCAAAGCCCTGCGCTCGATAGTAGTCTGCAGCGGCGAGCTCCACTCTTTGTATCGAGAGATCTAGCTGAATGAAATCTTCATCTACCCTAGGCTTTGAAGTGCGTGGCACTTTTTCACCTTGAGCTCTCAACCGCTTTGTGAGTAAGCGCTGCGCAACTTCTTGTTCCTCAATACTAAGAGGACGTTCGAGCATTTCATCAATAATCGATGAGGCCTCATTAATACGTTGTTGCTGCAGTAATATACGTGCACGGCGCTCACGTGATGGTGGAAGCTCGGTACCATTAAACAGTTCTAACGCTTTGTCGAGCATACCTAACCGTTCGAAGTCACGAGCAATAAGGTTAACCAAACTTTGTCTTTTTGTATGGGTGTATGAATGTGCAGACGGATCTGCGTACTGTTTACGATCGTGGTCTATAAGCGAGTACCAGTGCTCTAACGCACTGATCTTGTCATCTTTAGGCAACGAGCGATATCGATCGTAGTAATCGTCGGACAGTTGAGAAAATAGTCGAAGACTTTCTAACTGCTGCCGATGCTGATAAAAGCGGTTATGCTCGTCCAGCGCATAGTTTTCAAACTTGTGTACCCCAAGATCTTCGAGAATAAACTGGCTCTGGTCTTGATGATAGTTAGCGAAAAACAGCAGTAGGAGGGTGTCAAGTATCGCGTTGTCTAGTAATTGGACGATGGTAAAAGAACAGTGATGAACCTGCGCAGCCTGTGACAACTCTTCGATAAGCTGCGGTTTCTTTAACTGCTTATTCGAGACAGGAAACCGTTGAATAATTTCATTCTTGGTTAATAGTTGTGTGCCTAACTCCGCAGCACTCAGTGGAGGATTGAGATGCACTATCTCTGCATCTTGCAGCTCTGTGAGCGTTCCTTCAATATCGGGGATTTCTTGATAACTCAGCTTATCACTTCGAAACCATACTCCTTTACGAGTTAGCAGTCTGACAGTCAATCGTTGGCCTTGCACAGACAAAGAGGCAAAAGTTGCTAGCCAACAAGATTCTTGTTCCGTTATCAGCGAGGAATAATTCTTTTGGGCGTGATCCACTAAACGTCGAAAATTTTCTAAATAGTACCCAACGGGTAATTCAATTTTTTCTGACGCCATGTCTGTTACTCCTTACAGTTAACAAGTTAATTTTATGGAGTAAATAGGATTTAGTCGACTTTATAATCTATTCCCTTTGAGGTTAGATGATAAAAGCGCGTTGGTATAAACTTGAACCCAAAAAAACAGGAGCACTGTGGCTCCTGTTGTTCTATGCGAAAGGCGTGCTTAAATCGGCCTTCTTAAAATTGGTAGTTAACTTCGACTCGATGATCACCATCGGCAAAGTTTGAGTCTTGGTTCCAGTTGGCGAAATAACGAATGTTGGTTCGGCCATTAATTTGGTAGCTCGCAGAGACTTCATGCAGAAGCTCATTGTCAAAAATATCCTTATGGATATCTGAACCAGAAATGCTATCCATGAACATTGGGTTATAGTTTAGCCAGATTTTGTCAGTCACATCGATCTTGCTGTACATACCTACCACGTAAAACGTACCGTGTAGATCCCAGCGATCGAGTGCTTGTGCATCATCGCGAGTAGTGTCAAACGTCTCACCAAATGCAACACCAGCACCAGCAAGAGGATACAGCATTACTGGTCCCATCTTAGGCAATGCCTGAATGAAACTGTAAGAAGCACTGCCTTGCGCACCATTACCATCGGTAAATGCTAAGTTTACATCGACTTGCGAGCCGCGGCCGTTGGTGAGATCTACGCCAAAATTACGGTATCTAAGTGAATCGATGCTGTTATCAGCAGTATCGGCCCAGCCTAACGCTTCACCCGCAAAGCCTTTAATTTCAAACACGTTCATGCCCAGAGTGGTGTCGCTGCCGGTATCATATGTCTGGCCTACTTTAATGTTCAAGCCTTTATCGGTATAGCCGGCACCAGCCTGTGTATAAACCGCTAATGGGTCAGACATGTCTTGAAGTTCTTGCTCGTTGTCGGTTTCAGCGATTGCAGGTAAAGCAAGCGGAAGAAGGAATAATAGTGATTTTTTCATGGATTTAGGAACTGATCGGGAACAGGAACGCCATTTTATTCTGGCCCCCGACAAATACATGTAATATCGCTTATTCGAAAATAGGTATTTACAAGTGGTAATAACTTAGCTAATGCCAGCACCAGCGGGGGTCGCTACAACCAAATACTCACCAGAAAGGTCAGTATGACAATGCAGGATAGGTTCAGCACCAAACCGATACGCATCATCTCTTTTTGTTGTATATGACCAGATCCAAAAACAATTGCGTTGGGTGGCGTCGCGACGGGCAACATAAACGCGCATGATGCGGACACTGCAATGAGTACCGACACAATTATAGGCGATAGCCCAAACGCTTCAGCGACACCAGCAAACACTGGGATCAATAGTGCGGCACTGGCGGTATTGCTAGCAAATTCGGTCAAAAACACCACGAACATAGCCAGCATGCCGATGATCAAAACCGTGTGCCAATCTTGGATCAATAGGCTGAGTGTGGTTGCCAAATAGAGACTGGCTCCGGTGGCTTTAAGGATGTTACTTAAACAAATACCACCGCCAAACAGCAACAACACTCCCCAATCTGCGGTTCGTTCAATATCATTCCAATGAACGACCTTCGCCAGTCCAAGCGCAACGATTGCTGTAATTGCAACCAAGGTATCAAACTTGGCGGTTCCACCAAATAACGTACTAAGAGGTTTGCTAAAAATCCACGCACCCACGGTTAGCGCAAAGATCCCTAAGACTAACTTTTGATTCTTGTTTAACTTGATGTCTGTAGTGGCAAAATCAAGTTCACCGCTAAGATCTGGTTTTAAGACTGTATAGAGTATTGCGATAGCGATTGGCAGCAAAACGACCACCGCTGGAACGCCAAAAGACATCCATTGGGTAAAGGTTAGGCCCATCTCTGAGGCGGCGATAGCATTAGGTGGGCTACCTATAATTGTAGCGATACCTCCAATACTCGCGCTGTAGGCAATGCCTAATAAAACAAACACATAGCCACTATGTTGCTTGTTGGCGTCAAGTTTGGTCAAAATACCTAACACTAGCGGTAGCATCATAGCCGTAGTTGCGGTGTTGCTGATCCACATCGATAACAATGCGGTCGTCCCAAATAGTAACAGAACTGCATTAAGCAGTTTTCCGCGCGCCAGCACCAGAACTTGGTCTGCAATAATTTTATCCAACCCCTGCCGGTGTAATGCCGCTGCTAGCGCGAAGCCGCCCAAGAAGAGAAATATTATCGAATTGGAAAAGCTGTGTAGTGCATTTTGGAGATCAAATACCCCAAATACTACCGCTAGTATCGGCACTAACAATGCGGTGACCGTGACATGCAATGCTTCGGTGAGCCACAAAATGGCGATAAACACCAGTATCGCCAGACCTACAGTGACGTCATGCTCTAATGGTAGATAGGTATAAAGTAGCGCGAATATTATAACGTCGAGGATAAATATTACGCTGCTACGGTGGTGTTCGAACCAGGGGTGGTTGTCGATGGATAAACTGGCGTGATGCGGTGTAGACATGGTTAGCCCCCTAACTCTGAAAACCCAACTTGAGTATGGTTCAGGGATCAGAGGGCTGTTGTGATAACCATCATATTGCTGTGGTTATTTTGCTAAGTGTTTGAGTGATATTCCTTTTTCGTCAAACAAGTGGACTTTTTCTAAGTCAGCCGTTAAGTGGATGGTCTCACCCTTATGGAAATCGTAAATACCAGGCAACTTCGCAATGATAGCTTGTTCAACACCTTCAACGTTGATGTGCAAAAGCGTGACTTCACCGAGCGATTCGACAAACATAACTTCACCGCTGATCATGGCACTTTGTTCACCCGCCAATTGATAATCTTCTGGGCGCACGCCAAGACTCAAAGGCTGACCAATCATACCCGTTTGCGACTGAATTGGTATGGTTACGTCCAATCCGCTGGGCGCTTTCACCTGCGTAGTGTCGCCACTTTTCAGACATTGGCAGCTAACGATATTCATCGATGGAGAGCCAATAAATTGCGCAACAAAGACGTTTGCAGGACTTGTATACAGCTCGAGTGGGGTACCGACTTGTTCGATAATGCCTGCCGAAAGGACAACGATTCGGTCAGCGAGAGTCATAGCTTCAACCTGATCATGGGTTACATAAATCATAGTGGTCTGCGGCAACTGCTCGTTAAGGTTAGCGATTTCGATTCGAGTTTGTACCCGAAGCGCGGCATCCAAGTTAGACAAAGGTTCATCAAACAAGAACACTTTTGGCTGCCTGACAATAGCTCGGCCTATAGCGACGCGCTGTCTTTGACCGCCTGATAGGGCTTTTGGTAGCCTATCTAAATAGGGCTCTAATTGCAGCATTCTGGCGGCATCCATGACGCGTTCATGGATGGTCTCTTTGTCTTGCTTGGCAATCCGCATGGCAAATGCCATGTTGTCATAGACGGTCATGTGCGGGTAGAGAGCGTAGGTTTGGAATACCATGGCGATGCCACGCATTGCCGCTGGCATATCATTGACCTGTGCCGACTCAATAAACATGTCACCAGAGGTGATGTCTTCAAGCCCCGCAATCATTCTGAGCAGAGTGGACTTACCGCAGCCAGAAGGTCCAACAAAGACAACAAACTCACCTTGTTCGATGTCCAAATCAACCCCATGGATAACCTCGGTTTTTCCGTAGGCCTTTTTAATATTTTTTAGACTTAATCCTGTCATAGGTTGTTCTCTTTAATCAGGTACAACGAAAAAGTGTCTATTTCACAGAGCCAGCGAGCAGCCCTCTAACGAGGTAGCGCTGTAGTGTGAAGAAGACTAATAAAGGTACGGCTATCGACACAAACGCCGATGCGGTCAAGATTTCCCAGTTACCACCACGCGAACCGAGTAACTCTCTTAGACGAGCGGTTAACACCATATGCTCTTCTCCGGTTCCCAAGAATACCGTAGCGACTAACAGATCGTTCCAAACCCACAAGAACTGGAATATGCCGAACGATGCCAAAGCAGGGAACGATAGCGGCAATACAATCCTCATAAATATTTCGAAGTCTGTTGCACCATCAACTTTGGCCGACTCAATGATCTCTCGCGGTAAACTGGAAATGTAGTTGCGTAACAGATATATGGCTAAGGGTAAGCCAAACCCTGTATGCGCGAGCCATATCCCGAGATAAGTCTTGGCCCCTACACCGAATACGGCGCCAATGTCGTTGTATAACCTCAACAGCGGTATGAGCGACATTTGTAGTGGCACCACCAGCAAACCAACCACAACCGCCAGCAATAGGCTACGACCTGGCATCTTCATCCACGACAACGCATAGGCTGCGTAGGCCGCAATTAAGATGGGTATAACAGTCGCAGGAATGGTCACGGTCAACGAGTTGATGAATGAACGGCCAATCCCCTCTGAAGTAAGTACCTCGCGGTAGTTATCCAAACCAAATTTTGGTGGAACGACCGCGGTATAGAATACTCGCTTACCTCGAGAGCCAGTAAAGGGCTCCTCTTGGATCATTTGATAGTGCCCGTCTTCAGTCACGGTAAGTGTGCCATTTTTCATCTCCGCAGTTTCACCCGGTAGAAACTTATTGGGTTCACGAGACGAAAAGCCAAACGCCATCACTTCAGTAGGCTTATCTGCGACAAGTAATTGCCCTTCTAATATAAATTTCCCATCCATTTCACGCTGTTGGTCTGGGTCTTCGGTACGCGCCACTAAGTTCTGCTCGGAAGCACTTAAGCTGGTCCACCAGCCAGAAAGTGCAAGTTGATCTTTGTCTCTAAATGACGAAATGAACAAGCCAGCGGTGGGTAGAGTCCACATTATGACGATGAGCAATACCGACACATGAACCAGTATGGTGAGTGGCGAGCGCCGCATAGCACTAAAACTAAAACTCGCTGCTTTTGGAGTCACTGAGCTCATTATCTATCCTCCATTTCAGCGCTTGCATTGCGCATGTTCCAAACCATCACAGGGATAACGGCAATCATGATGATGACGGCAATCGCTGCGCCACGTCCAAAGTCACCACCACCTCTAAACATCCAATCAAACATCATGTTGGCGAGAACCTGAGTGCTCCACTGACCATTGGTCATGGCCAGCACTATATCGAATACCTTGAGAACTAAAATCGTAATCGTGGTCCATACCACAGCAATGGTGCCCCAAATTTGCGGGATAAGAATTTTAAAGAAAATCTGCACACCATTGGCGCCATCAAGGACAGCCGCTTCGACGGTTTCCTCAGGGATCCCGCGTAGAGCCGCAGACAAAATCACCATTGCAAAACCAGTCTGGATCCAAATTAAAATCACCATCAAGAAGAAATTGTTCCAAAACGGAATGGTGATCCATGCTTGAGGAGCAAAACCTAAAAACTCGACGAAGGCGTTGAGTAGACCAATTTGCTCAGAGCCTGGCCCTCGGTAGTCGTAGATGAATTTCCAGATGATGGATGCACCGATAAACGAGATGGCCATCGGCATGAAAATAAGACTCTTGGCAATGTTGCCCCAGCTGACTTTATCGGTCAGTGCGGCGATCACAAGCCCAAAGAAGGTGGAGGCGGCAGGTACAACCAACAGCCACAGTAAGTTATTAACCAAAGACTCTTGAAACTCAGGGTTTTGAAACAGCCATGTGTAATTCGAGAGTCCAACGAATTGGTCACCATTGCGGTCATGCAATGATAAGTAAAACGATTCAAATACGGGGTAAATCAAGTAAAGGGTTAGAAAGGCCAGTGCTGGAAAGAGAAACAACCAAGGTCTAATAGCCGCCGCGCGGCGAATATTCTTGGCCATCTTTGCATTGGCGACGTTACGTGTTGGGAAGAATACAGTCAGTAGCCAGTTGGAAAAAACATAGTAAAACGCACAGGTCGCGACACCTATGACCATAATAATCAGTGATGAATAGAGTTGCTCCATCGTGACCTCGCGTTATTCGTTAGTTATTGACGAGCTGATTAATCAAGAAAGGCTCCTTTCTCATATCAAAAGGAGCCTATTGTCGATGGAATTACTTCAGTGCATCCCATGTTTTCTGGATTTCATCGGCCACTTGTTTAGCAGGTTTACCACCACTGTAGTCCACCATGCCTGTCCAGAATGCGCCTGCGCCAATTTTACCTGGCATTAGGTCTGAACCGTCAAAGCGGAATGTGGTTGCATCAAGTAAGATAGCCCCTTGTTTCTTAAGCGTATCGTTACCGTAAGCGTCCATGTTCACGCCTTTGTACGGAGTTAAGAAGCCCGATTGAGCCATCCATACTTCGTGCGCGATAGGCGATTTCAAGAATTCCATAAAGGCGCGAGCACCTTTCGAATCTTTAGTAATACTAAACATGGTACCAGCACCTAATACTGGTTTACCTAGGTCCTTAGATTCGTACGCAGGGAAGTAGAAGAAATCCGCGTCTAGGCCTAGCTCAGTACCTTCTGGGAAGAAGCTAGGAATGAATGACGCTTGACGGTGCATGTAACACTTCGCAGGTGACGTAAACATTCCTTTAGGAGAATCACGGAAGTCGGTTGCCGCAACAGCGCGAGAACCGCCGTCTACAAATTTGTCGTTTAGTACAAACCAACCAAACTCGTCGATAGCTTCAACCACTTTAGGATCGTTAAATTTAAGTTCGTTGGTGGTCCACTTATCATAGTCTTGTGGAGACTGTGTGCGAAGCATGAGATCTTCAACCCAGTCGGTTGCAGGCCAACCTGTAGCACCACCTGAACCTAAACCTACACACCAAGGTGTTTCACCATCTGCGACCATTTGCTCAGTAAGTGCTTTAAGATCTTCTAGAGTCTCTGGTACTTCGTACCCGGCATCTTCAAAGTTCTCTGGTACATACCAAACGAGTGATTTTAGGTCGACTTTATAGAAGAAGCCGTACAGATCATCTTTCCCATCTTTACCTGCAAAAGTGCCAAGATCGACCCAAGATGAGCCAGCGGCGTAGTTAGCTTCAAGCCATGGTGCTGTTTCGTCGCTTAATGGCGTCAAGAATCCCTTTGACGCGAGATCAGCCGCAAGACCAGGCTGAGGGAAAATAGCAATGTTAGGTGCACTACCAGCTTGCACATCAATGGCAATTTGTTGCTCAAAGCTGTCAGAGCCGGAGTAATTTACGGTCGCGCCAGTAGCCGCCTCAAAATAGGCGATGACACTTTCAACTAAATCTTTATCGGCAGTTAGCCATGGTCCAAATACAGTGATGGTTTCACCTTTTAGATCCATTGCTTTTAGTTCTTCAAAACTTTGCCAATTAAAGCGATCGTCTTCACCAGGGGCAAACATAAGATCGGCAGCAAAGGTAGAGGTAGATGCTATAGCGAGTGCTACGGCTGTAGAGAGTAGGGTAGATTTCATCGTCAACTCCATGTAAGTGATGTTACATAAGTGCTAGGAATGCAAACTTCTGATTTGCTTAGTTATATACTTCCCTAATAACCATATACCCCTGTAAAAAGTTTGCTGTACAAAAAATACCGATGTGTGCGCGATCTCGCTTTTTGGCTGAAAAACAAACAATAATCTTGATGATAGTCAATTTTCCGCGCGTTTGGTGACCAATCTTTCTTACAGCGGCGTTTGAAAGCGCTAGACTAAAGCGCATATTCTCAACGCACAGCAGGTCCCGTATGAGCGAGCTAATTACTACAAAACAACAAGTTATGAGAAAGTGGTGGCATAACTCTGTGGTGTATCAAATTTATCCACGCAGTTTTAATGACAGTAACGGTGACGGTGTGGGTGATTTGAGAGGAATCATTCAAAAGTTGGATTATATCGCTCAACTTGGTGCGGATGTCATTTGGCTGAGCCCTGTGTATCAGTCGCCAATGGACGATAATGGTTATGACATTTCCGATTATTTAGCGATTTCTCCAGAGTTTGGCACGATGCAAGATATGGATGAGTTGATTGCACAGGCTAACTCTAGAGGCATCAAAATTGTCATGGATTTGGTGGCCAACCATACCTCCGACGAGCACCCTTGGTTTATCGAGTCCCAAAGCAGTAAGGATAACCCAAAGCGCGATTGGTATATCTGGAAAGATCCCAAAGAAGATGGCAGCGAGCCTAACAATTGGGAATCCTTTTTTAAACCTAAGGCATGGACCTATGACGAAGATTCTGGTCAGTATTATCTGCACCTTTTCTCCAATAAGCAGCCAGATCTTAACTGGGCAAATCCAGAAGTAAGAGAAGCTATTTATCAAATGATGCGCTTTTGGTTGGACAAAGGCGTAGGTGGCTTCCGAATGGACACCATCAATATGATCGGTAAACCTGCCGACTTCCCAGACGCAACAATTTTTGACTCGGGTGTAGCAGGTTGGGAACACTGGGCTAATAACGATCTTTGTCACCAATACCTACGTGAAATGAACCAGCAGGTATTGAAAGACTATGATGTGCTGACCGTTGGGGAAACGCCCTTTACTACCACGTTAGATGGTCGCTATTACTCGCACCCTGATCGTAAAGAAATCAGCATGATATTTCAGTTTGAACATGTAAGTATCGATCGTGAAGAGCACAACGCTGTCGCTAAGCCATTTGATCTCGTGCAGTACAAAGAAATCATGAGTCGCTGGCAAAATGACCTTTACCAAAAAGGCTGGAATTCGGTCTACTGGAGCAACCACGACCAACCTCGAACGGTCAGTCGCTATGGCAACGATAACGATCAATACCGTGTCATCAGTGCCAAAATGTTGGGCACGGTGCTGCATTTGATGAGTGGCACACCCTATGTCTATCAGGGTGAAGAGATAGGAATGACCAACAAACAATTTACCTCAATTGACGAGTTTAACGACTTAATGGCTAAGTTCCATTATCAGAAGCTGATGGACAAAGGGGTAAAACCGCAAGAAGCACTCGATTTTCTTAACCGATACTCACGCGACCATGCGCGCGTGCCGATGCAGTGGCAAGACTCTGAAAATGCAGGGTTCACTGACGGTAAGCCATGGCTGCCGCTGAACGATAACTACGCAACCATTAACGCTCAGCAAGCAGTAGGAGATCAACAGTCTATTTATCATCACTATCGCAAGCTGATTGAGCTGCGCAAAAGCGGTGAATATGGTGATGTGATTGTGTATGGACGCTATACGCTACTCGATCCTGATGACAGTGAAGTGTACGCCTATTTGCGTTGTTTCCACGGAAAACAGCTGTTGATCGTTGCCAATTTCAGCGAAGCGGTCGTTGAAAGGCAATATCAAGGCGAATTGGGGTTGGTCGTGTTGAATAACTATGACCTCGACCCGTCCAATTTATCGTCGATTACGCTGCAACCCTATCAAGCACTGGTGATTGAACTGAAAGGTGGTGACTAAGAAAAGCCGTCTTTCTCGTTCCAATCTTTAATGTAATCGAGCACTAGAGGCTCGATTATACTCATTAGCCAGAGGTTTTTGGGTGACTGTCGCTTGGTGGATTTCATGATAAGTGCAACATCGAGTGACAGTTTTACACCATCGATATCTTCAATTGTAGGCTGGTAGCGAAGGGTAAAACAGCTATCGAGTAATTGAGTCATTAAGTGGTGATTATCAATGATCAATGTTGCTTCAATGCTAGGATCAATCGTCTTGAAGTGATTACGGTACTCATTTACGGCGTTGACGATGTACTTTACGTATTCGCCTGAGCGATTGCCGTCAAAGACGCCAACGCCACTGTGCAACCGCTTTTGATATATGCTTTGCGGCTTGTCTCCTAATATGTGTAACCCCATATCAACGTCTCCCTGCTCGATAAGAGATTCGGTGACATTTGTCCAGGTTCTGATCTCTATAATCGCATCGGTTTGGGCGCGAATCGCTTGAATTAGCTTTTTACCAATGTGGGTGAGGTAAATGTCCACAATGTGTAATGTAACTTTATCGACTTGTTTTGGGTCGAAGACTTCCGGCGATAGAGCAACGCCAATTTGATCAAACGCTTCTTGCAATTTAGGCTCTATATTCATGGCGTAGGTTGTCGGCATTAGACCGTCCGCGCTTCTGATAAACAGCTGGTCGTCCAAACTCTCTCGGAGTTGAGCCAGTACTTTGGATACGTATGATTGAGAGCGACCCAGTCGCTGCGCCGTTCGTTTGGTTGAATGGGTTTGCATAAGTATCAAAAAAACTTGTAACGCATTGTAGTCTTTCATTTAAATCCAAAGTTAATAACCGTTTTGTTTACGATAGCGGTGGCATGGCATATTGTCCATAGTAACTGAAAGTGTGCACGTCGCTGGGAGGTCAAGCTGCGACTCGTCGCGGCAGGTAGTTGAACGAAAGTTACACGATCTGCTTGGAAAACTGGCAATTGATCGCAAATTTTCGCTCATTTGCGGTGGAACTACCTAGATATAGAGTATTCTATTGCACGAAAAAATGACTACCTGTTTTGGAATATACATGATCGAACAACTCTGGCTGAAAAGTTACCCGAAAGATGTCCCCGCAATGATCGACGCAGACAAATACCCAAATGCGCTGTCGATGTTCGATCGTAGCTTTGAAACCTATCCAGATAAGCCTGCCTTCGTCAATATGGGGCAGAGTTTGACCTATAAAGAGTTAAACGAAAAAAGTGATGCTTTTGCCGCTTATATGCAAAATGAATTGGGCATGAAAAAAGGTGAGCGCATTGCACTGATGATGCCAAACTTGCTGCAATACCCAATCTGTTTGATTGGCGCACTAAAAGCAGGTTTAGTCATCGTAAACGTGAATCCTCTATACACGCCAACAGAGCTACAGCATCAATTGCGTGACTCTGGTGCCAGCGCCATTGTTGCAGTAACTAACTTTGGCAACAATTTGCAAAAAGTGATCAGTAAAACCAGTTTGCGTCACGTGATACTCACCCACATCGGTGATGAGCTTGCACCCTACAAGCGTACGCTAGTGAACTTTGCTGTCAAATACATCAAAAAGATGGTGCCTGCGTATCACTTACCCAATGCGATCTCACTGAAAAAAGTGATCACTAACGGTAAAAAGCTTCCGTTTGAAGCGCCAGAACTGTCGGGTGATGACATCGCCTACTTGCAGTACACCGGTGGGACAACGGGCGTGGCAAAAGGTGCAGTATTAACTCACCGCAATATTGTTGCCAATGTCTTGCAAGTCGATGCGCACTTTTCTCCGCGTACGTTGCGCGACAAAGAACATGTAGTTACACCACTTCCTCTTTATCATATATTTGCTAACTCAGTCAGCATGATGCTGATGATGCACATGGGTGCAACCAACTTACTTATCACCAACCCTCGTGATTTGGACGGGTTTGTGAAAGATCTGAGCCGCTATCCATTTACCACGTTTTTTGGTTTAAACACTTTGCTTAATGGGCTCAATCGCCACGAAGGGTTCAAAAAACTAGATTTTAGCAGTGCAAATTTAACCATTGCTGGTGGTATGGCGACGCAACAACATGTTGCAGAAGAGTGGCAATCGATAACAGGAATGACCGTTGTAGAAGGTTATGGTCTGACAGAATGTTCTCCTGTAGTAGCAGGAGGTATCCACACTCAGCAGCACTTTAAACCGTCTATTGGCGTTCCGCTTCCAAGTACCGAGCTAAGAATTGTCGACGAATCAGGGGCTCCTATGCCAGTGGGCGGCATTGGCGAGATCCAGATTCGTGGTGACCAAGTGATGCAGGGCTATTGGAATCAAGAAGCAGAGACAAAGCAGGTATTGACTGAGGACGGTTGGTTTAGCTCAGGTGATATTGGCCGTATGGATGAAGAAGGGTTCTTTTTTATTGAAGACCGTAAGAAAGACATGATCTTGGTATCTGGCTTTAATGTTTTCCCAAGTGAAGTTGAATCAGTTGCTACGTTGCATCCACACATTGTTGAAGCCGGTGCGATTGGCGTGAGCGATGACGTAACAGGAGAGCGTGTAAAACTTGTGGTTGTGACTAATCAGCCAGTCAGCGTTGAGGAAGTGCGTAAACACTGTAAGAAGCACCTAACCAACTACAAAGTGCCAAAGGAAGTTGAATTTCGTGATGAGCTGCCAAAATCGGTGGTAGGTAAGATCTTACGTAAGGATCTGCGATAGTTTACTGAGTTACTGTGACGCTAATATAGAGCCATCAGGGATACTATATGACCAGATGCGGCTTGAAACTAATAGCACTTATGCGGTCTCACTCCAAATATAGGTCAGCTTAGGCTGGCCTTCTTTATTGGGCTAAATGTCGCTTGCGAGAAATGGTTACCAACGGATCTCAATAGGGGTGCCTATACTCACTAAACGCATGAACTCATCCATCTCACGGTTAGTAAGAGCGATGCACCCATCGGTCCAGTTAGCAGTTTGAGTAAATGACTCTAGGTGTTCAAAACCATTTTTTTGTCCATGCACCATAATGTGTCCACCGGGTGAAACCCCTCTATTTTTGGCAATGATCTTATCGTAATTGTTTGGATAGGAGATGCGCATTGCTCGATAAAACTCGGAGTCTTCCTTCTTAAGATCTAAGGTGTAATTACCCTCGGGAGTGCGTTGATCGCCAGCTTCTTGTTTATGGCCTTTAGGGTTTTGACCAAAAGCGACATGATACTCTTTGACGACTTGCCCATCGTAAATTAGAAACATACGATTTTGGGATTTGACCACTTTGACGAGGTCAACGCTGGCGTTGGCAAGTGGACTGATTAGAGCAATAAAGGCAATCAAAAATTTCATGATAGTAGCGGTAACGCGGTGTTCATTTGTGTCGGGATAATTGGCGAGATTTTAGCGACTTTAAAGGTATAGTGCACTGTTTTTACGTACGCTGTTCATAAAAAGTTGGTGCCATCAAATTATTGTTGCTAAATATTGCACTAGATCTCGTCGATTATTGCTATATTTGAACTTAAACGTCACTCAACCCATGAATGAGGCGGATAGCGATGCGCACACGCTCCGATGAACTGAATATCTTACTTACCGTTATCGATAGTGGAGGGTTTTCTGCCGCTGCCTCGATGCTAAATATTCAGGTTGCCAAAGTGTCCCGTACTGTCAGTAAAATTGAAAAACAGCTTGGGGTTACTTTGCTTAATCGAACCACTCGTCGAATTGAATTGACCGAAGAAGGGCGACAGTTTGCAGCGCAAATTAGACAAGGACTGTCGTACCTAGAGCAGGCAGAAGCAGAGATCGTTGAGCGTAAAAACCAGCCTAAAGGGCGTTTAAGAGTCGATGCGGCTAGCCCGTTTGTATTACATCAACTTGTGCCTCTAGTGGCCGAGTTTAACGCAGCTTATCCTGAGATAGAATTAGAATTAACCTCCAATGAAGGTATTGTCGATTTATTGGAAAAACGCACCGATATTGCTATCCGCATCGGCCAGTTGGACGATTCTACGCTTTACTCTACGTTGCTAGGCGAAAGCCCACTGTTTATTGTCGCCTCGCCCTCTTACTTGAAGATCAACGGCGTGCCAAAACAGGTAAGCGATCTGTCGCAGCACAAACTGCTTGGCTTTACCGAGAGTAAAACCTTAAACCAATGGCCATTGCCAATGGAAACGGTTGTGCCCAAATTGATGGTGAGCAATGGTGAAACCCTGCGTCAACTGGCATTAGCTGGCAATGGCATAGCGTGCCTTTCGGGTTTTATGGTTCACCAAGACATCGAGCAGGGCCGTCTAGTAAGCTTACTACACCCTTTCGTTATCAGTAATACAGGCCGAGAGCGCGTTAATGCGGTGTATTATAAGTCATCTACACTGTCTAAACGGATCACCGCGTTTATTGACTTTATTCGGCCTAGACTTTCTCTCTGATAGTATAATCAATGAAACAAATCCACTAAGGAGTGAGTATGGATTATTCTCACATTAGTCATCCAGACATTGAATCACTTAAGTCTCTATTTCTAGAGACCTTTACCGACTCAGAAAGTGCCGAAGAAGGGCAGGTCGTCAGCGGTTTAGTTGCCGCAATTCTCAGCACCACCGAACCGTCGTTGGTTGAAGTTTTTGGTGCAACAGAGTCCGAATTACAAGCGGCAATCATTTTGACTAAGCTCGAAACCTCGACTCAACAGAGTGCGTATCTGCTTTCTCCTGTTGCTGTAGCGACTAAGGCGCAAGGCCAAGGTGTGGGTCAGGCGTTGATTCAATTTGCACGTTCAGCATTGGCCGATCAGGGTGTTGAGCTTCTCTTTACTTATGGTGATCCTAGTTTTTATGGGAAAGTAGGTTTTGAGCAAATCGATAACAACAAGATTGTTGCACCTCAGCCCTTAAGTCACCCTATGGGTTGGCTTGGGCAAAGCTTGGCTGCTGAGAATATCGCCGACATGAGCATGACCCTAACGACAGTTGCAGCGTTTGATGACCCAAATCTCTGGTAACTATCCACAATGTATAACCTAAACAGTCCGTTAGCGTGGTTAACCTTGCCGAAACAGGTTGCTGATGAGAGTCGGTGTAGCATTGCTGTATTGCCTAATTTCATTTCTCCTACTGCCGCTAAGGCGCTGACGAACGAATGTATTGAGCAATTGGACTGGCAACAAAAGCAAATTAGGTTATTTGGTCGCTGGATAGATCAACCAAGGCTTATTTGTGGTTACGGTAGCCGCGCATATCGATATTCAGGCCTTACAATAGAGCCGCGCGAGCTACCTATATCGCTTGCTATGATGCGTCAGGCTGTATCGTCTGTGTGCGGAACAGACTTTAATAGTGTGTTGGGTAACTACTATCGCAATGGCGACGACTACATGGGTTGGCACCAAGACAACGAAGCCGCTTTGGGTGAGGAACCAACAATTGCTTCTGTCTCTTTAGGACAGCGCAGAAAGTTCGTGTTCAAACACAAGCTGACAAGTGCTAAACACGAGCTTTGGCTCGACTCTGGCAGCCTGCTAGTGATGGCGGGCGCTATTCAACATCACTGGATGCACGCCTTGCCAAAGACGAAAGTGGGTCAACAGTTGAGACTCAACTTTACGTTTAGAAATATCGTCGCCTAAGTAGTGCTATTGGTCATGGCTTTGGTTGGTTTGATACCTGCAAAGCGTTCTGGGTAGTCTGTAAAAATGCCATCAACTTGATCGAGGTGTTTAAACTTGTGCGGCTTATTTACGGTGTAACACCAAACTTTAACCCCTAGCTTTTTTAGTTTTGAAATCTGAGTTTCGGTCACCCAAAAATGATTCAAATGACAGCTGTATGCACCTAATTCTTCGATTAACTGAAGATGATCTTTGCCTAATCGATCAGCTAACACACCAATACACACGCTGCTTGACTGGCGACGAACTTCACGCAGTGCGGCTTGGCAGAAGCTAGAAATCACTACTTTGTCGCTCGAAAATTCGAAATGTTCAAGAGTACTGAGCAAGTTATCTACCACACTGTTAATGGTGTCATCAGACTGCTGTGTACGATCCAGTTTAATTTCTAAGTTGATGCCTAAATCGTACTGCTGAGCGAGGTGCAGTAACGCCTCTAGGGTTAGAATAGACTCACCTTCAAACTGAGGGCCTTTCCATAACCCGAAGTCTAACTCGTATAAATCCAACAAGGTATGTTCGTCGACACGACCTGTTCCATTGCTGCAGCGCTCTAAGGTGTGATCATGCGTGACCACCAAGGCACCTTCTTTTGTGGGTTGTACATCAACTTCGACCCAAGCGAGTCCTTCTTCTGCAGCTGCTTTAATGCTGCTTGCAGTATTTTCAGGATAGTGTCCAGAAAGTCCACGATGACCGACAACTAACAACGGAGAATGAATGGGCATTACACTAACTTCCAACATACTGGTAACAATTTCGCTCATCCTCGCACCTCTTGATAATTTTTCAAAGCTAAAATGTGTAAAATCTTCAGCTAAGTCTAAAAGTGCAATGTTTCAGTATTGGGTCAGTTTTTTTTAAATAACGTTAACAGCTCATAAGTTAGCCACTGCACCTTTTGCGTGGTGTGTTGGTGCTGCTCTGAAATAAGAGAAACGTCAAACCCATCCATTTCTATAGGTGGCTTGCAGTAACTTAACTGGTGATGCTGTTGAAGGGCTTTGGCCAACCGAGAAGGTAATGTAGCGATGATGCTGCGACCTTGTAACATTCGACTGATCGACATGAAGCTGGCAGAGGTCGTCGTTACTTGTCGAGTCAGCCCAAGGTCGTTCAATATCGTATCGACTTTGGTTGCTACGCTGCCGTCGGGGCTAACCAATGCATGCGGAAGTTGAGCAAACCCTGTGGCAGAAGTAAGCTGCTGGCGATCAACGATCGTCGAATCGAATAAAACAACATGGTCTTCAGTGTACAAAGTTTGGCGCTGGAAGCCTGTTGATGCTGGGGTGAAACCCACTATAGCGGCGTCAATACGTTGTTTATCAAATAGAGCCTGATAATTATCTCTATTGATTGTATGAAACAGGATTTGCGCCGAAGGAGCGAGTTGGCGCAAATGGTCGTAGATGGCTGGGGCAAATAGCCATTCAGCGTAATCGGTCAGCCCAATTTTGAACTGTCCATCAAATTGAGACGGAACAAATTGATGATTGTGAGATAACTCTTGGTCTATGTGGCTCAAAATGTCTTTAATCTTTGGAGCGAGCGTAACCGCGTATTCCGTTGGTAGCATTTGATGGCCGCGGCGATAGAAAAGAGGATCGTCAAATAACGTTCTGAGTTTTGCTAGGCTATGGCTCATGGCCGATTGGCTCACATGAGCTTGCTGTGCGGCCTGAGAGACGGATTGGCAGCCATACAAATAGTGAAACGCGATCAATAGGTTCAAATCAACATTTCGCCAGTTTCTAGATTCCACACTATCAATACTATTCATACTAATTATTATTACTATCAATTTGAGTCATTAATAATGTCAGCTTACTCTAGCCCCACACAAATTCAATAGTCAATTGATTAGTACCGATGTTTCAGATATTTAAGATATTTTTCTTTTTGGGGTGGGTCAGCTTTGGTGGGCCTGCCGCGCACATAGGGTATTTCCGCCAAGCTTTTGTAGAAAAACGTGGCTGGTTAACCGATAGTGATTACGCGCAAATCGTCGCGTTAAGCCAGTTTTTACCGGGGCCAGGATCAAGCCAAGTTGGTTTTGCGGTAGGTTACCACCGTGGTGGATTACCCGGTGCGATTGCGGCCTTTGTTGGTTTTACCTTACCGTCTGTTGCGATTATGGTAGCTCTTGCAACGGCAAGTGCCGAGCTTATGGGCGTGCCACTGTTTGAACAAGTTGTCCATGGACTTAAATTACTTGCCGTGGTGGTGGTCGCCGATGCGACATGGGGCATGTACAAAAACTTCTGTAAGCAAAACACCTCTATTGCTGTCGCCTTTGGCACCGCTATTGTGTTGCTTATCGCGCCGTCGTTAGTCAGTCAAATGTTGGTGCTCATCGTGGCGGCCTTAGTGGGCATGTCTGCGCTCTCGTCACCGGACAAAACAGCCCACGCGCCTATTAAGGTAAACCCTTGGCCGCTGGCAGTATTTGTGGGCCTCCTATTGGTGTTACCGCTTGTGAGCGCTGCATCCCAAAGCATCAACCTGTTTTCACAATTTTTTCAGGCAGGAAGCCTGGTATTTGGTGGTGGTCATGTGGTGCTCCCGCTACTACAAAATAGTTTGGGCGATGCGGTTGCAACCGAGACCTTCTTAACGGGCTACGCAGCGGCGCAAGCAGTACCAGGACCAATGTTTACGCTCGCGACTTTCTTAGGGTTTCATTTGTTGCCAAATAGCCCAATCGCAGGTGCATTGTTAGCAACGATTGCTATTTTTCTACCAGGGTTTTTGTTGCTGCTTGGTGTTTTGAGCCATTGGCAGCAGTTGGCTAAGCGGCCTAAGGTTGCTGGAGCGATTGCTGGAGTCAACGCAGCGGTTGTGGGATTACTTGCCGCTGCGCTGTATCAGCCAGTAGTGTCTAGCGCTGTATTCAGCGGGCTTGATATGGCTGCGGTTCTGCTTGGATTTTTCCTACTTAAACAGTTGAAGCTGCCGATTGTTGGGTTAGTGTCGTTGTTTATGTTGCTAGGGCCAGTACTGTCATTTGTGGCCTAATAGGAAGGAAAGATAGAAAAGCCGACACTACTGTGTCGGCTTTAGTCTATTTGGACGATAAATTTTTAATTAAAAAATACTTTTCGTGATTTTCGGGAAATTTTTCTAACGTCATCTGAGCGACATAACCGTGCTTTTCATAAAAAGGGCGTGCTTGAAAACTAAAGGTATCAAGTAATACAGAATGGCACCCTAATGATTGCGCGTAGCCTTCAATATTCGACAGCAATTTTGACCCTAAACCCTGATGCTTAAAATCGGGCGAGACCCACAAAAACTGGATCATCAGCCAATTGCCTCTAATTTCACCACACACGCCAGCAATTTTTTGATTAGCGTCGTCTGGGTGGTAGCAGTAGCAAGCAACGGGCTGCTCTCTCAAGTTTCCTAAATGGGGTTTATTATGTTCAACAAGCCCTAAACGAATCTCTTCGATATCTTGGGCACTTGGATTTAAATCTAATGTTATGTTCATGTGGCTCGATGTTGGTCAATGAGGATAGGGTTACCATCGGGATCAGTGAGCATTACGTGCGCGGGACCCGTGGCCGCCGCTGTAGTCGCATCTAACGCAACGCCGCGTTGAAGCAATAACTCTTCGATGGTTCGAATATCGTCAAAGGCATCGGTATCTTTACCATTGCTGTCCCAGCCAGGGTTAAAGGTGAGCATGTTTTTGTCGAACATGCCTTGGAATAGTCCAATGACGGTATCTCCATTCTTCAGAATAAGCCAGTTTTGGTCAATATCCCCGCCAAACACTTTGAACCCTAATTTTTGATAAAAATCAAAAGATTGATGAATATCTTTCACGTTGAGACTGACTGAAAATGCACCGAGATCCATAACAACACCTATACCTTCTGTTTAAACACCCAAATTGGCCCTATCAATAAGAATTGAACATCATCGAAAAAGGAGGGTTTTTTCCCTTCAATTTTGTGACCTATAAACTGAAAAATCCACAACACCACAAATAAACCGACTGACCAGTTGAAAATGTTGATCTGCTCTTGCAACACAAACACGATTCCAATGCACAGCAAGCTAAAACTTAGCATTGAGAGAAAAACACTCAATGACAGGCTCAAATAGAACGCCATAACAGGAAGCAGCACGATCCAAATCCAGTTTAAGCTCAGGCCAAAAAGTTCTAGAGGAGGGATTGAAAATATGAGGCCGACGATGGATAAGAAAATGCCGGGTACCGCTACTTTATGGATTTTCCGATTGGTGCCATTTTGGTGACTCTCACCATAGGCGTCTAGCCATTGCTGCAGCGTTCTCATAGTAACTCCTTGTAAAAAATGACAATAGACTGCTTGAGAGATTTATAACAGAAAACAACAGTCTACAAGAACAGGTTTGTTATCAAATTGTTAAGTTGGGCGGCCTGAATTAAAACATGCTATGGTTTGAGGTTGAGTCAGCCCTGCTAATAATGGGCCATATAAACATAGACGATAGGACATCTCATGGAAGGAAGAATCAGTATCATCACACTTGGCGTGAAGGATTTAGATCGTTCAATTAAGTTCTACAAAGAAGGGTTAGGTTTGGATACCTCTGCCGAATATGGCGCTGAGATCGCGTTCTTTAAAACCGCTGGAACCTGCTTAGCGCTGTATCCATTAGACAAACTTGCTGAAGAGTTTCCCGACAGAGCGGTGTCTATTGGCAATGCACAAGGTTCACCGGTTACTTTAGCCCACAATACGAGAAGCAAAGACGAAGTCGAGCTGGTGTTGGCTCAAGCGGAGGCGGCGGGTGGTACCATCATCAAGCCAGCACAGTTGGTTTTCTGGGGTGGGTTTAGTGGGTATTTTCAAGACCCTGATGGTCACTTGTGGGAAGTTGCATATGCGGACTCATGGCAGTTTAACGATGATGGCAGTTTGGTTATCGAGTAATTTTTCAGGGGTACTCGTTCATCAAATTAGATGTATGAGAAACAATCCATAAGTTGTTATTTTTGAGCAACAGTGGCATGTTGTGCCAAGGATCACATAAGAGCAGTACGGATGAGCGACAAAATCTACTTTAACACCTCGAATCGGTTTAACTTTAAAAAGCAATTGATCAATGCAACCACTCGGTTACATCATACCTTAGCCCCTAAACACGCTAAGAATACCGCCAGAAAATTGTTGTTAACCCCCGTTAGAGCCAAGCCGAAGAACGAATCACCACAAAACTTACAGGTTGCTTCAGTGCAGAGTAAGTACGGTGCTTTGACAACGTACACCTTGGGTCAAGGTCCAGTTTGGGTTCTGAATCACGGGTGGTCTGGCAGCGCGAGCCAGTTTTTTCCGCTGATGGAGCAGATTGCCAAAAGTGGCTTTACGGCAATGGCTTATGATCAGCCTGCTCATGGGCAAAGTGATGGAGCCTATGGGCACATTCCAGCTTTTGTACATGGACTGGAAACGATACTTGATAACGTAGATGAATTGGCTGGCGTGGTGTCTCATAGTATGGGGGCCGCGGCCACATTAGAATGTCGACATGCAAAAATGCAAAATGTCCCGTTACTGTTGGTTGCACCTGTTCTTAATTATCTAGAAAACCTATTTGGCAGTGTTGCCCGCTCAGGTTACTCAATTAAGCTATTTACCGCCGTGGTTGAAGAAATTGAAGCAGAATATAGCTATCCGCTGAATTCTATTGATCCGCAGGCACACCTAAAGCGTCGTGAGTCGCAAACCATTATTGTGCATGACGAAAAAGATCGTTTTGCCAGCCACAGCATTTCCGAACAAGCCAGTCAAAGCTCCAACAATGTCGAGCTAGTGACGACGCAAGGTAAAGGACATGGTCGCATCATGTCATGCCAAGAAACCTATGATGCATTCACACGTTTGATTCACAGCAATTGATAGGCGCAGACGCAACAAAAAATCCCTACCTAGTTTGACTAGATAGGGATTTTTTTATTTGAGGTAGTTGCTAGATGAGCGCAGGCACTGTCTGCCAACTTATGTAACCTGCCATTAGCACTAAGAAAATGCCAAAGCCAGTTTTTAGCGCTTGCTGTGGAATGCGTTGATTAAGCTGCGTTCCTACTTGGCTACCAACGATACCAATTATGGTCACCAATGCGATGACAGACCAATCCAAGTGCAGTTGATTAGCATCAAGGACTTGCTGATACTTAATAAAACCAGACAGTGATTTCATTGCAATGATGACAAGACTGGTGGCGACAGCGCGCTGCATGGTTAATCCGCCGAGGATGACAAGCGCGGGAACGATTAAAAACCCTCCTCCAACACCAACAAATCCAGTAACTGAGCCCACAAGAATACCGTCGAGGCCAATTTTTGCTATTGAGCGTTTTGTGTCGCCTTCGGATTCGCTCTGTAGTTTTGGTTGCAACATTTTGTAGGCGGCAATCACCATCACCCCAGCAAAGGCGATAAACTGCACATCACCATTAACAAACCCAGCTGCCCATGCTCCTAAATACGTCCCTATCATGCCAGGAACACCAAAGTAGAGCACACTGTGCCAATCGACCTGCTTACGTTTAATAAGCGGTAGAGAAGCGATAAAGCTGATTAAGCCCACAATGACTAGTGACCCCGCAATAGCCACTTTTTGCTCTTGGCCAACTAAATAGGCCAATACAGGCACTGTAACTATAGAGCCTCCCGATCCTAACAAGCCTAGAGTTATGCCAATGCTCATTGCTCCTGCGACTACATGAATCATCCCTGCCTCCTGTATTAAGTTTTTCTAAATTAGATGTTGCTAATATTTGATTTTTATCTTACGCTATTTTCATTGATTAGCAAACGCTAATTTAGATTAATTCAATGAAAGGAAGTGTTATGAAGATTGAAACGTTTTTCCATGAAGGATCCTCAACTTATACTCATGTGATTATCGATCCAGAGACGCAGCATTGTGCCATTGTTGATCCTGTCCTTGATTACGACCCTAAGTCTGGTCGAAGTAGCACTCAATCTGCAGATGCAGTGATCGATTACATTAATGGCCATCAGCTTAGGGTTGACTGGATATTGGAGACGCATGTTCATGCCGATCACCTTTCTTCGGCACCCTACCTAAAATCAAAATTGGGTGGCAAAGTCGCTATTGGCTCTAAAATCAATCAGGTTCAAGCGGTGTTCAAAGGCGTATTTAATGCTGAACCCGAGTTTGCAACAGACGGCAGCCAGTTTGATCATCTGTTTGATGATAACGAAACCTTCAATATAGGGTCGCTAACCGCAAAAGCTTGGCACACACCAGGCCACACACCTGCTTGCGCAACTTACATTGTAGAAGAGGAAGCAGCGTTTGTGGGGGATACGATTTTTATGCCCGATATGGGGACGGCGCGTTGTGATTTCCCTGGTGGCAGTGCGGAAGAGCTGTTCCAGTCTATTGGCAAAATTTTATCGCTACCCGAGCAGACTCAACTGTATATGTGCCACGACTATGCACCAGGTGGCCGTGAACATCAGTTTGTTACAACCGTAGGTGAGGAAAAAGCACGCAATATCCACGTTGCCAATGGGACAGCAGAAAGTGATTTTGTTGCTATGCGTAGCGAGCGCGATGCCACATTGGCTATGCCAGTTCTTTTATTACCATCGGTCCAGATCAATATGCGAGCAGGTGAGACACCTCCAGCAGAAGATAATGGTGTAAGCTATCTAAAGATTCCACTTAATGCCCTGTAAAATTGCAGTACATTATTTGAACAAGCAGGAGAACATGGATGAACATTACTAAACTAGCAGAAAACTATTCCGTCAGCCCACAAATTGCGGTGCAGGATATTGCGACGATAAAAGAGATGGGCTTTGACGGTATCGTGTGTAATCGCCCCAATGGGGAAGAGCCGGGGCAGCCGCTATTTGATGAACTTATGTTAGAGGCGGCTAACCAAGGTATAGACATCGTCGCTATCCCAATGAATGGCCCAGAGGTCACTATGCCAATGGTCGAACAGTTCAATCAATTTATGCAGCAGCACCAGCGAGTATTTGCCTTCTGCCGAACAGGTAATCGCTCGTCGATTATTTGGAAAGCGGCTTTAGCGGTAAATTAATCGGCATTGTTGTTCATTCATTTTGAAGAGGTTTACCGGTGTAAACCTCTTTGAAGAATGATTATCGCCTAATTGCCTAATTGCCTAATTGCCTAATTGCCTAATTGCCTAATTGCATTAGCGACTATGTGCAGATTCGAAACTATCACAGGCAAATCGTATAGCCTTGTTTAGCTCGGCTCTAGTGACTGGCTTTTGGTGAGTCATTAACGATGGCCAATAGCACGTCCCCTTTATTGAACCGATCAACTGCTCAATGGCCAGTAACGGCTCCGACAATGAGAGTTTGTTTTGCTCGACGCCTTGTTTGGCCCAATGCCGCAGTCCATACCCACCTTCAATCGTTTGCAGTTGCGCTAACGCAATTTCTGCAAATCGTTTCTGTCTCATGCACTCGACGCTGACCAGCCGCGATAGCTGGATAAACTGTGGCTCCAACAAATACGACATGCGTTCACTCAAAATCGCAAACAGCTGATCTGAGATGGACGTGCTTTGGTCAAAATCGACGGGCAAATGCTGATCAAAATTGCTCATCAGTGATTCGACAATTGTTTCAAATAGCTTATCTTTGGTTGGGAAGTATTTATACAGAGTTCGCTTAGACACTTGAGCAAGCTTTGCAATGCCATCCATGCTCGCTTGATCGAATCCTTTTTCCGAAAATAGCGTCATGGCAGCATTGAAGATATCGTGTTGTTTTGCTTCTCTCATTTTGCTCAAGTTAGATGCCTCTCAAAATTGTCAACAATTCGCTCTACAAGCTTTACTGACGGGAATTCTAAAGTGTACACTATCGTTTACTTTAGAGTCGAATACTAATTATAAATAGGCAGTTACCCAATGGATCAACACATTAAATACGCACTCGCCGTTCAAGGTGGCGGTCAAAAAGGTGCTTTTGCATCTGGGGTATTAGATAAGTTTAAAAAAGAGAACTTTGACCCATTTTCGTTGTATTTAGGCACTAGCGCAGGCGCACTTAATGTTGCCGCATTTGTGGCAGGGCAGCCTGGACTAGGCCTCGACTTCATTCTTAATTACACCACACGCGAGCGCTTCTTTGACTTCAATAAGTTTGTGAAAAAAGAACAGCCGATGGATCTTGATTGGGCGTTTGAGTTTGTAAATAGCGGCGACTTTCCATTAGACATCGAAAAGGGTCGACGTCACCTTGGAGGTGACCGTGAGGCACTCGCGTGCATTACCAATGTTGATGAGGTGAAGGACTACTATTACCCGATTTTTTCGGAGGATTGGTTTGATGTGTTGCGAGCGACCTGCGCGATTCCTATGCTTTACTTCCGAGACGTCGAATTTGATGGCGCCAAATGGGTAGATGGTGGCGTGACCGCGACTATTCCGGTCGAAGAAGCGTATCGAAGAGGCTTCAAAAACATTGTCGTTATTTCCACAGAGCCTATGTCACAGCAGTCTGCTGCAGATCAAATTACGGTTGCGACTCCTCGGGTTGAAGAGGCGGACAAAGAGCAGGGGATAGGTCGTTTTCGTCAAGAGCTAGAAGAAGGCCTTGCCCCGTATGTCGACAAATATAAACTGCACGGTCATCGTGATAAATTGCTCGACTTTCAAAAGCAATTTTCAAAAAAGATAGAAGAACTTAGCCACGAGATTAAGTTGCCTAACTTTGACTCTGTGGCCCCAGAGTGGTTGCCCGATAAAGACACGCTAACTCAATTAGTTGCTCAGCAGCAGCAGCGGTTGATGCAAACATCTACCGGCAATAAAAATATGGATATGCTTGTGCAACATTACGTGAGTCACAACGCTGTGCGTCAATTCATTCAGACTCCTCCAGAAGGAGTCACATTGCACGAGATTTCGCCGACGGTACCACTAAAAAGCAAAGGCTTGATGAGCAGCAAATCGGACATTCTGCATGATTATGAGTTGGGCTTGCTAGCTGGAACTGAGTTTCTTGAAGCGTTTCATCAAGAGCAATCTAAGAACAAGCTTGAGCAGACTCAGTCATCATAATATGTGCGCCATGAGCGTCTATACTTTCTGTTACAGAGCTACGCGCCGAAGTGAAAACAAGGTTAAGAAACAAAGAATAAGGAAGTTCGATGCTAAAGTACCAAGTTAAAAAGTCCATTGTTATCGATGCAGAGCCCGAGCAGGTTCAACAGTTTGTTGCAGATTTCACCCAGTGGCCAAGTTGGTCGCCATGGTTAATCACAGAGCCAGATTGCCCGTTAGTGTATAGCGGAGATCAAGGCAGTGAAGGAGCCAGTTACACATGGGATGGAGAGATAGTAGGCTCTGGCGAAATGCAGTTGGTCGAGGTCAAGCCTGGCACACTTAACATGGATTTAAGGTTTCTTCGTCCTTTTAAATCGCAAGCTAAAGTGGGTTTTGAATTCGACGCAGTGGATGGCGGTTGTAAAGTGTCGTGGATCATGGACAGCCAAGTTCCTTGGTTTTTGTTCTTCTTAAAAAACTTGTTTAAGAACATGATTGGCATGGATTACGACCGTGGTCTGGGAATGCTTAAGGCGAAAATTGAGACTGGTAAGGTGGAGAGTAAGCTGAGTTTACTCGGTGATCTTACAATAGATGCGACGCACTATGTCTCTTTACGCGGCGGGGCAACCATTGAACAAATGAAAGAGGTGATGCCAGGTCATATCGACTCGCTAACTCAACTGATAACCGAGCAAAAAGTGGTGCCGAATGGCCCATTGTTTGCGCTTTATACCAAAATGGACATGAACACCAGTTACTCCGAGTTCGAAACCTGTTTGCCAATCGAATCCGCTGTTGATCTTCCAGAGCCATTTTTAGTTAAACAGCTTCCTACCACACAGGCTTATGCGGTTGAGCATACAGGGTCGTACAATTATTTAGGTAATGCTTGGTCGATGGTGATGATGGCATCACGTCACTATAAGGTGAAAACATCTAAGGCCATTTTAGGCATGGAGCGATTTTTGGACTCGCCGCATACAGTGGCCGAAGGTGAACTGCGAACACAAGTGATGGTGTTTAAAAAATAGAGTTTGAGTAGTCTGGGAATTGGGCCAAAATATTTGGCCTTTTGCTTGTGCGTTTAAAATTTCCCTCACACTTTTGAGACGTGCACATTTTAAATCGCTATATGCGGCTTCAATTTGCTTGGTCTTATAAATGTTACAAGACTTCTGAGTCCGCTCTTTTACTCTATTCAATACGTGAATTATGAGTAGAGCTAATGGAACTGGCTTCACCACAAACTGACCTATCAACATCAATGACTATTGAACATATTGATACGCCCGACTTAACCCTCGTGCGGGAGTTGTGGTGCGAGCTCGAAAATCGAGCGCCAAGTAATGTGTTTTTAAGTTGGTTTTGGATAGGAACCTGGCTTGAGGTGTTCGTCACCGACTTTATTTTAGTGGTTGCAAAGAGCGAACACGGCGTGCCGATCGGTCTTGGCATCATTGTGAAAACCCCTTCGAGCTCGCATTTGCCAGGGTTTGAGGATTATCACCTCCATCGTACTGGCCAGCGAGATCTTGACCAGATTTGGATCGAGTACAACGACTACTTGCTGGATGCCGAGTTATCGGATCAGCTGAGACCACTGCTGAACCAGTACGTTATGGATAATGTGGTAAAGCGCGGTGGGTTTTCGATAGGCGTATCGAAACAGGAGGTACTTGCCCATTCTGGTCTTTCTAAGCACAGTCAGCGCACAATATGGAGCACGATGGCTTATAGAGTGAACCTCCATCGATATCAAAGCTTTTCTGAATATGAAAAACAGACCCTGTCAAAAAACGCCCGTTATCAAATTAGGCGAAGTAAAAAGCGCTACCAAGTGATGGGTGGGGTTAAGTTTACTCACTACAGCGCCGAACAAGTTGATCAGTTCTTTAAAGATTGCGCCCCGTATCATTTAGAGCGTTGGGGAAAAAGTAGTGGGTTCAATAACCCTAAGTTCTTGGATTTTCATCATCGCCTAGCGATGAAAGGCGTCCCACAAGGTATTGTTCAGCTAGTCAAAGTGTCGGCTGGTGAGCATCACCTTGGCTATATCTATAACTTTCACTTTAATGGATGTGCGTATTTTTATTTGAGTGCATTTGACTACACCTTTACCGACAAGCACCTAAAACCGGGTCTAGTCACCCACCATATGCTGATTGAAGCGGCCCAAAAAAGTGGCTTTGAGTATTACGACTTTATGGGGGGAGAGTTGCAATACAAGCGCACATTAAGCGACGAAGAGATGTCGCTGGAAATGCGTGTTTACCGAAACATCAATTTTGCCAATTCGATTAAGTTAGCCATTGATCATGCTGCTGTACTGCGTGATCGCTTAACACAATCCTCACCACCAACTCAAAGCCGCAAAAAGAAAAATTGAGGAAATCTTTTCTGCCATTTCGTACCCTTTTTTTTCCACCACTCTCCCCCTATACTCCCTCTCATCGCGCGTGAATGCGCTTCAATCTCTAGTGAGTATGGTAATGACGACCCCTGATATCCGTTTTATTGCTGCCGATATGGACGGCACACTGTTGGACCCTTCTGGTAATTTGGATCCTGATTTTTTTGATGTGTTTGAACAGCTAGCAAAAAGAAATGTTCTATTTGCAGCAGCGTCGGGTCGGCAGTATTACAGCTTGCAAGATACCTTTGCACCCATTGCAGATAAAATGCTGTTTGTCGCCGAAAATGGCACCATGGTAATGCACCAAGGACAAGAGCTGTACAGCAACACCATTGAACGACAGGATATTACTCGAGTGATTGAGGCCGCAAGACAAATCGACGGCGTGCATATTGTGCTGTGCGGTAAGTCGGGAGCCTATATTGAGTCTACCGATCCTAGAGCGCATCAAGAGATTCAAAAATATTACGCCAAACGCACTCAAGTAGACGATTTGCTCAGCGTGGATGATCAGTTTATTAAAGTGGCATTGCTACACTTTGATGGCACGGAGGCTAAAGTCGCGCCAACGTTTAATGCTGAGTTTGGTGACAGTCACCAAGTAGTTGTCAGCGCCAAAATATGGCTCGACGTGATGGACAAAACCGCTTCCAAAGGCGCAGCAATTGAGCATTTACAAAATACAATGGGCTTTAGCTATGAACAAACGATGAGTTTTGGTGACTTCTTTAACGACGTCGAAATGCTACAAGTTAGCGGCGAATCTTATGCCATGGAAAATGCTCACCCAGAAGTAAAACAATACGCGAAGTATATAGCTCCTAGTAATGCACAGTCGGGGGTTCTATCTACAATTAAGCGCTTATTTTCTCTTGCTCAATAGTGATCGGTTGTTGTGCTGACAGTCAATGCCGCTAAAATGATATAGTATGCTGTAATACCAACCAAAGCAATTAACTGGTCATTCTTGCTTGTTAAAATCACTGATAACGGCGTTAAAGATTTTGTAGGTAGAGCAACTACCTACGGCAATCTTTGCCTTGTTCTCAGCGATTTTCCCGTCGCAATTTTCTGACCAGTTAATGACTTCGATTGGTATAAACAAAAGTTTCAACGGCCAATGGATGTTGGCTTACTTCATAGTCAGTAAAGGGATGTAGTGGCAGATGAGTAAAGTTGGATGGATAGCCGTATTTAGTCTCGCAATGACAGGTTGTAGCTCTACGCTATCGCTTGAAGAACGTGAAGCTAAACGAGAGCAAATTGATCAGCAATCGCAAGAAATTGTTGAGCAGTTACGCGATAAATACCCTGATATTGAAGAGCAAATCAACCAGTCCGAGGGTTACGTCACCATTTCTATGAGTGGTGTTAAAGTGCCTGTGGTTGGTTCGGCGTCCGGTGAAGGTGTGATTTACAGCCAACAAGAAAACTCAAGGACTTACGTCGAGGTCACTCGCTATGATCTGGGGGCTGGACTTGGCGCTGGTGGCTACCGTTCATTAACCCTATTTGATGACATTGAACAGCTTCATACCGTGCGAGAAGGCTCTTTAGAGATGTCCATTGGTGGCGATTGGGCGGTCAGTGACAGCTCGCGTGAAGCAGAGCTTTTTCAAGGCGGTGCCGATCTGCCATACACCACCTATCTACTGTACGACGATTCAACGGTTGGCGTTGTAGGCAGTGCGCGGGTTGTGTCCGTTTCGGTAAATGAAGAACTGACTGAAACAGGTGAAGGTGACGCTAAATTTCCTAACCAAACTCAACCGCCAATAGCTACAAAGCCTGATGAACCCAGACCCATCTGGGACTACCCATTGCCGTTCTTTGCGCAAGAGGTTATCGATCAAGGTTACAGCCTGCCTAAGCCATTTGGCATTTCTTTAGTTTACGCAGAAACACGACAAAACATGTCGCTGACCGACCTAGAAGCAGGCTTACCTGGCAATGGTAATGTCGCCATTCCTATGGAGTTTGTGACGTTCGATAATAACTACTCGCACAGTAAAACGCCGCAACTAAAGATTGATGCGTGGCTGTTCCCGTTTATGAATGTTTTTGCCACCGTGGGTAAGCTGAATGGTACGGCGCACATTGAGTTTAATTTGGATGGCAACGGGGTATTAGATCATTTGGGGATTGACTGTAGCGGGCCCTTTAAACCATTTGCGTGCCGCGTGCTAGAAGATAATCAAACCCCATTTGTCCCCATTGACGTAGATCTAGATGGATATAACTATACGTTTGGAACCGTTTTAGCTGGAGGGTGGAGAGACTATTTCGTAGCGCTACCTTTTTCAATGACTTATGTGGATATGAAAAGCTCTAAAGCCGAAGAGTTGGTAATTAGTGCCTCGCCTCGTGTCGGGAAGCGTATTCCACTGCAAGGTTCACAATCACTAGATTTGTTTATTGGTGCCAGTTATCTAGACAGCACCTTAACCATAACAGGTACTTTTGATTTGGCAGCTATTGGGATGGACGGCGAAGTCATAAACTACAAGATCAAACAAGAAAACGATGATAAGTGGGCAGGCCTCTTTGGCGCCAACTACACGTTCAACCGAGAATGGTCACTTTCAGCAGAATACGGCCAATACAAAAGTGATAAAAAGCAGTTTATTACTTCGCTTAATTACCGCTATTAGAGCAGTGTGAACACTGGCTCTTTAGCGCTTTATCAATGCCAGTACAGACAAGTACACCGCATAAAGCGACCACTTCAGGGTAAACTGATTGGCCAGTGCTTGATTGGCATAAATGCTGGCCAGTTTGTATGACTGCTGCTGTTTCATGATACTAGCTAAATGTTTGTATTCGTATACTTTAGCTTGAATAAATCGCTGCCTAATTTGAAGGTGTTTTACATTGGTGATGTTCTTCTCAATGTAGCAGAGGCGGTTCAGGATCTTTCCAACTGCGTTTACCGCCGTAGATACATTGTCTGCCTTACCTCGATCAGGAATATTGTGCCTTGATACGATAGCTGGGTTGTACAATATCGAGACGGCTTGGTCGATACTTCGGTAGTAAAAATCTCTATCCCCTTCGTAAGCGAGAGATTCATCCATCCCACCAACCTGCAAGAAAAAGTCACGGTGCATAAATGTGCAGTTCATGTGCGCAAATCCATTACTGGTAAGCAGTTGATCAACCTTGATAGGTTGCGTGTCAGTCCTTTGAAATGTTTTGGCAATGTCTTCAATCCAAATCACGGCCTCTTTCAATGTCCCGTTAGGTTCATACGCGATTTGATTGGAATAGATGACATCCACACCAGAAGGGTATTGCTCTAGATCGCGCACCACATTTGATAGATAGTGCGGGTCTGTCCAATAGTCGTCATCGTCAAGGAAAGCGACATACTCTCCAGTTGCCTGAGCCACGCCGTAGTTTCTGGAATAGTTTGGACCGTGACCGTTGCGCTTTTCTATCAAGTGAAAGTATTGAATCTTATCTGGGTGTGTGGCGATCAACTGTTGATATTGGGCCTGGACATCAGGCGAGCTTCCATCGTCAACCACAATAATTTCAGTATGCGGGTAGCTTTGGGTGAGTGCTGAATCCAAGGCTTTACTAAAAAGCCCAACTCTATTTTTCGTTGGGATAATTATCGAAACGTTAGTCATTGTTCGCCTTCTCTAACCTAGAAAACTCCGAAACCAGACTAGGGATTACTTTATTGTTATTAAGTAGCCAAGTCATGATCTCAACAGTACTTTCACCAATGTCGGCAGCCGTATTACCGGTTGAGTAGGGAGTTAACCCTGATTTTAAACTGGAAGAATGCAGTGACAAAATGAGGTGTTGATGACCTGTTTGCTGCAATCTCGAATAGATGCGTTTAAGCTCGTAGATGGGAACACCTTCTGGGCTAAAGCGTAATTTTTTAACCCGCGCAATTTTACTGAGCAGCTTAAGCGGTGTTGAACTTTGAATGCGGGTAAACAGCTCAGGCTTTTTATTGAGGTAGTTCGCCAGCGGCCCAACCACAGACAAGAAGGCGCTATTATGAGGGAATACTTCTATCCCTTGTTTGACGTAATGTCCGTTGGTTGTAGAAGAGAAATCTGGGCCACCCATAGAGGTAAAGTCACTGAATGCGCTCGGACTGATGTCTGTTTTGTAGCCCAAGGCGTGCAAAATCTCGTAGGTGTTCTCGCCAATGCCATAGCGACCCGCCAAATAAGTTGTCGGTGCGTGATGGGTTAACGCTTCAATAGCGTCTGTCAGTGTCTTTAGTTTGTCAAACTCAAGGTCGCGCGCCAAGTTTCCAGCAAAGGAGTGATACTCATCCACGTTGCCTTCAGAGTCTGACTCACTATACGGCGGAGTGACCCACGGGTGCAGGTGACTGGCAAATTCGATGTTTGGAGAGGCTAACCCGACCAGCTCTTCTATGGCCTGACGACCTTGTGGGCTATTTATAAACGCGTAATCAAGCGCTAACGTGACCTTCGCGCCAATGTCGAGAAGCTGTTTAACCGTAGTTGTGAACTGTGTGTGATGTGAGACATTATCATTGAAACGATTAAACCCACCATTCCAATCAAACTCTTCTTCTGTGTGAATGACTACCGCACATTCCATTGTGATACCTATCGACTAATATCGTTGTAGAGTCGCTCGACAGCGGCGTTAATCATGCTATAGCTGTCATTAGCGTCTTGGGTGGTTTTACCATACGGATCGTCAATATAGGCTCGGCCAAACCACAAAGGGCCAACCAAGTCTGTCATGTTAACGCCTTCTGCCGGAGCCAAGTTTTGTTCAAAAAATAGTTGATTTTTCTCATCAAAAAACAAAACCAAATCTCTATCGGTAAGTTGAAAATCTCGAATATGTTTAGATCTGTGCAGCGCTAAATCCACATCAAACTGTTTGGC
This sequence comes from Vibrio ulleungensis, assembly GCF_016900875.1. Taxonomy (GTDB): domain Bacteria; phylum Pseudomonadota; class Gammaproteobacteria; order Enterobacterales; family Vibrionaceae; genus Vibrio; species Vibrio ulleungensis. Next base: position 416,605 of record NZ_JAFEUM010000001.1, read on the forward strand.
CGCCTCAATAAACATATCGGGGGACTGACGACCTGTTGGATCATGGATACCTACAGAGTGAATAGATAACGTAGTATCTCCGGGCAGTTTCTTTTTCAAATCGAACTCGGCGAATGAGCTGCGCACGATGTTCCCGTAACACAAGAAGTAGATCGAGTTGTAGTAACCATTCCCCAGTTTTTTACGTAAGGTTGCACGCACAAATGGGCGGTAAAAAAGCCTAAGCTGCGGTACTTTCCGATTGATGAACGAGCTAACCAGTTTCACGATATCCAACAGTTCAGCAAAAAAGGGTTTTGTGTCGTTCAATTCGAAGCTGTCTATTCGCTCTTTACCTACTAGCATTCTTCTTGATTCAAAGGATCTAATCGCTAAAAACTTAAGCGCTTTGAGTAAGCCTTTGCGTCGACGAATGCCCTGAAACTGACTTCTTACCATATTAAAGTCAGACGTAAGATTGCGAGCGTATTGATCGATACGATAGTCTTTGGGATACAAATCACTGTGAACACTTTGAGGTTCGGTCAAGTAGTTAGCAAAGTAGCTTGGAAAGTCGATACCTGATTGCACAGCCAAAGGAATTGAACCCCATACACGAGCATTTACTTCGATAAGGATCCATTTGCCATTATTAGGGTTTCTTTTAAATTCAAACATCGCCAGACCGGTCATATGGGTCTTTTCACACAGCTTTTTAACGGCTTCAAGCTGCGCGGGGTCGACCTCGACACTTTTACGGTAGGAGCTGCCACCCCCGTCGGCGGACTCCCAAAGCCGCTGATGAGCAAACGCGGTTTTGACCACGCCCTCAATAGCAAACACTGACAAGCCTTCACCAGTGCCTTCAAAATATTGCTCTAGAATAAAAGGCTGATGCTGTCCGTCTAATAACGTTTTTAGTTGTTCGGTATCGCGCACTATAGCGACCTTACCACGGTTGTGAATGTCGTCTTCGCGGTAGGATTGCAGCGGCTTAAACACAACAGGCAGCTCAATAGCTTCAAGGTCTATCTGTGATGAATTCTCAAAATGGTGGGCATCTGCCACGGGAATATCACATTCCATGGCAACAGATTTGGTTTTCCACTTGTCCAAAAAGACGTAGAACGCATCTTCGTTAACGACGGCGCAAGGAGGGAAGTCTTGGTGAGATTTTCGTAATTCAAGCAGCGGGAAAATGGCACGCTCATCACACGGAAAAATCAGCTCAATGGCGTGTTCGGTAACGTATTGCGCGATGGCATGTGACCACGCGGACTCTGTGTTGGCTAGTTGACTGACGCATTTAAAGGCGTGAAGGTATTGGCTGCGCAGTGCAATAGACTGCGCATTGAGCGAAATGGCATGGACCTCATACTCATTTTTAGCCAGCGAACGAATTGAGCTAAGAAAGCTCCTCGAATCTTCGCCAATCACTAAAACGCGTTTACGTTTGCTCATCCTTTTAGCCTAAACTCCGCTTTGCTTTACGATGCAAATAATCACCAATTACACTCTCATTCATACTACGCGAACGGGTTACTGGTCTGTGTTGCAAACTTAAGATAAAGAAGTGTTCCCTTATTACGGTCTCAAAGGTGACACGGTGAGGCTGAAATATTGAAAACATTCAAGCTTTTGCTCGTCAAATACCCCTAAATAGCGTGATGATAATCGAAGGTACGAGAGCGTTGGTAATGCACATCAATATGATAAAACCACAATGAGTAGAAATGCGAATGAAAACACTGTATTTGGTTAGGCATGGTGAAGCGGGAGACGATAGGCTTGAGCAGGTGAGTTATGTCGCGATAAATGAATACGACAAGCCGCTCACCCAACTGGGTATCGAACAGTCCATTAAGTTAAACGCGGTGTTTGACTCAATCTCCATCGACCGAAGCTACACCAGTGACTACTTGCGAGCTAAAGAAACCTTCGCTCAACTTAATATTGCGTCGAATGCGCATTGTGAGCTTGCCGATATTAGAGAGTTGTATTGTGAGTGCATAGGTAAAAATTTAGGCAACGTAGACATTGAAGAATTTAAACGGCAGAAACAACGTGTGCTGCGCTTTATTGAAAATCATCTTTTGCGCATAGCCGATGGGGAAACAGTGTTAGTTGTGGCGCACGGATGCTTTATCCTCTATTTGCTAAAGCAGCTTATTGGTAAGTCTTTCGGGCACGATATGACTCATACAGGAGTGACTAAGCTGGTCTTTGAAAATGGGTGGGATTTTGAGTATTTTAATCACTCTTCACACTTGCAGGACGCGATTTCGCCAGAGATTAGTGTTCTGTTTGAGTGAACTTTGTTTGTAGGGCGATAGCTAATAATACACAACAATCGCGACGTCAAATGAGACGATTGAGTGATAAATAGTTTGAATTTTTTCGACTACTTGAACGACGAGACTTATATTTTCTATGCAAAACGCTAAAAGCTTTTTGATGACGGGTATGTTGCTACTGCTAGTAAGTGGATGCCGCTTTTCCTTGTATCCCAGCAATCCTTTACCTGAGTTTGAGCAAGATAACTCTCCGACTCTCGCAGGCATAGATACTGACGGCAATGGTATAAGAGACGATATTGAGCGTTACTTAGGGACTCTTGAGCTAAATGATTCCCAGCAAAAAGCGCTGAATCGGTTGGCGGTGTCGCTGCAAGTTAGCCTTGAAACTGACCTTGAGAGAAGCCTCGACAGCCAACCCACATTACAAAAAAATCATCAGGATTACGTATCCCATCTATATTGTTTTGTGGAGTCTATGCAAGATGACGAAAAAGCGGGAAGTATCGTGGATAGTCTTCATTTGTATACCATTAATACTCCACAGCGGATAGATAAACACAAACAGAATCAAACGGTATTGCTTAATCAGCCAAGCCCGTCACCAGATGAATCGGTTTGCCACTAAGGCTAGTCGCAGTGGTAATATCCAAGTGCCTTAACCACCTCATAAGCTTGATAAACTTCTTTAGGGATAGGTTGCTCAATTTGAAACCCCTTTGCCGGATAGTCTCTAATTCGCTCAAAATCGCTCACCATAGCGTCCACCACTAAATCGATTGGCATATCGATGCAGAGATAGTCTTCAAACTTGCCTTTCTGAGAGGTGACGACTACTTGTGTTTCTTCTATAGGCCACTGTTTAACAAACGTCGCTAGGCTTCGTCGTTCCATAAACGGCTTTTGAACAATAATGACTTTTTCGGGAATGTCGTTCATATCATTCAGCATTTGATAACTAAAGAGTACATTTTCCCCTGTATTGCTGGCGTTTGTTTCTAATAAAATCGCCTCTTTAGGTACGCCCAAATCGCGAGCGACCTGCGCAAAAGTCTCGGCTTCAGTGTGCTCAAATAGATCTTCAGTAAATCGACCTAAGCCACCGCTGAATAGTATCTTTGGGGCTAACTGCAGATGATAAAGTTGGGCAGCGTATTCAGCTACGCGAAGATCATTGCTGCATAGCACCATAATTAGGTCACTTTTAACTACGCAATGGTCGAGCTGCAAATATTGCCACAAGGTTTCAATCGCTTTGTATTTTCTCATCTTCATTATCGAGTTTGTTGAGTCTTTATAGCCTGAGACTACCATCATTTGACATGCAAAAATGGAAGCGAGTTGTAATATGGGAAAACCTTCGCGAGTCTTTTGATACCACTGCGCTATCGTTTTGAAAGCACACTGTCACAGACGAAGGAGAATGCAATCGTCGTCATACTGTTGTGCATGAGATGTGATCCAAGATTAGTCAATAAACCCATTAGGTATTTTCATACTGGAAATGCAGGTAATATATTAGCTAAATAGAGACTTTGAGATCACGCTGCCCAGTGAGACGGATACCATGGTAACAATAGAACAGCAACTATCGCGCATAGACCTTAATCTTTTGGTGTCGCTGAGCGTGCTCCTTAAAGAGAGAAATGTTACTAAGGCTGCACAGCGATTGTATCTGTCGCAGCCGGCGATGAGTCGAGCCTTAGCAAAGTTACGGGAAATTTTTGACGATCCACTTTTGTATCGTGAGTCGAATGGGTTGTCACCCACTCAAAAAGCGCTGGAGCTTCAGGGGGCAATCGATGAGCTATTGCTGTCGACTCAAAGTATTCTGTCGAAAAAGGAGTTTAGCCCTCAAAGCTGTGACAACACCTTTACCATTTCAATCCCGCCGCTAATGAGCACATTTTTGTCGGTTCCATTGGCGACGGCGCTTGTTGAGCAGGCTCCACTCGCTAGCATGGCGGAATACCCTATCACCACTACGCCGATTCAGCATTTATCGTCACGAGATGTGGACTTTTCGATCCATATTATTCAGCCAAAAGACGAAACAGAGTACTCATATCAGAAGTTGGGGCGGTTGCACCCCGTTTTTTATGTCTCGCAAAATCATCCCCTAGCGCAGAAAAATGATGTGACCTTAGAAGAGATTTTGGCGTATCGATTCGTTGATATGAGCTTGGATATTAGCTCTCTCATTGAATTCCAAAACCCCATCGATGTCTATTTGGAAGGGTTGGGCCTTAGACGGGACCTCGCTTACAAAAGTGGACAGGTGGCCTCGCTGATTAAATTTATGCAAAGCACCGACAGTGTGATGGCGTCGACGCAAATGCTGGCTAAAACGGCGAATGCGGAGCAGCTAGTGCCGATTTTGAGTTTACAGGGTGTCGATGAGGTTGAGGTTAATCTCTATTTAATTGAACACAAGAGAACACTGCACAGCGAGCCCCACAAATGGTTTAAGGAACTGATCGTTTCAACCATTAGAGATGGCGTGTTCCTCTAACGGTTGTGGGCTAATTGCTTCAAGTTGTTGCTCGGGCTACAGACATTTATTTCTGACCGTTAAGATTTAAGTCAAATGTGAATGGTTCTGAAGCTCTCTGCTTAGGACTTAGCAGATGTTCAATCAAGGTACTTGCCTCGGCGGTACTCAATGTAGATGTTTTACCCCCATCAAATGCAGCGCTTTGAAGCTTTTTCCATATAGCCTCTGAATCGGCATTAAGGTGTCTCGATACATCTGTCGCGGATTGGCTTTTTGAGCCCACGATTAAATAAGCCACTTGTATCGCATTGATATACTGCTTGCGTTCGATATGTGATAGAAACAGTTTTCGCTGACTAGCCAACCAAGCGCGCTTTTTACGTTTAAGGGTGAAGTCAGAAAACAGCGTTACCTTTTTATTTGCCCATACAAGAATGCTGAGTAGAACAATAACAATTGGAAGAGTGGCTTTATTGACCGTTAGCCACTCAATGGTCTTTGTTGCAAGGTTTTGGACATCGACATTTGTGAGGCTAGCGATCACTCCTTTGTTACCAGCAATCATTGTTTGCTCGCTCACTGACAGAGTCTCGAGTTGTTTGTTTTTGGTGTCCCACCACGGTATACGGATCTCTGGCAGCGTGTAGGCGCCTTTTTCTTGTACGATGACGGTTACGCTTTGTTTAAGTACCGCCGTGTTGGTTTTGCTCAACGGGTTTAGGACATTTTCTTTTACCGGTGGTTTGAGATAGTTTTCGGTTCCTTTTATCGGCTCTATATTGATCTCGGGTAGCACGATGGTATTGGAGCCACTCACTTCGAGCTTGTAGGTGAATGTCACGGCATCCCCCACGTACAGTTCTTTATCAAGCTCACGGTCGGTGGTCACAGATAGTGATGCGTTGCTGCCAACCACTAAACGTGAATTATCGCCAGATCCACCTATTTCTGTGACTGAAAACTCAACAGCTGATGCTGCAGTCACACGACCAGCACTTTTTTCACCCCCCGTAGACTCGATAGAGGCATCCACAGCTAATTCGGGTAAAGAAAAGGTTTTTGCAGTAGTAGGAAAAACATGTAACTGAGTTTTTTGTGAGTACCACTTTTGGCCTTCAATAGTGCGGGTAGAGCTTGAGATAGGTTTGCTATCAGTCACGACCACAGCATCTTGAATATCAACATAGGGAAGCACCATATCCTCGGCAAAAGGATACAAACTAAGCAGCTCCAACTCGATGTCGAGTTGCTCTTTAATCACCACCTCATCCGCGCTGGTGGTCATGTTCAAGCGAATGTCCTTTTCAGAGACCGCTTGTTCAAATGTGCTTTGGGCAGTAACGCTTTGTGAAAAGGCAACACTGGTTACCGCAAGTGTGCATACCACTAACCACATTCTAAACAAGCGGTTGCGGCCGGGTTTATTTTTGTTCATTAGCGTACTCACTTTGAAACTTTTGCCTTAAAAAATTTGAAGGGTTTTGGCGCACTTGATTAAGCCAAGCTTGGTCTGTTAGGCGCACAGTCTTATCAGCCTTTTTATCGCTCTCTTCGCTGGCTATTTGGCGATCATCGATGGATTTATTGGTGCTCTTCTCCGGTGGCGCATTTTTGATTTTTTCCATTGCCAATGACACCACGCGGAAATTTTCTTTTGCTGCGTCAGACACTTCGCCGGTTTGATACAACGCTTGATACTGCGTTTGCGCCGTTTCGAATTGCCCTGAATGCGCATACGCGTTAGCAACCGCGAGCTGAGCATTAGGACTGTCTAACCGTTCAAACTGCTCGATTGCCGATACGAAGTTGCCCGATAAGTAGCTGCTGTGAGCTTTCCATTGTTGTGACTCAAATAGGGCCGCCGCTTCTTTATACTGCTCATTGTTAAAATAGAGAGCGGCTTGTTGGTCACTCGACAGCCATGCGTTTTTAAACGATGCCGGTGATAACTGATGCCAGCAAACTAACCCTGTGGCAATAAGCAAAATGGAGAGACCCCATCGCTTGATAGGACTTAGCTTATCAATGGTCTTTATGAGTCGGTGATTGGCTACAGTGCGTTGGTCTGTCGGCCGAGTGTTGATTGTCGTTACCATTTTAATGTCCAACCTCGTCTAAACCACATAAGTTGCAGTGGCAGTAGTAAAAACAGCAACCAATACCCGGCATCGAGCCAAGGCTGGTCAGCATCGTCTGAGCTAAACAGGTTGTTTTGAATCAAGCTATACACTCTGTCGATATCGCTAGAGTCATGAGTGAATGGGATCATAGACCCATGCCCGGATTGAGCCAGCTGGGTTAGGCGCTGCAAGTCTTCTTGAGTAAGACCCGCAACGGGAGCCTCGGCACCCGAACCGCTGTTGGCATGTTCACCAATAGCCCACACCAATACTTGATGCTCCAGTGGCGCAAATTCTTGCTTCAGCTTTGCTATAGCCTGCTCATCAGTTTTATCGGTTAATAGCAGAACGGTCGAAGGCGCTTTTGCTTTTTTCAGCAGTGTTTTCACCGGTGTAATGAAGGCGTCAGGCCGTGTTGTTTGATCCGGCAACAGCTGCGTATCTAATACATCCAAAAAGTAGTGGGCTAGGGTGCTATCTTTAGTGGTTGGCATTGCAACATGGGCGCTACCTCCATACACCACCAAGGCGGTTTTAGCATCACCGCGACGCTCAATGAGTTGCAGCACTTTCTGTTTTGCACGTGTCAGTCTAGTGGGCTGTAGGTCGGATTGATTCATGGTATCGGCTACGTCTAATACCACGATGAGTTCTGAGTTATCTTCGTAAAGTGGCGATGTTTGTCGTGTCCATGTGGGTCCAGCCATAACCAAGGTGGCAATTATCGCGATCACCAGAAACAGGTGAGTAGGCGTCCACCACCCATTATTGTGGGCATTGATGGTTAATTGCTGAACCATTTTGGCGGACATGTGCTTTCGCCACTGCGCGGTGAGATCATCTTCCTTACGCAGCATTCGATAGAACACAAATAGCGGTATTAGCGATACCAACCACCATGGTCTTATAAAGTGAAACTGACTCAGATCAGAAACATTTAGCTTAGTTAGGAGATCAAACACGGTGCGCTCCTTTTGACGACGCTTGGGCCGTGGTTGACTCAGTTCGACGCGTGCTTTGTGTAATTTTTAGTAGCAGTACCAGCGCCACCGCGAGCAGCTGAGTAACAAAGAAAACCCCAAACGCAATATGGTGCAAGCTATGTCTAGGACGATGTGAGACAACATCAAACTCTTGCTGTTCGAGGTTGTTGATCACGTGGTACGCTTTTTCTAAATCTTGTGAATTCATCGCATGGAACATGCTGCCTCCCGTAATGCGCGATACGCTCTCTAGGGTGGGAAGGTCCATTTTGTAGCGCCCTTTAGTGCTGGGATCACCCATCGCGATAGTGTGGATCTTTATATTGTATTTTTGAGCAATTTCCGCAGCTTTAATGGGTGGCATTTTCGAACTGGTGTCATCACCATCAGTCAATAAAATCAGTACACGTTGACGGCTTTTCTCTTGCTCAAAAAGGGCAATTGATAGTCCAATAGCATCACCAAAGGCGGTTTGAAATCCGGCGTAGCCAAGTTGAGCATCGTTAAGCAACGCTTGCCAAGCTGGGATGTCATCAGTAAAAGGGGTTTGCACATAGGCTGCATCAGCAAACAAAATCAAACCGAGTCGGTCATGTTCTCGCCCTGCAGCAAAGTCGTTCAAAACCTGTTTTGCCACGGTTAGGCGGTCGACTTTAACCCCAGAGGCGTCAACAAAATCTTTCTCCGACATTGAGCCGGACAAATCCAATGCCACCATGATCTCTCTGGCAGATTTTCGCTGCTCAATAGGCTCACCCAACCAAACGGGTTTAGCTATCGCAGTTACCAGTGCTAAGTAGCCGATAACCACGACCACCCATTGAATTTTTCGGCGTTTTAGTTCGGATGAGCCTTCGAGAGCCTCTTGCCCAGATACCGCAACCAATCGCTCAAAAAACGGCACTTTTAGGGCTTTTGTTGTGGTTTTGTAGGGCGGTATAAAGCGATAGACCAGTAAAGGCGCGATCAACAGACAAAATGCCAAAGGATAATCAAACTCAATCATTGTGCGACCTCATGATGCTTTATCCAAAATGCCACGGCTTCGCGCAGCGACAACAATTGTTGTTGTGATTCATCAACTTGATGTGAATAGGCCAAACGGCTGAGTAACCCCGCGTGTTTTACGCTGAAATCACTGCCTGGGCAGCGAGCATCTAGCCACTCTTCCCATGATTGACCGACCAACGGAGCGACATCTTCTCTTGGGTAGGCATAAAGCGCCGTACGTCTAATCAGCAGCGGTATCATTGCGACTTGGTCTGAGTTAAGCCCAATCTCCGATAGCGCTTTGATCGCAGCTCTTCGATAAGCATTGCGTTGATAATGCCGATATAGCCGAACCAGCTGGTAGATAACGTAAGCAGCTAGCAAACCGATAACAACCCACCACCCAGGTGCATCAGGTATCCAACTAATGGGCTCAGGCAAGCTAGGCTCCATTAAACCTGAGGTGAGTGGCGTGATGCCTTGTGGGTGCAGGTTTTCTATGCCATCGCTCATTTCATTGTCCTACTGTGATGACCAAGTTGGGCGCGAAGCTGCACATCGGTCTCTTCAATCGTATTAAAGTGAAGCATTGGAATTTTGAATTTTCGGGCAAGCTTTGCAAACCCTTCGATAGCCTGAGTAACATCGCTGGAGAACTTTTCTCTAAACGGCTCATCATCGCTCGACAGCGAGACTTGTTTTGCTCCATCGCTGAACACGACATCGCCTAAATTGGCGAGTTGATGCTCGAGAGGATCGGTCACATGACAAAATACGACGTCGTTGTGCTGACAAAGCTTTTTGATCGCGTCATCGTTGTGCGAGCTATAGCCGTAACCATCGGTAATGATGATCACCAGCCCATCATGCTTGACCAAACGTTGAGCTTGTTTAAAGAAACCGCTAAATGAAGAGCGTTGTGAAAGCGCCGCGCTCTCTACCCCCAAGGCGTGGTTTTTTAGCACCACTTGGCTTAACAGCTTTAACACATGATTGGCACTGCGGTGGGGAGCGACAGTAACCGACGATGAATCGTCAAACACAATGGCACCAACTCGGTCGGTGGCCCCTATGATATTCCAGGCGATAAGTGCACCAATTTCTGCAGCAATGACGGATTTCATTTTTCTTTGACTGCCAAAGAACATTCCTGCTCTTTGATCAATCAATAAATAGACGTTTCGTTCGCGCTCTTCAGAATAGATCCTTACATGAGGTTTGCCGGTTCTATTGGTGACTTTCCAATCCATGGTGCGAATATCATCACCCACATTGTAATGGCGCATCTCTTCAAAGTTTAATCCTCGGCCACGCAGCTTTGATACATGTCTGCCAGTCAACAAGCTGTTTATTGGCTGGTTAGGCAAGAAATCAAATCCTGTTGCTTTGTATCTTAAGCGACTCAACGTATCGAGGCTGGTGTAGAAGTCTGGATCTCTATTGCCTTGGCTCATCGACATAACAAATACCTCTACGCAACCGCGATGTGGGTAAGAATCTCGTCGATAACACGGTCCGCATTCACCCCATCAGCCAGCGCATCGTAGGTTAAGATCAAGCGATGTCTTAGTACACCGTGGACCACGCCCCTAACATCATCGGGATCGACAAATTCTTTACCGCTCAGCCACGCCATGGCGCGAGCGCACTTATCGAGCGCAATGGTTGCTCGGGGACTAGAGCCCACTGCAATCCACTTAGATAAGTTTGAGTCAGGGTACAGCTCGGGCTGTCGGGTCGCGACGATAATCGCGACGATGTATTTAAGCACCGCATCGCTACAATGGATCTTGGTTATTTGGTTGCGCGCTTCAAAAATGGATTGAGGATCAATTGGCTGTGAAGGCTCGTTAGACTGGGCTTCTTCGCCACGTACCATTTTGATGATCAACTCTTCATCCTCAGCATTTGGATAATCCAGATTGATCTTCATAATAAATCTGTCCATCTGCGCCTCTGGTAAAGGATATGTCCCTTCTTGTTCAACCGGATTTTGTGTGGCTAATACCATAAATAGGTCAGGCAATTTATAGGTTTTACCTGCAACGGTAATTTGTCTCTCCTCCATCGCCTCAAGCAATGCAGCTTGCACTTTCGCGGGAGAGCGATTGATCTCGTCGGCTAGGAGTAAGTTATTGAATACCGGTCCCTGCTGGAACGTCAGTGTGGGCTTGCCATCGACCTCTTGATACACCTCGGTACCCGTGACGTCTGACGGCAACAGATCGGGGGTAAATTGGACACGCCCAAGATCGACTGTTAATGCATCAGCAAGAGCTTTTATCGAACGTGTTTTGGCGGTGCCAGGAAGCCCCTCGAGCAACACGTTGCCGTTGGTCAATAACGCAACTAATAAGGTATCCACCATATGTTGTTGACCAACCACAGAGCGACCCATTTGAGTTTTAAGCTCTCTTATGTCTTTTAAAGCCTGGTTCATTTACTTCTCCGATTATCGTATCTACTATTAAAATCTAGCGTCTACTGGCCCAAAATCTAGGCACTAAGCAATTAAAAATATTAGATTTTCTTTAAGCACTACTCAGTAACACACACATTCTGGTTAGTACTCACGTTTTAGTTACTTGGGCTAATAAATTACAGCATGCATTAATTGGATATGGAATGGTTTTCGTTATTCTTTTTGCGTATGGCTCATATACGCAAAGGTCATTCGTCAAAACCTGATTGAGCCGCTATTGTATAGTCATCGCTAACGGAGATAGCACTTACATAACTCAACGAATCTAAAGGTTTACATTATGAAAAAAGTTACTATCAGCGCTCTTGTCAGCATGGCTCTATTGTCAAACACAGCGTTTGCTAAAGACGTTTCTACACTCACTGAGTATTTTGCTGATGATGGTGAAATCACTACGGTTGAGAACTATCCAGTACTCGAAACTGCAAGACAGTTTGTAAAAGTGCAGGAAAAAGTAGGGGTCAACAATTTTGAACACAAGCGTGTTCTTACCCCAACCGACGACCAGCCAGTAGTGAGAATGAACCGCGATACCTACTACTCAATGGCAACCATTGATGTGTCTAAGGGTGCTTCTGTTACTTTGCCGGAAATTCCTGAAGGTATGTATATGTCACTTGAAGTGATTACCGAAGATCACCGTATTCAAGCGATGGAGTATGGCGCTGGTACCTATGAGTTGAGCACTCATACTGGTGATCATGTGCACATTATCATACGTACCGATACGCGATTGAGCCTTGAAGAAGTTCACGCCCTACAAGATAAAATGAGCATTCAGGCGGGTTCAAACAACGAATTCACCGCGCCACAAGTCAACAAAGAAGCGTTCGAGGCTGTTGAAAAAGATCTTAAAGCACAGATGCCTGTGATTTTAAAACGTGATGGTGCGCAAGCAACATTTGGTATGTTTACCGACCCTCAAGATGAGTCGAAAGAGTTGTTCACCGAAGAGAAATACGCGATTGGTGCAGCCATTGGGTGGGGTGGTGCACAGCTAGCGGATAATGTGTATGAAGTATCAGGAAATTTCCCAGCAGACAAATGTTACCAAGCGACCTTCCCAGATCCAGAGAACCAAGCGTTTTGGTCAGTCACTGTCTACAACAAAGCTGGCTTCATGTTTAAAGATGTTGCTAACGTGAGCTCAAACACTGCCGACAAGAACGCCGATGGTACTTATACCGTAAGCTTTGGCTGTGGACCTGATGCGAAGAACAATCTAGAGATTGATAATGATTCGGGTATGTTTAGCGTTGCATTCCGCCACTACATTCCAAGTCAGAAGGTGCGTGACGGTTACCGAGTTCTTCCTTATATGAAAGAGATGAAATAAGTCGAATTTTACTAAGTAGCACTGCAGACCAGAGCCACTTTGGCTCTGGTCTTTTAATTTCTAGATAGTGGGGTATGAACAGTGAACAAATTATTAGTGATCAGCACCTATGCAATGAGCGCGGTTTTCTTACTTGGTGAAATTGCACGTCGAGGATTTGAATACTTTACAATTAACACCACCACAATGGTTGAAGATCTACTCTGTGGCGGACTGCTGTTTTTAGCAGCGACATTGCTTGCTAAAGGTAATGCGAAGGCTCAAGTTATGCTTATTGGGGCTTGGGGGTACGCGTTTGGTGGAATGTTTGTTCCGTTTTTTGCTCACTTGGAAGCGTTTATGCGCGGTGTGGAAATCCGTACTGACCACCCAATAGACGATGTAGGCTCCATCATTTTAAAAGGCATTATTTGGTCGCTTTGCGGTGTGTTCTTCTTGATATCGTTGCGTAAATCGTTCAAGCACACTAACTAGCCAGCTGAAAACCGATCACATTGTATTCAGTTATCACTTTGCATTCTCAGTGAGGCAATAGGGCGATAAGAGATGAAGTCTGCAACGATGCAGACTTCACGCGTTTTAGCTGTCGCTTTCTTTACAGGTAAACATTCATCTTTGTGGGAGAATGCTTACCTGTGACGTACTGCAGTTTACGCTTGCTCAGTCATGGCAAGAGCAACGGCTTCGGCCACTTTGATGCCGTCGATACCCGCAGAAAGGATACCACCGGCATAGCCCGCACCTTCACCTGCTGGGAATAGGCCAGGGGTATTGATGCTTTGGTAGTCTTTGCCACGCTTTATGCAGATAGGCGAAGAAGTACGAGTTTCAACACCAGTTAGCATGCCATCAGGTTTTGAAAAGCCTTTAATCTTCTTCTCAAACGCAGGAATAGCCTCGCGAATGGCTTCGGTAACGTAATCTGGAACGACTTTGCTTAGATCGGCAAGAGTGATACCTGGGGTGTAAGAGGGCTGAACATCGCCAAGCTCTTTACTTGATTTGCCTGCAAGGAAGTCACCAATAAGCTGAGCCGGAGCATGGTAGTTTTCACCGCCTTCTTTAAAGGCTAACGCCTCTAGCTTACGTTGCAGTTCGATACCCGCTAATGGGTGACCTGGGTAGTCTTCTTCTGGCGAGATACCGACGACAATGGCGCTGTTTGCGTTGCGCTCATGGCGCGAATATTGGCTCATGCCGTTAGTCACAACACGCCCTTCTTCCGACGTTGCTGCCACAACAGTGCCGCCCGGACACATACAGAAACTGTATACGCTGCGACCGTTTTTACAGTGGTGGACTAACTTGTAGTCGGCTGCGCCCAAAAGAGGGTGCCCAGCGTTATCACCAAAGCGGCAACGGTCGATTGCACTTTGCTCGTGTTCAATACGAAAGCCTACAGAGAACGGCTTTGGTTCAATGTACACGCCTTGCTCATGCAGTTCGGCAAAGGTGTCACGTGCACTGTGGCCAACAGCCAAGATCACGTGTTTACTCTTTAGATACTCACCCGTTGATAGGTGTAGACCTTGTACTTGATTGTCGACTAAGTCGAACTTATCAACACGCGTACTAAAGCGAATTTCACCGCCCAACTCAATGATTTTGGCGCGCATTTTTTCAATCATGCCCACCAGTTTAAAAGTACCGATGTGCGGCTTACTCACGTATTCGATCTCTTGAGGTGCGCCGGCTTCCACAAATTCTTTGATTACCTTACGGCCGTAAAAATTTGGATCTTTGATTTGAGTGTATAGTTTACCATCTGAGAACGTGCCCGCACCGCCTTCACCAAACTGTACATTGGATTCGGTATTAAGCGGCTGCTTACGCCAAAAGCCAAACGTGTCTTTGGTACGCTCACGTACCGCTTTGCCACGCTCAAGAACAATTGGCTTAAAGCCCATTTGCGCCAGAACAAGTGCAGAAAACAGTCCACAAGGGCCAAAACCGATCACCACTGGTCGCTCTTCTAGGTTTTCGGGCGCTTTGGCGACAAATTTGTAGCTCATGTCGGGAGTTTCTTTGACTCGATGATCATCGGCAAATTGCTCAAGTAGCTGCTGTTGGTTCTCGACGTCGATATCCAATGTGTAAATAAGCTGGATGTTTTTGTTGTTGCGGGCATCGTAGCCACGTTTGAACATGGTAAAGGACAACAATTGCGCTTTTTTGATGTTTAGTTTTTCCAAGATGGCGTTTTCGAGCGCTTGCTCATCGTGATCTAGGGGCAGTTTGATGTCGGTTAAACGTAGCATAGGTAAATTACTCTTTAATATTGCCGGACGGCCTCTCCGTCAGGGCAGGATAAGATCGATACTTCGAAATTAGTGGCTGGATTTTACACCATATTGCCCCTAAAGAAACTTGTGTTTTGAGGGTTCTACTTTAAACTTACGCCACAGTAAATGATTGAAGAAGAAATAGCGTTTAAATGACTTTTGTAGTGACCGAGAACTGCATCAAATGCAAGTATTCCGACTGTGTTGCCGTGTGCCCAGTCGATGCATTTTTTGAAGGCCCTAACTTTTTAGTGATCGACCCCGATATCTGTATCGATTGCTCTTTATGTGAGCCAGAATGTCCCGCGAATGCCATTTGCCAAGATACCGATATACCGGACGATCAGATCCATTTTATCGAGCTCAATGACGAGCTAAGTAAGAAGTGGCCAAATATTACCGAGATGATAGAACCGCCCGAGGACGCCGACGAGTGGAATGGGGTAGAGAACAAGCTCTCAATGCTTGAAAAGTAGCAGCCTACGACGCCACTGCTCAAAAGGCAGTGGTTCCTGCAATCACTGTACAAACAGTAATCTGAACAGACAGTTAGGTAGAGTGGTATTACTCGGTAAGTGAACTGTCTCCCCTTCGCCAGCTTGCAAAAGGGAGTCATTGGACGCTCTAGCCTTTAAAGCCTTTACCGACGATATACACCTCACGTGAACGAGGGCGCGATGCCGCAGGTTTGCGAATGATCACTTTATTAAAAGAGCTGCGAACGTCTTTTACATACTCTTCGTAGCCAACACCCTGAAACACCTTGGCACAGAAATTACCGCCTGGCTTTAACACGTTACGCGCCATATCCAGCGCTAACTCGACTAAATACATAGAGCTGTATTGGTCGGTGGTTTTCACGCCACTCATATTAGGTGCCATATCCGAAATCACCACGTCGACCCCTTCACCGTCGATGGTTTCCAAAATACGCTCATACACCGCTTCGTCAGTGAAGTCCCCTTGAATAAAGGTCACCCCAACAATGCCATCCATCGGTAATATGTCGGAGGCAATTACTTTACCGTTGTCTCCTACCATAGGTGCCACAATTTGTGACCAACCACCCGGCGCAGAACCCAGATCCATCGCGATATCACCTGGCTTAATCAGCTGATCTTTTTCATTGATCTCTATTAGCTTGTAACTTGCACGCGAACGATAGCCGTCGATTTGAGCTTTCTTTACATAAGGGTCATTTACGTGTTCATCGAGCCATTTTTTGCTGGTTTTAGAACGTGCCATAGGATCTTCGCCATCTTCGCGGAATAAAGGGAGCGCTATTGTAATCGCGTCGTTTTGTTTTGCCAATCTCTGCAGCGCACTAATGGTGACATTTTGCCAATCAACAAGGTACAATCTGCCGCGACATTCAAGGTAAGGCACAATAAATGAAACTGGACAACGCAAAGAAGCTGCATCAAAAAAAATATCGTGAGCAGTTTGGTCACTATTTGGTCGAAGGTGAACACCTAATATTAGAGCTCGACAAAGCCGCCCAGTCTCAGTCATACCTAAAAAACACTATTTTGTACGTGACCGAAGAGTACCAAGAGTGGGTAGGACAGCTTAAGCACTCCTACACCATCACCACCATCAGCAAAAAAAGCATGGCAGGACTCAGCGACACTAAAACCCCACAAGGCATCATTGCCTGTGTCCCGCTGCCAACCGCATCAGAGAGCCAACCGCTGAAAAAAGGCGAGCGTTGTATCTATCTCCACGAAGTACAAGACCCCGGTAATCTCGGCACCATTTTGCGCAGCCTCGCGTGGTTTGGGCAGTTCCGCTTGCTCATGAGCCAAAACAGTGTCGATCCGTTCAACCCAAAAGTCGTTCGCTCAAGCATGGGTGCGATTTTCCATCTTCCAATCGAGCAAGGTGTGGAGCTCGAAGAGCTCAACCAGCGCTTTAAGCGCTTTGCGTACCTTGATATGCAAGGCGATAAAGTTAACTCATCACAGTTTGCGGACTACGATTGTTATCTGTTTGGCAATGAAGCACGTGGTGTGCCAAAGCAAGCACTCGCTGACTGTAATGCGCAGCCGTTTACAATTGCGGGAAGTGGGAAGATTGATTCGTTGAATTTGGCGAGTGCAGTGAATATTTGTGCTTATCAGTTGTCGCTATAAAGCGTAATTGCGGTAATTCATCACGCAATGCTGTCCAGCTTTTCTCCAATGGTACTACATGGCATTGAAGTAAGGGTTCTCGATAGTCGCTCGCATGGGCACTGAATGTAGACTTAATCTTATCCATTACCGAAGTGCGGGTTAACTGACTCAAAGCTCAATGTAAGAGTAATATCCCTCCTAGGATGAGCGAGTTGCTCATCCTTTTTATATGCAAACACCGGCTATTGACGATACTGAGCTGGCCGCAATAAATCAAACGTAGATTACAACATCGCTTAAAAGTGCTCCAAAAGACTGCCCGCGAAACAGGGTGTTAACTACTGCATATCAATTGATACACATCAAGAAACAATTGCGCAACACGGTGTAGCCTATTTCATAGTCAATATTGCATGAGGTAGGGACATGAAAAACCGTTGGCTCATCGCCGCATCAGCGATTGGTGTACACGCTTCCATTGGCTCGGTCTACGCATTTAGTGTGTTTAAAAAACCTCTTGGGCAGTTACTTGAAGGCGCATCAAATAATCAGATCGCATGGACTTTTAGCTTTGCTATCTTCTTCTTAGGGCTGTCAGCTGCAGTCATGGGGCGTTTTGTTGAAAAGCGTGGTCCACGCACCTCTGGCATGCTCGCAGCGGCCTTTTTTGGAAGTGGCTTACTGCTGGCTGGATTTGGTGCATTAATCCAAAATCTCTACGTGATCTGGGTTGGTTACGGTGTGTTGGGAGGTATTGGACTGGGCATCGGTTATATTACTCCGGTTTCAACATTGGTGAAGTGGTTTCCCGATCATCGAGGCATGGCGACAGGCCTTGCTATCATGGGCTTTGGGTTTGGTGCAATGGTTGGTGGCCCGGTGTTCAATTATATTATTGAGCTGTTCACGGTTGAGGGCAATGGTATTGCTTATACCTGGTTTATCACCGGGGTTGGTTATCTGGTGATCATGATGGTATCTGCAAACTATCTACAACGTCCACCAGAGGGATGGATGCCCGACGCAATGAAAGCGGCAGTCGATGCGGGCGAAAAAGAAGTCGTTGCCGATTTGAGTCAAAGTACTGCCAATGAAGCGGTAAAAACACCCCAGTTTTGGGGCCTATGGACGATGATGTTCATTAACATTAGCTGTGGTATCGCAGTGATCTATGCTGCTTCGCCTTTAGCGCAAGAAAGTATAGGCTTAAGCCCGGCTGAAGCCGCCGGAGTGGTGGGTTTGATGTCTCTATTTAATGGGCTTGGGCGTATTGCGTGGGCTTCAGCATCCGACTACTTAGGACGACCCAATACTTATACCATATTCTTTGTGCTACAGATTGTGGCCTTTTATGCATTACCTAACATCACCAGTGTGCTGATGTTCCAAGTTGTGCTTTACGCCATTTTAACGTGCTATGGCGGCGGCTTTGCCACTCTTCCTGCCTATATCGGTGACCTTTTTGGTACCAAAGAGTTGGGGGCTGTCCATGGCTACGTACTTACAGCGTGGGCCTTAGCGGGCTTAGCCGGCCCACAGATTGCGGCATATGTAAGAACTGCGACGGGAAGTTATGAATTGACCCTCTACATCTTTGCAGGAACCTTCGTTCTCGCGCTTCTGGTTTCGATATTGATGAAACGTTTTGTACAGCAAGCTCGAGCTGTTCAGAGTCATAATCAGGCTAAGGCGGTTTAACAGTTAACTTTGCTAGGGTATGACTTAAAATTGAAGATAATCTTCAGCTTGCCATGGTAGTAGCCAGAAGTATTGAGAATGCGGCTTTGCATAAAACTGTGCCATCGAAGCTACAAAAAGGGTAGGCCTAATTGAAAAGGCGAACCAATTGGTTCGCCTTTTATTATTTAAGTTAGAGTCAACTTAGTTATCGGTGATAATCACCATCTTCGTTACTCATAATCCCCAATACTAGGGCACGAACAAATCAAATTTCGATCCCCATAAACATTGTCCACTCGATTCACCGTAGGCCAGTACTTAGAAATCTTAGTCGCCTTACTCGGGAAACAAGCAAGATCACGCGAGTAAGGACGCTCCCAGTCATCTTTTGCTAAGTCGACTTGAGTGTGCGGTGCGTTAACCAGTGGGTTGTTGTCTAGTGGCCACTCGCCTTGTTTAACTTTGTCCATTTCTTGGCGAATGGCGATCATTGCTTCGCAGAAACGGTCTAACTCCTCCAAATCTTCCGATTCAGTAGGTTCTACCATTAATGTGCCGGCTACTGGGAACGACATTGTTGGCGCGTGGAAGCCGTAATCCATTAGGCGCTTGGCGATATCTTCTTCGCTAATGCCGGTTTCTTCTTTCAATGGACGAATGTCGATGATGCATTCGTGGGCTACGCGTCCATTGCTGCCGCGGTAGAGTACCGGGTAGTGTGGGCGCAAACGCTCCATGAGGTAGTTAGCATTTAGGATGGCTACTTTGGTAGCGTCTGTTAGGCCGCGCTCGCCCATCATGGCGATGTAAGCCCAAGAGATTGGCAAGATAGATGCGCTGCCTAGGTCGGCTGCGGCAACGGCGTAATCTTCACCTTGAGCGCCATTTTCAATGTGTCCGGGTAGGAACGGGGCAAGGTGTGATTTTACACCGATTGGTCCCATGCCTGGGCCGCCGCCGCCGTGCGGGATACAGAAGGTTTTGTGCAAGTTAAGGTGCGACACGTCTGAGCCAATAATGCCAGGGTTCGTTAAGCCCACCTGAGCGTTCATGTTAGCGCCGTCTAGGTACACTTGACCGCCAGCGGCATGCACAAGCTCACACACTTCTTTCACTTGCTCTTCATACACGCCGTGAGTGGACGGGTAAGTGATCATGATGCTCGAAAGGTTATCAGCGTGCTTTGCAATTTTGGCGTTTAGATCATCCATGTCGATGTTGCCATCGTTATCACATTTCACCACCACCACTTTCATTGAAACCATTGATGCAGTCGCTGGGTTTGTGCCGTGCGCCGAGCTTGGGATCAAACATACGTTACGATGACCTTCTCCGCGGCTTTGGTGATAGCGTTGGATGGCAATAAGACCTGCATATTCACCAGATGCGCCAGAGTTAGGCTGCAGTGAGAAATCGTCGTAACCGGTGATTTCGCACAGCTTTTTCTTAAGATCGTCGGCGAGAATTTGATAGCCTTGGGTTTGCTTCGCCGGAGCGAACGGGTGGATCGCACCAAACTCTGGCCAAGAAACAGGGATCATTTCGGCGGCTGCGTTCAACTTCATGGTGCAGCTGCCCAGTGGGATCATGCCGTGGGTGAGCGAGAAATCTTTGTTCTCTAGCTGCTTAAGGTAACGCATCATTTGCGTTTCGCTGTGGTGCGTGTTGAATACAGGGTGCGTTAGGAACGCGCTGTCACGGCGACATGCTTCAGGAATAGCGGCAAATTCGTTGGCAGAAATTGCATCCGAAAGCTCGGTGACTTTGTCATGAATATCAAACACTTCAAACAGAATATGAATGTCGGCTTCTGTGGTGGTCTCATCGAGAGACACACCTAGTTGCTCATCAAACTTACGCAGGTTCACATCAAGACGCAGTGCTTTTTCATACAAGGTGTCTGTCTCTGCCCCTGTGTTTACGGTGATGGTGTCAAAGAAGCTGTTGTGTGCAAGTTCAAAGCCTTTTTTCGCCAGCCCTGCTGCAAGAATAGCGGTCATGTGGTGAGTACGACGCGCGATGGTTTTAAGGCCTTCGCTGCCATGGTACACCGCATAAAACGCGGCCATATTGGCCAGCAATGCTTGGGCGGTACAGATGTTCGACGTCGCTTTTTCACGGCGGATGTGCTGTTCGCGTGTTTGCATCGCCATACGTAAGGCTTGGTTGCCGTTGGTGTCAATCGACACACCAATCACCCGGCCTGGCATGGTGCGTTTGTGTTTATCACGAGTGGCCATAAATGCCGCGTGTGGACCACCAAAGCCCATAGGTACTCCAAAGCGCTGCGCTGAACCAATCACTACGTCTGCGCCCATTTCACCTGCTGGCTTAAGTAGAGCACAAGCGAGTAGGTCTGTGGCTACCGTCACCAGTGTTTTGTTGGCTTGCGCTGCGGCAATAATCTCAGTGAGATCGCGCACTTCACCTGTGGTGCTTGGGTATTGTAATAGCGCGCCAAATACATCTTGTTTCGCCAGTGACTCCATTGGGGCAACGAGCACTTCAAAGCCTATAAACTCCGCGCGAGTCTTAACTACTTCTAGTGTTTGAGGGTGAACATCGTCTGCAACAAAAAACACATTACTTTTGCTTTTACCCGCACGCTTACAAAGGGTCATCGCTTCTGCCGCTGCGGTCGCTTCATCTAGAAGAGAGGCGTTGGCAATTTCCATTCCTGTTAGGTCCATGACCATTTGTTGGAAATTCAGCAATGCTTCTAAACGGCCTTGAGAGATCTCAGGCTGGTAAGGCGTGTACGCAGTATACCAACCAGGATTTTCAAACACGTTACGCAAGATAACGTTTGGTGTGAAGGTGTTGTAGTAGCCTTGACCAATAAAGGTACGCTTGACCTGATTTTTGTCAGCAATCTTACGTAATGCGACCAGCATGTCAGACTCGCTCATTGGCTTGTCCAATGACATTGGCGATTCGAGTCGAATTTGAGCTGGAACAGTTTGGTCAATTAACGCATCCAGGCTGTCTGCATTAATTACATCAAGCATGCTTTTTTGATCAGCTTGATTTGGGCCGTTGTGGCGTGCCACGAATTCGTTGGCGGTGCCTAATTGCGAAAGTAGTTTTGACATAATCGTTATCTTGTTGAGCAACTGAGTAGGAAAACGCCTCTGCGGGCTTGTGTTTTCATACGTCCTTGTTGAGGAAAGCGGTGCGTCAATACCCGCAACTTTGTCGTGGGTAAACGCGGTATATAAAGTGAAAAAAGCAGCCGAAGCTGCTTTTATTCAATCGTATCGATTACTCGTCTTCGATGCTGTTTAGGTAATCTTCAGCAGTTTTGAGTCCGTCGAGCTCACTGGCATCGCTTAGCTTCACTTTAGCGATCCAGCCTGTTTCGTACGGCTCTTCGTTGATCAGTTCTGGACTGTCTTCTAGTTCTTCATTGATTTCGACAATCTCACCCGTTACTGGTGCGTAGATGTCAGAGGCGGCTTTTACCGATTCTACAAGAGAAAAGCTCTCGCCAGCTTCTACTTCGTCTTCTACGTCCGGTAGGTCAACAAATACTACGTCGCCCAATAGGCCTTGCGCGTGATCAGAAATACCAATTGTTACCGTGCCATCACCGTTGTCGCGAACCCACTCGTGGCTTTCGGTAAATTTAAGAGTCATGTCCATTGTGTGTCTCCAGAAAAACAGAACAGTTTTCATTTATATTGAGCGTAAAATAGCCCG
Source organism: Vibrio ulleungensis (assembly GCF_016900875.1). Lineage (GTDB taxonomy): Bacteria > Pseudomonadota > Gammaproteobacteria > Enterobacterales > Vibrionaceae > Vibrio > Vibrio ulleungensis. The sequence goes on from NZ_JAFEUM010000001.1 coordinate 439,058, forward strand.
AAGCAAACGTTTTCTCAAGCAAAATTTCCTATAGGAAACATATTTGCCAACTTAAGGCGCAATTTTCCACTAAAATAAACCTCGAGCTTTCCTTTTATAGTCAAGCTGTGGCAAGATTCTGCTTCTTATTTAGTCAAAGAATCGCAGGCGAGAGGGATGAATGTCTGAATCTATTTTTGATGAGTATCCATCGATGACGCTCGAAAAGGCGTCGGACGACACCTCGATAGAGCCGCTAAAACTTGGGGTTCGAATCAAAGAGATCCGCACCCAACTGGGCATTACTTTGGAAGAAGCAAGCCAGCGCACAGGTCTAGCTCGTTCAACATTGAGTAAAATAGAAAACGAGCAAATATCACCGACCTTTCAAGCTATGCAGAAGTTGGCGACTGGTCTAAGCATAAATATGCCGCAACTCTTTGAGCCACCAGTAAAAAAACAAGCGTCTGGTCGCCGAGATATTACCCTAAAGGGCGAAGGGAAACCCCATCCAACCCCCACTTATGAGCACGAACTATTGGCCACTCAACTGTCCAATAAACGCATGATGCCGTTTAAAAGTCGTATCCATGCAAGGGCGTTTGATGAGTACCAAGACTGGGTTAGGCATGACGGTGAAGAGTTTCTTTTAATCCTCGACGGTGAAGTGCTTTTCTATAGCGAGTTTTACGAACCGCTCGCGATGCGCGAGGGAGACAGTGTCTACTACGATGCCAATATGGGGCACATGCTGGTATCCACTAGTACAGAAGATGCACAGATACTTTGGGTGACGGCGAAATAGTAATTACCCAAAGACAGTACAAAACAAAAGTTTCCTATAGTGTCCGCAAACGTTTGCATGCTGTGGTTTTGCCAATACAAACTTGCGGAGCTTCATGAACCAAACAATAAAAAAGAGCGGCCAAGCCGCACTAGGAGAAAAACAGATGACGGATACATTACTTAAGACCCCATTATATCAAGCGCATGTAGACGCAGGCGCCAAAATGGTGCCATTTGCAGGATACGACATGCCAGTGCAATATGGTTTGGGTGTTAAGAAAGAGCATCTACACACACGTGACAATGCGGGTCTGTTTGATGTTTCGCACATGGGTCAGCTACGACTAAAAGGGGCCAACGCAGCTGCAGCGCTAGAGGCACTTGTTCCCGTCGATATCATCGATTTACCAGCAGGCCAGCAGCGTTATGCCTTTTTCACGAACGAACAAGGCGGGATCATGGACGATTTGATGGTCGCCAATTTGGGTGACCACTTGTTTGTGGTCGTCAACGCCGCGTGTAAGGAGCAAGACATAACACACCTTCAAGCAAACCTGCCTGAAGATGTCACACTTGAAGTTATTACCGATCGTGCGCTGCTTGCACTACAAGGGCCAAAAGCGTCTAGTGTGCTATCACGCCTTGCACCTCAAGTAGCCGATATGGTGTTTATGCAAGTCGACAATGTGTCACTAATGGGTGTGGACTGTATTGTAAGTCGCTCTGGCTATACGGGCGAAGACGGCTATGAAATTTCAGTTCCACAAGACAAGGCACTTGAGCTGGCCAATGCGCTAACGGCGGAAGATGAAGTTGAATGGATTGGTCTTGGTGCGCGTGATTCACTGCGTTTAGAGTGTGGATTGTGTCTGTACGGGCACGATCTGGATACAGAGACGACACCGGTTGAGTCAAGTTTGCTTTGGGGCATTAGCAAAGTACGCCGTCAAGATGGTGCGCGCCCAGGTGGCTTCCCAGGCGCTGATATTATCTTCGAGCAAATTGCCACCAAAGCCATTTCGAAAAAACGCGTCGGTTTGATTGGGCAAACTAAAGCTCCAGTGCGTGAAGGCGCCAAGCTGTTTGATGCTGACAACAACGAAATTGGCGTTGTGACCAGCGGCACCGCGGGACCAAATGCGGGCAAACCAGTCTCAATGGGCTATGTAAAACCTGAATTTGCAGCACTTGAAAGCGAAGTATTTGCTGAGGTTCGCGGTAAGATGCTTGCCATGACAGTAAGTAAAATGCCGTTTGTGCCGCAGCGGTATTACCGCGGCTAACTTACACTAACAATTGGCCCACCATTTGGTGGGCTTTTTTATGCCTATCGTATTGATATAACTAAAATGATTGATGGTATTTCTTCTCTTATTAAATGAGTTATTAAAACAGAATGACTTAGCCGGATTCTAACTAAATCGCTTCGCTAAGGGGCAATTGCTCTTGCAGTTAATTGCAACTAGCGATAGCGTATCGGCTTCTCTTGCCGCCGATGATCCAGCAACGCTGCATTTTGTGGATTATTGACGTGTGAGGCAGTTGTACACAAAGAGAAAGAGCAAAACATGACTTCTACAAATGACATGGAAAATAAACCCGTTTGGCAAACAGAAATGCCGAGCGATCAATTTGAGTTTATGAAAAAAGTCTTAGCCGCACCTTCGCCAATTGGGTTTGAAGCTGCGATGACTTACGGCGTCATCAAGCCAGAATTTGAATCCTTTATGCCAAAAGAGTGGGGCATTCATCAATTTAAAGGAAACGCAGGGTTAGTGTTTGACTCACATCCGGGCCGTGATGACCTTGTTAGTGTAATGATTGTTGGTCATGCCGACAAAATTCGCATGCAAGTGCGCAAAATCGACAGCGACGGTAAGGTGTGGATCAACACCGACTCGTTTTTGCCAACGACGCTTATCGGACATGAAGTCCAAGTCTTTTGCCAACATCCAGACGACGCGTCAAAATATAAAGTGATCAATCATTGTACGGTTGAAGCGTTGGGTGCAATTCACTTCTCAACTCCGGCGCAGCGCTCGGGTGAGCAAGGTATTAAACCTGAATCTATCTATTTAGAATTGCACACTCACGGTGACGATCGTAAAGCGCAAGTGGAAGCGCTGGGGATCCGTGTTGGCGATCCTATTCTTTTGGATCGCCCAATCAAACGCGGCGTATCACCAGACACATTCTATGGTGCGTACTTAGATAACGGCTTAGGCTGTTTCTCGGTCACTGAGATTGCCCGCATGCTGGCCAAAGAAGGGCTAGACAACGTGCGCGTGTTGTACACCGTTGCAACCCATGAAGAGATCGGTCGCTTTGGCTCCACACTGTTGGTGGGTGAGTTGAAACCTGACGTTCTGATTGCTACGGACGTTAACCACGATTATGAAGCGGCGCCGGGTATTGGCAGCCGTAACATGAACCCATTGAAAATGGGTGAAGGGTTTACCGTTGGACGCGGCTCGGTAACGTCTGAGTTTTTGGTGAAAAGCATCGAGAACGTGTGCCGCGAGCAAAACATTCCGTACCAGCTCGACTTTTCTGGTCGCGATATGGGTACCGACGGCATGGCCGCAGCACTGGCGGGTGTCGACAGTGCTGCTATTAGCATTGGCTACCCAATCCGCAACATGCACACGGGTTCAGAGTCGGCGCACACTGGTGACTTATTGTCGTCTATTCATGCCATTGCGGCGCTTTTGCGTCACTTCAACCAACAGAACGATGGCTCTGGCATCACACAAGACGATTTAAAGAACAGTCATATTCGACTTGATCAACTATAAGCGTCAGAAATGACAAAAATGGAAGCCGTATGGCTTCCGTTTTTTTTGATTTTAGCAAAATGTTACTGCAGGCTTAAATGAGTTGCGAACTGATCTTCGCTTGCAGTTTGCTGCCGTCTGGATCGGCTTGAGTTTTTAACGAGGTAAATTCCTCACCCCATGCTGAGGTTCTGGTTCTTACTGGCGGAGAGTCCATGTTTGCACAGTCTATGATCACATCGGCAACTTGATCGGCGGTTTGATATACATCACCTTGCTGCGCCGCTCGGGATTGGGCACCTGCAATGTAGTTCTCCAAAATCGGTTTGTATTGGTCTTCTGGCATGCCCCCAGTTGATGTGAGCTGTTTGAGGACACTGTTGGCAAATTCTGAAGCAATACCACCTGGCTCAACGGCTGTAAACTTGATTCCAAAAGAGGGTGTCACGTACGAGGCTAATGACTCGGTGTAGCCTTCGACAGCAAATTTAGCCGCGCAGTAGAGCTCATTAAATGGTTGTCCAACCAAGCCACCAACAGACGTGACATTAATAACATGACCACTTTGGCGCTCTCGCATGGCGCCAAGTACCGCTTTAGTGCAGCGTACAACGCCATGGTAATTTACATTGGTTACCCATTCGATCTCTTCTTCTGACGCATGCTCTGTGGTTTTGACGAAGCCTGCCCCTGCGTTGTTGACCAGAAGATCGACCTGACCTTCATCCGCAATAATACTGGCAATGGCGTTGTTGACGCTTTCGCTGCTTTCTACATCAAGCTGAGTGATGTTCAATGTGACGTTGGCTTTATTGGCCATTTCTTCCAAGGCAGGGCTTTTTGCTAGGTTGCGCATCGTGGCATAGGTTACGTAACCTTGTTGAGCGAGTTTAATCGCAACGCTTGCACCTAGACCAGTTGATGCTCCTGTAACAATAGCGACTTTTTTCATGACAGATCCTTTTCTATAAGTAAACTACACTGTGTAGTTTACTTAACTAAATTGAAAAGTAAACTCATAAGTGTAAAATAGACGAAAATCATTGAAGTAAGTTTAGTAAAGAAATGACAATAAAGAAGAAATCGGTCAGCGAATTAAAGCGTGAGGCTATCGTCGAGGCATCCATAGAAGAGTTTTTGGAAAAAGGATTCCAAAAAGCCAACATGGACGCCATTGCACAGCGAGCTAACGTGTCTAAGCGTACCGTGTACAATCATTTCTCTAGCAAAGATGAACTCTTCAAGCTAATCACCCTACAAACCTGGGAGCAGGGAAAGGCTGCCACTCACTACCCGTTCAATCCTGAGTTGAGTGTTGAGGTTCAATTAGCTGACATTGCTCAAATGGAGCTCGAGTTGTGGCGCGCGCCTCGATTTATTGATTTATCTAGAGTGTTGTTTGGTGAGTTCTTTCATCAATCAGAATTATCGAGCGATGTAATGGATAACATTGCAGCAAGTAACAGCAGTTTGAATGATTGGATGATAGAAGCGGTGAGTGCGGGTGCATTGAACGTCGATGATATCCCCCGAGCGTGTAAGCAATTTACGGCGCTACTTAAAGCGTTTGGTTATTGGCCTCAACTTATGCTGCGCGCACAAGCGCCTTCGGAAGACGAAGAGAGGTCCATAATTGAATCGGCGATTGGGATGTTCCTCAATACCTATCGTGTGTGATCACGGTGCCGTTCTATAGCTGAACGCACGACCAGTAAAACTTGGATTAGAAAAGCCCCGCTAATTGCGGGGCTTTTCTTTTATATTATTGAGCCGAAGCAGCGGTAAGCTTTAAGTCTTCTGTTTCACTGACTTCACGCCACCATGCAGAGTAAATTCCAGGACTGTGTATCTCGACTTGTTCGCCAAATTTTGGTGTCAGCAGTTGAACGTCATGTTGGATCGCTGCCGATTGCGCGCGCTCAAAAGGTTCGTACCAATCGTGCAAAGCAAGATCGAAAGTACCATTGTGAATTGGGATCATGGCTTTACCTTTAAGGTCGATATGAGCCTGAACGCTTTCTTCTGGAAGCATATGGATCTCTTTCCACATGTCGTTATACGCACCGGTTTCAATCATGGTAATGTCGAAAGGACCGTACTTTTCGCCAACTGTTTTGAATCCACCAAAATAGCCGCTATCACCACTAAAATAGAGGTTACTGTTTTGCCCTTGAATCACCCAGCCAGCCCATAATGTGCTGTCTTTGTCGAACAATCCACGCCCAGAAAAGTGCTGAGTTGGTGTTGCGGCAAAGTTGATCCCGTCGACTTGGTGTTCTTGCCACCAATCCAATTCTGTCACTTTATCGGCATCGACACCCCAATTGATCATACGCTGACCAACACCGAGTGGAACAATATATTGCGTGACCTTACTGTCTAACTTCTTAAGCGCAGGACGGTCAAGGTGGTCGTAGTGGTCGTGACTAATGATCACCACATCAATGACTGGTAGCGCGTCAACATCGATAGGGTTAGGGTGGAAGCGCCTTGGTCCAGCCCATTGAACAGGTGATGCGCGTTCACTCATTACTGGATCAGCCATGATGTATTTACCGTCGACTTTCATGAGCATCGTCGAGTGGCCAAGACGAAACACAGAGTCTGTGTCGATACTGTCGAGCTGCTCTCTGCTTACGCTAAGCAGTGGTACTTCTTTTGTCGGTGCGGGCTCCTTACGCTTGGCTTTGGCGTACATTTTTGTCATATCCCACAATTGGCTGAGCTTAGTGTCGTAGCTGATTTCTTGGTTTTGAAATTTGCCATCGACTTTGATTGATGACTCAGTCGCGTTCAGGGTGCTTGTCATAAATAGAACTCCAATAGCTAAAGCAATACGTTTCACACAGTGTCCTTACAAAAGTAAACTTACAAGTGCAGTTTAGAAGCAATCTCACAAAAAGTAAACAGTGATGTTTACCTTGAATTAAAATTAGCCACTATTGGCTCTGTTGAGGTGAAAAACCGACGATTGCATCATGTAGGGGAGATTTCACTTGATCTATCCAATTAGCGTGATAATTTTTGTCCATAACGTAATCTACCCCTGTAAAGGAACATTCCATGCCAAAGGCAAGTGAAATCAAAAAAAGTGCCGCAATAGAGCACAACGGTAAAGTCTACTTCGTAAAAGAGATCAGTAAGCTCACTCCAAGTGGACGAGCAGGTGCAAGTCTTTATCGCATGCGTATGTACGATGTAGCAACAGGCGCAAAAGCAGACGAAAGCTTTAAAGCTGACGAGATTATTTCACTGGCTGATGTAAGCCGACGCAATGCAATGTTCTCGTACGTGGATGGCGACGAATATGTGTTCATGGATAATGAAGATTACACACCATACAACTTCAATAAAGAGGCCATTGAAGAAGAGCTGCAATTTGTGACTGAAGAAACCCAAGGCTTGCAAGTTGTGTTGGTAGACGATAGCCCGGTTGCCTTAGAACTGCCGGCAACCGTAGAGCTAGTGATTGAAGAAACCGATCCGTCCATTAAAGGCGCATCAGCCAGTGCTCGTACAAAACCTGCAATATTAAGCACGGGTCTAACCGTTCAGGTACCAGAGTATATTGCCTCAGGCGACAAGATTAAGATTAATACTGTTGAAGCTAAGTTCATGGGCCGCGCTTAGCAAACCAACAAAAATAACGTCAACAAGCCCAGATTATTCTGGGCTTTTTTGTGCCTTCTAAGTGGTGTTCAATAGTTTTCTTGATACACTCAATATGTTCACATAATTCAATCCTTTGCGGAATTTCATAGTATGACTCGACCAATACACTCGCTATTGCTGCTATTGTCAGCATGGACATTCATGGTGCCAAACGTCCTTGCCGACGAAGCCGTTATTGCCTCCCCAGAGCAGACACAAGCCTCTTCGACACACTCTCAACAACCTTTATTAGATAGGCCTTTGCTTGAGCGTTATATTTTGGATGAACTCAAGGCGCTGCGAACAGATCAGCAAGATTTGGAGCGTAGAATGGTGGTTGAGATCACTGATCGTGAACTGTCCGTTGCGGATAAATCACTCAACTACGCCAATGTAACTATTAACTACTTTTTCTATTTGATTGCAGCAGTCGCGTCGGTCGTCGCTGTAATTGGTTGGCAATCCATCAAGGATATTAAGGTCAATACTAAAGAGCTAGCGGATAAACGATTAACGCAAATGACACAGGAGTATGAGAAGAAGTTCTTGTCTCTGGAGCGCGAGCTGCGCAGAAAAACTCGGATCATTACCGAAAACAACCGTGAAATTGAAATCATTAATGAAGTACAGAAGCTTTGGTTACGCTCTCAAAATGCGCCGACACCAGAGCAGAAGATTGCCATCTACGATGAGCTTCTTAAAATCCGCCCTGGTGACTTAGAAGCGCTGACCTACAAAGCCGACGCTGCAATAGAGATGCGTGAGTACCACTGGGCAATGAGTATCTGTAATAAGGTACTGGAAGTGGATGATAAGAATGCACACGCATTTTTCCAACGTGCTTGTGCGTATGCTCAACTCGGTGTTGAAAATCAAGCCATCTACGATCTACAACACGCCGTGGAATACTCCTCATCGTTTAGAGAGCGACTTGCTGAAGAGCCGGACTTAGAGCCGCTTTATGGTAACGAATGGTTCGACTCCGTCATTGACGCTGAAAGCAGTGATAAGTCGACCTCATAAATAAGTCATCCATCATCTAATAATTTGTAATTATTAATATCCACTAAATTTATAAACTATAGTGCCAAATCATAAAGCGGAAATTATGGCACTATAGTTATGCATTCATCGCGTCTATCTTTTGTCGAAAAAATAAACTTGCTCGATCTCTCATTTTTGAAACTTGAATTTTCACAAAATATCAGGTCCAAAAAATTATCCAGTCCATTAGTTAATATTCGAACTAGTACTAGTAGTGCGTAAAATTTGAACACTTTTAATACAAAATAGCTCGATCGCATTCCCCTGTTTTGCTTAATTTTTTTTGGTACGCCCTCCGATAAAAGTAAACTGTTTGTAGCGTCATGTAGCAAGTTTGTTGATGTCCCGGCAGATACAAATTGATACATTCCCTGACATTTAACCGACAATTCACTGACCAAAAAACAACCTTTTCACGTTTGCAAGCCCCTGCTGTTGGTTGCTAGTATCGCTGTCACTAACACGAAGCGCTGCGTGTTGGGAAATTTAAGTTGTAACAAAATAATTATTACTATTAATGGAAACACAGTCATGTACAAGTATGTTCCACACCTATTTGCGTTTAGCTTTTGTGCTGGTGTGAATGCAGGGGAAGGCTCAGAATTAGTTCATTTCCCGAGCGTCGTTGATCTAGAAAGCAGTGTAAAATCAAGATCTAATATTTCTACGAGAATTATTAATGGGCAAATTGCCTCGGTAAATGATTACCCTTCATTGGCGGCAATCGCTTATGATCCGAATATTAATGATTCATCTTTCCAACTTTATTGTGGCGCAACTATTTTAGATAATTGGCATGTATTAACTGCAGCGCATTGCGTTCAAGCCAATAGCTCGGTCCGCAGTAATACGGCAGTCGCTGTTCAATTGGGCAGACGCAGCGAGTACTCGGAAGGGTATATACCAAAAGTTAAGGTGGCTAAGTATTACATCCACCCTGAATATGTAAATAGCTCGTCATTAGCGTGGCCAAATGACATTGCAATCATCCAGTTGAGAGAATCTTTGGATTTGTCATCACAGTACTTCTCTCCATTAGCGGGCAACAGCGATTCTTCACTCTATCGTTCAGATGCTTACGACTTTATGGCGGTCGGTTTTGGGTACGTTGACGCTGGCGGTTCACTGGATGATGATCTATTGGAGACAACGCTAACCTATAAGTATGAAGGTTCTTGCACATCAAGAATGACGGACAAGCAGCTTTGTATGGATGGCGAGATTGACTCAAGCAGCGGATTTAAAAACTCAATTTGTTCAGGTGACTCAGGTGGACCACTATATTGGTTTGATGGTGGCAAATACATTCAGGTAGGGGTTGCGAGTTTTGGACCAACGTCATGTGGTTCTTCATCGTCAAGGTTTACCTCGGCCTATACTGAAGTGGCTGATTACCGTGATTGGATCGCCGATGTTTTGAATGGCGAAATGACACCTGATCATACAATTGTTAATGTTTCACCAACTGGGTCATCAACGCCAGAACCAGAACCAGAACCAGAACCAGAACCAGAGCCGGAGCCAACTCCAGA
>NZ_JAFEUM010000001.1:448917-1082719 GCF_016900875.1 Vibrio ulleungensis
TCCAGAGCCGACTCCAGAGCCAGAGCCGACTCCAGAGCCAGAGCCGACTCCAGAGCCAGAGCCGACTCCAGAGCCAGAGCCGACTCCAGAGCCAGAGCCGACTCCAGAGCCAGAGCCGACTCCAGAGCCAGAGCCGACTCCAGAGCCGGAGCCAACTCCAGAGCCAGAGCCAACTCCAGAGCCAGAGCCGACTCCAGAGCCGGAGCCAACTCCAGAGCCAGAGCCAACTCCAGAGCCAGAGCCGACACCAGAGCCGGAGCCAACTCCAGAGCCAGAGCCGACTCCAGAACCAGAACCAACACCGGTACCTAGCCCTCAACCTGAGCCAACACCGGAACCAACTCCGGAGCCAGAGCCAGGGAAAGGAACGTCGGATACTATTGATTTACCGACCAATGACTCTTCGTCAACTGGAGGATCAGATAGCGAGTCAGCTACGCTCAATGCGACAAAGGCTGGTAGTAGTTCAATAGCGGTACTGCTTCTACTCTTGATGACAGCTGTCGGTCGACGCAAACTGTATACGCGCTAACCTAAGTGCATCAAAAAAGTTGGTCCAATCTATGGGCCAACTTTTTGTTTTATATAGAGGTACTCTAAATTAAAGGCGGATTTTGACAGTGGAAAATAGACCATTAATCAAGTTTGAGAGTGTTACTTAGATTTGCTTACATTTAGTTTCAATTGTGCATTTCCATGGTAGACTGCTGAAATATTTGCTGACATAAGGATGTGGTCCGCATGAAGAACGTGACCCTGCTAACTTCATTATTATTGTTCTCATCAATGGGGGCTAACGCAAGTGACGTGGAAACACGCATTATCAACGGCTCGGATACTTCATCTGCAAGCTACCCGTCAATCGCCAGTTTAGTTTATGAATCTAATGGGTACTTCACGGTGTACTGTGGAGCCACGATTTTAGACAACTATCATGTGTTAACTGCAGCTCATTGTATTTTTGGCGATGATGATGCAGTGAACAATACCTATGTAGCACCTCAACTAGATAATAAAAACGACTACGCGAATGGCACGGCGCATAGTGTTAAAGCAACCAAAATTTACTACCCCGATGGCTATAGAGATAGCTCTGTTCTCGCATGGCCAAATGACATTGCTATTGTCGAAGTTTCTCAATCGCTGTTAGTAAGCTCTTCGGATTATGTCTCTCTGGGTCAAACGACACAGCAAAGTCAATACAACAATACCAGCCTTGATCACTTCGCTGTGGGACATGGTTACGTTGACAACAGTTACAACGATCTAGACCAACTTCAATTTACTACACTTAATGTGGTGAGTGATTGCAGTTCCATTCCGACAACGGACCGAATCTGTACTATTGGTGATTACTCTGCCATTAGCGGTTTAAACAGCTCGACCTGCCAAGGGGATTCGGGTGGTCCACTTTACTGGAATGATAACGGTCAGATGGTTCAAATTGGGATCACCAGCTTTGGGCCAACGATTTGTGGCGATACCTCAGAAGAATTTACATCAGTTTTCACCGAAGTTGCTGCGTACAACGATTGGATAGAAGACGTGCTGGCAGGTAGGGAGTCGCCTCAAATCATTATTGGAAGTAGTGACCCGTTTGACTTCGGTCCTTCAAGTGGTTCGGTAGGCTTTGGTGGCGTACTCATGATGTTAGCGTTGGCTGGTCTGCGACGCATCAAAAGATAACTATTGAAGCAGAACTTAAAAAGGGAGCAAGTGCTCCCTTTTTTGATCGCTTTTTTCAGCTAGGGTTACTGGCTGTTTATTAATGCTCGTAAGTGCTCAACCGGTATTGCGTAGGTTATTGCACTTGGGTCCGTCAATGCAGATTCTCGGGTCTTCTTGACTAAAACTTTATTGATAACGGCTACCACGTTGCCAGTTTCGCTATCATAGACTGGGCTCCCGCTGTTCCCTGGGTAAGCGGTGCCATCGATTTGATAGACTTTATAAGGGTTTTTCTTAAGTTGCTTTACCTGCTCTAGCGTAAGCTCTTTAGAATTATTGGCCGGAATTGCGACAGGAGTAATACTAGAAATCATCCCTCGGTGAGTTGCAGGGTGTAGCCCAAGCACCGCGCCAATCGGAAAGCCTGTATAGAGATAAATCTCACCTTCACGCACTTTTTGAGTCGATAAAGCTAATGGTGAAAGCTTCAAATTTTGAACTTTGAGCAATGCCAAATCGTGTATACGGTCGCGAGCAATTACGGTGGCTGACTGGTATTGATTTTTTGAGCCGACCGACTTGAAAATTACGATTGACGAGCCCTTCACCTCAAGGGACTCTGGCACGACGTGGGCGTTTGTGGCCACTAAGTTTTCCGACACCACAAAGCCCGTTCCTAACAAGGTTGCTCTTGGCGTTTTTAGTTTGTTATACGTACCAATGCCAACAATAGCGGGTTTAACCTTTTCAATTGTGTCCGGGGCAGACGCAAAAGCGGGTAAGACCGTTATAACCACAATGACTATTAACAAAAACCGGATAATTGAATGTAGCCATGCGCTCATTGCGTCACCTCGTGATTGATTTGCTGGTTACTGATCGAGTTGCTGTTCAATTTTTTTCTTAAGCGCGATTAATCTTGCATCCTGAGTGTTCACTTTATTGAGTATTGCCTTCGACTCATCAAAGCGACGCTCTAGAAGCAATGACTCCGCATAGTGCAAAGTAACTTCATCTTCGTTAGACAGCGCTTGGTAGGCTTTTTCGATTAACGGAGCACCTTGGTTAACGTTGCCTTGCTGCAATAAACAATAGCCATAGGTGTCTTGCACCTGTGGAAGGTTTTGCGCGATATCGTACGCTCGTTGCGCGTATCGACAAGCTTCGTCAATCTGGTTGGACTCTAAGTAGGTCCAAGCAATGTTATTGAGCGCAACCAAATTATTTGGGTCGCGTTTTAGCACTGCTAGATACTGAGGCACGGCACTATTAGGATCTTCCTCTAATTGAATCTGAGCGAGCATAAGTTCGAGCGATTCATAGCCAGGTACTTGTTGGGCGATTAACCCGGTGAGCAACGTTTTGGCTTCACTGGTGTTGCCCATCTGGTGATACCCACGAGATAACGCTAGCGCAGTTCTTGCGTTTGGAGCGCTCTCATAGGTGCGCTGGTAAAGAGGAAGAGCTCTGCGATGGTCGCCTTTTTCTGTGTATATATGCGCTAACGCCCAATCTTTGTCTGCTTCTCTCCCTTGCCAATCTTCACGAGCGTTAATGCTATCCATTGCCATGGTGTACTTTTTCTGAGCTACATACATGCGAGCTTTGCCGGTTGTATAGGCTACATTGTTAGGGAATAGCTGCTCGAGTTTTTCTCCTACAGTCACTGCAGATTGATATTTCTGATTACGTCCATAGAGCGCAAAAAGCTGCTCTAAAGCAATGCGGTCATTAGGAGCAAGTTCAACCCACTTCTCGGTCGCCGATTCCCCTTGTTTGAGATCGCCTATCGCGAGATAAAGTCGAGAAAGCAGTGCATAGGAATCGTCATTGCGATCATTCACTGGCAGTCTCTCTAAAACATCAATGGCGTTAGTTGGGTCACCACTAGCGGCATAGGCTTTGGCCAACATATGCTGTTGCCCATGCTCCTCGCTGAGTTGTTTATACAGTTCCAGTACGTCATTGGTTTTGTCTATGTCTGCGGCCACCATAAACAGCGCGCGGGCAATGCCAGATTCACTCGGGTTCTGTTTAGCGCTTTCTGTGAGTAGTTGGTAAGCTTCGTTTGGTTGGTTATTATTGAAATGGATTTCTGCCAACAACAGTTGAGCGCGAATATCGTCAGGTTCGAGTTCTAACGATCGGCGAGTCGAAATTAGAGCGTTCTCCAAATCTCCCTTGCGCTGCTCAACGGCACCCTTCATCAGATAGCCTTTTGCGCTTTCTGGCTCTCGCTCTAACCATTGTAGAGTAACTTTTTCAGCTTCTTCTAAGTCATTGGCAGCAATATGATAGAAAACAATCGCTTGAGTACCGTCCGTAAACTCCGGCTGTTGTTCGATGATCGCTTCCAGTTCTGGAATACCGCTGGCATCATTTTGAGACAGCTTCATCAATGCAAGCTGCGCTTGACCTCGCTGTGATAGATTATTTATAGAAGATTCGTTCAGAATAGATTGCGCAACATCAACGCGGCCCATTCTTTGAAATTCTCGACCCATATTAACAATAAAGTCGTCGTGTTCTTCGCTGCTGTCAGCCATTTGGGCTAAGAACTCTCTCGCTTTATCGATTTCGCCTGTTTCGAACAGCGCGACAGCGTAAAGTCTGTTGGCAAAATGGTCTCTGTTTAGAAGTGGCGCAATAGGCTCGAGGTGACGAACTGCTTCGGGGTAATTGTTTTTCTCTATAGCGCTGACCCCTGCGATTAATTCTAACTGCAAGTTACGCGAGCCTTTTTGCAGTGCGATATTTGCGGCCGAGCCCGCTTCACTAAGATCTTGACGAGAATAAAATAAAATCGCGCGTAACTCGTTTACCAGCATGTTTTCTGGAGCCATGGTAAACAGTTTGTCTAGCAAGGGCTCTGCTTTGTCATATTGAGCATCACGAACGAGCGCTTTGGCCAAATGTAGCTGATATTGAACCGCAAGTGGCGATAAATCGACGGCTTTTTGATAAGCATCGGCGGCTTTATCGTGTTGCAGGTTTGCCGAATAAGTGTGACCGAGTAACAGCCAGCCATCGCTGTTCATTGGATCAGCCACTGTTGCAGAAACTAACATATCAATGGCGGGTTCAACTTGCTGTTTAAAGACAAGCGATTTGGCTTTAGCGAGGGAGTAATAATACCCCTGATCCGTCAGGTTTGCGGCACGCTCTAACGACACATCGGCTTGCTCACTCTCACCAAGCCCTAGTAATGCTAGCGCTTTCATCGAAAACAGCTCTGATTTAATAGCAGGTAAAGTGACATCGCTATCGTCGACAACCTCAATCGTATTGACGACATCGTCAGCAGCAAGGTAGGCACGAACAAGTAGAGGATCGATTATTAGGGTATCGTAGCCGCTGTTTTTGGCCTGCTTGAACTCGTGTTGAGCTTGCAAATACCCACCTCGCTCGAGGTAGATTTTACCGAGCAGCAATCTTGGTTCCGCTAATGCGTCATCTTGCTGAATGGCATTTTTAAGTTCGATGACCGCCGCATCTTTATCACCACTATTGAGGTACTGTTTTGCTTGGTCTACATGTTCTTGCGCAGATTGTTTTTGGCAACCAGCCGTGAATAAAATCGCAACTGACATGGCGATGGTGAGAAACACTGGTCGTTTTTTACTATGAGTCATGATCCAATCCCTTTGTCACATTGCTTCAATGGTAGCGAACAAACGAATTAGAACCTGTATCTAATACAAGACATTGGGGTTTAAGTGTTAACTAATTTACTCTTTGCTCCCAAAGCAGCGGCTTCCCAGTTGTATCGCGCCTGCAAGCAGAGGAGGTGTAATGGGTTGCCCACAAAAGTCGCTAAAACTTTCTTGCTGGTCTAAGGGAATCTCCGTCGTGTCCATCAGAGCCTCAACCGCTTCTGGATTTAAGATTTCCAACTTGCCATTTTGAGGTTCGCTGTAAATCTGTTGAAGCCGGTTCTTACCACTCCAATAATCTCGGTCGAACACCACATTATTGCTTAATTTACCAGTACCGTTATCGCGTTTACGAATTTTCCCGTTGATAACATTATTAAACACGTTGTTTCCTGAGGATTCTGGGAAGCGCAAATCGAGCCCATAGGTGTTGTAGAAAGTATTGTTATAAATGAGAGAGTCTTGTCCTCTGTTCACGTATAACCCAACGTCAGTACAGTGCATGACCAAATTGTTGCGCACAATAATGTCTTTGGTCTCGAACTCTGAGTTCTCTCTTCTGTGTTTTATGTTCATTCCGCCACCACCAAGTGACAAACCGACGATAGAGCCTCTCGCTCGTGACTCACTGGTTTCACAGATGACAAGATTATTGGAGATCTCTCCTCCTACAGCCCCGCCTTTAAAATATGCGCCATAAGAAATGCGGTTACCACCATACTTTAAGAAATCACGGATAATATTGTGAGTTGCAATCCAGTCGTTGCCTTGGTCCATGTTAATGGGGTTGACGGGGGCACGAGTGTTACGTGGATGGGTATTGTAAATGTGGTTGTAGGCGATAACGCCAGAGTCAGGATAAACGCCTTTGTATTCGTTCACTTTTATGGCTGAGCTAAAGTCGACTAACTGACTATGAGCTAGATGAAAAAAGCTTCCTCCGCCAACGACGTGAAAGGCATGGTGACAACGCGAGTCGCTTGCGCAGACACCTTTAAAGTTAATTCCCATGAAGTGCCAATGAGGCTTATCGACATAAAAGCCTTCGCTGGTGTCCAATTCGATTGTGACTGCGCCGGTTTTCTCTGCAACCAGATAAATAG
This sequence comes from Vibrio ulleungensis, assembly GCF_016900875.1. Classification (GTDB taxonomy): domain Bacteria; phylum Pseudomonadota; class Gammaproteobacteria; order Enterobacterales; family Vibrionaceae; genus Vibrio; species Vibrio ulleungensis. The sequence continues at coordinate 455,342 of NZ_JAFEUM010000001.1, forward strand.
GGGTTTCGGCGGTGGTATCTACTTTACTTAGACCTACGCGTTTACTCTTGAGTAGATAGACGCCAGGTTTGACAACAATGACAGACCGTGGCTTGGCATTGCGCAATGCCAGCTCTAACTCTTTAACATTGCTCACATACAAAAAGGCGTCGTGTAACGATTTGGGTACCATCTCTGTATAGGAGAGCTCTCTTGGGCCAACACTAGGCCAGTCAGAGACATCGAAAGGGACAGCGTAATAGTCGCTTGCGCCTTGTTTATCGGCGACACTTAGCATCATGCTGCCTAAGGGCTCCAGGGATGGGTAGTTCTGTTTAATGTTATTGCCATTATTTGAGAGCGCTTTTGCGAAGGTGGGACCGCTAGCCAGAAAGCCAGAAACAAACTGCACGAGGATCACGACCACAAGTAAATGCAGTACCACACTAGAAGAAATGAGGTAGACTTTAAGAGCGCGATAAAATCGAGACTGAGTAAATGATGAGAAACTCATTGTATGGACCAACCGTAAGAGTGTCATCATAGTATTAATGTTCTTCGTTGATTTAGTGTTCTCATTGCTGAGATCCAGTTTCGATAAATGTGTGGTTACTCAACCCATTTCACTGTGAGGTACCTATGACACCTTTATTCAGTGCCAGTGCAATCAAAGACGGAGAGAAGCAGGCAGCCAAAATAGCAGGCATTTCGTTGTTTCAGTTGATGGAAAGAGCAGGAGAAGCTGCTTTTGACTGTGCGCAGCGCCATTACCCTTTGTATCACCACTTTTTAGTCGTTTGCGGTCGAGGCAACAATGCTGGGGACGGCTATGTTTTTGCCAAGTGTGCGCTCAATGCTAATTATCATGTCACCCTTATCCAAGTCGATAGCGAGCGGCCTTTACGAGGGGATGCAGCTAAAGCGCAGTGCGACTATTTGGAGAGCGGAGGAACCCTGCTTGATGCTGGTGATGGGCATTTAGGCGATGGGATCGACAATGGGCCATACCTAATTATTGATGCGCTATTGGGAACAGGGCTTAATTTGGCTCCTAGTCCAGTATTCGAGGCGCTAATCAGTGACATGAATCGAACAGACGCACCAACCTTGTCCATCGATATTCCCTCAGGTTTAAATGCTGATACTGGCCATATTGTGGGAGCCTGTGTTGTCGCTAATGTCACCATCACCTTCGTGGCAGACAAAACGGGACTGCATACCGGTAGCGCAAGAGATGTGTGTGGCATTATTGAGATGGACACGCTTGGCGTGGAAAAAGAGTTTTCGGACTGTACACAGTCAGTTGCTCGCTTATACCAAGACAGTGATATCGCTAAAATGCTGCCAAATCGACTAAGTACCGCGCACAAGGGTGACGCTGGTAAAGTGCTGGTATGCGGCGGTAATGAAGGGATGGGCGGCGCATTAATGCTCGCGGGAAAAGCGGCGCATCGGACAGGCGCTGGAATGGTCGCGTGCCTGACGCACCCTCAGCACATCAATGCAGTGCTCAGTTTTCATCCTGAATGCATGGTGAGCGGTTGGGAAGGGGATAAGTCTCATGTTGAGTCGCGTTTAAATTGGTGCGATGTGATTGCCATAGGTCCAGGGCTTGGCCAAAACGATTGGTGGAGTAGGACTTTGTTTTCACTGGTCTTAAAGCAGCTTAACCATACCTTTAGCGATAAGTTTTTGGTGATAGACGCTGATGCGTTGCATTTTTTGATTGACTCTCCCAAGCCTAACCCGAATCAAGTGATTACCCCTCATCCCGGAGAAGCGGCGGCACTTCTCAACTGCAGCATAAAAGAGATAGAGCGTGACCGATTATCGGCTGCAAGAGCTTTGCACAAAAAATACGGTGGTGTGGTGCTGCTAAAAGGAGCGGGAACCGTTGTTTTTGATGGCAGACACATGTCCATTATTGATATTGGTCACCAAGGTATGGCAACCGCGGGTATGGGAGATGTGCTTACTGGTGTTATTGCCAGCTTCATCGCCCAAGGTTTATCACCGAGTGATGCTACTGTGGTTGGCGCACTGATTCATGGGTATGCGGCTGACTTATCCAGCAAAAATGGAATAAAAATCGGACTATTAGCCAGCGATTTGTTAACTCCTATTGCAAAAATTGTGAGCCAAGCAGCGGATTAACTGTAAAAGTTACTTAAGCGATAGCAAACGTTTACGCAGCTTGCGCAAGGGTGAGTTATTTAAGTGATTGAATTGCCGAGAAAGGTTAGATTTATCAGTTTGGCAGGTATGTAATTTCGCCCTAGGATATCACAAAGAGAACGTTATTATCAGTCTTGCGCAACGCAAATCACGACCTATAATGCTGAAAACCGGAGCGTATGCCAACGCTCCGGTTTTTTGTGTCCGAAACTCGCGCATGCCTACTATTTGTTCATCATTAGGCGACCGAAAACGCACGACACGTTGACTTATTTTTTGAGGAACAACACCCATGCGTATCGAACAAGAACTTAAGCTAGGTTTTAAAGATGTATTATTTCGCCCTAAGCGTTCAACGCTAAAAAGTCGCTCTCAAGTCGACCTATCTCGCGAGTTCACCTTTAAACATAGCGGTCGCCAGTGGTCAGGTGTGCCTGTCATCGCTGCGAACATGGACTCAGTAGCAAGTTTTGAAATGGCTGCGGCATTGGCAGAGCATCAGGTTATGACGGCTGTGCATAAACACTACTCTGTTGAGCAGTGGGCTGAGTTCGTTTCAGGTGCAACAAAGAACACATTGAACAATGTGTTTGTCTCTACAGGAACCTCAGACGCAGACTTTCAAAAAACCAAAGACATTATGGCGCTGTCAGACGATCTGATTTTCATCTGTATCGACATCGCTAATGGCTATTCAGAACACCTGGTTGAGTACGTACAAAGAGTGCGTGCTGAATTCCCAACTAAGGTCATTTCTGCGGGCAACGTAGTAACCGGCGATATGGTTGAAGAGTTGATTCTAGCGGGTGCAGACATTGTAAAAGTGGGCATTGGCCCAGGTTCGGTATGCACCACTCGTGTTAAAACAGGGGTAGGCTACCCTCAGCTTTCAGCGATCATTGAATGTGCGGATGCTGCGCACGGTTTAGGCGGTCGTATCATTGGTGACGGCGGCTGTGCGTGTGCGGGAGATGTCTCTAAAGCTTTCGGTGGCGGTGCAGACTTTGTAATGCTGGGCGGTATGCTAGCAGGACATAGCGAGTCTGGTGGCGAAATCGTTGAAAAAGACGGTCAGTCGTTCATGAAGTTTTACGGTATGTCTTCTCAATCTGCGATGTCAAAGCACTCTGGTGGCGTTGCTAAGTATCGCGCTGCAGAAGGTAAAACGGTTCTACTGCCGTTTCGTGGCAGCGTACACGAAACGATTTCTGACATTCTTGGTGGCGTTCGCTCAACTTGTACCTATGTGGGTGCGGCGCAACTTAAAGAGCTAACCAAACGTACTACGTTTATTCGTGTGCAAGAGCAAGAAAACAATGTATATGGTAAAGAGTAAGGTCTGAATCTATTTGGCGCTTGCTGAAATAACCAAATATTGATAACTGGAGCAACCATAATTGGATATTGCCTCTTCATGGTCTAAGACTGTGTAAGTTTACGACTAAGTCATGAAGAGGCAACATCATATCTGCGCTGCTTTCCCAGTCTACTTCCTCTCTGATTGCACTCGAAAATGCGTTTGATACTCCTGCTTGAACCCTAATAAACTCCCGTGGGAAAAGGCTCATACTGTTAAGTTAGCGCTAAGATGGGAATAGAGCTACGGTAAATTTATCTTAAAAATGCAGCTTGTAATCATTTTGATTTCGAGTCCACGATCGTTCACTTTTGCTCAAACGATAAAGGAAGCAAGTACAAGAGCCATCACTTAACGTGATGGCTTCTGGGATTGAAGGTTTACTTAATTTTTATTGTAAAGGCATGCTTTCCAGCAGGCACTTCATACTCAGGACGAGTTTGAGGCCCACAAGATCCAGTGCCTACACCTCGTTGATACAAATCGATGTTTACATGTGTAATATCACTTTGTTCTAGTTCGTGAACATGTCGTTTGCTGAACATCTCTTCAGAAGTGAAATGACTAACACTAAACTCAAATGGTTGATCGCAGGCGAACGTAATGTTTTGTTTTGAGCTCTCTAGACTAAACCAACGAACATCAGATTTATTACCATTTTCTTGAGGAAGAATGTAGGGCACAAACTGGTCTTTAACTGTAGACGTAAATTGTCCGATATAGGCACCAGCGTCTCGGTCACGATAGTTTTCTATTGGACCAAGACCACACCAAGACAGGTTTTCAAAGCCAACGGCGGTATCGAGCTTAACACCAGCTCTTGCTAATGTGGGAAGATCTGGGTGACAATCGAGAGTCACTTCTAAATCTAGATGGCCATTGACGTCGAAAGAAAATCGCTGGGTATAATGTAATGCTTTGTCATTGTCGCCAGCTGCCCATGTGCTGGAAATCTGAATCGTTGTTCCATCTAACACTTCAAGGCCTGAGTTTTGTAAACTCAATTTATCTAATCCAGCGCGTTGCCACTGGCTCATGGGTTTATGATCTTGACCTGTCCAACCGCGAATACCATCATTGTCGGTGGAAGCTCGCCAGAGGTTGGGTAAAATTGCAGAAGCGATGCAAAGCTTCCCTGATTTTGAATAAGAGGTAAGCTCAGCATTAGATTTACTGAATACTAGTTGGTTGTCGCCACAAGTTAGCTCGACAATGTCACCTTGCTCCTGCATACGGCTATTCTGAGTAGGCTGACCGAATACCGGATAGACGCGCTGCGACCATGGGCATTCAATTTGCTCCCAAGCCAATTCGTGACCTTGCTGAACCCAAGGTTGATTTTCACGTACGGTGAACGAGAAAAACAGATGGTACTCACTGGCATCCTGATGCCGAATTGGGGATAAATCCACGTCAACGATTTGCGTCTCGCCAGCCTTCGCAACCAAATTATTGAGTGATTGGCTTATTAGTGTGTTCCCGTTTTTCATTAGCGCGACGTTTGCTTCCAGATAACTAAGATCTATAAAATCATGTTTGTTTTCGATAGAGAACTGTCCATTTTCCCAATCTAGCGCTTTAACTTTTATCGGTTGTACTAGTTTCTTAAACTCATACATCGAAGGGTGTGGTGTTCGGTCTGGCCAGATCATTCCATTGATACAAAAATCGAAATCATGAATTTTTTCACCAAAATCGCCTCCATAAGCCCAATAATCTTGACCATCCTTGGTGGTTTTGACCAAACCTTGGTCAACCCAGTCCCAAATGAAACCACCTTGCAATCCATGGTGTTGTTCGATCGCGCGCCAGTATTCTTTAAGGCTGCCATTGCTGTTACCCATAGCATGCGAGTATTCACAAGGAATATAAGGTCTTGGGTCATTGACTGTGGTCACCCACTCAATCATATCTTCGACACTTGGGTACATTGGGCAAAAGATATCTGTTGCGTGTGCGCCACGACCAGGCTCCATACAGGTTTCCGCTTGACCATATTCTTGGCGTGTAGCACCTTCATAGTGAAGAAGCCTGCTGTCATCGATGCTACGGATCCAACCTGCAATAGCGTCATGATTCGGGCCATATCCTGATTCATTACCTAAGGACCATTGAATGATACTCGGGTGGTTTTTGTCTCTATGTACCATGCGACTTGCTCTGTCTACAAAAGCAGGGAGCCAACGGGTATCTCGACACAATTGATCATAAAAATCATGGGCTTCAATATTCGCCTCATCGACTAAGTAGATGCCATATTGGTCGCAAAGCTCATACCACATAACATCATTGGGGTAATGTGCACATCGAACTGCATTAAAGTTAAATTGTTTAAGGAGTTCAATATCCCGAATCATGGTTTCTCTTGAGACGGTTTTGCCCGTAAATTGGTCATGATCGTGACGGTTAACACCTTTCATTAATACAGGTTGGTTGTTGATGAGCATTTGTTTGTTGCGGATCTCGACTCGACGAAAACCAGTCTTGATGGATACAACTTCAATTGTTTCACCGCTCTCTTTGTTTAGCGAGACAATTAACGTGTATAAGTTAGGTGTTTCTGAGCTCCATACGCTTACGTTGTCTATTTCGTAGCTTATCCGCACATTATGGTCGAGTGGCTTGATGCTTTTATCAGAGGTATGAGTAACAGGCTCGCCAAAACAGAGTTTTGCTTGTTTGTCGTCAAGGACAATCTCGCCACTAGGATCAAGCAGTGAGATGTCAATTGTAAATTTTTGTTTTTCGGCAAGTGAATTGTCGATTTGTAGCTTAAGATCCAATGTACCGTTGATGTAGCTGTCGTCTAAACCAGTCTTCGCAAACAGATCTTGGATATAACAAGTGCCTGAAGAATACAGGTATACATCTCTGTGTATCCCTCCATGGTACCAGTGGTCTTGATCCTCAAGATAAGTGCCATCAGACCAACGGATTACAACAACGGCTAAGGTGTTATGACCGGTCGTTAGGTATGGTGTAAGATCAAATTCGCTTGGTGTTCTCGAGTCTTTTGAAAGCCCAACTTGCTGCCCATTTAGGTAGACAAAGAATGCACTTTCAACGCCTGCAAAGTGTATAACTGTACGTCGCTCAGCCCAATCTTTACCGATGTCAAAAGAGGTTCGGTATACACCCGTTGGATTTTTCTCAGGCACTAATGGTGGATTGAGAGTGAACGGCATTTGAACATTTGTGTATTGAGGATAGTCGCCGGTATCTTGCATTGTCCAACTGCCAGGAACGGTAATCGTACGCCACGAAGAATCATCAAAGTTTTGTGTAAGTACCGATTGTTCCAAATCTTCTGGCCTGTCCAGAAGCTGAAATTTCCACTCTCCATTTAATAGCGAGAACCAAGGGCTCAGTTCTCTTTCGCAACGCTCGGCCAGAGTTGTAGTTGGATAGGGATATAATGTAGCGCGGGGTCTAAGTGTATTTAGTCCAGTAAGTTCTGGTGATTCCCATGCCTTTTTGCATACTAATAATGAGGTCATTACGTCGTTCTCCTAACTTGAATTACCATCACGTTAGACGAGATTTTCAGCACTCACCATTGCATAGTTGGCATCAATTATGGGTTAAATGGTATTTGATTTGATAATGTGACCTTGACGATATTGCTGAGGAGATTGCCCTAACGTTGATTTAAACTGAGATGAAAAATCACTTGCAGAACTGTACCCAAGTACCAGTGCTATTTGCTTAATGGATTGAGTGGAGTAGCGGAGGTGCTGACACGCGACATCCATTCTTCTACGCACTATATATTGCCTTGGGGACACACCAACAGTTTGCTTGAATGTCTTACGAAACCACTCGTATCCCTTTCCATGTTCTTGACAATATTGTTGAATATCAATTCGTTGTTGATAATGAACTGAAAAATATTCAGAAGATAGCTTGATAAAGCTTTTGCTTGAATCAACTTTAACATCAGGTTGCTGCATGTCTCGAAGTATCGTAGCACCTCGTATCAATAGATCCGGCAGCTCAGCTTGAGGGTACGACTTTAGGTCTCGCATTAGTTCGAATAATGCAGTCACTATACCGGTAGATGGTGATCCCTGAATGCATGGTTGCTCTTTAGAAATAACACCTGTTGTTACAAAGAACTCAAAGCTTGAACGGTCAAAATCTAGGTAGCACTCGACCCAATCATTCCCAACCTCAATACTTGAGGAGTGATTACAGTCAGGGAAGCGTTGGAAAACGCATCCGGGTGAAAGCTCATAGGTTCGCCCTTTGTGGTCAGTATATTTTCCGTAACCTTTAATTACATAGCAAATTGAGTAATAGGGAAAGACGTAATCGGTAAATTCGGTGCCCATGCCTTGTTTAAACAGGAATCCAACACCAATCTGTTTTTCATGACCAACATCAAATGAGCGAACCACACTTTGTTCTTCTTGCCCCAGATTACGAAGTGACTCTATCCCCAAAAATTGCATGTTTTCACTTCACCTCTTGTTAATGCACCAGATATGAATTTGCACTATACCTTATTCCCTTTTGATTGCACCTCCCTCACTTGTGTCGTGCAATCGTAAATTTGAAGTGTATACCGGTATTTCAATTTGCACCCTACAAACTAATTTTAACAATCAATGGATAACCAAAAAGGCGAAATATTGTAATTTTGGTAATCCAATTGATCAATTTTGGTGATCAATATTCAGCTTTTGATCGAAAATTGGTTGATTATTGATGGTTTTGACTATTTCATGCGCAATATCACGCAAATCGTGCACGATCTTGATTAGAGTTTGGTTATCCAATGTGATTTGAGGCTACTGAATGAAGATTGAAGCAATTGAGACTTTTCATTGTGCTGTGGGTACCAGAAATCAATTATTAGTAAAAGTGATTACCGAAAATGGAATTGAGGGTTGGGGAGAGTCCGGACTTTCTTCTAGAGAGCTAGCAGTAGAAGGTGCAGTTAAACATTTTAGTCGTTTCCTAATTGGTAAGGACGCTCGTCAGATTAATCGTCTATGGCAAGAGTGTTATCGAAGCCAGTATTTTGAGGGGGGAAGGGTATTAACAGCCGCAATCTCCGCCATTGACATGGCTCTTTATGACATCTTAGGTAAGTCACTATCTGTGCCTGTATATCAGCTGCTGGGTGGAAAGCAGCGGGATGAAATTCCAACGTTCGCTTGCGGTTACAGTGAGTGTTCTCATCAAGAACTGGATGATTTGATTTTGGAGCTCAAGGGGCTTATCCAACAGGGTTTTCAGTGTGTTCGTGTTTTGGCCGCAGGTCACAATGCCGACACTACCTTTGACCCAAGAGACTCTTTATCCGAGACAGCCGATTGCTTAGTAGAGCTGCGATCTGCAATAGGTCGCAATGTCACTCTAGGTATTGATTTCCACCATCGTTTAAGTATTGCAGAAGCGGCAAGCTTTTGTCAGAGAATGCCACGTGGAACGATTGACTTTCTTGAAGAGCCTCTAAGGCAGGAAAGCGTACCTGCCTATCAAAGTTTGAGAACCATGACAGAGGTTCCATTCGCTATCGGAGAAGAGTTTTGTTCTAAGTGGTCTTCACATGACTTTATCTCTAAAGGCATTACACAGTTTCTAAGGGTAGATATTGGAAATATTGGTGGCTTTACAGAGTCATTGAAAGTAGCCAGTCTCGCAGAAACTCATTACATAGATGTCATGCCACATAACCCTCTGGGGCCGGTCGCAACAGCAGCTACCCTACACCTTGCTGCTGTAATACCGAACCTTAGCTGGGTCGAAACTCATCAAGTTTCCACAAGTCCATTGGGTTTCCATGACAAAGATCTATTCCCTCAACAGTTTGAACTCCACGGAAGTGTATACAAATTGAATGGTGAACCAGGATTAGGAGTGATTGTTAATGAAGATTTAATACGACAAAGAAAGCCAGTAGAACACGAACCACCACACCTTTCGAAGTTTGATGGGTCATTTACTAATTGGTGATTCTCTTTTAAACGTGAAATCGGATAATAATATGGATATGAAAAAGTTTCTTACTACAGCCACTATATTGCTTTCCTCCAGTTTGTCTGGAGCCTATGCAATGGACAACTACCAACAAGCCCCTACATTAGATAATTTAGTCGCCTCTAAAGCTTTAGCCCCCGTTGAGCAACGCCTACCAGCTGAGCCGTTAGTCATTGTTCCCGTCGATCGAGTAGGTGACTACGGAGGTACATTACGACGAGCCATTTTAGGCGGTGGCGATCAGCACAACATTATTCGCATGGTTGGCCATGAGAACTTAGTCAACTGGGATATCGAATGGAGCAATGTTATCCCAAACATAGCGAAAAGCTTTCAGGTTAATGATACGTCAACAGAGTTTACATTTTCCCTCCGTGAAGGGATGAAATGGTCGGATGGTGCCTCCTTTACGACTGACGATATCCAGTTTTGGTATAACGATGTGTTTTTAAACGAAACACTAAACCCAGTTAAGAATCCATTGTTTGTGCATGAAGAAAAACCCGTCAAGCTAGAGGTAATAGATAAAACAACGTTCAAGTTCATTTTTGAAGATCCAAATGGACTATTTCTATACAACCTTGCTTATGGTACGGGATTCTTACCGGTAAACTATCCGGCACATTACCTTAAACAATTCCATGCTGACTATAATAGTGATGTTGATAAGTTAGTGGCACAAGAGCCTGCAGCGAACAACTGGCAACAATTGTTTTTGTTAAAAGGCGCACCACTAAATACTCCGGGGTACTGGCAGAACATTGAGCGTCCAACACTGCATGCGTGGACGTTAGAAAATGCATACGGTTCGAGTGATGTCGTTCGTGCAGTCCGTAATCCGTATTACTGGAAAGTCGACAATGAAGGAAACCAACTACCGTATTTGGATGCAATTGAATGGCAGCAAGTTGAGGATCCTGAAAACATATTACTTAAAGTTATCTCAGGAGAGATTGATTTTCAGTCGCGCCACATAACGGCGAGTTCATATCGCTCTATCTTGTTTGAAAATCGAGAACGAGGTAATTATCGCCTAGCCGATTTGGCAGATACTCAAGCCAGTTTAGCATCCCTACTTTTTAACCTGACAATTGAAGATGAGTTCAAACGTGGAGTATTCCAAGACATCAATTTCCGAAAGGGGATTAGTCATGCAATCGATCGTGAAGAGATTATCGAACTTATTTACTTAGGGTCAGGTATGCCATCTCAGGTTGCGCCAACCGTTAACTCCTTATTCTTTGATGAGGCCATCAACAATAATGCAGTGGAATATAACATTGAATTGGCCAATGAGTACCTGGACAAAGCCGGCCTGACTAACCGTGATAGTCGCGGATTCCGAACGGGGCCGAATGGCGAAGCACTTGATATTACATTTATGGTCGCTGATGTATTCGGTGCTAACTACCCTGATGTTATGGAGTTGGTCCAAGGCTACGTAAAGCAAGTTGGAATCAATATTCAGGTTAGGGCAACTGATAGCTCACGTTTAATGGAACTCGTACGCAGCAATCAACACGAAGCATATATCTGGAATTGCGCAGGCGGAGAGTTTGACGTAGTAAACGCACCTTTTTGTTATATGCCTAAGTTAGGTTCTACCCCTAACTATGCGGTCAAGTGGGCCGAATGGTATGCCGATCATGATGCTGGCGTTGAGCCACCAGAAGAGGTGAAAAAGCTATTCGATGTGTATGACGATATTACGGTTGAGGCAAATACAGAAAAGCAAAATGAATTGATTCGTGAGTTCCTTAAACTGTCTTCTGACGAGATGATGACGGTAGGGTTGATTCATGGCGGACCTGCTGTAATTGCGGTTAAAAACAACTTTAAGAACGTACCTCCAAAAGTTGTGATTGCTGGTGAACTTTGGTTCCCATCGCCTCACACAGTTCAGTACTTCCTTGAAGATGGGAAAAATAAGTAACCATCACCCAGCAGTTGATCGCTAACTATTAACGATCAATTAATGGAGTCGGCAACGCCCCTAACAACGAGCTTTATGCGATGGCTTTGTCGACTCTAATCTACTTCATATGGAACTAATATGAGCGAATATATTTTAAAGCGGCTTCTATATTCAATTCCGACGTTTATTGCAGTGTCGATCGCTACTTTTCTCATTGTGCAGTTACCTCCAGGTGATTATTTAACGACCCTTATGGTTGAAATGGCCGATTCTGGTGGTATTGATGAAAGCACTCTCCACGCTTTACGTGAGCAGTACGGGATAGGGCAACCCATTTATATACAGTACTTAAAATGGATGCATGGAATCATATTTGATTTCAACTTTGGTATTTCATTTGAGAAGAACTTACTCGTCACCGAACTTATTTTTGACAGAGTCGGCTGGACACTGGTTATTTCACTATTAACGCTCGTTTTTATCTGGTTAGTAGCATTGCCAATCGGTATTTATTCGGCAGTGAGAAAGTATTCTCCAGGTGATTACATTGCTACTACTCTTGGATTTTTGGGGTTAGCTACACCTAACTTCGTATTAGCTTTAGTGATTATGTACATACAGTTCAGTGTATTTAACATGAGTCCTGGAGGGTTGTTTAGTCCTGAATATATTGACGCTCCTTGGAGTATGGCAAAATTCAAAGACCTCGCTGCTCATATTTGGGTACCCATCGTGGTTGTAGGAACAGCAGGAACAGCTTCACTAATCCGGATTATGCGAGCAAACGTGTTGGATGAAATAAACAAACCTTACGTTATTACGGCTCGAGCTAAAGGTATGTCGGAAATGAAACTTATTTTCAAATACCCAGTGCGTGTTGCGCTTAACCCATTTATTTCAACTATAGGTTGGATTTTACCGACGCTGATCTCTGGAGAAATTATTGTTTCGGTAGTAATGAACCTGCCAACAACGGGACCTATGCTGCTTCGTTCTCTGCTGGTTCAAGACATGTATTTAGCCGGCTCTATTATTTTAATTGTCAGTGTATTGACCATAATCGGAACCCTTATTTCTGACTTACTATTGGCTTGGGTAGATCCGCGAGTGAGGCTCCAATGAGTACAAATATTCAGCAAACTATTAAGATTCAAGAAGAAGTTACCCATCAAATGCCTACAGCGGGTCAATTGATGTGGCGCAAGCTTAAAAAGCATAAGTTAGCCATTGCGAGTTTGTATATTCTGGCATTTATCTATTTAGTGGCATTATTTGGATCGTTCTTTGCCCCTTTTGATGGTGTAGATACGAGTGTTAGGCATGCGTTTGCGCCACCCCAAGAAGTCCGCTTTATATATCAAGATGAATCCGGTAGCAAATCATTTGCTCCTCATGTGTTGGACTATAAAGTCAAAAGAGACCCTGTTTCCTTTAAGAAAGAGTTTATCGAAGATCCGAGTAAGCCAGTCTTTCTAGGTTTATTCGTGAGAGGATTTGAATACAAGCTGTTAGGAATTATCCCTACAGACATTCACTTATTTGGCGCTAAACACCAAGGCGATAAAGTTTTCTTATTTGGTGCAGATCGATTAGGCCGAGACATCCTAAGCCGGGTTATTTTGGGTACCAAAATTTCGATGTCAATTGGTTTAGTTGGAGTTGTTATTTCTTTGGTACTTGGAGTTATTATTGGAGGTATATCGGGCTACTTTGGTGGTTGGATTGATCACGTCATTCAAAGGGTAATTGAGTTTTTGAGAAGCATTCCCACAATACCATTATGGATGGGGCTCACAGCCGCAATACCTCTTCATTGGGAACCTATATATACCTATTTTATTGTTACCGCTATTGTATCGATGGTGGGTTGGACGGGTCTTGCTCGAGAAGTCCGCGGCAAGTTTTTATCACTTCGAAATGAAGAGTACATTGTAGCAGCTCGGCTTGATGGACTTACTGACTTTGAAATCATTATGAAGCACATGGTCCCAAGTTTTATGAGCCACATCATTGCTTCGCTGACGCTGGCTATTCCGGTAATGATATTGGCTGAAACATCATTGTCTTTCTTAGGGATTGGCTTGCAGCCGCCGATAATATCGTGGGGTGTGCTACTGAAAGAAGCACAGAATATCCGCACCATAGTTGAAGCACCGTGGCTACTTATCGCACCGAGTTTAGCGATCGTTCTTTCTGTTTTATCTATGAACTTCTTAGGTGATGGCCTAAGGGATGCTTCAGACCCATTTTCATCATAGGAGTTAATATGAATTCAATACTCGAAGTTAAAGATTTGAAAACGCATTTCTTCACCGATGATGGAGTTGTAAAAGCGGTAGATGGTGTTGATCTCAAGCTGGAGCCTGGTAAGACGCTTGCCATATTAGGTGAAAGTGGGTGTGGGAAGTCGATTACAGGGCGCTCTATCATGCGCCTAGAGCAACACCCAGGAAAAGTTGTTAGTGGCGAAATCTTACTAAACACAGAGGAAGGTACGGAAGATCTGGTCACCCTTAGTCAAAATCATTCTAAAATACGCAGCATTCGAGGCGGTGTTATTTCGATGATCTTCCAAGAACCAATGACCTCTCTAGGCCCAATAAACACTATTGGAGACCAGATTGAAGAAACTATTTTGCTTCATAATGACGTTGATGAAAAAGAAGCGACAAAGCGTACACATGACATTATGAAAAAAGTGGGTATGCCTAACCCAGAAGCACTCTACCACTCGTACCCATTTGAACTATCCGGCGGATTAAGACAACGCGCGATGATCGCAATGGCGCTGAGTTGTAATCCAAAGGTGCTCATTGCCGATGAGCCAACTACGGCACTCGACGTGACGACTCAAGCTCAGATTCTTGATCTTATTAAAGAGTTGCAGCAAGAGATGAATATGGCGGTTATGTTTATCACTCACGATCTTGGCGTAGTTGCAGAAATCGCTGATGACGTAGCCGTTATGTATATGGGACAGGTCGTTGAGTTTGGGACTGTCTACGAGATATTTGACAACCCGAAGCACCCTTATACAAGAGCGTTGATGAATTCTGTCCCCGGAATAGTGAAACCAGGTCAAAGACTTGAAACAATCGCAGGGTCAGTTGCTAGTTTGCTTAATGTTGCAGATACCTGCCGTTTTGGTGCTCGTTGTCCTGAACGCAGTGGTGGGTGTGAAAACGGTTGTTATAGCTTAAATCCAATGTCTAATGGCAGCCTTATTCGCTGCGTCCAGTCTCAATAGGTATCGAAATGAATCAAATATTGCGAGTAAACAACCTAGAAAAAACCTATACCAAAACAACTGGATTTTTTAGTAGAACGGTGTCGGAGGTGAAAGCGGTAAACAACGTGAATTTCGATGTAAGGCATGGAGAAACCCTTGGTATCGTTGGCGAAAGTGGTTGCGGCAAGTCAACTACGGGACGTTGTATTATTGGCATCGAATCGCTGACCAATGGAAACATAAAGTTTGTCGATCACGATTATGAGTATGAACTCGATAGCGATACGAATTCTTGTGATCGTCAGTATTGGACTAAAATTCGTTATGTTTTTCAAGACCCAAACGCATCGCTTAATCCTCGTTTAACGGTATTTGAATCCCTAGCTCAGCCCTTAACTAAGTTAGGGGTGACAGATAAAGAAGAGCTAAAGTCGAAAGTCGGACACATGCTTGTCGAAGTTGGCTTGCGTGAAGAGCATATGAACCGATATCCAAATGAGTTTTCTGGTGGTCAACGGCAGCGTATTAGTATTGCACGAGCTCTAATTGTAAATCCTTCATTTGTAATTGCAGATGAGGCCGTATCTGCTCTCGATGTGTCTGTTCAGGCTCAAATATTGAACTTACTTAAAGATTTGCAAGAAAAGTATCAGCTAACATACATCTTTATTTCTCACGATCTATCGGTTGTTCGTCATATTTGTAATCGTGTAGCAGTTATGTATATGGGAGAGATTGTAGAGTTGGGCGATGTAGAGCAGGTATATGGTAATCCTCAGCATCCTTATACTCGTGCGTTGCTTTCTGCAATGCCAATCCAAAACCCTAAAGATAGAAATAAGATCAATCGCATCAACTTACGCGGCGAGGTTGGTGATGCGAGAAATTTACCTACGGGATGCAAGTTTGCCCCTCGTTGCCCAAACGCCAGGTCAGAATGCAGTGACTATCAGTACCGACTCGTAACGGTAGGGAAAGAGCACACCTGCGCATGTATAGATTCGGATGAAAGTGAACAATGAAGCCAGAACTAAGTAGTTTATACGACAGAATAATTGATGACATGGTATGCGGTTCGATTCCGATGGGAGACCGGATCAATATCAGTGAATTATCTAAGCGTTATCAAGTGAGCAACTCCCCCATTCGTGAGGTGTTGCATCAATTACAAGCGGAGGGGTTTGTCGAAATAGCCGCCAATAGAGGCGCTCGTACTATCGACTTAAGTCGCTTCGAAGTTGAGAGCATTAATGAAATATTAGGTTGTATAGAAAAATCGTTGATCGACTGGGAAGGAATTGTGGAGGTTGATGGGATAGTTGAAAGCTTAGTACGAATTAATGAGCAATTGACAACCGTTGAGAAGAACAACAATTACATGATCACTAAGATAGATCACCAATTTCACTATGAGATGTTTAAACATCACTACAACGAACGCTTTATTAGAATGTGGCAAATTCAGCGAACAACTTTAGACATATTTACTTCGCAATTAGATAAAAGAAAGTCTCGTGTCGATTCTATGTATGACGAACACTGCCTAATTATAGAGATGTTCTCTAGAGAAGACCACGCTGCACTTATTAAGCTAATTTCAGAGCACCATGAAGCATCACAAGACTTTATTAGAGAACAGTTTAAATCGTTGAGAAAGTAAAAGCTGCTTAACAAGAGATGTATTGAATAGTTCTAGAAGCTAGGTACGGCCACCTCTAAATAATCAATTTCTGTAGAGGCTCAACAGCTAAATTCGAATTAGCACAAGGAATAGAAACAATGTTAGAAAGCTTAGCCACAAAGCGAGCAAGAGAGCTCGGTTATCACGAAAAGTCTGCGCAATGGTTTATTGACTTTGAAGTGTCTGAATTAAAGGGTGACTTTGCATTTGAAGAGGGTGTGATCCGACGCGATCCTTCTTCAGTGATTGAAGTCGATGGTGTTTACCATTGTTGGTATACCAAAGGGGAAGGAGAAACGGTCGGCTTTGGCTCTTCCAATCCAGATGACAAGGTATTCCAGTGGGACTTAACCGAAGTTTGGCACGCTACATCTAAAGACGGTGTTGATTGGAAAGAACAGGGACGAGCGATTGCTCGCGGTGAGAGTGGCTCTTATGACGACCGAGCCGTCTTTACTCCTGAGGTTTTGCATCACGATGGATATTATTATTTGGTGTATCAAACAGTGCAAGCCCCCTATGTAAATCGCCAGTTTGAAGAGATTGCTATTGCCAAATCGGACAGCCCTTTTGGTCCATGGGTTAAATCTCCCGAACCCATTTTATCGCCGTCTCGTGATGGAGAGTGGTTAGGTGAGGCAGATAGCCGACTGTCAGTAAAATCTAAAGGTAGTTTCGATAGCCATAAGGTTCATGATCCTTGCCTTTTGGTCTTCAATGGAAAGTTTCATCTTTACTACAAAGGAGAAATAATGGGAGAAGAGATGACCTTTAGTGGTCGAGAAATTAAACATGGTGTTGCAATCGCAGATGACATATTGGGTCCCTACACCAAATCGCCCTATAACCCTATTTCAAATAGTGGGCATGAGGTGGCTGTATGGCTTCAAGAGGGTGGTGTTGCGTCACTCTTGAGCACTGATGGCGCAGAAAGAAATACAATTCAATGGTCTCCAGATGGCATCAATTTTTCGATCATGTCTCACATTAAATGGACACCAGAAGCGTTAGGCATTTTTCGTGGTGAAGAGCTGGGTGCACCGGGTCTAGCGTGGGGACTCTGCCATAAATACGATTCGAGTTGGAACTGGAACTATATATGTGGCTACAAACCTATTCGTAGGAACCCTCCTGCTTAATAACAATGTTCTTAGAATTGCAGACACTCACATAGTTTTTGAGTGTCTGAGTACAGGCTATGGTAACCGTAGTCATTCTGAGGCGAAACCTGCTAACTGAAAATGCGTGTTTAAAATGACTAAAGTGAGCCGAATTGTGGAAAATAAAGATGAAATCAGCTGGTTAATTTTGGACTGGGGAACGACAAACTTTCGGGCGTTTGCCATGGATGACCAAGGACAGGTCATTGATAAAATTGAACGAAAAATGGGGTTGCTTAAAGTGAAAGCGGGTGGCTTTGACTCATATTTAGAGTCATTGTTAAGCGATTGGCTCGAAGTATATCAACACCTTCCGGTCTATATGGCAGGTATGGTGGGGTCTGCTCAGGGGTGGGTAAACGTACCTTATGTTTCCACACCGACAAATGTAGAGTCGTTGGCCAAAAATACACACCAGTTCAAATTGCCTTGGGGGGCAACTGCCACTATCGTACCAGGTGTCAGTCATTGCACAGAGAATGGCAGCTACGATGTAATGCGAGGTGAAGAAGTTCAGTTGTTTGGTCTTCTTGAGTTAGTAGGAAACTCTACCCTCAAGGCTGTTTTTCCTGGAACCCATAGTAAGCACGCAGATATCAAAAAAGACAACTTGATGTCATTTTCAACGTACATGACTGGCGAACTCTTCTCTACTTTAACTACAAACACAATTTTAGGTAGAGACTTACCTAAGCAAACTGACTCTGACTTTGCTTTTCATAAGGGGATAGAGGATAGCGTAAACCCATCTATCACGAATCAGCTTTTTAAAGCTAGAACTCATCGCTTGTTTGGAAATCTAGCAGAAAACGAAGTACATGATTATATTTCTGGATCTTTGATTGGAAACGAAGTGAGAGGCGTCGACCACGATAGTCTCTATCTGGTGGGAGAAAAAAATCTTTCTGAACGTTATGAGCAAGCATGCAGCCAACTGAATATTACAACCCAATGCATCAGCGGCGATAGGTCATTTATCGCAGGAATGATACAAATCAAAGAGACAATGAGTCATGATAAAACAAGATTTTAACCTAGATGATCACTTCCCTCTTATTGCTATTCTCCGTGGTGTAGAGCCTGTTAACTGTATACGAGTAGCTGAGATTTTAATCGAGGAAGGTTTTTCTATGATAGAAGTCCCACTCAACTCACCAGATGCTCTAACTAGTATACAGATGTTGGTTGAAAAATTTGGTAGCAAATATCTAATTGGTGCAGGCACTGTTACGACACCTGACAAAGCCCTCGCCGTAATAGAGACTGGTGCTAATTTAATCGTAACACCAAATTTTAATGAGCAAGTTGTGAAAATGTCAGTTGCTGAAGGTTGTGTATGTTTCGCTGGTGTTGTAACACCAACAGAGGCGTTTTCTGCTCTCGCGGCCGGTGCGACAGGACTAAAAGTATTTCCAGTATCGTCTCTTGGGTTGGACGGATTCAAGGCGTTGAAATCGGTCTTGCCAACAGAGGTAATTTGCTTACCTGTTGGAGGCGTTAACCCGTCGGTAGAAAGTATGAAACCTTATGTAGATCTGGGAGCGAAAGGCTTTGGTTTAGGTGCATCACTGTTTAAACCCAATCTCTCTGACGAAGAGATTCGTACCAATGCCAAAGCATTTCATACTTCATTTAAAGAGTCAGTGCGAAGTAATGTTTAACTTAGTTTTAACTATTAAGGGTAGTAACTGAATCAAAAGTTTGGTCGATTCAGTATTTCATAAGTCTATTTTTTGGTGGTGATATTTGAGGTATTTATGCAGTGTCCAAAGTTTGAGCTAAAGAACGGAAAAACTGTTCAGCTGTCCAGGGTGGTTCTCGGTACGGGTAAATTTTATTCTGAACAGGATAAGAGTAACGCCTTGGAAATTCTCGATGAATATGTACGATTAGGTGGTAATTGTATTGATACCGGCCGCCAGTATGGGTTGAGTGAAAACATTATTGGTGAGTGGCTAGAAACAAGAAAGTGCAGAGATAAGGTATCAATTCTCACTAAGGGTGGCCATCCTAGCCTAAAACAACCTAATAAAAGTCGTTTGTCTAAGCAAGATTTGTGCGCTGATCTGGAGGCAAGTCTGTCGGCATTTTCAACTAATTTTGTTGAACTCTACGCATTGCACCGAGACGATGAAAGCATGCCCGTATCTGAGATTATGCCGACACTGCATCAGTTTATTGAAGACGGTAAAGTCGGCGCAATTGGTACATCGAATTGGACTGAAGAACGAATTTCCGCTGCGAATGACTATGCTAAAAAGAACAAGTTAACTGAGTTTAGCTTTAATAATCCCGGCTTTAGTTTGGCTGATTGCAATCATCCCCCATGGCCAGGGTGCGTTATGGCCGAAGAGTCGATGCTCGCCTGGCATAGAGAAAACGCTGTACCACTATTTGCTTGGTCACCACAAGCATCGGGTTTTTTTTCCGGAAAATACTCGCCAGATGACACGGCTAATCGAGAAATGGTGGAAGTGTATTATTCTGATAGTAATTGGAGCCGCCTTCAAAAAGCCACTAAGTTAGCAGAAAAGCTCACATGCACGCCCACCCAAGTGGCACTAGCATATGTTTGTAATCAACCATTTCCGTCATTCGCTATTATTGGGGCAAGAACTAAAGAACATCTTCAACAGGCTTTTGAAGCGAGTCGAATTTCTCTTGACCATCAGGCTATGCACTGGCTGACAGATCAAAAACTCACTACGGATGGAGTGGTATAATGGCTAAAGTTACAGGCTTAAAGAATATTTGCGTACACGTGCTAAGTTTGGAAAAGACACTTGAGCTTTATCGTGAGGTACTCGGTTTCAAACTCGTCAAGGCCGACGTGCTCCAGGGTGAGAATATTGAAGGAATGTTAGTTCTGAATCTACTCGCTGGGGACTGTCTAATCCATCTATCCTTAACTGCTCCAAAATTCAATCACACTATTGGCGAAGTGGGCAACACTAACCACAATCACTTCATGCTCTATGTCGATGATATAGGCGCGATTGGTGATGAACTTGTGACCAAATCCTACGTATTGGAGAACATGAACTACCGAGAAGACAAACATACGTTTTTTACTGGACCCAATGGTGAAATCATTGGTTTATGTCAGGCCTGAAGTTAGTGAATTGATCCATTGTTGCTAGACATACAACTAAGCTGACTTGGACTGCTTATACTTAAGTTAACACACGCTTTACAGTGTAGAGAAACGCGACTAGAAACTGTCTAATGGTGTTCCAGAGCCGATAACGGTACACCATTGCCCCAATAAGTTTGTTAGAAGTACAATATGGAAAATGTAGTCGAATTCATTAGTTGCTACAGGTTATGCTAGAAGCCGTAGACGTATTTTCATTACCTATAGCTCGATAGTTCCTTACTCAAAAATTCAAAGACATATTGGATCCTTGTATTTGTTCGAAGCTCTCGATGGGTAACAAGCCAAAGTTGAATTGGGAAGTCGCCAAGTTCTGGCAATACTTTTTCTACATTATCAGTAGGTTTAACCAAGTGTTCCTGAATAAAACCGACACCAGCGCCTTGCTTAACTAATTCCCAATAAACGGTATAATTGCTCGTTGTTACGGGAAAGTTTTCCGTTGTTAGACTAAGTCCCCGTTGATTGAGCATCGAGATAATCTGTTGAAAATCTGGGGGGCCAATGAAATAAGCACAATTGAGATCTGACAAAGTCTTTGGGCTCGCGATGGAATTAAGGTAGGCGTGTGCGGCGTAGAGATAGAAATGGTCATCTCTGATCTTTTTAGCAATTAGATCAAGCTGTTCAGGCCGGTAAGATCTGATAGCGATGTCTGCCTCTCGCCTCTTCAAATCGCTGCTCGCGTTAGAGGCAACGATTTCAATCGTAATTTTGGGTTCGAGACGCCTCAATTTTGATATGATTGCGGGTAACTCGTAAGCCGCCATGTTCTCTGATGCACTTATGCAAACCGCCCCCTCTAGTGACTCCGACTTTCCCGAAGCTGTGAGTGATAAGTGAGTAGCAGCATTTCCCATGCTTTTGACACATTCAGCCAGTTCGACACCACTAGGGGTTAACTCAAGCCCCTTCCCGACGCGTTCAAATAGAGCAACTTTAAGCTGCTTTTCCAATGCATTGACTTGCCGACTCAACGTGGGTTGAGAGCTATTAAGCGCTTTGGCTGCGGCTGATAAAGAACCCAATTCAGCCGTTGCAAGAAATGCTCTCGCGTGATTCCAATCAAAATCTACTGCTTTCCAATCTATGCGCATTTGAATACCATTTATTCATTTTTACTTATATTAATTCATAATAGCATCGATAGAATAGAGGAAAGCGATAAATTTTAGGCCATAGAATTCCAATTCAAGATGTGGGTTTATGGTATCCAAGCACGACAAGGTGGTAGATAATGGACAAGACCGAAAGCTTCTGGGACAAGGCGTCAAAAGACTATGACAAGTCTGAGGCACGTTTTGAATACATACATAATATGACGAGAGCAAACTCTATAAAGCACCTCAATAAAAGCTATGTGGCTTTAGATTATGGGTGTGGTACAGGCACCAAATCATGTGAGTTAGCTAGTTATGTGAAGGAAATTCATGCCATTGATATATCTGCAGAAATGGTTAAGTCGGCAAGACGCAAGGCTGCCGATTGCAATATAGAAAATGTTCATTTTTCTCAAGCTACAATCTTTAGTAACGACTATGAACACGGATCGTTTGATGTAATTTTTGCTTTCAACATGTTACATACCATTGATAACCCTGGCCATGTCCTTAAAAAAATATACGAGTTGTTAAAGCCTAATGGACTCTTAATCTCCAGCACACCTTGTTTGGGTGGGAAAAAATCTCTATTGGTTAAACTGCAGATGTATCTAGTTAAAGTCCTTTCTAAGACCGGAGCTATCCCAATTTCGATAAGGCAATACAGGCGTTCAGATCTGGATAGATTGTTGGGGGAACTCGAGTTTGACATCGTTCAAGCTGAAGAGATCTTCAGGGACGCGTCTAGTTATTTTGTTGTCGCAAGAAAAACCTAAGGCTGTAGCTTTTAGCATGGAATGTAATAACTAGCGGTTTGAGACTCTCGCATGGTGCTAGTCCGGCTATCCAAATAAGTTTTTGGCGATCTCTTCTTTTTCTTTTGCGGTGCGCTCGAGATGGCTCTCAAGAAAGCTAGATGCTTCAACAAGGTTTCCTTCCTCTATTAAGCTGAGTAGATGCAGGTGCTCTTCACACTCCTTCCTTGGAATAGGCCGTTTGCCGTTGACATTGTATTCGATTAACCTTCGTAGTCGGTTAACCCGCTTGAGAGCGTCTAGCAAAAAGACGTTCCCAGACATTGCAACTACTGTTTCGTGAAACAACACACCTGCGTTAAACATATCTGCGGCAGAGACCAGTTTCTGATCATTATTTAAAATATCTATCTGAGACATTCTAAGCATTTGCAATCGAGTGTGATCCACAGTGAATCCAGTCTCTCTAAGAGCTTCTGGCTCGATCAATTGCCTAAAGCGATAACTTTGCGCGTAGGCAATGGGTGACGATATAAACTCGTTGAACTCCCAGCTATAGCCAATATTTCGAGATAGCCAGCCATCTTTCTCCATAGCAATCAGAGCTTCTTGTATGGATTTTCGACCTAACTGGTATCGATTAATAAGGTCGTTTTCGGTAAAGCTGCGGTTCAGTTTTCCTGAGAGGTATTCTTGACCAATGTTATAACAAATAGGGTCGAGATCAGGGTGTTCATTTTCATTGCCCAGTCGTGGGCTAGTGAGGTTTTGATCAGGTAACTTCTCGAGAAAAAAGCCTTGGTTAGGCTTTTTAATTAGGTAACCTGAATTTTGCAAATGGAGAAAAGCATTGCGAATTGGAGTGCGAGATACTTTAAGGATCTTAGACAACTCGACTTCTTTGATATGAGCACCAACCTCAAGTTGATGTTTGAGAACATGCTCCAGCACGCGATCCGCCAAAATTTCGGCTGATGTTTTTTTCTTTCTTTTCACTGCGAGATCCATATTGTCCCTAACCTTTTCAACAAAGCCACCCTTCTTCTTTCACTACTCTATCGTAAGAAAATGACCGCGATTTCGCTTAATTTCTGCCAGTATGCCGCATAAATTGTTTTTTGTGAATAACTTGTATCCACCAAGCGCCATATGTTGAATAAATGTGTTGTATTTCACATATTCAAAATACAATATATCAAGTAAACACTTTCCTGCTCAAACAAAAATCATCAAGAAACCCTATTAACTTGTTGTATTATAAGCCTATTTGTCTGTTTTCTATGCCTGGGGCAGCGAGCTGGCTTTAATCGTGTTCATGTTGACAATAAGTTAATCATCTGTAATAAATGTATTTGTGTTTAACAAAATACAATTTAATCATGAAAAAAATTGCCCTGATACACGCAGTTGATATTGCAATAGAGCCAATCAAAGAGGCCTTTAGAATAGGCTGGCCTGAAGCGCATATCGTTCACTTATGGGATGAATCACTCAGCATTGAACGAGCAAAAACTGCGGAGTTAACGCCTGCTCTTCATCAACGCGTCAATGCGTTATTTGAGTTGGCGAAACTAGATGGTGCTGATGCGGTGTTGTTCACGTGTTCTGCATTTGGTGAAGCAATTGAACGCATAGCTGAGCATTCAGACATACCGGTACTAAAGCCAAATCAAGCCATGTTTGATGAAGCTCTGAATGAACACATACCAGCCATATTGCTTGGGACGTTTAAACCCGCAATGGCCGGGATGGAAGCTGAGTTTAATGAGGCTTCGGAAAAACAAGGCAAAACCAGAAGCCTGGAAAGTATTTGCGTACCAGAAGCACGAGCGGCACTGAATGACAAAAATATCGCTAGTCATAATCAGCATCTATTGGATGGTATTCAATCGATTGAAGGGAAGAGAGTGGTTATGTTGGCGCACTTTTCGTCAGCCGTGGCACAAGCAAGCTTACAGCAAGCGACAGGAATGAAAGTACTTTCTAGCCCTGAATGCGCTGTCAGACAACTTAAACACACACTAACGCATTAATAGAAATAACACTAACTGCAATAAGTACGAGAGGAATGTATGAAATTAATAGTATTACCTGGTGACGGAATTGGACCAGAAATCACTCAAGCGGCTGTTCACGTGCTGAAAGCGGTAGACAGTAAATTCGGCTTGGGTTTGAGTTATGACTTTGATGATGTTGGCTTTGACAGCTTGAAAAAGCATGGCACTACACTTCGTCAAGAAACGCTTGATAAAGCGAAAACGTATGACGGCATAATTTTAGGCACGCAATCTCATGCCGACTACCCAAAACCAGAGCTTGGTGGCCGCAATGTGTCAGCCGGTTTCCGTATTGGGTTAGACCTATACGCTAACGTACGCCCTGCGCGTTCTCGCGCTTTCTTACCTACCAACATGAGTGAAGGCAAGAGCATTGATCTCGTAATCATGCGAGAGGCCACAGAGGGGTTTTATCCTGACCGCAACATGACTGAAGGCTGGGGAGAAGTTAAACCCTCACCAGATATGGCGCTGTCTACTCGGAAAATCACTCGTCATTGCTCTGAGCGTATCGCCCGAAAAGCATTTGAATTGGCTATGTCGCGTAACAAAAAAGTCACTGCCATTCATAAAGCCAATAGTTTTCACATGACCGATGGGTTGTTTCTTGAAGCCGTAAATGACGTAGCAAAAGAGTTTCCAGAAGTGGAACTTGATGACCTGTTGGTGGACGCATCGACGGCGCATTTAGTCCGCAGTCCAGAACGTTTTGATGTATTGGTTGCGACCAATTTTTACGGCGACATCATCAGCGATCTTGCGAGCGAGTTGTCTGGAAGCTTAGGTCTAGCCGGTTCCATGATGGCCAGTGACGAACATTGTTGTGCCCAAGCACAGCATGGTTCAGCACCAGACATCGAAGGCCAAGACATTGCTAATCCAACATCAATGATTTTGTCTGTAGCCATGCTTATAGAGTGGATGGGACAAAAACATAACCGTGAAGACTTGTTGAACGCATCGAAAGCGATGACGTCAGCTGTGGATGCGGTGTTAGAGAATCCAAATTATCGTACGGCAGACCTAGGCGGTTCATGTGGCTGTCAGGCCTTTAGTCATGCGGTAGCGAAACAACTAGCCAATAGCTAGTGGATAACGCTGAGTTAAGTAGTACAGCACAATAATTATTCGATAGAACAAGTAAAGTACCTACATAGAAAAGGAAGAACTCATGTCCCTACTTAAAACCCTCGTAGCCGCACCTGTGCTAGCTACAATTTTAATCTCACCAGTGAGTCTAGCCAAGGATCTGGATTACCCAACCAAAAGGCTAAACTACACCATCGCGTTTGGTCCTGGTGGTGGTAATGACCTTATGTCTCGTACAGTGGTCGATATTCTTAAAAAGTATGATTACTACGACAATACTATTCGTGTTGATAACATCGCAGGCGGAAGTGGCGCTGTTGGTTTTAATTTCGTTGCTCAGAAGAAAGGCAATCCTTACCACCTCACCTCTACCAGTGGTAACTTCCTAGGTACACCATTAGTGTCGAACACGGGGTGGACTTATGAAGATTTCACTCCAATTGGTCTACTGGCTCAAGACGCCATGTTCATTGTGGTTCGCGCTGATTCACAGTTTGAAACCGCACAAGATTTTGTTGAATACGCTAAGAGCAATCGAGTGACAGTAGGCGGTACAGGGGCTGCTGGTCCAGAGAGAGTAGTCGCGAGCTTGTTTGCAGAAGCCGGAGGCTTTAGTTATGACTATGTTCCGTCTCAAGATGGTGGTGGTATGGTGACTTCTTTAACTTCAAAGAGTGTCGACGCCATAGTGGCTAACCCTTCTGAGGTTTCGGGGCAAATAAAAGCAGGGAACTTTCGACCTTTAGCGTATTCGGAAGCTCAGCGTAGCACCGTCTATACAGAGGTACCAACCTTTAAAGAGCAGGGCTACGACTTTGCATTCTCTCTGCCTCGAGGTGTGGTTATGCCGGGTGGCGTAGACGAAAATGTACAACAATGGTGGGTGGATACGATGAAAAAGGTCGTACAAACTCAGGAATGGAAAGACTATTTAAACACCAACAGCCTGTCAGGCAATACGGTGTGGGGCGAAGATTTTGCTAAGAATCTTGCGGCAACTAATGCCGACTTCAAGCGAGTACTCACACAAATTGGTGCAATAAAATAATTAAGTAGGCTGCGCGGTTTCGTTGCCGCGCAGCCAAGGAGTTGTTATGCGTTTTTGGTTTTCGCTGAGCACATTTTTGTTCTCGCTAGCATTTTTGCTCTATGGCCTGCAAACCCTTGATATCTATGATTTCAACGGCAGACCTGGACCCGGATACTTTCCACTTATTATTGGTGTTGGCTTACTAATCTCTACAGGTATAAATGTTTATAAGGATCTGAAAGAGAGAAGAGGGAAAACCCTTGAGTCACTAGAAAAAGATCACCCAGAATCGGTTTATGTAAGAGATGCGTTTGCGACAGCGGTGTGTATCGGTTTGCTTATCTTTTCTCTTAATTTCCTCGGCGCTGTAGTTGCGATGATTGCGTTTTGTCTGACATTTCTTTCCTATTTTAACAAAGGAAAGCACCTACAGAATGTGGGCTACTCAATAGCCTTCCCGATGTCGGTTTTCTTATTATTCGACGTGTGGTTGCAGGCTGGATTGCCTGACGGACTACTGCGTTTATTCTATTAATCACAAGGGATTGTATTATGTTCTTTGCTGAAATCTTTGAAAATTTATCTTTTGGATTGTCGGTGGCGTTTACGCCTGCCAATGTTCTATTTTTGCTGATAGGTGCATTTGTCGGCATGGTCGTTGGCCTTTTTCCTGGTTTTGGACCCGCTGCTGGTATAGCGATATTGATCCCAATGACATTTGGATTAGACCCTACTACGGCGATTATTATGTTGTCTGGTATTTATTATGGGTCGATGTATGGGGGAACGATAACCTCGATTCTGATCAATACCCCTGGTGAGTCCGCTACGGTTGCTTCAACACTAGATGGTTACCCTATGGCGCAAAATGGACGAGCAGGGCCGGCACTAGTAATGCAAGCGATCGCATCTTTTGTAGGGGGGACGCTTGGTGTGATACTCATTTGTGGTTTCGCTCCATTACTGGCTAACTTTGCATCATCATTTGGACCGTCAGAGTATTTCCTAATCATAATGTTGGGCCTACTATTGCTCACTACAATGATGGGTGAAAATCGCCTAAACGGTGTCGTTTCAGCCCTGTTTGGTTTTGCGATTGCAATGGTTGGGGTTGACTCGGTCAGTGGTGCACAGCGATACACATTTGGTTCACCAGAGCTAATTGGTGGGATCTACTTCGTACCAGTTGCGATTGGCCTTTTTGGAATCGGGGAACTTCTCTACTGTATCTACACTGGCCAACATAAAAAAGAGAATGTTCGAGTCCAGTTTAACTTTCGTTCTAAAGATTTTTGGCCGACAGCCAAGGACTATGTGTCTTCTCGGTTTACTTTCATTCGCGGCTCTGTGATTGGATTCATTGCAGGCGTATTACCAGGCTCTGGTGCAACGATTGGTTCGATTTTGGCGTACTCAGTTGAGAAAAAGGTGGCGAAAGATCCTGAAAGCTTCGGGAAAGGTGATATCCGTGGGTTAGTCGCACCAGAAACCGCAAATAATGCAGCATCAGCAGGCGCAATGGTTCCACTCATTGCACTTGGTATTCCTGGTTCGGGAGCAACCGCCGTGTTGTTAGGTGCTTTAATGATGTGGGGACTACAGCCTGGACCTATGCTTATCGACAGTAACCCCGATCTTGTTTGGGGGTTGGTGGCGAGCATGTACATGGGTAACATGATTCTTGTCGCGCTAAGTATTTTAGCCATCCCACTGTTTGTTAAATTTCTCGACATTCCATACCGCTTAGTAGTACCTGTCATTGTTATCTTATGTGTGATTGGGGCTTACGCTCTTAATAACAGCATCATCGAGACGTCAATGTTATTGATAATGGGACTTGTCGGCTTTGGCATGAAACTATATGGCTATTCTCCTGCGGCAACTGTATTGGCATTGGTTCTTGGTGGAATGGCAGAAAGCATGTTCCTTCAATCTTTGATCATTAGCCAAGGTAGTTTGGCCATCTTTGTCGACCGACCAATTTCATTAGCACTGACTCTCATTATGTTCTCGGCGATCAGCTTCTCCTTTGCACTTCGTGTGTTTAAGAGAGCGCGAAGTGAGAAAGCCGATCAATCTAATTATAAACAAGCGAACTAATCGATCTTCCCTGTTACTTAATAAGCATAGTTAGCAGGGAGCCGTTCGGTCCAAAAAATAGAGAAACGTAATGTTGAGAGAGGTAACTATGAAAATTGGTGTTATCGCCGATGACTTTACTGGGGCAACCGATGCTGCGAGCTTCATTGTAAAGAATGGTTTCAGTGCTGTGCAGTTTTCTGGCATTCCTTGTCAGGATATTTCAACTTTTGGTGATGCTCTGATTGTAAGCTTAAAGAGTCGTTCAAGTGATCCTAATGACGCGGTAAAGGACTCTTTACACGCTTGCCAATGGTTATTGAATCAAGGGTGTAACCTAATTTACTTCAAGTACTGTTCAACCTTTGACAGTACCGAGCAAGGGAATATTGGACCCGTTACTGAGGCCTTGATGGCAGAGCTTAATGTGCAATCTTGTTTATTGTGTCCATCTTTACCAGTGAATGGCAGAACAGTTTACCAAGGTAATCTATTTGTTTTTGATTCTTTGCTTTCTGAGTCAGGCATGAAAGATCATCCAATTACACCAATGACGGACTCAAATATACTTCGATTGATTGAAAATCAGTCATCAGGAAGGGCAGGGCTAGTGGATTGGGCGACGGTATCTAAAGGCGCTACTAGCGTTAAGTCTAGGGTTGAAGAGTTGGTTGAACAGGGTGTCAGATTTATTGTGTGTGATGCAATCTGTGAGACTGATCTTTTAACGATCGGCGCGGTGGCACAACACCATACATTGGTCACTGGTGGGTCTGGATTAGTGGGCGCTATTGCACACCACTTTAGTCAAAACGTCTCACCACGGGAGAGTAAAACAAGCACCAACGCATTCGTCTCTGCAAGTGGACATGGCGTCGTTTTATCCGGATCTTGTTCGCTAATGACCAATGAGCAAGTAGCGAACTATAAGCAGTTGGCACCGTCGTTTAAACTTGATGTCGACCAATGCATTAACAATGAAGACTATGGGCGACAGGTACTAAAATGGGTAATTCAGCATGCTGACCACGATTATTTCCCATTAGTGTACGCAACCGTAGACGCGAATGAGCTGCGAAATATACAAAATCAGTTTGGTTCTCAAGCGTCGGTTGCTGTTGAGCGCGTGTTTCATTGGCTCGTATCGGAACTCTATTCACATGGCTTCAATACTTTCGTGAGCGCAGGGGGTGAAACCTCAGGCACGGTAACGCAAGCGCTGGATGTGACCGGGTTTCGCGTGGGCAAAGAGATTGCTCCAGGTGTGCCTTGGGTTAATAGCTTAGATGGTGAAATTATGCTGGCGTTGAAGTCGGGTAATTTTGGAACGCCTGATTTTTTTAGGCAGGCACAGGAGCAGCTTAAATGAATGAACAACAAAAGAGAATCCAGTTAGTCGAGCTAGCAAGGTCTATGTTTGAACGCGGTTACGCCACTGGTGGTGCAGGGAATATTTCCGTAAAACTGGATGACAACCGCTTTTTGGCGACGCCTACCGGGTCTTCATTTGGCCGTTTAAACCCTGAAAGCTTGTCCGTGGTCGACAGGGATGGTCGACATATTGCGGGAGATAAACCCTCAAAAGAGGTGTCGTTTCATCTGCAGATATATAAAAACCGCGCATCAGCCAATGCCATTGTGCATTTGCATTCTACTTACCTCACGGCGTTGTCATGCCTAAACGGCTTGGACAAGTCCAATGCTATTAGGGCGTTCACTCCCTATTACGTGATGAGAGTAGGTAAATTGCCCGTTGTCGATTATTTTAACCCAGGTGACCCTCAGATTGGTATTGAACTAGCAAAGCTAGCCCATGATCACCGCGCCTATTTACTGGCCAATCATGGTCCAGTAGTGACAGGTACTGATCTGATAGATGCGGTCGATAACGCAGAAGAATTAGAAGAAACAGCTCGCTTAGCTTTGCTGCTAAAAGAAATGGATGTCTCTTATTTATCTGATGCCAACGTGGACATTTTGTCTAAAAAAGGCAAATAAACAATGGCTAGGCACACTAAAGCAGCAACATAATCTTGGAACAAACCCGTGATATGGCAGGTCCGTATCACGGGTTTAGGCTATTGGCTTTCATAACGAAGATCGGTGAGTCACTTTCGCGATAACTCAAAGTCAATGAATTAAACCTCACTATCGACCAGAGCTAAACACTCATCTTTAATAGCATTTGCAATGACTTGCAGTTCATCAACATACGCTTGCATATCGTCAGTGTGAACATGAATATTTGCAAAAGCTAGTCCGATACTCATTCCCTCGAAGCGCAGAAGGGCACATATATTGTCAATGTAATGTGAATCAACAAAATGAGCATAATAACCAGTATCTTGAATTTGTTGAGTAATGCTAGGAAGCCGGTTTAACAGCTCTTCACCAATGTGACCTGAATAATCTTCATTTGAGCCATTTATTCCAACTTTCTCCGCGAGTAATGCTTGGCCTATAGTCGATTCATTGACGTCCGTCGTTCGGTACCCTGACAACCCTTCTAATGGTGAATGTGTATCAAGTGCATAATAGGTGTAGATAACCGATGTACGCCACAAGGTACCAATTGCCAGAGTTCTATCACTATATGCTCGACTCAACGCAACTCTTAGCGATGCCCGCAAAATAGTTGAATTATGCAAACTTTGCGCAGCGAGAAGATGGATCCCTGAGCCGCACACGTATTTTCGTTGCTTGTTCTGCTCGACCATTCCAATAGATTGAAGAGACTTTAAAAGTCGGTTGACCTTAACAACATTAATTCCTAAGCGTTCCGCTAACTCCTTGTTGCCTAGAGGTCTGCTCGAGCTCGAAAGTTCTTGTAAACATGTAATACCGTCTATAAGGCTTTGGTTGGGTTGAGCAGTCAATTCTCTTCCTCTATTTGATTAACGCACAAAAAGTGATTTTAGATGCTAATCGAAAATCATTGCTATCGCTAGCATTTCCAACTTTCCAATCTACATGATCATGTCCAGCTCCTATTCGATGTGATTGTTATCAAAACTTTCACAAACACTTCTAGTCAAGATCCTAATTTACATGATATTACTATTATAGTAATTTCAATTATAGTAATTAGTAGTGGTGAGGAGTGTTTTTTTGAATAGGCAGATTTATCAATCAGTTTTGGTCTCTGATTACATTGTGGTTGGAGGGGGACTTGCTGGTGTGTGCAGTGCAATCACCGCTGCTCGCCAAGGCATTAAGGTGATCTTAATACAAGATCGTCCGGTGCTAGGTGGAAACGCTTCGTCAGAAGTGCGCGTGTGGGCACTCGGTGCCGCAGCACACATGAACACAAATAATCGTTGGAGCCGTGAAGGAGGAGTTATAGATGAAATACTGGTTGAGAATTTACACACTAATCCTGAAGGGAACCCGTATTTCTTTGATGATTTGCTGTTAGATAAGGTTCTTGCAGAACCTCTAATCACATTGCTTCTCAATACGGCCGTAAACCAAGTGCAGTGCGATGAAATTACGGGGAATATTAATCAAATTACTGCGTTTAATAGCAGTAATGAAACTGAGTATTTGGTCAAAGGACAACTCTTTTGTGACGCTTCAGGAGATGGGATCGTTGGGTATTTATCAGGCGCAGATTTTACAGATCAGGCAGAGACAAAAGAGACTTTTGGTGAATCTTTAGTACAGCCCAATGAATTTGGTCACCGTCTTGGAAGCTCACTAATGTTCTCAATTCAAGATATGGACCATGAAGTCCCTTACACACCACCGACTTACATCTTCGATGACATTAAAAAAATTAAGAAATACAAGCAAATTAAACTTTTAGACGAAGGCTGTCATTTTTGGTGGATGGAGTTTGGCGGACGCTTGGACACCATACATGACAATGAAAACATAAAATATGAACTTAGAAGTGCCCTATATACGACTTGGAATTACATTAAAAACTCGGGAAAATTTCCAGAAGCAAAAAATAAAACAATTTCTTGGGTTGGGTCTATACCGGGAAAACGCGAAAGTCGTCGTTTCTTGGGTGATTACGTTCTAACTCAAGAGGACGTACTACAGAATCGTCAACACGAAGATGCCGTTTCTTATGGCGGGTGGTCAATCGATCTTCACCCTGCAGACGGTATGTATTCGGAGTTTAGTTCTAGTTTTCATCGGTATTCGAAAACCATTTACACCATACCGTATAGAAGCTTATACAGTAGAAATGTACCTAATCTCTTTATTTCTGGAAGACTCATTTCTTCTTCTCACATCGCTTTTGGTAGCACGCGTGTGATGCTCACCGCTGCAATGAATGGTCAAGCTGTCGGTATTGCAGCCGCAATGTGCACTTTACGCAACCTAAATCCTAGGGACTTATACACCAATAACCTAATAGAAGAACTGCAAAACAAAATTTCTCTTACTGGGCAATACATTCCAACCAAGAAAGTTATGAACTACGAAAACATGGTTTCTGGTGCAACAATCACTGCGAAGGAACACCTATTTAATGGCTTAAAACACAATGGAAGTTTCACGAGTTTAGATAAGTCCTTCGGCGTATTGTTGCCTGTCGAGGAGGGAAAGCTTCCTTCTATCAGCTTCATTACAAAAGCCGTCGAATCAACCCACGTTGGTATTCGCGTTTATCAAGTCGAAGGCTTTACACCGTCGCAGATACTGTACGATCAACAAGAAAGTATTTGTAGCGGAACGAGTAGAATCTCTATTCATACCGGCATAGAGTTAACACACGCACAATATTTACTTATCGAGATAGTGGAAAACAGCGCTGTGCAAATAGGGACGTCTTCCGAACATTATCCCGGTATTGTCACGCTATATAGAGCTAATGATGATGTCCATCAAACGGTATGTGACAGTCAAGATGTTGATTTCCAAGGGTGGAACTGTCCTCGCTATCCATACGAAAACCTAAGCTTTACCTTGGATAAAACACTCTCAATTTACCCTGTTTCAAACGTTAGCCAGGCACCGTTTAGACCGACACATTCTACAAATAGTTGGATCGTTGACTGTACAAAACCATCCCCTCAAGTACGACTTAGTCACTCACAGTTTGAGGAAGGTAACGACCTCGTATTAACGCTTTACCATGATACAGATACCAACCAAGCGATAGAAACACTTAAAAAGCACCGCTTCCAGCATTTTCCAAACTGTATTCGTGATTATCGAATCTTAGATAGCAATGGAAACCTGCTTCATGAGGTCAAAAACAACTTTCAATCGATAAACAAAATTGAATTATTTGGTGTCTGTTCTGAATCTCTTTTGATCTTTATCGATAAAACTTGGGGAAGCCCTTTTGCCGGTATCTATGGAATTCATATTGAAGTAATAAATTAAAAACATTTAAAGGAGCTACACGTGAGAATTAACAAAATTACAGCTTTGTTAGCAACAGCATTGTGCTTATTTCAGGTAACAGAGCTGAGCGCAAAAACAACTATTGAGGTCGCTAGTTGGAAAGGTGCGGGTGCTGAAGTTGCTAACTTTCCACTACTCATTGAAAAGTTTGAAAAAGAGTATCCCGATATCGAGGTCAAACTCAATTACATGTCTCGTGGTGATGTTGTCACAAATATTCCCGCACGTTTTCAAGCTGGAGATTCACCCGATGTGGTGATGGTTGATCGTGAATTTGTCATCCATTGGGGGAAAAATAATCTTCTAAGAAGCCTAGAAGATATCCCTAGTATCAATAATATCAGTGATGAGTTTACACCAGCGTTAGGACTAGACGGCAAACCTTATTACACGATGTTGCAAGTATCTGGCATGGGGATGTATGTAAACCAAACTATGCTTAAAGATGCTGGTATCAAAGCGTACCCAAAAAATACAAAACAGTTTCTAGACGTATGTGAAACATTAGTTGAAAAGGGCATGATGCCAATGATTTTACCAGCTAATAACGGAAACTGGACACCGTTTATCTTCTTGCTTTCAATGGGACTAGCCGACCAAGCAAGCCCAACGCAGGATCGAATCGAACAGTTCAACAGTGGGAAAATAAAATTCGCAGAAGACAAAGCGATGTTGGCAGCATTTGAAACGCTTAGAGAAATGGAAAACAAAAAATGTTTTGACCCTCGATTGAGCGCAGGAACGGATCCTTGGTCTGTTGGCTTATCCTCATTTCAATCTGGGCGAGTTGCTATGTTGCCACAAGGGATGTGGAATATTCACCGATTTGAAGAAGACAGCTTGCCAAGCGATTTCACGTTTGAGCCTTTCCCTTCCTTTTATGGGAGCAACGGTATGGCAATGGATTATTATGGCCCAGGTTGGGCTATCCCTGTGATGAGCAAAAATATTGAAGAAGCCAAACTATGGATTGATTTTTGGTTACAAGATGAAAACCTAAAATTATTTGTTGAAGCTGATGTCGCTATGAGCACACTAAAAAATGGCACACATGGATTGCCTCCTGCAATTGCGTCTCAATACCTAAACGCAAAAGACAATGGAGGATATATTACTTTCCCCGTAGGCTCTTTACCTAGTGAGCTAACCAAAGATATGGGCAACGACATTACAGCCTTTATGTTGGACACTTCGTTGGACTATGTAGAAATTTTGAAAAAATGGGATAAAACGCGGGAGAAATACGCGCAATAGTGAGCTGGAAACTGGGTAACTGTCAGATCAAGTCTGAAGTAGTAAACTTGAGGTGGCCGTTGATGAGTAAGGGTTGTTTCAATAGCGCTGTCGATGTTCCTATGTTTTGACGTAATCTCCAACATAACTCTATATGACCTCTTCCTTGCTCATTATTAAAAATGGGGATGGAGAGGCCATATTTACATCTTTAAGCCCCAACATGCTGCCCATCAAATATGCTGCTTTATAAAAAACGTCCAATACTCATCGATATAATTGGAACTTTGAGGCTAGCGTCTCGTTATTCATTTGAAAACCATTGGCTATCGACAATATGCTTGGGTGAAAAACATAGTGTCGACAGGCCAATACAACAGGATGCTATGAGTTCATAGTGGCTTTAAGTTGCTGTAACAGATCTTGTTGTTGCTCACTCAAGTTGGTGGGAGTCTGCACATGAATGCTAATAAAGAGGTTACCGGTATTGCCTTTACGATCCGTAACGCCTTTTCCTGCCATTTTGAACTTGCGACCGCTTTGCGTACCCGCTGGGATCTTGAGTTTAAATCGACTGTCTAGAACAGACACCTCAATCTCTCCACCAAGGGCAGCAGTGACCATATCGATTTTAGTGTTGCAGATAAGATCATTGTCTTCTCGTTGTAAGAAGGCATGCTGACGAATCGAAATAGACAAAAGCAGGTCACCCGCTGGCCCGCCGTTTTGTCCAATGCCACCTTTTCCGGAAAATCGAATTTTTTCTCCCTCTTTAATCCCAGCAGGGATCTTCACATTGATCTTTTTCTGCTCTCCATTAATGGGCAATTCTACAGGGAGCTGAGTACCTTTAATCGCATCGACAAAATCAATGGTTAACTTAAATTCATTGTCTTGTCCTTTTCTAGCCACAGGTCCGCGGCGACGGCCCTGAGCTTGAGAGAATATGTCATCAAACCCTCCAAAGCCTCCACCTTGAAATCCCTGTCCACGCTGGCCAAATGCGCTGCCAAAAATATCGTCGAACCCAGCGCCTTGTGAGTGTCTTGCCGAACCGTTAAAGCCAGTATTTTCAAATGCCGCGTGACCAAAGTCATCGTATTGCTGACGTTTTTCTTTGTCCGTTAAGATCTCATAGGCGTATTTTATTTCTTTAAACTTCTCTGTTGCCTCTTCGCTCGAATTTTTATCTGGATGGTATTTCATCGCCATGCGCTTATAGGCTTTTCTAATCTCTTTTTCTGAGGCTACTTTTGAGACACCTAGCACTTGGTAATAATCGGGTTTAGACATGCTTCTTCTCACTTTTAACATAGAAAAGGCGCCTGAGTTTCCTCACGCGCCTATATGCCATACAGTCACTTTGCTATTGGGCTAAACTATGAATTGTTTTAGCCTAATTAGCAATTACTTAACTTCTTCAAACTCGGCATCGACAACATCATCACTTTGAGAGTTTTGTTGCGATTGTGTCTCTGGGCTCTGAGTCTGGGCTCGATGCCGAGCAATCTCCATCAGTTTTTGAGCTGCCTGGGACAACGCTTGCACTTAACCATCAATAGCATCTTCGTCGTTACCACTGTTAACGGCTTCAGTGTCACCAAATGGCAATTAGTATCTCTTTGGCTTGGGTAAAGTGAGCGCCACCTCCACCACCGAATCAGCTGGTTTTGGTCGATTATCCGGAAGGGATTGAGTTGGTTAGCCTATCGACGCCAGTATGGGTAAGTGGTCACTTGTACGCAGAAGAGTCTATAGAGAACGTTAGCTATGCGGATGGAGCGTCAAATGTTGAGTCAGTTTATACGTTGACGGCCAGTGAGGTTGAGTTATATCAACCGTAAAGGAGGGGTGGATTTTACCCAGCCAAAACTTGATTACGATGGCGCTGTGTTGCGAGCCAGTTCTTGTACAGCGTATTTCGAGTTAAATCATAATCGTTGTAACGAAATGGTAAGTTCTTGAGAGAAGCTTGTTGTCGTGAAATGGGCGCAAGATCAACGATTTTTGACCAATATAGAGCACAATTGGTGATCAAGGAGCTGTGTGTTTTACTCGCAGTTAGATATTCTAGTGTTTGTCGTATTTTGGGAATATCGACTGTTTGCAATAACCTGTCAGGTGCCCAATTTCTAAGATGGTAGTTCAATGATCAGCGATAGTGATAAGCAACATGTAAATCTGATGGAAACTAAAAGGGTCCAGTTTTCAGTGGGACATTTTAAAGGTTTGCCAACGGTTGTCCTTGAAAACGCTTTGATACGAGCCGAATGGATACCCGATTACGGTGCAAAAATGGTGTCGTTGGTCGTTAAAACTACGAGTGAGCATGAACTTCTTTACCAAACTCCGCTAACTAAGTTAGTTTGTCCGAGTTATGGTGCAGACTTTGGCTCCTTCGAGACTAGTGGGTTTGACGAATGTTTTCCAAGCATTGAAGAGTGCCAGGTAGAGGTTGAAGAGCAGGGTAGACTGACTTCAATGTCCATACCCGATCATGGCGATGTTTGGTCGCTTCCTTGGCAATATCACATCGAGCCAGATGGCAGTCTGATGTTCTCTGTTACTAGTGCACTCATTCCATACCAGTTAACTAAAAAAGTGACGTTGGAAAATAATGAACTCATTATCAACTATAGGGTTGAATTAACAGGGACAGTGACCAAAATGCCGTTTCTATGGACGCCTCACGCGCTTTTTTCCTATCAGCCAGACACTACAATTTTGATTCCTAAACACCTAAATACCATCACTAGTGTTTGTCCTGTAGGGCGATTGCAAGATCAAACAAAACGGTACACGTACCCTCGACACACTCAAGCTGATGGTATCGATTGGGATGGTTCTGTGTTCGCACAACAAGATGAAGGGTTGTGCGAGAAATTCTATTTCGATCCACTACTCAATAGCGAGGACTGGTTTGGTTTTCAAGACAGCCGTTGCAGACTAATGATGAATGTCGATGCAAATGTTGCTCCTTATTTAGGGGTTTGGAAAAACCAAGGTGCACATAATGGCACCCATAATTTCGCTTTAGAACCATGTTCAGGCATCTATGATAGTGCACAAATGGCGCAGAACAATGGCACGAGCGCTTACGTTACCGCCAATTCTCCCGCTACTTGGCATCTAAAACTTAAAATAAAATAACCCGCATATGTGGGAACGTATTCGTAATGTGATAACTAAAATTTAGATACACAACTTTCTATTGCGGTGGTTTAGTATTGAGCGATACCATAAGCACTCATTATTTCAGTAAAGATTGGATTATGTCTGACGAAAAACTCGCTCTTGAATGGATGCGCCAGCAAGCGCATAAAATTGATCCTTACGTTGTAGACCCTTCTTTTGAAGAGTGTGTCGAGCTGATAGATCCCGCATTCAAAAAAGGTAAAAGTATTGCTCAGTTACGATTCTTGCTGGGAGAAGCCGATCGCCGCGCTGGAGCTGCTGAGCGTAAGCACGCCGCGTTAAAATTTGCCAAAGAGAAAAGTCCAAATGCAGGGCAAATATTGCGATTGCAAAGCAAACTGCAACAGGTTCAATTGGCGTTAAAACTCGCAACGGGTGATAACAATATGACGATCTCTCAGTTTTGCTCGGAGTACGATGTGAGCAAGCGAGATGGCAACACCGCGTGGAATGAGAAACTGGTTCAACAGAATCGAAAGCGCTAGTGGTTCAACGGTTTAATAGCGAGCAACATTTATGGCTAATAACGTGATATTAACGGGTCTAATGGGAACCGGTAAGACAACTTTAGGTAGACACGTTGCCAACAAGCTCAACCGTACATTTATCGATACTGACGAATATATCGAAGCGCAATTTGGACCTGCAGCGTCCATTTTTAGTCAAACTAACGGGGATATGCAGTTTCGTGCTATCGAGGAGCAGGTCGCGAATGAGTTAAGTGCCAAGCAGCACTGCGTCATTTCTACTGGCGGACGATTCATGCTCAATCAATCAAACATCGATGTTATGCAACACACCGGTGTTGTAGTGTGTTTGGTGGCAGAGCTCTCTGAACTTGTTGAGCGCCTAAGCAATACGACAAGCACAACCTATAGACCTCGCTTTGTTCAGGCTGAAGACAAGCTCAAACTGATGCAGCAGCTGGAGCAACAAAGTGCCCCTTACTTTAAACAGTTTAAGCAGATAACAACCACTGGGCGGTTAATAGAAGATATAGCTGAAGAGATCATTACCCTGTCTAACTCGCAGTTAAGCATGCATTAAAAACGGCTTAATTCGCCACATTGCCAAAGTAGTTAAAGCAACTGTAATGTGAGCGTTAGTACTTCCATTTTTGACTCAATAAGTTAGATGTCCCTACCACCGCTTGGAGACCTTATGCACCACTACGTTGTCGCCGCAATAGAGAATATTAAGCACAAGTCCCAAGGTGAAGTTACCGCGCATCCTTACTCGGTGACCATCAATTTTCACCCCGATCGTTTTACTCCGGATGGCGAGCCTCTATTACAGGCGATCGCGCAGCAAGGAAACATCAAATCCCAATTTGAAACCAAGACCAGCAATGGTGGATTGACGGCATTTAAAGGCGGCGAACGCTGGTTGTGGGAGAATCGAGTGTTTGACGGAGCGTACGACGAAGCGTCAGATGCACTTCGTCCTAAATACGGCGCTCTTAATTTTCGACTCTA
Organism: Vibrio ulleungensis; assembly: GCF_016900875.1. Lineage (GTDB taxonomy): Bacteria > Pseudomonadota > Gammaproteobacteria > Enterobacterales > Vibrionaceae > Vibrio > Vibrio ulleungensis. Next base: position 495,354 of record NZ_JAFEUM010000001.1, read on the forward strand.
TGAGACCGGTGCTTCACCACGATTTGGGTCGGCTTACTTTGTCCTAAAAGCAGAGACTCTCAATCGCACCACCTTTTGCTATCCAGACAGCTTTTTTGAACCCGAAGATTTTGCTGTCAGTGAGCAGATAGGCCTGCTTATTAGCAAAGCCACAGAAGACAACCAGGATCGGCTTGATGATTATATTGAGGCGCACATTCATGGTGTACTTTCTATTGAACAAGACATCGAGTGCATAGTGCTTGATCCAGTGTACCGAAACACCCCAGTTGAGGAACAGGCGCTAGCACTAGGTATTCCCGTTCGATGGCACAATGGCTATGAGCTAAGTATTGAAGAAATGAGCCGTTATCCTAATTACCGTGGACCGCAGTATATTGACTTGGCGCGAGAGATTGCGCGTAATGGAAAAATTAACCCCAAGCTTTTGGGCTTGGCGGTGACAGAGCAAGGTTATGATGAGCAAGATATTAAGAAAGTGTGGCACTATCTTGCCCGCTTTGGTTATCGCGCTTAGCTTGCAAGCCATAATGCTATGAATTGATAACGCAAAGACTAATCGATGCATTAATGAAATAACCTTTTGATAATTAAACAGAGTTAAGAGATTATTCAGAGATAAAGTTTGCTAAAAATACCCAGTAAATCTGGCGTATTCAGTCAAAAGGAATCTACTGAGTGATCTATCCCAAGGCATTAAAACAAGGCGACAAAATTGGTTATTTTTCACCGTCTTCTCCCGCGACCAGTTTCGCACCCAATCGATTTGAACGCGCCAAATCATATTTAGCTTCTCATGGTTTTGAACTGGTTGCAGGCTCATTGACCGGATGCTCGGACTCCTATCGTTCGGGGTCCATTCAGCAGCGTGCAGACGAGCTCAATCAACTGATTCGCGATCCTAGTGTCCGATGTATTATGTCCACAATCGGCGGCTACAACAGTAATTCGCTCCTTCCTTACATCGATTATCAAGCTCTCAAAGCGGATCCTAAGATCATTATTGGCTATTCCGATGTGACAGCGCTGCTGTTAGGCATAGTCGCAAAAACGGATATAGTGACGTTTTATGGCCCTGCGCTGGTGGCGTCTTTTGGTGAACTGCCACCACTGGTTGATGAGACATTTGCTTCATTTCGCGACATCTTATGCGGTGTGTCGTCCTCGCATCAATACACCATGCCAGCGGTGTGGACCGATGTGATGCACGACTGGGAGACTCAAGACACCGCAAAACCTACGTTCGATAATCAATGGCAATACATTGGTAGTGGCAAGGTTAGTGGCCGAATTATCGGTGGCAACCTCAATACCATGTCGGGGATATGGGGCAGTGAGTATATGCCTAAGATAGAAGCTGGCGATATAGTGTTGCTGGAAGATTCACTTAAGGGTATTGAATCGGTTGAGCGCTCCTTTGCGCACCTTTTCGCGTGTGGCGTTTTTGATAAGGTAGGGGCCATTGTGTTAGGCAAGCATGAGTTGTTTAACGACAAAGGGACTGGTCGCTCGCCATTGGATGTTCTTAAGGAAGTGCTTAATGGTAAAGCAGTTCCTATTTTGTATGGCTTCGACAGTTGCCATACACACCCAATGTTAGTTACACCATTGGGTGTGAACGCAACCATTGATTTTGATGAAAAAACGTTCGCGCTGGATGGTCATTGGCTTGCTGAATAAGGGCAAGTTGAGCCATTGATTTAACGGGTGATAAGACACCCGTTTATCTGTAGAAAGGAGCTTCGATAGTGGCTTATCGATTACGCAGATAAGTAGTTTGAACCAGCTGATCCAGCACGACTTCACTTTTACTCACTGTGAAATTCAACGAGGTATCCAAGTCGCCAAACAGTGGCGCACCACCTCCAAGTAACATTGGAAAACGTGTGATCACCATTTCGTCGATGAGGTCGAGTTTCAGGAAGCTTTGAATTGTTTTCCCACCATCAATGTAAATATCGTTGAAGCCCTTCGCATTTAGATCCGCCACCACGTCTTTTAGGTCGCCATTTACTAACGTGACCTTATCTTCATAGCCCTTTGGCACTTCAGTCATGGTGTTACTTAACACAAACACAGGTTTTGAGTACGGCCACTCTCCTCCAAATCCCAACACCACGTCTAAGGTGTTACGTCCCATGACTAATCCATCAATACGTTCCATCAAAGAAAAAAAGCCGGTGTCGACATGATCGGGGTTCGGTACCGATTCAAGCCAATCCAAACCTCCGTTTTTGTCGGCAATGAATCCGTCTAAACTTGTTGCAATAAATACGATGTTCGCCATGTAAACCTCACTAAAGGATGACTTGCTTGAGTCATGGTTTGGGATAGGGTAAAATTAATTCTACAGTGTAGATTTAATGGAGTTTAGCGAGAAGACGTTATGGCTGTCAATGATAAAAAACGCGGTAGACCGCGCGCGAAGCAAACACAACTTAGTGCAGACGTTGTTTTAGGTATGGCAAAGTCATTGATGAAAAGCGAAGGAAAAGTGCCCAGTATTCGTTTGCTCGCAAAAGAGCTCAATGTCGACCCTATGGCGATTTACCACTACTTCAAGAATAAAAATGCCTTGCTTGAATCCCTCACCTCTTCTCTGGTGGAAGAGATTTATCAGCCAAGCCAGAATGCAGATTGGCAGCAAGAGCTCTTACATTTATCGGTCAGTTATATTGAGCTTCTTCGGGAGTATCGCGGGCTGTTGACTACTATGCTAAGTATGAAATCTGGCGGTCCGGCGCACGTTTTTACTAGTCGCTACCTTGCTCTCATCAGGCCGCTTGAATTATCAGAAAGAATTGAGAAGGACTGTTTGGATTTACTTGCGGATTATTTACATGGTTTTGCACTTTCAATCAGCTGCTGTGAAGACCAGTCACTGATTAAAACGGACATGATTAAAGGGCCAATGTCGCTGATTGTCGCGTCGCTTGAGGCTTCTAAGTCAAATTGATAGCCGTAAACTGGCCAAGAACACCCAAGACAACATTGTTCTTTGCCATGGGTGTTATTGGGGGGGATTGAAACGATAGAGGGTAACTACTCAGCCAGTTTGAGTGTTGCTGGGTGGAACAGCTCTTCTATAGTGAGTTCGCGCTCTGACAGACCTTGCTCATACGAATAACGGAATAAGGTCTCTAAGGTTTTGGTGTTATTGGCATCAAAGCCATAGCTAAAGAAGTTATCGCCCATTAACGCGCGCGTCGACTCAAGCTCTTGGACATACCAAGGCATCATATCTGCCGCCCAACCGATCTGGTTCATTTGCCCATACGCGATCTGTTTGGCTTCGACATAAGCGTTATAGACAGCTTCTGCTAACCATGGGTGCTCTTCCAGTAACTCTGTTTTAATCGCGACCGCGTGCATAATTGGAAATACACCGGTCTTTTGGTAGTACTCTTGCTCTGCGGTGCGCGAATCGCTATATAGGCGAGCGACTTTTTCGTGCCCTTGTATATAAGCTTCGGGCTCCGCGGCATGGAATAAAGCGTCTACCTCACCGCTGACTAAAAGTTCTGACTCGTCTTTACCTGCCGAGCCTGTGCGAACCACAACGCCGTTTGGCATGTGCGCTTCTTGAGCCGATACCGCGCCCGTTACTCCTTTAGATGAATCTACATCGGAGGCAACCCAGTTAACGTCTTGTGGAGATATGTTGTATTCGTCCTGCAGCATACCGCGTATATAGGTGAGAGAGGTGGACGAGTAACCTGGCGTTCCGATGGTTTTGCCTCTTAGATCTTCAGGCTTTTCGATGCCCGAGTCGCTGTTGATAAAGATGCTCTTATGTCGAAAGACGCGCAATGGGTAAACAGGAATCAAGGTATAGTCCCGAAACTCTTCATTGGCGTAGGCTAGCATATATGGGTGCAAACCAATCTCTGTGATGTCTAAAGTTTGATCGCCATTGAGGACATCGTTATTCATTTCACCGATGCCCATTTTTTTAAAATGGAGATCAACACCTTCAATCTCAACTTGACCGTTTAGGATGGGTTTGAGCCTTGGAAATTCGTATCCAGAAATGGTGAGTTGTAGGTTTTCGTCTGATGTGGGGTTAGAAAATGCGGTTGTAGAAAAGATAGCTAGGCTTAAAAACGAGAGTGCCTTTTTCATTGGAAGATTCACTTATGCATGGAATCACTCATGGCATACTCCTTTATTAAGGGTGATTCGATTTAAACTGATCTCAAGACTCAGCAATTTCCATTGTCGCTGACTCTAAAGATGGGAATTAGTATTGAGTATTAAACATGTAGCGTGGGTTTGAGCCCAACAGGCTTGCCATTTTATCATCGCTATAGCGACCAAATTTCACCGGGTATCCATAGCTGCGGGCGATGTGTGCCATGCGCTTGTCGATGTGATCAAAGTACTTTTTCCAGCCTGCACACAGGTAGTTTTGGTTCGGTTCGCCGTCGGCGTTTTTGATAAATCGATTTTTTGGGCATTCGCCGTAACACGCAAATACATACTCGCAGCGTTGGCAAGCACTGGTGAGCGATTCAATTTTGGCGTAGCCAAAGTCTTGTTGCTGCTGCCCGTACGACACCTCTTCGAGATTGTCGTGATAAATATTGCCGACTTTGTGCTCCGGATACACATAGTGGTCACAGGTATAGAGGTCACCGTTAGGCTCCATCGCCAACCCTTTGCCACAAACTGGGTTTAAGGTGCACAATTGACTGCGCTCGCCAATCCACGAGGCAAGGTTTGCTTCAAAATATTGAACAAACACGCTGCCAATATCACTTTTTTCCCACTCGTCAAAAACCGCGATCAAAAAGTTGCCCCAGCCTAGGTCTGAAACACAAAATGACTCAACTACTGAGTTTTTGTGACCAGGAATAAGACGCTTGTCACCTTGCTTAATTTGATTTTCGGCCTGCCAAGACTCTGTATCACTTTGCGGTGCATCGGTACGGAAGGTCTTCTGCTCGACAATAGGGATAAATTGAATCTGTGTTGATTTAACAACGTCACGTAAGAACCGGTATACCTCAACAGGGTTTTTGCTGGTCAGGTTGTTTACGCATGTCAAAGTCGCGAATGTGACGTTGTGTTTGTGGATCAGATCCACGGCTTTCATGACTTGTCTAAAGGTGCCGCGTCCAGCGCGGTTAGTGCGGTGGGCATTGTGCAAAAGCTCGGGACCATCGATGCTAAGGCCCACTAAAAAGTCGTGCTCCGCCAAAAAAGCGCACCACTCATCGTTAAGTAAGATGCCGTTGGTTTGAAGATCGTTTTTTATAACCACGCCGTCGGGTTGATATTTCTTCTGCAGTTCAACAACCGTTTTAAAGTACTCGAGCCCCAGTAGCGTTGGCTCGCCGCCTTGCCATGAAAAAATGATTTCTGGTGCGTTGTGTGATTCGATATATAGCTTGATATAAGTTTCTAAGGCTTCACCTTCAATTTTTGGTGTACAGCCTGGTTTGTATTCAAGCAAATCTTGTTTACTTAGGTAGTAGCAATAGGTGCAATCAATGTTGCACGCTGCCCCTACAGGTTTAGCCATAATGTGGGTGCGTTTGGTGGGTTTACCATTGAAAGTGGAGCTGTCTTGTACGGTCATTGTCTGTTACCTATGTCATCGTGTGTGTACACAATCGCTGAAAACTGTGGTTTTTAAATTCGAGTGGTTTGCTGGGCTATTAGCCTTGTTGATCACTCGCGGTGCTGTTGCTTAGCTCTTTGCGAGCGGCCGCTTGCGCCATATCTTCTTGTAGCGCCTCTAAAATCTCGGTGGCAGCAGCAGGAGTGATTTGTGAAGTGCGCTTAAAGGCGTCTTCAATGCCCTGCAACACAAAATCAGGATCCAGTTCGATGCCTAGTTGCTGTGGGTGCTCTAAGTTCTGTGATAAGCGAGAGGCGAAGGTTGAACCCAGTGCGTAGGCTTGCTGCTCAAGGCGGTTGGAAGGTACCAGTATCGAGTCAGCCTCTTTATTTTCTACTATCGCTGTGGCGTCGGATTTATTATTTGCCTGAACATCGTCGCCTTGGCATCCAATAAGTAAAAGTGCAGAAGCGGTTATAAGAAATGCCTTAATTGTGTCGGCCATGGTTATCTCCAATTACTCGTTCGTTTGTGCCAAGAAGCATTAATTTCGGTCACTATAAATGAATAGATAATTGAGGTGAATAGGTTATTTCTTGCTCGCAGGTAATTGAACGAAAATCAAAGAAAAACACTTTAGCAAATGAAAATAATGAAGATTAAAATCATTTATTATCAATGATTTGTGCGCACTTTGTTAATTCATAAATGAGGGTGAGGTGATACATTAAGTTGACCGTATTGATCGTGGTGTCGTTTCTCATTGACTATTTAAATACGCTAGGGGAGGTATGTAAGTCGGTTGCTATAGATAATGGATTTCAATTCAACACTAGTGCATTCCCCTGAATAAATCTGTTTTAAACACCGAGAATGAACTGTGAATAAATCTACTATCGCTTTAGCAAGCTTAATAGTCTTTGTGCCTATTATTTCCCATGCTGATGTTGCCAATACGCAAGAGACCGAACTGGCAGACATGTCGGATCCGTTAGCGGTTTATAATCGTGCGGGAGCAGGTGTGACCAATAACGGAATTAACCTTAAGTTTGGCATAGAATATGCGACCCCAGACTCCAATAACCAAGCTATGCATGTGCTCGAAATAAAGGGAATAGCGGGTGAAGCGCTTGGGTGGAGTGACCATGACACCCGAGACGATTCAATAGACTCCATTCGCTACCGCAATTTCCAACTTGATAAGCAAAAAAATCGCGGTACTCAAATCGATATGGATTGGGACTTCGACAGTGATATGGGCAGCGCCTCTTACAGTTTTTTACAAGGAACGCCTAAATACGGCGCGTTTCAATTTTATCCTTTAGCTGGTGCAGGTTTTACGGTGTCGGATGAGAAAGAGGATGGCATCGGCATTCCTGGCGGCTTTGCCTTGGTGGGGGTGTATACCAAAGTGACGCTTACCGATACCATCTGGCTAAACTACAACCCAATGTATAAAGCAGGTGTCGGTGGGCAGCTCAGTGATTGGAGCCAGCTGGATCATGAAATTACCGCCTCCTATCGACTCAACCCGCGCCAAAATGTTCGCTTTTACGCCAATTGGGATAATGAGACTGACTTTAAGAAAGGCGACTTTAAACTCGAGTTTAATCATCAATTCTAATCATCTGTAAAAGTACATCTTTAGCCTAACATGGCCACGATTGATCGCATCTAACCGATCAAACGTGGCCATTTTTTGTGTTTAACCTAAATACTAATGAATAAACCCACTGTATTTGGCGTAAAACATAATTGAAAGTGAGGTTTCAAAGCAACTTAGCCTAATTGATTGAAATTGGCCATCGGTAGAAGATAGGCCTCGCACGGAATGCAGTCCTACTCATACAGAGATGGACAAAGCAGTCAGCAATACAGTGGGTTCTTTTCCTTAGGATAGGCACTAGGAACTCATTGGCCGAGTGGTCTCACTGCGGCACCTGACAAAACCATTAACCTATTTGTTATGCATCATGACGGGCGATTCAGTATTACGGCTCGACGACAAACGCATAACTAAAGAGGCGATACTGTGTTAAAACTCAATAAATCTATCGTAGCGGCATCCATCGCTACAGCGACCCTTGGTGCATCAGCGGTTCACGCTAATGAAATCATCCATGATGCTGAGCACTACATCTTACACGCACAAAGCGGCGAACGTTGGGCTGTTGAAGACAAAGATCTCGACGCAAAATTGGCCGAACTTGAAGCACGCTTTGGCACTAAGCCAAACATCATCCACTACATGTGGGATGACACACCAATTGGTGATGTAGGTATTCCAGAAATTCAAAAGGTACGTGGCTACGAAACGCCTGTACTAAACCAAATGGCGCGCGACGGTGCTAACTTCATGCGTATGTACACCGAGCCTTCGTGTACGCCAACTCGCGCCGCAGCGCTAACGGGTCGTTATGCGGTTCGTAATGGTATGTATACAGTTGGTTTCCCATACGAGTATGGCGGTCTACCTCGCTCAGAAGTGACCATCGCTGAGATCCTTAGCGAAGCGGGCTACAAAACGGCATTCCACGGCAAAGCTCACCAAGGTGATACCGAAGGCGGTAACATGAATGAGCAAGGCTTTGACGAAGCGTTCTGGACGCCATACAACCAAGTTCCGAGCCTGTATAACGCTCGTGGACAGCACGGCGCACTAGCGAAAGGCGTATTGCTTCCAGAAATGTTCCCTGAAGACCCATACGACATGGATCCAAACTGGCGACCAAACGGCTTTGTATACGCGTTAGAAGGTAACAAAAATGGTCCAGTAACAGAGTGGGGCGAGCCTACGGAAGATTTCTACTACAACATCGACCGTGAAGCGACCGATCGTACAATAGACTTCATTGAGCGCAGTGTTGAAGAAGGCAAGCCATTTTATGTGGCACATTGGCCAACTATGGCATCGTTCCTAAACATCCATCCATCGGATGAGTTCCGCACCACCAATGGTTCTATCTTGGCAGAAGGCTTAACTCGCATCGATGAAATGCTTGGCGAAATCCAAGAAAAAGTGGTTGAGCTAGGTATTGAAGAAAACACCCTGATCATCGCTATGGCAGATAATGGCCCTATGGTGTCTGGTGGTCCAGTTGGCATGAACGAAACTCTCTACACGGGTGGTAAAGGTATGTACACAGAAGGCGCGGTTCGCGTTCCTATGTTTGCTACTTGGCCTGGAATGATTGAAGAAGGTTCAGTACCGGGTGATATTCTGCACGTAACAGACTTGTTCACTACATTCGCACGCTTAGGCGGAGCAATGGACCACGTACCTACAGACCGTATTATCGACGGTGTTGACCAAACGTCCCTATTTATCAATGGTGATACTTACAGTCGTCGTGACTACGTTTACATCTACACAGGTGATGAGCTAGGTGCGATTGTTAAAGGCCGCTACAAGCACCATGTTGCTGGCGCACAAAAAGGTCTATCTGGTGCAGAGTACTACGACCTGTATGCGGATCCACGTGAGCGCGTTGGTATGATGCTACCAATGTTCCCTGCTAAAGGTATGTTCACTACTATGAAGACGCGTCACCTTATGATGATCGACGCCTTCCCGAATATTGAACAAGAGCGTGCAATGCCGTTCCTAACGGTTGAGAACCCACGTGAAGAAGTCGAGCGTGCAAGTCAGCTCCGTGTTGATGAAGAGACGTTCCCAATTGATATTCGTGAGCACCTTAAGAACGTGAAAGGCTACGAGAACATCCAAGAAGAGTGGAACTAATCTTAGCTGACACTGGAATTAAGCCCTAAATAGAAAGCCCTCACAGTCTTACTGTGAGGGCTTTTTTCTGTTTATCAGTCCAAATTATGCGTGGGCTTTACCATATACGCCATTCGCTATGACACAAATAATCAAAAACTAACATTTTTGAACACAAGCGCGATACCCATGAACAGTAGGAAGCCATGAACGATCTTGTGGTAGTCAATTTTGTATTTCTGCATAAAGTGATACGCAATCATACCGCCTGCCAGTCCCACAATAAATGCAGGCATTGCAGACATCACATAGTCGAGCACTTCTGCAGTAATTAACCCCTCATTGTAAAACCCAATGTTGGCACCGATCATTTGTAACATGAAGAAAAACGCGAGCGTTGATTTAATTTCGTCAGCTGACCATGGCTGCATAGAGGTGTAAGCAATAACCGGTGGACCTGATTCACCAACACTAGCGCCCAGTAACCCCGAAGTAAACCCTGCACCCACAGTAACTGGGACAGATGTTTTTTGAAACAAAGGCTTAGTAGAGCGAAGTGAGTGAATGCTAGAAGCAATCAACACCAAGCCCATAGTGATCAAAATGTAATGAGAAGGAAGACTTGCCAGCAACTTCGCACCCATAAAAGAGGCGGGAATTGAGCCTGCAAATAGAATTAAGCCGACTTTTCGCTGAATGGAGTGACGCATTTTCCATACGATTGGGAAGGTTACAATCCAGCCAAATATACCTGCGATAGGCACAGCTGTTTGCGCACCAACTAACAGTGAGAGTAAAGGTACCGACACCAACGCCGAGCCAAACCCGGTGAGACCTTGGGTAAATCCGGCCAATGCGATGATCATCGAAATGAGTATAAGGGTTGTATCCATCTTCCGTCCTAAAAAGCGCTGAGTTGCCCTGTAAATTTATGGACACTATAGGCTTCATACAGTTAATTACCATTACACGTGTCACATTGTGTCAATTTTTGTTGATTTACTTTCGCATTGTGACATTTCTCCCAGACGCAATTCAACGGCTCTATATAATGGGCTTAACAATACAAAGCCCTAACTGCACCCAACGGGTTGTAGACAAAAAATACAATAACGAGTCGACCTTAACGTGGGCTTGTTGAGTGAGACGTTAAGCGATTTAAAGACCCCAATGGGCTACCAAAGAAGCACCATGATAGTAAGGGGAGTGCGGTTGAACTGCCGCACTGAAGCGCGTCCACATATCGAATTAGATTGAATATTTTAAGAGGAAAACAATGGACAATTTTCAGGTGGAACAGGATGCTTTACTCCAAAGCAACTCGGGTACGCACACATTAGCGCGTGGTGTAGAGGCGTTTGATAAGGTGTATGGCTTGGGCTATGAAGTGGGCCATGAGGATTGGTCACCCTATCCACGAGTCAATACTCTGAGGCAGACTTTCCTTGATAGACCTTATGAAATTGATGTCGAACGACTTCGCCTAGTGACTCAAGCCTATAAGGATAACGAGGCCACGCCTCGCATTTTGCAATGTGCGTATGCATTTGAAAACGTACTACTAAACAGCACGTTACACATCTATGAGCATGACCTTATTTTGGGTGAGATTGCCGCACCTGCCAAAGCCTCTCCGATTTATCCCGAGTTTTCCGTAGATTGGATTATTGACGAGATTTTGCATTCGCCGTTTGAAGAGCGTTCTAACGATCAGTTCTACATTCGCAACGATCAAGATCGCGCCGAAATCTTGGAGCTGTGTGAGTACTGGAAAGGCAAAAGCGCCAACGAAATCATTACCGCCCATTTGGATGACGACCAGAAGAAAGGCTCGCACATGGGCGAGAAAGTGTTCCAAACCAACAATTATCACTTTGCGGGAATTGGTCATTTTGCCATGGACTTCAACAAGCTCATGACACTGGGCTACGACGGAGTATTACAGCAGGCTAAGAGCGCATTCGAAAAGTTATCTAAGCAAGATCCCGAATTTAGTGATAAGCGAGACTATTACAAAGCCACCATCATTTCGTTGGAAGCGGCGAAAAAGTACATCGCTCGCTACGCAAAGTTTGCCAATGAACTGGCCAGCACTGAAATAGACAGCAAGCGCAAACAAGAATTGCAGACTATGTCAGCCAACTGCGCTCAAATTGCAGGAGGCGCTCCGCAAAACTTTTGGCAAGCGGTTCAATTGTTTAACTTTGCTGTGACGCTTACTCAAATTGAAGGTAATGGCCATTCAATTTCGTACGGTCGTATGGATCAGTGGTTGTTCCCATTTTACGAAAAAGACGTGAAAGAGCGTGCTGTGTCGAAAGACTTCATTCTTGAGCTGATTGAAGTGCTTTACGTCAAAATGAATAACCCAACCAAACTTAAAGACAAAGGCACAGTAAAAGTGCGTAACGGCCGCGGTTTTGGCGGCGAGAGCTTAACCATTGGTGGGGTTGACGCACACGGCGATGATGCGACTAATGATCTCACAATGCTGATGTTAGAAGCGTCTGTGCATACTCGAATGATGAACCCTTGGGTGTGTGTGCGCTTACACGAAAATACGCCTTATGAGCTTAAAATCAAAACCATTGAGTGCATTCGCGCAGGCTACGGTCATCCTAAGTTATTCAATGACGGCCCTGCAATTAAAGCAATGTACAGCAAAGGCTTAAGTATTGAAGAGGCAAGAGATTACGCAGTCGTGGGTTGCGTAGAGCCAACGATTCCAGGTAAAGAGCATGGCTGGCTTGATGCAGGGTACGTGAATACGGCGAAAATGATGGAAATGGTGATCAATGGTGGGCGCATTCTTTCTGGACCTAACGCAGGCTTACAACTAGGGCCTGATACAGGAAGCCTAGAGACCTATACATCGTTTGAAGAAGTACTAGAAAGCGTTAACAAACAGTTTGCTTATTGGTGCGATCAGTTGTGTAGCTGTCTCAACGTGACCGACAAAGTGCACCGCATGATAAAACCGACCCCTTATATTTCTGCGTTTTTTGACGGCTGTATAGAGTCGGGTAAAGACATGACCTATGGCGGCGTTAAATATAACGGCACAGCGCCACAAGCGGCAGGCATTGCAACCTGTGCAGACTCATTAGCCAGCATCAAAAAACTGATGTTTGATGACAAGAAGTATTCAGGCAAACAGCTATTAGACGCCGTACGAGACAACTGGGAAGGGCATGAGAAACTGTATGCTTTGGTCAATAGCTCAAAGATCCCGCACTACGGCAACGATATAGACGAAGCAGACGAGCTGTTTACCTTTATGTTCGAATGTTTCTGTAAACACATCAAAGGTCGTAAAAACCCTCGCGGCGGTAAATTTAGTCCTGGAGTTTACACTGTAAACGCTAACGTAGGCATGGGGTTATACACCAACGCAACACTAGATGGCCGTAAAAACGCCGAGCCCATTTCAGACAACATGGGTCCGGTTCATACTGCCGGTGGCTCGCACGATATTTCGGGTCCAACAGCCATCGTAAACTCTGTCACCAAAGTGGATCACAGTTTAGCCACCAATGGTACGTTGCTTAACCTAAGGTTCCCTGAAGACGCAGTCTCTGGTGTTGAAGGCCGTGACATTTTAGTGAGCTTTGTCGATGAGTACATCGCTAAGCAAGGCATGCATGTTCAATTTAACATCATGAGTTCCGAGAAGATGAAAGCGGCGCAAAAGAATCCTGAGATGTATAGAGATATGTTGGTTCGAGTTGCGGGATACAGCGCCTACTTTGTAGAGCTGGGTAAGCCGCTGCAAGACGATTTGATTCAACGTACTGAGCTTAGGTTCTAAACTAAAGGTTCTAAACTTAAGATTCTAAGCTGCATAATTTATGTTGAAGGGTTTGAATTACAGCTGTTAAGCGTCTAATTCTTAGCGCTTTTTATGGCCTAAGAATTAGACCTTGTTATTAAACAACCCTATTGGGCATCGAGTTTGTTTCGGTAAGTTCATGCCCATTTCTCGCGTCGCGACTCACTTTGAGGTTTATTGTGTCAAACCAAGCAACGGTTCTTAACGTCCAAAGGTTCACTTTACACGATGGCCCTGGAATACGAACAGAGTTCTTTCTAAAAGGCTGCCCACTGCGCTGTGATTGGTGTGGCAACCCAGAAAGCTTCAATCGAAAAGCGGAAGTCGGTGTTTATCAAAACAAATGTCTCACCACAGATAAGTGCAGCGAATGTAGTGATGTGTGTGAGCAGCCAAATATGCTCATCTTTTCCGATGCAGCATTACAAAAGATCGATAGAAGTGCATGCACAAGCTGTTTAGGCTGCGCGCAAGAGTGCCCCTCAGAAGCGATTAAGCAGTGGGGAAGTGAGATGTCGATAGAGCAGTGCGTGGAAGTGACTAAAAAAGACCGCGGTTTTTACGAGCGCTCTGGCGGAGGAGTGACAGTATCTGGTGGAGAGCCACTGCTGCAAAGTGACTTTGTTTATGACTTATTCAAAGTGTGCCAAAAAGAAGGGATCCATACCTGTCTAGAGTCTAGTTTTTTCGCCCACTGGAGCAAAATTGACGCACTGCTTCCTGTTACCGATCTGTTTATTTCCGATATTAAGCTGATGGATTCAGCAAAACACAAAAAGCACACTGGTGTCGACAATCACAAGATACTCGACAACCTTAAACGACTTTCTACTACAGACAAACCGCTTATACTTCGCATCCCTGTGATCCCGTTCGTCAATGATGATCTTGGTAACGCAGAAGCGACCGCAGATTTTATTCTCAATGAAATGGGCGGTAGGGTAAGAACGCTGCAGCTTTTGAGTTTCATGCGTTTAGGCGAAGAAAAGTATGCTTCACTAGGCCTTGATTACCCGATGCGTAACTTAGAGTTTGATCGTATTGAGTTTCAAAACCGAGTGAATCAATTGGCCAAGTACTTTAACCAGCGAGGGATCCATTGTTTGGTGGGGACCAAAGAGAGTGCTGGATAAGCATTACTACCAGCTACCAAAGCCCTGTTAATATCCCACCTTATAGCCCGTGCAATGCCGTAATTAGGCAAATTGGTGCGTTTATGTATCTACCATAACGTCAGTTGTAACAGGTTAATCGCTGCTTTATGTTGTCGTTTTTGTTCAATCTTTCATTTCTAACATCTCCTACTATTCTCGGCACAGAAAGAGATAAGACATCTCAGACGAAGACCTCTTAATCAAAACCACGCTACCCAGATAGCCAGGAAAATAGCCATGTTAGAAATTAAACCAATCGAATCACTAAAAGAACTCGCAGAGCTAAAAACACAGTATTTTGAAGAATCTACAGCACCACTTGATGGTATGTGGCATTTTGGCTTTGTGCCGATGTCGAGTCACTTCGGGTTTTATGAAAATGATGCTCTCGTTGGCTATTGCTGCATTAACGGTGATGGCTACATGTTGCAATTCTATTTGTCACAAGACGCTGAGACGCAAGCTAAAGATCTGTTTACTTTGATTGCTGAGCAAAATAGTTCGGTGTTCGGTACCGTCAAAGGCGCCTTTGCCAGTACTGCCGAACCTCAATATCTATCTTTGTGCTTAGATAACGCATCGTCAGTGACCGTCAATGCGTTGATGTATCAGCAAATTACATCATCCATTTCTAGCGCTGCTGGGGATTTAGAGCTGACGCTTGCTAGTCACGAACAACTGGCTGATTTTGTAGCGTTTGCTGTTGAAAGTATTGGCGCTCCTGCAGAGTGGTTGTCGGGTTACTTTGGCAATTTGATAGGTCGGGGGGAGCTTTGGGGTTACTGGAGAGACGGTCGTCTTATCGCATCCGGTGAGTGTCGCTTGTTTGATGAACATCAGACTCAATATGCGGATCTAGGGATGATTGTCGCCGAGTCAGAGCGGGGGCTCGGTGTCGCCACTCGCGTATTAAGCAGGCTAATAACTATGGCTAATGAACGTGGTTTAACGCCTATGTGCTCGACAGAAAATGGTAACTTGGGCGCGCAAAAGGCTATTCAGCGCGCTGGCCTAAAGCCGCTAAACCGCTTAGTCCAAGTAGAGTTTGAGCAAAACAATTAGCATTTATTGTAAACGCTCTTACCTCTATTTGGTGAGGGCGAATTGGTGAAAGAGCGAACCTAGCTTATAGTGATGGTTGAAGCTAAGAATAGATTGAGAGTGATATGATCCAATGGCTTAAGCATTCAAGCAAACCTGAAGTCGCAAAGTACATTGAGTGCTATTGGCTGATTGAAAAAGAAGCTGACTCCGAGAGTTTTAACTTTCCAAAATTAAACCCGGATCCCTCGGCTCATCTGATTATTTCGCCTGACAATCAGAGCTATCATTATGATATGAATCCGAGTGCGATTGATGGTAAAGGAACGCATTGGCTCTTTCCACATCATCAAACGCTGCAACTCGACCATTCGAAACCTTTTGTCCACCTAGGTGTTAAGTTTCAGGTTGGTGCGCTCTATTCGTTTAAACACTTCGCAGAGCAGCAGCCAACGCTCGATTGTGTAGAGCAGGTCCAATTTAGTGAACTGTTTTCTGAGTTGATCACCGGGGAAAGCGTTAGCACTGCTGCGCTGATTAACCTGGCACGCTCTAACCCAAACAAGTGTTGCAATGAATTGGATCGGTTGTTCTTGCCTTGGGCGCTCAGCAGTCATGAGGATGCTCACAGCCAGATAACCCGAAAAGCGGTTCAAGCTGTTGAATCAACGCCCATTTCCGATATAGGCAAGCAGCTGTATTGCTCGCAACGAACATTAGAAAGAAGCTTTAACAGGGTGACGGGTTTGACGTTAAAGCAATGCCAGTCCATGAAAAAACTCGAGGCTATGCTTGAGTACCTGTATCAACGTGACTCTGCCGATATCGATTGGGTAGAGATCGCCTTTCAGTTTGGATTTAGCGATCAGCCTCACCTCATCCGCTACTTAAAGAAACAGATCGGCATTACGCCCAAGGTTTACGAAAAACAGCGCGGCCTAACCATAGATGTTTATGGTGGTGTTAGCTCTGTATAAATTGTCGGAAATGTTCAATTAAGAGCTTCAAGATTTCGCTATTGTTCACTCACTAACTTTTGAACTCGAGAATAATTATGATCCGAAAATTACGCACAGAAGACATAGATAACGCTGTGTCTATCTGGTTTGAGGCGTCGATTAAAGCCCACAACTTTATTTCTGAAGAATTCTGGTCTTCTCAAAAACAGAACATGCGCGAGCTGTACCTGCCTAATTGTGAATCGTGGGTATACGAATCGGAAGGAAAACTCATTGGCTTTGTCTCTTATTATGAAGGAAGCATACCGGCGATTTTTGTCGACCCAGATTGTCAATCGCGTGGGGTAGGCACACAACTGCTAAATCATGTGAAGAGCATGTATAACAAACTGACACTGACGGTTTATGTAGACAATGAAAACACCTATCGATTTTATCAACATCATGGTTTCATTGACTTGGATAAATGCATTTGTGACCACACGGGAAAACAACAAATGGAAATGTGTTGGGAAAATGCTGAAGTTACCTAGCTACCCAGTTATTTAACGTAAAGTGTGACTTGGTGCTTATTGAGAGCGCTATTTGAATCTTTGAACGTGTTCCATTTACCATGAAATGATTGTTGTCATTGGTGACTCCCTAGATAACGGTAGTCTTTAAAAGTTCGAGCTTAGCAACGGCCAAAATACAGCTGATATAGGCTCGATCTTAACCTCCATTAATACGGTAATGCGGTACTACCTCGTACGCGTGACTTCATAAAGCGGCATTAAGTTGCGCTATTGCCTTTTTCATCACCTCAACGCCACTATCGCATATCCATCCATCACTGGATTAGAATCGTAATAGACACAACTTACCCACCTCTCTGAAGTCGTGACCATTATCCACAATTCGAATAATTGATTATGAGTACAAGTCGTTTCACACATTTAAAGCGATCCACTATATTGATTCCACACAGGGATACTCATTGTGAACAGGACGTCTCATAACACATTAAGAGAATTGTTAACTATGAAAAGAGCCATTATTGCTTCACTCATCACCCTTAGTATGACTTCATATGCGATCGCGCAGCCTAAGTACAGCGCTGAGGTGCCTAATAGCATTATCACCCCAAACTCGGTTTCGTCTGTCTATCTTGGCGAACTCAACTACGTTGATGGCGCGCCATCAGTTGAGACGCATGCTAAAGTGCAAGATTTTGTGCAAGTATCTAACGCTGTTCGAGTATTCCTATCCGGCATTCCTGTTGCGTCGATACAAGGCATGTTACTTGGGCACGAAAGTATCGGTATGGTACCAAACCAAACTATCGGCATTTCAGAGGACAACCTAGATGCAAATAGTTTATGGCTCACTGCAAATACCACAACGCCGTACATTACCTCTGAGATTGACGTAAAAAATGGTCCTGTGGTTCTTGAAATCTCAGCGCCTGTACTGGGGCTTCTTGACGATGCAGCGTTTAAGTTTGTAGACCGCATAGGTGTAACGCACCCAGAAAATGCAGCAAAGAAAGGCAAATATTTTATTCGTCACGCGTCTTGGGAAGGGGAAATTCCAGAAGGGTATATTGAAGTCGTCAGTGAAGGTTACCAGCACTGGTTGCTATTAAGGTTAGTAAGCTCGCCAGACACCATGAAACAGAACATAGAGACGCTTAAAGCGGGCACTAAACTCTACCCTTATGGGCAAGAAAATAAGACAGAGTTTAAGGATCTTTCTGGTATTGATTACAACACCATTCACGCGATGGATGCAGAGTTTTACGATGAGATTAACGCCCTGATTCAATATGAGCCTACGGCCATTTTTGACCCAGAATGGCTCTCCTTGGCAAAAGACATTGGCATAGAAAAAGGCAAAGAGTTTGCCCCTGACGAGCGTATGCAACTGATCCTTGCGGAAGCTGCAAAAATAGCGACTGCGGAGGCGCGCTCAACGTACTTTCATCCAAAACAAGAGATGTTTCGTTACAGCGACCGTCAGTGGTTTACGCCACTAGTTTCGGGTCATGAGTTTAAAGATAACAATGGCGTTATTGATGCCGACATGCGTGCCACGTTCCACTTTATGGCAACAGGTATCACACCTGACATGGTCACGAAAACGGTAGGACAAGGGTCGGATTACCTGCTAGCAACTCGTGATGCTAATGAAAACATACTAGATGGAAGTAAGCATTATACGGTGACGCTGCCACCTAACGCTCCGGTTGAAAAGTTCTGGTCGTTCATGATTTATGACAATCAAACTCGTTCGATGCTTGAGACGGATCAGAAGTCTGCGGGAATTGATGGTTTAAGCGAAGATATTCAAAAAAATGAAGATGGTTCGATCACAATCCACTTCTCTCCCCAAGCACCAAAAGGCCACGAAGGGAACTGGGTTCAAACCACCGAAGGGAAGGGCTTTAATATCATTTTCAGAATGTATTCGCCTACCGAAGCTTGGTTTGACAATTCTTGGAAGCCAAGTGACTTTATCGAAGTAAAATGATAGTTGTGGGGTAACTCTCTGAAAAAGCACTCTTATTTGAGTGCTTTTTTGTGTGTTAAGGTAAACTGAACACACGAGAATCTCAAAGAGTGCGTAGCATGGCCAATACAACCACCAATCAACTACATCGCGTTGACCTAAATTTACTGGTCGCTCTGGATTTTCTGCTTAAAGAGCTCAATGTTACCAATGCCGCGCAAGCAATGTTTGTTTCTCAATCGGCAATGAGTCGCAGCCTAAAACGCTTACGCGATACCTTCGATGATCCGCTTTTTGTTCGAACGGCAACCGGGCTTACGCCAACGGCTAAAGCTCTTGAACTTGGTGAAGAGCTGCACGATATTTTGCCAAAGCTCACTGCACTGTTTCAAAAAGATTCGTTCAATCCTTTACAGTGCAACAACACCTTTACTTTAGCGCTACCGAGCTTTCTAGGCAGTACTATGTTGCCAAATCTCGCGTTAGAGCTTTTTAGTGAGGCGCCTGACGTCAATCTTGTAGAGATGTCGGCAAAAACAAACCCTTATGATCTGCTCGATAAGGGTAAACTAGATTTCGCCATCTATTACTCTCATTCGTCTGAGCTAAAATACCGTACTACCAAAATTGCTAGTATCTATCCAGTGTTGTTTGTGAGAAGAGAGCACCCACTCGTTAATAGTCAGGCAAGCCTTAACGAAATTATGCAATACCCTGTCTTAGCGATGAATATTGAAGAAGATCATAAACAAGCGTTTAATACGCCATTGCAACGTATTTTTGCCTCGTTGCAAAGCGAGAAACGTCCCAAACTGCGAAGTACTCAAACTCAAGTGCTTATTGATATTGCCGCCAAATCGGAAGCTGTGATTTTTGGCCTCAATGCGCTGAGCACTATGCCAGGTTTTGTCGATGATTTTGTGGCCATTTATGACTTCAAAGACCAGCCGCAGTACCACGTAGAGCTATACTTAATTCAGCAGCAACGTACCTTTAACTCTGCGGCGCATCAATGGTTGGCCAACAAAATTTCGGCGTCGGCAAAATTGTATCTGTGATTGGCTCAACATCAGAAGGGGTCTGAGTCACACGCTTTTGCTGAAACTAAATACTTATCGAGATTGGGTTGAGTCCAATATAGAGTTGTCCACCCTGTAATCTTTTATGACATGAGCGAGAAAAATGCAATCTGACATGTATTCGACCTTTTCATCAGAGTATGACTTAGCCATACAAGATAATATTTACAATGCCCACTTAGAACGCCCAACTCTTCAGGCAATGTTGCCGCAGCTTAAAAACCTTAATGTCGTCGATCTTGGGTGCGGTTCGGGTGTTTACGCTCAATATCTTCTTGCGCAAGGGGCTAGTAAAGTGACATGCATTGACTACGCAGAAGAGATGGTTCAATTGGTTGCCAGAAAAGCGCAACAAGCTGGGGTGACAGATAGAGTCAATGCTTATGCACAGGACCTAGCTAAAGGGTTGCCAAACGAATCCACAGCAAGTGCTGATTTGATAATTGCCCCTCTCATGATCCACTATATAGAGAACCTAACCCCGCTTTTTACTGACGTGTACCGAGTTTTAAAGCCTGGCGGCTCATTTGTATTTTCTACTCATCACCCATTTGCTGATTTTGAGTATTCCCAGTCAGGAAACTACTTTGCGCGCGAGTTGGTGGAGCAAGAGTGGGACACCGTGGGTCAGCCCATTCAGGTTAAGTTCTATCGACGCTCCCTAACCGAGATAGCTAACGCACTAACACTAAATGGCTTAGCCATTACACAAATTTCAGAAGGTGAAGTAGATAAAAAAGTAGAACAGATGGATAAGAAAGCTTACGAATATCTTTCTAACAATCCAAACTTCATATTTATAAAATGTCGGAAAGAATAAATACTAAAAACTGAGACTATTTTAATTCATCTTTAGATCGTTTCTACTTCAAGATCCCCATCACATCTTAGTTTCTCGACTTACTAAGGTTCACATTTGTGGCTAAGAAGGTTTTACTTTCGTCGGCAAAACGACAATATTTAACGGTAGCTGTTGATGGTATCTGATACCTAACTAGAACAGCGCACATATAACTTAGATTGGTATTGCATGGATATGAATACACAAGTGAAAAACAAAAATGGATGGCGATCAAGCTCAACAGCTTGGTACACCCACGACTACACGTTATCAATCCTTTCTAAGCTCGACGCTTAATCCTCTTCAATTCGTCTGGGCCCTTGCCCAGAGCGCTTTCTTTTACACGATAGAATTTCCTAAAAGTGACGCCTAATGTTGCTATCGGTATTTGTCGTGATATTCAAATAAAAGCATTAGCAGATCACTCTAAAGATTTCATGTGAAGACGAGTGATGATCTGCTGATCGAGATTGATAGGACATTATCATGGAAAACTTTAAGCATTTACCTGAACCGTTTCGTATTCGTGTCGTAGAACCCGTAAAAACAACAACCAATGAATATCGTGAAAAAGCGATACTAGAGTCGGGCATGAACCCATTTTTGCTTGATAGCGAAGATGTGTTTATTGATCTGCTGACAGACAGTGGAACGGGGGCAGTAACCCAAGATATGCAAGCCGCAATGCTACGAGGCGATGAAGCCTATAGCGGAAGTCGTAGTTATCATGCGCTTGCGAATGCGGTAAAAGATATTTTTGGTTATGAGTTCACGATTCCTACGCACCAGGGACGCGGCGCCGAGCAAATCTACATACCGGTTTTGATCAGTATGCGTGAAAAAGAAAAAGGCTTAGAGCGAAGTAAAATGGTCGCTATTTCTAACTATTTTTTCGATACCACCCAAGGCCATACTCAGGTGAACTGCTGTAAAGCGAAGAATGCTTACATTGAAGATGCATTTGATACTAGTGTTAATGCAGACTTCAAAGGTAACTTTGATTTGGACAAGCTTGAATACGCAATTCAAGAAGCGGGTCCAAAGAACGTACCTTATATCGTGAGTACCATTACCTGTAACTCGGCTGGTGGTCAGCCCGTTTCTATTGCGAACTTAAAAGCGGTGTATGAAATTGCCCAGCGATACGACATCCCTGTGATTATGGACTCAGCACGCTTTGCAGAAAATGCGTACTTTATTCAGCAGCGTGAACCTGGCTATCAAGACTGGACGATAGAGGCGATTACGCGCGAAACCTACAAGTATGCTGATGGTCTGGCGATGTCTGCCAAAAAAGATGCCATGGTACAGATGGGCGGTTTATTGTGCTTTAAGAATGAAAAATTCTTAGACGCCTACAATGAATGTCGAACGCTTTGCGTTGTGCAAGAAGGCTTCCCAACGTACGGCGGTCTGGAAGGTGGCGCAATGGAGCGTCTAGCCGTAGGTCTTTATGACGGAATGCGACAAGAATGGTTGGCGTACCGAATTGCTCAGGTGAAGTATCTGGTTGATGGGCTTGATGAAATTGGTGTAGTTTGCCAACAGGCTGGTGGCCACGCCGCGTTTGTTGATGCAGGGAAGTTACTTCCTCATGTCCCCCCTCATCAGTTCCCAGCCCATGCACTAGCCTGTGAGCTGTATAAAGTCGCTGGAATTCGAGCTGTCGAGATTGGGTCATTGCTGCAAGGGCGAGATCCTGAAACCGGTAAGCAGTACCCATGCCCAGCGGAGTTATTGCGATTAACCATCCCTCGGGCTACCTACACGCAAAGTCACATGGACTTCATTATTGAAGCGTTTGAGAAGGTGAAAGAGCGAGCGGCTCAAGTTAAAGGTCTTGAGTTTGTTTACGAGCCACCTGTATTACGTCACTTCACTGCTAGGTTGAAAGAAGTCTAATATCCAAGCAAGGGAAGAACCACTTTACAAGGTGGTTCTTCATATTTTAACGGCTGTGTAGAGACATTCTGGGCTTCCTAAAGGTCGTTTTTCATCAAGGCGTTAATCCTTTTAATTTGCTTGCAAACCAATTATTGGCTTAGGGTCTATTTTAGTCACAGTTTGTGCTTATTTTTCTTTCTAAAAAGGTAGAAAAGTATATAGTGTTATTAAGGTTGAAGTGAGAATCGATATGCCGTTACAGAGAAAACAACCCAAAGTATCACTAAACATTAAGATTTCGTCAGACTTAGATTTTCGACTTAAACGAGCCAGAAAAGCGGCACGTGAACAGGGACAGATGTTCAACGTATCTCAAGAAGTTGAACAATTCCTTGAGAAAGAACTACAGGTAGTTGAGCGCCAGCTTTCCATAGATGAAGAGATCAAAAGTAACCTAGAAGAACTTGGTGGAATGAATATTGATAAGTTAATGAAATCAATGGATTAAGTTTTTGTTTTTCTTGCGATGATTTAAACAACTTACAAACCATAAACTTGGAGAGGATAATGGGAACAATAATTGGGCTTTTGATTTTAGCCGGAGTCGATGTACTCCTTAAGCGTAAAACAGGACTTCATTTGCATCAGTGGATTGCAAAAAAATACAGCGATCATCAGGATAACAAATAAGCCATTCTTTTAGGAATTACAGAGTCCACTGACAAGGATACTAATACAACATTCTTCCTACACCGACTTGTAGCCGTGAGCAAAATTTCGAACCGGAGACACTTGCTGATCAAAAGCAACATGGCGACGGAGAAAGGTCTCACCTTCAATCACTTCAGGGTCACTGATCCTATCCATTCTAAAATGTCTAAAATCTTGCCTTGATGGATCCCATGCCACCAAGTACCAAAGTGGAGGCAATATTAGCATTGCCTGAGGCTCAACCTGTCGCTGCGACTTCTTGCCATTTACATCTTGGTATCGAAACTTCAAAGGGCATTGATTTAAAAAGGCCGTTTCAAATTCTGGTAGTAGGGAAGTGTCTACAGCTCTCATATTAGAAAGGTTAACTTGCTGGGACAAAGTGCCAATATATAGGCAATCTAAAAGTCGTCGTAGGTCATTGAGCTTGTCGGAAGGTAGAGACTTCTCGATCTTAGCTAAAGCCGTGTCGGCAAGGGTGGTAAAGGGGACGCGACCCATAGCGTAGACGGTAGATACACTGATCACCAATGAAAATACTTCTGCGACAGAGAGTCGCACGGTTGTTTGTACTGACCTCTGGTCTAGCTGAAGACCTCCTCCACGACCGGGCTCAGAATGGATAACAAAGCCTTCATCGCGTAGTTTAGAGAGATCGCGCAATACGGTGCGTCGTGATATTCCCACCTCTTGGGTAAGCTCCGCAATGGTCGTTGTGCCTTTACGCCGGAGAAAACGGATAATTGAATCATGTCGTTGGCGAACAGTCATTGTTGGCTTTTAATCCTTTAAAGGTGCCACAATTTGACACCTTTAAAGGATATAACAGGGTTTCACTAGTCGGCAAAGTTTATTTGGATGGATTTGCCGCTACTTTAGAATTTAAAAACCCTCGGAGTCCTCCTATGTTTGAACAACACCAATTCCCAAGCGCGAAGATGATCCCTGTAAATGATGTGATACTAGAAGTGTTTGAAGCGGGCGAGAAAAACTATGGCAACCCCATTGTGCTGTGTCACGGTTGGCCTGAAGTTGCCTACGCTTGGCGACACCAAATTCAGCCGCTAGTGGAAGCAGGTTATCATGTCATTGTGCCCAACCAACGCGGTTTTGGGCAGTCCTCATGTCCAACTGACGTCGAAGCGTACGACATTGAACATCTAACCGGAGATTTAACCGCGCTTTTGGCTCATTACGGGTACAAAGACGCTATTTTCGTTGGCCACGATTGGGGTGCGATGGTGGTTTGGGGTCTTGCGCTGCTGCATCCCAGTAGTGTGAGCAAGATAATCAATCTAAGTTTGCCTTATCAAGAGCGTGGAGATAGGCCTTGGATAGATGTCATGGAGCAGTTTTTGGGTGAAGAGTACTATTTTGTCCATTTCAACAAACAGCCCGGCGTTGCTGACGCGATACTAGAGAGTAATACAGAGCAATTTTTCAATAATTTATATAGAACAGTCTCACAAGACAGTGCGCCTGAGCCGGGCATGATGATGATTAATCTAGCCAAATCTGAGCAACCTAAAGGGCTCCCTATTATGAGTGACAGTGAACGAAAGGTGTATGTTACTTCATTCGAGTCGTCTGGGTTTACTGCAAGCATCAACTGGTACAGAAACCTCAACAGAAATTGGCACCTTTTAGCTAATGTGGATCCTATTGTTCATCATCCAACCCTTATGATTTACGGCGAGAAAGATGTCATTCCAAGATCGGACAGCCTTCCAAGCTTCGTGCCTAACGTGGACATTGTGAGCATAGATTGTGGTCATTGGATCCAGCAAGAGAAGCCAGATGATACCAATCGCTGCATTTTGGAGTGGCTAAAAAAGTAACTTTGATGGATTAAGGTTGAGCCGACAGAGGAATGCTCTAGAGAGCCATTCGCTGAAGCACTTAGAGGCGACGCCCTTAGTTAATAAAAAAGCGCACTCACCATCTTTGTTGGCTCGTACGCTTTTATTTTCTAGTCTATGTCTGTCGTTCGCTTGCTTTAAAATCCCACTAACAAGATGAAAACGCAGACCTTTAAACGCCTACTTACCCGCATATGGGTAAGTAGGGTAAGGATATTTAAGGTAACTGTTTTAATCGCTAGTTGGTAACACTTTGTAGAGAGCCTTCCGCTTTCTCAGCACGAAGCTTTTTCAAGCTGAGGCAGACTAGGGCAGTCACTACCGTACCTGCAGCCATACACAATAGTGCCAAGAACGGTTTGTTCATCGCACCCAGTAAAGCAACGACTGGACCACCGTGAGCAACGCTATTGGTAATGCCGAACGAGAATGCTAACACTGCTGTTACCATTGAGCCGACGACGTTTGCCGGAATAACGGAGAGTGGATCTTGAGCCGCAAATGGAATGGCCCCTTCTGATATACCCACCAGCCCCATTGCGCCTGCTGCTTTACCAGCTTCAAATCATTTGTGGTTGATTCGTATAGTAATGTTGTCCGAAATTGTAGGGCTGTCGGTTAAGTGAATTACAGGTAGGAGCGTTCTATTCTAGAATCAATGCTTTTACTTGAGCCTCCAACTGAAATAGATGGTTTGCGGCTTCCATGTATTGCGGATAATCACTGAATTTTTGTTGGTAATCAGGTGTCATTTTACCTATTTCATCTGCAAGCATCAGTTGCCAGTAGGTCTTAGTGGTTCTTAGCATCGCCAGCAGAGGTTTAAATACCTCTTTTTCATAGGCTAAGAATAAGCAGTCTAAGACTTCTTCCCGCTCGTCTTCACTTTGAATAGTCGCTTTTAAAGCTGTCGTCGCTTTGAGGTAGTGGCTATTACCCTGCAATGCAGTCATTACAGGGACATTTTTTTTGGCCATTTCGATTAACTCTACCTCAACACTTTCTAGCCAAGCGTGTTGTGTGAGCTCATTGCTATCAAGAGTATCGAATTGAAGGCGAATCTTTTTCTCGAGCTTTATCTGTGAACTCATCACAACCTTACGCACTTGTTGGAAAGGTAGTTGATAGGTTTTACACAGCTCAAGAATCAGCTCATGAAAACCGTTTTTTGGGAAATGCATATTGGCTTTAAATGTTGCAATGGCTTGTTCTTGCTGAGGAGTTAACTCACTCATTATTTATTGTCCTTTACGGTGATGCGCTGTTGCATTTTGACTGATTTAGCAGGCAATGAAAATGTATAGTCAAAACTTTTAGAATAAACCTCACCTTAAGCAGCATACTCATAGGACGAATACCAAACGGAGTCAGGTCTGATTAGGCTGACGAGCATAGTGCTTTAATCAAGTATTGTCTCTAGCCGGCTTGAGAACATTAGTTTAACTGATGTTTAAAGCTGCAAGCTACATCAACTCTAGCATTTCAAAGTACTTTCGAGCTAACGCGTTCAGTGAATGCTTGACCGCTACCTACCACAATAAGGTAATGGATTCGTTCGTGACCAGGTTTGAATTGATAATTTGGAAAGTTGATTTTGGATAACCAACAAAGGTACTGAGAAGAAGGGTATTCGCACGCAGCTATCATTATGGGTAAGTTGCTTTTTAATATAGATGCTACAGCGCAAGGTGTCGCGAAACAAAGAATGATTGAGTCGCTGGCTCACAAGCTTTCTGTCCACAGAAACGCCATAACAGATTGCTGCAAACCGCCTTTGCCCACAATGTTGTTATTCGTTCCAACGCTTAATTCCCATACCTGAAATTCGAACTGACTTCTCATTCCACTAGATATTCCTATGCGGATGTATTGTTTTATTAGCAATGACTTTTCTTAAGGCTAGACCGGCAGCTCGCGAAATCTAGATGAGAGGATCTGTTTTTGATCTGTTAAGAAGGCTTAAGAAGGTACAAAGATGCTTGCCCTCACCCCGTATTTAGAGTGAGGATAAGCTAGCTGCAGTAACTAATTGGAAAAAGTTGCTTCTGTGAATGTTGGTACTTGATCGTAGATGTCTTGTGCTGAGTATTCAATAGTATCAAAATCAATCTTATTTAAGTCAACTTTGCGGATGTCCGGGTTGTTCACTGTACGGTAGTAGTAATCATTGTTTTGGATGTCAACTACATTGCCCTAACCAATCATTTGAGAGCTAGGAGAAACCCATAACCAGTACATTGTGCTTGGTACAATTACTATAGCATTTAGGATGGTGATCCCTTGGTCAGTATTCGCAGTTTGGGGAACCATGCAAGTATAGTGCGACACTAAAAAGCTCGCGCAATGTACGCGAGCTATTTCAGTCTCTGGTATTAAGTCAAGTTACTTACACTCACCCCAAGTGATTTTTTCTCCAGCGCGTGCTTGTTGGAACATGTCTGCGCACATGGTCTTAGTGAATGCTTGCGTATCAGCGAAGTTGATGTCTAGCTGTGAACCGTTACCTTCGTTGTAGTAGGTTGTGTTACCTGTCTCTAAGTTGTAGATGAAGGTCTCCCATGTTGCGTAAGATGCACCGTTAGTCGGGTCAATCAATTCTTGTGGCACCTTGTTACCAAAATCGAATATACCTTTCATCTTGCCACGAGTATCTACCCAGTCAGCCTTGGGATCTAACTTGGCGTTCGCTGTAACGTGGTAACCACGTAGGTAGCGAGATGGAGAGCTGATGTCGCTCGGAAGGTCTTCTGCATTGTCTAGGTCAAAGTTTTCCGCATGAGCTAGAATGTCTTGACGTAAAGGCATGTTCGACATTACACGCAGATCACTGTCGATGTCACCGCGGTGTACACGCATTTCGCCACCTTCGTTCAACTGGAATAGGGCGATGTCGCCAGACTTATCTTGAACAGAAAAGTGGAAACCGTGTTGGTGACCACCGATACCGGTTTTCCACGCGGTTTGGAATTCACCTGCATTGAACGCTTTAACGGCTTCTTCAACGGTTGCGAACTGAGTTGCTAGGTAGTTTACGATTTGTGACATGTGTACTGCTGGAGTACCGTTGTCTGCTGCATCTTTTACGAATTCAACTGACGGGTTTTGGTAAAGTATAGACGCTGATAAACCCTTGTCGTTAATAGCTTCACCTGATGTGCCGTGGAATGTTTCTACTTCAACGTAATCAACAGTGTGGTGCTTTACCGTCCAAGAAGCAGCATTTTTGTACTCCGGTACATTGTAAGCTTCAACAGCAACACCCGCTGGGTATGCTTTTGCGATTGATTGTAATTCAGACCCACCCCAGTCGAAAGAACGTGCAACAGTGACACCGTGAGTTTCACCACCATCCATGATTAAACGTGAACATGCACTCGCTGTAGTTGCGACAGTTGCTAGTGATGCTGCTGCAATTGCAGCTACTACGAATTTATTTAGTTTAAAGTTTTTCATGTGGTTTATTCCTACAATAAGTTATTAAGTTGAGCGTGACATCGGGGCAATCGTATAAAGAGTTTTCTTAATCGCCTTGCCAGTTGATGTGTGCATTATGTAGGATTTGGATTGGAACCTTAACGTCCTCAAGGGCGGTAATACCCCTACCTTATGTTATATTGATATCAACGTATTTCGAATCGAAGGTAAACGAATTGGCTATTACACTGGAGCAACTGAACGCATTTGTAGAAACCGTGGACAAAGGGAGCTTCAAGCAAGCTAGTATTCGGTTAGGTAAACATAAGTCCACGGTCAGTGGGCTCATTGCTAACTTAGAAGCTGAATTGGGGATGGATCTGTTCATTCGTAAACCGCGCTCTTTAGAGATTACCCCTCAAGGTTCTGAAATCTATCGCTATGCCCAGTCTGTGATTCGAGAGTGTGATTTATTAGATGTGAAGGCGAACAGTTTATTAGAGGGCCTACCATCAAGATTCACTATTGCTGTAGACAATGACTTGATGGGGCCAGACATTGCTAATATCTGTTCAAAGATGGTCTCAGCGTTTCCCTCAATTGAACTCAAGATTATTGCCGTTGACACAATGCAGGTGCGAAGTCATGTTTTGAATGAACAGGCAGATATCGGCTTTGGTATAGCGTTGTTTAGCGGTCATCACGAATTGACTGTGGCCGATGGTTACTCGTTCAATGTGGTGTTTGCTGCATCACCACAGTTACATTGTCGAGAGAAGTTAGTCACTTTAGAAAAAGTAAGGGGAATGCTTCAGGTATCGGCACTTTTCATGAAGCAGATAGCTCGTGAAGATACCCATAATCTCAGCTCGCGAACAATTTACAGTAACAGCTTACGTAATTCCAATGAAGTGCTAAAGCATATCCAGGCTTGGGCGATGTTACCTGAGTTTATTTGCCGGGAAGATATTGAAACTGGCAGACTCGATAAAATGTATATATCACCTACGGCATCTGAACGGCCAAATCAGTGGTCTACTGAAATCAGTTGGCTAACAGCGAAGCCTCGAAATGCAGTGATGAACTATGTGATTGACGAGTTAGCTAAACTGCCTGATCGGTAAGCCTATAAAACATGAAAGGCTACTTAGTTTTCCTGCACCATTAGGAGCGTGCAGGCCACTGTTAGAATTTCCATTACACAGAGTGATCCGTTTTTTTACCATAATGATTATTCTAAGAATGTACTGTTCAATGTGCGTTACTTGATTCCATAACTCTATTTTTTAATTCCTAAAGCGTTTTAACCATTAACGACGCTGTTCTCTAAGCGATATTTTCACCAAAAAAGTACCTGTCACAAATTATTAACATCTATTGTCAGGGTGTAAATGAAATCGAGACCTTTCAACCTTTTGATAGCACTCATTTTTTTACTAAAACCCCTCTCCCGTAACATTTTGTTTACAATTTAACGGGCGTTCATCGAAATTGCCCATTTTTCACCTTGTATTCCATTATCTCCGCTTGTAGGCCAAATTTATTCAAGAGCAAATAACACGCATAAGCACAAGGAGAAAGTTCATGGTGGATACATACAACCCGCTTGGTACGGATGGATTCGAGTTTGTTGAATATACAGCCGTTGACCACAAGGGAATTGAGCAACTTAAGGCGCTGTTTGTGTCACTTGGTTTTGCTGAAATAGCCAAGCACCGCTCAAAAGAGGCTTGGCTGTATCGACAAGGTGACATCAACTTTATCGTTAATGCGCAACCACACAGTCAAGCCGAAGCGTTTGCTAAGGTGCATGGTCCCTCGGTGTGTGGCATGGCTTTTCGTGTTCATGAAGCCACGCCCGCAATGGAGCAGGCGTTTAGCAGCGGCGGTAAAGAGTATAAGACCGAGATTGGGCCAATGGAGCTAAGCATTCCTGCCATTTACGGTATTGGAGAAAGCCTACTTTATTTTGTCGATCGCTATGGTAAGCAGAGCATTTATGATGTGGATTTTCGATTCTATGACGACGCGAACGATCGCATGGAAAAAGCCGATGCGGGCCTGTTTGAAATCGACCACCTTACCCACAACGTTAAGCAAGGCAATATGGACGTGTGGTCTGGGTTCTATGAGCGTCTTGGCAACTTTAGAGAGATTCGTTACTTCGACATTGAAGGCAAACTGACAGGGCTTGTCAGTCGAGCCATGACATCACCTTGTGGCAAGATCCGAATTCCAATTAATGAGTCTTCGGACGACAAATCACAAATCGAAGAGTTTATTCGTGAATACAATGGCGAAGGTATCCAGCACATTGCGCTGGCGACGGATGACATCTATAAAACGGTGAAAACCCTGCGTGATCGCGGTATGGACTTTATGCCAACCCCCGATACCTACTACGAGAAAGTCGATCAACGCGTCAAAGGTCATGGCGAAGATACCGAGTTACTGCGAGACCTGCGCGTCCTTATCGATGGCGCACCTACCAAAGACGGTATCTTGCTGCAAATTTTCACCCAAACGGTCATCGGGCCGGTGTTCTTTGAATTCATTCAACGCAAAGGTAACGAAGGCTTTGGCGAAGGTAACTTTAAGGCGTTGTTTGAATCGATTGAAGAGGACCAGATTCGTCGGGGAGTATTGGACGATGCATAAATGGATCTCCTTTCCTCATCGGGAGGGCGTGTGCTCCAAACAAGCGCATGCCGACTTCCCCAAAGAGGCAATCTACGAACGAGAAGCAGGGCGCAGCGGTTTCTTTGGCCCGGCTGCTCACTTTCATCACCAGCACGCCCCAACCGGTTGGTCTGAGTGGGAGGGAGATTTACGCCCCCGCGCTTATGATTTTACGTTAATTGAAAAAGCCAGTCAGATATCGCCGTGGGCGGTTCCTCACCTTTTACACAATGCGGACTGTAAAATCCGCGTGTGGCGAATGGATGAGAAAATGGACTTTTTAGCGCGAAACTCCGATGGGGATGAGCTGCTATTTATTCACCAAGGCAGCGCGGATCTGTATTGTGATTATGGCCACTTGGCGGTAAGTGAAGGGGATTATGTGATGATCCCGCGCTCAACCAACTGGCGCTTAGAGCCAAGTGAGCCGATGTTTATATTGATGATCGAAAACACCGATGCGGCCTACTCATTGCCAGAAAAAGGCATGGTCGGCAATCACGCTGTGTTTGATCCAGCTGTTCTCGATATTCCTTCGATCAATGACAGCTTCCGCGCTCAGTATTCAGAAACCCCAACTCAGGTTCAGGTAAAACGTCACGATACCGTCAGCGTGATCACCTATCCGTTCAACCCGCTAGATGCGATTGGCTGGCATGGCGATTTAGCCGTGGTAAAAGTGAACTGGCGTGACATTAGGCCGCTGATGTCTCACCGCTACCACTTACCTCCATCTGCACACACAACGTTTGTAGGGGCAGGCTTTGTGGTGTGTACCTTTGTACCTCGTCCGATTGAAAGCGATCCTGGCGCACTAAAAGTGCCGTTTTATCATAACAATGATGATTACGATGAAGTGCTTTTCTACCACGCTGGGGATTTCTTCAGTCGCGACAACATCGAAGCGGGTATGGTGACGTTCCATCCGGCAGGATTTACTCATGGACCTCATCCAAAAGCCTTCAAAGCGGGGCAGGCAAACACCAAAAAGTTCACTGATGAGGTGGCGGTCATGATCGATACTCGCCATGCGCTTCACTTCTCTGATGAACTCGACAGCGTTGAGAACAAGGATTATGTCTACAGTTGGAAAGAGACTTCTGGTAACGAAAGCGAGGGAGCACAATGAAACTAGCAACCAAAAAAAATGGCACTCGTGATGGTTTATTGATGGTGGTGAGCAAAGATCTCAAACAGTGTGTAGCGACTACGGATATTTTCCATGGGTTGCATCTTGCTCCAACCATGCAAGTGGCGATGGATAACTGGGATAGAGTGTACTCTCAATTACAAGAGCTCTACATTGGTTTAAATCACGGCCAAGTGGCGGGCAGCGAACCCTTTACCGCTCAGTTCTGTGAGTCGCCTTTGCCACGCGCGTATCAATGGGCTGACGGCAGTGCGTATGTGAACCACGTTGAACTGGTCCGCAAGGCGCGTGGCGCTGAGATGCCAGAAAGCTTTTGGGTTGACCCATTAATGTATCAAGGTGGCTCAGACGCATTTATTGGCCCTTGTGACAACATTGAGTTTGCCAGCGACGAATGGGGCATCGATTTTGAAGGCGAGGTCGCGATTGTGACTGGTGACGTGCCAATGGGCGCGAGTGTGGCACAGGCGCAAGACTCAATTCGGTTGTTGATGTTAGTGAACGATGTATCGCTGCGCGGACTTATCCCAGCAGAGTTGGCAAAAGGGTTTGGCTTCTTCCAATCTAAGCCTTCTTCAGCGTTCTCTCCGGTGGCAGTTACGCCCGATGAACTGGGTGAAAAGTGGCAAGATAGTAAACTGCATTTACCACTGGTATCGACCTACAATGGCGCTGCTTTTGGGTGCCCAAATGCAGCTGTAGATATGACGTTCAACTTTGCCGAGTTGGTGGTGCATGCTGCTAAGACTCGTCCACTTTCCGCAGGCTCGATTATTGGCTCGGGAACGGTGTCGAACAAACAAGGTACTGATCACGGCACTTCTATTGCGGAAGGTGGAGTGGGGTACTCATGCATTGCTGAGGTGAGGATGATTGAGACTATCCGAGACGGCAAACCATCGACTCAATTTATGTCGTTTGGTGACACAATTCGGTTAGAAATGTTTGACGAACAAGGTGATTCCATTTTTGGCGCAATAGACCAACAAGTTAGCCAGTACCAAGAGCAACGATGATATGAGTGAGACAAGGATACTCTATGGCTATTGGCGTTCGTCCGCCGCTTACCGAGTGCGTATTGGGTTGAATATAAAGCAACTTACCTACCAGTCTAAGTCGGTGCATCTTGTGAGAAATGGTGGCGAGCAGCACGGCGCCAGTTTTCAGCGGCTCAATGCCAGTGAGTTGGTGCCGGTTTTGGTGGATGGCGAGGTGAGACTGAATCAGTCATTAGCCATTCTACAATATCTTGATGAGCACTACCCCAAAGTCCCACTGATCCCCGAAAAATCGCCCTTGCGATATACGGCTTTAGCCATGGCGCAAGATATTGCGATGGAGATCCATCCTCTTAATAATCTGCGAGTGCTGCAGTATTTGGAGAGGGAAATGTCTTGTAAGCAAGAGGCAAAAATGGCGTGGATCCATCACTGGATCCACCAAGGGTTTGCTGCGCTAGAAGCGAAGCTTAGCAATCACCGTAACACTCAGGGTGATACCATTTTTAGCCTGACGGACTCACCAAGTATTGTTGACGTCTGCTTGGTGCCGCAAGTCTATAACGCGCAGCGTTTTGCTGTCGATATGTCACCGTATCCATTGATTAACTCGATTGTTGAAGCCTGCAATCAGTTGCCATCTTTTGTTGATGCAATACCTGAAAGTCAAGAAGATGCGCAAGCTTAACAACTGAGGCAAGTGGCTGCACTCAACTGGTTTATCCAATACCTTGGAATACCTTGGGTAGCCAACGCCCCGGGTAGGCACTTCTGCTTTTCATTCTTGAAGTGCCTAACGGGTTTAACGAACTGATCAAGATAACAGCCGTTTTGAGGCCAGTTCTTCCTTGTTCTTTTCTGACTCTATTAGGAACGACAAGAAGCAAGACTCATCACCAAGGCAGGCTGTCATTTTCCGTGCTTGGTTAGTTCGGTGAATTCAAACCCATTCGGTTTCCTTCGCAGTCGTGGAAAATAGCAAAATAACCGCTTTCGTCTGCATGGGGCGTTTTGGGGGTAATGATCTTACCACCATTTTTTACCACCTCATCAAGAATACTCGAGAGATTGTCGCCACCATTTAAGTATAGCGTTACGCCATTGGAGGAAGGGCTAAGCCCGTCTTGTTTTAAGATTAGGCCAACGACAGCCTGGTTTTCATAAGGGAAGACACCCATTTCCATACCGGGCATCTCAAATTTCTCTATATTGATGTTCAGGATCGCTTGGTAGAAATTGATCGCTCTTGAAATATCCAATGCTGGGATTTCAAAAATCGACACATAGCTATTCACATCTTGTCCATTTTCGCTCATCGCTGAGTCTCCTTTTTCCTTAGTTTACCTAGTTCATTTATGTACGAGAGTAGAAACGATGGCTAATAATCATCGTTGCTTATTTCCCAAATAGCGGTGGTCCGCTGTATTACGATTTAGCTCGTCTCATCGACAGCAACTGACTGCATTGAAGTAAAGATTACTCAGGCGACAGAAAGAGGAATTGTAAAAATGCGACAGACGAACCTATTTATAAAATAGTGAAGACAGAGCCATGCTTTCATTGCCCACAAACTCTTTTGGACTCACTCCAGTAAACTCTTTGAAATCTTTAATGAAATGCGATTGATCGTAATAACTGTTCTGATGCGCAATTTGCGTTAAGTCTTCACCCTCGTTAAGCATTGCCTTTAACGCACTTTGAAGGCGAATCAATTTACCTAACTGTTTTGGGCTAACACCAATCTGTTTGATGAACTTGCGCTCAAGTTGCCTTCTTTTGGATAGGTTATCTTTGAGTATAGTGTTAATGGGCGTGCTGCCATTGGAGGCGAAGAGCGTGTCTAGCGTTGATTTGACGATGGTATCAATGGTTGTGCTGTCATTGAGTTTGTCGATTAGAAATGACTCAATGATCTCTATTCGCTGCTCGGTATTTTTGGCGTGGATGATGTCTTGCTCGAGTTTATTGGCTGTTACTTCGTCAAATAATTGCGCTAAAGGGGTCTCAGTATTTGCCAATGCGTTAATAGGCACGCTCACAAAGTTGGCAAATCCATAAGGGTAGAATCGGATCGCAAATGTATCCACAGACCCAGTAGGCTCTATAAAAAAAGGCTCGATGGTGTGCCCCAAAATCAACGCTCTGGGTTGTATTATGACATCGCCTTGTGAAGTGTATCTTTTGATGTCATCGCCAAGTATGAACGCCATTTCGATGGTGCCGTCAGGAATAATACGTTGTTTTTCCGGATGATCCGTTTTAGGGACTTTCAAGGTCCAGTAGCAACTGATTAGCGGCTCTAGGTCTGGGTGTGGTTGAAAGGTTTGATAATCCATAGTTGTACTTTCTCCTACGTTTCAATGACGCCACGTGATTCTCTATCAATGCTATCAGGTTGTTAACCCAGCGACTGTTGGTAAACTAAGCAAAAGTGAGAATCGACACTAGATGGCAATAATCTGCTCAATCTCTTGCAGCACCTCTGCGTTAGCGATAGCGCCAAGGTTTTCAACACTTTTACCATTAACCACCTGCTTTGCCGCCAGTTCTACCAGCTTGCCCGAACGCGTTTTTGGCACGTCACTGATCGCGAATATCTGACTAGGCACATGCCTTGGTGAGCAACATGATTTGAGCTTGCTTTTAATGGCTGTGCGTATTTCATCACTTAAGGTTATGCCTTGCTGCAGTTGCACAAACAACCAAATTTGCTCGTTGCGGTCGATTTCTTTACCGACGGCGATGGAATCGACAACGCCTTCTATGGTGTTTACTTGCTGATAGATTTCGGCTGTGCCGATTCTTATTCCGCCAGGGTTAAGCGTGGTGTCGCCTCGACCATAAAACAGGTAGCCTCCGTTGACGCTGTGCTCTACCTCGTCACTATGGTGCCAAACATTGTCGAACTTATCCCAATAGGTGCTGTGATAGCGCTCGCCGCTGTCGTTCCAAAAACCTGTTGGGAAGTTAGGCAGGGAGTTTGCGCATACCAGTTCACCTCGTTGTTGTTTGACTGGGAGGCCGTCGGCATTGAAGACTTTAACATCAATACCTAGCCCCGCTTGCTGGCATTCGCCGCGATAAACTGGGGATATAGGGTTACCTAAAACAAAGCAGCCGCAAATATCGGTGCCACCCGAAATAGACGCTAAGTGCAGATCTTGTTTGATATGCTTGTAGACGTAATCAAACTGCTCGGGATAGAGCACAGACCCTGTCGAGCAGAGAGTTTTTAAGTGAGGAAGTGAATGGCTGTTGATAGGAGAAAGTTGAGCTTTTTCAATCGCTTCTAAATACTTGGCTGACGTTCCAAATGTAGATACTTCGGCGCGCTGCGCTAAATCCCACAAGACGTTTGCTTGCGGATACACAGGGCTACCATCAAAGATCACCAAACAGGCACCGCTCGCAAGCGCAGAAACGTGCCAATTCCACATCATCCAACCACAAGTGGTGTAGTAAAATACGCGATCATTCGGTTTAATGTCACAATGCAGCTGGTGCTCTTTTAAATGGTTAAGCGTGGTCCCGCCGACGGAATGGACAATGCATTTGGGCTTACCTGTTGTACCGGAAGAATAGAGAACAAACAGAGCGCTATTGAAGTCAACTCGGGTAAATTGCAGCGGCTGTGGTTCAAAGAGGTGGAGGATCTGTGGCCAGTATTGGGTGTGTGAGCTGGGTTGTTCGCTACCCAGTTTCAATTCAACACTCTGCTCCTGATAAGTCTCCTGTGTTAGGTAAGGGATAGTGCAAACATGCTGCAGCTCATTTAACTGTGCAATAATTTGCTGATTTTTGTTGGCCATATCGAACGTCTTGCCATTAAAAGTGTAGCCATCGCAGGTAAACAGTACCTTGGGTTTCACTTGGCCAAATCGTTCAATGACACTCTCTACACCAAAGTCTGGTGATGTGGATGTCCAAGTCGCTCCTAAGCTGGTAGTGGCCAGCATAGCGATCACGGTTTGTGGGAGATAAGGGGTATAGGCTGCAACCACATCGCCTTGTTGTACGCCACACTCTTTGAGCCACTGCTGTACACACGAGACTTTCTCTCTTAGCGCTTGCCAGGAATATACTTGCTTCTCGCCCCGTTCATTTTCAAACCATATCGCACTATCAGCTGGCGATGCCTTACTTGCATTCAGTAAGTTTTCGGCATAATTAACTTGAGCATTTGGGAACCACAGCGAATCGCGATGCGACTGTGGCTGCTTCCAGCGGCTTTCGCCTTGGGTTAATACCCTGTCACCTTGCAAGCCAATCATTTCAGTGAACTGCCAAACATTTTGCCAAAACGCTTCTGGCTGCTGCACAGACCATTGATGAAGATCTTGGTAACGCAACAGTGCACTGCTGAATTCAACACCCTGCCGTTCAAGGCTATGCATAAATTTGGTTAGGTTGGCTTGTTCAATACGCTGACTACTTGGTTGCCAAATGGGCTCTCTACTTTGGTACATTCCGCTCTCTTTAACAAAACTTTAACTTTTTCAGTCTGGTATGTCGGCATTAGAAAGTCAAAAGCCTAATGAAATAAGCATTCAGCAAAAGAGTGTAAACAAAATGTTACAGATC
The DNA here is from genome assembly GCF_016900875.1 of Vibrio ulleungensis. Taxonomy (GTDB): domain Bacteria; phylum Pseudomonadota; class Gammaproteobacteria; order Enterobacterales; family Vibrionaceae; genus Vibrio; species Vibrio ulleungensis. The sequence continues at coordinate 533,304 of NZ_JAFEUM010000001.1, forward strand.
GGCGGTTTGCAAAAAACGCTTCGAAATGGCACTTATAAAAAAGTCAGGATAGTTTTAAAGGGAGACATGCATAAGGAGATGTTTAGTGACGCAATATCAATCTAAACCCGTGAGCAAAGAGGGGTGGGTAGAGTGGAGTCGTGAAGACGACGCCATTTGGCACGATTTGGTGACAAAGCAGCTGGCCATTGTAGAAGGGCGCGCTTGTGACGCGTATTTGCAGGGTTTGACTTTACTCGATCTACCAACGGACCGAGTGCCTCAGTTACCAGAGATAAACAAAGTGCTAAATGAAACGACAGGTTGGCAAGTAGAGCCAGTTCCTGCGTTGATAGACTTTGACCGTTTTTTTGATTTGCTTGCCAACAAACGATTTCCCGTGGCGACCTTTTTACGAACGCGAGACGAATTCGATTATTTACAGGAGCCGGACTTCTTTCATGAAATCTTTGGGCATTGCGCAATGTTAACCAATACCGACTTCGCTGCTTTTACCGAGCACTATGGAAAACTAGGGCAATTGGCGACGCCCAAACAGCGCGCTTATCTGGCTCGTTTGTACTGGTTTACGGTTGAGTTTGGCTTAGTCAAAGAAGAGCATGCACTGAAAATTTATGGAGGTGGCATTTTGTCGTCTCCAGCAGAAACCCTTTATGCGCTCGAAGGCAGCGCTGCTATCCGTGATGAGTTTGATATTCAAACTGTTCTAAGGACCCCTTATCGCATCGATATCATACAACCTAAATATTATGTGATAGAGACGCTGTCTGACCTGTTTAAGATCAGCCAGTGCAACCTATTACAGCAAACGGATCTCGCGATTGAAGCAGGATTACTACCACCACTTTTTGAACCTAAGGAATCAGTACATGTTGAATGAACTAAAATGCGAAGCCTGCAGTATCGATGCAATTGCTCTCAACAATGAGGAGCAACAATCGTTGTTATTGGAGCTATCTGAATGGCAGATAATGGATAGAGAGGGCATCTCGCAGCTTGAAAAAGTGTATACGTTTAAAAACTTTAAGCTGGCGTGGGCATTCAGCAATAGAATAGCCGAATTAGCGGAAGACGAGTTTCATCACCCTTCGATATTGTTGGAGTGGGGTAAAGTCACCGTGACGTGGTGGAGCCACTCGATTAAGGGCCTGCATAAGAACGACTTTATCTGCGCCTCACGTTGTGATGCTTTGGTTGAGGGTGAGTAAATTTTAGCTTGATTATGCGTATGAAAACAAAAACAGTGTTGCTTCTGGGCTTGCAATGGGCGTGGCCCGAATATTTGTTTTTGTGCCCATTCGCCTTGTGTTACCTAATAGCAAAGTGATTGAAGAAAAATCATACAGGTGAGTATTACCCATTTAACCAAGGAGCTAGCGCAATTTTTGTCATCTTTCGAGCCTGTGCTCGTTTGATGGCGTTTTGGGCCTCAGAGTGGTGGGACTTGATCTTATCTTCACACACATAGATACCAGAGGCATTATTAAAATGCGATGAGATTGCTAGCCTTACTATGCGATCGGCACCTACCACAGTTGGTGACGCTGCATAGTGCATCACGTACTTCATTATCTTCTCTGTTCCCTCTAAATGATTAAGAAGATTAGAGCGTATGTGACCAGGGCAAAGCGAGTTAACTGTGACCTCTATATTAGCCAACTCATTAGCCAGATCGATAGTAAACATATTCATAGAGAGCTTTGACTCCACGTAGCTGTTATCCGAAACAAAGTTAGCTCTAGACTGAATATCGTCAAAATCGATGTTGGCAATAAACTCAGTGTTAGTTGTCAGGTTAACGATGCGCGCAGGCGCCGACGCCTTAATTCGCTCTAAAAGCAGTTCAGTGAGCAATCGGGGGCCAAAGTAGTTAATAGCCCAGTTAGTTTCAAAGCCATCACTAGTGACTACGGGTTTAGTCATGTTAATACCCGCATTATTGACCAAGATATCTATCTTAGTGTGATTAGCCAGAATACGTTCTGCACATGCTTTGACGCTGTCCATTGATGCAAGATCACATATCTCTAGCGTAATATTTCCTGCTGATGGAGAAACATGAAGCGATTGAATCTGTGCATTTGCTTTTTCTGGGTTTCGGCTAAGAAGCACGATGTTTGCTCCCATCTCGTAAAGCATTTCAACGGCTACTTGGCCAATACCGTCTGTGCCACCGGTAAACACAATGGTTTTTCCTAATAAGTCTTTGTCCATCTCAGGAACTGCATATTGCGTATTGGGAACTCTTCTTTGGGGGACAAATAATTTGAGCAAGATTCGAGTTTTATCATCGAGTAGTGGCATAGTTTTGTTCTCTGTCATTTAACAACGATGTCATAGTAAAAAATCAACCGTGTTGTTACTTATACATTTCAAAACTTAACTTATCGATTTTACGGTTGGTGCTAATTTGTGGGGATCGGTCAGATGGCGGCCATATTCGTAGTTGAGTCGATAACCTAAGCCACCATTTAAACTAACGAGTTCTCCGTAATAGTTATGTGTATCAAGATCTTCTTTCGCAACGTAGCCAAAAATCACTCCATAATTATTTGATGTAGCAAGTCCCACTTGGAGACCAAAATCAAAGCCCTCGTTGCCATATCCAACTTCTGCTGCTGAGTAGAGGCCATGTGAGTCAGAAAATGAAACATGTTGCGAAGCGACCGTAGAGAACGCCAATAATGATGCCAATATTCCAAGTGTGGTTTTTGCCTTTTTCACGGTGTTTTCCTTGGTAATCCCCTCATATAGTTGACGAGGAGAATCATATTGCTTGGTAAACATCCTGGATACGAGTTTGAGAAATTCAAATTTGAAGGCTCTTTCTTACTTCTAACTACAATAATGAATTTCTCTAATTCATAGTTGACGCCAATGAAAGAGTAAATAATGACCTTACAATTCGAAACTCAAAGGTCTTTACAATGACTAAAGCATTGATTCTTTACCGTAAAATAGAAATTAAATTAATAGTCGCCATGATGTTTGGTTATGGAGGGGCGATTCTATTTCTTGCCAAGATGTTGCCTCTATATTCAGGTAAATAGTAATGAGCATTTTACAACGTACGACCGTTTATATGCTCATTATTCTGCTTGCACTTTTTGCCTTACCAAACATCTACCCTGAGTATCCATCATTAAGCTTGAGTAGTAAAAATGGAAACGAGTCCTTAACTCTAGAGAGTTTTCATGAGCAACTATCTCAACTAAAAATCAAGCCTAGAAGTGTTGAACTCAATGAACAAGAGATTTTGATTCAGTTTAATAGTGCTAAAGACCAAAGTGTTGCTCATAGCCACTTTACGTCGCTAGGAGCTTTATCTACGACTCTATTGCTTCATTCTACACACCCAAATTGGATGAAAAACATAAAGTTGGAGCCAATGAATCTAGGGTTAGACCTAAGAGGTGGGGTTCAGCTTACTCTAAATGTAGAATCATCCAAGAGTTATCAAGGATATATAGATTCCTTTGTAGCTGAAATTAGGCATTTCAACAGGCAACTACCCGTTGATGTTAGAAAGCCATTAGGGAACATATCGATTAATGAGTCTGTGATTTCAATCGAAAATACCTATGGAAATGATGTTAATTTTAAAGAATTGTTGGTTGGTAATAATGAATGGGAGTTGTCGCGTTCAGAATCAGACATTCTGTTTTCCTTAGACTCGGATACAGTTGAAAGACTTGAGCGTCAGGCGATGCAACAAACCTTATCTGTTATGCGACAACGCGTTGAAAGTCTGGGTATTACAGAAGCCAACATTCAACAACACGGTCGAAATTTTATTCGCATCGAGCTTCCGGGTGTACAAGATCCAGATGCGGCTAAATCTTTGATTGGAGCAACCACCAGCATCGCTTTTTATGACGTTGTGGCCCCGCAAAAATCGGGTAACAATTACTTTGATTCAAGAGGTGAAAACGTTCGCCTTGCAAATCATCCGATCGTAACAGGAGAGGATATTATTGATTCCTCCGCAACCATTGGAGAGTTTGGACAACCTGAAGTCAATATAGTTCTGAACAGAACTGGCGGAAACAAAATGTCTCAACATTCGCGTAGCAATATCGGTCAACCAATGGCGACATTGTTTAGTGAATATCATGCGAATCAACAAGGTGAGCTTGAGCAAGCTCACGAAGTGATTAGTGTCGCAACTATTCAGTCTCAGTTTGGTTCTAGATTTCGAGTGACAGGGGTCGGAGATTTACGAGAAGCGCAAGAGCTTGCTTCTGTTCTTCGATCCGGTGCGCTGACCGTTCCTGTATCAATTATTGACGAACAAATCATAGGTCCAACTCTTGGTGAGCAAAACATTAAAAATGGTTTAATTGCCGTTGTATTGGGCTTAGCTCTAACGTTTGTGGCTATGGCAACGCTTTACGGGAAGTTTGGGTTGGTTGCTTGCGGCGCACTAAGTGTGAATATGGTGATGATTGTCGGTTTACTCTCGATAATACCAGGCGTCGCGCTTACTTTGCCCGGTATTGCCGGTTTAGTTCTGACAATGGGGATGGCGGTAGATTGCAATGTTCTAGTGTTCGAAAGAATCAAAGAACTGCGTAAGCAAGGAATCCCAGATGCAAAAGCCATTTCACGTGGTTATAAAGAGTCTTACTCAACCATTATTGATGCGAACTTAACGTCTCTAATAACCGCAATCGTACTATTTGTGGTTGGGTATGGGGCGGTTAAGGGCTTCGCAGTTACACTGGGCATCGGTATTGTAACCAGCTTATTTACAGGGCTAATTGTTAGCCAACTATGGATGAAAAAAACGTCACCGCGAGGTCGCCACAATGCGTAATACTCTGAAAATTAGGGCCGCTAAACTAGCGTGGAGTCAATACCGTAAGGTGGGGTTATACTTTTCTTTCATTTTGATGATTTTGAGTGGAATCTATATCACCTTTAATGGACTTAACTTAGGTTTAGAGTTTACGGGGGGGATCACTTATCAGGTGTTATTCAGTCAACCAATTGAGCTTGAAACCATGCAGTCAGCGGTGGAACAATGGTTTGCTATAAATCCCCAATTGACACCTGATATTTCACGCACTCAATGGCAATTTCAGTTTGCTGTTGATGCTGGCGTAACTCAGCCGCAATTACAAGTTTGGTTGTCGAGCTTAGAGGCGGAGTTAGGAACAAATTTCACGCTGTTGTCGAGTGCGTTTGTTGGGGCTCAAGTTGGCGAGCAGCTTATTGAACAAGGGAGCTTAGCTTTACTGTTTGCAACTCTAGCAATTTTAACGTATCTAGCGATCCGTTTTGAATGGAGGTTGGCATTTGGTGCAGTAGCGGCGCTTGTACACGATGTAGTGATTGTATTGGCGTTATTTAGCGTGACTGGTATGGAATTTAACCTTGCGTCACTCGCGGCTGTGTTGGCAGTTGTCGGATACTCTCTTAATGATTCTATTGTTGTTGCAGATAGAACAAGAGAGTATTTAAAACGCTTCCCTAATCAGTCTGTGCTGCACTCGACCGATATGGCAATTCGAAGCTCACTGTTCAGAACGTTTGTCACGTCTGGCACGTCGTTGGTTACTGTAAGCAGTATTTGGATAATAGCAGGTGGCGTTTTAGACGGGTTCGCTTTTGCGTTATTTAGTGGAATTTTAGTGGGTACATGGTCATCATTGGTGATTGGCACCTCAATCCCGGAACTCCTGAACCTATCTCCTCGTCACTACAAAAAACAAGCCGCTGTTCTAGATGAGGCTGGGAATCCAATCCACACTTGATTCTGAACACATACAAAAAGCCTCGCCGTAATCGGTTTAGATTTAGGCGAGGCTTTTTATTACTTTAAGCCTTAATTCATTAAATAGAATTTAGCGTAATTAGTTTAGTAAACTGGCAGATTTAATCTCGATACCAAAAAGACAAAGAAGACCAAATACCCAGATAAAACAAGACTAAGCGGTATGTATTTCATAAATTACCTCCTTTTTGTTGTTATCCCATTTGCTCAAATAGTTTTGAAGGAATTAGACAAATTCATATTTGGCTTAAGGCTTGATTCGTATATGAATTCCTCTAATTCATCGATCATTGGACTGCTGCAATGAATAATGGCCTCAACAACTTACCCATGAGTTAAAAAAACAACACTGAGGTCATCATGAAATTGAAAAAACTCAATACGATAATTCCAGCGATTCTCTTAACGGTTAGTAGTAGTGCTGCATTTGCAAACCTTTCCGTTGTAGAAAAAAATATACCAACACCAACAGGTATCTCAGCTGAGTTAGCGCAGATAATAGAAAATCGACAAATACCACCAGCGCTACCTACTCCGACTAACAATCAAGAGTGGCATGCCATTCAACAGGCATTTGATGCATCAGGAAATGAGATGGCGCATGCAGCACTTGAGCGCCTGAATGTAACCTATGAAGCAAAGCAATACGCGGGGGTGGATACGTTTTTTGTTACACCAGAAACGATCTCTCCTGAATATAAAGATAAATGGTTAATTCATATTCATGGTGGCGCGTTTGTTTTTGGAGGAGCAGATTCAGCACTACGCGAAGCGATTTGGTTAGCCAACGGGTTAGGGGCTCAAGTGATATCTGTCGATTATCGTCAACCACCATTGCATCCTTTCCCTGCTGCTATTGACGATACAGTTGCAGTCTGGAAAGAGCTAACTAAGACTCAAGCTCCTGAGTCTACAGCAATATTTGGTACGTCAGCAGGCGGAAATTTAACACTAGCAACCACACTTAAAATTCAAGAACTTGGTTTGCCAACGCCAGGTGCGCTCTTTGTTGGAACTCCAGCGGTCGATCTAAAAGAGACGTCAGATACATGGCATACCCTGAAGGGGCTCGATCCCCTTGGACAACGCGAAGGTTTGATCAACGGTGCATTTGAGGTGTACTCTGCTGGTGAAAATCTAGATAACCCCTTAATTTCTCCAATATACGCAGAGATTGACAGCTTCCCACCAACTATTCTGATTTCAGGCACTCGTGACCTGTTACTTAGTGACACAGTACGAATGCACAGACTATTAAGAGCGGCAGACGTCGATGCACAGCTCCATATTTATGATGGTCAATCACACGGAGACTATTTGAATAGCTTGCTCAGTGATGTGCCAGAATCAGACGATGCAATAAAAGAAATCGAATCATTCTTTAATAAATACATCAATTAATTTTGGTCACAGGGATGTGACTTCTTTCTTCTTGGAGGTCAACATGCGCAAGTTCGTAACGTCAACTTATCAGCGTATCATTACACTCAATCTTGTTAGTCAACACTACTCATGGCACCAATCTTTGCAAGACCATGGCTACTCAGCAAATCCAATTCCTGTGGATACACTAGAAAGTCCCCCTAAAGATAAATAGGTTTACCAACACGACACGATGAATTCACCCACTTGGTACTGGTTAGGAGCTACGGTTTGTTACGACGAATTTTAATAACATGTTCATGTATTGCTTTGCTGCTGGCCAGTAGTTTTACACTCGCTGACGGAAAATTAAGATTAGCGAATACATCTAGCCCCCATAAAACCTTAGAAAGTTTTATGATCAACTCAGAGTTACTGATTGAATATTGGGAAAAAGAACAATTACATTTACCCCAAGCGCAACATGCCTATGCACAAGTAATTAGAACACTTGATCTTTCGTTGGTGCCTAATCGAAGCCGCACTGTCGTGATCATGGAAAAGACGATATTGTTGCGAGAAGTACTCGATAGGCTTAGCGACTCAGTACATGCAAATGCCCCCAAATTGAGCGAAGTTAACCAAAACGAATTGCGCCAGTGGAGATTTGCTAACACCGATATCGTTATTGCTCGTCAAGAGTTTGGGGATAAAGCCGACCAATTTCTATTTAGCGCAACGACACTTCAAAGCCTACCTAGGTGGTATCGCTCAATGTCGGTATTGCCTTACTATAACGATAACCGCATAGATTATTATCAAGACTTTTTGAGAAGCCCAGGCCCTTTGTTCTCAAAGACTTTTGTTGCATCTCTTCCAGCATTTATGAACCAACTATATGGTCCGTTGCCCTTATGGCAATGGTTTGCTGTACTGAGTGTAATTATTCTTTGCCGAATACTGATAAAAATAAGTTTTGTATTGGGTAGGCGTTGGAATAGCCGATGGGAAAGCAAAGGACTGACGTGGAGAACGGGCCGAATGTTCTCGTTAATCGGTGTCGTCGGGATACTAAGACTTGCAAGAAAACTTATCGATGATGGTATTTGGATAACAGGAAGTGTATATCAAATCTTTACCACGCTTTTTCTATTGGCTCAGTTCATTTCGTTATCGCTGCTCATTATGGCGACTTTCAACTATCTTGCAGAAATTTATGCGTTTAAAAAACACAATGGTAAACACGTTGATTCATCGTTAATCACAGTATTAGCGAGAATCTTTGGTGGATTAACTATCGCGGTTCTAGGTATTTATGTCATTGGATATATGGGGTTTTCTATCTCACCTATAGTGGCTGGCTTAGGTGTGGGTGGTTTAGCTGTAGCGCTTGCAATTAGGCCGTTACTTGAAAATGTTATCAACGGACTGACTCTATACGCGGACGGTGGCATCAAAATAGGCGAACTTTGCCGCTATGGAGACAAGCTCGGCATCATTGAAAGTATCGGATTGCGCTCAACGCGAATTCGTACTTTAGAGCGCTCGCTCATAACTATCCCTAATTCAGAGTTTGCCAATATGGAAATTGACAATTTAGAGCGGCGTGATAAACGTCGTATGGAACATGTTCTCCGGTTGCGATCTGAAGTAACGCTCGATCAACTGCGGGTAGTTATCGTCAATATTCGCCGAGCTTTATTACAGCATCCGATGATAGAGTCGGATCCTGTTAGGGTTAGGCTAATGGGGTTGGGGGAGTACTCGATTAATATCAATATTATGGCCTACATCAGGTGCCGTGATAATGAAGAGTTTATGGCAGTACAAGAAGACATACTCTTTAGTGCAATTAATCAAGTCTCTAATGTTGGTGCAAAAATAGCCCATTCAACTCAATACCAATTAATGGATACAAGCACTCAACCAAGTGCAGAGCACATACTTAATGCTAGCCAAACTGTAGAACAGTGGCATAGCGATCAAAATTTCCCATTCCCAGATTTTAGCGCTGAATACAAATATGATATCAAGGATACCATTTTGTACCCAACGACCACTTCAGCAGTTCGGCAAAAATCGATAAGTTGACACACTCTAATCAAATTGCGGCTGAGAAATAGAATCAAAATGGCTTTGTATAATTTGATGGAGCAGTTGGTTTAATGGAAAACCTCTTTTGGATTGCAGGTAACCGCCGTCAATTTGAATTTGGCGAGCTTCTTTCGGTAGAAGAGGCAGTGGATAGCTTTGAAGGTCTGCATCCCATTCAACTATGTAACTGCTTCCAAACATCATGGCATCGGAGTTTTTTAGTTTATTTAGCAATACCGACAAGCTGTGTGTAGTTAGAGCGATATTGGCACTATAGCCCTTGATTCGGTAAAGCTCTTCAATTGCAGAACGTTTACTGTTTAACCCATCAATTAAGATTCTAGCGATTGGCAAAGTATTAATGTCTTCCCAGTTACTACTTTTACTTAAAACAGGATGTTCACTTCGTGCAATCAGACAAAGCTCTACTTCTTTTAGTTTATGTTGGTAAATATCTTGAGGGATAGGCAGACCGGCAATTTGTAACATGTAATCAATTTGTCCGTTTAACATGTCTGGTAAACTTTGTTCTTGCCAGTAAGTCATTTTAAATTTCGCGTTAGGAAGGCTTTCTCTTAAAGCGGTAAAAATACCCTCGCCATATAGCTCAAGAATAAAAATATTCATCGCAATTGAAATTTCACCATCAAATGTCAGTGGGTCGAAATTTTTATATGATTCAACAACTTTGATGATGGGGTTAATCATCTCATCAGCCGCTTCAGCGAGTTTTTCAGCGAGTTCAGAAGGTTCTACGCCATGAGCTTTTCGAATAAACAACTGATCGCCAAATGTATCTCTAAGTTTTGCCATTCCACGGCTAACGCTGGTTTGAGAGATCCCTAACTTTTCTGCAGCCAAATGTGTGTTGCGCGTTTCTACAACAGCTTGCAGGATTTTTAGTAGATTTAAATCTAAATCACGAAGTTCTCTCACTGTTCGTCCTTAGGCATAGATAATGCTAACTCGATTACTCTGTTTACTAGGTTATGTGAATTGGTAGATTGTTCAACAACTTTTAGCTATGTGACGCTAAAAGTTGTTGAATTTGAAAAGTAACTTGGTAGGAAAACAAAAACTGGTATTGCAGTTAACTAAATTATGAGACTGATTTCTTGGACAATCTCAGTGATGCCGACTGTGAAAAACTGCACCCCCATGCAAATCAATAAAAAGCCCATAATACGAGTAAATGCATTAATGCCATTTTGTCCAAGAGCCTTGAGAAGAGGGTAGGCCATGCTTAACGTAAACGCGGCAACAGTAGCAACAACGGCGAATCCTGCTATCACACCGCTGTAAACACTTGGCATATGCAGTTCATCTCCGTGTATAGCCAGCTCAGCAGCTAAACTGATAATAAGAGCCATGGTACCTGGACCGCATAATGAAGGAATGGTTAGTGGCACCAGAGCAATAGAATCTTGTTTTGGTGTAGAGCTGCTCTCTTCATTCTTAGGGAATAGCATATTAAAGCCAATTGCGACAATAATGATGCCACCGCCTAGTCGCAAACTCGGTATGGAAATGCTAAATAGCTCGAGTACCGAAGAGCCGATGAAAAAGGTGATGCAAAGCGCAACAAACAGGTAAAGACCAACGGTTTTCGCTTGTCGTACAATGTAGCTTTTGTCCTTACCTTTACTTAACCCCAGTAACACTGTGGCTGCGGCTGGTGGGTTCATAATAGGCAACAAGCCAAGCACCGTAAGGCTTAAATAGGTAAGTAACATTTCTATGTTCATAAGGGTTCCAATATATAAGTTATTTAAAGTAAAAACAGTTGGGCTAAGTAAAGTACGCTGAAGAATGACATTGCATCAGTTAAAGTGGTGAGTAGTGGGCTTGAAAGCATTGCGGGGTCTAAATTTAGGCGCTTAAGAGTGAGTGGTAATGCACCACCAATAACAACAGCAAATGTGGATGAAATTACGTAGGCAAAGCTCACTAAAATAGGCAAAGTTATTAGTTCGCTACCATATGTAATGAACGATAAAATGGATAACACGGCCCCGATGATGACACCGTTTATAATGCCGATGGGAAGCTCTTTTAAGATGACATAAAGGACATCTTTTGGTGTAAGGCTGCCAACTGACAGCTCTCGAATAGACACCGCAACAGCCTGATTGCCAGCTGCACCAGATAAATTAGCGACTAAAGGTAATATGGCAGCCAGTAACGCGAATTGAGAAATAATAGATTCAAATTGTGCAATTATCGATACTGCGGCATAACTGAGAACTACAGAGGGCAACAGAAAGGTCAAACGCCGAATATTCCGCTTTACAGTCGGCATGGTACGAAATTCATCACCACCAAATACACCTGATTGCTCGAGCAGCTGTGTTTTTGACTCTCGATATAACGCTTCATTGAGCTGTTTAAACCCAACAATTCCGATTTGAAATCCATCTTGATCAACGACTGGAATAATCGAATGAGGAGTTGTATCGAGAATACTCTTAAGTGAAAACAAACTTATATCAGCGGTTGCTACTGGTACGGTTTCATCTAGGTAATCTTTGACATAACTACCATAAGGTAAGCTAAAGATATCTTTGAGTTTTATTGCACCCAAATAGCTTCCATCTTCATTATGTAAGTAGATATAACGCCATTCTTGATGCTCATAATTTTGTTCGTCATCAGCGAGAATACCCGTAATATGCGATACGGTCGCCGCTCTGCTGAGTTTGAGAATTTCATTTTTGCAGATTCCACCTGCGCTGTTAACATCGTAATTGAGTGAGGCTTTTTCTTCTTCAATCCACACTTCTGGAAAAGCGGAATTTAAATACTCTCCTTGCTCTTGTGAAAAGTGTCTGATAATCATGCGTCTATCTGCAGAGCGTAGAAACCTGAATATGTCCTGAGTGGTTGTTTTCGGTAGATGAGCCAATAGTGAGCGTATTTCAGAGTCGCTATAATGATCCAGTAAATTCGCTGCAAGCTGAGGTTCTACGTTTGCTAAAATGCCAAACGTAAGTATTCGTTCGTGTTCTGTCAATTGCCTCAGGACAGGCGAAATAGACATCATATCAGCCGTTTTAATACACTGAATCAACTGTTGTATGTCCATCTCTTCTAGGTAACTTATCACTTCTGAATAGAGGCTTTCAGCACTGTTTGGGCTGTCATTCGTATTGAGTAAAATCATAAATCTCTCGATATTTTCGTGATTGTTATAAAGGCTATGCAAGATGCTGTGGATTGTTCTTCGCACGGAAAAATCGAATGAACAGAGCAATGAATGCGCTGAGCATGAGTAAGAAACTACCGATTAAAAACCACTTCGTGATCATGTCTTGATGATCTGCAATAAAGGGGTGTCTCATTAAATACTTCCCTGTAAGGAGTAGCGTCAGCACCCATGTAATTGCGCTGGTTAAACTCGTCACGACGGTTCGTAGTAGATTCAATTTAGATATTCCCATCAGCATTGGTGTTAAAACCCTGACGAATGGAATAAATCGAGAGACAAACAATGCGAGAAATCCATATTTAGAAAGCAATCGCTTTGTTTTTGCTAAAGCATCGTCAGGTAAGGTTCTTTCTGTCCGTTTGATAAAAGAGGTGCCTTGTAACCAACGTCCTTGTAGGTAAGCAACTATCGACCCGGTAAATGCCGCAGATGACAATAGAATCAGAGCATGAGAAAACTCAATTGCACCTATACCGATTAATCCGCCAACGAAAAGAACCAGCCCGTCGCCAGGTAATGGAAGAAACACGAAACTAGACTCTAGAAATAGAACTATGCCTAATAGTAAAAGTAAGATATGAAGTGAATTTACTTGTAACAATGCATTAAAGTCTTGAACCCATATGGCTGAAAGGATTTCTTGCATAATGAAACTCCATTTTTGGATGCTCAGGTTTAGTTGATAAACTTGGACACGTAGTAAGGCTGGTTAATCAAACATCAAGATGATGTAAGCGAAGAACAAGATAAGGTGAGTAGCGCCATTAAGTGAGTTTGTTCGACCACTACTAAAGCTGACACTTGTCATCATTAGTGTGGCAACAAGAAGTACCATCTCTGCAGGAGCAAGCCCCAGTTGAATAGGTTCATTCATCACATCAGAAATTAACAGTACAGCAGGAACCGTAAGTGCGATTGTCGCTAGAACAGACCCGAAGAACAGGTTCATCGCTCGTTGGAGTTGATTGGTAATTGCAGCTTTTATCGCACCAACGGCTTCAGGAGCAAGGATAATTAGGGCAACAATTAACCCACCCAGTGCAGCAGGTGCACCCATTTCGGTAATACCATCGTTGATAGGTAGAGCTAGACTTTTAGCCAACAAAATAACGACAAGTAAGTAAGCCACAAGCATAATGGTATGGAACAGATTACTTTGTAGTGGCCCATGGTGCTCATGATCATCTTTGTTTTCAGAATCAATGAAAAAGTGAGTATGGCTTCGAGTTTGGACAAACAAAAACACGGCATACAGTGCCACAGAGGCAATAACCAATGTCCAAGTCATAGATAAAGACATGTTGCCGAATGCGTCAGTACTGGTGAAGTTAGGTAGCACTAGACAAAGCATTGCTAGAGGGATGATGGCAACTAAATAGGCTTTGATACCATCTAAGTTGTACGTTTGAGTATGATATTTAAGCCCACCAATAAGAAGTGTAATACCCACAAAACCATTGAGCACTGCCATGACCACGGCAAACATCGTATCGCGCGCAAGTACTGGGTTAGAATCTCCCGTTAACATAACGGAAGAGACCATAATCACTTCTAGTAATACCACTGATAGAGTAAGAATCAACGTGCCCATGGGGTCGCCAAGTTTAATGGCTAAGGCGTCAGAGTGACGAACAACAGAAAAAATCGCTGTCATGACAACATAGAAAAGTACGCCGGTGAGGATCACATACGAAACGGTCGACATTCCGCTTGCAAGTAAATTATCACCAACTAACTTAAAAAATAGAATGGCTAAGATACCAATGAGCATTTTGTATTCTTGCTTGAATGATTTGAGCATGATGAGCCTCTAATTTGCCCACTGCTCGCTAATATCCGTTATCGAGAGTGTGGGTGAACGTAGCGACTTATCCCTTAGTTGCTGTTTATGTAACAACGATAAAGTTCATCGTTATTAGGCGCTATGAATTAGAGAAATGCATATTTGGAATTCGCTTAATTGCAAAAATTTAGTTTTGAAGCGGTAGAAACTCAGCCCCCTTTGAAATGGGGACTGAGCTAATTGAAATGGTCAAATGGCGAACAAGAACGCCTTGTAAGCATTAATCCTAACTGTAGCGGCGCCAATAATGTCCATAAAACCTAACAAAGAGTGTGGCTTTTCTGCGGATATCCATCCCGAGCCTGTCGAGCCGATCGGAATCGCATACCCCTCGGGTTCATCAAATTCTATAATCACTGTTCGCCCGTGATTAGTTGAATTGTTCACCATGTGCTGCCTTACATGCTGGTCGCCATTCACAACAGAAAGGTGCGCTTCACCAGTACCCGGCGTAACGCTATGTACTCGACCTCTGAATATCTCACCAGGGTAAGCATTGACATAAAACTCCGCAAATTGCCCTGGTTTAATTCTCTTATACGTCTGGTCTGCGATGCGCATTTCAACGAATTTTTTGTTGATATCATACAGGTGCATATTACCTACACGAGTGCCTTCAGTAATATTAACCGTTGACACTTGTCCATCAAACGGAGCTCGAATTTCGCGACGATCATTCTGCCACTCAGCGGTTACAATTTGAGCTTCAATGGACTTTATTTGAGCAAATACGGAAGCCACTTTTGCTATGTTTGAATCAATGCGTGTTCGCACGTCATCTCTTTGTGATTCATTGGCAAACTGACTCAATTTGTTTAATCGTTCTAGCGTTCTTTCATCATTTTTAATTTGATGTCTTAACGCGACGATTTCTGCTTCAGCAGCGGATTTTTGTGCGTTTAAACCTTGTATTTGAGCCCCAGTATCCTTGGATTTAAGCGAGTAAAGTAAATCACCTTTTGTAACCAATTGGTTGTGATGAATCATGACTTCCTGCACCTCCTGTCCGACTAATGGGCTTAAAACCGCATGGGGGGCTTTTACCGTAGTACTATTTGTTAAATCGGCTGGCGAGAAAAAACGATGTGCAGAAAATAAGATCGAGCTTAAAACCAACCCTATACCCACCATGGCTACAGCATTACGTAGCGTCCAACTTACAACGCCTGTTTTTACCAATAACCAGCAAATTAACATGTAGGGGAGCATGATCTCTTTCATAATTTTGGCTCCGGTTGAGTATGACCCTGCGGCTCTTTATTCGGGTTAATACCAGTGCTAATAATCTGAGAGAAAGAGCGTGACACTAAGTCCCAGCGCGTGAAGGCAACAATGATTGCGAGTACCCACCACATTTTGTCAATAAAAAGACCACACAAAGATAGAGCGAATACTATTTGAGTATGCGCAGAAGCCATTGATTGAGCTTTATGAACCGCTATTTCATGCAGTTTCCAAAATAGAGATAAGACATAAATGGTGATCAAAATAGTTGCACAGGCAATGGCCCCTAGAAAGTACTGTGAGTCAATGAGTTGAATGATAGAAGGGTAGCCATTTATAAAATGCTCTTCAGGTAAATCTGTGCCATGCACACGACCTAGTTTGGAAAGAATGTAGGAAAGAAAGAGCAAAAGGGATGCGAATATTGACCCTGTGAAGAGCCGCTTTGCATAAAAATGAAACTCAGCAGAAAACCATTTTCTCCGCGGTGCTGTTTTTTTAAACCTATGTGTTTTAGGCATAACCTAGTACCTCAGTAAATTAAGGCTAAATTTGGGTGCGATGTTAGCTTTAGCCGTAGATCGACACATAATTCGTCTGAGTCCATCAACGAATAAGTGAGAAAGCAGCCAACTCCTTGGGAGCCATTTAATGAGTAAAGTAATGACGTGAAAGTTTTAAAGCTATGAATTAGAGAAATGCATATTTGACGATTGTTTTTGCAGTATTGGGCAGTATGAATTAGCACATATGACTTTCTCTAATTCATCGACTTAAGTTGGATAAATGGATTTAACTAACACAACAAAACACGACTTAAATGATGTCATGTCCAACACAGAAGGCTTTAAATATGTACAGAAAACTCTTTGGCAGCAGTTTATTACTCACAACTTCTTTTTTTGCAGTGGCAGACCAATACAACCTATCTTTAAACTATGAACCTATATTGATGAAAAATGGAGTTATAACGACTACACCTGCGGCGAACGTTGATAAAGAGTGGAACGTGGACAAAAAGTCCGTTACGCAAATAACTGAGGGTGTTTATCGAATTGGAGGGTGGGGAATTGGTAATATCATTGCTGTCCACGCACCGGAAGGTTGGATTATTGTTGATACTGGCGACAGTGTTACTGTTGCCAAAGAACAGCGTGCAGCACTGGAGAATGTGCTAAATGAAACACTAGACGTACAAGCGATTTTGTACACTCACTCTCACTATGTTTTTGGTTCAGCAGCATGGCAGGGCGAAGAGACTAAAGTCTATGCTCATGAATGGATGGAAAAACATTTGTTCGCCGACAACGGTGTGAGTCCACTAGCAGGCAACTTTAATGCTAGAGCGATGATTCAGTTTGGTATGCTTCATCCTGAAAGTGGTCCAGACGCTTTTCCAAATCAATTGGGCTTCTCTTTAGACAAGCTGTCTGGTGAAAAGGGCTACTTGTCACCAGATATCACGTTTACTCATAATGAGATTGAGACTCACCAGATAGCAGGCACGGAAGTAATTGTGTTACCAAGCCCAACTGATGTGACCGATAGCGTGGCGTATTACTTTCCCGAGAAAAGCTTGATGGTGACAAATGCTATCAACGGTGGCAGTAGTATTTTTAATTTGTATACCTTACGAGGTGATCGATACCGTGATCCTATTCGCCTAGTTGATGCGGCTGATTTGCTTCTAGAATACGATTTTAACTATCACGTTGATATTCATGGTGGGGCAAATACTACTAGGGAAGATGCATTAACTTCGATCCATGGTTTCCGTGATTCTATGCAGTTAATTCACGACCAAACCATTAGGGCTATTAGTTTAGGAAAGGACGCACAAGGAGCGGCTGAATTTGTGTATATGCCGCTAGACATAAGAAAGGATAAAGAAACCTATGGACAAGTAGAAAGTCATGTAAAACAAGTCTATAACGGCATTGTTGGATGGAATGGTTGGGACGTTTACGATATTAACCCGCTCCGTACCAATGAATTTGCAACCATGTATATCGATAGTATTGGAGGTGTCGAAGAAGCAACCAAGATGGTGCAATCTTCAAATAGTAAACAAACCATAGAAGGTTGGCAGTGGTCACTCTACCTAACTTCCCAATTATTAGAAGTGGAATCAGATAATGCTGCAATAAAACAGCTTCGCGCTGAAGCGGCCCGCGCTCTGGGGCAGCGTACTAGCTCTGCAAATGCACGTGGGTTTTATATATCAGAAGCTTTACTCCATGAAGGGAAACTATCGTTAGGAGAACTAGAAATTGAAAACTTTGCAACTTTAAGCCAAATGATGGGAGCAATGGATAAAGAAAAACTCGCGAATTCACCCATTGAATCTAATGTCGAGTACATTCGCTACCTCGTTGATACGCGTAAAGCTGAAGGGTTACACTCAATGTTCAATCTGAAAATGACAGATAGTGATGCTGTATTTAGTATTGAATTACGCAATGGAATTATCCAAGTTGGTTCGAAACTTAACGAAGGTGTAACCGTAGAGTTATCGCACGAAGAATGGAGTGACGTTGTATTAGGCAACACACAATTCAGTAAACTGAACTCTACTTTAGTAATATTTGATGAAGTACTGAGTCTCTAGTGATAGAAATCTGAAATTGATAAGATAAGAGTCTCCATCTAGTGGTCAACCAAATTTGACCACTAGATTAGAGGTTTTCTCATACTAATCCTAATCTGCACCTTCCTAATTTAATTAATTACCCTAACAAACCTCTGTCCAGAGACGTTCTAGCCCGCTTAACTCTAGCTCATTTATGCCCCATTGTGTGTTTAGAACACAGAAAACGTTAATAAAAATTATCGGTCAGCAGGCTTTTGCAGATTTATGGGACAAGTTGGTGCCATGAGCTCAGCACTTTCATTGTTCACGGTTTCTAGTCAAGATGTATTGCCCAGCAGACTGAGTATGCTCAAGTTGTGTACAACTGCAAGCCAATTGCGCGAACTCATATTTGGATTAAACACATATCTGTATATAGGCACAGTTGCATGATTGAAACCCAATGCATTCGTAGACTATTCTAATAGGAAGACAACAACACTGTTAAAATGAAAAATGCGCCGATTACATGACAACTTAATTCTGACGTCTGCTGAATCTATGTGGTATTTCATTCCTTACTTCGAAAGTCACGGTATTCAGTGGCGAGGAGTTGCGGAAGAGTTCGATCTACCTACTGATAAGCCCAAAGCTGAAGCATGGATCCCAGTAACAAGTTATTGCTTGTTTCTTAATAAAATGTCGGCTTTTTGCGATACAGAGATGCCTCTCGTGGTTGGCAAAACAGTTGGCAAAAGTGTTGTTGAGGGGCGGTGGGGGGTTATTGCTAAGGAGCAATCGTTTAAGGCGATTTTGCAATCCTTAATGACCAATGAACACCGCTGGAGTCGACAGAATAATTACTGGCTCGAACAGATTTCAGGTGCGTGGTGTTGGTGCCATCGCGGCGCACTTAAGCCATCTTACCCCGGCTCGCAAATTAATGAGTGGTTTCGTGTAGCACTGTTACTTCAGATATGTCGCCAGTGGCTAGGTCAAGACTGGGTGCCATCACGCTTGAACGCTCTAACAGAAGAACATCAAGGCAAAAAGTACGGTGATATTCTACTGCCGGATACCAATATTCGCTATGGACAACCGTTCATGAGTATGGAACTGACGGGCGTAGATGCACTTGAAGCCATGACCAACCGCTCATTGAAGTCCAGAGATATTAGTGAAGTTCGTCTACTCGCTGAGAGCTACTGTCATTTGCCACACTTTACCTTGGATTGGCTAGCCGCTTTATTTGGTGTGACAAGTAAAACTCTCTATCGCTATTTCAAAGATCACGACACCTCATTCAAAGAGATTAAAAAGAGTGCGGTACTTGAACGCAGTGAACAGCTGATTCGCGACACTGACGAACCCGTGAGCAACATCGCCTATCAAATGGGTTACAAAGATGTCTCAAATTTCAACCGTGCAATTAAGACGATGAGTGGAAGCACGCCCGCCCAATTGAGACTAGCCTTCAGAGAGGGTGCAAGTGGATAACTCAGCGCCCACATCCCCATTTTCAACTTGAGACTCTCCCTTTCATCTTTTACCACTTACCTAAAATCATCAGTTAATGTCCTTTTGTGACCTGTTTAATGTCCGTAAATGACCTCTGTAAATGTTGTCAAGTCACTTAATATAGCCGTCATCGAAAGGAACTTTAGCTTCAGTCATAAAGCGCAGTGCTTTCTGCTGAAGGTCTTACAAACGGATTTTGTATTACTTACATCGATAACTATGAGATTTGACGATGACAAATACGAAATCAATCGCGGTACTGCTTGCTCTAGCAACATCACTACCCGCTTTTGCAGCAGAAAAAGCACCTGATCCTTCAGATCTAACCGAGACAAACACGTCAGCATACGTAGGTATGAGCAATAAAGGTGGCTTTAAAGCTTCTATCTCTGGTGACATGACGTTTGACAATGGCCAGACTGGCATGATGACTGTGGAAGCAGCCATCGATAATCAAGGCAACTACACTGACAGTCGTCTTCAGTACTTCCACGTGATGACCACGCAAAACTCATTTGTACCCAAAGTGGCAGCGTCATTGGATGTATTGGACAACGCTCTCTTTACCTCAGCGTCTCCGGGTGTGACTTTGGCCATTAACTCCGGTGTGAAAGGTCTAAACATTTTCCCTCGTGTTGGCGTGCTAGGTGGTGAGTTCTCTGATGACGTGAAAGCTATGGCTAACATCACTGACGAAAAAGCAGTCGGTGGTTCAGCTGCTCTATACATGTTCTATACCGCTGGCGACGACGGCACGTATTTCGGCTTGTACCCTGAGTACAACTACCTGTCAGGTGATGTCGATATGTCTGTTTTGAATACCAACTTCCTAATGTCGACACCGCTAAGTAACGACAAAACGCGTTGGGGCCAAATCAAAATCACCAACACAAACACAACGGTCAAAAACAGTTTCGTTGATGAAAAAGTCAACGACACCGTGGTATGGGCAAACTACAAATTTTACTTCTAATTCAGCCTGATATCAGCGTTAAGCTTAATCAAATTTAGACGGGTAACTATTATGAAAACTACATTTAAACTACGTAACATCGCACTTCTTGTTGCAACTACGCTTACTGCGGGTGCAGCAGTAGCAGAGTCACCACTTGAGAAAGCGCTGGCTGTACCAGGTGCAAAACCAAACATCCCTGTTACTCAAGTTAAAGAAGGATTTGACAAAACGTTTATTGATGAAGCCAATGCCGCTTTTGGTAACTTCCACATGCAGATGGGGGGTGACCACGCTCTTTACTACACTCTGAACATGACGAAGTTCTTGCCAGCAGAATTGGCGATGCCGCACGGTGAAGTAAGTGTTTTAAAACGCAACATCAACGATTCTCTTAACGATCTTACCTTTACTATGGGTGACGGCAGCGAGTCGGTTTCAATGGAACAATACATTCACGATGAGAAAACACGCGTACAAGGCATCATGATCCTGAAAGGTGGTGAAGTGGTCTATGAAGCGTTTCCTGGCATGAACCCAGAAGACTCTCACATCTGGGCGTCAGTAGCAAAATCATCAGTGGGTACACTGTTAACCATGCTAGAAGTGGAAGGCAAGGTTGATATGTCTAAGTCGGTCACTGAGTACGTACCTGAGTTAAAAGGTACTGAGTGGGATAATGTCATCATGCTTGATGCGATGAACATGGCTTCTGGTTTGGACATCAGTGAAAACGCAGAAAATACCCTAAATCCACGCTCGGTATTCCAACGTATGCTGTCAGCCGACTTCAATGTTGTTAATGCTGATGGTGTGATTGAAGACGAGATGAAAGTACTGCGCGATGTACTTCCTCTTGAAGGAGAACCATCTGGTGAAGTGGCACGCTACAGCTCAACAGTTACCAAAGTGCTTGGTGTTGCGATTGAAAACATCACACAGCAACCATATACCGAGGTATTTGAAGAGCGTATTTGGTCTAAAATTGGTGCTCGCGCATCTGCACAAATTAATGTGACACCAGCCGGTCACGCTATGGCATACGGTACCGTGAATAGCCGTTTAGACGATTTAGCTCGTTACGGTCTGCTATTTACTCCTAGCTGGGACAAAGTTGCTAAAGAGCAAGTTGTTTCAAACGAAGTGCTTGAGAAAATGCAAAAAGGAGGTAACCACGAGGCTTACATGGCGGGTGATTTTACGGACCACTCATGGGTTAAAGCGTCATTTGGTAAAGATATGCCAATCTACAATACGCACCAATGGGATGCGGCTTGGGAAGATGGTGCGCTGTTTAAACATGGCAACCTATATCAAAGCATCTATGTCGACCCAGCACGTGATGTTGTGGGTGTAGCCTTCTCTACCTCTCCGGTCTACCTAACACCAGACTTGGTTCCAGGTTACCTACGCGAAGCAGCTAAACAGCTCGCTGACAAATAACTTGTAAGCCCTCCTCATTCGGGGAGGGCATCTAAAAACACTTTTAATCGATGTAATGAGTTTCTTCACAAAAACGAAGAAGGGCCTCGTACATCTCGCAAAACCTATTTTTATCGAGTGTCATGGTATGAATCAACAAAATCCGATGCTTAAAAAGAGTCTCATAGCGATGGGAATCACTGCGTCAGTCGGTCTTTCGACTTCTGCGTTGGCAAACTCTTTTGAGGTGACAGATCGCACTAGTATGGACCTTTCAGGCAAGATTGTTGGAGCGCTGATTGCGGATAGTGATGTGTCCGGTATGGGGAATAACAACCTTCCAAATGGACTACTGGGCAAAAGTGATGACGCAAACATCGCGATTGATACAACACTGACGCGCCTGAACTTTGGGACCCAAACTGAACTTGAAGGCGATGAGTCACTTAAATCCTTCGTGTCTTTCGACTTCAATGGCACGAATAGCGGCAAAATGGATCTGCGCATGCGCGAAGCCTATGTAAATTGGCGAATCGGCAATGGCTCACTGCTTGTTGGCCAAACATGGTCGACATTGATGGATCTGAACCGTTTCCCAGATTCATTGTTAGAGCCAACATTGAGCGGGGTGGTCTTTACCCGTCAACCAATGGTTCGTTGGTCACAGTCATTTGGAACGTTTCGTTATGATGTGGCATTAGAAAGCGGCTCAAATCGTGTCACAACTGAAGACACAGACACTGTGCTCGACAATACCTCAGATTATCCTGATTTCATTGTGGGTGTTCAGCAAAACACCGATCACTATTGGCTTAGATTGTCTGGCGTCGTGAATCACATTACGACTAAAGATGTGCGTAGCAATGATACCTATAGTGACAATGGTTGGGCTGTCCATCTATCTGGTGGCATCAAGCTCAACGAAAAAGATCATTTCCAATTGGCGTATTACAACAGTCGCGGCAATGACCGATATGTGTTGGGTACTAGCCAAACTGGACCACTCTTTACTCAAGAAACAGGCGAGTTCCATCTTCGTGAATCGCAATCGCTGTGGGGTGCGATAGGCCATTCGTGGACAGACACTCTTAAGTCGACGTTTAGCTATGGGGTATGGCAAGCCGATGAATTTGAATGGCAAGCAGATACATTCACGCAAACTGAATTTGCCTTGGCAAACCTGAAGTGGACGGCACGTGAAAACCTCGTGTTAGGGGTAGAATACAACTACACCACTTACGATCGTTCGATATCAGATAGTCGTGATAACCACCGTTTGATCTTCGCAATCGATTATCAATTTTAAGCATCTATTTAATTAACCAACATGAGAAATGAGATGTTATGAAAATGGGCGTCTCTCCTCATAGGAGCAATTATGAAAACTTTTAACCTAAATAAATTATCATCAGCAATCGCACTAGGCAGTGCGTTGGTATTTTCTTCAGCTGTGTTTGCAGAAACTGAAATCAACCCAAATGGTCCAACATTAGCACAGACAAGCGAACTAAGTACGTCACGCACGGTCGACGAAATTAACGCCATTAGCGCGTTCTTTAATCAACCTGAAAACAAAGTGAAAATTCAGTTTCCTTCTGCTGAAACTGAGTTTGCTTGGGTAAACATGTCTAAGTTTTACCCAACGGTTCAAGTGCCACGTAGTGGTGAAGTTTCTGAACTTCCTTATGCGATCAATGCAGACATCAACGATGTTAAATACATGAACTACCGCTCTGAAAAGGAAATCTCAGTAGATGAGCACTTTGAAACCAAACCGATTGACGCAATGGTCGTGGTTAAAGATGGCAAAATCGTATTTGAGCGTTACAAAACTATGCGCCCACAAGACAAACATTTGTGGATGTCAGTATCAAAAGTAACAGGCTCTACGGTTCTGGCGATGCTTGAACAAGAAGGCAAAATTGATGTACAAAAACCTGTCAGCCACTACCTTCCAGAGTTAAAAGGTTCGGTTTGGGATACAGTAAAGGTTGAAGAATCTTTGGATATGGCTTCTGGCCTAAACGGCACAGAGCACGATGAGCCGACACCAGATTCACGTACAAACCCTGACCAAATCTGGTTCCGTTGGGCCGCAACCGACATGGTAAGCATGGCACCTGACGTGCGCGGCCGTGACGAAAGCTGGGTAGATGTTTTGACTTCAATGGAGCGCAAAACTCCGGGCCATCAACTGTTTGAATACAACTCTATTAACACGTTTGTAATCAACCGCATTGTAGAGCATGTGTCTGGCAAACCATTGTCAGAGCTTTTTGCAGAGCGCATCTGGAGCAAGCTAGGTATGGAGCACGACGCTTACTACGTGAGCAGCCCAGCAGGTAATACTCTTGGTTTTATGGGTGTGAACTCTACTCTTCGTGACCTAGCTCGATTTGGTATGGCATTTACCCCAAGCGTTGAGCAAATTGCGGGCGAAGAAATCGTTTCTGATGAAATTATGGCGAAGATCCACGACCGTAAATACCTCGATCAGTACCCTGATGGCTACTTAGGTAAAAAACTGACTAAAAACTTTGCAGACGATGCAGGTAACATCAGTAACCGCTATCAGTGGGATGCAGTAACTTCCGAAGGCGACATGTATAAAGCTGGAGTCGGTGGCCAAGGTGTTTATATTTCACCTTCAACAGACACCGTTGTTGCGTGGTTCTCAACGGGTGATGGTGAAAACCAAGAAGAGTCGATGGCTAGAGCAATTGTCCAAGCGATCAAATAAAGATCGGCGACAGAACTGATAGATCAAATGCTATACCAATGGTATTAATCATAGTGCTGCATGCCTAGTACCCAGTGAGGTGGCTCTCCGAGGTGAGCCACCTTGTTTAGAACTTACCAAAACTAACAATGCTGTTTGCTAGGGAGTCGCCGAGAGAGTGTGTTTAGTGTCCTAGTTGCTTCTAACGCAGTGTGGTTTTCGATTGGTCAATTTTGTCGTGAACAGAGGAGAGTTTGCGAGTTAAGAAAATGGTTGTAGTCAAAAGGTCTCGAATATTGCCAAAGACTAAGGTTCAATGTGATATGAATACCCTTAGTAAATTGAGTGCACTTGTGCTCTTCCCGTTATTTTTCCTCTCCAATATGTCATTCGCTGCTAGTTCAACGAACAACAAAGTGTTTGATCGTGAAGTAGTCACTGGGAAAGAAGTATTTTCTCATTGTGGAATCGATGAAAGCATCCCCCAAGCTTGCCATGACTTCCTTATTACAAGGCGAGCACTTAGTCGAGCATGCCAGTCGCCGTTGGCAATTCGGAGAAGAGGTTCGTGAGTCAACGGTGTTCCTAGTAAAAGATACCGATTTAAAGGTCAATATTGACCTTTAAATCGGTATTGTCCTGAACAATTAGTTGGTGGTGCGAATGTTATCGCAGAAATAGAGAGGTTTACCAAAACAGAGTATCGTCTTAGAAACTATGCAAATAGCTATGACCTATCTTTGGTGAGAGCATCACAATTGAGTGACGATTCTATAGTCATTAGTTTTGATTACTCTAAGTACGGCCTGCCACAGGACATCGCATATTTTCGATTTTCGAGAGTTGAGCTTCTTCTTAATAATGGTGAGCCAACGACCATGCGAATATTCAATAAGAGGCCGTGGGCTTCTACGAGCATATGGGGTTCAAAGTTGTTTCGCGCTCACCACTTGATGATATGGGAAAACCTTTTCCAATTCTGCATATGACACTTTAAAGCTCGGTTTGTCGTAACCAAGTTGGTTAGAAGAAACGCCCAAAGCTAATAACTTTGGGCGTTTCCGTATAGGCGAGCATTGATACTGCCTGATTATCTAGCAAAACTTAAAACTGATTCAACCACGCGCCTAATTATCAATAGTTTTAATCTCGTTATACTCTCAGCCTGTCAAGTTATCACTTGCTCATTCATACTCGAGAAGGTCTGCCTTAATGCCTGTTATTTCACCCTCACTACGACTGGTTATCCAACGAACCTTGCCATTAACGGTTGGGCTATTTGCCACGATGATGGTGCAGTTGGTGGACTCAATCTTTATTGGTCGGCTTGGTGTGGATGAATTGGCGATCCATGGTATTACCTTGCCGTTCCAAGCTGCGTTTATTGGGGTCCAAGTGGGGCTGGGGGTGGCGGCTACATCGCTCATTTCTCAGGCGAGTGGGGCACAAGACTCTGTTAGAGCCAGTAACATCGCAACGCTTTCTGTAGTCGGAGGGACGATATTTATCGCGCTATTGAGTGTGGTGTTGTACCTCCTTAAAGCGCCTTTGTTGGATGCATTTCTTTCTGGAGAAGCGTCTCGCGAACACTATGTTGTTCTGCAATCTATTTTTAACCGCTACTGGCCGTTTTGGTTGTTTAGCGCAACCTCTGTGGCGGCGTTGTACCTAGTGTCTTGTGTGTTTCGGGCCAACGAAGATTCTAAGTCCACAGGAAAAATGTTTCTTTACGCCAGTTTGATGAACCTGGTATTGGATCCGATTCTGATCTTTGGATTGGATTTGGGGATCATAGGGGCCGCTTTAGCCACTAGCATAGGCTACTTGTCGTGTACTTTGTATATGCTGCTAAGTTCTGGGAAAAAGCATTGGTTCAGCCCAATTGGCCGAGCACTCAAGGCGATACATCACGCCAAACAACTGGCTGCATTAACCGTGACCACCACGATGAATCAAGCCTTACCGTCAGTCAGCGCATTTTTGTGCATGGTGTTTGTTTCCAGTTTGGGGACTGACGCGATTGCATTTTGGAGCTTACTTGCTCGTATTGAGGGCTTTTTGTTGGTGTTCACTTTGGCGTTAACCATGGCGGTGCCACCGATCATTGGGCGCTATTTAGGGCAAGGAGAGCACAGTAAAATCAACGAAATGCTCGCCACGACAAGCAAGTTCTTATTGCTGTTTCATTTTTCAGCCGCGGTAATTGTGGGCTTTGGCTCGTCACTGCTCATTCCATTAATAAACAATGACCCAACAATACAGGGTTGGTTTAGCACTGTATTGTGGGTGATCCCATTTAGCTACGGACCATTAGGGTTATGTATGCTGGTGGTGTCGTCGTTTAATGCACTGGGTAAGCCCAAACGCGCGCTGCTGGTGTCTGTGGTGAGATTATTTGCGCTGTATGTGCCTGCGATATGGGTTGGCACCTCCACCGGCGATGTTGTAAATACAGTTATCTGCGCGGCAACAGCGAATGTTTTGGCGGGTGGTTATGCGTGGCTCAAATTACAGCAATTTTCTGCTACACCAATAGCGCCAATCACTACTGAAGCATCAACGGCCACACAAACTACTAGTTAAGCCTGTTCGCTCACGGTTTCTCGTAACTGGCAGACAAATTGTGGATCAATGTCTTGGTCGATGTACGCCATGCCTAATTTGTTTAGATACTCCATTCTATCGGCACTTCTTAGGTCGATGTCGGGGGTAGGGAAGTCGCACTGCTGGTAAATGCCCGCTAGGTGCGCCATAAAGTGCTCGCCACTGTCCATCATTAATAGACTCATCGCACCGACATCTGGCTTAACTTTCGCAAGAGATTCTGCTGGGAGAGTTACCTCCAATACAATAGGCTCTTCGCTGCCTTCAAAGCGAACGCTGCGATCGCGCACTGTCTGTGTCGCCCAGTAATACGCTAACTCTTTGCTTTGGGTAAGAAATACGGGCTCTTGGGTGGGGGTAAAGGTGTTGCCTATGGTAGCCATTGTTTTTTGGGCCGCGTCGGTTAACGCCTCGTCACCAGAGCGCTTTAACCCCGATTGCATGATGGAAGGCACTAATGCAGATGTAGTACCGTGGTACCAGACATCTGAGGTGGTGAAGCCATGCTCGGTGAGAAGGTGTTTTGCATCTTGTAAGTACATCGGAAGAGTGGTCATAAGCGGCCTCTACAAACAGGAAGTGAAGGATCGTTCTCAGCGTTTTTTATAATAGAACAATGAGTAGGCTCATCGTACAAAAGGTTGGAGGATAAAAAAGCGACATCTCTGCCGCTTTTCATTATCCGATTATTGGTATTAGAACTGGTTCGAGGTGTTTTTCTCACCAGCGGCCTTAAGCGCGTTCTCACCGGCAAAGTACTCTTTGTGATCATCACCAATGTCAGAGCCCGACATATTTTGGTGTTTCACACAGGCGATTCCCTGACGGATCTCTTTACGCTGAACGTTTGCCACGTAACCCAACATGCCTTGGTCACCGAAGTACTCTTTGGCTAGGTTGTCGGTAGACAGCGCCGCCGTGTGGTAAGTCGGTAGTGTTATCAAGTGGTGGAAAATATTCGCCTCACGTGATGCGTCGGCTTGGAATGTGCGGATGCGGTCATCGGCACGTGTAGACAACTCAGTTTCGTCGTACTCTGCGCTCATTAGATTGTCACGATCGTACGCTGATACGTCTTCGCCCGCTTCAACCATTGCATCATAGGTTTGCTGACGGAAGTTTAAGGTCCAGTTAAATGAAGGTGAGTTGTTGTACACCAGCTTCGCATCTGGGTGAACTTCACGTACACCGTCCATCATCTCTTTAATCTGGCCAATGTGTGGTTTTTCGGTTTCAATCCACAAAAGGTCTGCGCCAGCATTGATGGCTTCAATACAGTCAAATACACAGCGATCTTCCCCCGTGCCTTCACGGAATTGGTACAAGCCTGATGGTAGACGCTTAGGACGAACCAGTTTACCGTCGCGGTTAAAGCATACGTCGCCTTCCGCCATATCTGCTACATCAATCTCTTCAACGTCTAGGTAAGAGTTATATACATCACCCTGATCGCCTGGCTCTTTAACCACCGCAATCTCTTTGGTCAAACCTGCGCCTTGCGAGTCGGTACGAGCAACAATAATACCGTTGTCGATGCCCAGCTCTAAGAAGGCGTAACGAAGTGCGCGAAGTTTGGCGTGGAAATCGGCGTGAGGGACTGTCACTTTACCATCTTGGTGCCCACACTGTTTCTCGTCGGCTACTTGGTTTTCGATTTGTAGACAGCAAGCACCGGCTTCAATCATCTGCTTAGCCATGAGGTAAGTCGCTTCTGCGTTACCAAATCCAGCATCGATATCGGCAATAATTGGCACAACATGGGTCACATGATTGTCGATCTGATCTTGAATGGAATCTTGCAGACTGACGTCACCGGCTTCGCGAGCCGCATCAAGAGCACGGAACAAGCCACCTAGTTCGCGAGCATCCGCTTGGCGCAAGAAGGTGTATAGCTCTTCAACCAAGCCTGCAACCGAGGTTTTCTCGTGCATAGACTGGTCGGGAAGAGGACCAAAATCTGAGCGAAGCGCCGCAACCATCCAACCAGACAGGTATAGGTAACGACGGTCGGTTTTACCGCCAAAGTGCTTTTTAATCGAAATCAGCTTTTGTTGGCCGATAAAACCGTGCCAGCAGCCCAAAGATTGGGTGTACTGAGTCTTATCTTTATCAAAAGCGTCCATATCTGCACGCATAATGTCTGCGGTGTATTGCGCAATATCCAAACCAGTCTTGAATTTGTTTTGTGCACGCATTCGAGCAGCAGATTCGGGGTTGATTGCGTCCCAAGGGGCACCAGCGGCGCGCTTGGCTACTTCGATCATTTCGATATCTTGATTGATTTGCGACATAGACTCGTCCTTTAGTTTTGTAGGGTACTTTCTTATAAGTTTCTTGGGCGTTCCTGCTTACTATTCCTGTAAGCTGGCGGTGAGTGTTCTCTCTTCGTAGAAACATCTAACCTTGGACAAAGTATAAGCAGCTATGTGATAATTTATTAAATTTATAGTTTTTATACTCGGTATTTTTTATATGAATATTAGTCGTATTGACCTTAATCTTCTTGTGTATTTAGACACCTTGCTAAGAATGCGAAATGTCACCCAAGCGGCCAACCATTTGGGGATCACTCAGCCGGCAATGAGTAATGGACTCAAACGGTTAAGGGATCTATTTGAAGACCCATTGCTAGTAAGAACCAGCGAAGGAATGATGCCAACAGAGCGCGCTTTGAAGCTGCAGCCAGTGATCCGAAATGTGCTGGCAAATGTTGAAAAAGCGCTGCAACCTACCCACGAATTTGATGCAGAAAATAGCAACAGAGTGTTCCGGATCATGGCTAGTGACTACGCTGAGTCGACTTTGATCCAGCCGTTATTGCAACGTTTAAGTCAGGTCGCGCCCAAGATCCGTCTCGACATCATGACCCCCAGTGATGTGAGCTATCAGGATGTAGAGCAGGGCACAGTCGACATCATTATTAACCGCTTTGACGATATTCCGATGTCTTTCCACCAAGTCAGCCTTTGGCACGACGGCTTCTCGTGTCTATTTAGTAAAGACAACCCAATTGCCGAGCAATTTGATCTTAGGTCTTACTTAAAAGCGCAGCATATCTGGGTAAGTAAAACAGGTATGGGGACAGGTGTTGGGGTCAACCCGAGTGAGGTTCAAAAACTCGGCTGGATCGATGAGGCACTGATGCGCATTGGCAAAACTCGAAACATCACGGTGTTTACCCGTCACTATTTGTCGGCCGTATTGTTTGCCCAGCAACCTAACCTTATTTTGACCATTCCTAGTAAAGCCGCTCAATCACAGCGAAACAATCCCAAGCTGTTAATCAAACCTGCGCCTTTTGCTATTGAGCCCTTTGAGGTGAAGATGGCTTGGAGTCCGCTGCTGCAAAGTAACCCCGATCACCAATGGATGCGGCAATTAATTAAAACCGTAGCGAATGAAATTGAAAGCGGAGTGGTTGAAATGTAACCAATTTATAGCCATTTATTTTATGAATGACGAATATAAATTGCATAAATTGGATTAATTTTGGTGCCTTTTGTACAGTTTTAGAACAGTTTTTGATTATAAAAGAGAGATTCTATGAGCAATCGAATTCAACAGGGAAGCTTGAGCATCGATAGCACCCTCTTTGACTTAGTTAATCAACATGCAATTCCTGGGACGGGCATTAATGCCGATGAGTTTTGGCAATCCTTCGAGTCAATTTTATCCGACCTTGCGCCCAAAAACCGCGCACTGCTAAACAAGCGAGATCAGCTGCAACAGCAAATCGATGAGTGGCATAAGGGCCATCAAGGCGAAGCGCTCGATACCGCGGCCTATAAACAATTTCTAACCGATATTGGCTATTTAGTGCCAGAAGGGGGCGACTTTTCAGTATCGACTGAGAACGTTGAGCCTGAAATTGCTACCCAAGCGGGTCCACAGCTTGTCGTTCCCATAATGAATGCTCGCTTTGCGCTAAACGCGGCAAATGCTCGTTGGGGCAGCCTATATGACGCTCTATACGGCACCGACGTGATCAGCGAAGAACAAGGTGCAGAGAAAGGCTCAGTATTTAACCCTGTTCGCGGTGAGAAAGTGGTCGCGTACGCAAGGGCATTTCTCGACGAAGCTGCGCCACTTAATGGGGCATCACATAAAGAGGTTGTGGGATACAGCATTGGCGGCGTAAAAGCAGGACGCGCTCTTACGGCGACATTAGAAAATGATGAAGAAGTCGTATTGATAGATAGTGAGCAATTTGTGGGCTATCAGGGCGAGCCAGATTCTCCTAGCGCTATATTGCTTAAGCACAATAATTTACACATCGAAATTCAGATTGACCCTAATACTCCAATAGGCCGAGTAGACCGCGCTGGGATCAAAGATGTCCTAATGGAAGCCGCGCTTACCACTATTATGGATTGCGAAGATTCGGTCGCTGCAGTAGATGGTGAAGATAAAGCCTTAGCCTATAAAAACTGGCTGGGCTTAATGAAAGGGGATCTGCAAGAACGTCTTGAGAAAAACGGAAAAACGCTAACCCGTTCGCTCAACCCAGATAGGCAATACACCAGCGTTCAGGGCGGTGAACTCGCTTTGAAAGGTCGCAGTATGCTGTTTATTCGTAATGTAGGGCATCTAATGACTAACCCTGCAATAGTCGACGGTAACGGCGATGAAGTCCCTGAAGGTATAATGGATGCAATGATCACTTCTTTAATTGCTATGCATGATTTGAAGGGTAACAGTCCGTACCAGAACTCGACGGCCGCGAGCATCAATATTGTAAAACCCAAAATGCACGGTCCAGAAGAGGTTGCCTTTACTACGGAGCTGTTTTGCCGAGTGGAAGATGCCTTAGGTCTTCCTCGCAACACCATCAAAGTGGGGATCATGGATGAAGAGCGCCGCACATCGGTCAATCTTAAAGAGTGTATTCGCGCAGCCAAAGAACGAGTTGTCTTCATCAACACTGGATTTTTAGACAGAACCGGAGATGAAATTCATACCAGTATGGAAGCCGGTCCTTTCGCACCAAAAGCGCAATTGAAAACCATGACATGGATCGGCGCTTATGAAGATCAAAACGTGGATTTGGGGCTTGCGTGTGGCCTTCAAGGCAAAGCGCAAATTGGTAAAGGTATGTGGCCAGAGCCCGACAATATGGCGAAGATGATGCAAGCCAAAATTGCTCACCCTCAAGCGGGTGCCAATACGGCATGGGTACCTTCGCCGACGGCTGCGACGCTACATGCATTGCATTACCACCAAGTGAGCGTACCAAGTCGCCAAAAAGAGCTGAGCCAAAGGCTTCGTGCCAATGTCGATGACATCCTAACCATACCTCTGCTAGGGGACCAAACACTCACCGACAGTGAAATCCAAAATGAGCTCGATAATAACGCTCAAGGGATTTTGGGGTACGTTGTTCGTTGGATTGACCAGGGAGTGGGATGTTCTAAAGTGCCTGACATCAACGATGTAGGCTTAATGGAAGACAGAGCAACATTGCGTATTTCTAGTCAACATTTAGCAAATTGGATCCATCACGGGATCTGCAGCAAAGAGCAGGTGATGGCCAGCATGCAACGTATGGCCAAAGTGGTGGATGGGCAAAACGCTGGGGATCCTAACTATCGAGCCATGTCGCCTAACTTTGAGCAAAGTATTGCGTTTAGCGCAGCCTGCGAACTTGTGTTTGAAGGATGTGCGCAACCAAGTGGTTACACCGAACCTGTATTACACGCCATGCGTCTGAAGCTAAAGGCGACAGAGCAGGTATAACGGTTTTTTGTGCTACGTCCATGCGTGGCACTTTTTACAAAACTGCCCAAGTTTATAGCGTCTTCGGACGCTTTTTTTTGTTTAAAATTAGGCGCTAGAAGTGTTTAGATTCACCACCTGTTCAGAGGGTAGTGCCGAATACGATAAAATCGATTATCCTAAGGACTCAATCGTTAGGTAAATAACGCTATCTCTTAAGGTATCTCTCAACAGTGTCTCTATGGGTAGTGTTTCAAGAGGGAATATGGACATTATTTTCGAAAGAGTCTCGGAGCCAAGTCAAGTCGACACTGTTGTCGAACTCGCTAATATCATCTGGACCGAGCACTACACCCCCATCATTGGTGCTAAGCAAGTCAGTTATATGCTGGCTAACATCCATTCTCAGGCAACCGTTCAACAAGAAATACAAGACGACAATAATCATTACTATCTCATTAAGCTCAACGAGCAATCCATAGGATATATAGGCATTAAGCTACAAGCTAATCAATTGTTCTTGAGTAAAATTTATGTGTTGTCTAGTCAGCGGGGGGCCGGCATAGGTGGACGTGCGGTGGACTTCATTAAACAATTAGCTCACGCTCATCAGCTAGACACCATTTTCCTCACTGTGAATAAATACAACGAACACTCCATCGCGGCTTACAAGCGCATTGGCTTTAAGGTGATCGAAGAGATTGTCGCTGATATTGGCGCTGGCTATGTTATGGACGACTATAAGATGGAGCTTCAACTTTAGAGTCTAATGTCCGCAAAATCTGCACCTTAGGGAATTGAAACAGAAAGAATTGACACGAATTTCATCCTCTGTGTCGGCGGAGGATGTACAATTAACGGTGTCAGTTAGAACTTCACGAAATAAAGGAGATTAGATGTCATACCAATTGGTACTGATAGGAATTGCCGCGCTAGTCGGTGTCGGTATTTTATTGCACCACCCATCGCGCACGTTGGGCATCCCATCGCTGCTTATTTTTATGGGTGTGGGTTTATCAATTGGTAATGGTGAGTTTAATTTCGTCTATGACGACCTCGCCCTGACATCGTTAGTGGGCACTATTGCGCTAAACATTATTGTTTTTGTCGGTGGACTTAATACGCCCATGAGTAACGTCCGCGTCGCGTTCAAAGAAGGTGGCGTGTTGTCGACGCTAGGAGTGCTCCTCACCACAGGTATTTTAGCGGTGCTAGTGTCGACTCTTATGGGTTATCCACTACTATATTGTTTGCTCTTTGCCGCCATTGTTTCGTCGACGGACGCCGCTGCGGTGTTTTCCATACTGCAATCCAAAAAATTAAAACTCAAAGAGCAAACCGACACAATTTTAGAGTTTGAATCGGCAACCAATGACCCAGTAGCATTGATACTGGTGGTGCTACTCACTCAAGTGGCACTAACAAGTGGTACCAGTATGGCCGCTATGGATATCGGCATCGATCTAGTCGTGCAAATATCTGTTGCGCTGCTTATTGCTGGAGGTGTGGGCTGGCTTAGCGTATGGCTGCTTAACCATATTAAATTAGAAGAGTACGGGCTGATCCCAGTATTTCTATTGTGCGGATTTATCTTAGCGACCTACGGCGCTGAGTTTTTAGGTGGCAACATTTTACTCGCCTCTTATGTCTTTGGCGTGGTTGTCGGCAACGGTGTGAAGCGAGGCCGTGAGGTCAGTAAGCACTTTTTCAACAGCGTTTCTTGGCTTGCTCAAGCTCTGATGTTTATTGTGCTTGGTCTGCAAATTTTCCCGCAACAGTTATATAGCGTGTTTTGGTCATCGCTGGTCCCTGCATTATTGTTGGTATTTGTCGCGCGGCCTCTCGCAGTGCAGCTGTGCTATTTATTGTTCCCAAGCGCCAGTTGGAGAAAGCGACTGTTTGTTTCTGCGATTGGTTTAAAAGGTGCAACCCCGATAGTCTTTGCGTTAATACCCGCTGCAGCCGGAGTTCCTCATTCGATGACTATCGTCAATATGGTATTTTTTGTCGTTTTGATCTCGGTGTTTATTCAAGGCGGCGCCATTGAGCCACTGGCTAAAAAACTGCGTTTGAATGAATCCAATTAGACGTTACTCTCGTTAATACTTTGGAGTAGCCAAAGTCATATACCTGAACGATATTTATGAAAAAGGCGCGATGATGATTCATCGCGCCTTTTTACTGCTCATTGGTTACTGCTTATTGGTATTGGTCACTGAAGCATCTAGTTTCAAGCGTCATCTATTCGCCATATTAGCTCATAGGTATGCGCTTAGGCGGCTTCAATGTTGGTGGTTACATAAGGTACCCACGCATTTTGATAGAGATTTTTGGAGATACTGCGAAATCGTTTTAATTGGGCTAGCTCCATATCGTTATAGCTTCTGTTTTCACTCGCCGCTAGGCGCTCTATACGCTGAACCTGCTCATAAATATCGTGCTCTGGTCCATTTTTAACCTCTGCAATGTCCTTTAAATGAAGCTGTACTTCAGCAATGATGTTGGTTTTGGGCAGTTGCACCAGCACATTCAAATCGCGATAACCAGAAGCGGTTGGTTTCTTAAAACGATTTTTGACTTTTACGATGGTCGCTTCACGCTCTAAGACTTCGAATACATTAACCAGACTAGGGATGTCGTTCGCGACAATGGTGGCTCTAGCCAGATCGGTGATGCGTTCTGCTTTACCATCTAATTCGTATTGGACCTTTTGTTTCGCTCGTTCTGAGGATTTCGCTCCTGCAAAATACGCGTTGGACGAAGTGAGTAATGCGGTACTTTTACATAATGTTTCGAGCTCAGCTTGGGCCTGATGTGCTTTGCTGTAAAGCATGTCGAAATCGGTATAAGGTTGAAGTGGGGTAACGTTGTGGTTAGGGATACCATAAAGTCCGCTCAAGCTGCGCTTGAATCGTGTGGCACATACCTGACCTTGACTGTTTGTTCGAGCATTGTCGGCGTTTGGAGCACTTGGTAGCGCGGCAAATGCCGGTACCCGCGTTAGCACTAGTAAAGATAGGGCTGCAGCACGTAAGAATAAGCTCATTCGCTCTCCTATTTCATATTGACTCAAAAACGGTAACGTAAAAAGGTGCGTTAAGACAAAATAGGTGCATTTAAGAGATGGGGTCGTAGGAAGTAATTACAATGTATGAAAGCCCATTTGCTCTATTAGTGTGATTTAAGTCTCAATAATATTCCTATAGTATCGAATCAATTTCGATAATTAACATCGTCTTTGTGACGCTCTAACAGCGGTTACCAGCGTCAGTGCACTCTTAGACGTTATCACTATCAAATGCAGGTAAAGTCGGCAGTACGTCAATAAATTGCTCAGAGTTGTATCAAACTGCTACAAGTGCAAAGCAGAAATAAGCGGGACGAGGGGAGTCGCGAGCAAAGTGAATTTTTCCTTTATCGTGACGCTTGCAACTGTTTGAGACAGATGGCGCGGTTTATTTACTTTACAACCGTGACCAAGCAAGGAACAATCACCCACTAATAAATTAATGTATCGCATTCACTGCACGTAACCATGACAGATAACACCACTAAAACTTCAAATCCACTTTTTGAAATCATCTTTAACGTTTTGATCCCTTCTTTAATCTTAATGAAACTGAGCGGGGAAGAGCACTTAGGTATTGTGCTTTCACTGATCGTGGCGTTGGCATTTCCTGTCGCTTATGGTGGTTTGGAGTTGGTTCGCAACAAAAAAGTGAATTTCATTGCGGTACTGGGTTTTGTCAGTGTACTTCTGACTGGCGGGATCGGCTTACTCGAACTCGATACCAAATGGTTAGCGCTTAAAGAAGCATTAATTCCAGGCATTATTGGCGTTGCCGTTCTTGCCTCAACGTTTACAAGCAAGCCTCTGGTTCAGCGATTTATTTTTAATGACACCATCTTGAACATCGCATTGATCGAAGAGAAACTTAAATTAAACGGGACAAAGCAAGCATTTGAACGCAGCTTAATGAACTCTAACTACTTGTTTGCAAGTACGTTTGGCTTTTCATCGGTGATGAACTACATCTTGGCAACTTATATCGTTACAAGTCCTGCTGGGACTGCGGCCTTCAATGAAGAGTTGGGTAAGTTAACGCTATACAGTTACCCTGTAATCGCCATTCCAAGCACACTAATGATGATGGGCATTTTTTATTACATGTGGCGTCAAATTCGCACAATGACCTCGCTTGAGACAGAGCAAATTTTTCATCAGACAGGCAAGTAGCCTAGTTGCCTATAGCGGGCTATTTATCCTGCAATGTCTACAGAATTATAAAGCGAGCCCTATTTTATAGGTTCGCTTTTTTTATTGCGTCAATTGGCTGCACAGAGGTTGAGATTAGCGGTGAGGTGCAGGATTAAAAATGTCGGTGAATATCTTAGCAATCATTAGCATCATCAAAATATTCACCATCATAAACAGAGGCATTTCAATGCTATACACGGGTGTGAGATTTAAAGCGCCAGAAGTTAAAACTACCAGCAGATTTATGCCCAAGATTCTATGTATCATCAGTGGCGGACTCGAGAACAGCTCCCAAATCACTAGCGTGTTTACAAAGTAGAACAAAGCTAACTGCCACAGCTCTGTAAAGTACGGCATGATAAACACGTACTCAAGTAATACAACTGAGCCTGTGCCTAGCACGCCCATTGCGGCATCTCTAATCGTTGTTGGTGGTAATGTCGGCAGTTGACTGGCCAAAATTCCCGCGAGCATCGGAAAAATAGCCCCTCCTGGAACGGGCAGATAAATCCAAATAACAATTGAGGCCAAAAACATACAGACCCCTTGCATGACTCGCTTATAGTCTTGATGCAGGTGTTGGATAAAGGTTCGTTTTTCTTGGTGCCACGACGTACTAGGATCATTTGCAACTATACCGACACCTTCAGACAACAGTGATAGTTGAGGGTGTTTGCTGTCGAACTGTTCTAAGGAGTCGAGTAGCGCGGTCCAGTTGACTTCGGAAGACTCAAGGCGCTGCTGTAACGCTCCATAGATAGCTCGCATTTCGGCGATTCTTTGTATCCAATGTTTACGATGGTGGCGTAATACATAACTTCCAGTGAGAGGCATATTGAGGATCTTTCGCAGCATCTCTATGTTCGCAATGCTTTCGTGCACACCCTCTTCGGTAAGCTGTGGTTTGTGAATGGAAGCGATGAGTTCTTCTACCGCTTCGGTGAATTTTTGCGAAAACCCTTTTTCGGTGTTAACCGGCCAAAGCAGTTGAAATATGACCGAATAGGTGACCACACCCAACATGGTTTCTTGAAAGCGCAAAATAGCGAAGTAGAACGTTGTTTCACCATCAAACTGCCCCATGCAGGAGACAATCGCGCACACCGTAAATGCCATTGAAAATATATAGCCATACTGTTCATCAGACGACATAAAAATACTGAATGCGAGCAGTAGGGTGAAAATGCTTAAAAACAGGGTTGGGTTTTGAGAAAACATACTGATAAGAATAAACGCGAAGACAGTGCCCAACAACGTCCCTATAAGTCGGTTATAGCCTTTGTTGATTGCATGGGCGAACGTTTCGTTAAGTGCCATTACACCCACAGCAATAGCCGCCCAATAAGGCTTTTCCCATTGAAACCAAATGGCCAGACACAAGGCCACAATAATGGATAGCGCGACTTTTATCGCTTCTTTTGTGGAAGAGTTCAACATGCTGATCTCTCGCTTTGTTAGGTGGGCTGCTTAATGATTTTTATTGACGCGCTCATGCCAACCCGCAGCTGTATATCCGCAGGCTTGCTGTTAAGTTTCACCTTAATTGGGATACGTTGTGCAAGGCGGATCCACTGAAAAGTTGGATTAACGTTAGGGAGTAAGTTATTGCCCGTGCTGCCGTCTTGTTTAGCAATTCCGTACCCTATGCTTTCGACTTCGCCCTCAAGAACAATACCCTGCTGGGACAATAAGGTGACAAGGGCGATGTCATTAGGCGCGACATTAACGAGGTCTGTCTCTTTGAAATACCCTTCAATCCAAAAGCTGTGCTCGTCGATGAGGGCAAAAACTGGCGAGTTGGCAACCACTTGAGAGCCGCGACGAAGGTTTAAATTGGTTACAAATCCATCTGTTGGTGCATACACTTTGGTGAACTCAACATTGAGCGTGGCTTCGTCCAAACTCGCTTGTGCGAGATCGACATTGGCTTGAGCTGTGTCGACTGCATTGCGCAGATTATTCAGCGTTAGTTCGGCCAGCGCGCCAGAGGTACGTTGCTCCAAATTAAACGCACGAGTGGCTTCATTTTTGGCTTTGTCTAATAGTGCCTTTGCTTGGTTAAGTGAAGCTTGCATCTTGTTGCGGGTGGTGACGTATAGACTCGGGTCAATCTCAAACAGTAAATCACCCGCTTTCACATGAGAATTGTCAGATACGTGAATTTTGGTTACTGGTCCGGTTACGCGCGGCGCAATGGATATTATCTCAGCGCTAACTTGTCCGTCTCTCGTCCATGGAGAGTTAACGTTGACTCTCTGATGAGTGTAAATCACCGAAATGGCCGCAACGACAAGGAAAAGGGTGATGAAATAGCGTTTGATCATAATGCCTTGCCTCAAACTATAGTGATGAATTGGCCAATGATGCCAACCAAGATGATGATTAAACTGATTTCAGCGATGGCAGGAAAACCAACGTATTTGTGAAGTCCAAACTTAGTGACAAGTATACCGACGGTTACTGTGGCCAAGTAAGCAAGCGCTACAACTAACAACAGTGGAGGAAAGTAAACTTCTCCCCAAACCATCTCGTGAGGCATTGTGTACATAGTGGAATCCTAGAGTGTTTATTTGCAGAACTATAAATGAATGACTTGCGACCTTGTTAATCCCATTTGGATGATGAGATCCGTCAAACTGAGCATCTGTTTAAATAGATAGTCGGGTTAGGTCTGTTCGAGGGGCAGAGATAGGCGTGGTGAAGTGCTGGAGGCAGACGCATCAGCATTGTAACGCATAGACCATCGTTTGAATGATGCGGTCATTCAATTGGTATTCAAACAATCTGACCTGGGTCGTTATTATTCGTTTCAAAGTGATCGATGAATGCATCACAAATGAGTAGAACACTGAGGTCGATATGAAAAGCGTACTTTCCATCCAGAGTCATGTGGTGTACGGGCATGCAGGAAACAGTAGCATGGTGTTTCCAATGCAAAGAATGGGGATTGATGTTTCCCCAATTTATACAGCGCATTACTCCAACGGCAGTCATTATGAGCAAGGGGTAGCGTGTAGCCCTATTAGCGCTGACAACATACGGCAACTTATTCATGGGTTGGACAATATTGAACAGCTTAGTCAATTTGATGCGGTCATCTCTGGCTACTTAAGTACGACCGATCAATGTCATGCAGTGGCGGAAACAGTCAATAAAGTGAAGCTGCTTAATCCGAATGCAATGTATGTCTATGAACCCGAAATGCTCGACACTGAAGGACAGTGTGATGATCTTAAAGCACGAGCAAAAGAGGGTTCTTTTAAGCTTCTAACCATAGCGGATGTGTTTGTTCCGTCTCAGTATGAGTTAGCACAATGTGTGGGGATGAAAATCAACTCCCTCTACGATGTCATTACTGCCTGCAAAAAGGTGCTAGATTACGGCCCCAAGTTGGTTTTGGTGAAGCATGTGCATACATTGTCTGATGGGCAATTTACTACTCTGCTGGCGACTCGAAAAGGGTGTTATGTGTTGCAGCGGCCGTATTTAGAGTTTGCTAAACCGCCATCAGGCGCTGGGGAGTTAACAACTGCGGTATTTACTGCCAGCTTAATCAACCAGCTTTCGCCGGTAGAAGCGTTTAAGCATGCGGCCAATGCGGTGTATGGTGTGTTGGAAGTGACGCACGAAAGCAACGCAAGAGAGCTAGAAATAATTAACGCTCAATATGAGATGGTGGAACCCACCCATAACTTTATTCCTAAACGTCTCGCGTAAAATACATAGAACGAACCTTAAACCAATCAGACTCCCTCTGATTGGTTTTTCTCGTTTCTTGGCGCTCAATAAAAGGTACACTAAATGTCAATGGCACTCTTAAAGACTGTCTGTTTAATCAACAATCAGAAATTATCGGCACGAGGTACAGATGAATTTTAGTTATGAACAGCTGCTTGCATTTGTCACCGTTTTCGACGAGCTGTCATTCAGCAAAGCCGCGGTAAAGCTCAACAAGCACCGGACAACAATCGGGCAGGTTGTCACCAACCTTGAGGACCAATTGGCCGTTACATTGTTTGAGCGTATAGGGCGCAGAGTTGAGCCAACAGAAGATGGTGTATTTCTGTATCACTATGCCAAACAAGCTATAGAGCAAGCTCGCACTTTTGATAAGGTTGCACTTAGCTTGTCTTATGGCGGTATGGAAAACGTGACTATTGCCTACCCAAGCTTTTTACCACACCAAGTGTTATTTGATATCCGTGACAGGTTGATGAAAGATTTTCCATTGATGAGAGTGAATTTCATCGTCAGAAATAAAGCGGAGATTAAGCAAGGAATATTAGATGGGTCGATAGATTTCGGTCTAACGAACATTCATGAAAGCCGCGCGATACACAGCTTTGATTCATCGTTTTTGGGCCATATTGAGTTTTTACCTTTTGTTAAAAAAGGGGGTAAGTACACCGAAATCCCTAAAGATAAGGTGGTGTCTCAATTGAGCAGAGAAAGGCAATTTGTACTACGAGTTTTTGTAGAAGAAGACCTTGGCGAAAAAATCGTCCTTAGCTCTATTCATGAAGAAATTGATCAGCTGGCAATGGTGATCAAACTTGTGAGTGAGGACTTTGGATGGGCATTTCTACCTAAATTGATCACCAAATCTGAATACGTAACACAAAATATTGAGCCGTTAGACATTGATGAAATGCGAGAGGGCTTCAAGTTTGGTATTGCACTATGGTGTCCTCACTCTAAACAAAATCGTGAGGTGAAAAAATCCATAAGAGCCGCACTTCATGATTCTATCGAAGCGATTAGAGCCAGCTTGTAGTAGGCTCTAACCGCTAGCGAAACTATAGCTCAAATTCACCGTTAAGCAGTCTAAAAAGTCCATTGGGGATCTCATGCCAACGACCATAGTTGGGGTTCCCAGTGTGCACCTTGCCTCCAGATGTCCAAATGATTTCATCATTGTCAGTCAGCGTTACCTGCCAAAACTTCTTCTGTTGTTGATGGGTAAGGTAGTTGATCACCTGCTCGGCAAACTCAGGGCTTTCGACAAACACGCCAAATTCAACGTTCAAGAAATCGGAGCGTGGATCAAAATTGGAAGAGCCAATAAAGGTGACGCGATTATCCAATACCAGTGTCTTATTGTGATAGTAAGTATTGGCGTGATAATAATGGTCGTCATTAAAGGCGTCGTCCTTGTACTCCAACATATGAACGCCCTTACCGAGCAGTGCTTTTCGGTATTTTTCGTAGTATGCCGGTACAAAGCCTGAATCATTTGAGGCAGATGAGTTAGTGATTAACGTCACCTGAGCATCATTGTTCACCAGTTGATCTATCACCCTAAAGTGCCCATCCGTTGGCAGTAGGTA
Organism: Vibrio ulleungensis; assembly: GCF_016900875.1. Classification (GTDB taxonomy): domain Bacteria; phylum Pseudomonadota; class Gammaproteobacteria; order Enterobacterales; family Vibrionaceae; genus Vibrio; species Vibrio ulleungensis. Next base: position 575,889 of record NZ_JAFEUM010000001.1, read on the forward strand.
AGGTGTAGAGATCACCGCCGTTTTGGCATGGTTGAGTTCACTTTCAATGGCGCGCTCTGCTCGAGTTCGAAAGTAGGGTTTGTTGGTCTCGACTTTCTCGAGAGAATCAAACACCGGACGTACACTAACGTCGACAAATTGGGGTAATGGCAATGCATCAACGCTGCGCTCGATATTTTCTATGACAGCGCTGTTTTTATGGGTTTGTTCTTCTAGTAAGCGCTCAAAGTGTTTATACGGTTTATCAGGGTTGGCTTCTATGAGTTCACTTATGTCGACAACATAACTGCTGTCCCACATATGATTAAAGTGCGCAGCGAAAGCGGTGATGATGTCACCCTTAAACAAGGTATCCATGTCAAAAAAATTGGCCTGTTTGTGGTATCCAAAATAGGCATCACCAACATTACGCCCACCGAGAATCATTCTGTTTTGGTCAACATTGAAATATTTCTCGTGAAGTCGATTGTCGAGTTGTTGCTGGTGAGAGGTAAACTCCGCTGCCCGTCCCAACCATCCAAGCTTTCTTGAATGGAAGGGGTTAAACAGTTTTATATCGATGTTAGGGTGAGTATTAAGTTCAGCTAGCCATTTGTCGTTAAACACTAATAAGTCATCTAGAGTAAGTCGAACGCGCACGCCTCGATCAGCTGCGGCTTTTACTTCGTTAAACAGTACCAACCCAAGAGTGTCTGACTCCCATGAGAAGTATGTCATGTCTATGGATGAGTTGGCTTGGCGGATCAGTGATACACGTTGTGCAAATGCGTCTTTTGCGGTTGGCAAAAGATAGGCATGACCCGAATATTGTGTTGGTACCCAGTTTTGTTCAAATTCCTTTTCGACATCTGGAAATTGTTGGGCGCAGCCAGAAACGAGCAGCGCAAACCCCAACAAAGATAAGGCTCTAAAAAGATTCATTTTGGAGATAGACCTTGCTAAATAAGTGTTACAAAGGCGAGAAAGCTGGCCTTTAAAGCTTCATGCTCAAGAACTAGAAACTAATGGATGTAGCCTAGGAGCAAGCCTATAGAGTCCAGACCCGTAAGACGGCCATTGCGCAGAACAGGATCCACACCTGGGTTGGTGGTCTTATCCCAATCGGACTGAGGGATAAACCCATCGTTAATATCAATGACCAGCACATTATCGTTTCCGTTAGAGCGATAGTATTGTGTGTCTTTAAATAGCTCTGGACTAAACCACAGGCGAGACATGCGATTCATGAGTGCTGCTTCTTTGCTTGATGGATTCATAGGTGAACCATCGAGTCTGTAAGCCTTGTTGAACACAAATGGCAGTTCAGAACCATTGCACGAGCCTAGGATACACGCGACTTCTTTAATTATGCTGCCATTACCTGCTGGTGAACCCCATACATTGAAGCTTGGTTTTACGTCGAAGTAGTAGAGTATCGCGTCTTCAGTCGCATCTTGTGTCACTTTGCGAGCAGGGCCAGTGAACAACATGTCGTTTAGCATCATTTTAAACATGCTCATGTTGGCAAGAGCACCGCCCAAATCGCTTTCGGATTCTGGGTAGTAATCAGCAAGCCTCAATAGGCGCTCGCTGCCCGTTGCGTTGGACCGACCAAAGAATAGGGTGGTGATCGCTTCATAGGCAGATTCAGGTAGCTCAATAGATTTGCTTGTGATCTCTTCTTTGTTCATTGCAGCAATCTGATGCTCTAATGCGGTAATGTTCTCTGGAGTACTCCACTGAGCTAAAGCATCTGCAAACTGGTCTAAATCGCTACTTGTAAATGATTCTTCCTCCTCGCCGCATAAGCTAGGCTCGACTTCACAGATAATCACGGGAATTAAGAATGTCAGGCTGGGTAGCATGCCAAAGGTGTTGGATTCATTGGCGTTATTGCCTAGTGCTGTTGGTACAGTGAAGCCTTTTTGTAAAGGTTGCTCGGTAAACAGCACATTGTTACTTGTCTCATTTTCGTCTTGGCCCTCTTCAATTTCAATATAAGGTGCAAATGGCATAAGATGGTGCATTGGAGTAGACGTTACGGAGTCGTCACCTATGCTGATGTTGTCGGTAAGCCATCGAACTAGAGTGTTCACAGGAGAAAGCAAGGACGCTTGACCTTCGAGTAGTGTGTCTAAGTCTGTCGAATCTGTGCTTTTTAATACTTTATCGATATTTTTTAATGGGTTACAGCCACCAACTACGGGTACACTCATATCAAATGCGGAACAGATGGAACTTCTAAAGTTTTCTGCAGCGGTATCATCTTTATACTCATACCCATAAGGGTTACTCTGCATAATCGCATTCGAAAAGTGGTAATCGCGACTGTTAGATTCACGCTCCATTTCTCCTTGTAGAATACCGACGGACATTGCTCCAGAGCCTTGCCCAACAACAGTAATGTTATTGGCATTGCCGCCAAATTGCCCGATGTGCTTGTTAACCCACTCAAGAGCGCGCATTTGGTCACCTAAACCAAAATTGCCATTAGTAGAAATATCGTCGCCTTTACCTCTATAGCTGCCTAGTAGACCCAAACGATAGTTAAAACTTACATAAACGAAACCTTTACCGTCATCATCACCTTGTGCGACCACAGTATCACCTTGGATCAGAGGTTCTGAGCCAGAGCCATATTCAAAGTCGCCGCCATGAATGAACACATACACAGGTAGTTCTTCATGTTCTAGAGTGCCTTGGGGACGCCATATATTCAGATACAAACAGTCTTCACTTGTTTGCTGAGTCGTCATTTCTTCCTGCTGGGGACAAGAGTCACCAAACTGTGTGGCATCAACGCCATCTGCGTAATCGTCAACTAGTGTGCTGTGTTCAAAACGAGCCTGTTCAGCGTATTGAATACCTTTAAAGGACTCAACGCTGGCTAACTTTTGATTTCCTTCAAGGTCACTGATCACCACAGAATCGATCATGCCCGTTACGTTCAATCCCGCGATTTGTGTTGAAAACTCAACACTGGGCCCAGGCTTAATGGGATCAGGGTAGCTTGGCAATGGTACGGTAGGATCAACTTCAGTATTGCATCCAGAAATGGTGGCAACAATTGCTAAAGCGGTAAGAGTGCGTGTAAATAAAGTCATGTTGATATCCGGTTGTAATTGGTTTTTTACCAATGAACTCATGCGTTAATCAAACAGGCCACTCCATGTACAAAGCACTTCTCTAATTTGGCGTGTTTGGTTTGTAAACTTGATGCGATAAGAGTATCTGCAGCGTAGGAAATCGGTAAATCGCTTATGACGGATCAATCCCTACACCCGCCACTGAGTGGGGTAGCTCAGCGGCGGAGAAGCAAATTAGAATCGGTACCCTAGGTTAAGCGTGACTGCTTCACGGGTTTCACCTTTGTTATATAAAAAGGTTAAGTTGTAGTGCTTGCCAATCTGCTTATTAAAACCAGCAAGGTACGCCCAGCTGTCTAAATCGACACCCACGTCATAGTCAAACTCAACGCTGTCGGTAATTACGCGGCCTTGCATGCGGTTTTTTAGCCCTTGATATTCAACACCGGCGATCAGCTGCGCACGATAATCAACCAGTTGATAGCCGAGCATTGGTTGAACCGTGATAACACCATCACCCCAATCGTCAGCGCCTTCAAGGCGAGTGAGTGAGTACGTGCCTGTTACAGAGGCGAAAAACTCTTTGTAGCCTACAGATAGAGTGGTACCCACGCCCACTAGATCGTATTCAAGGTGTAGCGGTACACCGAGTCGGCCAGCATCACACACTATTGACACGCCTTCACAAAATTTATCGCCCAAGCCTAAACCGGGCGCTTTTTCGTTCAGGGTATCCTTGATGTCTTGCCCTAGCTTTCCGGTGTAAGAGGCATCGACGTTCGCGTCGACATTCACCTTGCCAACGTAACCAAACATATTCCAAAAAGGTAAGATGTTTACGTCACCACGCAGTGATATAGACTCTGCACTCACGGTAGCAAAGGTGTCTGTTGGGTCGAAAAACTCATTGAGACGAATTCCACCAATAACAAAGTCGTTGGTAGGGACATTCATGTCTTGGTTACGGTAGGCAATAGACACACCAAAAGGCAAAGGTAAGTCGATACCTTGTTGTCTCACCATGTCACCCATTAATGGGAATACGCGATCGACTTCTACTTTTTCTTCTCTGTAGCGAGGGTCAGAGACTTCCGTTAGTAACTCTTGGTCAAGTATATCTACACCTGTTTCATCGTCATAAAACGCGACCGGCTTGACGGTTTCGGTGAGGGTAAGAGGCTTTTTACCCTTGCGACCTTTTATTTCGACAAGCTTCTCGCTGATGATCAATTTGCCGCTGTTTAAAGAACGAAATTCAATGTCTTGACGATAGGATTCGACATTCACTCCATCAAACTTAAAAGGCTTATTGTTGGTGATGGTCATTACTTGAGGTTGACCGTCAACGACGTCTACTTTCACACTTAAGAATCGGAAGTATGCAATGTCTTGAGGCAAACCGTACTTAGAATAATTAAAGGTAACTTCAACCAAACCATCGCCTTTATCATGGGCTTTTACACTATTAGGATCGTAACTTTGAGCCCAGTGGCGAAGTCGATATTGCAAGCGCGTGCTGTTTTCGATTTGTGAGATGACATCTTCGTCTTCATCAAGATCACTCTTGTTATATTTAATGCGCAGATCAATGTTGCCTTTAGCATCCGTATCTTTAACCAAGTACACATTGGATTGATGAAGTTTGTCACCAATGGAAAGCTCGCGGTGAATATGCTCCACAAGGTGCTCACCCTGAACCAATGAACTTACACCCAGTTTAGGTAAGTCTTCATCGATTCCATATTGAGCAAAAATAGATTGTCCTGTCGTGACAGCTTGCTGGTCTGCAAAGGCAGGCAAACTAGCGGCTGTTGCGAGAACGAGTACAGCATTCAGCGCGCAAAGTGGTGCGAGTTTGTTCTTGGTTCTACTAGAAATAAAGAGTGGCATTGTGTTCCTACTCATCGTTCCCCTAAACCTATAAGAGAGCGACATAGTCTGTTTAAACGAACACCCCATGTTCGTTTGTCAATCTCACGAATCACTCTCAAAGAACCGCCAATGTGGTTATGAATAACTCGTGTTCAGCTAATGGCGAGCAGAATACTGTGGTGTTGAGGACATCGTTAATCGCTTATGTAGGACGATACCCTACAGGGATAAATTTGGATGGAGTTGCATGGTCTCTCGCTCAGGCCGTGGATACGATCCTACAAAAGAGATTCACCGCTCATTGAATAGGCGATTACCATGAGCGCAATATCGACAATCACACACCACGGGTTGATGCAGTGGGTAGGTGTGATGAATCCTAAGGTGCAGGTAAATGAAACTACGCAATATCGTATTGCTGCTACTGATCGCCGTTACTGTTACGGCATGCAGCTCTTCTCACCCATTAGATCATCGAACGACGCAAGACAGCTATCAAGATGCAGTGATTGCTGGAGCAGAAGATTACATCGGTGAGCCCTTGCGTTTTTGGGCATCAGACCAACCGGATTTTCTGTTTGATCACACCTTGCAGCAAAGCCCATTAGTCGTCAAAGGCGATCGCCTTTCGATTCTTGCGCTATCTGGTGGCGGAGCCAAAGGCGCATTTGGTGCTGGAGTGGTTGTTGGCCTTAATGATCAAGGAAAGCTTCCTGACTATACCATCGTTACAGGGATTAGCGTTGGAGCACTGATTGCACCCTTTGTCTATGTTGGTGACTCTGAACTCGATAGGCTTCATGACGTGATGTTGCAGTTGAGTGATGAAGCAATACTGGGCAAAAAAAACGTGATGAATACGTTATTCAAAGACGCAATGTCGAGTGGTGAAAACATGTTGGACTTTCTTGCTCAAGCGTATCCAGAAGCGATGATTGACGAGGTTGCCCAGCGACATCGAGAGGGGAAGAGGCTTTTTATTGGTTCCACCCATTTCGATTCTGGAGAGTTAATGATCTGGAACCTCGGTGCCATTGCTAACAGTTCGTTAGACAACAAAGTCGCGTTATTCCATCAAGTGTTAGCGTCCAGCGCATCGATACCAGGTGTTTTTCCTCCTCAATTTATTGACGTTGTTGAAGGGCAAGAACTGCGAGAAGAGTTGCACGTAGATGGTGGATTATCTGCCCAGGTATTTTTCAATCCTTCACAGTTCGAATATCAACAACTCTCACACGCGCTAGGGTTAACGAAGTCACCTCAACTTGACGTTATCCGTAACGGCGTGTTGTCACAACCTTTTCATCCAGTGAAAGACAACGGCATCGAATTGCTGAGTAAAAGTCTGTCAAACCTCACTCTATTGCAAGCTCGAGGAGACATCTATCGAATGCAGTATTTCAGCGCCATTGATGACATCGACATGCAGTTTACCTACCTCGAGAGTGATCTGTCAGAGTACAAAAAGACCAAACAGATGTTTGATGCTGAGCACATGAAGGCAATGTACAACTACGGCTACCAAAAATCTTTTTCTAATCAATTGTGGCATCAAAGCATGCCGTTATAGATCTCCACGACCCAAGACCGCAGGAGCGCAGTTGGGGCTTTGATTGCAAGGATGCGAGATCGCGTTACTTCCACATTACACTATAGGTTTTCAATGAATATTAAAGCGCTGGCACTTATTGCCGGGTTGTCACCGTTTGTCTACTCAAATACTGCACTTGCATCGTTTTATGACGAAGTCGATGGGCGATTTGACATGGGTCATCACATCGCCGAAAACGCGACGGGCTTTTTGCCCATTCCTATACTGATCACCGAGCCCGCCGTTGGTTATGGTGGTGGTATTGCTGGTCTGTTTTTGCATGAGACAGACGAGGAGAAAAAAATTCGTAAAGAAGCCGCGCTGAAGGCAGTCGATGGTGGTGCGCGTTTGATGCCCGCTGCAATTACAGTGGCCGGCGCCGCAGGGACCGAAAATGGTACTTGGTTTGCGTTTGCCGGACATCAGCACTCTTGGCTAAAAGATAAAATCCGATACATGGGCGGCGCGGGTGTCGGCGTTGCCAATTTAGACATTTATAAGAGTTTAACACTGCCAGGTTTTGGTGGATTTGAACCCATTGATAAAACATTGGCTTTTGGGACCAAGACGGAAGGTGCCGTCATGATGCAGCAACTTCAATTTAGAGTTGGGTCGACTCCACTAATGCTAGGGGTAAAGCAAACGGCCTCCATCTCGACCATAGAGACCGAAAGTAGCCTCATTAATTATTTGCTTGAGCAAACAATAGGCACTGAGACAGTGACCTCAGGCTTAGGCTTACTGTTAGATTACGACACGCGCAATAACTACTTTTATCCTTCGGCAGGGTACAAAGTTAACGCGGAGTATATGGTCTATGACGAAGCATTAGGCAGTGACCATGATTACACTAACTTTAACCTTGAAGGCGAAGTGTATATTCCAGTTGCCGATCACTGGACCCTCGGTTTTGCAGGGAATTACCAAAAGTTTAATAGTGATGATGTTGTGGTTCAGCCAACGCTTAAACCTTATGTCGAACTTCGAGGTATCTCGGCCTATCGCTATCAGGGCGATGAAGTTCAGGTAGTACAAACCCAACTAACCTACGACATAGACTCGCGATGGAAAGTCTCTGGGTTCTATGGGATCGGTCGAGCACTGGATGACGGCGAGCAGAATCACGATGAGTTAGCCAGCGGCTATGGCGCGGGTTTTCGATATCAGATAGCCCGCCGCTACGGACTCCACATTGGTGCTGACATTGCAAAAAGTAAAGAAGAGAGTGCTTTTTACATCAGCATCGGCAGTGGTTTTTAACTCAATGAATTAACTGAGGGCTTCAATTAATAGAGGCCTTTTGTCGGAAGACAATAAAGTCTGATCGGTTTTTGCTAGCTCGGATCTGGCAGGGCATGAGCGCTAAGACGTTTATGCCCCTTTCCGAGATTTAAGTCCATTACGTAACTTGCGCGAAGCACAATTTACATGTCACTCTTTATGCAACCTCTCTACTTATGCAACCTCTCTACCCGTTAAAAGAAACAAACGACAAAATAATAAAATTTCTCTTGACCTTAGAGTAATATCCAAGGCTTATAGTTTGTTGTATTGGAATCGCATTCTATATAAACAATCACCTAAATGGCGAACTATCTACCTAATTGCAACAGAGTTATATTGAAAATGGTTCAAGAACGCCGTATAGAGTTAACTTTTTAGTATTATACTAAGGAAAAATTCATGAACTTCTTGGAGCTTAAAGTTCCCCCATTGATACAAGTATTTGTCTGCTTTCTTTTTATGCTCATGACAAGTAGCGGGACTTTAACAGAAGGAGCCTTTACCATTCGTTTTGCGCTTTGGGGGGCAATAAGCCTTACGGCTGCCGTCGTTAGTCTGTTAGGGGTGTGGGAGTTCAAGCGTCATCAAACTACAGTGAACCCTATGTTTCCAAAGTCTTCCGCTATTTTGGTACGTTCTGGAGTATTTCAATACTCAAGAAATCCAATGTATCTTGGCTTTTTACTGTTTCTTTTAGCCTTTGGAATTCTATTGGGAGATATCCAATCTCTCCTAGTCGTCCCTATATTTTTTTGCTATATGACGGTTTTCCAAATAATACCCGAAGAGAGAGCGCTCCAAGATATATTTGGTAACGAGTACAAAAAGTATCAGCGAGAAGTTAGACGTTGGCTGTAGAGGCTTGTAGTTTTGTTTCGGGAATACGCGCTGGAACGGTCAGCAATTGCTATTTGAGTGACCAAATAGTCTTTAGTTAGCGGGATAATTTCAGTAAAGAGCTCCCGCTTTAAAGTCATCAATTTACTTTCTTGCTTTAAATCGTTTTTGTCCAGCTTCGTGCTGGCGGGTAGTTCAGCGTAACGTAGATCTGACCCGTTGTGACTTATCCGCCTTGAATCCACTTCTTTAACGCGATGAACCATTATTAAAAATGGGGAGCACTTTTTAGAATATATGCTCCCCAATGATTCTTAGCCAATGGCACTGTACATTGTTGTCATCCTCGACCGGGCTCGTAAGCGTTTAAACCTAGTTATAAATACCACTGCATCAATGACATTGGCGAGTGCTATCACAGTGAATAGCCAGACGACATCTAATCCGAGATGAGCGATCACTAAGCTCGGAATGACAATATTTAACCATAGTAATACGATCTTAATAATAGCTGTTTTGGCGACGTCACCAAGACCTCTTAGTGACGCGGTATAGACGAACTGTAGACCTAATGGAAATTGAGCTAGACCGATAATCCGTATATAAGTCGAGGCGTCATTGATGACGCTGAGCTCATTGGTAAAGAGGCAGGCGAACGATTCTGGGATGATAGCCATCAGTCCGCCTATGCCTCCCATAAATAGACACGTCAGCGTTGCAGTGACAGAGGTAACACTATCAATATCTCTTGATCTGTTTGCGCCAACAAATCGACTCACGAGAGTAGCAGCCGCGGCGGCCGTCCCAAGTCCAGGTAAGAAAGCGATGCTCTCAACTCGGTAGCCAATTTGAAAGCCTGCTGCGACTGAGGCGGCATAGCTGTTAATGATAGAGATGATAAACAGCCAACTTATCTGGAATGTGAAGTTTTCGACAACAGAAGGAACCCCAAGTTTAAGGATATCCTTCATATGTGTGAGAGCATTCCTTAGTTGTATTGCGTGCGTAAAAGACTGCTTTATCACAACGAGATAGAGAGCGACACTAAAGGCCGTAGCAACAATCGTTCCTAATGCTGCCCCTTGAATTCCCATAGCGGGTACGCCAGCGTTACCAAAGATGAACAAGTAATTGAAAACAACGTTCAGCCCTAAACTCGCCATTTTGATTTTCATCGGCAGTTGGTTATTACCCGTTGAAACAAAATAGGTAAACAGTAAAACATCAAGATAGATAAAAATCGATCCCGCTACTAACGTACCAAAGTACAAATCGCCAAGTACAGCGACTTCAGCCGTTGTGTGGAACAGCAAATACAAGTCAGCGACAAACGGTATCGCTAATGTACCGATAAGGTATAAGGGTAAAGCGATGATAAACATTGCACCGAGGACATTAGCAGCACATTGTTCTCGTCTTGCCCCAGTAAGGCGAGCGACAAGTATGCCTCCACCGGTGGCAAATAGGTTATCTAAAACACCGATTGAGCCAGCGAGTAGCACTAATCCCATACCAACAGCTGTTAGCTCGGCACTACCTAGTTGGCCTATCATGAAAAGATCGATAAGGATCATTGCCATATCAAGAAATAGCTTTAACGATACTGGGATCGCAATTGTTAAAATTTGCTTTGAAAATGATTGAGACGTCATTAACTAAACTACATACACGGTAGCGTATGTCTCCATTTAGAGATGGAGGCTAGTATCAAGGAGTAGATTGTTGAATGGTATGCTCCCAGCACTAGCCGCAATGTTTCGCGGCCGACGAGGGACACGAATACGTTAGTTACAAGTACCGTTGAGCGCAGATCTAGCGATGGTTGCTAAATCAGTTAGTTACGCTGAGCGGCGGATTCTATCCGCTGAGGCAAAAATACGAAAATTCCATTTTATGAAATAAGTCATGATGGCCTCCTTTTAGTAATTAACGATTCGTTTAGGTTTCTGAAAATAATAAACTTTTGCTGCTATGTCAAACGACTACCTGGCTTCTAAGTTCATCCAATTTGTTCAAAGCTTTTCAAACGCTGCCTATCATTGAGAGGCAGCGTTCGTCATTATTGGAATACGAGAAGTTATCCGGAGAATGAAAATCGCTTAAAGCTTGTAACAAGCTTTTGCACAAAAGTGTTTTGGATATAGGTCAGTCACTATTTCCAAACGCTTCGTCGGTGGATTAGGCAATTTAGCTCTTCATTCAACACACAATAGAGCCTGCAACTTGCAAGCTCTTTTGATTATTTAATAGCAGTACAGAAACTTACATCAGCATGTTGGGTTTGCGGGTCGAAGCTATGGTAAAGCTCAAAGCAAGGTCGATCGTCATTTTCTAAGCCAGACTCAATCACTTTGCTCATTAAACTATCCCATGCTACCGAGTACTGAGGTTTCTCTGTAATCATTTGGCGCATTACAGCGTACATGCCACCAGGGAAGTCTTGCAGTTCGATACCATCGATAATTTCTGTGTCATCTGGAACCATCAAACAGATGTCGGTACGACATTTCTCATTGGGCGTGATTTCTGGGTTGTCGTGATAGATAAAGATACAGGTATTTCCTGCTAGGCCTTTCATTCCCACCCACTGATAAAGTCGACCGCTTGGCTCTTCATAACCGACGCCATAAGGACCTGTTACTCGTACAAAAGCCAATTTTGTTGCGGTAAAATTTTGTGTTTCCATCTTGTTGCTCCACGTTGTTAGTTCAGAGCCAGTATATGAATCGTTAATGTTGTTGGCGTTTCCAATCTTGCGAAGCGTGTGTCCAATCTTGCTGTTTCGGGATAACTCAGAAAACTGCTTGTAGTCTTCGCAGTCGCGAAACGCGCTCGGAGTTACGCCGTAGTGTTGTTGAAACGCTTTGGCTAGGCTTTGCGAAGAAGAGAAACCATATTCAAGTGCAATGTTTATTATCGGTTGTTTCGACATAAATAGGTCATCGGCAGCTGATTGCAGTCTCAAGCGCCTGAGAAAATCAGCCAGCGTTTCACCTTGCACCGCCTTAAAGATACGATGAAAGTGGTAAGGGGATAGGTTGGCCAATGCCGCGACCTCGAGCAAGTTCAGAGGCTGGTTAAAGTTCTTTTCCAGAAAACGAATAACCGGTGTTAGCCGTTTTTGATAATCGACACGCATAGCTGAGCTCACTCTTTCCAAAAGGATACTGTATAAGTGTACAGACATTGGCCATGGTTTTAAAAGCATATTTGATAAATGCGTAGTAAGCTTAATTTTGGTAAGTATGTTGTTAGCTCTAAGCCAGCATACTCTTATTTATCAAGCAACATAGTGCCTGTATTGATCTTAGTTCACTTTCTCAAGGTTCCTGATTCATTTATGCCCAGAGACGAGTCGGCGGGACTACGGCTAATCCAACTGAACCCCATTGTGTACCTCGTTCAAGTTAAGGGTGAAAGAGGGGCTGTGGATTCCATACATCAAGTATCAACTATTAGTAAAGAGCATCTGAGCGAGAACTTGAAAGATTCAGAGCTATTTTTGCCTATCGCTCATATGGCATTCCAGTCGGTGAAATTAAGAACTTGATGCAGAAGTCTCAAGACGAGAATCGAGAGTTGGTATTGTGACAACAGTTTGCTGCTCTAGATATGGAGATTCAAAAGATTCGTCAGCAACAACACTCCATTATGACTTTACTCAAAGAACCTGAACTTCTTAATCGAGGGCTGTTAACGAAAGAGCGATGGGTAGAAATCCTTAGAGAATCAGGCATGAATGATCAGGATATGATTAATTGGCATAAGCGCTTTGAACAAATGGAACCGCTTGGCCACCTTAAATTTCTACAATCACTAAATATTAGTGAGAATGAAATCGCAGAGATCAGAGGGTGGTCAAGAGAACCATAATCTAGCCTTTCGCATTCTCAGAGGTAGCTCAATGGCACAAAATTATCTCAAGAGATCTACCTAGCTTTTGTCCAAATGTGGGCTTGCGGTAGCGCGAGACACATAATTATTTCATGGCTAAAAGCTGATTCAATCGAGTTTTATGCAACACTTTCGCCTAGCTTAAAATGAAGGAGTTTCGACGAAACATGTTGAGTATCTACAGATAGACTCTCAGATTGATTGGTCAATTTTACAAGAGCGTGAGATATGTCTGACAACGAATCGTTAATAGATAACACGTTGGTATTGATCTCTTCAGCGACACAGCTTTGCTCTTCTGCTGCTGTCGCAATTTGAGTAACCATATCCGATGCTTGGGCAATGTCTTCAGTGATCTGACACGCTTCTGTTAGACGACCATTAATGGCGTTGACAGCAACTTCAACATTGCTGCCTATTACTTGCATTGCATCGTGAGTGTTTCTTGCGTTTGTATTTAGTGCTTCAATGGTAATCTGAATCTTCTGTGTCGATTCCTGAGTACGGCTCGCAAGATTTCGAACTTCATCTGCAACGACGGAGAAACCTCGCCCTTGTTCCCCAGCTCGTGCAGCTTCGATTGCAGCGTTTAACGCAAGTAGATTGGTTTGCTCTGATATCCCTTCGATGATATTGGTCATTTCGTTGATCTGACATACTCCGCTGTTGAGTTCTTCGATATGTTGTTGCGAGGAGTGAATGTGCTTAGAGTCGCTTTCGGTACCGTGCGCCATATTTTGCATAGCCGCGCTACTCGATTGTGCGCTTTTGGTGACATGCTGAGCTGCATCAGCAGCAACCGAGGCATTGGAGGCAATTTGAACTACAGTTGCTGACATTTGCGTCATCGCTGACGCAAGTTGGTCGAGTTGGCTTTGTTGAGACTCAATATGAGTGAGACAGTGACTCCCAGTTTGATGTAATTGAGCAGAATTCTTGGTGTATTTTTCAAGGACTGACACTAAATCTGAGATCATTTCTTTGTTCGATTTTCTTAGTCTCTCAGTATTCTTGATGCAAGTTGTCAGCTCATCGTTACCTTGATTGTCTAGTAGCTGAGGAGTATTGAGTGAGTGGCTGAGATCGCCTTCTGCCATTCGTGCTAATTGACGGTTGATGATTCGTAATCGAGAAACGATGCTTAGGTAAATCCGGAATGTAATACCTAGGATAACAACAACTTCACATCCAATGAGCAACAGTTTTAATTGAGTGCTAAGTAAGGGATTGGCTATAAATATAAGCGGTATAGCGATTGAGATAACGATGGCAAACACAGCAAGCAATAGCATGTGTAATCGAAAGGTATAATGCAGATTTTTCATATCATCCCTGAGCAACATAGCGAACCATCTATAATGGTCGCATAGTTTAGAGCAGCATGATATTTCATGGGTGGGAAGCGAGCTTTTATCCATAAGAAATTTATGGATTATTGTTGAAGCTAACTAAAACTTGAAATGAACAATGTTGGCCTGAAATTGTGAATAATCCATGAATATCTGTGCATTTAGGGTGATCTTCGGTGCACTTAACTCAATATTAGGCCTGTATAAGGAAGAGTTCTGAGCCGTAGCCAATGACTTTTTGGTTCTTAAATCTGCGAAGTTGATCGCCCTCATTATGGCTATCTCACCTTCTAATTAACGGAGAGCCATAGCACCAAATTAACACTTATTATTCAGCCTCGGAGATGGTTTATACGAAAGTGTATAACCACAAGGAGAGCCCAAACCAAACTTAACAAGAATTGAAGAAATTGGGTTCATCTCTACGGTTCTTTCTAATATAGCCAGTGCGAATACGACGAATCACACTTCTTAACTGTGCTTGATCAGGTTTAGGCGTTGCAAATCTCATTTAAGGTCTTGTCGCTTCTTTCAGCGTTGTGATGCGCCTCAGAAATGTTCAGACACTAGTGTTCATATCGCTTTGGTAAGCTTTAATTCGGAACGTATCTGATCAATCTAAATTGTCTTCTGACGCCTTTCTTAACTCTTGCGTTCGATATGACCCAACTTTTCGGCGAGTGGTTTAGCCGAAATTCCATGGGCAACTAAGCTAAATAGTACCGTTGTACTCACTACTAACGCGATGAAACTAGAGTGTTCAACTTGCGCATCAATCACCAATACAGCAAAAGCAAGGCTGGCGAGCCCTCGGGGACCAAACCATCCCATAAATAGACGCTCTCTTGTCGGTACGCGAGTACCGATAAACGCACAGTAGGTTGGAAGCATGCGAATCACGGTGAGACTGGCCACGGCATAAGCCACGACTTGCCAAGACATGTGCTCAAACAGTGTGCCTAGTAGGGTAGCGCCAAATAAGATCCAAGTGAACATGGCGAATAGCTCGGCCATACCTTCGGTGGCTAGAACCAATTGGTGAGTCTTTTTTGATAGCAAATAACCAAACAGCAAGCCCCCTGAAAAAGCGGCGATGTATCCGCTGCCGTGGAAGGTTTGAGCGACATAAAAACTCGATAACGCAATCGCCATCACCGTGACTTGCACCCAAACTTCGCTTAACCACTGTCTTGCTGCGCTGGCTTCAAGTAGCTTGGCGCCAATAAACGCAAAGCTGAGACCAACGACAAGGCCAATGCCTACCTCTTCTGCCACTAGGTATAGGCCATGTCCTAAGGTGACGCCCTCTGATGCAGGGTTGGAAAGGGTTAGCAGAATCAGCAAAATGGGAACGCATAAACCATCGTTGAGCCCACTTTCAATGTTTAACCCTTCTCTTACGGGGGCGGGGACCTTTGGATTGCTCACCACGGCTTTTCCTAGCGCGGCATCGGTGGCCGCGAGCATAGTGCCTAGTATTGCCGCTTCGATAAGCGTTAATTGGTTAAATAACAAAGCCGCCACGATGCTGCCTAACACTATGGCGCTTGGTAGACCGATCAGCAGCATTCTTGATGGGTATAAGATCTGGGTTTTAACGACTTTTAGATTTGAGTGTGCGGCATCAGAAAACAAGACTAAGGCTAAGGTAATGTCGACAAGAAAACGTAAGTCGGTCGGAGTGGTGCCAGAGCCAATCAGCCCCAGACCACTGGTGCCTAATACCCACCCTATAGTAATGAAGACCATCGGGCCAGAAATGATGGTGTCTTCCAGTTTTTCGGCCAAAACTGAATATAGGAATACCACAATAAAGAGAACGCCAAGGGTGGTATAAATTGCGTCTATATTCATGGATTAGCCTTATCTTTAGAGGCGATTGCTAGTCTTTACAGTGTAAAGCTAGCCAGCGCGACATGCACGCCTCTAATCAAAGAAAAAACTAATAAAGTCACAGTAAGATCAACGCGTTAAATGAGTTTACTCATACATGAGTTTCTCTGCGGCTTGTTGGTCAAAGGTCGCTAAGGTTTTTCGTGCCAAATGACGAAGCGGCAGCGCGCGGATGATCTCTTCAAACGGTTGTACCGCAAACGCCCAAAACACCGAACAATCAAAAACCAGTACCAACACTGCACACAGTGGAATCGAAATCACCCACTGCCCAATAAAGTTAATGCGAAAGACGTCTTTTGTTTTGCCGAGTGCACGCAAAATATTGCCATGGACCGTATTGTAGCCACGAGCGATGGGCAAAATAATATACAGCGGAGCAATAGCGGCAAGCGCGATGTAGGTGGACTCTTCTAGATGCGGGTACACGTTGGCAATGACTAGACTCATCACGGCAAATAAACCGGCGACAACAATAGAGATCCCCACAGCGATATCGATGCTGATGTTGACGTTTTTGCTGAGGTCGGTGAGGTTTTTAGACCCAATCGCTTGGCTTATGGTAATGGCCGATGACTGAGACCAAGAGCCCACAAACTGGGTACCAGAGCGAAGCCAAGGAGCCACCAAGGTAATCGCAACATACGCATAGATGTCGAGTTGGGTGTACATCAACTGATACATGTTGGCGCCCAACATCAATATGGTGACATTAGCGGCTACCGGAAATATTTCATGAAAATGCTGCTTAATGTTATTGAGCATCGCGCTATTAAGAACGATTCGAGACAGCGAAACATCGGGACTGCGCTTAATGGACATGGCTAAATAGAGCAAACGTGCAGATATGCCTAATACGCTGCCAATTGCGGCGCCTTGAACCCCTAGTCCTTCCATTGATAGGTTGTTGGTTAGACTAAAACCGTAAATAAAGCAGTAAGATAAGCCAGCGTTTAGGGGCAGCTCAATCAAAAAGCCTTTAAACGGTATTTTGCTTTTTCCTAATCCATTGAGCAGCGCTATCATTACCTGGGTGATAGCGGTTAATACGACCAGATATTTAGAGATCCCAAGGTAGTGACCAATCTCTATTTGCAACTGTGAGTCGTCGGTGAGCGCATTGATTAACGGTTGGTCAAAAAGTGTCAGTAAAGTCCAAAATAGGGTAGCGACCGAACAGTTAATGAGAAGCCCTGCCCAAAAGGCTTTGGATAGGGTTGTTTGAGATTGCGAGCCGACGGCACGACTTAGTACCAATTGGCTACCGTTGGCTAGCGCCATCTGTATGGCCAGCATGACGGCTAGGATGGTGCCAGAAATACCCATAGCAGCCAATGGGATTTCCCCAAGTGGCGAGACCATAAAGGTATCAATAAGCAACATTGATTGCATTAATAGACCGTTAAGGGCTAACGGCCACGCAAGAGAAAAGTTCTTTTTAACGTAAGGTTGAGACAGCAGCATTCAAACCTTGTCCATACATTGGGTAGCAATAAACCATCACCTTATGGTGATGGTTTATTGTCTACGAATGATTATTTCGCCGAAAATGTAACCGTGTATTCACCGATTCCTTGATAGTTAACGGTGGTAGGTTGATCAAATTCGAATTCGACGATACCGCAGTAAGAGCCAGTGATCATCGCTTCACCTTCTTTAAAGGTGACACCACGTTGAGTCATTTCGTTAATGAGCCAGTAAATAGGGCGCAATGGCATTGTGTTAGGGTGCGTGCCGTCGAAGGTTTGAACCTTCTCACCATGAGTTGCGGTAATGGCAATGTTACTTGCATTAAACGCTGCTTCTCGGTCGATTTCTGGGCCAATAAACAGACCTTGGTTGACTAGACCATCAGCCAGTCTTTCGAAAAACTCAGCGTCGCTGTCCTCAGCAAAACGTGACTGGATAAGCTCGAGCGCCATGTGGCACGAGCCAATCGCCGCATCAATTTCGCTGTCAGTGTATCCGCCTTCTTTCGCTGGCAGGTCTTTTGCCAATACGAATGCGATTTCAGGTTCGATACGCACAACGCCGTTGTCAGCAAAAAGCTCACACGTATCGCCTGATTGAACGTCGGCAGCAAAGATTGGCGCGACAACAAATTTGTTTTTCGCTAGAGGTTGTAAGCATTTCCAGCCAGCAACGGTACTTGGGTGGATGTCAACCATCGCTGATTGGATGGCCAACGCGTCGTCTAAAGATTCTGGACGGATTGACGCTTCTAAGCGTGGGGCTTTGGTGCCAGCAATGCGGCGACTTAGCAGCTCTTGGGCTGCGAGAGTGTGTTTATTTGTCATATTATACCACCTGTGGTTTTCGCATAGTTTAAGGAAAAACTTACCGTTTGGGTAGTTACAGGTAATAAGAGTGTGATGCTGTCCCCGCGAGAATGGGCTAATTATGCTTTTGAGAAGTAAAGCGAAAGGTGCATGAATCATAAAACGTTATAGCGGTCTTAAGCACTAAATTGCATGATCTCTGCAACTCATCGCCACTTCAAGACTGTAGCTGCCGAGTTATAGACAAATGCTCTCGTTAGCATTACTGCTTAGAAAACTGAATTGTTAGTTAAAAAATAGACTTCCCGCAAGCAAAAAAAGGGCAGAAAAACAGTCGCTAAATCACACTCTTGAGTGTTCATCTGTTGCACACAAATATTGTGTACTAAAATAAGACAAATATTTTAGTCTGCAACACCATAATTCATAGGAACCCAGTATGAAAATCGCGTTAATGATGGAAAACAGTCAAGCAAGTAAGGCCCCGATGGTTGAGTCTGAACTCACTAGCGTCGCGGGTGGATTAGGCCACGATGTGGTCAACGTTGGCATGAAAGATGAAAACGATCATGCGCTGACGTATGTACACCTAGGTATTATGGCCAGCGTTCTGCTTAACTCTAAGGCGGCCGATTTTGTGGTGACCGGTTGTGGAACAGGGCAAGGCGCGATGATGTCTTGTAATGCTCACCCAGGGGTAATTTGTGGCTATTGTTTAGAGCCGTCAGACGCTTTTTTGTTTAACCAAATCAACAATGGTAATGCGCTGGCGCTCGCGTTTGCCAAAGGGTTTGGCTGGGCAGGGGAGCTGAATGTACGTTATATGTTCGAGAAAGCTTTTACTGGTGCACGAGGTGAAGGCTACCCCATTGAGCGCGCAGAGCCGCAGCAAGCTAACGCAAAAATTTTGGGTGAGGTAAAAGTAGCGGTCGCTAAAAATGTGGTTGAGTCGCTTAAAGCGATAGATCAACAGCTTGTCAAAACAGCTGTCGGTAGTCGCCATTTTCAGGACTACTTCTTTACACATTCACAAGATGCTGAATTAACGGCATACATCAAAACTCTGGTCAATTAACGGTTTCGCATAAAGTAAGGTTGACTTGAATACCACAAAGCCCACATTGTGTGGGCTTTGTGTTTGTTTGGCATCTTTAATTAACGCGGAAGCGTTGATTGTTTAAGATTGAGCGCTACTCGCCGTTTCTAGTTCAGAGATCGTGGTTTGTGATACCAGCTCGCCATCCATGTAATAACTTACTTGCTCGCCGTCTTTCACGCCAGTAAGGATAGCAGTGTCACCATTGTTATATACGATGTCCATTTGGATAGTGTTGTCATCAATTTTGTGCATTTCACCGGTTTGAATGGTGCGACTAGACAACTCATCAATTGGCGCATCAGTGAGGCTCGGATCTAGGTCATCGTTAATCTTATATTTGGTGTCTACTTTTGAATCAAAAATGTGTGGATTGCCATTTAGTGGGTTACTGCCAGTCCAGAATTCTAGTGAGTTAAACAACACATAGTCAGCCGCTGTGGTGATACCATATACAGGAGCCAGCAGGAAGTTTACACCTGCACGAGCATAGCGGTTATCAACAACTTCAATGTTAAACTTCACAACCTTGCCAGTGACAGCATTACTACCGACACAACCTGTTAATGATGCTGCAAGAGCTGTAAGACCAATGACTTTAAGTGCGATGTTTTTCATTAAGTTACCTTTAAATTTAAGATGTTTGGTAGAACGGTTGTAGTATCCATTGGATGAATGAATCGGGCTTATCATTTTGCGCCACATTACAACCATGCTTTGTTTTAATCGAAACTGGATCAGTTAGTTTGATAGAATATTTTTGAAAATTTGCGATGTAGAAAACTGAGCAGACCGTGCTTACGCGGTCTCGAGTTCAGAGGTGTAAAACGTTTTTTCTACGGCTTTCTCAAAACCCAAAATAAGGAAGATCAGCCCAAAGAACACAACGATACCGTTGAAGTAGCCAGTCATGACCACAGAAGAGCCAAACAAGGCACCAATGATCCCCATGGTGACAAATTTACCACCGACCAATGAGATGTAAGAAGTTACGCCACGACCAATTTTGTGCAGTTTGGTCGAGCCTTTTTGCTGCCATTGGCTAGCTGCATAACCTTCTAACCAAATGAAGAAGCTCAAACAAACCTGCATGATAACGCCGACAAGAATTGCGGTGTTAAGGCTGTCTACCGTAAACCAAGACCAGTATTGATTTGCAATAACGACTGCAGTGATACCAATGATTGATTTAGTTAGAAACGGAATATTCGAAGTCATGTTGTCTCTCTTCATAATAGTAGTGATAACGGTTTGCTAAGTTGATTGTTGCCCCTCAGCGAATGAAACCATTTTGAATGATTCATAGCATCTATACTTACCATTTTACGCCATTTATTTCGGTAACCTGCTGTATGCAAAATAACTATGGTTGCATAGCGAGCGTGAGCAAATGTGGTAAAGTGAGTTAAGACGCAATCGCCCGTTGAGTGGTGGCTAGAATCTATTGGTGTAGACACAAGGAGAGTGTTACGTGGGAAAACGTGAGTTTGATATTCCAGTAATACATACCAACTATGCAAAAGTCTTAGTGCAGGTGTGTACAGAGTTTGGATTGGATCTGCATCAGCTTTTGGAAGATGCAGGCTTGCCAGCGGACCTACTTAATTCTGACAGTGAGTTTATTCCATCCGACTCTATTAAACGTCTTATCTTTTTGGCGTCGACACAGCTAGGCGTTAACAGCTTCATCGAAATATTGAGCATGGCGATTGGCCAACGGATCCTGCCGGTGATTTTGCATCAATTTAATCGGTATGAAACGATTGGCGATGCACTTAACGATATAAACGCTATCTTTACGGCTGACACGCCAAGTAGCTCAGTTTTCTTTTTGCAAGAGCATGGGCAGAGTTGGTTCTGCGTTGAATCTATCGGTAAAAACAACCCCTATGTTCAATGGACAGAAGCGTTTACCATTAGTTATGTTCAACAGCTAATGAGTGCGCTACTCAATCGCAATTGGCAGCCAGAGACCATTACATTGAGAGGTAAAGATGTTGATATTATTAAGAACATGGTACCAAGTCATTGTCGGATATTCGTCGAAAATCGATACACCAGCGTAAGGATCCCGAACGATTTGCTGACCAAGTCGATCTCACTGAGCTCTGCGGCATTGGGAGAAAAACCCACTTTGGTGGAGTGGCATACTAGTTTTACCGACAATGTATTTGAAGTACTCAAACCTTACGTAAGAGAGCGCGATTTAACGATCGAATATGCCGCTGAGTTACTCGATTATTCTGTGCGAACACTGCAAAGAAAACTCACGAAGGAAAAAACCTCGTTTCGAAAAATTAAAGACAACTTAGTATTCTCGGTCGCTTGCGAATTAATTGAGGAAGGGCATTCTCTAACATACGTGTCCAACCAACTCGGTTACGCCAATCTCGCTCATTTCTCGCGAGCCTTCAAACGCATGTCAGGTCTGACGCCCAATGTATACAAGCAAACAGTGAAAAAACCTATTTAGCCACAATCGAGAGCAGAGCCTTGGCGCTTGTATATTTTAATGCAATTATCGTGGTTGCTGCATTGTGCACTAGCAGCTTCGTTTCACGCAATGGGATTCACCCAGTAATTGTATGATGAAAGTCAATATCAAGGCATCGCTCAAAGACTTGCTCGATACAAATGGTTATTATCTTTATCTTACGAAATTATAATCATATAAAGTTATTGAGGACCGAGTGGCAACAATCAAAGATGTAGCAAGAGTGGCCAAAGTGTCTGTTGGGACGGTATCAAGAGTGCTTAATGGCTCTTCAAAAATCAGTCCAGAGTCTTATAAAGCGGTACACGATGCCGCACGCCAACTTGGGTATCGCCGCAACGCGGTTGCGCAGGCGCTAGTGAGCAAAACCTCAAAAATGTTTGGTGTGTTAGTGTCGGATGTTGGCGTTCCCTTTTTTGGCGAAATGGTTAAGGGTATCGAAGAGGTGGCCCGTCAAAAGGGATTGCACCTTCTTATCTGTAACGGTTATCACGATGCAACAGAAGAGAAAAACATGATTGAGTACCTTCTCAGTCATCGCTGTCAGTCTTTGGTTGTCCATTCGAAAGGCCTTTCCGATGAAGAGCTCATTCAATACAGCCGAGAAATACCGGGCATGATAGTGATCAATCGCTACATTGATGCCATCAAAGAGCGATGCGTGTTTCTAAATAATCACCAAGGAATGCATATTGCCGTTTCGCGCTTGTTAGATAGCCACAACGGCGTTGCCTACATAGGTTCAAGCGAAGATATTCAGGATGCCACAGATCGCTATTTGGGTTATCAAAAAGCACTAGAAGATCGCAGTATCGAGTTTAATGAACAGTGGGTAGTGCACTGTGAGCCAGTTGCTGAGGCAGGATATAAAGCAATTAAACAGCTTGCAGAGCAAGGCGAGTTGCCGAGCAGCATTGTGACCTATAACGATGCGTTAGCGTCGGGTGTTTTGGATTATCTGCATGGTGAAGGGATCAAAATCCCCGAGCAAGTGTCCGTTGTGGGATTTGATGATATCGAGCTTGCGCGTTACCTGTACCCTAAATTGACCACCGTTCGCTACCCAATCAGAGAAATGGCCGAATTCGCCGCCAATTTATCGATACAACTGCTTGAAGACGCGACTCCCTCTGTGTCCGATGAGGAATTAGAGTTTGTCCCTAAGTTGATCGAAAGAAACTCTGCAGTCATCTAATTGTCGGTCGCGTACTACGCTGGACTTGGTTTAAACGTTGTCACTGAATGATTGCCTGTTAGGCCAAACATCCTTTGGCAGTAGGTGTGGCTGATCCAGTTAACTATCTTGCTCTAGTATATTAAAACTTCTGCGAAAGTCCGACGGGGAGTGCTGTTTCACCTTTTTAAAGTAGCGATTAAAACTACTGATGTTGGTGAAACCGACGTCATAGGCAATGTCGGTGATCTGCCGGTTTGTTTCGATCAACAATTGTGCTGCTTCGTGCACCCGCTTGTCATTTAAATACTGCAAAAACGTCTTACCTGTGGCACGTTTAAACGCGCGACAAAAAGCGTGCTCAGTAAGAGCGGCCAGTTCGGAGACTTGGCTTAGCTGTATTGGCTTATTAAAGTGCACATCCACCCAATTGATGGCGGCATTGAGCCGATGGGTTTCAATACTGTGCTGCTGTAGGTGGAAGTCATCTAATATCGTTTCTACGTTCTCGTTGCTGCTCAATTCATGCAATAACTTTAACAGGCTAATGATGGAGTTCGCACCTTGCGTCGAGCAAGTTTGACTGATCCTGCTGGAAATATCATTGGCGTCTTGGCGAAGCTTTAAACCCAAGGTGGCTTTTTCGAGTAATAGATTAATGGTTTTAAATTCAGGCAACGAGAAAAACAGCTCGCCAAAGCAATTCTTATCAAATTGGATCACTAATGACTTGGCAAGGTGGGTATCTGTGCCACACACAAACGAATGTGGGAGGTTAGGTCCGAACAAATAGACGTCCCCTTCCTGATAGGTCGAGATGTGATCGCCGACCACCAAACTGCCATGGCTTTTGACTATTAGAACGATCTCAATTTCAAAATGAAAATGATAAGAGTGGTTAAATTGCTCCCCCTCAAATAAGTACGCGGTAAATGTTTCGGTAGTACATAGAACATTTTCTTTAATTGCTCTCAAACCTTCGACTCCGACTTCGATATAAACGATATTCGACGCTTCGATACTGCTTAATAAATGACCTGAAGATCATATTGTTAACATTAAATTCGAGTTTGTATAGCGGGTGGTGACCAATACTAGAATCGGGTCACAGCTGCGACTAAAGGCTAATTTACTGAAAAGTATAGCAATTAAATCATGACCTTACCTCTCTATATCCCTTCTATTGTGACCTTAAAAGGCCGTTTCCAATAATTGGTCTAGCCAATTTGTGAGCCCCATCATAGTGCAAGCCCAAAGCTAATTTTGGACCAGAAGCGAACAAAAAACGCCCAGTGCAGTGACTTTTCATCACGTAGGCTAGTGATTACTGGCCCTACACCAGTACCCACAAATAAATCAAAGCCAAAGTGAGCTGTATTGACTTGTGATTGATTACCAAATGGATGGAACTGAGGTAAACATGAAAAATATTAAAAAGTTACTACTAGGTACCGCACTACTTGCAGCGTCTGTCGTTGCAACCGCCGTTGAAGCAAAAACCACCAAGATTGGTTACACCACCATGGATTTAGCGAATCCTTACTTTATTGCTGTGACTAATGGTGTGAAAGACAGAGCAAAAGCGTTGGACGTAAAAGTAACCATACACGATGCAAAATCGGACCCGGCAAGCCAAATTGCCGCCGTTGAAAACTTCGTGGCCCAAGGCATGGACGCGATTGTGATCAGCCCAATTGATGCCATTGCTGTTGAGCCATTAATTAAGCTTGCTCATGAAAACGGCATCCCAGTGGTCAACGCACACCAAGCAATGGAAGGTGCCGACGCCCAAATCGGTTTGATTGAGTTTGAGTACGGCTACGAAGTCGGCAAGCTGGCAGGTCAATACATTACCGATCACATGGACGGTAAAGCAGAAGTTGCCGTATTAGGCCAGCCTGAAGTCTCTGCATTGGTTGAACGCACTAACGGCATTAAACAAGGCATCATGGACTTTGCTCCGGACGCAGTGATTGCCGCTGAGCAGAGCGGTTACACCCCAGAAACCGGCGCTCGCGCTGCAGAAGTTGTTATGCAGTCACGCCCAAATGTGCGTGTATTCGTTGGCATGAACGACGCAGGTATCCTTGGCGCATTTGAAGCGCTCAAAGGTATGGGCGTCAACGAAGAAGAGTTTGCACTGTTTGGACTTGATGCGACCGAAGAAGCTCAAAAGAAAATCGCTCAAAACACGATGTACAAAGGCACTGTTGATATCGCGCCTTACGTCACTGGCGAGATGATTGTCGAAGTCGCACTGAAAGTAAAAGATGACGGCCCAATTGACGAAATGGTGAAAATCGAAATGTTCCCACTGCTTGCTAAGTAGAGCGGAGCCACGATGGGGAGCCTGATCTGGCTCCCGTAATCCAGTTTTGAAAGGATGCACTTATGTCGATTTTGAGTCTTAAATCCGTAGTGAAAGAGTATCCCGGTGTTAAAGCACTGGCTGGCGTCAGCTTTGATCTGCAAGCCGGTGAAGTTCACGCCATTATGGGTGAAAACGGTGCCGGAAAATCCACGCTAATTAAAACCATTACTGGGGCAATAAACCCCACCAAAGGTGAAGTCATATTTGAAGGTCAATCACTGCCAAGTGGTGACCCTAGAGCGGTTATTGATTTGGGTATTTCCGCTATCTATCAAGAGTTAAGTCTGTTTTCGGAGCTCACCGTTGCCGAGAACATATTTTATGGTAACGAGGTTTATAAAGGCATGTTGCTGGACAAGCCTCGCATGAACCAAATGGCCAGTGAACTGCTCGACAGCCTTGGTGCTGATATCGATCCAACGGTTCAGGTTAAGTCCTTGAGTATTGGTTTTCAGCAGTTAGTCGAACTGGCGAAAGCGGTCTCTAAAGATTGCCGTTTGCTGATCATGGATGAGCCGACAGCGCCTCTGACCAACCAAGAAGTCAAATTTATGTATGAGGCGGTTAGACGCCTGCAAAGCCAGGGGGTGACCATAATTTATGTCTCCCACAGGCTCAATGAAGTGTTTGACCTGTGTGATCGCGTGACGATTTTACGCGACGGCCAATACATCACCACCTGCGACATCGACAAAGTTGATGAGGATGAGCTAATTCGCTTAATGGTAGGGCGCACCATTACCAATGAGTACCCACCTAGACTGCATCCAGTTGGTGAGGTCGCATTGGAGGTCAAGCACCTATCGTCTCCGCTGGTCAACGACGTTAGCTTTAACCTGCGTAAGGGAGAGATCCTGGGATTGGCTGGTTTGGTTGGCGCGGGTAGAACAGAGATTGCCCGCCTAATATTTGGTGCAGACCCCATGACCTCGGGAGAAGTCGTGCTGGATAACACCACGCTGCAAGTCAAAACCCCTCACGATGCCATTAATGCCGGTATTGGGTTACTCCCTGAAGATCGCAAAACCCAAGGCGCGCTGCTAAGCATGTCGATCAGTGACAATGTGAGTTATTCGTGTCTGTCGCGATTTGCAGAGCAGGGGATCATTAAGCCCGATAAAGAGCGCGAAGCCACCGCTCAGTTTATCGAAAAACTGAATGTGAAAACCCCTTCTATCGATCAGTTGGTTGGCAATCTATCTGGCGGGAATCAGCAAAAAGTGGTGCTAGCTAAATGGCTGCTAAATGATTGCTCGGTTCTGATCTTTGATGAGCCTACTCGCGGTATTGATGTGGGTGCAAAGTCTGAAATCTACGACTTAATGCGCCAAATCACTGAGAAAGGTGTCTCCATCATCATGATCAGCTCAGAAATGCCAGAGCTACTGGGCATGTCTGACCGCGTGTTGGTGATCCACGAAGGCGCTATCGCAAAAGAACTCCTCCCTAATGAGTACAGCCAAGAGACGGTACTCAAATACGCTTCAGGATTTTAAAGGAATCGATTATGGAAAACTCTCAAGTATCGATGCCAGTGGAAAAATGGAACAGCAAAAATCTACTTACATTGCTGTCTCAGTACTGGATTTTTATTGCTCTCATCGTATTGGTGATTGCGTTTAGCCTGCTGTCTGACAGCTTTTTAACCAAGGTCAACTTGCTCAATATTTTAAGACAAGTGTCCATTATCGGCATATGCGCGGTGGGGATGACAATGATCATTCTTACTGGTGGTATCGACCTGTCCGTGGGCTCGATGATCGGTGTAGCCGGCATGGCCTGTGCTCTGATGCTTAATGCTGGCGTACCTCCGATTATTGCGGTTGTTGGTACGTTAGGTATTGGCTTGTTCTTTGGCGCTATTACAGGACTGATGATCAACAAGATCCGCATTCCACCACTGATTGCCACCTTAGGTCTTATGACCGCACTTCGCGGCGTTGCTTACATACTTAACGACGGTCTGCCTATTTATGGCCTTCCAGAGTCCGTGAAATTTATCGGTCAAGGTTGGGTGTTTGGCATTCCTTTCCCCGTCATTCTCATGGTTGCTGTGTTCATCTTCGGATACATATTGCTGAACAAAACCGCGTTTGGTCGTCACCTCTATGGCACTGGTGGTAATGAAGAAGCGTCGCGCTTATCTGGGGTTAATGTTGAGCGACTTAAAACCAAGGTTTACCTGATTGGATTCTTCTTATCCACATTTGCCGGCATCGTATTGATGGCGCGAGTAAACAGCGGCCAACCACGCGGCGGTACAGGCTACGAGATGGACATCATTACCGCTGTGGTACTTGGTGGTGTGTCGATTATGGGTGGGTCAGGAAGACTTACCGGTGTGATCGCAGGTGTGATGATCATGGGCGTGCTGTCAAACGGCATGATCCTACTCAACATTGACGAGTATGTGCAGTGGGTGGTGAAAGGAATGGTGCTACTGACGGCAGTTGGCCTCGACCAATTGACCAGTCACAAGAGCAAGTAGCTCACTGTTTTTAGAGGGGATGCCCTCACTCGTTATGAGATTTTGAGGGTGACTTAGCCCTCGTTAAGTGGACCGATTTGGTTATTAGAGATAGTGCATTAAAGCGTTAGTAAATGGAGATTAACAATGACAACAACACCAACCGCAGAGGCGCAATTTTCACCCGGCGTCGCCAGTGAGTTTATCGCCTCACTTATACCTGCACCGAAAGCACAGCGCGTATCAAGGATCGCCTTTGTCTCTGTCGCGATAGAAATCCATTTTAATTGGGATTTGGCGCGCGAGACCACCACTAAGGTTGCGCAAATTGTTGAAGACGCATTGCCAAGTGAGGAGTATCAACTGGTTGTAGCTCCAGAGCCGTTTCAAGACCATTTGCAGCTTAAAGCTTTCCTAGATGACGCCGCTCACGGCGGATTAGATGGCATTGTATTGTGCCACTCTGCGTATACCACTGGTGAAGTGGGCTCTCAGCTTGGCTCTTGGTTGGCGAAACATCAAACCCCAATATTTAGCTTAGCAATGCCTGAGCCTATGGGTAATGGTGTGAATTTACAGGCCAACAGACTGTGTTCACAAAACTTTGTATTGGGCATACTCAATTCATTGGACGTGAAATATCAGTGGCTGTTTTGCAACGAAGACCAGCCTCGCGTAGCCGAAGAAGTGCAGAGGTTTGCACGTGTAAGCCGCGCTTTGGGCAACATTCGGGGTCGCAAGGCATTGATTGCTGGTGCTAGCCGCGTACCGGGTTTTTACGACTGTGAAATCAACGAAATTGCAATTATGAAGAAGCTCGAGCTGGGGTTTGACCGAGTCAATCTGGTAGACATCACCTCACGTATGGCGGATTTCTCTGAGCACGATGTTGCTGAGGTCGCCGGACTGGTATTGAACGATCCTGATTGCAAGTTCAATAACGTGCCTGACAAACAAGTCCACGACACCATTCGACTCTCTCTCGCCCTGATGACGGTGGCGCGCGAGGGCGAGTACATCGGTGTCAGCTTTAAAAACTGGCCAGAGCTATTTGACCACTTCAATGTGGCCGGTGACGGCGCTATGGCGCTGATGAATGATCAGGGCATTGTGGTGTCGGATGAGGCGGACACAGGCGCAATGATCACCATGATGCTGTTTAACGAGCTTTCCTCGGGTGCTGCTATCCCTATGCTCTCTGACATATCGTACTTATCTGACGACGGTGAACGTTTAGGCGTTTGGCACAACGGCTCGGCAGCAACTCGTCTTAGAAAACAAGGCAGCGGTTTTGAGTCTCGTAAACACGGCATTTTAGAAAACTACGACAGCGACACCGCCTGGGGCATGTTGTTTGAGTTTTTGGTTGAGCCAGGCCCGGTAACCATTGCTAAGTATCAGGCTCCATCGATAGACCATGTATTAGCCTTTGAGGGCGATATTGTGGAATCGGACATGAAGTTTAGAGGCACCTACGGTGAAGTTGTGACGCGCGAGCATACGGCAGCACAACTGGTAGGCACTATCTTGGATCAAGGCCTTGACCACCATTGGATTGTTGGTCGCGGACATTTTTTAAGTGATTTAAAAGTGTTGAATTATTGGTTAGGCGTTGAAGAGTTGCCAGTGTGCAACGCGGGTCAACATGCCGGCTTTGGACGATTGTAGAGGGCGCTATGAAATCTATCGCATGCGTAGGAATGGCTGTTGCGGATCTGATTGTCGGTCCTACTGAATCATTCCATTTTACTCAAGATGTGACCCTGCTAGATACGGTGACGACCAAGCCGGGGGGTGACGCTGCTAATGTCGCGCTTAACCTCGGCGCTATGGGCGTGCCGGTGAGTTTACACACAAAATTAGGAAGCGACCTTTTTGGCGACTGGCTGATCAACACTTATGCGGGAGAAGGCGTCGATACCCAGTACGTCAACCAAACAGACGGTGACTCAACCGGTGTTGCCATTGCTCTGGTGGATAAGCACGGTGAGAGAGTCTTTTTATACCGTGGTGGGGCCGTTGACAGTCTGGCGCTAAACGATCTCGATCAGAGTGCAATTTTACATCACGACATTGTTCACTGTAGCGGATTCTTTTTGCTGCCAAGCCTTGAAGAAAAGGGGCTACCCAAACTGTTTGCCAAGGCTCGCGAGCAAGGCGTTAAGACCAGTTTGGATGTGGGGTGGGATAACAGTGGTCGGTGGTTAAAGACCATTGGGCCTATGTTACCCAGCTTGGATTACTTTCTACCAACACTCAACGAAGCCCAACAGATCGCCGAAAAATCAACCATCGAAGAGTGCGCGCAATACTTCGTTGATGCTGGAGTGTCACAGGTTGTGATTAAGGCGGGAGCAAAAGGCGCTTACGCCCATGATGGCCAAATAGGTTTTTGGGTGCACGCACAACCTATTGATGGTGTTGTCGACACGACGGGTGCCGGTGATGGGTTTGTCAGTGGATTTCTAGCGTCAATTGCACGCGGGTTACCCTTTAAAGATGCTGTACACAATGCCAACCGAGCAGGTGCGATAGTGGTTCAGCAATACGGCTCCACAGGCGCAATCAAAAACTACCAACAAATTGAATTACAAGGAAATAATTATGAAGCCGTTGTCTGAGCTACTTAGAGAATATCACCAAAACAGTAAATGCATTATTGGTTTCAATTTCAATGATATCTGGGATGGTAAAGCCATAGTAGCGGTTGCAGAAAAACAGCAGGTGCCGGTGCTTTTGATGGCGTATACCAGCGTGGTGGATGCTTTAGGTCTCGATCTTATTGTATCGATGACTCAAGGGCTGCGAAAAAACGCCACAGTGCCAATTTATCTTCATCTCGACCACTGTGATGATATAGAGCTCTGTTTAGCGGCGGTCGATGCCGGTTTTGACTCGGTGATGTATGACGGCTCTGCGTTAAGTTTGGAGCAAAACATTGAGGGCACTAAAAAGGTGGCTGATTATGCGCACGCTAGAGGTGTAGTGGTTGAAGCTGAAATCGGCAAGATCCGAGGTCGCGGATTTACAGACGGCGATTATCTTGCAGCGGTGAGTGATGTTAAAGCCTTAGCAGAGCAATCAGGTGCGGATCTGATCGCGGTTGGCGTAGGAACCGCGCACGGTTATTACGATGGCGAGCCAGAAATACATTTTGAACGCTTATCGCAAATTAATGACGCTGTTAGTACGCCACTGGTTTTACATGGCGGTACGGGCATCAGCGCCGACGATATTCGCCATTCCATCACCATGGGAATTACCAAAATCAACGTAGGCACGGCCATACATACCACCTATATGCAAACACTTGGGCACGAGATTGAGGTTGATGGATTGTCGGCCTATCCACCACTGACGATGCAACGTGTGCTGCCCAAAATTGAGCAAGAGGTCCAAAAATATACGGACATGCTGAGCTAGACAGTGCCAATGTTGTTGGGGTGCTTGTGTTAGGTGTTAGCAGCTTAACGGCCTTTAGCACTCTATAGGTTCCCCACAACCCACGCGCTTAAACCAGTGGACTGCCCGCTAACGCAGTTCACAGCTAAAAGTTTTTTCAACGACAGAAAGTGACACACTTTTTGGGGGTTACTGCACCCAAAATTTAGCACAAGGAGCCATTATGCCAGTTCAAGAGTCGTCATATTTAGGGCAGTCAGGAGTTTGGATCACCAACTCATCGACCCGGTTGTTTGTTCAAAACTTTGGTGGCATGACTCCCGAGTATTCAAAGCGATTACGCGATAAAGACGGGGAAGTTTGGCTTAACACTCACTGGCAGCCTCACTTTAAGGCGTCTCAATCTGGGTTCATGGATAGTACTGATCCCGAACAATCCAGTTACTGGGGCATTGAATTATTGAGGCAAGCGGCAGGGACATTCCCATGTGCGCCAACGTTTGGCCCAGGCAATGATCAGCTATTACCCCATGGAGATTGCGCCAATACTAACTGGCAACTAAATCGCTGTTATGAAGTGGACGTTGAGTACCAACACAGCCATCACAAGGCCAACATCGCGCATTGGCAGCTGCAAGGGCAGTATCGCCAACTTCAATACCAAAAATGGGATTATTTGTATGCAGACCAGAGTGCGCATTACTGTGTATTGCAGGTCCATAACCCAAATGATCAAGTCGTCGATATTAATCTTGCATGGCATACGACCTTGGGCGCGCCCTTTTTAGAACGTGGATGTCTGGTGTTTAACAACTGCAATCACTTCAAAGTTGCGCCGGCAGGAACCGAGTTTGATCAAACCACTCAATTAGAGCCTAACCTTGAATTTACCGATTTTTCAGCCGCACCGACTAAGTCTGCAAGACATAAAAATTTACACCAGATGGATGGGTACACAGGGCACTCAGATTTCGTGTCAGGCACCACGGATAACCCCGAACTGATGTGGAGCTTGTGTGTTAATCCCTATTTGAATCTGGCGTATTTGTCGGTGATTCCGCTCTCTTCTCTACCTAATCAAGTCAATGCTCAATCGATGAACTATTGGAATCATTGCGGCGGTCGAGACTTTACCCCGTGGGCAGATTATCAAGGAGGCGTTGACCGTACCTACGCGCTCGGGATGGAGGCAGCAATTGGTTCTAGTTGCCAAGGTTTGGAGCATAGCCGAAGCCAACGCACTTACATGGATAAACCCAGCTGCTACGCACTTAAAGCGCAGCAAACTGTCACCTTCCCATGCATTAACAGTTTGTTCGAGCTGACGTCCGATGAACTGGCACTCGCAACAGACTCTACTCAACACCCTACAACCCTCAACACAATTATAGAGGCGGCAGTTATGCGGCATATCGCCATATTAGACCTCTCATTTACCGCTGTAGCGGTAGCGAATAATAACTAGGAGCAAAAGAGATGACACAACTGACTCTAAACCCAAACACCCTGGCTTTTCTTGAAAACAAACCACTGGCGTTTTTTAGTAACGGAGAGTGGCTACGATCGGGTCAAAGTATTGATGTGGTCGATCCGGCAACAAACCAAGCCGTGACACAAATAGCAATGGCGCAGCCGCAAGATATGAATGATGCGGTTAGCCATGCAGAAGTGGCATTTAAGTCGTGGGGAGCAACCGCTCCTGCTAAGCGACAAGCCCTGCTGCAAAAACTAGCGAGCTTGATTCGTCGTGATGAAGATATATTGGCCGAATTAGAATCTATTGATGTCGGTAAACCTAAAGCCGAAGCAACGGGTTTTGATGTGCCTTTTGCGGCCGACAGCTACGACTATTTTGCCACCCTTGCGGTAGAGGCACAGTACGAGGTCGAACTCGGACTGAAAGTCACAGACAGCCACACGGTGAAAAAACCTTATGGTGTAGCGGCGTTTGTTTTCCCTTGGAACTTCCCGTTCACTTTGTGTGCTTGGGGGATTGCTCCTGCACTTGCTGCGGGTAATACAGTGGTGATTAAACCTGCCTCTGAGACTCCGTTATCGACACTATATTTGGCCAAGTTAGCTGAAGAAGCGGGTTTTCCTAAGGGCGTAATCAATGTTCTTCCAGGCAGCGGCTCTGTTGCGGGTGAAGCCCTAATTTCTGACTCACGCATTAAGCTGATGTCATTTACCGGGTCAACGGCGGTAGGCCGTCATATTGGTGAAGTCTGTGGCCGTAATCTAGTGCCAGCAAAATTAGAACTAGGCGGTAAAGGCGCAGCCATTATTTGCAGCGACGCAGACGTGGACGCTGCTGTAGAAGGACTGACAGGGGCAATAACGCTCAATGCTGGACAAGTGTGTTGCACCGCATCGCGATGGTATATCCATGATGATATCTACGACGAATTTGTTGCCAAAGCAAAAGTGGCATTTGAATCGATTGTATTGGGACGCGGTTTAACTGAAAGCGCGCAGATGGGCCCCATCTGTACTGAAAAACAGTTAGCCAAGATTTTTGAATGCATTGGCGATGCTCAGGCTCATGGTGCGACTATTGTCACTGGAGGTGTGCGACCTAGCGACGAAAGCTTGAGTGATGGCAACTACATCACGCCAACGCTTTTGGCCGGTGCCGATGATAACCCGTGGGCCATTGAAGAAATCTTTGGTCCGGTCTCGTTCTTGCTGAAGTTTAACGACGAGCAGGAAGTGATAGAGCGCGCTAACCGCAACCTCTATGGTTTGGCTAACAGTGTGTGGTCCCAAGACCTTGCTAAAGCCAAAGTGCTTGCGCATCAGTTAGTTGGAGGGAACAGCTGGATCAACGCTCACAACGTGTTTGAGTATGGCCTGCATTATGGCGCCTGTAATAAGAGTGGCTGTGGGGGTGGAGTAAACAGTAAAGCGACCTTTGAAGGTTACTTACGCCATCAATCTGTTGCCGCAGTGCGCTAAGGAATTCGCATGATTTTGGACATACTGCAGCAACACGATGTGGTCTCTAAACAGCATGCGACAGCAACCCCGCTTACGGGCGGGGTAAGCTGCGAGATCTATCTGATAGAGGACCAGCAGCGCCGTTTTGTTGCCAAGCGAGCGCTGGCCAAACTGAATGTAGAGCAAGAATGGTTTGCAAATACCAATCGCAATATCTTTGAGCAACGCTACTTGACCTATGTTGGGGATAGGCTGCCTAACTATGTTCCTAAAATTTTGAACTCGTTAGAAGAAGAGCAACTTTTTACTATGGAGTATCTTCCTGCCGAGTACAAAGATTGGAAAAAGCGTTTAATGGTTGGAGAGTGCTCGGTTGAAGTAGCAAGCCGTATTGGGCAAGCATTAGGGGATATTCACGCCTTGAGTTGGGACGACAGCAATGTCCAAGCGCTGTTTGATTCGGACGAAAATTTCTACCAATTACGTCTTGAGCCCTATTTTGAATCGTTAATTTCTAATCATCCAAGTTTAGCTCCACAGATCACTGCATTGATAGAGCGAGTAGCAACCAATAAACGCTGCCTAGTACACGGTGACTTTAGTCCCAAAAATATTTTGGTGTCCGCTAAGGCAATCAAAATAGTGGACTGCGAAGTTGCTTGGTTTGGCGATCCTGCTTTTGATGTGGCCTTTATGCTCCATCATCTTCTGCTCAAAGCGCACCATTTTGGTCAGTCAGACTATTGCGCATTGGCGCAACACTTCTTCGATGCCTATCAAAACGCACTGGGATCATCCCATTATTCCCAACTTGAACCACAACACATAGTTACCCTGTCACTTTACATGTTGTTAGCAAGGCTCGATGGAAAATCGCCAGTTGAATACCTTAATGCAGATAAAAAGGCCCAGATTAGACAATGGATATTATCGCAATTGGCCCATCCGGCCTCTTCTGTGGAACAGCTAATTTTAGGAGTAAAAAACGATGTACATTAAACAGATAGACGCCTACCAAATTTTTGACTCTCGTGGTCAGCCTACACTAGAAACCGTTGTTACCTTAGACGATGGAACGCATGGTGTGGGCATGGTGCCTTCGGGCGCCTCTACAGGCCAGTTTGAAGCTTTAGAAATGCGTGATGGTGACCTGTCTCGCTTTAAGGGACAATCGGTATTTAAAGCGATTGAGCACGTAAAAGGCGAGCTGCAACAAGCGCTTATTGGCAAATCTGTACAAAAGCAATCTGACATCGACAGTCAAATGTGCGCGTTAGATGGCACTGACAATAAATCGAGATTAGGTGCCAATGCTATTTTATCTGTGTCGCTTGCCGTTGCTGATGCACGAGCAAAGGCACTCAAGCTACCACTTTACAAGTCGCTCGCACCACAAGGCTCAGGGACTTTGTTGCCGTTACCCGAGATTCAGTTAGTAGGTGGTGGTGCACACGCGCAGTGGCGCACCGATATTCAAGACTTCTTGATCATTGTGAATGGCGCAACAACTTATCAAGACACCCTAGAAGTGACGTTTAATATCTATCGCACTGCCGAAGCTCTTCTTAAAGAGCGGGGTCTGTTGGCTGGCGCCGCTGACGAAGGGGGCTTTTGGCCAACGTTTGACAATCATCAAGCTATCTTTGAGTTTGTGGTTGAAGCCATTACCACAGCGGGTTATGAACCTGGCAAAGAGGTCTCAATTTCACTGGATATTGCTGCCAGTGACCTCTATCGAGACGGCCTCTATCATTTACCTCTGGATGGTAAAAGCTACACTTCTGAGCAGTTTTTGCAATTGATGTTGGATTGGTGCGAGACCTATCCAGTGCTATCGATAGAAGATCCGTTTGCCGACACAGACTTTGACATGTGGCGACGATTTACTGAGCAAGTAGGGGACCGAATTCAAGTCATCGGTGACGATCTCTTTACCACCAATATTGCTCGTATTAAACAGGGCATAGACCAAAACTTAGCTAATAGTGTGCTGATTAAACTTAACCAGATTGGCACGGTCACTGAAACACTAGAGGCGATTGCAATTACGCAGCAAGCAGGATGGTTGCCAGTTGTTTCTGCTCGCTCAGGCGAAACGGAAGATGCCTTTATATCTCACCTTGCGGTCGCAACCGACGCAGGGCAACTAAAAGTGGGCTCATTTACTCGTAGCGAGCGCATGGTGAAGTGGAATGAGGTAGTTCGCATTGCGCAGCAACTAGGCGAAAGCGCGCGATTTGAAGGAGGCACAATATACGCTAAGTTGTCTAAGACCAGTAGTGTGGTGTAAGCAGCTGCTAAGAATGACGCGCAATGTTGGGCTTTGATTGGCCTAACATTGCTTTTTTTAGCAAACCTATGTGCTCTAGTATGGCATCGTAGGTAGAAAGGCATATCTTGATAAATCAGTTTTTGTTCATTTGAGTTTTGCGCTAATACTGATTGTTATCCTTGCTCAATTAATCCGGCAAGCATCTTGAGCTAAACTAAGGTACAACATTACTTCTCAATCTAGCGATTACACATCATGACTAAGTGGACGCTCACTACAAATTTCTTAGCCCGTTTTTTTAAAAGTAATCATTATTTGGTTATTAGTGAGTTAGGTATTGAAGTAGAGAGCTCTACAGGAAAAAGCTTATTTAAGTGGGAACAAATTGAATCGCCACCATCCCTGGGCGTATCTCTTACTGGAAGTTATCTGGCATTCAAAATTGGAGGTGACCATCATCATTACTCGATGCTTGGTTTTACCGACTCATTCAAACGTAAACATCAACTTTTTCCTTTGTGGGCAAATAAAAATGCTGGCCGTCTTGATGCGTTTTTGTCAGCTATAGAGATCCAATGTACGACTCGATATTTAAGAGACTCTTCAATTGTTAGGATTACAGATTTTGTAAGTAAGGAATTTAAACGCTGGCACGGATGGGAGGAAGCTAACGGCCTCTCAACTAAGGCTCGCGAAACAGCCGAAACTCTCTGCAGTATCAATCGATGGGATCAACCTGAACTTAAGCGAATTCGAGATGAGTATATTTCCGTTCAGCTAGAAAAGTATCAGATGTATTTTGACAATGTAGAGTCAAACCCGCTTACCGATAAGCAAAGAATCGCGTGCGTTACAGATAACGATAACAATCTTTTGTTGGCAGGCGCTGGTACAGGAAAAACCAGTGTTATGGTTGGCCGTACAGGATATCTATTAAAAAGTAGACAAGCAAAACCTGATGACATTCTTTTGCTGGCATACGGCCGCATTGCTGCTTTGGAGATGGACGAGCGTATCAAAAGCAAGCTCCATGTTGAGAACGTCAAAGCCAGCACTTTTCATAGTTTAGGTATGCAAATTATTACGGAAGTTGAAGGTACTGCTCCTCAACTCTCACCTCTCGAAGGTGACTTAAAGGCAAAGACCCAATGGATGAACAATGAAATTGCAAATCTAATGCATAAGAGGCGCTATAGAAAAGCGTTACTCGACTATTTCAGTTCGTACTATTTTGTCGAAAAAGATCCTTTCAAATTTAAGTCTCAAGGAGAGTACATTAAGTACTTGCACGATAATGACATTAGAACGTTGAAGGGTGAGCAGGTTAAAAGCTTTGGGGAAATGGTTGTTGCTAATTGGCTCTACAGAAAAGGAATCAACTATGAATACGAAGCCAAATATCGAATAGATGTAGCTACGCATGAGTATCGCCAATACGAGCCAGATTTCTACTTGCCAGAGTACGATATTTACATTGAGCACTATGGCATTGATGAAAATGGAAATGCGCCGCCTTACATAGACAGTGAGAAATATCGCAGTGGAATTGAATGGAAAAGAAATACTCATAGAAAGTATGGAACAGGCTATGTGGAAGTCTTCTACCACCAACATAGAAAAGGAGTGATGGAGCTAGCCTTGGAGGAAGAGCTGCAGATACGGCAGGTAAACGCAGCACAACAGTCAGATGATATAGTCCTAAATGAACTTGAACAAATGGGGCAGGTAATAGAGTTAGCTCGTTTGTTTGGCTCTTTGGTGGATATGTATAAAGCAGCCCACTTGAATGACGCTGGGGTGAAAAATGTTATCAAGTATTCTAGTGATCCTAAGCAGACGTCTAAAGCTTTAGAGCTTGTAATGCCTCTTTATCAACGTTATCAAGAATATCTCGCAGAGCATGGTTATATAGACTTCAACGATATGATTTCAAAATCGTTAGACTATGTTCAGTCTGGTAAGTTTAAGTCACCATGGAAATATATTCTTGTTGATGAGTTCCAGGATATATCTGAGCCAAGGGCAAGATTAGTTAAAGCTTTACGCGATAATGCTGAAAATAGCTCCTTATTCTGTGTGGGTGATGACTGGCAAGCGATCTATCGCTTTAGCGGAGCTGATGTTCGTTTAACAACTGATTTTGAACAGTACTTTGGTACGACTTCTAAAACTACGTTGGACAAGACCTTTCGCTTCAATAGTGCAATTGGTAGTGTTGCAACTAAGTTTGTTACTCAAAATCCAGTACAACTTAGAAAAGAGATTAGCTCGTTAGTAGAACTAATTCATCCTGCTATAAGTATTATTCGCCAAGGTGATGAAGAACAAGGTATATCGTCCCTGGATAAAGCGCTCACCTCTATATCGAACTTGGTTGCAGCGTCTAAAAAAACTAGTGAAAATAAGGTCTACCTTTTATCTAGGTATTGGCATAAGCTGCCAGATGCCAATTATTTGAAGTGGTTACGACAACGCTATCCAACACTAAATTTAGAAAACCTTTCATTTCATGCTTCGAAGGGTAAAGAAGCAGATTACGTAGTAATTTTAGGCCTAGGGTCTGGAAAACATGGTTTTCCTTCAGAGAAGCAAATCCCTCCTCTTATAGAAGCCTTGTTACCTCAAGGAGATGAATTTAAACATGCAGAAGAGCGAAGGTTGTTTTATGTGGCAATCACTAGAGCGAGGCATAAAGCTTATCTACTTGTAGATATGACTGATCCAAGCGATTTCATATTAGAGCTAATGAACAACTCATATCTGGTAGAAGTTGATGAGTTTGATGTGTCATTGGTTCAGTTGGAGGCAGAGAAGATAATTTGCGGCTCCTGTAAAGTAGGAACGTTACAACCACGAAGCGGAAAATATGGACGTTTTATGTCTTGTTCTTTGTTTCCTAGGTGCAAAAACAAAGAGACACAGTGTGATAAGTGTGGGAGTCCTATGAGTCGTTCGATTAAAGAGGGCTTTCAAGTTTGTATTGATTCTAATTGCGCTTATGAACGACCAGTATGTCAAAACTGTGGGAGTGAAATGAAACTGCGTCATGGAAAATATGGTGCTTTCTGGGGATGTTCCACATATCGTAGAAATGTCGAGGACAACTGTTCTTTCAAAATAAGCTGTTAATTGATTAACTACTCTTAGTGCGATGTTCATTTACTGGTGATTAGGAGCAAGACCGATAAGAGTAAATAGGACCAAAATTGATCGTCACTTTTATGCGCACGATTCACGAAACCAATCTCCCACGACATCAATGATGTCCTGCTGCAACGTCTTTTTCACAGCGCTTGAAGGGTAAAGCAGCACGTAACCTAACCGGCCTGATTGCAAAGCAAAGTCGAGGTCCAGAGGCACCAGCTGCTTGTGATCTTGTTCTACCAGGTACGTAGGCAACAGGCTAAACCCTTCTAACTCTAGAAGCTTAATCAGTGCCATAGGGTCACTCACTGAGCTTGTTTGAGATGAAATGAGAGTTTGCTGACCAAACAGGCTTTGTTCTAAATCTTCGAGCAAAAATTGCCTATGAAGCTGTAGCTCTGGCAGCGAAAGTTGTTTCTCGCTGGCAAGCGGCGAGCTTTGGTGTGCGTAGTACTTGAACTCGGGATAACCCAAGTTAATAAAGCTGACACCGCTATCTGGATGGAGCGCCCCTTGGTTGAGCGTAATGCAAAAATCGGCTTGTCCTTTTACCAACAACTCTAACGCCGTTTTGCGTGAACGTGATAGCCAGTTAATGACTGTCATTGGATGGTTGGAGCGGATCGCGGCGTCCATTTTTTGTATTGCTAAGCTTGAAATGGACGAATCATGGCAGATTGTGATTTGCGTCTTATCGCCCAAATGCAAGCTGTCGGTTGCTGATTCAAGGGCGTTCATTTGATAGATGATTAGTTTGGCCGCGCGCACCAAACTCTCTCCTTGCTCAGTTAATTTTGGTGCTTTTTTATTTCTCTCAAATAACTCAATACCCCAATCTATTTCGAGATCGGTGACTTGCCGATGCAGGGTTGAACGGTCTTTGTTGAGTTTCCTTGCAGCCTTACTGAACGAGCCGTGTTCGGCCACCGACACGAATGCGCTTAATTGGTCAAATGAGGCTCTTGGCATAGTACTAGACTCCAAAACTCGACTAAGTATGTTGCAGATTATACAACAGATGTGGTTTTTGTTGTTGGAGATAACTGTTTAAAGTCTTTTCAGAATTAAAACCTTTATAAGGCGACATAATGAAAAGCAGCAAAAGTAAATTAATGGTAGCGCTGATGGCTGTAACCAGCGCCGCGACATTCGCAACAACGGCAGAAGCATGCTCTAGGATCCTGTGGGAAACCGACAATCACGGCGTTTTTGTGAGTCGCACGATGGACTGGATGGAAGCAAACCAACCTACCATCGAAGTCCGTCATGCTGGACAACAATACAAAGGGCACAGTAGCGAACTAGGTAAAACTTGGACGTCTAAATACGCATCGATCGGTATGACACTCTATGGCATGGGCCTCGTTGACGGGTTTAATGAAGTTGGTTTTTCTGCTAATGGTCTGTTTTTAGATGAAGAGTCGACGGGTGATTTAAGTGGCGATCTAGCGCAAGTGTCAAACGCGATATTCGTGGCCTACCTACTTGATAATTTCGCTAGCGTGGAAGAAGCGCTAGAGAACATACATGACATTGAAATCCAACAATTTTCGCATAATGGACACTTTATGCGCGGTCACTACTCGATTCAAGATCAAAGCGGAGATTCTGCAATTCTTGAGTTTCTCGATGACGGTTGGACTATCTACCATGGTAAGCAATACGATGTCATGACCAACAGCCCGACGTTCCAAGAGCACCTTACCAATTGGGATCAAGCGCAGCCAACCGCTGACGATGTGGTTGATGGTGTATTCCCAGTTCCGGGAAATATCAACTCTGCGCAGAGATTTGTGTGGAACAAATACATGAAATCGCAACTGACCGAGCCATCTAGTTATACAAACGGATTGGCAAAAATAGACAGTGTTACTTATAAAATCCCACTGGATGCGGCAAACCGTGCGGATGCTGCAGGTGTCATGCGTGGCTATGCAACCATCTACTCTGTAGGTTACAACCTGGATCAGAAAGTGATGCAAGTGCGCTATCAATTTGGCGATGCTTACACCCATTTCTTTGTTGATTTTAACGCGCTCAACGATGGCAAAAATTACGCCATTGATGCAGATAACCCAGAGCTGTTTGGTGATGTGACTGAGCAATTTACTCAAAGCACGGGTGTCATGGCCAACTATGTAACTCGCCACCACGCGGGCTAGCCCACGAAAGACCTCTCAAAGTGTTTGATACATCGACAACACAGCACTTGCTGTGTTGTCACTTTGTATTCCATCAAACGATCCTATGAAATAACCCTCAAGAGGCCCTATGCCTCTTACCTCGGACAGTACAATGATTTCTAAACGCCTGATACCACTGGTATCACTTTCACTTATGTCACTTCCTTGTTTGGCTGACGCAACCGACAACGACATCGATCCATCTGATCTTACTAAGGTCTATACACAAGCTGCGCTCATGGTGAGTGGTAACAGTAATGTTATGCCTGTAGCTATGGTGTCGGGAGGCTATAACAATGGTCATCAATTTGCTCTTCTCGCAGAAGCAAAGTTTGGTAGTACAGGGGACAACGCAGATAATGAATTTGGGTTGGAATACGGTTCTTCTCGTTTCCAATACTTCCAAGTTGCAGACACCGGAAGCAGTTTTATGCCACGAGCTGGACTCTCTGCTGATTACATAAACGTTCGCAGCAACCAGGTCGATTCTGACTTACTCGCGCTAGGTGGGGTAGCCGCGGTTAGCCAACAATACACACCCGGATTTATGCTGTTCCCGCTTGCGAGTTATGTGTATGGGCAAATGGATGTTAGCGGCGTCAAAGACGATGTGGATGGTCTTAGCGTATCTATCGCAGCATCTATTCCTGTAGGTGGAAATGGCGCATTTTTGATGCTTTGGCCAGAGTACCGCAAGTTAAGCGGGACAACGATCGACACCGAGACCATTACGACAAAAGTGATCCTGAACGCACCGCTAACCAATAACAAAAAGTGGTGGATAAACACGCGTATTGAACTGGACAACTCACACTTAAAGGTGGCGGGTAATACACTCGCCAATCAGTCGCACTCCGATGTATACATGGGGATCAGATACTTCTTTTAAGTACAGTCCGAGTTTTGGCAAAGGCTTATTGTTAAGAATTGGATAGGCCTTTCTTTAAGATATTGCGTGCCCAGGGTTAAACTGTTTCGTCTATGTTATGCGTTAGATGAATATCATTCATCTACTTTTATCACTGGATGATGGCATATACTCTCTCTATAGTGAAGATATTGAAAGACGCCGCTAAAGCTTCGCGACATTGAACGAGCGTCATCAACAACGACACACATTGGAACGTGTAACAGACTATAAATTATAGAGGCTACATAGTATGACCAATTTCAAACTGACGACGTTATCCCTTATCCTTTGTACTGCATTTACCGCTCCAGTATTCGCAAACACTTCTAGTGACACGCTTGACGTAACGGCTGAGAATTTTACTCATGCGGAAACGGCTCGTAACTATCGCAACTGGGCAAAAAATGGTGCGACTGAGCAATTTGTAAAAATGCAGGGGTTACCTCCTCGTGGAAAGGCAGCGCCAACCGTTCAAATGAACGATGACACGCTGTATGGCGTAGCCATAGTAAAAGCCGTTGATGGACAGATAACATTTTCAATACCTGAAACCAATAACTATATGGCGGTGCAAGTGGTTACTGAGCGAGGTCATGGCCAACATTATGTGGTTGAAGATGGTCGCTATAACCTTCCAGTTGAATCTGATTATGCGTTCATCATCTATCGTTCTGGGACCGAAAATGGCATTGATAACGCGGCTAGTCAGTTGGATTTGGTTAACGTTCAAGAGTTTAATTTTGCGGTGGACTACGAGGTTCAACCTTACGACTATGATGATGTCGAAGCTTGGGTGAAAAAATACACCCAAGAAGTGAATGGTATGGAGAAGTTTACCTATACCTTCCCAAGAACGTCGGATCAGGTCACCGATCTGCACCAGTGGAATCTGGAAAACGCGGCAGGTTGGGGTGGTGCAAGCCCAGAAGCATTTGTTGGTAATAAATACTCTAACAGCCCAAAATTGAAGTCAGACGTTTGTTATACAACGACGTTCAATGATCCAGAGAATAAGTTTTTCACTTCGATTACCGCCTACGATGGAGATAAATATTTAATCGATGGAGTTAGGCATATTAGCTCTCATTCTTGGGATAAAAACACCGATGGCACGGTCACGGTTTCGTTTAACTGCGGTGAAAGCGCGATCAACAACATAGACACCAAAGGTCATGATTTTACATTTACCAGTCGCCACTACGGTGTGAACCCTGATGTGATGAGTGCTTCTGAAGATCCAATTATTGATGCCTTAACCGTTCACAAATAATAACAGGTCCCAAATAAGAACAGTTCACTCATAAGAACAATGAAGCCCACGTAACCCTGTTGAAATGACAAGGGAGAACGTGGGCTTTAACTATTAAGGGCTTACTGTGTGTTGAACCACAGGCTTGGCAACAATCAGACACTAAATTAGGCTAAATCACGCCAAACCCAGTCAGTCTGAATTGCGCTACTTGGTCCATAGCTTCGCTGGCTCATCAATAGCGTCACCCAGCACACTTTCGATTGGTTGTGCTTATCGTAGCTAACCTTGTAAAACTTATAGGTTAAGTCGGGATCTTGGTATTCCGAACTGAATGGACAGTAAGTTCTGTCAATTTGATCAATTCTCTTTACTTTCCCATTCATGGCGCTGATTTTGTGTTTGATCACCGCCATTCGATCCTTTTCAACCCGATTGGACATTCGCATCAATATCCACACAGACAAACCACCTGCAATGAACACCAGCAAGAACGCTATTTGAATGCTCATACTCATCCCCTCCGTGTCGTGATAAAGGACTACCTACCTATTTATAGGTAGGTTTGGGTGTTATATCAAGCTAGGCACATTAGTAAATTGAGGCAAAACTATCCTGTGTTTCCTAAGCTAAATTTGGTTGTGCGATACGCAAGGTTTTG
The DNA here is from genome assembly GCF_016900875.1 of Vibrio ulleungensis. Lineage (GTDB taxonomy): Bacteria > Pseudomonadota > Gammaproteobacteria > Enterobacterales > Vibrionaceae > Vibrio > Vibrio ulleungensis. The sequence goes on from NZ_JAFEUM010000001.1 coordinate 620,313, forward strand.
CTGTTGTGTAGTACAAATGTTGGCGAGTCGAGCAGCCAAATTATGCCTTCATGTTTCCTTGAGGTTTGTTGCCCAAATGGCGCACCATTTTGGGGAGTTTGCACCAATAGGATCGCAATAGCATTGTGAACTCTGCTATTTAACCTATCTAAGGTATTGATAATTAAGGATTAGTAATCATGGCACAATCTTTGGATTATTCACAATGTATTCGCAAGAGCATAATGTTAAGTGGTCCTGTATAGGAACGGTTAACCACAATTTGGAAATAGACATCTAGGGTTCCGGCTGCTGCGCAGTGTCTGGGTCGAGAGTTGTCAACCTCGCAAGGGGTCACACGGAGGGATAGAAGCCCGGGAGATTAAACCAAGCCACTTGGTTATGTCTCTTGTTCCGATATCCCAGTGACTCCAGGAGGAGATTCCAATGAAAGCTCTATTTAAGAAAAGTCTAATCACATCACTTGTCGGTGCGGCGTTACTTACGTCTACCTTTTCTACTTCTGCCCTCGCTCAAGAAAAAGAGAAATTCACATTGGCTTGGTCTATCTACGTTGGATGGATGCCTTGGGATTACGCTGATCACTCCGGTATTCTCGATAAGTGGGCGGAAAAATACGGTATTGAAATCGACGTCGTTCAGGTTAATGACTATATCGAGTCCATCAACCAATTTACCACCGGCCAGTTTGATGCCACGGTAATGACCAATATGGACGCATTAACCATCCCTGCGGCCAGTGGTATTGACTCTACAGCACTGGTTGTGGGCGACTTCTCTAACGGTAACGACGGCATTGTCCTCAAAGGTGACAATGCACTCGAAGACCTTAAAGGGCAGTCGATTAACTTAGTGGAACTTAGTGTTTCTCACTACCTTATGGCGCGTGCGCTAGAGAGCGTAGGACTGAGTGAGCGAGATGTCCGCGTGGTCAACACCTCTGATGCTGACTTAGTCGCAGCATTTAGCACAGACGACGTTTCTTCTGTTGTTACTTGGAACCCTCTTCTTAGCGAAATTACTGCTCAGCCAGACACCTCTTTTGTCTTTGACTCTTCAAATATCCCTGGCGAAATCATCGACCTTTTGGTGGTGAATACCGAGACACTAAACGACAACCCTGCATTGGGTAAAGCGCTTACCGGTGCTTGGTATGAAATCATGGCCATCATGGAGTCACAGTCTCAGGGCGACGAAGCGAAAACCTTTATGGCGCAAGCTTCTGGCACGGATCTCGACGGGTATAAGGCGCAGCTTGCATCGACCAATATGTTTTATTCGGCCAGTGATGCGGTGAGCTTTACTCAAAGCCCTGCACTGGCCACCACCATGCAGAAAGTGAGTGAGTTCTCGTTTGAGCATGGCTTGCTTGGTGAGGGCGCTCCTGATGCTGGATTCATTGGTATAGAGACCCCTGCTGGCGTATACGGTGACGAGAGCAATATCAAGTTGAGATTTACCTCTGAGTACATGCAAATGGCCGCTGACCAGAAGCTGTAATCTCCCTTTAGGTCATTGTCTATGGAGTTTTTATGACCAAGCTCATTAATCGTCGCCCTTCTCGACAGGGAAGAGTGTTCTTGGGTGTGATGCCGTTTCTTATCTTGCTGGCAGTTTATATTGTTGCCTCCGATGCGAGGTTAGCAGCCAACTCGGCGGATAAGTTACTCCCTGCCTTTAGTAGCTTTGCTGACGCCATTGAAAGAATGGCGTTTACGCCAAGCCGTCGTACTGGCGAGTATCTGCTTTGGACAGACACGTTTGCCAGTTTGACCCGCTTAGCGTGGGGAATAGGGCTCAGTGCTTTACTTGGTCTTTGCTTAGGCGTGGCGACCGGGATCATCCCATTGGTGCGCTCATCACTGTCACCGGTGATCACGACCATTTCGTTAATTCCGCCGATGGCAATACTACCCATCTTGTTCATTTCATTTGGTGTAGGTGAAGTGTCTAAAGTGGTGCTGATAGTGATTGGAGTCTGTCCAATCATCATTCGAGATATTCAATTGCGAGTTCAGAGCTTACCCGACGAGCAGTTGATTAAAGCCCAAACGCTAGGCGCCAACAGTTGGCAAATCATCGTCAGAGTCATTTTACCTCAGATCATGCCCAAGTTAATTGAAGCGGTTCGGCTGACATTAGGCAGTGCATGGCTGTTTCTTATTGCCGCAGAAGCCATAGTGGCAACAGAAGGATTGGGCTATCGAATATTTTTAGTTCGACGTTACTTATCGATGGATGTGATTTTGCCTTACGTCATGTGGATCACAGTATTGGCTTATTGCATGGATTGGCTATTGCGCTTGTTATCGAAAAAACTAAGCCCTTGGTATCACCAGACGCAAGGAGAAGAAAATGGCTGATCAACAACCCATCATCGAGATCAATCAAGTGTGGAAAGAGTACGGCAGCAACATCGTACTCGAAAGCCTCAATCTGAGTGTAAACCAAGGTGATTTTATCAGCATTGTCGGTGCTTCTGGTTGCGGGAAAACGACGTTCTTAAACATGCTGCTAGGCACTGAGACCCCTTCTCGTGGAGAGATTCTATTGGATGGGGAACCTCTGAGTCAGGAGCCGGGTGTGGAGCGCGGAATTGTGTTTCAAAAGTACTCTGTTTTTCCGCATTTAACGGCGCTGGACAATGTTGTTCTGGGGTTAGAAGTCGACACTCAAGGCACCTCTTCTCGGCTGTTAGGACGGTTGTTTGGACAACGTAAGCAAGATGCGATCGAGCAAGCAAGAAAGATATTAGATCAAGTTGGGCTTTTGTCTGCTCAAGATAAGTACCCGCACGAGCTATCAGGGGGCATGAGACAACGATTGTCGATAGCGCAAGCACTGATTAAGAAGCCTCGCATCCTGCTGCTCGATGAACCGTTTGGCGCGCTCGATCCCGGCATCCGTAAGGATATGCACGTTTTAGTGAAGTCGTTATGGAAAGAACAAAACTTGACGGTGTTTATGATCACCCATGATTTGAGTGAAGGCTTTCACCTAGGCAGCCGTTTATGGGTATTTGATCACGCCAGAAACGATGAACAAGCGCCAGAACGGTTCGGCGCTCAAGTCACTTTTGATATTCCTACAGAACAAGTTGAACATTCGATGCCTGACTTGATTCAGAAAAAAATCGCATAAAGGACACATTATGTTAGCAAATCAGGAAAGCCTTTTTACCGATACGCTTCCAGGCGCCTCTCATTGGTCGATGGTCGTACCAAAAGGCCACACAGTACAATTTAAAGATGTAGAAGGTGGGGCAAACATGAGCCTGCTGTTCTACAACCCTAGCAACCTGCTAGAGCGCTACAACGCTCCCGACACGTTGAAGTGTCAACACACGTTTAAACTCACTGAAGGCAACTGCTTATATTCTGATATGGGGCGGATTTTTTGCTCCATTGTTCGTGATGACACAGGTTGGATAGACACGGTATGTGGCGTTGCAAACAAGCGTAAAGTCGCGCAAAAGTGGGGCGAGCGCGATTACCAAAGCGATCGTAACCAGTGGAAGCAAAACGGGTTTGACGCCTTGCTTGTCGAAGTCGCTAAATACGGGCTAGGCAAACGTGACTTAGCAGCCAACGTAAACTTGTTTAGTAAAGTGTCGACAGATGACGCAGGGAACCTACTTTTTGCTGAATCCCACAGCAAAGCAGGTGATTGTATCGATCTTCGATTTGAGATGGATACTTTAGTTGTGATGACTACCTGTCCACACCCAATGAACCCTCAGACCGGTTACCCGTTCAAACTAGTAGATGTGTGCGTATTCGAATCGGAAAAGCGCTTAGACAACGATGTTTGCTACAACCATCGCGACGAGAATGCGCGTGGATTTGAAAATAATCGACGCTACTTAGCGCAATCAGACGCCGCTTCACCCGCCACTAGTCACTGCTGTTAAGGGACGCATTATGATTTTAGAAAGCCAATTAGATCCGCAAGCCGCCTTGCATCGTGACGTTGTTCCTGCCGGGGACTACTACATGAAGGTGTTAAAAAAAGGGCAAACCCTACGCATTCTAGATTTAGAAGGCAATCAAGCCGCGGATACACTGTTTTACAGTGCCGCCGACCCTTCGGAGCGCTATAGCGCGATAGATACCATCCGTGAGCAAGGCAATGTCTACTTGACGGCGGGCACTAAGATTTTATCGGATCTTGGTAACGTGATGCTTGAAATTGTCGCAGATACTTGTGGGCGACACGACACATTAGGCGGCGCGTGCGCTACCGAAAGCAATACCGTTCGTTACTCTGTCGAAAAGAAATGCATGCACGCTTGCAGAGACAGTTGGTTGCTTGCGGTGGCAGAAAATGAACAGTTTGGCATGTCCAAGCGCGATATCACCCACAACATCAATTTTTTCATGAACGTGCCAATTACCTCTGACGGCGGACTGACGTTTGAAGATGGGATTAGCGGCGCGGGCAAGTACGTTGAGCTTAAAACGCACATGGATACGATTGTTCTTATGTCTAACTGCCCTCAGTTAAACAACCCTTGTAATGCCTACAATCCTACGCCTGTAGAAATGATTGTTTGGCAATAAAGTCAGTCACATAACTAAAAAATGAGCAAGGGACGACCCTATCGAATGCTCTTTATTTTTCCGGGACGACCCGGGTTTTAGGGACGAAATTATGATTAGTAAGGTCTTAATTGCTAACCGTGGTGCCATTGCCTGTCGAATTATCCGCACATTAAAACAACTCAATATCTCGAGTGTCGCTGTATACAGCGAGGCGGACTCCCAAAGTTTACATGTTGTTGCTGCTGACCAAGCGTGCTCGCTGGGTAAAGGAGGAGCGACAGACACCTATCTTGATCAAGACAAAATCATTGCGATTGCAAAACTAACGGGCGCAGAAGCCATTCATCCCGGCTATGGATTTTTAAGTGAGAACCCTGAGTTTGTCGAACGATGTGAGCAGGAGGGAGTGGTTTTCCTAGGGCCAACACCAGACCAAATGCGTACCTTCGGCTTAAAACACTCTGCTCGTGAAGTGGCACAGAAAGCTCAGGTTCCATTGCTTCCAGGTACTGGATTACTCACCGGCAAAGAGCAAGCGTTAGCAGAAGCTGAGCAAATTGGCTATCCAGTCATGCTTAAAAGTACCGCCGGTGGCGGTGGTATCGGTATGCAGCGTTGCAGCAGCGCTCAAGAATTGTCGGATGCGTTCGAAAGTGTAAAGCGATTAAGCGAGAATAACTTCAGTAACAGTGGCGTTTTTCTAGAAAAATTCATTCAGCAAGCACGCCATATCGAAGTACAGATTTTTGGTGATGGAGCAGGGCATGTGGTCGCTCTGGGTGAGCGTGATTGTTCAGCTCAGCGCCGCAATCAAAAAGTGATTGAAGAGACCCCTGCACCAAACCTAAGCCAGCAAACACGAACAGATTTACACAATACCGCTATCCGGTTAGCTCAGCAGGTGAACTACCGCAATGCAGGCACTGTGGAGTTCGTTCTCGACCAACGCAGTCAAGAGTTCTACTTTTTAGAGGTGAATACGCGCTTGCAAGTAGAGCATGGCGTTACAGAAGAAGTCTTTGGAGTTGATCTGGTCGAATGGATGGTGCGTCAAGGCGCAAACGATCTTGATCTTGCCGCCTTGGGGCAAAATTTACGCTCGCAAGGGCATGCGATTCAGGTGCGCCTGTATGCAGAAGACGCCAATAAAAACTTCCAGCCGTGCGCCGGATTGTTAAGCCACGTCGAGTGGGCTACGCAAGACAACTTACGTGTTGAACACTGGATAGAGGCTGGCGTTGAAGTCTCGCCGTTTTTTGATCCGATGTTGGCAAAAGTTATTGTACACGCATCGAGCCGCGATGAAGCGCTCTCACAATTAAAGCGAGCACTAGACGACAGTACAATTTATGGGATTGAGCATAATAAGGCTTACTTAAGTCAGTTGTTGGACAGCCAACTTGTTAAAGACGGTGAGGTACTGACTCAGTCTCTTAATCAATTTGAATACCAACCCAACACCTTTGATGTGATTAGCGGCGGTACTCAAACAACTATCCAAGACTACCCAGCACGAACCGGTTATTGGGACATCGGTGTTCCACCGTCTGGACCTATGGATTGCCTAAGCTTCCAACTCGGCAACACTTTGCTGGGCAACAACCCTGATTGTGCAGGACTTGAGATCATCGTATCGGGACCTACTCTTAAGTTTAACCAGGCAACGTCTGTGTGTTTAACCGGAGCCACCATTCAAGCTTCGCTGGAGGGTGATAGCGTCTCTATGGGCATGCGTATTGATATTGCAGCGGGCCAAACCCTTAAGTTAGGTAAGATCATAGAAGGTGCTCGAACCTATCTGGCCATTGAAGGTGGCATCGATTGTCCAGAGTATCTAGGCAGCCGTTCAACCTTTACATTAGGGCAGTTTGGTGGCCACGCTGGACGTGCTTTGTGCTCTGGTGATGTACTACACCTTAATGCGTGCGAATCAAACACAGCGTCGAATCTCACCAGCGTGTTCCAGCCTCGTATTACCGACGAGTGGAAAATTCGCGTGATTTACGGTCCACACGGCGCGCCAGATTTCTTTACCGACGACGATATCGACGCCTTTTTTGATGCCGAGTGGAAAGTGCACTTCAACTCTAGTCGCACAGGGGTTCGGTTGATTGGGCCAAAGCCTAACTGGGCTCGCGCAGATGGCGGTGAGGCCGGTCTCCATCCATCGAACATTCACGATAATGCGTACGCGGTGGGGACAATTGACTTTACGGGAGATATGCCCGTTATCTTAGGTCCTGATGGCCCAAGTTTAGGTGGGTTTGTATGTCCAGCAACCATCATAAAAGCCGATTTGTGGAAGATGGGACAATTAAAGGCGGGTGATAAAATTCGCTTTATTCCGGTTTCGATAGCGAGTGCTGAACAAGCGGAGCGTCATCAACTTGATCAGCTCACAACGGCAAGTGTTGAAGAGCTAGCGCTAGATCGTGAAGCGCCGAGCTCGCCCGTTATTAAAACCATACCCGCAGAAAAATTTGGTGAGCAGGTAGTGTATCGCCCAAGTGGTGAAGACTACCTGTTGGTGGAGTACGGCCCACAAAAACTCGACATACGCTTACGTTTTAGAGTCCATGCGTTAATGCTGAAATTACAGCAAAAGCAGCTACAAGGCGTTCAGGAACTTACGCCAGGTATTCGCTCGCTACAAATCCATTACGATAATTTGGTTTTACCGCGAGAAGATCTTCTCATTGAGCTGGAAGAGATTGAGTCTTTACTAGAAAACATCGATGACCTTAAGGTGCCTGCTCGAGTGGTCCACTTGCCCCTGTCTTGGGACGACGAAGCCACTCGATTGGCCATTCGCAAGTATGACGAAATCGTGCGAAAAGATGCGCCATGGTGTCCAGACAACATTGAGTTTATCCGCCGGATCAATGGTTTAGATTCTGTCGATGACGTCAAAAAAATTGTGTTTGACGCAAGCTATCTGGTTATGGGTTTAGGTGATGTGTATTTAGGTGCACCTGTTGCGACGCCAATGGATCCTCGCCACCGATTAGTGACCACCAAATACAACCCAGCCAGAACTTGGACACCGGAAAACGCTGTTGGCATTGGTGGTGCCTATATGTGTGTCTATGGGATGGAAGGTCCTGGCGGGTATCAATTTGTTGGCCGCACGCTGCAAATGTGGAACCGTTATCGCCAAACCGCTGTATTTGATAAGCCATGGCTGCTGCGCTTCTTTGATCAGATTAAGTTTTACGAAGTCAGTGCCGACGAGCTGCTTGATATTCGTGAAAAACATCCGCTCGGCCAATTCCCAATGAAGATTGAAGAGACAGAGTTTTGCTTGGCCGATTATCAGCAGCTCCTAGACGAGCATGCACAAGAGATCAAATCTTGTAAAACCCGCCAGCAAACCGCCTTTGAAGCAGAAAGACAACGCTGGGAAGAGACGGGTCAGGCTAATTTTGTCGCAACTGAAATCGAAGAGTCTACGGTGTTTACGCAGCTTGAAGAAGGTCAAGAGGCCATTGAAAGCCATGTAGCAGGTAACATTTGGCAGGTGCTAGTAGAGCCCGGTCAAACCGTCAAAGAGAACGATGTTGTGATGATATTAGAAGCGATGAAGATGGAACTCGAGGTGACAGCAACCGTTTCAGGTGTGATTGACCATATTTGTCATGATGCCGGCGCTCAGGTTCATGCGGGCGAGCCATTAGTTGTCGTAAATACCTGTGAAGCATAGGAGCTAAGAAATGAATATAGAATTAAATAAGCCAACAACATCTGCTGAACCTACGACAATTCAATCGCTTGTTGAGGCCTATCGACAAGGCGCTCTAGAGCCGAAAGCTTTTTTGAAACAGAAGCTGGATCGTATTCGCTCTGAGTCATCGAATGCGTGGCTTGCGGTGATCTCTGATGAGCAGCTCGATGATTATCTGGCTCGATTATCTCAACGAGACGCCAGTGATCTTCCCTTATATGGGGTTCCTTTCGCCATCAAGGACAACATCGATCTTGAAGGGCTGGAAACGACCGCGGGCTGTGACGCCTATCGATATCAACCGAAAGAGTCGGCGTTTATCGTTAAGGTGCTTATTGCCGCTGGAGCCGTGCCATTGGGTAAGACTAGCCTAGACCAATTTGCCACCGGCTTAGTGGGCACGAGAAGCCCTTGGGGAGCGGTCAGCAATAGCTTTGATCCTCATTATATTTCGGGTGGCTCAAGTTCTGGCAGCGCAGTAACAGTGGCTACTGAGCAGGTTTATTTTTCGCTGGGTACCGATACAGCAGGCTCTGGCCGCGTGCCAGCGGCATTTAATAACTTGTATGGATTAAAGCCAACCAAAGGTGTGGTTAGCTGCAGTGGTGTAGTGCCCGCATGTAGAACCTTGGATTGCGTAACCTTTTTTACCAAATGTTCACAAGACCTCGCACTGTTGTACAAGGTGGGCGCACAGTATGACAGTGATGATTGCTACGCCCGCCCTCTAGAGCAATCGTCTCAATCGCAACCGCATTCTTTTAAAGGAACTCGAGTAGGTGTCTTAACCGAGAAACATCTGCAGTTCTTTGGTGATGAGGAATACAAGAAGCTCTATGCCCAAGCCGTAGCACGCGTTGAATCACTTGGTGCAACGGTGATCCCTTTCGATTTTGAACCCTTTCAAAACGCCGCTAATTTGCTGTATCAAGGTCCTTGGGTAGCCGAGCGTTATGCTGCGATTGAAGAGTTTTACCAGCAAAAGGGCGCTGAGTGCTTAGAGGTGATCCAAACCATCGTGGGAGGGGCCAAATCACTTTTGGCCAGTGAGGCGTACAAAGCGATGTATCAGTTGCAAGCTTACAAGGTGCAATGCGATCGCTTAATGGCGAGCGTGGATGTTGTGCTAACTCCAACCGCAGGAACCATCTACACCATTGAAGACGTTGAGGCGAACCCAATCGAGCTAAACTCAAATCTTGGTTACTACACTAACTTTATGAACTTGCTTGATTACAGTGCACTGGCTATGCCAGCAGGTTTCACCCAAACGGGACTGCCTTTTGGTGTAACCTTGTTTAGCCACGCCTTTAACGATGAGTCGCTGTTGTCGCTTGCCCATCACTGGGAGCAAATAATGAATTTGCCTCTTGGCGCGACAGGTCGCAGTTTACCTAACGCAGAAACAATGGATTTGCTGGTCTGCGGAGCGCATATGAAGGACTTGGCGCTGAATCATCAAATGATTGAACTGGGCGCCAACTTGAAACAAAGTACTCTCACATCCAGCAATTACTCACTTTACTGCTTAGCCGGAGGACCGCCGTTGAGACCGGGTTTGGTTCGAAACGAAGAAAATGGCCAAGCCATTGCAGTGGAAGTGTGGCGAATGCCAAAAAACAAAGTGGGCGCTTTATTGGCACAGATCCCACACCCTCTAGGCTTAGGAACCGTTGAACTGGAATCGGGTGAATGGGTTAAAGGCTTTATCTGTGAGTCAATAGGGCTTGTAGGTGCAAAAGAGATCACACACTTCGGAGGGTGGCGGAAATTTTTGGCTCAAGGTGCCTAATTGACTTGCCGAATCGATACATTGAAGCAATGATTGCTGGAGTGAAATCCAGCAATTAAAGTAAACTAGCACCCCAAAATATGCCGCTGACTCTTTTCGGCGGCTTGTTTATTTATAGACGGTACTTTTTTAGAATTGAACAGTGAAGTCCAATGGTGCTAATACGAATCACAATCCGCTACAAAAACCGACCTTTACTACCTTGTCACCGAAATCATGTTGCGACAGCAGAGGGATTGAAAAGTCCACGCTTTGTGAAATAGTGTTTACCTTTTTGATGGACTTATCCGAGAGCCAAAATCCGGCAATCTGGCGACGGTTCTGCGAAGGCGCGTAAAATACCACGCCATTTTCAGTTTTAGTCACCACCGATAAACAGAGATTGCGCTCTCCAATAGCATGATTGCTGTAGCCTGATAACGCATCAAGTACGACTAGCTCACCGGCCTTAATGTCAGCAACTTTGAGCACGCCGCCGATATGTGGTGTCTGGATCCAGGCCAATTCTACGATGCCATCGCTGTCTAAATCATAGCTCGCCACAATGTTAAGCCAGCGATTGGCTATACCTATTTCTTTAACCCAAGCGTATTCACTCAGCACGTTATCTACGATTTTATAGATCATGATCCCAGCACCATTATTTAGGTGCGTTCTAATGGTAATGATTTCGAGTTTACCGTCATTGTCTACATCAAATAGGCGAGGCTGAATGTCCTCATAAACATAGCTTTCAGTTAGGGTATGTGTGTAAGCCATGCCATCTTGCACCACTACCAGTTGCTGAGCTTCAGTAGAGTCACCTAAAATCCCGTGTCGATACCTCATGGTTGGTTGCGCGTAGTGCGCATAGACGGAGGCATCGTTGTTCGTGGTGACCTGGTTCTCTGGAAGTTGCGCAAAGTTGTTGGCTAAAAACTCTAGTACGTTGCCTTCAACCTTAACGGGGTTATCTGGAAAAGTTGTCGAACCACTGTCAGTCGACGCATGAGCAGTGTTAGCAGCGATAATAAAGTACAGTGGTATAAACCCCAAAAACATCCAAAATGTGCTTTGATGGTGATTAATGAAGTGTCGACAATTAGTGCCGTATTTAAAAAGTCGCATCCTTGCTTTCCTTTTTATAAATCGGTGTGGTTTTCACACTATACAAATGCATGCCAATCCAAATCTTGGCTATCCAAGGTGCTTTGTTGACAGCGGCCACAGTAGTATAGGGTTTACCATACCTGATATTTCGGGTTCATGTTAATTCGGTCATGAAACTTTCTCACAAATGTCGCCTAGCGATTTGACCGCAAATCGCGTGACAAAGTACTGTTAGTAAGTAGATTTTTTGCTTTCTTAACGCTGAAATGGAATGAGATGAGTCAACCAATAGAGATAACACTGCTGCGACACGGACGCTCGCTCGCAGATGATGAGAAACGTTGCGAAGGGCGATATGATTCGCCACTAACAGAGGTGGGTGTTGAGCAAACCAAGCGACGATTGGCACACTGGCAAGAAGAAGGTCGCTCGTTTGACACCGTTGTATCTAGCCCGCTTCAACGTGCGATGAGTGCTGCGTCCATCATTGCCGATGGTCTTAATTTGCCGTTGGACGTTGAGGTTAACTGGCAGGAGAAAGACAACGGATCTATTGCTGGGTTAACCTTTGCCGATGCCGATAAGCGTTTCCCAAAAGCTAGCTTCGTGAACCCATATGAGGCATACATCAAAAGCGCATCAGATGGCGAGTCTGAAGTAGAGCTTCATTGCCGAAGTTTACTCGCACTGCAGCACATACTGCGCAGTGGTCATTCAAAGGTGCTGGTCGTCTCACATGGTAAAATGATCAACGCTGCAGTGAGCGCAGCACTTGGCATAAAACCCACCGCCAACACGCCTAGTGTGATTTTTGCGCTTGGCGATCTCAGTTATATAGATCTGGTCTACTACCCAACAACCGATGTTTGGCTGGTTAAGCAATTGAATCACTTAACTACATAAAGAACATCAATAAAGTACGGCATAGGAGTCGCGAAATGCAGAAACCGATTAATTCCTAGAGCCTTTACCAGAGCGTCTTGCTCCCTAATTAACAGTGAGAATGACAAGCACAATCACCTGCGCAGTACTAACAATTATTTGCCTGCTGAGCTGTACTTTAACTTCGATAATGCAGTGCTTTCTGGATCATTTGCAGACGTCTTCAGTTGATGTTGTTTTATCTGATGGATCCAACTAAAAATGGCAAGGTATAGCAAAGACGCACCTGCCATCACGCCATACCATCCAAAACTTTGCCAGCAGTAGAGCAGTAAGAATCCCCCAAGACTGCCACCGATGTAGTAGTGGACTAGGTAGAGCGCCGTCGCCGTAGCTTTGGCGGTGGTCGCTTGCTGGCTTACCCAGGAGTACGCTAACGTATGGGCAAAAAATGCCCCGCCGCTGATCAGCAGTAAACCACCCAGCATCAATGGTATCGAGTCCAAACCTGAAATCAACATGCCACTTAAGCTTACACAAGCACCCAGTAAGATGCCGCTCAAAGGATCATGACGCTGTACCCAATGGTTGGTTAGCTTTGAGCTGATGGTACCCGCCAAATAGCATAAGAAAATTAGCGAAGCCAGGCCCACTGGGAGCGAGTGCGGCTCTGAGACCAGTCTAAACCCCATTACCGAATAGAGGTTAACAAACAGCGCAAAGTTTGCGCCACCAATTAGCATAGCTAGCCAAAGTGTGCGATTTTTTAAATGTAGTAACACAGAGCGGTTGTGATGCGTGAGCATCCTTTTTTGCGGTGTAAAGTTGTATTGATTCGGTAGTGTAAAAGCGATAAACAGCGCCCCAATCAAAGACCCCACCACAAAAACCAGAACGGCGTTGCGCCAATCAAAATAGTCGGTGAGCACACCACCCAAAATGCGTCCAAATATACCGCCCAATGAATTGGCTGCAATATAGCCACCAATCGCCACAGCGAACGCTCTTGGTGTGAGCTCCTCGACCATATAAGCGACCGCAACCCCGGCAAATGCGGCGACCGCAATACCCATCAGTGCTCGAGCAATAACAAGCTGTAATAGTGTGGTGGTAAATACCATACTCAATCCGATGATAGGAATAGCAAAAAGACTGAGCAGGATAATGGGTTTGCGCCCAAAGGTTTCAGAAGCAATTGCCCAAGGCACTAAGCTGATGGATATGCCAAGAGTCGTCGCGGCAAAGAGCCAATTTATTTGGGTTTCAGAAACGGTAAATTGAACCGCCATATAAGGCAAAATAGGCTGAAAAAGATAGAGATTGCAAAATATGATGAACGAGCCAATCGCAAGTGACTGCGTGATTCGTTTGTATTGGGGGCTACCTTTGTCAATCATGGCGCTGAGCCTATGTGAGTATGCGATTTGTGAACAACTTATCAGCTTCAGATAAATTAAAGAAATATATTAAAACTATTAACCCCATATATTAATTATATTGCCATGCTCGAATCAAAATCACTGCGCCATTTTTTAGCGGTTGCTCAGTTTGGCAGCTTCACACAAGCGGCTAAAGTGCTCCACATCGCGCAACCAGCGCTGAGTATTTCCATTAAAAAGCTAGAGCAAACGCTTGAGTTGGTCTTGTTTCGACGTGGAGAGAAGTCGATCACCTTAACCGAAGAAGGCAAAGTGTTGTTTGAGCATGCTAAAAGGATCACTCAGCAGTTTGAAGACGCTCAACTTGCCATGAATGAGCTGAAAGGGCTCGACAAAGGAGAGGTGCGATTAGGGGCGCCCAGTATGATGGGCTGTTACTTTTTCCCACAAGTGGTTATGGCATTCAAAAGTCAGTTTCCCAACCTGAAACTCACCATAATCGATGCGGGCACTGCGTCTATTCGTAAGATGCTGCTAAATGGTGAACTGGATATCGGTGTGATTAATCATCAAAATGTACCGGAAGATTTGGAAACCGACCACCTGTTGAGTTCTGAAATGCTCGCCGTAGTTGGAAAGGAGCACCCACTTGCCAACCAAGCGTCAATTTCCTACCAAGAATTTTTTGCTCAAGAGCTGATCATGTTCAAATCTGGCTATTTCCATCGTGATTTTATTGATGCTACCTCGCAAAAGTATCAACTCGACTCCAAAATCGCATTTGAAACTAACTTGCTGCCAATGATCCTTTCCATCGTTAAGCAAGAATTTGCGATCACCGCATTATTAAGCCTAGTAACTGAACATGAAAAAGACCTGGTTGGGATCCCGTTTAAGCAGCCCATCACATTGAACCTCTCACTTGCTTGGAGAAAGCAAGGATACCTGTCGAAGGCAGACCGAACGTTTATTGAGTTTGTGAAGCGGTATGTATAATATTTTTATACGAGATTGTCGTAGCTTGAATCAGTAGATAAGCATTGTTGACAATCGCGCAATATCTACATAATCACATGATACCAAACACAAAAGTTCTATTAATGGTGTTGGCTGGACGGCTTAAAACTTAATGTTAATCACTCTACAAAGTGATCGTACCTTGCATGAAATCCACCGCATGACCACTCAACACAACTCGCTCACCAGTGATATCACAGTGAACGACGCCCGAACGTTTAGACAGTTGCTTCGCGATCATGGTGTCTTTGTTCAACTCTCGTTGCCAATAGGGCGCGAGTTCACAATGGGCTGAGCCTGTCACTGGATCTTCATTGACTCTGAGTTTAGGAAAGAAACATCGACTGACAAAATCATGCTCGTCGTCTTTCGCTGTGACCACGACCCCACGGTGATCAAGTTCGGCCATTTTCGCAAAGTCTGGTTTTAGGTCAGACACTTGTTGTTGGTTCTCTAGTATCACCACATAGTCAAAGGCTAAGTAAACGGCTTTAGGTGTTATCCCTAATGCGTCGATTAAGGTTGATGGCGCGTCTATATTGCTTGGTATTGTGGCAGGAAAATCCATGCTATACCCAGCAGCGGTTTTTTCGACAATAAGGATGCCACTTCGCGTTGAAAACGAGATTGAGGGTTGTGCGAAGTGTAAGTGGGTAAACAGCACATGCGCCGCTGCTAAAGTGGCGTGACCGCAAAGATCAACTTCATCTTCAGGAGTGAACCATCGCAGTTCTACGTTGGTTTCTGTCTGAACGAAAAACGCCGTTTCAGATAGGTTGTTCTCTTCGGCAATTTTTTGCAACTTGTGGTCATCAAGCCAGTGATCGAGTGGGCATACGGCCGCGGGATTGCCCTCAAAGACATTGGTGGCAAAGGCGTCGACTTGGTATAGCTTGATGTCCATTCATGTTCTCCTAATCAGTTCGAATACTAGCGTCATTTAACTATACGATAACACGGATAAATGCAGGCCGTTCAATGACTTTAGTCGAAGGTTCTCCATTAATGAAGGGTATAAACGGTGAGTAAAAAAATGGGTATTGCGGCGATGGGCAAGATGGCGAATTGCGAAAAATGTGGACGCAAGAAACAACACCAATGTTGCCCTCGCGTCTTTGTCTATAAGTGGGTTAAGCCCTATAGGGCTATTTGAGCGGGTCGTTGTCCGGTAGTACGCTATGGATCCACAGCGCGAGGCGTTTTTTGATGTTTGCACCATCTTCTTTTTCGGCTGGCAGCGGCGTAATTTGATTCACCTCTACCAAGAATAAGTACACAGCTTTTACTTTGGTCGGCTGCGGTGAGGTAGGAAGTTTAAATCCCTGCATCGTTGCCATTTTCAGCCCGACTTCTAACGCCTTTTTGACCAGCTTATCTTCATTGTGCAATTTTGTGGTTTTGGACATGGTATTTTCCTTAACGTTAGCGTGAAATAAGTATATCAAACTGGTGAATTTGCGAATTTACTCTGACCCCAAAGTGAGACGCAGTGGACGGGTTTATGCTTGTTTGCTTAATTAATGCGCAATGCTGATAGGCGGGATGAGCGTTTTTTACTCTAGTATTAGAGATGACCTTTGTTAGGGAAGTAAGGATAAGTCTATGAAAATTGCAGTGACAGCCGCCAGTGGTCAGTTGGGTTCGGCGATTGTAGAAGCGGTTGTCGAGTGTACTTCTGCCGAGAGCGTCATAGCGCTTGCGAGAACGCCGCAACGAGCCAAACACCTTGGTGTTGAAGTTAGGCCGGGTGATTACAATGAACCTTTGCAGTTAGAGCAAGCGTTGCAAGGTGTTGACACTTTACTCATCGTTTCTGGAATGGATGCGCCAGACAAACGTATTGAGCAACACCGAAACGTCATTCGCGCGGCAAAAGCGGCAGGGGTGAAAAAACTCGTGTACACCAGCGTACAAGGCGCGGAAGAAGGCACGGCTTTCTCGCCGGTGATCCAAAGCAATCGCCAAACCGAACAAGACATACGCGATAGTGGCCTCGATTGGGTCATTGGTCGTAATGGTATCTATATCGAGCCAGATGTTGAGTACATCGAAAACTACAAAAAAGTGGGCAAGATAGTAAATTGCGCGGCCGACGGAAAGTGCGGGTATACCACACGCCAAGAGCTTGGCTACGCATATGCGCGCATGCTCACGAAAGACAAACACAATGGAAACACCTATAACCTACACGGAGAAGCGCTAACGCAGACCGAACTGGCGAGCTACTTAAACCTAGCGTTTGGCACCGACCTTAAATTTGAGTCCATGACGGTCGACGAGTACAAGCAAGACCGAGTGGCAGAATTAGGGGATTTTATCGGTACGGTGATCGCGGGAATTTACCAAGGGATCCGCGAGGGTAAATCCAATAATCCGAGCGATTTTGAAGCGGCGGCGGGGCGTGCTCACCAATCGTGGGACAGTTATTTTTCTTCTCTAAAAGCATCGAACCCTTAGCAATAACTTGCGTAGTGCAGGTTCACTTTACCGCATCAACACAAAGACCATTAATTCGAGATAAACCGGAGCGCAGTATGAGCCACGATCTTCAAGCAAATAAACGCAATGCTATCGCATTTTACGAAACCGCTTATCGCGGAAAGCCCCGAGAGGCAGTAGAGACATACGTTGGTGGCGATTACATTCAGCACAACCCGTTGGTAGGAAATGGACCAGAGCCGTTTATCAAGTACTTTGAACGGATGCAGGCTGAGTACCCAGAAAAAGAGATCAAGTTTGTTCGAGCCATTGCTGAAGGGGACTTAGTGGCACTGCATACGCATCAAACTTGGCCCGACAATGTAGAATACGTGACGATGGACTTTTTCAGGTTTGATGACAACGGCAAAATTGTTGAGCACTGGGACGCGATGCAAGAAATTCCTGAAACAACGCTTAACGGCAATACAATGTATTAGCGCTGTTGAATGCGGCAAACTATACGACCCAATGCCTTAGCGATTTGGGCAGCGCAATACCAATCAATGCAATTTTCTAACTCGTTAATTACTTCGATTGGTATAATTGCGATTTTAGCCTTGTGGTTATAGGGCGTCTTCCACTTTGACTGCGATGTCTGCGTTGACCCACTCTTTCCATACATGCGGATAGTTCTCAAAGAAATAGTACATGGCTTCTTCCGAGTCGGCTTGGTTGTCTTCAATCCAAGCAAGCAGTTCATTCATGGTTTGATTGGTATATCCGCGGCTCTCAAAGTATTGAAACGCAACGGGCTCGTTTTGAGCAAATGCCTCAGTAGTCAGTGTGTAAACGGGCGCTGAAGGGTACATAGTCACTTTAGGAGAGGCACATTCTGGCTGAGTAGTACAGTTACGAAACTCGTCCACATCCGTTCCGCTACCAAAATCAACTTTAACCATATTGTACTTTCCTAAAACGGACGTTGGTGCCCAGTAATAGCCAATCCAAGGTCTTTCTCGCTCGTACGCTTTTGCGATGGTGGCGGCAAGTGCTGCGCCCGAGCCAGGATCAATCATTTCGAAGCCGTGATCGTCGAGCTTAAGTGCGTCAAATAGGTGTCCGGATGTGATTTGGCAGGTCCAACCCGCTGGGCAGCCGTAAAACGCGGATTTTTCATCATCTTCAGGGTGCTGAAAAACCTTAGCGTGTTGGATCACCCCCTCAATCGTTGTGATCTCTGGGTATTGCTCTACCAAGTAATCGGGCACCCAAAAGCCTTCCTCACCACCATCAAGAAACGATTTACCAGCCAGTCGCAGCCGTTTGTCTGCGACACCTTTATCTATCGCAGCTTTAATCCCATTGGTCCACATTTCTGGGGCCACATCGGGTTGTCCTTTTTCTATCATTGAAGTGCCGGTCGGTACGGTATCTCCGGGGATCAATTCGGCACTACAGTCCATACCTTCATTAAGGATAAATTGGTCCACATAGGCCATAAAACTGGCGGTGTTCCAGTTCATATCTGCGATGGTAAATTCACCGCATTCGTCGGCTTGTACACTGAGCGAGAGTGTCGACAGTAGTGTCGCCGCAACTATTGTGAGTGATGATTTCATTGGCGCTAATCCTATTTGTTGTCTATCGCTCAAAGAGTTGGCAATTCCCTAAAAGCGTCAATCTTATCCATAAAAGTGTATGTTCCCAGATAGATACATAACCTCAACGCTACAGATTCTAGTCTAAATGTAGCAATTTGAGCAGGATAAAATGAGCCACAAAATTGATCTAAATCTACGGATTACTCGATGAGATATTTTCCGTAAGTTAATTTTGCTGACAATATCAACTAACGTCACTGTAGTTGACATTTTCAACAATGTTGGTGCGAAATTGAACGAGTCGTCTGTAGTTTTGTTCGTACTCAAATGGCTTGGAGTCACCACCAACTTTTACGTTGTTTAAACCACCCTTTGTGGTTCCACTAAATATTAAAAAGGTAAGAGCTATGTTCCCGACAAAACCAAAACAACAACAGTACCGAGTCATTATTGAAGAGATTGATGCAGAAGAACCCAAGTCACTTGAGTTTAGCTATCAAGACCGTGAAGACGTGTTCAACATTATCGATAAACTTAAAAAAGGCAGTGGGTTAGAGCCAGAGAGCGCTACACAGGTTGCGGTTGCTCTTCGCTTACTTGGCCCAGTAATGATGAAAGATCGTAAACACCCATTATTTGCAGACTTTGCGCCGCACTTTAAAAGTTTTATGCATAACCTAAAAAGTACGGTTAAAGAGTCAATGAAGGCATAATCGAATAAACGCGGTGAGGTGTCGCTAAGTACGCCACCTTACCGCGTTGTACATTGTGTGAATGATTGGCTATTTGCGGGTCATCACGTCTACAACGCAAACTAAGTTAGAAAACCCCATTTTGGTTGGCGATGTCTCCACCATTAAATAGCGTAAACACTCTCATCGAAAAATCTAATGGCTGAATCGAATCCCAATGCTCTACAATTTGGCCGTTTTCAATGCGCCAAGTATCAATGATATTCATCCCTTTTTGATCATTACCCCTATGGGATTTGTCGATGGTTGCATGGGAATGAAAGATGACGTAATCACCATCGACGTATATGTGTTTTACGTCATAGCCATAGTCGGGATAATCCTCAACAAACTCCTCTAGAAATCCAACTAATCCTGGTACTTTGTCCTCAAGGTTGCGGTTGTGTTGTACGTAGGCACTACTGTTGTAATGCTCTAAAACGTAGTCAAAATCATGGTTGTTCATAAGGTGTTGAACGAAATCGGTGATCAACTCGGCGTTTGCCAGCTCTTGCTCAGTCCAATTTGATTTCTTAAGCGACGAAAAGTCGATGAGTAGTGGGTTGGTCGATTGTCCGTAAGCGAGTGTACTAACGAACAGAAGTACGAACGAAGTCAGTGATTTTAGCATTGTGCAGTCCTTTGATTAATGTTCATGTAGGTATACATTGATAACCATGGTAATTAATAGTAACCTACTGTGCAAGAAGGCACTAAAAGCGTACCTAGGCACTTTTTGGTAACCCCCATGCGTTAACCAAGCAATTTAGGAAGATAACAATGACGGAAGCAGCAACATCAAATAGACGCGTTTTTTACAACGACCATAACTGTCCAGTACGTAATGTCGTTGCACAAATAGGCGATAAATGGTCTTTACTGATCCTGTTCGCACTGGTTGATGGTCCAGAGCGTTTTAATGCTCTCAAATCACGAATCCAAGGGATTTCACAACGAATGCTTACCCAAACGCTGCGTGATCTTGAGCGAGAGGGTTATGTGTTGCGAACCGTTTATCCTGAAGTGCCAGTGCGTGTTGAGTACGCTCTAACTGACATGGGAAAGGAGATAGTGAAGCCTCTGTATCAGCTTGTTCGATGGGCGGATGATCATCATGAAGAGATAAAACAAGCGCGACAAAGCTATGATGAGAAACGTTAAGCGTAAATGCTTCTGGTGGGGTGGTTGCTGTTTTTCAATTAAGTATTTTAGACCGCAACCTTACATTAATTGAGAGTGAGCTAATAACGCTAGATGGTTTACGAATCAGCTTAAGGGCGTTGTAATGTTATTACTTTCTATATGCGTTAAATTCTACTTTGTCGATTTTTTCTAACTCCCACATTTTTATTGCTATTACATACAGTTAGGAAAGTAAGTGCAAAAGCACATCGCTCTCTATTTTACTTAGCACTGACTTCCCATTTTTGGATTCTAGATCGATTTCAACCCAACCATCTGACCCCATAAACTCAGCAACCGAATAACAAAGTTCACTGGTTGTTGAAATATCACCCTTTAGTCTGAATATTCCAACTGACGTATGAATTCGAGATATAGAAAATTCCATCCTACATAACCTTGTTACGCATTTAATATGCCGCTAAATATAATTTTATTGGAAAACGGGTCAGT
Source organism: Vibrio ulleungensis (assembly GCF_016900875.1). Classification (GTDB taxonomy): domain Bacteria; phylum Pseudomonadota; class Gammaproteobacteria; order Enterobacterales; family Vibrionaceae; genus Vibrio; species Vibrio ulleungensis. Next base: position 641,122 of record NZ_JAFEUM010000001.1, read on the forward strand.
TGCTGTAAAGCACTCCCCACCCCAGGGCGCTGACTCTAACGCCGGATTGCAAAATCTATAATCTTTCTGTTCCAATTCAGTAAATAACTGCTGAACCTTATCTGTATTTACGAAAACCTTACTGCCCGGAGTACCATCACCCGAATGCTCACTTAGGTGAAACACAAGACTGCCTTTTGAAACTTGCATATACAGTGGGAAACCTTCTTCAAATCTATGCTCCCAATCCAGACTCATGCCTAAATAATCTAGGTAAAAGTCTTTAGCTTTTTGAATATCGAAAATTCTTAAAATGGGAATTGTCTGAAAGTTCATAGTGTTAATTTTATCCTTGAAAACTCAATACCTGACCGATAGTGATTTCGGCTAGCGTTTACGAACCCGCCGTGAAGCGCTTTTTAAGTCGTTGAAATTTAATGACTTGGCAGACATTGCCACATAATTGAAAATGAACAACCAATAGCAATGAACCAAAAAACAGAACGCAACAAATCTTTGTTTAACAAATAGCAAACGTGGTAAGCAACTCGAAAACAAACATGTATTATCGCTAGAATTTGAACCAATTCTGTTGCTGAGTTTGTCGCTATCGCTAGCAAAACGGACACAGAAAATACGATGAGTGACTCAAAGGCATTTTCATGTGCTGCTAAAGCTCTTGAGCCAAATCCAGTTAGCGTCGATTGTTGATCTCGAGGGTATTTATTATTGTACCCACCAGCCTTACTCATTGCGGACGCTAATGGGATTTTTGCAATGTAAGGTAACAATGCAACTATGATCAGACACCAAATTAGAGTTTGCAAATCAATATCCTTATCTACGCTTTTTTAAGAGCCACTTAACGAATGATATGGACTCCCTCTGCTTGAACCATTTCGTGCCATAGTTACATGGCACGCATTGAAAAACTGGAGGCTATTATGTCCATCATTCAAACCATTGGCATTGACCTCGCCAAGAATGTTTTCAGTATTCATGGCGTTGATGCATATGGCAAGTGCGTCTTACGCAAAACGGTCAAAAGAAACAAACTCTTAGAGACACTCTCCAATATTCCACCCTGTTTAATTGGAATGGAAGCTTGCTCAGGTGCTCATCATTGGGCAAGAGAGTTTATTAAACTCGGTCACAACCCTAAAATCATGGCGTCTAAGTTCGTTATACCGTATCGACAAAGCGAAAAGAATGATGCTAATGACGCTGAAGCTATTTGTGAAGCCGTTGGTCGCCCAAAGACTCGGTTCGTATCAGTCAAAAGCGAAGAACAACAAGCGGTGCTTTGTCTGCATAGAATAAGGCAAGGCTTGGTAAAAAGCCGAACCGCAACGATAAATCAGCTACGAGGATTGCTCTCTGAGTTTGGTATCGTATTGCCTCAAGGGCGCTATTCACTCCAAAAACAAATCAGAGAAATCTTGGAGGATGCCGAAAATGGCATACCATTTCTCGCCCGCGAATTGCTCAATGACCTACACCTTAAAATCCTCAATCTCAACGAACAGATACTAGGTTATGACCGAAAGGTCTACCAACTCAGCCGCAAGATGAAAGATGCGAATAAACTCATGAGTATTCCTGGTATTGGTGAGCACAGTGCAACGGCAATTGTCGCCACCGTCAATGACGGCAAGCAGTTCGGCACAAGTCGGCAATTTGCCCCTTGGATTGGATTAGTTCCAAGGCAGTATTCAACAGGCGGACACATCCATCTTGGTCGCATTAGTAAAAGAGGCGAAAAACACATCCGCACTCTACTTATTCACGGTGCTAGAGCCGTCATTGCACGATGTAAAACCAAGACGGACCGAACAAGTGTGTGGTTACAACAACTTGTCGAACGAAGAGGATATAAGCGAGCGGCAATTGCTCTCGCAGCAAAAAACGCTCGAATAATTTGGGCGATATTAACGACTGGAAAAGAGTACGACGTTAACTACATAAACGGTTAACTCTCACCGAGTCATAGCAATAGCGAATGATGACAATACGGTCAGACCGAGATGCTTAAACCTGATTAGCTTGGAAGTAAAAAATACTGTTTAACGAATGAGGTCAGCATCAAGCGAATATCATCAGGGTGACGGATAGAGTCCGACTAAACACCGAATGTAGAGCTGCTGTCCGATCCACTGTTGTCAGCGGGAGCTATTGTTGACAAAAGAGGGAGTCCATGTAGCCAAGCTAAGCTGTGAGTGAACGTGTGCCATGTCTGAGCGCTAGCGAGCTCGGCACGCGTTCACGAATCAGATTTAAGCGCCTTGTTATGTGGTTTCCTAAAGCTAATGCCTATGTGAACAAGGCCACGACTAATATTACTATGCCTAAAGTTCTAGCTGCCCATTCAGTCAAAGGAAAACCCTTCATATTGAATGTATCAAAACTAAATGAAATCGCACACAAAACGCTGCCAATGCTAAATAAAATGGCGCTGAAACCGCTCAGAAAAATACCACCATTACGTGAAGGAAGATAAATAACACCGTCTAATGTCGAATATATGGCATACGCAGATAACAACAGAAACACATAAAATCTGATTTTTGACACCATTATTAGTGATTTACCAGTATTCAAACTCTATTCCTTTAACCACATAACAGCTTATTAGTCGGAACGTCCACTAACTCTACTTCCTGCTAACTTAGCATATCGTTCCATAACAAGCTGAAAAGCAGATGATTTTTTTGAAGCCATAAGGATAATCAGGAAAAGAGCCTCACAGACAATTTCCGATTAGTTTTCTGATTGTGTAGTACATACAGCCAGAAGTTTTTAGCTGGTTAAGAAGTCTGTTTCGCAGTCGATTGAAGACTCGTCTGCCAGCGGACAATAGCAATCAGTAGCACAACCAATAATGGGGCGCAGAGCCAAAGCTGAGTTTGCCACCCAAAGGCATGTAAAATCCAACCGGCAGATAGCGAGGCGACGGCTTGGCTTGCGAAAATAAAGAAGTCATTCATCGATTGCACTTTTGGCGCTTGTTCTGGACTGCATGTGGTTGGGAGTAGGGCAGTTGCAGAGACAAATAGGAAGTTCCATCCGATTCCGAGAAGGACTAGCGAGCCCCAAAACAGTTCTATTTGGTCTCCCTTTAGCGCAATCGCGATGCTAAGAGCAAAGGCAATAATCCCCAACACCATCATTGCTGCAAAGCCGAGTTTACGAATTAACCAACCGCTAAACAATGAAGGGGCGAACATGGCAAATATATGGCTTTGTATCACCCATTTAGTGTGTTCCAGGCTGTGTCCCACATTGCCATGCATGTGAAGAGGTGTCGCCGTCATGATAAAGCTCATTACCGCGTAACCGATGGCGCCTGCTAATACCGCGCATACTAGATCGCGCTTGGTCACTAACTGTCCCCAAGTCATCTTAGAATCAGGTCGATTGGTTTTGGGTACCGGTGTTGGATCTAGGCCTAATAATACGATGGCAGCGATGCCATTGACGATGGCCATTAATACAAACGAGCCTACGTAAGGGGTCGACAGCCAGTCTTTACCAAAACTGGCGAGTTCTGGCCCAAGAAAAGCGGCCACAAGCCCGCCAACTAATACGCGAGACGCGGCTTCTGCTCGGCGCTGGGGCGAAACCCACTCCATAACCGCAAAGCGATACTGCTGCACAACAGCCATACTTGCGCCAAGTATCACCGCAGATAAACAAAGTAGCCAGAACCACTGAAGTGCAACGGACAGCGCTGCGAGTAATCCGCCAAACACCGCTACCCAGGCGCCTGCAACGATAATTGGCTTACGTCCCCAACGACTAATCGCGACGCCCATTGGTAAAGTGGTGAGTGCAACGCCTGTGATCATCAGCGCCAATGGAAATGTCGCCCATTCGGCTTTTGGGGCCAGTTCAAGGCCAATAATTCCGCCAACAAATACCATGGTAAACCCAGTACTCATGGTAAGCGCTGCCACTATGATGAGTAGCCAAGCGGAACGTGGGAAAGCCGAATCTGTTGTCATTACGCCGTCCTTTGCGTGTCTGGGATAATTACTATACGGCTTTGTGTAAATGAGTTAAAGAATTGTTAGCATTACAAGTATTGTGTGAAGTGCGATACATACTCGGGCTATTGGACAAAGAAGAGCTCTGAGATACTGGATTGACCGAGAACGGGCTAATTACTTGTCCGAAAATTGCAAAATTTTGTCGATCACAAATTGCATCGCCGGGTTCACCGGCTTTTCGGTTCGCCAAATCACATCTGTGTACCAATGTGCGGTATTTTCAACGTCTAATTCAAACTTATCTATCTCGCCACTTTCAAGTGCGTCACCACACAAATACAGCGGCATGATTGCCCAACATGAACAGTATTTCACCAGTTCCAACATTTCATGCAAGTTATTGCAATAGGTGATTTTATTACTAAAATTGTGGCCGTCACTAAGCCCTAAGTCTTTCAAAAAATTGACGGATATTTGTCGTAAACCACGCACTTGGTGCATGGTCAGTTGTTTACCGGCTAAACCTAGTTCGGGCGAGGCCACGTTTGCAATCGGGAAGCTAAACGCTCTAGCCGAAGAGAGTTCATGCGGCATCGAAAACGTCCCCATACTAAAGCCCAGATCCGCCTGACCGGTCAATACCCAGCTTCTGACTAAAAGTGGATCACCACTTATTATTTTCACTTCTAGGGTTGGAAAACGTAGGAACAATTGTTTGTAGACGTTAGATAACTCGCTCCCACGCAGTGCTGAATCTACGGCAAGGGTAATCCGGCTTGGTTCATCATCAAGTAGGCTATTTGCTTTAGCATCGAAGTGCTCTAACTCTCGCAATACCGAGCGAGCATGATCATAAAGTTCTTTACCTTTTTCGGTAAGTTCAAGAGATCGGGGCTTTCTAATAAACAGCTCAAAGCCTATTTCACTCTCAAGGTTGGCGACTAACCCACTGATGGTGACGGCATGTTTACCTAAGCTTCGGCTGGCGGGTTTAAAGCCACCTTTCTCTATTGTTTCTACAAATGCACTTAATTGTTCCACTGAAGTTGTCATCATCAATCCACTGGGCTGCATCTTAAGGATAGGTTTAACCTATCCTTGGTAGCATGGAGAGTCAAACGAAACTGCATAATAATCTATCTCAATCCTTGAGTTACTTCAGTGGTTGAAGTAGCGGTCGATAAATTAGTAGGCAATATTATGACACTATCACGTACTTTTAAATTCGCTCCTCTCGCGTTTGCTCTATTAGCAGGCAACGCATTGTCAGCCGATTTTTCTCAACAAGAATTGGCTTACATGCCAGCAAATACACAAATTGAGCTTTTCAAGTCTGGAATGATCACACCCGTTGATGTAGTAAAAGCGCAAAAATCACAATATGAAGCAACAAATAATGTGGTTAATGCAGTAACGTATGAGCATTGGGACTCTGCACTAGAAGCCGCTAAAGAAGCCACTAAACGCTACCAAGATGGGTCTTATCGTGCGATGGAGGGTGTAACTTATGCGGTTAAAGATGAGCACCACGATAAAGGTTGGAAAGTGACATTTGGCTCTAAGCTTCATATGAATGATGCACCTAAAGACCACGCTGACCCAATGGTGTCGAAACTAAACGAAGTGGGTGCGATACCTGTTATTCAAACCACAGTTCCAGAGCTTTACTTCAATTGGGTAACGAGTACCGACGCATGGGGGACATCTCGCAACCCTTGGAATCCTGATTTTGCAGTGGGTGGTTCTTCAGGTGGCTCTGGCGCAGCTGTCGCTGCAGGATACGCGACCATCGCTACAGGCTCTGATATGGGTGGTTCTATTCGTATACCGTCATCATTCAACGGCCTGTATGGTTTAAAACCAGCGGCATTCAGTGTACCTAACTCATCGCTATACTCTTACTTCTCAGGGAGTGGTCCAATTGCACGTAGTTTTGAAGATATGGTGATGATGTACAACGTCATGTCGGGTCCCGATGCATCATGGTCGGTGCCAACAGTAGGAGAGCAACAGAAACTCACTAAAGACGTTGAATCACTAAAAGGTATGAAAATCGCTTATCTCGGTGACATGGGGACAAGTCCTATGGCGAACTATGTAGCGGAAGGTATGGAAGACGCAATGGAAGTCCTTCGCAAACAAGGTGCAGTTGTTGATGTTGTTGACTTTGATTTTGACATGCAAATGGGCCTATTAGAAGGTGTTTCTAATCTCGCATTTTCCGGAGCGATGGGCGCGCCCATGCTAGAAAGTTATGCAGAAGTGACAGACCAAATGACAAGCTACACAGGTGGTCTACTTAAAAAAGCCATTAGCCATAAAGAAGATTACAACGGTATGGCTCAAGCCAAAACTGAGGCGGAAGTTCAACGTATGTGGACTAAGCTGGCGGAAGAAGTCTACGCGCAAGGGTACGATCTTGTTATTGCACCGACTATGCCGACAGTTACGGTACCAGCCGATTACAACTTCATTACTGATGCGCCAATCCAAGAAGACGGTCAAACTTACGATAACGCAGTTGGTATGATGTACACACTACCATTCAACCTATTGGGTTGGTTGCCAGCGGCTAGCGTACCAGCAGGTCTAAGCCCAGACGGTGTTCCATTCGGTCTACAAATCATAGGTAAGCCAGATGACACAGCAACTGTGGTGAAGGTTGCAGGTGCTTACAGTAAAGGCGCACCTAAATTCTTTACCGGAGATTTGATGCCAAAAGGTGTTAAGTAATACCACCCTTATTAACTAGCCGAAGCCTCGCAATCATTGCGAGGCTTTCGTATAGGTGTTTTAGGTTTCGGGTAGCAGCTCAAAAAAATCTTTAAATTAGCGCTAGTTTTTTATTGAGTTCACCAACAAGCATTAACCTAAATACTATCAAGTCGAAAATGCGGGTTGCTCAGTAAGCACTTCTCAAGTCGAGGCTGTAACCACTCTCGAAAGGCAGCCTCTTTTTCTGCTCTTTTAACATCGTCGACGCTGAATACTTTGTACTTACCTTGAGTCTCTGGCTCGCCAAGGTATTTTCTAATTGCAGAAGATGTCCAGAGGCGATCTGATTTTAGCCGCGCAACGGTTATCCATTCTTCTGACCACCTTTTGAACTTACGGTGCTGCTGTTGTAGTCGACGCTCTTGCTTGGCCATAAACAGCGCTGGGTCTATGACGATTTGTTTGAGTTCAACCGGCTGATCGGGTGAATAGTCCAACATAATTATCCTTACATTTTGTAGTTAGCGAAAAGGGAGAATTTAAGCTCAAATCTTTTTGTACTGGTGCATCAGCACTAACGTTTTTAGAATTAAAGGGCACGAATGGAATCGAATAAATGCTAGGGAAAGTGGTTTGTTGCACGCCTCATGTTCTCTAGCTGCACTCGTAATAGGAGTACATTCGGATTATCTCGATTACAGTCGTTCGGTTTATCTCTATAAACGTTGCGGGGTAGTATATTGCTTTTGGCTGTATCAATGTCCTAAGCTAGCTTTCGTTCTAATATAACCTGAGGTTAAGTGTTATTTCTTAGCGCAGTCCCTGCCCATTGACTTGACGACACGCCAACTTAATAGCCTTTATTGGACGATTTTGAATTAAGGATACAATTTTCCAAGTAGTAATCGTAACGAATGAAAAGCGACTAAAACTCGTATTCTATCCCCACCGCGAAGACAACGTCCGTAGCTTTAGGTTGTACGCCATTTTCATCGGCTATTGGCTCGGCGGTATTGTCTATGATAGTCATTAGCTCTAAGTCAAAATCGTCGACGATTTCAATATCAAACCCGGTTTCAATTCGCTGAATAAACCGCCCTGACTCTTTGTTGACGACTTTGGCGTCGTAAACGAGGAAGTATTCTAGATCGGAGGTAATGTCGTACTCAAAATCGAGACCAAAGGCCAGTGCTGGAGAGAACACTTTGTCGTCTGCGCCTGCTTCAACATTAACAAACTCTGTGTGTTGAGCGCTTGGACCGGCATAAACGTTAATATCGAGCCCTGTTATATCTATGACTTCATAACCCACAGCAACGCCCAGAGAGGTCTGGTACTTGATGTTTTTCAGCTCGTCCAATAACAGGTCGTAACTGGGTAGGGTAAAATAGAGCTGGTGTGAGTAGAAATAGTCGTACTGTGCGGTAAACCTATGATTATCTTCGGTTACGACACTGCTTCCCGAGTCAGAATTTTTTACCTGTTCGTACATCGCTCGATAGGTAAAGTTAAAACGTCCTGTTGTGACTAAGTAACGCACGTCCGCGTTACCATAAAAGTCGACACTTTCGGTATTGCCAGATTTAAAGTTAAACCCAAGGCTCAGGTTTCCTGTCCACAAACTGTCGCCGCTTTTCTCTGAGGGCGTGATAGACAAAATGTTCTCTCTTGGGTAAGTAACCGCGGGAAGCTCCATTGTATAAACATGCTCTTCATCAATGACGAGGTGCCCCTCGATTATGGTGCCATCAAGAAAACGAAGCTGCATAATATCTTTAGTTCGAAGTTCCTTAATGTCTTTCATCTTTACTTTATGAACGCCAACCTCATCACTATCAAACTCGACTCGTTCATCGTACATGGCAATGATGTCTCCTCCCAACAACTCTCCTTTATGGACGAGTAGCCAGTCGAACTTGGTGGGTACAGAGGGTATTTCAATGAACCATGCAGGAGCGGTCAGTTGCGGCTCTTCGGTCTCAGAGCCTACCGCTGACTCAGCATACATTGAAAAAGAAAGCGCAATAGCGCAGAGGGGTGCGCTCATTGTCTGTGTGCGAGACGTCATTGTCATAGTGGAACAAGCTCCTTGTGTTCCATTAAAGTTAGACCATATCTCGAGAAATATTCAATAAAATCATACGGATTGAATAGCTATTAGCAGTTCAAATGTTTATCAATATTAGCAAATGTTACATTGCGCACAGATTTGCGAGCGATCACCTAGCCGGCTCAGGCAATAACTTTATCGATAGAAAACAGCTGATGTTTAAACAATCTGGTAACCGAATTAGTAAGACCACCTAAAACCAGTCGCTTGCTCTGACACTGCCCACAGTTTTTTCGATACCGTTTTGTCGACCGCGTGCGGGGCTAACTCACATTGACCTACGGGGCCGGTGAAGTAGTTAAATCCAGTCGGGCCGTAAAAGCCTTTTTCATCCAAGTCAGGTTCTAGCGCGCACATTAGCTCTGGGTATGCGCCTTTTTCAGCTGTTTGGGTCAGAGGTGTTTTCATCATAAGTCCAAAGATGAAGCGAGATAACCCATTTCCGCTGGTTGAAATGAGCGATGTTCTTGAAGAGCCTGGATGACAGGCATACACTTTGACGCCGGTTTTACCTGCTCGTTTGAGCCTATCTTGCAGCTCGTAAACTGACATGATTTGAGCAAGCTTACTTTGGCTGTAGGCGGTGTTGGCAGTGTAGTCGTGATCCCAATTCATATCGTCAAATTTAATGGTCTTGATGCCCATTTTGTAGCCTTCACTGCCTACCGTCACGATACGACCTTGGGACTGCTCAATCAGTGGGTAGAGCAAACCTTGAAGCAAAAAGTGACCGTAGTGGTTTACACCCAGTTGGCTTTCAAAGCCGTCTTCGGTGATCACTTGTTGGGGAACTTGGGCGATCGCGCCATTACACATAAGCGCATCGATGCGAGATACTCGCTCTAGTACTTCACTCGCCGCTTTTCTCACGGAAGATTGCACGCCTAAGTCAACTTGAACAAAGGATACATCGACGTCATCACCCAGTTGGGTTTTTAGTGCTGATATAGTATCAGCCGATTTTTGTGGATTACGATTGAGCATCACCACCTTGGCACCTTTTGACAACAATATACGGGTTGCTTCATAGCCTGTGCCGCTAGTTGCGCCGGTGATCAGGTAGGTTTTTCCGTCTAAAGAACCAATTCGCTCTGGTGTCCAACCTTTTGGTCCAAATGGATTGTTGTTTTTCATTGTATCACTCCTGAGTGTCAGTGCTGGTGACTGGGCTAAAAACCCATTGCCGTTCGTTGAGAGTAAATATAACTCTCACAATGCTGAAGAAATAGGCGCATTGGTCTCTAAAAAATGCCTATTTGTATCACTAGGAGATTTTGGAGCTAGAAGGGTAGGTGGGAGTAAGTTGGTGGGTTGAATAAGATGCTCACGGACAAAAAGCGCACTTGATGACAAGTGCGCCTTTAAAAACCGAGCTATTTGTTTACAGGTTTGAATACTCTAACCCAGTCAACAAGCATCGTCGTTTTGCCGCTGCTATCTAGAAGTTCACTGTCTGTTGGATCGTGTGTCCACCAGCTTTGCAGCTCCATGTTTATGATGATGTCAGCCGCTTTGTGAAACCCTTTGCCTTTTTGAAAATCGTATGGGTCAATGACCGAAACCTTCGAGGCGTTACTTGCCGCTTTTAGCGCGGCAAAGTCAAAGTCGCCATTGTCGGTGGAGTGGGTCACTACCGTTTGGTAGCCATCGATGACTAAGTCGTCGTTTGCGACTTTCGGGTAGCTGTATTCCCAGCGGTCGTTCATTTTGGTCGCAAACGCATTGGCGTACAGCACACGCACTAACTCTCCATTGATGAAATACTCAAAATGCCATGGGTTAATCCAGTTCACCCCTATTTGCAGGTACTGTCTCGTCCCATTATTCCAACTGTATTCGCCCCAACTGTCGTAGTTGCCTTGAACAAGAGGTCCATTGCTGGTGGTGTTTTCCCACCAACTGTTACGGTCTCTAGGCTGATAATCGGTGAAAGGATCTCGAATGAATGAGTGGTGGCTCAAATGAATAAGCTTAGAGAAGTATCCGTTGCCGTTACCATTGCCCGCATAGGCTTCTAGGATGTCGATTTCTTGTGTGTCATCTGGGCTGAGCAACCATACCGCTGCGGCCAAAGATATGTCGGCCATGCTAACGCTTGCTTCGACAAACACCGGATATTGCACCGTCGCGTTGGAAGAGATGCAGCCTGTATTCACCCCAGGCTTATCTTGTTTGCTGGTACTAGGATTGCGTGAAGTGCGTAGCTTCAATTTGCCTTCATTACCGTCAACCGATACGTGATCAGGCTGCCAGTATGTCGCACCCGGCCCATCCCATTGATTATGATAAAAGTTATACCATTTCCCGGAACCAAATTCGGTGGTGGTGTTATTGGTTGGGGTAAAGGTGTAGTTAAAATCATCGCTGAGTTGGCTTTGCAGTTGCCATTCCATGTTCGCGTCGACAAAAGCAGGTACAGGTAAACCTGTCATGTTTTCGGTATCGTGCCCAGCGGAATAACCTGTGCTCGATATGGTGGTTAATTGACTGCTGCTGTTTGGCGGCGAATCGTGACGAATGAGTTGGCTACTGCCTGAATTTGAGCTGCCAGAGCCCCCTCCACATGCGGTGAGCGTCACCGCGATGAGAGTAACAAGTGGTGTCTTTTTCATCTTTATCCTTGCTTAACTGTGTGTTGAAGTTTGGGATGTTGACTGGTGTATTTTGCCTATTTATCTTTTGCGGTGTGCCGCTGCGTATACATGCGGGTATGGATGCGCTTTGCAGCCTCGACCATGGGCTTGTATGGAACGTCTGCGACAGAGACAAACCCAACGTTGTAGTTTTCACCGTCATAGGAACGACCAGTGATGGGCGAATCTAAGTATTGGAACCAGTGAGCGCCAACGAAATACGGATTGTCGATGACTGTTTGCATATAGTCTTCGTACATTTGTGCGCGCTCTATTTGATTGGTCGCACTGACTAATCCTGGGTGGTAAAAGCCGGTTTCTTTAGAGCCAAAGTGAAATTCACCAATGATACTAGGCATATCGACTTCTTCGAGGAAAGACCACTGCTGTGGATGGAGCCCTTCTTTGTAGTAGTTGTAACTGATCACATCGCAATGTTTTGCCGCCGCTTTCACCACATCTGGCGTCATACCCCAATCGGCGAATCTTGCACCTAAATAGAGGTGATTAGGCAGCTGTGCTTTAAGCGACTCATTGACGACCTTGAAGTATTGAGAGGCAAACACCTCCAATAGCATTCCGTAGTCGTCAAGTTGCGCCGTATTGTGGGCTAAATTTTTGACACCAGAACTCAATGACGGCCAGTCTTGTATGTCGGTTTTCCACGCTTGATTAAGCGCGTCTATGCTGGTGTATTTCTGTTTAAGGGCGTCAACAAACGCAGATTTAGTCGGGCACTCGCGTGCGTCTCTGCCTAGAGTATGAATGGCAATGCCGTGTTGCCCCTCAATGGTGCCCATGCGCCCCCACGACTTTTCGTTATCGATGAAGATCCCAACACACCATGGTGAGTCTTTGACCTCGTGTTTTATTTGTAACACGGTTGCCTCAGCTCGCTCACGAAATACGGGATCAAACGGGTCTGGAAGGGGAGACCAGAAATCATCACCGCTAGAGACGACTTTAAAGTCACCAATTATCCAACCGTTTGCAAAGTAAGGGATAGAATCGTTGTTGTAGAATTCGGGTGCAGCCCAGTTTCCTAGGCTAGTAAAGCCCCAATTCAACATGCGATCGATTGTGACGTTTCGCCACCGTTCTAAATAGCGCGCCTTGCCGTACTTTCGCTCTAGATTGGCGGCGTAGAAACTAAAGGTTTCCCCTGCATCAAGCGCTCCTTCAAACAGCTCGCGCATGTATCCGTAATGCTCAGCAAGTGGTTCGTCATAGTTTGGTAACCACTGAAAACAGTGTTTACGAAGCGGACTGGCTACCACTGCGCTGGCTTTTGCTTGGTCAGATATGGGAAGTTTCTCAATAGAATCTTCAGGTGTGAGGTCATTGGGATCACGTTGTGGTACTAGGTTATGGTCATAGTCGATACCGGTCATGGTATAGGCATTGGCCAATCGAATGACGTCGACTCCAGTTGCGAAATAAGGGTAGCCTTCTGGGTCAATGAGCGACCATTTGCCGTCGATTTTTTCGGTGCGAAAGTACCCTGTTGCTTGGTATTGCTGGCCCCCGGTATAACCACTGTATTTTGAACGTTGAGGCAGTGTGCCTTTTTGAAGCTCTAGCAGTTCTTGTTCAGTGAGTGCGGATAGTTGCTCATCCGACTCGATTTTATCTTGATATTGCGCCGTGGCATTTTGCCCATAACGGTCAATAATCTGCTCTAGAAAGTTCGGGTTAGTGTCTGGGCTGTTAACCAAGTTGACGCTATGCAATGCCAAATGGTGATCGATAAGCGAACCGTGGATACTCAGCTCAATGTGCGCGATGTCGGTAAGGTCTACATTCATTGAACCCCACATCCATGTAGCGTACTCACTGTTGTGTGACCATGGCGCCGGATTAGAGCGTAACCCCGAATAGTAGTTGGTTTTGCCCTTTAAAAATTCGCCTTTTAGTTCAACAAGGTAAGTCTTTCTAGAATAACCATCTACGGTAATGCTGCGGCTGTGCATCGTGCCCGCGCGATCGAACAAGTTGATAAATACTTGCGTTGATCGGGCATTGGTATTGCTTAGCTCAAGTGCCAAACAGAAATCGCCATAGCTACTCCAGTCCCACCTTTCGTCACCCACAGGCTTTAGGTCTAATGAAGTGTGGAAGTGTTGCTGGCTTAACGAAACGAAGTGTAGCGCGTATTCATCGTCACTACGCTTCATGGACAAAGTTTGATTAAGAGCAGAGATCTGGTTTGGAATCGTCATGCTGTCAAAAGTGAGCAACGGTGTGATAACTGAAAGTGAAGAAGCGGACATGTTTTTTCCAAACGTTAACAGGATTGCGATAATACTAGACCAATCCACCTTAGTTGTTTACCAGTTTGTGGTTCTCGTTTACCAATATTTGATCTTGCTCTCACAAGGTAATCGATGGTGAAGTGGTTAAATCATTAGACTAATGAATCTGTTACTCATTTTTTAGTCGATTATTCTAAGGCAATGAGAAAGCGGTCAAAGTTACCAACGGCTGTTTGTCATACAATATCAAGAAAGATAGACAAGATATTGCTCAATCAATTAGATCCGTTAAACTGTACCAATTCGGAATTCGGTTTATGTGTGATGCTAATTTAGCCGTTTGAGCTATTGGCTAGGAAGGTATACCCATGAAAGAACCTACTACTAAACGTCGCTATTATGACGTTGGTTTACAAATTGAAGAACTGCTCTATTCAGGTGTGTTTAAAGCAGGCGAAAGACTGCCTTCTGAACGAGAGCTTAGTGAGCGCTTTGAGACGAGTCGCGCGACTATCCGCGAAGCCATTATCATGCTGGAGTTGAAAGGCTTAGTGATAGTGAGGCAGGGTGCGGGTATTTACTTTATCGATTCCCCTGAAAAAATCGACAGCATGAGTATTGTCCCGCACAGTGACATAGGGCCTTTTGAACTGCTTCAAGCAAGACAAATCATCGAAAGTAATATTGCAGCCTTTGCGGCATCTCAAATTAAGATCAATGAGTTGCGTGAACTTAAACGTGTTCTAAGCTTGCAAGAAAATGAGCTCGATGGGGACAGTGAAAAGTTTGAAGAGTACGATCGTCAGTTCCACCGCTTAATCGCAGAGTCGACGCAAAATAGAGTGCTCATTAATCAAGCGAACGACATGTGGCGTTCTGTGCGAACGGAAAACCCGCTGTGGAAAGAGCTTAATCATCAATATCTGCACGATATCGCTCTAAGAAGCACATGGCTTAATGACCACAAGCGTATTTTTATTGCGTTGCAGAAACGGTCAGCAGAGGACGCTCGCCAAGCGGTGTGGCAGCACATTGAAAACAGTAAGCAAGAGCTGCTTAAAATAGCCAACAGCGATGGCGCTGATGCAGATCTGGATGACTATTTCTTCGCTATGGAATTTGATACCTAGATTCATTTGTGTACGTAATACCATTTCAAGCCGAAGCTGCGTCTTCGGCTTGTGTCTTTGTAGAGTGTGATAACGACTATGGCAGACAAGCCAACAACCAACAAATACGCCGTACCCGCATTAGATAAAGGGTTGGATATCTTAGAGTTTCTGGCCTCGCAAGAGACGCCTTGTTCGCAAGCAGATATCGCCGTTGCTTTAGGGCGATCGCCAAACGAAATCTATCGTGTACTGGTTGGTTTAGAAGCTCGAGGGTATTTGCATCGTGATGATATATCCGGTAAGTATCGCGTTTCGCTAAAGCTCTATAATCTCTCTCGTCGCATCAACCCTGTTGATAAAGTAAGGCAGTGTGCGCTACCTCATATGGAAGATTTGGCGTTCACCACAGGCTGCTCAAGTTATTTAACAATGCTTTATCAGAGTCAAACTATGGTCATCGTTCATGCCTCTAGCCATGCTCCGGTGTCTCTCAGTATTGCAGAAGGAACCCTGATCCCAACCAGTACGACCAGCCCTGGTAACATCTTGTTGGCCAACAGTAACGATGAAGTTCGGGGCATGATTTTGGAACGCGATGACGCATTTCAAGGTATGACTAAAGGTGACAAAGCAACGTTGTTAGCTCGACTGGATCAGATTCGTGATGAGCAATACCACATTGCTGACAGTCCATTTGTGGCTGGGGTGACCGATTACTCAACGTTGATTGGTGAACATGAGGGATCGGTGATCGCAGCGCTGTCTCTATCCACGATGCCTACACCACTGAATCACGTTATGAGCCAACACGAACTGATCACAAAACTTCAACAGGCTGCACTCAATATTACCGAGCAATTAGGTGGCTAGTAGCTGCTTCGTTTTGAGCTAATGACCAAGCTTTGAGTTAAGGGGTTGGGTACTTGCATTTTTGACATCGATTGCGCGCCATCAATACGCAAGCTTTGCTGTCACAGCTGCAGTCTGCGCTAATAAGACAGTTCATATTTTTACCCTCACCCGCGCCCCCAAAAAAAACTGTTTAATATTGCGCCTAATTGCGCAAATTAACAGCCAACTAGCATTGATTTTCATAACTTTACATACCTTTACGTTATTCGATATTGTGTTCTGTATGATGCGTTGTAACCGATTACATCTTTCAACTTTTCGAGCATAAAGGTTCCTTATGAAATTACGTTATGGAATGGTCGCATTCATCGTCGCGTCTCAACTACTTACCCTTCCAGTGTATGCAGCAGGCCCAGGTGGCCCTGGCGGTGCGAGATCAGGCGCTGCGCAAGCAACGTTAGTAGAAACAACTACCGTTGCAGAGCACGAATTACATCAAACACTCAACTTAGTCGGCAAGCTTGAAGCGAGCCAATCGGTGGTCATTGCCCCAGAAAGCGCCGGACGTGTAGACAAAATATTGGTGCAAAATAACCAACAAGTGGCAGAAAATGAAGTGCTGGTGGTACTGGATACCGCCATGGCAGAAATGAACGTTGAAGAAGCAAAACTGACTTTGGCGGAAGAGCAGCGAATTCTGGGCGAATATGAGCGCCTCGCTGAGAAAAAAGCGATCACGCAAACATCCATTGCAGGACAGCGTGCAAAAGTGCAAATCGCCGAAGTGAAGTTGGCAAGTGCTCAGCATGATCTTGAAGAGCTTTATATTAAAGCCCCATTCTCTGGTACCACAGGGTTTATCAACTTTAGCCGCGGTAAAATGGTGTCGACGGCGACAGAGCTGCTGACCATCGATGATCTTTCTGTCATGTATGTGGACGTTTCAGTTCCTGAAAAGTACATGCAGCAACTTTCTGGAAGCGGTTTGAAAGCAACGGCAACCAGCCAAGCGTGGCCAGGTGTGGAATTTACAGGCACGTTAAAAGCTGTCGATACCCGCGTAAACCCAGACTCCCTAAACATGACTGCTCGCATCGAGTTTACTAATTCAGATACGCAGCTTAAACCGGGCATGCTAATGACCGTTGGACTCGAGTTTGCGCCTGTTTTTGAACCTATCGTTCCAGTGCAATCTATAGAATATTCGGGCAGCAAGCGTTATGTGTATCTTGTCGGTGATGACAACAAAGCGATGCGAACCGAAGTATCGCTAGGCAGTAGCTATGACGAGCAAGTCGTAGTGACTGATGGATTGGACATTGGCGATCGCATTGTAGTGAGAGGGACTGTGAAACTGCGCGATGGCAGTTTGATCACAGACCAAAACGACACGCCAAAAGGCCCTATGATCTCCGACAGTCGTGGCGCTCAAGAAAAAGACGCCGCTGAGCAAGGTATGCCTGCTAAGGGAGACAGCTAATGCTGATTTCGGATATTTCAGTAAAGCGTCCCGTAGGCGCAATAGTACTTAGCTTGTTGTTAATCGTGTTTGGCTATATTTCTTTTACCAGTCTGCCAGTACGTGAGCTGCCAGACATGGACAACCCTGTTGTTTCAGTGAGCACAACTTACAGCGGTGCTTCTGCCGACATCATCGAATCACAGGTGACATCTGAGATAGAGTCGCAATTGGCCGGTATTAGCGGCATTGATGAAATCTCATCGACATCTCGCGCCAACAGCTCGCGCATTACGGTCACGTTTGATTACAGCCATGACATCAACGAAGGATTGAGTGATGTGCGTGAAGCGGTTTCTCAGGCACAGCGTCATTTACCGTCAGATGCCGACACGCCAATCATTACTAAAAGTAACTCTCAAGGCCAAGGCTCGATGTACATCAGCTTTACTTCTGAGACTTTGGACCGAACTCAGCTAACCGACTACGCCGACCGCGTGCTGGTGGACCGATTTGATCTGATTGACGGCGTTAGTGCCGTATCGGTGAACGGTGCGCTCAATAAGGTCATGTATGTGCAGTTGATTCCAGAGTTGATGGCCGGCAGAAACGTTAGTGTGACGGATATTTCGAATGCACTTCGAGCCGAAAACTTGGAAGCACCGGGCGGCGAGATCCGTAACGATAGTGTGACCATGTCGGTACGTACCGAGCGTTCCTATAATGCGGTTGAAGACTTCAAATATCTAAAAGTGAAAACTGCCAACGACGGTTCGGCGATTTATCTGCAAGATGTGGCGACTGTTTACGAAGGCGCTGAAAATGAAAACTCGATTTACAACAGTAATGGGGCGGCAGCAGTTGGTTTAGGTGTTGAAGTTCAATCGGATGCCAACCCATTGCAGGTTGCACAAAAAGTGCATGAAGAGGTCGAAAAGGTACTTCCATTTCTACCCGAAGGCAGTGAATTGCGCGTTGACTATGACTCAACAGTATTTATTGAACGCTCAGTCGAAGAGGTATACAGCACGCTAGTGATTACGGGCGGTTTGGTGGTGCTTGTTCTCTACATTTTTATTGGCCAAGCTCGTTCAACCCTAATTCCAGCGGTTACTGTACCAATTTCGCTAATTACCGCGTTTACAGTGGCCTACTTTATGGGCTACTCGATTAACTTAGTCACACTGATGGCGCTAATCCTCGCCATTGGTTTGGTGGTGGATGATTCCATCGTTGTTATCGAAAACATGTTCCACCATATTGAAGAAGGCGAAACGCCTCTGGTTGCTGCTTATAAAGGTGCGCGAGAAGTGGGCTTTGCGGTTATTTCAACTACCGTTGTTTTGGCTTCCGTATTTTTACCAATAACCTTTATGGATGGCCAAGTGGGACTCATGTTCACCGAGTTTGCGGTGGTATTGTCTGCTGCGGTGATAGCCTCTTCATTGGTGGCATTAACACTTGCGCCAGTATTGGGCAGTAAACTATTTAAGCAAAAAGAGACCGTAAACTGGGTTAGCCGTGTGGTAAATGCGGCGTTTGGTCGTTTGGAAGCGGGTTATCGCTGGCTGCTTCGCGGTTCTATGAAGATCCGTTGGATAGCGCCGTTAATTATTGTCGGCTGTGTGTATGGCAGTTATCAAGTGGCAACACAAGTGCCGTCTCAACTGTTTCCAACTGAGGATCGCGGCGTTGTGTTTATGATGATCCGCGGCGCAGAATCGACCAGCTTTAATCGTATGGCTGGTAACATTGAGGAAGTGGAAGAGAAACTTCAAGTTTTGATGGACCAAGGTTACATTGCGGCATACAGCTCTCAATCCCCGGCGTTTGGTGGTAACAGTGGCGACAATGTTGGTTTTGTAATTATGCCACTATCGGATTGGAGTGAGCGAGATTTTAGCGCGGCAGAAGCCACAGCGATGATCCGCAAAACCGTTGGTGATATCATTGACGTACGCACGATCCCAATGATGCCAGGCAGTCGTGGTGGCTCTGACGAGGCGGTGAAATTTGTATTAGGAGGCCCTGACTATACAGAGCTTGCAGAGTGGGGCGACGTCCTGCAACACATTGCCGAAGATAGTCCGTATATGGAAGGCGCAAGCATCGATTACAATGAAAGCACCCCTGAAGTGATCATTGCGATTGATAAGCAGCGCGCAGCAGATTTAGGGATTAGCTACTCGGATCTATCCAATACTCTAAATGTCGTCTTAGGCGGATCGAGCGTCACCACCTATGTCGAACGTGGTCAAGAGTACGATGTTTACTTGCGCGGTAGTGAAGACAGCTTTAATAGCAGTACCGATTTGAGTCAGATTTATATCCGAACTGAAAGCGGCGGTATTGTGACTCTAGATACCGTTGCAGATACTCAAATTGTTGCGTCAGCGTCTCGTCTTAACCGTCTAAACAAACAAAAAGTAGTGACCTTAAGTGCAACGGTTTCTGAAGGTTATACTTTGGGACAAGCGCTTGATTTCTTAGACCAACAAGCGATAGAACAGCTTCCTGCCGATATTACAATTAGTTACTCTGGCGAGTCTAAAGACTACAAAGAGAACCAATCGAGTACTTTGGCTATCTTTGGCTTGGCGCTACTGATTGCGTACCTAATCTTGGCGGCACAATTTGAAAGCTTTGTCAGTCCGTTGGTGGTGATGTTCACCGTTCCTATGGGTATTCTTGGTGGCTTCATTGGCATGATGCTGCTTGACCAGAGCTTGAACATGTACAGCCAGATTGGGATGATCATGCTTATTGGTATGGTAACCAAAAACGGTATCTTGATTGTAGAGTTTGCGAATCAGCTGCGTGACCAAGGGCAGGCGTTTGAAGAAGCGACCATCAATGCGGCGTCACGTCGATTGCGTCCAATTATGATGACTGCGTTCACCACTCTTGCTGGTGCTGTGCCACTCATCATGTCGACCGGTGCAGGCTTTGAAAGTCGAGTGGCAGTGGGTTCGGTTATATTCTTTGGTATGGCGTTCTCGACGCTGGTGTCGCTGTTTGTTATACCGATGATGTACCGCTTATTGAGTGCTCGCACTAAGTCGCCGCAATTTGTAAGTAGACAGTTGGAAAAGCAACTTGCGAGGCTTAAATCGTCGAAGAAAAAGAGCAAACAAGCAGAGACAACTGAACAAGGGGAGCTAGAAAGCTCAGCCGCCTAACTTGTTTATGAATATGGTTTGAAAAAAGAGCCACTAGCAAGTGGCTCTTTTTATTGGGATTGTGCCAAGTGTTAATGCACAAATAGCTTAGGTTGCAAACTCACGACTCCCACATTTCAGGCCAATAGCGATAGACGCAGTGGCCATGCTCTTCTAAGCGTTGCTGAGCTTTGGCTAAATAATCGAGACTTTGCTGCTTCGCTTGTTGTTGATCGCCTACCAATAGGGTGTAGTGGTTGGTGGCCACTTCTTTACCGGTAGAATCTTTAAGCGTTAATTGCACTTCAAAGTCACCTTTTGCATCACTTGGTAACACCCATTTGATTGGTTGAAGGTTTGACGCCGAATCGGCATCAACATCCACCATGATTGAGCCTTCACACTCAGTATTTTGATCTTGATAACGGACCGTCCATTCTAATGAAAGTTCAGGGTAATCACGTTGGTAGTCGTTGACAATCCATAGGTTGGCTTCAAACGGTTTACCTGCTTGCCAACGTCTTTTTGAAAACTCGAGACTCGGAAGCAAAGGTTGATAGGTGCGCTTCAAGTAGTCGTAACTGACTTTCTTTTCACCATAGAAATCAACCACGCCCCATTTGATGTCTGGCACATGAGTGATGAAATGGCATAGCGCAACACCGCTCATTTTTGGTTTGCGGCGTCTATAGGTTTCTAGTGCAAACTGAATCACCGTCCCTTGGGCTATTTGGGTTGCTTCGACAAACTCTTCCAATGAACCCATTTTGTAGTCGTTAAACACTTCAAAGTTTAGGTTAATTAAAATATCGATGTCGGCCCAATGATAGGCCCAACTTGGCCCCATTGGCCAAAGCTCGTCATTTGGAATGAATTTTTTTAGACTGTCGATGGACGGTGCCGATGCTGCCGTTAGTTCAGGAATAATGCAGCAGTCTAAAGACGGGTAATACTCTTCCATAAACTCCGCACCACCTTGATAATAGTGCTCATTGGCGTGAATGGACTCATGAGCTTTGAACCCCATATTTTGCGCAGACTCTGAGCTTAGTGGTGATGCAAGACCATAAGGTGTATTGGTATATTGTGCTACCGCCTCACCGATGACTTCCATCAACGCTTTGTTGCCACTCTCTTCATGTGCGCCAGAGAAAAACACTTCCTCACCGCCCATCCAATAGATGAGAGAGGGGTGGTTGCGACGCTGCTTTACGGTTTCAATACACTCGTGAAGAACGCCATTTACAAAGGTTTCGTCGCTCGGATAGGCTTGTGTCGCCAAGGTGAAATTAGTCCAAACGGTGATACCCAGCTCATCACAGATGGAGTAGAAATCTGGGATTTCTGGCGGGTGCCAACCAAAAATACGCAAATTGTTGATGTTGGCTTCTCGGACCATTTGCAAGCGGTCTTCATATTTTGCAAGGCTATTTTGACCGTAAAGGAAAGATGGTTGACCACCCCAACAAGCAGAGCGCAAAAAGTGTCGTTTTCCGTTAATGTAAAAAGTCCAAGGAAACTCTGCCTCTTCTCGGCTGTAACCAGGATTGTAATCCATAACTACTTCTCTAAGGCCGATGGTTTCTTGGGTTAGATCCATCTCTGCGCCATCTTGAGAAACTTGTACTTCAAGCGTATACAAGTTTTGCTCGCCCATGTCCCAAGGCCACCAGAGTTTTGCGTCGTCAACTTCAAGTGTCATTTCCACTTGGTTTTCACCCGGTGCAACCACGGTTTTTTGCTCGGTATACAAGGTGTGAGTGTTGCAGTTTTTTCCTGTTAGTGATGAATTAACGATAACCTCTTGTGAGGTATTGGAATGGTTTACGACAGTATAGATGGCGCTGACTTTAGCTTGAGCATCGCCTAACACTTTCACATCAGTGCGAATGTCTTTAATACGGACTTTGTCTGTAGCTTCGACTCTAACAGGGCGCCAAATGCCAAACGGAACCAATCCAGAAAAATAATCACCAGAGAAGTTCACTTTTTTGCCACCACAGTTACGATAGTTCTTAGGTGGTGGATCCAGCTTAACCATCAACATGTTGGAGCCGTCGCGCCAATCTGCAAAGCTCGCGACCTCACTAATATCAAATTCAAACTCTGAAAACATCCCTTCGTGACGGCCCAAGTAATGACCGTTTAACCAGACCTCACAGCTGTAATCGACCCCTTCAAAAATAAGGCGAATGTGTTTGCCTTGCATTTCGTTAGGCAGTGCAAAACGCCTGCTGTACCACCATTCGTAGTCCGCAGCCCACTTTGCTCTATGCATATTGCGACCAAAGTAGGGGTCGTCAATTTCGTTGGCACGATAAAGGTCGGTATACACGTCCCCAGGTACCTTGGCGAAGTTCCAGCTAAAGTGCGTGCCTTGATATTCCGCGGGGAGTAAATGCAACCCTTCCTTAACGCCTTGCTCCGGACGCATTCGCTCCATTTGCCAGCGTTTACCGCTGAGGTCTACGTTAATCCTTGTCATAGTTCAGTTTCCAATATCAGTTTGATTTCTATATGAATGTATAATTTAAATATAAATCATTATAAAATGATCGTTGATGATCATGATCGCAAAAGGCAAGATTTTTATCGAAAACCCGCTGAGAGGAACCCCAAAAATTTTTTCTAGCTAGAAAGACATGGTCGTACGACATAATGGGTGGAAAATGCATCGTAACAAAGATAGATAATTGATTACGTAATCAAACAATTAGCAATAGAATTAGCACAAGCTCATATACAAATCTTCAAAAAACGGTGATTAAATAGACGAAAACTAGCGTTCCAGTTCGACTAAATAATGACACTAAATGCATAACTTTAGTTGACCTACATAGAGCCTTTCCTATACTTTTTAATGAGTATAGAGACAACTTTCCGCACTTCTATGAGATAGGAGCAACAAGACTTCTGAGGAAGTGTAAGTTAATCAGCAAGATAGCTGATTGTTGTTTTAGAAAAGGAAAACGTCAGGCTATGATTAGGTTAATTCTGGTGTGTTTGGTTGTCCTCAGCCAGACTGTGATGGCCAAAACCATTACGGTGACTGACACCTTCACAGAGGTGGGGTTAAATAATCCACTGTTAACTGCGGTGGGGACACCTAATGTGACCGCTCAAGATATGTATCTTAGCGATCTTTTTAGCGCCAGTTTGTATGAACAATCGGTGTCACCTGACGACGATGGCTATTGGTACAAACTGAATATTCAAACCGACCAGCTCAGTCACTCTAAAGACTTAGTCTTAGTATTCCAAAACCACCTTTTGCAGCACCTCGATGTATTTTTATTCAAAGATGGCCAACTTCAAACCAGTAAGTCGCTGGGCATCAATGACCGAGAACCTTTAACCTCCATCTACAAAGGCATGTATTTCCGCTTTACTGCCGACTCCTCTGAGTCCACCTCGGTACTTATTTATAAACAAACCGATGGTCCGGGCATTATGCCGCTTGTGATGATGGACGGTAAAAGCTTTACCGAGTATCAGGCAACGACCTACTTCCTTTGGGGAGGAGCGATCTGTGTATTAATTGCTTTGGTTATCTATAACAGTTTCGTATTCGCTTTGAACCGCCATAATCATCAATATGGTTGGTACTTGGTGTTTCAAGTCTTTATGTTGCTGAACTTTGCGCCGTTGTATGGCTTTGGTTACCTCATTTTACCTGAAGCAGTGTGCCATTGGTTAGCCAACCATATGGGTATTATGCACTTATTGGTACTCTGGAGTGCATTGCAATTTGGCTATCACTTTCTTGAAACTAAGCGTTTTAGACCGCGCCTCGCTCGGTACATCAAGCACAGTTACTGGGTGTTTATCCCACTCATTTTAATTGGGTTTTACATTACCAATTTACAACGAATGTTCATCACTGTACCGATGATCGGCATTGTGCTGTATATCTGTATTGGCAGCGCTGTTCATGCACTTCGTAAAGGCTATTTACCTGCATTTTATTACTTGTTGTCATGGGTAGGTATCTCACTAGGTGCGGTGGGTGGTTACCTTACTTACATAAATGTTCTGCCTCAAAATGTGTTTTTTATGCACGCCTTTTTGTTGGGTGCGTTGGCAGAGCAATTGTTATTGTCGGTAAGTTTAGGCGTTCGGTTGCGATTTCAAGAAAAAAAGGAGAAGCAGCATCGATTAATTGACCAAACTTTGGATATGCCCAATCAGAACTTCATTCAATCTTTACTCACCAAACAA
Source organism: Vibrio ulleungensis (assembly GCF_016900875.1). Classification (GTDB taxonomy): domain Bacteria; phylum Pseudomonadota; class Gammaproteobacteria; order Enterobacterales; family Vibrionaceae; genus Vibrio; species Vibrio ulleungensis. The sequence continues at coordinate 665,596 of NZ_JAFEUM010000001.1, forward strand.
TTTGTTAAAACGGGAATAAAACCCAATAGTGTTCGTATGGTGTTGATCCAGTTAGAGGGCTTAGACAATATCATTGGTACCTTGGGCACTGACCTTGTTACGCGCTCTACAGTACAGGTACTCGAAAACATGTCTGAGGAGATCTCGCAGCTTCCATGGCAGATCGATGTGACGCTCGACAAGAGTTATTTTGGGGTGTGTATTCCTCCTAATAAAACGCTTATATACGTTACCGACGAAGAACCAATCGAAATGCAAGTACAAGCGTTACTCAAAATTTGGCATAACGAGATTGATAACAGTTGCTTTCTCTCTGATCTCTATATTCGCGCTGCTACGGCTCGAATTGATAATAACTGGGATGAATTGCCGCATCTTCATCAAAAGGCTTATATGGCGGTTTTGGAGGCCAAGAAGGCCGACAAAAGATGGTTGTCTTACAACCAAACCATGGCCAACAACGTGCAAAAACACATTGAACTGCTGCACGATTTGAAGGTGGCAATTGCGGCCAATGAGCTGGATGTATTTATTCAACCGCAAGTAGATTTAAACAGCAACCTTGTGGTTGGAGGCGAAGCGTTAATTCGTTGGAACCATCCCAAGTTAGGATCCGTATCTCCCGCCGAGTTTATCCCTATTGCGGAACAAAGCGGTTTGATTTACAGCGTGACTAAGTACGTTATCCAACGTGTTTTCTCCTGGGTTGCGACGCAGCCGCGAGGTATGCGCTTTTCGGTGAATATTTCTGCGTTGGATATCGAGCAAAAAGACTTCGTCCACTACCTAAAAAACATGCGCGACAAATATCGCGTACCTGCTGGTTGCATTACTTTAGAGATCACCGAGTCCTGCGAGATGGAAATGTCGCAAGATTGTATTGCAAAAATGATTGCCATAAAGAAACTAGGTTTTGCTATTTCTATCGATGATTTTGGGACGGGGTATTCATCGATGGCGTATTTGAGTCAATTGGACATTGATGAAGTGAAGGTAGATATCATGTTTACCCGCGGCATCGATAAGAATTTTACCAATCAAACGATCGTAAAATCTCTGATTGGATTAGCCGCCGCGTTCAATGCGAATGTGGTGATTGAAGGTATTGAAAATGCCTACGAGAAACAGACGGTCAAAGCGTTAGGTGGGCGACTGGGGCAAGGTTTTCACTGGTCTGGCGCAATCCCTATGTTGGACTTTGAAACCAAGTATTCTCATCGACTGCAGGACAGTCACGATGAAGACAAACAAACTGTTGCCTACCTTCATCGCTAATCTTAAAAGACAGTAAAATGCCGAGTGTTACTCACCAAAGAGAATAAAGCCTAAGTACAACTTGTTATGGCGTGTGTATTGCGCCATTGGGAGTGCGAGATTGAGTCCATTCTTGCACGCCCCAGTCCAAGTCAAATGTTTTTGCAAATTCAACATCTAAGTCAACACCAATACCCGGAAGATCGGTTGGATACAAGTAACCATTATCGGCCTCAATGACACCAGGAAAGGCTTTGCGAATATTGTCATTGGGTCCATCCCATTCCTGAATGGCAGAATTGGATAGTGCAATATTGAGATGTAAGTTAACGCTATGACCTATTGGGGTCATATCTTGCGGGCCATGCCAAGCCATTCGAACTCCATAATTTTCACATAAGTGAGCCAATTTTATTGCCGGCGTGATCCCGCCTATTTGGCTGATATGTACTCGCATAAAATCGAGTTGACGCTTCTCGACGATTTGTCGCCACTCCATAGGGTTATTAAACAGTTCGCCGATGGCAATTGGGGTTGAGGTTTGGTGCCTGATCATCTCTAACCATTCCGTTTGATGCGGTGGAAGCGGATCTTCGATGAAGTATGGTTTAAATTGTTCGAGGTCTTTGACCAATTGCAGTGCTTGGTTTGGGGTTAAACGCTCGTGAATATCATGCAGCAACTCTACTTCGTATCCTAGCTTACTGCGTAAATGGGTAAACAGTTCGACCACACTGCGCATATAGGCTTTTTGGTCGTAGTACGCACCCGGCGTTTGTGACTTGTTGATGTGGGGGATGGCTGCTTTTCCACCGTACAGTCCCATTTGGCAACGGATATGTCTGAAACCTTTGTCCATCAAAGCACGTACATTTTTTTCTACTTCTTCGGGCGTCGCGCCATCTGCATGATAGTAGACATCGATAGCGTCTTTGGCTTTGCCACCGAGTAGTTGGTAGAGAGGCATGCCCGCAAGTTTTCCTTTAATGTCCCACAGCGCCATATCGATGCCGCTCACGGCGTTATTCAATACAGGGCCATTTCTCCAGTATGCGTTGACCATCATCATATTCCACAGGTCATTTATGTTACTGGCATCGCGACCAATCAGTAGCGGTTTTAGGTACTCTTCGATTACGTTCTTTACTGCTAACGGACGTTGTTGAAAGGTAGCACATCCTAATCCGTACACGCCTTGGTCGGTATGAACTTTAACCGCGATAAGGTTGTGATCTTTTGGGCGCGTGAGAATAACTTCGATGTCAGTGATTAAGGTTGGTTTCATTGTGGTGCCTTATAAAGTTAAAGTATAAAGGAGTTATGAGAACGATATCATTTTGAGTTTAAGAAAAACCATCGATTGATGGTTGCGGTCTAAATGATAACGTTCTCATTGGTGTGATAAAGATAGCGCTGTGCTATATTGGCGTCAATCAATAGGATCAATTGTCCTTCAATAATTGTGATCTCACGACATAGATATGGCCGTAAATAAAAACATAACGATCAAAGATATAGCGCGCGCAACAGGGGTGTCACCCGCAACAGTGGGCCGTGTGTTCTCATCTCCAGATATCGTCAAACAGAAGACCATTGATGTGGTTATGGCGGCAGCCAAAGAGTTGGGCTATCAACCGAGTCTTGCGGGTAAGGCATTGCGAACGGGAAAGAGCTACGATATTGCCATCATGTTACCTTTCGATCGCCAAGGCAGTTCAGCAACGATGGGCGCAGCACAATACGACTTGATTGCTGCATTTTCAAGTCGATGTTTAGCCAATAGCTACAACATGAAACTGTTGCCATACACCTCGGCGTCAGAAAGAGACAAGGTGTTAGACGCCTATTTAACGACGTTTAACCCAGATGCCTTCGTGATCACGCAGCTCGAACTGGATGATGGTAGGATCGCACGTTTGCAAGAGGGTCAGATACCTACAGTAGCCTTTGGTCTCGCTGATGAGGCTTCGTCAATGCATTGCTTTGATTTTGATAACTACGCCTTTGTGTTTGATGCCGTCAAACGTCTAGTGACTCAAGGCAGAACCAACATCGCCTTTGTTGTATCGCAAGAGTCTTACTTGCATTACATGCATCAGCTGAGAGGCTTTGAAGACGCTCAACAAACTGTCCAATCATCCAACAAAGCCTTGTTTAAGTTGATTAAAGTGGATGTTAGCAATGATAGCGCTACTCGGACTCGTTTACAGAAAGTGGTCCAAGAGTGCGATGCCATCATCACCATATCTCCGCATTTAGTGCATCAAATTAAAAAAATTGCGGTATCTAACAACCGAACTATTGGTCAGGATCTGCTGGTGTGCTGTTCGACCGCAACGCCAAGTCTTTTGGAGATGCTGGATATTCCTATTGCTTGCTACTATCAGGATTTTAATCGGGCAGGAGAGACGCTTGCCCAGCTGGCGATTGAGTCGGCAACTGGATCGTCATCAGGTGTAAAACAAGTCGTGATTCCTTATGAATTCATGGAGCTACTCGCAACTTAGTGGCAGTCAATCTCGATTTAAAGGTCACTGCAGCATTCAGATATTAGCTCTCTTAGCCATTGGTGAGCGGAATCTTGTTCAAGCATGGCAGGCCATAGCATGCGATAGCTAACGGGTTTCATTTCAAAAGGCAGCGGTAATGGTTTTAGCGAATACCTCTGCGCCAACTGTTCAGCAAATATGGATGTCGAAACCAGCATCATATTAGTGTGTTGTGCGAGCAGTGCCGCGCAGTGAAAATCGGGTACTTTTGCTTTGTCTTCTATTCGATGGCCTAGTTCGCCCGCGACTCTATCCAGCAGCCAAAATTCGTTTTCTTCAACAAATATCCTGACAAGATCCGTTGCCAGAAACTGCGCAACGTCCCAATTAGAGGCAGAAACGGGATAAGATTCGCTCACTAAACAGACGTGCCTATCCTTGTACAATTCCTTATTCGGTTGACCAGCCAAGTCAGAGATGTGAAACGGAGATTGAGCTCGTTGGTCGGTGTCTCTAGCCGCGATGAGTAAGTCTAAATCTCCTTGATTAAGCTGGCTCAAACTCTCTTTAACCTTAGGAACGATGCTGAGCTGCAATCCGGGCGCGCGCTGTCTCAGTTTGGGCATTAATCGCGGAATAATCGTTGGGAAAGCCGTTTCGCAGATACTGATGGTGAAGCTACGTTCGTCTTTTGCGGGATTGAAGGACTCTGGCAATAACATGATGTGTGAGTCGCGTAACCATTGACGAAGTGGTGTCTCCAGTGCTGCCGAACGTGCTGTAGGCGTAAGTCCACGTCCAGTTCGAATAAAGAGTGGATCGCCTAAAACCTCTCCGAGCTGCTCTCTAAGCTTGGTCAATTGTTTACTTACCGCAGATTGACTCACATTTAGGCGCTCTGCGGCTCGACTGACGCTTCTTTCTTCGAGTAACGCCAGCATTAAACGCAGTAAATTGAGGTCGATATGGTCAAGCTTCATTTTAATATTCCATTTTGGAAATTTGTGAATGACAATAATTCAATATTATTCATATCGCAAGCTTGTTAGTATTCGCCCTGTACATTTTTGACGAGAATACCCATGACGCAGAAAGCGCCTATCTATCTGTTTTTGCTATTGATAATCGTAAGCCCTATGGGGATCGATATCTTTTTACCAGCCCTGCCTCAGATGGCTGAAAATCTACAAACTTCAATGATTAACGTTCAATCGACCATTCCGATTTTTCTTGCGGCGCTAGGTTTGGGGCAATTGTTCGCAGGACCTTTGGCGGATCGGTACGGTCGTAAGCCGATGATCTTTGTTGGTCTTATTCTATACATTGTGGGCGCTGTTGTTGGCTCAATGGCTTTGCAGATTGAAGTGTTATGGTTTGCTCGGGTATTACAAGGCCTAGGGACTTGCGCTGTGTCGGTTGGCGTGATGTCGGGCGTTCGAGACAGTTATTCTGCAGAGCGTTCCGCGTCAATATACAGCTACATTAACGGTGTAATTTGTGTGATCCCCGCGTTAGCCCCACTCGTAGGTGGATGGCTCAGCGAAACCTGGAGTTGGCGTTCAACCTTTTACTTCATGACGGGTTATGCAGTACTTGTTATGCTAATTGCACTTTGGAAACTCCCAGAAACTCGTCCTCAAGACACTATTGTTCAAGACAAGCTTATTAATTGGGCGCAATATAAGCCTATTATCCAAAACCCAACGTTTAGGTTTAATGTAGGGTTAGTCATGCTGGCTATGGCGATAATCATTGCGTTTGTGAGTATCGCTCCGCAACGTCTTATGGTTGAACTGAGTCTAAGCCCAACGGCATTCTCATTGTGGTTTGGTAGCAACGCAATAATCAATATCATCGCATCATTTACGGCACCAATGGTTATTGCTCGTTTGGGCAAAGATCGCGCATTACAACTGGCTATTGGGATGTGCACCTTAGCGGCGGTATTGTTAGTGACGCTTAGCCATATTGCTCACCCATTTGCCTTCATGGGTCCCGTATTCATCGCAAGTACAGGGTTTTGTATTGTGCTAGCCATCTGTTGCGGAGCAGCATTAGCCCCCTTCGCGCAACGAGCGGGTACAGCTTCCTCATTGATGGGGTTCTTCCAAATGGCAGGAGCTTCTGTTCTTGTCGCAGCAATAGGCGCATTGTCGTTAAGCTCGGTACACGCGCTGGCGCTGGCAACGATTCTGCCGATTTGCTGGTACGGCATTTTTAAACGTCGCTCTAAGCTTCAACAAGCAACTCACTAAGCAAATAAAGACCTATTGGACGCGGAGGCAAAACTGGTCGTGTCCAATCGGCTGTTTAAGGTTTTGCTGAATGGTGTCGGCCAGTAAATAGCGGCCACTTAAGTGATCGAGCTCGCCAGACAACATCGAATTAAGTAACCATAACGTATCGTTTATGTCGGACATTTGTCCGCTGTCCATTGCGGCTTTTAGGTGTGGCATATAGTCTGTAGCAACGGTTGAGTTTGTGAGCTTTAGTGTTCGTTCGTTTTTAATAAACCCTGGATTGATACAAAACGCGCACAACGGAACCTGCTCTGCGCGCAGTTCTTGTTGCAAGGTTTCGGTAAATTTAACCACAGCGGCTTTTGCGGCTCCATAGGCAGATCCATATGTCTTTGGCTGATCGGCACCCCCACCGCCAAAATTAACAATATAGCCTCTTGGTTGTGACTTCATAATGTTTATTGCTGCTGCAGAGCCTAAATAGGCGCTGTAGAGGTTGGCTTCAACCTCTTGTTGCCACATCACTGGGTCAATAGTCCAACTGGGCCCCATTGCATCGTGATGATTAACTCCAACGTTATTGATCCACATGTCTACCTTACCATGCTGGTGAACAATATTATTTATCGCTCTTTCGACATCACGTTGGTTCTGCATATCGGCAACTTGGTAAGAGTATTGCGCGGCATGGCGGCGGTGAGTGTGGGCTAGGTTTTCGACAAGTTTAACTAGCTTATTTTCGCTTCGCCCTATACATACGAAGTGTCGGTGCGCGTCTATTAATCCTTCTGCTAGCATGCTGCCAATGCCACCAGTGGCTCCGGTGATCACAATCACTTGTTTCATGGTATCTCCCGTATTCAATAAATAAGCCCGCGATGAGCGGGCTTATTTCAACTATGGCTGACGCTTAAGCGCTACTTTCTTTCTTTAGCAGCCACTTTGTCCCAACCTTTAAGGATCTCGTTGTAATCCTGCGTTGGATCTAGCATGAACGAGGTAATGTCGTTAGGCATATCGATACCAAGTTGCGGTGGGATTGTACCTACTGGGAATGTCACCATGTGCCCCGCATTACGTGCTGCCTTAAATGGGTCAGCAACAGCAGGGACACCAGACGTGCCATCAACTAACGTTGAGATAGCCGTATCAGCACGAAGGAAAATTTGTAGGTTTTCATCAGTCATCCAGAAATCAATCCACTTTTCAGCGGCATCAACGTCTTTGGCTGCAACAGGAATAGACCAACCTGGACCGTTGTAATCCATGGTGATACCTGTGTCACCATTGATCGCTGAGAACGGATGGAAACTAAAGTTCTCTGGCAAGCTGTCATTCATAAATGGGGTAATATTCCACATACCCTGAGGTAACATAGCTACGCGACCTGATTGGAAGGTCGTTAGCGCCACAGACCATGGGTCGGTACCGGCAGAGATTTTAGGATCAAAACACTTAGCATCGATCATCTTGCGGAAACCTTCAAAGGCCATTTTCATCGACTCATCGTTTTCGAACGATTGCTCACCGCTAATGAGTTTATCAATGCGAGTATGATCAGGATTGTCGCTATCTGCTAAGCCCATTGCCAAGAAGTAAACAAACGGTGTCCATCCACCATTGTTTGCTGCAAGTAGCATAGGTTGAATACCTGCGTCGTTTAGTTTGCCACACGCTGAAACGAGTTCTTCGATGGTTTGTGGATAGCTATCCACGCCGGCTTTAGCTAAAAGGTCATCGTTGGTGTATACGCCCATGCCCGAAACTTCTAGCATGGAGTAGTAGATGTCGTCACCTAAGCCTAGGTAAGGGCGAAGGTTAGGTTGTACGCGCTCGACAAAAGGGAGGTCGTTAAGAGTTTTAAGTTGGCCGTTGCCACCCCAGTGCAGTATAAACTCTCGGTCAACCATCACAACGTCTGGTGGATTGCCCGCTTGCATACGTGCAGGGATGCTCGTCACCATGTCATTACGCGCCATGTAGGACAGTTTTACTTCAATGTCTGGGTATTTTTGTTCGAATCTCTCAATAATTGCAGGGAAATCCGCAACTTCAGCGCCAGCGCCTTTCCAGCTTGCGACTTCAAGTTCAGTTTTTGCAGCAACTGATGTTGAAGCCATAATAGCAGCGGCAATAGCAGTACAGAGTGTCAATTTTTGTAGTTTCATCGCTGTAACATTCCTTTGATAATTAATCGTTATTTGTAGGGTGATAGTCTTTGTAATCTCGCAAGGCGAGTTATAAAAAAATAACGGTAATTCCTTGTTTTTATGTTTGTATTTAGTGTGTAGCCTCCTTTAAATCCTAAGAAGTGCCCTTCACATGGAAGGGCACACTCAATTATTTAACAGCGCCCGCGGTCATGCCGTTAACGATCTGTTTAGATAGGGTGAAGAACACAATCAGTAGCGGCAGTGAAGCCAATACCGCAGCTGGGAACAACTGGGTTGGGTCAACTGAATAGGTTCCTAGGAATCGAAGTACTGCTGGCATCAGCGTGAGCTTGGCTTCTGTGGTAATAAACAGCAGTGGGTTCACTACGTCATTCCAACAAGACAAGGTCACAAAGATGGCAAGCGTACCCGTGATAGGCTTAAGCATCGGGAAGATGATGTACCAATAGGTTTTGAAGTAGCTTGCACCATCTAATCGAGCAGCTTCTTCTAACTCTTTAGGGATGGCCTTAATAAAACTGGTGTAAAAGAACACACCCAGTGGCAAATTACCCGCGGTATAGACAATAACCAGTCCAGCAAAGGTATCCAGCAGACCTAAGTCGCGAATGAATAGGTACAGCGGGGTCAATGCTGCGAACGGCGGTACAATCATCCCAAGTAGGAAGAAGAAGTACAGGAAGTTCGACATTTTTCCGCGAATTCTTGCCAGTGGATAAGCCGCTAGTGACGAAAGCATTGCCACCATGAAGATGGTGGTTACCGTGATACCTACCGTGTTGAACAAGGTACCAAAGTAGTTCATGTCGCCAATAACGTTGACGTAGTTTTCCCATTGCATAGTCTTTGGCATGCCAAGCGGATCAAGCATGATTTCGCGGCGTGTTCTAAACGACATGAAAATCATGTAGAAAACCGGTGACAAGATGATCAGCGTACACAGTGACATCAGAGTGGTCATAGTGACCTTTTTGATGTTACGCGGTGCGAACAACGCATTAAGACGTTTTGACGTAGGCTTAGTGCTTACAGTGTTAGTCTTTAGTGGAGTTGAACTGTTCATTAGATACGGTCCTCTCTTGCACGTAGGTAACTGTTTTGAACCATGGTGATAATGGCAACCAGGAGAATCATTACCACAGACAATGCTGCAGCCATACCATACTTAAAGTCTTGGAAGATCAGCGTAAAGATCTTCAATCCTAGCGTCATGGTGGCGTAATCTGGTCCACCTAGAGTCATAATGAATGGGAACTCGAACGACTTAAGGGTACCGATAGTAGCCAATGTGATGTTGACGGTGATCGCGGGTGCGAGCAACGGAATATCAATATGGAAGAAAGACTTAATAGGCGACACGCCATCGATACGTGCTGCGTCTTTGATTTCAGACGATATACCTGCGTAACCGGCTAAGAAAATCGCGGTTGAATAACCCACGAACATCCAAACATGCACCGCAGCAACGGAGAACAAGGCAATCGCCGAGTCACCTAACCAAACTTGCTGCAAGCTTTGTAGCCCGAGAGCGCCCAACAATTCGTTTAAGCCACCGCCCATTGGAGCATAAAGGTACTGCCACACGTAACCCGCAATCACTAGCGACAGCATAGAAGGCACGAGAAGCGCAGTACGAAACATGTCTCTAACTGCGGGTAAGCTATTTAAAATGGCAGCAAAAATGAGACCAATACCATTTTGAAAAACCACCACCACAATGCCGTAAACAAGCGTGTTACGAAGCACTTTTAAGTAGCGTTCATCTTGAAATATTTCTTGGTAGTTTTCCATCCCTACCCAGGTCGCTTCCCCAACACCTGCGTATTCGGTCAGCGAGAGCGACACACCTTTTAATACCGGGTAAATCATAAAAATGACGTACACCAATAAGGCTGGCACAAGGAAATAAAATCGTTTATCAATTTTCACAACCAATTCCTTAAATTACATAACGACTTACAAAAAGAGGTGACTGGGAAACCCAGTCACCTAAAGGGTTATCGACGAGCAATATCTTTCTCGACGATGCTGTCCCAGCGCTGCAAGATTTTGTTGTAATCTTGGCTAGGGTCTAACATAAATGACGTCACGGCATTCATCATGTCGTCGGTCAAATCGATGGGCAGAGCACCAACAGGGAAGGTCACGTAACGGTTTTCATTGCGAGACTCGACGTAGTTTGATGCGATATCCATTGGCAGACCTGATGTTCCACCTTCAAGGGTTGTCAGTGCAGTATCCGCTTCTAAGAACAGTTTTAGGTTCTCATCTTGAATCCAGAAATCGATCCATTTCTTAGCCGCTTCTTTGTCTTTTGCTGCAGCGGGGATTGCCCAACCAGGGCCCAAGTAATCCATGGTAATACCTTGCGTGCCGTTCGCTGACGGGAATGGATGCAGGCTAAAGTTTTCTGGTAGTGCATCTTTTGCAAATGGCGTGATATTCCAAAGTCCTTGAGGAAGCATAGCAACGCGGCCAGACTGGAAGGTCGTTAGGCCAACTGACCATGGGTCGGTACCTGCAGAGATTTTAGGGTCGAAACATTTAGCGTCGATCAGCGTACGGAACGCTTCAAAGGCACCCTTAACCGCTGCGTCGTCGACAAATTTTAGCTCACCGCTATTAAATTTCGCTAAGCGATCTTGGCTAGGAACGTCGCCGTCAGCTAACGCAAGTGCTAAAAAGAATACATACGGTGTCCAGTTACCGTTGTTACCCGCTAGAAGCAGTGGTAGAGTGCCTTGTTCGCGCAGTTTGCCACAAGTTGCTGTAAACTCAGACAATGTTTCTGGGTAGGCAGTAATACCCGCTTGTTTCATGAGATCGTCATTGACGTATACGCCCATACCGGAAATTTGTAGCATTGCGTAGTAAGTGTTATCGCCAAGACCTAAATGTGGGCGTAGAGCAGGTTGAATGCGAGAGATAAACTCTTCTCCGCTCAAATCCATCAACTGGCCGTTTCCACCCCAGTGAGTAACAAACTCGCGGTCAACCATAAGTACATCTGGTGGTGTACCTGCTTGGAAGCGAGCCGGGATGGTGGTAACCATGTCGTTACGAGCCATATAGTTGAGCTTAACTTTAATGTCTGGGTGAGCTTGCTCGAAACGCTCAATGATTGCAGGGAAATTGGCAACTTCAGTACCAGCTCCTTTCCAGCTTGCGACCTCAAGTTCTGTTTGTGCGATGGCTGCAGAGGCCATTGTTGACAGAGCGATTGCAGTAAACGCAGCAACCTTTTTCATTTTCATGGGTTCAATCCTTAATTATTGTTTTCTAGTAAGCAAAGTTAAAAATAAATTGGCTCACCAAATTCACCCTTAGGTTAACAACCATTGTCAACCACTGATGTGACAAGGCTCAAATTAAGCAAAATAGAGCCTGCTAAAGTGTCACAATTGAGTGCTTTCTATGAATTTGGTCACAATAACTGTTCAAAAAACGAAAAGATGTTAACCAATGGTCTGTATATGAGTTATTTTGGTTGACGAATCATTGATAACAATATTAGGGCTGATCCCATGGCAGATATTCAACTTAAAGGTGTGAAAAAACGGTTTGGTAAAGTACAAACGATTCATGGTGTTGATCTAGAGATCAAACATGGCGAGTTTGTAGTGTTTGTTGGTCCATCAGGTTGTGGTAAATCTACACTACTGCGCTTGATTGCTGGCTTAGAAACCATTTCGGATGGCGACATATATATCGCAGACAAATTGGTAAACGATGCAGAGCCCGCTGATCGCGGGGTTTCTATGGTTTTCCAATCTTATGCACTTTACCCACATATGACCGTCGAACAAAATATGGGCTTTGGCCTAAAAATGAACGGTGTGTCTAAAGAAGACGCGAAGAAACAAGTGTTGTTGGCAGCAAAAACACTGCAACTTGAACCTCTACTGCAACGACGTCCTAAAGAGCTGTCTGGTGGACAGCGACAGCGCGTTGCAATTGGTCGCTCAATTGTTCGAAATCCTGCTGCGTTCTTGTTTGATGAACCACTATCTAACCTCGATGCAGAACTTCGTGTTGAGATGCGACTGCAAATAGCCAAGCTTCACCAAGAGCTTGATACAACTATGGTTTATGTAACGCATGACCAGGTTGAGGCAATGACATTGGCCGATAAGATTGTCGTTCTTAAAGAAGGGCAAATTGAGCAGGTAGGATCGCCTTTAGAACTCTATAACAAACCGGTAAACACGTTTGTTGCAGGCTTTATTGGCTCTCCAAGAATGAACTTTATTGAAGCAAAAGTAGTCGATATGACCGATTCGCTATTGCACGTCAAGTTAAACGATGACCAAGTATTGGCATTGCCAACCGAGGCCCAAGGTAAAGTCGATATTGGCGACAGCGTTAAAGTTGGTATTCGTCCTGAGCACTTAGAAATAGGCGGAACTGGAGATTATCAAATAGAGTTCTCCAGTGAAGTGGTCGAACGATTAGGAAACAGTACCTATTTGTTTGGTAATTTTGCAGGCCAAGGTGGATTCATCGTACATCACCCTGGAGATAAAGAGATTCATTCGTTTGAAACCACCAAGCTTGGGCTACATGTTCAAGATTGTCATGTGTTTAATCAAGACGGAATCTGTATCACCAGTTAAATCAATATCGGACTTTAAAAAAGCTGCTTCGGCAGCTTTTTTTTTGAGAATCGTACATTGAAACAAATGCTTAGTAAAAAAAAGCTCCAGCAAGCTGGAGCAAAATAGGTAAGCTAATGAGCAACAAGCGTGATACATGCCTGAGCCATCGCACTCTATAGGATGTGTCTTACTAAGACAGCTTAATGGTAGGTAAGTATGACTTTATGGTCAACCAATATTGTATATTCAGTTTAATTTGGTTGATAAATTATGACGTAGATCCTACTTATAATTTTTCCACTCACGTATAATTACCTTGTATCTTGATTATCAAGAGCCCGTTAAACCTTGGTTTACCCAGTTTTCAATCAAGTTCTTTTGATGGTTTACAAAGTTTTTCTTGGTCAACCATTGGTGGCCTTAGGAGTCTCAAAGGATGTTATCAAATAAAAGGCGCTATTTTGAAATTGGCACCCAAATTGAAGAACTGCTTGATAGTGGCGTATTTAAAGCGGGGCAAAGACTGCCTTCAGAGCGCGTATTGAGCGAAAAGTTTGAAACCAGCCGTGCCACTATCCGTGAAGCTATCATCATGTTGGAGCTAAAAGGCTTAGTCGAAGTGAAGCAGGGGGCAGGCATTTACTTTATCGAATCTAAGCAGGTCCAAACAGGGCCGCCTAACCAGTATAACGACATTGGTCCTTTTGAATTGCTACAAGCTCGCCAAGTCGTAGAAAGCAATATCGCCTGTTTTGCCGCGACTCAGATAAAATTTAATGAGTTGAAAGCACTCAAGAGAGTCCTAATTGCTCAAGAAAATGAAATTAACCGCGACAGTAAAAAATTTGAAGAGTTAGACCATCAGTTTCATCAGTTGATTGCTGAGTCGACTCAGAACCGCGTGTTGATCGATCAGGCCACCGAAATGTGGAAATCGGTGCGTACTCAAAATCCATTGTGGAAAGCACTAAATCACAAGTATTTGCACGAGGCCGATCTGCAATCTCAGTGGATCTGTGACCACAAACGAATTTTGCTTGCACTGCAACGCCGCGCAGCCGAAGACGTAAAGCAAGCCGTTTGGCAGCATATTGAAAACAGTAAGGTGGAGCTGATGAAAATAGCCACCAGTGATGGCATCAATGCCGATATTGACGATTTCTTTTTCGCTGGAGACATGTGAACTCCAGTAGTACAAACTTATACAAACTAGACAGGAAGCGACCTTCCTATAACGAATGGAAAAGCTATGAAACGTTACCAAAACTATGTCGATGGAAAGTGGGTCGATGCTAAGAATGGCAAGATTGATCAAGTTATTAACCCTTCAACTGAAGAAGTGGTTGCAGAGATCCAAGATGGCGATGCCAGCGATGCCGATTATGTACTTGGTGTTGCAAAGCGCGCTCAAGCCGAGTGGAAACGAGTCCCTGCACGTCAACGTGCTGAACTACTAAGAAAGTTTGCTCAAGAAATCCGAGAGAATCGTGAGTTCTTGGCAGAATTGCTCGTCCAAGAGCAAGGCAAGCTGCTTAAAGTGGCACGTGGCGAAGTGGATGTTACCGCATCGTTTATTGACTACGCTTGTGACTGGGCGCGCCAGATGGACGGAGACATAGTGCAATCTGATAATGCAGACGAGCATATCTGGATCCAAAAAATCCCTCGTGGCGTTGTTGTTGCCATTACCGCTTGGAACTTCCCGTTGGCACTAGCGGGTCGAAAAATTGGTCCTGCGTTGGTTGCAGGTAATGCAATCGTTGTGAAACCAACATCGGAAACGCCTCTGGCAACATTGGAGCTAGGTCACCTAGCCGAAAAAGTAGGGATCCCTGCAGGGGTACTAAACATTGTGACGGGTGGTGGATCTAGCCTAGGCGGTGCATTGACTGGCCACGAGCTAACGAACATGGTAACCATGACCGGTTCTACGCCAGTTGGGCAATCAATCATTAAGTCATGCGCAGCAAACATGGCGCATGTTCAACTAGAGCTTGGTGGCAAAGCACCGTTCATTGTGATGGAAGATGCCAATTTAGAACAAGCAGCAGCAGCAGCGCTGCATTCACGTTTTGATAATTGCGGCCAAGTGTGTACCTGTAACGAGCGCATGTACGTGCATTCTGCGGTTTATGATGAGTTTATGGCCATCTTCATGGAGAAAGTGCAAGCACTTAAAGTGGGCAATCCAATGCATGAAGATTCGGACATGGGACCAAAAGTGAACCGACGCGAAGTCGAGCATATGGTTGAATTGGTTGAGCAAGCAAAAGCCGAAGGTGCAACGGTATTGTATGGTGGTAACCGCTTAACGACAGGTGAGTTTGAGAAAGGCTTTTGGTTTGAACCCACTATTCTAACGGATGTGACGCAGTCTATGACTATTGTCCATGAAGAAGCGTTTGGTCCTATTCTGCCTGTGATTAAGTTTGATTCTTTTGAAGAAGTGTTAGGCTATGCCAACGATAGTGAATACGGCCTTGCGACGATGATTTGTACCCAAAGTATGAAGTATATTCAACGTCTTACCCACGAACTCGAATGTGGCGAAATCTATGTAAACCGTGGCCATGGCGAGCAGCATCAGGGTTTTCACAATGGCTATAAGCTGAGTGGCACCGGCGGTGAAGACGGTAAATATGGTTTTGAGCAATACCTAGAGAAGAAGACATTTTACGTGAACTTTGGCGACTAAGTTGCGCGATGGATTCTTGATGGCCACCTTCGGGTGGCTTTTTTTTGCCTGATACTCAACCAGATTGTATTGCGTCGTTGCACCTTGTTATTGAGAGTTACTTTCACAGGCCGTAAATCACTAAGTGATAGAGCTTTTATTTGTAAATAGCAACGCACACAGGTTTTTTTATACTCTTTAAGACAGAATGTATTTTGCAGCATTAAGGATGATGTGTGTAATGGAAACAGAACGTCAATTAGGTAACGACTTTAAGGCCGAGTCCTTTCGAAAACAGCTCCACAAGCACCCTGAGCTGTCGGGTCATGAGATCAATACCGCTTTAACTATTGCGCAGCAACTTCGACACTTTGGTTTGAACCCTCAAGAGGGAATCGGCGGTCATGGTGTCATTTGCACTGTTTCGGGTGAGCAAGACGGCGAGACAACCTTGCTGCGAGCCGACTTTGATGCGTTGCCAATTCAAGAAAAAGCCACACATTCGCATGTGTCGGTCAATCATGGGATCATGCACGCTTGTGGTCATGATGGGCATACTGCATCGCTACTTGCCGTAGCAGAGAAGCTTGCAGTGACTCCACCCAAACGCGGAAAGGTTATTTTACTGTTTCAGCCAGCAGAAGAAACTGGCGTGGGTGCCAGCGCAATGCTTAACTCTGCCGAACTCAAACAACTGAAGATTGATAATGTGTTCGCGTATCACAACCTTCCGGGTCAACCTCTGCATGAAGTGGTCATTAAAAACAATACGTTTGCCTGTGCATCTACTGGCGTGAGCATTGAACTTGAAGGAAAGACGTCGCACGCAGCGTACCCAGAAAATGGGCTTAACCCCGCTAAGGCGATGATAGAGATTTTACAGTTTTTGGAAGGGCTACCCTCACAATACACGGAAAACTTTGCTTTGGTTACCATTGTAAGCGCACAACTGGGTGAGGAAGCGTTTGGTGTCTCTGCGGGTAGAGCAAGAATACTGGCCACACTACGAAGCGACTGCAATTCGACTTTTCACGCTATGCAATCAACGATTCGTTTAAAGCTAGAAGAGGTTGGAAAGGGCAGTGGACTCGGGGTTGAGTACTCTTGGCATGAGCCGTTTAACGCCGCCGTGAACTCGAGCGTGCACGTTGATATCGTTCGCACACAAGCCAAACAACTTGGCTTAAAGGTTAACGAATTGCGTGAGCCCATGCGATGGTCGGAAGACTTTTCGGAGTTTCTCATTCACTATCCAGGGGCACTCTTTTGTATTGGCAGTGGGGAGTCTCACCCAGAATTGCACAACCCTGATTACGATTTTCCCGATGAGATCATTGAGACCGCCAGTACTCTGTTTATGTCTATCGTTAAACAATTACATGGGTAGGTCATTATACTGTGGGTAACAAGCATAGTAAGCTTACGGTGTTTGTTTAGGACATTCAGTTAGCTGTTTTAGTGCGCTATCTACAGTAAGAGTTGCTTGATTTACTGTATAGCGACTAAATTGTAATTAAATGTTTTTAAAGGATATTTTGAAATCCTTTACTGTTTTACTATCAACGTTTACAACGCATCAACCCTTTCTTTTCCTTATCGAAAAGAAAGGGTTGTTTGCATTTAGACGCGGATAACAAAGTGAAATTAAGTCGACTCAGTGGCGTACTTGTCATGCTAAGTATGCCAGCACACGCCGTTTTTAATGGTGGCATTAATGCCAACTTAACCGATGTTAATGGCGCTGCCAGTCATGGTTATGGGGTGCATTTAGGTTACACACCTTTGCCTTACCTAGGGGCGGAAATTGGCATAGATCGACTCGGTGACGATTATCGTTCTGGGTATAAAACCACCTACGACACAGTGTCATTTAAAGTAAAACCAAGGTACCAATTTGCGACATTTACAATGTACGGCAACTTAGGGTTTCATGTGTTCAATGGCGAAGCGGATATCGACGCACAATTTGTGTATGGCCTTGGCGCAGAGACTTACCTCCACCAAAGAGCAACCATTGGAGCGGAATATAATTTTTATAAAATCGGCGTGTCGGATATCGAAGCGTTAACGGTTAAATTGAGCTACTTGTTTTGAGGATGACTGTCATGAACGCTAAATCGGTTGTTATCTGTGGCTTGTCGTTAAACTTATTGGGCTGTTTTGGGATCACCGGTGAAACTGATGGGCTGGTGGATCAAAATACTCTCGCAGCATACTTAGAGTCTTCGAATCGTTCGATAAACCACTTCCCGTATTTGCATGGCCTAGATCAGCGTGGAACGGTTCGCTTTGATACTACGTCGTCTATTCCGCTTTATTATGTCACCGACGTTGGCCAGAGCGTGCCAAAGAGTATTTTAGAATCAGTCGAAGTCATGAGGAACCAACTCGGTGTATCATTCAGCGAGATACAGGTCCTAAACGAAGATATTGAGCAATACCGAAATTTTTGGCATGCCGAGGAAAACATCGGTAATGGTGAGTATAGCGAAGATGACTTCAAGCTTACTCACGGAATAACCGGAGGTATTGTCTTCTCAATCGACTCGGCGTTTTATTCGCATCAATACACCACCAACCCAAATACTATGTGCGCAAATGCGGGTCAAGGGCCTTATGATGGTGGCTTAAGCATTAATGTCGACACTAATACACACACGTTTGAACCATCGACACTGCTGTGGGTTAATCTTGGTAATCGACAATGCAGTTGGGATAAAGGCATCGTACTGCACGAAATGGCGCACGCACTGGGGCTGTTTCATCATTTTGATTATTTTGGTAAATGGAATACCACATCGATGGCGGTCCTTAAAATGCTGTATCGAAATCCAGCAGGGACTCCTTTCTATGCTCTACAGTAGAAGCGCTATAAAGTGTTGGGCGTTTGTGGGGTTTCAGAAATAGCAAATAACCAAATGCTAACTCGACTTAATTGCTTTCACTTTATAGTGGGGCGAGCCTAGTAACCCTCTGATGGATAGCAGTCCTGCTATCCATCGAATTAATGTGAATTCCATTCCATAAAAGTGAATCTCCATACCTATTTACTTTGATAATCAAAATATCTATAGCTAGATATATTTTGATTATCAAGTTATATGGATATGAACGAGATCATTACTAAACACACTCACCATCACAATTTTTCTTCTTTCAGCCAGAAAAATGAACGTCGAACCTGGTATGTACTCGCGATTACCCTAGTAACCATGGTGGTCGAAATCATTGCCGGAACGGTTTACGGGTCTATGGCACTGCTGGCAGACGGGTGGCACATGGGAACGCATGCAGCGGCATTTTGCATTACGCTGTTTACTTATCGCTCCACCAGAAAACACATAAATAGCGAAAAGTTTTCGTATGGGGTTGGTAAAGTCGGGGTTCTTGGCGGGTACACCAGTGCCATCGCGTTAGGCATAGTGGCGCTGGTTATGGTCGGTGAGTCGGTGCATCGTCTATTTGTGCCAATCGACGTTCAGGTCAATCAATCTATATTGGTCGCGGCAATTGGGTTGACGGTAAACGTTGTTAGTATTTTCATACTTGGGCATGAACACACTCACGATCATTCGCATCATCATGCTCATCAACATGATTCTCACTCGGAGTCCAGACACCATCATGCTCAAGACCATAACCTTAAAGCCGCTTATTTTCACGTTCTTGTCGATGCATTAACGTCAGTACTCGCAATTGGGGCACTGTTAGTCGCGAAGTACGTAGGGTGGGTGTGGCTCGATCCTATTATCGGAATTGTTGGCGCACTGGTAATTACTAAATGGGCGTTAAACCTAATAAATCAAACCAGCCCGATATTGTTAGATGAAAATACTGATTCTGCCTACCAACAAGAAATCGTGGATATAATTGAACGCCACAAACAGACTAAAGTGACTGATATACACATTTGGAAGGTCAGTGCCGATCATTACGCAGCCTCGTTAGTGATTGTTACTGCAACGAAAAATAGCGCTGAATCGTTTAAACAAGAGCTAACGAAATTTGCTAAACTTCATCACCTAACCATCGAAGTGAATCACTGTTGAGTCATGCTATGCACACCTTAAACAACCTAATTATTGAGTTTTACGACAAGCTATCGTCTTGGGAACAGTCTGTGGTTAAAGAGACTGGCTACTCATTGGCTCAGGTCCACACTGTGGAGGTGCTAGGCTCACACGGTTCAATGCGCATGAAAGAGTTAGCAGACTGATTAGGGATCACAACCGGAACACTCACCGTGCAGGTTGATAAACTGGTGAAGCTAGGCTTGATCGCTCGTTATCCGCACAGTGAAGATAGACGCTCCAAAGTGGTAGGATTAACCCCCGAAGGGAGCGATCTATACCAGCATCATAATCAAATGCATCTTCAACTTACCGAAGACATCACTCGACATCTTGATGATGAGTCCGCTCAAGTTTTAGCAAACTCTTTAGTGAAAATGAATCGCGAGTTTTAAGGCAAAGCGTGTTCCTATAACTCAAAGGGAAAAGTGGTGAACTCTGACTTTCACTTGCTGAGGGCGAGATAGGTCTTTTCGATTTCATATTGTTACTTTTTCGAACTTACCTCATAACAGCGTTTAAAATGCTGTTCAATGGTATGTTTTCCAAAGTGCGGCGCAACAGAATCTTGTCCTAGCATGGTTAAAAAAAACTCTGCAGGACCTCCCCATTTCTCTGGTAGTTTACCCATCAGTGCGATAGATCCTCGGCGGACCACATCAGGAATGCTGGTTATTGTCGGAGCTTTATTTTGCGTCTTAAACGCCAACTCGGCGATCTCATTGACCGTTAATACCTGTGGTCCACCGATGTCACACTGATGTTCGTCGGACTCAATCTGGCTCAAGCAAAATTGTGCGAGATCTTCACCATCAATGGGGTTCATTTTCATCTTGCCTTGGCCAAACTGGTAGATTTTACCTTTCGTTGCCATGTGGAAGTACTCTTCTAAATCCACAAAAAAGCCGTTCGGTCGAATGACGCAAGGGGATACTTGGGTCGAGGCGAGTAAACGTTTGGCAAAGGATTCTTTGGCGCAGAGTAATCTCACTTTCGGGTGGTGCTCGGCATTAAAGGCTGAGATATACAAAAAACGACGAACACCTGCCGGTTCGGCTTCGAGCAATACATTTAAGTTGGCTTGATAGTCAACGTCCATATAACTCAGTCCATCTTTTTGACGAGTAATACCAAGGCACGAGATGACAGTGTCTACACCTTCACAGATCCCCATTAGTTGTTGAGGGTCTGTCACTTCTGCTTCAATGATTTGCGATGGTAGAACGCCATAAGCGATAAGTTTTGACCTATTGCGAGCCACTGCGACAAAATTTTGGTTGTTTTGCTGTAACTGCTTAATGATGTGTAAGCCCAAATACCCAGTAGCGCCAACAATTAGCATCTTTTTTACTAAATCCATAAAGGGGTCCTGTTTAGTTTAGCTGTCGATTGAGGGACGGTAAGGCTCTTCTCGTACGCCGTGGGATAGCACCAATTTGATCATGAAAATGGGTGCTAGCCACTCAAGCCCTGTTGGCGCATAGGTAATGGTCGCCAATATGATGGACATCATAATGAACAACAGTGCGATAGGGCGGTGTAGGTACAAGGGCAATAAATGCAGTATGCAAATTGAACCGATCATTGCGCCATACCAACAGTACGCATACGTCCATGGTGCTTCAAAAAATACCGGTATGGCAAACAGTTGTAGATGAACCAGAGGGAATAGGAATTTGCTTTTCACTAATTTAGCCAGCCTGCCGACATCCAGCGATTGTTCGGAATGTAAAAAGCGCTTCATTGAACCCAGTGAGTTGCTCAACACGCCACCAATCATATCGAGGGTTAGCAGTGATGCGACCGCAACCTGAATCCATGACCACTCTAGCCCTTGCCAAACTGCAAAATAGAGCGCTAGTGGAGCGATAAATGCAGCGTAGTTGGCGATCATCGCTTCTTGCTTTGTTGCGGAAAAGCCTGTTGTGAAATTGAACTTTCCAGAGCAGACCCAGTTGATGGGGGCGCTGTTGGTCGTTGATGTGTCTGTCGGCATAAATAGTGCACCTCTAGTAAAAAGAACAGAAACTCTTTAAAGACCACTCGGTCTATTTAAAGAGTATGCGATCGAGTCTTCACCTGTCAAACTATTTAGACCGATCGTCCTAAAATAATTCATTAGACTTCAGTGAGGAATCTTTATATAGTCCATTTGGACTTAATTGAGAGAATAATCTATGCCTAAAGTTGTTGATCACGAGGCTTACCGCCGCGAAATTGCGCTTAAAAGCGTTGATATATTTGCTGAGCACGGTGTTAACGGTTTAGGTATGCGCGGAATCGCAGAAGCATTAGGTATTTCAAAGAGCGCCTTGTATCACTACTTTCCAAGTAAAGAGGCGTTATTTGAAGCCAGTACCGAAGCATTTCTAGAGCCAGGTTCCTTATATGGTTTGCATCCCGGAGAAACCATTCCTGAGGATAAAAAGGCGATGTTAACAAAGTTGGTTACAGCTCTAGACAGTCGATTTAGAGGTGAGCTGACACTGATGTTGGATTACACCAAAAACAAAAGCCACCAGCAAATTGAGCAAGATAGCTTAATTGAGTTGGCGAATCAGCGATTTACACAAGAACTGGCTCAAATTGTGGGTTCAGATCATGCAGACAAAGCGTATGCACTGCTTTTTGGCGGTCTAACCATGCGCTTGTTGAATGGACAACAAACGGACATAGAAAGCATTGTTGAATGGGTGTTTGAACTAGCAGAAGAGGCCTGATAAAACGACAACCTTTATTTACTGTTATACCATCTATGAAAGCTGAGATTACATTTCTGAGTTTAGTTGTTCTAGGAAATGCTCCATGAACTGGATGCGAGATTTTGCCTCCCGCTTGGCTGCGTCGGTATGCAACAAGTCGGCAAGCTTGAAAAGTTTGGTTTGAAAATGATCTATGGTGTACGCCTTATCATCTAGGATGCGGTGTTCTCCGTAAGGATCATCACCATGATACAAACTTGCACCAAAACCACTACTCACTTGTAGGCAACGGGATACGCCAATGGCACCTAATGCATCAAGCCTATCTGCATCTTGAACGATTTTCGCTTCCAGTGAATTCGGCTTAATATTGGCGCTATAACTGTGAGCCATGATTGCGTGTTCTATCGCTTTAAGGTATTGCTGCGGGTAGTCGATAGATCGCAAAAATGCGTCCGCTTTTTGAGCGGCAATGGTGGAGCTGGTGGCTCGATCAGGGAGATTTTTGGGAAAAGTGAAGCAGTCATGTAAGTAGGCCGCGGGTAAAACAACCTCTATCTTAGCGTGTTCTTGCTGACATAATGAAAGCGCCGTTTTAACAACCCGTCGAACATGGTTAATATCGTGAGCGGGATCTTGGATCATCTCTGCTTGGATAAATTGCTCGAATAGGCTTCGATACTTCTTTAGCACTCTATTTTCCTTGATACCAGTACCTAGTAGCGACTTGTTATGAGTCGAATAAAGGTAGACGTTTTAAGTAACTGGCGTTTTTTCCTTGATGTTTTGAATGGTAAAGAGCCTGATCAGCATGTGTCAACAACTGGTTGGCAAGATCGGCCTGAAACAGGTGCTCGGCACCCGCGCTCACAATACCAAAAGAGCAGGTCGCTCTAAACTTCTGAGACCCTTCTCCATGTGCCGTTTCGTATATACGCGTTCGGATCCGCTCAACAACGGTG
Organism: Vibrio ulleungensis; assembly: GCF_016900875.1. Lineage (GTDB taxonomy): Bacteria > Pseudomonadota > Gammaproteobacteria > Enterobacterales > Vibrionaceae > Vibrio > Vibrio ulleungensis. Next base: position 688,756 of record NZ_JAFEUM010000001.1, read on the forward strand.
AGTGCTTGTTCATCGTTTTGCAGCCCTGTAAGCAATAGTACAAATTCGTCACCACCAAAGCGGGCAAAGCAGTCTAATGGTCGTGTTATTTCTTTAGCAATTTCGGAGATCGATTTAAGCAGCGCATCTCCGTTAACATGGCCATATTGGTCATTGACGGATTTGAAGTCATCAACGTCAAACAGGCAAATGTACAGTCGGTCTGGATCACTGCGTGACATCGATTGAATCGAGTTCGTTAAGCGTATTTCGAAGTAACTGCGTGAAAAAGCCTGGGTAAGATGATCGTACATTAAGCGATTGCTCATCTGCTGCCTATCTTCGTACAGTTTGTCGATGTGCAACACTAGTATCCACGCGATACAGCAAGTGACAAAAAACGAGCCAACCCAAGTTAATGGCGGCCAATCAACGATTTGCAGTCCAGTAAGTGTGTCTCCAACGCCTGTTACCATCCAAACCGTAGTGGCGACTAGAAGCAGTTGTACCGTACCGAGTGATAGGTTTTCTTCGTCACGATGTTCTCGTAAATAGACTCGAAACAGGATAACGATACAGTAGATAGCAAGCAACAAAACCCAAGCGCCCCAAAGCTGAAATAGCGGCCCAAAAGCGAGTCCTACATAGTACTGTGACGTAGGGTAAAACTCTTTAGCCAAGAAGTAGGGGCTTGGGATAATGGCTAATACGGAGAAGACTAGACAGATGGCGTAACACCACTTCAAAAAGACGGGTGCTTTATAGTCAAAAAATGACACGTAGAAATGCAAGCCTAATACGATAGTGAACATTGACGTTATGATCGCTATACGGTTAGAAATACTCAATATGTCTAGATTAGACCCAGAGTTTACCAGTACAGCGAACGAGGCCAAGAATATACCGCTCACTAAGGCAGACAAAGAAAACACGTAGTAGTACTTTACAGATTCTTGGTAACGAGTCTTCAGCCGATAATGCAGGAGCATATAAAACAGCCCTAATATCAAACTGATACTTGAGGTGACAATTAGAGGCAATGAAAAAAGCTGAATCATACTACGTCCCTATACGACAGCGGTAAGTCATGCTTAAGGCTTACACTGCACAGGTCATGCCTGTATCACCAGACATCAAAATCCACTTCGATAATTCGAATTTCGGTTAACGGTTTGAGCTACGCTACTTACTTAGAACAACTGAGTCCTGAACTGGCACTCAACAAAGGTTCTTTACTGTTAAATTAGGGAGATATTGTGCTCATTACTGGGCTCAAAATAGCTAACTAAATAGAACGGGAAACCGTAAGTCCCCTTTGTACCACAACATTATATAGGGTCAATTATCAACGGTTTTTAGTGAAATAAATTACCAGAATCGAGACGCGCTTCAAGTTTTGTAACGATTTGTATCGCTGGCGGTGCTTGAAGTTTGAGGTGCAGTCACTCAACGAGAAATGGGTGCATTGCGCACCCATTCATAGAGTTAGCATTATTCAACTCGGACTACTTTTCGACAGTCGCTTTTGCAAGGGCTTGCAATACACCTGATATTTTTTTAACCACGTCGTCACAGCCAGTAATGTCATGTCGACTGACTAAGTAGTTCGGATTGTTATAGGCCAGCCAGACAATGTTATCTTCATCCTGGCTCACCAAGACTTTTTGTGGCAGATCGATGGCGACCTCTTGTGTGCATTGCATTAGAGGTGTACCAACTTTGGGGTTACCGAACAAAATCACTTCGGTAGGTCGAAGGGGCAAATCAATGCTTTGTGCGTTCATTTGGTGATCTATCCGCGCAAACACGGTGAGGCCTTTCGTTTTGGCAATGCTTTCAAAGCGGTCAGCGGTTTCTTCTACCGAATATTGGCTTTCATATCTCACTAATCCGTCAGAGGCATCGGTAAAGAACGAAAGTAATAACAAGGCGGTGCCAAATGGGAGTAACTTTTTCATAGTAACCTCTAAGTTTAATGAGACGCTATGCTCGGACTGCAGAATGACTTTGTGTGATCCGAGCTCAGCTAGGTTTAGCGATTGTAAATGTTATCGCGTGAACACCTTAGGCGGTGGTTCATGGTCCATTAAAACGTAGTGCAAAATCGGCGCTTAGTCTTGTTCATCCAAAAATAAGTTACATCGCTTACTATGCTGCCCCCAGAATCGTGGGCAAAGGTTGGGTAAGAAATCTAGATTTCAGTGAAGGCGAACGGTTGCGTTATACTCACCGCGTTTAAGCAATCATTCGGAATACTCTATGCACCCTTGGATTGAACATGTTCATTTAGCACTTATTCCACTTGCAAACGAGAAGGACGCCAATTATATGAAGGCGTACCTTCGGGGGCAGTTCGAATTCTATGGAATAAAATCGGGCCCACGCAGGGAGGCTCTAAAACCACTGTTCTCAAAGAAGAGTTTTCCAGGTGCAGTCGAAATCCCTGAACTCGTTGATGAACTATGGTCGAAACCGCAGCGTGAGTATCAAATGGTGGCGGTTGATATGCTGATCAAGAGCAAAACCCAACTGCCCGTGGAAGTGCTGTCGAGTGTGGAGCGCTGGATAACAACTAAATCGTGGTGGGATACCGTCGACATGTTGGCAACGCATGTGGTTGGCTCATTATTCAACCGCTATCCCGAACAAACCGCTCAATATATTTCAAAGTGGCGACGGTCTGAGAATACCTGGTTACGCCGAACGGCACTGCTGTATCAATTAAAGTATAAGACCAACACCGATGTGGAGATGCTCAGTGTAATCATTTTAGAAAACCGCAGTGACAGCGAGTTTTTCATTCAAAAAGCGATCGGCTGGATGTTAAGAGAGTACTCAAAAACCGATGCTAACTGGGTAGTGAGCTTCATTGAACAACACTCAATCGAAGGGCTCGCCAAACGCGAAGGGTTGAAATGGCTAAACAGAAAAGGTTGATCGCTCAAAGAGTTCAATGCGTATCTAAGAGTAACCTTCTCACAAAGAGTAAACACTATGATTGAATTAACGCTTTTTTATGACGGGACTTGCCTATTGTGTGCGAGAGAAATGAGCTCGCTCGAAAAGCACGATAAACGTCGTCAGATTAAACGTGTCGATATCAATAGTGAAGAATTCATGCGCTATCCCAACGTGAACTACGAGAAGGCCAATGAGATTTTGCACGCCTATGATAGCCAGGGTCAATTGCTGCTTGGATTAGATGCGGCACATAAAGCCTGGTCCCTGTTAGGGCGTGGGTGGTTATACGCCCCGTTACGTTGGCCCATCATTAAGCCCGCTGCCGACAAAGCTTACATCTTATTTGCGCGCCATCGATATCGCATTTCGAAGTGGTTAACTGGGGCCGAAAAATGCAACTGCGGTCGTTAGCCTAGATACAGGCTTGTTATCACTTATAAATGGTCAACGCTATTTTGTTGAGCTTGGTTATTCAGGTTAGTAGGGGATACGACTCATTGAGGTTATTGGTCCAAATCATTAAGTGATAAGGTACTTCATTGTCATGGTGCGTGGATGATATTTGAAATTGGTGTTGACGATAAAACTCAATCGCTGAGGCATTGTTAACCATACACTTCAAACGTAGCTTAGCGTGTTCAAGCTTCAATTCTCGCATCAGCATAGAACCGACCCCTTGGCCTATGTAATCCGGCGAGATATATAGGTGATGGATAAACCGCTCAGGAAGCCACAGCGATGAAAACCCAATGACCTTAGAGTCTTTCACGGCCACGCGTATCCTTTCTTCTTTGGTATCGTTAGCGAAATCTCGCAGCGAAAATGTTTGTGTATCAAGCCATGTGAATGCGTTGGTGCGACACTCCAAGTATAAATGCTGCAATTCTTGGGTCATTGCAGGGGTAAAATCAGTGATATAACAGCCATCATCCCGTCTTTTCATTAACGTAAGTTCCCTCTAAATATCGTCTTGGTTGTTGCTCATTATGTCGACGTGATTACGCTATTTAATTTGCATGAGTTTAAGGTAGGAGTGTAGTCGTCCATTTTTGCGTTCAATGGCCGAGTGAATATTAACGTCACTGTTACCCACAACATCAAATTGGTACTGGTTTTCGCCTTTCATTATTTGCACAGACAGAATCCCATGTTCAAGGGTCCAATTTCCTTTAGTGTGAAAGCGATCGAACAGGCGAAATTCATCGACGCGCCCATCCTGATTAAACGAGAGCTCTGTGATGTATCCTGCGGTGCAAGTTTTTACCCATTGACCACTAATGACATCCTCTGTTGTTAATGCTCGCTTGTTGCCATGCCATGTTTGAAACGGAACAGTTGCCTTGACGGCTAACTTTACGTTAATCACATCACTAAGCTGTTTGTTACCCGTTTCATAGCTAAATAGTTCGATAAGTGTGGTATCGCTGTGCATGCTGGAAACCTATAGTGTTATCGCGACGGCGTAGTGCTTAATGTCCGCTTCCTTTGCCTGTTGGTCAACAAAACTGCGCTACTTTTGAGTGATTACCCGTTTTAACGCCTTTGGGCAGTTCTTTGTTAACCGATGGCAACTGTGTAAGCTACTAATTTTATTATCGTTAGTGGGTGATAACCGTAAAGTACATGATCTAACTCTGTTTTATCGACACCCGATGCGTATAATCGCCGCCTATCTTTGTTATTTGTGATGAGTTCAGTATGTCAAAAATGTTTTTTAAAGGCCGTATCGAGACGCGCCAAAACCACGTGATGTCAGGCTACAATGTCGACCGTGAAGTCAAAGCAGGTACCGAGCTTGCACCTATCTCACTCACAGTAAACACGTTAGAGCGTAAAGCTGAGCTTGAAGCTATTGTGGCTGAGCAACAATTAGTGGCTGAGATTATTGTTGATGCGGATGCACAGGAAAATACCACTGAGCTTGACGTTATTTTGAACAAGCCAAAAACAATGGTGTTTGAGAAAACCCCTAACCGTAACGATCCATGCAGCTGTGGCAGCGGAAAAAAATTCAAGAAATGCTGCGGCTAAGTAGCGTCGAGGCGTAATATGCCTACTCAATAATGCATAGAAAATCCGCTATTGGACGATCAGTTATTCGACCATTAGTAATCGAACCGATGATAGCGGATTTTATAGAGATTACGCACATTCGCCTTGTTTATGTACAAGCCAGGTAATGTGAATACATACTCAGCCAGTCTCACAGTAATAATCTGTTTTGAAACCATTATGACGTCTGTTTAAAAACGTCATCTAAGTGTGATTTATAGCGTTCAAAATCGCCGTCAATAGCAGGGTTCTTTGAGACGTCATTGCACATAAAGGTTTTCATCGCTGACATCCCTAAAAATTGATGCGCTTTATGAAAAGCTAAATAGACACCGTCGACACCCGCACCCTCAAAGAACTGAGACGGATCTTCAAATGCTTCTAGTGGTGCATTCCATGTTACGGAAAACATGTATTGCTTGTCTTGTATCAACCCACCTGCGCCGTAATTTTTATTACCATCACTTCTTGTTCGACCGTCGCTTTGATACAAACGCCCATGGCCAGCGGTAAGCACTTCGTCAATGTATTTTTTGACGATCCAAGGTGGGCCCATCCACCAGGCAGGAGATTGATGAATCACCACGTCTGCCCATTGCCATTTATCAAGTTCTGCTTCTATATCATAATCTTGCGCAATGTGAGTGACTTGAATATTGTGCCCTAACGTACTTAAATGCTCCTCTGCGAGCTGCGTCATAGCAAGGTTTAAATTGCCCTCTGCGCTCGCGTAGCGCTTGCCACCATTTAGTATTAATACATTATTCATCTCTTAACTCGTCCATTAGTTTCGGGTTATGGTTTTGGTTACACCACTTGGCCATACCATGAGCTAGACATAGAGTTCTTGGTTATGACAAGTGGTGTAGTGTTACCGCTATGAAAGTTGAAGCGTCCTTTCGATGACACCGCTATTATCGGGATTGGACAGGGCACCGGTGACACGGATCGTGGCTGATTGCTTTTCGAGTACAACAAGCGCAAGTGCTTGCCCATTGTGGGTTGTAATGGTGTTACTTTGGTAGGGCTGTAAGCTGTCCTTAGCACCGTTGTCGACACCTAAGAGTCTGCCACCTTCAATCTCGACGCGGTAAGTCACTTGTTGATGACGAACGACTCTTTGTTGACTGTCTATATTTTTCAAAATGATGTGTCGGTATGCACCGTCTTGGTCGCTAAACTCTAGGTCTATTTCTACGTCACTTGGTGAGTCAGCCGAGGTCAACGAACACGAACAAGCACAGCGTTTATCAGACTCGTTATCTTCAACATCGCATTCGATAGCCGTGAGTGTGCCGTGTGAAAACGGAACGGCCCAACGGAGTATGCGATCGGGGTGTTCTGATAGAACCCGCTTGCCCATAGATTGCCCATTGAGTTGAAGCTCTACAGCTGGGCAGTTGGTATACACTTCAACAACCACCATCTGCTGCTCATCGTAGTTCCAATGCTGGTTTCGTTGTGGCCACGTCCAAAGCTTTTGTTGCCATGCGTCTGGGTCAGTCTCGTAGGCGGCGTTATCCTCTGGTGCAATAATTAGGTCAGTGCTGTCAGCAGACTGCGTGAATATGTTTAATACCGGTTCGTCACACCACAATGATTTAAACATGGCGTGCGACGGCTTTTCGAACCCAGCAGAGTCTAACAGTCCACTGTCGGTGGTGCGAGTTGGCCATTGGTCATGAGACTCGCCCATGTAGTTAATCCCAGTCCAAAGAAATATACCGGCGACGTGAGGACGTTCTATTGCGGCTTTCCACTCGTGCCACTGTCCCAGGTTTTCGTTGCCAATTATTGGCAGATTAGGGTAGTGCTGGTGGCCATAATCGTAGACTACGCGTCGATAGCTAAACCCAATCACGTCTAGCGCATCCGCATAACCAGATAGGTAACTGGCCGACGGCAAAATACAGTTCGCGGTTACGGGGCGAGAGGTGTCTAATTGCTTGACCCAACCACTAAGCATTTTTGCCGTAGTGCCTATATCGTGTTGCTGACGAGGCAACTCTTCAAGATGTTGGCTAATTTGCTCTGGCGAGTGGGGCGGTAAGTTCCAGAAATAGTTGCCGTCCCAACTGGCGTCAAAAAATCCAGTCGCCGTTACGTTTCTTGGGTACGTCCACTCAATCTCGTTACCAATGCTCCACATGAATATGCAAGGGTGGTTAACTCTGCTGCACAGGGTGTTTTTTAGGTCGGACTCAGCATATTGATGAAAGTGTTCCGTATACCCACGAGAGTAAAAATCTTCGTGTTGTTCGCCCATATTGAGGCGTTTGTCTTTAGGGTAATCCCACTCGTCGAAAAATTCATCTTGAACCAATAACCCCAACTCGTCGCATAGCGTTAAGAAAGCCAATGAAGCAGGGTTGTGGGCGCTACGAATAGCGTTGACACCAGCTTGTTTGAGCTTTAACAAGCGGCGCCTCCAAACTGCGTCTGGCACAGCAGCACCCACTAAGCCCCCATCATGATGTAGGCAGACACCCTTAATTTTGGTTGCTTGATCGTTTAAAAAGAATCCATTGTCGGGATCAAACCGAATGGTTCTAAATCCAAAGGGCTGGGTATCTTCGTCAACACAGACTTGTTGGCCGTTCTCGTCGGTTGCGATCAGTTGTGTGACAACCTGATAGCGATTTGGTGACTCAAGCGACCAAAGCTTAGGGTTTTGCAGCGAAAACTCAAAAGAAATCGGTTGAGCGCGCTTAATGCAGGCGAAATCCAACTCTGAGGCAGTATGTACATGACAGGCAACGGGTTTGTCCATGTTGGTCTGGCAATCAAAAAGTGAGGTTTTTATCTGCAGCGCTTGTTGTGTAGCAGACTCGAGATATCGCGGAAGGTTAACCGAAAGTGATTGAGTGATCGTGGCTGACTCGCGTGAAATGCGATCTGCAGTAAGTTGGTTCCCCCAAATGTCGATATGAGTAGGGTTGACAATAAACATGTTCACATCGCGATAAATGCCAGAGCCGGTGTACCAGCGACTATCGATATATCGTCTTCTGTCGACCTTTACTATCAGCTCGTTACTGGAATCGAGGTGGTCTGTGATATCGATTTTTAGCGGTGAATATCCGTAAGGATGACGGGCCAATAACTGCCCGTTGAGACGCAGTTCACTGTTGTTATAAATCCCATCAAAAACAATGATTACTCGCTGGTTAGGTTTGAGAGTAGGTGCTGAAAAGCGTTTCCGATACCAACCCATGCCGCCAGGTAAATAGCCCGTTGCACCGTCTAGCGCTTCATCGAAAGGATGTTCTACGCTCCAGTCGTGAGGAATAGAAACTGAGCGGCATAGTGGGCTTTGCGGCAGGTGATCAGAGAGTTGAAACTCCCAGCCTGGAGTAAAGTCTATAATTTGACGGGGCATAGATGGGTCCTAAAAAAGGCTTCCAATAGGAAACCTTTATGCAGTTAATAACGTATTGCGAGGTGGCCTAGTTGCTGTTTTGAAAAGTACCAGCGTCTAACACTTGTCGTTTAATGGTGTAACGGCAGATGTAGTTCCAGTTCCAACTTGGATCGTACTTGTGGCATATACCCCAGTTCAAACCAGGGTTTTGGAAAGTCCCTTCCTGTGCATCACGGAATATCCCGAGCGCTTCTGGAGCGCCTTTAATATGAGACATAATCTCAAAGTTGATGCCGTCAGCTGCCCATTGAATGGTGTTTTTTTCTGGTCCATCGGTGGTAATCAGTGACGCTATGCCACCATTTTGATGCCAAACCGCGACTTCGTGGCCAGAGTTAGAAATAGGGTTGTAGTCCGATTTGATGTACGGTCCTAAAACATTATCAGCGATAGCGACACCATGCTTAATTTCGCGCCCGCCCATATTCATCTCTTCACCCATGGTTTCCCCTTTGTAATAAAGGAAAAACTGGCCGTTGAAGAACATCAAACAAGGATCGTGGACTTTGTGGCTATCGAAGCTGCCTTTAGACTTAACATGAAAACGGTTGTCTTCCTCACCTAACCATTCACCGTCCTTTGAGGGACTTAGAATAGGGGCATCGGACTTGTTCCATGGTCCGTAAGGAGAGTCCGCCCATGCGATGCCGATTTCTTCGTACTGACGATTGGTATAGGGCGTTTGAACGGTTTGATACACCAGATAATATTTGCCATCGTGTGCAAGAATTTCTGGTGTGAACACCGCGCGGTCATCGAAGCGGCCTGATTCACCGGCCTGAATGGCAGGGCCTTGCTCTTTCCATTCTATCGCGTCTTTAGAGGTGGCATGCCACACCTCGGTTTTATCCCATGGAAATACCTTATCGTTTATATCGCCAGTAAATCCTTTGGTTTCGCCTTCCCCTTTTGTGTACCAGCAGTGGTATAGATCGTCGACTTTTATGACCGCTGTTGGGTCACGACGGATCACACCTTCTTCATAGGCGAAGTCGCCAGTCAATTCGTGAACGTCAAATTCTATCATCCATTCTGGGCCACGTTGATCGTAGCCACGCTCAAGAGCGCGACGCGATGCAGCGCTGAGTTTTTTAGATTCCATGTGAGTCTCGGGTTTCAAATAATAGTAATTAACGACAAAGGTAAACCAATTTATCTAATTTCTCAGTGACACAGGTCATAATCCACTAAAAATCCCATGGAACAGTGATGGAACACGCAATTTGGCGAATTGTTCGTGCGACAAAAACACTATGCAATCGATGGCAACTAGTTGTTTAAGTTATTGAATTGTAAGTGAAAAATTTACACTTGAGACTGCCGATATAACTTGTGCAATTTGCTTTCATTTGTCAACCATGGAAAGGAATTGATAAACCTGTCACGTAAATGGCACGCTGAATACTCTAGATTTATCAACGAATCAGCGGTATTGGTTTACCAAAAAAGTAAAAAATCAAAAAAATTCATAAAAAGGGATGAACAATGAAAAATACGTTTCGTATTTCCACTCTTTGTAGCGCAATACTTGTTTGCTTACCATCGTATGCAGCTATCGATGAGGGTTTTGGGTTTCATGGTTACGCGAAAGGCGGCATAGGTATTACTAATGATGCCATTTTAAATCAACCAGCATATGACTGGGCCAATTCAGGGATTAACATATTTCGACTTGAAGGCAATGGTTATACCAATAGCTCCGGTGGACGTTTAGGAAATGAAGCGAACTGGCTAGAAATGCACACCTCTTATGGTTGGACCCCCACAAATGACATGTCTTGGGGGATCAAAACCAACGTTGTCTATGGGAGTTTTTTAGCGTTAGATGAGTTAATGGTTGAAGGCGGTGGGATTATTCAAAGCAATCCATCAGCGACGTTCTGGGCCGGTAAGCGTTACTATAACCGTGTTGACGTATATCTTAATGATTCGCAAGCGATGTCAAATGATGGTGCCGGTTTTGGTATGGACAATTTTGACCTAGGTTTTGCCGCCCTACACTTAGGTGTGACGCGCAACCTATACGACGAATCACCAGATTCAGGCGAACAAATTGCCTTTACCAGTTCGTTATCTGACATCACTGTGTCTGAAACAGGTCGTCTAGCCCTGTATGCAAACTATGGCACCTTCATGGGGCCTGCACTTTCCGATGACAACTTTGAAAAACCAGATGATGCCTTCCAACTGGCAGCAAAAGTGCGCTTTGGCGACTGGGTGAATAACGATGAGTTCTTTGTCCGTTTTAGCGCTAATACGTCAGCGTCAATTACTCGTAGCTGGGAGCGACGTCCAGATCAACAAATTGGTGCTTTTTGGCAAGGTAATAAAGGGATTACGGATGATTTTCGCATCTCGTACTTGTGGCAGCACGAAACTGAAATCTGGGATGGTGGCGAAGGCGCTGATAAGAGTGTCGGTAACGTAAACGGTACAGATTATGTCCAGTCGCATTGGAATGTGTTTGTGTTGCGCAACTCTTACGCTTGGAACCAACGTACGTCTTCGGAACTTGAGCTTGGTTACGAGTTCATGGACTTCAAAGGCTACGAAACATCAGCCGACGACACCAACGCCGGTTACAAAGTCACTTTATCTCAAAACATTCATATTGGTAGCGGCGCATGGGACCGTCCTGTGATCCGCTTCTTTGCAACCTATGTGGATGAAGACCTGCGCTTCGGTTACGGCGATGCCAAACTCCAAGATGCACTCTCTTTTGGTGCTCAGTTCGAAGCTTGGTGGTAAACCCATCCTCTTTTATCTAGCCCTAGTAAGTTTTTGCTAGGGCGTTTTTCACAGGTGCAGTTTCCTATGAATGACTCTTCAAAAACATACTCTCGCTCTCCGTTGTCGCTTTCGCTATGCGCTGCATTGGGAGTGGCTGTCTTTACGATGACAGCGTGTTCGACATCGTCAACAACGTCTAATTCACCGACTTCAAATACCGAACAAAGTGACACTAGTGTGGCTCCTGACTTTGAGTCTACACCGTTCTTTAGCGCAGCTTCTGCAACGCACGCAACAGTAAAACCTGTCTCTGGTGACGGTGTTACAGAGGGTGAACGTGCTCTTGCTATCAGTTTTGACGCTGTGTCAGAGGCCGATAAATACAACTACTGGCCAAACGTAAAAATTTTCCCTCAAGGTGAACCTTGGAACTGGAATGATAAAGGCAGTTTTACGGTGGATGTGACCAACCCGACAGACAAGCCGGCTAACATCATCTTTAAGCTGGTCGATAATGTTGGGCAAATGGGTGCCGCTACAAACCAACTTAATTATGCAGTGACGATCCCAGCCGGTGAAACCCAACAGGTAGAAATGCTATTTAACGGTGGGACACGTCAGTTAGATGGCTATTGGGATGGGCAAAAACTTAATTTACGTCGACTTGTAGAGTTGCAAGTGTTCGTACAAGGCCCCATGGACGCTCAACAAGTGGTTCTGGATAACTTTTCTCTTGTAGATTCTACTGGCGATTTTGTTTCTGCTCAGGAAAAAGTGATTGAAGCAGGTCCAATCCCAACGCTTAAAATGGTGACTGATTTTGATACCATGCCTTCGCTTATTTCAGATCGAAGTACATCAACCACGGTTAAACGTATTAAACGTGACGATGGAAAAGCGATAGAGGTGGTGTTCACTGCCGATAATGCCTATCCAAACCTTACTTTTAAGAGTAGTAGCCCTTTCGATTGGTCTGAGATTGGTGACTTTAACCTAGCGTTTGATATCGAAAACCCAAGTAGCGATGCGCTGCAAATGTTTGTCCGAGTGGATCAGGCCGAGAATAAAAACTGGGGTGGAACCGCAGATGGCGTTAACGATAGCTTATCGAGCTATATGACACTGCTTCCAAACCAACGCTCAACCTACTATTTATCGCTGGCGGAAGTGGCTGGTGACATGACCTCGGGCATGCGCAGCGAACCACCGAAAAAGTCGTACAGTGCACAAGCTATCAGCCATGGCTGGGGATTAACCTCCTTGGATGTGAGCAATATCGTGTCGTTCCAGTTGTACTTACAAAACCCAACAAGCAACGCCAAAATCATCATGGACTCAGTACGACTCGTTCCGAATTTAGACGCTGATACGTCACGCTATACCAATATTGTGGATCAATATGGGCAGTTTAGCGGTGACACCTGGGCCGAAAAAGTGACCAGCGATGAACAGTTGATTGCCGCAGGCCAAGAAGAGCTTGCCAAGCTAGGCCAAGTTAAACCTATGTCGGACAGAAGCCTTTATGGCGGTTGGAAGGCTGGACCTAAACTAGAAGCTACTGGATATTTCAGAACTGAAAAAGTCGATGGCAAATGGAGTTTAGTTGACCCACAAGGTTACCTGTTCTTTATGACCGGTCTTGATAATGTTCGCATGGACGATACGGTGACAATGACGGGTGTGGATTTTGACAATCCAGCAGCACGTGAAGGGCGAATTGTCGCGTCTGAGCTGCGTAACTCCATGTTCGAATGGCTACCTGAAGACGACGACCCTTATGCCGTCAATTACGACTACGCACCTTATGTGCATTCAGGCGCAACCAAAAAAGGGGAAGTGTTTAGCTTTTATCGAACTAACTTGATGCGCAAGTACCAGACAGATCGCGATTCTGCGTTGGAAACATGGAAAGAAGTCACGTTAGACCGAATGCAAGAGTGGGGATTCACAACCCTTGGCAATTGGATTGACCCAATGTTTTTTGGCAGCGAGCGAGTTGCTTATGAAGCACACGGTTGGATCAATGGTAATCATCAACGCATCAGCACCGGCAACGATTACTGGGGGCCTATCCATGACCCGTTCGATCCTGAGTTTGTCAACAGTACACGCGAAATGGCAGAAGGTGTTGCCGCACAAGTAGACAAGAATGATCCGTGGCTTGTGGGCATATTTGTCGACAACGAGATTAGCTGGGGCAACGTAATGAACGAAGCCAACCACTACGGCCTAATCGTTAATGCGCTGAGCCTTGATGCGAAACAGAGCCCTGCCAAAGCGGCATTTTCGGCCCACCTTAAACAGAAATACACCACCATCGATGCGCTAAACCGTGCTTGGAAAACGCAAATCAGCAGTTGGGAAACTTTTGATGCGAGCTTTGAACACCGCAGCGCATTAAAAGCGGGTATGAAATCGGATTACTCAGACATGTTGACGCTGTTGGCAGATAAGTACTTTTCAACGGTAGATGCAGAGCTAAATCGAGTGCTACCAAACCACATGTACATGGGGGCTAGATTTGCTGATTGGGGTGTGACACCAGAGATCGCTCGAGGCGCGGCGAAATACGTGGACGTTATGAGCTACAACTTGTACGCCAATGACCTAAATGATCCTAAGAAAGCGCACTTTAAACAGTGGCTTGCGGAGCTAGATAAGCCCAGCGTGATAGGGGAGTTCCACTTTGGTTCGACGGATACTGGTCTTTTCCATGGTGGCATCGTGACGGTTGCAAATCAGACTCAACGCGCCGAAATGTACACCCACTACATGCAGTCCGTCGTGGACAATCCGTATTTTGTTGGTGCGCATTGGTTCCAATACCTAGATTCTCCAGCAACTGGTCGCGCTTGGGATGGTGAAAACTACAACATTGGTTTTGTCACCATCGCTGATGAGCCGTATGTGGAGCTTATTGAGGCTGCTACCGAGTTTAACCGTACCCTCTACGACAATCGATTTGGCAAGTAAAAATTGGCAGGCATTGCTGATATCAAAATACTATTAAGGATGAAAAAAATGAATACACGTTTAACAATGTTGGCTTTGACAACGTCGCTTGCTGTTAGCGGACAAGTAATGGCCTTTGAGTCATTTGAGAGTTATCAAGCCGGTGCAGTCGTTGATAATGCAACGGGAATAACCAATATGGTTAGTGTAGATCAGTGTACTGACGGTGAAAAATCTCTAAAGGTCAACTACGACGCTAGTAATCAATGGAACCAATTGAAGGTTGAGCTCGCAAGCCCCGTAGATGCTTCATCAAGCACTCATATCGCGTTTGATGCAATTAATGATTCTGGTGTTACTGCGCAGTTGCTGATCAAGCTTATTGATTCAAATAACAATGATGCATGGCACTGGATTAGCATCGACCAGAGTGGTGCAGCAGCATACGCGATTGATCTGTCTTATGTCGATGGCAATAACAATGGGAATATCAATTTCGCCTATATTGCTGTTATTGATTTAGGCAATGCCGCTTCTCCTGATGGTGCGGAAGTGTTTATCGATAACCTTCGGCTATCCAACGCTACTCCAACTGTTGGTGCAGGTTGCAATGGTTCAGAACCTGAGCCACCAGTTGATTCCGATAACTTACGAGTTGAGGGTGGCAGCCTAGGCGGGTTTGGTGCACTTATGATGGCTGGTCTTCTTTGGCTTCGTCGCCGTCGTTAATCCTTCCACTGGTGGCCTTCGGGCCGCCTTTTTTCGTTTAGGATTTCGTTAAGGAGAATCCTCATGCTATTTGGCAACACTAAACGGCTTTCCCAGTTAGCTTATTGCGACCAACGCATCATCGCTTTGATTGAAGAAGCGTTACCCATTGCTGCAGCGCAACCCGAAGGTAAGTATGAACTCGCCTACCCAGGTGCGTTTGTTGTGGTTGCGAATGCTGTCACTGAGCCATTAAGTGAAAGAAAAGCTGAAGTTCACAAGCACTATATCGACGTGCAGATCGTGTTATCCGGGGAGGAGAAAATTGGCTTTTCTTACCACATAGACGCAAAAAGTGAACAACTAACCACCTTAGACAACGATGTGATGTTTTTTGATTCTGTGGAAAAAGAGCAATTTATCGAACTGCGCAGTGGTGATTTTGCGGTGTTTTATCCAAATCAGGTGCACCGCCCACTGTGCAGTTTAACCACTCCTTCAAAGGTTAAAAAAGCCATCATCAAAATCCCAGCAACGTTATTCGAATAATACATTCAAAAGGAATGAATCATGACTATTACCCTTACTCAAATCTCTCGAGCTATTACTGGCAAGAACACACGTAATTTCCTCGCTGCACTGATGGCCACAGCTATGATCGCAGGTTGTGCGGGATCTGCGACCAGCGAAGCTGTCGATGTGGCAGCTGAAGAACAGAACGTCGATCTGTCAGCCCCGATTGTACTTACAGATGCTGAATTTCTAAGTAAATCAGCAAATACCCATACCTCTTATGCAGTAGAAGGTGACGCTGTCACAATAACCTTTGACGAAGTGACTCAGTCTCAGGCCGCATCAAAGTGGCCAAATATGAAGTTCCGACCTGCAGCGGGTATTTATGATTGGAGTCAATATAAAGGGCTTAAGCTAACGTTTGAAAACCTCGGAGACGTAGAGGCACGGATCGAAATGAAAGTCGCAGATAACATTGGCATCATGGGCGCTGCAACGCATCAGTTGGATTTACCACTGTATTTGCCAACCGGTGTCAGCGAGGTTGAATTCTTATTTTCGGGCCAAAAAATGGGGCTAGAAGGCTACCGTGGTGGTGAGCAACTCGATCTAACACAAATACCAGAATTTCAGTTTTACGCAGTGGGTCCTATTGGCGAACAGGTGATTCAAGTTCAAGCGATCGAGTACATTAAGTAGAGGGTGCTATGGGAACAATAAAAAAAACCGCGGTTGCGATAGCCATCGCGGCCGGTTTAGCATCTCTAGGATGCAGCACACAAACGACAGATACAGCAACGCAGGCGCAACAAACTGACATGACAGCGAGCGTCGCACCGATTGTGTTAACCGATGCTGCTTTTTTAGCTGCGGCGGCGAACGAACACAGTCGCTACACGGTTGAAGCTGAAAGTGTATTGGTTGAATTTGATGAAGTAAGCCAAGCTGATGCCAACAGTAAATGGCCAAATATGAAGTTTAGGCCTGTCGACGGTAGCGCCG
Source organism: Vibrio ulleungensis (assembly GCF_016900875.1). Classification (GTDB taxonomy): domain Bacteria; phylum Pseudomonadota; class Gammaproteobacteria; order Enterobacterales; family Vibrionaceae; genus Vibrio; species Vibrio ulleungensis. Next base: position 705,074 of record NZ_JAFEUM010000001.1, read on the forward strand.
ATTGGAATACAAAAGGTGGTTTAAAGCTGACCTTAGAAAACCCTACTGATTCACCGTTGCGTGTTGAGCTAAAAGTTGCGGATTCCATTGGCATTATGGGTGTAGCGACTCATCAACTGGATAAACCCATCGAACTGGCGGCTGGCGAAACCAAAACTGTCGACTATCTGTTTAACGGCTCTGAGATGGGCTTGGACGGTTATCGTGGTGGCGAAGAATTAGATCTTAAAACTGTATCTGAGTTCCAATTTTATGTTGTTGGGCCGGCAACTAAGCAAAGCTTAAGGCTGCACGATATTGCCTTTATTGAACGTACTGGCGATTTTGTGAAATCTCAGGCTCGCGAGGATGTTATTGCGTCTGCCACGGTACCTACCGTGCTGAACTTAAGCCAGTTTGACGACCCTAATAGTTCAATTTTAGAGCTAAAATTAGGAACAGATGTAACGCGTGTTGAAAATAACGGTGGCCACGCGCTGCGAGTTCAATATTCCACAGCTGAAGCTTACCCAACCGTTAAGTTTTCCGCGGGTACTCAAGGTGAATCGTGGGACTGGACGCAGTATGGTGACGTGGCATTAGCGTTTGATGCCAAAAACCTCGGCGATAAAGGTGTGCAACTGTTTGTTCGTGTCGATGACGACTTGGATGAAAAGCTAGGCGGTGGCGCGACTGGCGTGGTACACAGTCGTTCTGGCTATGTTCAGCTTCCTCCACAATCACAAGATACCTATTACTTTACGCTAAAAGACTTAGCTGAAGCGATGAACTCAGGAATGCGAGGCGAACCGCCTAAACAAGCGTTCTCTGCCACGCAGGTCGTGTTTGGTTGGGGGGAAACAGAGCTCGATTTATCCAATATAGTCAGTTTTCAGCTCTATATGATGAACCCATTAGCCGATGCTGAGTTAGAATTTGATAATTTACGTCTTATTCCAAACTTGACCAATGATACCAGTCGCTACAGTAATATCATCGACGAGTTTGGTCAGTATACTGCCGAGCAGTGGCCAGAAAAGGTCACAGATCTGGCAGACCTACAATCTCGCGCAGCACAGGACTACGCACTTCTTGAAAAAGCCTCACTACTGCCAGACCGTTCAACGTATGGCGGGTGGAGCGATGGTCCAAAACTTAACGCAACTGGCTATTTTAGAACTGAAAAGGTCGAAGGAAAGTGGGCGCTGGTCGACCCTGAGGGGTACTTATACTTCGCGACAGGTCTCGATAATATTCGTATGGATGATAGCTATACCACCACAGGTATTGGATTTTCGGACATCACGGACGTTGCAACCGACGATCTAAGGCCGAGTCAAGTGGCTGAGAGTGGGTATCTTGAAAGTACTCAACCTCGAGCGCAGCTCTCTCCACTGCGTCGCGGAATGTTTACCGAGTTGCCCGATTACGACTCTGAGCTTGCGCAAAACTACAACTATACCCAAATGATCCATACAGGCCCGCTTAAGCATGGCGAAGTGTTTAGTTTTTATGGAGCAAACTTACAGCGGAAATATCAGCAGTCGTCTCAAGCAGACGCTTTGGCGATTTGGCAAGACGTTACCTTGGCAAGAATGATGGATTGGGGCTTTACCTCTCTAGGCAACTGGTCTGATCCAAGTTTTTACGGCAATGACAAGGTACCGTACACGGCTCACGGCTGGATTGTAGGCAGCCATCAGCGTATTAACACAGGGAACGATTATTGGGGTCCAATGCACGACCCATTTGATCCTGAGTTTAGACGTTCTGTAGCCACCATGGCTAAATCTGTGGCCGATGACGTTGATAATGATCCGTTTTGTATTGGATATTTTGTCGACAACGAGTTGAGCTGGGGTAACACTCAATTTGATGCAAGCCATTACGCTCTTGCTCTGTCAGGATTGAAAGCCTCTTCGCAACAAAGTTCCGCTAAGAAGGCTTTCGATGAGTTACTGCAACAGCAGTACGGTTCTATCGACAAGCTCAATGCGGCATGGAGTACATCGTTTGAGTCGTGGGAAAGTTTTGCACAAGGGGTGAGCCTGCCAAGCGACCTATCTGAGGCAATGAAACAAGACCTGAGTGTTTTGCTGTCGGCTCTTGCTGACCAATTTTTCCGCGTGGTAGACGAAGAAATGCAGAATGTGCTGCCTAATCACCTGAACTTGGGATCGCGTTTCTCTGATTGGGGGATAACCCCAGAAGCCGCTAACGCCGCCGCTAAGTATGTGGACGTTATGAGCTACAACTTGTATGCAAAAGATCTTAACTCGAAGGGTGACTGGTCGCATTTACCAGAATTGGACATGCCAAGTATTATTGGCGAATTTCACTTTGGTGCTACCGATTCTGGACTGTTCCACCCAGGATTGGTGAGTATGGATGACCAGCAAGGTAGGGCAGATGCTTATGCCCACTATATGCGTAGTGTTATCGATAACCCATACTTTGTAGGTGCGCACTGGTTCCAGTACATGGACTCACCAGCAACGGGCCGAGCATGGGATGGCGAGAACTATAACGTTGGTTTTGTCACCGTTACCGACACGCCCTACAAACCACTCGTAGAGTCAGCAAGAAAAGTAAACCAAGAGCTTTATACCCGCCGTTTCGGCCAGTAAAAGCAAAGGGGGGCAGAGTCATCTGACTCCGACCCCCTATTTTAACCCAACGGGGTCAGAGTCGATTGACTCTGACCCCGTTTATTAATGGACTTCGTATTGGGCAATGATGTCCCATTTAAATTCAACACCGATGCCAGGCTCGTCGGACGCTACTGCGCGATGATTCTCGACGACCAGTGGTCGTTTTGTGTAGCGGTCGATAGGGAAGCTGTGCACTTCTAACCAGCCAGTATCAAACGCAGACACAAGCGACACGTGCAGTTCTTGCATACCGTGGGTGCAGACTGGAACTTGGTGTTCAGTTATCAAGTGTGCGGCCTGTAACCAACCCGTGATCCCGCCGCAGTTAGATGCATCTGGCTGACAAAATCCAAGCTTTGCTTGTTCCATTGCGTAACCGAATTCGTGGATTGTATGAAGGTTTTCGCCCATTGCCAGTGGAATGTTGGTGGCCTCTGCAATTGCAGCATATCCTTGGTAGTCGTCTGGGATCGTTGGCTCTTCAAACCACGTAATGTCGCACTCTTCTACCGCTTTAGACAGTGCAATCGCTTGCTCAACAGTTAGAGAGTAGTTGGCATCAATCATAAAGGTAACGTCGGGTCCAATGAGGGCACGAACAGCTTTGATTCGGTCGATATCTTCTTGCGGATCGCTTTTGCCAATTTTGATTTTTACTGCGTTAAAGCCAGAGTCTAAATAGCCTTGAATGTTACTCAGAAGTTTATCAAGAGAGAATTGCAAGTCTATGCCGCCGCAGTAGGCTTTGCAGGTGTTGTTCTTTCCACCTGCCATTTTCCACAGTGGCAGTTGCTCACGTTTACCTTTTAGGTCCCACAGCGCAATATCTAGACTCGATATGGCAAACGACGCGATGCCACCACGGCCCACATAGTGTATATGCCATTCCATAAAGTCATAAATTTCTTCTATATTGGCGGCGTCTTTGCCCAATACAACAGGCTGCAAGTCGTGCTCTAGCATCGCTTTGATCGCGTAACCCCCCTTACCACCTGTGTAGGTATAACCGGTGCCAGTGAGCCCATCAGCGGTAGTAATAGTGGTTGTAATGAGTTCGAAATGGTCGTGATCCCCGTGCTTCGCGTCAGAAAGGATCTCATCTAGAGGGATTTTAAATAGCCGTGTCTGAATATCGGTAATTTGAGTTGATTGTGCGTACGACATGTTAAGCATCCTTTAATTGCTGAACTATTTCGCGAATGAGACGACCAATCTCACCCCATTCGCCTTTATTAACTAAACCTTTATCGACCATCCAAGTTCCCCCACATGCAAGTACCGCAGGTAAGTCGAGATACTGTTGAATGTTGCTGGCACTTATACCGCCGGTAGGCATAACTTGAATTTGGCTATAGGGTCCAAGCAGCGATTTTAACATTGGTAAACCACCAGAGGCTTCTGCAGGGAAAAATTTGAGAGTTGAAACACCTAACTCTAAAGCCTGCTCGACTTGAGAAGGGTTGTTAACACCAGGAACAATGATTATTCCATGCTTTTGGCACGCTTTTACGGTGGTTGGGTTAAGTCCAGGTGAAACGATAAAGTCTGCACCTGCTTCTTTTGCCGCAATCACTTGCTGCTCGTTAAGAACGGTGCCGGCACCAATCAACATCTCGGGCTGGGCATCACGTAACAAGCGAATGGCCTCGACTGCTGCATCTGATCGAAAGGTGATTTCTGCGACAGGTAGTCCGTTGTTAGCGAGTTGCTCGCCTAAAGGCAGTATATCCAGTGCACTATCAATGGCGATAACGGGAACAACTTTAAATTGCTTAAGTTGTTTAACGAGCTGTTTGGTTTGAAGCTCCATGATTCACTTTCCTTATTTAGATTCTAGAAGTCGGTTTTCTACCTGCTCAAGGGTGGGCAGGGGCGCGACAGCGCCGTAGCCAGTAATTGTGATAGAAGCCGTAGCATTGGCGTGCAATAGTGCTTGCTCGAGAGATGCTCCTCTCACAAAGTGGGTACAAAATGATCCTGCAAAAGAGTCGCCAGCCGCGGTAGCGTCAACAGGGGTGACTTTATGCGGTGACACGTGAATTCGCTGTTGTTCATCCGCTACAGTTGCGCCATCGCTGCCTTGCTTGAGGACCACAACTTTTGCCCCTAGCTTTAAGTGGTGGTCAATAATGTCGTCGGCGTGTGTAAGCCCTGTGATCAACTGAGCTTCATCAATACTTGGGAAGCAGATGTCGACCATTTTGACCGTTTCGTTAATGACAGCTCTTGCTCTTGCCAGTGACCACAGTTTTAAACGCAGGTTCGTATCATAGGACACTAATGTGTTGCTTTGCTTTGCCGCTTCAATTGCAGCAAACACAGAATCACAACTGCTGCTACTGATAGCTTGGGTAATGGCAGTAACGTGCAATAACTTGGCTGCTTCAATCTGCTCTATAGGGAGTTGGTCAGGGGTAATTAAACTTGCGGCACTGTTCTTTCTTAAAAACGAAAAGTGGTGTCCTTGATCATCATGAGTAATGAAGTAAACACCGGTATGTTGGTTCGACTTTACTTGGACATTGTGGGTAGATACGCGCTCTTTTGTCCAAAGGTCAATGAATCGCTTTCCAAATTCATCGTTACCTACGTGCGTGAGCATGCCCACATTAGCACCTTGCCTTGCTGCGGCAATGGCAAAGTTAGACGCGTCACCCCCGAACCCACTTAAAAAGTCTGCCTGACCCAGTGCTACGTCTTTCATTTGACTGAATTCGAACATCGGTTCACCAAAGCTAAGGATTTCTGCTGGTACCTGTTGGCCGCTTTTACTATTTAGCATACAAATTTCACCTATAAATTCTTAATAACTGCTTATTACTTATTCAACTGATTTAGATACTAAACAACTAGTAATTTTTGGTCAACCAAAAGGCTATTTCGGTACATGTGTCAGCTCACACTTTATTTAATAAGGGGTGGTGTGGTTAATGGCGTAGGCCTTGGCATAGTCCATTAACGAATATTTTGCCTAATAATTAATCGAAAAGTAATATTGGTCAGCCATTTTTGTATATTGGTTCTCTAAGTGTGACAATTATCACTGCAATTGGTCGTTCTAAAGAGTATAAATTCATCATTGGTTAATCAATTTTAATTAAAAGGTATAAGATGACTGTTTTGGATAGGGATGTGGTTAACGCAAATTACGATCAAACCACCACGTATGATCGCTCAACATTAAGCAGTGATATCGTTCATATCGGATTTGGTGCATTTCATCGCGGACACCAAGCTGTGTATAACGACCTCACAAATGACCAGTCAGATAAGCCGTGGGGAATATGTGAGATAAACATGTTTGGTCCTGCGAACCTTATTGATGACCTATCGCACCAGAAGGGTTTGTTCACGGTCGTTGAGACCTCATCAACCAAAACGGTTTCTCGTGTGGTTCGTACTGTTTGCGAGCAGATCCATACGCCTAAAAAGGGCATCCAAGCGGCAATTGATAAAATGGTCGAACCTCAAGTTAAAATCGTATCGCTGACCATTACCGAAAAAGGCTACTGCGTAGATCCACAATCGGGCTCACTTGATGTCGACAACGTTTTGATCGCTCATGATTTAGCCCAACCACACCAACCTCAATCAGCGATTGGCCTTATAACAGAGGCACTATCTCAACGTATGCAAAACAGCCTCGCTCCTTTTAGTGTGATGTCTTGCGACAACATTCCTGAAAATGGAGTGTTAACCAAAAATGCCGTGCTTTCATTTGCTAAACAGCGTGATGCTGAACTTGCAAAGTGGATTGAGAGCAATGTGTCTTTTCCTAGCACGATGGTAGACCGAATCGTACCTGCTATGACCGACGATCAGTTTGATGTGATCGAAAGCAAAACGGGTTATCGCGACCCTTGTGGTGTTGTGACCGAAGATTTTCGCCAGTGGGTTATTGAAGACAACTTCGTTGCGGGACGTCCTGATTGGTCGATTGCTGGGGCGATGTTTGTTAACGACGTATTGCCCTACGAAGAAATGAAATTGCGCATGCTAAATGGTAGCCATTCATTTTTAGCTTACAACGGCAGCCTTGCTGGGTATGAATTTATTTTTCAATGCATGCAGGATGACAAACTCCGTGCAACAACGCTTCGTTTGATGCTTGACGAACAAGCGCGCTCGCTAAGTGATGAGTTAAAAGTCGATTTACAGCAATACGCTGAACTGTTGATTGCGCGTTTTAGCAATAGCAACATCAGACACAAAACGGCACAAATCGCGATGGACGGCTCACAGAAGCTACCTCAACGAGTACTCGATCCGCTATTAGAGCTGCAAAAGCGCGATGTGGACTTTGCCTGCTTACCTACCTTAATTGCAGGTTGGATGCATTACACCATCGCTCAAGTTGTTAACAAAGAGGCCATTGCAGATCCACTTGCAGAGACCTATGCCTCGGTTTGCGAAACCAATACGACACCGGAAGATCGAGCACACGCTCTATTGTCGATTGACAAAATTTTTGGCGACCAAGCGCAAACCAATCCGCAATTTACACAAGCGGTTATGGAAGCGTTTGACGCTATTGAACATCACGGAATCGCTTATGTTGTCGATTCTCTAGCAAAAATTTAAGTAAGAGTCTGATATGAAAACACTAATTTGTAACGAACCAAACTCGATTGAATACATCGAACGCGACATTCCTCAAATCCAAGACAACGAAGTGCTACTTAAAATTCGTTCGGTTGGAATCTGTGGAACTGACATTCACGCCTATGCAGGACGTCAGCCGTTCTTTTCTTACCCACGTGTATTGGGCCATGAAATCTCGGGTGAAGTGATTAAAGTGGGTGAAAAAGTAGCGTCTGCCACTGCCGGAAAACGCTACTCAGTCATCCCATGTATCCCTTGTGGCGTTTGCGCCGCATGTCGCGATGGCAAAACCAATTGTTGTGAAGACGTCTCTTTATATGGCGTGCATCAAGATGGTGGTTTTAGTGAGTACTTGGCGGTTTACGAAGATAACTTAGTGGAGCTACCGGATAGTGTGAGTGACTCTCAAGGCGCGTTGGTTGAGTGTTTTGCCATTAGTGCTCACGCGGTTCGACGCGCAGAAATTACGCCGCGCAACAATGTACTGGTTGTAGGGGCCGGTCCAATTGGTTTAGCTGCGGCAGCTATTGCAAAAGCAGAGGGAGCGACGGTCGCCGTTGCCGATGTGTCTGACGTAAGACGCGACAAAGTAGCGCAATCTCTTGATGTTATTGCACTTGACCCACTTGTCGATGATTACCAAGAACAACTTCGTAATGCATTTGGTGGTGACCTACCTTGTGTGGTGATGGACGCAACTGGCAATAAAGGCTCGATGAGCCGAGCAGTAGAGCTTATTCGTCATGGTGGAAAGATAGTGTTTATCGGTTTGTACATTGGTGACTTGGTGATGGACGATCCAACTTTCCATAAGAAAGAAACTACGCTTCTGAGCAGTCGCAATGCCACTCGTCAGGACTTTGAACGTGTTATCGAACTCATGGCACAAGGCAAGATTTCGGAAACCATCATGAAGAACAAAGAGTACGATTTTCACAGTTTTGGCTTGAACTATAAGCAAGATGTCGTTGAAAACACGTCGCTGGTCAAAGGCGTAATCAATTTTTAATTCAGACGTTATCAAACAATAAGCGGCGCTTGCGCCGCATCATAAAAACAAAGGATAGAAGTATGTCGATGACATTAGTGAAAGAAGCCGAGTTAAGAGATCTTGCGTTGACGAAGTTGGTCGCTGCAGGTTTAGACGATAAGACCGCACAGGAAGTGACGGACGTATTGATTCATGCAGACATGACAGGCGTTCACTCACATGGAGTTATGCGTGTCGAGCATTACTGTAAGCGCCTTACAACAGGTGGCTTAAACAAACATGCGTCTTTTTCAATAGACCAAATTTCACCGTCGGTCGCGGTACTTGATTCAGATGACGGTATGGGACATTCAGCGTTGATAGCGGCCACTGAGCACGGCATTGAGATGGCAGCTGAAACGGGCTTAGGGTTCGTCAGTGTTAAGAACACCTCTCATTGCGGTGCACTGTCTTATTTTATGGAGCAAGCGACTCGCGAAGGCATGATTGCCATTGGTATGACGCAAACGGATACCTGTGTGGCTCCCCATGGTGGTGCTGAGCGTTTCTTGGGTACCAACCCAATCGCGTTCGGATTCCCAGTAGAAGGCAGCCATCCAATGATTGTTGATATGGCCACCAGTGCGACGGCTTTTGGCAAATTATTGCACGCGAAAGAAACGGGAACAGAAATTGGTCCTGATCTCGCGATTGATAAAGAAGGTCACATGACCACAGATCCTCACAAGGTTGAAAATTTACTGCCATTTGGCCAACACAAAGGGTCGGGCATTGCCCTTGCAATTGATGCACTTACTGGCGTCTTGATGGGGGCGAATTACGGCAACCACATTATTCGTATGTATGGCGACTACGACAAGATGCGTAAGCTCGCAAGCCTAGTGATCATTATCGACCCAACCAAATTAGGTACGCCGCTGTTTGCTGCGACCATGGCAATGATGACCAGTGAGCTTCGCGCCGTTAAACCGGTACCAGGTGTTGAAAAAGTCATGGCACCAAATGATCCACAAGTGGCGTATAAAGCCAAATGTGAAGCTGAGGGAATTCCGGTTGCTGAGGGGGTGTATCAGTATCTAAAAGGGTAAAACTTAGGGGGTAGGTGTTTCACTGTTTTATTTAGATATGTTCCGTAGAGGGGGAATCTCTACATTTTGGCCGCGCTTTGATCGATAGTCTTCAGGGCGTGGCCTTTTTTTACCTAAAACGGCTTCGGAGATTACGTTGATGCCAAAACTATCGTTTAGAAACAAAATATTGTCTGTGATGGTACTACTGTTGTTACTGTCTATATTGGCGTCTTTTTTAAGCGCGAGAACGTTGGTAGAAAAAGATTTTTACGCCAACGATAGTCAACAAATTCAAACACAATTAGATTTGGTTTCAGAGCGAGTCGAAGTGGAACTCCAGTCAGCAGTGAAGCTTGCCAACAGTATTCCATTAAACCTGTCTAACATGGCTCAGGTACTGGACTCCTCAGGCTTTTATAGAATCACTAAGGTAATGTATGGATCGGTATTTTCGCCCGACCCAAGCATAGAGTATCAAGCCGGCTTGGCGCCCACCTATTTAGAATTTTCCCCTCAGCAAGAGCAGCATTACCAAGCGATTGCAACTCAGGTGGAACAGGGTGCCTCAATTCGTTATGTCGAACTCGTTGACGATAAACTAATTATGACAATCGCTATCGCTTCGATAGACAGTTCTGGTGGTATCGATGTTTTCGAAGTCAATTTACAGCCGATTTTAACCAGTTTAGAGGCCATTCATTCTGATGCTGGAGGGCTAGAGCTGCTCACCGCTGATGGCGAATTGCTGTTCTCGAGCGTGTCATTTCTCGAAGGTAATGCCACACATCAACAGCCGCTGCTTACAAAACAGATTGAGGTCGGTGATAGCGCTTGGGCGCTTCACGGCTATCTCAATCAACAATACATTCATAGCCATACTGACGCCCTGGTTGTAAAAGTGGCCCTGCTTAGCTTGGTGTGTGGCGTGGTATTTATTGGGTTGGCGCTCGTGGCGCTCAATGTGACCTACAGGCCAATCATTGCGCTGCGTCAACTCATTGAAGAATTAGGGTCGGGCGAGGCTGATCTCACCAAGCGCCTTGAGGTCCACAGCTCGGATGATATTGGCCGCATTTCTGCCAGCATAAATAGCTTTGTATCCAACTTACAGTCGTTGATGCAGCAGGTAAAACTTACCAGTACAAGCGTTGCACAACAAGCGAATGAGTTAGAAGGGCGAGTGTCTTCCAATCAGCAACAAGCAGTCACACACAACCAAGAGATCGAGAAAGCGGTGACCGCGATCAACGAAATGAGCACAGCTGCTGATGGGGTTGCAACCATAGCCAGTGAAGCCGCGAGCGTCACCAATCATGCAATGATGGTGAGTAAACGCAGTCAAAAGAGTGTTGAGCACGCAGTAACAAACGTAGATTCACTGACGTTAGAAATGGAAAACATGTCGAACTCTGTGGGTAGCATGGTTGACGATGTGGCAGACATTTCTGAAGTGCTCAATGTTATTGGGGGAATAGCAGAGCAAACCAATCTTTTAGCGCTTAACGCAGCTATTGAAGCTGCGAGGGCGGGTGAGCAAGGCAGAGGCTTTGCTGTGGTTGCGGATGAAGTTCGAGCATTGGCTGCCAGAACTCAGCAAAGTACTGAACAAATTAGCGCCATGCTGGCAAAACTTGAGAAAGGCAGTCATCAAGTGGTGCAAGCGCTCGAAGAGACAAAATCCAGCAGTAAGAGCACCTCAATCAGTACCAATCAAATCAGTCGAGATCTTGATGATGTTACCACGGCAGTTCATCAGCTTACTGATCTCAATGATTCTGTCGCTCAATCTGCTAGTGAACAAAAACAGGTGAGTGAAGAGATCAATAGGAATATGCATACGCTCTATTCTGTTGTGTCGGAGTTAGAAGAGAATAGCCAAGCTGCGGTGAGCAACACCCATACTTTACTTGATAAAAATCGCCAGCTAGACGCATTGGTTGGCCGATTTAAGATTGAAAAGGAGGCGTAAATGGCCACGATTAAAGACGTCGCTAAATTAGCCGGTGTATCGGTTGGGACCGCTTCACGGGTGCTGAACAACTCGCCGCAAATCAGTGTGCATTCCTACAACGCCGTGCACAATGCCGTAAGGCAACTAGGTTATCGAAAAAATGCAATGGCAAAAGCCTTAGTGAGAAGCAAATCCGAGACAATAGGCGTGCTGGTTTCGGACGTTGGCGTTCCCTTTTTTGGCGCACTCGTCAAAGGCGTCGATAATGTAGCGCGTCAAAATGGCAGGCATGTATTGGTGGCCAATGGTTACCACGATGCACACCAAGAGAAAGAGATGCTAGAGCTGTTATTAAGTAATGGCTGTAAGTCTATTGTTGTGCACTCAAAAGGTCTAAGCGATGACGTACTCAGTAGGTATTGTCAAGAAGCACCTGCTTTAGTACTCATTAATCGTCATTTACCGACGGCACGTGAGCGGTGCCTATACCTAAATAACTTCCAAGGCAGCCTAGATGCGTGTAATGAACTCATTGCCAAAGGTCACAGACAGATAGCGTATGTGTGTTCAAACGAAGATATCCCGGATGCAAGAGAGCGCTTGCAAGGATACAAAGCAGCAATGGACAATGCGGGCTTACACTTTGATATTAATAACGTCTACTTTGGCGAGCCGACCGATGAAGGTGGGAGGGTCGCTACTACAGCGTTAATCCATTCAGGTAAACGATACTCGGCAATCGCGACCTATAACGATTCGATGGCGTCTGGTACGTTAGAGTGCTTGCAAGATAATGGGATATCCTTACCGCGACAAATATCGGTCATTGGGTTTGATAATGAATACATTGCAGGTCACCTTTATCCAAAACTTACCACTATGGCGTATCCCATTTCACATATGGCTACCTGCGCTGCACAACTCGCGTTGGATTTAGAGTCAGGTATGCCTGTAAAAGCGGATATGACACACGAATTTAAACCAACACTGGTACAGCGAAAGTCAGTTATTGAACGACGCTAGCCCGTCTATAGAGGGGCGTGATATCGACGCAAATTAACAGTCCAAAAATCCGTAGGATCCCGGTAATTTTGATAGATTGAGCAAGGTTTAAGTCGAACACAATAGCTATAATAGTTAGGTACCAAATGATCGCAATGCTCGTTGAAACGCCTAACACTATTTATCGAAAATCAACATACAGTTGCGACATGAAAGGAGCGCTTCAAAGCTCGGGTTTGAAGCAATTGTCGCAAGGATACGCGGCCTAACTTCAAGGTTTGGACATACAAGGTATGTCTAATCTGTAAGGAGTGATGTATGGACAGCAAGTCGGTATGCAGTATTGTGATGGCCTGTGTGATTTTTGTTGGCTGTAGTCAGCCAGATTCTTCCCATTCTGATGATCAGCAATCTGATTCTATTGAAGAGACTTATTACTACGATACTGAGCCAGTGACACCACTGGAATTAGATTTTTCGTTTGGCTGAAGGTGACTGTTAGCCAGTGGCTCGCCAATCAATGAAATGTCGAATGGCTCTAAAATACAAAGCGACCTCGCGGCCGCTGTGTATGACTTCGTACATCGTAACAAGACGACTATTTTTGTAATACTCTCTTTTCTAGATCTCGTAATGCATCTTCCACGCTTTGGCGACCATCGATAATGTTGGTTAGTGCGGCATTCTGGCCACTCCAAAATGCCATCATTTCCGGTATGTTAGGCATTAACTCTCCATTTTCTGCATTAATCATGGACGCTTTTAGGCGTTCGTCGCTGCTGAGCTGCTCCGCGAAGCTCTTTAAAGCAGGGACACCGATGGGCACCTGGCTGTTCATAAAGGTTAACGAATCAATCGACAGTAGATACTGTTCAATAAACTCTTGAGCAAGATCCTTGTTTGGAGACGCGCTATTTATGCCAGCCATCAATATTCCTACAAAAGGTTTTGATGGATTTCCTTTGTATTTAGGAAGCTCGGCTACACCATAATTAATCCCTGTTTTGTCTAGGTTTGCCCATGCCCAAGGGCCGTTAATCGTCATTGCGACCTGTCCTTTGTTAAAGTCACTTTCTGCATGAGCATAATCCATATCTTTTGAGATTATCCCATCATCAATAAGCGATTTTAGGAAACTCATTGTCTCAACAGCCTGCGGACTGTTTACCGTCGTTGAACTCGCATCAAGTCCCGTCTCAGTGCGTTCAAAGACATAGGCTCCTGCAGCCGAAAACAGAGGTTGAGTGAAGTAGGGCGATTTTATTTCCCAAGCGATGGCCTTTTTACCCTGCTTGGATAACTTTAGGTCCAGTTGATGAAGGTCTTCCCAGTTTTCTAGAGGTTTGTCTATAAGATCTTTATTGTACAAAAGAGAGATAGATTCGGCGGTTATCGGATAACCATAGTGCTTTCCTTTGTAGCGTGTCGCCTCCCAGGTATAGTCTGAAAATAACTGTTTAAATTCCCGGCTAGGCGTGACTTCACGGACCAGACCTGCTTCGGCATAACCACCAAATCTGTCGTGAGCAAATATCATCACATCGGGTCCTTTGCCGATCGATGATGCTTTGACGTACTTCTCTTCTAAACCGTCAGGGTACTCCACTATTACTTTTACCCCGGTGTCCTGCTCAAAAGTGGTTACTGCGTGAGTCATCCCTTTTTGACCTTTATCTAAAGGCATCCAAATGGTGATGCTTTCGTCACTAAAAGCGGCGGCATTGGCTGTTTGCAGGGCGCAAAAAGCCGCCACGCTCAAAAGAGCATGTTTCTTCATGATTCGTTCCTTGTGTTGTTACGAGAGGCTTGTCCTTAGTACGGTTCGTAGCGACCGCTTTTAAGGGGTCGTTGTTATCCGGTATTCATAGGGGGAAAACTCATAGGTATTTTGGTTTATGGTTATGGATTGTGATTCTGCTGACAGGTTGATGGTTACTTCAACGCGGTTACTGTTTTTACGACGTACGAAGCTAAGTACATGGTGGTTATTTGTTTCTAAGAACTCTGGCTGTGCACCAAATTCGCCGTTCCATAAAGCGCAGTTGTTGCGTTTTAAGGCAAGCAACTCACTATAAAATTGTTGTAGAGGGAAGTCTCTCCAGTTAATGGCGTCTTTTTCGAAAAACGCCAAGCGCTTATCAAGAATAGATTCTTGTCCGCTGTAGATGAGGGGCATGCCATAAAGGGTCATTGTGAGCACGGTGAATGCTTTGAAGGATTCACCGAAATACTCACGATCACTTGCTTCCCATGTGTTTTTGTCATGATTGGTGGTAAAAAGCATGCGGTATGCATCACGAGGGTAACGAGAAAACAGGTCGTTATAGTAGGCGATTACATCCATCGCATCTTTTCGACCCGAAGCGATATCGCCCATTAAGGTATACAAATCCCAATCGTAAGTCATATCGAACGCCTTGCGATGTAATTCAGGCGAAGACCATTCTGCAAGCATAAACAGGTGCTTGATTTTGTGGAGCTCTTGAGTTGCATATTCCCAAAATGGTGTAGGGACCAAACCTGCTACATCACACCGAAAACCATCGATGTCAAATTCAGTGACCCAATAAGCCATGGCATTTTTCATGCCTTCCCATAGGGCTTTGTTGTTGTAATCTAGACCTATTACATCGGTCCAGTATTCGACTTTATTGTTGTCGCGGTAAGTGTAAGGAAACAACGAACCACCGTCGTCTTTTTGATACCAGTCTAGATGCTCACTCACCCAGATGTTGTCCCACGCTGTGTGGTTGGCCACCCAGTCCAAGATCACGTACATGCCAAGCTGATGCGCTTTATTGACTAACGAAAGTAGGTCTGTTTTGTTACCTAAAGCTGGGTCAAGCTCAAGGTAATTCTTGGCCGCGTACTGACTGCCTAACGTTCCTTTGCGATTAAGTTCGCCAATGGGGTGTATAGGCATGAGCCAAAGTATGTCGACACCCATATCGTGCAATCGAGGCAAATGGGTCATGAAAGCCGAAATGGTACCCTCTGAGGTGTACTGTCGAAGGTTGACCTCATAAATATTTTTATCTTTGGTCCACTCAGGGTGATTGAAAGGAGTTTGGGCTAAACGTGTCACTGGGTAATCCTTAATATAAGAGAGATAATATGGGGTTATTTAAGCTGCCATTTGTCTACGATGGCTTCTGCTTGCAGAATTAGATTCAAGTCAATGGTCTTTTGGAGAGTGGCAGCATTTGCGATCACTTGTTCAACAGTATGTGCCCCCGCTATTACTGGACCAACGTGAGGCTGGTTTGTAAGCCATTGCATGGCTAAGGCGGTAATTGACACATTTGCCGAATCAGCAAGACGTTTCAGCTCTTCTACACATTCATAATATGACTCAAACAAAGGGTCATTGAGTTTAGGGTTGTTTGATCGATCGTCATGATGGTCAAAATTATTGTGTCGTTTAAACGTGCCTGTTAGTAAGCCTTGCATTAGTGGACTGTAAGGTAGGTACTTCAGGTCGTGCTGCTCACAAAATGGCAGTGCTTGCTCGCGTGCTCTGTATTGTAATGGGATTGAGTGATAATGCGTTGGGTTTTGCTCGAGTAAATTATACAAGCCTTGGAAAGTCGCGACGTCTACACCTTTCATCATTTCTAGTGTCATCTCGAGCGAATAGTTAGACACGCCAACGTGTTTGATTTTTCCTTGGTGCTTCAGTTCCGCAAGAGCGTCGGCGGTTTCACTAATAGGCGTGTTAGGATCGGGCCAATGCACTTGGTAAAGATCGATTACGTCCAGGTTAAGTCGGCTCAGGCTCTGGTCTATTTCTTTAAATATGTTTGCTTTACTAAGATCATTGCGAACGTCACCAGCATTATTCCATGGCAATCCACATTTTGTGGCAACGATGACTTTGTCTCGCTCTATCCCTTTTAGAGCCTTGCCGAGGATGGTTTCAGCATGACCCTTTCCGTAAATCGGGGCTACGTCAAAAAAGTTGATATTATGATCGATCGCGGCTCGAATAGTCGCAATTGAGTGCTTATCGTCAATATTATTCCATGTGCCACCAATTGCCCAACAGCCGAACCCAATAGCTGAGGCGTTTAGGTCTTTGACATTTTTGTATTGCATAATCTTCTCTATAAAAGTGTATGTGTGGGTCGTAAAATCCGGTCTCTATCATTCAATCGGATACGTTGTAACCAGTATTTATATCTATCGTCGAGCGGATTGAACCGGTTCAATATGGGGTAATAGTAGTAATACGGGATAAAACTGCGAGTAAATCAGCACAAAGCTGCGACTTAGATCTCTATGTGTAGGGCAAAAATCTAATGATTAGTGATAAAGGTCAAATTCAACATTGAACCGGTTCAATATTGCCCCCAAAAAGGCCATCAATTATTCGAATAATAAGATTAATTACGGTATTATTAATAAGTTAACCTCAAGGATTTAGACCCACCCATGTCGACACCGGAATTTGCTAAACAGCCAAAGCCAACGCTTAAGAACATCGCTAAGGAACTTGGCGTTTCAAAAGCGTCGGTGTCGAATGTATTTAATAAGCCGGATATCGTCTCTCCGGAGCTAAAAGAGAAAGTTCTAAAGTATTGTGAGCAAGTGGGCTACGCCGGCCCTAGCGTCACTGCAAGAAGTTTGATCACTGGAAAGACCGATGTCGTTGGAGTGTTCTTATGCGACACCCTAGCGTTTGGATTTACCGATCCAGTTGCAAGCCAATTTCTAGCAGGGGTTGGCCAGACACTGGACCTTCATCACGCCAGTATGCTTTTGTTGCCCACCAGCGAGGCGCACTATCAAAACAGCCCCATCGAAACAATGCCTGATAGTTTTATATTGTATGGTGAACCACTGGATAAGCGCATTACAGAGCGGCTTATACGTCAATCTAAACCTATGGTAACGGTCGACTTTGAACTGCCTATGAGTTCATGTCGGCAGGTGGCAATCGACGATCAAGAGGCCGCCTTTAAGATTGCCAGTTATGCCATAGAGAGGCATAGCGCCACACAAGCGAGTTGTCCAGAAGTACTGATCCTCGGACTGCGGCTTAATGAAGGTTCAGTCCCTGGTCCTGTGAATATGCAGCAGTTATTTGAACCAGAGTTCTCTGTCTCTCGCAAAAGACTCGACGGTTATCAAAAGGCGCTCTCCAGCAAACAAGTGCCTGTTAAAGAGGATAACGTTTGGCATTTACCCTGGCTTGAAAGTGAAGCGATCCGTACTATGGTTCGCGGTTTGCTTACTGACACAACAAGAACCGTCCCTGATATCATTTTATGTATGAGTGACAAGGTGGCGATCGCAACGCTACAAGTGGCTAGAGAGCTCAATATTGACGTACCCAACCGGACGCAGATTGTTGGTTTTGACGATATTGAAAGCGCGGCTGATTATGGCCTAACGACGATTGCTCAGCCTATCTTTGAAAAAGGCGAAGCCGCTGCGATGATGGCGCTAGGGCTTGAAGCACAAGAGAACGTCACCTTAAGTACTCAATTTGTAGCGCGTCAAAGCACCCGATAGCTCGCTTAACCGAAGTCTCGTTTTACCCATTCTTCTAATTGCTGCATGCGACTGAGTACGTTTTTGAGATTTTGCTGCTCAACGGTCGTCAGTTCATCGATGGCAAGTACGTCATTAACTTTGCGCAAATCTGTGTATTCGACCAGTTGATTCATAAACCTTAAATTCCACATATGGTCAAACAAATAGACCATTTCTCGTAGTGTTTCAGCATCAAACAGATCGTGCGTGTGGAGCTGTCTTAGTCGCTCAATGGTGCTTATTTCTCGTATATCAAAATGCAGAGCGTATAAGCGACAAAATATCTCCATAGGTCGAAGGCAATCTTTTAGATTTATCGACGTTATCCCTTCATACTTCTCTGTGATTAACTGGCCACTGCTGTCGAGCGGAACGTGATAGGAAAGACAGTTGAGCGAATATATTGGTAGAAACTCAGGTTGCTTAGCTAACACACTTTGTATATGGGTTTGAATACCATCAACCAATGTGGCGTGCCCATAGGTTGAGCGAATGTCGAAAAATACATTGAGCTCCAAAATAGTGTCGGGCGTTGCACTTTCAATCCAGTCAGTGAAGTTTTGCTTCCACTCTTGTTGGCTTAAGCACCACTGATGGTTAGAAGCCATGATCAGTCCGTCACAGTAGCGATAACCAGCTTGATTCAATAGGGCGCAGACCTTTTCGGCTAAATGCAAAAAGTAACGTCGAATGGACTTTAAGTCGCTATCGTCAGGAGTTTCAAAAACGATAGCATTATCTTGGTCGGAAAACAGTGTCATATCGTGGCGTGCATTACTGCCAAAGCTTATGAAAGAAAAGGGCACTGGTGGCTCGCCAATGTCTGCGATGGTTAACTCGATAAAACGGCAAATAGCGGCATCGTAGGTTAAACCAATAAGGTTGCGTAGGTGATGCGGCCTTGTACCTACTTCAATTTTGTATCGAATCTGATCCGCTAACTGATTGAGAGACTCCACCACCTCGCTGTGCGTATTTGCCTGCTGAATATGATCGACAATTGTCTGGTCTGCGTGACTGCTTAATAAGGAGGTTGGCGTAACGCTGGTGCCATATATTTTACGAACAATAGGTCGAAAGCTCACAACATGCCCCAGTTTTTCGGCAAGGAAAATCTTAGATGTAGTGAGAATGATATCTATGTGTTGACCTTGCTTTGTTTGCAGTTGAGCTTCGAACTCTCCAGGCTCAGCTTGTTGCTTGAAGAGCTTTAACAAGTGTTCAATAACTTTGGTATTGTGCGGCGCTGTAGAAAACAGCTTCTCCCAAATCGTGTTCGATTTGAGGTCGTCTTGTTGATACCCCAATAACTGTCTCAGGCGCGTGTTCGAGAACAGTACCTGTCCATCAGCCTCTAATATATATCCTTCATTGGAGGACTCGACTAAGGCTCTATAACGATCTTTTGCTTCATGTAATGCAAGCTCTGCTCGTTTTTTCTTGAGCTCACTCTTTCGCGATTGGTTAATGACGTAACTCATCAACGCGATCAAACCAATGGTAATCACAACAAAGATACGTGACATGGTATTTTCTAACTTTGCAATGCCCTGCTCAACGTCTTCGATATAAACGCCGGTACCGATGATCCAATCCCACTCTTCGATGCCTTCAAGGTACGTCATCTTTGGGGCGGTAAGGGTAGGGTCGTCTTTCCATTGCCATTGATACTCGAGAAAGCCTTGCTGGCTTTCGTTAACCAATTGCACCATCCTAACAAAGACCGACGGACCGTCGTCTTGAGCATCGTTACTATAGTGAGTAAGGTCTTGGCCGGTTAAGTCATTGCGGTTGGGGTGCATTACCATTTTGGGGTGCATGTCGGTAATAAAAAAGTAATCGCTGTTTTCTGGGCCGTATCGCATGGTTTTAATTTCGAGCGCAGCTTTTGTTTGCGCACTCTCTTTGCTTAACACGCCTTGCTGTTCCAGTTCGACATAGCTATCTACAATACTCACCGCTGCTGAGGTCAGCTCTCTTAGCATTTGCCGTTTTTGTTCAACCATGGAGTCTTCGACCAATGGCACAATCACATAAATAATCGATGTGATGAACAGGATAATTGCGGCAATGGTCGGCAGAACAATGCGGTAGCTAAAATGCTTAAGCGGATGACTGGCGCTGGGTTCTTGTTGATGCAGTCCATCAAAGTAATCAGCGAGTTCTCGTTCATCGAGTACTTCTTCTATGGAGTCGCTATGAGTTCTATCGTGATATTTGGCGGTAAACGTGCCATTTTCAAAATCCGCTCTACCAGGTAAGTAGCCTTCGTAGTCATCCTTTATGTGGGTTTCGAAAACATCTTTTATTTGTTGCTGAGTGTAGCGTCCACCAAATTCACGGTATGCTTCTCCTAGAGCTTCTTTACAGTGGCGAAAGCGGCGATGGTCAAAGGGGTCATAATCCAGTTGTTTGGCCATGTGCTGGGCATGATCTTTACCATCGTGATCAAAGAACCCGTCAATCCATTTATGGATATCTTCTCCCCGGACGCCAAACAATGCTTCTGTGCGCGCAGCGTGTTCTGATATTTTCATCGTGCAGTTACATCTCGCTCTGTTTAACGATTAACTAACACACAAAAAGTGTGCGCCAAGTAGCAACTCTGTCTATTAATACTACAATACACCCGTACTTCATCCCCTAAAATAATCTAAGTCAATTTCTGTTACAAAATGTTTCTTTAGACTGCTTCTAGTGCGATTGACGCACGTTCAGTGACCGAAAATGGTTGGTCACCGTATTCATTAATAAGCTTGCACACTGTCTGTCTCCTCTTTATTTAAAAGTAAATGGAGATGCAAGGTAGCGTCTGGGATGTCGTCTCGTATCAGCTGAAGGTTGGTATACCGAGCGCAAGTGAGACTGAGCAGTGAACGCTTTGCTTTGAAGCCTAATAAGGAAATGTTACATGTCTAAATCTGGAAAGACATTTTATAGAGATATGCGCAAGAAAGCGCAAGATTTTGAAAGCAGGGAAGAATTTTTAAACCATGACCTAAAAATCATGAGCTTTAAGCGTTGGGGTATTCATTTACCTTCACGTGATTATAGTGTGGAGATTGAAGATTGGGTGCCAGCTTTAGCGGCAACGATTGGTAAAGTGGTCATGGTAACGGCAATGGTGGCGGCGTTTGCTGCTCAATTCGGTTTATCGCCTGAATTTGTGGCTGAAAACGTCCGTTATGAGCTGCTAATCGCAGGCGCGCTATTTGTTATTTTGTTCTCCGCCATCTTAAACCCTAATGCCAACCTAGCGGGTACACATGGGCCGATGATTCCATTGATCCCTTTGATTGCCGCAGCAGGCGGGCACCCACTCGCACTGGGCATCATGGTGTGTGTGTTTGGCCTTATCCTCGCCTATACCAAAGGGGGTTCAAAGTTAATGACCCTCACAGGCGTTGGGGTTCGAGGGGGCTTACTGATTTACTTAGGGGCTGTGGGTCTTATTGGGCAAATTAACAAAACTGAGGCTTGGGCGAGTAGCACCGATCAAGGTTACATTTCGTTTGCGGTCATTGGTGTAACGGTAATGGTGTATGCCTACCTCGCCAAGATCAATAAGCGTTGGCTTGCAATTCCATTGTGTTCTGCGTTGGCAGGAATAGTTGCCTATGTGTTGGGCGCAGACTTTTCGTTTAGCACAGCGCCAGGTTTGCCGCACTTTAGCCCATTTTACTGGTGGGGTGAGGATACCGGTTGGAAACTTGGTTGGCCGACTTTAGAGCACTTTGTTGCCGTGGTTCCATTTGCGTTATTGGCAGTTGCAATGTGGTCTCCAGACTATTTAGGACACCGCGTATTCCAAGAGTTGAACTATCCAAAAGAAGCCAAAGGCGTTCTGATGGATGTTGATGACACTATGATGGGTGCGTCCATTCGACAAGGTGTGGGCTCGTTTCTTGGCGGTGGTAACTTAGCGTCTTCGTGGGGTACTTATATGATCCCAGCGGCCATCGCTAAGCGACCTATCCCAGGTGGTGCGTTGCTAACCGGCCTCATGTGTATTATGGCGTCTGTACTAGGTTATCCAATGGATCTTGCCATGTGGGAGCCAGTATTGCGCGTTGCTTTGATTGTGGGTGTGTTCTTACCGCTTCTTGAAGCGGGTATGCAAATGATCCATAAACATAAAGACTCACTGAGTGCGGGCATCTGTATTTTTGCGTGTGCGTTTGTAAACCCAGTATTTGGTTGGGCAACAACTATGTTGCTCGATAACATGGGTTTGATAGGCGATCATGAGCGTGCAAAATCGCTTTCAGCTCAAGATAAGTACTTAATCCCAGGTATTGCATTTTTTATCTGTGTTGGGTCGCTTGCATTGGTTGGCCAACTTCCTGGTATTCCAGCCATTATTGGCAACTAAACTCGATAGATCACAAAAGCACCGACATTGTTCGGTGCTTTTTTTGTCTAAACGTTGGGAGCAAGAATGGCAGCTATCGCACTACCGGCATAATCGAACGCTTTATTTAAGTGCTTTTCTATAACACCACAAAGTGGCAACAAGCGCTGGAATACAGATTGCACCTGCCTTAGCGTATGCCAAAGGAAGTATACGTTGCAGCTCTACGACGACGAACTCGCTCATAGTACTTTGACCAGCTGCGTCATTGAGTGCGCTAGAAACAGCCATATAGTCGAACGTGATCTGAATGGCCGGCCATAAATAGCCTAGGGTACCGATAATAGAAAGTAGTGCGAAGCTAAAGAAGCCGATTACAAAGGGATTGGTGGTTGGGTATGCTTTGGTAATTTGGTTCATAGTACCTGTCCTTGGATAAAGTTATATTTTCATTCGTCGTCCGAGTTGTCCCTTAACTCTTTGTAACGAAATCATGCGCTGAATCTTTCAACTTCAACAGGTCTTGAACTGACATGGTCAAACTGTTCAGTCTAAGAACTCCGTTGATTGCATGCCTTACATTGTACGGTAATAGGAAGACACTCCCTACAGAAATTCTACTGAATCATGTGATCTCGATAGTCGATTTAGAACATTTGAGTCTTTTTGATGCTGTGTTGATAAAAATAGTCGTATTTAGTTTAAAAACCGTTTGGAGATTCGATTTTTGACGTTTTAGATGAAGCAAAAAAGTGGCTTCGTGTGCATAGGTTCCTAGTGTCACTATGCATTTTAGTCATAGAGTAATTGTCTATTTATCATTTGTATCTACCGACGGCTATTCTTATACTTCGCGCCCTCAGTTTGCTACCGCTTTTGTTATGCACCTAACTTCTACCATGTTGACACAATCACCACTTTGGCTATTTAAATCGCAAGCAATGAGCGCGCAAGTAGCTCGTTGGCTGGTGGTTTTAAGTGTAACCCTATTTTCGGTCCATCATTGCCAACCGTTATTAGATTTGCTTGCAGAGCAAGCTATGGCTGCGGGCTGTCATCAACATGAAGACATAAACTCTCACTCGCCTATGGATACGCACATGGGCAAACATATTCACCATCACTAGGATCATTATGAGCATTTTTCGGTTTCCACCAATGGTATGGATTGGCATTGGTATACTTATTGTGAGCTTAGGCATCAGGCAGTCTTTTGGCATATTCATGCTGCCTATTTCGGACCATTTTGATAGCGGTCGAGAATTTTTCAGTTTTGCTATCGCGCTACAGAATCTATTGTTCGGCGTTTTCCAGCCAATGGTTGGTATGGCCGCCGATAGGTTTGGTGCAAAGCGCATTGTTATTATGGGCGCGATTGCGTACGCAACAGGTTTGTATATCACGTCGATAGCAACGTCGGCCGCGGTTGTCTATGTTTCGCTTGGCGCGCTAGTGGGCTTAGGATTAAGTGCCACCAGTTACGTAATTATTTTGGGTGTTGTGGCAAAAGTGGTACCAGCACAGCACGCTGCAAAAGCGTTTGGCCTTACCACTGCTGCTGGGTCATTTGGTATGTTTGCAATGATCCCAGGCGCGCAAGCGTTATTGAGCGAATTTGGCTGGCAAGGCGCTATGCAAGTATTTGCGATGTTGTGCACCGTGATGGTGGCGTTTGCGTGCTTTATCAAAAGCTCATCGTCTAATAGTGATGCGAGTGGAGTACAATCTCCAAGCTCCGTCAGTTTAAAGCAAGCGTTGCAGGAAGCCTTTCGTCATAAAGGTTATTGGCTTATTCACTTAGGCTTTTTTGTGTGTGGCTTCCACGTGATGTTTATTGCAACGCATCTTCCAAGCTATTTGGCAGACAAAGAGCTGCCTGCATCGAGTGCCGCGCTTGCGCTTGCCTATGTAGGGATATTCAATATATTTGGCAGCTATTTCTGGGGCATGATGGCGGATCGATTTAACAAACGTCACGTTATGTTTGTATTGTATCTTTTGCGTGCAGCGATTATTGCCGGATTTGTGACGTTACCTATCACTCAATATAGCGCTGCCATATTTGGTGGGGCTATCGGTTTCGTTTGGTTAGGCACCGTCCCGTTAACCTCTGGGTTGGTCAGGCAAATCTTCGGGGCGCAGTATCTCTCTACGCTGTATGGACTGGTGTTTTTTACTCACCAAGTGGGGAGCTTCTTGGGGGCATGGGCTGGGGGATTGATCTATGACTACTACGGTTCTTACCAACCTATATGGTGGTCAACAGTCGCGCTGGCACTTATCGCCGCCGTGGTGCATTTGCCGATTAACGATAAACCGTTAGCTAGGTTGGCTATAGCGAGTTAGCCCTGAACTATTCCGTACACTAAGCCGTTCACTAATATTAGGTTAAGCGTGGCAAACCCTATTGCGCCCCAATGCCTTTGCTTTATACAAGGCTTCGTCAATGGGTGCCAAGCAGGTTGATAATGACATGGGGCTTTCTATTGTATTTGCGCCTATTGAGATGCTAATAGGGTAGTGTTCGCCTTCAATCAACTGATTAGAACTTACGTATTCTCTCAGGTTATCCAAGGTCAGCTCAAATTGGCTGGCCGTTTTTCCTAACTGAAAAACGATAAATTCTTCACCTCCAAAACGTCCAACTATCGTACCTTCACCGAGTTGAGTTTGTAAGAGCTGAGCGAGTGAGGTTAATACTTGATCGCCAACAAGGTGCCCATGGGTGTCATTAAGCTGCTTAAAGTAGTCAATGTCGATAAGCGCAATATTGAGTGTGGCGCCACTTAACATGCAATCGTAGCGCATTCGTTTGTATTGCTTTTGATAGCTTAGACGATTACTTAGCCCCGTTAGGGGATCGATTTCAGAGAGTAACTTAAGCTGCTCTTCGGCTTCGGTGAGTTTTTGAATGAGATTCTTTTGTTTTTCGTCAGATCGAAGTGCATCGGTGGAAATGTTGTACACCAATCGGTTAAACACGAGGAAGTGCACGACCCCCATAATCAGCACAACTACGACGGCAATGTTAGGCTCAAAAATTAAAAAATAGACAATGGCGGGAACAAAGCAGCTGACAAAGAAACCGATATAGCTGGCGCGACTTAAGGTTAGGTGAGTAAACCCGGTAAATGCCATTGCGGTAAGAACCAAGGTAGCACTGAGCGAGAAGGTGTACTCTCCCAACTGTAATATCAGGCAGTAACCCACACCCCATGCCAAGGCGTTAAGCGTAGGACAGAATGCGAACAATAGGTCATACGCCTTTTGGTACTTAAATCCGTTTTTCACGTTCGAAACTAGGTATGTTTGCAATATAAGCCGCAACAGCAATACCGCGCACAAACCTAAATACCAATATAAGGCGATGTGTCCAAGCGAAGAGCTTAAATACATATAGCCGCTGCATACACCGCCAATTACTAGGTGGCTTACAATACTGTAAGTTAGATGGCTGTGAGTGATGAGATATCGACGTTGGAATACTTGGGCTTGATTTGACATACAGTTAGTGAAACTAAAGGTCCAAGGCAAACTTTACCATATGACATATTTTTAGTTGAGGACCTAGGTCATAAAAATCAACGAATTAGGGAGCCATCATTCACCAAGGCTCCCTATTTGACGGATTTATAGAATGCCCATGAAGAATGGAATGATGAAGGCGTTAGCTAAATCAATAAAGAAGGCACATACCAAAGGTACGACAATGAACGCCTGTGCGGAGTAGCCATACTTGTGGCTTACCGCAGACATATTTGCCATTGCTGTTGGCGTAGAACCCAGGGATATACCGCCAAAACCTGCACAAGTTAATGCTGCATCATAGGTTTTCCCCATTGCTGGGAAGACAATGAAAATGTTCACCAAGACTGCCAGCAAAAGCTGCATGGCCAAAATGGCAAAAATAGGTCCAGCGAGATCGATCAAGGTCCAAAGTTGCATACTCATTAGAGACATGGCTAAGAAGGTACCCAACGAAATGTCTGCAAGCAGATCAATGGCGGCCGTACGAGTAGGCCACTTAGTACCAGTAATACGCGGGTAGGCGGTGGGAATTAAATTGGTCAAAATAATACCCGCAAACAAACAAGTCACAAATAGAGGCAGTTGCAAACCAGTTTGACTGACTAACTCATTGAGTATGGTACCAATAACAATACAGATGTGAATAGCTAACACCGCATCCAAAAAATCGAAAGAGTTCATTTTTGGCGTGTGTTCTTCGTCTAAGTTGTCTTGTTCATACTGCTCTGCATCTGTTTTTTCTGCGGCAAGTCCGTGTTTCTTAATCAAGAATTTAGCGATTGGACCGCCCATTAAACTGGCCAGAATTAAGCCAAATGTTGCACTGGCGATGCCAATTTCCATTGCACTTTCTAAACCAAACTCTTCACCAACGCGAGGCGCCCAAGCAATGGCGGTGCCGTGTCCGCCAATCAGTGAAATAGAACCGCTTAATAACCCAAAGACAGGCTCAAGACCAAACATGGTCGCAACCGAAATGCCCACCACGTTTTGTGCCAGCATGAAGCCGATGGTGATGACGAGTAAAATGATGAGTGGCTTTCCACCTTTTACAAGATCTTTTAGGCTGGCGTTAATACCTATGGTGGTAAAAAAGTACACCAGTAAAACATCTCGAGCCGTCATATCAAAAGATACTTCAATTGACGTAGTCCAGTACAAAATGGCAAATGCCGCGGACACCAATAACCCACCAGAAACAGGCTCTGGAATGCTAAATTCTTTCAGAAACCCAACAACTTGATTTAATCTGCGTCCGATAAAAAGCACCATGATCCCCACAGTGATGGCGAAGAATGAGCCAAGTTGAAGGACGTTATTTTCAAATTCCATTAAAGATTCCTAAAAGTCTGATTTATTAGAGTAAAGTGCAAAACGTAAATTGTTAATTAAGTGTATGCATTTGTTGAAAATAGTACAACGAATTAAATTGCGAAATTGGTCGATTTGGGCAGGGTAAGAAACAAAAAACAGCCAAGGTGTCTAGATACCTTGGCTGCAGTATTTTCTAACGATGAAACCAGATAGGGGAGTCTGATTAATGACCGTACTCACTGATGAGTGTTGTTCGATTGGGCATCGCCGATTGAGCAAAGCGATAAGTTAGGCGCTTGCGATTGTATCGATGACGCTGTTTTCAGAACCAAACTCATTCCAGACGTAGCTGTCCGCTTGGCCATCATTTTCCCACTGTTCTTCGTTGATCAGGTAGCGGAACTGAACTTGGCTGTTCTTAGGCACTCGAACTTTAGTTGTAAACACTTTTTGTCTGTTTAGCTTCATTGGAGTAGGCTGCCAATCGTTAAATTCACCGCAAACCGCGATGCTAGAAATGTCAGACTCACCTTTTGGCCATTGAAAGGTTACTTCAACTTCGTCTTTCGTTTTAAAAAACTTCTTAGTAAACATTGTCTCTCCTCAGAGTCGTCGTAAGTTAAATCGTTTTAATTAGTAGAACCTAGCAAAATAAATACCACAAAAACTAGGGTCATTTCACCTGTTGTTGCAATAAATTACAGTTTTCATGCTCATTTATCGTGCAACAAGGCGGACTTTTGAGCGTAACTAGTGCACGTTACAACTGATATTTTTCATTTTTATGACTTATTAGCATTGCAGCATCTTCATTAAAATATGTTGTAAATTAGGTTAAGCCATTCGTATTAGGTACATGAAAGCGACTCCGTGGTGACAGCTTTATATGTAAAGCTGAACACTTGCAATAAGTCATAAAAAAGCCTTTCAATTGAAAGGCTTTTTAGGTATTCGCACAGAGCTTGTTACTTAGACGATGAATCGCCCCAAAATGCTTTGTTGCTCTTTAACCAAGCTAGTCTGCTCTTGAGCCGTTGTTTTAGCCGAATTTGCACCTTCTGATACGTTCTCCGACAGTCCTTTGATTTTCATGGTGTTGTTGTTTATTTCTTCTGCAACTAAGCTTTGCTCTTCCGCAGCCGATGCGATTTGCAAATTCATGCTGTTAATATCACTTATAGCATCACGAATTCTGTTCAGCGCAATGTTTGCTTCGCTGGCTTTTGAAACAGTGTCACTGGCCGTTGTTTTACTATGATTCATTGCGTTTGCCACAGAGTGTGTTCCGGATTGCAACTGTTCAATCATAGTGCGAATTTCTGTAGTCGACTCTTGGGTGCGATGAGCTAGAGTTCTTACTTCGTCTGCCACCACTGCAAAGCCTCTGCCTGATTCTCCAGCTCTTGCAGCTTCGATAGCGGCATTAAGTGCAAGTAAATTCGTTTGGTCAGCAATATCGTTAATGACTTTAATAATGCTTTCGATATTTTCAGTAGCCGCTTCTAAGCCAACGATCTCATCAACGGCTTGATCTATTCTAAGCGCAAGATGACTGATGGATTCAGTGGTATTTTGTACTACATCAGTACCGACCGTTGTGGCCTGATCGGCATCTTTTGTCGCACTTGCTGCGCTTTGTGCATTGTTTGCAACTTCGCTACTGCTGGTGGCCATTTGATTCATTGCTGTCGCAAGCTGTTCGATTTCAGCAAGTTGCACTTCAATGGCGGAGGTCGTTTTGAGCGCATTGTTTGTAGATTGATGTGCGCTCTCTATCAGTTGGCTACTAATATGTTTGGTTTGAGAAATATTATCCTTTAGCGAACCAACAAAACGGTTAAAGCTTACAGCAATTTTAGAAAACTCTTCGTCTGTATCGGTGGCTAATTGCTGTGTTAAATCGCCTTCACCACTGGCTAAATTGTCCATTGCATCGTTTAGATTATTCAGCGGCTTCATTAAGTGTGAAAGCGCCATAAGCAAAATAAGCATGCTTGCGATGATGGCAATAAAAGCGATAACTAAAGAGTTATTTCGCATGTCAGTAATTAGCGCGAAGACTTTATCTTCTTGCATTACGACACCGACTTTCCAGTTGGTATTAGGCACATCGGCAAAGTTGATGAGGTATTTTTGACCATCGATTACGGTCTGTTGAGCGCGATTCTCTAGCTTAACGTTTGGTGCGATATCGGAGACTTGCTTGCCAATTAGATTTGAGTTTATGTGAGCCAGCAAGACGCCCTCTTTATTGACTAGCACCATGTTGCCTAAACCACTCATATTGACTCTGTTAGTGACTTCCGATAGGTACGCGAGTGACACATCCGCTAGCGATACGCCAATAAATTCACCATTTCGGTAAACAGATTGTGCAATGGAGACGATAACTTCACCCGTAGCAATATCAATATACGGTTTTGTAATAATTTGCTCACGAGTCGATTTTGCTTCTTGGTACCACGGACGTGTTCGCGAGTCATAATCAACAGGGTCCCAGGTTGGGTCATTTTCTACAATATGACCGTCATGTTCAAAACCAAGTGCGGTAACGATAAACTGGCTGGTAAGTTGAGGTTGATCGATTATATTTCGAACCTCAGCGTCGGTGGTGGCGTTGGATAAAAGCTGCGTAACGTATTGCGAAAATGCTCGCTTAGCTTCCATTTCGCTATTAACCGTTTGGCTTACACTCTCGACAATTTCTTCAGTGCTGGTGATGAGTTGATTTTGTATAGATTCTTTGGAATCAAAAAATGCTTTGGTGGTAAGTAGGCCAATTGTGCCTACTAATAGTGCTGCTGTAAGTGTGACAACTTTGCTTTTAAACTTCATAGCATGTTCCTAATTATTGTTTTAGTTTTGCTATGGCTATATCGGCCTAGCACTAACA
This sequence comes from Vibrio ulleungensis, assembly GCF_016900875.1. Taxonomy (GTDB): domain Bacteria; phylum Pseudomonadota; class Gammaproteobacteria; order Enterobacterales; family Vibrionaceae; genus Vibrio; species Vibrio ulleungensis. Next base: position 734,941 of record NZ_JAFEUM010000001.1, read on the forward strand.
ATAATGAGGAAATTTGGAAAGTTATTATCGAGTTAACATAGAGGAATTGGCTTTTATAACGGGCGTCACGAAAACGCACACCCGTTGCTTATACTTTAAAACAGCGCCGTCACAATAGTGGTGGGCTTTGGAAACAAACGATTAAACAAAGCTAAGTGAGGACTACTTACTGGTGACAAAGCAGTTGCGGCCCTTTTCTTTTGCTCGGTAAAGAGCATCGTCAGCGCGTTGTATCAGTGCTTCTGTTTCTTCACCTTTTCGTGACTCACTCAATCCGATGCTAATGGTGAAAAAAATCTGGTCATTGTCTAAAGTAACGGGAGAGGCCATAACTTGTTGACGAAGCCTCTCAATCACCAGTGAAGCGTCAGAAATATTTGTGTTAGGGAACACAATTATGAACTCTTCTCCACCCCAACGCCCACAGAGATCGTATTTACGCAGCTCATTACGGGTGATAGTAGCAAAGTCGATTAATGCTTGGTCACCCGCAGCATGTCCATAGTGATCGTTAAGCAATTTAAACTTATCAAAATCAACCATTGCGATGGTGACGGGCTCACTAAATCGTTCAAAATGAGCCATGTGGCGTTCAATTTCACAATTTAAATAGCGACGATTTGGCAACCTTGTCAGGCTATCTGTGTTGGCGACGCGTTCGAGCTCTTCCCTTGCTTGTTGTAACTCATCGATATCTCGCATTCTTGCTATTTCATGTCCTACCCATTGTGCGAGTAGGCGAATGATTTCTCGATCTTGGGCAGTAAATGTGCGTCTAGGGTCAGGGCTAGAAAAATTGAGTGTTCCGTAACGAACCCCATCCACAAATATCGGTGAACCGATGTAGGCTTCTAAGCCGAACGCGGTATAACAAGGGTGACTAGAAATGCGGCTGTCGGCGACATGATGAAATTGTTGAACATCGTCGGCTTGGAATACGTGAAAACAATAGGTGTTTGATAGATCAAACACTTCCCCCCCTTTTAGCGCGTTTTCTGGGTGTTTAGCGTATTCAACAGTGTACACTTCGTCATCTATTCGACTTAATATCCCAATTGGGAGCTCGAAGTGTTCGCACCCCAGCGTAAGTATGCGACTCATACGCTCTGAAAAGTCGAGGTTTCGATCCGAAGTGACAGCATGTAGGTGATTCAATGTGAGTGTTGACTGATAACGCTCAGTTACGTCCGTAACAATAGCGACAAAATAGATCGGTTTGCCGTCGGCTCCTTTAACGGCGCCTCCTTGAGTATCGCCCCAAAAACGACGCCCTTGTTTTGTAATGTATGGGGTGACGTAGTGCTCTTTGGTGTACTCAGCGTCTGGGTTATAACGTTTTTGACCTTGTTCGGTAAAGTCTTCTTCGCGCTCATAAAACACGCGAGCGCTTTTGCCAACCATATCTTCTTGGGTGTAACCGGTTAAGCGTTCAGCATGACGATTCATCAACATCACTTCACGGTTAAGATTTAGCACCACAAAAGCCACATCCACATTGGCAAACAAGTGGTCAATCATTTGTGAAGATTGATAAGAACTGTCTAATGTTTCTATCACCAAGGCCACCTTGTGCAAAGTTTATATGCTTAAGCGTACATAACACCCTAAAATGATTTGAATTACAAGTGTGCGCGCCACAAGGCTATTTTTTCTCGCTATAAAACAATTCCATAGCGCGTTTTAAAGGTAAGACACTGCGTAATGCTCTTGAACAAAATCGTTGGCATATGCAATCGACTTTGCCTTCTTTAGTAGAATGGGCAGTGGCATTTTAGCAAATAGAGGGATGCCGCCGCCAAGTAGAATCGGTGCGCGGGTAATGGTGATTTGGTGGATAAGTTTGAGCTCCAAAAATGACTGAATAGTTTGGCCACCATCAACATAGACATGTTTATGTCCGTCTTGTTCAAGTAATTCCATTAACGAGTAAATATCGCCAGAGTACAACTCTACATTTCCATGAAGTGTGTTAGGGAGCTGTTTAAGCGTATTACTTAATACCACTATTCGTGTATCACCATAAGGCCATTGCTCTAGAGACAGATTCATATCAGCTATCACTTGCATACACTTTCGGCCCATGATCAAGCAATCGACAGAGCTAAAGTAAGCATGCCACCCCATGTCGGCATGATCACCCATATCGGCTTGTCTATTTCCCACGCTGTCTAACCAACTTACGTCACCGTTGTGTTTCGCAATGTAGCCATCGACACTGGCAGCAATATAGACGGAACATTTCATGCGAGGACCTTTCTAAAAATCGGTGAATACTCAATAGATTATATGTCAAAACTGCAGGTTGTGTTGGATATGCATAGAAAAGGATAGGTGTTGCGACGCTACACTGAATCATATATATTGTGCACAACTTAATTATCAACTTTTTGATTTATGGAGAGAGCAAAATGTTAGCTGACGTTCAATTTTCTGATTATCATGCAGCGCTGTTAGGGTTACTTTTTATCGTGGCGACCATTTACGTACAAAGCTTCATTGCCATTCGTGCACACCGTAAGCAAGAGCACATGATTCCTGGGGTAGTGGACGAGAATTTAGGGCACGACTCTTTTGTATTTCGCAGTCATCGTACGCACCAAAACTCTCTCGAAAATATCGTACCGTTCGCAGTGCCTGTATTTATTGGATTGTTTGCGGGTGTTGACGCCTTTTGGTTGGCTGTCGTCGTATGGGTATATGCACTCGCAAGATTGGCGCATATGGTGCTGTACTACAAGATCGCAACAGATACCAATCCGAGCCCTCGAAGCTATTTTTATATGGTGGGCTACTTAGCCAATTTGGTTTTGATCCTATTGGTCGCAGCCGCACTCATATAGCTTAGAGTTCTCAACTATTCTAAAGCCAGCCAATAGGGCTGGCTTTTTTTTGTGGATTAAATGAGGTAGTAACAGGCTCTTTGCGAAATCCGCTTTGCAAAAGCGCAGAATTTGCGTGATTACGGCGAATGTGTACTCAGCCAAGAGCCCAGTCTAACTAACCCTTTGGTTTAACGTTAAAGCGCAAAACCGTTTTGTATTTGTCGGGGCTAACGCGTCTAGCATCTGATAAATAGATCTCACGATGTATTTTAGAAACACGTAATAATTGGTGCTCGTCTGCAAATTTTTCCATTTGAGACAAGCTTTGAGGCTCATCGTCAAAAGGGCCTAAATGCAGCATTTGAATGCACGAACCCTCAGTGTGAGTGTGAAAGGATACGGAGGACAGAAGTGGAGATGGCTTTTTTATTTCAACCTCTTTTTTGACATCGAGAAAAAGCGCTTCGCTTGTAAAGTCCGGCTGGCGAATCATTAACGAATAAACTAAGTCGTCTTTATTAATAACCCCGGTGAAGGTCTTTTTAGCTTCCTCACTAATGTCCCAAACTCCTTCCAATGGGTATACGGTAAAATCAACATACCCTTCAGGCTTTGACGCCAACTTCTTGAGGTGCATCTTTAGCCCGTACGCTAGGGAATATAAGGCGGTCACCCGATCGCTAAAACCTTCACTGTTTGGGTTTCCAGCACCGCTGATAGTTATAAAGTTAAACGCAGGTACATCAATGAGTTGTGGCTTGGATTTAGGCAAATAGAGCGATTTTTCGTGCTTACGCCATTCATGTTTTGTGGTCACGATTTTTCCTTGTGTGTTCGATTTTTAATAGAGGTTGAGTGACTTTAAACGTGGGTCGGCAGTTGTGGGTTTCCGATGTTCCATCACCATTATTTTAGGATACTAATGCCAATCCTATTTCCCGCACTCGTTTGAATTTTTGACTACTCGCTTGCTCTGCCGCCAAGTGCCATATCATTGCATCTCACACACTCATCATCACCGCAATGGGTCGATTGGGGGTGGGCTTTAATTGACTCTGACAATGTGTCGATGAACGGTTTAAACGGATAAATTCTTGTTTCACTTTGTCCTAGCTTGATCACCTTTTCTAAATGATTGACCTGCGGACGAAGCTGTTCAAAACCGTTAGAGCAGGAGCCTTCTTCTGTCTCAACAACTTGCCCGTTGTATACAGACCAACGACGGAACAAGCGTCTCCCCGAAACTTCTTCGGCATAGTGTATTGGGGTGCAAGAGGTAAAATTAACACCTGCAAGTACGACATAGGCAGGCTGTGAAGAGTGATAAATATTTTTGTACACGGAGTATGCATTAAGCATCGACTGATTGGCTAGAAGCGATTGATGTAAGTGCCCATAAACGGAAAACGCGTTGGCAGGGTGGTGTGTTCGTGAGGCGTTAGGCTGCTTCAATAAAAGACTGGCAACAGCACCCATTGAAGGTTCAATTTGCGAAGTGCACCCAGTATAATTAACCGACAACATCCGACCAATTTTTGAGTAGTCGACGCCATTGTTGGCGTAGTTAACTCTTGAAGGGTAGGTTTGAGACTGATAGAAAAAAGCAGGGCAAACCAAGGTGCAACCGCTTTGAACCAATGCGTCTATCACTGTTTGAGCACCGCCGACAACCGGTCCAAAAGACCGGAAAGAGGAATGCAGGCAAAGGGTGCTGTTGTCTAGCCCGGCCTGCAAAATCTGTTGTTTTAGCTCGTCTAAAGTTAGCATTCAATCGTATCCTAGATTGAGGATGGTTAATATCTGATACTCTTCTCTAAAACCAATGTTGAGCTTTCAAGTGGACAACTAGTCGGCGAGCTCACGGTGCTTAAGGATCGTTGTGTTTTCTGGCAAAACGAGCTTGATAGCCTTGGGTAATACTTCCATGACGACTTTAAGAGAAGCTATTGGTTCTCCGTCGAGGTTTATCGGCATCTCTTGTTGCGAGTCCCACTCCAAGCGCGTCACCTTATTTCGGTTGACGAAACCAACGCCTTCAAAGTTGGGGTTTTGAATTTCTTCGACCACTTTTGAAATGTCAGCCAAAGTATAGCCTTGCAGTGAAAATGCATCTAAATACCCATCATCGAGAAACGCCTCAGGCGCAAGAGGTTGTCCACCGCCTGCTAATCGACCATTACACAGAGCCCCAACGACGATGTTGGCTTTATGTTGTTTACCATCAATCAACACGGTGCCATTGAAAGGTCGAAAGTTTAATGCCTGAACCATTCCGGACAGGGCATAAGCGCCACCGCCTAATAGGTTTTTTAGTGTCACTGGAGTCTTTGCGGTAATTTGCGCACCAAACCCGGCCGTCGCAATGTTTATGAAGTGTCGCTCGTTAGCTCGTGCAGCGTCAACACGATAGGCATTGCCTTTTAGTGCTAGTAATAAAGACTGGTAAGGAGAGGCTGTTGGTATGCCACAAGCAGTCGCGAAATCGTTGGCTGTACCCAATGGCAATATGGCTACTTGAATATGAGCAAGGGAGTGTTTGAGTAGGGCATCGATAACTTCGTTGACCGTGCCATCGCCGCCGCCTGCAATGATTCGATGTATTCCTTGTTGTTCTGCTTCCAGAATAAGGCGCTCAATATCGCCGCCTTCCCAGGTTGTTCTGACTTCGAGATCATGCCCTTCCTCACGTAGCTGATAGACTGCGTCGCGAACATCTTGTTGGCCAGCTTTTTTACCATTTAACAGTAGTCGAGTGGGCATGGATTAAATCCTATTTTCTATAACTAAGGATACTGTAACAATAAACGACGGATATAGAGAAGTAACAACTGCAATTAGGTGCAACAAGTATGGAGCAATCAACAAAAAGCCCTGTTTTACGGTTGGTAAAAAGGGCTTAGTTATTCAAACCATGTTAGTTGGCCAGTGACTGCCTGTCTGTCGCTCGTGCTACATTGGAGTAGTAGACGGTTTGTGTTGGTACCGTATCGGTATTGTTCCAACTTTTGTATCGAGACATATATGAGCGATAGATACCGTACTTAAAATAGACCGCTTTTGCGGTCATAGTACGACCTGAATAGTCAACTTTCTGCTCCCCATTTACCCATACTTTTAGAAAGCCGCTATCGTTTTTTTCCCAATTGGCATGCACCTCAATTTGATGCCACTTGCCCCGTAAATCTTCCTCAGATATTAGCTCGTAGTAACGCTCGGTACTGCCAGTAACCTGCTGATCTAGATGGTAACCACCGTCTGAATTTTGAAACATCCACACAACGTGTCCACTTTTTTGGTGGAACTGAGCTAAGGCAGTTTTGGTCGGATAAATATTGACATAATCTTCTGGGAAGTAGATATCCCAACGGTACCAATATTCTTTGCCTGGCGTCGTGGTTTTGTTTTTCTCACTCAGTTCACTACGCTCACGATCATTATCGCAGTCACTCCAGTCTTCGTTACCTGTGCAGTCACCGTTACGAACTTCAAAACGTTCGACGTACTCGCTGTTTGCGGTACCCGTTGGATCTGTAACAACCTGGTAGCCATGGCTGGTGTTGTTTAGCGAACGTTGAAAGGGTCCGAAGTTTCCGCGGTCGATAGTGCTCGCACAACCACTAACTAAAGTCATGATGGCGATTGCTTTCGCAAGGGCTATCCCACTATTTATGTGCATACTCGTCTCTCCTTGACTAAAAATGAGTGTGATTCTCGATAGTATTGCAGCTTGCTTGATTTTTAAACATCTCAATCAATTAGTGTGATTCCTACCATAGGATTGAGTTTAGACGAACTCGACATGCGTAGTATTAAAAGGTCTTAACTACCACGTGGTGGACTTTTGCTAGCAAAGCAGAACTTCGCAAAATTGATTTAGCGATTGACGAGAGTTTTTGAGATTTTTACGACCACAAAAACTGTCTTTTTCGATCGTTACCTCAGAAGGAACATGTGACTGGCGCTATAGTGATGCATTAATTTTTCAATGAGTTACGCCATGGATATCAACGATCACGCCCCAATACCGGTCTATGTACCTAACAAAGAACGATATCACTCGATGCCTTATCGCCGCTGTGGAAACAGTGGCATCATGCTGCCTTGTTTTTCTTTAGGGCTGTGGCACAACTTCGGTCAATATGACAATTTTGCTAATGCGCGTCAGATTTTGCGAACAGCATTAGATCTAGGGATCACCCACTGGGATTTAGCGAATAATTATGGACCACCTTACGGTTCTGCTGAGGAGGTGTTTGGTCGTATTAAAAATATGGATTTTGTTCCCTACCGAGATGAACTCTTTATTTCGACCAAAGCAGGGTACGACATGTGGCCAGGCCCTTATGGCAATAATGGCTCTAGGAAATCTCTTACAGCAAGCCTCAACCAGTCATTGAAAAGAATGGATTTGGACTATGTGGATCTGTTTTATCATCACAGGCCTGACCCTGATACGCCTATTGAAGAGACGGTCTACGCATTAGATTCTTTGGTAAAACAAGGAAAAGCATTGTATGTCGGGGTTTCTCGATACAGTGAAGAACAAACCGCCAAAGCTCACGCGTTATTTAAAGAGCTAGGTACGCCCTTTATTATCCATCAATCTCGTTATTCTATGTTAGATCGCCATATAGAAGAGGGCTTGTTAGATTGCGTTGGAGAGCACGACTTAGGGTTGATTGCCTTCTCACCGCTAGAGCAAGGAATGTTGACGGATCGCTATCTAAAAGGGATCCCGGAAAACTCTCGAGCGAGTAATCAACATTCGTACTTAAGTGAGAGTTTGGTGTTAGACAATCAAGAAACCGTTGTCGCGTTGGCAGAGATTGCGCATCAGCGCGGTCAATCGCTTGCACAAATGGCGCTAGCTTGGTTGCTCAATGATCAGCGAGTGACGTCCGTTTTAATTGGTGCGAGTTCTCCGCAGCAACTCAAGGAAAATGTAGCTTCAACCGAGAAACTTGAGTTTAGTGAGTCAGAGCAGCAAGCGATTCGTGCAATATTAACCGCGCATAGCTCCAGTTAAAGGCCGGGAACTTAGACCTGTTTGTCTCTTGCTGCTAGCGCAGCAAACACGGTACACACTACTCCAAAACCGGCAATCGTCAGCAGCGGAGTAGTCCAACCTTGTGTTTGAGTATACAAGTAGCCAATGAGCGACGGTCCCGTCGCCGCCAGCGAATAACCAAGGCTCTGAGACATGCCAGACAATAACGCGGCTTGTTTGCTGTCTTTGGTACGAAGCCCGACAAACGAGATGGCCACAATAAATGTAGAGCAGTTTGTCAGCCCAAACATGGCAACCCAGAATACCGCCCATTGCGGAGCTACTATCAATCCAACCAAACTCACAACCACACCGCCGGCACAGATCGTGATAAGGAGAATGTGGTTTTTTGCTTTGGCTAATATGGGCATCAGCAACAACCCGGGAACCATCGTCGAGAACTGCAAAAATCCATAGGTATAACCCGCTTCCAGTTCGCTATAGCCCAAATCGTTTAAGATCTTAGGTAGCCAACCGGCAAGAGAATAGAAAGTAAACGAGTTGATTCCCAGTGCCAATGTAACTTGCCAGGCCACAGGCGAACGTAGAATTGAGCTCATTCCTTCTGGTGGGGCGGTGTTGATTTCGGTTGTATGGCTTGCCGAAGTCTTGTTTTTAAATACTTTAGGCAACCAAAACGCAAGCGCCGCAACGGGAAATAGAAGATTAAACAGTAACGCAAACTGCCAACCATTTATTTGGTCTGGGGCAAGTTGAGACAGCGGCACCATCGCACTAGAGGCGAGCGTCGAACCGATGCCCATCGCAAAAATATAAAACGACGTGATCACCGAAATTTGCAGTGGAAACTCTTCTTTCACCACGGCCGGTAAGAGCACGTTGCCAAATGCGATGCCTGCTCCGAGTAATACTGTGCCGATGAGCAACGGCGATACACTCCCCATAGAGCGAACCATTACGCCAATTGCAATACACATTAGCGCAAATATTAGTGCGCGCTCTAGGCCAATTTTAAGAGCGACTTTAGGGGCGATAGGCGAGAAGAAAGCCAACGCAGCTAAAGGCAAGGCTGTAACAATGCCTGCCATCGACGCAGACAAGTGAAGCGACTCCATAATTTGCTCTAACACTGGCGCAAGGCTGGTAAATGGGCCGCGTAGGTTTAAAGCAATAAGAAGGACTGACAATAAAGCAATCCATTGTACGGGAGTCAATCTGCGCATTAGAGTTGTCTGCAATGAGAAAGGCATGATTGTACACGACCAAAGCTATGCAGTAATAAAAAAATGCCACCAATGGTTAGTTGGTGGCTATAGCGATAATGGTGCTTAAAATTACCAGAAGCTCATGCAATTAATGCATTACCTGCCTCTTTAAACGTTTCTTATCCTTAAAATTACTTGCTATGCGAAAACTAAGGATTGAATCTATGAGCGGTTATAGATAACCGGCGTTTGTGCTCGCCATTGACGCCATAGTGATGGCGACATCAAAAGGTCCACCATGAATTTAGCGACGTTGATTCTGCTCGTATCACCAGAATTAAAAATAGGGTCGCGTTGCGGGCTGTCGTGCACTTCAAAAGGCGAGATTGTGCTGCAGTTAACCAATGCGTCGGGTCGAACGCTGACCCACTCTAAAGCTTGGGTCTGCTGTTGCTGTAATTGGGCGGTTGCACGTTCATTATCGGCGTGTGGCGGTAAAAGTGCTCGTAAAGTCCCAATGACGCAACGACTGGCGAAAGACATTGGGGCGTCAATGTTTCGATTAGCAACACCACTCGAACTCATTAGAACAAACTTTAACGGTGTCTCACGCTCCAATAACTCGGCACATCGCTTAACTTTAGCCACAGTATCACTCACCAAGTTTCTAGGGTGTCCAAAGAGGCCTTTGCATGAAAGGTTGTGACCCAAACAACTTACCACTGCGTCGCACTTAGATAGGTAATGACACAGCATCTCGTCGCTCATCGCATCAATGTTGTCTCGAACCACAGAAAGGTTGTTATGGTTGGCTACTTCACTGTCTAGCTCGCTTGTTGGTCTCACAATGGCCATTACGTGGTGATGCTCTTCCAACAATAATTGTGTTGCTAGTTGTCCAGTTGCGCCGGTTGCGCCTAATACTAATACGTTCATGTTTGTCTCCTCCTAACTGAATACACAACTACTTTAGCTATACTTAAATGATTTATAAATTGCCTAAAAACGAATACGTCTATACATTTGCGTATAGCTAGGGTGACGTATAAGCTTGCTAAGATAGAAAACAGATCGAGTGAGCGGGCAAATAAAGGGAAAACTATGGATTGGAACAAGGCGCGTGCTTTTGTGGTTACTGCAGAAGAGGGGAGTTTTTCGGCAGCGGCTCGCAAGTTGTCAATGACGCAACCTACCTTAAGCCGCCAAGTAATGTCACTTGAAGCGGACTTAGCCGTCACTCTTTTTGAGCGAAATGGACAGATGATTGAGTTAACCCAAGCCGGGTTGGAGTTGTTAGAGCCAGCACGAAAGATGTATGAAGCGGCTCAGGCGTTTACCATGGTGGCCAGTGGGCAATCACAAAGTCTTGAGGGGCAGGTTGTTGTGTCTGTGTGCGAAATGGACGCCGTGTATCGCTTGCCAAGTATATTGGATGAACTTAGGCAGCATGAGCCTGGAATACGAGTTGAAGTTGTTGTTACTAACGGAGTAAGCGACTTAAAGCGTCGAGAGGCTGACATCGCAATTCGTAGTTTTAGACCGACAGAATACGATTTCATTGCGAAAAAATTGGGTGAAGAGCATATCGGGCTGTATGGCACAAAACGCTATGTAGAAGCGTTAGTTGATAACTATAAACAGGTTCAGATCTTGGGCTTCAATCAAATTGACAGAATCATTACGCTGTTGTCACACCATGGCTGGGAGCTTGATGAGAGTCATTTTGGGTTAGTGACTAACTATCAACCCATGCAAATAGCACTGTGCGAAAAGGATCTTGGTGTTCTGTTTATGCCAGAAGATGTCGCCAATTCACTGCCACACTTTCATAAAGTGCCAGGGTTTGAGCAGCCATTGATGGAGCTGCCAGTTTGGTTGGTTTCGCCACACGAGCTCAGAAATAACCGCAAGGTAAAACGTGTGTTTGATTTTATTGCGTCGCGTTTGAACAAACGCCTTGAGCCTAACATATAAAAAAACCGAGCTGTGGCCCGGTTTTATTGAGTTAATATTGTGGGTTACGACAGTTTAAATCGACCAACAAGTTTGTCTAAGTCTTGCGCCATTAATTTAAGCGACTCACTTGATGCTTCAATACTTGCAGAGGCTTCAGCGCTATGTTCACTGCTATCACCAATATTGACAACGTGCTGATTAATCTCACTGATCACTGCAGATTGCTCTTCGGTAGCGGTGGCGATTTGTGTATTAAGATCGGCAATGTGCTGGACATTGCCGACAATTTCTTCAAGAACCTGATTGGTACGAAGTGACGCCTCTACACCCATTTCTGCATGTTCACGGCCTTCGTGCACAGAGGACACTGCGGCTTTAGCGCCATCTTGAAGTTCGGTGATCATTGCATGGATCTCGTCAGTGGACTCACTGGTTCTTTGAGCAAGGTTACGCACTTCGTCGGCGACCACTGCAAAACCGCGGCCTTGTTCACCTGCACGGGCAGCTTCAATAGCAGCGTTAAGCGCAAGTAGGTTGGTTTGCTCTGAAATGCCACGGATAACGTCTAGCACGCTAGAGATAGAGTCACTTTTGGCCGCCAACGTATCGATGTTAGACGACACACTTTCCATATTAGACGCCATTTCTTTGATGGTGGTGTTAGACTCAGTGACCACACCTTGAGCACTTTTCGCTTTTTCTGTGGCATCGTTGGTGGCTTGCGCTGCAACGCTCGCACTGGTGGCAATTTCTGAAATGGTGCTACCCATTTCGTTAATTGCAACAGAGACTTGGTGCGCACCGTCTCGCTGTGAATCCGCCGACACTTTTGAGTTTTGAGCGTCTTCAAACACTTTTTGTGATGCGCCGTTCACATCGCGGGAGGTATTTGCTACATCGCTAACAACAGTGTGGATCTTTTCTATAAACCCATTAAACCCATTCGCAAGTCGCTTCATCTCTTCGCTGCCATGAGCATCGATGCGCTGCGTTAGATCGCCTTCACCTTGGCCTAATTGCTCAAATGTTTTTGCCATCGAGACTAACGGCTTAACCAAACTGTTGCCTAGTACAAAACTCAGCACAACAAAAATCGCAGCAATCACTACAAAGCTCATTAGAATGTTGTTGCGAGAGGTGTCGAGACCCGCATACAACTCGTGCTGCGGTACTTGTGCAATGACATACCAGCCTAAGCTAGGGATAAAACTAGATGCAATAACCTGGTCATTAGCAACGGCAAATGAGAAGTCTCTTTCACCGAGTAGACTCGAACTGTTAATGCTTGGATAGAGGTCACTAAGGGTCGTTGCTTGTTTATAATCAATGGCATTGTGAACTTTAACGTTGCCTTGGCCATCGACTAAATATACGAAGCCGGTTTCTTCAATTTGAAAGCTGTTGAGATAATTAACCATTTCATTAAACGGCTTTGACACACCCGCTAACCCATTACCGTTAAGTTCTTGATAGTTAACGAAAATATTTACTTCACCGCTACTTTCGTGATAGATGCTGGAGGATTCGGCATTGCCACTGTTTTTAAACGCAAAAAACCAGCCATCACGATCTGGCTTAAGTTCACGAAGAAATCCGTCTTGATTCCAATATTTGTTGCTTGGTTTCCATGCAAAAGAGGCGTTGCTAAACCCATTGGCTTTCGCGAGCTCACCCAAATACTCAACCAGTTTTTGTTCACCTTGGGCACTTTCACCTTCTTCTATCCACCAATGCGCTAGGCTGTTGCTGGCAATGGATTGGGTCACCACTTTCATTTGGTTAATTTCGCCATCGATAGCGTTTCGTACGCGCTGTACAAGGTTAGGCATCTCAGATTGCTCTAAACGAGTCGATAGCAATTGCTTGGCACTACTGTGTCCTACCCATGCGACCACACTGGTCGATACAATCACCGCAAATAGCATTGCAGCGATTAACCGATCTCTAATGGATAGAGTGGCAATAAATTTCATATAAGCTCCCGCATTTCTGGACAATTTGGATCAGGGTGCCCAGAGTCTCATTCATCCCTGAATATCATGCAGACTATATCGACCATCGTGCTGTAAAAATGAAGCTTCGTATCAAATAAGTGTGATCTAGGTCAATCTATTAGTTTGAGCAAACGTTTGGCAAAAATCTGATGGATAGGTGGTGTTAAGACAAAATCAAACAAGGGTTGGTATATGGCGGTTATAGCAACAGCTATTGTGCGGAGACTAAAGCAAGGTAGGTGTTTGTTAGAATTAAAAAAGGCCTCTTTCGAGGCCTATATATACTATATATTAACGACGTTATCGGGTTGCGATGCCGGCTGCTTAGCCAGCCACTCAATCAAATTATCATGACCGCCAATGTATTCGCCATCAATCCAAATTTGAGGAACTGTAACTGGTGTCTTCTCACCAATGTGTGCTTTCACCTCAGGGATCATTCTATACAGCGCGGCACTGTCTTTCACAACATCGTGATACTGATAGTCAATACCTGCTTCATCGAGTGCTGCTTTTGCTTTGGTACAGAACGGGCAAGTCGCTTTACCGTAAACGATGTTGCCTTGTAGTTGATCGCGTTTGGTCCATTCTGCAATGACCGACTGCACCAGTACACCGCGATTAAGCGCTTCACCTTGGCTGATCACTTTACCTTCACATACCAAGATAGGTGCGTGCCAAGCGCCGTAACGCATAGGTTCCCACCAATTTGATAGCCAATCTTTCACTTCTAATTCTACTGGAATACCATCAAGTTCGTTGGCAAAGGTGTCTGCTAATATGTCCTTGGTAAGCGTACATTCACCACAAGGTATTTTAACGCTAAATGGCCCCCAACTACCACCCCAGCGATATAGAGTGAGTTTAATTGGGCTAGCTTGAGTGTTTGGGGTTATTTGAGGGGACATACTGCATTCCTTTTAAAGTCTCTTTCCCTAATAGAACCGTTGCGCGCAAAAAAACTTTCAATGCATTACGTCAATGGCTCAAAAACTGGCTTAAATACTAGCAAATCAAAGTCAAAGAGGATATCTCAACCTGTTGTTGTAAGCGCTTAAGGCTTACTTTATTAACCCCTATTGTTTGGCTGTTCAGACAGTATATTTGGCTCATGGTCAAATTTTTTGCTTTGTAGGCGACGCTTAAGTGTGCTTCAAAGTGTAAGTGTGTAAGACTGTCGGCCGAAATCGTTCTCACCCTTAGTCTGGAATCATCATGCAGTTTAAAAAGATTGATAAACAAACGTATCGCTCACGACTTAATAGAATTATTGTTGCCTGCATCGTCTCGTTAGCCGGGTTGAGTTTATTGGTATCTCAAGTGTTGATTGTACGTTTCCCTTCTGAGTCGGGGTCTCATTTTCATTGGAATTTGTTAGGTGTGATAGTAGGAGCCTTGGTGGTGGTCAGTGTTCTTCTTAAATTCAAAAATCATCCCAAGATGGAAGAAGTGGCTTATGTGTGGGACTTAAAGCATCAACTTAATCTGATTTACCGAAAGAATAGAAAATTACTGGCTGAAGCAAAAGCAGGTAACCCACAAGCAATGCTTGCGCTGCAATACAGTTACGAGGGGTCACGTCAATTATGGCAACTGGACGATAACTCCATCACCATGGACAGCTTGAATAAAGCGCAAAACCAATTGGATGAGTGGGTTGATCAGTATGGTGTGGTTTTAGATGTCAGCGAGTATCGGCAAGAACTCTTAAAACAGTTCTGAATTTTAAACAAAAAAAACCACGCTTACGAGCGTGGTTTTTTATAGGATTTAGGTTTAGAAGTTGTAACGCAAACCAACCATTAGCTCGTTGTTAGCATCTTTAACGTTATCAATTTTGTATGACGCGTAAGTGCGGATAGAGCTGTTGAAGCGGTACTGACCTTCTAGTGCGAAGAAGTCTGTATCTTTTTCGTCCGCTTTGCTGTGCTCTGCAAAACCATAAATACCAATTAGACGAAACTCGCTAGTGAATTTGTACTCAGCTGCTAGCTCCACAGAGTTAAAACTACCTTCATCTAAATCAACGGTAGCGTAAGTAGCACCAAGATATAGGTTGTCTAGAGTGTATGCAGCACCAAGGGTAATTTGGTCCAAATCCTCTTCACTTGAGTAAGCTAGACCTAGGTCAAGACCAAAATCTAGTGAAGCCAAACCAGAAATACCAAAGCTATCACCGTCTTTTTCGTCTACTGCATTATAGTTTGCATTAACAGTGAACATATCAGCTATAGTGTGCTGGTATAAGAAAGTGTTCTCTTGCTTATCTTTTGACGCATCAATGATTTGTTGTTGGCCTGAGTGTTCAGAAGCGATATCAGTCATATCTGAAATGATAACGTTCGACGTATCTTGCTTACCGTAAGAGAACTTACCAACTGTTGTGCCAAGCCCAGCATAAAGGTAGCGGTTTGACATCTTGCTATTAGGCTCTAGTTGGTATTCCATGAAACCAAAACCAGTAAGACCTTCAGAGATCTTAGTTTCGCCACCAAAGTTAATACGTGCACGGCTCGCATCTTCCATGGTTCCTTCAAAATCATCAGAGAACACACCACGTACTTCCGCACGACCGCCAATGCTAAGTTTAGTGTCGTCGTTTTCATACACAGTAGCTGCGGTTGCAGCTGCAGAGGCGAATGCTGATGTAATGGCAACTGCTAGTAGTACTTTTTTCATTATTATTTCCTTGAGTGAAACTGAGCTAAGGCTCGATAAAAAATGAGAGCTGTGTCTCGCTTTGTTGGGAAGGATAGTAAGCGGCTTGTATGAATGAAGTGTTGCTCGAAAATGAAGGTTTGATTTCAAACGGTGCAAGCTTGAGCGGTTAGGTAAAGTGCTGAAACCTAATGTGTATTTGGATGTTTGGGTGTAAAAAGATGTTACACCCATCCAACGATAATGATACGGATCAACAGTTGGGCGGATTACTAGTTACGACAAATTAAAGTGAGAGAATCATCACAAACCGACCGTCGGTTTGCCAATATTATTATTAATGATGAGTGACTTACTAAACGCTCTGTGTCTTGGCATTGAACTAAGGTGTATGAATTAATGGAAGCAAAAAAACAGCGGTTTCTAGATGCTGCTCAAGTGTTGTTTCTAAGCAAAGGCTTTGAGAGCACATCAGTCAACGACATCCTCCAATACGTAGGCGCGTCTAAAGGGGCGTTTTATCACTACTTTGCCTCAAAGCAAGCACTGCTTGACGAATTTACCGATCAATTGACCCAGCAGACTATGGATCAAATGGAGAAGGTGGTGCAAGACTCGTCACTTGATTTTAAAAGCCGGTGGAGTGCGTTTTTCGAAGCAGGGTATAAATGGAAAATAGAGCATAAAGACCAACTGTTAGAGCTGCATAAAACCATGGACCAAGATGAAAATGTGCTGCTTAAAAATCGAATAGAAAAAACCATTCAACGCAAGTTTTTACCTTTATTAGCGAGCTTAATACAAGAGGGAAAAGACCTAGACGTATTTAAACTCGACTCAGCACTGGGATGTGCCCATTTTATTTCCTATGGAATCACAGGCTTTAGTCAACATTTTTCTAGTTTATTGCTTAGCGAAGACGATGTTGAAGTCAGGCGCGCTGAGTTTGTCGAACTTACCCGTACTTTACAACAGAGCATTGCCAGAGTGTTGGGCAATGACTCACCCGATTACATTACCGTTCAATTTGACGAATTTATTGAATGGATCGAATAAGGAATACCTAGAAGATGCGAATTTTTAACCGTAACGGGCTGGCCGCTCTATTAGCCAGTGGACTACTCATAAGCAGCTCCGTTTTTGCGTCGATGGATGCCAAAGACATCGTTGAACGGTCTGACAAGCAGATGAGAGGCGACTCTAGCTATAGCGAGCTAACCATGAACATTGTGCGTCCCGATTGGAGCCGCAGCATGAGCATGAAGTCGTGGACCAAGGGAACTGATCTTTCTCTAGTGCTTGTCACTGCGCCAGCAAAAGACAAAGGCAGCGCCTCACTGAAACGTCAGAATGAAATGTGGAGCTGGATACCGACAATAGAAAAGGTGATCAAAATAGCGCCTTCTATGCTTGGTCAGTCTTGGATGGGTTCGGATTTCACCAATAACGACTTAATTAACCAGTCATCGATTGTTGTTGATTACACCCATGAAATGGTTAAAGAAGAAGAATTTGATGGAGACATGAGCTGGGTTATCGATGCGATCGCAAAACCCGATGCTCCGGTTGTGTGGAGCAAAGTGCGCATGTGGATCTCCCAAGAGACCTACCTACAACGCAAAGTAGAATCTTATGACGAGTTTGATGAGTTGGTGAATACGCTCAATACCTACGATATACAGGAAATGGGCGGTCGCCAAATTGCGGTAAGAATGGAAATGATCCCAGCAGATAAGCCGGGCAATAAAACCGAAATGATTACCCATGCTTCGCAGTTTGATTTTGACATTGGCGATGAGTTTTTCTCTCAGTCACAAATGAAGAACCTACGAGACTAACCCCTAATAAGGAAACGTTATGCTGATCAAATTGGCTTGGCGAAATTTATGGAGACAGAAGCGCCGCACAATCTTAACGGCGTCGGCGATTGCTTTGGCGCTCTTCTTATCGTTGTTAATGCGCTCTTTTCAAGAAGGACAGTACACATCAACAATTGAGAATTCGGCGAAGATGAGCACTGGGATGATTCAGATCCAGCATCCCGACTATAAAGATTCGCTGAGTATCGATGATTTATTACCTTCGACAAGCTCTTTCATCCAAAGCGCTCAATCCATTGACCACATAGAACACTTGCTTCCGAGATTGGAGAGCTTTTCGTTGGCGGCAGCCGGCGAGCGTTCGAAAGGCGTGATGATGAGCGGTATCCATCCCGACATTGATCCAGAATATACGGGGCTCAAAGACCGTTTGGTGAAGGGAGAGTTTATCGAGTTAAGCGATCGCTCAGTATTAATTGGCGCCGGCGTAGCTCGATACTTCGACTTAGATGTGGGTGATGAAATCGTATTTTATGGTCAAGGTTATCGGGGACAGACGGCTGCAGGCCTATACCCCATTAAGGGCATTGTTGAGTTTGCATTACCCGAAATCAATAACACCATGGTTTATTTACCATTGCCTTTGGCGCAGGAGTTGTTAAGCACAGGCGAGCAGGTGAGTGCATGGGTGATTGCACTAGATTCGTTAAAACGCATCGATGATGTCTCTACTCAACTAAAAGCCGAGTATGAACCAGAACAAACGGTATGGGATTGGACAGAGCTTGCACCTGAGATTGAACAAAGCATTGTATTAGACCGAGTGAGTGGTCAGTTTATGATGTATTTGTTGTATGGGATTGTAGGGTTTGGACTGTTTGCTACTTTGGTCATGATGACCCTAGAGCGTCAGCGCGAATTTGCGGTCATGCTCGCAACAGGGATGCTCAGATCTAAATTGGTGACGTTGATTTGTGTTGAGTCTGCAATGATAGGCTTACTTGGCTCAGCCATTGGTATCGCATTAGCCAGTCCGATCATCGTTTACTTCTTTTTTAATCCAATACGACTTGGCGGAGAGACCGCGCAAATGATGTTGGATATGGGGTACGAACCTATTATGCCAGTGGCGCTGGATGCAGGCTTATACATCAATCAAGTGTTGATCGTACTAGGGCTGTTGGCAATTTGTATGGTGTATCCCATTGCGCGCCTTCTCAAACTGAAAGTAGTACAGGGTCTTAAAGGAGGCGCACATGCTCATTAAGTTAGCTTGGCGAAACCTATGGCGTAATAAGCTTCGTACCGGCATTGTGCTTGGCGCGATGATATTTGGTCTTGTGGGTGTGACAGGTACCATGGGTTTCATGACCGGATTTTCACAAAATATGATTGAGAACGCCATTTTATGGCAAACCAGCCATGCACAGATCCATAACGTGAGTTACCCCGACGATCCTGATGTCACACATACGCTGTCACGCCAAGATGAATTAGAGGCCATGCTCAATGAGAACAATGGCGTTGTTCATTGGTCTTCACGACACATAGTGAACGGTATGATTTCGTCGGCGCGAAGTGCTCGAGGAATTAAGATTAACGGCATCGTGCCCGAAAAAGAGCAGCGTATTACGCCCATACATCAAAGTGTTATCGATGGCGAATGGCTAGATGATCAAGGTCGAAACCCCATTTTGGTCTCGAGCAAAACGGCTGAACGATTAAGCTTACGCGTTGGCTCAAAGATTGTGCTTACTTTTACCGACGTTCATGGAGAAGTCACTGGCGCTGCGTTTCGGGTGAGGGGGCTGTATAAAACACCCAATACGACCTTCGACGATGCCAATGTATATGTAAGAAAAGCCGATCTTCAATCATTGAGTGGCGCTGACAGTGACCATGAAATTGCCATGATCACTATAGATGCTCAATCGTCGTCAATGATTGTCGATGAGCTAGTGCAAACTCTCAATGCGAAAAGCTTCTCTAAAGAGGTGTTAATACGGGACTGGACCGAAATACAGCCGATGCTAAAAACTATGATTGAGAGCATGGCGGTGTTTAATGTGGTCTTTTTATTAATATTTGTCGCAGCAATGGCGTTTGGCATCGTGAATGTATTATTGATGTCGGTGTTTGAGCGTACCCAAGAGTTTGGCGTTCTAATGGCAGTTGGCATGGATAAAAGTAAGATCCGCCGATTGATCGTATTGGAATCTGGGCTCATGGGCGGCGTTGGCGCGTTAATTGGAATGGTACTAAGCGTTGGCAGTAATGCTCTTCTACTGAAACATGGACTCGATTTGAGCAGCTTTTCTGATGGGCTGAGTGCTTTCGGTATGGACCCTGTTGTTTTTCCCAAAATTGGCGTGAACGACTACGTCACTACGTTCACCACAGTAATACTAGTTAGTTTGCTTGCAGGATTGTATCCAGCGAGACAAATTCTTAAACAGAAGCCGGCGGATGCCATGGCTGAGAAACATTAATCATTCGCTGGAGAGAAGTATGAGTATTCAAATAAAAGCATTATGCAAAACCTATAATCCCGACAGTGAATTTCCCGTCCACGCTGTGGATAACCTGGACCTTACAATCGAGCAGGGCGAGTTTGTTGCAGTGATGGGGCCGTCTGGTTCTGGCAAGACAACACTACTCAACATGCTCGGCGGGATAGATACACCGACAAACGGCACCGTGCACATTGATGGTCAGTCAATGACCGAGCTTAGTGACAAAGAGATCATCGCCTTTCGTCGTGACAATATTGGGTTTATTTTCCAAGACTACAGCCTGCTACCTGTGCTAACGGCGTTAGAAAACGTGGAATTTGTCATGCAGTTGCAAGGACATACAAGTGAAGAGTGCCGCCAACGCGCCACAAAACTATTGCAGCGCGTCGGGTTGGGAGAGCAACTACACAAGCGACCGAATCATTTGTCTGGTGGACAGCAGCAGCGCGTCGCCGTAGCACGAGCTCTGGCACCCAGCCCCAAGTTTGTAATGGCGGATGAACCGACCGCTAATCTGGATGCTCAAAGTACAGCTGAGCTGTTAGATATAATGTTGCAACTCAATGAGCAAGAGGGCACAACGTTCATCTTCTCCACCCATGATCCAAGAGTGATCACCCGTGCACGACGAGTGATTGTGTTCGAGGATGGGCAACTAAAATCAGACAAACAACAACAGCCAGAAATGGCCGAGTAGCATGCGTATGGACAAGGACTTAGTCATTCACCCCCGTAAATCTAAGGCGTGGCTGTACGGCACCATGTTTATCGGTATTGTCTTTAATGCCTATGCGAGTAATGCGTATGCGAACATTCCGGGTCTTGCGCCAAAATCGCCATGGGATCTGGATGGTTACATCAGTTATGTCGGTGTTGCGCAGCGTTATGACACAATAGGCACGGTTGACGATCATCAGTTGCAAAACCGACTTAATTTTGAATACCGATTCGATTCTCCTTGGCGGTTTAACGCCTCTATCCGTAACCGAGTGTTGGTAGGAGATAGCCTCGATTCTGAGGTGTATCGCAGCGCGGTGACTGAAGATAAGGGGTATTTCAATCTTAGTTATGACTGGCACAATAGTGATGACGCTATTGTCACATCGCAGTTTGATCGCTTGTATGTGACCTACCAAGACAACAATATCAAAGGACGCATAGGTCGGTACCGGATTAACTGGGGAATGAATACCATATGGAATCCTAATGATCTGTTTAATCCATATTCAATTTACAACGTCGATTATCCTGAGAAACCGGGTGTTGATGCAGCTGAGTTTACCTACAAACTCGGTTTTGCGAGTGAAGTGAATGCCGTCTATGCACCAAATCAGAATAGTGATCTCGATAGTTATGCTGGGCGCTATCTGTTTAATAGAGACGGTTGGGATGCGCAAATCATAGCTGGAAAATCTTATCTTGACCTTACCCTTGGCGCTGGCATTGCTGGCGATATTAAAGGGATAGGTTTAAAAGCTGAAATGTCTTACTTTTCGCCTTACGATGAACAGGCCGCTGATAGTCTAGGGATAGAGTTAGACTCGGCATTAGTTGCGAGTGCAGAAGCCACCTACAGCTTTGGTGGCTTACGAAATTGGATGGGTAATGCCGCCATTCTTTATCTCTCTGATCCTTACCCTCTTGATACTACCTCAACATCCCAGCTGCCCTTAACGGCACGAACGCTCAGTTTTACCCAATGGACTGGATACGCCGATATTGGGTTTGATCTTACTGCGTTAAGCCGAGTAACAGCGCAAGCGAGTTACTATGACGACGGCACATACTTTTTAGGGGGCAGTCTGTCTTATTCCTTGGCCGATAACTGGACACTATCTGGCTTTGTTCAATATTTTGATGGCGTCATCAACAACACCAGCGTCTACGGACAACTTGGTTGGTACTTTTAATTCACTCAAAATGGTCTGCGCAAACAGCCTAAGTGTGCTCTACCGCTCTTAAACAGTATGAAATGTTGTATGCTTGTGTGCAATACGTTACATTACCGGCTGAAATGGAGTTCATAGTATGTTTAAACGCTTAACCTGTCTTGCGGTACTTGTTGCTAGCCATCCACTGCAAGCCGAAGTTATAAAATTCTTTAATTGGGATGGTTTTATCGCGCCCGACGTTATCGAACAGTTTGAACAGCAATCAGGTCATACTGTATCTCTAAGTCATTTTGACAACGAAATGCAGCGAGATCAGATCATTATTTCTGGTAGGGGCAGTGCGTTTGACTTAGCCATTGTTGATCATATGTCGGCACAACACATGTTGGCGCAGGGCTATTTGACTGAAGCTCCTACACTTGCCACTGCAAGAGCACAACTTTTTGAAGCGCCGTTTAACAATTATTGTGGATCAGCTGGTTATCCGTACGCGTGGGGCACACTTGGAATTTTGCATCGCCAAAGCGTCACCAAAACACCCATAACATCATGGAAGCAACTGTTTGATATTCCAGTGGAACATCGTAACAGAATGGTATTTTACATGGATGAAGTTGATACCGTGGCTGCTGCTCTTTATGCGCTCAATTTAGATCCATTTACGGAAGACAAGACAGAGTTAAAGTTGGCCTTTGATTTGATGATGGGTGCCAAAGCTGATCGGCTAGGTACTGGGTACTTAGCTAGCGAAGGCATATATAGTTCGTTTCCCAAGGCTTCGTTAGCTCTTGGTTATGCAGGAGATGAGTTTTATTTAAATCAACATTCATCTTACAGTGATTGGACATACACTATTCCGGATGAAGGGACACTTCTATGGGTAGAGTGCTTAGTCCTTCCCAAAGGACGAACCCTGAAGCCAGCGACTGTTGAGTTCATACAATATATCAGCCAGCCTGAACAAGCGTCGAAAAACGCGGAGCTAACTGGTTTTGCGACACCAGTTAAAGAGGCTAAAGAGTTGTCGAGCAAAGAGCACCGTCAAGATACCACTCTTTATCCGTCTGTCGACATTATGCAAAGGAGCACAGCATATAAAACTCTCACCTTTGACGCACTTCAAGTCCGTTCAAGAATGATAGATATTTTCCACTAATATGAATTTTTTGAAAACCTAGAATTACCCCCACCGTCAATGAAAGGAAGTATTGACTGCACATGACTTTAATTCAGCGTTTACGTTTAATATTGCTGCCAATCATATTGCTCACATTCAGTATAACTGGGGCACTGGTTTACAAGACTGTTTTTGATAGACACGTTGATAGCGAGTATCAACGAGTGTCGACATTTCTCGATTTCTTCTATAAAGAGTATCAGCTTGAACTAACGTCTGCGCAGTCTGCATTAGACTTAGTATTAAGCAGTAACGAGTTAATAGACTTCTTAAATCAAGCGGAAAACTCCTACACCGCGCATATGCTGCACGTAATGCTGAATAACCAATTGCGACTAGTTCAGCAAAGGTTACCTGGTGTGCGCTCCATTCAAATTGCTGATTACATGAACAACATTGTTATATCGGCGGGTGATGAAGACCCATTTAAGGACCCGAGCTGGCCTAATTTTCCTAAAAAAATACTCGATCGCCACGTAGGCAGTGGTGGGAGTTATACACTGCCCATCGAGCAACATATCCTTTATTCAGAGCAGGGTGGGGAGTTGTCGTTAGGTGTCATTCGACGATTTTCATCCGAACTGATACTACAAGACAAAATCTCAAAAAATAGTAGCACATATAAAGCGATTTACGATGCTAAAGCGGTGTCGTATCAGCATTTGGTTGAAGCGCTGAGTCAAGATTTTAAACACGGATTTGCGCTTACGATAAAGCCCAACTTTCAAGGTAGTGACACTGTCGTACATACCTTTGGTGCATTTGAGGTGGGCGATGATCTATTTGTACGTAAAGTTAACGACTGGTTTACGATTGAACTGACCATTGATGAAAACAACATGATAACGGCCTTGTCGACCCTTCGATGGCAATTATTGGTCGTCATTTTGAGTCTCACAATAAGCTGCTACATTGCTATTTGGTTTGGCATTCGTCGTCAGGTTATTACGCCTATAAGGCAGTTGGTGAATTCACTTCAAACTACACATAATGTACCCCAAATCGAGAAACTGTCGGGCAATAGTGAGGTCGCTAGGCTGAATAATGCGTATGTCGATTTGGTCGATCGAGTGCAATACATTTCAAACTCAGATCGCCTTACCGAATTGGGAAATCGTCAAAGTTTTGATCTCTGTTTGGAAGAAGAGATTACGCGCGCAAACGCAGGCCAAACTGTCGTTGCGGTCTTGCACATTGACCTAGACAACTTTAAAAAAGTGAACGACCACTTTGGTCATCAGCTCGGTGATGAACTATTAACCGATTTCTCGACGCGGTTGCTCGAGTTTCTTGATAGCAAAGACGCAATAGTTACCGTAAGTCAACGTCGAAAGGTTGATTACATTGCCAGATTAGCCGGTGATGAGTTTGGAGTGATTTTCAATAATGTTGCGGACAGCGATTCAGCTGAAACCATTGCGTTGGAAATTAATCAGTACTTTAGCTCAGGTTTTAACCTTCAGGGGAAACTGCTTGATGTGCAAGTGAGTATTGGTGTCGCTATTTATCCAGAGGTTGCGAAAAGTCAGGCTGAGTTGGTGCTTTATAGCGATGAAGCAAAGCATCAAGCCAAGCATCGGGGCAAAAATCAAGTTCAGGTATTTACCAAGGAAATCGCTGATAACCTAGAGTTGCGAAAGTTTATCGAATCGGTATTGGTCAAGAGCTACCATGGTGATAAGTTTGAGTTGGCATTTCAACCATTGTTTAACAGCAAAACCATGGAAATTGTGTGCTATGAAGTTCTATTACGTTGCCCAATGCTTGCTGTTCACGGTATCGGGCCAGATAAGTTTATTCCAATCGCAGAAGCCACAGGGTTAATTAGATTGATTGATTTATGGGTGATTGAAAATGCGTTTAAAGCACATAATCGACTTGTAGAGCAGGGTTACAAAGGTAAAGCGGCGATAAACATTTCAGCGTTAGAGCTTAACAACCCTAACTTCCCACAAGAGCTAGAAAGGTTACTTACTCAGTATCAAATCAACCCTCATACTATCGAACTAGAAATTACTGAAACCAGTTTGATCGACAGCGGTGAAAAAACAGAAAGAATACTCTGGTCGATCAAAAGGACAGGTGTCAATCTTGCTTTGGATGACTTTGGTACTGGCTTTACTGGCCTTTCACAGTTAGCAAAGTACCCAATAGATACGCTAAAAATTGATCGTTCTTTTGTCTCTAATCTCACTACAGATAACGATAACCAGCAGACGATGTTTAATGTGATAGTACAACTAGCGACCATTTATGGTTTGGATACTGTGGCAGAAGGTGTTGAAACTGAACAAGAATGTGAAGCAACAAGAGCTAAATGTACGTATCTACAAGGCTACTATTTGTCAAAACCAGTAGGGTTTGATGAACTTGTTGAAAAAATCGAGGACTCTGTCGCGGAAACAACTTAAGAGTTTGCTAATAATGCATATCCTAATATTGTTAAGCAGGTAACTATACCGTACAATGTGCGAAAGCGTAATGTAATGGAAAAGTACTAGTGAAAAGGGATATTCTTAAGCTTTGTATCGCTCTAATGATCTCTGGGCAGTGTGTCGCAGACGATTTGGATGCATTGCTGGATTTGGACTTTGACGAGTTGTCAGGGTTTGACGTTGAAATGGAAACAGCGGCAAAAAACGTCCAGTCTCTAAATGACATACCTGCTTCAGTATACGTGATCAGTAACGAACGCATCGTTCGAAGCGGTTACACGTCTATTTCTGAACTTCTCTCGTTAGTTCCAGGTTTCTTAACCACTAAATACAGTGAAAATGGCTCCGATATTTCAAGCAAAGGTTTTCACGACAGTTTCTACAACAAATTATTAATTATGGTCGATGGCCGAAGTGTGTACAGTCCCGTTTATGGGGGCACATACATGGCCGATCTTGATTATTTAATCGCTGACATTGAGCAGATCGAAGTGGTCCGTGGTCCCGCAGGTACTATGTGGGGGGCTAACTCTGCTAACGGTGTGGTTAATATCATCACTAAATCTGCGCAAAATACGCAAGGAACGCACGTCTCGGCGTACGCAGGAGATTACGCCAATCGCAGTGCAGAAGTACGTCATGGATTTTCGTTTGGCGAATACTCGTTTGCAAAGGTGTTTTATAAGTACAAACACTCACCGAGTACTTTAGAAGACGATGCGCTGATCAGAGAAAGTCATCAATACGGTGCTGCGTACGAGTTGTATGCTGATAAACATACTCTGTTGGTGCAGGTAGGTGGAGAGTCGTCCACAGAGGGCTCTGTAGAGTATTGGTATACGTCAGAATACGATCCTATAGGTGATTACTATTACTACAGTGAAAGCGAAAACCCATCCACATTAAATAGCCACTCCTGGAATTTAAACGTACGCCACCAATTTGCGGCATCTTCTGAGACAAACTTCAACACCTCGATCTTTGTAAACTATGACGCTGATAATGATCCATTTGCAGAAGGTGATTATTTACATGCCGAGCTCGATAGCTACATGAATACTGAGCTTTCTCAAACCACATCTCTACTCTTTGGTGGTGGTATTCGAGCGGTCACTATCAACTTCGAAAATCACATATCAAATTACAACTATGAGCATTTTTTGCTTGGTCAACGAGCTGCGGTAAATGACACGAAACATAGAGACTACGCTTATAACCTTTATGGGCAAGTCGAAGTGTGGCTCAGTGACAAGTTTAAGTTAGTTGCAGGCGCTAAGGCAGAGCATTTTTCGCAAAATGATAGCACTGAACTTTCCCCTCAATTAAGAGGGCTATATAACATTAACAGTCATCACTCTATTTGGGGCGGTGTTGCTCGGGCCGTTATGCTTCCTAGCTACCTTGATACTGAAATGGACGAAGCGAACGGCTTATATGGCTTTCCGGATCTGTATCTATCTGATCCAGAGTTAGAAAACGAGTCTGTGATTACTGCTGAATTAGGTTATCGCTACAACCCAAGCGCGACTATTGGAGTAGACACAGTGTTGTTTGCCTCCCAATATAAAAACTTGCGCGGTGTGAGTTATATGGACTGGGGATACAGCGATCCAGGCAGAGTTGAACAATCTGATATTTATGATCCATTAATCTCCGAATCTTACACCTCATATTTAAACTCAGATTATGATGCCAAAACATTAGGCGCAGAGCTGGCTATCAACTATCAACCCATTTCAAATTGGTCTCTGTTCGCAACTTACGCTTATTTAACGATCGACTCGGACTGGTCCGGGGTGGCTCGAACAGATGAAGATGCAGTTTACGTCGGCACATATGGTGAAAGTTACTACGACATTGACACACAACATACAGCAACAATTCAAAGCTTATGGTCGGTTACTGAACAATTCGATGTGGACTTAATTGGGCGCTACTTTAACCAAAAATTCCATGAAAGTGCATCCGATTATGAAGTCGATCCTTTCGCTGTTTTAGACGCACGCCTTGCTTGGCAAAAACAACAAAATTGGCCAAGTGTAGAGCTGATTGCACAAAACCTTCTCGGGGCTGGTTACAGTTATCTTAACCCAGAAGTGGCTTATTCTAGTTACATAAATGAACTGAAATGGTACGCACGTTTAACTTATGATTTTTAAGTTTAAGATCCACTTAAAATCGAACTTATTTCGCTACGCAGTTACCTGTGTAGCGATGTTTTGCTTAACGTACTTACCCAGTGGTCTGGCTGTCAGCGCCCAACTCAAGCCATTTGAAGCTAAAGCCATTTACCTGTTTAAAATCGCAAACTATATCAAATGGCCAGACGATGCTAACAAGGTACAGATCCACTACTGTATTTTTGGCGACAAAGAACTAAGAGATACCTTCGATGACATCGCCAAGAAGAAATTAGTCGCAGGCAAGCAGTTGGTGCCCGTTAACGTCATCGAGGAGTGCGACTTGGTGTATATGGGTAATAAGTTTCTGATTGATGAGCTGGCTCCTTATCAAATTTCGGTAGGTGATAAAGACCAATTTGCTGCTAAGGGTGGGCAGATAGAACTTAAACAAAACAAGAACAAACTCGAACTTATCGTGAATTATCCATCGGTAAAAGAGAGCGATATCAGGTTGAGTTCCAAGTTACTAAAAATTGCGACGATCATTGAGGATCCATCGTGATTAGGTATCGTTCAATCAAGAAAAAGATTCTCGCGCCTTTATTCCTGAGTATTGTCGTGATTTTTGTGTTTTTCCAAGGGATCACCGACTTTTTCCAGTACACCTTGTACCGCGATTCGCAACTTACTCATCTGCAAACGCTAGGTAGAACAGTGTCGTACAATTTAGAAGCGCCGCTGTTATTTGAAGATGTTGAGGCGGCGCAAGAGCAAATAGATACCTTCAAAGCAGATCCATCTATTCTGTCCGTATTTCTTCACGATGCGATGGACAATATGGTTGCCATGTATCAACCCAATACCGATAAAGATTGGTTTCAAAGCATTAAGTTTAATTGGGAGCTAGAAGGTGCTGTCGCGTCGTCAGGTAAACTATTTGTGTATATTCCAATTAACGTTGACGATGAGTTAGTCGGAAAACTAAAAATCGTATCTGATGTCAATTTCGATAAAAGTAAGATCCAGCACATCATTGAGGGTGGTAGTCTGATCGTGCTCTTAGGCATCGGTATACTGTACTACCTTTATGGTCGTCTGAGTCGACTCATACTTGTCCCTGTTTACCAAATCAAAGAAGCCATGGCTGCGCTGCTGGAGAACAGTAGCAATATTGAACCCATCAATATTAAGCAGTATGACGAGCTCGGCGACTTGGTTGATGGGTATAACACCATGATCTCGAGGATAAGAGCGCGCGATCGACAAATAGCTGCGTCGATGGACAAGTTAGAAAGTGAGCGAAATTTTGCGAACGAACTGATTGAATCCATCGCCCATGGCTTGCTTGTAGTGAATGACAAAGGCCTCATTAAGCAAGACAACCAACATGCGGGTATGCAGTTTGGTGTGGTGGGCTCAATGGTCGGCACCAATATCAATCAATATTTTGATATGCCAGATAAGAGCAAGATATTGATGGCTCTGTTGGGTCGCGAGCATCTAAACGATGCGTTATTTACCGTGACGACACCGTCAAAAGAATCTCGAATTTTACGTGTGACTACTTTACAGACCACGGATTCCAAAATGGTGTTGTTTTCGATATTTGATATTACCGATGAGCTCGCTAGAACTTATAAACAGCAATTGGCCACTGGGATATTTGAAAACAGTCAAGACGGCATCATGGTGCTCGATAAAGATGGCAAAATAATAATGGTGAATCCTGCTTTAGAGAAGCTATCTGGCTATAAAGAAGACCATCTAATCAATGAGTTAATCTATAAAGTATTTAATGGTGATGAGTGCCGACGCAGTGTTGACAGTATTCGTAAGGCTGCGATGGAGCATGGCAGTTGGGAAGGAGAAATTGTTGAATACCATCGCGATGGAACTGCACTTCCTGTAAAGGTTCAGGCTAGATTGATTTCTAGCAGTGTTAGTGATGTGAACGTAGACAGTGACTTGGTGCTGATATGCAAAGATTTACGGGATCAAAAAGAGATGGAAAGACTTGAGCATATCGCCTCCCACGACCCTTTGACTCAATTGGCAAACAGAACAAAGCTCCTATCTCAAACACAAAAGTTGCTTGATAACGGTCATCAAGGGGAGTTTGGTATGCTGTTTTTAGACCTCGACGGGTTTAAATCGATCAATGACCAATGGGGTCATGACGTCGGTGACTTTGTACTAAAGACAGTAGCAACGCGATTACAAAGCGTAGTTAGAGATGATGACCTAGTGTGCCGTCTTGCGGGCGATGAGTTTGTTATCCTGGTTAACCAGTCCACAAATGCCTTGTGCAGTTCGTTGGCGGAGCGGGTGCTTAATGCGATTGCAGAGCCAATAAATTTTGAAAGTAATGTGCTTAAAATTGGGGTTAGTATAGGCATTCATATGACTGACAAACATTATGATGAAACCGAAGCCAGTGCGGTAATTAAGCAAGCGGATAAAGCGATGTATCGAGCTAAGTTTCTTGGTAAAGGGCAATTTGCGCAATCATCAAGTTAAGCAGTGTCGGCCTGTAAAGTCCTTTTGCACAGTTCGACAAAGTGCTGATAAAAGCTTGGCAAGGGCTTGCTGATCTTAGTCACCAAGTACACTTTTTCTACGACTGGCAAACCAACGTTGATGACCGACAGCCGATCCTTGTACGGAGACAACTCTACACAACTGCTGGGTAACACCGTAAATCCTACCCCTAGCGATATCGGGGCAAGGATTTGCTCGAGCTGATTCACAAAGCTAACTTGCGGTATATGCGCAATGTCCATATCTGACAATAGTGAGTGCTGTGAAGAGTGTCTATATAGAGACAAGTAGTGAAGGGCGTCTGGATGAGCAACGAGCCCTAGCTGGTGCAAATATTCTGCGCTCACCGTTTTGGCATCAGATAACTGAGGCACAACCAAGCTTAATTTCTGCAACCCAATTTGCTGATAGCTGAGCAAAGGATTGACCGCTTGTTGCGTTATCAACGCCACATCTGACTGCCCATTTAAGACACGATTCATTGCCCCTTGATTAGAACAAGACTCAAACGCAAAATGTAACTCGGGATAGTCTTTTTGAATATTGATGCAACGAGAGTACAACTGCTGCGTTAACGCTCCCGAACAGGCAACGCGCGCCAGCCCCTTGTTTGGGTCGTCAACAGTAATGGTGTCGAGCAACTGTTCATGCAGTTCTAGCTGCTCTAGCGCAAACTGATAAAGCTTATCGCCTGCAGGTGTGAGTTCAAAAGTTTTACCTTGTCGCTGAAGTAGCGGTGTACCACATTCTTGCTCCAATTTAGCGATATGCTGGCTCACTCCTGGCTGAGTCATATAGAGCTTTTCTGCCGTGCGGGTAAAGTGCCCTTCTTCAACGAGTGCAATATAGGTGGTGAGCCATTTAGGGTTTATCATAACTAAATATAATGAATGTGGTTGGTTTGAATAAATTATAGCAGAAAGTGTTTCACTGTGTCGGGCAGTGGTGGCTCCAAATAAATCGGGAATAAGCCACTGATTTTACGCTTTAATTATGCTCCCTACAGTATGACATTTTAGAATGGCGCTCTATAATTAAAGTGCGACCAATCATAAGGACATACACCATGAAAGCGCTCACTTATCACCTGCAAATGGACAAATTTTACTTATCGGAACTTGTCGAGCCAGAACTAGAAAACGCCTGGGATGTTGTGGTGAAAGTGCACGCGGTAGGGCTTAATCCTGTCGACGCTAAAGTGAACTTTTGGAAAGCGTTAGTACCCGATATCGATAATACCTTTGTAGGTGGTCTCGATGTCTCAGGAACGGTGGTTAAAGTGGGCGACAACGTAGAGTCTTGGGATATAGGTGACAAAGTCCTATACCACGGTAATATGCGCCGAACTCGCGGCGGCTGCGCTGAGTTTGCCGTACATGACGCTCGTACATTGACCTCTCACCCCGAAGTCAGCCATGAATTGGCGGCGGCCACACCATGTGCTGGTTGGACAGCGTGGCGTGCGTTGGTCGATAAGCTGGATATTGAAACCCGTGACTCAATCTACATTGTAGGTGGTTCTGGTGGAGTGGGGGGATTTGCTATTCAAATCGCCAAATACTTTGGGGTGGATAAGATCATTACCAGTTGCTCTGAAAAAAATCATGATTACGTCAGAGACTTGGGTGCAACACACGTTATTGACTATCAAAAGCAAGACATCGTTAAAGAGATTATGGCCATTACTGATGGGCATGGTGTAGATGTGGCATTGGATTGTGTCGGTGGCGACAACGATATAATTGCAGCTACCGCACTGGCATTTGAAGGCGAGATGGTGGAACTGGTGCAAACGGTTAGACCAAGTGAATACCCTGACGCATTTTTACGAGGGTTGAGCTTCCATCAATTGAGTTTAGGATCAGGTCATGTCAATGATCATTCTGGGCGTACAGGTATTACTGATGCGGGCGTTCAGTTTAATCAATTACTTGAAAATGGACACATCCGAGTTCCTGCGCTTGAGGTTATTGAACTCGAGCACGCAGCTAATGCGTTAAAAGATATAAGAAACCAAAGAACTGTCGGTAAAATTGTGGTAAAAATTGAGTAACATCCCACTAACACCACAATACATTGAAGTACTTAGTCGCACTCCTAATTATGATGGCATTTGCGGCCAACTCGTTGTTGAGCCGCGTTGCCGTTTTCACTGAGGGAATGGATCCCTCATTATTTGCACTTTACCGAACCGCTAGCGGCGCACTTATGTTGTGTCTGTTACTGTTGGTGTTTAACCGAAAACATGCATTGCAGTTGGTAGATCCGTCTCAATGGAAGCTTAAAGAAAACTGGTTAAGTGGCGCTTTCCTTGCACTGTATATGATAGGTTTTAGCTATTCGTATAAATCACTCAACGCTGGGCTAGGCGCGCTGTTGCTGTTTTCCACGGTGCAATTGGTGTTATTGGTAAGCAGTATTCGCATGGGTGAACGCCCTACAAAACTGCAGTGTATCGGCTATGCCATTACCATTGCAGGTATGGCTTCATTGGTCGTGCCTTCGTTAAGCGTGATGGGAGCGACGTTTATAGGGATGGTGTGTGCTGTCCTAGCCGGCGTTGGGTGGGGAGGGTATACCTTGCTTGGTCGCCAATCGACACAACCGCTGTTTAGAACCGGTTTTGCGTTTATTGTTGCGACAGGATTTGTATTGTTAGGCTCTAGCGTTATTGGGCTTGACACTGCCGCAACGGATAAAGCTCTATTGCTGGCGTTAATTTCGGGAATGGTGACGTCGGCCTGCGCGTATGCTGCTTGGTATGCCCTTTTGCCACTCATTAGTCGATTTAGTGCTGCGTTATATCAGTTGTCCGTACCCGCACTAACATTTTTGGGTGCGGTTATATGGCTAAACGAAATTCCGAACTCGTTAGAAGTATTGGCTTGCGTTTTAACTTTAGCAGGTATTGTTGTGACTCAATTACCCTCACGTAGGGATTCGAAAAATTAGCGAAAAAATATTGGGTCATCGCCTCAAGAGCTGAGTGATGACCCAATGAGATCGCTTTTACTTAGGCTTTTTGGCAAGAGCAGCATCAATGTCTGCCGCGCTGTGGCGTTCAGGAACTTGTTCCCACTCTTCGCCCCATCCACGATTGACCATGCGCCCACGTTGCACAGCTTCACGCTCGTCAATTTGCTTAGCCCAACGCACGACATTCTTGTAACTTGCAACGTCCAAGAACTCGGCTGCATCATACATACGACCTAACACTAAACCGCCATACCAAGGCCAAATCGCCATATCTGCAATGGTGTACTCATCGCCAGCAATAAACTCGTTATTGGCTAGTTGCTTGTCTAATACATCCAATTGGCGTTTAGCTTCCATCGAAAAGCGGTCGATAGGATATTCGAACTTTTCTGGGGCGTAAGCATAGAAATGGCCAAAACCGCCTCCTAAGTACGGAGCAGAGCCTTGCAACCAAAATAGCCAATTCATCATTTCTGTCCGCTCTGGAAGCGTTTTTGGAATGAAATGGTCAAATTTTTCTGCTAGATAGAGCAAGATAGAGCCAGATTCAAATACGCGTGTGCCCGTTGTAGTGTCTAGCAACGCAGGAATTTTTGAGTTCGGGTTAATCTCAACAAAGCCACTGCCAAATTGGTCACCATCACCAATATTGATGAGGTAGGCATCGTATTCGGCATCTTTAACACCTGCCGCCAATAGCTCTTCAAAAAGGATTGTAACTTTTTGTCCGTTTGGGGTCGCTAACGAATGCAACTGGAAAGGGTGCTGACCTTGTTCGAGTACCTGTTCATGACGTGCACCTGAATCTGGACGGTTAATGCTGGCCCATTGGCCACCGTTAGAGGTGTCGTGTGTCCATACTTTAGGTGGGGTGTAATTTTCGCCCATTGTGACTCCTTAATGTTGGGTTACATCATGTGTTATTGGGATGTTTAATCGGATTTTAAAGGGACCGTGTTTATAGATTTAATGTACAGCTTGTTGAAGCATTGATCTATCAGGTTATAAATTGGTATGTCATTGTGCAATCAGGCTCGAAATTCAAAGAAATGTCACTTGTCGCACCAGTGTGAATTTGTCATCCTTAGCCCCCTTAAAACAGCACTATAATTTCGATTCGGATTTTTATGAAAAAACTGGCAATACTAGCGTCTCTTTTAGTGGCATTTCATTCGTTCGCCGCGACGCAACTTCAATGGGAAGACTTACGTCCAGATGTAAGCAACATTAAAGATCCGTTTATGGAGCTCAGCCGCGACCAATTGTTCGATTTAGGCAGAATTGCTCGTCTCGATATGAAAGAGACGCTCACAGAAGAGGAACAATTAGAACGGAAAAGCCTCAATGATGATCTCGAAAGCCAGGGGATTGACGTCGAATACTTGTTTGGCATTAGAGCCGCCGTCAGTGAACAGCGCCGCATTGCAGCAACGGTGCCTAAAGCTTCGTTAAATGGCGAAAAGGTTCGTGTCCCAGGCTTTATCACGCCGATTCAGTTTGACGATAATAAAATCACCCAGTTCTTTATCGTGCCGTCAGGTGGCGCTTGCGTACACACACCACCTCCGCCACCCAATCAAATTATTTTAGTCGATTATCCACAAGGTTACGAATTGACCTCAATGTACACGCCCGTCTGGATCGAAGGCACACTTAACGTTGAAGCTAACGTACAAGATGTCATGTACTCAGACGGTGCTAATGGGATTGAATCTGCGTACACCATGGATGCCGACAAAATAGAAATTTATACCGTCCAATAGTTGTTGCCAAAAAACAATGAACGCTGCCTAACGCGCAATGCCTTAGGCAGCTGTATCTCGCGACTACCGGACGATATTGCTTATTTCTGGTTCTGCAGCGGGATCGATTTTAAGGGTTTGCGTTGGGAACGCGACATCAGCGCCTTGCTGATGAATGATTTGAATAACCTTAAGTAATACATCCTGTTTCACTTCGTGAAATTCTATCCAGTTGACTGTCTTAGTAAACGTATAGATAAAAAAGTCCAATGAAGAAGGCCCAAAGCTGTCGAAATTGACAATCATGGTTTGGCGCGTATCGATCGCAGGGTGGTTGCGTAGCATCTGCTTGACCGCCTTAATGATGGTGTGCATTTTTTCTGCGTCGTCATAACGAATACCGATGGTTTCTTTAATTCGGCGGTTAGTCATCCTAGAAGGGTTCTCTACGACAATGCTGCTGAAGATGGCGTTAGGAATATAGAGTGGTCGCTTGTCAAAGGTGCGAATAACACTCATACGCCATCCAATACGTTCAACCGTACCTTCGATACTTCTATCCGGTGAGCGGATCCAATCTCCAACCTTGAATGGCTTATCAAAATAAATCATCCAGCCACCAAAGAAGTTGGACAGCAGATCTTTTGCCGCAAAACCAGCCACCAAACCACCGACGCCGCCCATCGTCATTACACCCGAGAGACTCAGGCCCATAGACTGCAAAACACTAACCAGGCCAATAACTATGATGATCATTCGGCTCAATTTGCCAATACCATTAATGGTCGTTGCGTCGTGTTTGCCACGAGCAATGACATTAATTTCTATGTTGGTCGAAAGGCGATAACTGATCCATGCAAGGGTAAAGACCACGAGAGCATGTTTGGTGGTGTCTAAGAAATTAAGTGAATAGTCAAAGTAATTTCCGAGAATGAGTCCCAGTGAAATCGTACCAGGCCATAGCCATATTAGTGTACTGATCGGCGTTTTAATCGAATGAATGATTGCGTGTACGCGACTTTCAGCACTGTCGGAGGTGTGACGCTCTAAGCGTCCTATAAATAATCGCCATACGATCCAAGCAACACTACTGAATAAGGTGATGGTCAACACTTCGTTGACCCAAAGAAAGTCGGGGTGAGAGGTAAAAAACTCGATTCTGTCCATTTTACTCAAGCTGCAATGTTTGATGATGTCAGTGTGCAGTGTTGACGGTAGAGGGTCAAAGCAAAAGCTTCACAAAGTGTGTTTTATCACAAGATAAATACCTCAAGAGGGTGGTAGTCTTACCATGTTAAAATTTTCCTAGGCAATCCAATGAGTTTCGACAATCGCACCCAATACACCGAACACGAGTTTACCCAAATCGATTTTAGTTATGAAGAGCTCAATCAGACTGAGTTTGAAGGCTGTAAGTTTGTGCAGTGCGACTTTTCCGAAACGGTGTTTAGCCGCTGTCGGTTTGTCGAGTGTGAGTTTGAACAATGCAATCTGAGCTTGGTTGACCCAAGCTTAAGCCGATTTGCCCAGTGCAAGTTTACCAGCAGTAAACTGGTGGGGATGGATTGGACTAAGGCTCAATGGCCTCAATTTGATATGGACTCAGAACTTTCTTTTGAACAGTGCATACTTAACGATTGTTCGTTTTTTGGTTTGTTCCTCGATTACCTCACGCTTCACAAGTGTAAATTAGTCGGCGTCGACTTTAGAGAAGCATCGCTATCGCAATCCGAAATTACTGAGTGCGATCTGTCTGGTGCGCAATTTTCGAGAACCAATTTAGAGCAAAGCAATCTTACCGACAGCTATCACTTTGAGATTGATGTGCTTAATAATCGATTAAGTGGCGCTCAATTCTCAAGGCTCGAAGCGTTATCGTTGCTCAATTCACTCAACATTAAACTGGTGGACTAAGAGCAAATACACACTCAAAGCCAAACTACTAAGCCTTGTTTTGCGTATTCACTGAATTACGCTCAACGACCCAAGGTTTAAGCATGTCTGAGGGGTAAATCTTATCGCCGTTAACCATCGCCAGTACTTTATCGACCGCCAGCATCGCCATGTCTTGCAGCGGGTAATGCATTGTCGTTAAGCTTGGTTGCAAGTGCTTGGTGTAATGGTCGTTATCGAATCCAATGATGGAAATATCCTGACCGACAACTTTGCCAAACCCAGCGGCAATAGTGTACATCGATAAGGCCAATTGGTCGTTTTGGCAAAATACAGCATCAACATCCAAATCTCGTTCAAATAATCGTTTACCTGCATCAATAGGCGTTTCGCTGTCAAAACGACCTTCAACGACTAGGCTAGGGTTGTAAGGCATGCCCGCTTCACTCAACGCTTTTCGGTATCCAAAAAGACGGTCGCGACTGTCTGCTTTACTTAATTGGCCAGTAAGACAACCAATTTGCTTATGCCCTGTGTCAATAAGGTATTTAGTGGCTAAGTAACCGCCCAACTCGTTATCCAAAAATAGGCAATGTTCGGTAATCTCAGGGATGTTTCTGTTCAGAATCACTGTTTTAGGGTGGCGCTTCACGATGCCGATCAATTCATCATCATGGAGAGTATCGGAATGAATGATCATTCCGTCGACCATCTTTGACTGCAAAAAGCGTATGCCATCACGCTCTATTTCTTCAGATTCTTGTCCACTTGATGTTATAAGGTGAATATTTTCACGACGAAGTTCTATTTCAGCTTGATGCATTAACACTCCGTAGAAAGGTCCACCTAACGAGCCGACTAACATACCGATACTGTTAGAGCGCGAAGAGGCAAGCGCTTGAGCAAATGAGTTTGGCTTAAAATTAAGCTCTTCCATTGCAGCCAACACCTTTTGGCGGTTTTTTTCTTTAACCGTCGTATGGCGATTGATCACGCGCGATACCGTGGTTTTGGAAACATTGGCTAATTTGGCAACTTCATCAATGGTGGACACGTTAACTTCCTGTAAATGACCCAAGTGGGACGCTGAGTTTATCAAGATATTGCAAGGATACTGCAATATAGGGGTGAAATCCTTGCGATCAGTCACACCGGAAAGGAAACGGTTTCTTTTTGGTGTGTTTGCGATGATAAAAACTTTTACCGTATACCAGGGAGGTGGGCTCGTTCGGCTTCTGTTTAGTGGTTGTTTTTAATGGTTTTATTCGTATATTTGTACATGTTGTTCGCTCACTGTGTGACAATATCTACAATCGAAACGTAAAAGAACTACCGCCACCAAAGAAAGCGTTTCCTTTACGGTTGCCATAGAAACAAAACCAAGGAAGCACGAGAAGTGCCCAATAGCGTTAGGTAACCAAAATGAAATTGTGATGCGCTCTTATTTTAAACAAGTGGGTGGCAATAGTTAGCCTACACATTACTACGAATTGAGCGAGGCCAAACCAACGTCATAAAGCGAAAGCCAAATCTCGCTCTATAAAATGATTGCAATAACGCTACTGAATCGACAGAACTGAATGTCTCTCAATTAATCGTGGAAGTAGTTTTATTGGATCGGCCTCAGTACAACTCTTGTTTTCTATTATTGTAAATAAGCGCTTCGCAGCTTCTATGCCCATATCTGGAACCGGGAAATCGACGGTGGTTAGGCTAGGGCGGATATGCTGGGCGTGATTATCGTTATCAAAGCCGACAATAGATAGGTCCACGCCAATTTTAAGCTCACGTTCAGCGGCAATGTCATAGACGGCAAGTGCGATGTTATCGTTTTGACAAAAAAGTGCAGTAATGTTGGGACACCTGTCGAGCAGTCGTCTTGCTACGGCATGATTACCCTGATGATCATAGCGACCTTCAATGACCTTAGAGTCAGAGAATGGCAATCCTGATTCTTCAAGCGCTTTTCTATAACCTTGCAGACGTTCACGACTATCAATTTTACTTAACTGGCCGGTGATACACGCAATCTCAGTATGTCCCATATCGATCAAATGTTTCGTGGCGATATAGCCGCCAAGCTCATTATCAATAACGACGCAATGACCACCAATCTCAGGAATGAAACGGTTTAATATAATGGTTGAATCGTTTTGTTCGACTGTTTCGATGAGTTCAGTATCACTAAGTTGATCTGAGTGAATGATTAAGCCATCAACAAGTCGAGAGCGCAAAAACTCGATTGATTCTTTCTCAATGTCCCTTGATTCCTGCCCACTTGTTACTATTAAGTGATTACCTTTCTCTCTTACAATGCACTCTACATTGTGCATCAATGGACCATAAAACGAGCCGTCCAGTGATCCTACAAGCATACCAATACTGTTTGAACGATTGGATGCCAATGCCTGGGCAAAGGCGTTTGGTTTAAATCCAAGCTCTTCAATTGCGTCAAACACCTTTTTTCGATTGGCTTCTTTTACCGATGGGTGTCCATTTAAGGCTCTCGAAACGGTAGCTTTCGACACGTTAGCGAGTAATGACACTTCTTTAATGGTAGGCAATTCAAACTTCCTTTGTTTATTGAACTCAACGAAATAAAGATAGCTCTATTGTTACTGCTTCATACTGATAATTCAAGCAAAGCACCAAGTCCCCCTCTAGAACGAGCAAATAAACATACAAATAAAGTAACCGGTTACTTAGATTCCGATGGTTTCTTTCATTTAAAGCTGTCTATTCACTCATTGCATAACCATATTGGACGTAGAAAGAGGGTTTTAGATATCGATCTTATTGTTTTGTTAATAAAATGTAACTTTTAGTGGTGTTCGTGCGGCGAGATTGCACTACGATTGACACTTTCACCCTGAATCTGTAAAAAAAATAGGGTATACATATTTCTGTGACAGGAACCACGATTGACTCAAATTGGTGCGTTTTTTTCGTGATGGCTGTCTATTTTCAAAACTAACCCTTAGCTTAGAGCTATACATTATGGGGCTTGTGACCTAATGTGTGCAGTGTAAGACAATATTTTAACTAAACAAGTTTTGAGAGAAGAACAGCGAATTCACGATGTTCTTTTTATTTGACCCCAAAAGTAACCGGTTTCTTTTGGGCTTACTTTTGAGTCGAAACGTTGGGTTTTTGGTTGATTTATACACTCAGGTAAACGCTGCACACGTAGATTCTCGGCGAACAGTCAGCAGTCGAAGGGAATGATTTGAGATAAAACCACTTTGTAGCACATCTTTGTTGCGGTGGTGTTAAATTTAACCCTAAAAGTAACCGGTTACTTTTAGGGTGTTATTGGAATAGAGTTTAGAGCTTTGTAGACAAAAGGACATGGTAATGAATGTAAACGGAACTCACTTAGCCATTTTTGCGCTATCAACAGCGTTAGTGGGATGTTCGTCGACTAATGAGCCGCTAGTTATAACCCAACAGGATTTAGTTGACCCAACTGGGACGCCTTCACCTGATTGGAAACTCATCTGGCAAGATGAGTTTGATGGTGATGAGATCAATAAGCGACACTGGAACCACGAAGAAAATTGTTGGGGTGGGGGCAATAATGAACAGCAATGTTATACCGACCGAGCAGTTAACTCTTTTGTTTCCGATGGTGTACTGCATCTTGTTGCGATCAAAGGCAGTTTCACTGGAGCGAATAATGCTGAAGGGAATAACGCTACCAAAACAACACTGCCTTACACATCAGCACGACTTAACTCAAAGCATAAAGGCGACTGGAAATACGGTCGCTTTGAGATTCGAGCCTTATTGCCCCATGGCCAAGGAACGTGGCCAGCTATATGGATGTTGCCTACGGACAACAAATACGGTACATGGGCTGCTTCGGGTGAAATTGATATTGTAGAAGCTGTGAACTTAAAGGCACAAAGCGATAGAAAAGGCGCTCCTCAAGGGGAGCTCGAAGACCGCGTTCACGGTACTCTCCATTATGGCCGTCAATGGCCAAACAATACTAACTCGGGCACGCACTATCAGCTACCAGACGGAGTGAACCCGGCAGACGGTTTTCATACTTACGCAATCGAATGGGAAGAAGGTGAGATTCGTTGGTATGTGGACAATGTTCATTATGCTACGCAAACCCAAGAAGGCTGGTATGCACAATATGAAAAAGATGGTGTTTTAACAACGGCTTCACCTGCAGCGCCATTTAATGAAGACTTTCATATAGTTATGAACTTAGCCGTTGGTGGTTCATGGGCAGGCAACACCAACGAAGGTGGAATCGACTCGAGTGCTTTCCCACAGACTATGGCAGTGGACTATGTTCGCGTTTATCGATGCACCGTTGACCGCTGGTCTGGCAAAGGTTGTGCTACTAAGTCGACTACCGCGGAATACGTCAAAGGTAACTCAGCACCAGCCATCGTAGTTGCAGATGAAAACTATGGTAAAGGAAATGAATTGGTTTTATTTGATGATGAGTTACATGAGTACCTATCTAAAGGCAGTTACGATCCCGAAGATTTAGTGGACTCAGAGTTTGTCAGTGAACCAGGCAGAGGCCAAGTATTAAAAATCGAGAAGTCAGGAGAGGCAGGTAATATTTATTTTATTTCTCCTGAAGTTGATTTAAGAGATTGGAAAGAGTCGGGCGAGATTGTATTCGACCTTAAAGTAATAGATGGCGCTGATAAATCAGATTTGCTAGTTAAGATGGACAGCGGTTGGCCAATGGCGGGCGATATTGAAGTTCCATATTCGAAAAACAGTGATTGGCAAGAAGTACGGCTAAATATTTCAGATATAGTCAGCAATGGCAACCGATTTGCACCAGGATCGACTGTTAATTTAGAAAAGGTAACTAATATATTGATTATTGAACCAACCGGTCCAATGACAGTGCTATTAGACAATATTCGATTAGAAAGAAAATAGACATAGTTAATATTACTTAATGAGCTTTTATTTTCTTCATATTCTAATAAAAGCTCTCATTTAAATGGAGTTTACATGAAAGTATCTAAGTTAGCGTTTGGCGTATTAGCTGGTTTAGCTATGGTTTCAACCGCACAGGCCGCTCAGCAAGAAAGTTTTGAATTTCACGGCTATTTCCGCGCTGGGTATTTAGTGAGTGCAGCTAATGATTTTAAGCGTGCAAATTTTGCTGGCCAAAAAGAGACTCTTGGACGTCTCGGATTGGAAATGGATAATGATTATAAAGCAAACCTGATCAGTAATTGGGATTTTGATGACGGGCGTAACTTTAAAATTCACTTTGGTATTGGAGCCAAAGGCGCGGAAGCGGCGTTAACGTCCAGTGCCGATGGTGTCGACGCGGGTATTAATGA
Organism: Vibrio ulleungensis; assembly: GCF_016900875.1. Classification (GTDB taxonomy): domain Bacteria; phylum Pseudomonadota; class Gammaproteobacteria; order Enterobacterales; family Vibrionaceae; genus Vibrio; species Vibrio ulleungensis. The sequence goes on from NZ_JAFEUM010000001.1 coordinate 777,023, forward strand.
TGCATTCGTCGAATTCAATGGCGTTTCACCTTCGGGCACTTTTTGGGCTGGCAGACGAGAGTACGGTAAAGAGGGGAATTACATCTTTATGACTGACTTCTTCTATACAGACATGTCTGGGATGGGGATTGGATTAAACGGTATAGAGATGGGCACATCCTTAGTAGACATCGCCTATATTGCCAGTGATAGAGTGGATGAAGATATTGACCGCTGGGCAGAGTCGCCGGCTGAAGTTGGCAATAACGAAACGAATCTAAATAACATAATGCATGCTCTCCACCTGGGCTCCACGTTTGGCGACTTTAAAGCTTCGGCGTTACTTAAAGCAATGCCAGACAACTGGGATAGAGAAGGGAGAGAATGGGCGGAGTTAGGCTACGACCTAACGCTAACGTACAGCATGTACGATTTCTTTGGGTTTGGAAATGGCTTTTCTAACATCATAGTACAAGGCGGTCAGGGACTCGGTGCGGGCAATCTTTTGGGTGGCACGATCACCGCATACAACGCATACGCGCCGGGCTCTCTAGCACAAGGTCAGCACAACGACTGGGGAGACGCCGGTGAAGCGACTTACTTGTTAACTCAATTAGAAGAAGAGGATGTGTCTGGTCGCGTTCTTTTGTGGGGTGCTTACAAGTTTGATAATGGTATTAATCTATTTCCATCTCTACAAGGCCAATATAATTATATGGCTGAAGGGGATAACCGATTAGAAAGTGATTACAACTATTGGATGTCGGCAATGACACGGGCAACAATGCCAGTGAGCCAGCACTTTTATATGCAAGGTGAAATTGGCTATGTCTATAATAATTGGGGTGGTGAATCTTGGACACAATCTAAATTAACTGTCGCTCCAACATTTATTTTGCCGACCTCTTATGGAATTGCGCCTGAAATCCGATTATTAGCATCTTATTTGCCAGAGTCGTGGACTAATGAAGAATTTGATGAGTCGCAAGGTAAACTTGTACCTTCTGATGACTTTATTCTTGGTTTCCAAGTTGATGTTTGGTGGTAATAGTCAATGACTAATATTTGAATGTGGTTGATGTGTTTTGCTTGAGTTGATTGTATATCGCATTCAATAAATAAAAACCTATAAATAAAAAGTTAATCAGTGACACCTAGATTTTATAGGTGGGGTACCGCTTTACCTAAATAAACATTATATATAATGAAAGGATTTATTATGAAGGCTATAAACAACAAGTTTAAACTCTCCCACACCATATTAGTGAGTGCTATGGCCGTCGCTTTGTCTGGCTGTGGGAGTGATGACAATGGTGGGGATGCAAAGACCCCTATTGATGATGGAACCACCCCAATTGTACAACCAACCCCAATCGCGGATCTAGATTCGGCGACACTCACTATTTTTAGAGATATCGTAAAACCGAAGTGGGCTCCGTATAACAGTTCTGACATCGGTCTAGTCACCTTAGCCACTGACAGTGATGAACGCTTCTCTGTCGTAACAGAGTTTACGATTGCAGATAATGGAGAAACGGTCGGTGGATTTACCAGTAAAACGACTAACGACGGGCACAGTGCTGTAGACGGTACACCATTTGACGCAAGTTTACTGGCAGAAAATGGCACCTTTGAATTTGACATTAAAGTGATCACTGATACGCCAGCACCAACGGGTTGGATTGTTAAGTTTGAAGCGACGAATGGCGATTTTGCTGAAGTCTCGCTTCCGTTTGCTCCAAGTAACACTTGGTCCCACGTGAGTATTCCGTTGGCAGATATGGCTGCAGCGCAGTTACCACAGTGGGCACTTGACTTAGGGCTATCACCTATCGATCTCTCTGATATTGCTGTCGTACTTATTGCACCGGCTTGGCAAACAGGTGCAGGGGCAGTATATCAACTCGATAATGTTGGATTTTACGCCAATGAGGGACAAGTCAGCGATACAACCCCTCCAGTAATCACACTTATTGGTGATGCTGTTGTGACTATTCAAAATGGTACTTCATACGTTGATGCTGGGGTCACAATCTATGATGCTGTCGATACTGGCCTAGTCGCTGATATAGGTGGTGATGTTGTGGATGTCGATGTCGATGGCAGCTACACCATTACCTATAACGTTGTAGACAGCGCGGGTAATGTTGCAAATGAAGTTACACGTACAGTCATAGTCAGCTCTGATGACATTCAAGCTCCCGTAATTTCATTGGTTGGTGACGCTTCATTAACTCTCTATCTCAATGAAAGCTATATCGAATATGGAGCGACGGCGAATGATGACGTCGATGGCGATGTGTCAGCTGACATCGTGATAGACGACTCTGCGTTAGACATGACGATGGCGGGAAATTATCAAATCATCTATACCGTGTCAGACATGGCTGGAAACGAGGCTGAGCAAGTGGTTCGTTTGGTAAGAGTTGTTGATCCAGATGCGGATGCAATTATTACTAATGGTGACTTTGAGGCACCATTGAGTAACGAATGGGAACTTCAAGAAGGCGCGGGAACCATCACTATAGTCAATGGTGAACTGGTAGTAGAAGGCATTTCTCCTGGTGCACCATATCAGCCTAGACTGGTTCAATCTGGTGTAGAACTGACGGAAGGACTCCCATACGTAATCCGTTTCGACGCAATGGTAGATGAAGCCAGAACGATTCACATCCAACTTGGTGAATTATTGTCTGGTGCACCATGGTTTAACCCGTTCATGAATGACAAGCCAGTTGCACTGACTACCAGCATGGAGTCTTACGAAATAATTGTTACTCCCAACTCAAACGCTGCTAATCCAGGTCACTTGATATTTGCTTTGGGAGCGGGTGTTGCAACCACTGTAACACTCGACAACATTTCAATTGCTGAAGTTACCGCGGCAGAAATTGCCCCTGAAATCACATTACTTGGTGACTCGTCAGTTCAGTTAACTGTAGGTGATATTTACACTGACGCAGGAGTAACCGCAACGGATAACCTAGACGGCGATGTAACTTCTTATGTTGTGACCAATAACCCAGTCGATACTTCAACTGCCGGTGTTTACATTGTGACCTATAACGTCACTGATAATGATGGAAATGTTGCCAAACAAGTAGCGAGAACGGTAACGGTGGTGGAAGCCTCAGATGAGAGCAACCTTGTTCCTAATGGCGACTTCTCGTTAGGCAAATCCTTGTGGAACGGTGACTACGAAGTTGTCGATGGTGCGGCGAATATTGTCATTGTAGGTGGTGAAAAACTTATCGGACAACAACGCATGGCTGAAGGTGTCGCGTTGCCTTCTACTCAATATACGTTGTCTTTTGATGTTAAGGGAACCGCGTTAAATGGCGCTATTTTCAATGGCAACGTGCAAAGCTTTTCATCAACGGGTGTATCAAGCACTACAGTGATAGATGCATTTGTACCAACCACTGAGTGGCAAACTATGTCATACGACTTCACGTCTGGAAACACTATAGATTGGGGTTTTAATCTGCTACTTGGCCCAGTTTGTGGTGCGGTCGCAGGTTGTGAGTCCAACGTCTTTGTCGACAACATTCAAATCGTTGAAAAAAACTAATTTAACCCGCGGGGCTTCTTTTTGAGGAGCCCCTTTAAGTGCTGATCACGACGATCAAGCAAATAGTCATTGGTAATAATCGTTCTTAAGGGAAGTCAATATGAGAACACAAATTTTAAAATCTACATTGCTAATATCAAGCGCATTAGCGATGTTTGGATGTGGCGAAGAACAGCTTACTGTCGAAGCCCCTCAAAACCCAACTTCTGGTACGGGAAATACAGACGTTGAATTGGTTGCTCAACCTCTGCCGACCCGTTTTCCGACTGCAGACAATGGCGATGCTTTGCTCGGTAATGCCGATTACCCTGCCATTTCGTATGGTGCTTGGAGAAGTACAGTGCGTGCTGATGGCGCTGATGTACCGAGCGTCGATATGCAAAAGGAGGATATGCAAATATTGGCGGCGATGGGTATCAAAATGATACGCACGTACAATACACAAGGGTTTATAGGGCTCGATGGAAAAAGTAATACCGAAAATCTATTGCAAGCTATAGCGGAACTTAAACAAGACGATCCTAGCTTTGAAATGTACGTAATGTTGGGAGTGTGGATAGACGCGTTAAACTCATTTAGCGACCAGACGCCCGATCCTTTTCAGAACAATCCGAGTAATTTTGACGAAATGGATATGGCGAAGCAACTTGCGTCCGAATACCCAGATATTGTGAAAGTTATTGCGGTTGGTAACGAAGCGATGGTTGAGTGGGCTCCCTACCACGTTGTACCAGGAATTATCCTAGAACATGTTGAGGATCTTCAAACATGGAAACAACTAGACCTAGCCACCCAAGATATTTGGATAACGTCTTCCGATAACCATGCTGTCTGGGCTGGCGATGACGCCAACGGCAACAACGGTGAACAAGCAGACTTGAAGGCGTTGATCGAAGCCGTGGATTATATTTCGTTACATACTTACGCAATGCATGACACTCACTATCATCCAGCGTTTTCAGAAGAGTGGAAGGTGCCTGAAAGTGAGCAAGACTTAACAACGCAAGAGCAAGTCGATTCTGCGATGGAACGTGCTTACCAACATACTTTGTCTCAATTCAAAGCTGCACAAGTTTTTGTTAACAGTGTGGATGCGACAAAACCTATTCATATTGGTGAAACTGGGTGGACGACTGTGTCAACCGACGGTATGGGTGAAGGTGGCACGCAAGCGGCGGGTGAATACCAACAAAAGTCTTTTTATGACGATATGCGCGAGTTCTCAAATGACTTCGGTGCATCGCTGTTCTTTTTCCAAGCCTTTGATGAGCCATGGAAAGGCGATAATGCAAACCCATCACATTCTGAACAACATTTTGGTTTGATTGATATTACCGGCAATGTGAAATACGTCGCGTGGGATAAAGTTGACGCATTGACAGGTTTGTCGCGTGGCACGGTTCAAACCCTAAATGCCAGCTACTCCGGTGATTTACCCACACTTCTTGATGATCTGCTACCACCTCCATACGCTCCAATTGCAACACCTCCAGCAGAGGGCGAGTTTGTCGTATTAGGTTCGACAGCCTACGCCAATTCAGTCGTATATGGCTGGGATAACCCATTGACTGCGTGGGCGGGTGTTAACGCCGATACTGGCGTGATGACAGTGGTGACCGATCCTGCTATGGCTAAAGATTGGGGTTGGGGTGCTGGGATTGGCAATGGTGAAAGTCCAGTTAACTTGTCTGGTTCGCAAACAATGACGTTCGAAATCCGTGGGATCGATAACGCCGACAGTGCCTTAGCCACATTCCCGTTCTACCTTGGATTTGAAACAACAGCAGGACGAGACCATTGGGTGAGATTTAACGCAGGCCAAGGCTACGTAATCACCAGTGATTGGCAAACGATCTCTATACCACTTAGTCAATTTTCTCAGTACGAGAATGCCGATTTAAGCGCTGTCACCTCGCCGTTTACCATTGCCGATAAATACGCCATCTCCGGTGGGAGTGCACCACTTAAGAGTAATATTGAAGTGCGTAATATCTCTTGGCTTGAGTGATTTAACCTGCTGATTTAAATGAAAAAGGGTTGGAAGGCTCGAGGGGGTTTCGAGCTCCAACCCATAACTTTCTAAGCACAAAACAACGTTTTTTGTTAAGGGACATCATGATTGCTGCAGACTTTTTATTCCCAATAAAGCTTTTTAGTGTGATGCGTAAATCTGCCTTTTGCTTTATTGGATTTTTTATTCTTACATTGAGCCCAACAAGCTATGCCGGTTGGGAGGTTCAGTGGATCGATACCTTTGATGGTGACGGTGTCGACTGGTCAAGTTGGACCGCGCAGACACAAGCGAACTACAACAACGAAGTTCAATGTTATACCGACGATGATTACTCTGATAGACGTAACTATGACGTTTCTAACGGAACGCTAAAAATCATTGCGCGTCGAGAGATCAACAGTTGTGTAACCCTGAATGGTGCGACGAAAGGTTGGACTTCCGGGCGCATAAACACAAAAGATAAACGCGAGTTTCTTTACGGCAGACTTGAGTCAAGGATCCGCTTCCATAACCTAGAGGCGGGCAGTTGGCCGGCGTTTTGGATGTTAGAAAATCGAATTCAGGAACAACCAATAAAAGGTGATGATGACTTTGTTCATTGGCCCAATAGAGGTGCCAGCGAAATTGATGTTTGGGAGTGGTTTTCTAATGAACCAGACACTTATATTACGAACTTCTTTAATACGCTCCCAGGAAGTTGCGGAGCAGAATACCGATACCATTACCCAAATGGTGGGCAAGATGTTCTTGATTGGCATAGATACGCTGTTGAATGGACGGAAGATCTAATTAGCTTTTATATCGACGATACCTTAGTTGTTTCACGTGATATGAGTCGCTGCTCCCGCTATGAAGAGCCAATGTTTGCGTTACTAAATGTCGCTATGGGTGGCAACCTAGGAGGTGCCATTGATCCTAATCTGTCGCAAGTAGTGATGGAAGTCGATTACATAGCGCATTGTCAAATCAGTGACAGTAATAGCGCAGCATTTTGCGATGAGTCACTGCCTTACGATGACGCTGAGCTGCCTCCCACACCAACGACCCCCCCAACAAACGATGATCAAAGTCCATCGACACCTGAGGCAGGAAGTAACAGTTATGGCTTAATAGTTGGCCTTTTTATGCTGTTTTGCCTGCGTCGTCGATCTCGATTTCTTAATGCTTAAAGGACTACATAATGACGAAATGGATTAAACATGCCGCTATATTGATGTTCAGTGCTCTGCTTTTTGGTTGTGGTAATGATAGCAATAGTGATGGTGGTCAAGCTGACGAGCCTGTCGCACAACAAAAACACACGGTCACCGTAGTGGTTAATGATGCAAATAGCCAATTACCGCTGGCCGGTGTATTTATCAACATTGATGGAAACTATAAAACCACAAGCGCACTGGGCGAGGTTACGTACAATCTCGCCAAGGGCACCTACACCATTTCATCAAGACTCACCGATTATCTGGACCAACAACAATCAGTGAGCGTTACAGGCCAAGATATTCGTGTCACTTTTGAACTTGAAGAAGATGTTACGCAACTATCCCCTGAAGAAGGCTTCGTCTTCTATTCGGATAACGATGACTCTTTTTATATGGAATATTGGGGTGATGACTGGGGCTCGGGTGCTGGTGTTGAAAACATTACGACAGATCCTGTTTTTAGCAAAGTGCTAGAAATCTCTAGCGGTAATAGTTGGGGCAACGGTGCTGGATTGGCATGGGGAAATCAAGAAGCCAATGCAATCGATGCGTCACGTTACACACACGTGCGATTTAACTTAAAACCCCAAGGGTTTCACACTATTGAAGTCAATGTACAAGGTTTTGATATTCCAAACTATCAAGCGAGCTTTTCTACTTCATCTGGAACCGATATAGGTAATGGCTGGTATCAGTTTGACGTTCCAATTACAACAACATCGCAGATGCGATGGTTGGGATTCGTCTTTCTAGCTGATCAACCAAGCAGCATACAATTGAGCAATGTTTCTTTTATAACTAAAGAGATTGAACGTTCTGCACCAAATTTACCCGCGCCGACGCCATCGGTATTGAACAGCGATGTGTTCTCTATTTTTAGTGATAGCTTAGACGAAGACAAGTTTGTTTCTCTATGGAATGAAAACTGGTGGAACGCCCCATTTTATTCTCAAGACGAAGTCGATGGGAACACTTATGCGCGATACGAAATTCAAGGAGCTGGTGCCGCGGGTGGCGTAGTTGGCATACAGTTTGGGATTGAATACGGCAGTGTTGACGTGTCTGAACATAACACTTGGAACATTGATCTTTATCTGGAACCAGGAATTAGTCAGGTTGTATTACAGTTGGTAACTACCGATGGCTCAGCGAGTTATACAGTGAGCAACCTACCTTCTGAACAGTGGGTAAGTTTGTCAATTCCCTTTGCCGATATGTCCCTTAATGGCGAAAGTACGCTAAATACGGCGCAGATGCAGATGGCTGGCATTCAGTTATATGGGGAGGCTGGACGTTCTATATTTGTCGATAATTTTTATTTCTCAGGGCAGTCATCAAAGCACGCAATTGAGGTTGAAGTTGTGGATAGTGTAGGGCAACCCATTAGCAATGCAGAAGTTAGTGTTGGTGTAGATGGAGAATACGATGTAGCCAATACGAGCATTACGGATTCTTCAGGCGTGGCTACGCTGATGCTAGTAGAAGGTAAGCAAAAAATTAAAGGAATGGCTCAAGGTTACGGCATTAATCAAGCTAGCACCATAGTGACGGCAGGTTCTAATCAGCTCACACTAGAGCTAACGGCACTTAGTACAGGGCCTACCGCTGCTGCACCGTCACCCATTGTAGACGGTGATGATGTGATCTCCTTGTACAGTGATGCGCTTACCAGTGACCATTGGATCACCTATTGGTCCGATAATTGGTGGAATGCTCCAACGCATGAAGAAATTCAAATTGAAGGTAACAATACTGCCAAGTTCACCATCACCCCAGATGGTGTGGCTGGCGGTGTCACCGGTATTCAATATGGTATTTCCCAGGTAGTTGATGCCTCTGCGATGACAGGGTTAAGGTTCGACTTTTACGCCACGGCCGGAGTGACACGAGCTCAGTTCCAACTGCTCTCTACAAGTGGCCCGCTTATTTATACGATTGACAATATCGCGACTGGAGAGTGGGTGAGTGTCGAACTTGACTTTGATTTGTCTGATACCCCTAGCGCGGTGTCTGGTTTTAATAAAAGTACCATGACTCAACTAGGTATGGCGTTGTGGGGAAGCAGTAGTGATAGCGTTTACTTAGATAATATTTACTTCTACTAAGCGTTTATATCTAACCAAAGCGGCCACAATATAGTGGCCGCTTTTGCTTTCTAAGCGTAATAAAAACAAAGTGGCGTTGGCTGTTAAAAATCATCATCTATATTCCACCCATAGCTGAAGACATACTTGTATAAGCAAACTCTAGTGTTAGTCTATGCTACGTAATTTTGATGGGTAGAATGAAGGAAAGCTATGATTTTAGGGATAAACCATGTTCAGTTAACCATGCCGTTTGGTGAAGAACCTACAGCGCGCCAGTTCTACGGTGAATTACTTGGCTTAACCGAGTTGCAAAAACCAGAACACTTGAAGGCAAATGGTGGGGTTTGGTTTAGTATTGGTGATCTTCAACTTCACTTAGGCTGTGAAGCGCTATCAAATCGACAAATTTCCAAAGCTCATGTCGCCTTAAATGTAACTAGTGCTGAGCATTGGAGAATGGCATTTACTCAACATTCAGTCCCTATTTTTGAAAATGCCGAAATTGAAGGATACAAGCGATTTGATATACGTGATCCGTTTGGCAACCGCATTGAAATTATGGAACGAGTGACTAACTAGCGATTACTGTGCCATATTAAATGGTGAGAATGGGGTAAACGATGACCGATATTTTACTGAACTATCCTAAGTTCAATTCAACATTAATGAAGCAAGTTGAGTCACTACTTAGCGCTGAGTGGACAGATTTTAGCTTTACAGGCTACCACGGGGATCTACCCGCGCCTATAGCTGCAACGATTGAAAGAGGATCGAGTGGTTCTTACGAACAACAACTTGTTGCCGGACTTGCGTATACCTTCTTCAAAGCGCCCAATGGTGATCAGGACGTCGTTTGGGTAAACGCATTAGCGGTCGATGCTGCCTATCGTGGGCAAGGCGTTGCGAGTCAACTGATTCAACAAGCAATTATAAACGTTGCCTCAAACCCCAAGCAGTACCCCCAATCTCACCTTTATGTCTACACGGATGTTCCAAGGCTGTATGCCAATATTGGTTTTTCCAAAGTAGATGCCGATGCGCAAGAGGGACATCAAGTGATGGCGTACTTGCTGCCACGAACAGAACACACTCGGTGAACTGTTATTTGGTGATGTTGTTAAGGCTTTGACAATGCCTCGTATTTTTCACGTAGCGGACTAAGGCTCACTTTTCCTTCCGTTGTCGCGTAAGGCCACAACAGCATAATTATTTTGTTGATCCCTCTATACACCTCTAGTTCAGTTAGAGGTTGGTTGACTGAGTTGGCCATCAGGTAACTGGTCCAAAAAGAGCCAACCATTCGCATTAATTCGACTAAATCATCAATGTCGTGCTCATCAATCTCGATGATGCCATCTTTATTGAGTTTAGACACCGCCATTTTGGCTCTGTCTGTTAATAGGGCGTGGGCCGCTAAGTATTGCTGATGTAAGGTTTCGTCACGCAACAGAATTCCCGGCATACTGGAATGAAAAAACCGAAATTGCCATAAGCTTTCAAACAGGTCGTCGCAGTACTGCTGTAAAAACACCTCAGCGTTGTCGTGAACCGACTCTAACTGAAATGAGCTGCGCATGTGGTCTATGTATTTTCCAAAAATGGACTGGATAATGTCTTGTTTGTTTCGAAAATGGTAATACAGGTTCCCTGGACTAATCCCGATATAAGCCGCGATGTGGTTGGTGGTTATGTCTCTTTCGCCCTGTTCATTAAATAGCTTTAAGCTTTCTACAACAATTCTATCTTTCGTTTTCATATTAGAAACTTACCTTACTTCCATGTCGATACTTCTAGGTGTTTACGTCCAGGTCGATAGTTATTTGTCGATCATGACTAGCCAATAGTGATTTGTAGAGAGTGTCTTGTTGGGGTCTCACTGTACGACTGTTGTATCACTGAGGTGTTGACCATTGTCGCAAAACCAACGGTTAACCCCAAATGCCAAATCACTGCGCCAATGGATTTGCGAAGCCAATCACAACACACTAACCCAAACAGGCTTGTGTCATCATTGCGGCGAAAGCTTTGAAATACTAAAACATCGCTCAATCTGCCCGAGTTGTGAGCAGAATAAGTGGGGACTGTTGTCGGGGAAGGAATTTATGGTCAAAGAGATCATTGCCCATTGATGATGTTACCTGTTTGCAATGCCCACCTAGTGAATTTTGGCAGGTTTTGCCAAAGTAAAACTTGCAACGCCTCAATGTGTAACGAGATTAATCATTTGTTGAAATATTAGTTACTTACAATGTATGGTGAGTGACAAGTAATAAGATGTGAGTGAGTGCAAAAAAGTTTACCGCTGAGATTGTTTGCTACTGATGAATAGGCTTCAACGGTCATACTGGTGCCTAAACGTTTGGTCTAAAGGACTTAAGTTATTAGGGACATAACATGATTAATTTTTTTAAGTCACGCAGTAACGGAAAAACCGTTTTACTGCTGTTTATCGCCGCCAACGGTATATATATCACTATGTTGGCCTATAGCATTCCAAAGGTTATGGCGTTTTCAGGTGGTTTGCCACTTTTCGATATGTCACCGATGGGTTACAGCTATAGTGATGCGATGGCGTTATTGGACCAACTTGGAGAGCAAGGGCGGCACTTGTACCTGACACTTCAGCTGGTGTTGGATCTGTTTTATCCAGCGCTTTTTGGCTTGTGTTACTTCTGCTTAACCCAATGGGTCATGACGGTTGGAAAGGTTAACCATCAATTTTGGCAGAGCATCGCTAGGTTGCCCCTGTTTGTTTGCCTATTTGACTATTCTGAAAACATTGGCATTGGGATGATGCTGACGCAGTACCCTTCCATTTCTGAATCATTAATATCTGTGACAAGCTTTTTCACTCTAGTGAAAAGCCTCCTAACTATGACCTACTTTTTGGGTCTGATCGCTTTATTAATTTTTCTCGCTTATAAAGTGATAACCAAAAAAATGGCTAGTTAAGAGCAAATAACGCATTTTGGTGCCACCACACATAGGCGGTTTCTTAAAACCAGCAATTATTAGGACACTATGAAGACAGTACATTGGTTGTTGATGGGGTTAGCGCTGTTCGCCAGTGCCACCGTGGCGAGCCAAACCGAGTTTCCGACCTGTGAGGCAGCAACAAAACTACAAACAGAGATTCATTTATATATCGATGCCAGCGTGCTTGACCAATACTCCGAAGAATATGTCGAAGCCAAGCTTGCGGTATGGGAGTCATACGCTAATTTGGTGTTGTCTAACTCGTGCATACCTATCGAGCGCAAAATCACTAAAGTGACCTATAACTCGGAGATCGATTCTTATTGGTTTCAAGATCTTGAGGCTGCTAGAGAATTATTGCAATATCATTTAGCGGAACCTATTGCTGAACAATCAGCCCAAGGCGTTCCTGTATTCACGGGCATTGTATTTGAGAGTTGGCTAGACAGTTATCACTCAAAGTACTGCGGTTTTGCCTCTCATCATTCCAATTTCTTTGCCATCGCCATTAATTGCCGCGATGTCACTTTTGAACATGAATTAGGCCATCTCAGTGGCGCGAGCCACGATAAACACACGTTATTGACCATTGATGGGGTAGATACTATCTCGGGCTACTTGACGGGGCACTATCCAATGAAGAAAGCGTATTCTTTTGGAGCCAGGTGTGCTGAGCGAGGCACCGTTATGTCGTATGCGGCGGATATTATACCAGCCTATTCTAGCCCAAATTTAATAGTGGATGGTGAGGTGTGTGGTGATAGTGAAACGGCTGATAATGCGCGGGTGCTTAAAGAATTCGCGATTAAATACTTCAACATGATCAATTGAAGGTTTCGTGAAAATAGAGGTAGGTTTGGAGCATGGATACTTTTTTCGAAATTGCCCCTATTGCTTACGATGAAAGTATAACTAATGGGTTTTTGGTAGCTAACTATGAAAAGACACTTTGACATTATTGGTGCTCCATTTAACCAATTAGGCCATGTAACCACGACAAAAAATACCGTGGAAGGCTTACGTAAATTGGATAAGCGATCATGGGTTGGGCTGTCCGATTGGATGAACATTAGAGCGATGAGTTGGGGAACACACGTTCGTGATCTAGGTGACGTGCTACCCACTAAAAGTGTCAAACAGCTTATAGAAAATAATCAAAAAGAGTTGGCCTTAACAACGTACACCAATCAGCTCAAATCGAAGGTATTAGACAGTTACCAAGCTGGGAACACGCCTATTACAATTGGCGGCGATCATTCGATCGCTGTGGGCACTATATTAGCTACTCTCGATCATTTTCAAAATAAACACGATGAAAAGGTGGCGGTCGTTTGGGTTGACGCTCATGCGGATTGCAATAGTAGCCTAGAAAGTAATTTGCATGGCAAACCTTTAGCGCTGCTGACCAACGAGTTCACCCAAAATGGTTGGTTTGTCGCACCAGAACTGGCATTACCACCAAGCAGCATATTCTATATCGGTGTTCGCGATCTAATGCCAAATGAGCATCAGTTTATTGAGCGGGAAGGAATTACTCAGTTTGGAATGAGTTACCTTGACAAAGTAGGTATTCAAACTGTGTTGACTGAATTAATGACGACCATTGAAAGTGAATTTGACCGCGTTTATCTCTCGTTCGATTACGACGCGTTAGATGGAAGTGTGTTCCGAGCGTGCGCAACCCCAAACGTAGGTGGTTTGTCAGCACGAGAAGCCATACATCTTGTACATACAATAGCTTCAAGCCCTAAGTTTGTTGGTGCGGATTTTGTTGAGTATTTACCAGAGCTTGATATCGATGGAGTGTCAAAAGAGCTGATGATCAAATTAATCGATGCGGTATGTGGGTTTAGGTCATAAGTGATTAGCGAGAGTTCTATAGGTAAAATAACAAGTGTTTATGTTTTCGAATCTAGAATGAGGCGACCTTTATTCGCAACTAGCGAACTAAGCCAAACACCGGTTAATTTGCCTATAGCATCAGCTATTGCGAAAGGTGAATAAAGAGCCACGCAATGTGGCTCTATAGCAATTACGCAGCTTCATTTAAATTGACGGAGGTTTGTGGATAGAAGTTGTACCATACCCCATAAAAAATACCCGCTTTAACCGACTCTACCCGCTCTAGCTGCCCGTGGTTAGACTCGCCAAAGAAATTAATTTTTGTGACATCTTCTTCGGAAGGGTTGTACCAAACTCCGACAGATTCGTATTGCTCATCGTAGTGAATAACTAGGCGTTTACCGCCTACGATAACGTTCGCAAGGTTATGATGAGATTTAAGAAAAGCCATATCGAAACAAGTATATACGTCGCCCATGTTAAGTGCCCAAACATGCTCCTTTTTATGTAGGCGCTCATCCGGGTCATGATTTTTGCAAGTGTCGAACAAGAATTCATCATTATTTCTCTGTTTGTTGACGTGTAAGTAAAACAATCCATCCATCACGACTTCATGGAGAAACCCTAACGGGTTGCGAAAAAACGAAGGTCTTGACTCAATAAATACTTCGCCGTCAGGGTAGGCTTCGCAAAACTTGCTGTAAGGCATTTTAAAGGTTGGGAACTCTTTCATCGAGGACCCTAAGTTACACTCCCTAGCTAAACCCAGTTGCTGTATTGGCTCACCGGTCGATTTGTCTTCCATGAGCAGGTTATTTTCTAACTGCGTAGCGACGTGAAGATCCAAGCGTTCACCATCGATGTAGGGGCGAACTCCCACACAAACGTTCGATAAAGAGCAGTAGGTCATTACAATATCTTCACCACCCAAACCTTTCTCTTTATTACCCGCAATGTGTGGGCGCCACATTTCGAAATCGGCGTGTGCTCGCGCGTGACCGTTGTTGACCATCACCATTACTTCATTGTGCGGGCGAATTTTCTTCGCACCTTGCTTAATGTCGACAAATTGGCCGTCATCCATTTTCTGCGGCATCATGAATTTAGGGTTGATGAGTCCAGCGTAATAGAACAGAAAACCAACGAAAAGAATGCTTCCCAGCAACGTCCAAGGCATTATGTGAGCCTGAAAATTGATGCCAATGGCCACTAAGCCACCAACAATTGATGTCCATTTTAATGAGTTACGCATATACCACGTTTTCATAAATGTAGAGCGGGGGAATGCGCGAATATTAAGCAATTGACTAAAGTCAGATAAGTCCCAAAAAATACGAACATTTGCCACCATTGCGGTGATGAGGGCAATCCAGAATAGAGCTTCCATAGAATGTACCTTTATAAAATTTTGATTAGGTGTGATACCAATAAAGAGGAGAACCGCGGTATTCATTAGCTGTTGCAGATGAATACCGTCAGGCTTTAGTGGTGATGACCGTGGTGCGAGTCTTCAGTGACAAAAATTTCATTTTCAATAAACGAGGTGTCGATCTGTTTGGCAAACTCGTCCAATTTTTCAAGCATTGGCTGGCAATAGCCTTGGTAATAGTTGCTCAACACATTGCCCCCTTCAGCGACAAATACGCCAACTTGGCCAATGCCTACACCTTCAACGATACCGGCTTGACGATCAGTGGCGTGTGCGTTGTCGGTAATTGCTTGCAGTGCGCTGTAGAATATATTGGTGTCATTGGTCATTCCTGGTAGTTGCAGCGATGCCGCTGCACAAAATGAGATTGTTTGGGTGTTATCAGACTCCAAGGCAAATTCATCATCGTGTCCGGGGCCGGCGAAAGCGGCGGTCGAGATAGCAGCAGATAGGAGTATGGCTGTGAGTGTTTTAGTGGTCGAATTCATTGTGATAGTCCTAATAGTTAACAGGTGATACGTGTGAGTGCTTTTAAGTAAAAAACGGTTATTTGGATTGTTGTTTCGTTTTGTTATCAAAGTACTCATCGCGTTTTTGTTGTAGGTCCCAATTAGCACCCATCGAATTACGAAGGTTGTCGGGTAGCATCTCTTCTGGGACAACTAAATCTCCATCAACAGGCCATTCGACAATCATGTCTGGCATCATGCCCTCAGGGTAATATTTGCTTGGCTCAATGTGTTGGTCACGAATAAATTGCTCTTGAATATCTACTTGTTTTCTTGGCGGCTCAGGTATGACAAGTTGACCGTTTGTGAAGTCAAATTGTGGTGGCTTTGAGTTAGGGTAATCAGGCAGTACGCCTTCTCGTACCCATACTGCATCTTTGGTCATGTTAACGACGATGCCGTCCGGTGCCCCAAAGTGGTACGGCCCTTTCCAGTGCTCACGTACTTCGGCAACCGTTTCTTCTGTTTGGTACGGGTCGTAACTCATATGAGTCGTCATAAACATGCGAGGCTGTATCGCGTTGGCCAAGTATCCAGCTCCGTATGCAGGAGTGTGGTGGGTATCAATGGTGTAGCGCGTAAGAAATGGTGGTACGCCTTGAACGGCTGAACCAATTTCTACCAGCTCGGTTTGCAGTTCGGTAATGAATAAATCACACCCTTCCGCGTACTGAATATCGAGCTCAGTTGGGCGACCATCACCAGTCCATGTAAAACACATGTCGTTCCAGTCTAATCGGTATGCCGATGAACCGTCTTTTCCGTGTGAGCGCTGCCAATGAGTGATTTTGACGCCATTTTCTTCATACACGACGCCACCGTTATTACGAAAATCAAATTCATTGACCTGTAAGTCATGGCCTGACCCAACGGGAAATAGGCTAAACGAGTCCTTATGCCATGCAAGCATGTCGGTCATCCCATTGACCATGGCTTGTGTACCGTATTGAGGTTCACTACCGCTTGGACCATGTACAGTGAGAGGTTCATGCCAGCCGCCATTCCAAGTACCAAACATCCATAGGTAAGGTAGACCGCCAAAGTGGTCGACGTGCAGGTGAGTCAAAAATACATGCTTGATTTCGTTTAGTGCGACTCCCGCGGCCACATAGTTTGCGACCGATCCTTCACCGATATCAAACACAAAATTGTCGCCATTCCCCAGCTCGACGTATATCGACGTATTCATCTGCCCTGGACGAATCATAGGCGAGGTCCCCATAAAGGTAACGCGCATTTCTTCGGGTTGCACATCTTCTGTACGCGGAAACCAATTGGCTGCAGATTTAAGCCATGGCATGGGCATGACACCTTCATACATCAACCCTTCTGTCCAGCGGTCGCCAGATATCCCTCCTGACAATACGGTCTGTATTTGTTCTGGTGAAGAGGGCGTTTGCTTTGGCACCACCGCTGAGTTGGCAAGCACACTTCCCGACATGAGTGGCAGCATGCTGATTAATACTGATTGAGTGACCTTATTCATAATCTTTTCCTAACGGTTAATCGGAGCGTATAAATAGCCTTTGCTATTTGATGGTTGAATTATGAACGCAACTTGCATGTGGAAAAATAATGAATAAGGAATGTGATACATGTAGAATTAATATGTATTTGGCGATGTAATAGGATGAGATATGCTTAATAAAATAGATTGGAATTTGCTGTCGGTGTTCATGGAAGTGTACCGATTAAACTCAATAACACAGGCAGCAGAAGCTCTAGACACCACACAACCAGTGGTCAGCAATATCTTAAAAAGGTTAACTGAGCAGTTAGATGAACCACTGTTTATTCGTGAAGGTAGAGGCATCCGGCCTACGGCCGTGGCCGTCCAACTTGCAAGCGATATTCAGCCTTTAATGCATGGTATAAATAGCGCGCTCGAAAACGTTAAAACCTTCGACATAACCAAGCCTCGCTTGTTTACCATTTTTGTCACTGAACCTATGCTAATGCTACTTCAACCCCTTCTAAACGAAGATAAATCCTTGGGGGCATGCAACATTCAGTTTGTATTAGCCCCAGCCGATCAGCACGAGATGCTGGATCAAATCAGCCTACAAAAAGCTGATTTAGCTATCACCGTCGGTAGTGTCAACCACCACTCTTTTCATGTACAGCCGATCCACAAAGAGAGGATGCTTCTAACCTGTGCAAACGACCATCCCCGAGTGCAAGGCAATATCAGTTTGACGCAGTATTATGAAGAGGTACATGTCGGGATTAAAGAGAACCGCTCGGGATTACATGAAATCAATTCACTCACTGAGCATCGACTTGAGCCGCGTAAAGTGTGGGTAAAATGCGACTCAATCATTTCGGGATTGGCTCTCGCCAGTAAAACCGACATTATTTGCTTATCACCAGAGTCTATCGCGCATCAGTACAAAGAGATGTTTAACCTGCAAGTCATGGAAATCCCATATACAACCCATCCTGTGGTTCACAATATGATCAGTCACAATCGAACCATGAAAAGTCATGCTCATTTATGGCTACGTGACAAGTTGATAAGCGCTATTTCCCGCTCTGAAAGTTTGGCTTAAACGATGCTATAAACATAAAGTATGGAGCGTGTATCTGTTGTTAGGTCAAACCAATCATGGTGACTATTTATCAATAGGTTTCACCTACTGATTTAATAGAAACCTCCGAATTTACCAATCTCTTAGTTCGATGCAATATATCTCCATCGACGCAGGAAAGCGTTAACCACTACAAACAACTAAGAGAGAAACATCATGATCAACACTGAAATCAAACCATTCAACGCAACGGCATTCAAGCAAGGCGAGTTTGTAGAAATCACTGAGCAAGACGTAAAAGGCAAGTGGTCTGTATTCTTCTTCTACCCAGCAGACTTCACTTTCGTATGTCCAACTGAACTTGGTGACCTAGCGGATCACTACGAAGAGCTTCAATCACGTGGCGTAGAAGTGTACTCAGTATCGACTGACACTCATTTCACTCACAAAGCATGGCACGATAGCTCTGACACAATCGGCAAAATCAACTACTTCATGGTAGGCGACCAAACTGGCACCATCACTAACAACTTCAACGTAATGCGTGAAGGTCAAGGTCTTGCAGACCGCGCAACGTTCCTTGTTGACCCAGAAGGCGTGATTCAAGCAATGGAAATCACTGCGGAAGGTATTGGCCGTAACGCTGAAGACCTAATGCGTAAAGTGAAAGCAGCGCAGTACGTTGCAGCAAACCCAGGTGAAGTTTGCCCAGCTAAATGGAAAGAAGGCGAAGAAACACTAGCTCCTTCTCTAGACCTAGTCGGCAAAATCTAAACCGTACTGACTTTAGAGCGCCTAACAATCAACTGTTTGTCCCGGACTACTAGCTGCGGCAAGTCATCAAAGAGTTAGGCGCTCTTTTCTTTATCACCAAATGCATTACCAACAAGCCAAAGTCACTGTGTCACTTGCGACCCCTTTTTAGTTACTCCCTTTTTAAGCAAGACAGTATTTCGTTCAGTCAGTAAAGAGTGAACAACCAGACTCAAATGAATTTAGGAATAGGCACTATTATGTTAGATCAAGCCATGAAGCAGCAGTTGAAATCGTACCTTGAGAATCTTAAGACAGAGGTACAGTTGGTATTAAGTTTGGATGATAGCGATACCGCTAGTAAGCTCCATCAGTTGGCGACAGATATCGCCTCATTGAGCAGCAAAGTATCTGTGATTGAAACGGGTACATCGGCTCGTAAACCCGTGATGGAAGTCGTTAACCCAACCAAGGGCACTAGCATTAATTTTGCAGGCTTACCAATGGGGCACGAATTTACCTCTTTGGTACTGGCACTTCTGCATAGTGGCGGTCACCCAATCAAATTGGAACAAGACGTTATTGACCAAATCGCCGAACTTGATAGCGACCTAAACGTTGAAGTCTTCATTTCACTATCGTGTCAAAACTGCCCAGAAGTGGTTCAATCGTTCAACATGATGTCTGCGATCAATCCTCGCATTAAGACTACTATGATTGACGGCGCAGCATTCCAAGATGAAGTGAAATCACGCGACATTATGGCGGTCCCAAGTGTCTTCGTTAACGGCGAGCTGTTTGGCCAAGGCCGTATGTCACTGGCTGAAATCCTCAACAAAGTAGACACTGGCGCAGCTGAGAAGAAAGCGCAAAAACTGAACGACCAAAAACCGTTTGATGTGTTAGTCGTTGGTGGTGGTCCAGCAGGTTCGTCTGCCGCGATTTACGCAGCGCGTAAAGGGATCCGAACGGGTATCGTTGCAGAGCGATTTGGCGGTCAGGTGATGGATACCATGGCGATTGAAAACTTCATTTCAGTCAAAGCCACAACAGGACCTAAGCTGGTTGCTAGCCTTGAAGAGCATGTAAAAGAGTACGGTGTGGAAGTGATCACCGAGCAGCGTGCAGCAAACATTATCGACGCGGCAGAAACTAAAGACGGATACATTCATGTTGAACTAGAAAGCGGTGCAGTGCTTAAGGCCCGCAGCGTCATCACTAGCACAGGTGCTCGCTGGAGAGAGATGAACGTACCGGGTGAGCAAGAGTATCGCAATAAAGGTGTTGCTTACTGCCCACACTGTGACGGTCCACTGTTTAAAGGAAAGCGCACAGCAGTCATTGGTGGTGGTAACTCAGGTATTGAAGCGGCCATTGATTTAGCGGGTATTGTAGAGCACGTTACCGTACTAGAGTTTGCCGATACGCTACGTGCAGACCAAGTATTGATTGATAAAGCCAACTCGTTGCCAAACATCGACATCATCAAAATGGCACAAACGACTCAAGTCATTGGCGATGGCACTCGCGTTACTGGACTTGAATATAAAGACCGTGAAACCGACGAAATCAAACAAATCGAATTGGCAGGTATTTTTGTTCAAATCGGCCTAATGCCAAACAGCGAATGGCTAAAAGGCACCAAAGTAGAATTGTCGCCTCGTGGTGAAATTGAAGTTAACGCACACAGCGCAACCTCAATGAACGGTGTATTCGCGGCTGGTGATGTCACGACGGTTCCTTACAAGCAAATCATCATTGCGATGGGCGAGGGTGCAAAAGCGAGTTTAGGAGCGTTTGATTACCTCATTCGTAACCCTGCACCAGAAGCCGTTGCTGAAACAGTTTAAGAAAGTCATTCTAAAATTAACTATCGCACCCAATTGGGTGCGATTTTTTTTACGATTGTTTTAGTGTTCGTAAGTAGTGGCTTAGATAAATCGCTTAGCTTCAATATTGGACAGGAAAGTATATTAGTAGAAATAGTAAATGGAGCTTAGGATCGGTTATCTAATTGCACAGTGGCTCAGTAAGTAGGCCAACTTGAAAGATCGAAGGTATTTTGACTTGAATTAGATAGCGCCCTGATTATGCAGGGCACTACCTCATAGTTACACTGTAACCACAATCTTACCGACTGTTCGACCACTTTCTATCGCGATATGTGCATCCCCAAGATGTTGGAAATCAAATACTTTAGAGACATGGGGCTTTAGTGATCCTTCTATAAGCATGTCTCGTAATGTATCCATATCGTCACCGTTTGAACGCACGAGGATAGGCGTCACGGTGATATCGCGTTCATTCGCTTTCTCTTGCACTTTAGCAGGCACGTCCATCATCGAAATCGATACAAGATGGCCGCCATTTCGCACCACATTAAGCGATTTTTCGGCAATATCCGGAGCGACGGTATCAAATGCTAGGTCAATATCAGTTAGTACCTGTTCAAACGATTGACTGCGGTAATCGATGTGCTCATCAGCCCCAAGGTTCATGATAAAGTCTCGATTCTTTGTAGAACTTGTAGAAATGACATGTGCACCCAGCTTTTTAGCGATTTGCACCGCAAAGTGACCAACGCCGCCAGAACCAGCGTGGATCAATACTTCATCGCCTTTGTTTACGCGACCTTTTAAGGCTTGCAGCGCTGTCAATGCCGCGAGTGTTGTGGCCAGACAGTAAAATTTGGGCAGTTCGACCACACAGTCGGTTAATGCCTGCAAGAGTAAAAGTCTTTTTAGACTATATTGCAGATGTGATTGAACGAACAAATCAACAGAGATACGGCGGTTTAATCAATGTAGCCAATGCAAATACCGCATCAAAGTAACGATTAGACTTGTCGCAAGCGAAAGACTTTTGCCTTGTTTGAGTGTTCTAATGTGACCTCAATGAAAAGAGTTACACATTGCTCGCATTAACTGAGTGGATAGCTATCAAAGAGAAACCCATCGAACTGATCGTCATCAACGTCGGAATAGTTGAGAAGCACTTGCTTAACATTTTCCAAGTGTTGCCACATTGCCCGTTTAGCTTCAACGCCGTCTTTGCGTTGTAATGCGGTAAGAATGGCGCTGTGATCATCAAGCCATTTGAGTCGATAATTGGTGTTATCTATGCGGGTGTGGAGTTGTTTCCACATCGGGCTTTGTTCGCGTCGCTGCCACATGGTTTCGCATATTTCAATGAGTAAACTATTTTTGCTGGCCTGTGCGATATGAAGATGAAACTGTTTGTCTAGATCATCACTGGGTAACCCAGACTCTACAAGCTCTTTCTCTCTAGCAAGAATATTGCGCATTGCAAGAATTTCAGTTTTTGTCACGTTTAGCGCCGCGAACTCGGCTAAATTACTCTCGATAAGCTGACGGCCTTGAAGCATTTCAAATGGTCCAATGTCGGGCTGCGTACTATGGTTACTCGTTAATTTAAGCTCGCTGGCTGTTTGTGGCTCTGCCACAGAGGCAGGATCAGTAACCAAATAGACGCCAGAACCCTTTCTGACCTCGACCAAGCCTTCCAGTTCAAGCATGATCACCGCTTCTCTAATCACAGTTCTGCTCACGCCGTATTGCTCGGCAATCACTCTTTCGGTTGGCAGGCGATCGCCCACCTTGTAATTGCTCGATAGAAGATCATTACGAATACTATTACCAATGGCAACGTAGCGTCGTCCGCTTGTAGACATGAATTGTTCCTAATAAAGTTACTTGCTGAGCGAGAAAACAAACACTCGATCAGTGTTCGATGTAGTTTTTGATTTCGGCCAGTGCCATGAGCACATGATACAACAATCCGGCTTGAGCGGGTGAGCTATCAAAGGCTCCTTTGTCGTCTTGCTTAATGTGCCAAAGTCCAGAAACCTCGGTGTTTAAATAGGTTTTCATTGCCGTTATGCCATTGACCGCCTGATCTAGATAGCGGAGTTTTTCGGCGCCTTCTGCCTCACGAGCAAGAGCCAGTGACGCTTTTATCCATTCCGTTTGTGGCCATAAGTGCGCGCTGGCAGACCGAAGTGTTAGATCATCATTGAGTTGATCGAGGGTTAAGTTTCGTTCTGTGTCCACACCATGACGCTGGCCAATATCAAACAGCGTTTTAGCGGTCTGTTTAACGTCACTACTATTACGTCGTCTAGCCCAGTCGCTGAGTAGCCATGCCCATTCGAATTGATGCCCAGGCTCTACAAGTCTATCAATGGCATCCGACGGTACTTCCCAATTAGGTGTGAAGAACTCGCTAAGCGCGCCGGTTTCTTTGGAGATGAGATGGGTTGTAGCCACAGTGACGAGTTCATCAGACAAAGTTGGCCATATAGGAGCGTCAGACACCAACTCCCACGCAAGTGTTGCCTCCAGCATGTGCATATGTGGGTTAGAGCAGAGGTTCTTTTTGCCCTCAGTGTCTTCCATAAAACCTATCTGCGGATGTTTGTACTTGTCCTTGAGAACGTTGTACAGGTCCAATGCGCGCTGCTCATACAATGATTTGTTGTTGGGTGTGACTCGAGCGGCAACAGCGTAGCAAAACAATACAAACACTTGCTTGTATAACCCAAACTCATGATTGATTGTGCCTTGGTTAGCATCAAAACCAAAGGTATAGGTGCCATCTTCAAGCTTCGAGAAAGTGTCCAAAAACTCAATGCCTTTTTCGGCAATGGTGAGCGCCTGCTCGTCCAAAAGCCCCATTTCGTGGGCCAGCAACATTGAGAAAATTTGCCTTGGCTGAGTGCGTCCTCGGCGAACTAACAGCGGGTCTTTACCGTTGGTCAGTTCGAGCGACTCAGCAAATTCGCCAGTAGTTGAATTGAAACCCTCGTCGATCCATAAAGGCAATACATCCTGACTCATCCAGCGAGCGAGTGATTGATAGTGCGAGGAAATTGAATCTTCTGTGGCGTCGATCATAAATGGCGTTTTTTGAGATGGTGTCAATCGCATAGTCGTCTCGATGGCAAGTGTAAAAGGGAGGAGGGCACGTGTTTCAATGCCCAACCATTGTTATGAGTTTTTATTGGTTAAACAGAGCTTTCTTAATGCCAAATTCCAATCCGCGAATTTCGGCCAGACCCTTTAAACGTCCAATGGCAGAATAACCTGGGTTGGTTTTTTTGTTTAAATCGTCAAGCATCTGATGCCCATGATCGGGACGCATAGGAATGAGGCGAACATCACCCCCTTTCTCACGGCGCTGTTCTTCTTTCAAAATCGCTAGCACAACGTTGTACATATCTACATCGCCGTCAAGGTGAGCGGCTTCATAGAAGTTACCAGGGTTATCTTTTTCACGTTCTGTCGAACGTAGGTGGGTAAAGTAGACCCGGTCACCAAATTTGCGAACGATGTCGACCAAATCATTGTCGTCTCTTACACCATAAGAACCGGTACACAAGGTGAGGCCATTTGCCTGACTGGGTACAGCGTTAGTAAGCCATTGAATGTCGTCTATCGTCGAGACAATACGAGGTAAACCAAGAATAGGACGGGGTGGATCGTCGGGATGTACCGCGAGTTTTAAACCATATTGTTCACAGGTTGGTGTTAGCTGCGTTAAGAAATACGCCATATTTTCACGTAATTGAGCTTTCTCGATGGCTTTGTAGCGGTCTAATTGTGCTTGAAACTCGGTAAGGCTGTAACCTTCTTCCGCGCCCGGCAACCCTGCGATGATGTTGTTGGTTAGCGTGGTAATTTGCTCATCACTCATCTGATCAAAATAGTCACTGGCGCTAATACGTTGCTGTAATGAGTAGTCCGCTTCTGCGCCTGGTCGTTTAAGAATGTGCAGTTCAAATGCAGCGAAGGCGGTTTGGTCAAAGCGAAGCGCCTTGGAGCCATCATCGAGTTCATATTCTAAGTCGGTGCGTGTCCAATCCAATACTGGCATAAAGTTATAGCAAACAGTGTCTATACCTGCTTCGGCTAGGTTAATAAGCGTCTGCTTATAATTATCTATCCAAGTTTGATATTGTCCTGATTGGGTCTTTATTTCTTCGTGTACCGGCACACTTTCCACCACAGACCAAGTGAGGCCTTTACTTTCTATTAAAGTTTTGCGCGCCATAATTTCGTCGAGTGACCACACTTCACCGTTAGGAATGTGGTGCAAAGCGGTCACTATACCCGTGGCACCCGCTTGACGAATATCATTGAGAGAAACGGGGTCATTTGGACCGTACCAACGCCAAGTCTGTTCCATAGTGCTACCTTTAATGTTAAGCGAGAATGAAAAGTATCGGAATAGCGATTAAATAGGTATACCAATATTAGTGAATCGTTGCCTATCCGCACGGTTCAGTCAAACGCAACGTCAATATTTATTGAGCGAAATCACAAATGGCATACCAATTTTGGTATTCCAATTTTTGGGTAGGCATACTTTCGACTCTACTATTGTTCAAGCCATTGCAAGACAAGGCACATGAGACGCATAGCCGTTAAGGGAATATAATGACTAACGAAGCAGTCAAACACTTCAAACAGTTAAAGCAGCCTAGTTACGACAGAAACCAACTTACTACGCGTATCGTGCATATCGGTTGTGGTGCTTTTCATCGTGCCCACCAAGCGCTTTATCACCATGACTGGCTTGAGCACAGCAATAGCGATTGGGGCATTTGCGAAGTCAGTTTGTTTGGTGATGGCCGATTAATAAGACAGCTTCGTGAACAGCAGCATTTGTTTACGGTGTTGGAGAAGGGCAGCGAAAAGCGAACGGCAAAACTTGTTGGTTCGGTGTGTCAGTCTTTGCACGCTGGCACAGATGGTCGAGAAGCCATATTAGAGACGATGTCGGACGACAACGTAAAAATTGTGTCAATGACCATAACCGAAAAAGGGTACTGCATTGACCCTAGTAGTGGACGGTTAGATCGTAGTCACCCTTTGATTCAACATGACCTAGCACACCCTCTACAACCCGATAGTGCGATCGGCTATATAGTCGCTGCGCTTCGCAGAAGAAAGGAGCAGGGTAGTCGAGCTTTTACCGTGTTGTCTTGTGACAACATTCAAGAAAATGGTAAAGCCGCTAAGTCAGCGGTCGTAGAATTTGCGTCGTTAATCGATGCCGATCTGGCGCTTTGGATTGAGCTAAATGCGACTTTTCCAAGTACCATGGTCGATAGAATTGTCCCTGCAGCAACGCAAGAGATGTATTTAGAGCTGCAAGAGATTATTGGTGAACCCGATCCTTGTGGGATTGAGTGCGAACCTTTTAGGCAGTGGGTCATAGAAGACAGCTTTGCCGATGGTCGCCCCAATTGGAACGAAGTGGGTGTTGAATTTGTTTCTAATGTTGTGCCTTACGAAGAAATGAAACTGCGGATGCTCAATGGCAGTCATTCATTCTTAGCCTATTTGGGGTATCTCGCAGGTTACGATTATATTTTTGAAACAATGCAAGATCCGCACTTTAGAGTTGCGACCTTCAACTTAATGACAAGAGAACAGGCACCCACTCTCGATATGCCAAAAGGGACAGTGCTCGAAACTTACGCCCTTGAACTCATCGAGCGTTTTTCAAATCAAAGTTTGAAGCATCGTACCGGCCAAATCGCAACGGACGGAAGCCAAAAGCTACCACAGCGATTTGGCGATTCACTTCGTTTTCATTTGCAGCACCAATCTAATTACCAATGGCTAGCATTAGGCGTGGCGGGTTGGATGAGGTATGTGTCTGGTGTGGATGAAAAAGGGCAGGAGATAACGATCAATGATCCTATGGCAGATACCTTTAACGCGATTTATGACAAGCATGGGCTCAGTGCGAACGTTGTGCCTGAGCTATTAGCGATTGAGTCTATCTTTGGCTCGGACTTAAAGAATCAACATGGTTTTGTGAACACCGTAACTTCAGCTTACCAAAGGCTGCTTGATGTTGGGGCAGCAAAAACCGTTATGACCACTCAGAAATAACAGCGTTAGTGGTAGCGCTTTCATTTTATTGCTGGTTTATTAGGCCAGCAATCCACTATTGTTAAAACTTCACCCTTCTAGATATCGACCAAAGCCACCTTTCAAGCGCGAATGGACGCTTTAGATCACGAAATTACCCACAAAATCGCTATTGTTTATAAAATGAGATCCACTTCCCTGAATTTGTGTGTGCAGTCCTTTAATCTTCATTTCAAGAAAGCGGTTCCTTTTAGTCTTTCTTCTATTAAAAAGGCGTTATGGGTCAGCGTAGCTGTTTTATCGATTGCGTGGCCACAATTACAGCCTTATAACAAATTATTGCGCTCCACTAAGCGCATTTTTTTGAAAACCAAAAGGTAGCGGTTTCTTTTTGGATTCAAAAATCCACAATTAATGTGAACAAAAAGGATTACGACATTATGTTTAACAAAAGCGTTGTTTCTTCACTTGTTATCGGTTTGATGGCTGCGGGCTCTGCAATCGCAGATACCTCAATCCAGCAAGGGGGCGAAGTTACTGTTCCTGCAATCGGTACAGGTTTCGTTGAAAACTTTAACCCATACACGGTTAAAGATTTGATGGGCGGTACTATGTACGAGCCACTTTTCATTCATAACGGTAAGACTGGTGAAATTGAACCTCGTTTGGCTGAATCAATCACCGTTGCTGATGACCTAATGTCTGTAACCGTTAAAGTTCGCCCAGATTTAAAATGGTCTGACGGCACTCCACTGACTGCAGAAGATGTTGCTTACAGCTACAACCTGACTAAAGAGACTCGTGCATTCGACGTAAAAGGAATTTGGGGTGACGCAGGTAAACTAGACAGCGTAACAGCAACCGATGCGACAACAGTTGTTTTCAAAATGAACGCTGCTGATTCGACGTTTGTTTGGGGCTTAAAAGACTACTTCATCGTTCCTAAGCATATCTGGGGTGAAGTTGAAAACCTAACAACCTTTACTAACCCAAATCCAGTGGGTAACGGACCTTTTACTGAAGTTGCACTTATGCGCGCACAGCAAATGAAACTGTGTCGTAACCCGCATTACTGGCAAGCAGCAGAAGGCCGTCCTTACCTAGATTGTGTTGTTGCTCGTTCATACAATGACAACTCTCAAATTCAAGCTGCACTAATGAAAGGTGAGATTGATTGGGGTTCAAACTTCATTGCCGATATCGACAAAACGTTTGTAGAAGCGGATCCAGAAAACAACCATTACTGGTACCCAGGTAACGATGCTATCCATCTTTACATGAACACTAAAACGGCGCCATTTGACAACCTAGAAGTTCGTCGCGCCCTGTCGATGTCTCTTGATCGTGAATTGATCGTTGATATCGCAGCCTACGGTTACCCAACGCCTAACCATTACCTTGGCGGTCTAGGTGACTACTTTGACTCTTACGTCGATAAAGATATGGAGAAAAAATACTCTCAGTACACATCGTACGATCCAGAGCAAGCAGCGGCAATTCTAGACAAAGCAGGCTACACCGATAAAAACGGTGACGGCTTCCGTGAGCTACCAAATGGCGATGCAATTTCTTTCGACATTGAAGTCGTAAACGGTTGGACTGATTGGGTTCAAACAGTACAAATCGTAACAGAGATGTTTGAAGAAGTTGGCATTAAAGCCAATGTTAAAACAGTTGACTGGTCTGTATATGACAAGAACCTAAAAGACGGCAACTACGCCATGTCTATCAACTGGTCAAACACAAACAATGCGCACCCAATCCAGTCTTACCAAGACTACTTTGCAGCGAGCGCTGTAGGGACTTCATGGCACGCAAATCACGGCATTTTCTCTAAAGATATGTCTGACCTAATCGAATCTTTCGGTAGCACTAACGACGCGGCAGAGCAAACTCGAATCATCAACACGTTGCAAGAGTTTACCGCGGAAAACATGCCATTTATCCCGCTGTTCTCTAACGCAGTATGGTATCAGTACCGCACCGAGAAAGTAGTAGGTTGGCCAAATGCGGAAAACCCGTACATTCACCCTAACTACTACCAAGCAGACAAGAAAGTGAAAATCTTCGACAACCTTCATCAGAAGTAATCGAATAGGGGAAGGCCATCAGTAAGTTGGGACTGGTGGCTCTACCCACTCTATACAGTCAACCCCCTAGACTCTCCTCGTTCCTCTCACTGTTGAGGCGGGAGGAGAGTTGCCCAAACCTTTTTGATTTCGGTGTTTTGCCGGTTATAGCACTATCTTGGGATGTCTTATGAATTTTATCGTTCGCCGCTTTAGTTTTTATCTAACGGCTTTTTTTGTGGCAATAACTTTTAACTTTTTCTTGCCACGCATAATGCCAGGAAGCCCCGTCGACGCTCTTTTTGCAGCAGCTGGTGGCAAAATGGATCTTTCTCAAATGGAAGCCGTTAAAGAAATGTACGGCTTTGTCGATGGCTCTCTTGCAGAGCAATACTTTGCCTACATTAAAAGTGTATTCACTTTAGACCTAGGGCCATCGGTATTGATGTTTCCTACAGAAGTGACCCACGTTATTGGTATGGCGCTTCCGTGGACCATGTTCCTTGCACTTGGTTCTCTGATAGTCGCGCTGATCATTGGAGTAAGCATTGGTACTTACGCATCTTACCGACGTGAAGGCTTTTTTGGACAAGTCGTTCCGCCTGTATTGGCGTTCATCAGTAACTTTCCTTATGTTGTTACCGCGCTATTGCTGTTCTACATTTTCGGTCTAAAAATGGAGTTGTTCCCGCTTGGCTACACCTATGATCCTAACTTAGTACCTGGATTTACTTGGGAGTTCATTAGCAACGTGGCCTATCACGCAGTGCTACCAATGGGTTCGATGATATTAGTCGGTATTGCAACATGGGTATTTAACATGCGTAATGCGATGATCAATGTGTTGGGCGAAGACTACGTCACCATGGCGGAAGCGAAAGGCTTAACCAGTTTTAGAGTGATGTATCGCTATGCTGGACGCAACGCAATATTACCTGTTGCAACCGCTATTGCGATGGCGATTGGTTTCTCTTTCGCGGGCTCGATTTTGACGGAAGTGGTGTTTAACTACCAAGGCCTTGGCAACATTTTGCTAAAAGCGATCACCGCGCGTGACTACCCGCTTATTCAAGCCATTCTACTTATCTTAGTGTCTGCGGTACTGACCGCAAACTTTGTCGCCGACCTGTTATACGTATGGCTTGACCCACGTATCGACGAATAACGCAGTAGCAGAGAAAGAGAACAATTATGAACAAATTAACTGCAAGCATGGATACGTCGAAGATTCCGGCGTCTCGCCCAAAAAACTTAGCGACCTCATTTCGCAAATGGAAGCACATTCTTAAGAACTTCTTCCATGGTAATCCGCCAGCGATCATAGGTACTTTTTTAATTACTATCATTTTGGCTGGTGCGTTGTTTTCTCCAGTATTGATGACTCACAACCCAGAAAAACGTGTCGCTAGACCACACCAAGAACCAAGCTCTGAGTACCTACTGGGTACAACTCGAAGTGGCCGTGACGTGTACAGCCAAGTGCTGCATGGCGGTAAGAAAACACTAACCGTTGCTTTGACTGCTGGTGTTATCGCCATGACATTGGCTGTTATTGTTGGTGTTACCTCAGGATACATGGGCGGTAAGGTTGACGAGTGGCTTAACTTTATCACCAACGTATTTTTGGTCTTCCCTCAGTTACCTCTTTTGATAGTGCTCGCCGCATTCTTGGGGCAAGTAGGGTCCCTGGTAATAACGCTGTTGCTAGGATTTACCTCCTGGCCATGGGGCGCAAGGGTTATCCGCTCGCAAACCCTAGCACTGCGTAATAAAGAGTACATCATCTCTGCAGAAGTGATGGGTGAGTCTAAATTACGCATCATCTTTGTAGAAATTTTACCTAACCTTACCTCAATTGTGTTTGGTGGCTTTCTTGGCGCGGTTATCTACGCTATGGGTGCAGAAGCGGGTCTTGGCATCTTAGGTTTGGGCGATGCAACTGAAGTCAGCTGGGGCTCAATGCTTTACTGGGCACAAACTTCAGCAGCGCTATACACAGGCGCATGGTGGGAAATGATTGTTCCTGCAATTGCTTTAGCTGTGACAGGTGGTGCATTGGCACTGATCAATATGTCCATTGACCAAGTAAGTAATCCAAAACTGAAAACAGGCGCGCACATGAAACTGTGGGCGAAAATGAAAAAAGAAGCAGATAAGCGTCGAGGTCTAGCATGAGCCAGCCATTATTAGAAATTAACAACTTGTGCGTGGACTACGTCTCTCCAAATGGTGTGGCACGTGCGGTTAACAACGTCAGCTTAGAAATTATGCCTGGTGAAACCTTAGGCATTGCCGGCGAGTCAGGGTGCGGTAAGAGTACCTTAGCATTCGCTATAGCTAGGCTGCACAAAGCGCCAGCACTCATCTCTGAGGGCGAAATCCTTTACAAAGGTACTGACATTCTAAAAATGAATGACCGTGCACTGCGTAAATTCCGTTGGAACGAAACATCGCTGGTATTCCAGAGCGCAATGAACTCGTTAAACCCAGTTATCACCATTGGTGAACAGCTCATCGATGTGATCATTGCCCATAAAAACGTGCCTTATACACAAGCACGCGAGAAAGCGGTTGAGTTACTGGGCATTGTCGGTATTCACGGCGACCGCCTTAAGAGTTTCCCACACCAATTGTCCGGCGGTATGCGTCAACGTGTGGTTATTGCGATTGCACTGGCACTAGAGCCTAAGCTGATCATCATGGATGAGCCTACTACTGCACTGGATGTTGTGGTAGAACGCGAAATCTTGAATGAGCTTTATGACCTAAAAACCAAATTCGGATTCTCGATTTTATTTATCTCGCACGACTTGAGCTTAATGGGTGAGATTGCGGATCGAATCGGTGTGATGTACGCAGGTAATCTTATTGAAATTGGTGAAGCAGAAAAAGTGTTTAACGACCCTGTCCACCCGTATTCAAAAGGTTTGGTTGCTTCGTTCCCAAGTATCCATGGGCCAAAAGAGCGCTTGTATGGCATCCCGGGTAACCCTGTGAATCTACTTAATTTGCCTCAAGGCTGTAACTTCCAAGACCGTTGCAACGACTGCGTTGCAGCATGTAAGCAAGTCGATCCTCAGCTCATTGAAGTGAGTCAAGACTACCACGCAGCGTGCAACTTACTCACTGCCTCACACACTATTGCCCACGGAGAAGTACGATGAATAACGGTCAAGAAGTGATTCTTTCGGTTAAAAACCTAGTTAAAGATTTCCGTGTTGGTACCAGTAAGAAAAAAGACGCGTACATGCGCGCTGTGAACGATGTATCGTTTGATCTTTGCAAGGGCGAAGCACTTGCGATAGTGGGCGAGTCCGGTTCTGGTAAAAGTACTGGTGCCCGTGTTCTTACTCGAATTTACGACGCTACAGATGGGCAGATTGAGTTTAAAGGCCAGCCTATCGATGACTACATTGAAGAAAATGGGACGCTAGAGTATGCACGTCAGGTGCAGATGATCTTCCAGGACCCATTTGGCTCGCTTAATCCGGTGCATACAATCCACCACCATATTGCTCGACCATTACAGATCCACAACCGAGTAGGGACTGAGCACATTGATCAGTTGGTGTATCAGCTTCTTGAGCTTGTTGGTTTGACGCCTGTTGTTGAAACGGCTGAAAAATATCCGCACGAGCTTAGTGGTGGTCAACGCCAGCGCGTTGCTATTGCCCGCGCGATTGCGGTTGACCCAGAAGTTATTTTGGCGGATGAGCCTATTTCGATGCTTGATGTATCCGTACGATTGGGCATTTTGAACTTAATGGCGGATTTAAAAGATAAGCACGGCATTTCGTTTATGTACATCACGCACGACATCGCTACCGCACGTTACTTTGCTGAGAAGACCGCAGTAATGTACGTCGGACATATGGTGGA
This sequence comes from Vibrio ulleungensis, assembly GCF_016900875.1. Classification (GTDB taxonomy): domain Bacteria; phylum Pseudomonadota; class Gammaproteobacteria; order Enterobacterales; family Vibrionaceae; genus Vibrio; species Vibrio ulleungensis. The sequence goes on from NZ_JAFEUM010000001.1 coordinate 809,759, forward strand.
GTGGGGTAACAGCGACAAAGTAACGCAAACCCCAAAACATCCTTATACCCAGTTATTGCTATCAGCAGTACCAGAGCCGGGTCGTGGTGGGCGTCGCGAACTTGGTGCGAAGAAAGGTGAAATTCCACTTTGGAAGCCAGACAGTCAAGGGTGCCCATTTGCTGCGCGTTGCCCACGTGCAGTCGAGAAGTGTCAAGGTGATTTCCCTGGCATTACTCAGTTGGCAGAGGACCACTTTATTCGCTGTCATAACCCGCAATAATTCCTTAATAGAAAAGCGGTTATAGTGTTCTCTATACCACAGTATTGTTTACCGTTGCTGTCTATACTGGCAATGGTAAACAACAATTATCTCAGAATCTTTGGAGAGTGTATTAAGCAACATGTATTGCTCCTTTCTAAAGACGAAATTTTTTATTTTTAATTTTTGGAGCATTTCATGACAATGCAAGCAGCACCTAATACCACCGTTCAAGGTGAGTTTGTCACGCTCAATAATGAGCGTTTCTACAAGATCGGCAATGTCGATCATATGAACCCATTTTTTATCAGTGTGGTTTCCGCCAGTGACCATTGGTTGTTTATTTCATCGACCGGTTCACTGTCTGCGGGTCGAATTCGCCCCGAAAATGCTCTATTTCCATACAAGTCGGTAGACTACATTCACGAAAGTGCTGACAACACCGGCGCAAAATCTATTTTTAAAGTTCGTCAACAAAGTGGCGTATCGATGTGGGAACCGTTTAACCCTCATCATGACGGCTTATACGAGGTTGAACGTAACCTCTATAAAAATGCCATTGGCGACAAAATTGTTTTTGAAGAAACGAACCACTCTCTAGGGCTTCGTTTTCAATATAGCTGGAGCAGCAGTGAGCAATTTGGTTTCGTGCGTCGCTCAGAGCTAACCAACCTTACCCAAGCTACTGTTGAAGTTGAAATGCTCGACGGTATTCAGAACCTTTTACCACCAGGTGCACCGCTAGGCGCATTGCAAACGCGTAGCGCATTGGTTGATGCCTACAAATGGAACGAAAAGGTCGAAGATTCAAGCCTTGCGCTTTACACCATGTACGCCAAACTGAGCGATCGAGCTGACCCTGCTGAATCACTATTGGCGACAACGGTCTTTAGCATCGATAGCGACGCAAGCCAAGTGTTACTTAGCAGCCAGCAAGTTACGGCATTTAGAAAAGGGCGCGCGATCACGGCCGAAACACTCACTAAAGGTGTTCGTGGCAGTTACTTGATCCATAAAACCGTCGCTCTTGGTGCGGGCAGCAGTAACAGCTGGAGCATTGTGGCCGATATCGATAAAAGCCATAAAGACGTCGCACAACTACGCGATACTCTAAAAGTGCCTGTGGACACAGCGCGTTTGGTTGAACAAAGTATCACCGAGAACCAAACAGAACTGGTTAACCTTATGTCTGGTGCGGATGCTTGGCAGTGCACGGCTCAAGAGAACACTACCGTTCACCACTATGCGAACGTGCTGTTTAATAACATGCGCGGCGGCGTAATTGAAAACAACTACCAGATAGATAAAGCAGACGTAGTGAAAACGCTGACTGCCTACAACCAGCAGGTCATGCAAAATCAAACCGAGTTTGTGAGCAATTTAGAAAGCGAATTGACTCATGCAGAGTTGATTGCTGCAGCTAAGAAAACCGGTGATCAACAACTGGTTCGTCTTTGTTACGAATACTTACCGCTAACCTTTGGCCGACGTCATGGTGACCCAAGTCGTCCATGGAACCACTACGAAATTAAGCTAAAAGATGAAAACGGCGATCGTCTATTGTCTTACCAAGGCAACTGGCGTGACATCTTCCAAAACTGGGAAGCAATGGCATTAAGCTACCCAGGTTTTATTGGGTCGTTTATCGCTAAGTTTGTGAATGCCTCTACTGCCGATGGTTACAATCCATACCGCATTACCAAACAAGGTATCGATTGGGAGATCCTTGACCCAACAGACCCGTGGAGCAACATCGGATACTGGGGTGATCATCAGATCATTTATTTGCTTAAGTTCCTAGAACTGGCAGACAAATTTGATCGTGAAGCATTGATCAACATGCTGACTGAAGACCAGTTTAGCTACGCACATGTTCCATACGAAATCTGTGGCGTTGACGGCTTGTTCGCTAACCCTAAAGACACCGTAAGCTTTAACCAGCAGAAGCAAGATTTTATTGACGAGAAAGTCGCGAAACTTGGCAGTGACGGTCGTTTGATGCTAAATAGCGATGACACGGTTTACCAAGTGAACTTGCTTGAGAAAGTGCTTGTTCCATTACTTAGCAAACTGAGTAACTTGGTGGTTGATGGTGGTATTTGGCTCAACACCCAACGCCCAGAATGGAACGACGCCAACAATGCCATTGTCGGTAACGGCCTATCAATGGTGACCTTGTACTATATGCGTCGCTATGTAGCGTTTATGCAGCAAATTGTCGCGGCATTGCCAAGCAACGCACAATTGTCGGCTGAGGTTGTACAGTGGATTAACACCACCTCTACCATTTTGAATGAGACGTCTCAAGCGATCTCTGAAGGCGAAATGGATGGTGAGCGTCGTATGCTAGTGCTTAAGCAATTGGCAGGTGCGGCCGAGCTATACCGCGTTAACGTGTATGAAGCGGGCTTTAGTGGTAAACAATCTATAGACACCCAGACAGTGTCGGAGTTACTGACTGTTAGTTTGGAGATTTTAGACAGCAGCATTCGTAATAACTTACGTGAAGATGGATTGTACAACGCATACAACATTCTCACTTACACCGATAATGCACTGAACATTGAAGAGCTGTACCCAATGTTGGAAGGGCAGGTGTCGGTACTGAGTTCTGGGCTACTAACGCCAGAACAAAGCATTGAGTTAATCGAAACGCTGTTTGCTAGTGAGATGTACCGAGAAGATCAAGACAGCTTTATGTTGTATCCAGATCGCGACCTATCGAGCTTCTTGGCTAAAAACCAGATCCCAGCAGCAACCCTTGAGCAAAGTAAGCTGCTATCAAGCATGCTAGAAAACGGCGATCGTCGACTGGTCGAAGCTGACCTAAATGGCGCATTGCACTTTAACGCGCAGTTTGAAAATGTAGGTTACCTGCGTGACGCCATTGTGAAAGTAAAAGGCGATTATGTTGATGCTTCAGAGCAAGATTGGCAGCAGGTAGAAGGCATCTTTGAAGAGGTCTTTAACCACAAAGCCTTTACTGGCCGTTCTGGTACTATGTTTGGTTACGAAGGTTTGGGGTGTATCTACTGGCATATGGTGTCAAAACTGTTGCTTGCGACTCAAGAAAACTACTTGCTCGCATTGGAACAAGATGCACCAAGTGAGGTAGTGGCAGGGCTTGCTAAATACTACTACCGAGTGCGCGATGGTATTGGTTTTAATAAGAGTGCTGAAAACTATGGTGCATTCCCAACTGACCCATACTCTCACACGCCAAAACAAGCCGGCGCTCAACAACCGGGTATGACAGGCCAGGTGAAAGAAGAAATCTTAACGCGCTTTGTCGAATTGGGTCTATTTGTCGAAGGTGGGCAAGTCAGTATTTCACCAACGTTGTTAAACCGCGATGAACTGTTGCAAGAAAAAGCGGTTTATCAATTCCAAAACGTTCAAGGTGAAACCTGTGACATTGAACTAGCGGCAGGCCAACTTGGCTATAGCTATTGCCAAGTACCTTTTGTGTACACGGCTGCTCAGGATAGTGCAATTACGGTTATATTGGCCAATGGTGAGTCATTGTCTATGTCAGACATGACGCTTACTAAGGAAGTATCGTCGTCTATTTTCAATCGTGACGGAAAAGTGTTACGTGTTGAAGTGTCAATCGCGTAGAACATTCACAAGATAGAAAAGCCAGTGACTTGTCACTGGCTTTTTTTTGTCTTTAATTTTTGACCGTGACCCGTACTAAATTAGCTTTGCACGGATAATTTTAGGTGTTGTAAACGCCCAACTAAGTGACCACATAGACGTCCATTAAGGTTAACGTTGGTCTTTGTTTTTTTGTGCTTCGCGCACTTTATCGTGACTCCATTTAGAAAGCTGTGGCGAATACAGTGCTAATAAACCGATGATTACGCCGGTTACCAGAATAGTAAGTAATACCAGTGTGCTACTCATGATGCGTCACCTAGTTATTGTGTTTTACCCGTTAACTCAAGAGTGTTGATAGCATTTGAACATTTGTCGTCGAATGCTACTTTACCACCACAATAAAAAGTCCAAAGTGATTAGCCTTGGGCGTTTATACTCGCGAATGGGAATCCCAGAAGCGTTTACATTCTAGGCAGGTTCAGTGCTTTTGTCTTTTACGTCGATTTTTGCTGAATGTGAATATTTAGTAGTAAGCGTTCTGATGTTGAGCTTTTGTTCCTGCTAGAGCTTGTTAATCACTGCGAGACTCACATTGATACTGTGTTTCTTAGGAGCCATCATCACTTGCCGACATGCTTCGGTTATTTTGTTCATTTTCATTTCGCCATGCGCGAGTTGCTGCGCGGAGCGCCCCAAGACATAACAACAGCATCATGATAGGGATGGAGGCCAGAGAGTATTCGAGCAATGGGAAATCGTGAAAAAACTCGCTCATTAGTAGGTGCGCTATGATGTTTAGCAGCGCTATTACAATAGCTACAGCTACTAATTTAAGCTCTAAATTCGACTTCATTATCCTTTAGCCATTGAGTGTTCAGCCTAGTTGCTGGTGTTTGAAAGAGAGCTATACACTAACACTATCCTTTGTTTTTGTATCTTAATTTGCGTTGACGCAATGTGACGATACAAACTATTGGACAGCAACGAGTTTCGGAAAAAATGTAGCAATCCATGCATAACTGTTGGTGCGGCAAAAATACTTAACCGAATGCCCAGCTTTATAGGAACAGATCATCTCTATAGCAATGACATACTGCGCACACCTAAGTTCACTACAGCTGCCAATTTGCCGAAGCACAAAGAAATCGAAAGCACTCATGTAGAGTGTGCGAGAGCATGATTATAAGGTACCTTTAACGGTTTAGGCGTGAGTCAGTAGACTTTAAAAAAGTTAACGCCACTAGCGCCCAACCAATTAAAAAACCGACGCCACCCAATGGAGTGATGGGACCAAACCAGCGAATGGAAGTGGTGGCCAGAAGGTACAAACTGCCGCTAAATAGCAACACGCCCACCACCATCCAGCGCCCTGCCCAAATGAGTTTTTTATCAGGAATACCCTGATATACGCCCACCAACGCTAACACGGCGAGTGCGTGCATCATTTGGTAATGGACACCGGTTGTAAAAACCTCAAGTGACTCTGGTGCTAAATATGCTTTCAGTCCATGTGCAGCAAATGCACCAAGAGCCACCCCAGTTAATCCTAGTAGCGCAGCAAGCAGTCCTAATATTCTCATCGATGGTTCTCCATAAACGACACCATGGCATCTACCGCGGCATCTATATTGCTTTCTAGGGTCGCAACAGAGCGTTTATTTGGTTTAAAGCTGTGGTCACCATCGGTCAAAAACAGAACGTCAATGGCGCTCGACAACGAATACGCTTCCACTTCAGCGCGTTTACCAAAAGTGTCTTTCTCGCCTTGAATTACCAGTAGCGGTTTGCTCATTGTGTGCAAATGTTCAGTTCTTAATTTCTCAGGCTTGCCTGGGGGATGAAACGGATAACCAAGGCAAATGCACCCCTGTGCTTGCGTGTTTTCGACAATCATCGACGCCACACGTCCACCCATGGATTTGCCACCAATGAATAACGGTAAATCAACATCGCGCTTAGCTATCTCATCGAAAAAGGCTTGCTCAAGCTTATCCATTTTATCCGGTGGACGGCGCTTAGCGAGCGCTTTGGCTTTTTGCATGTAGGGAAAATCAAACAAACGCACTGCCACGCCACGCTCGCGAAGCTTTGCAGATATCGTTTGCATGAACTCGCTCTCCATCCCTGCGCCCGCGCCATGCGCAAACATAAACTCAGCCCACACCATAGGGTTCCTCTTAATTAACGTATTGCATCAGCCATTCGCCTAATACATTCTTTTTTCTGAAAAAGTTGGGGGTAATAGTACATTGAACTCGATTTAAAGGTAAGTCGATGACCGGGGCCATTTCCAAATTCTATTTGCCAGTTTGGTCGCAGCGTATTAACCATATCCCTGCGTCATCGCATAACCCATCTTAAATTGAATCACACGCGTTCATCGTACTGACCCTACAGCACCCCTTTGAGTAGTTGTTTTTTCTTACACCGTTTTTTGCTCATAGCGAGATTTTCCAAACCAAATGACATTAGCTTTTTTATTGAACAAAGAGTTACTGGCGATTGCGTAACTTGTCTTGAAACTTGAAATGGGGTAATTCTGGAATACGACTTCCGCTTTAAGAAGCTTTTGGACAAAAGTGAGCTAGACTTTACAGACTAGCTCTCCCGTATAAGGTTAGTAAATGTATGTAGAAAGTATCAGGGCATAAGCAATGACCTGCCCCCACAGATCCGCGCTGTCTGTTGATTCCGCCTGCAGCCTTATGGTAGGTACCAGTCTACGAGTTCACTCACATTATCTGGGGAACCAATAACATCTGGTTTAAACAAGATATTTTCTTCAGAAATTGATTCTACGTACATTGATATTTCTTTAACCTCTTCTGGAGGAAATCCATACCGTAGCAACAATGTATGGACCGTATCGTTAGTGCCGTACTTTAATAGCTCTACCATCTTTAACGCCTTGGTATCTTTAGTATGATTATGATAAATACTAAAAGCTCCGATAAGCACGTCTGATAAAGAAAATGAGATTACCGTATCCAAATAATCGTAGGTATCAAATACGACAGCATCGTAACTCACATCCTTTGATTTTGTATTCTTAAACAGTGGATATTCATTAAATAACCCACTATCTGGTAGTTTATTCGCAGGCTGAACGAAGTTGGCATCCAAGTTTTGGTTTTTGCCTCTGTTTGAAATATAACTATACCTAATTCCTACAATTTCCTTAAAGCTTCGTCCCTGAATCAAATGAAAGAATATTTCAATTGCAGTATCAAAGACGTTCTTCTCTCCAGAAAACAAAGCTCTACCTAGCGAGATTTCATAAATAGCCCTTAGACAGTCTTTTGTAACTAGCCTATTTTCTCTGTTGTCCCTGCCAAACAGCTTTGCTCCAAATCCATCTTCATACATAAAATATAAAACGGACTCCATTAGCTCTAGGGCTTCTTTCGTTGAGAGCCTATCCACTTTAGTTAAAGGAAGATTCATATCCTCATCAAATGTACCTTCGATTATTGAAGAAATAAGCTCTCTTTCATCATCCAAGCCTTCTATATCTTGTTCGAGAAGTGACTCTTCAGATAAAGTAAATGGTGTATTTAAACGCGATGAAAGTAATATAGGACTCTTTGTATATACATACCCAAAATCAAACACTGCCCCGTTAGAAAGTCGCCCACTACGTCCTATCAAATTTTTGAATGCTAGTGCTTTGTCTTCTTCATCACCACCCTGCATTCTCATATTGTCTAACCAAACAACATCGAATGGCATGTTGATACCTTGGGCTAGTGTACTAGTGGCAAAGCAAATTTTTGCATGCCCCTGCCTGATAAATTCTTCAATCAGGAACCTCACTTCAAGAGGTACAGAACCATGATGAATGACTACCCCTTTTCTTAGCAAACTAACAAGATTAGAACGATGCTCTTGCTCATTTGCTCCAATCAACAATTCAACCTCTTGAATTATAGATTTTGCAGATTCATCTTCAATTAAGCCAAATCGGTCGACATACTTCTGAAAATCATCAATAAAGTCTCCTCGATATAATGACGCTTTAGACACAAAAACCAGAACTGTATGAATACCATTGAAAGCAACTTTCTCAAATTTTTCATTCAATTGAATACTATTCTTTACATGATGACCTTGCTCTTTATACGGTGAGAAATAGTAGTCTTTCTTGTTACTGTGACCAAATACAAATGCTTTACCAACAGTATTATGGGGGTATGACCGAGAATACGCCTGACTCTCGTCTAACGCATGCTTCTTCATTTGGGCGTCAGGGTTATCTACAAAAGGATGTGCAAAGACTAGTTTTGCTTCTGGGTAGGCAGCCTTAACTCGCCTTACTAAAACATCAAAAATAACCCCTCTTTCAGCTTCTTCTGATACTTGAGCCTCATCAAAAAAGAATAACGATATATTTAATTTGTCTTTATGTGAAAAAATTTCTCTAGCGCGCTCAGGGGTGAGAACGAAAATTCGTCGCAACTTTCTGCTTGTAAACACGCAATCAACAAAGGAAGAGATCATAACCTGCTTATTGTCCTTAAAACGCTCCCTCAAGGTCGCCATATACTCAGCAATAAGTGCTCGAGATGGAACAACTATTACGCTATCTTCTTCTTGCTCAAAAATATAATCCCTTAGAGAAAAAGATTTACCTGCACTGGTTGGCGCTGATATTGAGGTGTATCGATTTTCTTCTACCGCTAATCGCACACTCGCTTGAACTGGGGTAAGCCATTCACCAAATCTTTTTTTGTTTTCTCTTCCAATTCCTGCCAATAAAAAAGAATATAAGTCCGCTGGATTCTCATCTTTATAAAACAATCCAAGAACTGAAAGCACCTTAGATTCAAAGCTTTTAAAAACTTCAGAATGAAACAGTTTGTAATAGGTTAACGCCTGTATGACTTCACGATCCACTGGGCCATCTTTATGAAGTGTTTCTATTAATTCGCCAACACTAGCTTTCGGGCGAGCATCTGCCTTAATGCTTCTAATATCTAACATACAACAACTCCAATAACGTAAGCACATTGAACTTTTTCAAACAGTCCAGACTCCTGAATACTTTCTATTGCATTATCCATTATTGAATTGTGATCTTTTGAATTTATAGAAAATGCAGCTATGGCACCAAACTTGTCATCGTCCAAATTCTCTATAGATTTTGGGGACGCTAAATTGACTAAATGTACTCGATCCCTAAAATGCTTTTCTTCATTAATGAAGCCTTCTGCTTGTGGTATTGCTTTACCATGAGGGTTTACACTCCCAGAAAATTTTGCCTCACCAAAGTTTATTAGCTGTTCTGTACACTCGGTGTGGAAATCAAAACCTTCATTTTGTTTTAGCTGAGGTTTCCATATCTCGGCGATAGGTAATGCTAGATGATCAAAGATAACTGATAATGAACGAGCTGAACTGATAGAAACCATAACTTCGCCAAACTCAGCACCTAATTGATGGTCATCAGAAAACTTCTTAAAGATCTCCACTAAAGCATTAGCGGTATCTCTAGCTGTATATTCATAAGTCCTTCTGGTACCTTTATCTAGATCAAGCATCCATGAAGAATCAAGCACTGCCGAAGTTAGTTTTTCAGAGATCTTGTCTAAATCGGAAACAGCCACAATACATGCTTTGACGTTGCTGCTGTCGTGGTAACGAGAATGGGTACATCCCCATTCTTTATCAATTTTGTCCAAATGCATCACCTAACCAATCTATATGAATGGTTGCTTCAAGATTGAAACTGCAACCGTTCAAGGTTATCTATTATGTGTATAGTAGCATTGGCTGTTTTTTATAAACCCAATATATTATTGATATAAATCACGATTTATATCATTAAATGCGCTCATCAATATCACATCTAGGAGCCTCAGCCATTGGGAAACATCATCAGAAGCAATTACTAAATAGCTCTGATAGCAAAAAATGACAAGGGTCAGGTTTGGCCTTTTGCCCTCCATTCGCTCTGGTGCTGATTGCAACTCATTTAGGGGCAGAACCTTGTTGTCAACTACCACGACCAAACGTGCCCTTAGAGAAAGTCGAATTTGATGCGGACCTAGGGCATGATTGCTATTCGCACAGAAATACTAACTTTAGTCATTAAATCTCTACTATGTACCACTGTGATGGTGATAAAATCTCGGCAACAAAAATTTCGAGAAAATCAATGTTTATCCATCAAGTTAACGGTATCGACTGGCTAGTCATAACCGCTTTTGAAGAACTAAAAACTCTATTTATTGAAGACGCTGGCGCCATACCGTCTTGCTTCTCTGCTACCAGCGAATTGAACCTGATTGATCAAGCCAAACGCACTTATGGATACTTGCCTACATATAGCGGCGTAATCACCGATACCGGTACCTTTAAAAGCAAAGATAATGAAGAAGATTTGAACCCTCAGCTTGCCTGCTTAGTTGAAGGACGTGGTCGGGTCTTTATTTATCACGGCGGCTTTGTGGCTTTTGTGAATGACGAGCAAACCTTTATTACTCGAATAGATTGAATAAGTGAAATTGGCGATTAAGCTTCTGTAACTGTTTATCAGCACGTGGTTCGTTTATTAACTGGGTGAGAGTTGATTGGAGTTCCTAGCTTGAACATGAAAAGCGCAGTCGCTGTTCGCAGGCGAGCTTTAGACATGGCTTTAAATAGGGCAGTGCAGCGAAACGTTTTCAACCGAGCAAGGAATCTAAATTCGGACGCTTGCAAAAGGGTCACAAATCAAAGCATGGATAATTCTAAATGATGCTCATGTTTTTAAAGAGAATGCCTATTTCTAACAAAAAGTGAGTACGCATGCTCAGAGAGTATGTGGCACTCTGACTCGAATGATGCCCACCTTTTCTTATTATTACTCTATTACTATCAACGGAAACTCTTTAGATACCAATCAGTAAAGTTATAAGCTTTTGTTATGTCTCATACAAGTCAGCTTATCTATTACAAATATACACTCACAAGCACACTTCTTTTTACTCGCCCCATGTGAGTATTCGGTATATTTGGGAACAACATAATGAAAAAAATCAGTTGGCTACTTACAGTGACTGCATTGGCGTTAACGGGTTGTGATAGTGATAGTGACAATGAATACAATCCTACTATCAATGATGCGTTTGTGCAGAAGAACGCAAAGCTATCACAGCAAAAGTATTTCGTTGCATTGGATCCGTGTCGTTATCAGAAGGGTAATGACTGTGTTCCTGACGACTTATTAACCATTGAGGATTCCGACACTTTCTGGCGATATGATTTTTCTAATGGGGCCAGTTACGTTAGTGCTAAGTACCGTCACGAAGATACTGAGCGATGCTCTGCTTATACACCGTTGTGTATGCAGAAGTACGGTGAGAATGGCTTGATTGATTCAGATTGGGAGTCTCATCGCGATGCATTGGACTTAAGCTATGAAGAGCTTCGTACTGTTCGGTATCGTACGGCGAGTGAGGTTAACGATCCTGAGGTAGAGCTACTGCCCGTTTATATTAACTTGAGCAGTGAATACACGCTGGCACGCCAAAACGCCATAATAAAAGCACTGGAACAAATTGAAGCGGATGCGGGACAACGGATCTTCCAATTTGATGAGTCTGGGAAAATTAAGATCCGACATGCTGATTTTTCTCGTTACACCTTTGCCTCTGAAACTCGAGGTATCGCGCATAATTTATGGGACGGTTATGAACCTTCTTTGGGTTTGCCAAATACTGGCCCAACTGCGCGCGATACGTATGAGAAATTAATTGCTGAAGACGGTGTTGCTGGTGGGGTAGTCATCTCGTTCGGTACTAACTTCGACTCTTCGGTTATTGAAGCCGGTAAATGTGATTTTTATAAAGGGAATGCCACTAACGGCCCTTACATCATGGATGTTCAGACCTATTTGGTTGATAAGGACGGTTACTTTAGTCCAAAGCAGTGGATGTGGGTAAATCTAGGGCAGGCAAATGACCTGTGTAACAATGTACATAAAGTAGACCACGAACTCATCGTTCATGAGGTTGCTCATATCGTAGGGTTGGGGAACCACTTCGAGGGCTTTGGCGATTCAAATGGTGCTTGGAGTACTTCGGCTGCGGCCGTATTAAAGGCAATCTATGCTGCGCCTGTTAATACGCATTATCTTGAGTTAACGGTAGCAAATTAGGTTAACTATTCAGAGGTGGAGTAACTTTTGGTTATCCACCTCTTCAATAGACTTCACATCATGGACTATAGACTAATGTGTTTCCCCATATTAGTTTTCTAGACACTTTTTCTAAAGTTATCGGCGCTGGATGGTACGTCTGAAAGTTGGTCACTTTACACAATATGCGTTCTCAAACAACATTCAAAAGTGTCTGTACCACCGATTCTAAACTGTGATAGCAACGGGTATTGGCGCTACTAAGATAAAAATATACAAGGCCATTGATTCTGTTCTTCAGTTAAAGCTGGATTGTCGAGCTTCACGCAATGTTTCTTATCTATGTATGACGCTTGAATGCTCTCCCCATAATGCGCTTTCAACAATCCTAAAAGGTCACCTGAACGATACATACGACGCATGCATTTTGAAAGGCGTTCTGCGAGCTCTGGTTGTTCTGGTGAGACATAGAATACAAGTGGCAATGGATAGTAAATCATCGTTTCTGGGTGAATATGGAGATCGGGAAAGCGCGATTTAAATTGGTCAAATACTGCGTGCACTTCATTGGCACCTAAAGAGAGATAATCGGCATTTCCTTGTGAGATGGAAGTTAGAATATGTTCGATATCACCTTCTTCCAACACAGTGCAGCCGTTGTCACGCAGTAATGTGGCGTCGGCCCATGTTGCAGGGACACCAGCGATCTTTTGCTTGAGTTCTAACTGGGTCATGTAGTCAAACTGAACATCGATTTTTCGGGTAATCAGCAACCGGCACCCTAGCAATCCAAAGCACAGCGGTGGCGCAACTTCGATAAACGTCCCTGGAGCAAACTTGGGATTGCCTGCTACGGTAACGAGTAAATCTGCACCGTTATGAAAGATGTTACTTTCGTCTTCAGCGTTAGGGTAGTCGGTTAGATCATTGTGGATCTCTCTGCTGCTTAAAAGCTCAGAAACCAGTTCGTATTCATGGGCTTGACGAGCTGCCGTTTTATTCCCGTTCCAAAATTGAATCATTGGTTATTCCTTTCGTTTTCTTGCTGTGATCTTGCGTTGAGCATGGCCCTAAAGAAAGCGGTTTCTTAAAAAGTTGAGAGTCATATCTCAATAAAATGTCACTCGTATACAGCGTATTAATTGCACCAAATGTCAGGACGATAGCAAAAGTAACGACTCCTCCAATAATTTTCTTGTGCTGGCTTTAAATGTGAGGAAAGCTTGCTGAAAAGGCTAGGGGACATAAAAATGATTAAAATGCTTGTGTGCGATTTTGACGGCACTATTTCAGGCGGGAAAGCGTCGTTAGTTACTGACTTTAAGCAGTTTATCGAGCGAAACCATGCGTTAAGTTTTGTGGTTGCCACGGGGCGTACTTTACCTTCTATTTGTGATGGGCTGTCCAGTGGTGATTACCCTGCACCGACAAGCATCATTAGCGATGTTGGCACTCAACTGCACCATGGTAAAGTGTTAAGTCCGGATCTAGGGTGGCATAGCAACGTGCAACAGCAGTGGGATCGAGAACATCTAGAGCAACTGTTAGAGTGTTTACCTTTTGTGGGTGATCAAAATGGACTGCATCAAGGCGAGTTTAAACTCACCTTCGAAGGAAAGCTCGTTCCATCGCACATCGATGCAATACATGAGGTATTGGCTGATAATAATCATAAGGTGGACGTAACTTATTCACACGATTGGTTCTTAGACATTACACCTGCCGGAATTCATAAGGCCACGGCACTTTCATACTTGCTGGACTCGCTCGGTATTAAACCTCAAGAAGTCGTGGTGGCTGGTGATTCCGCTAATGACAGCACTATGTTGACGCTCCCAGGCGTTAATGCGGTATTGGTGGGAAATCATTACCCTGAGGTGTCGCATTTAGCAGAGCGGCCAAAAGTGTATGTTGCCAAGGGCCATCATTCTAACGGCGTCATTGAGGGTTTTGAGTTTTGGCAACGTTCGCACGCAGTGAGTTGATATCGATGTTAAAATAGTCAACTTAGGAGGTTGCTCGTGCAGTGACTAGCAATCTCCACATTTTCTTCATAATTGCCCCAATCTACGCATCAATAATGTGGTTATACACACTACATTGAGGATGTGCTTGTGAACGCCACGCCAACAGACACTCTTGACCATAATGCGGTCTCAGCAAAAGAGACAAAACCGTCACTTTGGGCGAAGTTAATCTCCAAGTTTTCAGTCAGTTACTGGATTGCCGGTTACTGTTTTCTTATCACGTTGCCACTCGCCTTTTCGCTAACTCAAAATATGGATTCGAAAGGGATCTACTTGTCGTTAATTGGGGTTGTGAATCTAATTGCGGGAATGGCCTTTTTTGTGCAGTTTCCGCTGGTCGCACGTTATAAGCGAGCGCCGCTGTTCTCCAATATAGATAAAAGCGTATCTCAACATAAAAAAATCGGTCAATGGCTCGGTTTAGTATTTTTACTGCATCCTTTACTGATACTTGCACCTCGCTTGCTACAAAGTCAGACCGAGGCGCTAGACGTAGTATTGAATGTGCTCACTCAACCTCAAATGCTTACCGGTGTGATTGCGTATGTAGCGATGATCGCATGGGTGCTGATGTCCATATTTAAAGAAAGGTTGCCACTGAGCTATCAAATGTGGCGTCTGCAACACACCATAGGCTTTATCGCGATTGCTATTTTTGTCACGCTACACCTAACTACCGTCGGCAGTCACGGTCAGTTCCAATCTTTGTTTAATGTCTGGTGGTGGGGCTTGTGTGCGGTAGCGGTTGTAGGCTCCGCGTACAATTACCTAATGAAGCCTATGTCGCTCGCAAAAACGCCTTTTGAATTAACGTCGATTGAAAAAATCAGTGACAGCGATTGGGAGATAGAGTTAGAAGCACCTCACGCTGACTTTGATTTTAAAGCGGGTCAGTTTGTGTGGTTGTCGACAAGCAAAGCCAACGATATCGACTACCACCCATTTTCTATTGCCTCATGCCGCTCCGAGTTGCCAAAAGTTCGATTTATTATTCGAGAGTTGGGTGATTTTACCCGCTCGTTAGGGCAGTTAAATAGTGGACAAGCGGTGTATGTAGATGGCCCGTATGGCGAGCTCACGTTGGAAAAAACTGCTCATGCAAAAGGAATTACCTTAATCGCAGGTGGTGCCGGTATTGGTCCTATGGTGGGCCTACTTAAGCAGCTTGCTGAAAATGGCGACACGCGCCCAATTCGACTGATTTACGGTAATCGACATTGGGATCAAATGGTCATGGTTAATGAGTTGCAGAGGCTAGAACGACGTATGCCCAATTTCCGACTATTTACTGTGAGTGAGCAAGCCGCAACCAAGGCCTCCTATTGTGGGCGTATCGATTTGTTTGCCATTGGTAGCAGTGTCGATATGGAATCGATTCCTGACTGGGCAGTGTATGCCTGTGGTCCAGCCCCAATGATCGACGCTGTTGCACAACACACTAAAGCGCTTGGTATTAAGCCAAAAAGCGTGCATTTCGAACAGTTATCGTTTTAAAAAATTTAGGAAGTATTCTCATGGCTATTAATCAAATTTCGGGCTGTATCGGTTGTAAAGAGTGCGTAAAAAGCTGTCCTACCGACGTCATCAAAATGGACCCCAACACACACAAAGCGACCATTGCCTACCCAGAAGATTGTCAGATTTGTCATTTGTGTCGTCTGTATTGTCCTGTCGGGGCAATTACCATTACCCCAGAAAAAACAATCCCAGTTATGGTTTCTTGGAGATAAATTATGAGTCAATCAGAATCAAAAATGAGCCGACGTCAGTTTATGGGAGTCGCAGGTGGAGTGTTAGGTTCGACAGCAGTACTTGCAAATACTGCAGGCCTTATAGATCTTAATCGTCCTCCTCAGGTCAATCAGCCAAAGATTAATGCGGACAGTTTCGAAGTGTCAGAATTAACCACCGATGTATTAGTAATTGGTGGAGGCATGGCGGGATTGTTTGCCGCAGTGCGTGCTGCTGATGAAGGTGCGAGCACTATGATTGTATCAAAAGGACGTTTAGGCAGCTCAGGCCTTACCCCCTTTGCAAAAGGCATCTTTAGTTACGACAACAATCCAACCATGACTGTTGACGACTTTGTCGCTAAGGTTGGTCGCTCTGCCATAGAGACCAACAATCCAGTGTTTACTCGCCAATTAGCAGAACACTCAACAGCACGAGTGGGAGAGTTAAAGCAGTGGGGCTTTTTTGAATCGCCGCTGTGTAATCACTCGTTTATGGTGCCAATTAATCAACGCAATATTCCATTACATGAACGCATCATGATCACGCATCTCATCAAAGATGAAGACCGTGTTGTGGGAGCCTCTGGGTTTAGTTTAGATGAGCAAAAAATCGTTCACTTTAGAGCTAAAACAGTTGTGATGTGTACGGGCGCTGGTGCGTTTAAACCAAACGGTTTTCCAGTCTGTGACCTTACCCATGACGGCACAATTATGGCCTATAAAATTGGCGCGAAAGTGACGGGTAAAGAGTGGAATGATGGCCATCCCGGTTCGGCTGAGAATTCAGCATCAAGTTACGACAACTGGCACGGTCAGATTGAAGAAAAACCAAACGTTACTGGCACTCAGATTAACCATCACCTTGGTGTAGACGATAACTATCAAGCTTACGCACTAGGACCACAACGAGAAGGCGCGGGTGGCCCCCCAACGAGCTCTCAATCAGATAGCGGTGGACCGTTTACTCCTGCAGAGTTTCGCCAAACGGGTCGACCACCGGAAGGGGATGGCGGTCCACCTCAGCAAGGAGGAGGGCTATTTAGCTTCTTTAGTAGCGACAAACCAAGTGGGCCTCCAGGCATGACAAGTGGTATGCGTGTCGGCGGATCAAGCGCAGGGATGGCTATACACAAAGCGGAAGGGTTAGTCCCAATTGACGAGTATGGGCAAAGCACTATTAAAGGTCTATACGCTGCCGGAGATGCCCTTGGCTCTTATATGTCTGGTGGTATTTATACGCAAATTGGTAGCTCATTGGCCGGCTCTGCAGTGCAAGGGCATTTAGCTGGTATTGCTGCAGCACGAGAATGTCGCAACCTTACACTCGCGTTTCCAGCAAAATCTACGTTAGCAAATATTGAGCTAGAAATTTTAGCACCGTTAAAGCGTGAACGCGGATATAGCCCAGCTTGGGTGACGCAAGTTTTACAAGGTGTGATGATTCCTAACTTTGTTCTTTATATTAAAAAGGAGCGCATGATGAATGCTGCTTTGGCTTATGTCGAAGAGCTTCAAGAAAGTCATTTGCCAATGTTGGTTGCTGACGATTTGCACGCGCTGCGACTTGCGCACGAGTCCGAAAATATGTTGATCTCCGCCGAAATGAAGCTTAAAGCTTCAATAATACGAACGGAAAGCCGCTGCAGTCATTACCGTGTCGATTGTCCAGACATTGATTATGAAAACTGGCAAGCCTGGTTGAACATCATTCAAGCGGAAGATGGGAGCATGCAATTTGAAAAACAACGATTCGACCAGTGGCCGGAGCCAGGAGAGTTAATTACGATATAACAAGCTCTACTGGTTACATTGTAAAGAAGACTGGATAAAGGACCCAATTTATTGGGTTCTTTTTTTGGTTAAAAACGCGCTATTAACCTGGCTCACACCGTTATGGCCATTCTCTAGTCGTTATTTCCGACAATATTTCAGGGCTATACGTTGTCGACAAAGCGGCCTACTTAAACGATAACGGCGTTATTTATGCTCCCTAGCAAAAGAAACCA
This sequence comes from Vibrio ulleungensis, assembly GCF_016900875.1. Lineage (GTDB taxonomy): Bacteria > Pseudomonadota > Gammaproteobacteria > Enterobacterales > Vibrionaceae > Vibrio > Vibrio ulleungensis. The sequence goes on from NZ_JAFEUM010000001.1 coordinate 827,482, forward strand.
TACTTAGTTTTGCTAAACGCACTGTCTTTGAGCAAGTGTTAGAAACCGCCAGCCCAATGTTGAAACTCATCGATGGTGTCTATCTCTTGTTGAGTCTTTGGTTGAGGATAAAAGGGCAGTCTCAACAACTCTTCGGATGGCAACAACTCCCAGTCTGGGCTGATTTTTAAGCGGCTTAGTTGAGATTCACCCTGTTTGATAACAAACATATAATACCCATCAGGGTGTGTGTTTGCGTAACTTGCTATTTTTGCCACATCACCAGATGGCAATTTGACCTTCCGCCCTAACGGGTAAAGTTGGTGTAGCGCGAAGCTAACATGCGCATCTTCCAGGTACCCCTGCTTAAACCGATACAAACCTATCGCAGACGAGGTGCTTCTTTCTGTCCAACCGGCTAGCGCTAAGCCTCTTAACGAGTCTTGAAAGGGTTGACCTTTTTGCTGTCCTTCATTGGTAATAAATTGAACGACAACCGAATCATCTAATTGCTTGAGTATGGTGAGAAACTGCTCGCCAGTTTTGTCCGCCAAAAGTTTCATTAAAGGGTCTTAAAATAAGAGAAGTACCGATGCTATCGTACGCAGGGTAAAAGCGACAGACAAGCACTTTTGTGGAAAGGTTTGGAGCATTGTGAGTAAGCTATTTTGCTAGAAAATATATTGGTGATACTTATGCTCCATCGTCGAGAACATTGACAAACAATGGTTGTTGTTAGACAGTGTTTGTATGAATAGTAATCAAACGTCTTACATGCACCGAATTAGCATCATTCCATAGGAGTGGTGGGATAGAGTGCGCGTGCGAGATAACCAACCCACCTCTAAGGTGGGTTTTTAGTATCTGCCTTATCGATAAACGCTTTAAGGAGATGAAATGAACAGAGTCGCTATATTTGGAAAGCCCGGTAATGGCAAATCGACGTTGAGTAAAAGGTTATCAGCCGCAACAGGCATACCACTGCACCCTCTGGACTCTATTGTCTATGCGTCAGATGGTTCGCTTGTCGCAAGGGATGTATATGATAAAACGCATACTAATATCTTGGAAGCTGAGCGCTGGATCATCGAAGGTTTAGGTCCGATGGCGTCGTTTCATCAGCGGTTAGACGTTGCTGATACCCTCGTGTATATCGATTTGCCTTACCCACTTAGTTATTGGTGGGTAACAAAGCGCTTTTTAAAAGGTTCGTTTGTTAAGCCAGAAGGTTGGCCTGATGGCAGTTCGGTGCTTAAAGGGACAATACAAAGTTATAAAACCCTAAGGCGTTGTCCAGCGTTTTGGAATTCTGAATTTGAGTCCAAATTACAGGAAAGATCGAACGCAAAAGATGTTGTGATCATCAAGTCGGTAGCGCAGATGAATCAATTCATTGACAGTGTTTTGAGTGGCAAGGTTGGTGTGTAATTGAAGTGACCACCTACATGTAGGGAGAACCGAGTCACTTTCAGGCGAGTCCTCATCGCGAACGAACATACTGATTAAAGGCCAGCTACCTAATTATCTAAACTAAAGTTTTAGACTCTGATGAGGCGGAAAAGTTCACTTGCCGTTTATGGTGTTTGTCTACAACCCACTATTCGGCGTAAAGATCGTCAATAGGAAATGGGTCATAGCGAAGTAGGTAAGCTAACTATCAGCACGAGACTTAGTTAAAAGCGCCAACATCAAAATCGATATTGGCGCTTTTTTATCGCAGTTTCTTAGGGGGAACAACGATTAACATAACAACCATTGGGAGACTAATCCAATGTGTTGCGGAGCATGACTTGCAACTTGTTGTTGGACGTAGAATGCCTTGAAACTAGAGGCAATAAAACAGAAAATTAATGACCAAAAAATTTCCTCTTTATGCGCAAACTCGAGCCATCAACTGCTTCCACTCTTCGCGTAATACACCATATTTAACCGAATCATAATAGTGACCACTGAAGTAGCGAACTTTACGAAGGCGAGCCTCTTGCGTCATGCCGAGTTTTTCTGCACATTTCATCATTCGTGGGTTACCAGACCAGGTAGTTAATCCGACCCGAGCAATATCAAAGCGGTTAAACAGCTCAGATATCCACAACCGAAGGGCAGGGCGCGCGATGCCTTTTCCCCAATGAGCTTGATCGTAAATTATGACGCCCACTTCAAGCCAACGTGTCGACTCGCACTCCCAGTAATAACTGACTGAACCAACGGGTACACCGTTGAGAGTTATTAACTTAATGGACTCACCCAATAACAGCTTATTAAAGAGATCAGCTCGAAACTGCTCATAAGTTGGGTGGCTGTATGGAAAGTAGGGACCGTTAAATCGCGTCCACTCACTGTTGTTTGTGACTAGCTCGTACAGATCGTTTAGTTCACTAGGGGCGGCCTTTCGTATTTCGATCGTCGCTTCCACGTTATGTCCTTTTACAATTCGAGCTTATATCCAACGCCATAGACAGATTTAATGCACTCTTGAGAGTCATCTATACAAAGCAGCTTTTTACGCAGGTTTTTAATATGGCTGTCGATGGTTCTGTCGGTAACAATACGCGAGTCATCGTAGATTGCATCCATGAGCTTTTCACGGCTAAAAATAATCCCTTGTCGATGGTTAAGTTTGGCTAACAGCCGAAACTCAGCTGGGGTCAGTGTCACTAACTCGCCATGATAGTGAACTTGCATGGTGTCATGATCCAATGACAAGGAGAGCGACGGTTGCTGGCTAGCGTGCGATGGGCGAATGCGGCGAAGGATATTTTTAACTCGTACCACTACTTCGCGCGCGCTATAAGGCTTACAGATATAATCATCAGCACCAAGCTCCAAGCCGAGCAAGCGGTCAATCTCTTCAACTTTTGCCGTCGCCATAATGACAGGTATATCAGAGAATGAACGAAGCTCTTTGAATATATCCAACCCATTTTTATTGGGCAGCATTAGATCCAATATGATCAGAGTGGGTTGATTGCGTTGTACCCAATCAATGACTAACCCACCGTCACCAATGATATGAGTATCAAATTCCGCTGCCTTTAGGTATTCAGCCAATACTTCGGCCAATGTTGGCTCGTCTTCGACCACTAAAATGTGATCCTTTACAGGTGTCATGGTTAAGCCCCTCCATTTGGCAACTGAATGATTATACAAAGCCCGCCTAGTGTAGATTGTTCTGCTCTGATGTTGCCTTGATGAAGCTCAATGATACTTTTACAAATAGAGAGCCCTAAGCCTGAACCACCAAATTCACGACTACGAGATTTATCGATTCGATAAAGCCGTTCGAATATTTTTTGTCTGTGCTCGCACTCGACTCCAGGGGATGAATCTTGCCAATGCAGCTCGATCCCTTCAACCGTCTCGTACAGTTCGACCTGAATATGACCAGGGGCGTCGGTATAGCGAAGGCTATTCTCAAATAGGTTCATCAATACTTGGCTTAGCGCTGTCTTATCGCCTTCGATAAAAAGCTTGGGGGTGATGCGTGTATTTATTGACACTGAGTGCTGTTTTGCGCGCAACTCAAACTGCTCGATGCTTTGTTCCATTAACTGGCTGAAACTAAAATTATGGAACTGCATGTCAAATTGTCCGCTATCGGATTTTATGAGCTGATAAAGATCGTCCACTAAAGCAGCAAGAACCATGATTTGTCGGTGCATCGATTCTATGTATCGCAGTTCCGGTTTTCTAATACCATCGAGTATGGCTTCTGACTCGGCCCGTAATACGGCAATGGGGGTTCGCAATTCGTGCGAGATGTCCGAAATCCACTGCTCTCTACTGGCTTTTTGTTGTTTCAATTGAACCCTTAACGAGCGAAAATTCTCAGCAAGATCTTGAAGCTCGTCGTTGGTTTTAATTGCGATAGGGTAATTGTAATCGCCTTTGGCCAGTGCTTTTGAACCTTCTTTAAGCTGCGTCAGCGGTGACAGAAAGTGTTTTACTAAAATAAGCGTAACCACCAAGCAAACTAGGCCAGCGGCAGCGATAATCCAAAATAGGTTCTTACTTTGTTGATTTTTAAAGCTTTCAACTAGCGGGCCCGACATCAAATCTTGTTGTAGCAACACCAAGTGACCAACAAGTTGTTGATTGTGTATTACATCAGTGTAGAAAAACTGAGCATCAGCGGATAGTGGCGGTTGATGACCAACAACCCATTGACCTTCGATATCTTGCAAAAAGGTTCGTTCGCCAAATGGCCCCACCGTAATAGGAGGATCTCCTTCTATTGCTCGCTCTGGCTTTGGTTCTCCTCGGCGAGGACGCATTCTATCTGGAGGGGTCTCGCCTAACTCGCGAAACATTTCTGCCCACAGGCTAGGATTACTGGATAGCGTGTTCCACTGGGTCTCGTCTGAATAGACTTCAGCGACTAGGCTTGATAACTCTTGAACTCTTTGTTGTTCGGTCTGATTTAGGTAGTTCTGAAACCCTTTTTGGAAGCTATAGTTTGATAACGCGACTGCGCCCACAATCAAAATCAAACTCACGAGTACAAAAGAGGTAAACAGTTTTACAAAGATCGGCATGCGCATGGAAAGCTAAACACCAAAAAGAGGGTAATGTTACGAATAATCGCTTAAAAAACCTTAATTAGAAAGCGTTGAACGCTTAACTCCTTACTTTCTTCACATTTGTAGCTTCGGTTATACTGTCACCAGTGTTGAAGAAGGTAACCAATATGGAATTAGAGCAGATATGGCATCAGTATGAAGTGAGTTTGCGAGCATTTTTGTTTAAAAACTTACGAAACCAAGCTGATGTAGACGACATTCTTCAAGATGTGATGCTAAAAACCTATCAAAACATCGACACGTTAAATGACGTTAGTAAGCTAAAGTCTTGGCTATTTCAAATTGCTCATAACGCGATGATGGATTTTTACCGAAAACAGAAGCCAAGTGAGGAGTTCTCTGAACAGCTTCACGAACTGGAAGCATCGGAAACACTGCTCATCGTTGAAATGGGCCCCTGCATTGAGCCCTTCATTAATTGCCTTGCTACAGAGCAACAGGAATTGCTAAAAGCAATAGAACTTGAAGGCATGAGTCAAAAACAGTATGCCGAGCAACACAAGATTAATTATTCAACGGTTAAATCAAGAGTACAAAGAGCTCGCGATGATCTTTACCAATTGTTTAATCGGTGCTGTTTATTCACGCGAGATACGCAGGGTAATCTTATCGATTATACAAAGCGCGACAGCTGTAACTGCCCAGAGCCACGATGAATCTGTGCTGTTTAGCTAGGTCACTTAACACTGTAAATTGGCTTATTTAATCGTAGTATGATTAAACCTTCTCGACTTGAATATGGGGTCGCAGTTTCGTCATTACAAAAGCCCAGCACGCTAAGCAGAGCAAGGCTTGCGTCATTTGAGTCGATAGCGACGCCCAATATCGATTCGCTATGCTGTACAAAGTATTCTTGAATGACCGCCTGCGCTGCTTCTTTCGCAAAGCCCTTACTTTGCATCGACGGTTTAATAGCGAATCGAATATCTCGGTATTGTGGATTAGGGCAAAGCTCTATACCTGCATAACCAATGACATCGTCAGGGTTGCTCCGCTCAGACACCATAAAAGTTCCAAAACCGTGTTTCCAATGGTCAATGCTTTGCTGAATAGCATCTAGGGATTCTTGTTTTGAATAGGGGCGACCTAGAGGGAGAAACAGAGCAATTTCGGGCGTTGCCAGAAGATCACAATAGGCGTTTTGATAGGATAGGGAGATTGCCTGTAATTGGAGTCGCGGTGTTATTAATGTTGGTTTCATGTAGTTACGTAAGTAATTCCAAGTTAAGTACAGTTAGATTAGGGACGACTAGGTCTGCGTCAGGGTGCGATAAGTCACTGTTTGATAGCCAAACCGTAGGCAAACCAGCCTGTTTGGCGGGTGAAATATCTTTTACGATGGAGTCGCCGACCATCACCACTTGATGGGGTTCCAGCGCTAACTGCTTTACTATTGCTGGGTAGAATTCGGGGCTCTTTTTATCGACGCCGAGTTCACTTTTACAAAATATGCCGCTTAAATAAGGCCGTAAGCCAACCTTGTCGAGAGCTAATTCAATATCATCTACCGTTGACTCTTGGGCATTGGTCGCAAGATACAGCGGGCAGTGTTTAGACAGCCGTTTCAACCCTTCTAGCGCTCCTTCGACGGCCTCTACTTTCGGCCAATCGCACATTTTTCCACTGAACTGAGGGTAATCCACCATTAGGGTATCGCCCCAATCAAATAAAACGGCTTTAATCGTTATCATGGTTTATCCTTTGGGTGATTGACACCGTCGACATAGCGAACAGGTTCAAGTTCGAAAGGCTGCACACCATCCACACATGCGGCGTTAACACCAAACTGATGTGGGTTGGATCGTCGCTGATGGTGAGTGTAAATTCCGCAGGTTTTACAAAAGTAATGCTTTGCTGTCATGGTATTGAATTGATAGAGGCTAAGGTTGTCGGCCCCTTGCACAATCTCTAAGTGCTCAAGATCAACCGATATTGCAATGGCTCCACGTTTTCGGCACATTGAGCAGGTGCAACGTCTAGGATCTTTTAAACCTTCGGGTAGAGTCAGTTTAAGTTCTACTGTACCGCAATGGCATCGTGCAAAATGAATGGGCTTTGTCATTATAACGACCTCTTATACATTGTGATTGCTGGACGCATTGTGGGAGTACATTCTAACTTCTTCTCTTCTTTCCCATCCTAGCTTTTGATAAAACTGCTGTGCGGTTGCATTGTCTTGATTAACAAACAGATGCGTTTTATCAATGCCTTGATTTTGCAAAGCGACTGTCGCGCACTTTAGCAGTTGTTTTCCTAATCCTTGACCGCGGTGTGTCGATGCAATTGCCAGGTGCTGAACATAGCCACGACGACCGTCAGTTCCTACCAGTATTGCCCCTACTATTTTGGCGCTGTCACACAATACAAAACTAAGTCCTGGGTTGTGTTTTAGGTAACGGTGAATGTTTTGCTCTGAATCCGCATCGCGCAAAAGCATTTCACTGGTATCATGCCAAAGAGTAATCACGTTGTTATAGTCCTCAGGCTGCATTTCCCTCGCTAAAATCATGACCGTCCTATCTAAAATAAACAAGCATTACAATAGCATACTGCCTATGTCGCTCGGTTTTCAACCATTAATCTAATTTGGCTCAGCGCCTGCAACAGCAGTAATCTTCCGTAAGTAGCTTAAGTGACATTGGTAGGGTGCCTGCTTGGCCATACCGTGTTGTAAGGCCTTTTTGTAGATTGATGCGATAAAGATATCAGCGAGTGTAAATTGTTTGCCTATTGCAAACTGGCTTTGTTTAAATAAACGGGGTGAGAGTGTCGTCAGCTGACGAGATAAGAAATCAGCTCGTAGTGGCTGTTTTGCGGACTCGTCTAAGTCGGGGCGCAATAGAGTAAGGATGGTTCGGTTTTGCGGCATGTGCAAACTACCGTTAACGAACTCGCACATCGCCCTAACTTCAGCTCGTTGCTGCCAGTTGCTGCCCAGTATTGTTGGGGTTGGGTATCCTTCTTCTAACGTCTCGATGATCGCCATTGATTCTGGAATGATAACGCCACTTAGAGATAGACAAGGTACGTAACCCATGGGGTTGATGTGTAGGTATTGTTTCCAGCGCTTGCTTTCTCCTACATCGATCTTTGCGTAGGGGATTTGTTTGTAATTGAGTACCCATTCGACGCGCTGGCTACAATTGGAGCCGGCAGCAGTATACAAGATAATTTCCTTCACACTACCTCCGTTTGCTGTGAGGTTGATACGCTTTTAGAAGTGTTGGTGGCTGGTAATGTAAACAGCGTCGACTTACGAGCTAAGCAATAGATGGCCCACACCGAAATAGCGAATGCTGCATACAAACCATAGCGCCATTCAGACTGAAACTGCGTGAGTGAATAGAGGGTTAGTTTACCGTGAACCATCGCGTCCCAAGCCATAACCAACCAGACGGTGAGGTTGTTGAGCGAATGAATGATGATTGGGACAATTAGTCGACCCGATTTTTGATAGCTGTAACATAACAGAGCACCAAATAGAGCGGCACTGAACACTTCGCCATGCAAAAGTCCAAACAATAGCGACGATACGAATACAGCAACCCACACCGTGTATTTTTGGTTGAGGCGTGCGTAGATGACCCCTCTAAATACAAACTCTTCTATCAGCGGAGCGAACACCACAATAGATGCAAAAGACACCAGGTTGGCGAAGATAGGAAAATGGTTACCATCATATAGGATGATTGATGGTGCTTCTAACAACAGGCTTACAACCCAACTTTGATAGTCTGCCGAGTATGACAGCGGAAAGTACAAGGCATACAGGACAACATAAGTGAGCGCGATATTAACAAAGGAGAATTCTACAGCGACTCCCACATCGTATAACACTGGTCGGCCAAACAGCGCTTTAGTATTGAGTTTATTCCACCTTATAAATACCAAGCTAACCATCAGAAAAGCCAGTTGAAACCCTAAGGCACCGATCAACCAAGACCAATATGATGGAATACCATTGTCTAGTGACTCAGCGCCCAAATACAGCAGTGTTGGGACTGAAAAGCCCAAGACAATAAGGCCGAGGACAAACCATCGGATAGGCGGAATTGTATATAGCTGTGTATTCGGCATTTTCTCTCCTATTCACAAAACTTGGACACGAGAGTAGCTTACTCAGTTTCTAACGAGGCTTTTTCGAGTCACAACACATAATCGACGCCAATAGAAGGGTCAGGCTTTAGTCAGCGATAGCACCATATGTGTTGAATTGGGATCGTGTTGATAGTCGGCGAAAGGCTCACAGGGCGTGAAGCCAAAAGATTTATACAACGCTCTGGCTGGTTTGAAGTAGTCCATCGTGCCTGTCTCAAGATAGAGTTCGTCATAGCCTCTATTTTTTGCGGTCTCAATAAGGTGGTTGAGAAGAGCTTTAGCCACACCTTTGTTACGCGATGCCTGGGTAGTTCGCATCGATTTGATCTCTGCCATTTTGTCACAATGCTGGCTAATGGCAGCACAGCCAAGCAAAGTGTCTTCATGCCATGCACTATAAAAACTGATGTCGGGCGTACTGAGTTTTGTAAGGTCAAGTGCATGGACACTTTCGGCTGGAGAGGTTGCGTGCATATCGCTAAGGTGCTCTTCCAACAAGCTTATGATTTGTGGGTGTCGAAGCACACCCGATTTAATGTCCATATGTTCACTCCTTAGGCGAAAAACTCAGTTAACGATCCTTGTTGTTGGCTCGTCCCTGTCGAGTCCATTGATTTTATAGTGTCGCTCTACGTCTTGCGACACTCGTCCCCAGTACGAACGTTTCACTCTACTTTGATGAAACTCAAAAGCCGCTTTATCGACAAAAGACTCGTTAACATAGAACTTTTGAGGGTTGGCCTGATCTTGCGAAATAGTAAACGACAAACAGCCACTTTCTTGGCGAGTAAGTTGTATATGTCTAACCATTGCGGCGCGAACTTGTGCAAGTTGCTTTGACGGTACAATAATGTATCCCGTTAAGGTGACAGTATCCATAGTAGTCATCTAACCCGTGACTAAACTGTAGGCAATGGCCAACATAATCACGCCAATGAGTGCTTCTAGTATTTGCCAAGAGCGCGGTTTTTCAAATACAGGTGCAAGTAAACGAGCCCCATACCCAAGACTTAAGAAAAAGAAAAAAGAAGCACACACTGCGCCCGCACCAAAGACAAAATGGTGTGGTTGATACTGGGTTGAAATAGAACCAAGCAACACAACAGTATCCAGATAGACATGGGGATTAAGCCAAGTAAACGCAAGCGCAATAGAGATCGTTCTTACCAGTGATGTTGTCGGTTGATCCTTCGTTTGGATGGCGTGCTTTTGAGTAAAAGCCGATCGAAAACTGAGTAGCGCATAAACGGTTAAAAATAGAGCGCCACCATATCGGGCGAAGGTTTCTATGGTAGGAAATTGTTGGACTATCGTACCAAAACCAGCCACACCGGCTGATATTAACAGCGCGTCAGAGAGTGCGCATACAAAGCACACGGCAAATACGTGGTGTCTTTTTAGCCCTTGTTTCAATACAAACGCATTTTGAGAACCGATGGCTAAAATCAGAGAAAGGCCTAGAGAAAAACCTGCAATGAACGCACTCAAGTGACTGTCCTTGTTACTAAAAAACACTAATGTGACATTCCACATTAGTGTTTTTAGTCGTAAATTGCCAGCTTAAAACGATAACTATTTACCGATGATGCATCGCGGAAGCAGTGCCATGCATTGTCTTAGTTAACAGGCCGAGTTTAAAATTGCAGCTCGTAAACTGTGGTGGTTCCGCTTACTTCGTTGCCTACTGCAATATAGTGTTTACTCATTCGGGTGAAGTACTCGATTGATTCTGGACCTAGATCGCCAGAAGCAGGGTTCCATACATCACTTACGCATGAGTCGTCTTCCATAACTGTACATACTGGTTGTGCAAAATCACGGCGATTGGTGTAGTGAACGAATAAAGCTTGCGACGGCGAAGTAACATCGTACACCATGATCCCACCTTGTCTTTCTAAACCTATAAAGGCGTAAACTCGATCGTTTATGGTCGCGGTAGTAATAGCCTCTGGCTCTACGCCTTTGTCGTCACTACGATCATCAGCGCTTTGGTTGGAGTCGTTAGAACTATTGAGGTAGCCAGGGCTGTGCTGTGCAACGATGTGGGCAAACTGGTCGCCACTATCGAATACTTGCTTACCATCTTCATCCCAAATAGAAAAAGATCGTCCACCGAAGGCGACAACCGGCTCGCTTGCATCAATGGTTCGGTTTGGTGAAATGAATTTTAGTCGACCGAGTAGGGCGTTATCTTGCAGTGACAAATACAGAGGATGATCACTTGATATGTCTAATTTAGCGCCGCGAACTTCATCGATGTGTGACAAACAGATATCATCATCCCACTCATGACCGGCAGTCTCACAACGTTCGCGTGTAGTCTCGTATAAGTATTCACGCCCATCACCTTCATTGGCTGTTGCGATGTAGGTGTTGCCATCAACAGTAAAGCTGCTGATGGAATCCGGCATGTAGTAGCTCTCGAGCATTGGGTATTGCCTAAAATTCGCGACTTTCTTGTCCTTGTTGGAGGCATCGATATCTAGGTTTGTCCAAGATTTTGTGCCTAGCGGTAAAATTGCATCAACGGTAGCGGCTTCAACATCGATTTTTGCGATAGCGTTGTTTTCTTGAAGGCTCACATAAAGCTTACCGTTGTCTGCGAACGAAAGGTATTCTGGCTCAAGATCTTGAGCCACGGTGGCCTTTGGACCCGAGAGGCGAACCATGGGGGATAGCTCGTTATGGCGGTGACCATTTTGATTGAAGTCTCGAAAATCTATCTGTACAACCTTGGGCGCTTGCCATCCATTAGCGATGTTTACAAGCGTAACGCTTCCTTCTGGATCTCGCTCATAATCACCGGAAGGTTCACCTTCATTCGCACTGGCAATCCACACGCCGTCCTTTGAAAATGAGACCATATCTGGTAGTGCACCAGCGTTAAAAGTAGTGAGTAACGTTAATGTATGTGCATCATACAGTGCAATAATCCCCGAGCTTTGCTTATCTTCATGTTCGATGGCGACAGCAACTAACCCCTCAAAAGTCGCAACACTGTTTGCCGCACCAATAGTTATCCCAGCCATGTCGCCAGCCTGTGATAGGTCTAGCGATGCGATTCGCTCAATAGCATTGTTGGGTTGCGCCAGTACTTCAACGGTTTTGGCTTGTGCATTGACCACAAAGAGCAGATCGCTGCATGAATCATAGCTAACGATTTCTGCTGCAGAGGTATCAAACGGTGAATCCGAGGCGAAGGTGGCAATAGGTTTAAGGCCACTTACAGAAAACTCGGAATGCAGTGGAGGCGGATCGACTTTGCATAATTGTGTTGAATGTTGCTCTGGCTTGTTGCTGGAGCATGCTGTTAAAACAGCGAGAAGTGAGATGGAAACAGTCGTTTTTACAAGAGGGTTTAACGTTAAATTTTGCATTTTAGTATCAATCACTTGGGTCATTTAGTTGCCAAAAAGTGTGACTTTGACAAATGACAAATAAGTGACAAATTTATGCTGATTGTATGAAGGTGTTAAAAAGTGTTAGCACCTGTGACGGCGCTAACACTGGGTGGTTTAGTTCTTAAACGTCAGATAAATGAAGTTTAAAACCCTTTTTTGCGATGACGAGATTCACTTTGAATTGAACGATACATTTTACCCAGAGCTTTGTTTTTGGAGCGAAGCTCTGCCAAAGAGGCACCATTTCTTGCTTGTTCTCGCAATAGCTTAAAGTAGTTATTAAGCCTTCGTTGGTCTATTTCGCCCGCGGACAATGCGGCTTGAATAGCGCAACCAGGTTCATTTTCATGGTGGCAATTACTGAAACGGCATTGTTCGGCCAATGTTTCGATATCCGAAAATGTTTCACTGACACCATGTTCACTGTCGGCAAGTTGCAACTCTCTCATTCCAGGGGTATCAATGAGAACACCGCCAGTGGGTAGGAAATGAATTGAGCGAGACGTCGTAGTATGACGGCCTTTACTGTCGTCTTCACGGATCCCGCCAGTGGCTTGAGTTTCGCCACCCATCAAGCTGTTGACTAATGTCGACTTTCCTACGCCAGAAGAGCCAAGAAACGCAACGGTTTGCCCTGCATTGCACCATTGGCTTAGTTTGGATACGTCCTCTTGACTAAGCGCATTAACAGACTCGATCATCAATAGAGGGTCGAGGCTTTGTACTTGGGCCTTTTTCTCATCGACGTCGTCGCACAAGTCTGCTTTGGTTAGAACGATAACCGGCTCTACTTGAGCTTCGTTTGCTAATACAAGGTAGCGCTCAATTCGACTTAGGTTGAAGTCTTGATTGAGTGAACAGACGATAAACAATGTATCGACATTGGCTGCAATGTATTGACGTGCAACTTTACTTCCTGGAGCCTTGCGGCTAAAGAATGAAGACCTATCTAGCTCACGCACAAAGCGCTGTTCACTGTCTAAAATAATCCAGTCACCAACAGTGAGCGAGGGAAAGTCGGCATGAATAGCCAAGCTTATTTCGCCTTGCTCTGTGATCAAATTATATTGCGAACGGTGGTGAGCCGTGACTCGTGCAACAATGTTTCCATCGTAATCATCGAGTGTTAGTTGTTGTTGAAAAAACGGTTGCCAGCCTAACTGACTAAGGGTTAGAGACTGGTTAGTATTTGAATTGTTTGTCATTGGTTTCGATGCCATAAATTGAATGTGTGCGCAATCAATGCGCTAAAAATTGGGCGAAGCCCAGCACATGCACCGAAGAGAGATGGAGAGGGGTAATAGAAATTAAAGGCCTGTCTTACTCTCGTGGCGCTTTGGGTTGAATACAATCATTCTTGTCCTCCTAATATGTGGAACGTGTTAAACGCTGCGAGTCTACCACAGCTTTATGGCAGTAAAAAACCTTTGCAAGGCGTAAATTGATATAAACACCATAACAATTGATCTCGAAAAGGTTTTAGAGCGCTATCAGTGTTTGTGGTGGCTCATACCCGCCATGACTTTTTTGATTGGAGCAACAATGGTTTGTGTTGTGCCATCGCTAAGTGACAGCGTCACCTCGATATCGTCGCCCTCTACAAACTCGCGGGTCAGTTCAAACAACATCACATGGTAACTACCAGGTTTTAATACTAGCTCACCAGAAGCGTCGACTGTGAGTGCGTCTAGCTGTCGCATTTTCATTACGTCACCGTCCATCACAACAGTATGTAGCTCAACTATTTTTGCGGCAGGCGTCGTTGCAGACACTATATCTATAGAGGAATCACTATGGTTATGCGCTGTAAAAAAAACCGCTGAGGTTGGGGCATTAGGTGGTGTAGCACGCGCATAAGCACCATCAATCATTAAGGTATTTGATGCGTGAACAGAAAGCGATGTTAACAGCAGGCTTGAAAATAAAACGAGTCCTTTGCGCATAGTGATTTCCTTATTCTTTTGCGTCTTGAGTCAGTTGCAACATGGTTGCTTTGATTGGGTCTGGTGAAAGCGTATGAGGCACCTTGCTAATAAGTTTACCTTCCTTATCAACAAAATAGAAATAAGAGTTGTGGTCAATACTGTACTCTAGCGCCGAGTCTTCCATCTCGGTTTTTTGGTAAATAACGCCGTAGCGTTTGGCCAACTCTTCGGTGACTTCCGTGGTGCCAGCGACACCGCTAAAGCGTGGATGAAAGTACTGAGAGTACTTGTGAGCGTCTTCGCCCTTATCACGTTCCGGATCCAGCGTCACAAAAACGGGGTAATACTGATTAAGGGTCTCATCGTCGAGCTGATTATAGGCCCCCGACAACATGGCAAGTGAAGTAGGGCAAACATCTGGACAGCGTGTAAATCCAAAATAGAGAATGCGAATACGGCTGTCTTGTGGGTCGAAGAGATTCATCACACCGTCATTACCAACCACCATCGCACTGCCTTGCTGAGCTTGCTGGTGGGTGATTTCTTGCTGGCCATCAAAATAAAGTTTGGTTGCAAACCCCAGAGCAAAGGCAACCACCAGAACTAACGTCCAATTTTTACTCACATTAACGCTCCATGCTTAATTTAAAAGTGTGGCTACTGTGCCCATCATTAATTTCGCCAACCCAGGTCATTGCATCCGAGGTGCAAACCGGCAGAAGTAAATCACCTGTAAACGTGTTTTCTTGAGTACGGTTAAGCACAAAGCGAGGCTCACCCATCTCCATCTCCACACCTTTTAGAGAGACCTTAATATGGTCTGCGTCGGTATTTGGCCATGTTACGGTCATCATTGTTGGCTGCATTGCCTTAACAACATCCTGAGCTAGTGCGGCACTTGTAGTGTCCCAGCGACATTCTGAGGTAGTCATATGGCACAATGATTCTGTATCAACTGTTTCGTTGTGGCGCTCTAGCAGGTTGGGTATTTCAGCTAAGCCATAACCTAAGACAAACACTATGACCACAAGTCCTAGTTTACTAAGGATCGCTTGCTGTTTACTCATCTTTCCGCCCACTTTTCTAGAGCTAGTACCAAAATTATGGCGACAGACATCATTAATACGGCAATGAGGATCTGAGATGGGTTTCCGGTTAACGCTTCAAACTGCTGAGGGGTAAGATTCTCTTGAATCAATGGCACTTGTTCACCACTCGAATTGGTACGAAATGACAGAGTCTGTTTCCATGGCCAGATCTTTGGCAAAGTGCCAATCATCAGCCCAACCAAAAATGTGAGGGTAATTGCGCGGTACTGCTTAAGTAACCAAGACAGTAGGTGCGAGAATGATAGTAGGCCAATCACGCAACCTGAAGCGAACAAAAGTAAGCTCACAATGTCGAAACTCTTAACTGCGGCTAAAATGGGCGTGTACATGCCAAGCAATAGCAGAATAAAGCTTCCAGAGATACCAGGCAATATCATGGCACTAATAGCGATTGAGCCCGCAATGACAATATTGAGGCTGGTTGGATCCATGGATAACGGATTTAAAATGGTGATGCTGTAGGCAAAAAACATCCCTACGGGCAACGCCATCCATTGCGCTAAATGAGCGATTTTGACCTGCCGTAGAATGTGCCACACCGACACCAAAATGAGGCCAAAAAAGAACGACCACACGGGAATAGGGTGCGTGTCTAATGCCCAAGTGATCCCTTTAGCTAAGGTTAATATACTTAATAAGATGCCACTAAACAGCGCAAGTAGAAAAGGGCCATTGATGTAATTGAATGCGGCTTTAAACCCTTCTTTTTTCCACATCACCAGCACTTTGGGAGATATTCGTCGAATGCTGTCGAGTAGGGTATCGTAGATACCGGTTATGAAGGCAATGGTTCCACCCGATACACCAGGTACGACATCGGCTGCGCCCATTGCCATACCCTTAAAAAACGTATTTAAATAGTTCATCTAAAAAGAATTACCAGCTAACAAAGGTGATTGTCAAAAGAATACTCGGGTCTTTGGGTTCAGTCTGTCTCATTAAACGAAAAATTAGATCCCAAGACGTTTATATTCCTGAATGCAAAAAAAAAACGCCCTGACTATATCAGGGCGTTATTGATTTAGGAATCTAGATCACGATTTACTGAGGTAACTGGTTAAGAATTGAGTGATTTTTTCCATATCATCAATGGCAATGTACTCTTCAGTGGTGTGCACTTTTGCCATGCCAGTTGAAAGATTCGCCGTGACCAATCCTTTTTCGTTGAATATATTAGCGTCGCTTCCACCGCCAGTGGACGCCAGTAGAGGTTCTATATCCAGTGCAGTAAAGGATTTCATCAGCTTTTGAATGAACGGATGGTTATGCTCGATACGGAACGCGTTGTACGAACGAGAAGACTCTATGTCAATTTCGGCGCCGTGACACGACGCAGCCTTTTCGAACGTTGCAACCATATGGTCTACTTGCTCGGCAAGTTTTTGGTCATTGAGAGAGCGAGCTTCTGCTTCGATGTATAAGCTCGGCATCACAACGTTGGTTGCTTCACCACCACGAACAACACCAATGTTTGCCGTCGTTTCCTCGTCGATGCGAGAAAGGTTCATTTGCGCGATGGCATCGGCGGCAACGGTTAAAGCGTTAATTCCGGTTTCCGGGGCTAAGCCAGCGTGGGCAGGTTTACCAGTGATGGTAACTTTTAAGTTTTGTTGCCCAGGTGCAGTAGTAATAATGGTGCCAATAGGGCCGCCAGAATCAAGCACGATAGCTTGCTGCGACTCAATCTTACTCATATCGTAATGCTTTGAACCGTGAAGGCCGCCTTCTTCATATACAGTGAAGGCCAATTCTAGCGTTTGGTGTTCAAGGTTATTGGCTTGCAGAATACGAACCGCTTCCATAATTGCCGCAATTCCGGACTTGTCGTCACCGCCTAATATGGTGTTTCCCTTAGAGCGAATGATGCCGTCTTCAATAATTGGCTCAATAGATTGACCAGGAGCCACTGTATCCATGTGCGCACTCACCACGACACTACCATCCAATTTCCCCGCTAACTTTGCGTAGATATTGAAGCCATTTGAAATGTCGCTTGGAACAGGCAGAGCAGTTACTTCAAACCCTAGAGCTGTAAGTTCTTTATCAAGCGTGGAAGCAATGGCAAGCTCGTTACCCGATTCACTGTCGATTTTTACTAACGAAATGAAATGGTCAACTAGACGGTCACGGTTAATTGAAATCATATTGGCGATTGGCCTCTTTTAATGGTGTGGAGCAATTTGTATGACTATTACTTAACGCGAGTCGTGCGTGCAAGGTCATGCGCTGGATCAATAATTGTCGCTAAATTGCATTTGTTTAACCAATGGATTACTTTGAGCTAACCGCAGTTATGGAATGACTTATGTTTTCTTACACAATTGACAATGACTTAGAGCTACAGCTGATACACCCTACGTTCGCGCCAAAGATACATCGGCTAGTTTCTGCGCAGCGAGAGTACTTATCTCAATGGTTATTATGGCCTCCGCATTGTACAAAAGAGGAACATTTCAGCGCTTTTATCGAGCAATCTTTACACGACTACGCCACTCAAAAATCCATGGTGTGTTCGATATTTTATCAAGGCGAGTTTGTTGGTAATATTTCGTTTAACAGTGTGTCATTTTCACTAAAAAAAGCAGAAATTGGTTACTGGCTTTCGCAAGAGAAGCAAGGGCTAGGCATCATGAGCAGAGCCGTGAATGCCATGTTAGAAATTGCTTTCGTAAAGATGGAACTGGCTGTGGTGACGATTGCTGCTGCAACCGAGAATAGGAATAGTCGACGAGTCGCTGAGCGCTTAGGCTTTCATTTACAAGGGACCTTGCCTCATTGTGAAAATTTTAACGGTAGGTTAGTCGATCATGCAATTTACTCTATTAAACGAGATGATTGGCTTAACGCGTCACAGTGATTTTGAAACAAGTGACACAATACTTGTGATGCTTCATCTCAAATAGAAAAAGCCCTCAAAAAGAGGGCTCTCAAGTTACATTTGCTTAGAAAGGTATTTTAGTGCGCCTTCAATCGCAGCTACCTGAGCTAAATTGCAGTTGTTTGAATCAACCTTGGGACTATCAGGATAAACCTCCGTCGTGGTGCAAAAGCGAGCGCCGGACAGACCTGCACACAGTGATAGGGCTTTGAGTGGGTAACGGATAACACCTTCTTGCACAACGTCCGAGCCAATGATCTGATTGTTATGATCGGCTGGCGCAATATGAGTAACCTCACGGACGCTGTCAATAATTGCCTTTTGCAGTGCGTCACAAGGCGCCTCACTGTTATCAACTGTATAAAATCCGTCTGGAATCATACCGGCTTCATACTCTTTCCCATCGCGCGCTGCAAGTGCAGGGCGAAACTCAGTTTCATCTGAATCTGTGGTTTCGTGAAGATCGAAGTGTCCATAAACCTCGGTTGAAAGAGCGGCAACCATATCCATTAAGTAGGCGGACTCTTCTGATGGAGAGTCGGTGTAGAACGAACGATTCGGGTCAATGGCGTTTGGGTTCCAGCGATTGACTACTTCATACCCCCAAGGGCTCACGCACGGCACAATGACAAAGTTGAATAATGATTCATAGTGCTGAGCTGATTGTTTAGCAAACAGTAACGCACCTTGAACTCCACTTGTTTCGTAGCCGTGCACACCGCCTGTAATGAGGATGGTGGGGAGGTCGTTTATCCAATTTTTTGACTTAAGGACCATCAGCGGATAACGGACAGCATCAATGGGGAGAGCGCCATATTGCTCTACAGTGTATATATCAGATAATTGATTAATCGGCTCTAACACTTCTTTTAGATAGCTTCTTTTGATGCTTTGCGACTCAAACCATTGAGTTTTATTTGCGGCGGTCCAAGGGGTATTGGCTGTTCCAATTGGGTAAAAGTGTGTCATGGCAATACTTTATTGTTGTTGAGTTATGGTTAGCATATCAGCATTCGTTTTGATTAAGGTAAAACTGAGGTGAATGTTTTACAATACAGCGATCTTAATTAAAAGGACTTGGCTTTGCATTGTTTTAATCCTAAAGCGCATTATTTTTCGGTTAGCGCATTACTCGCAACCAGTTTAGTGTCGACTGCACTCTATGCAGACGATATAACGCCTATCTTTGAGCATGAACCAAATGCCGTGACAGGTGCCATGGACGATGTGATGGCAGTATTTGGTGCCGAGGAAGACTATGACGAGTCAGCAGGTATGGACTCAAGTTATATCCCTGCAATTTACTACACACCAGAAAAAGGTGCAGGTATTGGCCTTTTATACGTTGGCTTGTATGGCAGTACACACGGCGGGACTACTCAGCCATCAACATTGATCTTAAACCCTTATTACTCGTCAAATGGCTCGATGGGTATCACCATCGAAAACAGACACTTTTATCCAAACGATTCTCATCGGTTGTATCTAGATATGGAGATTTACGATGATGCTGGTGCGTATTATGGCGTGGGTTACCAACAAGGTCAGGACCAAAATAACCGACTCAATTACGCTGAGCGCGCGTTCATTGCAGAACCTTCATGGTTAAAGCGTGTAGCGAATAACTATTTCTTAGGTGTTGGGTTGAACTACAACAGCACGCGCGCGACAGATTTCTCGGCCGAAGTGGATGGAGAAGATATGAGTCATGCTATTGATCTCTATCCTAACGTAAGCTGGGGTGGCTCAATTAGCGGCGTGTATGACTCACGAGACAATGTGGCGAACTCTACGCAAGGCGTTCTATTTGATTTGCAAGCTGGTGCTTATCACTCGTCCGAAACGGACAAATGGTTTGGGGAGTACAGTGCCGAATATGCTCAGTATTATGCATTGGGATCCTTTCCTGGTCTGCTTGCATGGCAAGTACAAGGCGAGTTTACCAGTGGAGAGGTGCCTTGGAACCGACTACCAGACCTTGGAGGGGATAATGCCATGAGAGGTTACCTAAAAGGGCGGTACAGAGATAACCAAATGGCAATGACTCAAGTTGAGTATCGAGTTCCTGTTTATTGGCGCTTAGGTATGGTGTTTTGGGGCGGAGTAGGGTCGGTAGCACCAGAAGTAAACCAATTGGGCGACAATGTGCTTACAACCTATGGAACTGGTTTTCGTTTTGCCATCAAAGATAAAGTCAATGTACGGGCCGATATTGGGTTTGCTGAAGATGAAACAGCCTTTTATTTCCACGTAAATGAGGTCTTCTAAGGACTTTTGCTTATTGCATTTTGCAACAGGAGCGCCGCATAATGCAATTGTTTCCGTGAATATTATGTAACCAGATGAATAAAATGTTAATATAGCTCAAATATTGATTAATAATTAAGCGAATATCGCTTGTAATTATTGGCACAGTTTATGAATATATATCAGTGACTTCGATAATCTTATTGTTGAAGTCACCTAGCCAACTGACGTTGTTAGTGAATGTACATTGTTCACACAATAGGTCGAATAGACTTAATCGAACCAATCGCAAATTAGCGGTTGGTTTTTTTTTGCCTGATTTTTAGAGTGATCAATCGTTGTCCGTTGAGTTTGACGTTTATTTGATATACAAATGAGGGGTTACAAACAATCAAGGAAGAGAAGTGATTAAGCATAATACGTATTTTGATGGTGGTGTTCAGTCTTTAGGTTTTACTCAGCAAAGTGACCCTAAAAGCGTTGGAGTGATGATGCCCGGTGAGTATCGCTTCGATACAGCGGCTGCAGAAAAAATGAGTGTCATTAGCGGCGCATTGACGATAAAACTTGAAGGTGCAAACGAGTGGACAACCTTTGCAGACGGTCAAAGCTTTAATGTAAAAGAAAACTCCTATTTTGATCTAAAGGTAGAGCAGCCCACAGCTTACCTATGTGAGTATTTGTAAACAGCACATTGATTTTAAAAGGCCGAAAGGCCTTTTTTTATGTCTGACAGTTAGACACCATCGCTTAAGTTATTGGTTTGACAGCGTTGCAGCTAATACTTATGAATGAGAGTAACGCATTCTGCATTGATTTGGTGCACTTTAACGCACTGTCAATGATTTGTTGCACCGTTGTGATGTTTTGCGTTTGATGCTAAATTCGTAAGTTGTTGTATTATATGGTTATGATATTGTGGCATGAGATTGGCAATACCCTGTTTAGTAACAAAATGATCCATATGAGATCGACGGACTAACAGGGAGAGTTAACATGTCCTATATTGAACCAAAAGAGTTTGCCACCAAAATGGTTGATGCTGGCGAACAAAAAATCTTTATGTCGACCAAAGATACACTAGTTAGGGCTTTTATGGCGGGAGCGATACTCGGGTTAGCTGCCTTTTTCGCCATTACTGTTATTGTACAAACAGGCATGCCAATAGTGGGAGCAATGTTGTTCCCTGTCGGGTTTATCATGCTATACCTAATGAAGTTTGACTTGCTAACCGGTGTGTTTACGCTGGTGCCTCTTGCAGTACTTAACAAGCGTGCAGGATGTACTGTCGATCAAATGCTACGAAACTGGGGTTTAGTCTTTGTTGGCAACTTCGCTGGTGCGTTAACCGTGGCCTTTTTTGCTTCTTTCATTTTGACATACGGTTACAACACAGATGGCGGAACATTAGCGGCCAAAGTAAGTTCAATTGGTGAGTCTCGCACACTTGGCTATCAGGAGCACGGATTTGCAGGTTGGATGACCATCTTCATTCGCGGCATGTTATGTAACTGGATGGTGTCGATGGGTGTTGTTGGCGCGATGATTTCTACATCTGTGAGCGGGAAAATGGCTGCGATGTGGATGCCGGTTATGCTGTTCTTCTTTATGGGCTTTGAGCACTCGATTGTAAACATGTTCTTGTTCCCGTTCTCAATGATTATGGGTGGTGAATTTACGGTTGTTGACTACTTTATTTGGAACGAGATCCCTACAGCCCTAGGTAACCTTGTTGGTGGCTTCTTATTAGTTGGCTTGCCACTTTACTGGACGCACGTAAAAACCAATCCAGAGCGCAAGGTAAACACTTCCGCAAAAGCAAGCTTGTCTTCATAGTAGCGTCCGCTTTGCGATAAATTAAGAAGGGGCATTGCCCCTTTTTCTGTTTTCCTTACTACCTTAAGTGCGAGGAGGCCTATTGAGTCAGTCGTTAGAGTTATACGTTGGAAGCGCGACCAATAAGGGCAATAAACCGGTTAATCAAGATGCGATTGTTTCGGTCATCCCTAAAGAGTCGGTAATTCAAAACAAAGGGGCCGTTTTTGCCGTTGCAGATGGTATTAGCAGTAGTTTAGTCAGTGACCAGGCAAGTCAAACTGCGGTTGCTGCCCTCGCTAATGACTATTATTCGACACCAGACGCTTGGTCTACAAAAAACTCGGCGCTTAAGGTGATAAGCGCAACAAACGCATGGTTGCATGCGCAATCGATGAAAACAGAATCGCGGTTCGATTTAAACACCGGCTATGTGTGCACGTTAAGTGCGTTAATTATTAAATCTCATACAGCGTATATATTTCATTGTGGCGACAGTCGTATCTATCATTTAGCAGCGCCATTACCCGACAAAAAAGCAACCCTGACTCAGTTAACCCAAGATCATCGTACCTATCAAACAACACAGAGCTACCTCGCTAACGCACTGGGTTTGCATTCGCAGATACATCTAGATTTCCAAGAACAGTCAGTTTCTGTTGGAGACTCGTTTCTGTTGGCCAGTGATGGCGTGTTTGATTTTGTCGCAGAGCAAGATATTGTAGATTTAATGAGCCAACTGTCGGCTCACGACTGCGCGCAACAACTAGTGAGTTTGGCGCTAAAAAATGGTAGCGATGACAACCTTAGCGCGGTGGTGGTAGAGGTAAATCAGCTACCTAGTGCCAGCTTTCATGAATTGCAAATGCAAGGGCTTAAAGCTCCAAAACAGGCCGCTGTCGGTCACTCGATTGATGGCTTTGAGCTGATTCGAGAATTGTATGTCAGTAGTCGAAGTCACGTATTTTTAGCATCACGGAAACAGGAAAATGACGACAGGCTATATGCACTGAAAGTTTTGTCGACAGAGCTGAGCAATGATCAAACAGCGATTGAAGCGATGTTGATGGAAGAGTGGGTGGGGCAGCGAGTACGAAATCCACATTTATTGTCCTTTCCCAAACTGGATGCCCCAAAAACGGCTTTGTATGTTGTCAGTGACTTTATTGAAGGGAGCACATTGGAGCGTTGGATGCTCGACAATCCAGAGCCAGACTTAGAAACTGTGCGTCGAATTGTGGCGCAGGTTGCAAAGGGACTCCAAGCTATGCACCGTCAAGAAATGGTCCATCAAGACCTTCGTCCTGCCAATATCATGATTGACGCGCAAGGCACGGTGATGCTCGTTGATTTTGGTGCTACTCGTGTGGCTGGACTTGTCGAAACAGATACTAGACCATCGTTAATCATGGGCACGGCGCAGTACAGTGCTCCTGAGTACTTTTTGGGAGATATTGGTAGCAGTCAATCGGATCTGTTTTCTTTATCCGTGATCACCTACCAGATGCTGACAGGAAAATTACCGTATGGAACTGGCATAGCGAAATGCCATACGTCCAAACAGCTACAGAGCCTCCAGTATGTGCCACTCGCAAGCCATAGGGATGATGTTCCTAACTGGGTCGACTACTGCATTAAAAAAGGTTGTGATTTACGACCTGACAAAAGACAGTTAGAAGTGTCGGAGTTTGTGAATGAGTTAGAGGCGCCAAGTTTAGACAGTCGGCAGCACCGCGCATTACCGATAATTGAAAAAAATCCAATCATGTTTTGGCAACGCTGCTGTTTGGTACTGTTTGTGATGTTACTTGCGGCATTGTGGCATTGAAGAAGCGGTGAGTTTGTTGTTCGGTTTACCTAGGTAAACAAATAAATGGGAGGCGCTAGACCTCCCATAGTGTAGGCTCATATACCTTACATCGTGTTTTATGCGCCTATAATGCCGCCATCATCACGAGTAACTACCATTACTGTCGAACGAGGCTTTGTTGAGCCTCCTTGGGGGAAATGAGAGGGAGCGCCACGCTCTCCTGGATGTTGGACACCAACAAACATCGCCGTGCTATCACTAGAAAATGCCAATCCAGTTATTTCGCAAGCAATAGGGCCAGTCGCAAAGCGTTTGATTTCTCCTGAGATCGGGTCGCCGCAAAGCATCTGATTGTTACCCTGTCCAGCAAAGTCCCCTTCGTTAGAATAGTTGCCATCTGTTTGGATCCAAAGTCTTGCGTCTTGATCAAACCCAATCCCGTCGGGACTGTTAAACATGTTGTTTGCATTAACGTTAGGGCTACCACCATACAGATTGCCCTCATGTACTGTCGGGTTACCCGCTATGACATACAGATCCCACTTAAACGAATCGGACGTATGATCATTGTTTGTCGGCATCCAACGAACAATTTGTCCATAATGGTTTTCTGCTCTTGGGTTTGGTCCGCCAACAGGTTGATTCTCTTTGACGCCACGATTCTTGTTGTTGGTTAAAGTACAAAATACATGCTGGCCTTTAGGGTGTACCGCAACCCACTCTGGTCTATCCATAGTGGTTGCGCCCACGACCGTTGCAGCGCGACGCGCAAAGATCATAACTTCGGCTTGGTCATTGAAACCATTGTCTTTGGTTAAGCCATTTTTACCATACGTTAGTTCAAGCCATTCGCCACTGCCTTGTAACGCATTCTCGTCCATACTGAACTTGGCTACGTACAGAGTGCCTTCCTCAAGCAATTCTCTATTGGCTGAATCATTACCTTGTTGGTAGCGATTCTTAGAAACAAACTTATAGAGGTGTTCACCGCGTTCGTCATCACCCAAATAAACCACTACATGCCCATCTGAATTCACGTGCAGGGCGGCATTTTCGTGTTTAAAGCGTCCCAAGGCTGTGCGCTTAAGTGGCGTTGACTTAGGATCGTTAGGATCTATTTCTACGACCCATCCGTGTCTATTCGGCTCTTGTGGATTTTTCGCAACGTCGAATCGTGGGTCAGACTTATGCCACTGATACCTTGTATCGCCAGTCTTAACGCCATACCTTGCGTGGTCTTCAGTAAGCTCTGCGCTGCTGTCGCTACCAAAATAACCGTGGAAGTTTTCTTCACAGGTTAGGTAAGTACCCCAAGGCGTTTGCCCGTTTGCACAATTATTAAATGTACCAAGCGCTTTAGTACCGGTTGGATCTGCCGATGTTTTTAATAACGTATGTCCCGCCGCTACGCCGGTTATGGTCATTGGTGTATTTGCCGTTATGCGTCTATTGCGCATGCCTTGCTTATCGACCTTCCACTGGCCATCGACTAGCTCTATTTCAACGATGGTAACACCATGGGCTGCTTGCGCTTTTTTCACGTCGTCTGCGGTCATTTGTTTGCCTTGATGCGCAAACAAATATTCATAGTTCGTGTATTCATTGTTGATTGCGAGCACTGCTCTAGTTGACGAGATCGCGAAGAAGTTCATGCCATCAGTATTATCACCAAACTGTTGCGATTGCGCTTTAGAGTCTTGTTGGCCATCTTGAGAAAATTCTGGGGCAGAAGGAAAGATTGGATCGCCCCAAGCAAGTAGAGGGGTAGCAGTATAGCCTTTAGGGACAATGAAATTATCGCTCGTTGATGCGGGAATAGGCTCAAAATTAAGCAATGGCGATTGAGATGACGCCATCGCCGATGCGATAGGGTTCGCCGCCAAAAATACACCTGCACTGGCCGCACCTGTGCCTGTAATAAAACGGCGGCGGGTTAATTGGGCATCCACCATCTGAGTAAATTGTGAGTCACCGTGTTCTCGCTTCCACATAGTATGTCCTTATTAAAATAGTGTAATAATCAGAGCACTAAAGTAGAGGAGGTAAGTGACGAATCGGTGAACTAAATATTGCGATTTGGTAACAAACACATATTTGGTTACTTTATTTGTCGCCGTATTGAGCTGGTGCATTGTGTAGACAATCTGGACATAGGCAAAGCGAGTTTTTTGTTGTGACGGAGGCGGTCTTCTTAATATCAACATCAAAGCACCAACACTCATTTTGACCCAGGCTTACACCACAAAATAAACGACAGCCGCACTGAGGGCAGTTGTGCCCGTCGTAAGGAGTCTCGTTTGAAGTACTGACTTCAGCGGGATCAACGACGCTTACATGGGCACTCGTTAGGTTATTTAAGGTGGTGGATTTGGATGATGACATTAAAATGGCTACTGTTCAGGTTAGGTTCATAATTGTCGTGCGACACTGCGTAGCATAGTTAATGTGCTCGTAAGCACATCGTATAACTCGCAATTAAGGAGCCCTTATGAAACAGAAGATAGTGTCGTATCTCTCTATGTTGTGTGGCATTTTACTGAGTATAGTGATGATTAGCATCAGTTTTGTACTCATTGTTCCGTTACTCGTTATTGGGGCCGGTATTGCCGCATACAAGATCCATCAAATTAGAAGCACCTACCAATTCGACTCTGAGAACGCAACAACAAGCAGCCGAGTCTTAGAAGGTGAATACGAAAAAGTGAAGGATTGATTGTGTTTAATTGCCAAATTCAGGTAACGTAATCCCAACATTATTTAGTCATATTCGCTGATTACCCGTATTTTGAGGAGTTTAGTATGCACGCGAAGGTAAAATGGACCGATGGATTACAATTTGTAGGTCAATCTGCTTCTGGTCATTCCATTGTTATGGATGGTTCTGGCGGGAAGAGTGCGCCAAGTCCTATGGAGATGGTATTGATGGCCGCTGGAGGATGCAGTTCGGTGGATGTTATTGCTGGGCTCAAAGCTGATGAGCAAAAAGTAACGGATTGCGTCGCTGAGCTAACCACCGAAAGAAAAGAGAGCGCACCAAGAGTGTTTACGACAGTCCATGTACATTTCACGGTAACCGGAGAGTCACTTGACGAAGCCTGTGTGTCGAGAGTCGTTAAGGACTCGCTGGAGAAGTTCTGTTCTGTTTGCTTAATGCTGCAAGGCACTGTTCCAATGACTCACTCTTACGAAATTAAAAGTGCCTAGGTGACGTTGTCACCTAGGCACGGGCTTGCTATCTAAACCGCTGTCGGTGACTAACTTTAACGTCTTCTGCGCTGCTTACTTCTAGCAGCGCCAATTCCAATGAGTCCCAATGCAAAGATTGCTAAGCTAGCAGGTTCCGGAATATCAATAGATTGTGTAGCAAAGGGTAAGCTACGAGATACATTGAGTTTATACCGCTCGCCTTGTTGCGTGGCTTGGCCGTCTTGGTCAAAGCCAAAACCGTCCTCATCAGCATAGGTGTAAAATTTTCCAACGCCGACGACAAATAAGCCACTGGTTTCAAAGGTCCAAGAGAACATTGGATCAAAGATATGATTGCTACCTTTGTCGCTAGACAACCAAGTCCTACTGCAATCTAGCTCGCCACCGTTGTCGCTGTAACAGTCATCTTGCTCGTGAAGGAGCACCCCCTCTAAAGCCCAAAGCCCTAATTCGGTATTGACAGAGCGCCGTTTACTCATTCCTCTATCTATGTCAAATATATAGTCTTGGCCGGCAAAGGCTTCAAATACATAGTAATCGTAGGTGCCGTTTCCTCTACCTTTGATCGAAACCCACTCCCAATCAGAGACACCGCTGTTTTCAACGCGTCGTTTATAGTCATTTGAAAAGAAGTCTTCTAAATTTTGCGCTTGGTTAAAGTTATTATTTCTCTCAACCTCCCTAATGACACTTGCGTGAGCGCTTAGTGTAAGGGTTGAGCTTGCTAAAAGTAGTATTAAGAGTTTGTTCACTTCATCTTCCTTAACTAGCTGACTAGTTAAGATGTAAACTGCAAGTATTAGACCGTTACCTATCTATCTGATTTAAAAGTAATATAATTTTTCTAGCACTACAGTATGTCATGTTTTTCGACACTTTGACTGCACACTTTTACAAAAAACACGCCGTTTTTGCATCTTAGCGTCCCAATAATAGTGATGACTCGTTCTCAAGCGGTTTTCTTTTGGTTCTAGTACCCTTATTCTTAAAGACTAAGAATGGACCTCTATTAGGTATTTTGGTGATTGTGTTGTTTCAGCGGTTAAAACTCGTACTCTTTATTGTTTTGGTTAGTATTTTTTCGGGATGTGCAAGCATTGATGGCCAGCAGTTACTCGAAAAAAGTGAAACGACTCACCTTGGATATCAGTCTTCTAGTGCACTCGCAAAGAAGTTAGCCCCTCGCCACGATATTGGCGACGCAGACACAGGTTTTTATCCACTAAGCCATGGTCATGACGCACTTTTAGCCAGACTGGCACTTATCGAAAATGCGCAGTTTAGTTTGGACGTTCAGTACTATATTTATAGGTCGGATGAAACGGGAAACCTTATAACATGGCGCCTGTTTGAAGCCGCAGAGAGAGGCGTGCGAGTAAGACTTTTGCTAGACGACATGCAAAAGCGCAACGACGAACATATTGCCCATTTAAATGCCCACCCAAATATCGAAATTCGCCT
The DNA here is from genome assembly GCF_016900875.1 of Vibrio ulleungensis. Classification (GTDB taxonomy): domain Bacteria; phylum Pseudomonadota; class Gammaproteobacteria; order Enterobacterales; family Vibrionaceae; genus Vibrio; species Vibrio ulleungensis. The sequence goes on from NZ_JAFEUM010000001.1 coordinate 855,989, forward strand.
GTTTAATCCTCATCAATTTCGTAATGCTCGAATCACTTCAATGGCGACGGATTTTGAGCGTTTAAATCGTAGGATGCATAATAAATCCATTACCGCAGACTCTGTGGCTTCTATTGTCGGAGGTCGAAACGTGGGTAACGAGTACTTCTCTGTGAATACCGTTGTCGATTTCGGGGATTTTGACATGCTGTTGTACGGAAAGGCAGTGGAAGAAACCTCCGAACAGTTTGATGAATACTGGAATAGCCTTTATGCCGTCCCCATGGAGCTGATCTTTGCAGGTGCAAGAGCCGTGACTGAAGAAGAAATGAACGAAATGGCCGAAGAATACGGTTTGCATCAGAAATTTAGTGAAGGTGAATACGACATAACTCAGCTAGAGCTCTACCAGCAAATGAGCAGTGGCCATTTTGCGCTATTTTGGGGACAAGCCGAAGTTTGGTACGACTTACCGCAAAAAGTTGAAGGCTCGAGTAGTGAGTTGGTTTTGCATTTGTCCGGTGCACTGGCCAACACACAAGAAAAAGTGATGTTTGTTTCGCCCTATTTCGTGCCCACAGAATATGGCACTCAACAGATGGTAAAGGCGGTTAAACGAGGTAAAAAAATCACCATAATTACCAACTCTTTGGCGTCTAACGATGTGTTTGCGGTGCATGGGTGGTACGCAAAGTATCGAGAAGACCTTGTAAGAGGCGGCGTGGAAATTTGGGAGCTCAAAGACAATGCAGACCTGGATAATCAGTGGTCGATTACAGGTAGTAGCACGTCAAGCTTGCACGCGAAAGTGATTATGTTTGATCGTAGGAAAATGTTTGTGGGCTCGATGAATTTTGATCCTCGCTCTCTTGATCTAAACACCGAAATGGGGGTATTGATTCACAATGCGGAGTTTACCGATGAAGCCGTAAGCGAGATACGTCAATACCTGCCTGAAATTGCCTATCAGTTGCAACTTGAAGATGACGAATTGGTGTGGAAGGATCATCAAAACGATCAAACATATACTCAAGAACCTAATGCCGGTTTGTTGTTAAGAATGGGTGCATGGTTTGCAGGCATATTGCCCATAGAGCACTTGTTATAATTTGACCATCTTGTGCTCGTTGGAAACAAGTTAGCCCCCTAGTGACACTAGGGGGCCCAAGATCACGAAAGGCCGATAACATCTCCGTTTTGGTCAATATCGAGATTCATATACGAAGGACGATCTGAAAGTCCAGGCATCGTCATGATGTTGCCACACACGGCGTAAATAAAACCGGCACCAGCACAAAGCTTTAACTCGTTTACTTCTAAAGTAAACCCGCGTGGTGCCCCTTTTATTGAAGGATCGCCGGATATGGAAGCAGGCGTCTTAGCCATGCACAACGCCAGCGAATGATAACCTTGAGCAGTTAGTTGCTGTAATTGCTTTTTAGCCTGATCGCTAAGCACGACATTTGATGCGCCATAGCCAACCTCGGCAATTTTCATGAGCTTTTCTTCGAGAGTTTGGGAAAGTGAATAAAGAGGCTGGAACGCAGTCGGTGTTTGACACTGTTTTATCACTTTCTCAGCTAACTGAAGAGCACCTTCGCCACCTTGTGAAAATGCGTCACTAATGGCTACTTCAACAGGGTAGTTTAATGCTTTAACCATCTTCACCAGCTCATTTAGCTCTTGCTCGCTGTCTTGAGGAAAACGGTTGATTGCAATCACTGCAGGGATCCCGTAACGAGTGACATTGTTAATGTGCCACTTGAGGTTTTCAAAACCTTTTAGCAACGCATCCTTGTTTGGCTGGTAAAGCTCTTTAGGTATGGGTTGGCCAGGTTGCAGGCTTATGTTGCCGCTGTTAGCTTTTAGGCCACGAAGTGTCGCGACAATCACGGCACAATCTGGTGACTGACCAGAGGCCTGCGCTTTAATATTGCACGCTTTTTCAAACCCCATATCGGAGCCAAATCCAGCTTCAGTCACCGTATAATCACTTAAGCTTGTTGCTAGATTGTCGGCGATGACAGATGAGTTGCCGTGCGCAATATTGGCGAAAGGACCTGAATGAATGAGTGTTGGAACCCCTTCAAGGGTTTGCATCAGTGTGGGCTCAATGGCTTCTTTCATTGTTACCGTCATGGCGCCAGCTACTTGCAAATTTTCTGCAGTAACGGGCTCGCCTTGCAGATTGTAGGCTAACACTACTTTGCCAATTCGTGTTCTTAAATCATGGATGTCAGAGGCCAAAGCCAGAATAGCCATAAGCTCTGAAGCGGCTGAAATATCAAACCCATCTTCGCGCTCATATCCATTGACGGTTTTACCTAATTCGTTTTGGCCAACAGTAATTCGGCGTAGGGCACGATCGTTATGATCTAGTACACGCTTCCAAACGACTTTATCAATTTTTAAAGCGGTCATTCCGGTGCGAGCTTCGAATGCTTCGTAACCTTGCCTTTGTTCGTGGTAAATTCTGGCATCTAATGCTGCGGCAGCAAGGTTGTGAGCACTGGTCACGGCATGTATGTCACCGGTTAGGTGCAAGTTCAGCGACTCCATTGGCGCGACTTGTGAGAAGCCTCCGCCTGCAGCGCCGCCTTTAATACCAAAAATTGGGCCCATAGATGGTTGTCTAATACAGGCCATCACCGAATGTTGGAGCTTGGCAATACCTTGGGCCAATCCAATGGTTGTAACGGTTTTCCCTTCGCCCAATGGCGTAGGTGTAATTGCGGTGACAAGTATGAGTTTTCCTTTAGCGTGTGTCTGACAACGTTTTAACGCTTTTAAAGAAATTTTTGCTTTGTATGTTCCATGACTGACAACTTCCGTGTCTAAAAAGCCTGCTTGGCGAGCGATGGTGTTAATTGAGCTAAGTGGCGTGGTTCGACAGATTTCGATGTCAGATAGCATAGACCCCTCATAAATACTAAATTTGGCTAGGTAAACGTTTGCGTGGGAATAATAACCCCTACTTTTATGTTGTAAAGTGCTTTTTGGTAAGTGAAATCGGTTGTTGACGATAAAGGGGACAATGATGGATTACTTGTCATAAGAAATAAGATGTCTCATATCGCAAAGGTAATGGTGTGATTCGTTACATTGCACTCGAAAACTGAAACACAGGGTAATTTCTTTGATTCAGTACTTAGTTGCACGGACTTTGGTCTTGTTGGACGTACGACTAAGTTGTTGCTCTCCCCATACCGTTATCGAAGGTGAATGCGTCATCCTATACTGACGTAGTTTTCCAAGGAGCGATTCGGATTATGTGGGGAGGGCACTTTTCAATTAGAAATTAGATCGCGCTATGCCGCATAAGAACCCTTTGTGGTTCTTTCCGAGAGACCTTGCCCTCGTTGCATGGTGATACCGTAATAATTTCTAGGTTATTCTTACACCAAATCTTCGGGTTGATAGTACCTCACCGTACCCTTACCTATGCCTACTGAGTGACCTCCTTCAGTAGGTTTTTTTTAATCCAATGTTTTCTTAAAGCGTTTGGCTGCCACTAAAAGCCCAACAACAGTAAACAATGCTAGCCATAGGGTATCGCGCCATAGCTCGCCAAGGTCTGCGCCTCGTAACACAATCCCTCTAATCAAACGCATAAAGTGAGTCGCGGGTAAGGTTTCCGCAATCCATTGTGCAATGACTGGCATCCCTTCATAAGGAAACATAAAGCCGGAAAGTAATATAGAAGGAAGCAGAACGAAAATGGTCATCTGCATCGATTGAAGTTGGGTCTTGGCGATGGTGGAAATAACCAGTCCAAGGGCTAGGCTTGCGGAAATAAACAGTAGGGTGCCCAAAAAGATTTGCGATACATCGCCGTTAATCGGTACGTCGAAAATGACGTATCCGAGCCCTAAAATGATCACTACCTGAACCAAACCAATAAAAATATAAGGGATGATTTTGCCCAACATCAATTCTATCGAACGCACAGGTGTGGTGATTAGCAGCTCAATATTGCCTCGTTCACGCTCTCGAACGATGGCAACGCTGGTAAACAATATCATCGTCATGGTTAGGATAACTCCAAGCAAACCAGGAACAATATTGACTGCAGAGCGACGACTTGGGTTGTAATATAGCGTCACTTCGAAGGTTTTTTGAGCTTGCGGCCTGACTTCAAAATCAAAGTCTACGAGAGGCATCGATTGCAATCCTAAAATCGCAGCACTAACCGCAGTGTCCGTCCCGTCAACTATCCAATGCCCTAAAATTCGACCTTGCATAAGCCGCTGCGTCAAATCGTTTGGCAAGATTAGCGCCGCTCGGATCTCTCCGGTTTTAATCGCTTGTTCTGCTTCTTCGGCAGTTGCGAATGTGTGGGTGACATCAACAACTTGAGTTACTTTTACAGACTCGGCTAAGATTCTTCCTGCGGTGCTCTCACTTTGATCGACAATGGCCACGGGAATATTGCGTATATCGGTATTGATCGCAAACCCAAACAGTAACAGCTGGATCAATGGGATCATTACAACCATGCCAAAGGTGAGTTTATCTCTAGATAACTGTCTTATCTCTTTAGACATTATGGCACTAAGGCGCCTAATTCCATTCATTGGCGACCCTCTCCAGTGACGGTTACAAATACGTCTTCTAGGCTAGGCCTCGCAATGGTTAACTCAGCGTGATTTAAATAGGGAAAACGCATAGTGAGCCAATGTGTTGGATCTGCAATGGACTGATCAATCAGTATCCTCAATCGAATACCGAGTTGAGCGGCAGAGATAACCTCAGGGTAGGGTAACAGTTGTTCTTTTAGCTGGCGCAGTTTATCGGCCTTAACTTCAACTACGGTAACGCCCATAGTATTCATTAGCGTTTCAGGCTCTCCATCGGCTTTAATCACCCCAGAATCCATGATGGCAAGTCGATGGCATCGTTCTGCTTCATCCATATAGTGAGTAGTGACTAAAATGGTTGTGCCTTGCTCAGAAAGGTCGAACAGCTGCTCCCAAAAATCACGTCGATTTTCAGGATCGACCGCGGATGTTGGCTCATCTAAAAAAAGCAGCTCTGGGCTGTGCATTGTTGCGGCGGCGAGGGATAACCGTTGTTTTTGTCCGCCGCTCATTCCCGCGACTCGTTGCTTGGCTAAACTGTTCAGGCCATAGGTTGAAAGCTGTTGGTTAATTCGATGAGTGAGTGTCTTTTTTGGTAACCCATATATCTTGCCAATAAACTTTAGATTTTCATCTACGGTCAGGTCATCAAACAGTGAGAACTTCTGAGTCATGTAGCCGATTTTTTGGCGTAATTGTTCTGTTTGTTTTGGAACTTGAAGCCCCAAAACATCAACCTGACCTTCACTAGGGCTCAGTAGGCCAGTAAGCACTCTAATGGTTGTCGACTTTCCGCAACCATTAGGGCCCAAAAAGCCGTAAATACTCCCAGTTGGTACGGATAAATTAATATCGTTGATAGCGGTAAAGTCACCAAATCGTTTTACAACTTTCGTTGCTTGGATCGCGAATCCGTTCATACGCTACTCCAAATCAACTTGCGCTGGAATACCGGAAGGCAATACTGCAGCAGATTCGTCTAAATCGACTTCCGCAAGGTAAACGAGTCGCGAACGCTCATCTTCGGTTAGCGCGTAATAGGGGGTGAATGATGGTTCAGTAGCAACCCAACGTATTGTTCCAGTAAAAGGCGATTCAACGCCATCGATACGGACAGTCACTTCCTTATCGACGACAAAACTTACCCTATGGGACGCGGGAACATAGACCCTTGCGTAAGGGATCCGATTGCCTTGAATAACTGCCACTATAGAGTTTATTGGTACTCGTTCGCCAAGGTTATAGGGCAGGGTATCGAGAATCCCATCACGGGTCGCAATGATAGTTAACTCATCTAACTTTTGTTGCTGAAGCCGTAACTCGGCTTGAGCTGCTTCCAATTCCGCTTGCGCTTGGGCTATTTCTTCAGGACGAGCGCCTGCAGTAAGCTTACTAAACTCTTCTTTGGCAGAGTCCAACTCGGCAATTGCGGTGTCACGAGCGGCTATAGCGCTATCTTTTTCTGATTGACTGACGACTTTTTTAGCCACCAACTCAGATTGGCGAGTATAGTTTTTTTCCGCTTGCGTTAGTCGAGCTTCTGAGCGTGATACTCGCGCTTGCGCCGCGGCTATATCTTCAGGCCGCTCACCATTGGTCAGTTTTAGTAGCTGAGCTTGCGCCTTTGCAACTAGAGCAAAGGAGTGTGCCACGACCGCTTCTTGACTGCGAGTATCGAGTTGAACGAGGACTTGGCCTTTTACAACACTGCTTCCTTCCTTAACGGGTTGCTCACGAATAATCTCGTTAGCAGTAGCTATAAAGGTTACGCGGTCACGCTCTATTGTGCCCAGTGCTTGCGTGGGTTTATCACCAAAACATCCGCTTAATATCACTGAGATAAAACCGATAGCGACCCAGTTCGTTTTCTGGAATTTCATACAGTACCCTGATAAACACAAGTATTGGTTTACTATATAGAATTCAACTGCTAATTAGTGTGTTAGTCCGCTGATTTTCAGTTGAAATTGTTTTTATGCTCGTTGTCTCACTATGAGATATTGTTATGAAAATCGGCAAACGTACTATGAATCATCTGACTTCTAATAGATGGTAACTAATGAAAAATCTTCTACTCGTTGAATGGCAAACTCTGCATAACCAATATCACGATTACGATAAGCTTTCTCAATGGATTAAACTCAGTGCGACAGTGCTATTTGTTATCACGTATCTGATGCATGGCCACTGGGTCATAACTATTGGTCTTGTCGGATTATTGTGGTTGCAAGAAGCAATGCTAAAAACGTTCCAATCAAGAATTGAGTTCAGGCTGCTAGCTGTTGAGCAAATGGTTGAAGGTGGATCTGACGTTATGTCTTCTCCCTTACAATTACACAGTCAATTTTCGAAACGACGCCCATCACTTTCAGGGTTAATTAAAGATAACTTCAAGCAGTCGCTAAGACCGACTGTGGCGATATTTTACTTAACTCTTATGGCACTCACTGTGTTGAGTATGTTGTTGCAATAAATTGATGTAACTACGTGAGATTCATAAAAATATAGACAGTTGTCACACTCAGATTGGATACCTTTAACCGCGATCACATCGTCACCTATTGATTCCTGACTTTTTGGGATGTTTGGTCTTTTCTCTAAAGACCAAACTAATAAAAAAGAGTCATAATGATCATATCGTCACCACTGGATTTTAGAAAAGCCGCCCAAAAAACATTACCACCTTTTTTGTTTCACTACATAGATGGTGGCGCCAATCAAGAAGTCACTTTAGCGAACAATACCCTCGATTTACAGATGTTGCAGCTTAAGCAGCGAGTACTTAAAGACGCGACTAATCTCAGTACGTCCATCGAACTCTTTGGCGAAAACCTATCAATGCCTATTGCACTTGCACCAGTTGGCTTAACGGGAATGTACGCTCGTCGAGGAGAGGTGCAAGCCGCCCAAGCCGCTGAAAAAATGGGGATTCCGTTTACGATGTCGACAGTGTCGGTGTGTCCCATTGAGGAGGTCGCGCCTGCGATTGATCGGCCAATGTGGTTCCAGTTGTACGTACTAAAAGATCGTGGATTTATGAAACACGCCTTAGAGAGAGCCAAGGCTGCGGGAGTCACAACGTTAGTTTTTACTGTAGATATGCCAACGCCTGGCGCTCGATATCGAGACAATCACTCCGGAATGAGTGGCCAATACGCCGCAGCGCGACGGGTATTTCAAGCAATGTGCAAACCTAAATGGGCGATTGATGTCGGCATTAAGGGAAAACCGCACGATTTAGGCAATATATCCAAGTATCGGGGCTCACCAACAGAACTTGAAGATTATATCGGTTGGATAGGCGCTAATTTTGATGCGTCGATTTCATGGAAAGACTTGGAATGGATCCGTGAATTTTGGGAAGGGCCTATGGTCATTAAAGGCATTTTAGACGAGCAAGATGCAAAAGACGCCGTTAAGTTTGGTGCCGATGGCATAGTGGTGTCCAATCACGGAGGACGTCAACTGGATGGTGTGATGTCGAGTGCAAAGGCACTTCCGACCATTGCAGATGCGGTTAAAGGGCAGACTAAGATTTTTGTTGATTCTGGCATTCGGAGTGGCTTGGACGTGGTGAAAATGTTGGCGTTAGGCGCAGACTGTACGTTACTTGGTCGTTCATACATTTACGCGCTAGCCGCCAAAGGAGGCGTTGGTGTTGAACAACTTCTTGGGCTTTACAAACGCGAAATCGAAGTTGCGATGACGCTTAATGGTGTTACCGACATTGAGTCAATCGGGATTGACTCTCTGGTACAATAAATACCCAGTATATTCCGACTCTTAGCCCTTGAAAGTGACGTAGGTAATCTCTGACAAATTGCTTTTAATATAACAATTTCAATAGTTTAAAAGGTTGATACCAAACAGAGCGATTTGTTGTTCAACAACATGCTCTATAAGCTCTCGTTTTTTACGCACGTGCATGGACAACGAGATGCTTAACAAGTTTAAAAAAGTAAATCATAAACTATTTGCCATTATGGCTTCGGGGTTATTTTCTTTATTAGTCGTCGCTGGAGTGAGTCTATACTCAGGTACGCGACTCAGCGACGAATTCACATCTTTTCAATACTATAGCCAAAGCGCAGCAACTGCTGCTGCCATCGAAGGCGATGTACTAAGTGCGCGTATTAACGCGCTAACCTACAGAAATAGCTTCGATATGCAATTTTTGGATACTGCCAGCGTGCTTTTAGATCAAGCTAGAATGCAAGCGCAACAATATTCAAAGCATGGAGTTAATGTCGAGCGTAAACAGCGATATTTTACCGTCGACCAACTTTTAGAGCAGTATATGGAAGTGCTATCAAAGGTAAAAAATTACCACCAATCAGGTTCACCTATTTCAAAAGACAGTGGGTATTGGGATGAGCTTAAAGAGCTGGGTTTTTCTGTAGCGAACATACTTGATGGCTTAAAAAAGCAATCTGTGGAACACCAAATTGCTGTGGAAGATGATTTTTCTGCAACCATTGATTGGACTAATGCTGTTGTACTGATCGCGCTTATGCTCGCGATTCCAAGTTTATATGGATTGTGTCATATCATTGGGTCAAGCATTACTAAACCTATCGAGCAAGCGAGGTTGATGGCAGAGCGACTTGCATCGGGTAGCTTAACGAATGCAGTCATAGACGCAACTGGGCGAGACGAAATAGCGCAGATGCTGAGAATGCTGAGCGAAATGGAAAGAACACTGTATACGACAATCGAAGAAGTGGTTACATGTAGTGATACTTTGGCTTCCGCATCTGAAGAGCTATCTACGGTAAATGGTGAGGTTCTGCAAAGCGCGCGTGATCAGCAACTCGATACCGATCAGGTGGCGACAGCGGTTAATCAAATGACTGCGGCAATAAATGAAGTAGCGACGAGCGCAAGCCTTGCCTCGACAGAAGCTGCAACGACGACTCAGGTCGCGGATGAAGGAGATCGAGTTATGAGTCAAACCATGCAAAAGGTGTCTGGTTTGGCAAGTAAAATGGGGGTCTTGAGCAAAGAAATTACGACCCTAAAGAGTGGGACTCAAGAAGTCGCAGAGATCATGGATGTCATCCAAAAAATTGCTGAACAAACCAATCTTCTGGCGCTAAACGCGGCTATAGAAGCGGCTCGAGCAGGTACTCAAGGACGTGGTTTTGCAGTGGTAGCCGATGAAGTTCGTCAATTAGCTCAGCAAACACAAAAAGCGGTGGAGCAAATAGAAACCAAAATAGTAACACTTCAACAAAACACGGTTCAGGTCGTGGAGTCCATCGACGAAAGCCAGGACATGCTACAACAAACTGTGGACCAATCTGAAAGTGCCAGCAAGGCGTTTTCAACCATCGTAACTTGTGTAGAAACGACGAATGAATTGAACACTCTTATTGCCACAGCGACCGAACAGCAAAGTACTACCGCAGAACTCATCAACCAAAGTATTACCTCGATGCGTGATCGCGTTGAAACGACGGTTTTACAAATGCAAGATAGTAATCAAGCAGCTAATGAATTGGCTAGAATGTCGGTCACTTTAAGCGACCAAGTTCGGTTTTTTGAGCTTCAAGTCAAAGAGTTAGCTTAACTACTTTCAATTACTTCAAGGCCGCTTTTCTAAAATTGAAAGTGGTCTTGTATTATACTGCCCAGTAACATTTTCTTACATGGCAGTAAGTGTAAATTAGACAGGGTGTCGAAATTAGCTAATGTTCAGCGAGGCACCATGGCAAATAAAGTGTATTTACTCATCGATAACCAACCGCTATTTAGTGATGCAATAAAGCAGATTATCGAGTCTCAATTTAAACCGCAGCAAGTGGTGAGTTGTGACGACGTGAGTGACGCGTATAAATGGTTACGAAAAGGCGATATCGACGTATTAATTGCAGACGTTGAACTGAAGAATGGCAGCGGCATTGAACTGGTTAAGCGTGCTCGTAAAGCAGGGTTTAGAGGCAATGTGTTGTTTGTTTCGTCTAAAAGCTATCAAACCTACTCAAGTTTGGCACAAAGTGTTGGCGCTCAAGGATACGTAAGCAAAACGGAAGCGCCAAACATAATCGTTAAAGCGATTAAATCGGTTAAGTTAGGCTACACATTTTTTAAGTCTTCTGTCACAACAGACCTTGCGACAGTGACATTGTCTAAACGAGAGCTTTCCGTGCTCAATTACTTATCTCAAGGGTATTCCAACAAACAAATATCCGAAATATTATGTTTAAGTGAAAAAACCATCAGCACTTATAAAGCAAGACTGCTCAAAAAGTATAAAGCGCCTTCGCTCGTTCATTTACTAAATAGTGCTTCTGCGCATCAACAGCTTACTGAGTTTGAAAAGGGAACAGAGGCAGTAGGATATTAGTTAAGTGCTGATGAAACGCGCTGTACCGATTGCGATTGCAATACATAGCGCAACTCGGTGGAATCTGTTCAATAGGGATATCTAAGTCAATACTATAGAAGCCAGGGATAGCTCGATCTATTGAGGTCATAATCGTTGCACCGCCGATTTCATTCACGGTATTTAACACGCTAGTTATATTATCCACTTGTGCGACGATATCGAACTGCCCATCTAAACTCGCGTTAATTATTTCTTTAAATGGTAACTCAGCAGACCAACCCGTTGCTTGAGGTAGGATAAAAGGCAATCCATATACATCTTCCATTGGGAGATGACAAAGCCGTTCTGGTATCACTATGGCGAACTTAATCTTTCCAAGCGGCTTTTGATATAAGGCTTTAGGGTATCCTTCGTTGAAAAAATGAAACCCCAGGTCTATTTGACCTTGCAGTATTTTTTGTGGTGTGTCTTCATCCCACGAAACGATAGTTAATGGACTGTGGGGAAAGTGCTCTCTAACGATTTTAATCACCCGATGCCCAGCGTAGTACTGCGAAAACTGAGGTAGCGCAAGTACAATAGGTTTACTGTAGTGCTCTGGAACGAAAGGGCGTCTCGTTAACGTTTTATTGAGGTGATCTAACCCACTTTCTAGCTGCGGCAAAATTTCTAACAATAGAGGTGTCGGCTCATAGCCAGTGTGGGGATCAAGAAAAAACAACGGATCGTCAAATTGCTCGCGCAGTCTCGCCAAATACTTACTAACGGATGCTTCACTCTTGTCCAATAATTTTGCGACAGCCTTTAGCTTCTTATGTTGGTAAAGAAGCGGCAATATTTTTAGCAGGTTAAGGTCGATCTCGCTTTTCATACTGCCTCTGCACATAAGGGTAATGTATATATATAGCATACTCCCACACCAATAATAATGTGGGTTGTAAATATTGCAACTTGTTGATTTATTGCGCTTGAGTTAATTGGCTTTTGTGTTCATAAAGTCTTTCGTCCGCTCTTAGAAGCGCATGATCGAGTGGCTCATGTAATTCTTTGTACGTAACACCACACGCAATCCCGACAGTAAATCTATGACTGGTGACAGAATCACTTTGGACTTTTGATTGAAGTTTGTCGGCTAACTGTGTTGCTCTGCTGCGACTGCATCTTGGCAATATTGCAATGAACTCATCACCGCCGCTTCGAACAAGGAAATCAGACTTTCTAAACACACTTTTCATGCTGCTTGCGATATGTTTAATCGCTTCATCACCCGCGTGATGGCCATATTGGTCGTTGATCGACTTAATTCTATTTCCATCAATAGCAATTATAGCGCTTCCTGATTCAGAGAGGGCAATGTCAAACTCTTGAGCGGTAAAAATTTTGCGATTATATAAACCTGTCAATTCATCAACTGTGGCACTTGTAATGGCGACATCAAGTTGTGATTTGCGCACATTGGATTCGCGGACTTTAAGATGAAGTAAAAACGTCGTACAAAACATGATCGCAAAAAACACCAAATGCTCGCTCAATAGTTTGCTCACAGGGTAGCTATAAACAAATGTAGTCATGTTGTCGGCAACATAGTTGGACGTGAATGCGATGTCGCTGAGCCAATAGTGTCCATAACGGATGTGTATGTACTTCTTTCGCCCTTCGTACTCAACTTCTATGGTTTTATCTTTTAGCCAATCATCGTCTAGATATTGGTCAACGATGTACTCTCCAACAATGTCTTTATTGTTGATGGCAGCAAGAGGCGTTTTACTTGAAACGACAGGTGCGGAGATGGAAATGACAGGCCTGCTTGTAATAGCGTCTGTATACACGCCAGAAACGATAATTCTGTCTGCCAATTGGTCGGTGTACGCGTACTTTGCACAGACGTGAGTGATTACACAGCGTTCTTCTGAGAACAGTGACTTCTCTAAATGAAATCCGTCAATAGGTCTTTGTAGAATGTATTTTTCACCACTAAAGGATCGATACATCAATAAAATACTTGGGTTATTAATAAACCTTGAAAGGTGACGAATAGAGCGATGCATTACCTTACGTGCTACCGCTTCTTCAATCGTTAATTGTGTGTTTTCTAAAGTGTAAATGTGGTCCTGGTAAGAGGGCACAATAGATTCGTTAACTTGTTGCGGATCTTTATCCGAAAGCCCAGCAAGCTCAGATTCGGCAAGTAAGCCCATCATGATGATTTTTTGCTTGTGGTTGTCCATCTCTTTAGTAATGACTTCAAACTCTTTTAAGTTGCTGCTTACAAAATAGCTTCCTGTTGTGGCCAAAAACAAAAAATAGCCGATGGAAGATAGAATTAATGCAAAGTTAAAACTTGAAGACTTAGATAATTTTGATGCCATGGTAATCCTTTCAGTTACATCAAAGCGCTGTTGCGCGGGAAAGTTCGACCAAATTGGAGACCGAATACTTGTCTAAAATTCTTTTTTTATAGGTACTTACTGTTTTCTCACTGATGCTCAATATTGATGCGATTTCTCGGTTGGAACGACCCTGCAACAAGTGGTTCATGACCACCGCTTCACGTTGAGACAGCATGGTGTCATCTTGGGTTTGGTGTCGCTTACTTTTAAATTTGAAGAAGGTATAGCCGTTGGCGATACTGGCTACGGCGTCTTTAAGAATGTTGTGGCTTTCCGCTTTGCACACATAACCATCAGCTCCCAACTTGAACGCGAGTTCGCTAAACATAGGACTGCCTTCAGCAGAGAAAAAAAGTACCTTTCCTCTGTAGCCTTTTGAACTGAGACGGCGCATGAAATCAAATCCGTCGTGATCACCCAAATTGACGTCGAGCACTATGAGGTTAATTCCGTGTTTATCTATCAAAGACTGGGCTTCAACGGCTTTGGTTGTGGTGAATACTGATGCGACAGAGGGGAGTTCGGTGATCAACGCTTTTATCGCAACGCACACCAATGGATGATCATCGATGATCAGACAGTTAATTTGGGTCATTGTATTTACCTAAGGGATGAGTGCTAGATCTTGGATGGGCATGGGACGGTAACGGTAGAACCCTTGGCATACATTTACGCCATAGTTTTTGAGTGTGTTCCACGTGGCTTTGTCTTCGACGCCTTCCGCTACGACATTAATATCTAAGCTTTTGGCGAGAGCACAGATAAAATAAACAATTTGGTTTTTCTTCGGCTCATTGATCAAGCCCTGTACAAAAGAGCGATCAATTTTTATTTCATTGAATGGCAATGCAGAGAGCTTCTGTAAGGATGAAAAGCCAGTCCCAAAGTCATCAATTGACACCCCAACACCATTCAAACGCAGCTTAGATAAGTTCCTAAACAGTTCAACGCTGTCGTGGTAGCTGTCGCCTTCTGTGATTTCAATAGTAAATTTTGATGGAGCGATGTCGTGCTCTAAACAACGAGCTAGAAACTCGTCGCTAAAACGAGCGAACTGCAAATTGGAGTGTTCAACATTCAAGGATACTTGGTAGGCCAATTGACCTTCTTGTATGTCAGTAATCGCGTTGCCAAACACAGTGTCAAATAACTCTAGGGATAGGTTGCAGCGCTCAATTATTGGCATAAATACTGCGGGAGACAAAACACCAAATTGCGGATGGTGCCAGCGGGCTAATGCTTCCACACCTACGATTATGTTGCTGTCAAAATCAACGAGAGGTTGGTAGAAATTTTGTATCTGTCCTTCTGCAAGAGCGATCAACAGGTCTGCCTCACTGACTATAACATTGTCGGCTTTTTGTGGTGTTTGGAGTATCTGTGTTGGTAATGCAAGAAACGAATCAAGCTGCTGTTGCTCGTAAGGTTTTGTCAACTGACCAATTACGTTGAACCCAAAGTTGTCACACATTGCTCTCACAGTCGCGGTAACGGATTGCTCCATGGCACTAAGGATTACAACATTGCCAGTAAAACCTTGTTTATCTAGGGCAATTAGCATGTCGATTCCATCTATTTCGGGCATTTTTAAATCGCAAAATAAAATGTCTGCATGGTGTTGCGCCATCCAAGATAGAGCGTCATAGCCGCTGACAAAACCGTGAACGGTGCTAGCTCCCTTTCGTTTTAATGTTCGCTCTAACAGGGTCAGTTGTAGAAGATTGTCATCAACAATGACAATACTTGCGTGCTCATTCATGATGGCTTATCCAAGTGGTTGTGTGGGCAATTTCGTAACGAAGTGACTGTATCAATTCAGCAATGTGGTCTTTGCGCTCTGTAGAATTAGAGGAGTCTAACTTTTTAAACAGCTGTCCATAGTTAGTAATGGATAGCGCAGCGAGACCGCCTTTTAAACTGTGCAGCGCTTGATGAGTGATTTGATGATCAAAAGAGGATTCAATTAGTTCAATGTCTTTGGTTACGGTATCTACAAACAGTTGGGCTATCTCAATTCGTTCTTCAGAAGCAAATTGATCGAGCCAAAAAGGGATAGCACTCGTCGGCTTAAGCAAAGGTTGAAGAGCGTGTCGAAGATCGTCCAAAGAGTAAGGCTTGGTGATCACTTTATGAATACCGCTCTGTGTTGCCTTTTTAGCAGCAACATGAGGATCGTCTGCTGTAATTGCAATTATAGGGAGCGAAGTTGATTGAGTGCTATCTTGAAGGAAGTTCGCTAGGGCAATACCGTCCATCTTTGGCATATGAAAATCAGTAATAACTATGTCAAAGCGAGAATTACTCTTAAGTTGTTTTATCGCTTCAAGGCCATTGTTCGTGACGGTGTAGTTAAGTCCAAGCTGACTCAATTGCATTTTCAACAGCGCTTGATTGAGCGGGTTATCTTCAGCAACAAGTACATGACCATTTAAAGGCCTATGCTGTGCGAGTGTCGTAGATGCCGATTCTTTTTGACCCTCAGAGAGCTTTTTGAAAAGAAGGTCAGGGTATTTGCTTTCTAAACCTGACAAATCCAGTCGCTTTTCATTTTGAATGTCTTTTTCTGCTAGAGATGTCGATGGCAATAATGGCACATTCCATATATCACACCATGCCTTATTGCTGTGCGCGATGCTGTCAAATACCACAGAATCGTTCCATTTCGGCATAGGTTGTAGCTCTAAGGTAAGAGGTAAAGTTACTCGTACTGTCGTACCAACATCGGGAATGCTCTCAATCATTATTTGCCCATCCATCGATGTGACTATTTTGTCGACGATGGTTAACCCTAAACCTGTCCCACCATATTCTCGGCTGATAGTGCTATCGGCTTGAACGAAAGGCTTTAGTACATTAGATAGTTGTTCTTTTGTCATCCCAATCCCAGTGTCTGTCACCTTGAGATCTAACTCTGTGTGGGTCAGTTTGATGTCGACCTGAACGCTACCGTTGTGAGTAAATTTTATTGCGTTGGACAAAAGGTTACTTACAATCTGGACAAGTCGAGTCGAGTCAGTCATCGCAAAGCGATGCAATGTGGGCAAGAACGCGAACTGGATGGGTAGCCCTTTGTTGTTTGCACGTTGCTCAAACGCTCTTACGCTTTCACATAATACTGCGACGAGATCGACTTTAGTGATGATTAACGTCGTATCACCAGAGTCAATTTTAGAAAAGTCCAATACCTCATTGACGAGCTGATTAAGTAAAGATGTTGACGACTTTGCTTGTTCGATGAGTTCAACTAAGGAAGGATCGGACAGTTTGTGGCCTAGTAAATCTAAAAGCCCATGAACGCCGGCAATTGGCGTTCGTAGCTCGTGGCTCATTGTGGCTAAAAATTGTTCTCTTACAGTCACGGCACTCATTGCTTCAGCTTGTGCTTTCGCAAGGCTTTCTTCTCGTCTTTTTTGAGCGGTTAAATCGTTCATAACGGTAATTACGTAGGGCTTAGATGTGACACTCGATTGAATAATCTTCCGTTCACGTGTGACGTGTTGAATATTAAGGTGACAACGCTCCACTTCATGTTCTTGAGCGATGAGTTGATCTTTCATGACCAATTTTAATTCGACCGAGTTGTCTACCAGCTGAGTCTTGTCGTTAACGTCACGAAGAGTACAACGAGTACAAGCACCGCTTTTCATACGAGAGCAGTTTGTAAGCACGATATCGTTATTGTCATCATGAATAAAAACAAGGCTATTTAACTGCCCGATGATTTCTTGTAGCCAGTGTTTTTCTTTTTCTTCTTGGTTGATGACTGCGTGGGCCAAAGTGACTTTTAATTTTAGGTTCTTGCGCCCCACATAAACGAATACCATGACGACGATAAATAAGGCCATGAGCGCCGCGGTAACAATAGCGATTTGACGAGTTGAATGTCCTTGCTTGATGGTGAACTTTCGATAACTTTGATGCAGCTTAATGACCTCGTCTTGATCCAAGGTATCGATAAATGCGTTTATAAGTGATGTCAGTTCAGGTTTTGTTGAGGAGACTGCAAATGCAATTGATATGGGTAAGCTGCTGTGAGTCGCCAATTGAAAGTCGCTATATGCACTATTTGCTAGGTAGTTGTGCGCAATATCTTCGGGTAGATAACCAACATCGATCTCACCATGCTTTAGAGCAGATAGCATTTGAGACAGGTCGGTAAAGCGAAGCATAGCGTTATCTCGCCACGAATCTAGATGAACGATGCCTTGTTTATCGACACTAATTAAAACGCCATATTTTCCCGTACTTGTAGACGGAACCAATGAATTAACATCTACAGAAACGTAATTGGTGGTAATAAAGGGCTTGGTTAACGCCCAATCCCCGCCAATTGGCTCGCTGGCATACGCTACAGGTACTAAATCAGCGGTAAACCCCGCCAGATCGCCTTTTGAGCGAGCTGGTGAACGATATTCAAAAGCAAGCCCAGAACGCGACGTTAATATCGACATAAAATCGACTAAAAACCCGTCATGGTCGCCTTTGTTGTTTGTGTAGAAAAAGGGGTATGCATTACTGCTGGTACTATAAGTTATTTGGTTTGATGACCCATTACCATGACGAAATTTGGTGAGCAATCGATCAGCGACATGGTATCGGTTTCGAGAAGCGATTGATCGAACGTTGGTACCTTGAGCTTCCCAATTGAGAACTTGGTTAAACTGATCAACAATTTGTTGATTGTGTTTAGACGTTATTAACCTTAATTTTTCGGGTTTAATATGGCTGGGGAGGGTCATTGTTCCAAAGTGGATATCGTGACGGTCCAGATACTCTGTAATGGAGATGAAATTGCCTATGATCCCATGCGCTTCTCCCTTTAATATCCCTTGCATAGCGCTCTGGAAATTATCGTACGTTACGATAGACCTGGGGTTACTCTTGGCCACATGATCGCAGTGAACTGAGTTAGCCACACAAGCCCAACTGATTCGAGACATTGGAAACAATGCCATATGGGGATCGCTAAACCACATCGCAGTAGTCGCTTCAAATAGAGGCTCGGAGAATAGAAATCGTTGTTCTCGCTTTGGCGTGGCGCTAAACCCCAAAGCTGCGTCTACATCGCCGTTGTCAATCGCACTAAACACTGACTCGATGTCGTCATAAGCGATGAGTTCAAATGTGAACCCCAAAGCTTTAGATATGTTGTGTAAATAGTCAGAGTTAATGCCGTAGAACGTCGTTAGAACTTTCTCTTGTCGGAGAGTCTCTTCAGTAATGACAGCAAACTTGTAGTTAACGTCTTGATGTGGATCAGCCGCTGCGTTAGACGCAGCCATACTGAGCAACAAGCATGATAAGCATTTTAAAACTATGTTGAACGTACGCAGCACAATAATAACTCTGGGGAAAAAGAGTGCTACTGTAAATTCAGATAGATTGATGTCAAACGAGGTGGAATCTTGGTTTGGAGTTAACTCACTGTTTTATTAGTGTTTAATTGCTTCTTGTCGGAACTCTCTGACAACGAAAACTATAATTACTTACAGCTTGGAAAGTAAACTAGATTTAAAACTGCGCGAGTGTATGTGGCGAAAATCTAGGTAGAAAAGAGCGCCAGAATTGGCGCTGCTAGGGTGTTCAAACGGTAAAAAACACTATGTAAATGGATTAAGCAAACTCTTGTTTAAGGTACTGAACAATGTCATTGGATTCGTACATCCAAGTGTCAGTGCCATCTTTAGTTATTTTTAGGCATGGAACCTTTACTTTACCTCCACCAATCTTTAGCTCTTCACGGGCGTTAGAGTCTCGTCTGGCGTCCTTTAATTCGACAGAGATCGATTGTCGTTTCATTTCACGTCTGACTTTGACACAAAAAGGGCAGGCTTCAAATTGATAGAGTGTTAGATCTTGTGCTTTGTTGTCTGCGTTTTGTTGGTCTTGAACCGAACGTTTGACACCAGATGGGCGAAACACGAAGTCGCCAAGCAGAATCGCTTTTCCAAGCACAATGCGTATAAGCTTCATACAATCCTTAAATGTTGATTTTATGTGATAATAGTTATCAATACTGCCTTGCATTGTATGTTGAGTCAATGTGCTGCTTAGAATTCTATTTACTGGCGATCAATATCAAAAAGGAGTTAAAATTCTGTGCACCAAGGACCGTGAATTTTGCGTAGTACGTGATATAGACAGATTTAGAAGGTAGCAAGCAAGTTAAATTACCGATCGCTACTAGTTAGTAAGCTATTGTCTTGTGAAAGATTTGCCGGTTATGGCGGAAAAATCGTCGTAACGTTTGATTTATGGTCAAACAGACTCACATATCAAAAATAAGGGTTTAAATTTTTGAAAACTATGGCATATTAGTTGTGCTTCCAGAGCATAGCGTACTTCGTATAATGGCTATTACCTCAGCCTTCCAAGCTGATGATGCGGGTTCGATTCCCGCAGTACGCTCCAATTTCTTTTCAACAGTTCCTAAGTAGAAATCCTTCTAGCGCAAGCAGCAATATACGCACTTTCAGATCTTAGTATTTACATTGTCTGTATGGGTACATGCCCAGATAAACTTCCTTTGGGATTCACTGGCACACCATTACTGCAAACAATTGCTTCTTCAATAGGGCAGATACTTGCACATTGAGGCGAATCATATTGCTCGACGCAGCCGTTACAGCGATGTGGTTGTATCACAAATTTACCTGATGGTTCATCTGCAATCGTGACCGCTTTATTAGGACACACCAGTTTACATGCGTGGCAGCCAGTACATTTATCCGTAATTGCGTACATGTTTAAGCTCCTTATCTGATAGCGATTGAACTATACGTGTGGCCGTTGCCTGTAATGCTTCTTGGTGGGTCGAAAATGCATAGTCGACATTAGGCGTAACGCCTTGCTTTTCAAGTTGTCTCCAAGGAGTAATACCGATTCGTGAACAAAAAAGCTCGTTTACGTCGTGCAGTGCTTCAAGCAACTGTATTTTAAATTGTTCTTCTGTATCGCAGCCATCACTACCTTGACAATACTTTGACACTTTTCGAGTTTCACAGTGGATAAAGCTCTTAGTAGTCGTATCGTAATCATACAATTCAAATTGATCAGCGTACCCAAAATGCGTATCAATAACGGGTAATAGGTTGTCACTTTTAGTGGCAATGGCCACTCTATACACTGGCATTACGTCGGACGACGAGTTAGTAGAACACGCTTCACCTAGCGTGCCTACGGCATCTGCGCGGCACTGTTGACAGTGGGTCATTTGAGGCATGAAAGCACCAGAAACCTTTCTCGCGTGCTCCAATTGCTGCTCGTTAGGCCCTTTTATACCGTTTAATCCAAAATAAGTGCCGTGGTCGGGCTCTGAAATAAGCGGCATAATGTTGTGTAGCATTGCGCCGAGTCGCTGGACTTCGTGTGCAACTGTTTCGATGTGGTGATCATTAATACCTGGAATAAGGACTGTGTTTACCTTAACCAACATGCCGGCTTTAGCGGCTAACGATAAACCCTCTAGTTGTCGGCGAATTAACGTACTCGCAGCCTCATAGCCTCGAAGGCGTCTATGGTCATAAAACACCCAAGGGTAGATCTGCATTCCAATGGTAGGATCGATGCAATTAATCGTAATGGTAAGATGATCAACGCCTAGTTCACGAAGCTCTTCTACATAGTCCGCTAACATCAAGCCATTAGTAGATATACACAGTTGTACCTCCGGGTTATGAAGCTTTACTTTTCGAAGCGTTGCAAAGGTAGCTTGTGGGTTAGCGAGCGCATCTCCTGGGCCAGCGATGCCTACAACAGTTAGTGCGTCGCTACGTTTTGCAACCGCAGCATATTGTGTTGCTGCACCCGTTGGGTCGGTGAGTTTAGACACCACGCCTGGTCGTGACTCGTTGGAGCAGTCATATTTTCGATTGCAATAGTTACATTGAATATTACACGCCGGTGCGACGGGCAAGTGCATCCTTGCGTATTGTGAGGCGTTTTTAGAATAACAGGGATGCTGCTCAATTTTTTCTCTGACGGGTTTGGCAAAAAAGTACGACACCTTCTTAGTGTTCGAGTCATCCTGCGATCGAGTGTTATCTGATTGTGACATTGAGACCTCAAAAACTGCGTTGTTAAACTCTAAGTTATTAGTGACATCTGCAAACCCCGTACCAGTATAAATTGACCTATTAACAAAGACTTATAATAATGTATTTGCTCAATTGTGACATTTGTCGTAAACGCGACAATCGACTTTGTGTCGTTGTTGGTTATATTTTCTTCATCTCAATATCCATAATTTGAATTCGATAGGCGACCTGACGTGGGGTCATATTGAGTAGACGTGCCGCTTTGGCTTTTACCCAGCCAGATTGTTCTAACGCATCAATGACGGTCTGTTTTTCATCATTTGCGTTTTGTGGTTGTGATGCGCCACTCGTTATGGGAGGCGGAGATTCGAAAGTCTGTGGTTGCGATGCGGGCCTAACGGCGATATTCGCCATTGGTTGTGGAAACGATATGTGCTCGGGGGTAATTGACCCTGATTCACACATAATGGACGCACGTTCCAGAGTGTTTTCTAGTTCGCGAACATTGCCCGGCCAGTGATAACCCATAAGGTGCCTAATGGCTGACCCGGATATGGTGATTTTGCGCTGCTGCTTATTGCCTATTTTGGTCAACATAAACTCTGATAAATCTGGGATATCTTCAATTCGTTCTCGTAATGCAGGTAGATACATTGGCATGACGTTAAGACGATAATAAAGGTCTTCGCGAAACTGTTCTGCAGCGACCTCTGATTCTAAGTTACGGTTGGTGGCTG
This sequence comes from Vibrio ulleungensis, assembly GCF_016900875.1. Taxonomy (GTDB): domain Bacteria; phylum Pseudomonadota; class Gammaproteobacteria; order Enterobacterales; family Vibrionaceae; genus Vibrio; species Vibrio ulleungensis. The sequence continues at coordinate 878,036 of NZ_JAFEUM010000001.1, forward strand.
CTATGACACGAACGTCCACAGATATCGTGGTCGATCCGCCAACACGTTCAAACTCTTGCTCTTGCAACACTCTAAGCAGTTTTGCTTGAAAAGCCGGGCTCGTTTCTCCAATCTCGTCGAGAAATATCGTCCCCTTATCAGCCAGTTCAAAACGTCCTTTACGCTGCTTAATTGCTCCTGTAAACGCGCCTTTTTCATGACCAAACAGCTCGGACTCTAATAGGTTATCGGGTAATGCAGCGCAGTTTAGTTTAACAAATGGAAAACTAGCTCTTGGCGAGTTGTAATGAATGGCGTTGGCGAGTACCTCTTTACCGGTACCTGATTCTCCGCGAAGGAGTACTGTCGAGTCCCATCTAGACACTAACCGGATCTGTTCAAATATTTTGCGCATCACTTGCGAGTGGCCCACAAGGTTATCGAAACTGTAGTTGTTGCGTATCTTTCGTTTTAGTCCATCTCTTTCGTTCACGAGTTGCGTTTTTTGATGTTCAACTTGAGTAGCCAGCTGAACATTTTTTGCGATGAGATTGGCCACCATTTCTAAAAATCGGCTAAGCAGCGCGATCTTTTGATCTGATGTACATTTAGGCTGAGCCGAGAGTGCACCAATTATTTCCGCCTGAGCGTTTTTGAGTGGAACACAGATAAAGGGCTTGTCGTAATCGTATATGGCTAATTTATCGATAAAGCGTAAATCATCTCCTAAATTGCGCACAACGATCGCGTCGCCTTGCTCTAACATATTACCGATGATCCCTTCTCCGGAACGGTAACTTACTGGTTTATCGTTACTTTCGAGTTGGTAATCTGGTGAGTGTAACGATTTAACCAGCAAGGTATCCTTGTCTGGATCTTTTATGGTGAGTAAACCGCACATCAAGCTACATTCATCATGTAATATTTCTAATGCTTGTTGGGCTGACTCTGCGTAGTTAAGACTAATATTAAGTTGGCTGCTGATGCGATACATGGCCGAGAGCAGTTTTCTTTCCAGCTCAACGATAGAATGTTCAATAACCATAGCGCCCCCTTAATGCCAACTTTTAGGAAAAATTAGACGTATTGAGCAACCACCAAGCGAATGACTTTTATTAATTTCAATCATGGCTGAGTGCTCAGTCATAACTTGATGAACAATCGCTAAGCCGATGCCTCGACAGCTAGAATGAGCTTTGGACTTAGTACTAAAGAAGGGCTGGAATACTTTTAGGCGGTGCTCATCGAGTATACCCGTGCCGCTGTCATCAATTGTGATAATGCTCTCTTCAAGATTCTCTGAAGTCGAAACCACTAAGGCTCTTTCGGTTGGGTTGGCAACTTGGATGGCGTCAATTGAATTGTCGATCAGTTGTTTTAGTGCCAATAGAAGACGGTTAGGTTTACCGTTGATAGAGTTTAACGACGCCGCCAGATCGAGCGAAATATTAATAGAGTTGTTTAACAGTGATTTAGTACTAATTGAAATGGCGTCTCTTACCGATTCATTTAAGTTAATCGGTTGTGCGACTTCGGGGGGCCTTTCGGGGATTGCTTGATGGATATCTAATAAGGCTTTTGAAGCTGAAGCCATTGCATCGTCCATGGCCGTGAGACCAGGACAAGAATGATTGGTCTGTTTTAGAATAGTCACCGCGGACTCAACCATGTTGAGTGGACCCTGTAATTGGTGCAAGGTGGCCATCATGACTTCTTGCATAGAGTGTACAAACTTGTTGTCGTTTACTCGTTGGCTGATGGTGTTGAGTCGCTTCTCTTCTATGTACTGTCTATCTTTCGTTCTATCGATTACGCCTATAAGTGTGAAGTATTCATCCAGTGGTTGAAAATAAGATTCGGTTTTTGTGTCGTTTACTGGAATCTTTACCAGTGAAACATCAAACCATTTTTCATCTCCTTGGCGATTTTCCGCGACGTAAATACTTTTAGTACGCTGATCTTTTGTCCCTAAATATTGGCTTATTGAAGTGCATTGATGATCGCCTTGTAGCTGATCCAATACTATATCTGTTGGCGACGAGAGCAGAGTTGAGGTTAATTGCTGGTAGCGTTGGTTACTGTACAAAGGGTGATTTTCGTCATCAAGAAGTGCCATTGCGATCGGTGCCGAATTGAGTACGGCATGAAACAGAGCAGATTGGTTCTTTTGCTCTGTTTGAAGCTTATGAGTGTCGGTAATATCTTGTTGAATAGCGTAATAGAATATTTTCCCATCTGCGTTTGAGAGTGAGGAAATGGAGACGTCAGCGACATATAGCGCGCCGTTTTTTCGTTTATTGATCAATTGCCCCCGCCATACCAAGCCATTAGATATGGTACTCCAAAGATGTTGATAAACACTTTTTGGGGTCATTTTATACGAAAGTATCGAGCTGTTTTGCCCAAGTATTTCTGGCTCGCTATAGCCAGTTATGTCTAGAAAACTTTGATTAGCAAAGATGATACGCCCGTGGTCATCAGTGATGCTGATGGCGGTAGGTGCATGATCAACGATGTGTTCAAAAGCGTCTAAGCCTAGCTGCTGAGTTATGCTAGGGCATACCGCGCGAGATGTTTGTTCCATATCCATACCCGTCCATTTATATATAGCGAAACTTATAACTGTAAATTCAGTACATATTTTGAGTTATGCATTTAATATTCCAATGGGAAAGCCAGGCTGAGTGGGCAACTTAATAACTGCAATTTGTTTGATTTACGACAATTGGCAACAAAATTTTTGTGATTGTTCGCTTTGTAACATCGCAAGTTCTGATGAGAAAAATAGTAAAAAGTACGGCGTGACCTATCGCCATTGGGCGTTATGACCTTCGTTGGTGCAACAATTTGTGTGGCATAGCTTATGCAGAATGCTTGATAAAAAGTCACTATCAGGAGAGAGGTCATGTCAGAAGGGATACTGATATTACTTAGTGCCGCGTTTGTTAATAATGTGGTACTGGCAAACTTTTTAGGCTTATGCCCGTTTATGGGGGTGTCTGGAAAGATCGGTAGCGCACTTGGGATGGGTATTGCCACTACGTTTGTCATGACAATGGCGTCGATACTATCTTGGGTTCTCGATACCTTTTTCTTACAACCGCTAGGGTTGGAGTTTTTAAGGATCATTAGTTTTATATTAGTGATCGCAGCAGTGGTCCAATTGACTGAACTATACATCAAAAAAAGTGACCCAGCCTTATATCAAATCCTTGGTGTGTTCTTACCGCTAATCACTACTAACTGCGCCATATTGGGTGTCGCTTTATTGTCGATTCAAGATGGTCTTTCTTTCATTTACACGTTGATGTTTAGCGTAGGCTCCGCAATTGGTTTTACTGTAGTGATTGTCTTGTTTGCAGGTCTTCGCCAGCAATTATCTCTTAGTCGCGTGCCTGAAGCCGTTCAAGGAACTCCTATAGCATTTATCACGGCAGGCCTTCTTTCCATGGCATTCATGGGCTTTTCTGGAATGGCGTAAAGGAGGCTAAGATGATTGCCGTAATGCTATTTGTTTTTTTGGGGGCACTGTTGGGAGCAGCCCTCGGTTATGCCGCTAAAGTATTCCACGTCGAAAGTAACCCGTTGGTTGAAAAGATCGAAGGGTTAATGCCTGGAGGACAGTGCGGACAATGTGGAGAAGCAGGATGTCGTCAGGCTGCTGAAGCTATGGTGCGAGGGGATCTTGATCCTGCCTCTTGTCCACCAGGCGGCAACGCACTTTCTGGCGCGATTGCTGATATGCTTGGTGTGTCATTAGAAGCGGGTGAAGAAGATATTCAATGGGTGGCAAAAATAGACGAATCTTCCTGTTCTGGATGTACCCGCTGTTATAAAGCGTGTCCGTTCGATGCCATTGTTGGCGCGAGCAAGCAGATACACACAGTAATCCAAGATGTGTGTACAGGATGTCAGCTCTGCTCTGAAGCCTGTCCACAGCGTTGTTTGTCGATGATTGCTTTAGAGCCAGATATTACAACTTGGTACTGGCCAAAACCCGAAGCTGGACCTAAAACGGACCTCGCGAGCTAAAGGAGTGTGACATGCACAGTTTACTTACCGCCCCGTTTCGGGGAGGAATACACCCAAAATCGTATAAATCACTCTCTAATCAAACTCAAATTGATCGCCGCTTTTGGCCTAAAATGGTGTACCTATCGCTTCAACTTCGAAATGGTGCGCTGTTAACTCCGACTGTCGAGATTGGTGAACGGGTACAGCGAGGACAGCTTATTGCGATTGGTAAATCTGGCATGGTGCCGCCGATTCATTCGTCGGTGAATGGTATGGTGGTTGATATCAGCAAACACCTCAGTGCACACCCTTCTAAAGCAGAGTCAGACACAATCGTTATTCGAGCCAATCAAGATAGGCGCTGGATCTCAAGCGTGCCGACAGGAAATTTCTATCAGCTTAGTGCGCAAGAAATTACTCATAAAATTGAGCAAGCAGGTATCGTAGGGCTTGGTGGAGCGGGATTCCCAACGGCCTCCAAACTCAAGTTTGCCCGTCAAGCGAGCGTACATACACTGGTGATCAATGGTGGTGAGTGCGAGCCCTATCTAACCTGCGACGATATGACCATGCGTGAAGCAGGCAACGAAGTGATTGCAGGCATACGATTGATGCTAAAAGCCTGTGGCGCGAACAAAGCCATTGTCGGAGTGGAAGATAACAAACAGCAGGCTTTTGAAACCTTAGAATCATTGGCCAGTGACGACGACAATATCGACATCACCCATGTCCCTAGTATTTACCCTATGGGATCTGAGAGGCACCTCATTAAAGCGGTTTTAGGTGTCACTGTTCCACTAGGAAAGCTGTCGACTTCAGTAGGTATTTTGGTCAATAACATCGCCACAGCCCAAGCGGTGTATAACGCGGTGCGATTTAATCGTCCTTTAGTGAGTCGTGTTATTACGGTCTCTGGGAAAGGGATTGAAAAAGCAGGCAACTTGCGAGTGCCTGTTGGGACACCGGTCCACGAAATTCTTACCCATTGTGGCGGCGTAAGTGACGAGACTTCACGGCTTATTTTCGGTGGTCCAATGATGGGTCAGGTGATCACTTCACCCAAAGTACCGATCGATAAGTGCGTTGGGGGCATATTAGCCCTCACGGAGGCCGAAACGACAGAGCCAAAACAGCAAGAGTGCATTCGCTGCGGACAATGTGTGCGTGCGTGCCCTATGGGGTTAATGCCGTTTCAAATGGCTGCGTATGCTAGAGTCTCTGATCTCCAACGTGCAGAAGAGATAGGTGTTACCGCGTGTCTGTCATGCGGTGCATGCAGCTATGTCTGCCCATCAAGTTTACCTCTAGTTCACTATTTCCAACATGTGAAAGGTGCAATCAACTCTGTGAAAGCCAAAGAGAAACGCTCAGCACAAGCCAAAGCCCTAACCGATGCCCGTAAACTCAGATTAGAAAAAGAAGCCCAAGCGAAACGTGAAGCAAAAGCGAAAAAAGCGGCAGCTAGAAAGAAGAGGACGCCTCGACAAGCCAGTAAAGCCGCCAGGGAGGCCGCAAATGATTAACTATAATTCGGCCGTTGGGCCATTTTCTCACAGTAAAAATTCCAGTGTACGGATCATGTACACCGTTATCGCAACGCTCATGCCGGCAGTGGTATTTGGAATCTACCAGTTTGGCTTACACAGTGCTTGGGTAGTTCTTTGTTGCTGCGTTGTCGCCGTGCTTGTTGAATTTGGGTGCCTCAAACTAATGGGGCGCGATCCAAAGGCCTGTGTTGATGGCTCTGCATTACTTACGGCGTTGTTACTTGCGATGAGTTTGCCGCCAAACGCGCCATTGTGGTTGGTATCTATAGGCGCTGTGTTTGCGATTGTGGTAGGCAAACAGCTGTATGGTGGATTGGGTCAAAATCTATTTAATCCTGCCATGCTTGCAAGAGTTATGTTGCTCATCTGTTTTCCCGTCGAAATGACGCGTTGGGTGGACCCAAGCCCAATAGATTTTAGCGGCAATCAAATTCGACTCCCAACTGAGTGGTTAACCGTCGATGGTGTCACGTCAGCAACGTCACTTAGCGAGGCAACAGAATCACTCTACATACAAGACCTGTTTTTAGGCATGCAAGCTGGGAGCTTAGGCGAAACCAGCGCATTCCTGTTACTGCTTGGCGGCGGAATATTAATAAAAAAAGGCATCATCGATTGGGTGATACCTGTGATGTTTCTGTTAGGGATTGCGGTGCCAGCGTTTATTAGCTCGTGGATTGAACCTGATACGTTTTTGACCGCAAGCACCCATATTTTCAGCGGCGCTGCGTTATTAGGGGCGTTTTACATTGCCACCGATCTGGTGACCTCACCGACAAGTTTAAAAGGTCAAGCCGTATACGGAGTGGGTTGCGGCCTGCTTGTTTGGCTTATTCGTAGTTTTGGTAGTTATCCCGAAGGGGTTGCGTTTGCCATTTTAATCATGAATGCAGCGTCACCGCTCATAGACCACTACCTACGTCCATCGCTGTTTGGCAGCGGTGAACTGCAAAAAAGTAGCGCAAAAAGCGCATCAAACTCGACGTCATCGAAATAGTACCCAGCCAACCTAGAGCGAGACTCAATATGAAAACAACATTAGAGCAGTGGAAGGCAAATATTCCTTATCAAAGTGTGCTTCTAGCTGTTTGCGCAGGAGTTGCAGCGGCGCTAGTCGTTTCGGTGCAGTCGATAACCGCACCGATCATCGAGTATCAAGTGGAGCAAGATCAGAACAGGCTGCTTTCGCAAATCCTTAATGGGAAGACGTTTACCAACAAAGTGTTTGACGAGGGGCGGCTGGTTGAATACGCAGGAGAGAATTTTACCTTATACCCAGTAAAAGGCGATCAAGGTGAGATAACCCACCATGTGATTCGCGGAGGTAGAGAAGGGTATAGCGGTGAAATACGGTTTTTAATCGGCGTCGATAGTCGTGGACAAATAGAGGGGGTCAGGGTGTTGAGTCACACTGAGACTCCGGGTCTTGGGGATAAAATTGAGGTCGAAAAGAGCGACTGGATATTAAGCTTTAATGAACGTTCACTGGCTAATACAGCGATATGGAAGGTCAAAAAAGATGGTGGCGAGTTTGACCAATTTTCTGGCGCAACCATTACACCAAGAAGTGTTGTTAACGGGGTGCATCATGCACTGTTAGCCCTACAAAACGAGCAGGAGAATGTCGATGAATAACTACTCACACATCTTTAGAGAGGGGCTTTGGAAAAACAATATTGTGTTAAACCAGTCTCTTGCGCTCTGTCCCCTTTTAGCGGTTACAAGCAGTGCGACAAACGGCTTGGGGCTTGGTTTAGCGACGACAGCAGTGATGATAGCGTCAAACGTGCTGGTGTCTCTTGGTAAAAACTGGATCAGTAAAGCGGTGAGAATACCTGTCAATGTGGTGATAATTGCCACTCTAGTTACGCTAACGGATTTTGCACTTAATGCTTGGTTGCACCCATTACACAAAGTACTTGGGTTGTTTATCCCTCTGATCGTGACCAACTGCGCCATTCTGGGGCGGGTGGAGTCGTTTGCCAGCAAGTCGAATGTGATGTCTTCGTTGGTCGATGGCATAGCGATGGGCATTGGTTTTACTTGGGTGTTAACCATACTAGGTGGCATTCGTGAAGTGATAGGCAGCGGTTCTCTATTTGCCAACGCAAGTTTGCTACTTGGTGAATGGAGTTCATTTTTAGAAATAACTGTGATACCGGAGTATCGAGGACTGCTATTGATCATTTTACCGCCTGGTGGCTTTTTAGTATTAGGTGCACTGTTAGGTGTGAAACAGAAATTTGAGTTGATTATCAAAAACCGACAACTACAAGCTGTAGCCACTCACTAGGAGCAAAGCGATGAAAGTAAGTGTTGTGTATGCCCAAGCTGAAGAACAAACTTGGCTTCCTGTTGAGATAGAAGAAAATGCGACGGTAATGACTGCCATTCACAGTGCTGGAATACTTAGTATGTATCCACATATCGATCTTGAAAGCCAAAAAGTGGGCATTTTTGGCAAGATCTCTTCACTTGAGGCCACGTTAACGGAAGGGGATCGAGTAGAGATCTATCGTCCTATCACTTGGACACCCGAAGACGAGGATGACGATTGATTGTCTTGTTTATTACAAATTGTCCAACAAACGATTAAGCACTGTAATTTATTCCTTTAAATACAGTGCTTTATTTTTGGTTTGGTATTTGCACGTTTAGTTGTGTGGGCGAGTTTAATAGACAAAGACGTCACAGGTTCAAGGAATGATTAAGGAGAACACCATGTCAAAAGTAGGTATTTTTTTTGGAACAGATTCAGGCAGCACTCGAAAAATTGCTAAACAGATTTTTAAACAATTGGGTGAGGAGATTGCCGATAAACCGTTAAATATAAATCGAGTTGATGCGAGCGCATTCGATCAATACGACTATCTGGTTTTGGGAACACCCACTTACGGAGAAGGGCTGCTTCCAGGGTTAAGCGCTGATTGCCAAGCTGAAAGTTGGGAAGAGTTTGCCCCCAATTTCGAAGAGATTGATCTGTCCGGCAAAAAAGTGGCGTTATTCGGACTAGGCGATCAAGTTAATTATCCGGATGAGTTTGTTGATGGACTAGGCGAACTTTACGACTGTGTCGTTGAGTGTGGCGCTGACGTAATTGGACGCTGGCCGACGGAAGGGTATGAGTTTAATGAGTCTACTGCGGTTGAAGACGACAAATTTGTCGGATTGGTTATCGATAAAGACAACCAAGCCTCGATGAGTGATGAGCGCGTTGCTCATTGGGTTGAGATGATCACGGCTGAAATGGGACTATAACAACAACGCTACGCTTCCATAGTTAGTGGATAGCTTAAAGTTTCACACTTAGCACAATACTGTGTGTGATTTCCGCAAGTCGCCTTGAATTCTTCCATGATGGCTCAAACACGGCATCCATGCCGTGCAGGCTTGCTCCAACCACACACAGTATTGCGCTTCCAGACAGTCCACCTTCTTAAAGAGCATATCTTAATAAAAACGGGCCTTAAGGCCTTTTTTTATGCTCAACAGTAAAACAACTTAGTGTGTTAAAGCTTTAATACCAACCAAAGCAATTAACTGATCATTCTTGCTTGTTAAAATCGCTAATAGCGGCGTTAAAGATTTTGTAGGTAGGACAACTATCTACGGCAATCTTTGCCTTGCTCTTAGCGATTTTTCCGGCGCAATTTTCTGACCAATTAATTACTTCGATTGGTATAACATCTTTGTTCGGTAGCGAACAAAACTAACGGTATTGTCTGATTATTGTACTGTCTGCATTTATCGAATAATAAAAATAACCTCACAAATACAAATACTTACTGAGATTGTTACGCTTGGCCTGTATTTCGCACTAGTAGTGATGAATTGTTTTTTTAACATCCTACGGAGGGAACCATTATGGCAATTCGTCAATGTGCAATTTACGGAAAAGGTGGCATCGGCAAATCTACCACGACTCAGAACTTAGTGGCAGCACTGGCTGAAGCTGGCAAAAAAGTCATGATCATCGGTTGTGACCCAAAAGCGGATTCAACGCGTTTGATTCTGCACTCTAAAGCTCAAAATACCATTATGGAAATGGCGGCAGAAGCGGGCACTGTGGAAGACATCGAACTGGAAGATGTGCTTAAGGTTGGCTACGGCGATGTACGCTGTGTTGAATCCGGTGGCCCAGAGCCAGGTGTGGGTTGTGCTGGACGCGGCGTGATCACGGCCATCAACTTCTTGGAAGAAGAGGGTGCGTACGAAGATGATTTAGATTTTGTGTTCTATGACGTTCTTGGTGACGTGGTTTGTGGTGGTTTTGCTATGCCAATCCGTGAAAACAAAGCAGAAGAGATCTACATCGTCGTGTCGGGCGAAATGATGGCGATGTACGCCGCAAACAATATCTCTAAAGGAATTTGTAAATACGCCACTTCAGGCAGCGTGCGTCTTGCTGGACTTATCTGTAACTCGCGAAACACCGATCGCGAAGATGAGTTGATCATTGCGTTAGCAGAAAAAATCGGCACCCAAATGATCCACTTTGTCCCTCGTGACAACATTGTTCAGCGTGCAGAAATTCGTCGAATGACCGTTATTGAGTACGACCCAACCTGTGGTCAAGCCGATGAATACCGTACTTTAGCGAAAAAAGTGATCGCTAATGACAAGTTTGTGATTCCCAACCCTGCAACCATGGACGAGCTCGAAGACCTATTAATGGAGTTCGGCATCATGGAAGTCGAAGACGAAAGCATTATTGGTAAGGCTGCAGCGGAAGTCGCATAGACCGACGATGGTTGTTTGAAATCTATTGCTGTCAAAAAGGGTAGCAGTAGCCTGAAACAAGGAGGCAGAAATGTCGATGAATAAAGAACAAGCCCAAGCCTTGATTGACGAGGTATTGGAAGTATACCCAGAGGTTGCTCGCGAAGATCGCGCAAAACATCTCGGTGTAAATGACCAAGCTGGCGAAGGAAAGTGCATCACTTCAAACCGTAAATCCTTGCCTGGTGTGATGACCGTACGCGGCTGTGCCTATGCAGGTTCCAAAGGCGTGGTGTGGGGCCCAGTAAAAGATATGTTGCATATCTCACACGGTCCTGTGGGGTGTGGGCAATATTCGCGCGCTGGACGCCGTAACTATTACACAGGTACTACTGGTGTGGACAGTTTTGGCACCCTAAACATTACCACTGATTTTCAAGAGCGCGATATCGTGTTTGGTGGTGATAAAAAACTCTCTGGTGCGATTGACGAGTTGGAGACACTCTTTCCTCTTTCCAAAGGGATCTCGGTGCAGTCGGAATGCCCAGTAGGCCTCATTGGTGATGACATAGAGGCTGTGGCAAAAATCAAGGGGGAAGAGATTGGCAAGACAATTGTACCTGTCCGCTGTGAAGGGTTTCGCGGTGTGTCTCAATCCCTTGGACACCATATAGCGAATGACACGATTCGTGACCATGTATTGTCAAAATCTGACGAGCGTGAGTTTGAAGCAGGCGATTATGACGTTGCGATTATTGGTGATTACAACATTGGTGGTGACGCTTGGTCATCAAGGATCATCCTCGAAGATATGGGCCTAAACGTGGTGGCTCAGTGGTCTGGGGATGGCACCCTTGCTGAGATGGAAAACACCCCTAAGGTGAAACTCAATCTCGTCCACTGTTATCGTTCCATGAATTACATCGTTCGTCATATGGAAGAGAAAAATGGTGTGCCATGGATTGAATACAACCTGTTTGGACCTACAAAAATCGAAGAGTCGATGCGCAAAATAGCCGAATACTTTGACGATAAGATTAAAGCCCAAACCGAAACAGTGATCCAACGTTACCGAGAGCAGTGGCAAGCCGTGATCGACAAGTATAAGCCTCGATTGACCGGTAAGAGCGTCATGTTGTACGTCGGTGGCCTAAGGCCTCGTCATATCATCGGTGCTTATGAAGACTTAGGGATGGAGATTGTCGGCGCGGGGTATGAATTTGCCCACAATGATGACTATGTGAAAACCACTCCCGAGCTAAAGGACGCGACACTGTTGTTTGACGACGCTTCCTCATTTGAATTGGAAGAGTTTGTGAAAAAACTGAATCCCGATCTCGTAGGCTCAGGCATTAAAGAGAAATACGTGTTCCAGAAAATGGGTTTTCCTTTCCGTCAAATGCACAGTTGGGATTATTCCGGCCCTTATCACGGGGTAGACGGCTTTGCGATTTTCGCACGCGATATGGATCTAACCATAAACAATCCTTGTTGGAGTGCGGTCAAAGCCCCTTGGCTTAAAGAGCAAGAGCCTGAAAAGCCATTGGCTAAAACTGCGTGATCACTAGCATTGTGACCGCAAACCAATCAATGAAAGGTGGAACCTAGATCACCGGATCAAGGTAGCCATCACAGTCAAACCGAACCGGCGTTCACAGATTAGTGGCACGGTAGGAGAAAAATTATGACTCAGAAGATCGACGACATCAAAACAGGTTACGACTTGTTTAAACAACCTGAATATCAGGAGATGTTTAAATCAAAGCGTACTGTTCATGAAGATTCCGTTGACGCACAAAAGGTGAAAGAGACCTTTGAGTGGACGACAACGGAAGAATATAAAGAGCTCAACTTTCAACGAAAACACGTCACCATTGACCCTGCAAAGGCCTGCCAGCCATTAGGCGCGGTTTTATGCTCATTAGGCTTTGAAAAAACACTGCCTTATGTCCACGGCTCGCAAGGGTGTGTCGCGTATTTTCGAAGCTACTTTAACCGACATTTTAAAGAGCCCATCGCGTGTGTATCAGACTCTATGACTGAAGATGCGGCCGTATTTGGTGGCCAAGACAACATGTTTTATGGTCTACAAAACTCACTGGCTCTCTATAAGCCAGAAGTGATCGCACTGTCTACGACCTGTATGGCAGAAGTGATTGGTGATGACTTAAACGCCTTTACTGGTAATGCAAAATCCGGTGGCTATATTCCGGAAGATCTTCCGACTCCTTATGCCAATACGCCAAGTTTTGTGGGCAGCCACCTTACTGGTTGGGACAACATGTTTGCAGGATTTCTAACTTATTTTAATCCTACTTCAGCGACAGATGAACAGGCTGAAACAAGTGACACAATAAATATTGTCCCAGGTTTTGAAACGTACTTAGGCAACTATCGTGTTATCCAAAGAATGCTTGATGAAATGGATATTGATTACAACTATTTGTGCGACCCGTCAGAGGTGCTCGATACACCCGCTGACGGTGAGTATCGGATGTACGATGGAGGAACCCCCATTGATGCGATTAAGTCAGCACCCGCCGCTAAAGCAACTGTGCTCCTTCAGCCAGAACATTTAGCGAAAACCAAAAAGATCATCGGTAAAACTTGGAAACAAGCTATCCCAGAGACCACCATCCCAATGGGACTGGAGTGGACCGACAATTTTGTGATGACTATGGCGGAGCTGTCAGGTAAACCGATACCAGACTCAATCACCAAGGAGCGTGGCCGTCTTGTCGATATGATGACTGATTCCCACTCTTGGTTGCATGGGGTGAGTATTTCTTTGTACGGCGATCCAGATTACCTGTTAGGCATGAGTAAGTTTCTCACGGAATTAGGGTGCGAAATCAAGCATGTGCTGTGTCATAACGGTAACAAACGCTGGCGCAAAAAAATGGAAGCTCAGCTTGCTGAAACACCCTATGGCGAAAATGCTGAAGTGTTTGTGGGCAAAGATTTGTGGCACTTCCGTTCGTTGGTGTTCACCGATAAACCTGATCTGATGATCGGTAATTCTTATGGCAAATTTATCGAACGTGACACCAAAGCGAAAGGCGCAGAGTTTGAAGTGCCGTTGGTGCGAATTGGTTTCCCAATTTTTGACCGCCATCACCTGCATCGTAGTACAACATTAGGCTACGAAGGTGCGATGTACATTTTAACGACTTTGGTTAACGAAGTGCTCGCTAAATTGGACAAAGAAACCAGTGATCTTGGCAAAACCGACTTCGGGTTTGACCTTGTGCGCTAACGCATAACGGTGAGTCGAGCAAAGTTTCCATGGTCATTACCATGGAAACTTTTCCATAACAGAGTCACCCCCCCCCACATAAGGAGAGCACCATGGCCAATGTCATGATACAGCGTAACGAACAAGGGCAACTTAGCTTGTATTTGCCCAAGAAAGATCTAGAAGAATTAGTGACAAAATTTGAGTTTGATGAAGAGAGCAAATGGGGTGGAGAAGTGCATTTAGCCAATGGCGCCGTTTACTTTATTGAGCCGATGGCGGCCAGGCCCAAGCTCCCAATTAGTTTACGGGCAAAACGGCTTGTTGCTGCCTAGTCCCACTTACAGTACTGCAACTATCAAAATAGCTTAGAAGGAGAGTTAAAACATGGATTTACAACTGTCTAATGAAGTCGCACTTCGTATCTCTATGGCGTCAAAATCGTTGCCTGAGTTGGGGACCAAGTCGTTTTTGGGCCTGCTAATACAACATTTGGGAGAGCCTCTTTCAGCGCAAAAGTTGATGTCGCTGTCACCAAAGTCGTTTCGTATATTAGTTTCTTCGGTTGATAAACGAGTCAATAACCAAGCAGTCAATCAGGCTCTCGCGGTATTGACTAGCCAAGAAATCACCCTTCAACAACCGCCAAAACCAGGCAATAAAGGCCCTTTGAGCGGCGCCAAACTGAGAGTCGCGGTGACGTCAAATCAGGGAGAGACCCTAGATGGCCACTTTGGGTCTTGTTTGCGCTTTTTAGTCTACGAAGTAAACGCACTAGAGAGTCAATTAGTGGATGTTAGAGACATTGACGGGACACAACGAGGCGAAAAGCGAACCGACGCTAACTTAGCGCTCATTAAGGATTGTCATATGCTGTTTACCTTATCCATCGGTGGCCCAGCAGCGGCGAAGGTAACACGTGCCAACATCCACCCCATTAAAAAAACAGTAGAGACTCAGGTAGATACTCTATTAGGCGATCTGTCAGGTGTGATCAGAAGCAATCCACCGCCGTGGATCCAGAAGTTGCTGCTTTGTGAGTCATAGGAGATTGGTATGACTGAGGTAAACAACCAAGGTAGCCCTGATGCTGAATCAACGACTGAGATAGAGATAATAGGTCGTCGACTTAGTCGAATCGCTGATATTGATGAAAAAAGTCTTAGCTCGCTTAGACAAGACTACCCGCATCTTAGGTTTACACTCTGCTCCGAAGATGACACTGCTGAGCGTGAGCCATTTGTTACCTTTGACCATTTTGATCTTCATCTACTGTCGGCCGGAAACGGATGCCTAGGGCTAACATTTGATGTTTCCAATTACCGCGGAGTGGTTATTGCACTACGAGAGGCGTGGTGAATAGTGGCGTTAGTAGATTTGTTCGTTTTACGACAAAACTATGCACTGCTATGTCAGCAAAGTTAAAAACTTCAACATTTACAGTCGGTTAGTGAGTGGCTTTAGATTTGCAGTAACGATAAGGACGTTCCTTAAGTGCAGGAGGCACTATGAAACAATCGGAAATTCGGGTACTGCAGGATGAACCCGCCTGTGAACACAATGCAGGTGAAAAAAGTGGATGCAGCCGCCCAATACCCGGAGCAACGGCGGGGGGCTGCACCTTTGATGGTGCGCAAATCAGCTTATTGCCAATTGCCGATGTCGGACATATCGTCCATGGCCCAATAGGGTGTGCGGGTAACAGTTGGAATAATCGTGGTACAAAAGCCAGTGGCAGTAACTTATTTCGTTTGGGGTTTACAACCGACCTTAATGAGCAAGATGTGATTATGGGTCGCTCGGAAAAAAGGTTGCTCCATGGGATAAAGCAGTTGATCGACGAGCACAATCCCCCCGCGGTATTCGTTTACACGACCTGTGTACCGGCACTAGAAGGGGATGATGTAGAGTCGATATGCACCCTTGCCGAGCAACGATTTGGTCTACCGGTTGTTCATGTCGACAGCGCAGGGTTTTACGGCAATAAAAACTTAGGCAACCGAATAGCGGGCGAGGTGATGCTCAAGCAAGTGGTAGGGAGTGCCGAGCCTCCACCAAAGCCCGAGATGAAGCATGACCCTTCACGGCGCGTGCACGACATTGTTCTTATCGGGGAATACAACATTGCGGGTGAATTTTGGCATGTATCGCCTCTTCTCGAAGAATTGGGCTTGCGCGTACTTTGCTGTTTAGCGGGTGATACTCACTTTCATCAAGTACAAACAATGCATCGTGCAGATGTCTCCATGGTGGTCTGTTCTCGCGCTCAAATTAACGTCGCACGCAAACTTCAAGAACAGTGGCAGATCCCTTGGTTTGAGGGGAGCTTTTATGGCATTGAAGATACCTCCCACGCGCTGCGCCAATTTGCGAGCATGCTAAATGATGAACGTTTGAGCGAGCATACGGAGCAACTCATTAAGCGAGAGGAAACTAGAGTACGCAAGGCATTGGCACCTTATGCCGAGAGACTCGCCGGGAAAAAAGCACTGCTGTACACCGGTGGGGTAAAGTCCTGGTCGATTGTGTCGGCGTTAGCGGATATTGGCGTAACAACGGTTGCAACAGGTACGCGCAAATCGACTCAAGCTGATAAAAACCGGATCATCGATATTATGGGAGAGGAAGCGCTGATGCTGGAAGAGGGGGGAGCTCAAGTGCTGCTCAATGTCTACCATGAGCAGCAAGCGGACGTATTAATCGCTGGTGGACGAAATATGTATACCGCGATGAAAGCGCCTATTCCCTTTCTGCACATTAATCAGGAGCGCGAACATGCCTATGCAGGTTACGAAGGAATGATCACCTTAGCAAAAGAGCTGTGTAGAACCATAGAAAGCCCAGTATGGCATGCAGCACGAAGTAGGCCGCCTTGGGAGTTAACAAAAATGTCAGATGGATCCACACGCAATGTAAATCATTCAATTGCCGATACTGTGGTCACTAAGGTGCAAGGAGCGTGATATGAGCAAACTCATTAAACAGAGAGTCCCACTTGCGACTCAACCACTTAAAACCAGCGCAGCAACGGGCGCTGCGGTAGCGGCTCTTGGGTTTAGAGAGACCATACCCCTTCTGCACGGTGCTCAAGGCTGTGCGGCATTTAGCAAAGTATTTTTAATTTCCCATTTTAGAGAGCCTATTCCCATTCAAAACACCGCCATTGACCATATATCGGCTGTTATGGGCGGTGATGAAAACCTGTTCGACGCGCTTTTGTTGCTGTGTGAGAAGCATTCACCGGAGCTGGTTGCAGTGATGACTACAGGGCTGACCGAGATGCAAGGCACAGATTTAGCCCGAGTCATTGTAGAATTTAAAAAAGCTCACCCCCACTTTACATCGACCCATATCGTACCGATGAATACGCCAGACTTTAGCGGCTCAATGCAAACCGGCTTTGCTCACGCTGTTGACCGAGTAGTGAGGCAGATTGTCAAACCACCGGTTCGGCATCAAAGTGAGAAAAAGCAGCTGACCGTTCTTTGCTCGGTTGGTCTCAGTGGTGCGGATATCGAGACCTTAAAACGCTATGTGGAGGCGTTCGATCTAAAGGCGGTATTTGTACCAGATATTTCCCTTTCACTAGACGGTCATATGGGATCTGAAGAGTTTGTGTCGACCAGTATGGGCGGAACCTCGCTGCAAGAAGTTGAGCAGATCTCAAACAGCGCTGCGACCATAGTTGTCGGCGAATCGATGATGCCAACCGCAAGATGGCTCTACAAACGTTTCTCGATCCCTATCATTGAAAGTCAGATGTGCATGGGAATAGATCAAACAGATAACTTAATCATGGCACTTGCTGAGCTATCCGATAAACCGGTACCGCAATGGATCACTCTACAGCGTAAACGTCTTCAAGACGCAATGGTCGATACGCATTTTTTCTTATCTTCGTCGAGGATGTCGCTCGGTTTAGAGCCCGATCTAGCGCTTGGGTATAGTGCTCTTTTGCACAGTGTCGGTGTGGATATTGAACGGTTAGTGACAACCATAGATACTTCAGGAGTCAAGACTATCGAGGCGAAGACCTTGATGGTGGGCGACCTTTCTATGTTAGCGCAAGTGGGTGACGAGGTTGACGCGATAATTAGCAACTCGCACGCGGCGAATATCTACGAGCCCATTGTACCTGTATTGCGAGCTGGATTCCCTTGTCATGACCAGTTTGGGAACATGGACATCAAGCAGATTGGCTATGAAGGCAGCCGTGAACGCCTATTTGCCCTCGCAAATAAGGTGATGCACAACCAACACACTGTATCACCTCACCAAAGCATATATCGCTTTAATGCCGAACAAGTAATACCTACATCCCAACGACGAGGGAGCGCGCTATGTTAAACACTAGGCGTAAATTGTCTGTTGAGCCTAAACCTAGCAACGGTGAGCCAAACTTAATCGTTGCGTTTGCGACACAGGATAGGCGCCACGTCGATCAGCATTTTGGTAGTGCACGTTGCGTGATGATCTATAACGTCGATGCAACGCAATGGTCGTTATTAGAAGCGGTTGAATATTGTAGTGTCGATGAAGATAGGCACGCAAAATTACCCACTCGTATTTCAGATCTGTCTGAGCTCAATTGCAGCGCTATTTTTTGTAATGCTTGCGGTGTGTCGGCTATTCGCCAGCTACTCGAAAATGGAATCAATCCTATAAAAGTCCACCTTGATACCGATATTCACTCATTGATCTCTGGGCTTCAACAACAATTATTAGGTGAGCCAATGGGGTGGGTTAAGCGTGCGCTAAAAGCGCATAGCGGTTTGCAAGGGCAAAAACGTAACCAGGGCGAAAGACCGACACCAGACAGCGATAGGCTGTCACAATTAATGGACGAAGAGTGGTAACTGCCACAAGGAGAATGTATGACAACCATCAAAGGCTATACTCGTGGAGGAACCCCTTGGGACCCACAATTTATCGATGCGTTAAACGCTTCTAGCTGTATTGGCTGTGGACGCTGTTTTAAAGTGTGTTCACGAGATGTATTTGATCTTATCGAAAAAGAAGAGCTAGAGGAAGACGACGATCTTTATGACGATTATGACGATGATCAAGTGATGATGGTGATGGCAATAAAAGACAGCCTAGACTGTATCGGCTGTGGGTCATGCGCTAAAGTGTGTCCGAAAAACTGCCACAGTTTCGAACCCAGCACACAACAGTCCAAGTAATCGGTAAAAAGGTGGTGACAGGCCAGTCACATTATAGGCAGAGTGAACAAGAACGACTGTTTCTTAAAACAATCACGCTGCCTTTTAACCATTGCAACCTTCCTTCAATCTTACTGGCAAGCCTTGCTTATCAATCTATCCCGGTACCACTGTATATTTATACCCTTGAACCTTGGTTGCGCGAGTTTCGGAAAAGTTGCATGAAGCTCTCGTCAATAAACGATAGGGTTGAGCATTTTCATCGCGCAATGAGCGAGCGCTACCAGGTGCATAAACCCAACGTCTGCGACGATGGTGAGGTTAGCAATCCATCAACCTATCGAAAAATATTGATCGGTTGGCTGTTTGACTCAGGCAATCAGCAAGGTGCAGTTTTACGTGCCTGGGTTGAATCTCGTTTTGGCTTGTTAACACGCTATCACAACTTGGAATTACTCGGACCAGACAGCGATCGCTATGACCATTACGCCAGTCTAAGTGGCTACTATTCGCTCAATAGTGACGAGCTCTTCTCGCAGCTCGACTTTCTCTATTATTACTGTCAATTGGAGCTGGGTACCCGCTACTCTTCAGTTGACCACCTCACCCTGTATAGAGGGTTTTCGACGTTACCAACGCGAACCATCAATGAAGAACCGGTCTACTTGTTCAACAACCTAAGTTCAATGACAGAGGACCCTGAACTGGCGCTGCAGTTTGGTACGCAAGTGGTCAAGGTGGACGTGCCACGCTATAAAATAATCTGTTTCGATTCACTTCTACCGGGCACTCTAAGCGGGGAAAGAGAGTACATGGTACTAGGGGGATTGTACCGGGGTGAGCAGCTTAGGGTATAAGCTATCGGTTTTGGCTTTGTCCGTTTTCTAACAATCCAATTATCTGTTTCATGACAATTGGCAGCTCATTCTTTGTACGCTAGGTGACACTTATCAGGTTTGGAGAATATTCTCGTTTTATTTCAATTAATTACAAGGAGACTCTGTTTGGGTCTGATGTTTGCAACTTAGCTTTTATACGCGTCTTCAGTTGTGAGATGCCCTTTAGCAAGGAGTGCTTATGTGGAATTACTCAGACAAGGTCAAAGACCATTTTTTTCAACCGAGAAATGCCAAACAGATTGATAATGCGAGTGCCAAAGGCGACGTCGGTTCGCTGAGTTGTGGTGATGCGCTAAGCCTTAGCTTACAGATTGATAAAGAATCCGAAGTAATAACCGATGCAGGCTTTCAAACCTTTGGTTGTGGCAGTGCCATTGCATCATCGTCAGCGCTAACAGAGATCATTATTGGCAAGACCATTGAACAAGCACTAGAAGTAACGAACAACGATATTGCTGAATACCTAGACGGGTTGCCACCAGAGAAGATGCACTGTTCAGTGATGGGCATGGAGGCGCTTCACGCTGCCATTGCGGACTATCGAGGAGAAAGCATTGAGGATGATCATGAGGAAGGCGAGTTAATTTGTAAGTGTTTTGCCATTGATGATCTGATGATAAAGCGCATCGTGGCTGCGAATAATTTGACGACCCTAGAAGAAGTGATCAACTACACCAAAGCGGGTGGAGCGTGTTCATCTTGCCATGAAAAAATCGAATGGGTTTTAGAGGAGTGCGTGTTGGACAATCCTGTTTCTGCTGTGCAAAGCGCAGAATCGCAAAGCACTGCCATTCCCGAAACCGTTGAAGCTGTATACGATGATCAAAGTAAACAGAGAATCTCAATCATTGAAAAAGTGCTGGATGAGGCTAGACCGGGCATCGTGGCAGATGGGGGGGATATTGCACTGGTGGATGTGGAAGATGACATGGTGTTCGTGCACTTGTCGGGCGCCTGTAGTGGTTGTGGATTATCGGGACTCACGCTCGCCAGTATCGAGAGCAAAATAAGCGCAGCCATAGGTGAATCAATTACGGTGTTCCCAGTGCAAAGTGGCGCTCTGACTAAGGAGGCTACCTATGGATAACCTCAATAAAAAGCAACATTCAGAGCTAAAAACGGTTTATCTAGATAACAATGCCACCACCCAAATTGATCCTGCAGTTTTAAGGGCAATGATGCCCTATTTGAGTGAGTTTTATGGAAACCCATCTTCGATTCATCAGCAGGGCGCTACAGTGGGTATGGCGGTTGAAACCGCTCGAGAACAGGTGCAATCGTTAGTGGGGGCACAATACTCTTCTGAAATCATTTTTACCTCTTCCGCTACCGAAGCTACTGCAACAGCGATCTATTCCGCATTAGAAGCGCTGCCTGATCGAAAAGAGATCGTCACCACTGCGGTAGAGCACCCCGCGACTTTAGAGTTGTGTCAACACATGGAACGTAAGGGCTACACAGTGCATTACATCGGTGTCGATAGCCGTGGTCGATTAAATCTTAATGAGCTAAAACGCGTGTTAAGTGACAAAGTGGCGGTAGTCAGCATCATGTGGGCCAATAACGAAACAGGCACTCTTTTCCCCGCAGCCCAAGTGGCAAGGCTTGCGAAGAGCGTTGGTGCGCAAGTGCATGTTGATGCGGTACAGGTCTTAGGTAAGTACCCTATTGATGTAAAGTTGACGGACATTGACCTGTTAAGTTTGTCAGGACACAAATTTCACGCCCCTAAAGGCGTTGGGGCGCTGTACCTTAGACGCGGTACACGCTTTCGCCCGCTCTTTAGGGGAGGTCACCAAGAGCGAGGACGCCGTGCAGGCACTGAAAACTGCGCGTCGATTGTAGGACTAGGAAAAGCGGCAGAGCTGGCCGAGATTTCGCTCGACGCCGACATTAGCCGAATTGCCATGATGCGAGATAGGCTGGAGCAAGGCATTCTAGCCCGCATACCCAATACCTTTGTCACAGGTAACCCTCTAGAAAGAGTGCCTAATACCGCCAATATTGCTGTGGAATATATAGAGGGGGAAGCGCTTTTATTAATGATGAACCATGTAGGCATCGCCGCATCGTCGGGCTCTGCCTGTACCTCAGGCTCGTTAGAGCCATCACATGTAATGAAAGCAATGGCAATCCCTCTCACAGCGGCCCATGGAACGTTACGTTTTTCGTTATCGCGTTTCACTCAAGATGACGATATTGATCATGTGTTAGAGCATCTACCTCCTATTGTCGAGCGTTTAAGGAGCATGTCGCCTTATTGGAATAGCCGCGACACTGTTGGTAGTGAAGCAAGCTTTAATCCTGCTTACGGATAAAGGGGCGGGTAGCATGAGTAACCACAAACACGTCACCATTAACGACACCACATTACGAGATGGCGAACAGAGCCCCGGTGTGGCCTTTACCCGCGATGAAAAAGTCGCGATAGCCCTGAGTTTAGAAAGTATAGGGATAAAAGAGCTCGAAATAGGCATTCCAGTAATGGGTCGACATGAGCAAGAGACCATTGCAACCATCACTGAGTCGCTGACTACTTCACAATCCATGGCTTGGTGCCGAATGCATCGCAGTGATATTGAAGCTGCGCGCGGCATTGGGTTGCACTGGATAGATCTCTCTATCCCGGCCTCTGGGCAGCAGATAAAACATAAGTTAAGTTTCTTATCGCACAGGGAATATTTCTCTCATGTGAGCGACCAGATTAAAACGGCTGTCGATTACGGTTTTAATGTCTGTCTAGGTATGGAAGACGCGTCACGGGCCGATATAGACCTGTTGTACAGACTTACTGATGTCGCTCAGGGTGCAGGAGCAAAACGTATGCGATTCGCCGATACATTAGGCGTGCTTGATCCGCATACAACTACTATGTATATCGAGGCGTTAAATCGACACAGTGACCTATCGATTGAGATGCACGCTCACAACGATCTGGGATTAGCAACAGCCAACACACTTGCGGCGATCGAAGCCGGTGCCAACTCGGTAAATACAACTGTGGTTGGGTTGGGAGAGCGAGCGGGCAATGCTGCTCTAGAAGAAGTCGCCGTAGCTTTGTCGGTATTAGGAAAAGCTGACAGTGGTATCAATTTACATGCGCTGCCGACCCTGTGTGAGCTTGTCAATCAAACCTGTGGCCGAGTCACAGGGCCGCAAAAAGCCATTGTCGGAGACAGTGTATTTACTCATGAGTCTGGTATCCATGTCGATGGGCTGGTCAAAGACATACATAACTATCAAGGATTTTCGCCACAGTTGGTCGGTCGGCAACACTCGGTGGTGCTTGGGAAGCATTCGGGTAATACAGCAATCTCTACCGTATACAAGCAATTAGGGATTGAACTGTCAAAAGCTCAGTGCGAGCTGCTAAGAGGTAATTTGCGTTTTTGGGCAGAGTCCAATAAGTCGATCCCTACTGAAGCCGACTTATATCGATTGGCGCAGTTAAGCCTTGCTTAGGGTGTAAGAACGCGAGTGCATGATCGAGGAGCGGACGATGAATAGTGAATTGAGTACGCAACTGAGTGAGTTGGTCAGTGCTGAAGGGTTTTGCGACTTTTTGAACGTTGAGTATGACCCAGTTGTGTTGCAACGCAAACGGATCCCACTGCTGAGAATGTTTCACCACATATTAGAGTCGTTTCAGGATGAACCGACGTTTGAAGAGTATCAAAAAGCACTACGCATTGCTTACCGGCAAATCGTTAGTGGTAACGAATTGTCATTTACCGCAAGCCAATGCAATGGCTGTAGTGATTGTGATTAAAGGGGGGACAAAACATGGAGTGTTTTGAAGCGCGTTTTATTAATGGTTCTAGGGTACGCCTAATCCGAAACATTAGAAATGATGGCAGTTTTAGGGACACCGCTAAGGGTGAGTTGCTAGTTGAGGAGGGGGAGATAGGGATCATTAGAAGTTCAGGCTATTTTTTGCAGGATCAAGTGGTCTATCAGATCTATTTTCCCGACATCGAGAAAACGGTAGGGGTGCGAGACAACGAAGTGATTGATAGTGAACTGCCGTGGATACCCTGTCAATTTCGCTCCCTAGAACAAGCGCAATTAACTATGTCGTTAAAGATGCGTGGCGAAATCATTGCAAAAAAAGGGGACTTGGTTGAAGTGTATCGAGTATTCAGGGATCTAGAAACGGGTGGTGTCGAATACTTAGTTAACGTTGCCAATGAACGGATTTGGCTAGACGCAAAAGTGCTTTCATTGCCGCAAAAGCCGTTACATATTCAGGGGGCAATCAGTCATGGATAACGCAATGTATATGCAACAAAAAAGGCGTTACCTTAACGCAAAAATCGCGACTGAAAAGTATCGTTTAAATTTAGAGTTTCTTTCTTTAGAGCAGCGCAAAGACGTTGATGTGGCAACAAACCAGCTTCTAATGTTACAGCAAAAAATTCTAGCCTCAAACGAAGCACAGCAGGTGCAGGTGGACGCGCTTGAAGTGTCAAAGGCTTTCCAGCAGTGTGTGGAAAATTTTGATACGACCGAAGCGTTTATTACAGCGTTAAGCAGTCAAGCCATTACCGAAGAGGGGTATAAACGCGCGCTTAAAGAGCAGCTCCATTGTGAGAAAGTACTCGGGCTTGTCGCGGCGAATATTCCTGCACTCAGTCGTGAGCACGCCCTGGAGTATTATCAAAAGCATAGGCTCAATTTTTCTCGTTCAACCACCTGGAAGCTCAATCAGATTTTGATCACCATTAACGACGAGTTTGAGGACAATATTCGCATTAATGCCGAAAAACGCATTAAGTCTGTCTTTTTACTCTCTCAGACAACGCCTTTTTCGGAGCTCGCGCTTAAGTACTCAGAATGCCCAAGTGCAGTAGAAAGCGGTCATTTGGGTTGGTGTGAGGAGGAGAAACTCTTCCCTCAAATTACAGACGCGCTCTACAGCCTAAAAGCGGGTCAAATTAGTCATCCGATTGAAACAGAAGCTGGTTTCCACCTCGTTAAGTGGGAGCAAAAGAAAGCCCCTTATGTGGCCAGTTTTGATGAAGTGTATCCGTATCTAGAAGAAAAGCATCAAGATAGAGCCACGGCATACATACAACGTCAATGGCTAAGCCAATTAGCGTCATAGTGATGAAGAGGTGCCTATGTGTTTGAAGAAATTAAGGTTTATCATTGGACTAGCGATAGTGACGTTGTCACTAGAGGTGAGCGCAGATACGGTTCGCGTCGCAGTGGCCAACAACTTTTTTGGTCCCCTTAAAGCGTTAGCCATCGATTATAAAGAGTACAGTGGTGATGAGCTCATTGTGAGCACTGGCTCAACCGGGCAGTTGTATGCACAAATCACGCAAGGTGCGCCGTTTGATGTTTTTCTCTCTGCCGATGCCGCCAGGCCACAGAAACTTGTGGACGCGGGTCTTGCGGTCCACCCGTTCACTTACGCGTATGGACAGTTAGTGTTTTGGTCGTTGGATCGTTCTCTTCTAAGCAATGATGCTTCTTCATTGACGTCTGCAGCAATACAGTATTTAGCGCTGCCTAATCCTAAGCTGGCTCCTTATGGCGCGGCTGCAATACAAGTTATGGAAAAAACCAACAATTATGCTTCTTTGGAATCTAAATTGGTGGAAGGAAAAAACCTGAGTGTGGTGTATCAGTTTGTGACCACGGGTAACGCGCAAGCAGGGTTTCTCTCAATGTCTCAGATATATCGAGATGGAGAGTTTATTGACGGGTCGTTCTGGGTGATCCCAAGCAGTTACTACCAGCCGATAGCGCAAAATGCGGTTATTTTGTCAGCAGCGATAGACAACAACGCCGTAAGCATGTTTGTTGACTATTTAAAAGGACCAAGAGCCAAGCAGATTATGTCTGAATTTGGGTACTTGTAGGGGCTCTGCGATGGCCGACATTGACATTACGGTTATTACCACAACGCTAAAGCTCGCTTTAGTGGTAACGAGTTGGTTGCTGCTTATTGCCATACCCATAGCGTGGTGGTTAGCGACAACGACCAACAGGCATAAAAGCATTGTTTCAGCGTTACTGACGCTCCCAATGGTATTGCCCCCTACAGTGCTAGGATTTTATTTGTTGGTTTTAATGGGGCCTAACGGACCAGTGGGAAAAGCCATGCTAGCGCTGGGTATTAGCCAACTCCCTTTTTCCTTTGCTGGAATAGCCATTGCTTGCATTGTTCACTCTTTGCCTTTTGTTTTACAGCCACTGCAAAACGCTTTTGAATCAATTGGAAAGCAGCCCGCAGAGGCGGCAGCCACACTCCGTGCCTCGCCACTCGATACTTTCTTTAGTGTTTCTCTCCCATTAGCATGGCCTGGCGTGTTTTCGGCTATGGTAATGGGGTTTTGTCACACACTAGGAGAGTTTGGTGTTGTACTAATGATTGGCGGTAATATACCCGGTAAGACCAGGGTTATTTCTGTGGAAATATACAACCATGCCGAGGCGTTGGAATACGGTAAGGCCCATATACTCGCAGGGGGAATGGTCCTTTTTTCTTTTTGCGCTTTACTTTTGATGCAGTGGCTTAATCAGCGCTACAGCATGATTAATGAGTAACGTCACAATGCAGCAATTTGATATTGATCCATCTTACTCGCAACCAATTAAATTACAGATAAATCTTAGTTATGACGGTTTTACACTGGCCACTAATTTGGCGCTGCCTAGAAGAGGTGTAACTGTGTTATTCGGTCACTCAGGGTCGGGGAAAACCACCTGCTTAAGAGTATTAGCGGGTCTTGAACGCTCAGCGACCGGACGTGTCGTCGTAGGGGACAGCGTTTGGCAAGACAGCGAACGAAACATCTTTATGCCAACGTATACAAGGGAAATAGGCTACGTATTTCAAGAGTCTAGTCTATTTCCTCATTTATCGGTATTTGACAACTTAAATTACGGCTACAAAAGGATCGGCAAACATAAGCGTCAAATCGAGCTTGAAGATGTCTGTGAATTGCTCAATATTACTCGCCTTCTAGAACGTAGACCTAACCAACTGTCGGGTGGGGAAAAGCAGCGCGTTTCTATCGCTAGAGCTTTATTGACATCACCCAAGCTGCTATTAATGGATGAACCGCTATCGGCACTGGATAACTTAATCAAAGCAGAAATCTTACCTTACCTAGAAAAACTCCATCAACGGCTATCAATTCCGGTTATTTACGTCACGCACTCTATAGACGAACTAGCCAGGTTAGCTGACCATGTGGTGATGTTTTCGAACGGGCAGATCACGCGATCGGGAAAGGCGGTAGATATTCTGTGTGATCCAACGTTTAGTGCGCAGTTTGGAGAGCGAAGTGGTGCGATTTTCGATACCAAAGTAGTCAAAAAGGAAATAGATGACATAACGCTGCTATCAATTGAAGATGGGCCAATACTTTATGTACCAAAACGTCATGAAAAAATAGGCGACAAAGTACGATGTAGGATCTTGGCAACGGATGTCAGCGTTTGTATTGACTACCCAAAACACTCTTCAATATTAAATATCCTAGAAGCGACGGTAGAGCAAATTGTAGAGTCTCATCGCATAGGCGAGCTGTTGTTAATCTTAGAGTTAGCAAGTGGGATAAAACTGCAATCTTTTGTGACTGCACGCTCGATTCGCTTGCTTGCTATCAAGCCCGGGACATCTTTGTGGGTTCAAATTAAAGCCGTCTCTATTTGTTAATTAATGGACGAAGCTTAACAAAGGTAAAAGGCTTCAATATTGATTATTACAGCTTCTACTGCAAGGTGCTTATCCGGACTAAATGTAGAACACCTCCAACGTTTAGTTACTTAAGTAGAATTGCGGAATAGGTAGTCAGTGATTGGGGTTTAACTAGCAGACTCCTGCTCAAAGATAGCTAAGCGGTAGCTTAGCTATCATGAACGAACGGCTATGTATTTACTTAGATCTATATGGACGTATAGCAGGACACAATAAACAGTGTAATTCTTGCGTCCCAATAGCGGCTCATTACAGCAATGCTCTAACCTTTCCAAATGCGAATGACTTTGCCTTCGTTATCTAGCTCGATATTCACACGCTCTTCATTGAAGTCCATTGTAAGTGGTGAGCCAGTTGTATAAGCGCGAACCTGCTTGCCCATTAGCGAAGAGATAGGTTGTTGTTCAATGTTTTCGCTCATATCGCTGTTATTGTCTTTTGAGTCAGACATAACCGTAGATTCACAGGCAGTAAGTGTAAACAGAGCAGCGGCAGCGATTAAACCATACTTTAGAGGTTTCATAGAGATTCTTCCTATCGTTGAAGTGTATGAGTAACCGTTTGAGTTTGGTCTATTTTTACGTTCTGTGCACGGTTTTATTAGTGACAGAGTGTTTGTTGGTTATTTCTAGAACGACTAGGGTCACTAGTTTGTCTCAATTAAGATCGTTAATGCAGTAATAACCAGTTTACTAGCACAATAACTGGTTAGTGTAGCTGTTTAGTGGCGGTGTTGTGTTGATTGGGTTGATACTACTTCCAATTTTGATTCTCTAAGTATCTGCTAACTCGGTAAGAGAGACGAATGAACGTTAACGAGACTGATGCGTATTGAGCCTCTTAGCGGCTCTTCATTAAAGTTAAAGGAGTGGGGTAAACGCCTTAATACCCTGGCGGACTAACCATGACCGATCTCTTTAGCACGATACTTTTCATTGATTTCATAATTAAAGCACTAAAACCAGAGAAATTACTCTGTGGTTCTATCTCTATTAATGAGTGAGAATCCCAGTGGTTACAATAAACTCGTAGGTAACACCCGTGTGCGGTCAATTTGCTGACAATTGCTGTCTTTAACTTTGCAAAGATTTACCTTGTATTGGCTAGTGCGGCTACAAAATTTTGTATAACATGCGTGCTCGAAAAAAAGGGCGTTCAACCCGCATTAATTTAAAGGTCGATTTGTGATAAAAAAAGTACTTACACTTGCGGTATTCCCGTCGGTATTGGCAATGATGGTATACCCGTTTTTAAGTTCAGATACACCAGTGACATCATCACAGGAATTGGTGACAATCGAAACCGAAATTGAAACCGAAATTGAAGCTGTTGCTTTAGCCGTGAACAACGATAAGCCAAATTTTGCGGCTATCAGCGAAGTAACCGAAAAGAAGCAAGCCTTCATTGACTACTTACGAGTCAGTGTTGAGGTTGAAAATAACCGAATTTTGGCTGAACGTGAACTGTTGGATGAAACCAAAATTGCATTAGAAAACAAATCGATAATAACCACTGAACAAGAAGCTAACCTAGCGCGTTTGGGCAATAGCTATAACTGGCCTATTCCATCAACTGGAATCGATAATGCCTGGCTAGAAGAGATGCTGCATCGCGTCAATGTTATTCCAGAAGCGTTAATTCTTACCCAAGCGGCCAACGAATCGGCATGGGGAACGTCAAGGTTTGCTGTACAAGCAAACAATTACTTTGGTCAATGGTGTTATTCAAAAGGCTGCGGGTTGGTCCCAGAGCAACGTCCTGAAGGTGCGACCCATGAGGTGGCTAAATTTGACACTGCACAACAATCCGTTAATGCCTATTTTATGAATATTAATCGTAACGCAGCTTATGCAGAGCTTAGAAACATTCGTGCGAAGTTAATGCTAAATCGAAGTGATCTGACAAGTACGGACGCAGCACTGGCTCTATCTCAAGGTTTGCAGAGCTACTCTGAACGTGGGCAAGCCTATATCGACGAACTACAAGCTATGATTCGCTTTAACCAAACATTCTGGTTAACCTAAATTTAGAGCTGAAGTATTGGCTAGTGATAGCAAGCTTTTCTAAAGTATTTAGGTAATTATTGAACATTGGTGTCGATTGTTTGTGGCGAACAAAGCATATCGAATAATTCATAGATTAATTCGTAGAACACTGTATACATTTCTAAACTTTTAAAAGAGTTTAGCTTACTGTAGTGTTAACGGAATGTTGTAATCTAGGTCTCGAATGTGCTTTCAATTCCAAATTGGCTTTCAGCCTCAATAAAGCTTGCTATTGCAGCGAGCGTTTTTTCCATACTTCCCAGCTATATTACAGCCGTAGCAGAGCACACTCAGTTCGCTCCGACGTTGATTAATTACTTGGCCACCTTAGAGCTATTAGGTTTTGCGCTCGCCTGTGCAGTAAACTTTATCCTAATTCGTTGGCGTATAATTTTTAATGAACGAATTGCGCTGATAGTGTTGTGCCTATGCCATATCTTCAGCGCATTCACACAAGAACCTTCTTTGTTTTTTGTACTAAGGATCATTGCCGGGATCAGTGCTGGCTTAGTGGTAGTAAGAAGCTACGAAGTATTAGGCAATGAAAGTAACCCAGATGCGGCTTTTGGTAAGGCGATCGCCGTTCAAATGATCACGACAGCAATTCTATTTTTGTCATTACCGCTTGCACTTGACACTATAGGCAGCGAGGCATTCTTCTCCATTCTTGCGATTCTAGCCGGGTTAGCAGCGTTGCTACCTCGAAGTATCATCACTAGTGAAACAACCGATTTCAACAATCATCATTCAATCGATTATACGTCGGTACTATTGAGTTTAAGTGCTGTGGCTATGGTTATGTTGACTCACACTGCGGTGTGGTCGGCTCTGGCAACGTTTGCGAGTGAACACAACGTGAAAGTCAGTGACCAGGGAGTGTTGTTTGCAGTCGGGACCTTGTTTAGTGTGATGGGTGCGATTATTTCTACCCACCCTAAAGCACACGAACATAAAAAGAGTGTTCTAACCATTGCAATTATGATGCAGTGCTTCGTTGTTTCTGTAATGTTGACAGGCCATGACAAAATCAGCTTCATAGTAGCGTCTTGTCTTTTTCAACTACTCTGGAACCTAATTTTGCCACTGGTTATGGGCAGTTTAGCGAGCGGTAAGCATGGCAAAGTCGTCATACGATTTACTTTGGCAGCACAAACTTTTGGTGCGGCTTTGGGGCCCCTTGTGTTAGTCCCAGGTTGGGTGCTACCAGAAGTACTTGCGATGTTAGCTGTGACTTATTTACTCATTAAGTCGATAGTAGTCCAATCCACTGATGGTTTATCTCCCTAACGCATTACTTCGAACATACATTTCATTTCTTACGTTCCGTAGAAAAGCGATCTTAAAACCAAGGCTGCCCGGTAATCATCCAGTCGACGAAGTTCAGCCATTTTCGTCGCTGACGTACGATTATAAGATTAATGATAACTCATTTTTAGAAGTGAACTTATCCCCCCAATGAAACAAGACAGTATGGTAAAACTGAACATAGCTTTGACTTTGAAGGCAATCATTATGAGGCAGGAGAGGGCGTCTATTTGGCTTCTAGACGGTGGTCAGCAAGCGCAACTTACAATCGGGTAGTTGAATTAAGTGATAATCTTACTGCGAGTTTAGGTGCAGGTGCAGCTGGATACATACTTCATTTCCAAATCGACAAACTCAACTGCGGGAAACATTCTAGTGCAACAGAGTATCGCATAATGCCGACATTTAACTCGCATGTAGATTATGAAGTCATTGATGATTTGCATACATTTGCTCAGGTTCAATTTCAAAAACTTTAAAATGATTCCGTCTTGTTGGCAGACGCCGGTGTACGTTATGAACTTAATAAAGAGTGGGATGTGAGCGTTAAGTACTAGCATCAAGACGCTAACTGGAAGAGGAAGCAAAAAGGTGAACAATCAAAGTCTATGGTTTTAAGCATCGCAATTTGATTCTAATTCGACAGACTCTCATAAGCCCATTATACTAAATTTCATGGGTACGTTTACAACACAGGCCACGTAGAACGATGTACGGAGGTTAGTTAGTGATAATCCTGTTGCTAACGCGATGATACTTCATGTGCTGATGGTAATTAAATCTTTAATAGATCAGAGACTATACCATCTGGCTAACTGACAAGAATCTATTGACCCATTCAACCATAGGCTATAATTTATATATTACAATAACTTAACCTAAATTTGCGTACCTAGACTAAACTTATCTATCGACATAACCTATAGTTTCTAATTAAATCTATTTAAATTTTGCCCGTACTATCGCTCCTGAAACATCTACTTACATTCCTGGTGGCGGCACTATGAAAACGAAACTACTAACAGCAATTTTAAGCGCAGCAACTCTATCTACGGCGTACGCGAGCACCAATGCTATCAATCAAAACATTAGCGACGACTATGTTTCATCTGGCGACTACTTACAAATACTTATACCCGCAACTGGCTTATTAGCCGCGTGGCTACACGAAGATCCTCAAGGTGCAAAACAATTAGCACTGTCAGTTGGTGCCGCTCAGGTCATAGTACAGGGTGGTAAAAAGATTGTGGGACGTGTTCGACCAAACGGCAATGGAACGTCTTCATTCCCATCGGGTCACACAGCAGCAGCGTTTTCTGGAGCTGCGTTTCTTCAAAGTCGTTATGGTTCGGCATGGGGTATTCCTGCTTATGTTGCGGCATCCTATGTTGGGTTAAGTCGAATGCACGGTAACCGCCATCATGCTGATGATGTTCTTGCTGCAGCAGGTATCTCATTCTTAGTGAACCAATACATTGTTTCTCCTTTCCAACCTGAAAATGTCGCGTTTACCGCGGTTCCTAAAGAAGATGGTGTTTCTTTTGGTGTCAGCTTTGCCAACGAGTTCTTTGCTAAGCAATCTAGACAGGCCTACGAGCAAAGAACGTCCGGTCCGCAGAATCACCGTATCGAGCTTGACATCGGTTTTAATTTAGAAGATAGCTTACGAAAAGCGGGCCTACCGGGGAGCACACTGGTCGACGAAGTACAACCATTTGCGTCGTTAACGTACGACTATCAAATTAATGAAGATTCGTTTTTAGAGGTGAATCTGTCACCCAATGAAACCAGACAATATGGTCAAACCGAATACAGCTTCGACTTTGAGGGAAATCATTATGAGGCTGGAGAGGACGTGTACTTAGCCTTTAGACAATGGTCATTAGGCGCAACTTACAATCGAGCATTTGAATTAACGGACAATCTTACTGCAAGTTTAGGTGCAGGCGCTGCGGGATACATACTAGATTTCGAAATTGACAAAAACAATGGTGGCAAACATTCCAGAGTAACAGAATATCGCATCATGCCAACGCTAAATTCACACCTCGATTATGAAGTCGTTGATGATCTGCACACATTTGCTCACGTTCAGTACCAAAAACTTAAAAGTGATTCAGTGTTGTTGGCTGAGGCCGGTGTGCGTTACGACCTTAATAAGGAGTGGGACGTGAGTGTTAAGTACCAGCATCAGGACGCGAACTGGAAGAGCAAGCAATTGGGGTATCAATCAAAGTCTGTGGTATTGAGCATCGCCAATCGATTCTAAGTAATTAGGTATATTTATGGCCCACTTTGAGCGATTAAAGTGGGCTTTTTTTGATTTTACTGTGCCCCTCTCACCAGACTTAATGTATTAGGTTTTTCGATGGTAAGTAATTTGTTGATCCCCTAACGAAGCGTTAGGCTGCACGCGCAATTATCCCATTGGAGATGAACTCTATGTTTAAATTCTTTATTAAGCGGCCCAAGATGGCCATTGTCATTTCGCTTTTCATATCGATCTCTGGTGTGGTGTCTGCCTATCTCTCTCCAATGGGGCGCTATCCCGATGTAGCACCTGTAACCATCGCTGTTGATACATGGATGGATGGTGCAACTGCGGAAGTAATAACAAAAACTGTCGCTCCAGAAATCGAGAAACAAGTGAATGGTGTTGCAGGCATGCAATACATGAAGTCGACGTCGGGCGCTGACGGGAGTTATGCACTAGAAGTCGTTTTTGAGAATGGTACCGATGCGGATAGCGCCGTAACACTGGTTCAAAATAGAGTTAATTTAGCGCTACCTGAGCTCCCTTCAAGCGTGAAGGTTAATGGAGTGACTGTCGAAAAGCTCTCCAATGGCATGTTAATTGGCCTGTCAATACAAGATCCTACTCGTCAAGCACAAGACACTGAAATAAGCGCCTACGCAGGTGGCGCTTTTAAAGAAGCATTGCAACGTATTCCGGGCGTTTCAAAAGTTGATGTACTTGGTGAGAAGAAGTACGCGATGCGAGTGTGGCTTAATCCCGACAAAATGCGAAAATACTCGATAGATGTTGGTACCATCCAACACGCTATTGCGACACAAAACAAAATTAGTCCAGTGGGATCATTACTTGGTGACGTTTTAGAGTACCCGTTGTCGGTTGACGGTGGATTAACAACGACAGAACAATTTGAACAGATCGTTCTCCGTGGTGATGTTTTACAGAGAAAGGTGATGTTAAAAGACGTTGCTGACATTGAGCTAGGTGCTGAAGTGTACACGGCCAATGCCTACGCGGGAGTAAACGATGGCTCTGTTATTTTTATTTATAAGTCACCTGACGCTAATGCCGTAGAGGTAGGAGATGCTGTTGCAAAACTAGTAAATAGTCTAGATGGAAAATTTCAAATCGACTATGTGTACGATGCGACCAGTTTTGTTCACGGTGCAATTGAAAATGTCGTCGAAACACTGCTATTGGCTGTTATTATAGTTGGATTAGTTTCGTTGGTGTTCCTGCAATCAATTCGTCTAACACTCATTACAGTAACAGCGATTCCAGTGTCGTTAATTGGTACATTTTCCGTTATGTACGCGGCGGGAATCGACATAAACATCATCTCAATGCTTGGGCTGGTAATGGCAATCGGTATCGTTGTTGATGCTGCAATAATTGTCATTGAAGCCGCTGAACATGAACTTCATCACTATCCGCAGTTAGACGTTAAGCAGGCAGTAAGTAGAGCCCTGGACAAAGTGGTAGCGCCAATCATAGCATCGGCGTTGGTGTTACTGTCCGTATTTGCACCGACAATATTTATGAGCGGTATGACAGGAATTATCTACGCGGAATTCGGCGTTGTACTGAGTGTGTCTGTGCTGGTGTCGACAATAGTCGCACTAAGCCTTACACCGGCTTTATGTGCATTATTTATGAAACCGCCCAAAAAAGGAAAACTAGCGTCGCAAGTAGAACGAGTGATCAATCTAAAGATCACCGGGTTTACGTTGTTAACTAAAGGGAGTGTTCGCTTCCCAGTCATTTCGCTATTGTTGTTAGCAGGTGGGGTCTGGGTAGCCTTGGATCACGGTAAGGATCTTCCACAAGGAATGTTACCCTCAGAGGATACCAGTGCGATTTTTGTTATTGGTGGGTTTGCACCTGGTACAGCACTTGGTGTGACCGATTCTCGGGCTCTAGAAATGGTTGATACACTTCAGCAATTGCCAGGTGTTAAAAACTCTATTGCGGCTTCTGGGTTTAATCTTCTAAACAATACAGCGGATATGAGTAGCTTTTTGATTCTATTGAACCTAGAAGATATCAATAACCGAGATCATTCTGATGCCGAGATCACCTCTATGGCGAATAACGCGCTACAACAGCTAGATATCGAAGGTTTTGCATTTAAACCACCGGTCATTCCAGAGTTGGGTATGGTTGATGGCGTTAATTTTATGCTAATCGATCATCTAGCGAGATCGCCCGAAGAGCTTGCTACGGATACAAATAACGTTTTAGCACAACTTAACAGTAAGGAATCTACAGCGGTTGCCATGACTCAGTTTGAAGTCAACAAGCCGTCTATGAAACTGCATGTTAATCGTAAGCAAATGCTAGAGTATGGGATAAGTTATGCCGATCTCGTTGACGGAATGCAAGCCCATTTTGGTGGACAATATGTGAATACCTTTAACCACAATGGTCGTAACTACAAAGTCATGATGCAAAACGCCCCTCAATATCGACTTAACGAACAATCATTAAACGATGTCTATATCACCTACGGCAACGGGCAAAGCCAACCTGTCAGTAAATTGTTCAGCGTTGAATCCGTGCGCGTGCCTAACTTTATTAATAGGTTTAATGCTGAACAATCCGTATCGATTGACGTATTGCCAACAGCCTCTACTGGAGCGGTGATCAATGATGTGCAAGCTTTAGATTTGCCTGAAGGATACTCGATTGAATTTACTGGTACTGCTAAAGAAGAAGTAGAAGCGGGTAACCAAGCGTTGGTTATTCTAGCGCTGGCACTACTTATTACCTATTTAGTTTTGGTAGCGCAATACGAAAGTTGGCTTATCCCCGCGGCTATCATGACAATGGTACCAAGCGCTGTGATCGGTATAGTCATTGGGGTAGAACAACTGGGTGCTGAAATTACACTGTTTACCCAACTCGCGGCGGTGCTATTGATTGGTATGGCAGTAAGAAATGCGATTCTTATTGTTGAATACGCAAAAGAGCTCAGAGAAGTGGATGGATTACCTATTAAGGACGCTGCGGTTGAAGCGATGCGATTGCGCGCAAGAGCAGTATTCATGACGGCGTTTTCTTTTGCTGTTGGGTTGGTGCCATTGATGCTCGCAGATGCAATTGGCAGTGGCGCTCAGCAGGCGTTAGGTTGGGCTTCGTTCGGTGGCATCGTCTCTGCAACGTTTATTGGTTGCATCGCTGCCTGTGTACTTTTTGTAGTTTTCCAATCACTTAGAGAACTAAAGTCAAAGCCAAACAAAACTATTGGGCAAATCACACCTACGCCTAGTGTTGAGGTCGTATAGTTAAGCAAAGATTGTCGAGTTATTAACCACCTGATTACCAGGTGGTTTTTTTTGCATACCATATGCTCTCCAAATGTTCTAACGATCCTGACCTTCCTATTAGTTAGACTTAAAGGTGCTTCTTTTACCTGATTACTGATTTTCGATATTGTACTACCACAGCAACGGAGCAGCAGACATTAAGACGGACTGAACGTTAACTAAATAAGGTATACACAATGAAAAAATCAATTTTAGCACTCGCACTTGCCGCAACTACTACGGTTACAATTGTTGGCACAGCAGTAGCCTGTACGACAGCCGTTTATCACAATGGTAATGCCTCTGTGTCATCACGCTCTATGGATTGGCATGGTTATGACGAGGCCGAAGTTTTAGGCACAGGAAAAGGTGTCGAAACCAAATACGCCGCCACCGAAAACGCTGTTTCTGGGGTTAGCCAATATGCGACCCTTAAAATTAAATCTTTTGCACAAGCAACCTCTAGTATGGGTAGCAGCCTAGTAGCGGAAGCGATGAATGACCAAGGCCTAGAAGCGCGCATTCTCTACTTAGGAAGAGAGTACACAGCGTTTCCAGAGGGGTCGGCTGGAACTCCTGATGTATCGTCACTTCAAGTGCCTAACTGGGCAGTCGATAACTACGCAACAGTCGAAGGTGTGATTGACGCTATACAAAACGGTAAAGTCGATATTATTGAAGACGAAGTGTGTAACTTACCTGGAAAAGAGGGTCATTGTA
This sequence comes from Vibrio ulleungensis, assembly GCF_016900875.1. Taxonomy (GTDB): domain Bacteria; phylum Pseudomonadota; class Gammaproteobacteria; order Enterobacterales; family Vibrionaceae; genus Vibrio; species Vibrio ulleungensis. The sequence continues at coordinate 914,934 of NZ_JAFEUM010000001.1, forward strand.
CTCAAGCGCCAGTTCACTACCAGTTTGCTGACAAAACAGGCGACAAAGCGGTTGTAGAGTTTGTGCGCGGAGAACTTAAAGTTTATCGTGGCGACAACGCGGCTCAACTATCGAATAACCCTGAACTAGCTGTCCACCTCGAATTTGACGCTAATGGCAAAAAATCGGATGGCTCTATTCACCCAATCGACCGACGTTTGCGTGCCAAAGAAATCATTACCGATATGTACGTTCGAAACGTTACGGATTCAGACCAAGCAAAAGTCGCGATGCGAGCAGTGGCCAACAGCACATTTGCAGGGTACGAGCAGTTAGATTACACACTGGATAACCCAGCGACGTTTCCAACATTGTGGACGGTACACACAGACCGTAATAGCGGAGAATGGGTATTAGATCGTCACGATACATGGGCGGCTGAAAAGTATGATTTCACTCAGTTTGACAACACGATTAGCGAATCAGTATCACTAGGGATCCACCCAGCTCACAAATAATATCGATAAATAGGACACCCCTTAAAGCCCTCATTAGCGCCAAGCTATTGGGGGCTTTTTTTATGAAGCCTGAGAAAGGTTATAGGAGAGGGCAATGATTCCTTTACACGACACAAAATCAAAGCAACTCCGTTGGTGCTAGGCAATTCGTTATACTGTATCGTATTAATGCTGATTGTCTGTAGTATCAAGGAGTACCATGAACGTTGACATAGCCCTGCCAATTGATGTCGATATAGCTTCAATACACACATTAACCCGCCAATGGGGTTATAGTGCGACCGCAGATCAAACTAGAGTTTGGGTACAGGAGCTAACCGAATCGAACAAACACGAAATGTTTATAGCAAAAATAGGCACTAACGTTGCAGGTTGGCTGGTCGTAGAGCAAAGGATATTTCTTGCATCCCAGAACAAAGCTGAGATCGTAGCGCTTGTAGTGGGGGAGCAATTTAGACTTAAAGGTGTTGGGCAGTCATTAGTATCAGCCGCCGAAAAATGGTCGTTGGACAAAGGCTTAACTTGCATTGTCGTTCGTTCAAATATTAATCGCCAAGAATCACATAAGTTCTACCCTAATGTTGGGTTTACGCTGGTTAAAACGTCACACAATTATGAGAAAACTCTCACCGAAGGCGGCAGTAAGAAACTTTAACTGGAACGACTTGGTTATGTACTCGCTTAAAATAAAATACAACAACGCAATTGAGTAGCAGTTGAAGACTCTTGTTAGAGGATCGAGGACTAAGCCAAGTGAAAATGAAAGCAAAAGCACATTCGGAAAGTACATTACGTTATTAGACATGTTTAGATACTAGATAGCCGTGGCAAAGGCCAAACGTTTAATACGATATTAATGGCTTAATCGACGATGCGCGGTTAACACCGTGAAATAATAGACTTTCAATGATGTCATTTCGAATGCGAAGTACCATCCTAGTTCATGGTTCACTATTGTAGAGTACCTGAACCAAGGGGATATAGAGCCAGAGACTGAATTTGGTCGCGTTCTTGCCTTTAAGATAGCGCGCTAACCTTCAATAAAAACAGCTTTTACTAACGCAATCGCGATCTTTTAAAAGTAACAACGACAAAAAGTGCACCTGATGTGCACTTTATGAATTAACAACGGATTAATGGGTTGTAGTCATAAGTAAAAAACTAAGGTAAAGCATTATTCGTGAATACTGAGTAACCCTTGTTACTACTCCTGCGTTGCATGCATACGATGCCCAGAGCTAACAGGAAATACACGATCATAAATGACATTGTACAACGCAGCATAGAAAAGCGCGTAAACAACAAATCCTATGTCAGCGATAAATGCTTCAATAAACGATAGATTTAATGAAACAGCTAATAGTGGGACAGTTACTAAAATAAGACCAAACTCAAATAGAAGTGTATGTAACACTCGCTGCAATACGGACTTTTCACAATGTCCTTGAGCTTTTAGTAACCATTGGTCAAACAAATAATTGAAAACCAAATTCCAGATCATTGCCAGTAGTGAAATGGCTACTGCAACAAAACCGATATGATGCTTAGGGCCGTCAAAGAACAGCGATCCTAAAGGAATGAGCGTTGTAATGAGCCCAACTTCAAATAATATCGTATGGCGTAGTCTGTCAAGTTTTGTTCTAGAAACCGTGTGCTTAGTATTCATTGTTCTCTCCATCTTTCCGTCGCAAGCTGTAGTCTTGTTATTGGCGTACAATCAGACGACTGTGCCTTTTGATGGAGTTATTATCTAACAATTATTTACCGAGATTAAGTTAGGTTGTATTTAAGAAATAGATAGGTAATGAGGGGAGGCCCTGTTTTATAATAGTTTAATCATATTCAGTGCTACAAAACACGTTGCATTTGTCTACAACTCAACAAATTGCTCAATGAAATACTGCCCCGCAGGCCCAATAGACGGTGTCCAGCAAAGCTCAATAGGCCAACGTGTCTGATTATCGTCAAAGTCCATCGATAATTCGACTAACTCACCACTATTTAGTAACGGTGTTGCTAAAGGCTCAGGCAGCATAGCAAACGCTAAACCATCCAATAGCAATGCCCTAAGTTGATAAAATCGAGCGCATTCAATTAGGTTGGTGCTAAAACGCAGTGATTCAATCAACCATTTATCGGCAAATTCATTTTCTTGCGGTATCAGTTGAGAATGGAGTAATAGATCGTGCCGAGATAGCTCGCCCTTTACCTTAGCTAGTGGATGCGATTGGGCTGCTACATAGCGCCAATCAATTTGATCAATTGTTCGTGTCTCATAGCCAGAACGATTCTCCATTTTGGCCGGCGCTATGATGATGTCTGCTGCTCCACTGACGTTAGGAGCAAGAGCCTGCGTTTGCTCTACATCGATTAGGTTTAGTTTTACTTCTGGATAGGCTTTGATGAGACTTCTAATCGCGTCGAGATGTGTCTCATAGAGCGTAAAGCCGTAGGTAGCAATGGTCAGTTTCTCTTCTATGCCCGCTTGGTATGCTTGTGCTCTTTTCTCCATAGCCTGCAGTCTAGGTGCAACTTCCAGTGCTTGGAAATAGAGCGCTTTGCCCACTGCAGTTAATACTGGCGCTTTGCCTGCGACTCGATCAAATAGGACGACGTTTAAGTCGATTTCCATGTTTTGAATAACCTGGGCAACTGCGGAGGCTGTGACTCCGAGTTTTCGTCCCGCGGCAGAAAAAGAACCGTTTTCAGCGACGGAAACCATATAGAGTAAACGTTCAGGAGTAATTAGCATTTAAGCGGTAATTATTTAGTTCGAATCATGATAACCAATAATAGAGTTACACTGTTGTTTGGCAAGTAGATTATAACTAATGCGTAGAGAAGATAAGAGCCTCTTACAAGCAATCGAGAGGCTCTATTTGGTGAATGTACATAGATTAGAAGTAGTAGTTCGCCTGTAGCCAAGCAACAGTATCTTCTTTAGGCGACAAGCCTTTTTTAGTTGATTCCCCGGTGTATTCTATTTTTGCACCAATAGATGCGTTATTGAGTATCATAAATCCACCGCCAACTTCTACTTGCGGTAACCACTCTTTACTGTCGGCATGGTAGGTCGCTTTCGGGTTGGCATAAATCCAATGCCCGTCGTCGAAACCATACATTCCGTATAGTCCGGCTTGTCCAAGTGCTGACTCTGATGTAGCGCCTGCAACCGTATCTTTTGATTTTGTATAACCAACAGAAGCCATAGGGAAAAGTTTAATATTGTCAGTTACATTAAACTTGTAAATCGCACCCGCAAGGGCTGTGGTGGTATTTGCATCACCTAGAACATCCACCGAATATCCAAGCCCTTCCGTCACATGGAAGTAACGACCGCGGTAATTAAGATCTCCTGTTTTGTTGTCCACGCCAATATCGGCTTGGAAAATATTGCTTCCAAGACCAATCATACCGTTTAGTTGCGTCCCGCCTTCACTTGCGCTCACACCGAGTGTAGTAAAGCTAGCGGTTGGATCTCCGTAGTTCACTTCTTCGGTCGCTTTTTCGTTGGCTACCGCTGCACCGCAAAGTGCAGTCATTGAGAGAGCTAATAGTAGTTTTTTCATTGTGTTTACCTATTTCGTAATGTTTGAAGTTGAAACAATTTTTGCATTCCTATTGAAATAGGTTAAATTAGTAACCATTAAAAATATCAATAGGTACCAAGGATGATTAACCTCGAATATTTACACGCATTTGTAACAGCAGCTGAGAAGGGTTCTTTTTCTGCAGCGGGGCGCCATATAGGAAAAAGTCAAAGTACAGTCAGTGTGAGTGTCAGTAACCTAGAAACTGATCTTGGTGTTCAGCTTTTTGATAGGGCTGGAAAGTACCCGGTGATGACGCCAGAAGGAGAGCATTTATATCAACAAGCAAAGGTATTAATGCGCCAAGCTGACAGAATAGAGCACTACACAACTAGTGTCCGAGACAAAGTCGAAAACAGTATTGCTATAGGTTTAGACCCATTGGTTCCTTTTGCATTTGTTGAAACGGCGCTTGAAAAGCTAGCGCAAAAATACCCGTTTACCCAGGTACAAATCTTTAAAGAAAAAAGTGAAAGTTTATTTGCAGCTCTCAACGACAATCGCGTGGATTTTGTATTGAACCTCACTTCTCAGGGGATCCCAGAATATTTTGAGTTTGCGTGTTTTAAGGAAGTTGAATGGGTGTGTGTTTGCAGTCCAGATTGCGATTTGGCTGATCTTAAGGTCGTAGAAAATGAAATGCTTACCACAGAGCGACAGATAATCTGCAGTAGTATGTATGAACATGGGGTGCTTGGTCCTATTACTACGCTATCCCAGTCAATCTGGTTGGCACACGATCAAGACGACATGATTAGGATGGTCGAGCAAGGGATTGGCTGGGCATTTTTGCCAAAAATTATGCTTGAAGAGCGCGTTGCTCTAGGTTCGCTAGTTCAATTTCAACCAGCGTTTGTTAAAACAAGTCAATCGTATGGTCTCGACTTGCTGTGGAAGTCTAACACTAGCTCGGGTCCGGTAGCTGAGTACTTCAGGGAACTTTTGTTTAGAAACTAAAGTTCCTTTACTGAGTTTAAAACTAGAACTTGTAGATAAAGTGGCTACGCATAGTTATGTGCGAGTTCGCCATTTTATTGTTTAAAAAACAGTAGCTCATATAGAGAATTGCTTACATAGCTATAGTTGAACACCAATAAGCTAAACCAAAAGTCCGCGCTGATAACATCCCAGAAGGTACCATCAACGAGAGTAGAAATCAGTGGCGTCGTAAGTACTACTAAGCCTAACTGAAACAACGCAATGTAAATGCCTTTAATGGCAACACTTTTTTCTACAGATTTATATCGCTTTAATAGGATACTATCAAATCCAAAATTGTAGGTAGCGTTCCAAAAATCCGAGAGAAATAGAAGAAGCAGTAGTTTACTGCCAAACGGAATGAAATCAGTTATATCATTCATAAAGAGTGGGGCTACGGCAATTAAAACTACAGACTGTAGGAATAGTAATTGTCGTAGTCGGCTTCTATAGGGTCGAATATTGGGTTGTACAATAATGTTGGTCATGTTTTGCCTCCTGTTAACGGCGGCATTGTCCCAACATCAGAGCCTAAATATTAAATTAGGACCCATTAAAATATTCGATACACCTCGATGATTTTTTGTTAAGAGCCACTAAGCACGCTGATTTAAAGTTTCGAACCAAGCAAACTAATTGACTATTTAACTCGTTTCTAGTGACTAAGTGACTAAGTGACTAAGTGAGTAAGAAACTAGAATTTTTATGTTTAATTTTTAATAACTTAAAGTTTCTAGCATATGTAATGGATTACATATTCTTTTCTGTGGCACGTATCAAACTTTAACTAATGTACTCAACTATTTTTGAGTGTAGTATAGTGCGCTTAAAATATGCGCATACCCCAATATCAGGGATTCGATTTGGTTTGCTTAGCTGTTGTGTTAAGCAAGAAGGTACACAATGAAGCTTCGTCAACTTTTACTGCTTATTTCAACTATTTTAGTAACGATTCCATTGGTCCTTTTTTGGGTTTGGCCATATTCAGAAGCGTTAGAGTCTGAGATTAAAGATGTCGAACAGCGTCATCTTGTTATCGCAAAAAACCTGTCGACCGCGTTTGAGCGCTATTACGATGATGTCATCGGCTTCTTCTCCATTATAGATTTACCTTCTGAAAAACAACTGTTGTTGCCAGAAGTCTCTGCATTGATGAGTACTTACCATTTCACAATGGTGAGCAAGGTTAATGACCGAGGTGAAGTGACCCGATGTCTTTTCTATTCAAGCCAGCCCTGCCCAAAAACGATGGACTCACATCTGCTAGAGCTTGCTAAAAAAACAACTGTAGTAGGTGAGGTGTCCATATCTACCGTCACAGTAGATAGTACTCGAGACCAGCAGCCGATAATGCTAGTGGTTAAGGAAGTGCCCAATGGGTTATTGGTTGGTTATCTTTCTACACAATATATTTTTGAAACAGGCAAGAAGGTCGCATTCGGTGAGCAAGGTCATGCGGCGATCGTCGATCAGGCAGGCAATGTATTGGCGCATCCTTTAACTTCTTGGGTACAAGCTAGGAAGAACATCTCTTCAATAAGCGCTGTGCAGAAAATGCTGAACAAACAGACGGGTGTCGAGCAGTTTTATTCTCCCGCACTTAAAGGGGATATGATTGCGGGATATACCTATGTGCCAAAAGCCAATTGGGGAGTCATGGTTCCACAACCGGTTGCCGAACTAAGAGAAAAGGCAAACAATATTGACTATATGGCTATGTTAGTCATGTTGATTGGCCTAGGTTTAGCGATGTTGGTTGTTTTGCCACTTTCTTTGGTTGTGATAACACCACTTAATCGCTTACTACAATCTATCAAGTCTATAGAAGATGGTGTTCCGCGTAACAAAGCTCTTAAGCATAATGGGAATTTTACCCCATTTGAAATTCGCCAGCTTAATCACTCGCTGACTTCGATGGTGGATAAACTGAATGCTAACAAGTTTGAAATATCAAAATTAGCGTTTCTAGATGCCACAACAAACCTGCCAAATCGAAGTTACTTTGAACAGTTGTTTGACTTATCGACTAAATCGTCCAAATCTGCCAAAAGTATATCTACTCTAGTATTCATTGACTTTGACGATTTTAAAAGCGTTAACGATAGCTACGGTCATCGTGCGGGTGATCAATTGCTACACCAGTTTGGCCAACGACTTGCTAAGGTATTGTTTAAGCAAAGTTACGACAATGACCCACTCAGTTTCTTTGATGGTTTACCTGCGCATATCCCTGCGAGGTTGGGTGGTGATGAGTTTGTTATATTGTTTCGTGACATAACCTCTGACACTGAGGTTGAAGACCTACTAGAACGCGTCAGAGAAAATGTTTTTGGCCTGTATGAACTGGAAGATGATGTGCAGCTTACTTTGACGGGTAGCATAGGCTTAATTCGTTTTACTACATCGAATGCCGATTACGACTTCGTACTAAAGCAAGCTGACGTAGCTATGTATGATGCAAAGTCATTAGGTAAGAATCAAACACAAGTTTACGCTCAAAGAGCGTAGCCTCCTCAAACCATAGTTAGTCGTAAACGCAACTGACTGCCGAAATACCTTACACTTTGTAAGGGTAAGTTTTTAAAACTTCTTAATTAACAATGGGATAAATAGTGGTCTGATTTGTGCTTAACACTATTGAACTAGTAAGTAAGTGTAACAGACTTAATCTGGGTGGCAGATGTGATGTCACCTAATACCTACGTTGTTAACAAGGAATTTGACTATGATCAGCACGTTGAAACAAGGGTTCCTCGGCGCCGCACTCGCGGTTGTGGGGTTTAGTACTCAAGCATTTTTTATCGACTTTACTGATGCCGATGTATGGGGGGGCGCGGATGGCGCGCAGACATACAAAGCTATGCATGAGGGTCCCGACCAAGATTTTTGGATAGAACTTTCCGCATTTGATACTATTCGAAGAACCAGTCCAGTGTTGTCTGCAAACGATCCAAATACTTCTGGCTGTACTGGTATGTTTGCGTGTGATTTCGATGGGATCGGTATAGAAAACGGTAGCTGGTTAGATGATCCTGACGAAATCGGGTACAAAGAATGGTTAAATGTGGCCTTTTTGAACTCAGATTTAGAAATGGGTACAGCGCTCATTAATACCATTTATTTGATTGATCTTCGTCCTTATGAGGACGGTGGAATGTCCGCTTATATCGATGGTGTTGAAGTGGCTAACACTGAATTTTCAGGAGACAGTTGGCGTGGAATTTACAGTCTAGACGTTGGCATGGTTGCAGACTCATTTGACTTGTACTCAAGTTGGGCGTTTTTTGACAGAATTGATGACTTTGCGTTAGCTGGTTTAGACATCTCAGACGATTTTTCCGACATCAGTATTTTCTCCGTTGATGTTCCTGAGCCTGCCACATTAGCACTGTTTGGATTAGGGCTATTTGGCGCAGGTGTAGCGAGACGTCGAAAAAACTAACAGTTTGAGCTGAAATTTTTAAAGCGCACTTTTTCGAAGTGTGCTTTTTTTTGTCTTAAATTAGGTGAATTAGCCAACGAAGAGTCACCAGAAACACTTCGGATAGTTTAGAGGTTTGTCTATATTTGACAGAGTGTTAGCACACGTGAGATAACACAGGGACATTATTGCAATATCTTGAGAACAAGGAACGTCTCCATGAGCGATGCCACGTCTTTTCGGCCGAAAGAGAGCGAACAAACTAACGCTAATAGTAGCCACCTCGGGATATTGGTTGAATTACTAAAGTTTATAAAGCCCTATAAGACTCAAGTTTTACTTGCGGTGATTGCACTGGTGTTTACAGCCGCAATGACGCTGACTATTGGGCAAGGCGTTCGCTTACTCATTGATACCGGTTTCGTTCAACAATCACAGCAGCAGTTGCAATCCGCTGTGCTGTTTATTATTGGTGTGACTGTCTTTATCGCAGCAGGTACGTTTTGTCGTTTTTATCTGGTTTCATGGCTGGGCGAAAGGGTGAGTGCCGACATACGAAAAGCCGTGTTTAATCATGTGATATCCCTTCATCCGAGCTACTTTGAGGCTGCTGGTAGTGGCGACATTATGGCGCGCATTACTACAGATACAACATTGCTGCAAAGTATCATTGGATCGTCGTTTTCCATGGCCATTCGAAGCGTCCTCATGTCGATTGGTGCGTTGATCATGTTGTTTGCCACCGATGTAAAACTGTCGCTGATCGTTATGATTTCCGTACCGCTCATTTTGGTGCCTATTCTGTTCTATGGTCGAAAGGTTAGGGCATTATCGAAACAGAGTCAGGACTCGATGGGCGATGTAGGCAGTTATGCTGGCGAAGCAATCGAACATATAAAAACTGTCCAGAGTTATATTCAAGAATCGCAAGAGTCCAGCCGCTTCTCCTACGAAGTAGAAAGAGCATTTGAAATTGGTAAAAATCGAGTCAAGCAAAGAGCAATACTAATCGCAGGTGTCATTATTATTGTTTTTGGTGCAATTACCGGCATGCTTTGGGTTGGGGGCAGCGATGTCATTGCTGGGCGTATGAGTGGCGGTGATCTTGGTGCATTCGTCTTCTATGCTATTTTGGTGGCTTCCTCATTTGCGACCGTATCCGAAGTATTGGGTGAATTACAAAGAGCCGCAGGTGCAACGGAACGATTGATCGAAATATTGCGTGTAGAAAGTGCTATTACCGCTCCACAAGATCCTTTGAACCTAAATCAGATAGATGCAAGTATCGCGTTTAACCAAGTTGACTTCTTTTACCCATCTCGTCCAAAAATAGCAGCGCTTAAACATCTTGATGTTAAGGTAAGTTCCGGCCAGGTGTTGGCGTTAGTTGGTCCGTCTGGTGCAGGCAAAAGTACGATATTCGAACTACTTCAACGTTTCTACGATCCACAATCCGGTACCGTGACGATTGGAGAACAAGATATTACTCAGTTCAACCCTTCAGAACTGAGAAATTTAATGGCTCTAGTTCCTCAGCAACCCGCACTGTTCAGTAGTGACGTGCTGCATAACATTCGATACGGCTGCCCAGATGCAAGTGACGAAGAAGTTATAGAAGCAGCTAAAAAAGCACATGCCCATGAGTTTATTCAAGCGTTACCCGAAGGCTACAAAAGCTACCTGGGTGATAAAGGCGTGCGCTTATCAGGTGGTCAAAGGCAACGTATTGCAATAGCACGAGCCATTCTAAAAGATCCTCAAATATTGTTACTTGATGAGGCCACATCTGCGTTAGACAGCGAAAGTGAACATTATGTTCAGCAGGCATTGGAAGAATTAATGAAAGGGAGAACTACCGTAATCATTGCCCATCGTTTATCAACCATTAAACATGCCGATCAAATAGCGGTTATGGAGCAAGGAAATGTGGTTGCAACTGGAACGCACCAACAACTACTGCAGTCCAGTCCTATGTATAAACGACTTGTCGATTTACAATTTAAACAGCATTGATGAAAGCATTGATTTGAACCAAAACAGGTATTTTTGCTGATTACTAAGAACTTTTACTGAAGTATGGTGCGCTTACTCACAATGAGTTCATCGTATTCAAAGGCAACTCATTTGTAACGTTGCACATCGCAGAGGACTCTATGACGTACTCCACTCAACGCGCTCCAGTTAAACGAATGAACATTATGGCTAAGCCTATTGGCCCCAATGTGTGGCAAAGGGTTAGCCATAGAGGTTAACGGCGATGTGTTTGAGTGCGACCACTATGTTTATCCAGAATATAAACTCGGCAATATCCAAACTAACACCCTAGACGAATTGCAATTTAATCCTGCTCAAGAGAAGTTTGGTCGTGCTAAAGAGACCAGTTTGCCTAGTCAATGTAGGCAGTGTGATTACCAATTTGCCTGTTATGGTGAGTGTCCTAAAAAATCGCTTTGTAAAGACAACCAGTGGTGAGGTAGGGCTGAACTATCTATGTCGTGGTTGGCACCAATTCTTTTCGCATATCGATCCCTATATATCTATGTTAGTACGCTCAATGGGCTATGACGTCCATAAACAACTCAATAGCGCTGCAATGCGCATTCAATTGTAGGTAAAAACATGAAAAACTATCTGTTTTTACTCCTGCTCATTACTAGCAGTTCGTTTGCCTCTGAAGGAGTGAGTTACGACTCTTCGCAAGGGCGCGAAAAGGTTATTGGGATGAAGGCTCTGGCGTATGAGGATATGTCGTCTAACTATACTCACTATGCTGAGCTATTTAACCTATGCCAAAAAACACCGAGCGCAAAGGCTTGCGACGTAGAGCAAAAACAAGCATCGGCCAACTATCGAGCAAGCAAAGCGCGTTACGATGTGCTTACCATGTTAGTTGAAACCGGGCTTTTACTCGCACCTTTGCCCAAAATAGCGCTTAACGAATTTTATCGTTCGTTGATCATACTCGGTTACGCCGAAGATACTGGGGCTTATACAGAGGAGGCTTTGTTAGACGCTGCTAATCTATGGAACAAAGACCATGGCTTTAAGAATACCGTGGCGTTAACTCTGATTCAGCTGTCAATGTTACAGGCACAAATTGCGAGCAATACATAAAGACCTCGTCCAAACCTTTAGAACTCAACAGCATGTATTAGGGCGATGTTTTCTCTGCAGTTGTACACTTTGGGTCAAATAATCAGAGCGAAAGTGTAAACTGAGCTATATTTAGTCAATCAACTCACTATAGTAGATAACGTTTTGAAAATTATAGTTCTAGGCAATCAAAAGGCCACTACTTATTTTCTACCAGAGGTGAGGACCACAAACGGTAAACCATTCATGCAGCCACATCTTTATATAGGAATAGTGATGTTTGACTTGCCCTGCGTCTGGTAAAACCTGGCCACTCAATTGATTTTCACCTGCAACCTACGTGTAAATTCTGTAGGTAATTCTACACGTTACTATAGAGCCAAATTGTATGGCTAACTGTTCACCGAAGTAACTAACGATGAAATGAAAGTCGACATAGAAATTGTTTCTAGGCTTAGCAAAAGGGGTAGTAATGAAAAACGAGTCTAAGAAAGAGGCTGACTTAAGCAAACTCAGTCAAGAACAAAGAGATATTCTTGAACTTCAGCAAGCGTTAATGGCCATTGAAAATCGGCAAGCGAAGAATCAAACCGACAAGAATGAACGAGCTGAAGAATCCTCAACACCAGAAACGAGCACAACCGAAGCGCCCGAAAGCAACACTACATCAGCATCCCAGTCTCCAGAATGCGAACTGCTACTGGCGTTAGCGGATGAAGTGAAAAATTCGTCAAACGAAGAGTTTGATCTCGAGGTCGTCAAAAAGAAACTGGCTGGCCTAGAGGAAGAGCTTAAAAATATACCTATCGCTGTTGGCATTGGTCTATTCACTGCCGGACTGCTCGTGGGCCGTACATTAAAATAACTCGTAAATTAAGGAAAGCGTAATGAGTGAATTCGTGGATAAGATGCAGGTGGCTACGAAAGCCCAATCAGCGTTACTAAAAGCTGAGATGAAACGAACAAAAATTACCGCGGTATTAGTCGTTATAAGTGTTCTTTGTATGCTGATAGCCCTGCTAGGCCTCAATGCGGGATTTTACTTCTATTTAATGGAACAACAGCCCCAACAGGCAGCGGCACTAACACTGGCAGGTACCAACTTTGTTTTGGGGGTTATTCCTCTCATCGTCGCCAATAACTTACAACCCAGTGACGAAGAAAAGCTGCTCCAAGATATTCGTGACCGCGCCTACGAATCTGCGACTGGCCCAATTACCCAATTATTGTCTCCCACTAAGTCTTTAGACGGTCTTTCTCCCCTGATTGGTCTTGCAATCAAAACCCTTATAAAAAAATAGCAGGCCATTTCTATGAACAACAGTGAGTCATCGATCATTCTCGACCCACAGAAAATCGCGTACTGGACAATCATATTGTTCGGTATGATGGCAATGTTGATCTATGGCAAAGCACTGATAATTCCGATTGTCTTAGGCGTATTTTTGGCGGTCATACTGAGTTCAACACGTCAGGCTGTAAAGCTCATTCCAGTGATAGGCAAGTACCTCAATGATGCGCTAGTCTCTGTCATTACATTGCTCGTTTTGGTCGCTATTGTTCTTATTCTTTCTCAAGCACTTTCTAGTCAAGTTGAAGAGTTTACTGAATTTCAACCGCTTTATGAGGAACGATTTAACCACTTAGTCGCGATGTTAGGGAATAAAGTTCACTTCGATGTAACTACCTTTGGAGCTAGCAGTCAATTTGCTGGCCTGCTAGGGTGGTTCGGAGAGTCAATATCTTTGGTGCTATCTAATGTATTGCTTACCTTTATGTTTACAATGTTTTTGATGGCAGAGCAGAAAATGATCCCACAAAAATTGGCTAGCCTCGCTGGGACGGAAGAAAAAGCAAAGAATGTACAGGTAGTCTGGCAAGACATCGCAAACTCCATTCAAACATACTTATCATTAAAATCGATCATTAGTGCGCTTACCGCCGTCGCGACGTTCGCCGTCTTGGAGTTGATGGGAGTACATTTTGCTGCGATGTGGGGTATTCTGGTGTTCTTTATTAATTTCATTCCCAATTTAGGCTCAATACTCGGGGTCGCATTACCCGCACTACAAGCGCTGCTGCAATTTGAACAGTTTACCCCTGTGCTGATCATTGTCGGCCTTTTAACTGTCGTTCAATTTGTTATAGGCAATCTTATAGAACCGGCCTATTTGGGCACAAAACTTAACCTAAGCCCCTTTATTGTGCTGGTTTCGTTAACCTTTTGGGGCGCAATTTGGGGCTTAGTGGGGATGTTTTTAGCCGTTCCGTTGATGGTTTTAGTGAGTTTAATATGTCGACGTATTTCTGGGTTGGAATGGATTTCTACATTGCTGTCTATCGATGGTAAACGATAGACGACAAAAGGTGACCCAACTCACTATTTACTTGCATCCCGTAGTGGAAATCAGTACTGTTGCGCTCCCATTGACTCATAAAGGTACAGACAGTGCTCTCAACCAACAATATCACCCAACAATTTGGATCGAAGCCGCTTTTCGAAAACATCTCTGTTAAATTTGGCCAAGGTAACCGCTACGGTTTGATTGGCGCCAATGGTTGTGGCAAGTCTACGTTTATGAAAATCCTCAGTGGCGAGCTTGATCCATCTGGCGGCAACGTTAGCTACGACCCAAATGAACGTATTGCTAAGCTAAATCAGGACCAGTTTGCCTATGAGCAATATACGGTTATTGATACCGTGATCATGGGCTACAAAGAGCTTTGGGAAGTGAAACAAGAGCGTGACCGTATCTATTCATTGCCAGAAATGAGTGAAGATGAAGGCATGTTAGTCGCCGATCTTGAAGTCCAGTTTGCTGAAATGGACGGATACATGGCCGAAGCCAAAGCGGGAGAGTTGCTGTTGGCGGTAGGTATTCCTGAATCGCAGCATTTTGGTTTGATGAGTGAAGTCGCACCTGGTTGGAAACTTCGTGTGCTACTTGCACAAGTGCTATTTGCTGACCCGCATGTAATGCTTCTCGATGAACCGACCAACAACCTCGATATCGATACCATTCGCTGGCTTGAAGAAACCCTAAACCAACGCAACTGTACGATGATAATAATCTCGCACGACCGTCACTTTCTAAACAGTGTTTGTACTCACATGGCAGATTTAGATTATGGTGAACTTAGACTGTTCCCTGGCAACTACGACGAGTACATGTTAGCAGCAAGCCAAGTACGTGAGCGTTTATTGGCTGACAACGCCAAGAAAAAGGCACAAATAGCCGAACTACAAACCTTTGTGGCACGCTTTTCTGCTAACGCATCTAAAGCGAAGCAGGCGACATCACGTGCTAAGCAAATCGACAAAATCCAATTGGACGAAGTGAAAGCGTCAAGTCGTCAAAACCCATTTATCCGCTTCGAACAGTCGAAAGAGCTGTTCCGAAATGCACTTGTTTTGGAAAACCTATGTCAAGGCTTTGAAGAAGACCTATACAGTAACTTTGACGCTATTTTTGAAGTGGGTGAGCGTGTCGCGATCATCGGTGAAAATGGCGTGGGTAAAACGACGTTACTCAACACGTTAGCAGGCGCGCTTGAGCCACGCACTGGGTCGTACAAGTGGTCTGAAAACACCAACATTGGGTACTATGCGCAAGATCACGCTAGCGACTTTGCTGAAGATATGGATCTTATGACATGGATGGGCCAATGGCGCCAAGAAGGCGACGACGAACAAGTTCTTAGGAGCTTCTTAGGGCGTATGTTGTTCTCACAAGATGACATCAAAAAGTCTGTTAAAGTGCTATCAGGTGGTGAACAGGGACGTATGTTGCTTGGCAAAATCATGATGCACAAGCCAAATATCCTACTAATGGACGAACCCACTAACCATATGGACATGGAGTCGATTGAATCACTCAATAACGCCTTAGAGCAGTACAAAGGAACGCTATTTTTCGTGTCGCACGACCGAGTCTTTGTCGATTCTTTAGCAACGCGTATAATCGAAATTCGTGATGGTAAAATCACTGACTTTAGAGGCTCTTATGCAGAGTTTCTAAAATCCAAAGGTGTGGTTGAGTAACCCTTAGATTAGTTAGATTCTGAAGAAGAGCGCTTATATAAGCGCTCTTTTTTTATGGTTTAACACTGAATCCGCGCTGAATATTAGCAACAGTAATAACCGCAAAAAGAGCGATCACCATCGATAAGTGCCACGCTTCTTGTACTCCGAGCTGAACCAAAGCGACACTAACAATCGAAGAGACAATCATTTGCCCACCTCCCGATAAAGCGGCGGCTGAGCCTGCTGACTTTTTATACGGTTGAAGAACCAGTGCTTGGGCACAAGGCAAAGCAATGGCATTCCCTACTATTAGTATCATTTGACCAATCATTAGCAGCAGTGGTTCTAAAGGGGTAAAGAACAGCCAGATAGCGCTTATGATATGCAGAGTAGGCGTAACTAACAGTATCTTCTTATTACCAAACCTGGGCCTTAAGCGGTTACTTAGACTGGTACCAATCAACATTCCTAACGCTGGAATCAGCGCCCACATCGCATATTGATCCGAACTCATACCGATTTGGACTTGCATAATAAATGGCATGATTGACACTGTTGTGATCATCAAGCTGAAATTAAGCCAACTGATGCTGGCAAAACTCATAAAGTAGGGCGATCGCAAAAAGACAGCGTACTGTGACGCCATATTTTTAAGTGAGGGTACAGGTTTCGTTTCAGATAAGCTCTCTTTAAACTTGAGCGCGATCAAGCCCCAGCCGACAACGACATAGCCAAGCAAAGATATAAACACCATTGACCAACCAAAGTGATGGTTGATAAACCCACCTAAAATAGGTGCTAGTAGCGGAGTAATTGATGCGACAATGGCGATATATGACATCGCTACAGGCAACTGCTCACCACTAAAGCGATCTCGCGTCGATGCTCTCGCCAGCACAGCGCAACCGCCAGTACCAATACCTTGAATAAATCGCCCTAAGACAACCGCTGTAAACGAATCGGAAAAAGCGATAATGATGGCTAAACCAAACAGCGCAATGACCAGACCGGTAAGTAATACTTTTTTTCGCCCTAAAGAGTCAGAAATAGGGCCGTACAAAAATTGTGACGGCCCGAAACCAAGCATATAGACACTGACTAATAATTGGGCTTCTTCCAAGGTGACATTGAAGTCTTGTGCAATCCAAGGCAGTGAAGGGAACACCAACCCCATGCTAAGTTGACCAATACTAATAATGAAGCATGCGATAAAAATGGAACGAATTTTAAAATGTTGGCCCATAAAACGGGTGAACCACCTAAATGAGTTGGAGTGAAGACAAAATCACAATGCCCAGTGAGCAGGTCAGTGTGGATAGTAAAGTCGTTAAAGCAATGGTATTAGCGGCAAGTGTTGCATTGCCACCCATACTGCGCGCCATAACATAACTGGCGGCGGCAACTGGAGCAGCATTCATAAAAAATAAAATGGCTAACTCTATATCGCGAAACCCTAACAGTACCGCTGCTGACGTGATTAATAAAGGAGCTAGAACAAGTTTAAAGCTAGTTGCGTACCACGTTGCGGTTGCGTCTTGTTTTAGAGCGCGAAGATTAAGTGAGCCACCGGTACACAGCAAAGCAAGTGGTAGAGTCATTTTTGCTAGATAATCACCCGCGTCGATAATCATTGACGGCACTGGGATTGATAACCCGTATACTACTAAGCCAGCGACGATTGAAATTATCAGTGGGTTTTTGGTCATTGTTTTGACCAGTAATTTAACCAAGGCTTTGGGCGTCGTTCCACCCGTTGGGGTAAGGCAGATAACGGCCAATACGTTGTAGAGCAGTGTGGTTGCAGCGACGTAAAGTGCCGCTAACGCGATACCGCTTTCTCCGTATGCGTTAGCAACATACGCGATCCCAATAATCCCAGTATTAGCGCGAAAACTGGCTTGTACAATAACACCTGCGTCTGCGCTGCGTTTAAAAACGCGGTGAGTAATGAGCATCGTCAAAACGAAAAAGCTGACACTGGCTACCGTTGCAAATATGAGCATTCGGCTGGCTGACTCAAAATCATGATCGGCGGTAACGATGCTTAAAAATAGCAGCGCGGGCAAGGTCACTTGGAACACAACTTTTGAGCCAATTTCAATAAACTCATCGGTAATGATGTGTTTGTACTTTAACCAAATCCCTAAGATTA
This sequence comes from Vibrio ulleungensis, assembly GCF_016900875.1. GTDB lineage: Bacteria > Pseudomonadota > Gammaproteobacteria > Enterobacterales > Vibrionaceae > Vibrio > Vibrio ulleungensis. The sequence continues at coordinate 932,689 of NZ_JAFEUM010000001.1, forward strand.
GCGTGACACAAATTGGCCCAGTGATGGAGAGAGAAAATGCAATTTGAGATAGAAAGTCGCTCATAACGGCCTGTTTTGATTCTGTAAAATGATATTGTATTACAAAAAGGCCATATGCGGTAAAATTTTGACCGCATTATTTCTGGTGTTAAGCGGTAGTTTCACATGCAGCGTCTTTAAAGTTCGATCACCAATTTGTTATTTTTAATCACTAGATTGGGTTGAGCCGATTTAAGTAAAGCCTGTTCAAATTTGCTGTTGTCGAGTTGATAAACAGGGTATTGAGACAATACGTCTCCTACAACCGATACTGCGGGTTTCAGTAACGGAGTGAGTGCTGAAGGCAACGTATTTGATTTATCGTCAAATTGTTCCAACCGGACCGACTTGATAAACACTTCTCCAGTCTCTTTTTCATAGTATGGAATTGCGCTAAATTCCATCGCTAAATCTAAGTCTAATTCTGTGCCATTCATAACCTCGACGAGCGCATTGGTGTTGGCAAAGACACTGATTCTATCTGCATCTGCACGGCCAATTCGGATCTCGACATCATTCAATCCAATTTCAGCTTTAACCAGTCCTTCTACATCTATAGATTGATTTGCTGACAGGTTGTTAGACACGTAGTCCGTCATTTGCTGCTCTGAAATGGAATAACTTGCACAACCGCTGGTAACGACAATCATTACTACGGTAAGTATTTTAAATAAGCGGTTTGTCATGGAACGTCCTTTTAAACAGCGGGTTTATGTCAATACGATGACTGAGAGCCTATGAAAATGCAATTAGAAATGTGATCAATGACAAATAAATGCACCCCAAGGGTAAACGCGGTAGAATACGGCTGATTTTTTGATTGAGTATGACGTTGTGAAGCAACCATTTGAACTTTTAGCCCCTGGTGGCGATTTAGACTCTATACTAGCCGCAATTGCAGCTGGAGCAGACGCAGTGTATTGCGGACTGGATCGTTTTAATGCGAGAAATCGTGCCACCAATTTAAGCTATGACGATTTAATGGTGGTCATCGAAATAGCTCATCAACAGCAATGCCAAGTCTTTCTAACACTTAACATCATGATGTTAGAAAGTGAGTTAGCAGCATTGTGGCGCTTATTAGACAGACTAACGACTTCTGCTATCGATGGTGTGATTATTCAAGATTTTGGCTTAGCTTATTTGCTAAAGCATCATTTCTCTACGTTAGATGTTCATGCATCGACGCAAATGAATACCCACAATAAAGGGCAAATTACCGCACTTAGTCAGTTGGGGGCGAGTCGCGTTAATTTGTCAAGAGAGCTCAGCATTGACGAGATCACTGACTTAGCCAGTTACGGCAAACAGCATGGTGTATCAATGGAAGTCTTTGTGCACGGCTCATACTGTATTGGATTTTCAGGATTATGCTACATAAGCTCAGTTCGCAGTGGCGCGTCAGGTAATAGAGGTCGTTGCAGTCAACCTTGCCGAGACCCATTCGAAAAAACGGATGCAGGTGCAGAGTTCCCACTGAACATGAAAGACAACAGTGCATTTAGCAACATGGCGCAATTAGCTGAAGCTGGAGTCTATTCACTAAAAGTAGAAGGGCGTATAAAGAAGTCCCACTATGTCTTTACCACAGTTCAACAGTGGCGAGCGCAAATCGATGCCTATCAAACTGGTAAAGCGCCGTTAACCGACATGACGCCGTTGTATACGGTATTTAACCGAGATTTCAGTAATGGGTACTTGATGGGGAACATTGATAAAGCAATGTACATTGATAATCCCCGTAATCATGCTTGGTTGGCACGTGCTGAGTCCAACAATGACGCGTCTGAAAGTGGCATACAGATCGCCAAAAAGGGCGTATACGATGACAATACGCGCATAATGCAAACGATGGAGCAATCGGTAGCACCTTTTGCTCAGATGTATAACGACAAGCGAACGCTGAGATCAACCACCAAAACACCTCGAACTCATATTACATTACCGAGTATTGAAAGTGACGCCGTGTCGAATGAGCATGTTGCGAGTCTTTCTATTCTTTTGTCTGATTTTGAACAAGTAGAGCAACTGCACGATCTAGAGGTCGAACTGTTTGTTCAGCTTCCTAATGCGTTAGGCAAAACGTGGAAACATTGGGCGCAACAACTAAGTTTGTATCCACAATGTTCTCCCTATTTCCCAGCGGTACTTATCGATAAAGACTACGAATCGGCGGTAGAACTTCTTAAATTAGTGACGCCGTCACTAATTATCACTGACAATATCGGTATTGCGATAGAAGCACAGAAGTTGGGTGTTCAATGGATTGCAGGAAGGCAACTTAACTTGAGCAACAGCTATGCACTAGAGTGTTTAAAGCAAGAGTTTGGCGCGTCAGGTGGATTCGTTTCTAATGAGCTTAGTAAAGTACAAATGAATCGAATTAAAAGGCCAAGTGGATTTCGTGCTTTCTATGCAGTGTTGCAGCCCAATACACTCATGACCAGTCGGCAGTGTTTGTTTATGCAAAGCAGTGGGTGTAAAAAAATAAAACAAAACAACGGCTGTTTACCTAAGTGCAGCAAACGCACGTCGATCATAAACCTAAACGACTCACCCTATATCATTAATAAAATAGGGGGCGAATATAATCAGCTTCATGCTCAACACCACACTTTAAACTTAGAGGTCATCAAAGACCACTCGACTCTGTTTACGGATTTCCTTATCGATTTAAGAGATATTCAAACCGAAACTAAATTTAACAGTGATATTAGAGCATTAGCCAATGGATTTATTCAATTGGTTGCCGGATATGATGTTGTGAGCGAGAGTTTACAACAGTATGTTAGACCTACATCTAACCATCAGTATTACAAGGGTGTGTGAATTAGCTGTTATATTGGTGTAATTTAAATGCTTTAAATGTAAGTAATATGCGTTATCATTAGAAGTGGAATAATAACTTTGGGTGAGAGTGCCCGTGACTTTGAATCAAATCTACCACCTAGGTACAAATAAGCTGCCGTTCGGTAGCGCAAACAAAGTACGTTTGCTCAATATTATTGCGCTAATTACCGCGGTGACATCGGGTCTGTATACGCTTACCTACGTTTCATTTCTAGGGCACCTAGGCGTCGCTAGTATCAATTTTGGCTTCACTGTTGCTTATGTACTTACGTTAGCCTTTAGCGCAAAAGGGTTTTATCGCGGAGGTAAAATTTGGTTTTTTAGCGTGTTAATGATGCATTTGGTTGTATCGTCCAACGTCTATCTAACCAATGCATCGGGTTTTCATCTTTACTATTACTTGGTCCCAACCGGAACTTATTTGCTGTTCGAATTAGATGAAAAACGAGAAAAAATCATTCTAAGTTGTTTGGCAGTCGCACTGTTTTTCTATTGCGAAAACACCACTAACCTTAATCCAATGATCGTCGTTAGCGAACAAACCAATCGGTATATCTATCAATCAGTTATGTTGGTTAATATGCTAGAGGTTATTGTAGTGCTTAGTATTTTTGCCAATGAAATCTCGGTCAATGAAAAGAAACTTAAACATCAAGCGACAACGGATTCCCTTACCGGAATAGCAAATCGCCATACCTTCTTCTCACAAGGTGCGAATATGCTCGAAGAGCGCATTGAGGGGCAAAACGTCAGTCTTATCATTTTGGATCTTGACTATTTTAAGCGTGTGAATGATAGGCACGGTCATATAGCAGGCGATCTTGTATTAACCGAGGTGTGTAACATCATCGAACAACACTGCCGACCAGAAGATCTTTTTGCACGCATCGGTGGAGAAGAGTTTGCATTAGTGATGCCAAATACACCACTAGAGTTTGCGACACGTAAAGCGGAAGTAATACGCTCTGCAATCGAGTCACATCCCATACCTTTGCCAGAAGAACCAGGTTTTAGGTGTACTGCGAGTTTAGGTATTTCCACGTCAAGTGATCAGCACGACTCTCTGAAAGATCTGCTAATATTGGCAGATAAAGCACTATACATTGCGAAAGACGCTGGTCGAAATCGAACCGAAAGCTGTTTGAAAATCGCCTAAAGATGACAAGGTGAATCAATGAAACAAGACGACACCGCCATTCACTTAAGAGCCTGGCATGCCAACGTAGGTGCTTTAGTCGCGGACGCGGCATGTTTGGGTTTTCACTTTCTTAATGACCAACAAAAAATCGTCGATTTAGCAAAAGACGCCCCAGAATTTTACCCATCGACTGTCGATGACTATGCGTCGACGAGTCAATTTGTACACAATGGTAAACAGAGCGGCGATCTCACGCATTATGGCGCCCAGATGCTGTCGCTCATCGATAGCTTAGTTCAAAAAGGAAGTTACGTTGAATCGGCGTATATTTCCTCTTATCGAAGTTGGTTTGATTTTGGTGGCCAGTGGCAAGGGTTTATAGATGAACCGACCAAACAGACATTAATGAACATTCATCAGTTAGAAGATAAAGATTTACCGTTTATTGGGGTAGGCGCTAACTCTGCTACTAATCTTGCATTAACAGTATTGCCGCCAATTGTGACGCGTTATTATCAAGAGGAAGAGCTGCTTGATTGGGTTGAAACGGCCGTTAGAGTCACAAACAATAATGATGTCGCGGTTGAATACGCAAAAGGTGTAGCGGTTATGCTTCGCTGTGCATTATTAGGGTACGACCCCAAAGAGTGTTTAAAGGTTGCGCATCGTTTGGGCGGATTGGTGGCAAAAGATATCGATAAGGTTTTGATTATGCGTCAGTCAAGTTCGAGGGAAGTTGCCGTCAAGGTTGGCTCTGGTAGCCAGCTTTCATCGTCCTTTGTGGTGATTTGCCATCTTATGTTTCATGCAAAAAACTACCAACAGTCCATTCGCGAAAACATATACTGCGGAGGTGACAGCAGCGGCAGAGCTATCGCACTCGGCGCAATATTAGCTGCATGCTACCAAGGTGGTGACAAAGCCTTACCGACAGAGTGGATAGAAAAAACCGATCTTCCGCAGAATGCTTTTGCGCTATAACTATTGGGTCTGGTACGTTTAGTCTGTCGGTTGCTCAGATATTGCGGGTGAATGGCTTAGAACCATCCAAAACAGACAAAATAGACCTAACGCATAAAGCATAGCCCACCCTAAGAAACCAAACACGCTCAAGCATACCAATGACGCGACAAAGGCCAGCCCTCGATAGTAACCAGAAAGAAGTTTAATTGCCGCGAACATGCTCATTAAGTAGATCACCACGAAAACACCATTAGCTAGCTTAAGAAACACTTCCAAATCAACCCCTGAAAGTTCTCCCGCAACGGATCCTAAGGCTAAGACGACACCCACAACGAGCGTCGCATTGAGTGGTACTCCCTTACGATTAAGCTTTGCCAGTGGGCTTTGAGGTTTATACTCGCGCGCTTGAGACCAAATCATGCGTGATAAACTTTGAGTGTATAAATTAATAGTCGCAAAACAGGCTAAAAATCCCATTACACTTATTAACAATGTTGCTTTTGCTCCAAACAACAATTGAGCAATATAAGGAATTGACGAACGATCAAGTTCGGAAGTGCCATAGGCGCCAAATTTTAAAACAACGACGGAGAACGCCCAATAGACTAAACCCGCTATGACACAACCGAGCAGTATCGCTAACGGATAGTCTCGCTGTGGATTTTTAAATTCCTCACCCATATGGGCGAACGCTTCGATACCAACGAAGCACCAAAACATGACCGCGAGTGCTTGACCAATAGGAACAAAGTCTGTGGACGTTAATTTTGGCAATGTTACATCCTCGGTTCCTACAGAGCCTTTAACCATAAAGGCGACAACGAGCGCGACTATGCCAATCGCTATGGCAGTTTGTAATCGACTTGATGAACGTGTTCCGGCGAGGTTTACTACTATAAGTAAAAGCACAGTTAAGAGTTGGGCACTAATTGGATCAGACAGTCCTGCGGGAAGAATTTGCTGCGCAAAGCCCCCGGCCAAAGCAACGGCTGCAGGGACGCCCACTGGCATAACGCTGATAAACAACCAAGCCATCGCTCTTTCTAGGCGTGAATTGAATGCCTTTTTTACAAAATAGGATGCACCTCCTGCATTTGGGTATCGTTTTCCCAGTGCGGCAAAGGTAAGCGCTATTGGACAAACCGCGCAAAGTAAAATTACCCACGCCCAAAGAAGATGCTGTCCTGCAATGGATGCGGCAATGGCTGGCACCATAAACAGACCTGTGCCAAGTAGTGTCGTGGACATTTGACCAATTCCGGTGACCAACGTGATGTCCTTTTTAAGTTCGCTCATTCATGTTCCGTCATAGCTATGCTTAGAAACATGGTAACGGTTTTTGGTTGGATAAACACGACTAACTAATGACGAGAAACGAATAATTATTGCCTTTAATGCAAAGTTTGACCTATGGCTCGTAAATAAACGCTAAGAAAAGGCACTATGTTGGGCACTACAACACCTATTTTTACACAAGGAAGAGCAATGAAAGACGAAACGTTGTCGATACATTTTGGTTACGAAACCGAACCTACGACGAAGGCCGTGGCAGTTCCAATGTATCAAACTGCTGCTTATGAGTTTGATAATGCCCAACATGGCGCTGATCTGTTTAACCTTGCGGTTCCAGGTAACATTTACACTCGGATTATGAATCCGACCAACGACGTGTTGGAAAAGCGAATGGCCGCTCTAGAGGGCGGCATCGCTGGATTAGTTGTTAGCGCGGGCAGTGCTGCGATTAATTATGCGATTCAAACCTTAGCAGAAGCGGGCGACAATATTGTTTCTGCTCCGCAACTTTATGGTGGTACCTATACGCTGTTTGCGCACATGCTTCCTAAACAAGGCATCGAAGTACGATTTGCTAAAGATGATAAGCCAGAAAGCATCGCGCAACTAATCGATGAAAACACCAAGGCGGTTTATTGTGAAAGTATCGGAAACCCGGCTGGAAACGTCGCCGACATTGAAGCCATAGCGACTTTAGCTCATGCACAAGGTGTTCCAGTGGTTGTTGACAATACCGTCGCCACGCCAGCACTATGCAAACCTATTGAGTTTGGTGCTGATATTGTCGTTCACTCTTTAACTAAGTATGTTGGTGGGCACGGCACTACACTTGGCGGTGTGATTGTAGATTCAGGAAAATTCCCATGGGCTGAACACAAAGAAAGATTCCCTGTGTTTAACCAACCTGAACCTTCCTATCATGGTGTTGTATACACTGAAGCCTTTGGAGAAGCCGCGTTTATTGGCCGTGCTCGAACAGTACCGTTACGCAACACCGGTTCTGCGTTATCACCAATGAATGCGTTTTTGCTTATTCAAGGCTTGGAAACACTGCCTTTGCGCATGGAAAGGCACGTAGAAAATGCACTTAAGGTTGCCCAATATTTAGAAGAGCATCCTGCTGTAAGCTGGGTAAGTTACGCTGGTTTACCTGAGTCTGAACATTATCAATTAGCTCAAAAGTACATGGGAGGTAAACCTTCCGCAATCTTATCCTTTGGCCTAAAAGACGGTTTTGAAGCAGGTGTACGTTTTTATGATGCGCTAAACATTTTTAAACGCTTGGTTAACATTGGCGACGCTAAGTCATTAGCGTGTCATCCTGCTTCAACCACGCACCGACAGCTTAGCGAAGAAGAGCAGGCTAGGGCGGGCGTCGCGCCTGAAATGATCCGCTTGTCGGTCGGTATCGAACATATTGATGACATTATCGGCGACCTAGAACAAGCGTTAAGTGCGTAAAAGATCAAACAGAAATCTTACGGTACTCTTCCTAGAGTACCGTAAGCGATAAACCGCTAGTTAAACCACTTTTCAAACCAGCGCAATATTTTGCTTTGTTTGTTTCTCGCATCCACACCCACGTAATAAGACTGGTTAAGCTTCACTCGGATTTCGTCTTCTGACTGAGTAGTAAAGTGGGCAAGTTCGCTGGCCGCACGTTGAGAAAACTCATTGGCTAATGAGTAGTCCAGTTTCATCCGTCCCTGAATAAACAAGTAAATGCGGCTTGTGATCTCGGTATCTAGAGCCGATTGATTAACAAACTTGTCAGCGTGCTCAGACGGCAAAGACTCATTAAGCACATCACTCATCGCGATTAATGACTCTGATTGGGCTGAAAGCTCTGACAAACACTGCTCAAACCGATGCCCATAAATACCAAGCAATGACGGTAACGTCTGCTCAGGAGTTGCCGCTGCGGGTTGCAGTTTGGCTTTAGTTAATGCAGCTTTGAAAAAGTCATCACTTGACTTGCATAGCTCTATCATGCGTTGCTGTTGTCGAGCATCCGATAACACTGGAAATCCAAGTGCAACTAATTGTGTTCTTATCATGTGTCTGTTGAATCAAACAATGTAGACATAGAAACCTGAACAGACTCACCTCCGGCTTCAATATAAAAGTCGGCCCCAGTAAGCATCACCGAAACATCCATCGTGCGAGTCATTAATCCTGCGAAGGCTTCAACTCCGTCGTTGTCGAGCTGATATACGCTATTTGCATACCGTGAAATAGCCAGTCCCTGCTGTTTCCACCACGCTTCCGATTTAGTATTAAAACTATAAATAGACAGGTTTTTACTGACTCGACTGGCTTTTTTAATTCTCTCTGATTCGGGTTCACCGACTTCTATCCAGTGCTCTATTTCATCGGTTAAATTTCTAGTCCAAATGTCAGGTTCTTCAATACTCGACAGTCCTTTTGTGAACTGTAAGTCGGGCTCTGCACTATGGCAAAACGCTATGAGCCGAGCGGCTAAACGGGTCAATGTTTCAGATGGATGCTGAGCAACTGTGAGTTGAAAATTATCAAAATAGTCTCGATTGAGATCCGTCAGTGATACACGAAATTTATATATCGTTGGTTTAAGCGCCATTAAGTACTGCTCGTATAGGGTCAATGGCTGGATTATACCAGATGTGGCGTAAAATCTGGCATCCAATCAACCTTATAAGAGTGATCTATCAATACGATGTAGAACTGAGAATACTGCGATAAATCAGCGAATTAGATCAGGGCTCACTGTTTAATTTTTACAGACGACGTTACTCTATTACTTGGGGTATTAAAAAGGATAGTTTATGCGAGTCGTGCAATATTTGTACTTAATAGCGCTTGGTATTTTTGTCGCTGGTTGTAGTGGCGTTCAGACCAATTCTTTAGAAGCCGAGTATTTGCGACAACCTTTGCAGGTTATGCCAGAGCTCCAACAAGGCGTGCTAGATAATGGGCTTAGATACTACGTACTGCCTTATGAGGTTGAAGAAGTCAGCATCAGTATGTACATCAATGCGGGTTCATTAGACGAGCGTGACGATGAGTTGGGCCTTGCTCATCTATTAGAGCACATGGCCTTTAAGGGAACCGAAAGCTTCACCGCTGATCAAATAGATCAAATGCTATTGGAACTTGGTCAGGAGCAGGAAAACGACGTTAATGCATGGACTTCTGGCGACGTTACTGAGTATTACATAGACCTTAGTGCAGATATCGGCTCTAGTATGAATTTTTACTCGCTCCTAGAATGGTACGCCGATATTGCGCATGGCCGATTCGCCATGACAGAAGCACAACTGAGCATCGAAAAAGGAATCGTGAATGCAGAGCGAGCCTATCGCGCTGACAGCGGGTATTGGGACAGCGATTACAAAGCGTTATACCAAGACACGCCTTTGAGTGGTCGAGACCCCATCGGTAATAAACAGATTATTGAAACAGCAACGAGAGCACAGCTCGAGTCATTTGCCTCTAGAAACTATAAACCCTCGAACGCAATCTTAATCGTCGCAGGTAATATAGACCAACAGCAAATTGAGTCGATGAAAGCGATTTTCTCGGGTGGAGAAAAATCTAAACCCAATCCATTTAAAACTCCAATCGATACCAATCGCGGCACTGTATTTTTTGAGCAGCCCGATGCTTACGCATTTACTCACGCTCAGCTAATCGATTCCGCCAATTCACTGCATACCAATAAAGACTGGTTTAATGAATATTTGCTGTACGCATTAAACGACATCTTACAACAGCGCATCGTTATGGCTGCTGAAGAAAAGGAGTTACTATCACTATCCAGTGAGGTCGATCTTGAACATTGGGAAAACAGTTACGCAACTTATGTGTACTTAGAGCACGACAATGATGCACATTCAGAGGTTACGCTACTGCTGCGAGAACAACTTGATCGCCTCGCAAAATTTGGGCTTACTGATGAAGAGTTTGTGTATTTAGACACTTTCTTTGAAATACAGAAGACTCAACACATAACCGATTGGAGCCCGCGCACTTACGTCGTGGAAATCTATTACTCGGCCCTCAGCAACTCTGTAATGTTTAGCCCTATTGAGGCTGATCGTGTAACTAAGCAGGGACTTAGCATTATGGGGAAAGAGTATATAAATGACTATGTACAATACTGGGCTAGTCGCCCTATGCGTTGGGGATTCTCAGGCAACTCTCTTGACCGGTCGGAGCTAGTACAAGTATTAACAATCCCAATCACCTTATCAAAAAGCCCACAACTCGCAGCTGTTGCTCCGGTTGTTTCTCTTCCGCAGCCTACCAAATCAAAAGGGAGCGTTATAGACCAGTCAAGTTTGATCAATGCCAAAGTGATAACACTTAATAATGGTGTCACAGTTATATTAGAACAAAGAGCGGAGTCTCAAACCGTTTCTTATTTCATGATGTCTCAAGGCGGCAGTTACGGCCTACAAACAGACCTTGAACTCGCAGCGTCTTACCTCGCTTCAGATGTGTTGACAACGAGCCAGTATGACTGGGCAACGACGTCACAACTTGAAGGTTACTTGCTAAACCAGGATATAGCTGTGTACCCATACTTTGATTCTTTTGACCATGGATTGTCATTAGAATCACCGTCAAATCAGACTGAGCAGGCTCTAAACCTAATTTTTGCACTAATGTCGAGAGAACAACTCGATCAAAACGTGTTTGACCAAGTTAAGGCATCGACCATCGATGAGTTCAATAGCTGGGACAGTATCGATCAATTTTTTATTGCTATGGACGACGTTCGTTATCATGGTCACTCGATCTATAGTCGACTCAATGAACCCCTACTTGAACAGGTTGAAAGCGCAGATGTTTTAGCGCTATATAATGCTTATTACCGCAATGTGGACGGGTATGTTTTATCGATTGTAGGTAACTTTGACTCACAAACAATTATTGGCCAGCTCGAAACCTATATTGGCGGCCTACAGCAAGGTGTAGCCTATGAGTTTTCGACCATACCAGATTATCAAGCACCGACTACAACGCGAATAGAGCGCAGTGGGGCAGAGCCAGAACAATCTTTGGTGCTGTACGGCTACGTTACCCCTAAAAGCGAAGAAGTAGGGTTTGTCGAGCAAGCGACAGCCGCTTTAGCTGTCTCTATTGCACAAGAGAGATTGGAAAGAGAACTACGAGAAAGTAAAGGTTGGGTGTACGGCGTTGACGAGTATTCGACTATTGGTTATGGGCGAATTCCCGAGACCACTGTTGATTTTGAAATGTACACAGACCCACAAAACACCGAAGCGCTAATTGGAGAAACAGAGACAATCATTGCTGATCTTTTGAACCATGGCGTCACAGATGAAGAGTTTGAACGCCATATGGCTATTTACGTTTCTCAGTTACAAGCGTCTATGGATGATGAGTACACTATGGCATTTTTATATGCAGATAATTATCTTAATGGGATTGATTCGATAGACATGCTCAACTACCCAATAACGCTGATGCAGATAGACAAACATGCAGTGAATCAGAGACTTCAGCTGCTTTTTGCTGAACAAGGATTATCGATAGGTGTATTAACAGAGTAGCGTGATTACATACCAACCGCTGTCAATAACGAAAAAGGCCCGATGCTATTGCAATCGGGCCTTCTTCGTTGTTACTGAGTTACAGTTAATGGAACTTAATGTAGCCACTACGCTCAATAATGTCTTGCGCATGAGGCTTAGTGAGGTAATCAACAAACCCCAATGACTCTTTACTTACATTCTCTGTATCGTAAAACACCAAGAACGGGCGACGAAGCTCGTATTTTTTCTCAAGGATACTTTTTGCTGTTGGAGCGATTCCTTCAAACTGAACCGGTTTTACGCTCGCATCAACAGAGCCTATAGAAATGTAACCGATCGCATGTGGGTTATTGCTGACGATGGTTTTCACCATTGAATTACTGTTTACCACTAAGTTCTCATGGCTAATATCCGACACTAACTTTTGATTAATGATTTGGGTAAGACCCAGCAAACTTTCAAAACTGTATCTTGTACCTGAAGCGGTTTCGCGCGTTACGACTGCAATTTTTTTGTTGTCACCGCCAACTTCTTTCCAGTTGGTAATGTTGCCGTGGTATATATCGCTCAGTTGTTCACGAGTCAGATTTGTAATCGGGTTGGTGTGATTAACGACCAACGCTAGGCCGTCGTACGCGATAGTGATAATTTTTAGTGAATCATGCGCTTCAGCCTCGGTGAGGTAACGAGAACTCATACCAAGCTCAGAAACTTTCTTATTTACTAGAGTTACGCCCGCACTGGATCCAATTCCTTGGACTGCAACGGGGTTTTCTGGTGAGGTTTTATTGTAATCTTCAGCTAAAATATCCATAACGCGACTGACCGACGTCGACCCTACGATTGATATTTGTTCTGCTGATGCAACGTGGGCAAAAACAAAAAGCAGAGTAGCAAGGGCAACTCTAAACATGGGGGTGCTCCATAATTAATTAATTTCGACGCTATGATATGACGTTAAGGTGACAGAAATGTGACTGCTCGGTCAACGAGCGAGTTGGAGGCTTTATGTTAACGCAATGGGAACAACATCAACTGGCCAATTTGGCAAAGGACGTGTGTGACTATCGAAACCGTAATATCGCGGCTGAGCTCGAAAAAGTAGCTTATCACGTAGAAGATAATGGTGTGCTTTTTAAGCGCCTAGTGATGCGTGTTGATTCAAACCATGTTGAAAATACTGAATCTATACTCCGCGTGGAAAAAGTAACTCAAGGTTGGGTAATTCTAGTACCAGACCCAACCAGTACACAGCAATGGAGTAACCTAGAGCAGGGGAGTTTACCCCTGTACCAGTTGTTTGAAGCCATTAAATTGGATCGAAATCATCAGTTTTGGGGTTGAATCGACTTAGCCGCTTTTGCGCGATTTTTTCTCAACATCGCTCTAAACTCTTTAGGTGTTTGATTGTGAATGGATTTAAATGCGGTACTGAAATGCGCCGCACTCTTGTAACCCGCTTCATAAGCAATTTGGGTAATCGAGTTATTGGTGACGCGTAACTGAGTCGTTGCGTAGTTAATTCTTTTTACTTTAACCAAATTCGAAAAAGATAAATCATCAGCGGCTAACTTTCTTTTCAACGTCGCGATGGAGGTTCCAACATAACTGGCCGTTTCATCAAGTGTAATTGATCCATCGATGTTTTTTTCAATATAGTGAATCACTTTTTGCGTGATACTAAGTTCTAGCGACTGCTTAATCATATCGATAGTCGCGCTTGCTGATGAACAAAGCTGACTCAATAGAGACATCGCCACAAATTCTAAGGAAGAGTTATCAACCGATGGTTGCTCAAAGTAGGTGAGGATCGTGCCCATTTGCGAATGAAAGTAATCATCACAATCAACAATGGGTAGATGTGTACTGGGCCGATAATTGTCTGGCGCGTTGTATAAGTTAAGAAAAGTTTGCAACAGATCCGGCGACAAAATTATCGCTACAGCATCAAACATCTCATCATTAAACTGTGTTTCTAGGTTAATGAGCTCTTGGGAGTTATAGAAACAGTATTGACCTGCGTGGATGGTGTCTTCCGAACCGTTATTGAGGCGAAATGCCATACTTCCTGCTTTCACCCACAAAATACCAATTTGTGCAGCAGGGTAGCGTTCACGTCGACGTGATATAAAACTAGTGAAATAGTTAACTCGAATTGCGCTCATTGTATTCCTCTAAACTCTCGAGGGAGGATAGCCCTCCCTCGAGAGTATTATCTACGACGGTTCCGCTAATACGTGTTTAGGTTTTGCGACTATGTTACGAGTTTCTTGATTGACTGACGTAATAACAATATCAATTGCATCGGCAAGGCGATAATGGACCTTACCATCAAGCAGCACCATGCCGAGTTCATGGTTGCCTACTATGCGTTCACGATTGCTGCAAACCGACGACAAAGGAATGAACACCGCAGCACCATTAACCCCAATACGTGCGCGCAGACCAGCTCGTGAAATATCAAAAATTTCAGCTTCGTATTCCGCTTCATTCTTGGCATCGTCAGCAAGCGTTCGAACGTACAACCAATCGGCTATGTTGCGCTCTGCAATCTTATGGTGCTTTTTATGCAGGCCCAACTCATCTCCAATACTCGCGTCGGGCTTTTGTACTGGAGCATCTCCTGTAATAGCAGCCTTTAAAAGGCGATGATTGATCATGTCTCCATACTTGCGAATTGGAGAAGTCCAAGTGGCATAAACGTCAAGGCCCATTGCAAAGTGAGGTCCAGCTTCAATACTGGTTTCACCATAACCTTGTAGTTTACGCATACGATTATCAAGATACGCAGTTGGTTGTTGATTTAACCAACGACGAACCGCTGAAAACCCTTCCAAAGTTAATAATGACTCTTCGGTAACATTAGGCGCGCCCGCTTCATTGAGCATCTCGATTGCCGCTTTTATTTTTTCTGACTTAATGCCGTGGTGAGTATTAAATACCCCAATTTCGAGTTTTTCACGCAGTAGGCGACCTGCACAAATATTAGCGGCTATCATAGTTTCTTCAACAAGCTTGTTAGCGATTCGGCGTTCATCAGCATGGATGGCGATTACATCGTTGTTTTCGCTTAACTCGAAACGGTAATCAGGACGATCTGGGAACACTACCGCGTGCTTTTCACGCCAAGCACTGCGCAGTTGTGCGACCTTATGAAGACTCTCAATCACGTCTTTTGTCGTGCCATCGGGTTGCCACTCGCTTTCAGTACCCTGTTCAAGCCAGTTAGATACTTGATTGTAGTTAAGGCGTGCATGAGATTTTACCAAAGCAGCCTTAAAGGTGACGTTGTCACTGATACTTCCGTCTTGATTGATAACCATAACCGCAACAATCGCAGGGCGTACTTCATTTTCTATTAGTGAACATAAATTGTCGGCCAAAAATCGTGGCAACATTGGAATATTGCGACCTGGTAAATAAATGGTAAACCCACGTTCGCGTGCCACCTTATCCATCTCTGAATCTGGGCTGATGTACGCGGTTGGGTCAGCAATGGCGACGCTCAATTCAAGCTGTCCGTTGTCCAAAGGCTTAGCAAAGAGAGCATCGTCCATATCTTTGGTCGACTCACCATCGATGGTGACAAAGTGTACGTCGGTCAAATCGGTGCGTTGCAGACTTTCAGAGTCGTTAAGCTGCCATGCATCGTCAGCAATACCATCGGGTTCGCGATTTGGAAGGTCATTTTGCGCGAGTGTCACCCACCAAGGAGCGATCTTGTCATCGGCATCGGTAATTTTCTCCGATATTTCAGCAAAAAAACCATCATCACCCGCCAATGGATGTTGAGTTAGGTGTGCGACAACCCAGTCTCCCTCTTTAAGCTCGTCGGCAGGTAAACCTTTTACAGTCTTCGCTTTTAAAGTGAGTTTTTTCAGCTGTGGATGGTCAGGCACCACGTTAAGTCGACCTTTGAAGCGCCTAATACGCCCAATAAAGCGTGTTACCGCCTGCTCGATGAGCGTTTCGGGCTCAGCACTGTCTTTACCGTTATCACTACGAATAATGGCAGAGACTTTATCACCGTGCATGACCTTCTTCATAAACGGTGGTGGGATAAAGACACTTTTTTTACTGTCGATTTCCAAAAAACCAAATTTTTTGTCGGTGGCTTTAACGGTACCTTCTTTTTTTGGCAAGGTTTCCTGGATTTGAGCTTTTAACTGAGCAAGTAACGGATTGTCTTGAAACATTGAGTCTTTATAGCCTTCAAAGGGTTGGCGTGAGGACTATGGAGCAAATCGCTGCATAGAGTTAGGCACACTATATAAGGGATAAACTCGTATCTCAATCGCTAGGATGGGATATTTGTTGTGTTTTTCATGCCACGATAGTACTAAAAATGTGATGAGACTCAATTTTTTGTAGCACAAATCAAAATATGCAGGTATGATGCGCCGCTCTTATATGTCCCTAATTGCTTTAAGAAAAATACTGTCCCTTCTCCAATGGAGTGGCACAGTGGGCGGATCAGTATCGTGATTGAGCTTGTGGGACCACTTTTAACCATTTAATGGGTTCACAATGCAAGAAAATCAAACGACCTTCAGCCAACTCGCGCTGAACGAACAACTGTTGACGTCTCTAAACAACATGGGCTTCGTTGCTCCAACTCCAATTCAAGCAGCCTCTATTCCTCTTCTGCTTGATGGCAACGATTTACTGGGTAAAGCACAAACAGGTACTGGTAAAACAGCCGCGTTTTCTCTACCTCTTCTAAATAAGATTGATTTAACCCAACGCTCTCCACAAGCTGTTATCTTAGCACCAACTCGCGAACTGGCGATTCAGGTTGCAGCAGAAATTAAAACCTTGGGTAAAGAAATCAAGGGCCTAAAAGTTCTTGAAATCTACGGTGGCGCTTCAATTTCTGATCAGATGCGTGCACTGCGCTCTGGCACTCACATTGTAGTGGGTACCCCAGGCCGTGTAATGGATTTGATTAAGCGCGATAAACTGCACCTAAACGAAATTCACACGTTTGTTCTTGATGAAGCAGACGAAATGTTGAACATGGGTTTTGTTGACGACGTAACTTGGATTCTAGAGCACGCACCAGAAACTGCGCAACGCGTATTGTTCTCTGCAACCATGCCTCCAATGCTACGCAATATTGTTGAGCGTTTTCTGCGTGACCCTAAAACCGTTGACGTTGCGGGTAAAAACCACACAGTTGATAAAGTAGAGCAGCAGTTTTGGGTTGTGAAAGGTGTAGAGAAAGACGAAGCAATGGTTCGTCTTCTTGAAACTGAAGAAACCGATGGTTCGATTGTGTTTGTTCGTACTCGTCAAGACACTGAACGTCTAGCAGACTACTTATCTGATCGTGGCTTTAAGGTTGCACCTCTACACGGTGACATTCCACAGTCATTGCGTGAGCGCACAGTTGATCACATTAAAAAAGGCATCATTGATATCATTGTTGCAACTGACGTTGTAGCCCGTGGTCTTGATGTTCCTCGTATTACTCACGTATTCAACTACGACATTCCATTCGATGTAGAATCATACATCCACCGCATTGGTCGTACTGGTCGTGCTGGACGTAAAGGTAGTGCAATCTTGTTGGTTCGCACTAACCAAATGCGCATGCTTCGTACTATTGAGCGCGTGACCAAGTCAAGCATGGCTGAGATTCAATTGCCTAACCGTGACAAAGTTGCAGCATCTCGCCTGACTCAATTAGGTGAAGAGCTAGCACTGGAGAAAGAAAACCCGTCTCTAGAGAACTTTGCAGAGCTAATCAGCCAATTGACCGAATCGCTAGAAATGGACGCAGCAACTCTTGCAGCGATCCTGCTTAAGCGACAACAAGGTAAGCGTCCTTTGTTCTACAAAGGCCCAGACCCAATGATCGACGCGATTGAGCGTGATAAGAAACGTCGTAAAGAGCGCCGTGAAGGTGGTGGTCGTGACGGTGGTCGCGGTGAAGGACGTAGCTACAACAAAGCAGACTGGGAAACTTACCAGTTCCAAGTTGGACGTGAGCAAGGTGTTCAAGTTAAGGACATCGTTGGTGCATTGGCAAATGAACTTGGTTTGGGTAAAGGCGCAATTGGTGCAATCAAACTGGCTCAAGAGCATTCATTTGTTCAGTTACCACGCGATATGAATCAAGACTCTGCAGGTAAACTGAAGAAGCTTCGCATTCGCCAAAAAGAGATCAACGCTGTCGTAAGTGACTTCGATGATTTCCGTGAAAATCGCGGTCCACGTCGTGACGGTGGAAATCGTGATGGCGGTCGTCGCTTTGAGCGTCGTGGCGAAGGTGGCGGTGAACGTCGTCCACGTCGTGATGGCGAAGGTGGTGGCGAACGTCGTCCACGTCGTAACGCAGACGGAGAGCGTGCTCCACGCCGTGAAGGTGAGCGTCGTTTCGATCGCAATCGTGGCGGAGACAATCGCGGAAACTACCGTGGTGAACGTGGCCACGGTCGCGGATAAATAATAAAAGGCTCGCTTATGCGAGCCTTTTTACTTTATAGCGTTTGAGTAAAGGGATTATGGTTAAACCTCTTCACCCGCTTCATCTAGCTCGATGATTTCGCTTTCCGCTAATGCATCCTTAATCCAGCGTTGTACGTCTTTATCCTGTATGACAAAGTCCATATACGCTTTAGCTTCATCGCTAACTGGTATGCCGTAAGTAATAAATCGGAACACTACCGGTAAAAACATCGCATCAGCGATGCTCCATTGACCAAACAACCAACCTGGTGACGATTGTTTCTTCATACAATCAGTCCAGATTTGTACTATTCTATCGATCTCTTTTTGAATATGTTCATCAATGGTAATTTTTCGCTTGGCTCGAATATTCATTGGCATTGCATTTCTTACGTGGGGAAAGCCAGAGTGCATTTCATTAGCAATGCAGCGCGCGAGCGTTCGTTGAGAGCGATCTTGTGGCCAAGCCCGACCATCGAAATAATAGTCATTAAGGTATTCACAAATGGCAAGTGAGTCCCAAACAACGAAAGATCCATCGACTAGAGTAGGGACTTTCAATGCTGGATTTACCTTACCTATTTGCTGATAAAACTCTTTAGTGTCGAGTTGCAACAGGGTTTCTTCAAAAGGGAGACCTGTCTTTGCCATGGCAATCCATGCACGTAAAGACCAAGACGAATAGTTTTTATTACCTATAATGAGCCGCATATCAAATCCTCTATGATTGTTGCCGATTGGTGGTGTTTGACTTTTAATCAATACGCACAGTACACCGCTCTAACCTAAACTGTAATTTGACCCAGATCAATGTTTGGTTTTTCTGTGACATAATTAAATTTTAAATATTCAAAAAATGTTTAATAATCCTAATTCAATTTGTCAGACAATTATAACGTGCAGGACCCCCTACAATGCCAAATGCAAACGTTTTAGTGATCAACTCAGGTAGCTCTTCGCTTAAATTCGCCGTCATCAACTCAGTAAACGGCGACGAAATTGTCAGTGGATTGGGCGAGTGCTTCGGAATGCCAGAAGCCACAATCGCTTGGAAGCTTAACGGAATCAAAACCGAAGAAGCTATCACTGCTGCAGACAATCATCATGCCAATGCAATCACACGTATCGTGAAACTCATTGAAGATGAGAACCTAACAGACACCATCGTAGCAGTAGGTCACCGTATCGTTCACGGTGGTGAAAAATTTACTAAGACAGTACGCATCGATAGCGAAGTGCTTGCTGAAATTGAAAACTTGTCTGACCTAGCACCACTGCATAACCCTGCAGGTGCGAAAGGTATTCATGCTGCAATGGCAGCATTCCCATCGTTACCACAGTTCGCAGTATTTGATACTGCATTCCACCAAACGATGCCTCAAAAAGCTTTTACTGGCGCTATCTCTCACGAGCTTTACGAAAAATACGGTATTCGTCGCTATGGTTTCCACGGTACAAGTCACTACTATGTATCACGTGAAGCCGCCAAAATGTTGGATAAGCCTGTAGAGCAGTGTAATTTCATTACTGTTCACCTAGGTAACGGCGCTTCTGTATGTGCAATTAAAGACGGACAATCGGTTGATACCTCTATGGGTTTCACACCACTTGCTGGCCTTATGATGGGTACACGCTCAGGTGACCTTGATCCAGGTATCATTGAGTTTTTGATGAAGAAGGGCTGGACGCAAGAACAAGTTTTTGACACGTTAAACAAAAAATCAGGCTTCTTAGGTGTATCTGGCATTACGTCTGACGCCCGTGGCATTTTACAAGCGATGGAAGAAGGCCATGAAGGCGCTAAGTTGGCATTCCAAGTCTTCACTTACCGTGTAGCAAAATACATTGGTTCTTACCTGATTCCACTTGATGCCCTAGATGCTATTATCTTCACTGGTGGTATTGGTGAAAACTCGCTAGATATTCGTCGTGAAATCTTGAACAATCTTAACTTGCTTGGATTTGTTGAAGATAAGAAAGGTAACGAAGACGCACGTTTTGGCGCTAGCGGTATTGTCGCTAAGTCTGAATTGCTTGACGCGCTAGCCGTTGTTATCCCAACCAACGAAGAATTTGTTATCGCTCAGCAGTCAGTAGAACTTCTGTAATAGAATCGATACATAAAGAATCAAAAGCGAGCTTAGAGCTCGCTTTTTTTTTGAAAAACAAATGTGAAAACATCACCAACATTTCTCGCCCAAAACCATCAACAAGCTATACAATAATCCCGCTGCAAGATTGCAGCAAACAACACTCACATACAGCAAACTTAAAGTAATCACCTATGACAAACGATTTCAAATTCACGACTCAATACCCGCTCGACAAACGATTTTTTGCTGAGTGTTACGACCAAACAAGCGTTCCGGTTAAATTTCCAAAAGCGTATTTTAAAGCGTTACTGTTCGTCGTCTTTGGTGTGGTTGTATTAGAGTTTGAATTACTACCCAATAGTTACATAGGGTGGTTCTTTATCGTCCTAAGCGTTGTTGAGGTACTTAGTGTGTTCTTTAAAAGAACTTGGTGGTTATGGAGACAAACATTTAGCACAAGCGCAAACAGTAAAGTGGAGTTTAGTGTTGCTGCTAATGGAGTCCGTTATAAAAGCGCAAAAACTACCCGTAGTATTGCATGGAATGAGATAGACCAACTTCAGCAAACCGATCTGGGTTTTATCCTACATATGGGTAAACAGCGTCAATACCTCAGTAAATCTTGTTTAAGTGAGGAAGCGATCGCCTTTATGATAGAGCATCACGCACACTCAAAAGTCTAATAGCGTTTCAGCACCGGCTCGCTGGCAGCTCATTGTCAGCATAGTGTTACTGCAGCTAAACATTACTGGCGTCGCGATAGCCATCCGCTACCGCGTTGCATTACAAACGTTGACAAGCCTTAATTCGAGAAAGCTGCCTGCAACCAAAGAAAACCCTGTAGGTAGAACCAGGTTTAACGCTGTGGTTCATAAGCCTATCGAAGATGGGGGCTTTGTTTCATTGTGGCAAAACCTTCAATCACTACAGAAGCTAAAAATAAGTTAGAATTTCTCTTTACCTCAATATAACTTGAGGTATTAGCATGGTCGTTGTAGATAACAGCAACGTCATGGAGAAGGTATGATACATCTAGAACACATCAATTTAGTCGTTAACGATATCCCAAAAATGCTCGAGTTTTATCAGGTGGCTTTTCCGCATTGGAAAGTGCGCGATACAGGGCAAGGGGAATGGCACGGTAAGCCTAGAACATGGCTTCATTTTGGAGACCAATATCACTACATCGCGTTAAGTGATAATGGAGTGGGAATAAATAGGGATCTCGCGGGCCATCAGATTGGTTTAGCTCATTTTGCCTTTGTCACGAACAATGTCGATAGCGTAACAGAGCGCTTAACCAAGGCTGGATTTCAAATTGCTAACCCAGGGACTAAAGAGCCTCACCGGAAAAACGTATATTTCATCGACCCCGCTGGGTTTGAAGTGGAGTTTGTTGAGTACCTTAGCGACGACCCTTCATTGAGGAACGCATAAAAGAGTACAAGCTTTTTTTGTCTTAGTTTATTTGTGCCCAGAGCGCATTGTTCGTTCGTGTTGTTTGAGGCGTTCCTATATACTGCCTTGTTTAATAGGAAGCCTCCCATGGAAATGATCATCGTCTCGTCAGAACAACAAATGCGACTCATCATGTTATTCAGTCGAACCACAGCGAAGATGTCCGACAAAGCGCTCATTAAAGATCTCGATGCCCATAAAGTAAATTCTTCAGTATATCCAGCATTTAAAAGCGCCCAAGATTTAAGAGTTGAGAGAATTAAGTTGCCCTTTGGTGACGACAAAACAGCATCACTGGAAGGGGGAGATTTTTTATATCGTTATTTGGCAAAGGGCTATATTTGTTTGGGTGATTATTCAGGCCAGCCAAAACCCGATTTGTCGGCATGGGGTGTCCGTTCGGTCCGTAAACAGCCAAGAGTCGGCTTCGGTTTATAACAGTGACAAACTAAACCTCTCGGCATGATCCCCTATAAGTCAGAGTTTGCTGACTGCAGTCCCCTCTGACAGAACTAAATTGGCTGGTGCGTTTCGATTTACAGTACACAGTCTAAGGATAGGAATACAGTGCCTGACGTTAACTCTAACCTAATATTGCCGTTTGAAACGTCGAAACAACTTTTTAGCTGGCTTCAAGAAAACCACGCAACTCATACTGAGCTTTGGATAAGAATTTATAAGAAGCACTCAGCGACTTCGAGCATCGCCTGGGAAGAGGCGGTCATTGAGTTATTACGTTGGGGTTGGATCGACGGGGTAAAAAAATCGTTGGATGATCACTCTTACCTACAGAGAGTGACTCCTAGAAAACCCGGCAGTAATTGGTCAAAACGCAATCGAGACATTGCCCAAAGGTTGATCAACGAACAAACCATGACTGAATTTGGATTGTTGCAAGTGAATGCTGCAAAAGCGGATGGACGCTGGGAAAATGCTTATACTGCCAGTGAAATGACCGTGCCTAACGATTTTTTATCTGCTCTGACCCCATTTCCTCAAGCTCTCGACTTTTATAATAGTCTCACTAAATCAGACCGCTATGTGATCGCGTATGGATTAACGAGTGCTAAAAGACCAGAGACACGAGCTAGGCGATTTGATAAATACATGACTCAATTGAAAGAGAATAGGAAACCAAGCTAGGCTATTGTCTCTATAAATAGAAACTACTTTATAAATCATCATTGTGACTAATCGAAATTACGAACTCTTAATATACTAATTGGGTGTACATTAAGTGCTTCTCGAGTATTTCTTTAACTGACTAAAGATAACCCCATCTATTACGTGCCACAGTGTAATACTGCTATTTTATGTGTGCTCAACATCAAAGAATAGCTGTACTGTTTCTAACCAGATCACAATTTCATATAAAACGACTCGTGTTTTAATACTGCTGCCGATACCAATGAGGATTACAGAATAATTTCTTTTTCTTCAATAAGATACGAGATGCAAAGATATGAAAGCGATGGCATTTAAAACCAAGATCTACTTGGTGATATTCATGATGTTGAGTATATCACTAGTCACTTCATTCAGTAGCGTGCAATATTTTATACGCGCTGATCTTACTCAAACCGACACGGCCAATGTTCAAGATAAATTGGTATTAATTTCTGAAAAAGTTCGCTCAGATTTAGACAATACTTTTATATTGTCAAAGAGTTTAAAAGTGAGCCTGAGTAATATAGAGAGTTTAATCGAGCTTACAGGCTTCCACAGTATTGTAAAAGTGTTATCAGGAAGTGTATTTGCACCTGGCTTTGCGGACATCACAGAAGAAGAAAAAAACCGAATGCTCGAATTGGCTGAGTTAGCTGGTGAAGAAAGCTACATCAGTGGTGTTTATTATCGCGACGGTATCCCACTTATTTCGTTAACCAACTACTCAGGGATGAGCGGTTACGACATCTTCGAAGTGGATTTAAGTAATATACAACGAACTTTGTCGTCACTGCACAGTGAGGGCAGTTACCTAAAACTTATCGATCATCAACAAACTGAAATATTCACTAACGTTGTCGAGGGTAACCTAAACGCGTATGAATACGAAAT
Organism: Vibrio ulleungensis; assembly: GCF_016900875.1. GTDB lineage: Bacteria > Pseudomonadota > Gammaproteobacteria > Enterobacterales > Vibrionaceae > Vibrio > Vibrio ulleungensis. The sequence goes on from NZ_JAFEUM010000001.1 coordinate 956,571, forward strand.
CCCATTTGGTGAACTAGACTGGACACTCACAGGATATATCGATAACGATTTCATTCAACAACACACCAACGCTTTAAATACTCGTATTACACTCGCTCTACTAGGGACAGGTATAGTCATTGTCGTTCTGGCCGGCTTTGCTATCCGTTACGCTTACCAACCCATAATTGCGTTAAAACACTTGGTGCAAGAGTTAGGTAGTGGCGACGCTGATCTTACTAAGCGCTTACAGGTGACAACCAAAGACGACATAGGGCAGATTTCAGAAGGTATCAACCATTTTGTCAGCCAAATACAATCCATGTTGTTGCAAATTAAGCAGACAAACACCGAGATCACTCAAGGGATCGAGGCTCTGGAGCATCAAGCAAACAGTAACGAAGATATGATTAAACATCATCAGCTTGAAACCGAACAAGCGGTAACCGCAATTACTGAAATGGCTGCCACCGCGGAAAACGTATCAGAAAGTGCCTCAGGAGCAGCAGAGTTAACCAATAGCGCAAACACTGGTGCTGATGTCAGCAGAAATGTAGTTGGCCAAGCGGTAAGTAGCGTTAATGAGTTAGTGAGTCAAGTAGACGAAATGACAGTCTCCATCAACAGCATGGTCACTGATGTGGACAATATTAGTCATGTACTAGAAGTGATTGGTGGCATTGCTGAACAAACCAACCTTTTGGCACTTAATGCCGCCATCGAAGCGGCTCGCGCAGGTGAAGCTGGGCGAGGTTTCGCTGTGGTTGCTGACGAAGTTAGAGCACTTGCGGGTCGAACTCAACAAAGTACTGGCGAAATTAGCGATATGTTGGGGAAATTGCAGTCTGGAAGCAGCAATGTAAGCAGTGCAATGGATCACACACGCGGCAGTTGTGAAACAACCGCCAACAAAACCTCAGAAGTAACCGAATCTCTGGATGTAGTGAGTCAATCTATCGCTAAAATATCGGACATCAGTACCCATATTGCTACTGCTGCGCAAGAGCAGAGCCAAGTGAGTAATGAGATCAATGCGAACATGGTCGCGATTCAAAATATGGCCGCTCGATTAGAAGAAAGCAGCGCGAAAACGGTTGGAAACACTCAAGAGCTTACCAGAAATAACGCTAAGCTGAATACACTAGTCGGACGGTTTATCCTCGAATAAGTCATTTGATAGAAACCACTAACGTTTCACAGTCCATAGGTATAGTCTTTGACTCTAACGAGCTCGCTTCATTTTGTGAGCTTGAGGCAAGGGCACTTAGAGTAAAATTTTAACCTCGACATTAAATAGCGGGGGTTTCCTGCAATCATCAGTATGAGCACGAAAACCCCGCCTACACGCAATTAAAAATAGGGAAACTCATGTTAGGAAAACATCAACAGCATTATGAAGCATTTTATCACTCAACCCATGAAAATGAGCATCTAGATACAAAGACAGAGTTGTTAGTTGGTTTATCTGCTGCGATGGCATTGAACTGCCTACCGTGCATTAACTATTACCTTAAACAATGCAAATTAAACGGTGTTACCCAAGGGGAGATTTCTGACGTAACTGCAAAAGTAATGGCGGTTGCTGCAGGACAAAAAAAACTGCAACTACAAGAAGTGTTGACGAAGTATAAAATCAATCTCGACGTCTATACATAAGACATTATTGTGCATGTAGCAGTTACGCTTTTCTCGCTGCACCTTTGCTTAAATCATTGATTTTGCTAAGCTGTCATAAGGCTGTCGCCCTAGTGACGTTCACATTTGAAACCTAAATCGATAAGGTTTTGAAGACACAGCGAAAAGGATTTGAACAATGGTTAGAAAGCATCGACTAAAACGAGGGTGGTCACAGGAGCAGTTAGCTGAGTTGAGTGGATTAAGCATTCGCACAATTCAACGAATTGAACGTGGTCATAAACCTAGCCTAGAGTCGCAAAAATCTCTCGCTGCTGTTTTTGAGTTATCCATTTCGGAACTTCAACAGGAGCACACTATGAACCAAGATACAGAGCTTAATCAAGATGAACAAACCGTCATCGATCAAGTTAGAGCGATAAAAAGCTTTTACTCCCATTTGATCACCTACCTTTCGGTCATTGGACTGCTGTTTATCATTAATTTAGTCACTGACTCTAGCTATATTTGGGCAATTTGGCCTGCAATGGGTTGGGGCATAGGCATCATTAATCACGGATTAAGCGCCTTTGAAGTGTTTGATCTATTTGGTGCAAATTGGGAAAAACGTCAGATTGAAAAGCGCTTGGGTAAGAAGTTATAGCGCTAATGTCTTGGACAAATACTACTAACACCTGCAGGTTTAACAAGGCTATTGAAAACCATTAAAACAACGCAAAGGCAAGCGGAATCTCAAGATTATGAGTTCTTGTATGCGCTTAAAAAATCCGCCGAATACGCGGCTGTCGATGCCGTATTTGGTTGGGATGAAAAGGTGCAACGTGCTATCCATCGTCAGGAGTGGCAGGATGCGAAACCAAATATTATCGAATGGCAATCACAGTCCATTGGTAGTTTCCTAGTATCTGAGCATTCTGAACGCCTATATTTTGGGCGATTTTTTCTAATACCTGAGTTTCATTCGAGGGGGATTGGTGGAAATATCCTAAATAGTGTGACGAGACAGGCTGATGAGATAAATAAACCCATTAAGCTCTGTTATTTGAACGGCAATCGAGTGTGCAACTTATACTCTAGGCACGGATTTGAAGAAGTCCATCGAGATGCTCAGTTTGTGACCATGATTAGAAAGCCTTTAACGGTCCAAAGCCTAAAGTACAAATCGACGAGTCACTAGACAGTTTGCCATTAACTAGGAATCCAATGAAAGACTACCGTACAATTCTGTTTGACCTTGATGGAACTCTGGTCAACTCTGAGCCACTCAAGGGCCAAGCAATTGTATTTGCGTGCCAAGAATTTGGTATTGACGCCCAAGTGAATGACTATAAAACAGTAATGGGAGAGAGTTGGCTGTCGGTAACGGAACACTTCTTTAGGCACCAAGCTATAAAACCCAATGCCGAAGCCTTTAGACAGCGGTTCAAACAACATTACCAAACATTGTTGCGACGCAAGGTGACTCTGACCCCAGGAGCAAAAGAGTATATCTTTGCTTTAAGGGCGCAAAATAAGCCCTGCGGTATTGTCAGTTCTGCGGCTATGTGGATGGTTGAAGAAATACTTGGCCAACACGAACTATCTGGTGCGTTTGACTGCATAATCACCCAAGAACACGTGACTCAACACAAGCCTCACCCAGAAGCCTATAACGTCGCCCTTAACAAGCTGTCGGCTACTCCTCAAGGTACATTGGTATTTGAAGATTCTACTGCCGGCATATCGGCCGCTCTAGGCAGTGGTTGCGATGTAATCGCGGTTCAACATGAATTTAATCTAAACAATGACCTATCTGCTGCAAGTCACATAATTTCCGATTTTCAACAACTAAAATGACGAGCGGCTCTAGCTACGGTTTGTAACGGTTATTCTAATGCCAGGCTCATTCAGCTCACGTATAGTCAATGAATTAGAGAGACATTACCAAAGATGGCAGTGCTGAATTTACTCGAACGGCAGCCGACAACACCAGATAATCACAAGGCAATTACGATGAAAATACTAGTAACAGGTGCAAGCAGTGGTATAGGGAACCAGTTAGTCAAACAGCTATCTGCAAAGGGGCATCAGGTGTTTGCTACGGCGAGGAGCGTCGACTCGTTAGAAGCACTAGCAGCTAAAACGGGCTGTCTATATGCCTGTTATGACCTCGCTGAGTCGTTACAAGTCGAAAAGCTCTACGCTCAAGCACGTTCTGAGCTTGGCGGATTAGATGTGCTTATTAACAACGCAGGAATGAATGCCCGTAAGTGCCCGATTGAAGAGTTTTCCTTCGAGGAATTAGACAAAAGCTATGCGATAAACCTCAGAGCGCCAATGTTGCTGTCAAAGCTTGCACTAACGGATATGAAGGTGCAGCGCTCGGGTTACATTATTAATGTAACCAGCACCGTTGTTAAACGTGCCAGTGAAACAATGTCGGTCTATACCGCAATGAAACAAGGTTTGTCTGGATTTACTGGCGTCTTAATGAAAGAAGCCCAACCCTTTGGGGTCAGAGTCACCAACCTGATCCCAGGTGGCACCGACACCAACTTTAGACCCGCAGACAGACCAGAGTATATGAGCCCAGAAGGCGTAGCAAAAACAATAACCACGCTATTTGACCTGCCAAGCGATGTCGTCATACACGAACTCACGTTTAGACCCATGGTTGAAGTTGAATAGTCTTTACCGCTAACATCTAAAACACTGCCACAAGGATAGGGCATGAACAAAGCAGCAACACCGAAACAAACTGTTCTCGCGTTTTGGGACGCAATGAAGAGCAACAACTTTGAACACGCGAGCCAGTTTTTATCCGCCGACTTTAAAGGGTTTTGGCCACAATCTAACGAGCTAATTAGTGGGCGAGATAATTTTGTTGCCGTAAACTCTTTTTACCCTGCGCATGGTCTCTGGCGTTTTAAGATTAATTCTATTGTAGCTGACGCTAATCAAGTTGTTACCGATGTCTCTATCACTGATGGGGTTCAACAAGCACGAGCGATCACTTTCCATGTGGTGAAAGAAGGGCTCATCACCACACAAAAAGAGTTTTGGCCCGACGACATGACGCCTCAACCATGGCGCGCAAAATGGGTTACACTCATCGAGCCCGAATAAAGTGAATTAATAGACAACACCTATACAACACCAATACAAAAAGGATTTTCTATGGAGCACTCAGTTTCTACCCAGTGGCTGGCCGAAAATATTTCTTTGCCAAATCTAAAAATACTCGACGCCAGCATGGAAAAAGTCATAGGTATTGATCCTATTGTTTATGATCGCCCACTGCATATCCCAAATAGCATCAAAATGGATCTAGAGCATGATTTTGTCGCTGACGTAGAGGGTGTCCATCCGTACCCAGATGCAAGCAAAGTAAGTTCGTTGCTTGCTGCTATGGGGGTTAAGTCTACAGATACCATAATAATTTACGATAATCAGGGCCTCTATTCTGCGCCTCGCGCTTGGTGGATCTTGCGCAGTTTTGGCTTTAAACAGGTCGCAATTTTACGTGGCGGTTTGCCAAGATGGATTGAAGAATCCAGAGAAACAACGTCGATAATCGCACAAAGTGTGACAACGTCACCAGAGGCACTAGCACTCAACTCAACCTTGTTAACAAAGGCTGATGAAATACATAAAAACATAAAAAATAGAGAGTTTTTAGTTGTCGACGTGCGTGGTGAGCAACGATTTTTAGGCAAGGTTCAAGAGCCCAGACCCGGTGTAAGAAGCGGACACATACCTGGGTCGTCTAATCTACCGTTTTCAAAACTATTGGATGGGCGCCAACTTAAATCGATTCAGATATTACAGCGAGAATTTAAACAAGTTTTGAACAATTCTAAGCATTCACAAAGTACAAAACTGGTTTTTTCATGTGGGTCGGGGGTCACGGCATGTATTGCCGCCTTTGCTGCGACAACTGCAGGTTTAACTGACCTATCACTTTACGATGGCTCATGGAGTGAATGGGGCAGCGACGAGAGTTTACCTATAGAAACCTCAGTTAATGAGTCTAAGTAAAACGTAGCTGTTCAGACAGAAAACGATAGAGCGCTTGGATATTTGAGTTTTGATAAAGGTCTCTATGACACACTAAATGCACAGACAGTGTCTGCGGTTGTATGCCCAAATCGATTTTCACTAGATTGTACTGACTCGCCATCGCTTGATGTGTTGCGACGATCCCACCGCCTGCGCATGCGACCTCAAACTGAAGGGGAATATTATCGGTACGGAACTTAAAATCCTCGTTGCGAATACTCCAACCATACTCCTCGGCTTTATCCTCAAATTGTCTGTCTCTATCAAAGCCAATTAAACGATGGTTAAACAACTCTTCGATGGTTGCAGGTGCACCAAATTGTTTTATGTACTCTGAAGACGCATAAAAATGGACAGGAATATCATCGAGATGTTTAGAAACAACGTCTAATTGCGTCGGTTTAAACATTCTTACTGCAATATCCGTATCTCGCTTGTCAATGTTAGTCGCTTTGTTACTCACATCCACCTCGACAGACAACTGTGGATGCTTCTCAAGAAACTGTGCAATCACCGGTGCTAAGTAATACTGAGCAATGTTCTCATTAACCGAAAGTCGAACGCGCCCTGACAACGAGTGCTGCTGACCTGATGCTATACGTTGCAACGCAAAAGCACTCTCTTGCATACGTTTGGCCTGTGGCAGCAGAGCTTGGCCAAATGCTGTCAATGTTAATCCCTGAGTACTTCTATCGAACAAGCAATTGCCTACAGATTTTTCTAACGCGTACAGTTGCCTACTGAGCGTCGGTTGGGATATTCCTAACTCGTTGGAGGCCTTGTTTAAACTTCCTTGCTCTGCAATAACAACGAAAAAGTGCCATTGTTGCCAATCACTGTTATTCAATTTTGAATATCCCCATCGAAACTCTGCATCTTCTCTATTGTACGAGGAATATTACTATGTACCTATTCAAAGGAGAGATAATCATGAAAAAAGCATTGGTGTTCGGTTCAACAGGTAATTTTGGGTCTTCAACGGTTAAAGCATTATTAGAGTCAGGTTGGCGAGTCAGTGTGTTCAAAAGGACTCAGTCTAAACTTAACGTTAACGACTCGCGCATCGAAGTCATTGAAGGCGATATTAATCATACCAAGGATATTTCAGTTGCCTGTGAGGGCGTTGACTTAATCGTATACGGTATTAACCCACCTTATACGCAATGGCGCAGTAACGCATACCAATTGCTCGATCGCATTGTGTCCGTTGTAGAGCAGAAGAAACTCCACATCCTATTCCCTGGTAACGTCTATTGCTTGCCTACGAGTAATGTGGCCATTGACGAAGCAACTCCATTATCCAGTCAAACCGAAAAAGGGGATATTCGACTAGCGATGGAGCAGAGGTTAAAAAAAGCAGCAACAAAAGGAGCGAGAGTCACTATCATTCGCGCCGGGGATTTTATCGGAGGTCAAGACCAGTGGTTTAATATGACGTTTAAGCCTACCAAGCGTGGGTGGAAAATGGCGTCACCTCATGATCCGCAGCATCAACATTTTTGGAGCTATTTACCTGACCTATGTGCTAACGCTATTAGTGCGGCTGAACAGCAACACACTTCGTTTGAGGTATTTCATGATGTAGGTGTCGTTGCAACAATTGACGACTGGAAAAAAGCGTTTAAAGCCAATGATATAGAGCTAACAGCCGGTAGATTTCCTTGGTGGGCTATCACTTGCACAAGTCTCGTTGTGCCGCTGTTTAAAGAGGTGTTAGAGATGCGTTACTTATGGCGTTCCACATTAGTTCTCGATGGAACAAAGCTGAAAACGACACTCGCACACAACTACCTCTCGACCTCATTACACAAGATAGTTGGCGACACCCTTAGTCACCAACAAAAACCCGTGAACAGCTTAAACGTTATTAACCACTAAATTCCACTCAACTTTATCCCAGTACATGATTTCATTGTCAAAATCGGCAGAGAGAACAGGGTGGTTAAAGAGCTCATCCTCGAGCGATACCACCCAACTTTCATCACTTACATCCAGCTGTGCATAAACGGGATCATTGTCTCTTTGAGAATTGAGCACAATAGAAAGCCTAAACAGCTTAATCAAATCCAACACATCTTTTTTGCGAAACAGGTAGAAATCACGCAGCTCAGTTAGCTTAATTGTCTTGCGTTGGAAACGAGATAGTGTAGCCAACAACAGCTGATGCTCTCGGTTAAAACCAGGCATGTAAGAGTGTTGGAGCAGGTAAGCGGAGTGTTTATGGTGCCCTTGAAAATGAATACTTAAACCCACTTCATGCAACAGCGCAGCCCACCCGAGTAGCTGGGACAATTCACGTTTCTTTTTCAGTTTGGTTTGATCCAAATACTGGCACAACAAGTGATCAAGTGTCGCTTTGACGTTTTCAGCATGACTCAGTTCAACCGCGTATTTTTGTGCAAGGGTTTCGGCTGTGCGCATTCGGATATCGGTTCGGTCGAAACGACTGTCCATTTCATACAATATCCCTTCACGCAGAGCCCCAGAAGAGTAGTGGAGCTCACTAATCTGCAGCACTTTCATAATGGCATAGAGTATTGCCACGCCCGCCGCAAAGACCGGAAGTCGCTCCGACGGCAGTTTTGACAGCTTAATATCGTCTATGTGCTCAAACTCGCACAATGATTCGATTAAGGTTTTTAGACGCTTAGGCGTAATAACACCGTCGTCGTGTCCTTGGCCGATGACTACCTCACGTATAGCTTTTACGGTGCCTGATGATCCAATAGACGTCGTCCAGCCTGTTTTGAGGTAGCTTTCTTTTACATGTTCTAACTGCTGCTGAGCGGCAACTTGCGCTTTTTTGAACCGGTTTGCCGACAATTTACCCTTGCTAAAGAAGCGCTCGGTAAAACTCACACAGCCCATTAATGTGCTTGTGAGTTTTATGGGTTCCAGCTCTTCACCAATTACCAGCTCTGTACTGCCACCACCTATATCGATGACCAGTTTCTTGTCTGCTTCAACTTGAGTATGTGACACCCCTAAGTAAATTAGGCGAGCTTCTTCAGTACCTGGAATAATCTCGATTGGAAAGGGGAGGATTTGAGCGGCGCGCTGCAAAAATATATGGGCATTGTTGGCCACACGTAATGTATGTGTGGCTGCAATGCGCACATCGTCCACATCAAAACCGGATAATCGTTCGGCAAACGCTGCTAAGCAATCAAGCCCACGCTCGATTGCTTGATTACTAAGGTTGTTTTGCTCATCCAAACCTTGCGCTAAACGCACACGTTGCTTATGTCGACTGACAATTTGGATATCGTTACCCACAACCTTTGCAACCACCAAGTGGAAACTGTTGGAGCCTAAATCTAAAGCGGCTATCTGTCGTGAGTCGTCTTGTACTGAATCGCTGGGAGAATTGTCCATATATTAATGCGTTTTATACTGCTTCCTATCTCTCTTTTCAGCTTGTTTCAAATAGTCGTAAATAGCAACTTGGGAGCGAATTTTTCTTCTATTTCCGCGAGGTACATAAGAATTGCTCATTTCTTTATCAATCCAACGCGCTTTCACAGTGTCTTTTAACTGTATGTCAACGATATCGATGATACGTTGCACGAGTTTAGGGTCGAGCACGGGGGTCGCAACTTCAATACGGTGGTCTACATTACGTGTCATCCAATCTGCGGACGAAATATAGACACTTGGGCTCCCAGCATTGCCGAGAATAAACACTCGCGGATGCTCTAAAAAGCGGTCAACGACACTAGTTAGAACAATGTTGTCGCTTATCCCTTTAATACCAGGTACCAAAGAGCACATGCCGCGAATGATCCCTCTTACTACAACACCTGCTTGACTCGCTTGATATAGACGGTCAACGATGCCTTTGTCGACCAAATTGTTCACTTTAAATGTGATTGAAGCGGGTAGGCCAGCGAGCGCATTATTAATTTCGTTGTCAATCAATGCATACATGCGTTTGCGAGAGTTTCGCGGGGACACGATTAATTTTTCGAAATTAACGGGACGATATGGGTTCTCAATGTATCCAAAGACTGCGCGTACTTCATTAGTAAGGCTAGGGTTGGCTGTCAACAATGCATAATCAGTATAAATTCGTGCGGTCTTTTCGTGAAAGTTACCAGTGCCAATATGCGCATAACGTACGATTTCATCGCCTTCTTTACGGCTGATCAGCAACAATTTTGAGTGTATCTTTAATCCTGGAGCGCCAAAGATCACTTGTACGCCAGCGTCTACCAGACGTTTAGACCAGTTTATGTTGGCTTCTTCGTCAAATCGCGCTTGCAGCTCTACAACGACGGTAACGTTTTTTCCATTGTGTACGGCATCAATGAGTGAGTTCATCAATTTAGAATCTTTCGCCACGCGATAGATATTGATTTTAATACTGCGGACTTTAGGATCGAAAGATGATTGTCTAACCAACTCAACGATATGATCGAACGTGTGATAAGGGTAGTACAGTAAAATATCACGCTGTTTAATCGCATCGAAACTGTTTGGGTACTGCTCGAATGCGGCAGAGGTAAACGGAGGAAGAGGCTTATTTTCTAAGTAGTCCCGTCCTACATTTGGAAACCCAATAAAGTCTTTGAAGTTTTGGTAACGGCTGCCCGACAACAAACTATCGTAATTAGAAATACGCAATTTCTGGCAAAGAAAATCCAGCATAGGCTGCGGCATGCCTTTTTCGTAAATAAACCTCACTGGCATGGCAGTAAGGCGCTGCTCTATCCCTTCAGACATCTGCTCGAGCAAACTAAACTCAACCTCATGGCTGAGATCGTACTCCGCATCGCGAGTCATTTTTATGGAATAACATGCAATTTCTTCGTAATCAAAAAAGGCGCCAAACAGTTCGTCGAGACAGAGCCGTATGACATTGTCGAGCAGTATGATGGTCTTGCGTCGCTTACCTTTTTGCTCTGGGACCATAACAAAACGTTGCAAATGGTCGGTGGGAATTTCCAACAAGGCATACTGCACTTGTGTGTCGTTCTTGAGTTCCACACAGACATAGGCGTATTCATCTTTTAGAAATTGAAGAACGTCAATGTCATCGGTAAGCAACAGAGGGGTGATGTGTGGTTTTACTTCCTTATGAAAGTACTTTCTTAGCCAGACTTGTTGAGTTTCCGTCAGCTGTGATTCATTAACCAAAAAGATTCGACGTCGCGCCATTTCTAGAAGCAGTTCGCTGTATAACTCCTCAAACCGGTCGCTCAAATTCGCCGCTTTCGATTGCATCTTTTTTAGTAGATGTTTGGAGTTGTCTTCCTTACCGCGCTCTTGGCTGATCAGTATTCGCCTCTTAACATCGGCAAATCGAACTTTATAAAATTCATCGAGATTATTGGAAAATATGCCAAGAAAACGGATCCTCTCAATGAGCGGCACAGTTTTATCCGCCGCTTCTTGAAGGACGCGCTCGTTAAACGATAGCCAGCTCAGCTCTTTTTCTACGTACAGTTTTTCGGTTTTCATGTAAATAATTGGGGGAGTCATCGTTACTTTAAGAACCGTTAAAAAATACTACAAATATGTAACACCTATATGTCACACTAATGTGCTGCTCAAGAAAGATAGACATTGTAAATCAATGAATTTTCGAGCGTTACTGAAGTTAAACACTTGTTTTAATATTGTTAAGTTAGTAGTGTAGATCAAATTGAGAACAACACAATACGACTTCAGTTTAAGGAAGATCCACTAATGTATCCATTCGCCAGACTTGCCAAAACATATTGGAACGCGAGCCGTGCTAACCCGCTGCACTTTACCGACAAAAGTAGCATTACCTTTTCTTGCCATCCTTGGGATCTCGATATCTTTAATGAGATGAACAATGGCCGTGTATTGACTCTCTATGATTTAGGTCGAACAGAGCTAGGCATTCGTTGCGGATTAATGAAAGTATTAGCAAAAAAAAGATGGGCACTAGTGGTCGCGGGAAGTTCTGTACGCTACAGAAACCGAGTTCACATGTTCAACAAAGTCACCATGCATACGCAATGCGTGGGGTGGGACGAGAGATGGTTATATTTAGAGCAATCTATGTGGGTTAAGGGAAAACCATGCTCTTCAGTGCTTATTCGAGCCGGCGTAACGTCAAAACAAGGCCTCGTCGCGCCGCAACAGATACTTGAAGCGTTAGGGGAATCGGTTGATACACCAGAATTGCCTCAATGGGTAAAAGAGTGGGTAGATTCTGAAGAGCACAGACCCTGGCCACCAATTGGTGCTGATCAGTATTAAATAAAAAAGCCTGATGGTGAATCTTTTCACTCTCAGGCTTCTTACCGTTAGTACAACTCTATAGCGCACTATCTACAAAACATAGAATTTCGCGTATTAAAGCGGCTCTACTACAACAAACCATAAGTCATGTGCGTGCTATAAAACAGCGCACGTCCTAGTAGTTCCGACGCCCAAAATAGCACCAGTGCAACCCCCATGTTGATTGGGTTAAGGCGCGATTTGTTAATCAAAGGCAAGATCCAGATGATCAACGCAGCAACCAACAACACGACTTGTGCAATCACGTATTGATTGAGGTTAGGGACAAGGTCTTGAGCTTGCGCGAGCGAGGTTTGAATGTCACCTAAAAGCATCACCTTACCAACCGTGACAGCAAGACTCACTGCAACCATCAGTAGTCCAACGATCGATGCATTTCGCTCTGCATTATAAGTGCTGTCTTTAGCGATGCAGGCCATCAATTGCCACAGTATTAAGCCACCCAATACGATGGTCATGATAAAGCTTAGTGGTGTATAAAGGTTATTCCATGTAGGAACAGTGTCAATCAAGTATACGGTGACCATTGCGTTCATGAACAACACACCAAGAATGATGGTAATAATGCTCATCACTTTATTGATGATAGCTGACACTTTTCCGAGGACATTGAGTAGCCATTGTAATCCGCCAACAGCAAAAAATGCAGCGCCAAAGAATATTTCGTTAGATAACCACGCACTACCCACTTTATTTAATGCGTTAAACGCGCGCAGTGGTGAGCCAAGGTGAGTGGTTGAGAATAAGAACCCAACACCCATGATTGCCCACAAAATGAACAATGGCACCTTATAGCGTGAGGCACTACTTTCGTTAGATACTAAGCTTCTTAGTGCAAACAGTATGTATGCACCAACCGCTGTTTGGCCGAGTACAGTAAAGAAGATCAGTGAATATTCATGAAAGATCATCTTAGACCTCCTTAGGGTTTGCTAGGTGACCGCTGGTATCGCCTGTTGGCTTCGAGTTCTTGTTAAGTTTGATAACAAGATTTGGAAGCGTAAGGTGAGAAGGCGGCAATGGTGCGACATCTGCCGTAGAACCATATTTTTCACGCAGTTCATTGATTTCGCCAAACTCGAGCGCACGCAATGGACACGAGTCAACACAAAATGGATTGAGCCCTTGTCCTACGCGTTCATAACAACCGTCGCATTTTGTCATGTGACCTTTTTCAGCGTTGTATTGCGGCGCGCCGTAAGGACACGCATTTGCACAATGTTGACAACCAATACACACAGATTCGTTCACGACAACCAAACCATCTTCTTCGCGCTTGTGCATGGCTCCCGACGGGCATACTTTAACGCAAGCTGGTTGGGTGCAGTGGTTGCATGCAATGGATAAGTAGTACGAGAAGACGTCCTTTTGGATCCAAGTGTCACCATCTTGTACGAACCCACCACCAGCGTACTCATACACACGACGGTAATTGGTTTTAACGTCCAAATCTCGAGTGTCTTTACAAGCAAGTTGGCAGGTTTTGCAGCCAGTGCATTTACTTGTATCTATGTAAAAGCCATATTGTTTCATTGCTGCCTACCTTATGCTTTAAGTGCTTTAATTTGCACTAAGTTTGTATGTTGTGGATTACCTTTTGCCAGTGGGCTAGGGCGTTGCGTGGTCAAAACGTTAATGCTGCCTGCTCGATCAACTTTTTGGCCGTCAGGGGCGTACCAAGCACCTTCGCCTAATGCGACAACACGCGGAATAATACGCGGAGTCACTTTGACAGGGATGTGAATTTCACCGCGATCATTGTAAATGGCTACCATGTCGCCATTCTCGATTCCGCGCTCTTTCGCATCGATAGGGTTTATCCAAAGCTCTTGAGGAGCAGCTGCTTTAAGGTTTGCTACGTTGCCATAGGTGGAGTGTGTACGTGACTTGTAGTGGAAACCCGTTAATTGCAATGGGTACTTTGCAGTAAGAGGATCGCGATGGCCTTCAAATGAGTCGGCATAAACCGGCAATGGGTGAATAACCTCATCATCATCAAGCTCCCAACTCGCCGCAATTTCCGCTAGTTGTTCAGAATAAATCTCTATCTTTCCGCTTGGCGTATTGAGAGGATTGGCTTCGGGATCGAGGCGGAAGTCTTTGTACGCTATATAATGACCATCCACTTTACGCTTATAAATACCAATTTCTTTCATTTCTTCAAATGTTGGCAAGCTTGGGTCTAGTTTGCGAGTCTCTGCGTAAAGGTGCTCAATCCACTCTTCTTGAGTACGGCCTTCTGTAAACTCTTGCTCAACCCCCATACGCTTAGCGATGTTAGAACACATCTCATAGATACTTTTCGCTTCAAACTGCGGCTCAATCGCTTTTTGCGCATAGATAAAGTACGGACGATTGGCTGCTTTGCCGTCCATACACCAGTCATCTTGCTCTGAGGTAGTGAGATCGGGCAGAACAATATCGGCATATTTTGCAGATGAGGTCATGTGATTATCGATCACAACAATCATTTCGCACGCTGTATCATCTTGCAAAATATTGTGAGTGCGATTGATGTCAGAGTGCTGATTAACCAAGCAGTTACCAGCATAGTTCCAAATGAACTTGATCGGATTTTCTAACCGTTCTGCACCACGTACACCATCTGACTTGTCGGTCATTTCATGATGACGATGGATGGCGTCGGTCCATAAGAACATGGAGATAGAGGTTTCAACTGGGTTTGGTACTTGAGGGAATCGTACAAACGGAATATTAAAATCACTTTCACGCGCGCCTGTAGAGCCGCCCGCTACACCGACAGAGCCTGTAAGCAAAGACAACATAGCGATGGCACGACAGGCAAGTTCGCCGTTGGCGGTACGTTGTAGTCCCCAGCCTTGGTGGATCGCACATGGCTTGTTATTACCCATTTTACGGCCAAGTTTTACGATCGTATCAACAGGGATACCAGTAATCTTTGATGCCCACTGCGGTGTTTTTTCTACACCATCTTCGCCATTACCTAAGATGTATGACTTATAATCGCTATTCGCTGGTGCAGACGCCGGAAGCGTTGTCTCGTCGTAACCTACGCAATATTTATCCAAGAATGGTTGATCAACCAAATCTTCAGTGATCATTACATGGGCGAGGCCGGCAACCAGAGCCGCGTCTGTAGACGGTCGGATAGGGATCCATTGATCTTCGCGACCGCCAGCGGTATCGGTGTAACGTGGGTCAATGACAATTGTCTCTACGTTCGAGATATTTTTACTCTCAACGTAGGAGTGAATAAGACCACCACCAGACATTCTTGTTTCCGCTGGGTTATTACCAAACTGTACATTCAGCTTGGCATTTTCTAGGTCCGAGAATGAATTGTTATTTGCCCAACCGCCGTAGGTGTAACTTAGACCTTTTGCAATTTGCGCAGTGGAGTAGTCGCCATAATGGTTGAGGTACCCGCCAGATAGGTTCATTAGGCGAGCAATCAAAGTGGCTGCCGGTGGCCACGACTTGGTCACAGTGCCGCCTAAGGTGCCAGTGCCATAGTTTAGATAAATGGCATCGTTGCCATAGTCTTTAATAATACGTTTAAGGTTATTGGCTACTTCGTCGTAAGCTTCTTCCCAGCTAATGCGTTTAAATTTTCCTTCGCCACGTTTACCAACGCGCTTCATTGGGTACTTTAGGCGATCTGGGTTATACACGCGGCGGCGCATCGAACGGCCACGCAAACAGGCGCGAACCTGATGAGACCCGTATTCGTCTCCGCCAGTATTGTCGGTTTCGACATATTTAATTTCACCGTCTTGTACGTGCATGCGCAATGGGCAACGTGACCCGCAGTTCACGGTGCAGGCGCTCCAAACGACCTTGTCGTCACTTGGCGTAGCAGCCTGAGCTGAGGTAGAGGCAAAGGGGAGTGATATGCTACTTGCGACTGCGGCGGTTCCGCCTACTGCTGTTGATGCTTTTATGAATCCCCGGCGAGTCAGATTTAACTGCTCCGGTGTTTTATTTTGTTTTGTCATTATTGTCGACCTTCCACTTTAGGGGTAGAGCGTACTTTAATGACTTTCAACAACAATTCACTGTCTAACTGAACAACATTTGATGCTAGTCAATCACAGTGTATAAATAAATTATTCTGGTGGTTTCCGCACATTGTGGGTTAGCAATAGATTTATCAACTGCTATAATTCAAATATACAATATTTTATGTAAAAGATAATGATTCTTACTTCGATAGAGCAGTTTAAGCTTTTCGGCGCACTGTGCTACTACCGCCAAGACGAGACAACCTTTCAACAACAAGTTACCGCGCTGTACCATGAACAGGCTGTGTCAACACAGACCGTAACACTTTCAAACCAATTAAACGTGGATGATTATCATGCCCAGTTCTTAACCCTGTTTGAAGGTTGCGGTGACATGCAAGCGCCGCCTTGGGGCTCTGTCTATCTCGACCGTGAACAGGTTCTTTTTGGCGAATCAACATTAGAATACCGTCAATTTCTCAAAAACAACCACATAGAGCATGATACTGACACTCGCGAGCCAGAAGACCAATTTGGCTTAATGTTACTGGCAACCGCCTATCTAGCCGAACAGGGGCAGCAAGCTGAAGCCAAAGAGTTGTTGTCCGAACACTTATTTACGTGGGCTCCAACCTACTTAGAGCGTTTATCGGCTAATACCTCTAGCCCATTTTACGCAAGCCTTGCAAAAGACCTGGTGACTTGGATCGACACCATTCGACAAGAGTTGTCTTTAACGGTCTCAGCTAAAACGATCTATCGCCACCATGCCTAACTCCGTCAACCATAGCCGTCGTAGTTTGTTCAGAAAAATGGCCGATCCCGTAATTAACGCCGACACATCTGAGCCAAAAACGCCACGACAAGCACCACGACCTCCAAAGGCCGTAGATGAAGCGTTATTTACGCGGCTTTGTGACGGGTGCAATGTCTGTGTGGAAAAGTGTCCGCAGCAGATCATCGCGCTAGAAAATGAGCTTGCGGTGGTCAATGTCGATTTTGAGCACTGTACACTGTGTGGTGAGTGTTGGAAGTCATGTCATTCGGGGGCATTGCATGTTTCTCAACGGTCTGTTTTGGATGTACGGCCAATTTTTGGTGATAGTTGCAATAATTATGTTGGCTTGCATTGCGCCGATTGCGCTCAACACTGCCCAACGGATGCAATATCTATCACCGACTATCAAAAACCTACACTAAATCATTCGCTGTGCAATGGATGTGGGCAGTGCAAACCCAGTTGCTATGTCAGTGCGATAGAAATGGTTCTATAGCCGCGCAGAGTTGCTCTAACTCGTGTCTTTGTTTACAAACTCATAGAGTGAACCGCGGGCGTACCTTGGTGCGACGCGTTACTCCTCAGCGATCGTCAAAGAAGTCTTTGTTTCTAATATATTTGCTCATTAAGTGATAAGAAAAAGGCCGGATAATCCAACTAATGAATGAACGACTAAATCGAACAATACTCGGTGTGTTTTCGTAGATCCGGCCATTGTATAGCCACAGCAGTTTCCCCACATGCCAATACAGCAGCGGTACTGGTGGCATATAAGTAACCACATCAAGGTCACAGCAGATGCGATAGGTCTTGTGACCGAGTGTGTATCGATGTTTAAACCCTAAGGTGCCTATGGCTGGTTGGCCAAATGTGACAATCCGTTTTATGGATTTGGGGTACTTTTTCTCAAAATAGTCAGCAAACACACACCCTATAGCCCCCCCCGATGAGTGACCAGTAATGGAAACTCTCTTACCTTGAGCAACAAGAGGAACAAGTGTCTGCTCTAGAACTTGCAACACGCTTTGTCCTAATTGGTGCTCATTTCTTGATGGGACACTTTCTTGATGGAGCAAATGAAAAAATCCGGCATGAATTCGGTAATTGAGCCCAAGATGTTTGCAGCTTCTGGTCCACATTGCAAAGTTAAGGAGCCAGTCGCTAATGCTGTGCGAACCCTTGATCACCACAACAACCTCAGAGCTCTCTTTGCTCCAAAGCACTCTGATCATTGTTTTTCCAAACTGGTTTTTTATTATTCTTTGGCCGTTGGGATCAAACCCATATTTAGTCTGTTTAAAGACTCGAGGGTAGGCCAAATTGCATAAGACGGCATAGCGTTCGTACTGATAGCGTTTAAGTGGTTTCACGTCATATTGAAGTAGAAAATGCTCACTCATACATTACGCCTAGTTGATGACTATTGTATGAAACTCATGAGCCCCTCAAAAAATAAAAAACGGCCACCACTTTTGTGATGGCCGCTCTACATAAGCGTCTAAACGGTGCTTAGTAATGCCAAGGAAATTGACCAAAGTCTTTATCGCGCTTTTCTAAAAACGCGTCGCGGCCTTCTTGCGCTTCGTCGGTGCCATAGGCTAATCGAGTCGCCTCACCGGCAAATAACTGCTGCCCAACCAGGCCATCGTCTGGAAGATTGAAGCCGTATTTCAACATGCGCATTGCGGTTGGGGACTTGCTGTTGATCTGTTTTGCCCAGCGCAACGCTTCGTTTTCCAGATCGGCGTGCTCAACCACCTTGTTGACCATTCCCATTTCAAACGCGTCCTGAGCAGAATAGTCAAAGCCACAAAAGAAAATCTCACGGGCTCGTTTCTGGCCAATCATTTTCGCTAAGTAAGCCGAGCCATAGCCTGAGTCAAACGACGCGACATCGGGATCTGTTTGTTTAAACACTGCATGTTCTTTTGACGCTAACGTAAGGTCACACACAACGTGCAAGCTATGTCCACCACCTGCAGCCCAACCAGGTACTACGGCAATCACTACTTTTGGCATAAAGCGGATCAGTCTTTGAACTTCCAAAATATGCAAACGCCCCATTTTAGCAACGTCTGCTTGATTGGCTTCCTCACCTTCGTATTTATAACCATCTTTACCACGAATGCGCTGATCACCACCTGAAGAGAACGACCACTGGCCTTTTTTAGACGGACCGTTACCTGTTATAAGCACACAACCAACGTCTGACCATTGACGTGCATGGTCAAGCGCAGTGTAGAGTTCATCGACCGTTTTTGGACGGAACGCGTTAAGACAATCAGGTCGATTAAACGCCACTCTAACCGTACCTTGATCGACACTACGGTGATAAGTAATGTCTTCAAACTCGAAACCTTCTACAGGTGTCCACTTTGCTTCATCAAATGGGTTCATGGTACTCATAACAATATCCAAAATAAATAACGTATTGGTCGATAGACTAGGACTAAGCCACTGTTTGGTCAACTTATTTACACCTGTGATGCCTTGTCACGCATCTGTTCGCGGACAAAATCAACAGCCACTTTTATTTTGGGGATCGCATAATCCAACTTTTGATAGATCATATAGACTGCAAAGTTAGAATTTTGCGTGACATCCACTGGGTGGTCAAAGTGAAGCTCCACTAATTCATTGCGGTCAAAGTGCTCTTGCAATACCCACTTGGGTAGCATCAATATGCCTTTTCCAGCGATTGCTTGGTTAATTAACCATTTACCGTGGTTGCTACTAGTGATGGTTTTGCCACTGACGTTATGCCATTCCCCTGCAACCTGAGTAAGCCAAGGCGTATTGCCTTGCGGAGTGGTATAGAACAATCCTTTATGTTTGACTAAGTCTAGCGTGGTACTCGGTGGCCCATACTTATCTAAGTACTCTTTAGACGCGGCGGCGACAAAGTGGTTACTCATTAATGGGATCGCAACAACACGCTCGTCTGGCGCGTATCCACCACGAATGGCTATATCAACTTCGTCCTTGCCAAATTTAGTCAATGTGTCGCTGAGATGAACATTAAGTTCTATGTCTGGATACCGCTGTTGAAAGGTCTCAAGCATCGGAATAAGGTATCGCTCACCAAAACCAACCATACTGCTAATAGTCAGGCGACCCGAAGGGTTGGTTTGTGTTTCTTTTAATAGACGATCTTGTTTGTCTAAATCAAGTATCAAGCGACTCGTCTGTTGGTAGTAATGTTGACCAAGCTCTGTCAGTTTTACGCTGCGGGTATTTCTAATCAGAAGTTGGGTGCTTAAATGTGATTCGAGATCGCTGATTCGACGACTAATAGAGGACGCTGGGACATCAAAACGTTTCGCGGCTTTAGCAAAACTTTTCTGCTCGGCAACCTCAACAAAGTAGCGTAGTGCTCGTAACTGATCCATAACCGTCAATTGTTGCTTTAAAGACAACACAGAATAGCATTTTACGCCCTATATCTCACCAACTTAATAAGTAATACTAGCTTCATCTAAGGAAACTAGCGCGGCTAGAGCAACAAACACATAGGAACTCACAATGACTGAACAATTTAAGCAAATTAACCTAGTACAACGCCCTGATGGTGGCCCAATTGGCCCTCATATGTTCGATGTTGTTGAACAAAGCATTCCAACACTTGCTGACGGTGAATTATTGATAAAGCAATCACATATGTCATTGGATCCTGCGATGCTGGGTTGGATGATGCCAAGTGAAGATAGCTACATTCCACCTGTCGCACTAAATAGCCGCATGCGCTCTAGTGGTGTTGGCGTCGTCGTTGAATCTAACAATCCAAACTTTGTCAAAGGTGACCAGGTCATGGGTATGATGGGTTGGACTGAATACCATGTGAGTAACGGCACCGACGTGAACAAAATTGATGCTCAAATCACGCCAGAAATGGCGTTATGTGTGTTTGGCCTTCCAGGGCTAACAGCCGTGCAAGGCTTGTATTCAATTGGCGAGCCTAAGTCTGGCGAAACCATTGTCGTTACCGGTGCTGCGGGCTCTGTAGGCTCTATTGTTGGACAACTTGCAAAAGCCGATGGCCTGAACGTTATTGGTGTCGTAGGCAGCGACGAAAAAGCGGATTGGATAGTTAATGAGCTAGGTTTTGATGGTGCAATTAACTACAAAAGCGATGATTTGGCTGGACAACTAGATGCATTGGCTCCTAATGGCGTCGATGTATTTTTTGAAAACACAGGTGGTCCTATACAACATGCGATTTTTGAGCGCATGAACGCTCATGGACGTATCGCAGTATGTGGCATGATTGCCGATTACACTGCCGCGGTTCCAAGTGCTGGACCAAACTGGATGCGATTGATCACTAAGCGCATTAAAGTTCAAGGGTTTACCATGCCTGATCACCTTCACAACGCACCAGCGTTACTTGAAAAACTAACGCCGTATGTCATGAAAGGGCAAGTGAAATATCGCGCCCACAGCCTGCATGGTATTGAAAGCGCAATGACAGGTCTTAACCTATTCTTTACCGGCGAAAACAAAGGTAAATTGTTGGTTGAACTGTAACTAAGTAGCGAATAAATATAAAGCGGCCACAAGATGTGGCCGCTTTTGTAATTTAAAAACAATACGTTAAGTAACTAATGTGACAACGTCACCAATTGTTGCGTGTAAGGATGCTTTGGAGTAGTAAAAAGTTGCTCTGTCGGGCCTTCTTCTACTACTTCACCGGCCTGCATTACAATAGTGTGGTGACATAGCGAACGAACGACACTTAAATCATGGCTGATAAACAAGTAAGTGAGTCCGTATTTTTGTTGCAACGATTTAAGTAGATCCAACACTTGTTTTTGAACTGTTCTGTCTAATGACGAGGTGGGTTCGTCGAGTAAGATAAACTCTGGTTTTAAGATAAGCGCTCTGGCAATGGCAATACGCTGGCGTTGACCACCGGAAAACTCGTTTGGATAACGGAAACGGGTAGTGGGGTCTAAGCCAACTTCCAGCATCACTTCTTGAATTTGCTCATCGATCTGTTCGGCTGTAAACGCTTCGTGAACAAACAAGCCTTCTCCAATAATTTGCGCTACCGACATTCGAGGATTCAGTGCCGAGAATGGGTCTTGAAACACAACCTGCATGCGCTTTCGTAAAGGCAGCATGCCTTTACGATCCAATACATCCACATTGTTGCCGTCAAATACGATTGTCCCTTCACTGTCTACTAAACGCAGCAGCGCCATGCCGGTCGTTGATTTACCTGAACCACTTTCTCCAACTAAACCAACTGTTTGGCCCTTAATGATGTGCAGGTTAATATCGGTAACGGCTTTAACATGGTCGACCACACGCTTAAAAATGCCGCCAGTAATAGGGAACCACACTTTTAGCTCTTCGGCTGACAACAGCTCAGGCGACGAGGGATCTGTTGCGATAGGCAAACCTGAAGGATCAGCGTCGATTAACAATTTACTGTAAGGGTGTTGCGGGTTGGACATAAGCTGCTGACAATTTGCGTATTCAACAATCTCACCTGACTTCATGACCGCAACGTTATCGGCGATACGTTTTACAATACTAAGATCATGAGTAATAAATAAGATCGCCATCCCCAGCTCTTGCTGTAGCTCTTTGATGAGATCTAAGATTTGCGCCTGAACAGACACATCTAACGCTGTGGTGGGTTCGTCGGCAATTAGCAACTCAGGCTCATTAATTAACGCGATCGCTATCATTACTCGTTGGCGCTCGCCGCCTGAGAGTTCATGTGGGTACGCGTTAATCTTTTGCTCTGGATGACGAATACCGACCTTTTTTAACCACTCGATCGCCAACGGTTTAGCCTGACTGGCACGTAAACCACGGTGAATCTCAACCACTTCGACGAGCTGCTTACCAATTTTATGCAGAGGATTGAGAGACACCATCGGTTCTTGGAAAATCATACCGATACGGCCACCTCGAATACCTCGCATTCGACGCTCGCTTAACTGCAGCAAATCTTCGCCGTCAAACTCGATACTGCCTTTGGTATTCCAGTTTGCACCGCGGCCAAATAGACGCATGATTGCGTTAGCGGTAACCGACTTTCCAGAGCCGCTTTCACCCACCAACGCGAGCGTTTCACCGCCGGCGATCTCAAATTGAATGTCGCGAATAATCGAGGAATAGCCGTCACCATTCATTACGTCTGCGGCCAATGAGTCGACCTTAAGTACTGGGTGCGTAGAGGTTGCGTTAGGCAACGTTGAATTTGTCATATGGCTGCCTTACATCTGCTGGTGGGGATCGAATGCATCGCGAACGGCTTCACCAATGAAGACCAGTAAGCTGAGCATTATGGATAATATGGCAAAAGCGGAAAAACCAAGCCAAGGTGCTTGTAGGTTCGCTTTACCTTGCGCCAATAACTCACCTAAGGAGGGTGAGCCTGATGGCAAGCCAAACCCAAGAAAATCTAATGAGGTCAACGTCGTCACCGAACCAGAAAGAATAAAAGGCATCATGGTTAGCGATGCGACCATGGCATTAGGCAACATGTGTCTTAACATTATGCGTGAATCATTCACGCCCAGTGCGTGGGCAGCTTTAACGTAATCGAAGTTTCTGCAGCGTAAAAACTCAGCCCGCACCACACCGACAAGTCCCATCCAGCTAAACAGCACCATGATTCCTAACAGCCACCAAAAGTTCGGCTCAACAAAGCTGGATAATATGATCAATAAAAACAGGGTAGGCATTCCCGACCATACCTCGATAAACCGCTGTCCGAGTAAATCTATTTTACCGCCGTAATAGCCCTGAGTAGCACCAACAATGACACCAATGATGCTCGAGATAAATGTTAAGACTAATCCAAACAACACCGAGATTCGGAAACCATAAATCACCCGCGCAAGTACGTCACGGCCACGGTCATCAGTGCCTAACCAGTTTACATTGTCCGGTGGAGAGGGCGCAGGCGAGGGCAAATCATAATTAATGGTGTCGTAACTAAACGGGATCAATGGCCAAATTAAGTAGCCCTTTTCTTCGATAAGTTCGGTTACATAAGGGTCGGTGTAGTCTGCTTCAGCGTCAAACTCTCCGCCAAACGCTGTTTCTGGGTAAGCGGTAACAACCGGGAAATACCATTGATTGTCGTAACTCACCAGCAGCGGCTTATCGTTTGCAATGATCTCAGCAAACAAGCTTAATCCAAATAAGAGGCAAAACAGCCAGGTTGACCAATAACCGCGGCGATTGGCTTTGAATCGCTGAATACGTACTTTCATTAACGGGTTAGATAATATTTTCTTCATCTAACGCGCCTCAAAATCTATACGAGGATCCACCCATGAGTAGGTAAGATCAGAGATAATACTCAAAATAAGTCCTAATAGGGTCATGATATAGAGTGAGCTAAACACGACGGGGTAGTCGCGCTGGATCGTCGACTCAAAGCCTAACAACCCAATGCCCTCTAATGAGAACATCACTTCTATAAGCATCGAGCCTGTAAAAAATATGCTGATAAATGCACTTGGGAAGCCCGCAATAATGATCAGCATTGCGTTACGAAATACGTGTTTGTACAAAATGGTTTTATCATCAAGTCCTTTCGCACGAGCTGTAACCACATATTGCTTGTTAATCTCGTCTAAGAACGAATTTTTCGTCAACATTGTTAAGGTTGCAAAGCCGCCGATCACCATTGCAAGCGTAGGTAGAGCAAGATGCCAAAAGTAATCGACGACTTTTTGAAAGGCATTTAACTCATCCCAGTTACTCGACACTAAACCTCGTAAAGGGAACCAATCAAAATAGTTGCCACTGGCAAAGACAATTATCAACATAATCGCAAATAGAAAGCCTGGTATGGCGTAACCAACGATGACCATCGCACTGGTCCAAATATCGAACCTTGAGCCATGATGAATGGCCTTCATTATCCCAAGCGGAATCGATATAAGGTAGATGATCAGCGTACTCCATAACCCTAGAGATATCGAAACAGGGAGTCGATCGACAATGAGATCTATAACCGTACCATCACGAAACAAGCTTTCGCCAAAGTCGAAAACGATGTACCGCTTAAGCATGTCAAAATAGCGCTCATGAATGGGTTTATCGAAGCCAAATTGAACTTTTATGGCTTCAACAACTTCTGGGTCCATTCCTCGCGAACCACGGTAGGTACTGCTGTTTTCAGCTGCACTGGCATCGGTACTGATATCTGAGCCAAGCTCAGAGCCACCACCAGAAAAACGTTCCATAATCCCAGACTCAAGCCCTTGCATCTGCGCAAGCGCTTGTTCTACTGGGCCACCTGGAGCTATCTGAATAACAAAGAAATTGATGGTTATTATGGCCCACAAAGTGGGTATGACCAGCAACAAGCGACGAATGATGTAAGAAGACATAACCTAAATAGAGATCCCTAATAAAAACCAATACAACTCAATACTCATGCCATCAAGTCAAGCTGCTCCGGGTTGGAGCAGCAATAAGTGTGGATGCTAGCGGCGCTTTTCAGGTAGCTTGCTGGCTTTCTCAGCATCAATCCACCAAGTATCAATACCTACATCATACTTAGGCATCACTTCTGGTCTCGAGAACTTATCCCACGTGGCAATTCGGTAAATACCAGAATACCAGGTAGGAATAGCAAAGTAGTTCCACTGCAGAACGCGGTCTAGCGCTGGGCCAAGCACCTTAAGTTTCTCTGGCTCTTCCTGTGCATCAACGATCTGGTCAACTAGGTAATCAATAGCTTCGTCGGTCACACCGGCTTGATTATAAGTACTGTCTAGATAATCACTGTGCCAGCGCTGCAGCAGACCAGAGCTTGGGTAAGGGTTGGCTGAATAAGAGCTGAATACGAGGTCGTAATCACGCTCATGCCAACGTTTTAAGTATTGAGTGGTATCAATCATACGAATTGATAAATCGATGCCAGCAGCCTTAAGGTTCTTCTGAAATGATCCTGAAATACGTTCAGTGGAGGGGCTGTAAGCTATCAATTCTAACTTGAGTGGTTCATTCGTTGCCACATTCACCATGACACCATCTTTCACTTCAAAGCCTGCCGCCTTAAACAGTTGTAGCGCCTCGCGTAACTGAGTTCGTATGCGTCCACTCCCGTCAGTAACGGGCATAACATATTCATCGGTAAAGACTCGTTCAGGGATCTTGTCTTTAATGGGCGTGAGTACCGCGATTTCTTCTTCTGACGGCAATCCTTTAGCTTCGTACTCGGTATTTTGGAAATAACTGCGTGTACGTTTGTACTGATCGTAGAATAGATTCTTATTCATCCACTCAAAATCAAGCAGCAAGGTGATCGCCTCCCTAACGCGTATGTCGCTAAGGTAAGGTTTTTCTGTGTTAAACACGTAACCTTGCATGCGTTGTGGAGTATCATCGACCAGCTCTTCTTTGATGATGTAGCCTTTATCAAAGTTACTTCCGGTATAAGCCGTTGCCCAGTTTTTTGAAATATTTTCTGACCGAAGATCAATTTCGCCAGCTTTAAACGCTTCTAGCTGAACGGTAGCGTCTCGGTAGTAATCATAGGTATACGAGCCAAAGTTATTTCGACCAATATTCACAGGGTGATCAGTTGCCCAATAGTCATCAACTAATGTGTACGTGATACTTTGCCCAGATTTATAACTGCCAATTTTGTAGGCACCGCTGCCTAGAGGTGGCTCACTCAACGGCTCAGATAAATTTTTGTCCTTCCAATAATGCTCAGGTAAAACCTGCATACCTTGCACTAGGCTAAACAACACCTCTTTATCAGCTTCATTCATCTCAATACGCGCCGTTTTGTCATCAAGCGCAACAACCGATTTTACTTTTTTGTAGAGCTCTTTATAAAACGGTACACCTTGGTCCCAAAATTTTTGATAAGTAAAGGCTATATCGTTGGCGGTGATCTTAACCCCATCGTGAAACTTTGCATCCGGGTGAACATCGACTTCCATCCACATAAAATCGTCGGAGTAACGTATTTTTTGTGCGATCAATCCGTAGGTAACGTCTATTTCATCAGAAGGTGAGTACATCAGCCCATCGTACAACTCGATAATGCCAGCACCGAAATTGCCTCTTTGCGAGTAACGATTGAAGTTATCGTACGTACCGGTAGCTCCATAAATGACATTGCCGCCTTTTGGGGCATTAGGGTTTACATAGTCGAAATGTTTGAACCCTTCGGCATACTTAGGCTCGCCAAACGTGTAAAGGCGAGTCGTTTCGACAACAGCTGCGTTGGCCATTGAGGAAAGCACGAGGGTAATGGTTGCAGCAAGCGTGCTTTTAGTGAGCCGTTTCATTTCCATTTGGTTCTCCTGATCCCTAAAGCATTGAATGTTGTGTGATTGGTTTTTGTACGCTTTTAATATTTATTATAGATAACAGATAGATGTTGTAACACGGCTTACGAAAATAGTTAAGATAGATAGCGCTCAAAGGCTCTATTTGTGTACACTGATCTCGTTACTATATAATCGCACTCAAGCCCATGAAACCGAACAGTACAGTCCTACTTGGAAGCCTAAATACAGAATTTGTTACAGTAGCTTATATGGTAGAACGCTATTGTAAGGATCACCATCTGGCCAAAGGCGCCGATAAAAACACACAGGCTGAGCCCCAGTGGCAAAGTGCGTTGAATTTGTGTGCTGAGTGTTCTGAGCTACTCGCTTATGCAGAAACCCGACTAGACCGCTGTCCCTATGGAGAGCAAAAACCAGCCTGCAACACTTGTCCAATACATTGCTATAAACCAGAGCCCAAAGATCAAATGAGGCAAGTAATGCGGTACTCAGGCCCTCGCATGCTGCTGCAACACCCGTTACTGGCTTTTCGCCATTTATGGTTAGAAAAACAAGCAGTGCCGGAGCTTAACAAGCAGATGATACCGAATCGAAAAAAGCGCAAAATGTAAAAAAGCCCAATCATTACTGATTGGGCTTTCATCAACGCAGGATCTATCTAGGCTGTTAAGCAGGGGACAAGGTTAAGTTGTTTAACCAAGTACCTTTTAAGTAGCGTCGCGAGCACAAAATAAACTTCACTATCTCTTCGCACAGCATTAATGCGTATACGTACTGGAACTCCCAGTTCCCAATAAACGCGCCATAAGCGGTTAATGGAATACCAACCATCCACATAGAGATGAAGTCCATTCGTAACACAAAACTGTTCTCGCCTCCGGCACGTAATGCGCCAAGGATGATGATCATGTTCACCATACGAATGCCTAACAATACACTCAATACCGTCATCGCAGGAGCAGCCATTGCGTAAAGGTGCGGCTCATCAAGACTAAGCCAACTTACAATCGCGTCGACACCAAAGAAGATGCCCACACCCATCATTGAGGCGATTGCAATGACACTGCCGATAAACAGCTTGGTCATGTTGCGCGCTGTATCGAACTCATCACGACCCAACGATTGGCCAATAAGTACCGAACATGCGACCGCGATACCAAAAAACGCTGAGTAACACAGGCCTTCAAACGGACCTATCATACTAAACACAGCAAGTTCTGTTGTCCCCATATGCCCGTAGATGATTTGATAGGTTAACGTTCCAAATGCCCACACGAGAGAGCTAGAGACAGTAGGCAGTGCAATTTTTTGAAATGACTGCGCCAAGCGGCGAGTATCTTCAATCAGCTTTGCGGTGACAATCCAGCTGCGCGTTTTATAAAGCACTGTATAGAGCAATATCGCTTGAATACTGCGCGCGATCGTAGTCGCCAATGCTGCACCTGCAACGCCCATGGGTTCTACACCCATTCCGCCTTTAATTAGCCAGAAGTTTAAACCTATGTTTAGAAATACGGTAAATGCGCCCAAAATGAGTGGCAACATCGCGTTTCCGCTCGAACGCAAGCTAGACTCACCAATGATAATCCAGTGTGTCACGACCAAAACTGGCAAGCTGTACCAAAGATAGGTAGAGCCCAATTCGATTACCGACGCATCAGACGTTTGAAGCATCATGATGTAACTTGATAGCCCGGTGACCAGTAGCGTCAGAGGCAACATAAACAGCGTGCCATATTTTAGGCCGAGCTGATGCACACTTCTGGCAGAATTTTTGTCACCTTTACCCCAATACTGAGAGACTAGGATACCGTTAGCGGACGCAATACCCGCTGAAATCATAATGATCACGAAGTGCCATTTTGTGGCAATTCCCACAGAAGCCGTTGCTTCTTGGCCAAAATCGCTTACCATCAATACATCCGCTAATTGCAAAATAGCAACCAGCGCACTTTGTACGGCAACGGGTAGGGCGAGCTTCATGACCTGAGAAAACATCTTAGGTGGAAGCGTATTTTTAAATGTTGTTATACGATTGTCATAGTTCATAAACACCTCCTTATTATTAGCGTGTAGTGTAAGAAAACGTGATCTATGTAACCATGTTAAAAAAAAGGGAAAACCTGTTCAAATCCGTCATGATTCAATTTCGACCAAAAAATGAATGGCAAGACTTTGTCTACCTAGCAGAAGAGTGTAAAGAACGCTTTCTTTCTAACTCCGATTTACCGGAAATGCAGAAGGCGCATTTCCACATGGCTGGGCTTGCCGAACTGTCCCAAGGCTATCAAGTTGAACGTGAGAATGTTTCTGCGCATACACTGCTTTTTACTTTAGAAGGTGCAGGGGTCTTAATCACAAAAGATCAAGTGTTTGATATACCGCCAAACACCCTAACCATATTGCCTGCGCACCAACCATTTCGGTTTGAAATCGACCCACAAATTAAACACTGGAAGATGATCTGGATGCTGCTTGAGCCCAATAAAATATGGCAAGGGTTTGCAGACAAAGGGCAGTGTGTGGTGCCGTATTATGCCTGCGAACAAATGTGGTCTTTGTTAAACCTACTTCATCTAGAAATAGACGGGCGTCCAGGCTATCGACGTTTGCTGGTTAGCGAGGCCAAAAAGTTGCTAACCGGCATGGAGACACAACCGCTCAATTCCGTCATTCGTGTACAAACACTGTTTAATGAAATCGAATCTCAACTCCATTTGCCGTGGACCATTGCCTATATCGCTGAGCGCTGTTTTATCAGCGAAGAACAACTCAATCGAATCTGTAAAAGCCTTTATGGAAAATCACCGCAAAAAAGATTGATCGAACTGCGAATGGATAAAGCGGTGAAAATGCTAACGCATGAAGCGTGGAGCATCGCAATGATTGCCCCACAAGTAGGTTATAAAGATCCCTATAACTTCACCCACAGGTTTAAAAAACATCATGGTGTATCGCCTCGACAATTTAGGCAGCATTATCTTCAGAGCCAAGGCAGTTCCGAACGATACAGCGAGGAGTAACCAATGAATTTCTTGGCCCACTTGCACATAGCCGATCATTGCGACAGCGATCTTAGCGGCAATTTACTGGGTGACTTTGTAAAAGGAAATCCAAACGGAAAATTTCCATTGGACGTCGTGCAGGGAATTAAGATGCATCGCTTTGTCGACAAATACACCGACACACACCAAGTTGCACTAACCCAAAAGCGCCTTTTTGTTAAACAGCGTCAACGCTTTGCCCCTATTGCGCTCGATATTTTTTGGGACCATTGCCTAAGCAAGCATTGGTCGCAATTTCATAATCTTGATATTGACGTGTTTTGTGAAAATTGCGCGCGAGAAACCCAGGAAAAAATGCGCAATCTAACTACACCAGAGCGATATCAAAACGTAATCTCGGCCATGTGGGCAGGGAATTGGCTTCTTTCCTACAGAAAGTTTGATAACATAGGCCACGCTTTACATCGAATGTCCCTACGTTCACCACGAATGGGACCACTTGCCGATTGTTTCACCGATCTAAACGAACATTATGAAACATTCGAAGATGCTTTTTTCGAGCTCTATCCACAAGTGCTCGACGCCACCAAATTGCACGCAAACACTATCGCCAAAGAGATTATTCAGTGACCATAACCACTATCGCAGAGCTGCCGGTAAACGCTCAAATCATTCGTAACCTCCAACAATTGGGCTATACAGATCTTACCCCAATACAGCAACAGGCGATTGAACCCATTTTGAACGGGGACGATATCCTAGCCACCGCTCAAACGGGTACAGGAAAAACCGCCGCATTCGGCATACCAATGGCCGATATGTTAATTAATTCTGAGTTAACACTTGGCACTCACCCAAAAATGTTGGTTCTCACACCAACACGTGAGCTTGCGGCGCAGGTATTTGAGAATCTACAGAGCATTACTCTAGATACGGGGATTAAATGTGTTGTCGTTTACGGCGGCGTCAGTTTTGGTGTTCAAGTGAATCATCTAAAAGCGGGTTGCGACATCTTAGTGGCAACGCCAGGGCGGCTTCTTGATCACTTATTTAAACGCACTGTGTCTTTGAGTGAATTAAACTTGTGGGTGCTGGATGAAGCAGATCGAATGCTCGACCTTGGGTTTAAACCAGATATTCAGCGCATCACAAAAAAGCTACCTAATGCTATTCAAACTCTATATTTTTCTGCTACTTACAAGAAGAACGTAAGAGATCTAGCGCATCGGTTACTGAACACACCCACTGAGGTGACAGCGTCACAAGAAAACTCGGTATCGGTCACTCTAGAAGAGCGTGTGTACCAAATCGACAAGCACAAAAAACCTGCAGCGTTGGCGTATTTAATTGGGTCTAAAAATTGGCAACAAGTGCTGGTGTTTGTCAAAACCAAACAAGGTGCTGAGCAGTTGATCAAACAACTCAAGCTCGACGGAATCCAAGCTGAGAGTTTCCATGGCGATAAGAGCCAAGGTGCGCGTTCGAAAGCGTTAGAACAATTTAAACAACAAAAGATTAGAGCTTTAGTTGCAACCGACGTTGCGGCAAGAGGTATCGATGTTCAGGCGCTTGATCAAGTGATCAATTTTGATATGCCATTTAAAGCCGAAGATTATGTCCACAGAGTAGGGCGAACAGGCCGTGCAGGTCGCGAAGGGTTAGCCGTTAGTTTTGTCACTCGTCGGGATGAAGCGATGTTAGAAAGCATTGAACAACTCATCGATCGCCGATTGGCAACGCAATGGTTGGAAGGGTTTGAGCCCAATTTTAACCAACCAGAGGTTTCGGACGAAGCGCGTAGCCCTAGAAGGCGCTCCAAAAGTAAAGAAAAAGCCAAACTCAAAAAGAGACTTGGTTATTAGACTGATTGCGGGGGATTATACGTCCCCCTTTAATTACATTGCCTGGTACTGCTTTATTCCAGCAATCATCTGGTCTATGGCGGTCTCAGTAATCCCATTATGAGTGACGAACCTCATTGGGTTACCTGGTGTTACCAAAATCCCCCTATCCATCAAATACGCGCACAACGCTTCACCATCTAATTCATCGGGACACTTAGCAAATACAATGTTGGTTTGCACAAATTGAGTATTGACCGACCAACCGTGTATCTGGTTAAGCTCACTCGCTAGATATTGCGCGTTTTTGTGGTCGATTCGAAGTTGAGGAATAGGATCCTGCAACGCCATTTTTCCGGCAGCGGCAAGAATACCGGCCTGACGCATTCCACCACCCAGCATTTTTCGAATGCGGCGTGCTTTTTCAATATACTCGCGATCGCCAAGCAGCAGTGACCCAACCGGCGCTCCTAAGCCTTTTGACAAGCAGATGGTAATGGAGTCAAAAGGCGCGACAAGTTCGGCAATGTCAATGTCTAAAGCAGTTGCTGCATTATAGATACGAGCACCATCTAAGTGCAGTCTTAACTGATGACGATCGGCAAACTGACGAGCTTGCTGTAAATACTCGAGCGAAAGTACTTTTCCATTGATGGTGTTTTCAAGACTCAGTAAACGGGTACGAGCAAAATGAAAGTCAGCGGGTTTAACGGCTGCTGCTAGCTTATCAAAGTCTAACGACCCGTCTGGATTGTTTTCTATCGGCTGCGGTTGAATCGAGCCCAATACCGCAGCACCGCCCGCCTCGTAGCGATAGTTATGAGCTTGCTGTCCACACAAATATTCATCACCTCTGTCACAATGTGCCATAAGTGCGAGTAAGTTGGCCTGCGTTCCTGATGTAACAAACAACGCTGATTCAAACACATGCCTTGCGGCGGCCCAGTGTTCAAGATCATTCACTGTAGGATCGTCACCATAAACGTCGTCACCAACTTTAGCTTGGGCCATACATTGGCGCATTGCTTCACTGGGCTGAGTTACTGTGTCTGAACGAAAGTCCATATTGTCTCCATTTAACTGATAAGTCTGTTTAACTTGGCTTTGTAGATGAGTCCGATGGTCTTTGAGTCCACTATCGCGCCTGTTGCAATTGCCTGCTCAATATCGGCTAAAGTCATAGTCACAACTTCAATGAGTTCATCGTCGTCTAGGTTAAGTGGGTGGGAGAGCGACGCATCACTGGCAACAAACAGGTGCTGTTTCTCATCACAAAAGCCTACCAGAGGTAGCATGACCCCTAACGCTTGCCAATCCGCTGCTGTGTACCCAGTTTCTTCTTGAAGCTCACGTTTAGCTGCCGCGAGTGGCTGTTCATTTAGCTCTAACGTTCCCGCAGGCAATTCTAAGATCCAAGATTGAATGCTTGGACGAAACTGTTTTACCAGAACTATCTCACCGGTAGATGTGACAGGAAGAATAGCAGCAGCGCCAGGATGTTGAACGCAAGTATGCACAATCTCTTTTTGGTTGGGCAAGGTCAATGTTTGTTCAACTAACGCTATACCTTTCCATCTATGCCTTGTTATGCTCATATCACCACGTACTTGTAAGAAATTATTTCAGCATTGACCGATAACTGTATCTAGGTCAATAAACCGTTTCTGTTAGTTAATTACTATCGAGGTAACACATTAGTGTGACCTAAATCATGCAATCTCTTATTAATGACCGTGCATAAGATAAAAAAGTAGTTAACCAACAACGGGATGGATTAGACCAAAGTAATGGTTGTAACTCCCTGTTAACAAATGTATAACTTACCATGTAGGTTGCAGAAAATGGATGTCTGGAGAATACAAAATGCAACAAGTTGTAACCATGCCCGTTGAGCGTCAGACCCATGCACAACTCGCATTGCGCTCAGAGCGAATTAATCAATTAGTCGCGGCTCTATCAGAAGGTGTGTACGAACGAGAGCACACCATAAAGTTGTGTTTACTAGCAGCCCTAAGTGGAGAAAGTGTATTCTTACTCGGCCCTCCAGGAATCGCAAAAAGTCTCATCGCAAAACGTCTTATCCAAGCCTTTGAAGACAGCAGCTATTTTGAATACCTAATGACCCGTTTTTCGACGCCAGAAGAAGTTTTTGGTCCCCTGAGTATCCAAGAGCTTAAAGATAACGGCCGATACGTGCGATTAACTGAAGGATACCTTCCTACAGCGAAGGTGGTGTTTTTAGATGAGATCTGGAAAGCGGGCCCAGCAATACTCAATACTCTGTTAACGGTAGTAAACGAAAAAACCTTCAAGAACGGCGCTGATATTGAACAAGTGCCCATGCGACTTTTGATCTCAGCGTCAAACGAATTGCCAGAACAAGATAGCGGATTAGAAGCGCTCTATGACCGGATGCTGGTTAGGGTCTTTGTAAATCGCATTCAGAATAAGCAAAACTTTCGTTCCATGTTGACCGTCGGCACACCTCAAGAGGCGGTCATGCCAGCGGGTTTAGCGATCACAAATAGAGAATATCACCAATGGCAAAGTGAGCTCGACACCATTGAACTCAGTGAAGCCATTTTTGAGAAATTGTATCAGCTTAAATTGTTGTTAGAAGCTCGCATGGACAGCGTACAGGATAAAACCGTAGCGCAAGATCTCTATGTGTCTGACCGACGATGGAAAAAATCGGTACGCTTGCTAAAAGCAAGCGCCTTCTTCTGTGGCCGCAAAACCATTAATCCGTTAGATTTAGTGCTTATCCAAGACTGCTTATGGAACAGTCCAGAGTCACGCAAGATTGTCCGCGAAGTTATCGAAAATTTCGCCATTAACGTTGCCTTTGAACAACAAATTATCCGTGAAAAACTCGAGGAGCTTCAGCAGACCGTTTCCGATATTCAAATCGACGTTGAATCCGCATTTTCGCTTGAGTTGAAATTCGAATCAGGCACAGGCCTTTTAGCAAAAGACAGTTTTTATTGCGACGTACCGGATCTTAAGCGATTTAAAGTGGGGCGTATCGATGGATTGGTTAAATTAGCCATACTACAACCTAATCTTTCGGTGCACGAGCAAGACAAAGGTGACAGCCGTTGGGTCTATGTGGCAGAGAAAGATCTGAAAGAAGTGATCACTGCAGGTGGCAAAGAAGTGTATGGCTACGTAAATGAAAATCCGAACCTGTGCCAACTTACTTTCTCACTTGATGCCGATGATAGGCTAGTCATTAAAGACATCGCTAATCGCGCGGTTTTGGTTGCTCCTGTCGCTCGAGAAGTTGACTTAGAGCAACTCGCCTCATGGAGTGAATCATCGCAAAAAGCGTTAGCTGAGTTTGAAGCACTCAAACATCAATTGTTGAAAGCAAAAAGTAATTTTCATTCAGCGCTACCACACAACTTCATCGAGCCAGAATTACCCGCTGCTATGGAAAGTGGGCTAATTTCATTGACGAAAGCGTTAGAAAACGCGGAACAAAAAATGGAAAAACAAGCCTTTAGGATCCGCAGCCTACCAGAAATATTTGGGGAGTAACGATGCTCGGTATTGATGCACTCCACTTAGCACTGTCCGCCGTCGAATCTGGGATGCTGGAGGCTGCAGTCAGCGATCTTGTCACAAAAACAGCGTTAATACCTGTCGCACAAAAGCGTGGCGTTAGACGCTCTGTAAAATCTCAAATTAAAGTATGGAAAGCAAAGACTAAAAATCGTGCTAGCCATGTCTGTGGGACTGAACAATTTGCTGATGAAATCCATCATTACCAGTCAGTGATCCAGTTGACTGAAGAGCAGTTTATGCTGCAATTTGACGATATTGTTGACGCCATTTTACCTAGCTCCGCTTTTTACGAGCAAGCTAATCGGTTTAAACAGGGGACTCAACGCCATGACAATCCAATGTTTCCCCACCATTTTTGCAGCCACTGGTACGCCGCAATAGAAGACAGTATTAAAGTCGCGCAATCGAAACAAATAGAATTAGATAAAGAACGACTGCTCGCGGACATTTACCGAAAGCTTGAGACGTTAAGCCAAATGGATGAAGTCACCAAAAGCGGTGAAGAAGGGCAATTGGGCCAACTTTGGGATATGGCAGGAGCAAAATTAAGTCGTGGCGATTTTAGCGCTATTAAGGAAACCGCCGCGTTTTTAAGTAAACACCCACAGCTTCATCAAATCGCCCAAGAATTAGGCCGAATGGCAGGCGAGATAGATGATCCAGACCTTAACGTTGCACCTGCCGAAGAGTTGGTATTTGTCGAAGAAACCTCCGATGAAGCAACGGACGACATCGTCGGTATTCATGAAAGCGATGATCTGAACAAGCTGTTGCCAAACGAAACCATGTTTTTGGCCTATCCAGAGCTAGAAACCATATTTTACAAGCACATGGCTGACAAAAGGCTGATGACGTATCGGACGCTAGGCAAAGCTCGCACTCTACGCAAGCTCGAGGCTCATACGCCAGCGCACAAAGACGCCGTAATAGAAAAGGGCCCAATCATCATTTGTGTTGATGCGTCTGGCTCTATGTCTGGGTTTCCTGAGCGATGTGCGAAGGCCATGGCTTACGCATTATTGCAAATAGCATTAACGGACAAGCGCGAGTGTTTAGTCTATCTGTTTTCTACCCAACATATCAGTTATCAGATGACTGAAGCAGATGGCCTTAAAGAAGCGGCAAATTTTTTAAGCTACAAATTTCATGGTGGTACAGCGTTTGAACCGGTTATGGAAGATGCGGTGAATGAAATGGAGAAAAGTCAGTTTAGAAATGCCGACATGTTGGTGATTTCCGACTTCATCTCACCAAAGCTATCTGAAGGACTGGTACAAAAAATGAATAGCCTTTCCAGTGATCACAACCGTTTCCACGCGTTAACGCTATCAAAATTCAGTAACCCAGAACTGTTGGGAATGTACAACAAAACATGGCATTACCACCCGACAATGATGGAAAAACTGATGAAATTTCGCAAGTAATGGATAACAAAAAAGTAAAGCTAGAATAAAACAGGCACTCATTTGAGTGCCTGTCTTCTTTCTACGATTAACTAAGTTCGACGACAAAGGATTCGTAAGGGAGTAACATTAACGAGCCACCAATAGTAGACCTAGGCGTATAGTTACTTAATAGTGTTGTCACTGCTTTTTCGCAATATTGCTTCGGCAACTCCACCACACACTCCTCACCGCCAAAATTGCTCACGATCAGCAGTTGATGATCACTGTCTTGACGCACATAGGCAAACAAGCTTGGATGGTCTTCAAACAGTGGTACAAAATCGCCATAAACGATAACTGGGTACTGTTTACGCAGCTTAATGAGTGCTTGATAGTGGTAGAACACAGAGTCGGTGTCATTAAGTGCGTCTGCAACATTGATTTGATTATAGTTTGGGTTCAAATCGATCCATGGCGTACCCTGAGTAAATCCTGCGTTATCTTCACAGGTCCATTGCATAGGGGTACGCGCATTGTCGCGACTGTTTTCGTGGATTGCTGCTAACATATGTTCATGAGATACACCGGACTCAGTTTTCACTTTATAGAAGTTTAATGTTTCTATATCGCGATACTTATCTAGAGTGTCAAAAGCGACGTTGGTCATACCAATCTCCTCACCTTGATAGATGTAAGGTGTGCCTTTTAACATATGCAGCGAGGTCGCCAACATCTTAGCCGACTCAACACGATAGTTTTTGTCGTCACCAAACTTAGAAACAATACGCGGTAGATCATGGTTGTTCCAGAATAACGAATTCCAGCCTTCATTACCCAGTTCGACCTGCCACTTAGTTAACACTCGTTTTAGGGCACTCAGATCGAGGGCTTTTGGATTCCACTTGTCACCATGTTCCCAGGTGAGGGTGATGTGCTCAAATTGGAACACCATAGAAAGCTCATCGCGTTTGGGGTCAGAGTACAATTTTGCTATTTCAGGTGTCGCATCCCAAGTTTCACCAACAGTCAGCAGCGCTTTATCACCAAATGTCTGTTTGTTCATCTGTTGTAAAAGAGGGTGTAATCGTGGCCCGTTACCACTAATACCTTTATCAATTTGCTTACCAATCAGGTCGATTACATCTAATCTAAACCCGCCAATGCCTTTGTCGATCCACCAGTTCATCATTTTATGAACTTCTTCGGCCACTTTTGGGTTTTCCCAGTTGAGATCAGGTTGCCTTTTCGAAAATAGATGGAAGAAATACTGGCCGGTGTTTGCATCAAACTCCCAAGCAGGGCCGCCAAACACAGATTCAAAGTAATTGATGTCGCCCTTTTTCGGCGGTTCATCTTTCCAGATATAGTAATCTCTGTATGGATTGTCTTTGGATTTTTGAGCCTCT
Source organism: Vibrio ulleungensis (assembly GCF_016900875.1). Classification (GTDB taxonomy): domain Bacteria; phylum Pseudomonadota; class Gammaproteobacteria; order Enterobacterales; family Vibrionaceae; genus Vibrio; species Vibrio ulleungensis. Next base: position 994,741 of record NZ_JAFEUM010000001.1, read on the forward strand.
AAAAACCATGGATGTTCATCAGAGGTGTGATTAACCACTAAATCCATCACGACTTTAATGTTTCGATCGTTGGCTTGATCGAGCAATTCTTGCATATCCTCCATGGTGCCAAACTCTTGTGCAATCGCGCAATAGTCAGAGATATCATAGCCGTTATCATCCATCGGGGACTGATACACTGGTGACAACCAAATAACATCAATTCCGAGTAACTTTAGGTAGTCGAGTTTAGAAATAACCCCTTTTAAATCACCAATACCATCACTGTTTGAGTCATAAAAGCTGCGAGGGTAAATCTGATATACCACTGAGTCGTGCCACCATTGCTTTTGCATTGAGTTGTCGCCTTAGTTAATTGAGAACACTAAAACAATAGCAAAATCTCTGACAAAAAGAAGATCACTAATCGCTATAGTGATATAGGAAATTCCTAATTCATGGCATACTGAACGCATCCCACCAAATGTGATATTACTATGTTCAAAAAATACACCTACTTTCTCGCCGTTGCACGCTATCTTTCATTAAAGCAAGCGGCCACACAATTGGGAATTTCACAGCCCACTTTATCATTAAGTATTAGTAACTTAGAGAAAGAAATGGGGGTTAAGCTATTTCATCGACGTTCTAAGGGCGTAGAGCTAACTGAGTATGGCGAAGCGCTAGTAGAGCACGCTACAACTGTACACGCTGAATCGGCGCTGTTTCGTAACCATATCCAAAGACTGCAACTTCGTGAATTAGGTCAAATTAAATTGGGCGTTGGTGAAGCGTGGTGGGAGTGTTTTGTGAAACAGACGATTTACAGCTTTAGAGAGCAATACCCCGATGCACTGTTTCATTTTCAATTTGGCAATAACCAGCGTCTGTTTGAGTTACTTTTAGAAGGGGAAATCGACCTGTTTATTGGTCATGAAATAGACATCGATGATCTCTCTAACGATGTGAAATTTACACCGCTATTTACAGATAGCGAATGGCTGTATGTCAATCAGGAGCATGCCTTAGTCAATGACCAAACCGTATCGAGTTTTCCTCTGTTAGCCGTAACGCCCTATATGTCGAAGCACTCGTTGAGGGGGGTAAAGCAAAAAAGAATTCTGTCTCATCAAGTCCAATATGAAATTGATTCACTCTACGCCAGTTTAGACATTGTCTTGCATAGCGATGCGGTCATGCCCTATACAGATAAAATGGCACAGTGGCTAGAGCAAAGAGGTTTGCGTGCGGTGGTACCAACGCACCCTAAAACAGGCATTGTAGGTGTCTATTGGAGAGCAGATTCAATGACTGGCGTGACACGGTCACTAATGAGTGAGTTAGAGCACGCCAGTCATAGATTTATCGAGCAGGTTTGAATGTGGCTTCACGGTAACGGTTTAGCGCACTTAGTACGTCAACCGTTCGTGGGGTAGCGATATCGCCGTGAGGCAAGATATTCGCACGCCAATCACCGGCGAGTAGGGCGTCGATTTCTTCTCCACTCGCGCTCACCCAATCCATTCGCATCGCCAAACTAAACATTACCCAGCCAATAGCATTAATCTCACTGCTTGATTGCAATTGCTCTAGAGCCGAGAGATCAATATGATCAGCGCCAAAACGAAGCTGTTGGCCCTTTTTACTGCCAACTCGCATTTTGCCGTTTTGCAGCTGCGTCATTAGTGATTGGGTGTTAAGCGCGCGAGGCTTAAACAGAGTAAAGGGCTGCTCGTTTTCAGATTGCCTATCGCCAGGAAATGTCTCAACAACCGCTTTCGCTTTCGCTGTAACATCCATTGGCGAGTAGTCATGCATCTGAATCACGGTATCCGCACACTCTAGATAATCGCCAGAACCACCCATCACGATAATGGTTGATACTCCTGACGTGGATAGTTCAACCACACGATCAACCAAAGGCGTAATCGGCTCCGCTGACTTATCGACCAGCGCCTGCATTCTTTGGTCGCGGATCATAAAGTTTGTCGCTGAGGTATCTTCATCGATCAACAATGCACGACTTCCTGCATCCAGAGACTCTTGAAGCCAAGCCGCTTGCGACGTTGATCCTGATGCGTCTTTGGTCGAAAAATCTTGCGTCGACTGATTAAAAGGTAAGTGATTAATAAAATTGGACAAATTTAAGCTGTGAATACAACGACCATCTTCGGCCTTAATTTTTGTTGCTGAATCCACCGTGACGATTCGCTCACGACCATCCCCAGGGACATGGTTATATACCGATTGCTCTACGGCATTCAACAGCGTGGATTTCCCGTGGAAACCCCCACCGACAATCAGCGTCACGCCTGTTGGTATGCCCATACCGGTAAGGATTTCACCACTTGGCAACTCGAATGTGTGTTCCAATTCTGCCGGAGACACAAACGTCACCGCGTTTTTCATTGGCAGATAGCTGTCACCAGATTCTCTCGGTAACGTTGAGCCGTTCGCAACAAATGACACCAGGCCCTTTGAGTCTAGCTGTTCGCGTAACCATTCTTGTTCATCAATGATTTGGCAGTGCTTTTTAAACTCAACCATATCGAGCTCTCTTTCAAGAGTCACTTTACGGATAATTTTAGGTAAGTGGAAAGTGATAAGGTTAGCGGCTTTCTTACCCAGTATCAGACGTCCGTCGGCGGGCAGCTTTATTCTAAATCTCAGCTCAATACCTTGCTCTGTAAACAATACCGCGCTGTTATCTAACACCACAGGTCCAGTAGTTGCGATCGATATCAGGTTGTCTTGTTTGGCCAAAAGCGCAAATTGTCTTGCGAGATAGTCACGAGCAGCTATTTGATACGCAGCGCTTTTTTCTTGCAACCACGCAAGGCCAGTCAACGACCAAGGGCGAACCGCGCGAAAACGAGAATCTCCAGCGTATGGATCGGCTTGGACGCTATCTATCAACAAGTCGAAATCGGTGAAGTCGTACTGACCTTTAATCGTTTGATAAGCACGGTAATTCTGTTTTTCTAACTTTTTTAGTTTGGCGATCAAAGCGTCCATAACATTCTCTTAGGTCGGGGCAGGGGCGCGATTATATAGAAGCAATAACAGTAGAGCAAAACTTAATGTCGGATGATTGTTGGTAATTGAGTTTGCTCAATAAGGTGTTGTTCAAATTCAGTTTTTGGCATAGGTTTACCGTAATAGAATCCTTGACCTAAATCTGCACCTTCCTCGAGGATCAGTTTCTGTTGGGCTTCATTTTCGATGCCTTCCATCACCACCGCTAATCTAAGCTTTTTCGCAATACCAATGATTGAACGTATGATCGCCAAGCCTTCACCGGGATCGTTCCATTGCGACAAAAAGCTCTTATCAATCTTAATCGTATCGAAAGGGTATTTTTTGAGATAGTTGAACGAGGCATACCCGGTTCCAAAATCATCGAGCGCCAATCCGACGCCCATGTCATGTAGTGTATTTAGCGTTTTTGACGCTAAATATTCGTCCGCAATAATCGTCGATTCTGTTAGCTCAAGCTCGAGTGCAATAGATGGGAGGCTATAAACACTCAATAACTGTTGAACCTGCTCGGCAAATTGAGGGTTTTTTAGCTGGACCGACGACACATTGACTGCCATTTTGAAGTGTGGCAAATGTTTATGCCACTCACTTGCTTGCTCTATAGCACTGCGTAAAACGTAATTTCCGACTTCAAAGATTAGTCCATTATCTTCTAACATTTTTATCAGAAGTTCGCTCGACACTTGACCCAGCTCTGGGTGATCCCATCGCAACAACGCCTCCGCTCCCGTCCACTCACCATTAATTGGTGACACTTTAGGTTGGAAGAATAGGGTAATATCGTCATTTCTTACTGCTTGTAATAAATAGCTTTCCAAACGGTTATGTGTTGCGTGCTTTAATTCAATCCTTTGATTGTGAAACGCGTAGCGATTTCCAGTATCACGGCAACTCAACATCGCTTCCTGCGCTTTGGAAATAAGATCCAACTCTTCTGAATCCGCAGAGTGCTGGCAAGCCACCCCAATATTGATACTCAAATGTATTGTTGGTGCCTCTTCGACTTGAAATCCTTGGCTCCCTGCGTCAAGTATATGGGTGACAAGCGTTTCTATATCAGCCTTGCTGGTTTTACGCACGGCGATAGCCAAATCTATGCTGGAAGGTCTTCCCGTAATGCATAACGATGGTAAGAATCGGGTGAAGTGCTGACGAAATAGGGTTAAAAGCTGGTCGAAAGTCTCGTGGCCGTGTTTTTTTTGTATTTGACGGCCATTAGTAATACCGATGAATATCACCAATATTTTTGTACCACTCTCACGACAGCTCTCTATCAAGCGATCAGTTTCGGCCAAAAATGACGACCGATTTAAAAATCCAGTACCTGAATCGTGTTGCTGCTGATAGGTGATCTCTTGCTCGGCGGCTTTACGTCGGTCTATTTCTTGGGTTAACGCAAAGTTTAGTTGTGCAAGATCATGAGTTCGTTTTCGTACTCGGTTATGCAGCTCTTTATTTAATTGCTGCAATTTACGCTGTTGGTAGATTGTTTCTAGCTGGGCTTCTAACGTCATGCGAAAAGACTGCAACAGTTTAATCGCGGTTGCTCCAAACTCATTGCTCGTGTTATCTAGAATACAAATGGTGCCAAACGGAGTTCCGTTTGGCCAATTTAGCGGGACTCCGCAATACGCAAGCATGCCTAACGCCAAATCAGGGTTGTCGTCCCAAGCATCATCTTTTGTCGCATCAGGAATGGTCAGCATTTTTTGACTAGAAATGACTGTTTCACAATAGAGCCCTTGGCCCAAAGGTTCGCTATCGGCTTCTTTATAAGGGTTTTTGTTACTGGTTGAGCGACGGAACACCGTAATGGAATGATCGTTGACCCGCATAATCAACGCAGCTGGCACATTGGCAACTTCTGCCAACAGATCAACCACATTTTGCCAGCTTGCAAAGATGGGTTCAGGCACTTCCAGTGTATTGAGCAGTGAATTTAACATTTAGTCTATCCATAGACTTTTGTAGTGAGTCTTTTAAACGTAGTTGTTATCTATTAAGTTCACACAAAAAAGGCGCCATTTTAAGTGAAAATGGCGCCTATATAAGCGGTTCTCATTTTAGAAACACTATCGACGTTAGCAATTACACTGTCGGTGACATGTCGAAGCCGTTGAGTTTCAAAAACTCTTGTTTGTATCCTGTATAATCGCCTAGTTCTGTAAAATTGCTCGCATCCATCTGCTCAACCAAACTTTCAACCAGTTTTTGTGTGCTTGGTTCAAGCTCTAGGTTGTCGATACGTATCAGTCGCTCACCATCCACCAACGGCGCGCTTTCAAACGAAAGATTCTCGGTAAACAATCTTTGCATCTGTTCGATACACCCTTCATGAGTCCCTTTTTTCTTCATGACTTTATACAGCGCTAACATATACGGCGTGAAGGCAGGAATGAACACTGAGGCCTTGGTGACCAGCGCTTTACAGACTACCGCGTATCCACCGCCGCCAAAGTTGGCCAACTTACGATGGATAAAATGGCTAGACTGATGCAAATCGACTTTTGCGCGACCTAATGTACCTGTGTGGTATATGGGGTGGGTGAGTTTAGAACCAATGTAAGAAAAGGCAATGCTTTGACAGCCCTGTGCGATCTGTTCTTGATTGATCAGTAAGTCAACCCAACTTTCCCAGTCCTCGCCACCCATGACTTTGATGGTCGATTCGATTTCATCGTCGGTTGCTGCATTCACTGTTGTCTCAACCCACTCATCATTTTCGAGCATGATTGTGGCACCAGTAACCGGCTCTCCAATGGTTTTAATCGCGCTACGCCAATACTCCCCAGACCCCTTTGGTCTAAGTCCAGTTGCAAGGCTATACACAATAAGATCAACTTCGCCTTCAAAGTAGGTTTCGATGGCTTCTATAACTTGTTGGCGAGTCTCATCAGAAAACGCGTCGCCAACAATATTGATTGCAATTCGACCTTCACTGCGGGCTAAATCGGTAAAATGTTCGTTATTGTACCAACCAGCGCTACCCGGTTTGTCTTTTGACGGCGCTCGTTCAAACGATACCCCAATAGTGTCTGCTTGCGAGCCACCAAAGGTTAATGCAGTTCTTGCGGCAAGGCCAAACCCTGAAGATGCGCCTAAAATGAGAACGCGCTTTGGCCCTTGTTTAATTTGATTACTCTTTTTGACGTAAGCTATTTGTTCCTTGAGCGCCTTTCGACATCCTTCTGGATTGGCATTTTTTGCCACAACGCCCTTAATGATCGGTTCAAGATCCATGAAATCTCCTTACACATTTAGACATCAAATTCGCTGAAAACATTGATATATGTATCAATGAAAAGTCCATGCTAGTGAAAAGAAAAGTAAATTGTTTTGCGCTAGACCATTATTTCGTTAAGTATGGTGCAAGTTTTTCAGCAACAAATTGAGCAATCCAGGGTTGTGCTTCTGGCTTCGGGTGAAGTCCATCTTGCATCATCCATTCGGGCTTAACGATCACTTGCTCTAAAAAGAAAGGTAATAGTGGTACTTGGTACTCAGTCGCGAGTGCAGGGTAGATGTCGGCAAACACTTGCGTGTACTTTTTGCCATAGTTTGGTGGCACCTGAATCTGCATCAGTGCGACTTCAGCACCACTGTCTTCACTCATTGCTATGATATTTTTAAGATTATTTGTGATCACATTAGGTGGGAAACCACGTAAACCATCATTAGCACCTAGTTCAACAAGAACATAATCAGGCTGATGTTGTTCTAGTAACGAAGGTAGGCGAGACAGGCCGTTGCCTGTTGTGTCTCCAGAGATACTGCCGTTAACAACATTTACCTCTAGATTATGGTTTGCAAGCTCAGAAGGGAGTAAACTGGGCCAACTTTGTTCGATAGACATTTGATACCCAGCGCTGAGGCTGTCACCTAGGACCAAAAGCGTCTGAGCCTTAAGGCCAAATGACATAAAAAACAACAACATCAAGGAAAGAAGTCGACTCATGAGTACATCCGTTATAACTGCAAAAAATATCGTTAAAACAGTCTCTACTAATAGCGAGCAATTAACAATATTAGAAAAGGTAAATTTAGAGATAAAAAGCGGAGAGAGTGTAGCGATCGTCGGAACATCTGGTGCGGGAAAATCGACACTGATGACACTTCTGGCGGGCCTCGACACCCCAAGTGAGGGGCAGATTTCATTACTTGAATACCCAATCTCAGAACTTGATGACGAACAACGTGCCAAAATTCGTGGCGAATCAGTGGGTTTTGTCTTCCAAAGCTTTTTGCTCATTCCTAGCTTAACCGCGCTTGAAAATGTGACTCTGCCTTGCTTATTAGCCGGCCAAGAAGAGGACACTGAACGTGCGTTGCAACTGTTAAAAAGCGTGGGTTTGGATCATCGTGTTGATCATTTACCAAGCCAGTTATCCGGTGGCGAGCAACAACGCGTAGCACTCGCTAGAGCCTTTATGCTTCAACCAAAAGTTCTCTTTGCCGATGAACCGACTGGTAACCTCGACCAGCATACTGCCGAGACTGTGGTGAATTTACTGTTTGAACTCAATCGTAAACATGGCACGACATTGGTCATGGTGACTCACGACACAACACTCGCCAACCAATGTGACACCGTTTACCGAATGCAAGCAGGGCACTTGTACACGTCAGAACAAGAGGTGGCTTAATATGGAACACGCTGTTTCACCTACCGCCTCGACCCCACAGCAGTCATTGAACAAGCGACTTGCACAGTGGAGCTGGAAGGAAATTGTTTCTGGGCAATTGTGGCCAATCTCTGCGGCAATCGCGCTAATCATTGCCTGTGTGTTCGCATTGTCAGCGTTAGCAGAGCGCATGGAGCAAGTCATCGTCAAGCAGGGTAAAGATGCGTTAACCGCCGATCTGACTTTCCGCTCGTCTAACCCTATCCCTGAGGCGCTACAAGCAAGTGCCGTTGAGTTGGGTCTTATTCAGTCTCAACAAGTAAACTACGCAACAATGGCATTCAGTGATAGCGACATGCAGCTGGTGTCGGTGAAAGCTGTAGAAAGCAACTACCCACTGCGTGGCGATCTCACTTTGCAGGGCCAAGGTACTACCCATAGCGTTCAGCCAAATCAGCTTTGGCTTGAACCTCGTATTATGTCGATGCTCAATGTGTCTATAGGTGACACCGTCACTATTGGTGATGCAGATTTCCAAGTAAGCGGCGAGATAGCTGACGAGCCTGGACTCAATTTCAACCCCTTCCAACAAATGCCAACGGTGTTAATTCACTACTCTGATGTTGAAAGAACTGGTGCGATCCAACTTGGTAGCCGCGTACGTTATGTCAACTTCTATGAAGGTGATGAACAACAACTCTCTTCGTTAAAACAGAGCATTGAAATCACCCCTAGCGATCGCTGGCGTGACCAAGGCAGCGCTAGCCGGACTAACGAAATATTTGATAGAACAACCCAATATCTGTCTCTCACTGTTGCCATTGTGATTTTAATGGCAGCCACCACATTAGTGCTTACGTGTCAGCACTACGTAAATGGACGTCGTAAAACCATCGCAATGCTTAAAAGTATTGGTGCCAGCAAAGCTTGGATAACTCGTTGGCTCGCCATTCAAGTTGCGCTGCTTCTCGCCCTTGGTACAGTCGGTGGTCTGATATTTGGTTTTGGCTTGGAAGTTTTACTGCGTATTCCACTGGTCGATTTGCTCCCCGATCCGCTACCTAGCTATGGTATCGCTCCCGTTGCTGTGGCGATCATCACCTGTGTGTTAATTGGTGTACCTGCGTTGGGAATCCCTTTGACAATCCTGGTAAACACATCGGCTGTAAATGTGCTGCAACCTGCTGCTCAACAAGGCAACAAAGCACATTGGGGTTTGGTTTTGGTTCCAATTCTACCCCTGCTGTTTGTATACGCGAGCAACACTTTAGTATGGATTGTATTAGTCGCCATTGGCGTACTATTCGTTCTTCTAGCAGCAATAAGTGTCTTATTGTCTAAAGCCATTGGCAAAGCCAAATGGGGACCTGCAATGGCGCTGGCGATCAGTCGCCTAAATCGCTCGTCACGGGCAAGCGGACTTCAATTTGGCGCGCTAGCTTTGTCGTTAATGCTACTGTCAATCATTTGGTTGGTACGCAGCGATCTGCTTGGTGATTGGCAGCGCACCTTACCAGCAAATGCGCCGAATGCGTTTGCCATTAACATTGCCGACTACGAAGTCGACCAATATATTGGCCAGCTAGATCAGCAAGGTATTGATCGTTCAAAAGCGTTCCCAATAATTCGCGGACGTCTGGCCGAAATTAATGGCCTAGACGCGAAACAAGTAGCCGACGAAAAAGGCGATACTGACGCTGTGAGACGTGAGCTTAATCTAACATGGTCCGATGGTATACCAGATTACAATGTCGTGCGAGACGGTGCGTGGACGATGACTAACGGAGTCTCTGTAGAATCTGAGGTAGCCGATAATCTTGGATTAAAGATTGGTGACAGCTTACGATTTGTGATCAATGCGGAACCTATTGAAGCGACCGTCAACTCGATTAGGATCGTTGACTGGCGAGAAATGAAGCCCAATTTCTACTTTATTTTTACACCCGATCTAATGACCGACATATCTTCATCGTACATGGTCAGTTTTAGAGTCGATGATAGCGATCAAGACTTTGTTAAAGATTTATCAAGTAACCACCCAACGGTCAGTCTATTGGACGTTCGTAAAATGGGTGAAAAAATTCAAGAGTTACTCGGGCAGATCGTTTGGTCGATCACCGTTCTCGCGGCCCTTGGCGTGATTGCCGGATTGCTGCTGATATTCACTTTATTAAGGTTAAGTTTGTCTCAGCGTCAGCTAGAAATTCGTCTCTATAGAACACTGGGAGCTAGCCGAAAACGTATTGCCAATACCATCTGGTGTGAATATGGGCTTATGGCTCTCATAGCTGGTGTAGTGGCAAGTTTCGGTGCTGAAATAGCGGTAGGAAGCCTTATGAAGTTTGGCTTCGACCTAACACCGACATTGCATGTTGGGTTATGGGTAGTGCTGCCAATATTAACCTTTGTTATACTGGCAACCGTCGTTAACACGCTGATAAAACAATTGTTATTGCCAGTGAAAAATGGATCGATTTAGTCCACACACTACGTACAACTTTTTTACTTTTACAGACAAAAACTTATAAACAGGTGAAAGAGGGCGGTTTGTATAACTGCTCTCTTTATCCACAGAATCAGTGGATAAAACTTTGGATAACCTTTCTCTCAGTAGTGAGATATGGCTCGCAAAGACTGTTATACTCTGGCCTGCTGCAAAATGCTTATTCACATTGCAATGCAATGGCCAATTTGGAAAAATGCGGTCAAGTTTTTTCTTAGAAAAATTTCACGTTAATTACGTTTTTGTTATAGCCCGATGACACACTTTTTTAGTCATAATAATGCGAAGCCAGTTACTAGATAATGAACGCTAACCAAACTCAAATTAATTCGCTGTCAGCACAGTCAAACCCAACACCAATAGTTGGGATTATTGGTGGCGGTGTTGCTGGAGCGACCACGGCATTACACCTGTCTGAACAGGGATATAACGTGGTGTTAGTTGAAAAGAACGATAGCTTGGTAAGTGGGCCCCCCATTTGCCACCTTCATGCTGGAGGTAATCTTTACCGAGAGATAAGCGATGAACAGTGTATTGAGTTGCTAAAAGACTCCATAGAGTCAGTCAAATTGTATCCACACACCATTAATCGCCGACCAACGGTCATCGCAACACCGAATCACGATCAGCATGATCCTCAATCGTTGTTCCCGAGATTGCTACAAGTGCAACAGCACTATAAGCAGTTAATCGACCTTGATCCGTCTAACAAAGTGCTAGGTGAGCCCGACGACTACTTCAAGGTGTTTACCAAGCAACAGTTACTGGCGTTGAAAGAGCAGCAACAACCAGCTCATCCAACAACAATAGAACAGTGGCTGATCCCATTCGCTCAACAAGTTGATCTAGACACATTACGCTACCCAGTCGTTACCGTACAAGAATATGGATGGAGTGTTTTCCGCCTCTCTGCACAAGCAGAGCTTTCCTTGAGCCTAGAGTCTAAATGTCAGCTCCAGCTGTCCAGTAAAGTCACCAACATCGAATTTAATCCACACCAAGCAAAACCTTGGGCTGTGTCGATACATTCGCAAGGCCAAACACAGCAGTTACAGGTTGACTATTTGATCAATGCTTGTGGTTTCCGCTCTGGCTCTCTCGATAATCTTGCTAACATTAAACGCACCCGATTAGTCGAGTTTAAGGCAGCCTATGTGGCTAACTGGGACGACAATCAATTGCTGTGGCCAGAAGTCATTTTTCATGGCCAACGTGGCACGCCACAAGGGATGGCTCAATTAACCCCTTACGGAAAACATGTGTATCAACTCCACGGCATGACCGAAGACATTACGCTTTTTAAAAATGGGCTAGTGATTTCGGACAATGACTCTCAACCAAAGTTACCAACGCCGCTGTTAAATAAGATTGATATAGGGTGGAGTGAAGAAGTCGTAGCGCAACGAACTCAAAGCGCTATAAGCCACATAGCGCAATACATCCCATCGTTTAACTCGGCTTCGCTAGGCGGAAAACCACTCTATGGTGCGCAGCAAATTCCTGGCGATGACGTGAGTTTGCGGGCAACTTCGGTGTGGTTTGGCGAGCAAAACTACGCGTGCATCGAGACTGTCAAAGCGTCATCCTGCCTGCCTGCAGCCATTAAAATAGCGCAACAATTAAAGCTAACTGGACTAGAGCCGAGCCATAGAAGTAGCGCAGCAGAAGAGTCCTCAAATAAAGCGTTAACAGAAAGTGATATTGAACAGTACGCAGTAAGACTGGCTAGACGTCGTGGGTACCCTGAGGCATTAGCTCTGTACTACGGCCAATAGGAAGCGCGTTTGGCCGCCAACTAAAAATGCCTGTTGTTCCTTTAGGTTCAACAGGCATTCTTGTATTTATTGCGTACAACATGACACTAATAGCGAAAAAACCGTCGCCACTGATCACTGTGGCGTTTAGATTGCTGCCAACTTGTCCATTCAAATCTCACTTTAGTCCCTGAAGCCAGTTGGCCAAGTGTCCAGCGAGATACCATGGGTAACACACCTATTTTAGGGTACCCACCAATGGTTTGTGCATCTACACCCAATATCGTTGGCAACCCATTTGGCATTATTTGAACCGCTCCTGGGACAACACCTTCCGAAACGATTTGCGTCGCCGTTGAGTAATTGTCATAGAGGCAAGTACCCAATAGACGAATGCCCATGCGATTACTGTCTTTAGATACTTCAAATTCCTGCTCGGTAAATGCCTTGAGCGTGGCCTCACTAAACTTGTCCACTTGGTAACAGGGGACTATCTCTAGCCTGACACAATCACTCTCGCTAGCGGAGTGAGTTTGCAACAAGTAGTTGAGGGCAAAACGACTCGACACCCTTTGTGGTGTTTTGTCCTTAGTAGAGCTTTGCTCAGCAGTTCGACTACTTGCGCGCCCATTTTGTTGGCTCAACCTTTCGCCTTTTATTAAAGGATGGCCGTTAGCGCTTGTGCCACCAATACCCAGCAAAGGATCAGTACTAGCGCTGTCGAGTTGACAGGTGACATCAAATCCATTTTCTATGGCTAAATAACTGCGCAACCCACGCCTTGCCGGTTGTAAGGACAACGTTTGACCAGGTGATAACCTCAACACACTCCAACTGGCAGCAACTTCACCGTCGACTAATACCCGAGACTGAGCCCCGGTAATCGCTACCCGAACCGGCTTTAAAATTTTAAACTTTGCCAGTCCAATATCTATCTCAATCGTCGGTCTATTTGCAGCGTTACCCAGTAAGTGGTTCGCCCAGCGATACGAATAACCATCAAATGCACCACCAAGAGGGATACCGAGTGATTTGTGCATAGGCCTGCCACAGTCCTGAATTAGCGAACGAACCCCGGGAGAAAGCACTTCTAAACAACTCATAGCGTTCCTCCTAGCTCTTCGAATTGGTGTTGCGTGATTGATTCAAATCGAAGCGTATCGCCCACTTTAAAAGGTGTAATAGGGTCGCATTGGTAGTCGACCAAACTTTTGGGTGTTCGACCAATAATGTTCCACCCACCAGGGGATGAAAATGGGTACACAGCGGTCTGTTTTTCCGCAATGGCTACGCTGCCTGCGGGAACAACGGTACGCGGTACGCTAAGTCTAGGTAACTGAATTGCGCTATTAAGCTCAGCGGCGAAGGCAAACCCTGGGGCAAAACCGATAGCGTGCACCAGATAGTCTGTCGATGTATGCAGTTCTATGACACGATCCACGGGTAACCCACACTGTTTTGCTACTAACTGTAGGTCTGGCGCTACCTGTGCATCGTAAAATGTCGGTATCCTATGGACATTTTGAGCATTGATGTTTTCAATTGACGATAATGAACCAACACCATTTGCAGACCAAGACTCTAAGGCCGTCAGCAATTGCGAGCTACTAAGATTAGCTGCTGGATAAAATTCAACCAGCAACGTCGTATAAGAAGGCGTTAGACTGACTATATTGCCACTAAAGCGCCGCTCTAAATAGTCAACTAATTGAGCAATAATCATTGGGGCTTGTTGACTAATGTCGTCAAAAAGCTCAATCAGCCAAGTGTGCTCCGACACTTGCTGGTATGTAGGTTGGCGCATCGGCTATTCACCCTTGATCTGATTGCGAATTTCAGCGATTAACGCCACAGACGTAGAGTTGTCGCCATGTACACACAGAGAATCAATGGACAGCGCCAGGCGATCGCCTTCGACTGTTGTCACATACCCCTTTGACATCTCAATAGCCTGTTGGAGTATGTCGCTAGAGTCGGTTAACACACCTTGTGAATGACTGCGTGGCACTAAAGCACCACTGTTTGAGTACCGGCGATCGCAGAAACCTTCTTTGAGCAACGAAACGCTCTGGTTAGCACCTGTATTGATATAGCGTTCGCACGCTTGTCCTGCCAAAACCATTAGCGGTAACGACAGTAATTCACACGCTTGTATAGCGGCATTAAACACCTCGCTGTTGGCCATCATGTCGTTGTACATAGCGCCGTGGGGTTTTATGTAGTCGACACTCACGCCGTGGATCTGCGCTATCGCCTGAAGTGCGCCAACTTGATACACAACGGTGCTAACCAGTTCGTCATGCTTCATCGCCATACTGCGTCGACCAAATCCGACTAAGTCAGGGTATCCCGGGTGTGCTCCTATACTTACCGAATGAGTCTTTGCCAATTGAACGGTTTGCGACATAGTGAGCGGGTCAGAGGCATGAAAACCACAGGCAATATTTGCCATGTCGATATGCGGCATGGCTAACGCATCAGTCTGAGTTTGCCACTGTCCAAAACCTTCCCCTAAGTCGCAATTTAATCGCATTGTGATTCCTTTCTAGTCAATTGGCACAATTAATCAATTTTGAGTCATATTTACACTAGCATTGGCGAGTGCCAGTGTGTAGGGTTTGATGAGACATTGCCGACACTTTTACAACGGATAGGGACACAATGAATATACTCGTTACTGGCGGAATGGGCTACATTGGTAGCCACACATGCATACAGCTGATAGAAGCTGGCCACACCCCAATCATTTTTGACAATCTTTATAACAGTAATGCGAAAGTTCTTGATCGTATTCAACAAGTGACGGGAACTGCGCCACAATTTGTTAAAGGCGACATTCGCGATAAAGACGCTTTGGTGAAGGCAATGACGGAACATAAGGTGGATTCTGTCATTCATTTTGCGGGTCTTAAAGCCGTCGGAGAATCCGTTGAAAAGCCATTAGAGTATTACGACAACAACGTCAACGGAACCCTTGTGCTGGTAGACGCCATGCGCGCAAGTGACGTGCATTCACTGGTGTTCAGTTCTTCAGCAACCGTCTATGGCGATCCCGCTTCTGTGCCGATTACCGAAGATTTCCCAACCTCTGCCACCAACCCATACGGCCGAAGTAAATTGATGGTCGAAGAGTGTTTAACGGATTTTCAAAAAGCAAACCCGGATTGGAGTATTACGTTGCTTCGCTACTTTAACCCAGTGGGTAGTCATCAGAGCGGGTTATTAGGAGAGGATCCTAATGGGATCCCAAATAACTTAATGCCGTTTATCTCACAGGTTGCAGTCGGGCGGCGAGAGGCTCTATCGGTATTTGGTAATGACTACAACACGCCTGACGGCACAGGCGTACGAGACTATATCCATGTACTGGATCTCGCTGATGGTCACTTAAGTGCCCTCGATAAAGTTGGCTCGACACCAGGACTACATGTCTACAACCTCGGCACAGGCAACGGCAGCAGTGTATTGGACATGGTCAAAGCGTTCGAACAAGCAAGTGGTAAAAGCGTGCCATACACCATTGTTGAGCGTCGGGCAGGGGATATTGCTGAATGTTGGGCAGACCCCAAAAAAGCCACCAAAGAGTTAGAGTGGACTGCAACTCGAACTTTGCAGGATATGACCGAAGATACGTGGCGATGGCAGTCTCAAAACCCAAATGGTTACAGTGACGCGTAACAATCTTAAATAAATTGAAATAATTGGCAATTTTGAACCTGTATCAATGTTTATCACTTAATTTGTGTCGTATAATAATCGCGAGTTAGCTTTATACATGTTGGATAAAGCACTATTTTAGGGGAAACCAATGGAACTCGCGTTAATTTTAGCGTTTATTACTGCATCTGTAGTAATGCTATTAGAAGAAAAAAAAGCGGACAAATAACTTTTATTTACACATTTTTAAGTCCAATTGCTAAACGCCCAGTATTTACTGGGCGTTTTTGTTTTTTTAGAGATACACTAGGCACTTATTAGGATCATTAAAGCGAGCAAGGATGAACACACCACTCACTCTTGAAGCATTGCATATCATTGATGCGATAGACAGACGAGGTAGCTTTACCGCTGCAGCAGAAGAACTCGACCGCGTCCCGTCATCATTAAGTTATCAAATACAAAAACTGGAACAAGAGTTAGATATTGTCATTTATGACCGATCAGGGCACCGCGCCAAATTAACCAAAGCGGGCACTCTTTTGCTTCAAAAAGGACGTTTATTGCTCAGTGCAGCCAATCAATTGGTTGATGAGGCATGTGCCATTGCCAATGGGTGGGAGCTCGATTTAACCATCGCTTACGATGGTATTGTTCCAGTGAAAACGTTTTTTCCTCTTGTGGATGCACTGGCAAAAAAATCGGCGACTCAGTTAAAGTTTCAAGAAGAGATCCTTGCGGGAAGTTGGGAGTCCCTTTCTGAGGGCAGAGCCGATCTATTAGTCACGCCTGTCATTAACGTCGATAACCCTCAATATAAAATGTTGCCTATCGGAGCGATTGAAATGGTGTGGGTGGCAGCGGCCGATCACTATGTTCATAAGCGAAGCGGAATATTTGACTTAGAAGCGCAGCGCAAGTACCGCATCATTGCTATTGCCGATACCGCGCGTTCTAAACCGACAAAAAGCATTAATATTCTCGATAAACAGGATCGGTTAACCGTTAGTAACTTCAGTGCCAAAGTCGACGCGTTAAGTAATGGACTTGGAATAGGCACTTTACCTAACTCTGTCGCTGCGCCTTTAATTGAGCGTGGAGTATTGCAGGCAATTTCCGATACTCCACCTCAAACAGTCGCATTGGGTCTATTCTGGAAAAGAGATCAAATGGGCAAGGCCAAAACCTGGCTTACCCAACAAATGCCTAAAATGTGGCCAAAAACGCTGTAATCGTGTTACAGCGTTAAACGCATATCCGCAGTTCCATCTTCAAAATCGACTGACACTTCAAAGCCAAGTTTCTGCGATAAGCCGATCATGCCTCTATTGGTCGGCATTGTCATACCTGTAATTTCTTGGATGCCGTTTTCACGCCCATAATCGATGATTTTCTCCATTAGCAGACGTCCAAGTCCAACGCCTTTAAGGTCTGACTGTACCAGCACTGCAAACTCTGAGCTCCTTTTGTCGGGCTCAGCCAGCAACCGAGAAACACCGATAATAGACGGGTTATGCTCATCGGCTGTGACAGCGATAAATGCCATCTCACGGTCGTAGTCAATCTGAGTCAAATTCGCTAACGCTTCGTGATTGAGTTCGCCAACCTCGGTAAAAAATCGTTTATACAGGTCTTCTTTAGAGACTCGTCCAATAAATTCGCCATGATAAGGTTCATCTTCAGGGCGAATCGGTCGCAACAATATTTGGCGGCCATCTTTAAGTTCAACGGACTGCTCAAGTTCGACGGGATAGGGGCGTATTGCCAACCTTGCTCTAGGTCGATCGCCTGGTAAAGTCAGTTGAATATCAGCGTCGACAATAGTGAGTTGCTTACCTGACAGTATTACTGGATGAATATCCAGCTGCTCGATAGCACGGCAATCGATGACCATCTGCGACAGTTTTGACAAAAACTCAGCGAGAGTATCGATGTCGTACGCGTTAGGGAATTGGGGCTGTGGAAGATGACGATTTTGAATTGCACCAATTACTAAGTACCGCGCCAATGCCTGATTCAGCGGAGGTAAACCGATGCTGGCGTCTCTGGCAACATCCCATTGGCGACCACCTTGTCCAACGCATATCACTGGACCAAACACCGGATCCGTAAATACTCTTACTCTTAGTTCAATTGCACCAGCGCGCGGCGCCATCGCCTGCACGATTAATCCGTCCACAAGTGCGTCGGGATGCTCAATCGATATGCGCTGTAACATGGTTGTCGCCGCTTCGTACACCTCTTGTTGGCTGCGCAGGTTAAGCTGAACACCATGCACATCCGACTTTCTAGACAATTGTTTAGACTGGATTTTTAGCGCGATGGGAAAGCCGACTTCACTAGCTTTTTCCGAAGCTTGTAAAGCGTCTTTGACATGCCAGGTAGGCAATACATCGAAACCATAATGGGTAAATAATTCTGCTGCGGTATGCGGCCCTAGGTGGGTATCACCTTTTGATATTTGCTGATTTAACCACTGTTCAGCCTTAACTTTCTCTTCAACAGAGATACCTTCTAAAGAACTGGGGGTTTGCATGAGTTGACGCTGGTTGCGGCGATACTCTACAAGGTGCATGAACGCGACAGCTGCGCTCTCTGGTGTACGATACGTTGGTATACCTTCCGCATTGATCTTTTTACGCGCGCCAACCGTCGAAGACTCTCCGGTCCAATTGGTCAGTATGTTATACCTTTTTCGTTTCGGGTGAGCCTTGACCACATCGAGTACTTGCGTCGCCATATCTAAAGGATCGACGACCGCAGTTGGGGAGTGCATCACCAAAATGGCATCGGTTTCTTCACTGTCCATTAGCGCGGTGAGTGTATCTACATAGCGCTTAGCAGTCGCATCGCCCCCTAAATCAATTGGATTACTCGCTTCTGTCACATTAAGCGACAATAGCCGCTGTTGAAGTTCGACAGATAGATCAGCTAACTTTCCCCCTCGGTCCGAGAGAGAGTCAACCGCCATTATGGCCGGTCCACCACCGTTGGTAACAATGGTCAAACGTTCGCCCCGAAGAGGAACCGAGTGAGTCAATGTTTCTACCGCTGCAAATAGTTCGTGAGTATTATGAACACGCAGCATACCAGAGCGCTTTATTGCAGAGTCAAACACCACATCCATGGTAGTATTTGGAAGACCACTGTGACGACTTGCAGCAAGCGCTCCTTCTGGACTTCGACCACCTTTCACAACCAGCACTCGTCGATTTCGCGACGCTGCGCGCGCTGCAGACATAAACTTTCTTGCATCCACAATAGAATCTACATACACCAAGATCGCTCTGGTTTTGCTATCGAGTGCAAGCGTATCGAGCAAATCAGCAAAATCGATATCAATACCTCGACCCACGGAGACGAACGCAGAGAAGCCAATTTGCTTATCTTTAGCCCAATCTAATACTGTTGAACATATCGCTGCTGATTGCGATACAAAGGCTAGGCTACCTTGCTGTGCACTAATAGGAGATAGAGATAAGTTGAGATTCTTCCAAGGTAAGATTAAACCCAAACTGTTAGGCCCTAAAATTCGCATGCCGTAACGTTTGGCACTTTCGAGCAATTCTGACTCTATTTCTAGAGACTCTTGCGAAGTTTGGCTATCGACAATGATAACGGCTTTAACACCCGCGGAGCCCAACTCTTCAATGAGAGCAGGGTTGTGTTTCGATTGTGTACATAAAATCGCCAATTCTGGAACGATAGGGGCTTTATCAATCGAGGAATAGGCTAGTACGCCGCACACGGATCGCCTTTTGGTATTAATAGGAAGAATGATCCCGCTGTAACCGGAGTTGATCAAGTTGCGAAAAACAATATTGCCCGCGGATTGACGTCGTTCAGTTGCTCCAACCACAGCGATAGAAGAGGGGGAAAACAGGGCGTTCAAATCGGACATAAAAAGATCTTCCTTAACCAAATCAGGGGTATTTATCCATGCTAAACAATATTAGCGCACAACTTTGCGTAAAAGTTCACGTTTAGTGTTAAAAATGTTGCGGTAAGTTCTTGATAATATGACGCCAGAGCGGCATCATTTGAAAATCTCATTTTTGACGTGTACTGAATATGAAACAGATTTTTTCTACAGCCGCTTTATTGACGTTGACCGCCTGTTCAACTGGGCAGATCGTAACTGATGTAAAAGTGGACTCTTACCAAGAAGAGTATGATAGGGAAGTTGTTACTTCGCCAGTCATGTCAGATGTTGAAGAGGTTACCCTAGCAGAAGCGCCCAAAGAGCCAGAGGTCACTGAAGCAATAAATACTGAACCGGAACCTGAACAAGTTGCAGCTGTCGAGCCAGAGCCTGTTGTTGCCGAGCAAGTTGCGACAAAAGAGGCTCAAGATTCTGAGTTGAATGCCAAGTTCGTCGGTTACACCATTCAAGTCGCCGCCTTTGACAGCCAAAAACGCTTCAACAATTATGTAGAGACCATTCCAACCATTAAGCCCGTTTGGAAACACACTAAGAACGTTAATGGTAAGCGTATGTATGCCGTTCTCGTTGGTCAATATGATACCTTCTTGTTAGCACAAAAAGGCGCTGCAGAAGTTTCGGCACAAATGGGCATTAGTGCGCCTTACATACGTAACGTGAAACGAATCATCAACTCAGATTCGCCTGACATCGTTCAAATTAAGTAATCAACCCGCTAAAATTGGTCAATTGACAGGCGCTTGAACGATAGAGCCTTTATCCTAACAGATCGTTTTGGCACAATGGGCGAATTACAATGGAATGCAGCAAGTTAGGCTAACTAAGCGATGCAACAGCAATCAACGCAACAACTAGACTCGATTCACACGCTACTTATTTTCGGTGGTGGTTCATCTGAGCATGAAATTTCACAAATTTCTGCCAACTTTATCAAAAGTAACTTGGATACACTGCCCAACGTCCATGTATCGATGGTAGAGATCACGCAATCGGGTTGGATTATCAATGGGAACAGTGAATGTTACCTTGATATTCACAGCCAAGAGTTAGTTACCGATACACTACGTAAACACGTAGACTATGTTATTCCATGTATTCATGGCTATCCTGGGGAAACCGGTGATATTCAATCACTGCTTGAGTTGGCAAAGATCCCTTACCTTGGATGCGGACCACAAGCAAGTACATTAAGCTTTAACAAGATTTCGTCCAAGCTTTGGTATGACGCGTTGGGCGTTGCTAATACACCGTATTTATTCATTAGTGAACTAAACCAAGACAATGTCGCTAAAGCACATGAAGCCTTTTCTAAGTGGGGCGGACTATTTGTTAAAGCGGCGTGCCAAGGATCATCTGTAGGTTGTTACCCTGTCACCAAAGGAAGTGACATCGAACACGCTATAGAGCAAGCTTTTGGCTATTCAGATCAAGTGCTTATCGAGAAGATGATTAAGCCTAGAGAAATAGAGCTTGCTGCTTACGAACTTGATGGGGAACTAAAAGTCTCTTTTCCTGGAGAAGTAAAAGCGCCTTCGGACACCTTTTATAGCTATGATGAGAAGTACAGTGCAGATAGCCATTCCACCACCGATATCCGCGCCCAAGACATAACGGAACAACAAGTTCAGCTCATGCAAAGCTACACTCGTACTGTGTTTAAGCAAATGAAATTGAAAGATCTTTCGAGAGTGGACTTTTTTCTGACTGAAGAAGGCGACGTCTACCTAAACGAAGTAAATACCTTCCCGGGGATGACCCCAATATCGATGTTCCCTAAAATGCTAGAAGCCAATGGCGACTCTTTTCCGGAGTTTTTGAATAGCGCTATCGTCTCTGCGGTAAAAAGTACGACCAAATAGCCTTTATATAGTATAAGAGTTACGTCAACCAAGGCTTCATTGACTTAAAAGTCAGTCTCGCATTGTCTGCAATATGTTGATTTCCAATATAATGTGCAGGCATCGCGGGACTTAGCCACCGACCAAACTGCTGTATTTCTTTTAAACTCTTACCTTGTGCCGACAGCTCTTTAGCTGCTCCAGCACGAGGAGATTGGCCGCTTAAATGGATTTGCAAACCAAGCGCTTGAGATGCCAATCTAAATACACGGTAAACTGAAGACACATCAAGAGGCTCGATACCAATATTTCCATGGCGATCAACACTCCTAAATACCGGTCCGTCAACAACACCAGATAACTCAAACCAACGATGGATAATGGTGCTGGTAGATTCGCTAAGCAAATAAACCTCATTGCCTATAGTGACACTGTAACTCATAGTATCTTGCCCGTTATTCTTCACGTCACCAACGGTTAAAGCGCACAACTGGCCACGTTTTAGCGCACATTCAAACATCGTTCTAATAATGGCTACGTCTCTTAACGCTTTTGGTTGTTCAATATTCCAAGTCGCTTCCAGCTGATTAATGTGATCGTGCGTAAGCGCAGTTGCAGAGTGAGGCCTAGACTCTTTTGACAAGCGCAAACTCCTCATGAGCAACTGCACTTGTTGATGTCGACTAGGATCCGAAAACCCCAAAAAACGGTGCACAACTGAAATGCTGATAACATTTCGTTTGATCGTGGAATAACGTTTACTTTGCGTTTGTCGCTCAATATACAGACGCAACGCAGTGGATGAAGTGGGAAGAGCAGCGACTCGTTTGCTTATACAAAATGCAATAAAGTCATTCCAATCGTTGACCATTGATAACGCAGAGTTATGAGAATACTGATTTGTAGTAATCTGATGAAAGTCACTCAACTCAATTGCAGTCGAAAACTTTAGGATAAGTTGGTTTTTCAGGTCTAAATCCGTGATCGGTACAATCTTTTTGCGCATTGAGCGTCCATTTAGCGGTATGTAATGGAATGGCATGTTGATTAAATCAACATAGCATTTAAAATACAAGCATACTATACGACAAACTATACAGTTATGACAAAACGAGTCTATAAGGGACTTACCCTAAAGTTGGCGCAATCTTCGCCAGAGATATGGGAAGTCAGCATTAAGAAGCAAACCATTAAAGGGCCTCTACAAGCTCTGTGTAAAAGCATTGATTGGTGGCAGCAAACTGCGCAATTGGTAGATCCTAAGAATTTTGCTTCACTAGCCAAAACTTCAGAGACAAAAGCGGGCACCAAAGAGCAGTACAACGGTTACTTACTCAACAACGACACTGGTGCTCCAGGCGAATGGTATTGTATGTTCCACGGTAAACTGCTAAAAGGTGGTAAGGTTAAAATCCAACAGTTTATCGATGCAAATCATGCGAAGTTTGCTCGTTAGGAGAATTGTGTGTCTTTAGTATATTCAACAGAGTCTGGTCGAATTACACCAGAAAAAGAAAAGCCGTCTCGACCTCAGGGTGACGGTATCGTACGTATTCAACGTCAAACCAAAGGACGTAAAGGCAAAGGTGTCTGTTTAGTGACAGGGATAGACTTGGACGACGTACAGCTTAAATTAATCGCTGCCGAGCTTAAGAAAGTGTGCGGTTGTGGTGGTTCGGTAAAAGATGGCGTAATCGAGATTCAAGGTGACAAGCGTGAACAGATTAAAACGCATCTGGAAAAGAAAGGGATGACCGTAAAGTTAGCGGGCGGATAATCCTTATAAGCGACAAAGAGGCAGCAAGGGCTGCCTCTCTATTAATCAATTGAATTTAACATAAGATAGATTATGCGCGCCTTAGTTGTGTTACTATGTTCGCTTAATACTGTCGAAATACGCGCTGTGGGTTCTAATAAAACCAGCGAGCGTAATGAAGTCGATTGCTAGGGTCACTCAAATCTACGTACGTCAGTACAATTGCAACTCTATCAGTTCCTGCAGGTACAAATGCCATCTGGATTTCAACGTTAGTATATTCATTACCTGAACCACACTGATTAACGTACCCATTATTTGGAGATTTATAGTATTGTTCGGTGACCTTAAGCATTTGCCCAGAGATTTCACACACTGTAACAGTGTCGCTTAGGTCACTTTCAGGTGCTTCAACTTCTTGGTAATGAAACACTAAAGTGTCTGGATCGACACTCATATTCAGTGTTCTGCATACGCCGGATTGACAATCAACTATGGGCAATCCCGCTAAGAGGTCTGTCAGTGTGCCTATATTGAGTGTCTCAACAAGTGCGTCAAGTGAATACACACGTTCTCCATTAACGTCATTCAAGTCAATTGTTGATTCAGTCGCTGTTGCTGATATCTGATTTGCTTCTTCAACGGTTGAAATAATGAGGTCTGTGGCGGTCTGTTCTCTATAGTAATATTGGTACAGGTCTAATTGATTGTCGTCATAGACACCATTCATCCCCACAACATACTCCGCTCTATCCTCTTCTAGTAACGCTAAAGAGGCTAAAAAAAACTTACTGGTACTTGCACTGTCCACAATAACCAATAACCCATTACTAGGATCATAATACAGTTGCCTTAGTTCGTCAGCGGTCGAAACATTGGAGCTAGTTGACCCTTTTGGCGATCCATCACTTCCTCCGCCACAAGCAATAAGCAGCGATGTAATGAGGACCATTAGTGCGTTTCTATACATCGTGTTGTGCTCCTAACGTTTCTATAAATATCTAACTTCTACCCTTTGTAAATGAGCGATAGCTAATGCATCCGCGCCTTCTAATTGTTGTGCAGTTAAGTCAAAAGCGTTAGTCACGAGATTGCTAATTCAGCAACGTCTTATATCTGAGAATTGCTTGCATTGTTGCTTTGTCACTTTTTTTAGATCTAACAGCATAATATGCTGCGAATATTTCGGATTTGTAAGTTTGCTACACAGTAATTAGTAAGCACTTACAAACTCGTGTCCATTAAGGCGTTTTCACTATAATTAAAACACTATATATCAAATACTTAACTAGATAATTTCATTTATAGCTCACGCAAACTTACAGTAAAAGCTCACTGAATTTGTGCAAAGTCCACGAGTTATAGTGTTCTAGAGACCAAAAAAAACCGCTCTAGTGAGCGGCTTCAACAAAACATAGTTCTTAAGTCTAATAATAGACTAAAAAGTTGGCATAGAGCCCTAGGTTATCCATCGACTTATAATTTATCGCCGCGTCTAAATGAAAAAGACCAAACGGGGAAATGCCTAAACCTGCTGTATAAACTTCCTCGTCACTAAGACGATTAGTTTTATAGCCAACCCTTATTTGGGCCTGACGCGCAAGATCGAACTCAGCCCCTACCCTCAACATTTTTACGTCGTCGTCAAAGGCGTTAAAACGTTTATCACTGTTAATGTCGTAATCCACGCTAAAACTCATGTAGTCATCAACATAACCCGCACCAACGGTATACACCGGTGTCAAATCATAGCGATATCCTACATTGTAGGTTTCGCTCCCAATGGTTTCTGTGTAACTTGCCGTATCGACGCTTTTACTTAACAGATTTTTACCCGCAATGCCTAATCTTAGCGGCCCATAAAACCATAATGCACCAGCATCTAAGTTAAGCCCAGATTCGCTGGTCATCTCGCCACCCATTTCTAAGATCTCAAACGATTCAAGTGAAGAGCTGTCTACATAGGTGTAAATCTGTTGAAATTTCGGCGCGATACCAAATGACATATGATGACCCAATACATTGGCGTATTTGGCAAAGTTAACCCCAAACTCAAATATACCAACAGACACTGCATGTACAGCAGAGCTCTCTGCTCTATCTATTGGATCGCTACCATCTGGCACGAGAGGGGTCGCATACGTATCGTTGTAGATTTTAGTGAATACATTGGTCGATACAATAGGATTAGGAATGGCAAAGGCGGCGATTGCACCAATTTCAGTACGAACTTGATCACCAGACAGCGCATTGAGCGCACTATTAACCTCATCGGGATCGACAATCGGTTGATCCATTACGTCCATCAAGTTTTCGATGTCGTCCATCAAACCATCCTGATTAACATAACCGATACCGACACCTGGTAATATCATACCAACATCGTCATTTTGACGATAAATAGTCCCGAGAGCTGGATTGTAAAAGGGAGCGGTTAAATAGGACGCAGTCACCACACCTGTCCCACCCATACCGTTTCCTCTTCCGTCAACGGCATAATTGTTCGCAAATACAGATGTGGTGGCAAGTGACAGTGTCACCAAGGAGAGTTTAAAAGTCGTGTTACTATTCCACTGCATGGTAATTTGGATATCCTTTCTATCGATATCTGTTATTACGGCCTATGGACAGGATTCTTTAGCTCTTTTTACTATTCGTCGGCGAAATCTACGGTTTTACTCAATATTTGTTGATCGACGTATCGAATCAAACCCTGATAACGAAAATGAGAGATTGACACTTGTAACACGTAACGGTCTGCAGACGTTTGTAGAGACTTAATATTTTCGGAGTAATTACCTTCGTATGACTTGTCATACACGGTCTCATATTCTCCATCTACATAGTCGAGCAATTTGACTTGTTGAATAGGAATTGGACAGTGTGTGTTAAGCAACTCATTTTTAACGACCTTCCACGTTTCTTTAGAGCTCCACCGTACTTCATGATCACGAAGTTCATCATAAATGATCAACCAATCTGACCACTTTTGCTCACTTTCGGTGGTTAAGTTTAAACGATAGAGTCCGGGCTTTAGGCGTTGGTTGAGGATAAAGTTTTTATTAAATCGGTACGCACCGCTTTCACTGTCGAGAATAAGATTCTGTTTGGTTTCTTTTGAAATAGCATTTTCTGGCCAATCAATAATCTGAGCGTCGGTAATGGTAACGTCGCTTTCAATATCAAGATCGAGAGAGTAACTCACCCTGCCCGGCCTTTCGAGCGAGCTTTGAGTGACTTTCACAGTGCGGATCCATTCTGGATAAGAACGAGAAGAAATGGATTTCCCGCAATCAACCTGCAATGACGTTTCTAAAAGATCATTGACGTGTTGGCGATAGTTAGCATCAAGAGGCTCTTGCTGCCAGCTAGTGATCAACGCATCAAACATTGCACCCAAGTCATCTTCCAACAACGCTTGGTGCGCCAATGTTAACGCACTGCTATTACTAAACCAATTTGCCTGACTAGCAACAGGAAGAGTGGCTAACAAAGTTGCAGCAAGAACAGTCCAACGTTTCATTAGCTCTTCATCTTGTAACCAACACCGCGCAGTGTTTCAATTTCTATTCCTGGTAGTTTTTGTCGAAGCTGCAAAACGTGTGTATCGACCGTTCTTGTGGTTGGGAAATGATTATATCCCCAGACATGATCCAACAACTCGTCTCGGGTAAACACACGTCCAAGATTGGTTGCCAAGAACAGCAAAAGATCAAATTCTGTGCGAGTTAACGAAACTTGATCGCCTTTAAACTCAACTTCACGCGTTTGTTTATCGATCACTAGGTCGTGAACCAGAACACGACTATCTTCTTGTTGATAATCGTCATAGCTAAGTCGCAAAGCAGCTCTAATTCGGGCAAACAACTCGGCTTCAGCAAAAGGTTTCGTTAGGTAATCATCCGCACCTGCATCCAAGCCAGTCACTTTATCTTTTACAGTGACCAGAGCAGTCAGCAAAATAACAGGAATCGATTTAAGCTGTTTCCAACTCGGTAGATGTTCAACTGAGTCGCCATCTGGCAATTGTCTATCCAAAATGACGATGTCGGCTTTTGCCCATAGCGCCGCAACATCGGCAATGCACTCTGCGTGCAAACACTCATATCCAGCCTGCTCTAGGCTAACAAGCAGTCCATCAGCTAAATTCTTATCATCTTCAACAAGAAGCAACGTCTGTTTCACACGGGATCTCCACTATAAAATTTGTCGGAGGACCAATCAGTTTCATTGTCCCTCCCATTCTGTTCACCATAGCATTTACTATAGTTAAGCCCAACCCTAAGCCAGATTTACTTACAAAGGGTTGTTTCAATTTTTTCCAATCTTTCTTACTAAGATTCCCGCCATCGATAACTTCAACCCTAAGGCGATTGTTATCTGCCGTCATTCTTATTTCGACTGGCGCCTCACCATATTTTATGGCGTTGCTGATCAAGTTATCAATACAGGTACCAAGCCAATAGATATTAATTCTAACTGACCGGTCTTCATTTAGTGACAGCGTAACTGGAACCTCATATTCTTCAACTTTATAATCCATCCACTCTTTGAGTGAAGGCAACCATTCAACAGCTAAAGGTTGATTATCTGACTGTAAATAGTCTTTACTGGCTTCAGCGAGTTGCCGCAGACGTCTCGAATCTTCACAAAGGCGTCGAAACTCGTCGTAAACAGACTCCGGTAATTCCTCGAACTCTCTCCTAAAACCTTCTACCGTCATGGATAAACTGGCAATCGGGGTACGCAGTTCGTGCGTTAATATCTGCAGGACTAACATCCGAGAACGCATTTCGTCTCGTTTGGAGTTCCAACGATATACACCCCAACCTACAAACGAGATGATGTTAATCACCACCAGTATAATAACGATACGCTTAAAGTAGTTTGAGTCATCAACCGTAAACCAACACAAGTTACCGCGCGAAATTAAACAATTATTGTCCTTGGCCAACAGATTATAATTAAGGCCGACGGTTTTTGCGTGACTGTCCAAACTTGCTTGAGGAAAAATGAAATAGCGTTCGCCTTTTCGTATCCAAATGTGCTCGCCCTGCATGATCATTCTCGATCCGGCCAGCAATGCCCGAATGCCCTCTTCGGTCATCAATTGTAAGCGGCCAAGTAGACCCGAGTCCGCAAGCGCTCGTTCTGAAACGTGCATGTAATCTTGTAAATCTTCAGCTAATTCAGGATGGGACACCACATACCTCGCGGCATAACTTCCCCCTCCCGGATGGATCAACCCTGAACGTGCAAACCAACGCTCCGGCAAATCAGTCCCACTACATAGAGCTCTTGTGAACACCAAGGCTTCTGTTGTTAAAGGGCTCATTGGCAATCGCCCCGTACACTTTTGCGCAAGACTGTATAATTTTTGAAGATCTTTAAGCGGATAATTAGACGTTTGTGGCAATAGCGATTCTGGGGAGATTAGGTGCGTCGGAAATTGCGACTGGATAACGTGAATATCATAGGTCTCTATGGCCTGTTCGTAGTTGAACAGATCCATAAGTGTTTCGAGTTTTTGCGGCATCGAAGCCAACGCCACTGATGGCAAGCAACAAAGAATTATCAGTAAACGCTGTATCAAGACAATGGCTCCTAAACCTAGACGCACAATATACAAGATAATGGTGAAATCACCAAATCAACCATTCACGTGACAGCGTCACATAAAGCTATGATAAAAAAGGCCGCTCGTACTTGAGCGGCCTACTGTTTACAGGTGAGCGCTTATTTGTAGACAAGAGTCTTTAGCATCACCAAATAGCATACTGGTATTTTCTTTAAAGAACAGTGGGTTCTGAACCCCAGCATAACCGGTATTCATCGAACGTTTAAACACGACAACGTTTTGAGCATTCCACACTTCCAATACAGGCATTCCCGCGATAGGACTGTTTGGATCCTCAAGTGCCGCTGGGTTAACCGTATCATTTGCGCCAATAACGAGCACAGTGTCCGTTTCAGGAAAGTCGTCGTTGATTTCGTCCATTTCAAGAACGATGTCATACGGCACTTTCGCCTCCGCCAACAATACATTCATATGTCCTGGAAGACGGCCAGCAACAGGATGGATACCAAAGCGAACAGTAATCCCCATTGAACGCAGTTTCTCAGTGATTTCATGAACTGGGTATTGTGCTTGAGCAACTGCCATACCGTATCCTGGTGTGATGATGACTGATTTAGAGTTTTTCAGCATGTCAGCGACTTCTTCAGCCGTTGATTCACGGTGTTCACCCTGCTCTACATCTTCACTAATAACCACTTCTTGGCCAAACCCACCAGCAATAACACTGATGAACGAGCGATTCATTGCCTTACACATAATGTAAGACAGGATCGCACCTGAAGAACCCACCAGTGCACCGGTTACGATCAACAGATCGTTGGCTAACATGAAACCTGCTGCCGCGGCTGCCCAACCAGAGTATGAGTTAAGCATAGACACCACAACCGGCATGTCCGCGCCACCAATTGAGGCCACTAGGTGATAACCAAACGCAAACGCGATTAGCGTCATGATGATAAGTGGGAAAAGTCCACCATCACTGCTTAGGTACCAGTTCAACAAGAACGCTGAAACGACGATCGCCGCTAAGTTGAGCTTATGTTTGTGCGGAAGATTGAGTGGTGATGAGGAAATGATCCCTCTCAACTTACCAAAGGCCACGATAGAGCCTGTAAAAGTAACCGCACCGATGAATACACCTAAGTAAACTTCCACAAGGTGGATAACGTGCTCAGCGTGAGTTGCCGCTTCTGGCGCGTCAAGCAAGCTGTTATAGCCCACTAACACAGCAGCCATACCCACAAAGCTGTGAAGTATCGCGACTAACTCTGGCATTTCGGTCATTTCAACTTTACGTGCAAAGTGAATACCGATTGCTCCACCAATGACCATTGCAATGATCACCCATGTCAAACCACCAGCATCTGGGCTAAAGATGGTCGCAATAAGCGCGATCGCCATACCCACGATGCCGTAGTAGTTACCCGCTCGCGCAGATTCTTGCTTAGACAATCCAGCAAGGCTCATAATAAAGAAAACAGCAGCAACGATGTAAGCTGCTTGTACTAATCCTGCAGACATTCGTTACTCCTAATCTTTGCGGAACATTTCTAACATACGTTTGGTAACGGTAAAGCCACCAAAGATGTTAATACTGGCAATCAACACGGCAATGAATGCCAAGAAAGTCACGACGCCGTTGCCTTGACCTATTTGTAACAATGCACCCACAATGATGATCCCCGAAATCGCGTTAGTAACCGACATCAATGGTGTGTGAAGTGCGTGTGTTACGTTCCAAACCACATAGTAACCAACGACACAGGCTAAGATGAATACGGTAAAGTGCGATAGGAACGCTGCTGGTGCAACCGACGCGATCCAACCAAACGCACCCACTGCGGCAACCAAACCAACAACCTTTTTAATCGGTGACGTTGGTGCTTCTTCCACTGCCTCTTTAGGGGCTGCGGCTGGTTTTTGTTCAACTTTTGGCTGTGCTGATACCTGAATCGGCGGCGCAGGCCATGTGACTTCGCCGTCTTTTACAACTGTGACACCACGTACTACGACGTCCTCAAAATCGATCGTCACTGTGCCGTCTTTTTCTTTGCACAATAGCTTTAGAAGGTTAACGAGGTTTGTCGCGTACAATTGTGAAGACTGAGTTGGAAGGCGTCCAACCATGTCCGTATATCCGACCACCTTAACGCCATTACTCGTCGTTATAACCTGATCCGCAACGGTATATTCACAGTTGCCGCCGTTAGCAGCAGCAAGATCGACAATGACACTGCCCGCCTTCATGCTATCAACCATCTCTTTGGTGATTAGCTTAGGTGCAGGACGGCCAGGGATAAGCGCTGTGGTGATAATAATGTCGACGTCTTTCGCTTGCTCAGCGTATAGCTCAGCGGCTTTTTTATTGAAATCGTCAGACATCTCTTTTGCATAGCCGTCACCAGAGCCCGCTTGTTCTTGGAAATCGACTTCCAAAAACTCTGCACCCATAGATTCAACTTGCTCTTTTACTTCAGGGCGAACGTCAAAAGAGCGAACAATCGCACCTAGGCTGCCAGCTGCACCGATAGCAGCAAGACCAGCTACGCCCGCACCCGCCACAAGCACTTTAGCGGGTGGTACTTTACCCGCCGCAGTAATTTGACCAGTAAAGAATCGGCCAAACTCATGCGCGGCTTCAACTACAGCACGGTAACCGGCGATATTCGCCATTGAGCTCAATGCATCGAGGGCTTGTGCGCGAGAAATACGCGGTACAGAGTCCATTGCCATTACGTTAATGTTTTTGCTAGACAGCTTCTCCATTAACTCTGGGTTTTGAGCAGGCCACACGAAACTGATTAAGGTTGCACCTTCTTTAATTGCTTCAATTTCAGCATCCGTAGGAGCATTTACCTTTAGAATGACATCACTTGACCAAATATCGCTATGGTTTCCAGATGTCGCGCCAGCGGCTACATAAGCTGCATCGTCAAAACTGGCTAAAGCACCAGCCCCCGATTCAACGACGACGTCGAACCCTAATTTTAAGAGTTGCTCAACGGATTTTGGCGAGGCTGCGACTCGCGTTTCTCCGTCTAAGACTTCTCTTGGTACACCAATTTGCATGTATCACATCCTATTTGATTGGCTATTTTTAATTTTTATCCGTTTCTGTCTGTCTTCACTGTAAATAAAGTACTTAATCAGTGAAATGTTGCGTCAACTAAGGGTTGATTCTGTCGTTATGTATGTAAAAAAACAACATATAAAAAACAACACAGAGGTCAAACCAGTGCTTTAACATTTTTAGAAGCACAACTTTGCTGCGCAACAAAGCTAACTTTAGGCAATAAGTTGATCTTATTCCAAAAAGAAAGCCGATAGAGTAACCCCTATCGGCTTTTTGAAAGATGATATTTATCAATTCTGGGCTCGAGTAGGAGGTCACACCACCATTAAAACACATCGGCCAAGAAGCATAAACATGCAGATTAATTAAATATTGAATCACCCATCTGATCGATGAACGTCTTAGACTTATTCTGCATTAGGTCGATCGCATCTTGTTTAGAGGCCACAACATCACTACGAATAAAGCGATGGGTTTTTTGCTCTTCACCTTCCCCTTTATTAATGTAGCCAGCGATTCGATATTGACCGCCCTCCGCGATGGGCTCTGCGATGATCGAAAAGCCTTTGTGCTCTATAGGTTCTGCTTGAGTTGATTTTGGTGCGGTCGAACCGCCACCGAAAAATTTAGAAAGTAATCCCACGTAACAGCCTCTGAATTATTGTGATTATTTAACAATTGGGGTCTCATACCATTCTAACTCAGCGTCTTCGTCATACAAGCGATTCTGCTCGCTCTGGATCACAGGAAAATCATCCTCTCGATGCTTACGGCGATCATCGCGTATTAAACGCTCGGCAGCATCTAACGCAATTTGTGCCTGATTGAAGTAGTGCTCTCGTTTCTGAATGGGCAACGCCGCAATGAAGTCGACGTCAAATCGTATATAGATAGGTCTAAGTTGAGACAATGCGATACAGGCGATGTCTTGCAACTTATCGGCGCTATATCGTTGATCGAGTTGATTTTCGACCAGTAATTGCCCAACGATTTTTTCCATATAATTGTGAACTTCATTGCCAATGTGCATGACTACACTCCTTTGCCGTACATTTGATAACCGAATCACTCTCTTTTCAGTGATGTATAAAGGAGTTTCGCATAATTTCACTTGGCAATCAGTAGAATAACCGTATGCTATGTCTCAAAATTGATAGATTGTAACTCTCCTCAAATTGATGACTGCATTCCCTGCTAATCGAACCAACCTCGTGAGGTTGTTATCACCTTTGGTGTTGATACTGGGCGTATTCTTGGGTAAAGATGCGTTGGTATCGTTAGCAGGCGACAACTTCACTATTGTAGGAAATCTCCCTTACATCTTATTTGCCATCGCCATTCTTATTTGCCAAACCTTTAACCAAGGCAGAATGGGTATGATTGCCCTGCTAATGACCGTATGTTACTGGGTTATTCAAACGCGCTTGCAAACGCCCCTTGCGACGGGGACCACCCGTTTAGAGTACACGCTACTAGCGTTCATCCTGCCCGTTGCTGCCATGATGGTGTACCTGTTCCCCGAAAAGAGATTGTTTTCTCAATCCGGCGCGTTGTACTCACTGTTATTGCTGTTTATGCTCGGTTGGGCAGCCATAACGATTCGCCACTATACCGATGTTGGACAGCAAGAGTTATGGGACGGGATCTTACTGATTGTTCCTCAAGTATCGACGCTGCCACTGATCATTGTGTGCTATTCAGTGTTATTGATACTCACCTCTGCCATGCTGCTCGCCTATTACAGTCGCGCGTTGGACTTTACTATCTATTTGTCGCTGCTATGCGCTTTTTGCACTTTTTTTGCGCTTAACACGCCGTATATTTCTAGTTTGTTGTTCTCTCTTGCGGGACTACTGACTATTGCCAACGTGATTTCAACCAGTCATGAACTGGCCTTCGTGGATCAATTAACCGAGATACCAGGTCGCCGAGCATTAGAGTCAGAGATGAAGCATCTTGGGCGTAAGTACACCATTGCAATGCTCGATATTGATCACTTTAAATCGTTTAACGATACCTATGGTCACGATACTGGCGATCAGGTGCTGCGACTTGTTGCGAGCAAAATGACCCAAACTCGGGGCCAAGCAAAAGTGTATCGATACGGTGGCGAAGAATTTACAGTGTTGTTTAAAGGCAAGACCAAACAACAAGCAAAACCGATATTGGAAGAGCTTCGCCAAAGTATTGAAGACTATCGCATATCACTGCGAGACAAAAATGGTCGCCCCCAAGACGATAAAGTAGGTACAAGCAAACGAAATCAATCCAATAAGGTGAAGACGGTTCAAGTCACCATTAGTATTGGCGTTGCTGACAGCAAAGAAGAACGTGATCCCACTGCGGTAACCAAGGCAGCGGATAAAGCGCTTTATAGAGCTAAAGACAAAGGTCGTAACCGCGTCTCATTTTAGCCCCCATAATGAAGACCTAACTATTTCCCATTAGGGTGTGTTAGGCTTACCAAAAAACCATAAGAGTAATGATTATGAGCGATAACCAGATTACGTTAACCATTGATGATGCATCACCAGAGCTAAAACAAGTTATTGAGTTTGATGAAGTGCCTGAAGGTATGCACGATATGCTCGTGTCAATACATCATGCGTCGATGGCCTCGGTACAACAAGCGTGGGATCAATTACCAAAAAGTGCACAAAACGTGGTCGATAATTTTGAGCAGTTCCATGCACTCGTCACAGTAGGACAAGGGTTTGCTGGCGTACAACTATTAGAAGAGTTCGACAGCATGCCTCAAACTCAGAACTTGTCTGATGAACAAAAAGAAGCGTCTAGAGCATCAATGCTTAACGACGTCTTAGAGCGCTGCGTTAAAGACATGGTAAAGCAGGTCAAAAAGGCTCGCCGCGACCCTATTCTAAAATCCGAATTTGTTGAAGTGTTTAAGCGCTAAAACCCGCCAATAAAGTAGTAATATTGAACTACTCTCCGAGCGCTGCAACATCGTAGCGCTCAACACTAACGGCTTTTATTTGTGCAAAGATCCATTGCCCTTTAATAATGGCCAGTTCGTCCAACGCCCAAATACTGACATTTGCCCAAAGTACGCTATCTTGTCCGAAAGAGATTTTAACCAGCGCGCCATTGTCGTTAATGACTATATCGATGACTTGACCGTGTAAACTGTTGCGAATCGAGGTTGCAACGGGCTTCTCCAACGATAACGACACGTTATTTGCATCGACTTTTACGCGAGCATTCTCACCGAAGGTTAAATGACTGTCGTTGATCCAAATAGCTTGGCCATTTGGCAAGGTTACGGGTACAAAGCCAAACTCGTTGGCATCGCGGCTCACTTTTCCAACCAATAAGCTACTTTGACTGTTGTGATCATTCCATGCAGAAAGCGCGTTCGATGCAATCACTTCACTAGGTGCACCTTGCGTTAAAATAGCGCCATCATCCACCACCACCATGTAGTCGGCTAACTGAACAATTTCACTCATGCTATGGGTAATGTATAGAATCGGTATTTTTATTGATTGATGAAGTTTCCTGAGGTATTCGATCAACTCTCTACGTCTCGGCAGATCCAACGATGAGAGGGGTTCGTCCATAATGATCAATGATGGGTCGCTCAGTAGACAGCGCCCTATCGCAACACGTTGCTGTTCACCACCGGACAGTTCAGACGGTGTAAGGTCGAGCAACTCCTCTATCCCTAATAGACTCGAAATCTCATTCAACTTATCGCTCATTGCGTGCTTAGAGAATAAAAGGTTTCGCCTAACGGAAAGGTGTGGGAATAGCCGATGCTCTTGAAATACCACACCAAATGATCTCGCCCACGACGGTATACAAATGCCTTTGTCAGTGTCTAACAATACTTGTTCTCCAAGTATTACCCGACCCTGCTCAGGAAGCATGAGTCCACTTAAGATATTAGCAATGGTTGTTTTACCACTGCCAGATCGGCCAAACAGCGCGGTTATTCCTTGCTGTGGAAAGCTGAAATCCACTGAGAGTGTTTTTTGCGAAAATCTATGATTAAATCTAATTGAAATCATTGGACTACCTTACACTTTTACTCAATCGATTCGACAAAATCATTGAGCCTAGCGCTATAGCGATGGCGATAACACAAAGCCGTGCAGCCTGATACTCCATGCCTGGGATCTCTACAAAGTTATACATTGCAAGTGGTATAGTTTGAGTCTCTCCGGGAATACTGGATACAAATGTTATAGTCGCACCAAACTCGCCTAGGCTTCTCGCAAAGGCCAGTACTGCCCCCGATATGACGCCGGGCCACGCTAGCGGCAAAGTGACTCTCCAAAAGACCTGCCAAGGTGAATGGCCTAAAGTATGCGCGGCTTTCTCTAGTTTAGTATCAACTTGCTCAATGGCTTGACGAATTGCTCTTACAATTAAAGGTAAAGAGACTATGACTGACGCGATCACCGCTCCTTTCCAGCTGAATCCGAACTCAACACCAAAATACCGATACAGTGGATCGCCTAGCCAGCCATAGCGCCCAAATGTGATCAACAGTAAATAACCCACGACAACGGGTGGTAGGATAAGCGGCAAGTGGATCAACGCATCAACAAGGCTCTTACCCAAAAACTGTTTTCGTGCCAATAACCACCCTAACGCTAGCCCAAGTGGCAGTAACCAACAAAGCGCCACAAAGGCAACTTTCAAACTAAGTAGTATTGCGTCAAGTTCGAACTGAGATAAGCTCATGATTCAAACCCTTGCTGCTTAAATTGCTGTTGCACAGTAGCTGAAAGAAAGTACTCAACCAGTTTAGTTATAGAACTATTGTCGTCATGACTCCCTAATAGAATCATCGGATAGGTGATCGTAGAGTGA
Organism: Vibrio ulleungensis; assembly: GCF_016900875.1. Taxonomy (GTDB): domain Bacteria; phylum Pseudomonadota; class Gammaproteobacteria; order Enterobacterales; family Vibrionaceae; genus Vibrio; species Vibrio ulleungensis. Next base: position 1,031,319 of record NZ_JAFEUM010000001.1, read on the forward strand.
GATTTTGCATCCAAACGGCCTAAAATAGTGACAGCGTCACTATTAGTCGCATCGCTAGCATACACTATCCCAATTGGGGTTTGCCCCCGCTCGACAAGGGCTAAAGCATTTCTTGTGCTGTTAGTTGGTGCCAATTGGCTACTGATTGAATCCCACAGTCCATACCACGCCAACGATTGTTTCGCGTACATGCCAACAGGTACAGATGATGGTTCACCAATGGCCAGTCGCTGGCCCGACAGTTCTTGTTGCCACCAACTCAATTCCCTTGGTGCAAAATCACGCTCACTAGGGGGAACCTTGTTCGACCGAACGACAACCATATGATTACTGACAAAATTGCCCGCTAGTTCACTAACTAATCGCGAATCAGATAAGACAGCGTCGCTCCACTCTTTATTTGCCGAGATAAACAGATCCGCTCGTGCGCCATATTGGATCTGACGAGCAAGCTGTCCTGATCCTGCGTAAACTACCCTAACCTTTGCCTGATGTTCCTGCTCAAACTGGTCAATCACCTCGGGTAACAATACCGTTAATGATGAGGCAGCAAATAGGGTGATGGGTTGTTCATCGCTGGTTGCATATGTGACGCTACTAAACAGTAACGCCACAAAAACAACTGCGTTCATTAATGCACTGGTGTTCACTCTATTTGCTGGCTTTTGGCTGCACAAACTCGCGACTAGTATCGATAACCGCTAAGTCTCGGTAAAAGCTTTTACCTAGCATAAATGGGTATGGCAGTTTAGACTCTTCTGAGAGCAAGAAGTCTGTATTTTCTTTCAGTTTACCTACTTGAATCCAAGCCGTTACAACTGCTTGTTTTGCTACATCTGCTGCTTCTTCGCTGTTTTTAGCTTGATCTTCAGCCTTGTCACTGGTCACTTTACGCCAGCTTTTAACCGGTAAGCTAAATTCCTTACTTTTGATGTCGTCATGCTCAACGGTAAAGCTTACCCATTTTTTGCCATTGCGCTCAAAAGGCGTCACATTAGACACAGACATCACCGAAACGTCGAGATCTTCGTCGACTCCGGCAGTAAAGCTGCGCTCTACAGTTGGTAAATAAATGTACTCTTTGTTGCCTAAGATCAACGCGCCCGTTTCATCTTCGATAGGCAACACTTTTTTCACTGTTTCTTCAGTCTCTAGAACAGGTTCGGTTTCGTCGACCGGTTCAATTTCAAACTCAGGAAAATCGTTTTCTTCTTCATACACGACGCTATCGTTGTATTCTGGCTGTTCGACGACAGGCGGGTTGGTTTCGATTGACGCCTCATCGGACTCTTTTGGTGCAGTAGCACAGCCTGCGAGCACTGAAGCAACCGTAAGGGCAACCAATGTATGTTTATTCATTCAATACTCCTATCACTCTTGTCCTGCAATTGCAGCAATCGCTTTTGCCACAAAAGGAATGTCTTTTTCAGATAACGCTGCAATATTCACTCGACCATCAGCTACCGCGTAAACACCGCACTCTGTTTTAAGTTGCGTCATTTGTTCTGGGGTTAACCCAAGCAATGTAAACATACCTTTATGCTGGGCAATAAAATCGAAGCGATGACTACCGGTTTCTGCAATGAGTGCGTTAACCAAACTGACTCGCAAGGTGGTGAGTCTTTCGCGCATCATGTTCAATTCATCGAGCCACTGCTTTTTAAGCACGTCATCGCTCAACACTTTCTCTACCAGTGCTGCACCGTGATCCGGTGGCATGGTATAGGTAGCCCTTGCCAACGTCAGTAATTTACCCTTTGCGTATTGAGCGTGTTGGGTTTCTTTACCCACCACTATGGCAACACCGGTTCTTTCACGATATAAACCAAAGTTTTTGGAGCACGAAGCAGAAATCATCGCTTCTGGGACTTCATTCACCATGTAGCGCAAACCTTGCGCATCTTCCTCAAGTCCATCTCCAAAGCCTTGGTAAGCAACATCAATAAACGGCGTAAAGCCCTGCAACTTGGCAAGCTCGGTCACCGCTTTCCACGCATTCATATCCATGTCTGCACCGGAAGGGTTATGACAGCATCCATGCAGCAACACGACGTCGTTTGAGTTCGCTTGCTTCAGATCTTCTAACATCGCAGATGTATCTACAAGCTTAGTCTCAGTATTGAAGTAGCGGTAGAATTTCACTTCTAACCCAGCAGCTTCCATCACAGGCTGATGATTCACATAACTAGGATCGCTTATCCACACACGAGCAGAAGGCTCTGCCTGCTTAATCAAGTCCGCTAACATTCGCAGCGCGCCACTGGCGCCAGGGGTTTGGATCACAGCACTTCGAGAAATAGCGTCGCTATCTCCCAACACAAGGCTTAACATCGCTTGGTTAAAAGGTTCACTGCCGGCTAATCCCACGTAAGACTTGGTGGTTTGCGTGTCTGCAATCAGCTTCTGAGCCGACGATATTGCACCCATTATTGGCGTATCACCGTCATCATTACGGTATACACCAATGCCTAGGTCTACTTTATCGGTGCGTTGGTCTTGTCGATACTCGATCGACAACGACAAAATTGGATCTTGCTGGGGTTTTGGAAGGTGAGAAAACATCGGTCACAACTCTTTGAATTCCATATCAATAAAAGTACCGTATCACTAAGCTTATGTGACCTCAAGCTAAGCCTTGCTATGTCTACAATTAGAGCGCTATTTTGAGTGTTTTATCCGCAATTCGCTCACACAAACTTAAAGTAGTGAATGATCTGATTTGAACTGCCCCGCCATTCTAGGCGTGGATCGGCGTTTGATTGCTCGAATTTGCCGTCCACCAACACATCAACATAATCGACGACTTCCTGTTGACGTTCGCTGAGTTCGGATAATAAATAGCCACTCCACATCCAAATGTCTTTCCCTGGGCACTCCGCCTTAACACGGGTCACTAGCTGTAAAACAGCCTCTAAATTACCAGGATAGAGTGGATCACCTCCCGTCAAAGACAAGCCACGACGTTTTATCCGAGGATCGTTTAGGTCAGCAATAATTTGATCCTGGTGCTCTCGCGTAAACAGCTCGCCCGAGTCGGGAGACCAAGTTGACTGATTGTAGCAACCACGGCACTGATGGATGCACCCAGACACAAACAGAGTTGCTCGTGTGCCCGGACCATTAACGACATCGACTGAGTAATATTGGCTAAAATTCATGTCCACTCCACAAACCAAAAAAGGCGAACTTCAGCTCGCCTTTTTATTCATATTGCACGGCTATTTATAGATGCTTAACGCGACGTTTAACTTCTTCTTGCTTACCAAAGTTAAAAGGTCTCGCGTCTGGGCTACCCAAATAGCCACATACGCGGCGTGTTACCGATACTTTGGTCGAGTCGTGGTTGCCACAGCTAGGGCAAGTAAATCCTTTACTCGTACACTCAAATTCACCACTGAATCCACATTCGTAGCACTCATCGATAGGCGTATTGGTTCCGTAATAAGGGACCCTTGTATAACTGTAATCCCACACGTCCTCTAGGGCTTCGACGTTACGCTGCATATTTGGAAACTCACCGTAGCAGATAAACCCACCACTAGAGATCTTCGGATACGGCAATTCAAAATCGATTTTGTCGTATGGGTTAACCTTTTTCTCTACGTCTAAGTGGAAACTGTTAGTGTAGTACCCTTTGTCAGTAACACCTTCAATCACGCCAAACTCTTTCGCATCCACACGGCAGAAGCGACTGCACAAGTTTTCACTCGGTGTGCCATACAAGCTAAACGCATAACCTGTTTCTGCTGCCCACTTTTCGACTTTCTCTTTCATGTAAGCAATAACAGCGAGCGCTTTTTCTCGCAGCTCTTGATTATCGTAAACGTGAGTCTCAGTGCCATAAATGGCATTAATGGTTTCGTGAATTCCGATGTAACCTAACGAAATAGAAGCACGGCCATTTTTGAAAATGTCTGCCACAGAGTCATCAGGCTTCAAACGAACCCCACAAGCCCCTTCCATGTAAAGAATTGGCGCAACGCGCGCTTTCACGGTCTCTAAACGAGTAATACGCGTTTCTAATGCACGGCGCGCGACTAATAGTTTCTCGTCAAGAAGTTCGTAGAAGCGAGCCTCATCCCCTTTAGATTGGATCGCGATGCGAGGCAAATTCAGGCTTACAACTCCGAGGTTGTTACGTCCTTCATGGATCATCTCACCGTTTTCTTCATACACGTTTAAGAAGCTTCGGCAACCCATAGGAGTTTTAAATGAACCAGTAATTTCCACGACTTTGTCGTAGTTTAAAATGTCTGGGTACATACGCTTAGAGGCACATTCTAACGCCAGTTGCTTGATCTCGTAGTTTGGATCTTCTGCGCGATGATTTAAACCGTCTTTGATTGCAAAGACTAGCTTAGGAAATACCGCTGTTTTTTTGTTTTTACCTAAACCCGCAATACGATTCTTTAGAATCGATTTTTGAATGAGCTTAGCTTGCCACGATGTACCCAATCCAAACCCGAAGGTAACAAACGGCGTTTGCCCATTGGCGGTGTGCAGCGTGTTGACTTCGTACTCAAGAGACTGAAATGCGTCATAACACTCTTTTTCAGTACGTGACATGGCAAACCCTTTCGGATCATGAATGTCCCACTCTTTGGCAATTTCTAGATTTTTGTCGAAACTGCTGGTGACGTAGGGCTCTAATACCTCATCAATGCGGTTGATCGTTGTACCACCATAGATGTGTGATGCCACCTGCGCGATAATTTGCGCGGTCACAGCAGTGGCTGTAGCAATCGACTTTGGCGTATCAATTTCAGCATTACCCATCTTAAAGCCGTGGGTTAGCATGCCTTTAAGATCGATCAACATACAGTTGAACATTGGGAAGAACGGTGCGTAATCGAGATCATGGTAGTGAATATCTCCACAATCATGAGCTTGGACAATATCACGCGGCAAAATATGCGTCTTGGCGTAGTGCTTAGCTACGATACCTGCAAGCAGATCGCGCTGCGTTGGGATCACTTTACCGTCTTTGTTCGCGTTTTCGTTAAGCAAATCCGCATTAGATTGTTCAATTAGGCCCTGGATTTCCTGGCTAAGTACGCTTTGTTTCTCGCGAGCAATATCACGATCGTGTCGATATTCAATATACGATCGTGCAAGTGCTTTTTGCGAGCCTTGCATCAATTCATTTTCTACAAGTGTCTGAATCTCTTGTATCTGAACGTCAGCGTGATCCATCAGTTTCGCTTCAACGGCATTTGCTACTTTTTGCGCGTATTCCGCGATTCCCTGTTCACTGTTATCTGCAGCACTTTCAATTGCCGCAACAATGCGATCCCGACTATAAGGGACACGAGCTCCATCTCGCTTGATCACAACTGGTTTCACATACACTCCTTACCCACAAGCTACCCACAGGCACACTATATAGGGTATACATTTTTAAATTAGACACTAGATATTGTGGGCGTATTTAACGAAAAGTACCAAGTGTGGGTTTTGATCTAAATCAATTAATCACGAAAGATAATGTTAGCAATGACATGAAAATTGCTTGACATCGCAGAGTGAAAATTAAGGATCGAGCCTTCAAAAATTTGAACAAACGGGTTGAAATTTTCAAAGCCCTGCTACAATCGAACCTACGGCAATTCACAATTATCCACAGGTGCGAAATCTCAATTATGAAATTCACATTTATGATAATTTCTTCATTTTGTCTATTGATCCTTGCGCGACCCGTTATCGCTGAAACGATCCGCGTTGGATCGTGGAATTTGGAGTGGCTAACCAGCCACGGTGTGGATAAGTTTCCACAAAGCCAACGGCAGGCTGCAGATTTTAATCGCTTAAGTGATTACGCCACCGCATTAGATGCGCCCATCATTGCATTACAGGAAGTCAACGACATTCAGGCAGCAATGCAAGTATTCGGCAGTGACTATCAAATTGTGCTTTCGAGTCGTTCGCAAGCCAAACACAGCGCACTGCAATTTAGTGGCATCAACCAATACACCGGTTTTGCGTTACATCATTCTGTTCAGTTGGTCGCTAACCCACCAGATTTAACGTTGGCATCGACACCAAGTCAGAAACTCCGTTTTGGCAACTACATTATCGTTCGCCACAACCAACAAAACGTCCATTTACTGTCTGTCCATCTAAAAGCCGGTTGCCAAAAGGCGCGCACGAACAGTCGATCCTGTACCATTCTTGCTGAGCAAGCGGATCAACTTAACCTATGGGTTCAGCAACGTATTCAACAAAATCAAGCCTTTATATTAGCCGGTGATTTTAACCATCAACTTTCTTACCCAAACGACTGGCTCATGCAGCGAATCATCGCCGATACCAGTCAAACGATTTCGCTAGACAGCCGTCAAAGTGAAGCAACGTGCGCGGTAAAGTCAAATAGAGATCCAAACCAAACACATCGCTATTCGTATCTCATCGATCACATGCTCAGCCATAAACTAAAAAAGCATAGCTCCACTCAACAGCAGGACTATGCTTTACAAGACGTCATCAATTATCAATTGAGCGATCACTGCCCTATAGTGACTGACTACTTAGTCGACTAAATGATGGGCTAAGTCGTCAAATCAGGCTATTACAAGGTTTGTGTTGCTGCTTGCGGCGCTTGTTTTTGCTGCCACACATTCACAACGGAAAAGCCTAGCATCATCGCCACGAAGAAGATCAGTGTGTCTGGGTTTCCAACGGATAGCGATGAAACAACAGGACCTGGACAAACTCCTGCCAGTCCCCACCCCACACCAAATGTCGCCGCACCTGCGAGAAGTTTATTATCAATCTTACGAACACTAGACACACAAAATTCGTTGGCCACGACAGGAACGTGCTTTGGTTTGATTAAAAAGTGATAGGCTGGCGTAAATACCAATAATGCCCCACCCATAACAAACGCAAGGCTCGGGTCCCAGTTACCTGCTACATCTAAAAAGCCAATAACATTAACAGGGTCGACCATACCGGAAATCGCCATTCCCATTCCAAACAGTAGCCCTGACACCAAGGCTGAAAATTTAAGCAACATTGTTCGATTCCCCTAGATTAAGTGCAGTCTAAAAAACACAGTCATGGCAGCAGCCAACATAAACACCATGGTGGCGACGATTGAACGTTTTGAAAAGCGCCCCATACCACAAATACCATGGCCACTGGTGCAGCCGTTACCCAACTTGGTGCCAACCCCAACCAATAATCCCGCGACGATCAATAACGGCGTGCTCGATGAATACGACGTCGGAATATCAGCACCAAAGAATGTGCTTGCTAACGCACCTCCGCCAATCAACCCTGCGACAAAGATTAGTCGCCAGGAAAAGTCATTAGGTTTTTTCGCCAATAGACCAGCAAGAATGCCACTGATCCCGGCAATTTTACCGTTAATCAGTAATAGAATCGTGGCCGAAACCCCCAATAGCATTCCGCCAAAGAGTGATTCCCAAGGGATAGTAAACGACATAGTTTTCTCCAATTAAGACTTACAAAAAAGCCCGTAAAGGCTGTCTAATAGTTTTTCTACACGCTCGTCGGCTAACGAGTAAAAGACCTGTTGAGCCTCTTTGCGCACCTTTACAATGCCGTGTTTCTTTAGAACGGTTAGATGTTGTGAAAAAGCACTTTGGCTGAGACTCGATCGCTGGACCAACTCCCCTGCACTCAGTTCTTGATTAACCAATTGACACAGCACCAACAACCGCACTGGATGTGCCATGGTTTTAAGAAGCTCTGAAACTTCTTGAGCTTGTGATTGCATATCTTCTGCTACAACACTCATATTTCACCCTTGGCTAAATTAGTAATAACTCATATAGCTGTATCTTAACGACCGTTTGTAATTAGTCAAGACTAATGTAGATAAAACTTAATTAGACAAAACTAATATTAAAGAGTATTGTCTGCCTTAATCAGTTTTAATTTGAAAAATAGAGGAAGTCGACTATGACTAAAATTGTTATCGTAGGTGGAGTTGCTGGAGGCGCTTCTGCAGCCGCACGTGCTCGACGTCTGAGCGAAGATGCACAGATCATTATGTTTGAACGTGGCCCTTTCGTGTCCTTTGCAAATTGTGGTCTTCCATACCACATTGGTGGCGACATCACTGAACGCAGTAAGCTATTACTGCAAACACCCGATAGCTTTTTAGCCCGTTTTAACGTTGATGTACGCGTAATGAGTGAAGTCATCAGCATAAACAAACAGGCCAAAACCGTTACCGTCACCAATCTGCTCGAAGGGACTTCGTATGAAGAAGAGTACGACTTCCTACTACTCAGCCCAGGTGCAGCGCCGATAGTTCCACCTATTAGTGGGATTGACAACCCGCTCACATTTTCTCTTCGAAATATCCCAGACATGGACAAGATCATCCATGCGATCGGCCTTAATAAACCCACACACGCGACAGTTGTCGGGGGTGGCTTCATTGGACTTGAAATGATGGAAGCCCTCCACCAACTTGGAGTAGAAACCACCTTGCTTGAACTCGCTGATCAAGTCATGACACCTGTCGATCGCGAAATGGCTGGATTTGCGCATCAAGAGATCCGCGATAAAGGCATTGATCTAAAACTGGGCGTTGCTCTTAAAGCGGTAGAATTTGCTCCTAACCAGTCTATTGCAAATGAAGAAGCTGGTGAGCATACCGATAAGCAACATCTAATCGGTCATCTTGATCTGTCGCTTAGTAATGGTGAAACACTGACTACTGAACTATTGATCATGGCTGTCGGAGTGAAACCAGAAACCAGCCTTGCCCGCCAGGCAGACTTAAAAATTGGCGATCTTGGTGGTATATGGACTGATGCACAGATGCGTACCAGCGATCCCTACATTTTTGCCGTTGGTGACGCAGTCGAAGAACAAGATTTCGTTACTGGCGAACCAACACTCGTTCCTTTAGCAGGACCGGCAAACCGTCAAGGACGAATGGCGGCAGATAATATGCTTGGCAGAGCCCAAGAGTATCAAGGGACACAAGGCACCGCGATATGCAAAATCTTTGATCTAGCCGTAGCCTCTACAGGGCGAAATGAAAAACAATTACAACGTGACGGTGTCGACTACGAAAAAGTCTATGTGCACACAGCAAGCCACGCGAGCTACTACCCTGGCGCAGAAATCGTTTCATTTAAAATGTTGTTTGATCCAGAGTCTGGCAAAATATTCGGCGCGCAGGCTGTAGGTAAAGATGGAGTAGACAAACGAATTGATGTTATGGCGGTTGCACAGCGCGCAGGAATGACGGTTGAGCAGCTTCAACACTTAGAACTGACTTACGCGCCTCCTTATGGCAGTGCAAAGGATGTGATCAATCAAGCTGCGTTTGTTGCCACCAACATCATCAGTGGCGACTCTACATCGATTCACTATGATCAGATAGATAACCTTAATGACAATCAACTTCTTTTGGACGTGCGAAATCCAGCGGAGCTTGAAAATGTCGGCTTCATTGAAGGCGCAATGAACATTCCTGTCGATCAGTTGAGACAACGTATGCACGAGTTGCCAAAAGACAAAGAGATCGTGATCTATTGTCAAGTTGGTCTTCGCGGCAACGTCGCGTATCGCCAGTTGGTCAATAACGGTTTCAAAGCTCGCAACTTACTCGGTGGATACCGAACTTATAAGTTCGCTCAAGCGTAATCGGAAGCCACTGTCTGGTGGTACTCTTAACTTAGAATAAAAAAATGGGAAGCTTAAGCTTCCCATTTTTATTTGCGCTTCGTGTTTAAGCCAAGATTATTGTTCGCGAGTTAGCGATGGGTTGTTTTTACAATGCTCAATCGCTTGTTCTAATAGCTCTAAACCGCTCTTCTCACAAGCAGGCAACTCTGCGTCACTTTGTGCGATTGGCGTAACACGTTGACCCCATTTAAGATGACCAGCACCCCAAGTTAAGCCAGCACCAAAGGCCGCAATAAGAATATCAGCACCAGGTTTAATTCGGCCGGCTTCAGCCGCTTCACACATTGCAATAGCCACAGTTGCCGCTGACGTATTGCCATACTTCTGAATATTTACGAAGGCTTTGTCTTCTGAGATACCGTTAATTTCACACAAAGTTTGAATAATGCGGATGTTAGCTTGGTGTGGGATCACAAGGTCCAGATCATCTGCAGTAAGCCCCGATTGGGTAAGCACGGTCTTACTGGCAAGCCCCATACCTTTCACCGCACGCTTAAATATATCGCGGCCGACAAAGTTAAAGTCAAAGTATCCGTTATCGGCAGCAAAACGATCCATCGCAGTACCAAAACCTGGGATCGCCAGAATATCGCGACCTTTTGGATCACAGCCAATTTGAGCGATTTGCAATCCTACTTTTTCTTCAGTGCGCGTTAGTACTGCTGCACCAGCGCCATCACCAAACAACACTGCGGTATCACGTTGTGTCCAGTCCATAAAGAATGACAAACGTTCTGCACCAATGACCACCACATTGCGGTAATTACCCGCTTGAATAAGACGAGTGGCAGTTTCTAGCGAATACAAAAAGCCAGTACATGCGGCATTAAGATCAAAGGCGGCGGCGGATTTGATACCAAGATTGGCTTGAACCTTTGAGGCAATATTCGGAATAAACGTATCGGCGGAACAGGTAGCGACAATGATCAGATCAATATCTTGAGGCTCTAAACCTGCACAAGCAATTGCTCTTTGCGCAGCGACCGTCGCCATTTCTGAGGTATCCACATGGCTGATACGTCGTGCTTCGATACCAGTACGTGAACGGATCCATTCATCCGATGTTTCCATAAAGGTACTAAGATCGTCATTGGTTAAAATTGCTGGTGGTAGACATTTACCCCAACCAGTAATTTCTGCATAAAACTGCTGCATATTGTTTCCATCATTGCTGTAATATAAAACACTGCACAGTATAAATGATTGAGACACAAATTAAGAGTAAGGATTTACATGGAAAGTTTAATATCACGCTGTACGCACTGTAAAACCAACAATCGACTACCTATTGAACGCTTAAAAGAGCAGCCTAACTGCGGAAAATGTGCAAAACCCCTGCTTGATGGGTGTCCTATTGAGGGAACAGTGCAAAACTTCAACGCATTAATTCAGGGCCAAACACCGACTGTGGTCGATTTCTGGGCGTCTTGGTGTAACCCCTGCGTTGGGTTTGCACCCGTTTTTGAGGACACAGCAAAACAATACAGCGGTAAAGCAAGATTTATTAAGCTCGATACCGAAGCACAATCCCAAATCGCCGCCCAATACCAAATTCGCAGCATCCCCACCATTATGGTGTTTAAAGGCGGTAAAGTTGTCGCCACAATTAATGGTGCATTGCCGAAAAGCCAATTTACTCAGTGGCTTAATCAGCAATTATGAAGCGCTTAAACAGTAGCGTCCGTCAGCAGCTCATTGAGTTGCTTCATTGATTGCATTTCTGTCACATCTATAAAGCCGCTTTTGGGTGTCATCGGGTTACTTCTAAAGTGCACCGTTGTCGCCCCAGCTGACAATCCAGCTTCGACACCCTTAGGAGTATCATCAACGTATAGGCACTGGTTCGCTGAAAACCCCATGTGCATCGCTGCCAATTGAATAAGATCGGGCTCTGGCTTCCAGCTATTTGCTTCAAAGCCAGAAAACATCGCCCCTTCAAAGTATTGATACAAACCTGCTTTGGTCAATGAGTGCTCTATTTTTTCGAGAGGGCCATTGCTGGCAACCGCCACTGGAATATCTCTAGCCTTCAATTGCTCAAGTATTTCGATCACTCCATCCATTGGCTTTAGCTTTTCTTCATACAGGGCATTGAGAGTTTCCCTGTACTTGGGCTCTAACTCATCGGTGGACACGCTCAACCCTAAACGGTTTCGAGTTGACGCTAAAATGTCGGTGAGCTTTCCACCATAAAAATGCGCAAAACACTCATCCATGGTTAATGTTGCTCCATACTGGGCAAACACGCTCACTAGCGCCTCACAAGTAAGAGGTTCGCTGTCGATCAATGTGCCTTCGCAATCGAAGATCACACATTGTACATCACTCATTCGCATAGCCCTTTCGTAAGATTCTCCAATGAACATAACGCTACTGAAGTCTTATAGGAAAGCTCAAATGTAGGATTGTGTTAGCTTGGATCAAAACTAATTACGGGGACTGTAAGCGAGATCACTTAGTCGCACATTTCAAACTGGTTGCACTTGTATTTATACACAGTTATGGCTACGTGAATTTAGTGATTGAGTCGCTAATCGCTTTGTTTTGCGAGTAACTCGGTTGTACTTTCGTGTGATAATCGACCAACCTGTTCGATAACCACCATTTGTTGATCAACAAAAGCGCAGAATCCAGCGGCTATAATGTCGCTACTGCTTGGCTCTGTAACAAAAAATAGTTTCAGTTGGTCATCTGATGACACACTGATTTGGGTAAGAAATTCGACGAGGTGATACTGCTCTTGTTCATTGGTTGTGAGCTGTTTGGCGTAGTACTGCGCAAACCAAACCGTCATTTTATGGAAGCTCACCCAGTGCCAGTCTAAAAGGCCTATGGGCTGTGAATGATTGGGATAACTTTTAGGACACAGCTTTTGGTAAATAGCCCAACCTTCTTTGCTCTCTAAAGTAGGGAAAGGAACGTCTATATGACTAAACAGCCATTCGTTTTTAAGAGCTTGTAGCTTATCTGCAGAAGGCACACTATCATTCCATCGTGTCAAAGTGGGGTCAGGATACGCAAAACTACTGCATCCAACAACCACAATGAAGATAAAGTCTTAGTTTCGAAGTACATCTAAACCTGCGCTTCTGGTACACTTTTCAAAAAACACGGAGCTTAAATTATGAAATCTCGCACTCTCCTTGCCAGTGCCGTCGTAGCCCTAACATTAACCGCATGCAGTGGCGATGAAGTTGGCGATGTTTCTCTAGGGCTATTCACCACTAAAGACATCAAAATTGAAGTTTTGACCGACCCAATTGTCACTGGTGTAACCTGCCATATTTCAAATGTGGTTGCTGATCTCGATTTTTCTGACCCATCAGACATGGGCATTTCTTGCCGTCAAACAGGTGAAATCACGTCAGAAATGATTGCGGAAATCGATCACTCTAAATCCGGTGAAATTGTGTTTAAAAAATCGAAAAGTATTTTTTTAAAGTCGCTTAAGATCCGTCGTATCTTAGATGCAGGCTCGCAAACATTAATGTACGTATCGTACTCGACCAAAGAGCTAGAGGGCAGCTACAAACACAGCATGTCTACAGTGCCACTTTGGGGTACAGCGGCGTATAACAGCCCTGAGGTATTCGTAGAAGAAGACTCAGTTTCACAATAAAAACAAACCCTTAGAGGCAATGCAATGTTGCCTCTTTTTTCCTCGCTACACAGCCCTACCGAAACACGAAAATTGTGGTATGATCGCGCACTTTCTTTTTGGCTATACTATTAGCCTCGTCCTAATAAAGGCTTTTGCATGAAGTTTCCTGGTCAGCGCAAATCCAAGCACTATTTTCCGACCCATTCTAAAGATCCTCTTGTTAACCAAATACGTCAAACTCCAACGTTAAAACGATCTACCATCGTTGGCGTGGGGCAAACTATCGTAGACATAGAAGCACGTGTTAACGACGAGTTTTTAGAACGCTACCAGTTGAGCAAAGGACACTCATTGGTTGTCACTCAAGACGTTGCCGACGCGTTGTATCAAGAACTAGTCGAGCAAGACTTAATCACCCATCAGTTTCCCGGCGATACCATTGGTAATACGCTGCACAACTTTTCGGTATTGGCAGACAGTAAGTCGGTGCAATTGGGTGTCATGTCGAAAAACATTGAAGTCGGTAGCTACGCTTATCGCTATTTGTGCCGCACTTCCAGTCGAGTGAATCTAAACCATCTACAAACCGTGGAAGGCTCCATTGGGCGCTGCTATACCCTAATCACTGACGATGGTGAGCGAACGTTCGCGATTAACGAAGGAGAAATGAATCAGCTTCTTCCTGAATCGATTCCCGAAAAGGTATTTGAGAACGCTGCTGCACTGATCATCTCGAGCTACTTAATGCGTGGCAAAGAAGGCGACCCTATGCCTCAAGCCGTATTGCGCGCAGTCGCATACGCTAAAGACCATAACGTTCCAGTAGTACTTACCTTGGGCACCAAGTATGTGATTGAAGGGCATGCGGACTGGTGGCAAAACTTCATCAAAGCCAATGTCACCATTTTAGCAATGAACGAAGAAGAAGGCGAAGCCCTAACCGGTGAAAAAGACCCGCTTTTAGCCGCTGATCGCGCGTTAGAATGGGCCGACTTGGTGTTATGCACCTCAGGTCCTGTTGGACTGTATATGGCGGGATACTGCGACACCAAATATCTACGAGAAACCAAGTACAGCTTGTTACCGGGTAACATATCTGAATTTAATCAATACGAATTTAGCCGAGCAATGCGCTATAAAGAGTGTGTTGTCCCTGCCCGTATTTACTCACATATTTCGCCATACTTAGGCGGCCCGTTAGAAATCAAAAATACCAACGGCGCGGGTGATGGCGCGTTGTCGGCACTATTACACGATATCGCTGCTAACCAATATCACAAGCAAAATGTGCCCAACTCGGACAAGCATCAAACGGATTTTTTGACCTATTCATCGTTGTCGCAGGTATGCAAATACGCCAATCGCGTGAGCTATGAAATGCTCATCCAGCACTCGCCTCGCCTGTCTCGCTCATTACCTGAGCGAGAAGACAGTTTAGAAGAAGCGTACTGGGAAAGGTAAGCCATCAAAAAAGGGGCAGCAGGTTATACACCTACTGCCCCTTTCTATTATTCTTTATCGTCACCTAAGGGTTATGAACTACGATAGAGATCTCTGCACGACGATTACACGCTTTACCGCTGCTAGTGCTGTTATTACACATTGGCATCGCGTCACCAAATCCACGGGCAAATAAGTTTTTCTTGGCGATCCCACGATCATAAAAGTAGTCCGCTACCGCTGTTGCCCTATTGAGTGACAATGCTTCATTATACAGAGCATTACCTTCATCATCTGCATGCCCTTCAACGATTATCTCCACACCACGTTGGCTCATTAACACTTGGCTAAGTTGCATCAGCTGTCGCATTTGCTCACGTCCAAGTGCAAACGAATCAGTCTCAAATTGTACCGGTTTGTCCAGTTTGAGCAGCAAGAAGTCGCCTTTCTCTACTTGATAACTAATGTTCGATTGTCGCAATAGATCTTCAAGAGAGCTGCTGTCTGGGATCTCTTTTTGAACTGGCAACGTTTTGGCCACCGCCTCCCACTCCAAATAGGCATTAGGTAAACCGCTGGAGGTTTTTGGAAGTTGAGTGACTCCATAATCTTGAGATTTCTGAAGTTCGGCACAGCCACTTAAATATGCCAGCGCGATAAAGGTAAGAAAGCCTAGTTTAGCCTTAAAAAACATGGTTTAGATGCCTTAATTCAATAACACATGAGAGTTCTGTAGATAATAGCGGCGAGCTGTAAAAATTCTTTAGCTTTAAGTTTCGTTTATTCGAAGATAACAGTAGTATGAGTCATCATTTTTACATGGAACCCGTAATGCTAAAAAAACTATTACTGATGACTTTTTCCGCCGCACTGCTCGTTTTGGCCGGTTGTAGCGATAACAATCAGCCAGAATTTGGCAAACACTATCACGACTTACCGAGCGATCTCAGTGACGTCATTGCTGATCCCGTGGTTGAAGTTTTTTCTCTGACCTGTGGTCACTGTATGAACTTAGAACCACAGCTTCCGGCTATTAAGCAGGGTTTTGGTGGTGAAATAGGTAAGGTTCACGTCACCTTTAACGATGCGTCGCGCAGCGCTGCGATGTTTTTCTATGCCGGTGTTACCCAGCTAGGCGAAACACCTAATGCAGAATTCATGGCTGGACTCTTCAATCTTTATCATGGCAGCTTTAACAGCTCTGAAGAAAAAATCGCCGCACTCAATAAAACCTTTACTGATGCTGGGATTATCTCCCCTTATGAACTCACCGAAGCTCAAATTGCCGACGTGCTTGAAGCGTCTAAAGTTGCAGAGATCGTCACCAGTAGAGGAAAGATCCAAGCCGTACCGACCTTTATCGTCAAAGGAAAATATCTCGTTGATCTGTCTTCGCACCAAAGCAGCGAAGATATCGCTAATACCATCAAATATTTACTCGAAAAATAGAAAGGTTCTCTATGTCTAAGTTTCTTTTTCCAATTATTATTTTTGTCCTATTTGGTTTCTTCATTTATCGCACCTGGATGGGACATAAAGCCTCTGACGAAAACTTTGCTATCGGCCAAGCGTTTTTAATTGAAAACGGCACCAAAGAAGGGGTTCAAACCACAGAAAGTGGACTGCAGTATTTGGTTTTACAACCAGGCACTGGAACGGCAAACCCTACCGCGGCAAGCACGGTAAAAGTACATTACCACGGTACACTGATCGACGGCACTGTGTTTGATAGCTCTGTAGACCGCGGTCAACCTATCGAATTCAAACTGAATCAAGTTATCGCAGGCTGGAAAGAAGGTCTTCAGTTGATGGTTGAAGGCGAGAAAATAAGATTATTTGTGCCTAGTACTCTAGCGTACGGTAAGAAAGGAGCCGGCCCGATTGGACCAGGCTCTACACTTATCTTTGACGTCGAGCTTCTTGAAATCAAGTAGCCAGCTTTAAAAAGCCGAGATAAAAAACGCCATCACATCAGTGATGGCTTTTTTTTATACTGGGTACAGTCTTAGTCCAGACTCTTCGACCATTATGCAATCCATTCCAGCGGCATGCGCTGCTTGCTTACCCAACTCAGTATCTTCAAACACGACGCAGTGAGTTGCGACTAACCCCATCGCTTGCGCTGCAAGCAAAAAGGTATCTGGATTAGGTTTATGGTTTTTAACTTCCGTCGCTGAAACCACAGTTTCAAAGTAATCTAGCAGCTGATTATCTTCTAATAAAGATAACGCTGAAGCTCTCTGAGAGCCTGTACCCACAGACATTGGCTTTTTACCAGACCATTGTTTTACTAGGTCTACAGTGAGCTTGATTGGTTGTCCTTTATCAGTAATCTCTGCGAATCGCGCCATTTTGAAAGAGGACACTTCCAGAGCATCGAGCTCAAGACCGTATTTTTTGTTTACTTCTAAAGTGATTTTAGGGCTTGGCATACCACCTAATGAATTCATCCATTTTCTGTCGTAAGGGAAATGAAAATGTTGCGCAGTTTGATGCCAGGCATCTAGGTGTGATGGCATAGTATCGATTAAGGTGCCATCCATATCGAAAATCAGCCCTTGGTACTTATCTAAATTCACGTTGACCTCGTTCATTATAATTCGGTTACTAATGTACGAATGCTATGAGCGAAGTGCAAGAGTACTTTTCGTGACAACAGAGCCAATGCGATACGCATTGGCTCTGTTTAAAGGGTAAAAAATAGATGTTTTAACAGATCAAGAGGTTTTAAATGCAGAGACCGTCTTATTCATTTCTATTGCTTGTGCTGATACTGAGTCAACCTCTTCTAGACAGTTTTCTGCTGCTCGCATATTGTTAGTCGATATGTCATTGAGCTGCATAATAGACTCACTGACCTGGTTCATTACAATACCCTGCTCTTCAATTGCCGATGCAATACTTTCAGAGTTGGCTTGTATTGACCCCATATCACCAATAATTTTGCTTAATGACTCATCCAGTTCTTGAGACGAGTTTTTGGTTTCTTTTCCTTGCGTGGTGCATTCGTCAATATCTTGGACGACCGCAGACATCTGCTTTTGAATCGAGGAAACGACATTGGTAATCTCCTCCGTAGATTGATGAGTGCGGCTTGCTAGCGCTCTGACTTCGTCCGCCACAACGGCAAACCCACGGCCTTGCTCACCCGCGCGGGCAGCTTCTATCGCCGCGTTAAGCGCCAATAAGTTCGTCTGCTCTGCAATTTCTTGGATAATAACGACAGCACCTCCAATCTGATCCACATTGGAATTGAGTGATGCGATTGATTGCTGGCTATGGTTGAGGGTTGATGAAAGCTCTTCAATCTTAAAGATTGTTGATTCTACTACATTACGCCCAGTACGAGCGTTTTCAGCGGCGTGTTGAACGCCGGTAGCAGCCACCGTAGTACTTTCCGATATTTCATTAATTGTAGAGACCATTTGAGAAACAGACGTTGCCATTGTGGTAGTGTGTTCTGATTGCTGCTTAAACTGATCTATTACACCTACTAACTGACCATGCATGCTTTCTGTATTGCCCGTGAGCAATACAGATTTTTGTTGCGAACCAGAAACGATTGCTTCTAGCTTTTCCAACAACTGATTAAAATCATTGCCAATAGTGCTAAGTTCGTCTTTACCTTCGGTGTTAACGCGCAAAGACACATTGTTTGTACTGGTAATCTGACCAATCGTAGAAATAAGCGCATGCATATTGCGGTTGATCGAACGCATAGTTAGCATAATCACTAAGGCGACAAGTAGCACTACAGCTGATGAGATGCTCCACTTAATGACGCTCACACTAGCGCGATATTGCGCAATTTGAGCTTCTATTTGCTGGGCGTATTCATCGAACTGTTGTTCTATGGTGTGAGAAAGTGATCGTACTTCACCTTTTAGCCCTTCATTGTATGACACGCCGATAATCTGCGCTTGGTCGACTACGGCTCGACCGGCACTCGTTAGCGACTCAGGTAAATTAGTCGTTGCCGAGGATACCTTTCCTTGTTGAATCTGTTCAACGTAGTCAAAAGTCGCAATCTTTTGTTCTGCATCCAATGATGGCAAGGATTCATCTAATACTTGATTAAATTTACCTTTCAATCCAGAGCTATCATCTAGCCCAAGCAACGTTAACTGATTAACCAGTGAGGTGAATCCTTGTTGATACGCTTTCAGGTCACGGCCAAGCTGAGTGGTGATGGTAAAGTCGAAAGACTCAATAGTTTGATTTAGCGACTGGTTAATAGCGACAAAATCTTGCACATTTCCGTTAAAACTGTCGAGATACTTGTCATCCAAACGCAACAAAAAGTCTTTTTCGTTACGGCGTAACATAAGCAGTTCAACATTAAGTTCGGTGATCTGGTTTCTCGCGAGCGAC
The DNA here is from genome assembly GCF_016900875.1 of Vibrio ulleungensis. Classification (GTDB taxonomy): domain Bacteria; phylum Pseudomonadota; class Gammaproteobacteria; order Enterobacterales; family Vibrionaceae; genus Vibrio; species Vibrio ulleungensis. The sequence goes on from NZ_JAFEUM010000001.1 coordinate 1,050,400, forward strand.
AGTTGTTGATCTTTTTGCGCGAAATGCGTCGCTATCAATACCAGTAGAATGACCCCACTTAAAGAAATTGTGCCCAGTAGATATAGTCTTTGTTTAATTGTCATTCAGCCAGTCCTTGCCTATCGCGAATAGTGAAATAGATGCCTACAATCCAATAAAGTAAAATGATTGTAATAGCACGTCATTCTGTATCGGCGGTTTTAGGAGTAACTTGACATTTTTTGCCTGGAAAATTGTATCAGTATTGTACGTATTAATTGGGGTCAGAGTCATTTGACTCTGACCCCAATTTTTTAGAGCAAGTTTTGTACATTAACACCACGGTCATTTTTTCTGACCAAGTCGATAATGCACTGGTACTTACAGCCATCCTCAAATGTTTGGTATGTTTCGCTGCTTTCACCCATGAGGTCTTTAACAAATAATGTAGCTAAATGGGTCCAGCTTCGCTGAGTTTCACAGTCAATTTTCGGTAACGATTCGGCGATCCGAGTTGGTAGCTCTTTCTCTTGCCATTCACCGTTACTATGCAGATACAACGGTCCAGCGCCATAATGGCCTTTGATGTAAATCGCGCCTTCACTGCCATAAAACACAATATGATCGTCGTTAAACCTCGGTGTCAGTCCACCATGCTTAAACAGTACAGACACTGGATTCGATGCTGGGATCCGACTATTGATTTGTGCCATGATGGTGTACGACCATTCAACGTCGCACTCTTTCCATTCCAAGCTCGGATCATTAATGTCTTTAGGAATAAAGTTCCTACGCTGAGTAAAGTTATGAACGCCCGCTACCACGGGGGCTTTTGGCATGTCGTTGCGTACCTCTCCGCAAATTGACACAATGTCCTCACCAATAACGTCTGTCACAATCGAAAGCAGATGGGTAAAGTTGTTATTCAATCTACCGCCACCCGCTGACTGGCGATGTGACCATCCAAACGGGATATTTTTATCCAAATTAAAATGCGATATACATTCTACTTCTGTTGGTTCACCGATAGCGCCTGCCGCAACAAGCTCTTTGGCGTGAATGATTTCTGGCAGATATCGAAAACTTGACGCAAAAGCAGTTTTCACACCTTTGCGATTAGCTAATGAATAAACTTCTTTCGCTGTTTCACCACTTTCAGTAAGTGGTTTGTCACAAAACACGTGGCACCCAAATTCTATCGCCTGTTTAATGGCCTCAACATGAGCGCCTCCTGGTGTTGCAATCGACACGATGTCTGGTTGGCACTGTTCAAGTGCCTTAATCCAATCAGTTCCACTGTATGGAATGTTATTCTCCTGAGCAACTTGAGTAACCACATGCTCAGTTCGGCCAACGATACCAACGACCTCTGCACCTGCAGCTCTAAACGCCTTTGTGTGCCCAATTCCCGCAAATCCTGTTCCAAATACCAATACTTTTTTTGTCATAATTTAACCATTAAATATGTAATTTTGTATATGTAGGGTGATTGTTTACCAGTGCCACAACGTGCCATCTTCTAACCGACTAACTGGAAGATAAGAACGTTTATAAAGATGCTTTTCTGCCTCTGCTTCATCAAATTCGATACCAAGACCAGGAGCGTCATCGACAAGGATCATTCCGTTATCTAGCTTCATGTTGTGTTTGAATATCTTCTGACATGTCTCGTTACCAAAGCCGACAAACTCTTGAATACCAAAGTTATGAGTTGAGATATTTAGGTGCATGTGCGCAGCAAAACAGATAGGCGATAGATCTGGCGCTCCATGAGGTGCAGTACGAACATTATACACCGCGGCAAAGTCCGCAATTTTCTTCATCCCCGTGATCCCGCCAGCGTGTGTAGCCGCAGTACGAATGTAGTCGATCAATTGATTTTGAATCAGGTCTTTACAGTCCCAGATGGTGTTGTAGGTTTCGCCTAACGCAAGAGGCGTGGTGGTATGGTGTCGTATCAGCTTGTAGTTTTCTTGATTCTCTGCGATTGACGGGTCTTCCAAAAATAATAGGTTGTACGGCTCTAGCATCTTGCCTAATTTAGCGGATTCGATAGGTGTCAAACGACTATGGGTATCATGAAGAAACTCAGCACTGTCCCCAAATCTCTCTTTTGCCTGCTCAAACAACTCTGGGACGAGCTTAAAATATTTACTCGATGACCACTCTTGCTCTGGTGGCAACGGGCGATTCCCTTGCAGTTCAAAATAATCTCTTCGATCACCCAATACGCCGTAGGTTTCTTTAAGCCCTGGAATAGCCGATTGAAGACGCACAGCTTTAAAGCCCTGCTCTATACACTGCTGCGCTTTATCCAAAGTATCTTCAATTGTTTCACCATTGGCGTGAGCGTAAAGTCTAACGCCTTTTCTGCATTTACCGCCAAGAAGTTGATAGACTGGTAAACCAGAGACTTTTCCTTTGATGTCCCAAAGCGCCATATCGATCGCCGCAATTGCGGCCATAGTTATTGGCCCTCTGCGCCAATACACCCCCATGTAAAGGTATTGCCAAATATCTTCAATGGCGTGGGCATCTCTCCCGATAAGGCACGGTTTCACATGTTCTTCCAGATAGGTTGCAACGGCGAGTTCTCGTCCATTGACAGTTGCATCCCCTACGCCATAAACCCCTTCGTCGGTTTCGACTTTTACGGTGACAAAGTTACGTCCAGGGTTGGTGACAAACACTTTGATATCACTGATTTTCATTCTCTTTCTCCAGTAGGCTGCATCTGTAAGAGGCGCTTTATTCATTTCCATCTCACAAAAACCGAATAAGTAAATCGGTTTGGTAAAACGATTTACTTGATATCATCAAGTTCACTCAATAGAATGTCAACTCGCTAATTTGAGCCAGTTAACAAAAATTAAAAGCCTATATGAAAAAAGTTAGAATAGTGGACGTTGCAACTCATGCAGGCGTATCAAAAAGTACGGTTTCTCAATATTTAAATGGTCGTTTTGGGCATATGTCCGAGCACACAAAACAAAAGATCAAACAGACGATCAAAGAACTGAACTACGTCCCCAACCCTATTGCGAGGAGTTTAAAACAGGATAAGACCTTCACCATAGGTGTTGTGGTAAGAGACATTTCTGGCTTCAACACAAGTCGTGTACTTCGCGGTATTGACGATTTCTGTAAAGAAAACAGCTATAAAGTATTGATATATAACAGTGATTTTGATGCTGAGTCTGAAAAAAACGCACTGTTAACCCTGCAACAAATGTGTGTTGATGCCATTGTCATCACCTCTTCTGGTCTAAATAGCGCGCTCATAAACCAGTTAGTTAGTGAAAAGCTACCCATTGTTCAATTTCAGTTAGAATACCCCGATTGCCAAACGCACATCGTATTGTCCGACTATGAGAAAGCGTCATTTGATGCAACTGAGCACCTAATTAAGCTAGGCCACTCACGTATCGGATTCCTAGCTCAAGAATTTGGCCAAAGCGTATCGCGAAATGCTCGCTATCAAGGCTATCTCAACGCGCTTCAGCACCACGGTATTGAGCAAGACCCTACTCTTATAAACTTCTGGGATCGACAAGCAGGGTTTAGCACCTGCCCCATTGAGATGATAAATCGTGATAATCCACCCACTGCGCTATTTAGCCAACATTTAGCCATTACCACAGATTTACTCAACTTACTTAATAGCCAAGATATCTCTATCCCAGAACAGGTTTCAGTACTTGGCTTTGATGAGATCCCGATGGTTGAATTGTTTAAGGTTCCGGTGACTGTCATCAAACAGAATGCCTATCAGATTGGGGTTGAAACCGCAAAGCTCGCCTTGGCCGCGATCGCAAACCCCAAGCTAGAACAGCAAAGACATATTGTGCAAAGCACCTTGGTGCATAGAGACTCGTGTCGCTCTATTGCGGGGTCAGAGTAAATTGACTCTGACCCCAGTTTTTAAACCTTCAAGGTTCTCCAAAAAGCACATTCATGATCAAACGCTGGTATTTGGCTTGGAAATCGGCACTATTTAGCTCTGTCTCAGGTAATAGATTATCCAGGATTGTCAGCAAAATAGGTGACGATATTAAACCGAGTAACGCGATTAGAAACGTTTCCTCATTGTAGATTTCTAGCCTCTTGGACTCTTTCTTTGCGGCTGTAAACAATGTACTAATGTGTTGATGGGTAGGCACCATTGATTTTGTTAGGTACTGAGCACGCTCACTATCAGGATCATACTCCATACAAATAATTCGAAGCATCTTTGGATGGTCAAACAATGTTTTGATCAATACAAGTACTGCGTTCTTAAATAGGATTAGACTGTCCTGGTCACAATTTGTTGTATGCTCTAAAGCTTGATTTAAATCGGTGATGTAAGCGGCATTATATCTATCTACAATCGCGAACCAGATATCTAGCTTGGACCCAAAATGATGCTGGATCGTACTGTGTGAGACACCCGCATGATTGCCTATTTGTCGAATGGAGGTGGAATCAAAGCCTTTAGTAGAAAAAAGCTCAAACGCCCCGTTAAGGATATCGGTTTTCGTCTTGTGGGCGTCTTCAGCAGTTTGTCGCCCGACCCGAATTGTTTTGTCGCTCACGTCGTTGCCACCTATAAATCGAATATAATCTGAGCAGCCTTTATTGACGGCCACTCAGCGAGTTAACAAAGATTAAAGGTTAGTTTCTGTTTCGTAAAGCTCAGGTAGAAAACCGGCTAGAATGTTCATCTCTCCAATCGCATGATCCATCAGTGCAAGTGCAGAATGCTTATCAAAGGTTAAGGCTCTAACTAAAGCAGTATTACCAAGCAAGCTTTGGATTGACCATAAGGTATCGTTTTGATTATCCGGATCTCTTGTCTCAATGTATCCCATCCAAAATACCGAACGCATTTCCGAACCGTACTCTGTCTTTGTGACGATATGACACATCTTATTTGCGTTAATCAGCGCTTCGCGCGAACCTCCGCGTGCACAAATAACGAAACGATCATCAGTTTCCTCATAACCAGTAAGAATTTCTGATGGTTCTACAAACTGAATGCGCAGCTTGTTTATTGTGTCACCTATGTACTCGTCAACAAGATGGCTAGCTCCAATGTGCTCTCCAGGAAGCTTATTCTCCCAATCCATCCAAAGATGCTGCGTAGGATACCAACGCTGATAATGCTCTGTTGTCTGCATATAGTCAGCGAACCACCAGCGTACCATTTCTGGTTCGACATCCGGCATTCGTGTGAGTGCCTTCACCACCATGATGCCATTGCCCGCTCGATATACACCAGTCTCTAATTCAGTATGTGCATAAGATAGAACATCCTTTCCTCGATTTGATGTAGCCCAAGGGTTAATACCAAATACAGCGACAAATAATAGGACTACCCCTATCAAACTCACCCATTTTGTTGTCATCTTCTTTCTCCTAGCATTATTTATACGACACACGAGCATTGTGCAAAGCACTAACTTGCAATACAGCTGTATTGTATGTGAAGGCGATTTACAATACAAGTGTATTGCAAATTCACAGTTAACTGTCTGCGATCAACTTTAAGTACTAGGTTTATCAATTTAGCTCACGTATATTTAGCAAGATTCATTGATGTTGAGCATTTATTTTTTGACTGCCAGATTGCTTACGCCTCTGCGTGTATTCGCGCAACGCGAATGGCATTCACGTTACGTATGATGGAAAACGACCTTTGATACCAAGAGAAGCATTCATTCTTATGGAATGCTAAAACTGAGATGAAAAATGCAATCCAATTATGTGCCGAGTTAGTGATATAATGGGAAAATTCGACACGTCGAATCACGCATAAAGCTCAATGAAGCAAGTGTGAATTCGATAGCAAACCATCAATAAGGGCCCAAACGGGGCCTTTATTGTTTCGTTTGCACAAACACCTATTTAATAAGGCTTCAACTCAAATGATTAATAACAATATCCAGTGGTTTCCTGGTCACATGCATAAAGCTCGCAAAGAGATAGAAGAAGTGATCCCACAAATCGATGTCATTATTGAAGTTCTCGATGCACGGATCCCTTACAGCAGTGAAAACCCATTAATATCTAGCTTGCGCAAAGACAAGCCTGTCATAAAAGTATTGAACAAGCGCGATTTGTGCGATCCAGAAGTCACTCAGCTATGGATTAAGCACTTAGAAAAAGAACAAGGCGTAAAAGCGATTGCGGTCACCACAGAACAGATCCAAGAGATCACACAGATAGTCGAACTGTGCCGAAAAATGGCACCTCACCGCGAACAAATGGGCAAAAACATTCGCACCATGATCATGGGGATCCCAAACGTTGGCAAATCAACCATAATCAATACGCTCGCTGGGCGAACTGTTGCTCAGACAGGTAACCAACCCGCGGTCACTCGCCACCAGCAGCGCATCAATTTGCAAAATGGTGTGGTGTTATCCGATACACCTGGGATTTTATGGCCAAAGGTTGAAAACCCACACAGTGGATTTCGATTGGCTGCGACCGGAGCGATCAAAGATACGGCGATGGAATACGACGAAGTTGCCTTTTACACGGTAGAGTATTTGGCAAAGCACTACCCGCACCTTCTCAAAGAGCGCTACCAACTCGAAGAGCTGCCTGATACAGAGGTCGAATTAATGGAAGCTTTGGGTGCTAAACGTGGCTGTTTGCGCGCGGGAGGACGCATTGATCTTCATAAAGCGTCTGAGATTTTATTGCATGAGCTTCGCCAAGGTACGATTGGCCAAATCACTTTAGAGCGGCCCGAGATGATTACTCAAGAGCTCATCGAAGTGGAAGAAGAAGCCGCTCGAAAAATAGAAGCGAAAGCCAAAAAGAAAGAAGAGCGCCGTAAACGCTATTTACGCAACAAACGATAACGCGACATAGCGGCTTGATAAAAGCGAGTTCTTTCTCTAAATTCTGCTTCAAATGAGTTGCCTGAATGGCAAAATGCAAAAAGGCGCAATTTTCATTGCGCCTTAACACCTCGTCGCTCAATCGTGAGTTTGCGAAGTTGCTCTCTTAAGGTAATGCATCGAAGAAATAAAGGCTCGATGTCTGTATGAAATACCTTGGACGCAACCTGTGTGACAAGGGGTAGATTGTTTTTCTGTAATTAATTAAACAGTCCTAATTGTAGGTAAGGTGTCGTCCTCCTTGTTGTCTTCACCTTACATATTCAGTCTGGTACAAAATCGTAATATTGCAAGTTTTTAGACTAAAATTTACAGCATCGAATTTCGATAAGTATTTTGCCTGTCGTTCTGATAGACTAGACGCCTAAAAGATTGTTAAAAACAAGCTTTTCAACACTCATTCTTACTCTATTCGCTATAAATAAAGGTTATTGGTGTCCAGCAAACGATTTCATCGCTTTCATCACATTCCACCCTCTCAGGCATCTTTGTCTTTAGGTATGGTAGGACTTGCACAAGCTTGGGCGCTGTACGCGCCTGAATTTGGGCTGGTTATCCAACCCTACCTAATATTATGCGGTACGCTTTTAGTCATACCGGTACTACTAAAATACCTATTAAACCCTTCATTGTTCCTAACCGACATTCAACATCCTCTTTCAGGAAGTTTGATGGCGCCAATGAGCATGACGTTACTGGTGTTGTGTGATTATCTATCCGAAGTATTACCACAATTTGCCCATGTTCTATGGCTCTGCGCACTGACGCTACATCTGACCATGTTGACGCTTTTTTTTGGTTTTCAGTTATCGAACTTCAAAATGTCCAACATTGTACCAAGTTGGTTCCTTTACCCTGTTGGTGTGATTTCCAGTACCTTAGCGGGCTCGAGGTTAGGCCATGAGGCTTTTTCGCAAAGCATGGCCATGGTCTGCATCGCAATCTATTTTTTGATGCTGCCTTTGGTGCTATATCGATTGGTCTTCTTTGGCATGCTTCCTAGACGTGCTCGTCCAACACTGGCCATTATGGCTGCCCCAGTAAATTTATCGCTAGCAGCCTATTTGGTTACATTCGATAACCCGGATCCTATCCTTGCAGGTGCGTTGGCTGGCATCGCCATTACAATGACGTTGCTGATTTATTTGTGTTACCTCAAGTTGGTTAGACTCAAATTTCAACCCTCTATCGCCACCATCACTTTTCCGTCCGTGATCAGTGCCATCGCAATGCAACGTCTAACGAGCTGGTTTGCCGTTGAGCATCCTCATTGGCATTGGCTACACTATTTTGGGTTCTTTGAAATTCTTGTCGCTACTGCATTAGTTATTTGGGTATCGGTGGGGTATCTAGGTTTGTATTGGCCACAGTGGTTTGCTTATGGAGGAGCAAAAGCAGTACAAAAGTCGTCTACTCCTCCTAATGGGCATTAGACCGTTAGCTTATACCGTGCAGAAATTCCGCTCGTGTTGAAGCATTCGATTTAAACAGTCCGCCTAACGCGGTGGTGGTTGTTTCACTGGTAGCATCCATCACCCCGCGAGACTTCACGCAATAGTGCGTGGCCGACATAGTCACGGCCACGTCATCCGATTCGAGCAACGTTTGTAACGCGACCAATATTTGCTGTGTCATACGCTCTTGCACTTGAGGTCTCTGTGCAAAAAATCGAACAATTCGATTAATTTTCGATAAGCCAATAATTTTGCTTCGAGGAATGTACGCCACTGTGCATTTCCCATCGATCGTCACTAGGTGATGCTCGCAAGTACTGGTAACGGTGATATCTTTTACTTTCACCATCTCACTGACTTGCATTTTATTCTCAATGACCGTGATCTTAGGGAACTGTTGATAATCCAACCCCGAAAAAATCTCTTCCACATACATTTTAGCGATGCGCTTTGGCGTTTCGACAAGGCTGTCATCAGTAAGATCCAACTCTAGCAGAGTAAGAATTTCGCGCATGTGATACTCAATTTTCTCTTTCTTAACGTCTCGAGAAAACTCATTAGGCACCATTGGGGTTTCTAAACCTCTTGTTTCCAATGCGTTTTTGACCATCAGCGCGGAATCGGACAATGTTTGAACGTTTTTATCCAGCATACTTTCTTTCCATAAATTGCATGCTCAAAGGATACCGACAAAATCGCAATAAATACACCTTCAAAACGGCTGCATTGTGTTAAAGTCGTGGCACTAATATGTACACAAAAAGGAATGCACTGTGGGTTGTTGTGATGCTCCTGGTTTAATGCCAATTTCAGACGCGATTGATCAAATGTTATTAACGACGAAAACATTACCAGATGTCGAGTCACTTGATATTTCAAACGCTGTAGGACGTATATTATCCACTCCAGTGCAGTCACCTCTTAATGTCCCTCCATTTGATAACTCTGCAATGGATGGGTACGCGGTAAGAACCAGTGACTTTGACTCTCAATCTAACCTGCCATTGGCAGGTCAGTCATTTGCCGGCCACCCTTTTACTGGTCACTGGGAAACAGGGACCTGCATTCGAATCATGACGGGAGCACAAATCCCAGCTGGTTGTGACGCGGTCGTCATGCAAGAAGATGTCACCACCACAGAACAAGGCCTTGTTTCATTTGATAGCAAAGCCATCAAGCGTGGTCAAAATATTCGCCTAAAAGGTAATGATATTGCTATTGGCAGCACGGTGTTTAACTCAGGCCATAAGCTTACCCTGCGCGATCTACCTATTCTTGCATCGTTAGGGATCGCAACTGTATCTGTGTTCCAAAAAGTGAAAGTGGCGATTTTCTCGACGGGCGATGAAATAAAATCACTTGATGAGCCCCTCAAAGCTGGCGAAATATACGACAGCAATCGATACGGCTTAATCCCAATGTTTGAGAAGTTTGGTGCTGAAGTCATCGATCTAGGCATTATTGTAGACGACAAAACCGCCATTAAAGAGACCTTCGACAAAGCCCAGCAGTGCGCCGATATCGTCATTACTTCCGGAGGTGTAAGCGTTGGCGAAGCTGACTACACTAAAGATATATTAGAGGAAATGGGTGAAATCGGATTTTGGAAGATCGCAATAAAACCAGGTAAACCTTTTGCTTTTGGCCAACTGCCAAATGCGTTTTTCTGTGGATTGCCCGGAAACCCTGTTTCCGCAGCCATTACCGCTCATGTCCTTGTCGAACCCTTTTTGGCAAAAATGTCTGGCCATAGCGAGTGGAAACCCGATGTCACGCTTAATGCTAAAAGCTTAAGCGCTTTCAAGAAGCGTCCTGGTCGTACCGACTATCAACGCGGCATTTATCGGGTCGACAATGGCGAAGTGGTGGTTGAGAGCTGCGCCAACCAAAGTTCCGGTGCTTTTATGTCGATGAGCATCGCGAACTGCTATGTCATCCTTGAACAAGATCGTGGAAGTGTGACAAAGGAAGAAACTGTAACAATTCAACCATTTGGAGCAACTTTATTGTAGTAGGCTCGGTAGATTTTTACCGTGTAATCCACTACAGTGCTAGTTAATTCGTCGTAGTAGTGTTGATATAGGATACTGACTGGTTTAGGTATGAACGCCATTGTTAAGCGCCTTTGGGCTCTCTACTCTTTGATATGGGCTATAAGTTTGTGCGTGCTTTACTTTATCAGTATGAGCACGTGGGACACTATCGTCGATAAAAAGAAGATTGAGCAAGCTGCTGCTATCGAACTTTTTTCTAGCGGTGTGCAAGGCCTATTGGAGTCTCAAGACATAGTGTTAACTCTATTGGGCAACCAATTGAGCGAACATCTACCAGTAACAGACGAAAGCATCCTAAAAACCACTAAAAAGTTGGATTCATTGCTTGATTCCAACCCAGCTGTTTATGCGTTTGCATTTATCAAGCCAGACGGTACCGTTGCTATGGCAACGTCTAACATGTATGACGGTGATTTGAGCAGTGAGGACACCTTCAACTTTTTGGAAAATCCAGTAACAAAAGAAACATTTGAGCGCACGCTAAACAGCGACAAAGTCATTTTAGGCAGAACCTATTTTATCGCCGAACTCGACGATTTGGTGATCCCTGTAAGAAAAGCCATCAAAGATGATAGTGGCAACATAATAGGTGTTATGTCAGCAGGAATTCGAGCCAAGGATTCACAGCTGTTTCAACATGACTTTTCTAATAGTTCTCAGCTAATCGGAATTGCTCGCTCGGATGGTTATTGGCAGTACAACTCAGAATACAACAGTCTAAATGACAAAACATTGGCTGATGAGTTTTTCCAAAGGCCTATCCCAAGCTCCTATTTTAAAACTGTTGTTGATAATTTATACGACGTCTACAACGTCGATCCCAGTACCGTTAAGCAAAACACCCAAAAGTACATGTTCGAACATGAAGGTAATAAAGAGCACCTGCAGGTTGCACTTTCTTATGATCCTCGCTTCGATCACTGGTATGTGTCTTATGTTGATTGGCCACAATTACAGTATCAGTTAACCACAACACTGTTCCCCTACTTCGTGGTATTTGTCTCTCTTCATACTGTGTTGTTCATACTGTTTCGCTATACCTCGCGAACGCAACAAGAAAATGAAGCCTCCCTCATCAAGTTGGCCAATCAAGACTCTCTAACAGGCTTACCTAATCGTAAATATTTGCGAGACAACTTTGATGCTTGGACCCAACATCACAAACGGTTTAGCCTTTTGTTTGTCGATCTCGATCATTTTAAGAAAATTAACGATAGTTACGGTCATGAAGCTGGAGACATTGTACTTACTGAGTTAAGCGAACGAGTGCGAAGCGTGCTCAGCTTATTCGACATTTTAATAAGGGAAGCTGGTGATGAGTTTATTGTTGTATCACCACAAACCAATCAACCTTATTTGGAAGAGCTCGCGAAAAAAATCAACAGTGAGTTAAGCAAACCGTTCAATATTTTTGGCTCAGACGTGGTATTAGGTTGCAGCATTGGTGTTTCTGTTTATCCGGACCACGGTAACAACCTCATTGAACTGTTGAAGTCGGCTGACAGAGCGATGTATCTCGCTAAGAAAACCCGTAATAGCTACCGATTTTTTAACGAGTCTTTACGTGGAGAGTCTCAGTTTAAGTTTCGAGTGGAGCAAAAACTTCGCCAGGCCCTTGAGCATAACGACCTCAAAATTAAGTATCAGCCGCAAGTGAATGCCGAGCTCTGTTTGTCTGGCGTTGAGGCACTGCTTAGATGGCATGACCATGAACTCGGAGTGGTGTCGCCATCGCTCTTCATCACCATTGCAGAGAAAGCGGGCATGATGCCAGAGGTTAGCCGTTACTTGTTCAATCAGTTGATCACAGAAATATCGCAATTTAACCCTTGCTTAAAACAAGCCAGTTTATCGGTCAATATTTCAGTAAGTCATTTTATGATGGATTGCTTTGTATCCGATGTGGTGCCGCTAATCAATAAGTGTAAAGAAAGCGATGTCGAACTGGTTTTAGAGATCACCGAAACATTGCTCATTAACGATATCGTTCAAGCCAAACAACGCGTTGTCGAGCTAAAAAGTCTGGGAGTTAAAATATCATTGGATGACTTTGGTACGGGTTACTCGTCACTCAGCATGCTCAAAGATTTGCCAATGGATGAAATTAAAATCGACCGAAGCTTCATTCAAAACGTAGAATCCGATCATAACGCCTATAAAATGGTGAAAAACATCGTTGCGATTGGCAAGAACTTAGATAAGTTAATCGTTGCCGAAGGCATTGAAAATGCCAGTCACTGGCGACTCCTTACCCAATGTGGTTGTGACCTATTCCAGGGAAATTTCGTCGCCAAACCACTCGCGTTGCCTGAAATCAACGAGTTTTCTATTCGTCACCAAACGCCTTCTCAAGCCAAAGAAGTACAACTTTCTGACGCATAAGTCACCTTTTGTGCGATATCAAATATTTTGACTTTTGTAGCAAAATCTTACGCAAATCTTTGCGCAATCGATTAACCATAAATTGACTTTTTTTATGTTGATCAACATCACGAGAATTGCTGAAAAGTCATTGATTTCGTTTAGCGAATAACGCTATCTTGTGTGTATATTCACAGGCGTACTGAAACGCTAAACCCTTGCAGGGTCAAACCGCAGGGCACTACCTTAATGGAAAAGGATTGCGCAATGAGCAATAAATTGAACCAACTTAAAAACGTCACTACCGTTGTAGCAGATACCGGTGATATCGAAGCGATCAAAAAATACCAACCTCAAGACGCGACCACTAATCCATCATTAATTTTAAAAGCCGCGGAAATGCCTGAGTACGCTTCACTCGTTAGCAGCGCTGTAGAATACGCAAAAGCAAATGTCAGCGGCAAGGCAGAGCAAATTGAGCTAGCGTGCGATCGTCTAGCGGTTATTATTGGCCAAGAAATCCTAAATATTGTCCCTGGTAGAATCTCTACAGAAGTCGACGCACGCCTGTCTTACGATACCGAAAACAGCGTGAAAAAGGCGCGTCAAATCATCGCAATGTACGCTGAACAAGGTATTGGTAAAGAGCGCATCTTGATCAAGCTAGCATCGACCTGGGAAGGCATCCAAGCGGCAAAAGTGCTTGAAGCGGAAGGCATTAATTGTAATCTAACGTTACTATTCTCCTTTGCACAGGCCAAAGCATGCGCTGAAGCGGGCGTTTACCTTATTTCGCCGTTTGTAGGTCGTATTATGGATTGGTACAAAGCGAAGCAAGGCGTTGATTTTGAAGCTGCAGAAGATCCAGGCGTACTATCAGTGACCAAGATCTACAATTACTACAAACAACACGGCTATAACACCGTTGTAATGGGAGCATCATTCCGTAATACTGGCGAAATTTTAGAGCTAGCGGGTTGTGATCGTCTCACCATCAGCCCACAACTTTTAGAAGAGCTAGAAAATGCCAACGGTGATGTACCAACTAAGTTAGTCGATACTGGGGCCACAGAGAAAGCGCCAGCTGAACTTACTCATGCAGAGTTTCTTTGGGAGCATAACCTTGACCCAATGGCTGTGGAGAAGCTTGCCGAAGGCATCCGTAACTTTGCCGTAGACCAAGGCAAACTAGAAACAAAGATTGAAGCAATGCTGTAAATCCAGCTTGCACTAAAATGGGAGGCCTAGCCTCCCATTTTATTATCCGCAATGTGCCCCCTACAAATAGCGCACTGTGAACACTCCATCAGGAACCGTTATGAACGACCGTAATAGTCGAAATACAATACTGTTGCAGCCGTTCTTGAAGGAACATCGAGTTTCTTCAACAAGCTTTTCATATGAACCTTCACTGTCGACTCCGAAATGAATAGCTGGTCAGCAATTTCACGGTTTCGTTTACCTAGTGCAACATTTTCGAGGATCTGAGTTTCTCGCTGCGTAAGATGATCAAACGGATTGCTTTTCTGACCATTGCTGTCAATAAAGGTTTGGATTTCTTTGCTATAGACTGGGTTATTCTTGCCTACATTTCTTAGTTTATTGACCAAATCATCAGGTTCGGTGTCTTTAAGTAAGTAGCCATCAGCGCCCGCCCTTATTAGAGCCGAAATATCTGCAGGGCTATCTGAAACAGTAAGAATAACAATGTAACTTTCCACACCGTCTTGCCTCAACCCATTAAGTGTGTCGAGCCCCGACATACCTTTCATGTTGAGATCCAGTACAATCAAATCAATGTCGTTTTGACTTGCTATGGCAATTGCATCGGTGCCATTACTTGCTTCGCAAACGACATCAAAATCATCTTCGCTTTCCAGCAGTTGCCTAATGCCCCGTCGCATGAGAGGGTGATCATCTACTAGCATCACACGAATGGAAGTTGATTCGGTTTCAGTCTTGTTATTCTCGTCCAACGTTGGTTCCTTTCTTTGCTTATGCCTGTGGTTCAAAGCACATGTGAATCCTGCTGCCCTGACCTATAGTCGACTCAATGCTTATTGTACCGCCTAATTGCTCGGTACGCTCATGTAAAATCGCCAATCCGTAATGACCATCTTGCGATTTCCCCACTTCAAATCCTTTTCCATCGTCGTTCACTTCGATACACACTTCATTGCCACGATCGATACAAGCAATACTGATGTGGTTAGCCCGAGCATGTTTGGCAGCATTCAATGTTGCTTCGCGCACAATTTGTAAAACGTGAACATGCTGTTCAGCGGTTAATCTTAGTGAATTCAGTTGGTTATTATACTCTATTTTCGCATCCGTTCGACCTTGTAGATCTTCAACGGTAGTTTTTAAAGCTTCTGCAAAATTCAGCTCACCGACAGGCAACCTAAACGTTTTCAGCAGTTCACGGAGCTGCTGATAACACGAGCGCAAACCTTCGTCCAAATCGAGCACCACAGGGTGACTGCTGAGCTCTCGTTTTAGTAATACGGTTTGAATCTTCAAATAGGACAAATTTTGGGCTAAAGAGTCATGCAGTTCACGGGCTATGGTTGCCCTTTCGGTGTGAATAAGGAGCTGCTGCTGCTGTTTCTTGGTGGCTTTGTAGTAGATCGCTCGCGAATATATTTGAGTAAAGCTTTCGATAAAACTTTCATCGACTTCTTCATTTAGAAAGAGCGTAATCTGACCTTGCTCTATATCGCTGTACTGGAGTTTGCGCTGAGTAGTGATAGCTCCCGTCGATGCCCCCGACACGAACAAAACATCTACGTCCGACTCATCGATAACAATCGCCTTTACGCCCGCTACCGATGAATGGGCAACCAACTCGTCGAGCATCGTTTGAAAAAGACTGTAATTGAGACTCGGGTCTGCCAACAGACTTGTCGTGCGGTAGAGTGTATTTAACGACCCATTGGCTTGTTGCAGTTCGCTGGTCTTTTGCGCTACCGCGGATTCTAGATCATCGTATAACTGTCCAAGCTCTTTGGACATCAACGTAAAGCTACGTCCAACATAGTCCATCTCTTTGCTGCCACTGGGTTTGAGGTGTATATCAAACTCGCGGCGTTGGATAGACTGACTCGCCTCTATTAAACCATTGACCGGTTCCAGTACTCGTTTTCGAACGATAAGCAATATGTACAGAGATACAACCAGTATGCCCCCCAATCCAAATCCACCAATAAGGGCTAAGTTTTGCAGCTTTTTCTCCGAGTAGACTTGCAGTTTACTCACCAACTGATCGATTTGTGTGACAAACTCTTGAACCGAATGCAAGTACTGATCATTACGGTCACTGAGCAGCACCCGTTTTAACATCAACCATCGGTCTATGAGCTTCAAATAATCATTGCGAATATCTTCCGGAGCAGCCCAGTGATCCAGTGCAGACATTGACGGAGAGTACAGTGACGATTCAAATTGCTTAACATGAAGATCAAAAAGATCGTCCTGGGATTGAATATCGTAGGCCAACCGATAACTTTGCATACGCATTGAGCCCGAGACATTAATAGCCTCACCGTCTCGCATACTCATGTTTAAGCTCAATAATGAGTAGACTGTTGTAAACAGTGACAAAAGCCCAATGGCTAATAAGCACAGAACAAATGACCGAATCAAAGATTTAGGTTGTCGCACACGCCCTCCTTAGGGCATCAAAAAACAGCGGTTTTCTAACTAAAAGACTGAATATTCAAATAATATGTGATTAAGCGCATCCCATATTCATGATCTGAATCAAGTTACATTCCAGTTTACCCCTTTTGAGCTATTTTAGTCATCCGTACGATAACTAAACTATGAGTATAAGAAGTGTTTTACGGTTTTTTTTAAAAACCATAGCGTTACGTCACCTTTTTGGGCAATAAGCACGGTATTCAATTGGTAGATACTGACAAACGTCGTTTGTTTCGTCGCAAATACGTCAAACCAGGGAACTTACCTTGGCTTTCAGAGCCACAGGCGTTCTCACAACAGTGCACTCGCTGTGGTGAATGTGCGTCAGTGTGTGAAACAAACATAATTACCAAAGGTGATGGTGGCTTTCCAGCTGTCGATTTCGCCCAAGGAGAATGCACCTTTTGCTATAAATGCGCAAAAAGCTGTCCCGAAAAACTATTTAGCCCTCAATCGACTAAGCCTTGGGAGCAAATAGCTACGATCAGTAATCAATGCCTTGCAAAGCAAGGCGTCGATTGCAGAGTGTGTGAAGAGTCTTGTGAGCCCTTTGCCATTCAGTTTAAACCACAATTGGGCAGTGTCGCGCAACCCACTATAGAGCTCGATGCTTGCAATGGTTGTGGCGGATGCGTTGCAAGTTGCCCAACAAAGGCAATTACCGTAAACACCATCGACATTCAAAATATTTAACCCGAAGAGCACTCTTCAAAAGCAGGTGTAGTAGTACATGGAAGAAGTCCACATATCCAGCTTGGTGGTTCATGCTGAGCCCACCCATCTAGAGGACGTGAAAGCGGCCATTTTAGCACTGCCCGGCAGCGAAATTTACGGCGATGACCCACATGGAAAGATAGTCGTGGTGATGACGACAGAAAACCAAGGGTTCATAACCACAACAATAGACAAAATCTCTAACCTTGAGCACGTGTTAAACGTTGCCTTGGTTTACCATCATATCGAAAAAGAGACCGAGACCTTTGATAAGCCTATCAATGACCTCTCAGTTGAAGCAAAAGGTGACGTATGAAATTAACACGACGTGAATTTGTGAAAGCCAATGCTGCGGCTTCTGCAGCAGCGGTAGCAGGTATAGCCCTGCCCGCTCAGGCAACAAACCTTATTGCGAGTTCAGATCAAACTGCTATCACATGGGATAAGGCGCCTTGTCGTTTTTGTGGTACAGGTTGTTCCGTTCTGGTAGGGACACAAAACGGTAAAGTAGTCGCGACTCAGGGTGATCCAGAGTCTCCAGTAAACAAAGGTCTTAACTGTATTAAAGGTTACTTCCTGTCAAAAATCATGTATGGCGAAGACCGTTTAACCCAACCTCTTTTGCGTATGAAAGATGGCGAATTCCACAAAGATGGTGATTTCCAACCAGTTTCTTGGGACAAAGCCTTCGATGTGATGGCCGACAAATGGAAAGGCGCGCTTCAAAAGCAAGGACCTTCTGGTGTCGGTATGTTTGGCTCTGGCCAATGGACTGTTATGGAAGGCTACGCTGCCGCTAAAATGATGAAAGCGGGTTTCCGTTCAAATAACATCGATCCTAACGCACGTCACTGTATGGCATCTGCGGTTGTTGGCTTTATGCGAAGCTTTGGTATTGATGAGCCAATGGGGTGTTACGACGACTTCGAAAGTGCTGATTCGTTTGTACTTTGGGGTTCGAACATGGCAGAAATGCATCCCGTTTTGTGGACGCGCATCACTGACCGCCGATTAAGTCACCCACATGTAAAAGTAAACGTACTTTCGACCTATTATCATCGTTCGTTCGAATTGGCAGACCAAGGATACATTTTTGAACCACAGTCTGACTTGGCCATTGCTAACTTTATCGCCAACTACATCATCGAAAATGATGCAGTGAACTGGGACTTTGTTAATAAGCATACCAACTTTACTCAAGCAGACACAGACATCGGTTACGGCTTGCGCGATGATGATCCATTGCAAGTTGAAGCTGAGAAGCCGAACTCGGGCAACATGACGCCAATCAACTTTGAAGAGTATAAAAAGTCCGTTGCGCCGTACACGGTAGAAAAAGCCTCTGAAATCTCAGGTGTCTCGACCGAGAAGCTGATTGAGCTTGCGAAGCAATATGCCGATCCAAACACCAAAGTCATGTCTTTGTGGACCATGGGTATGAACCAACATACACGCGGTGTATGGATGAATAGCCTAGTTTACAACATTCACCTATTGACTGGTAAGATCGCCACCCCAGGCAATAGCCCGTTCTCTTTGACCGGTCAGCCATCTGCCTGTGGTACGGCTCGCGAAGTAGGTACGTTTGCTCACCGTCTGCCTGCTGATATGGTAGTTGCTAACCCGAAACACCGAAAAATCGCTGAAGACATTTGGCAGATCCCTGACGGCGTAATCCCACCGAAACCAGGCTATCACGCAGTTCTTCAAGATCGCATGCTAAACGACGGCAAACTTAATGCGTATTGGGTAATGTGTAATAACAACCTGCAAGCGGGTCCAAACATCAACAATGAACGTCTTCCTGGTTACCGTAACCCTGACAACTTCATTGTCTGCTCAGACCCTTATCCTACTGCAACAGCCCAAGCTGCTGACTTGATTCTTCCAACAGCAATGTGGATTGAAAAAGAAGGCGCTTACGGTAATGCTGAGCGCCGTACCCAAGCTTGGTACCAACAAGTCGATACCATTGGCGAAGCCAAATCAGACTTGTGGCAAGTAATGGAGTTTTCCAAGCGCTTCAAAATGGAAGAAGTTTGGACAGAAGAGCAGCTCGCTATGGCACCACAATATCGTGGTAAAACCATGTACGAAATGCTGTTTGAAAATGGCCAAATTAACCAGTTCCCAGTTGAAGAAGCAAAAGAGCTTAATGACGATGCTCACCACTTTGGCTACTACGTTCAAAAGGGTATCTTCGAAGAGTACGCCCGCTTTGGCCGTGACCATGGCCATGACTTGGCGCCTTACGACGTATACCACCAAGTACGCGGTTTACGTTGGCCAGTGGTTGACGGTAAAGAAACTAAATGGCGTTTCAAAGAAGGCTCGGATCCATACGCGAAGCCAGGCTCAGGTTGGGACTTCTATGGTAAACCAGACGGTAAGGCATTGATCATTTCAGCACCGTATGAAGCACCACCTGAAGTGCCAGATAGCGAGTACGATATGTGGTTATGTACCGGCCGAGTCCTTGAACATTGGCATACCGGCACAATGACGCGTCGTGTACCTGAGCTTTATAAAGCGGTTCCTGATGCACTCTGTTATATCCACCCAGCAGATGCAAAAGAGAAAGGCTTACGTCGCGGAGACGAAGTGCTGATTTCGAACAAGCGCGGTGAAGTAAGAGTGCGTGTAGAGACTCGCGGTCGAAATCGACCACCTCAGGGATTGGTCTTTGTTCCTTTCTTTGACGCACGCATTTTAATAAACAAGCTGATTCTTGATGCAACCGACCCGTTGTCAAAACAGACAGACTTTAAAAAGTGTCCGGTTAAAATCACTAAGGTCGCTTAGGCCAACAGCAGTAAGGCCATGATTAGTTGTGGGTTATCAAACCACGTTCATGGCCACTATTTGAGCCTATAGGCGGAGAGTTATTATGAAAAAACGTTTATTAACAGTTATTTCGCTTACTATGCTGGTTGCAGGTATTGTAAACGCAGAACTGAACAACCCCGGTGGTATTGGTGGTGTGAATTCGCTTCGTGGTGCAAGCGAACTGGAAGACACACGCCCTGCCGACGACTTTAAGAAGTACCCTAGAGATCAGGTTCTAGAAGCCGATTTTGTTTACCAGCCGCCTCTTATTCCGCACAATATTCGTGGATATGAAGTGTCGCTTAATGCAAATAAATGTCTAGCATGCCATAGCTGGAAGAACGCTCCTGAGATGGGCGCAACCAAAGTGAGTGTGACTCACTATGTAAATCGCCAAGATGCTGTACTGGCTGATGTATCGCCTCGTCGCTACTTCTGTTTGCAGTGCCATGTTCCTCAAGCAAGCGCTAACCCGCTAATTGAGAACGATTTTGAGCGTGTTGACTCACTTAAGTAATCGCCGAGGTTAGTTATGAAACTATTAAAGGCGTTCTGGCAACGCCTCATCAGTCCAAGTAAAGCAGCGGTTGGTATTGTCCTATTTATGGGCTTTGCTGGTGGTTTGCTTTTCTGGGGCGCGTTTAATACCGGCATGGAAGCGACCAATACAGAAGAGTTTTGTTCTGGATGTCACGCACCTATCGTGGCTGAAATCCAAGAGACCATTCACTATTCAAACCGCTCAGGTGTGCGCGCAATTTGTTCCGATTGCCACGTACCCCATGAGTGGTCAGATAAAATTGTTCGTAAAGTTCAAGCCTCGAAAGAGCTGTTCTTCCATTTCATGGGTACCATCGATACCGAAGAGAAGTTTAAAGCTCGTCGCGGCCACTTAGCGGAGCGTGAATGGGCAAGACTGAAAAACAACGACTCGTTGGAATGTCGTAACTGTCACGAGTTTGAGTTTATGGACTTTTCTGAACAAGGGCCACGCAGTGCTAAGCAGCACTCTACTGCGCTCGCGTCTGGCGAAAAGACCTGTGTGGACTGTCATAAAGGTATCGCACACAAACTTCCAGATATGCATGGCGTAGAGGGGTGGTAACATGAGTCAATTTGAATCCATTGTTTGGCACGTACTCGGTTACAGCGCAATGCCAGTAATCATTCTAGGCGGTTTTGCCGGTGTCGCGGCTCTATCGATATGGTTACTCTCGATGACCAAAGATAAATAGCGTTTACTAAACCCAAAAAAGGGCCATTAGGCCCTTTTTTATTGCGTGTCTATTTTTATTGCGTGTACGTGGGAAAAAACCCGCTAGCGGTGATACTGCTTAAACCATCGAACAAAGTTCCCTACTCCCTCTTCAACGCCAACTTGTGGTTGGTAGTTGATGTAGGCTTCGAGTTCTTTGGTATCTGCCCACGTTGCCTCTACATCGCCAGGTTGCATTGGAAGATTATTTCTAATGGCTTTGGTACCCGTGGCGAGTTCTATAGCGGCAATAAAGGCCTCTAAAGAAGTTGGCTTACCAGCGCCAATATTCAACAGTTTATACGGCGCTTCGCCGTGTACAGATTGAGGCGGTTTATCACACACTCGAATCACACCCTCGACAATGTCGTCAATGTAAGTAAAGTCACGGCTAAGTGCACCATGGTTGTATACATCAATAGGCTGATTATCGAAAAGCGCGGTCGTAAACTTATACAAGGCCATATCAGGTCTTCCCCATGGACCGTACACAGTAAAAAAGCGCAGTCCCGTGACGGGCAGTTGATGTATGTGAGAGTAACTGTGCGCGATCATTTCGTTTGATTTTTTGGTTGCTGCGTATAGAGATATTGGATTGTCGACTTTGTCGTTAGTGGTAAACGGCATCTTGTCATTCAATCCATAGACAGAACTACTCGACGCATACACCAAATGGCCAATCCCATGGATGGCACAACAATCGACAATATTAAAGTAGCCCACTAAATTACTGTCGATATAGGCTTTAGGGTTATCAATCGAATATCGTACCCCTGCCTGCGCCGCTAGGTGAATCACAACATCAAAGGTATGCTCTGCAAAGAGTTTATCCATAAGATCGCGACGCATAATGTCCGCTTTGATAAAACTAAAATTAGGGTGTTTTATGTGCGCTAGTCGCGCAAGTTTTAACTGAGGCGAGTAATAGTCGTTGAGGTTATCAACGCCAACAACATCATGACCCAACTGACACAATTTTTGGCATACTGCTGAGCCAATAAACCCCGCAACACCTGTCACCAAATACTTCACTTTCATCCCTGCCTATTTTGAAGACTTGTTTAGACCATACAGGCCAATGCTGAGTGAATATGCGTCAGAACTAAGACACTTTCCAATGTGATTGTGAAGTATTAAAAATGAGCCACTTTATTCAAAGTGACTCATACAGAGCGCCGCTTAAAAAGAAACGAAAGAAGGGTTACGCAGCGTTAGACATCATTTGGTTAACTTGACGATCTTTTCGACTAAATAATAAGTAAGTAATCGAAATCAAGTAAAACAAGTAAGCGTAAGAGAAGATAAGGGGCGATGAGATCACGGCACTTTTTACGCCGATGAGAACACCTACGACCGTAACGGTCAGTTTGGCTAATGCGCCACAAATGAGCAAAAACAGCGCTAACTGCGGTATTTTAGTCACACGAGCGGCAATGCCGTAATAAGCTAAAACCGACATGCTAGCAATAAGCAATGCGGCAATAAACGATGTCATATGATCCATTGACAGATAAAATCCCAAAGATGACAACAGCGCAACGATTGCGTATTTCATGGTGTGCCTTTTGAGTAGTTACAACGAATTAAGGTAGTTGAAGAATTATTCACCCTTCGGCGGCATTATCGTAGATAAACTAATCAACTTCTACTAGATTTTGACAACAATAATTCACCAACCAAAGAGTTAAATAGTTGATTAGTTTAAATGTATACATGTTGTTGCAATTAAATGAGTGCTTTGTAATTGACGCCCCTTTTTAGAGCAATAAAACACGTTTTACTGGCTAACCTAGCGCCCATTTGTAGTGATTATGTTAAGCGAAGGTAGCCGCTGAGTAATTTATCCTATTTGATGAATTTTTCTACACAAATAGTGATTCACTTCTCATTTTTATTGGCTATAATGCGCGCTCAAAATGAGTTGATAAGTTCAACTTTTTTAGTATTCACACCATTAGAGCAACCTATGACCAACTTTAAAAAAGCAACAAAAATCCTCGTCGCCGGTTTTTGTATAAACCTCTGTTTAGGGATCTTATACGCATGGAGTGTATTCAATAAGTCATTAGTCACCATTAATGGTTGGAACGCTGCCGACGCGTCTCAGCCATACGCAGTGGCAACCATCACTTTCTCTATCGCTCTTTTGGTTGCCGGTATCTTGCAAGACCGTATGGGTCCTCGCAAAATCTTAATTCTTGGTACTGTTCTAACTGGTCTAGGCATGATTTTGTCTAGCTTCGCTACAACGCCAATGGGTCTAAGCATCACATTCGGTGTGATTGCTGGCGCAGGCATTGGATTCGGTTATGCTTGTCTTTCACCTGCAGCAATGAAGTGGTTCCACTCTAGCAAGAAAGGATTGGTTAACGGTCTAATTGCTGCGGGTTTTGGTCTCGCTGCTGTTTATTTAGCGCCTCTTACTGCAGCGTTGATCGCTCAGTATGGTATTAATCAAAGCTTCCTAATTTTAGGTGTGGGAATCCTGGTGATCTCGGTTCCTTTAGCAGCAACCATCACTAACCCGCCAGAAGGTTATAAGCCTGAAGCCCCTAAAAATGCCCTGAAAGCGGCAAAAAGTGGTGCTGCAGCGGCTGACATCGAGTGGAAAACCATGCTTAAAACGCCACAGTTTTACAGCTTGTGGATTATGTATGCACTTGCATCGGCTGTTGGCCTAATGGTTATCGGTAACATCACAACGATTGCGAGTGTGCAAGCCAATATCCCGGACGCTGTATACTTGGCATCGATTCTTGCCATATTCAACTCTGGTGGCCGCGTAGCTGCGGGCATTCTTTCAGACAAAATAGGTGGCGTTCGTACACTTTTCCTAGCGTTTGCATTGCAAGGCGCCAACATGATTATGTTTGCAACCTACACATCTGAAATGGGCATGATTATTGGTACAGCTGCTGCTGCACTTGGTTATGGCACGCTTCTGGCTGTATTCCCATCTATCACAGCAGAATACTACGGCCTTAAAAACTACGGTACCAACTATGGTGTGCTGTACACAGCTTGGGGTATCGGTGGAGCAATCGGTGCAATGGTCGTCGGTATTTCTATGGCGCAAGGCACTGGATATACGCTAGCCTATACCATTTCTGCGGCAATGATGGCCGTGTGTGTTGCACTTACTTTTGTCACAAAACCGGTGAAACAAGAGCAAAGTAATACCGAAGCAATTACTGCTTAAAAGAGAATAGTCTTAGATTTCAAGCCTGTGCTATCGCACAGGCTTTTTTCGTTTAGGCGCAGTGATCCTTCTTAAGCGGTATCGACTACAATTAACAAGACTATTCATTGTAGCCGTCAACGAACTTGGCAGGAGGACTCACATGGATACTCAAGACCGAATAGACGACTTAGAACAGCAAATGTATGTAGCATGTTCAGATGGTGACTACCATTCAATGAACCTCATTGAGCAACAAATAGAGCAGCTCAAAGCCAATCTAGGTACCTCCCTTCTCGATGATCCTTACGCAACAGAAAGCAAATGGGATACAGAATCGTACTAGCTTTACTGAAAACGCGAGTCTGACCAATAATTGCAGTGTATAGCTCAAAACTTTGTTCAGATTCGCTTTTTTTTACTGCCTGCACTGTGGCAACATGGCTAGATTATCTAAATACGAGGAACTATCCATGGAAACGACGGTGCGCACCATGCCCGCTCACAAACACATCGCACTTGTAGCACACGACAACCGCAAACAAGATCTCGTCAGATGGGTTAAAGAAAACCAACACAAGCTGCAAAGTCATTTTCTGTATGCCACCGGTACAACTGGCCACATTCTGAGTAAGGAAACCGGTCTCGCGATTAAAAGCCTAATCAGTGGTCCTATGGGAGGCGATCAACAGCTTGGTGCGCTGATTTCGGAAGGCAAAATCGACATGATGGTGTTTTTTTGGGATCCACTCAATGCCGTGCCTCACGACCCAGATGTGAAAGCACTATTGCGCATAGCCAGTGTTTGGAACATTCCAGTTGCAACAAATCGAGCAACCGCTAAATTTCTGTTCGAGTCTGCATTAATAGAGCAAGAAGTCGACATCGAGATCCCAGATTATCAAGCTTATTTAGACGCCAGAATTTAACTCTACAGGTCAAAAGCCGACAATAAAAAACGGTACCCAATTGGGGTACCGTTTTTTATTTGCTTTTTTAGTTCCTAGGCGAGATTCACACCTTCATAATCGCTTAACTCATCAATAAACGTGGACGCAGCGGCGTCATAGCAGATAAAGACATGCTCTTTTGCACGGGTCATTGCTGTGTACATTAGTCGACGCTCTTCTGCGTGTTCTATCCCTTCATCTCGGTCGCGTAGCGCTTCGACAAGGTGAGAGGTTCGTTCCTTTGCCGGGAACTCGTTGTTATTCACCCCTACAACCACAACGTAATCGCTCTCCTGCCCTTTACTGGCATGACAAGTCATGAACTGAAACTCTAGATGCTGAAAGGTAGAACTCCATTCTTTAACATCTGCGGGTTGATGCCGGTGGTTTCGACCTAATACCAGCACGCTATGTGTGTGAGTCAAGCTATCGTCAAGCTTCTTAAGTCGAGCAAACAGGTGTGATTGAGAAAACACCGTCACTGACGCCTCATCCGCAGAGCGTTGAGCCACAATCGATTTGGCCAACTGAGATGGGTTTTGGCCAATAAAGCGCTCTGCTACAGCGGCAATTTGACTGTTGCAACGATAACTGCGATCCAAGTGATGGATTTTCGCAGGATAGAAACGATTTGAAAACTGAGTAGTTAGCGCTATATCACTGCCAGAAAAACGATAGATCGATTGCCAATCATCTCCTACCGCAAACAATGACATATCTGGATTATTAAGTTTTAAAGACTCCAAAAACGCCAATCTCATTGGCGAGATATCTTGGAACTCATCAACAGCCAAAAACTGCCAGTCCCCTTTAAATTTACCTTTATTAAGATACTGTGTTGCCTTAATGATCATCGAATCAAAATCGTACTCGCCTTGTGCGTTCAGATATTTTTTCCAAGCTACATAGGCAGGCCAGCACAGCTGCAACTCGCTGTTAAGCCGCGAATAGTCTGTATGATCTATAAGCTGCTGCTGAATGCTTTTCTTATCTAGATTTTCACCACTTAAGCCACTCACTTGTTGCTCTAACCATGCAATAAGTCTTGGGTTTTCAACTTGTTCAATTAACGCTTCGTCACCACTCAAATAAGCAATGGGCCATTGAGAAAGGTGTTTTTGCCAACGTCGAAAGTGAGCGGGATTACCCCAATGTTCTCTCAACCATTGAGAGCACCAAGCCTGTTTTTGTTTCAGATTAGTAGCGATACTCGAAAAGCTTGGGGCCTGGTTTTCAACGGTATGGACAATATGCATTGCCAATTTATGAAAGGTATTAACCCTTACGTTAATCGCCGAGCTGCCAATACGGGAATCCAAACGCCGGCGCATCTCTTTTGACGCTTCATTGCCAAAGGCTAACACCACCATATTTTCCGCTTGTAACTGATGGCTTTGCAGTAAATAAGCGATTTTGGCGGTGATTACACTGGTTTTTCCTGTCCCAGCGCCTGCCAATACCAAAGTATTGTCTTCATCGATCAGTACCGCGACCTGTTGTGAATGATTAAGCGGAGCACGTTCTATCTGTGAGAAAAACACATGCCAATTTTCGAGCTCAATGTCTAACCAATTTTGGTTTCTTTTATTAAGTAATTCGTCCGATTGTTGCCAAGGTAACAGCGGCGATACGCCTGTTGGCATACGTTGAGTCGCCTCTTTCATCCCATAACCAATTTCGGTGAGATCCTCACCAATCATTTCTCGCCAGTGATTTAGCCGGCTCTGCTTAACGTAAGCCGGTAACTTAATGATTTGATTAAGAGAGTCATGCCACTTAGGCAAGTACAAGCCTAATTTCCGACATTGAATTCGGTGCCACTTTTCGTAGCAAAGAGTCGATTTTTCTGCAAACTTCTGCGCTTCATTCCAATCTAAACCACAGATCGTCCACACCTCTTGGCGACCGTCACTTTCGAGTCCAAGAATTGACAATTGCGCCCAACGAACTCCCCGTTTAACGGTAATTTTTCCGCACAAATGGGTAAACGGCAGTATCACGCTCTGCGTATTGCTCGCGAGTTCAAACTGATCGGCTTTTACTGCAACGCTGGCGAATTCACTATGAATAAAAAACTGCGCAAGAGGAGTGGCTTGGATCTGCATTGCCTGTCGAGGCCCTAATTATGGTCATTCTTTCCAAAGTGTACACCTAACATCAATCAAAACACCAGACTCTAGTGGACAAATTGAGACGACATATCATACTCTTAGCCTCTGTAAAACGAATTGTTGTACTACGTGAACTCTCAGTCAAAAGTAAAGCCTATGTGGGCTAAGAATACCCTTAATTATGCGTTGCTCATCGCCGCGGCGATGTTGGGCGCGCTGAGCGTCTCATATTACCTGCAAGACAGCACTCTTATTACACCTTTGTCGCTAGGCATTATTGCTGCGGCACTTGCGGAATCGGATGATAGTTTTTGGGGGCGTATTAGGGCGATCCTATTAACCTTCCTCTGTTTTGCTTTTGCGTCCTGGTCCACAGCTATTTTATTCCCCTACCCACTCCTTTTCTCAATAGGTTTGCTCACCAGTACCTTTGGGTTTGTCATGCTAGGAGCGATTGGCCCTCGATACAGCAGTATCGCCTTTGGCTCGCTGCTTATTGCCATTTATACCATGCTGGGTATGGACACGACTGGCGTTGGCCCTGACCAAACTTTTTTGCTGCTGGCGGGTGCTTTTTGGTACTACTTACTCTCGATGATCTGGAACAGTGTTTTTCCAATGCAACCTGTCCAGCAAGCTGTGAGTGATGTATTTGACAGTTTAGGGGCCTATTTACACAGCAAGAGCCAGCTATTTAAAGCGTCAGAGACTTTAGTACCTCAGCCTTTTCGACTCAGAGAAGCCGAGCTAAACGCAGTAACCGTAGCCCACTTAGAAACGTGCAAAGCACTGTTTATCCACCGCTCTAAGAAGGGCGTTGTTGATGGCCCTAGTGACCGTTTCTTACGGCTTTATTTTCTTGCTCAAGACATTCATGAGCGCGTCAGCTCCACGCATTATCGATACCAAGAGTTAGCACAAGCCTTTGGCCGTTCTGACATATTGTTTCGTTTTCAACACCTGCTAGAAGAACAAGCGTCAGCGTGCCAACATGCAGCACTCTCTGTCAGCGAAAATAAGCCGTTTCAATACCAACCATCTCATTCACTGATCGAATTAACGCACTCACTGGAGCACCTCGATACTCACGCGACTGACGACCAGCGTTCATTATTGCCACAGTTGCACTTTCTATTTAAAAACCTCTGCTCTGTAGAGCAGCAGCTGCGCAACATATCCAACCCTGACGCGATCGAATTTGAGGGCAGCAAACAGCTCGATGACGATCAGCCCACGTCAATTAAAGCGATGATGCTGCGAGTCTGGAAGAGCTTGTCACTAAGCTCGCCACTGTGTCGGCACGCCATTCGCTTGAGTTTGGCGTTGACCCTCGGATACGGCATCATTCAACTATTCTCCATTTCTCATGGTTACTGGATTTTGCTCACCACGTTGTTTGTGTGTCAACCAAACTTCAGTGCGACAAAACAAAAACTGCGCTCTCGTTTAATTGGCACATTAGCAGGTCTATTGGTGGGTGGGCTGTTGCTTACACTGCTTCCTACCCAGCTAGGTCAAATGATGGTCATCACCATCAGTGCGGTACTGTTTTTTAGCTTTAGGCTTAATAATTATGGATACGCCACAGCATTCATTACGGTTTTAGTGCTGTTTTGCTTTGCCCAACTAGGAGAAGGCTACGGGGTTATCCTTCCCAGACTGATCGACACCCTTATTGGCGGCAGTTTAGCGACATTAGCGGTGATATTCATACTTCCTGACTGGCAAGCAAAGCGCTTACCTAATACCACCGCTAAAGCTTTCTTGTCTAATAAAGCCTATTTAGATCAAACGATTGCACAGTATCGATTAGGAAAAGAAGACGGGTTAGCCTATCGAATCGCACGTCGTGAAGCCCATTTTGCTGATGCTCAATTGAGTACCGCCATAAGTAACATGATGATGGAACCTGAAAAGTACCAGCAGTCTAAAGAGCACTATTTTCGCTTATTGACCTTGAACCATGCTTTATTAAGCTATATTTCTACATTGGGTTCACACAGACAGCGGCTCGATGACGAATCTTTGCACAAAGCCATTTTGGATGCACACGCGACAATTCGTATGCATTTAGACAGGATCGCACAGCACATTAACGATCAGTTGCCTCTGACGAGCTTTAGTGGGACGTATCCAGCGACTCTGCCCATTGACGATGAGCTTCCAGCTAACCTGTCTGTATCGTTAATATTGCAGCAGATGCACTTGATCTATCGTATGCTCCCTGAAATGTATAGTTTGACCTCTGCCATTAATACGGCGCCCATAACGCCCTCTGAACCAGAAGCCTAGGAAATGCACATGCGCCTATCACCCCTCATTCCACTCTTCGCCCTCTCGATTGTGAGCAGCATGACGATGGCAGACGTGGTTATAAATATCCCATCTAATGTGGAGTTACTTGTGGTCAATGAAGAAAAACCAATCATTGATGGGGGCTTCTTTTCTTCAACATCGGCCACCACACTCGCTGATGGCCAGCACCAACTCGTATTTCGTGTAAAGCAGAGTTTTACACGTGGTAATGATAAAGAGCTATTTACCAGTCAACCGGTTATAGGTACATTTAGTAGCGCTCAGACTGAGCTCAGTATTGAGGTACCTAGTTTTACCACAAGCAGACAAGCAGAAGCGTTTAATGACCAGCCACAATGGCAATTGGTGACGAGCGAAGGAGAGGTGATTGAGGCCAAACAAGATAAGTTGGTCCACCATGGTATGCAAATTGGTCGTGACTTTATCTCCGAAATACAGACTTACAATCAAGGTGAAGGGGTTGCCTTATGGACCGGTGTTATCACAACTACAACCTCAGAGCATAGTCAAAGCACACCAACAACCGCAGAAGAAATGCTCCATTTTTGGTATCAAAAGGCTGACCCAGAGACTCAACAGCGGTTTAAAGATGCGATTAACGCGCAATAAGTCAAAAAATCGTTCTAGCCAGCTAATTGACATAACCATGACATTTATGTGACAGAGGTCTTATTTAGGGTGTCTATAGTACACTTAGTCACCAATAAGAACGGTCAATATTATGAATACACAACAGTTTGACGAACTGAAATCAATGATTTCAATGTTGTCGTTGGAGCAAATGAATCAAATTCAAAATGAAATCCAACGTAAAACACAATCACAGCGGCAAGAGTTGGTCACCGATGAAGAGAGCGATTACATTCAGTCTCTATTTCACTAATTAGGTAACCTTACAGCAACTCTTTGGCAATTAGCTCTAATAAATAGGTTTCTCTTTCTATGCTCAAACCTTTTTTAGCGCTGTTTGCGATCGTATTTTGATTGTGAGCGATGGCATCATGAATATTGACCCATCTCGGCACCATCCCATTTGTTTTTTCATAGCCCTCTAAACGATTCTCTCCCAGTTCCTTGTCAACATGACAGGAGTAACAGTAAGAGATCATATGCATCACATCCGCATCGTCTTTATACCAAGGTCGAAATTCTTCGTAGAGCCCAAATGGCTTGATTCTGCGAATATTGTTCGCCCCTGTCTCCTCTTCTAACTCGCGGACTAAAGCATTCAGTAAATCTTCACCTTCATCGACGCCGCCCCCTGGCAAGGTGTAATCATCGTATCGCTCCGTGTGCATCAGCAAAATAGACTCACCATCAATGCAGATGGCGCGCGTCGCCGTGCGCTGTTTAATAACACATTGATCTAAATGTTCAATATCAGGATGGGTGGCTGTACGTAGATGTCTCACGATGTTTTCTCTGGTAATTTTAACCGGGCAACACTATCACGCTAACAAAGTGATTGCACTTGCGTACAACCATTCATTACACTGGTAACGTTAAATTCAACTTGCTCTAGGAGATTGTAATGAATAAAGCATACATGACTGCCGTATTTGCGGCGGTGCTTGCTGTTGGATGTACCACCACGGAAACGGAATACACTGTAGAGAGCTGGGAGCCACTTACCGACCCAGCGGCGATGTACTGTGTTGAGCAAGAAGGCAAATTCATTCGCATCAGTGAAGGCGAAAGCCGAGTTGGCTACTGTGAATTTTCGGAAGATGAACGATACGAATTACAAGATTACTATCAACGCCATCTAGATGAACAACAGGCGGAGTCATAATTCGGCAGATGACCAAAAATAGTGCACTAGATGCACTATTTTTTTGCACATTATTCAGCCAGTGAAATGGAATAAAGTCGATATAAGTCAACTATTAATGAAACATACGACAAAAGTTGCAACCACAAATGAGACATGACTACAAATTGTATGGTTAATACTGATTTTTCGCGAAAAAGTGCAAGATTTTGATTTAAAAGCCACAACTTTACGTTATGATGTTTATCGGCTCAAAAAAACTATTACCGTTTAACGTTGTGCGTTGGTTATACACTTTCGTTTGTCATTAAATCGCAATATGTTTTGTTTAGGCTAAAAGTAGTTCATTAAGAACACGCATCGAATTTTACAAGTAATACAGGAATACACAATGTCAAACACTGTGACTGGTACCGTTAAGTGGTTCAACGAAACAAAAGGTTTTGGTTTTATTCAGCAAGAAAACGGTCCAGACGTTTTTGCTCACTTTAGTGCAATCACTGGAGACGGCTTCAAGACCCTTATCGAAGGTCAAAAAGTTGAATTCCAAATCGCGCAAGGCCAAAAAGGTCCTCAAGCAGAAGCGATCAAAGTACTTTAATTTTAAGTGCATTTGAGAATTAAAAAAAACCAGCAATTTGAACTGACCCCCAATAGTTGGACACCAATTATTGGGGGTCTTTTTATGTCCAAATACAGCAGAGCATTAAAATGCTCTATAGCTAAACAATATCTACAAGGCGAAGGTTCATCTGAAGAGCT
>NZ_JAFEUM010000010.1 GCF_016900875.1 Vibrio ulleungensis
TGATAGGCAGGGTGTGTAAGTGCTGTGAGGCATTGAGCTAACCTGTACTAATTGCCCGTGAGGCTTAACCATACAACACCCAAAGGGTTTTGATGGACTCAAATAAGAATATTGAATGTGTGATGTAACTTTTAAAACAGCTTTCTAGATTATTAAACTGGCCTTGATGGCGAGTTTAAACAAAATTTGCTTGGCGACCATAGCGCTTTGGAACCACCTGAACCCATGCCGAACTCAGAAGTGAAACGAAGTAGCGCCGATGGTAGTGTGGGGTTTCCCCATGTGAGAGTAGGACATTGCCAAGCTTCAAATTATGGACACTTGCGAAAGCGAGTACGCCACTGCGGAGTGGTAGTTCAGTTGGTTAGAATACCGGCCTGTCACGCCGGGGGTCGCGGGTTCGAGTCCCGTCCACTCCGCCACTTATTTGAAGGTTTCGACCTTCGGTCGAATGAGTCCCGCTGGAGCGCCAGCCCGGCCATTCCGCCACTTTTTCAAAGACAATGTTAAGTCTCTAAAATAACTGCAGGGGTGTAGCTCCAATTGGCAGAGCAGCGGATTCCAAATCCGCGTGTTGGGAGTTCGAATCTCTCCACCCCTGCCATTTTCGAAGGCTCTGACTTAGGTCAGAGCCTTTTTCGTTTTTGCTTCTTCCAAAGCGATATGTTGCGAGTAGTAGCGTCAGCCCGGTCGAATCTCCGGTTGGCTTTCCTGGTACTCCGAGCAATATTTAAGGCCTCACTCTTTATTAATAGAAAGTGAGGCCTTATTTTAGTGGTTAAGTTTATCGCCTTGTTTATTCTGGTTTTTTACACTTTGCTGGCATAAAAGTAAATTAAGTAAAAAGTCGCCTACAGCATTTAGTGTATATTTCCCCTCCCTAGATATTAAATGTCGATACTCAAGTCACTACTATGAGCTTGTACATGTTGTCATGGTGGCCCCAATTAGCATGGCCGTTACAATATATTTGCTTGTTAGGATTCCTAATCCTAGAGCGTTGATGGCTTTATTCATGATTCTCTCCTTAAACTATCGCGAAATACTTTTGTTCACTATAGCGGTTATGTTTAAGGTTTATGGGAGGCAAGCTGAGTTTTGAATAATTGTTAACATATTGTTTTTAAATATGTAATAGGGAGCTCAGGGTTACAATTGCATACAAAGTGTTTCTATTTGACGTATCTATGGACGATTGAGAGTTAAAGTGCTGTCAAGGGCAAAGTCGCCTCGAACATGATTGATTTAAGCGAGAGCGCAGTAAATGTGAGTGGAACAATTTTTGTAGAAATCCTTGCGATGTTTCACTTTAACCTCCCTGAACTTAGGCGTTGCTGAATTGCTGAGTGAGGCAATAAAACGCTAAAAGTACTGTGCAAATCACACAAAATCGCTTAAGATTTGCGCCCCTCAATGCCACTAGGTGGTGTTGTCCTGACTTGATATCAGATTAGAGTATTTAAAATATGTTTACACCAGAATTACTATCGCCAGCCGGTAGCCTTAAAAATATGCGTTACGCTTTTGCCTATGGAGCAGATGCGGTATATGCGGGTCAACCGCGCTACAGCCTTCGCGTTCGAAATAACGAGTTTAATCATGAGAACCTAAAAATAGGTATCGATGAAGCTCACGAGCTAGGTAAGCGTTTCTATGTAGTATGTAATATTCAACCGCATAACTCGAAACTAAAAACGTTTATTCGCGATCTAAAACCTGTGGTTGAAATGGGCCCAGACGCACTAATTATGTCGGATCCTGGATTGATCATGATGGTTCGTGAAGCTTTCCCTGATATGGCCATTCATCTCTCAGTTCAAGCGAATGCGGTTAACTGGGCTACAGTGAAATTCTGGAGTACACAAGGTGTAGAGCGTGTGATTGTGTCACGTGAACTCTCTCTTGAAGAGATTGCAGAGATCCGCGAACATTGCCCGGAGACTGAGTTAGAAGTCTTCGTACACGGTGCGTTGTGCATGGCTTATTCTGGTCGTTGTCTTCTTTCTGGCTACATGAATAAGCGCGATCCAAACCAAGGTACTTGTACTAATGCTTGTCGCTGGGAATACAATGTAGAGCAAGGCAAAGAAGACGAGTCGGGCCAAATTGTCGAAAAATTTGATCCTACGGCACAGGCTATTGAGGTTCAGGACGAAAGACCTGAAACAACGATTGGTGCAGGAAAACCGACTGACGAAGTTGTCCTACTGTCAGAAAGCCATAAGCCAGATGAGAAAATGGCTGCATTTGAAGATGAGCATGGTACATACATCATGAACTCTAAGGATCTTCGTGCGATTCAACACGTGGAACGCTTAACTAAAATGGGTGTGCATTCGTTGAAGATTGAAGGACGTACTAAGTCTTTCTACTACTGTGCACGTACCGCTCAGGTTTACCGCAAAGCCATTGACGACGCTGTAGCGGGTAAGCCGTTTGACGAATCCTTAATGACTACCCTCGAAAGCTTAGCTCACCGTGGATACACCGAAGGGTTCTTACGTCGCCATACACATGATGCGTATCAGAACTATGACTATGGCTACTCTATTTCTGATTCACAACAGTTTGTCGGTGAGTTTACCGGTAAACGAGATGGTGACTATGTTGAAGTCGAAGTTAAGAATAAATTCTTAGTGGGTGACAGCCTTGAACTGATGACGCCAAAGGGCAATGTTGTGTTTAACCTTGAAGCGATGAAAAACCGTAAAGGCGAAGTCATTGACGACGCTAAAGGTAACGGCCACTTCGTGTTTATACCTGTGCCAAAGGATTTGGAC
This sequence comes from Vibrio ulleungensis, assembly GCF_016900875.1. GTDB lineage: Bacteria > Pseudomonadota > Gammaproteobacteria > Enterobacterales > Vibrionaceae > Vibrio > Vibrio ulleungensis. The sequence goes on from NZ_JAFEUM010000010.1 coordinate 2,781, forward strand.
CTCAACTTTGCATTGCTTATGCGTAACTTGAGTGAGGGGCAGGATACCCGTAATCCAACAGGTAAATAGTTATGGCGCTCAAAATTAAGTCTAACTGCATTAATTGCGATATGTGTGAGCCAGAGTGCCCCAATAACGCAATTAGCATGGGAGACGAAATTTACGAAATAGATCCCGATCTTTGCACTGAGTGTAAAGGTCATTATGACGCACCAACCTGCCAGTCAGTATGTCCCATTACTAAGTGCATCATTACCGATCCACAGCGAGTGGAGACTGAAGAGCAGCTTCTTGATAAGTTTGTCATTATTCAGGGATTAGCTTAGCCTGTTTTGTCAATCACAGACAATAATGCCCAGTATCTACTGGGCATTTTATTTTGTGTACAGCTAGTACAATACTTATTCTGAATCAAACCCACCTAAGGCATCATATAAGTTTGGCAAGAAGACCTCGAACTCTCCGCAAATGAGTGCCATATCGGCATCAAAGCGGGCGTCTTTATCCTCACGTGGAATGTCATCATTCTCGTCTTTTAGCTCATCCGAAAACTTGAGGCGTTTAATACTGCCATCGTCGGCGAGGACAAACTCAATTTTATCTTCCCACTGTAACGCCAATTTGGTTACAAGTTTATCCAGCTCTAAGTGCTGCTTGATTTCGTCACTGAACAAGTTTTGATTTTTACAGCGAATGACGCTGTCGTCGGTAACTGATTTAAGCTCTGCTTCCATCAACACTTCGTAGTTTGCTGGGGCGCTATCTTGCTTAATCCATTGCGTTAGCGTCACTTCGATTGCGTCGTTTGGAATCGCTGGAACCACAGGTAGACTGCCGATTGATTTACGCAACAATGCGAGAGCTTCTTCTGCTTTAGTGTGACTGCTGCTATCGACAACGACCAGGCCTTGCTTCTTCAAAATGACAATGGGAATAAAAGTACTTTTGGTAAAAGCTTTAGGGAGCAGGTCAATCAACACTTCATCTTTAAGAGTGTCTTTTTCTTTTTTCGTCAATGCACGAGACTCGTCAGCTTGGGCGAGCGCAACTTTTGACTCTACCTGATCTTTAACGACTGAAGCCGGCAAGATTTTCTCTTCTTTGCGAGCTTTAAGAAGCAAGTTATTGCCGACCGCATGGATAAGTGTATCGCCCATCACTGAACTCCAGCCAAATTTTTGTTTGTCTTGGCTACCACATGGCGTAAAAGCAAATTCAGCCAACTGGCTTTCGAAGGTTTCTAGGTTCTCTTCCAGTTCTTTGTTTAGTCGGTAAACCAGCGCGTTCTTAAACCACATATTTTTGTCCATCATGTCTCAAAGTAGGTCAATCATAGGGATTTTTAGATAAATTTCTATGATTATTAGCGCGGTATGACTAAATGAACGTTGTGTGATATTTTGATTGCACAATTCACATTAATGTCATACAAAACATTGATAATCCGTCGCAACGTTATGGAATAAGGGTTTATTGACTATGGCTATTCGCGTTCTCATTGTTGAGGATGAAGCTCCAATTCGCGATATGTTGACTTTGGTGCTTGAACAACAAGGCTATCAAGTGACAGCTGCTGAAGATTATGATGCTGCGTTGCGTTTAATTTGTGAGCCTTATCCTGATCTAATCTTGTTGGATTGGATGCTACCTGGTGGTTCGGGCATTAATCTTATTAAGCACCTCAAACGACAAGAAATGACACGCAGTATTCCCGTTGTGATGCTTACGGCTCGTGGCGAAGAAGAAGATAAAGTGAAAGGGCTTGAAGTGGGTGCAGACGACTACATCACTAAGCCATTTTCTCCTAAAGAGATGCTAGCGCGCCTTAAAGCGGTTATTCGTCGTGTTTCTCCGGCTGCTCTAGAAGATGCTATTGAAGTGCGTGGACTAAAGCTAGATCCTGTATCGCATCGCGTATCAGCGGACGAGAGTCCAATCGATATGGGTCCTACAGAATTCAAAATGTTGCATTTCTTCATGACTCACCAAGAGCGAGTGTACAATCGCGAGCAGCTTCTTAACTACATTTGGGGGACCAATGTTTATGTGGAAGATCGTACGGTTGACGTGCACATAAGACGATTGCGCAAAGCACTAGAGCCAACAGAGCATGACAAGTTGGTGCAGACGGTACGTGGTGCCGGTTATCGTTTCTCAACCAAAGTATAAGGTTGATAATAAACTGAAATGATTGAGAAACTGACCTGGAAAACGCTGCTTTGGCAGCTCACCTTGTTTTATCTTCCGTGGTTCTTTATTGGATGGCTTACAGGCAGCTACGCCAATTTCCTGCTATTGGGGTCGGTGATCCTAATAGCGTGGCAGACAGTCAATCAGAAGCGCTTATCGGACTGGTTATTTAGCGATAGGCGCCTTAGTCCCCCTAAAAGTAGTGGCAGTTGGGAGCCTTTACTCAACGGTTTATATCGTTGGCAAGGACAGCATCGACGTAAGCGTCGTGATTTGTCTAATCTGATTCGTCGCTTTAAAAACGGTGCAGAATCCCTACCCGATGCCGTTGTCGTATTTCGCAGCGAAGGACAAATTGTCTGGTGCAATAGACTCGCGCAGCAGTTGCTTGGTTTTCGGTGGCCCGATGACAGTGAACAATCTATCTCTAACCTCATTCGTTCCCCTGATTTTATTAAATACTTACGTCGCAATGAGTTTGACGAACCTCTGCAAATGCGGTCGCCGCGTAATGTAGAGAATATTCTTGAATTTCGAATTGTTCCTTACACTGAAGGGGAACATTTGATGGTGGTCAGGGATATTACTCAATTACGACAACTTGAAGGAATGCGAAGAAACTTCTTTGCTAACGTTTCTCACGAGTTGAGAACGCCGATGACGGTACTCAAGGGCTATCTCGAAATGATGGAAGATCCCGCTATGGTGCCGGGACTTTGGCCCAAAGCACACGGTGTGATGACTGAGCAACTTAATCGAATGAATGGGCTCGTAGAACAGTTACTGACGCTGTCTAAGATCGAAGCCGCTCCTCATAATGCCCTCGATAATGTCGTAGAAGTGCCCAAGATGCTGTCAGTCTTAGAGGACGAAGCCGTTGCACTCAGCGGCGGTCGTCACAAGATTGTGTTTGATGTCGATACTGAGTTACGCGTGTTTGGCGATGAAGATCAACTTCGCAGTGCGATGTCCAACTTAGTGTATAATGCGGTTAAATATTGTGGTGAAAACGCGACCATTAACGTCACCTGGAAACGTAAGGGGACGGGTGTTCTATTTTCGGTGAAAGATAATGGTGTGGGCATTGAAGCGAAGCACTTACATCGATTGACCGAGCGATTCTACAGGGTAGACAAAGCGCGATCTCGAGAGAGCGGTGGTAGTGGACTAGGTCTCGCCATTGTTAAACACGCTCTGAATCACCATGAATCGATGCTGCAAGTTGAGAGTGAAGTAGGGAAAGGGAGTCATTTCTATTTTGAATTTCTACACAACTGGGTGGCTTAGCAGAAGACACGTAGATGAACGCAATAAGAGAGTAAAGGCCGTCAATGGGTAATCACTTTCACCCTGCGAAGGTACTATGTTTTATCGTTTTACTATTTAGCGTTCCGCTACAAGCGAAGTTAATCGATTATCAAAAACAGCCCTCACTTCGCGGCCAAATAAATTCAGTCGGCTCAGACACTTTATCCACGTTAATGGATGAATGGGTGTCTGAGTTCACGCGTCTATACCCAAGGGTAAATATCCAGGTGCAAGCCAGTGGTTCATCGACGGCAGTGCCTGCACTTACCGAAGGCACTGCACGCTTTGGACCAATGAGTCGTCCAATGCGCGACAGTGAAATTGATGCATTCAAACAAGCCCATGGTTACCCCCCAGTACAGCTTAAAGTGGCCATCGATGCTGTTGCTGTTTATGTCAATAGTCGTAACCCGATTGACGCGCTAACCATTGGTGAAATTGACGCTATTTTTTCTGCTACTAGACGCTGTGGACTGCCGCAATCCATTCGCAAATGGCAGCAGTTAGGTGTGTCTGAAGATTGGTCTCAACGTACAATTCAAAGTCTCGGACGAAACTCGGTATCTGGAACCTATGCGCAATTCAAAGATTTGGCATTGTGCCAAGGAGACTTCCATCGACAGGTCAATGAAATGCCAGGCTCAGCATCTGTGGTGGAATCGGTTGGTCGAGACATTAGCGCTATTGGCTATTCGGGGGCGGGTTATGAAACATCGAGTACCAAGATTATTGGCGTTATTGGATTTGATAACCAAGTGACCTACCCAATTTATCAAGATATCGTCGGCGATAGATACCCGCTTTCTCGCTACTTATATCTCTACATCAATAAAGCCCCTAATATTCCGATGCAAGCGGCCGAGCGCGAGTTTCTAAAGTATATTTTTTCCTCCGAAGGGCAAGCCATCGTAGAGAAGGTTGGTTATATTGCGGTTTCTCCTGAAGTAGCAGAAAGTGAATTGAGTAAGATCTCGTCAGCGAGTCTGGGAGAGTAGCGGTGGGATTTAACTTACAGGAAAACAATAGCAAACGATTAAGGCTAGATCGCATAGGTCGTTGGACTGTCAGCATTGGTGGTGTAAGCATATTGGCAATGCTTCTGCTCATCTTTGTTTTTTTAACGATGGAACTCATTCCCATCTTTAACCAAAACAACCGACTCGCTGAAGGTACAGACAGTTTAGTGCTGCCAGAGAACGCTCAAGCCATTTACGCCAGTCAAGTCAGTGACACTGTCTATGCTGTGGACGACAAAAATGATTGGTTCCAACTGTCGACTGCCACACCTGTTGCAAAACGAGAGATATATATTCACCCCGGCTTTACACCAATCAATCGCGGTCGCGAACTGTGGCGTATGGAGACGTCGGGCAGAAATCAAGTTGATGTCTATTCATTAGATGACACGGTTGCCACTTCACACAGCATAGAATTGCCTGTCGATCTCAATGAGGTGCAATCCTTATCGTATGTTGCTAAAAGCCAAAGTCTGACCTTAGTTGGCACGACAGATAGTGAATTGTTTACAGCTTATTTGAGTTCAAAAGGCAAGCGTCAGGTAACGGTGCTCAATAGGCAGCGTCTCGCCATTGAGGGTGTTGCATTATCCAGTGCCGGTGACGGACTTCTGTTGTGGGGGAAGGATAACATTTTGATCAGTCGTCTGAATGGCGCCGATATCCACACGCTAGCGACGATTGAAGGCATTGACGAAGACATCGTAGAGGCGCATTTGATACCAGGGAGTTTTGGCTTTGTCGCGCAAACGGCAAGTGGAGAGCTACAGTATTGGTCGATGTTATCACTTCAGCAAGGTTTTCAGATCCAAAAATTAGCGCACCTTGATATGGGTGATCCGCAAGCTGAATGGGACTTAATGCATCGACACCGAACCGTACTTATTTTTGAACCGAGCAAAGGGGTAACAGCTTGGCAACTGACCAACAATACAACTTCTGAACTCCTTTCTTTTGATACAGCAGTGTCAGCGGCGGTTAATTTTACTTATTTACCTAACATCGATAAAGCGGTGTGGTGGAGTGGGGATCAGCTACATCGTCTTCCAATGCGGGGCTATCGACCAGAATTGTCGCTTAAAAATGTGTTTGGAAAAGTGTGGTTTGATGGCTATGAAGAGCCTGAGTTTGTATGGCAAACAACAGCACTGGCTGACAATTATGAGGCGAAGGTCAGTTTAGTCCCACTAGTATTTGGCACCATCAAAGCTGCTTTCTATGCGATGTTGTTTGCAGTGCCAATCGCTATTGGTGGCGCGATTTATACTGCGTATTTCATGTCATCGGCCCTACGAGCGTGGGTGAAGCCAACCATTGAGTTAATGGAAGCGTTGCCTACCGTTATCATCGGTTTTCTAGCCGGTTTATGGCTTGCACCCATGATCGACGAAAATCTGGTAAGCAGTGTGCTATTTTTATTTCTGTTTCCACTGCTTATTGTACTGGTATCGTTTATTTGGTCATGGGTACCTAAAAAGGTCACCAGCAATATCCCAAGCGGGCTGCACCTAATCACCGTTGTACCGATGATCATTTTCTCTTTGTTGCTAGCGCAATGGGCTGCGCCAATCATTGAAAATGGCTATTTTTTTGGCGACGTTCAAACCTACTTAGCCGATCGTGGTATCGCTTATGATCAACGCAATAGTTTTATCGTAGGGATTGCGATGGGCTTTGCGGTCATTCCAACTATTTTTACGTTAGCCGAAGAGGCGATTTTCTCTGTCCCTAAACATCTTTCCCAAGCGGCGTTTGCATTAGGTGCATCCAAATGGCAGGCTCTGAGCAGCGTAGTGTTACAAACCGCAAGCTCTGGAATAGTGTCGGCGATTATGGTTGGGCTGGGCAAAGCCGTTGGTGAAACCATGATAGTTTTGATGGCGACGGGTAATACGCCAGTCCAGGAGTGGAATATTTTTGAAGGTATGCGTTCACTCGCCTCGACAATTGCGATAGAGATGCCGGAGTCGGAGGTTGCGAGCAGTCACTATCAAATTCTCATTCTGTCTGCATTTTTGTTATTTGTATTTACTTTTTTACTCAATTCATTGGCTGAGATGATTCGCCAACGTTTGAGAGAGAAGTATCGATCTTTGTAATCGGTCTGGAGTTTGATCAACATGAAATGGTTACGAGATGGAACAGGATGGGTTTGGTTAACAGCAGGAATGCTGGGTATTGCGCTGTTTTCTGTATTTAGCGTTTTGTTGATTGTTGGCTGGCAAGGGTTATTTTATTTTTGGCCTCAATCACTGATTGAGTGGAATTCCAATGACACTCAATCAAGGATCATTGGTCAGATCTATCAGAAAAACAGCAGCAATTGGCAACCCGTAGATGAAGAGCTTTGGACGATTAAAGTTGCGAATCGCGGCTACAATGATCTGGACTTTATCACCGTTGCTCGCAGTCAATTACAAGACCCATTAACACCTAAAGATGTAGCGGTTGTTGGGCGTTTAAAGGGCGGTGATTTTTTTGGGCGAGTTGTAGGCCTGAAAACAGAGCACGACGATATTATCGACCTCTCGGTAGAGCGCATTGAACAAGTTGTCGATGCGGCGCAAAGCAGTCGCGATACCATTGAATCTCTAACTGATGACGATATCAAAGCAAAAGCCTATCAAATTGAACAACTAAAGCAGAAACTGGCTCAACCGCTCAATAGCAGTGATTCACGTGTTCTTGCACTAGAGATAGCGCAGTTAGAGGAACAGGTAGAAGCTTCTGAATTTCGAGTGACAGAGCTTCGAGAAAATCTTATTGCTGAGCAATTGATTGTCGAAGAAATGGGTGGCGAAAAGGTTGCTATCCCTATGTTACTGGTTGAACAAGTCTATTTTCCCAATGCGATGAATACCTTTGAAAAAACCACTCATTGGTTGGTAGAGATCGGGCGATTTATTTCAGACAACCCACGCGAGGCTAACTCCGAAGGGGGTGTGTTCCCCGCGATATTTGGCACTGTGTTTTTGGTGATCCTTATGTCAATTGTTGTTATGCCTTTAGGCGTGATTGGTGCCATATATTTGCACGAGTATGCGGGCAACAACTGGTTCACTAAAATGATCCGAGTCGCGGTGATCAATCTCGCGGGTGTGCCTTCTATTGTGTATGGCGTATTTGGGCTCGGTTTCTTTGTCTATTCGTTTGGTGGCAGTATCGATGCTTTGTTTTATTCCGAGAAATTGCCGACACCGACGTTTGGCACTCCAGGGTTGCTCTGGGCTGCGTTGACACTTGCATTGTTAACGCTGCCTGTTGTGATCGTCGCAACAGAGGAAGGGCTATCCCGAATTCCACCGGGGTTAAAAGATGGCGCTTATGCATTGGGAGCCACCAAGTTTGAAACCATATGGACATTGGTATTGCCCATTGCGAGACCTGCATTGCTTACCGCCTTAGTGTTAGCGATTGCTCGGGCAGCAGGAGAGGTTGCGCCATTGATGTTGGTGGGTGTGGTTAAATTAGCCCCAAATTTACCTGTGGATGGCCAGTACCCCTTTATTCACCTAGAGCGTAAATTCATGCACTTAGGTTTTCATATCTATGATGTTGGCTTCCAAACCAGTAATTTGGAATCCGCGCGACCTTTAGTTTATGCTACGTCAATGCTGCTATTGACTGTGGTGGTGGGGCTTAACCTCACCGCAATTCGTATTCGTAATAACCTTCGTAAGAAGTATCAAGCAATGGGAATGGAGTAATATGTCGTCGAGTTCCGCTTTTACATTTAATGCGCCGACGCGTATTCAAGACCTACCCAGCGAAAAAATCGCCATTGATATTGACGATTTTAGCCTGAGCTACAACGACACGCCTACGCTACACAATATCAGTATGCGTATACCAAAACGCCAAGTTACAGCATTCATTGGGCCCTCAGGTTGTGGTAAGTCGACGTTGCTTAGAAGCATTAACCGACTTAATGATTTGATTGAAGGCTGTCAACTGAGCGGCGATATCAAAGTTCATGACAAAAACGTCTATGACGCCGATGTGGATGTCTCTAAACTTCGACGCCGCGTTGGCATGGTTTTCCAAAAGCCGAACCCTTTTCCCAACTCTATATACGACAATGTCTGTTATGGTCTTCGTTTACAGGGAATCAAAGAGCGCCGCACCTTAGACGATGCCGTTGAAAAGGCGTTGCGAGATGCCGCGCTGTGGAAGGAAGTGAAAGATAAACTCCATAGCAACGCATTTGAGCTTTCTAGTGGACAGCAGCAACGCTTAGTTATGGCTAGAGCGATTGCTATCGAGCCAGAAGTGCTGTTATTGGATGAACCAACCTCGTCCCTAGACCCAATATCTACATTGACCATTGAAGAGCTTATAAACGAGCTTAAAACGCGCTACACCGTTGTGATTGTCACACACAATATGCAGCAAGCTGCCAGAGTAAGTGACTACACGGCATTCATGCATATGGGGAAATTGGTCGAATATAGAGATACAGATTCACTCTTTACCTCACCAAGACAAAAGCAGACAGAAGACTACATCACGGGCCGTTACGGCTAATAGTACGCAGGGATTACACAGGGTAATACAATGCAATTTGGACGACACATATCCGAGCGCTTTAATGTCGAACTCGAAGCCATACGCAGTAATGTATTGGCTATGGGCGGCATGGTTGAGCAGCAGTTTGCTTTTGCCATGCAAGCGTTACACAAGCAAGATTTTGAGCTTGCTCGCCAAGTGGTAAAAGATGACCGCAAGGTGAATGCGATGGAAGTCAGCATTGATCAAGCTTGCACACGTATTATCGCTCGGCGCCAGCCTACCGCGAAAGACTTGCGTTTGGTGATGGCAATCATTAAGACCATTACCGATCTAGAGCGAATTGGGGATGTTGCCAGTCGTATCGCTAAAGCGGCCATTGAGACGCCTAACACCGAGCCTTATCAAAAGTATCGCTCTGCGTTAGAAGCGCTAAGCCAAAAAGCACTCAATATGCTGCATCAAGTGCTCGATGCGTTTGCTCGAATGGATGTTGAAGCCGCAGGAGAGATCCATAAGTTAGATGATGACTTGGATAAGGAGTACAAACAGGTAGTTAAACACCTAATGGAATTTATGCAAGATGATCCAGACACCATTCCCGATATTCTTCAAGTAATGTGGTCTGCGCGCGCCATAGAGCGAGTCGGAGACCGGTGTCAGAACATCTGCGAGTACATCATTTATTTTGTAAAAGGAAAAGATGTGCGACACCTCGATGAGGATGAAATCGCCGATCTTCTCCGTTGAGAAAGTAGAAAGTGTTGAGGTAAAACTATTTTAATAGCTGAGTGACTGCGTGGATTTTATCAAAATCGGTTACAGGGATAGAAAAATCATCAACATCCAAGCTTCCCATGGTCGCATCCACGTTTCGATATTGCATGTTACTGTCGCGTAGAGTTTTACCAGATAAATGAACTTCACGAACCCCAGTTTTAGCCACAATTTTAGCCACATTATCCTGATTAATACCGGCACCCGCCATAATAGATAAGCGGCCATTAGCCTGTTTAACCATGCTAGATAGAGTTTCAATTCCTAATTCAGCGTTCGCTTTACCACCAGAGGTGAGTACACGCTCTATACCTAGACTTATTAAGGATTCAAGAGCGTCGATATGATTGTTGCAGTGATCGATGGCACGGTGAAAAGTTACTCCTAATGGGCCCGCTAGTGCAATAGCTGCACGGCAAAACTCATGGTCGATATTGCCATCCGTATGCAACGCACCTATTACGATACCATCAAGATTAGCTTGTTTGGCTTGATGTATGTCGAACAACATTTGCTCTTTGTCATGATCGCTAAACAAGAAGTCTCCCTGCCGAGCCCTAATCATTGCGTATACCGGAATGTTGCAATGACGCCTAGCCAAACTCATCAGCCCAGCGCTTGGGGTTAAGCCACCTACTTCTAGTGAGGAGCATAACTCTATTCGCCCAGCGCCAGCCTTGACGGCAATCAGCAGTGACTCAATATGATCAACACACACTTCAGTAGAAACAGACATCAAAACACCTTAGTAAATTTAGCGGCTGTAACAATAACAAAAAAGCCAGCACACAGTGCTGGCTTTCATCAATATTTAGGCTTGTTAGCTAATTACTTAACCTATACCTTGGCTGCTAATTGCTTAGCGATAACCTTAATTGCTAATTACTTAGCAAGGTCACCTTCGTGCTCAGATAGGAATGCCGCAACACCTGTTGGAGATGCGTCCATACCCGCTTTACCTTCTTCCCACTGTGCAGGACAAACTTCGCCGTTTTGCTGGTGGAAGTTAAGTGCATCAACCATGCGAAGCATTTCGTCAATGTTACGACCTAGAGGAAGATCGTTAACCACTTGGTGGCGAACTAGACCATCTTCGTCGATTAGGAATGAACCACGGAAAGCGACGCCATCTACTGGGTGCTCAACGTCGTACGCTTTACAGATTTCGTGTTTAACGTCTGCGATAAGTGGGTATTTTACTGGACCGATACCGCCATCTGCGATGTCGGTGTTACGCCACGCGTTGTGAGAGAACTGTGAATCGATTGATACACCGATTACTTCAACGCCTTTGGCTTTAAAGTCTTCGAAACGTTTATCAAACGCGATCAGCTCTGAAGGGCAAACAAAAGTGAAATCTAGAGGGTAGAAAAAAACTACCGCTTTTTTGCCTTTAGTGAACTCTGCAAAGTTGAAAGAATCAACGATTTCGCCATTACCAAGAACAGCTGCAGCAGTAAAATCTGGTGCTTGACGGCCTACTAGTACCATGTGAACGCTCCTAAAATTTAATGTTTTGCCCGCATGGGCTCCTTTAATCTCGAGACATACTATAGTACATTTTTTATGATTGAAAAAAGCGAAATAAACGAATCGAAACAATCGAAAAAAACGATTGATCGTGGTATATAAAGGATAGCTTCAGATAACACAAACTAAAGAGCGTGATATGCAAAAATGGCCGAGTCTTAAACAGCTTAATTACTTAGTAACTTTGTATGAAACTAGGCACTTTGGAGAAGCTGCGCGGCGTTGTTTTGTTAGTCAGTCAACGTTAAGCAAAGGCATTCAAACTCTCGAAGAGACGGTGTGCTGCACACTGTACGAAAAGAAAGACAGCAAAAGTCCTTTGGTGTTTACCGCAATGGGCGAAAAAATTGTGGCCAGCAGTCGAGAGTTACTTGCTAAAGCTCAAGATCTTGTGGAATTAGGTGCATGCGGTGAAGGGCGAGAAATGGAGGGTGAGCTCCGTGTTGGGTGTATTCCAACGATAGCACCGTTCTTATTGAGTGATCTAGTGCAAGAGGTTAATCGTCGATTTCCCAACTTAACGATGCTGTTGCGGGAAGATACCACCAGTAACCTACTTGAGGCGTTGCAAAACGGCCAATTGGACGTGTTGATACTAGCGCTACCGGTTGATATTGGAAATATGGCCAGCAGAGTAGTAGGGCAAGATCCTTTTCGTATGGTGATCAGTCGCGATCAAGTAAACGCCATCAAAATTCCAATTCGATATAAAGATCTACCTGATGAGTCTGTTTTTTTGTTGGAGAACGAGCACTGTCTCACCGAACATGCTGTGTCGGCTTGTCGCCTTACCGAAAAAGAAAAAATAAATCCTTTTACTGCAACGAGCCTGCATACATTGGTTCAAATGGTGGCTAATGGTCTAGGGACCACCTTTATACCTCAAATGGCGATTGACCATGGATTGCTCGACAACCAGAGTTTGGTAGTGATTGAGCCTCCAGGTCAGTCAGCGTACCGAGATATAGGCTTAGTATGGCGTCCTAGTTCGTCACGTATCTCTACATTTGAGCAGTTGTCCGAGTTGGTGAGCGATTTGCTATAGAAGTAGTAGATAAATGCTCGATGATTGCACTAGTTTCTAATACAAAATATTGAATGCAGGCAAGTTAAAATAACGCAAATGCCGTTTAGAATGGTGTTTATTTTCTATCAATTGGTGTCTTTTAAGTGGTAAAACCACTGAATGGCGAAGCGTTAGTGTACCCAGATGAGTATTCAGCATTGCTAAGAACGGCGCGAGAATCTTGCAAATGGCATTAAACAAATCCCTAGTGGTGTAGTACGTCTACGAGTCTGCGCGGCTCGCAATAAACTTATACAGAACAGTGCTACCTGTATGTCGATATTTTGCCTAATACCGTGAGAAAGATTGATTCAATAGGTAAATAAAACGCCACGAATAAAGAGCTAACCTCTCATTCACTTTCATGTTTGAAATGAACTTTAATTACGTAATTTTTTGCAATAATTAAACAAACTAGTGGAAAAGTAGAATAGTTTGAAATGTACATTTTGTTGTTTCTAGGTCTTTTACTCTAGGCTCAGTTAGTGTAATTTTTGGTCTACATACTGGGGAGTATAGCTATATTAACCCTAATAGATACAATGATTTATATTCCTAGTTCTTTAGTTAATATTGGGAGAAGTTTTGAGATTGAAAGAAAAAAGTGTTTTCAACGTGATGTCTCAATATGCATCTTGGATAACAGATAAGCGCTTGCACATGACAATGCCGTCCCGATTATATTGACAGAGTTCATGGGAGACCCTCTTCAATTACTGCGTTAACAGGCTCAGTTGAAGATCTTCAGTTAACACTGGTGTTGTGAGCAAATACTTAAGTGACTAACTGTTCCCTAAACTTGTGGCTTTTCCACACCACCGCTAACCTTTGGTTAGCGGTTTTTTTATGCAACTAACGTGATCAAAAGCTCAATTTGACCATCCATCGTACGGTTTTGTTACAAATAGTAATGGATGTGTTGAAAAGTGTCGTATAATTGTGTTCTCAATCTTGAGACGGATATTTACTCTTAGGTTGTATAAATTTAAAGCGTACAAATTATAAAATAAACTAAAAAACTAGAAGGATAGTTGAGATGGGAACGCAATTCCGAACGGATTCGGTACCTGGTTCACTAGTCGTCGTCGGTGGTGCAAGGGAACCTTGGTTGCCAGTGTTAGAACAAGTGGGCTGGCAGTGTCATAACTGCGCAGATTTACGAAAAGCGGACACGCTTTTTGCTCAGCTTGGACCAAGCATTGGTATAGTCGATCTAAGTCGTGACGAGTTCAGTCTTCACGGGTTAGCTAATTTAGTCAGCAGTCACAAACAAGTTCGTTGGATCGCTTTCATCCGCGAAAACCAGCTTAAATCCGATACAATCTGCCAATTTATCGTTAACTTCTGTATCGATTTCTTTACCGCGCCAATTCCAGACGCTCAGTTACATAGTACGATTGGTCACCAATTGGGCATGCTGAAGCTCGAGAAAAAAGTGTGGCCAGAACTAGGCTCGAGTAACGATCTTGGGATCGTCGGGCAGTCCATACAGGTCAAACGCCTACGCGACCAAATCAAGCGAATCGGAGCGACAGACGTCAGCATACTGGTGTTTGGAGAGGCTGGCAGTAACAAAGACCATGTCGCAAGAGCCGTTCATACTAGTTCATCGCGCTCTAAAGGCCCGTTTGTGCCCGTCAACTGCGGTGCAATTTCAGAAGCGCGAATGGACAAAGAGCTATTTGGTAATTGTGAGCAAGGGGATAGTTGCATTCTCGAGCAAGCCAATGGCGGGACGTTGCTGCTGACTGAAATTATGGGAATGGCTTACAGTCAGCAAGTGAAGCTATTGCGCTTTATGCAAGAAGGGTCAATTGAAACACCTAACGGCGTAAAGGAGTTAGATGTTCGCATTCTCGCAACAACCAGTGCCGATATTGAGCGCAGTTTGACCGATGGAGACTTTAATGAAGAACTCTACCATCACCTTAATGTATTGAGAGTCAATGTTCCTAATTTAAGAGATAGGAATGGTGACATAGAGATCCTAGCTAAGCATTTCTTAGAACAGTATTCACGTGAATATAACTCACAGGTGCGCAGTTTCTCTGAGGATGCGATAGAGGCATTATCGCAGTATCACTGGCCGGGTAACGTACGTGAGCTAGATAACCATATTAAGCGTTTAGTGCTTATGGCCGATTCGGTGGTTCTCACAGAGCAAGATCTGGATCTACCAAAACGTTCTGATGGTAAACTGAGTCTTAAAACGATTCGTGAGCGCTCAGAGCGAGACGCTTTACAAATGGTGTTAGAGCTTCACGGGGGTCACGTATCGCCTGCGGCTAAAGAGCTTGGTATATCTCGAGCGACTATGTATAGGTTGTTGAATAAACATAACTTGATCTCAGAAGGTCGTTTATAACGATCGCTAAGAATCATGTGAATAAGAAGGAGCCAAATTGGCTCCTTTTTTTGTGCCTATAATATGTAGACTCGGTGTCGTCACTAACAACAGAGGAATTCTCCGAAATTTATGTGCAACACGCCTCATAGTTAGAGGATCCACAGGGTTGAGTGAAAATGTTTCGATTTTTGTTCTTTTTTTGTTCTGAGTGGTTGATTCATTCTATTTAGAATGTATCCTATAAATGTATATCAAATACAGCGATTAATTAATTTTCAAGGAGGTCATTATGTTTAATTTAAATCATTCAATAATGATCTCTGCTGTCAGTAAATCATTCATTGCACCTACTATGGCGCCTTGTTTTTCTGTTCAAACCCTGAACAGTACTGATACCAATTAATTAATCCGCCTCTCTATTTAGGGCTGCGGAAAATAGCAGCCTAACCAAAATGTTTCTATTTTCTGCACCTTGAATCAATAGCATTGACTCAATATATAAGGAAATAGTTATGCGTCATTCTCTCTACATTCAACTCGCTGGATTTCTTCTACTCGCTGACGTAAAAGCAGAGCAAAGAAAGTGGCAAAAAAACGCTCGTCGTGCGCAATTTATGCTTCCATACGAAAGTAAGCACTTGCTTAAAGACGTTGGTTTGGACCGCGATGGTTTCGCAAACAAACATTATGGAGTAACTGTCCAAGCGGTTGAGCGCCGTGTAAGACTTATGCGATATGTTTTGCGTTCTAGACTGGTTACGTAATGCTAGGGAGGGGCGGGAGACCCCCCTCCCTAATTTACCACGCCTATAGCATGACTCAACGAAATCTATTTATTTTCATGCTCCGTTAACGTCATAAATAGTGACGTTAATTATTATTTGATGATGCGGGTTGTCACATAACGCTCTACTTAAAATACGGTTATTTAGCTAATGCAAATTTACTAATTAGCTTAACTTCCTTTACCTCTAAGGGTTGATTTGTACTTATTCATCTTTGCGACGATGAAGTATGTTTGAGAAATGAATGTTTTTTGTTAATAGGATGTTGCTTTTTGGGGCGTTCAGCACGTAAACTGAATGAAACCGCAGGAGGCGTCTATGCGTAAGCAACAGTTAGAGCATTGGGTGCATGCCGATAAACAGGCAGATCACGCAATTCCGAAAATCTTTGTGATCAGTTGTGCTGATTCAACCAGTTATCAACTCGCGGTCGAGTTTAAGCATAAACTCGAGCCGATTGTTATTGAAGGGCAACCCATTAAGTATGCATCCATCGATCAGGTGAAAGATGAGCTTGCTCGGTTGGGAGTCGATTCGGCGTATTTGAGATTACATAATGCGTATGATGAATGTGGCCCTGATCCGGTTCAAATGTATCATGACATAGAGTTATCCATAATAAAGCACTGATCTAGCATCGTGGTGTGAGTCTGACTCTCTAGCGTTGGTTCGACGAATTTAGTCCGTCGATTAAGATCTGCTTAGTAAATCCTTTCCTTAGGTAAAACCCTCTAGGTCTTGTTTTAATGCGATTCCCAGACTCACCGTAAGCGTCTGTTAGAGCTTGTCCGTTTGCCGCTTTTGGTCGCAGTTGCATCGCTTCACCAATTCGCGCTGAGATACTTTGTACCTTTCCCAATACCACAAGATCCATGATTTCTTCCCAGTCTTGCTGGAGTTGCGCATCTTGATCTGGCGTTGGCGTCCACAATATAGGAAAGCCGACAACACGATCGCCGACGGGCACTTCACGCTCTCCAAGGACAGGCACCCATAGAACTTTCGACAATTTGTTCTTAACGTGGCTTTTTTCCCACGTTAATCCTTGCACGCCAATCAATGGTGCGACACACACGAAAGTTGTTTCTAGCGGGTTTCCAGAATAATCCACCGGTATGGTTTTCAATTCGATGCCTAAGGCTGGAAAGTCTTGTTCAGGTCTGCTACCAGCGGCTGCGCCTAAATGGTGCTCGATAAGTTGGCCTACCCAACCTTTTTCTCGCCGGAGATCAACAGGGACCGACATGTTCAGTTCCTGAGCGAGTTCAGTGAAGGTTTTTCCATAAAGTTGATTGGCTCGCAAGATCAATTCTTGCTCATTACAAGGTGTCGATAGCATTTATTAAGGCAGTATTCTTCGTAGTCAGGCGATCTTCCTCTATTTTAAGACGTTTTTCCACAGCTTATTTGTGTTTATCTACAAGTTGTTTCGAAAGCGGAGTAACTTCTTCAATATCTGGTTAAATTAACAGGGGTTTTTAACGAAATTGAACAGCGATTGAGTCTTGATTTTTTTGAAGTAGGTCTACTTTGTGTGGATAAGTTCAAAGGTGGTTTTTTTTTGCTCGATCGTTAAGGATCAAAATTTGCACAATAAAGTTTAGTCGGAATTTTGCGTGGATTGCTTGGTAAGTTTATGAATATAAAAAGTAAATGTTAATCTTGCTGATTGCGGGTAAAAAGAGCGCCGTACGGTTCTTAGTCGACTGTTGACAGATTCCTGACGCTTGCACACATGGTTATTCACAGAATAGGTGAATAATTGTGAATAGGCTTTGCATTGGGTGAATTTGCATTGAGAATCGCTCAAATCGCACAGTTAATCGGGATATTCACTGGGGTTGGGTCATAGTTCAACAAGTTGGACAGTGAGTTTGATTGCGCCCACTGGGGATATGTGGAAGAATCTCTACAAATACAAAAATATTGAGGTTAGCCAGTGATCGATGGCGATGGTTACCGCTTAAACGTGGGAATCGTAATTTGCAATAACCACGGTCAAGTATTCTGGGCTAAACGATATGGACAACATTCATGGCAATTTCCACAAGGTGGAATTGACGAGGGCGAATCGGCGGAACAAGCCATGTACCGCGAGCTCTATGAAGAGGTAGGTCTCACTAAACAAGACGTCACAATTGTTGGCACCAGTCGCCATTGGCTGCGATATCGGTTGCCCAAACGTCTTGTTCGTTGGGACTCTAAACCTGTCTGTATTGGTCAGAAACAAAGATGGTTTTTGCTAAAACTCACAAGTGATGAGTCAAAAATAGACATGAACAAAGGTAAATCACCTGAGTTCGATGGATGGCGTTGGGTAAGTTACTGGTACCCAGTAAGACAAGTGGTTTCGTTCAAGCGTGATGTATATCGTCGAGCAATGAAGGAGTTTGCTCCATTAGCGATGCCTTTCAAAGAGCGTAAACCACACAAAAAGAAAAAATTTAAACGAGGATAGTCATGCTGAATCAACTAAGGGACATAGTTGAACATGTATCTAGAGTTGAAGATGTCTATCAAGCGTTAGAAGTCTTTGTAAACGAGACACAAAAAGCAGTGCACACGGAGTGTTGCACTGTTTATCTTGCCAACGATTCGTTTCAACGGCTCGAACTTATGGCAACCAAAGGCCTTACCTACGACGGTGAGACCATCCATATCCCTTATAGTGAAGGTCTAGTAGGGCTTGTTAAACGCTCCGCTGAACCCATCAATATTGCAAAAGCTCAAAGTCATTCTGCGTTTAAGTACTTCCCCCAACTTGGAGAGGAAGTGTACGAGGCGTTTTTGGGCACCCCTATTATCTACCGCAAGCAAGTGCTTGGCGTTGTGGTGCTACAGCAGCGTGATTCTCGCCAATTTAGTGAAACCGAAGAAGCTTTCCTAGTTACTTTGGCCGCTCAGCTCGCGGTAATTATTGCGCATGCCCGTGAACAGGGGCATTGGCTGATTGACGATAAAGGGCTCAACTCGCTCAACGGTATTGCTGCCTCTCCAGGCGTCGCAATTGGTCCAATCTGGCGAGAAGAAGTCAGTATGCGCCTGCATGACGTTTTACCAGCTTCGACCATTAACGTGGAACGTGAGTTGGAGTGGATGGCTGTTACTATAGAAAATGCGCTGATCGACTTTAGACGAATGCGTAAGAAGCTTGATGGTGATATCAATAAAGATGCGTTAGCGATTTTTGACCTGTACACGCACTTGCTTAACGATCCTATGCTGCGTGGCGATCTTAAAAAACAGATCCAAAAAGGCGACAGTGCAGATTGGGCGCTGCGGCAAATTATTGAAGCGTACTCAAACCGATTTCTAAAAATGTCTGACGCTTACCTGAGAGAACGAGCGCAAGATATTCGTGAGTTAGGGGAGCGACTGCTCTTTTTCCTCCATAACTCGCAGCGACCGCAATTTGACATTGATAAACCCGTCATCGTGGTCGTAAGAGAACTGACGGCAACATTGCTCGCAGCAATTCCTAAAAAGTATCTATTGGCCGTCGTCTCTCAAGAAGGGGCTACTAACTCACATGCAGCCATATTGTCGCGTGCTCTTGGTGTACCTGCCGTCATGGGTGTCGGTATTTCAGATACTGTCGCCGCGGATACAACGGCCATTATAGACGGCTACTCGGGTGAGGTTTTCATTGATCCACCTAAAGCAATAATTGATGAGTATGATGCTCTTTATGATGAGGAAAAAGAGCTTTCTTCGTTGGTGGACCAGGACATTGCGCTTCCTTCACAAACAATAGATGGCCGTGCGATCACCTTATTATTGAATGCAGGGTTAAGTGCCGATTCAAGTATTGCAATTAACGCAGGGGTTACTGGGGTAGGGCTGTACCGTACCGAGATATCTTTCATACTTAAGCAGCGTTTTCCGTCGGAAGAAGAGCAGGTTAATCTTTATGGGAATGTCTTAGAGGCTTACTCAGGGCAAAGTGTTGTGATGAGAACCTTAGATGTAGGGGGAGACAAATCGTTACCCTATTTACCGATTCAAGAAGAAAACCCGTTTTTAGGGTGGCGCGGCATCCGGTTTACTCTCGACCACCCCGATATTTTTCTTATTCAAATTAGAGCGATGTTGGTAGCGAGTATTCAGCGCAATAACCTTTCCATATTGCTCCCTATGATCTCAAATATTCAAGAGCTTGACGATTCGTTAGAGCTTATAGAGCAAGCATTCACCGAAGTTAAAGAGCATTACCCCAATGTACGCCGGCCACGAATTGGCGTGATGATTGAGGTGCCATCCATGTTGTTTCTGGTCCCTCAACTGGCTCAAAGTGTCGACTTTGTATCGGTAGGTACCAATGACTTGACCCAATATCTGCTTGCGGTTGATCGAAACAACACCAAGGTGGCGAACGTTTACGAATCTGTGCATCCGTCTGTACTACGAGCGCTTAAATTATTGTTAGACAGTTGCCAGCAGCACAAATTACCTATCTCTATATGTGGTGAACTTGCGGGGGATCCTGTAGGGGCAATCTTGTTGGTGGGAATGGGCTATCAAAGCTTGAGTATGAACAGCGCCAATGTGGGACGGATAAAATATGTATTGCGTCACGTAGAACACAGCAAACTTGAGCGGTTAAATGAGCAAGTAATGAGTATGAATCATTCCAGCGAAATCCATCAGCATTGCAAACAGTTTTTAGAACAACAAGGCTTGGCCGGATTTGTTCGTGCTGGTAAGTCTTAGTACGATCCCGTCCGTACGGTGAACACCATTTGTCATAGATATTAACCACTTTTCGATAGCATGGTGTGGTAAAAATCCTTGTCCACATTTGAACGACATGCATAATGATTTTAAATGAGCGGCGTTATCCGCTGACTACCCTAGGAAAAAATTGTAATGAGCACCGAATTTGTGACCTTTCCTCAAATCGATCCAGTATTGATAGAGATAGGTCCTTTAGCCGTACGTTGGTATGGATTGATGTACCTGTTTGGCTTTATGTTTGCGATATGGTTAGCCAATCGTCGCGCCGATAAGGCAAATAGTGGTTGGACGCGTGAACAAGTTTCTGATCTTCTATTTAGCGGATTTCTTGGTGTGGTCATTGGTGGCCGCGTTGGCTATGTCCTCTTTTACAACTTTAGCGAGTTCCTCAGTAACCCACTTTATCTGTTCCAAGTTTGGACTGGTGGGATGTCATTCCACGGTGGCCTCTTAGGCGTTATCACCGCGATGTTTATTTACGCTAAGCGCAATCAGCGTACCTTTTTTAATGTCGCGGATATGGTTGCACCTTTGGTTCCATTTGGTTTAGGTTTAGGTCGAGTCGGGAACTTCATGAATGACGAGCTATGGGGACGCGTTACTGATGTACCATGGGCGGTAATGTTTCCAAGTGGCGGATACCTACCAAGACACCCTTCACAATTGTATGAGGCGTTTCTAGAAGGCATTGTACTGTTCGCTATCCTCAACCTATATATACGCCACCCTCGTCCGGCAGGGGCTGTATCTGGACTGTTTTTAGCTGGCTATGGCACATTCCGATTCATCGTCGAGTACTTTAGAGAACCAGATGCCCATTTAGGGTTGTTTGGTGACTGGATCTCGATGGGACAAATTCTATCTACACCTATGATTCTTATTGGCATTGCAATGATGGTGTGGGCATACAAAAATAATTCGACACATTCAACTAAATAGAGATTGCGTTCATGAAACAGTATTTAGACCTCTGTCATTCAATTATCGAACAAGGGAAATGGGTAGAGAATGAGCGCACCGGAAAACGTTGTTTGACGCTCATTAACGCGGATCTCGAGTACGATGTAGCAAATGGGGCATTCCCACTGGTAACGACCCGAAAAAGCTTCTGGAAAGCGGCCGTTGCTGAGCTGTTAGGGTACATTCGTGGCTACGATAACGCTGAAGACTTTCGAAAGTTAGGCACCAAAACTTGGGATGCAAACGCCAATGACAATCAGGTGTGGTTGAACAGTCCGTTTAGAAAAGGCCAAGACGATATGGGTCGAGTCTACGGGGTTCAAGGTCGCCATTGGGCAAAGCCCGACGGTGGTGAGATTGATCAATTGAGAAAGATTGTTGATGATTTAACTCGTGGTCATGATGATCGCGGTGAGATCCTTAACTTTTATAACCCTGGCGAGTTTCATATGGGCTGTTTGCGACCGTGTATGTACAGCCATCACTTCTCGTTATTGGATGGTGAGCTGTACTTAAATAGCACACAGCGTTCTTGTGATGTCCCGCTAGGCCTAAATTTTAATATGGTCCAAGTCTACGTCTTTTTGGCCATTATGGCGCAAATTACCGGTCATAAACCTGGAAAGGCCTATCATAAAATAGTGAACGCACATATCTATGAAGATCAGCTAGAGTTAATGAGAGACGTGCAATTAAAACGTGAGCCTTTGGCTGGCCCAAGGTTTCATATTAATCCAGAAATTAAGACCTTAGAGGACCTTGAAACTTGGGTGACCCTAGATGACTTTAGTGTCGAAGGTTACCAGTGCCATGATCCAATTAGGTACCCGTTTTCAGTGTAATTGCGGCAGCAATAGACCAAGGATGGTAAATGCAAAAACTCGTTGTTGCAGGGATTGGCACAGCGTTAATAACTCCAGTTGTAATGAGTGCGGAAACGATCGTCGATCCTACCGCGCATTATGAAGCTGTCATCTCCGCAGCCCTCGTCATTAGCGAAGGCGACTTGCTTTCTTTTGGCTTCAATGTTTTTGATCCAAATAAGATTCTAGGAACGGACAATCCTAATCTTGGAGGCGCTGACTCTATTGAAGCGGCGGACCGCATCAGTAGTATCTCATTACCGACGACATTTTATGTTGGTGATGAGGAAGGCCTGTGGCTACACAGAGTGAAATTAAGAGCAGCATGGATGGGACTGAATAGAGAGATTAATTATTCTATTCTCGATGTCCCAGCCGTAGAGGAGTGGCCTAATGACTACTCTGACGACTCTGTTTTAGCAGGCTATGCCGAGTACGCTTTAGGGTATAACTTTGCCCCCAGATGGCATGTATATGGCGGTACGGGTGTGCACCTTATGTACTACCAAAATGTGTTTGATGCCAATAGCCCACTGATTAGTGAAGTCGAAAAAGTTGGTTTGGATACGTACGCGAATACCGACACATTTGCCTGGGTAGTTGAACCCCAAATTGACTTCAATTATACCTACGAATATCCTCTCGCTGAATTCCAGTTTAACTCCCAGTATCACTACTTCTATGGTCAGAATTTTGGTGGATCTGGAGGACAATATAGAGCAACTCCAGAAAGCTGGACAATCAGTAATAGCGTCCAACTTAAACATCACTTACCCACATTTTTCGAGCACAAGCAAAATATCCTGTGGCGCTTTAGACGCATCGATTTAGGTGGGGATCTCAGGCAACCGCTTGGCGCGACACATTACAACGAATATAGTGTTGGGTGGATAATCGATACCTCGCGCTACTCATCTCTTATTTACAATGTGGGCTTGGGGATCAACATCAATTATGGAAGTTCTCTGAATGGTGGCTCGATTGTGTTTTTCTACAACGAATAAAAAAAACCTCGTTATAAAACGAGGTTTTATTGTTTTGAGCGTCTTTCTGTTGTTTACATGGTTGCCGCTAAAATAGCACCAGGAATGACGATGAACACACTCACAAGATAACCTGCGACCACAGACTTGTTCTTAATGGCCATATTTGAAATGTAATCGGCACCTTTAAGGGGTAGTTCTCGTAAGAATGGAATACCAAAGATGACAGCCGTTGCGGTGAGGTTGAATATTAGGTGAACAAGCGCAATCTGCAATGCAAAGGCTGCGTTTTCCCCACTGACCGCAGTAGCAGCAAGTAAAGCCGTAATACAGGTACCAATGTTTGCTCCTAGCGTGAATGGGTACACTTCACGTACCTTTAGCACACCAGAACCGACTAGTGGAACCATTAGGCTTGTTGTCGTTGACGATGATTGAACCAATACCGTAACAACAGAACCAGACGCGATACCATGCAAAGGTCCACGACCAATAGCATTTTTAAGGATTTCACGTGCTCGCCCTACCATCAGGGTCTTCATTAATTTACCCATAGCGGTAATGGCAACGAAGATGGTCGCAATGCCTAGGAAAATAAGAACCACACCCGCTGTAATATCACTAAAATTTGTGGTTAGCGGATCTTTCACCATCGCAATAACAGGCTTGGTAAGTGGTTTAATAAAGTTGAATCCGCCCATGCTCATATCGCCCGTTGCAAGCAGCGGTGATACTAACCAATGAGATACTTTTTCGAATATGCCAAACATCATTTCCAATGGTAGGAAGATAAAGACGGCAAGAAGGTTGAAAAAGTCGTGCACCGTAGCACTAGCAAACGCTCGTTTAAACTCGGTGTTACAACGAACGTGACCTAAACTGACAAGAGTATTGGTCACTGTCGTACCAATATTTGCACCCATAACCATAGGGATAGCGACTGAAACCGGCAAACCGCCAGCGACAAGCCCCACAATGATAGAGGTTACAGTACTTGAAGATTGAATTAATGCTGTGGCAACTAAACCAATCATTAACCCAGCAATAGGGTGAGAAGCAAACTCAAAAAGTGTCTTCGCGTGCTCACCGGTAGCGAGTTTAAAACCTCCGCCGACCATGCCTACTGAAAGAAGCAGTAGGTACAACATGACAACTAAACTAGCCCAGCGTGCCCAATTGCCCGTTTTTGTGACCGGCGTGGCCGTGGTTTCTGTGGCTTGATTTAACATTGTATTCTCCGCGACCGTATAAAAGTTTGGTCAAAATGAATCATCCAGCGGAATAGTAGAGTGCTTATATTTCAGTTATATGACAGTTTTGAAAGATAACCTTAAATAAAGTGTCATAAAGCAAACGTTTGGTATGGTGTTATCTTTATGATTTAAAAAGAAAAGTTATGAGAAATCACCACCTCAGTTTGATAGAAATATTTTGTCATATTTGTTAGTTATAGTTGATGCCATTCGAATGATATTTGGTTATTTATCGGAAAAAGTATATATTTCCACTCAAATAACTAGGATTCCCGAGGTATTAGCAACGGATGTCACATCTTAACTATAACCACCTTTACTACTTTTGGATGGTGTGCAAGCAGGGCAGTGTTTCTAAGGCTGCTGAAGCGCTGTATTTAACACCGCAAACGGTCACCGGACAGATAAAATTGTTGGAAGATCGCTTAAAAGGTAAGTTACTTAAAAAGAGTGGCCGCTCTGTCGAACCTACAGAGTTAGGACTGCTGGTGTTTAAATATGCGGACAAGATGTACAACTTGAGCTACGAAATGCTCGATATCATCAATTATTCCCAACGGGAGAATTGGCTGTTCGAGGTTGGCGTAGCCGATGCCCTCTCTAAACGTATCGTCAGTCAAATTCTTTCAATTGCGACAGAAAGCCAGAGCAATGTTCATATAAGATGCTTTGAATCGACACACGAGCATTTACTCGAGAAACTATCCCAACACAAATTGGATATGATTATTTCGGACTGTCCTGTCGATGTGAGCCAAAGTAGTGGGGTGTTTAGTAAGAAGTTAGGAGAAGTCGGTATGAGCTTCTTCAGTGCTAACGAGCAAAAAGGAAATGTGTTTCCGGAAAACATCGAAAGCTACAAACTTCTATTACCAAGCTCCAATACGACAATGGGTCGTAAAGTATGGCGTTGGTTTGACAGTTTAGGCATCACGCCTAATGTACTTGGAGAATTTGATGATGTTGCCTTAATGAAGGCTTTTGCCGAAGTGCACCGCGATGCTATTTTTATTGCGCCTACACATCACCTTAATGGTCAGGCAATCGCTCAGGCTCAATTTCATCCAATAGCGAAAATTGAGGAATTGAGGGAAGAGTATCACGTGATTTTTGCAGAGCGGATGATACAACACCCTGCGGTGAAAGCGATTTGTGAGATCCACTTCGAGCAAATGATTTCTTAGCGTTTGACGAATAAGCCGCCAAGGTGCTCGTTTTACAAAGGTTTATAAAGACGTTACTATTTTGCCTGAACAAAAAGACAGGCATAGAGTGAATCAGTTGGAATTGATAAATGAATATTAGAGATATGGAGAAAAACTCGGCCAAGGCAATTACCTTGCTTAAAGCGGTAGCCAATGAGCGACGTTTACAAATTTTATGCTTGCTTTACGAGCAAGAGAGCTCGGTGACGGATTTAAGTGAACGGCTAAATTTGAGTCAATCTGCTCTGTCTCAACATCTTGCATGGTTGCGCCGAGATGAGTTAGTCGCAACGCGTAAAGAAGCGCAAACGGTGTTTTACTCGCTAAACAGTGAAGAAGTGAAGCGTCTCGTTCATCTTTTGCACGACATGTACTGTTAATGACATAAGCATCGTTTAAGGCGGTGCTTTTTTCATTTCACTGAATTTCAGATACAAAAAAACCGGCCATGGCCGGTTTTTTTTAGCTTATATCAAAACAATTAAAGAGCTTTGATAGCCGCTGAGAAGCGAGACTTATGACGAGCAGCTTTATTCTTGTGAATAACGCCTTTAGTCGCCATGCGGTCTAGGATTGGTGCAACTGTTGCTAGTGCTGCAGTTGCTGCTTCTTTGTCGCCAGCTTCAATAGCTGCAACAGTTTTTTTCATGTAAGTGCGCATCATCGAACGACGGCTAGCGTTGTGCTGGCGACGTTTCTCAGCTTGGATAGCGCGCTTCTTAGCAGATTTACTATTTGCCAAGGGTCTAACTCCCAAAAACTTTATTCGGTACTAATTAAGGCGGTGGAGCATGCCTGTTTACACACCGAAAGTCAAATGAATTGTGTAAAACAGAGGCAAATTCAAACAAAATATGTATTTGCAGGTTCAACACGGTTAAGATGGCGTGGATTCTACCAGTATTCTTTTTTCATTGCTAATAAATCTGTATTGAATAGACGTCTAATTTAGGCTCTTTTTTCAGAAGCAATTTCGTGTGTATTCTAGAGGCAAATTTTGAGCCGTAAACTTCTCAAATCGGGGCTAATTGTCAGCAGCATGACGATGGTGTCGCGTGTACTAGGCTTGGTCCGCGATGTCGTGATCGCGAATCTAATGGGCGCAGGGGCCAGCGCCGATGTCTTTTTCTTTGCCAACAAAATCCCTAACTTCTTACGTAGACTCTTTGCCGAAGGGGCTTTTTCTCAAGCCTTTGTTCCGGTGTTAACCGAGTACCAAGCGAAAGGTGATGAACAAAAAACGCGAGAGTTGATTGCAAAGGTCTCGGGGACATTAGGCGTTATAGTGTCTATTGTGACGTTGCTAGGCGTGATTGGTTCAGGTGCGATTACCGCATTGTTCGGCGCAGGTTGGTTTTTAGACTGGCTCAACGATGGTCCGTCAGCACCCAAATACGAGTTAGCCAGTTTTCTTCTTAAAATTACGTTCCCGTATTTATGGTTTGTCACCTTTGTAGCCTTGTCTGGTGCAATATTGAACACCTTAGGGCGGTTTGCTGTCTCATCATTTACTCCAGTTTTTCTCAACGTGATGATTATAGGCTGCGCTTGGTTTTTGTCACCGAGGCTCGAGCAGCCAGAAGTGGGCTTAGCGATTGGTGTATTTCTGGGTGGACTGGTGCAGTTTCTTTTCCAGATCCCTTTTCTATATAAAGCGGGTGTACTGGTTCGTCCACAGTTTGGATGGTCTCACCCTGGTGTTACTAAAATCAGAAAACTGATGATCCCAGCGCTGTTTGGCGTTTCGGTGAGCCAAATTAATTTGCTGCTAGATACCTTTATAGCCAGTTTTTTAATGACTGGCTCCATCAGTTGGCTGTACTACTCGGATCGATTGCTTGAATTTCCGCTTGGTCTATTTGGTATAGCGATCGCAACGGTCATACTTCCAGCCCTATCTCGAAAGCATGTTGATGCTGCGCCCCAGGCGTTCGCCGCAACAATGGATTGGGGGGTGCGCATGGTCATTACTTTAGGGATGCCTGCGATGGCAGGGTTAGTGGTATTGGCTAAACCCATGCTTATGGTGCTATTTATGCGCGGCGAGTTTGGTATAAACGATGTTCAGCAAGCGTCTTATTCGCTTATTGCCTACGCCAGTGGGTTGCTTAACTTCATGCTGATTAAAGTATTGGCACCAGGGTACTATTCGCGTCAAGACACCAAAACCCCAGTAAAATACGGGATCATCGCTATGATCACCAACATGGGCTTTAATCTTATTTTTGCCTACTTCTACAGTTATGTAGGACTGGCTATTGCGACAGCACTATCCGCTCTCGTAAATATGTTGCTGCTATATAAAGGGTTACATCAGCAGGGAGTGTATAGAATAGAGCGCTCAACCTTGTTGTTCATTGGCAAAATTTCAGTGGCTGTAGTCACTATGGTGGCGATGTTGTTGCAAATCTCTGCCCCGTTCGACACTTGGCTTGAGATGAGTTTTGCGCAGCGAAGCACAACGCTTGCTGGGTTAATCGCTGCTGGCGGGTTAACCTTTGCCGTTACTTGCGTGATTTTGGGCCTAAGACCTCGCCATTTTAAAGCGGCGACCTAAATGGGCAACTTCTGCTCTGGCGTAGTAGTGAACGAATGTTATATAATTCGCCAGTTTTACTAATTGATAGATTTTAAGCCGACTAAATGGAACTTATCCGCGGTATTCACAATGTTAAACCACAGCATCATGGCTGTGTGTTAACCATAGGCAATTTTGATGGTGTGCATTTAGGGCACCAATCAGTTTTGGACAAACTCTCAAATAAAGCGAGTGAGCTAATGTTGCCTACCGTTGTGATGACGTTTGAGCCACAGCCTATGGAGCTATTTCTAAAAGAAAAGGCTCCCGCTCGGCTCACTCGATTACGGGATAAGTTTGTACAACTCGATAAGCTAAATATCGATAGATTGCTGTGTATCAACTTCACTCAAGACTTTGCTCAATGGGAAGCGAACCGCTTTATCCAGGAGCTATTGGTTGAAAAGCTAGGCGTGAAGTATTTAGTCGTTGGTGATGACTTCTGTTTTGGTCGCCATCGTAAGGGCAACTTTGAGATGCTTAAAAAAGCCGGCGATGAGTTTGGCTTTGAGGTCGTCAATACGCAGAGTTTTGTGCTAGAGCAGACGCGAGTGAGTAGTACCTATATTCGCCAAGCGCTGTCCAACGATCAATTGTCGACGGCTCAGCAATTGCTTGGGCGCCCATACAGCATCAGTGGGCGCGTGTCTCATGGCAGAAAGCTCGGGCGTACCATTGGCTTTCCTACGGCAAACTTACCTTTAAAGCGCAACGTAAGCCCAGTCAGTGGTGTATACGTGGTGCAAGCTATCGACTTAGATGGCAATAATGTAGGTGGCGTGGCGAATATTGGCAACCGCCCGACGGTAAATGGTGTCAGACAGCAGTTAGAAGTGCACCTATTCGATTACTCTGGTAATTTATACGGTAGACAGCTAGAAATTGCGTTGCTGCACAAGCTGCGTGATGAAATTAAGTTTGAGTCTTTTGATGCACTCAAGCAACAAATAGAATTAGATGCGTCTTCGGCACGAATGTGGCTGAAGGCACAACAGGATTTATAGTTAAGCGGTGGCTTTTCTATAAGGTAATAATGTCAAAATCCACCCATAATGAACGGAAAATAGAATCGATGAGTGAGTATAAAGATACCCTGAACCTTCCTGAAACAGGGTTTCCAATGCGCGGTAATCTGGCGAATCGTGAGCCAGAGATGCTTAAGCGTTGGTATAAGGAAGATCTTTACGGTGAAATCCGTAAAGCCAAGAAAGGAAAGAAATCCTTTGTTCTTCATGATGGCCCTCCGTATGCGAACGGCGACATTCATATTGGTCACGCACTCAACAAGATTCTAAAAGACATTATTATTAAGTCGAAGACCCTATCGGGCTTCGATGCTCCGTATATTCCAGGTTGGGATTGCCACGGTTTGCCGATTGAATTAATGGTAGAGAAAAAAGTGGGCAAGCCAGGGCAGAAAGTGACGGCGGCTGAGTTCCGTGAGAAGTGCCGTACCTATGCTCAAGGTCAAGTTGACGGTCAGCGTGAAAGCTTTAAGCGCCTAGGCATCTTAGGTGAATGGGATGCGCCTTACCGCACTATGGATTTTGGTACTGAAGCCAACATCATCCGTGCTCTGGGTAAAATTGCCGACAATGGACACCTGCTAAAAGGCTTTAAACCTGTGCACTGGTGTACAGATTGTGGTTCCGCTTTGGCAGAAGCTGAGGTTGAATACAAAGATAAAGTTTCTCCTTCTATCGATGTTCGCTTTAAAGCCGCAGATGAAGCGTCACTAATAGAAAAATTCACCTTGGCCGAAGGCCATGCAGGTGAAGGTGATGTGTCGGTTATTATCTGGACCACGACACCTTGGACGTTGCCAGCAAACCGTGCGGTTTGTATGCGTGATGATCTAGAATACGTAATGATCCAGATCGAAGGCGAGACTAAAGAGCGTATTATCGTTGCTTCTGAGCTTGCGAAAGATGTGATGGATCGTGCCGGTGTTGAGCACTACCATAACTTAGGTTTTGCTAAAGGTAGCGATCTAGAGCTGTCTCAATTTAAGCACCCATTCTATGACTTTACCGTTCCAGTTGTACTTGGCGATCACGTGACAACTGAATCTGGTACTGGTGTGGTACACACTGCGCCTGGCCATGGTCAAGAAGATTTCGCGGTAGGTCAAAAATATGACCTAGAAGTTGCAAATCCTGTGGGCTCAAATGGCGTGTATCTACCCGATACAGAGCTTTTTGCTGGGCAACACGTATTTAAAGCGAACGATGCAGTTGTTGAAACGCTGAAAGAGCATGGAGCACTATTGCACCATCACGCTTACGAGCACAGCTACCCGCATTGCTGGCGTCACAAAACACCGATCATCTTCCGTGCAACCCCACAATGGTTTGTCTCTATGGATCAAGCTGGGCTTCGTGCCAAAGCGCTTGAGGCAATCAAAGGTGTTCAGTGGATGCCTGATTGGGGTCAAAG
The DNA here is from genome assembly GCF_016900875.1 of Vibrio ulleungensis. GTDB lineage: Bacteria > Pseudomonadota > Gammaproteobacteria > Enterobacterales > Vibrionaceae > Vibrio > Vibrio ulleungensis. The sequence goes on from NZ_JAFEUM010000010.1 coordinate 33,318, forward strand.
CCGTATTGAAGGTATGATTGAAGGCCGCCCAGAGTGGTGTGTTTCTCGTCAGCGTACATGGGGCGTGCCTATTGCACTGTTCGTGCACAAAGAGACTTCAGAGCTTCACCCTAATAGCTTATCGCTGATTGAAGACGTGGCTAAGCTGGTAGAGCAAAAGGGAATTCAAGCGTGGTGGGATCTCGAGCCTGCTGAGCTGCTTGGTGATGACGCAGACAACTACGAAAAAGTGTTAGATACGTTGGACGTATGGTTTGACTCTGGCGTGACGCACTATTCAGTGGTAGACGCTCGTGAAGAATTTGGTGGACACAGTGCCGATCTTTATTTGGAAGGGTCGGATCAACACCGTGGCTGGTTCCAGTCGTCGTTGATCTCTTCAATTGCAATGAAAGGCGTAGCGCCTTACAACCAAGTCCTAACACACGGCTTTGTGGTGGACGGCCATGGTCGTAAAATGTCGAAGTCTATTGGTAACGTCGTTGCGCCAAAAGATGTGACCAACAAGTTGGGTGCTGACATCCTACGTTTGTGGGTAGCGTCTACGGATTATACTGGTGAAGTTGCGGTTTCTGATGAAATCTTGAAGCGAAGCGCCGATGCTTACCGTCGTATTCGTAACACCTCTCGCTTTTTCTTGGCAAACCTAAGTGGCTTTAACCCAGAAACTGATTTGGTTGCACCAGAAGACATGGTAGCACTGGATCGTTGGGCGGTAGGGCGTGCTCTAGCGACTCAAAACGAGATCGTGAAAGCGTACGAAGAGTACAATACCCACGCCGTTATGCAGCGTTTGATGCACTTCTGTTCTATCGAAATGGGCTCGTTCTACCTCGATATCATCAAAGATCGTCAATACACAGCAAAACGTGGTGGTCACGCTCAGCGCAGTTGTCAGACAGCGTTGTATTACATTGTTGAAGCCTTGGTTCGTTGGATGGCACCAATCATGTCATTCACTGCAGATGAAATCTGGAACCAAATGCCAAAAACGCTACCAACTGGCGAAAGCCGCGGTAAATTTGTGTTTGCTGATGAGTGGTTTGATGGTCTGTTTGGCCTTGCCGATGGTGAAGAGCTAAATGATGAGTTTTGGAACGACGTACAAAGTGTTCGAGGCGCAGTGAATAAGCTCCTTGAAGCAGCGCGTAATGAGAAAACCATTGGTGGTTCACTGCAAGCTGAAGTGACTTTGTATGCCGACGATGCACTGGCGGCGACATTGAACAAGCTGAGTGATGAGCTGCGTTTTGTTCTTCTAACGTCGAAAGCTGCAGTTAAGCCACTTAGCGAAAAATCTGAATCGGCTCAAGAGACCGAGCTAGAAGGATTGTTTGTTCAAGTTGATGGCTCCGAAGCACAGAAGTGTGACCGTTGCTGGCACCATACGGCGGACGTAGGCACTATCGAAGGTCACGAGACAATTTGTGGTCGCTGTGTGACGAATGTAGACGGTGAAGGCGAAGTTCGTCAGTTTGCCTAACTTCAATGGCATTGGTGTTGTCGCGAGTCTGCGGCAACACCAGCATTCATTGTCTGCTCGAAAGCGCGTTCGTTAAGGAAAAACTCATGAAAGAGTCGGCATTGCCGTTGAAAGAGTCTGGACTTCGTTGGTTGTGGCTTGCACTGCTGCTGTTTGTTTTAGACATTGGTGTAAAATACCTAGTCATGAATCAGATGGGTTATGGCTGGTCTAATCGCATAGAAATCTTACCCTTTTTTAATCTGTTATATGTCCATAATTATGGTGCAGCCTTCAGTTTCTTGGGTGACCAAAGTGGTTGGCAGCGTTATTTATTTACCGGTCTTGCGTTTGTTTTCTCGTTAGTTTTGATGACTTGGATGAGAAAACTGCCAAAGTCAGCAGTTTGGTTAAGTATTGCCTATGCCTCTATTATTGGTGGCGCTCTGGGGAATGCCTACGATCGCGTGCTGCACGGTTACGTAGTCGATTACTTAGATTTTTACTGGGGAAGCTATCATTGGCCTGCTTTTAATATTGCCGACATGGCGATTGTGATTGGCGCCGCAATGATTATTCTCGATGGATTCTTTAATAAAGAAAAAACGGATTCTGACCCTTCTTCAACTAAGTAACGGGTTAGTTCTCCAATAAAATGTGCGTTTTGCCCGTATTTTGAGCGATTGTGTCTCTAAAGGGTGAAATGATGAATTTTTTGCTTGTCAGCGCCTGAGCCTTTCGTTAGTATTTGCTCCGCTCTCAACGAGAGGCGCGTTAGCTATATTGTAGAACGAATGGTTTCAAACCATTTATAATAGCGCTGGCGGAACAATTTGGAACATAGGTGGAAATATGTTTGAAACTCTACTTGTGATTTACCTGTTGGCTGCGCTTGGTGTAATTGGCCTAGTTTTAATCCAACAAGGTAAAGGCGCCGACATGGGCGCGTCGTTTGGAGCTGGAGCGTCAAATACCGTATTTGGTGCATCTGGATCAGGTAACTTCCTGAGCCGAATGACTGCAATATTTGCAACAGTATTTTTTATCGTTAGCTTGGTGATCGGTAACATTACCGCACACAAGCCTGAGTCTCAGTGGGTTGACCCTACTCAAGGCCAGGTGATTGAGCAAACTAGCGATGAACTGGGATTACCGGCCGAAGAAAATTCGAACGATATTCCTCAGTAGAATAGTTGATGCCGAGATGGTGAAATTGGTAGACACGCTAGCATGAGGTGCTAGTGCCTTTGGTGTGAGGGTTCGAGTCCCTCTCTCGGCACCATTATTCGACTTGATAATCAAGTCGTTGAGCGTATAATGCTCGACAGTCGGACGCGGGGTGGAGCAGCTTGGTAGCTCGTCGGGCTCATAACCCGAAGGTCGTCGGTTCAAATCCGGCCCCCGCAACCAATTTTCAGGACGTGATTGTTAAGTCAGCCAAGTCGAGGTTTTTTACCTCAAAGCGGTCCGCTTAACTTGGCAGCTAAGTTAAATCTAAGCTATTTTTTTAGCGGGGTTTAGTTTAGTAATATCAGGGTCCAGCAACAAAAACCCCGACTTTTCGGGGTTTTTTGTTATTTGAGATTTATCTTTATGGATACTCTCAGATAGTGTGCTAGGTATTAAATTGGGCTTTAGGCCCTTTTTTTGTTTCTGGAGTGGTAAGAATGACTGGATTAGAAAGACAGTTAACCGAAATGCTGCAAGCGCCGGTTGAGGCACTTGGGTATGAATTAGTGGGTGTTGAATTTATCCGTGCAGGTGAGTATTCAACCTTACGCATCTTTATAGACAGCGAAAACGGTATCAACGTTGACGACTGTGCCGAAGTAAGCCACCAGGCGAGCGCGGTATTGGATGTAGAAGATCCAATTTCGGTAGCTTATAACCTAGAGGTTTCTTCTCCAGGTCTAGAGCGCCCTCTATTTACTGCTGCACACTATGAAAGATTTATCGAAAGCGAAGTAAGCATCGTTTTGAAAATGGCGGTGGGCAATCGTCGTAAGTGGAAAGGTGTAATCAAAGGTGTTGAAGGTGAAACCATCAGCGTCGAAACCGACGGACAAGTCGAAGAGTTTGCACTGAGTAACATTAACAAAGCGCACCTAATTCCGAAATTTTAAGCCAGTGTATAGGGCATTAAGAGGCTAGAAGGATGAACAACAAAGAAATTTTAGCAGTTGTAGAAGCTGTTTCAAACGAAAAAGCGGTACCTCGTGAGAGTATCTTTGAAGCATTAGAAATTGCTTTGGCAACCGCCACAAAAAAGAAATATGAGATGGAAGTAGAAGTCCGTGTTGCGATCGATCGCAAAACAGGTGACTTCGATACATTCCGTCGTTGGGAAGTCGTCGAAGAAGTAGAATTCCCAACCAAAGAAACATCTTTAGAAGCCGCTAAATTTGAAGATGAGTCACTAGAAATCGGTGATTACGTCGAAGACGACATCGACTCAGTGAAGTTTGACCGTATTGCAACACAAACTGCTAAACAAGTTATCGTACAGAAAGTACGTGAAGCAGAGCGTGCTCAAATCGTGGGTCAGTTCATCGATAACGAAGGTGAACTTCTTACTGGCGCGGTTAAAAAAGTCAATCGCGACACGGTTATTCTAGATTTGGGTAACAATGCAGAAGCGGTTATTTTACGTGATGACCAACTTCCACGTGAAAACTTCCGTTCGGGTGACCGAGTGCGTGGCCTGCTGTACAAAGTGGATCCAGAAGCACGCGGCTTCCAACTGTTCATGACTCGCTCTAAACCAGAGATGTTGACTGAACTGTTCCGTATTGAAGTGCCAGAAATTGGCGAAGACTTGATCGAACTAAAAGGTGCAGCCCGCGATCCTGGTTCACGTGCAAAAATTGCTGTGAAAACCAACGACAAGCGTATTGATCCAGTCGGTGCTTGTGTTGGTATGCGTGGCGCACGTGTACAAGCCGTTTCTGGTGAGCTTGGCGGTGAGCGTATTGATATCGTTCTTTGGGACGATAACCCAGCGCAGTTCGTTATTAACGCAATGGCTCCAGCGGATGTCGCATCAATCATTGTTGATGAAGACACTAACTCTATGGACATCGCGGTAGAAGCAGACAACCTAGCACAGGCTATCGGCCGTGCTGGTCAAAACGTACGTCTTGCGTCTCAACTGACTGGTTGGGAACTAAACGTAATGACCGTTGAAGACCTAGAGAAGAAGCACCAAGAAGAATCTCAAGAGTCGATTGAATCGTTCATGAAGCACCTAGACATCGAGCAAGATTTTGCTGAGTTGTTGGTGGAAGAAGGGTTCTCAACGCTTGAAGAAGTAGCATACGTACCAGTAGCTGAGCTACTGGAAGTAAACGGCTTGGATGAAGATCTTGTAGAAGAGTTACGTGGTCGTGCTAAAGACGCACTGACAACGCTTGCGCTTGCACAAGAAGAGTCGTTTGAAGGTTTAGAACCAGCAGAAGACCTATTAGGTCTTGAAGGTCTAGAACGCGAATTGGCGTTCAAACTTGCCGCTAAAGGCGTAGTGACATTAGAAGACCTAGCTGATCAAGGCGTCGATGAATTAGAAGACATTGAAGGCCTAACTGAAGAGCGTGCAGGCGAGCTGATCATGGCCGCGCGTAATATCTGTTGGTTCAACGAAGAATAATCAGCAAGGGGAGGTAGTGGAATGACACAACTTACAGTTAAAGCGTTAAGCGATGAGATTGGTACGCCAGTTGACCGTTTAGTTGAGCAACTTGCTGATGCAGGTATGAATAAGTCACAAAGCGATATTGTGACGGAAGATGAGAAACAAGTACTTTTGACACATCTTAAAAAAGAACATGGCGATACAGCTGCTGAAGCTGAGCCAACACGTCTAACATTGCAACGCAAAAAGAAGAGCACGCTAAGTGTTGCTCAAACTGGCGGTAAGAGCAAAAACGTACAAGTAGAAGTACGTAAAAAGCGCACTTACGTTAAGCGTAGCGTTGTTGACGATCAAAAAGCGGAAGAAGAAAAAGCACGCCTAGAAGCAGAAGCTGCTGAGCAAGCTGCTGCAGAAGCGAAGGCAAAAGCAGAAGCAGATGCGAAAGCGGCTGCAGAAGCGAAAGCCAAAGCAGAAGCCAAAGCGAAAGCTGACGCAGAAGCGAAAGCCAAAGCAGAAGCGGAAGCAAAAGCAAAAGCTGAGAGCCAAACTCCAGAAGAGCGCGCTGCTGCAGAACTTGCTAAGAAAGAAGCGGATGAGCTTCAACGTCGTCAAGAAGAAGAAGCGGCACGCCGCATCGCTGAAGAAGCTGCAAAAGCAGCAGAAGAAGCGAAACGTCTTGCTGTTGAATCTGAAGCTCGCTTGCAAGAAGAAGCTAAGAAAACCAAAACCGTTGACTTCCACACCACAACCTCTACTTACGCTCGTGAAGCGGAAGATGAACAAGAGCGTCGTGATGAAGGCGGTCGTCGTAAGAAGAAAAAGAAAAAAGCACCTGAAGCAAACAATCGCGGTGGACGTAACAACCAGCGTGGTCGTAAGGGTAAGTTAGCGAAACCTACCTCTATGCAGCAAGGCTTTGATAAAAACGCAACCGTCGCTAAATCTGACGTTGTCGTTGGCGAAACCATTGTCGTTTCTGAGCTAGCGAACAAGATGTCTGTGAAAGCAACAGAAGTGATTAAGGTCATGATGAAAATGGGCGCTATGGCGACCATTAACCAAGTGATCGACCAAGAAACTGCACAACTAGTAGCAGAAGAAATGGGTCACAAAGTGGTTCTGCGTAAAGAGAACGAGCTAGAAGAAGCGGTACTTGCAGATCGTGATAACGATGCATTGGCTGAAGGCCGTGCACCTGTTGTTACCATCATGGGTCACGTTGACCACGGTAAGACATCAACACTGGATTACATTCGTAAAGCACACGTTGCTTCTGGCGAAGCTGGTGGTATTACTCAGCATATCGGTGCTTACCACGTAGAGACTGAGAACGGTATGATTACCTTCTTAGATACTCCTGGACACGCCGCGTTTACCGCAATGCGTGCTCGTGGTGCTCAAGCGACAGATATCGTTGTACTTGTGGTTGCTGCCGATGATGGTGTAATGCCTCAAACAATCGAAGCGATTCAACACGCAAAAGCGGCCGGCGTGCCACTTATCGTTGCTGTGAACAAGATCGATAAAGAAGATGCTAACCCAGATAACGTTAAAAACGAACTGGCTCAGTACGATGTTATTCCTGAAGAGTGGGGCGGTGAGAACATGTTTGTTCACATCTCTGCTAAGCAAGGTACTAACATTGAAGGCCTACTAGAAACTATCCTTCTACAATCTGAAGTTCTTGAACTTACTGCAGTGAAAGAAGGTATGGCGTCTGGTGTGGTTGTAGAATCTCGCCTAGATAAAGGTCGTGGTCCTGTAGCTACTGTTCTAGTTCAGTCTGGTACCCTAAACAAAGGTGATATTCTTCTTTGTGGTCAAGAGTACGGACGTGTTCGTGCAATGCGCGACGAAAACGGTCAAGAGATCTTTGAAGCTGGTCCATCTATTCCTGTCGAAATCATCGGTCTATCTGGTGTTCCGTCTTCAGGTGATGAAGCTACTGTAGTACGTGATGAGCGTAAAGCTCGTGAAGTTGCGAACTACCGTCAAGGTAAATTCCGTGAAGTTAAGCTTGCACGTCAGCAGAAATCGAAACTTGAAAACATGTTCTCGAACATGGCTGCAGGTGAAGTTGCTGAACTTAACGTGGTACTTAAAGCGGATGTACAGGGTTCTGTGGAAGCAATCTCAGACTCACTACTGAAACTGTCTACCGACGAAGTGAAAGTAAACATTGTAGGTTCTGGTGTTGGTGGTATTACCGAGACTGACGCAGTACTTGCAGCAGCGTCTAACGCTATCGTTCTTGGTTTCAACGTTCGTGCTGATGCTTCTGCTCGCCGTACCGTTGAAGCAGAAAGCTTAGACCTTCGCTACTACTCAATCATTTACCAATTGATTGACGAAGTGAAACAAGCGATGGGCGGTATGCTTGCTCCAGAATTCAAGCAAGAGATCATTGGTCTTGCTGAAGTTCGTGACGTATTTAAGTCGCCAAAACTGGGTGCTATCGCAGGTTGTATGGTTACTGAAGGTACCATCAAGCGTAACAACCCAATTCGTGTACTACGTGAAAACGTTGTAATTTACGAAGGTGAGCTTGAGTCACTACGTCGCTTTAAAGATGACGTACAAGAAGTTAAGAATGGTTACGAGTGTGGTATCGGCGTGAAGAACTACAACGATGTTCGCGTAGGTGACCAAATCGAAGTATTCGAAATCGTTGAAATTAAGCGTACGCTTGATTAATACCAATCAGAGTAACTAGCTGGTCAGAAAATTGCGCCGAAAAAATCGCTGATAGCAAGGCAAAGATTGCAGTAGATAGCTTTCTACCTTCAAAATCTTTAACGCAGTTATCTGCGATTTTAGCAAGCAAGAATGACCTGATGGTTGCTATGATTGGTATCAACAACATATTGACTATAATCACCTTCGAATCTAATTTTGAAGGTGATGGTTGTTGAATACACCATGAGGGGCCTTTGCCCCTCATTCTTTTTATAGTGAGAAAAGAAATGTCAAAAGAATTTAGCCGTACCCAGCGTGTGGCTCAACAATTACAAAAAGAACTGGCGGTTATCGTGCAGCGTGAAGTGCGTGATTCACGCATTGGTATGGTGACGGTCTCTGATGTAGAAGTGTCTCGTGACCTTGCATACGCAACGGTTTTCGTTACTTTCTTGTGTGTGGGTGAACAAACGCCAGAGTCGTGCTTAGCCGCGCTTAAAGAGCATGAAGTAATGGTACGCATGGCACTTGGCAAACGTATTCGCCTACGTCTAACACCTGAAGTTAAGTTTGTATACGACGAGACTTTGGTTGAAGGCATGCGCATGTCTAACCTAGTGAGCGAAGTTGTGTCTAACGATGCACAGAAGAAAGGCGAAGCAGGTCGTCAAGACGAGGAACGTGAGGACGAAGAGTAATGGCACGTCGTCGTAAAGGTCGTCCAGTCCACGGTGTATTGCTGCTCGATAAGCCAACCGGTGAATCGTCTAACCACGCCTTACAAAAAGTAAAACGACTCTATTTTGCAGACAAAGCGGGACATACAGGAGCGTTAGATCCATTAGCGACTGGTATGCTACCAATATGCTTAGGTGAGGCGACAAAGTTCTCTCAGTACCTGCTTGAGTCTGATAAGCGTTACATTGTTAAAGCGAAACTCGGTGAGCGTACCAACACCTCAGATTCTGATGGGGAAGTGGTCGAAACGCGCCCAGTGAAAGTCGATCGTGGTCAACTTGAACGTTGTGTTGCTAAGTTCAAAGGGACCACCAAACAGATCCCTTCAATGTTCTCGGCATTAAAATATCAGGGACGTCCGCTGTATGAATACGCGCGCGAAGGCGTCGAAGTTCCTCGCGAAGCGCGTGACATCACTGTATATACCATTGAGCTGTTAGGCTTTAATGGCGATGAGATCGAGATGGATGTTCACTGCTCTAAAGGAACCTACATTCGTACCATCGTCGATGACTTAGGTGAAATGCTTGGGTGTGGCGCACACGTGACCTATTTACGTCGTACACAAGTGGCGAAGTATCCTTACGAGCGCATGGTAACCTTGGAGCAGTTAGAAGAGCTCTTAGAGCAAGCACATCGCGAAGAGATCGCACCTCGTGAACTGCTCGATCCACTTCTACTGCCGATGGACACTGCTGTTATCGATCTACCTGAAGTGAATATGCTTCCTGAGCTCGCCGATATGGTCCAACACGGTCAACCCGTGCAAATCTTTGGCGCCCCCGTTGAAGGCCAAGTTCGCATGACCTCTGGCGAAGAACGCTTGTTCATCGGTGTCGGTGAGATTGACGACGATGGAAAAGTCGCGCCTAAACGGTTGGTTGTTTTTAGATAGAAGCGAGAGGCGAGGGGCTTTGAGGGGCGCTGCGCTTCGAGAATCGAGATCGCTGCGCTGCGAGGGGCGGTCAGTGAAGTGGGCTTGTTCGCTTTTGCTCGAAGCTTTTCGCAAGAAAAGCGTCTCGCAGTCACGCAGTGACGTCCTCGCTCCTCGAAGCGAAGCGCCCTGCTTTTCAGCAAACAAAACCCGCTTGCATCCCAACTGCAATCCCGTATAATACGCCGCTCTCGTGTCGGCTGAATCAGAGATTGGCTGGCACACATTGATACACTAACTCTTTAGGAGAGAATTATGTCTCTGAATGCAGAAACTAAAGCAGCAATCGTTGCTGAATACGCTCAAAGCGAAGGCGATACTGGTTCACCAGAAGTACAAGTAGCACTACTAACTGCTTCTATCAACCACCTTCAAGGTCACTTTAAAGCGCACAAAGGCGATCACCACAGCCGTCGTGGTCTTCTACGTATGGTTTCTCGTCGTCGTAAGCTTCTAGACTACCTTAAAGGTAAAGATCTAGCTCGCTACCACGACCTAATCAAACGTCAAGGTCTACGTCGCTAATTGGCGTAAGCATTAGAACAGTTTGTTTGAAAAGGGGCTTAAAGCCCCTTTTTTTATGACCTAAATTCTGCACTTATCGGGCAATGTGGTTTATACTACGTCCCGACTTCCTCTGCGTGTCGCAGCGGAAACAAACGCTCACTACATTACAGTCACCGATGTCGACCAAAAGGTCGCGACTACTCAAAACTGCCTTATATCGAGCAGCACCTTTTAAGGATGTTTTGACTAGTCGCGATTCGTAATGTGTTGAGTTAATACTACAAGCTCTAAGCTAAGCTTAGAAACAAGGAATCGAAATGTTCGAAAAACCAGTTGTTAAAACGTTCCAGTACGGTAACCACACCGTTACCCTAGAAACTGGCATCATTGCTCGTCAAGCTACAGCAGGTGTTATGGTTACAATGGACGATACGTCTGTATTCGTATCAGTTGTAGCGAAAAAAGAAGCGGTAGAAGGTCAAGACTTCTTCCCTCTAACGGTTAACTACCAAGAGCGTACTTACGCTGCAGGTAAAATCCCAGGTGGATTCTTCAAGCGTGAAGGCCGTCCTTCTGAAGGCGAAACGCTTACAGCTCGCCTAATTGACCGTCCAATCCGTCCACTTTTCCCAGACGCGTTTAAAAACGAAGTTCAAGTTATCGCAACAGTAATGTCTGTTAACCCAGACGTTCAGCCTGACATGGTTACCATGATCGGTACTTCTGCAGCGCTTGCTATCTCTGGTGCTCCGTTTAACGGTCCTATCGGTGCTGCACGTGTTGGTCACATTGACGGTCAACTTGTGCTTAACCCAAGCATCACTGAACTAGAAAACTCTAAGCTTGACCTAGTGGTTTCTGGTACTGAAGGCGCGGTTCTTATGGTTGAGTCAGAAGCTGACAACCTAACTGAAGAAGAAATGCTTTCAGCGGTTGTTTACGGTCACGACCAACAACAAGTTGTTATTAAGGCGATCAACGAGTTTGCTGCTGAAGTTGCAACCCCTTCTTGGGATTGGACTGCTCCTGCTGAGAACACTGAGCTGAAAAACAAGATTGCTGAACTTGCTGAAGCAAAAGTAACTGAAGCTTACCAAATCACTGAAAAAATGGCTCGCTATGACCGCATCCATGAAATCGGTGACGAAGTGAAAGCGACTCTTCTTGCTGAAGACGCAGAGCTTAACCCTAAAGAAATTCACGCGATCTTCCACGATCTAGAGAAAACAGTAGTACGTGGCCGCATCATTGCTGGCAACCCACGTATCGATGGTCGTGAAAAAGACATGGTTCGTGCTCTAGACGTACGTACTGGTGTTCTTCCACGTACTCACGGTTCTGCACTGTTCACTCGTGGCGAAACTCAAGCTATCGTAACAGCGACTCTAGGTACTCAACGCGATGCACAAATCATCGATGAGCTAACTGGCGAGCGTAAAGATAACTTCCTTCTACACTACAACTTCCCTCCATACTGTGTGGGTGAGACTGGCTTTGTTGGCTCTCCTAAGCGTCGTGAAATTGGCCACGGTAAATTGGCGAAGCGCGGTATTGCTGCAGTAATGCCTTCTGTTGAAGAGTTCCCATACACTGTACGTGTTGTATCAGAAATCACTGAATCTAACGGTTCGTCTTCAATGGCTTCTGTATGTGGTACTTCTCTTGCACTTATGGATGCAGGTGTGCCAATCAAAGCGTCTGTTGCGGGTATCGCAATGGGTCTTGTGAAAGAAGGCGACGACTTTGTTGTTCTTTCTGACATCCTTGGCGACGAAGATCACCTTGGCGACATGGACTTTAAAGTAGCCGGTACTAACGAAGGTATCACTGCTCTACAGATGGATATCAAGATCGAAGGTATCACTAAAGAGATCATGCAAATTGCACTTAACCAAGCGCAAGGTGCACGTAAGCACATCCTATCTGTAATGGATGAAGCTATCTCTGGTGCTCGTGAAGATATCTCTGAGTTTGCTCCGCGCATTCATACTATGAAGATCAGCGCTGAGAAGATAAAAGACGTTATCGGTAAAGGTGGCGCTGTGATCCGTGCTCTTACAGAAGAGACTGGCACAACCATCGAAATCGAAGATGACGGTACTATTAAAATCGCTTCATCTGAAGGCGCTGCTGCGAAAGAAGCAATCCGTCGTATCGAAGAGATCACTGCAGAAGTTGAAGTGGGCCGCATTTACGTAGGTAAAGTTGCTCGCCTTGCTGACTTCGGTGCATTCGTTACCATCCTTCCTGGTAAAGATGGTCTAGTACACATCTCTCAAATCGCTGATAAGCGTGTAGAGAAGTGTCTGACTACCTACAAGAAGGTCAAGAAGTAAACGTTAAGGTTCTTGAAATCGACCGTCAAGGCCGTGTTCGCTTGAGCATGAAAGAAGCGGTAGAACAAGCACCAGCAGCTGACGCACCAGCAGCCGACGCGGAATAAAAGTTAAATTTTTGATATTTAACTGATAAAGCGTGGTATAAAGAGGAGCATTGATGCTCCTCTTTTTTATATTAGGCATCTATCTAAGACCCGCTAGACTTAATACAGTCAGTGTTGCTGGTTGCCCCTGGAGCGATTAATTAAAAGGATAATGATGTGAAGCTAAGAATTGTCGCCTTATTAGGGCTTGTTATGGTGTTGGGCGGATGCTCGAGCCCCGGTTCTCAAACTGGGTGGGCTTATCCTCCTATGGCGGTACCGCTACAGCCAACGGTTCAACAAGAAATTCATATTGCTCGAATCTCTCAATTATTGCTGCGCAAAGATCTAGACGATGCAGTTCGTGCAAAAATGCACTACGAGCGCGGCATGCTGTACGACACACTTGGCATGCGTGATTTAGCCCGTTTGGATTTCAACCAAACACTTTCGCTTAATCCTGCACAGCCGGATGTATTTAACATTTTAGGTGTTTACTTCACTCAGATTGGCGAGTTTGATGCTGCTTACGATGCCTTCGATTCAACACTAGAACTTGACCCAAACAATTACTACGCAGAGCGAAATCGCGCAATCGCACTCTATTACGGGGATCGTATTGAACTTGCTCAAGAAGCGATGGTTAAACATTACGAGCAAGACCCAAGTGATCCTTTTCGAGCGATCTGGCTGTACGTGATCGAGCATGAGCAAGACGCAGAACTCGCTCGTCAGCACCTTTTAGAGCGCTACGAAGACCGAACCAGTGAATGGAGTTGGATGCTAGTGGCGATCATGCTGGATGAAGTTCCAGAGAAAGAAGCATTTAAGACCATTGTTGAAGGTGCACAAAGCAACGAAGAGCTAGCACAACGTCTCACTGAGGCCTATTTTTATCTTGGAAAACGTTACCATTTGGATAACGAGCTAGGCAACGCTATTTCCCTGTATAAGCTCGCATTGTCGTTTAATGTTTACGAGTATGTTGAACACCGCTATTCGTTTTTGGAACTAGGTCGAATCTTTAATCAAGTCACCGAACAGCGAAAGTAGCTACTGCGCTAACTCTGCAGCACTCAGTAACTTACCACAAGAAATAAACAATATAAGCGCCGCTCAATAGAGTGGCGCTTTTTGTTTCTGTGAATTGGTAGCGGCAAGTTCATACAGAATGTGTTTTAAAAATAGCTCCGATAATACCAACCGAAGCAATTACCTGATCATTCTTGCTTGTTAAAATCACTGATAACAGCGTTAAAGATTTTGCAGGTAGAACAACTACCTACGACAATCTTTGCCTTGTTCTCAGCGATTTTTCCGTCGCAATTTTCTGACCAGTTAATTACTTCGATTGGTATAACTCAAAAACACGTTGTGTTGTATTCAAAAAGGAGTATATTGTTAGCCTTGCTAACTAAGTGGGCATGGGCATGAGTTTTGAAACCGCACTGATTCAACTCGAGCGTTATTTATCTAAGTCTTGGCGACAATACGCGCAACAAGATCCTTTGTCGTCATTGAGCTTTAATGAATATGACTACCTTTTGGTTCTTATAGAAAGCGACACGCCAATGCGATTAACTGATTTGGCGCAAGAGATGAAAGTGAGTAAGCCTTCGGCGTCCAATATGGTCTCTCGACTGCAGAAAAAAGGGTTGGTCGAAAGGCAGTTCAGTCCAGAAGACTCTCGAGTGAAACGCGTCGCTTTGACCCAACAGGCTAAAGAGCAACTATCTGAACAAGCACCTGTTTATAAGCAAATCTCGAATTCGCTGAGCAAAAATTTGAGTGCCGATGAGGCGCAAACCCTGACTCGCTTATTATTGAAAGCAACTCAATCTTAATTTAACCAATTAGTTAGCCTTGCTAACTTTATAGTCACTATGAACAATCAATCATCTATTTATCGTCAATTTTGGACATACACCATTCCAACCGTTGCGGCTATGCTGGTCAACGGCCTGTATCAAGTGGTGGATGGTATTTTCATTGGCCGTTATATCGGCTCAGATGGGTTAGCAGCCATTAACCTGGCATGGCCCATTATTGGTGCCGTCTTAGGCCTAGGAATGCTTGTCGGCGTGGGGACAGGTGCACTGGTATCAATCAAACAGGGTGGAAATGCGGCTGTTGCGGCACGACAGGGGCTGACTACGGGACTGCTATTACTTGTATTACTCGCCCCAATCGTGTCGTTAGCGCTGTATTGTTTTAGTGATTCGCTGTTGTTATGGCAGGGTGCAGATCCTGTAGTCTTTGATTTAGCCAAGCAGTACTTGATGGTGTTGATGTGGAGTGCGATCTTTACTCTAGGATCGATTGCTCTGCCGTTTCTTATCCGCAATGATTCTAGCCCAAATATCGCTACTGGGTTAATGGTCGTAGGCGCCGTGATTAATATTGTCCTCGACTATATATTGATCGCCGTTATGGGCTGGGAACTGTTTGGCGCAGCTTTGGCGACAGCTGTTGCCCAAATGCTCGTTACTCTTATTGCAGTGGGGTATTTCTTTACGCGCACAGCGACAATCAGGCTATCACTTAAGAGCTTCTACTTTGATTATCGCTCCGTTCCAACTATTTTCGGTATTGGTACATCTAGCTTCTTTATGTACTTTTATGGGGCGGCAATGGTGGCACTTCACAATACCCTGTTTACTCAGTATGGCGATGTCACCATGGTGGGTGCTTATGCCATCCTAGGGTACATCGTCACAGTGTACTATTTAGTGAGTGAGGGGATAGCTAATGGGATGCAGCCTCTTGTCAGTTTTAATCACGGTGCATCATTGCAGCACAACGTCAGAAAGTTGCTTCATATTGCAATGGGCACTGCTACCGCATTAGGTGTAGTGTTTATAGTCGGACTCAACTTTTACTCAATCGAGTTTGTCAGCATTTTTGTCGACAATGATCAAGCGCTGATTGATTACACCGTAGAAGGAATAAGGTTGCACCTATTTGCGCTGTTCTTAGATGGCTTTCTCGTGGTGGTTGCCGCATTTTATCAAGCTATCAATCGAGGCGGACGAGCCATGGTCGTTATGGTTGGGAACATGCTCATACAGTTGCCATTTTTGTATGTGCTGCCTAAACACCTTGGTGTTCAAGGTATTTGGTTGGCGTACCCGCTGTCTAATATTGCCATCACTGTTGTGGTCGTTGGCATGCTAGTGAGTGATATTAAGCGTTTTTATCCAAAACAAGCGGTTCAGGTAGTCTAGTTAACGCAAAAAAAAGGCAACTCATTGAGTTGCCTTATTGTTTTAGATGTTTTTAATGTCTAAACCGGCCAATTGATGCCAGTAGCCATTACATTGACGATCGTCGAGTGTTTGCGGCTGCTCACCTTGTTCATTGTTGATGAAGGCTTTGAGTTGCTGGAAGGTCGATACGCCTAAAGGACTTAAGCGAACCACATCAACCACGTCTTTCATTGCAGGGACATCGTTTACCAGGTTATAGCAGTAGCCTGATTGAGTCTGGATACCATTGAGGTTGAACACGCTCTGGCCCTCTTGACTGTCAACTTGGATCCCTGTTGGGTATTTGATGCAGCAGGTTTCGCAATCATCCTTTGCTTTGTTTTCGGCACGTGCTGTAAAGCATCTTGCTGAATAGGCCAGTGGAAGGTAGCCATGTCCAAAGATCTCAATATCGAATTGGTCGCGTATACCAAGCTGCTCACACTGTTCCAAAGTATGTGATAGCCACTCTTTTGACAATTCAACAGGCATACACCAACGCGTCATCCCTTGCGATAAGAACAGCTTTAGCGTGTTTGCATTGTAGGTATTGACTGCAGGGCCAACCACAAAAGGTACTCGTTTTTGATGCGCCAGTTGGATCGCAGATACGTCATTGGCCTCGATAATGAACTCGCCATTATCAATGTACTTTTGCATCACTTTCAGCTCGCTAGGAGCTTCAAGTAGCGCCATAGTGGAAAGAACCACTTGTTTGCCTTCAGCGGCAAGATTTTTGGCCACTTCCATCCAGTCATTGGGGCGCATTTCTCGGCGTTTTGAACAGACGGTTTCGCCCAGATAAATGATGTCAGCTTCACTGCTGGCAGCTTGATCATAAAAATCAAAAATATTCTGTTTTGGCCAAAAGTAGAGCAGTGGACCGAGTGCGTATTTCATGAGTATTCTCCTCTACTGCCATTTACGATGGTAAGCACCTAAGGTCGTCTGAGAGCCCTCGGAGACGTTTGCCAGTGTGCTATTCCATACTTCTTCTACATGGTAGTTTACCGGGTCGGCGAGATAGCGATCGATGGCCGCTCGCCATGTGCGTGTTACCTGCTCAACATAAGCGGGGCTTCGTTGGCGACCTTCGATTTTGACCGAGGCAACATTAGCAGCAAAGAGCTCAGGAAGCATACCTAGAGTGTTCAGACTCGTGGGCTCTTCTAAGGCGTGATAGGTTTTAATCTCACCATCGAGTTCAGCGTTAAAGCGACCTTTACACAGTGTAGGGTAGCCAGCGTTTTCACCTTGAGCATAACGATCTATCAAGATGTCATTGAGTCTAGACTCCAAGCCTTGATCTGTTTCTTGCCAACGAACATATTTAGCTGGTGAGCATGCGCCAACCGTGTTGGGTGACTCTCCTGTCATGTAGGAAGATAAGTAGCAGCGCCCCTCAGACATGATGCAGAGGCTTCCAAAAGCAAAAACTTCAAGCTCGACAGACTTTGGAATAGAGCGGGACAGTTGTTTAACCTGATGAATCGATAATACTCGAGGAAGAACAACGCGCTTTACGTTGAAGTTGTTGGCGTAATACTCAACGGCGGCCGCATTGGTTGCAGACGCTTGAACCGATAAGTGAAGCTCTAGATCTGGGTAGCGAGTTGCTGCGTACTCTAAAACCGCGATGTCAGCGATAATGAGTGCATCAACACCGACAGCGGCAGCTTTATCAACGGCGTCTGTCCAGCGGGAAAATCCATCAGGGTGAGCGAAAGTATTGAGTGCTACGTGGATCTTTTTGTTGTGTTGGTGAACGTAATCAACCGCTTTATCGAGTTTCTTACCAGTAAAGTTTAGTCCAGCAAAGTGACGAGCATTGGTGTCATCTTTAAAGCCAATATAGACCGCATCCGCGCCACAATCGATGGCTGTTTTTAGTGCTGGTAAGTTGCCTGCAGGGCAAAGTAATTCCATATCAACCTATCCATAATTAAACATGCTGTTCGAAATAGTAGAGCCATTTTTTGCTCTGGCTTTGATGTTCAACAGGTTTATAGTGAGTTTGTGTAAAAAAGACTCACTTTTTATGGCGTAGGTTTTGTAACAGGAGTTGTTCTACTTCGTGTTTCGGTTGAGGGCGATAGAAATGAAACCCTTGTATAGAGTGACAGTTTAGATTGGACAATAAGGTCGCTTGCTCTCGCGTCTCAACCCCTTCTGCAACCACAGTAAGTCCTAAAGAGCGCCCAAGGTTGATGATATTCTCAATGACGGTGACTTGCTTCGGTAGCGTGTCAATTTCGCTAATGAATGCACGGTCGATTTTAAGCTCATCAATTGGGAATCGGGCCAAGTAAGATAGCGATGAATACCCTGTACCAAAATCATCAATGGATAGTGCAAACCCTAACTTCTTGATGCCTTCAAGCATTTGAATCGTATGGTCACTATCGCTCATTACTGCACTTTCGGTAAGCTCGAAAGTAATGCAACTGGCGGGTAGGTTGGTGGTTCTAAGCAACTTTTCCATATACTCGATGAGCTTAGGATTACCAAACTGCTCTGGCGATAAGTTTATCGCAACGCGTCCAGGTAAAATTTGCTGTGATTTCCAACGCTTGACAGTGTTGAACACTTCGCGCATCACCACGCGGCCGAGTTTTTCAATCAAACCCGCCTTTTCGGCCACTGGGATAAATGCACCCGGGCTGATGTACCCTTCGACAGGGTGTTTCCAACGGATCAGGGCTTCGGCGCCGTTAATGCTAAAGTCTCTAGCGTTAACTTTAGGCTGGTACCACACTTCTAATCCATTGTTTTGTAGTGCTTTTTGTAGCTCAATCTCGAGCCAGAGTCGCATACGTGCTTCTTTGTTCATTTGATCATGGAACTTGATCAATCGATTTCGACCGCGACTTTTTGCTTCGTACATTGCTGTGTCGGCATTTTGTAGAAGAATTCGTGCATCTACTCCGTCACCTGGGTAGACAACACTGCCAATGGAGCAAGCAAGGCGTTTACTAAAGTGATGAAGATCGAATGGTCGGTTTATCTCGACCAGTATTTTTTCCGCATACTCATCGGCGACTTTTTCGCTTAATGGACGAGGAAATAGAATACCAAATTCATCCCCACCCAAATGACCGAGTATGGCGTCACTTGGAAGAAGTTTCTGTAGGCGATTAGCCACCTCAACGATGACTTTGTCCCCAACGTGATGTCCTAGCGAGTCGTTCACATTTTTAAAGTTATCAATGTCTAAATAGAGCACCAATAACGGGGTGTCGCTTTCGATCATTTTGGTTAATGACCCAGTAAACCCAGCCCGATTGTAAAGCTTGGTTAAGGCGTCAATATGGCTTTCTTGGTTCTCACACTGTTGTGCATCGCTGTCGTGTGTTGCTTGCTCTGAAAGTAAAAATAAGCACGTATCTTGGCCGTAAAACAGACTGCTATCAGCTTTTAACCTGAGATGTCTATCGACAGGGCAGTGGCTACTGGTAAAACAGTCCAGAGGCTCTTCTTTTACCAAGGTTTCTATTGGGACGTTGAACGCACGTTTACTGAGTGAGTCGACAAAGAGGCGATTAAACGGTTGTCCAAGCAACTCATTGTTATTGGTAAACCCAAGCAATCTTTTGCACGAGTCATTGATGAACACAACAACGTCATTTTCGACGATGACAACACCATCATTTATCAGTGCCGACAGTTTGGTGAATTTGGATTCAGAATGATGCAATGACTTAGCGAGTATTTGTTTTTCTGAGGTATCAACGGCGTGAAAGGAAATGCTTTCAATGTCGTCTCCACTTTGCAGTGGAGTAATACAGAAGTGCAAGCTCGACTCAAGATTCAAGTCATCGATGACAATTTCAGCTTGTAGAGATTCGCCTTCAAAGCCTCTTTTGTAGTAGGGGGCAATTGAGTTATAAAACTTTTCACCCAATACGTCCTGATCATTGAGTCCAATTAGTTGTGCGAGATCCAAACCAGCAATTTCACCATAGCGCTGATTGACAAAGCTATAGTTGTGATCGCGATCGAGCACCGCAAAGAAAAACGGACTCTCTTGCGAAAATGACGAAAACCAATTGTGAAGCTGTTTTGACGGCATCCATATCACCAGAAAAATTTGAACAGGTCCCAAGCTTAGAGAGCTAAGCAAGAAAGAAGCAAAAAGTTACTTGTATTGCTATCGACTGACTCTAGAGAATCTTTAGCGTAAATTGGAGTCAGGTCGATTTGACTTTAAACAGTGTAACGAGTGAAATCTTTAAGTACACTACCCTAAAATCACCCCTATAGTAGAGGATTTTCGTGCTTAATAAAGTTCGTAGTCATGTCGTGCAAAACGCAGCAACAATTTTTAGACCGCCGGCAAAATTATGCCCAGCCATCATACAAAAAAATGTACTATTAGAGACACTTAAAAAAGTCTTTCATGAGGCATTGGACGATGGAGATTTTGAGTTTTTAGATCAACAATGGCTAAAAGTGTCAGTACGCGATCTTGATGTCCACTGGTTTATCAGTTATCAAGACGACCAATTAGTGGTGTCCGATCAGGCTGAGCACCAAGTGCACTTTTCTGGCGATTTAAATGATTTGGTGCTGATAATGGGTCGCAAAGAAGATCCAGATACACTGTTTTTCCAACGCCGCTTACAAATTGAAGGTGACACTGAGTTGGGATTAGAGGTGAAAAACTTGATGGACAGTGTAGACTGGGATGCATTACCCGCCTTTTTGGTCACTGCTATCAAGCAATTAGCAAACTTTGTTGAGCAAGGAGTGGCGGATTCGAAACCAACCACGGACACCACACATGCTTATTCGAACTGAAGCACCGGCTGATATCCTATCTATTGATTCGCTACTAAAGGCGGCTTATCCCACCCACGCTGAAGCCGAGCTGGTTATGTCACTTCGCGAGAACGGACGCTTCACCCTGTCGTTGGTCGCATGCAGTGATGAAGGGCAAGTGATTGGTTATGCACTGTTTACCGCCGTGACTATTGGTGGCGAAGAACTAAACTGGCAAGCTCTAGAGCCCATCGCAGTACTTCCCGAAGCTCGAGGCGAGCACATTGGCCAGCAGCTGATTGCTGAAGGTCTTGAAACACTCGCAGAGCTAGGGTACCCAGTATGTGTGGTGGTTGGTGATGATGCTTATTACAAGCAAAGTGGATTTGTACCTGCGGACAAATTTAGTTTAAGTTGTAATCGACACACTGCAACGAGCGAGTTTCAGATTAACGAACTCTTGCCAAACAGCATCTCTTTGCAGCAGGGTGAAGTGTCGTACTCCCCTGAGTTTGATACTGAATAATTGCAGTCGTTATGAACAATCACACGCCAATATCAGAATCTGCCATGCTCCAAGAAATGGGGATTGACCTCTATTCGGTGCGCGACCCAGATTTTTTTGAAGCTACTGAAAAACATGTAATTGTACCTTCTGACGGCTGCAAGCTACTGCTGGTTGCGGATATTCCACCCAACATGGACGAACTGTCTTATCTACAAAAAATATTGGCCACCTTGCCGCTTGATTTAGAACAGGCGGAGCGAGTAATGGCCGATGATCTTCAGCAAGTTTCGCTGGATGGCATAGAGTGGGTGTGGTTCTGTGGAAGCCCTTCAACACCGGTTGAAAATGTCAACGTGTTGAATTCTCAGCCGCTTTCATTGCTGATGAACGATGTCGAGATGCGCCGTGAATTATGGAATCAAATTAAATCCTATAAGGCTGCTCAATGAGCTCCCAAGCCTCCCAAATCATCGCTGAAGATACCCAGTTAGTTCGTCTTGATACGTCTCATAGTACAGCAATAATTGCCATCGAAAATGAGGTCCACACGCACCCGTGGAAAGCCTCAATGTTGACCAACTTTGACGGACGTGGCGCATGTAATTTTGGATTGCTCGATAAACAAAGTAGATTACTTGGCTACTTCTATGCGCAGAATATTGTCGGTGAAGTGTCGCTGCTTAACATTGCCGTTGCAAAGCCGTGGCAAGGGCGTGGAGTCGGTCGATTACTGCTTGAGTCGTTAGTTGAGAAAAGCGAAGCCGCCAACGCTGAAACAGTATGGCTGGAAGTGCGGCAAAGTAACGTTGCCGCACTCAAGCTGTACGAGTCTGAAGGCTTTCATGAAGTTGATCGCCGCAGAGACTATTATCCTACCCAACAAGGTAAGGAAGATGCGATTGTTATGTGCTTAACTTTAGCCTTTTCTGGCTTCTAGCCTCCAATCCAAAACAACCGCTCTAATTCGCTAACTTCGTAGAGACGTTTTTGTGTAGGTGATGCTAATAAATCAGCCGGTTTTCCTATACACACGATAATAATTGACGCTTTAGGTTAGTGTGCAACTTGGGTATAATCCGCGCACACAAAATAGGTAACTTAGCTTTGGACAGTTGCATGTAACCCAACCGCATCCCCATTTGTACCGTATTTACATATTGTTTGAGGCCAACATACATTGGCCAATCAACGACAGGACTTATTTATGTCATTTCAACAAGAAGTGAGCAAGCGTCGTACGTTTGCCATTATCTCTCACCCGGATGCGGGTAAAACCACCATTACAGAAAAAGTGCTGTTGTTTGGACGCGCGATCCAAACAGCGGGTACCGTAAAAGGCCGTGGTTCAAATCAACATGCAAAATCCGACTGGATGGAAATGGAAAAAGAGCGTGGTATCTCGGTAACGACCTCGGTCATGCAGTTTCCTTACAACGATGCGCTAGTTAACTTATTAGATACTCCAGGACACGAAGATTTCTCGGAAGATACCTATCGTACTCTTACCGCCGTTGACTCGTGTCTAATGGTTATTGATGCCGCAAAAGGTGTCGAAGACCGTACGCGTAAGCTGATGGAAGTTACTCGTCTGCGTGATACGCCGATCGTTACTTTCATGAACAAACTCGACCGTGATATCCGCGATCCTATGGAGCTGCTGGATGAAGTTGAAGCAGAGCTGAAAATTTCTTGTGCTCCAATCTCGTGGCCAATTGGCTGCGGCAAAGAGTTTAAAGGTGTTTATCATATTCACCGTGACGAAACGATTTTGTATGAGACTGGCCAAGGCCACACCATTCAAGATAAACGCGTTATTAAGGGATTGGATAATTCTGAGCTTGATGACGCTGTGGGCGAAGATCTGGCTGAGCAGTTACGTGAAGAGTTGGAGCTTGTTATCGGTGCTTGTCCTGAATTTGATCAGGAGTTGTTCCTTGCCGGTGAACTAACACCAGTATTCTTTGGTACTGCTTTGGGTAACTTTGGCGTGGACCATATGCTGGATGGACTGACACAGTGGTGTCCAGAGCCTCAAGCTCGTCAAGCGAATGAGCGCGCGGTTGACGCGAACGAAGAAAAATTCTCGGGCTTTGTGTTTAAAATCCAAGCAAACATGGATCCTAAGCACCGTGACCGCATTGCATTTATGCGCATTGTATCGGGTACCTATAAGCAAGGTATGAAGATGAACCATGTACGCATGGGTAAAAACATCAACGTATCGGACGCCGTGACCTTTATGGCTGGTGATCGTTCTCGCGCAGAATTTGCTTATGCTGGCGATATAATTGGCTTGCACAACCATGGAACCATCCAAATTGGTGATACCTTTACCCAAGGTGAGTCACTCAAATTTGCCGGTATTCCTAACTTTGCTCCTGAACTGTTCCGCCGCATTCGCTTGCGTGATCCTTTAAAGCAAAAGCAGCTACTTAAAGGGTTGGTTCAGCTTTCAGAAGAGGGCGCAGTTCAAGTCTTCCGTCCTATGCAAAACAACGATCTGATCGTTGGTGCTGTGGGTGTACTTCAGTTCGATGTAGTTGTCGCTAGACTTAAATCTGAGTACAACGTTGAAGCGATTTATGAAAGCGTCAATGTCGCCACCGCTCGTTGGATTGAGTGCAGTGATGAGAAGAAGTTGGATGAGTTTAAACGTAAGAACCAAACTAACTTAGCCTTAGACGGTGGAGATAACTTGTCTTACATCGCACCGACCATGGTGAATTTGAACTTGGCTCAAGAGCGTTCTCCTGATATTCAATTTAGAGCAACGCGCGAGCACTAATGACGCTATAGATTCAGTGTTGATAGCAAAACAGTAGGGCAGAGTCATCTGCCCTTTTTTGTGCCTCGTAGTCAGAGCAGTACGTGGGATAACCCAGCCTATAAAAACCAACAGTTCATGAGTGACAGTAAATCGAACTAGCTTGATTGCATTTTGTCCCAACCAATTATCGACGGCCAAAAAAAACGGCCACCATCAGGTCGCCGTTTTAAATGTCTAAGTATTAACGCTATTCGCGTTCTTTACTGTACGGAACGCCAATCGCTTTAGGAGCGACGGATTTACCCATGAAGCCTGCTAGAAGCACTACGGTAAGGATATAAGGAACCGCTTCAATAGCTTGAACAGGGATCTCGTAACCACCTAATGTCTTACCTTGCAACTGTATTGCCATGACGTCTAAGAAGCCAAACAGTAGACATGCGCCAAGTGCTGTAAACGGTCGCCATTTACCAAAGATAAGTGCAGCTAGAGCCATATAGCCCTTACCCGCAGACATATTTGGAATGAATTGAGCCGTTTGTGCAACCGATAGGTAAACGCCACCGATACCCACCAAAATACCACAGATGATTTGAGCGCTGTAACGCATTTTAACCACGGAAATACCCGCAGTATCAACCGCAGATGGTGATTCACCCACCGCACGCAAACGCAGTCCGAAGCGCGTTTTAAACATCACAAACCAACATAGAGGTACAGCAATAATCAGCATGTACTCAATTAGGGTACGTCCGCTCAGAAGTTCTGAGTAGATCAAACCGATTACTGGCACATCCGCAATCGCATCGGCACCAGGGAAGTAAATTGGTGCAAAACGAGCATCACCTGATAGCGCTGGAGTTTGACCGCCTTGGCTAAACCAGTGACGGCCAAGCGTTACTGTTAAACCGGCCGCCAAAATGTTGATCGCCATACCACTGACAACTTGGTCACCGCGGTGAGTGATGGAGGCAAAGCCGTGGATAAGCGACAGTAGAACTGACACTAATACGCCAGCGAACAGGCCAAGCATTGCAGAGCCTGTCATGTAGGCAACTGCAGCACCGGTAAAGGCCGAACCCAGTAACTTACCTTCAAGACCAATGTTTACAACACCAGAGCGTTCAGAAAACATACCTGCCAGCGAGGCAAAGATAAGAGGTGTTGCAACACGAATGGTTGCATCCAACATTAAAATAATAGTCTCAAACATAATTAAGCCGCTCCCTCTTTAGACTTGTCCATGTTGTTAGAGCTTTTTTTAGAGCCAAACAGCTTGAGGTAAGTGCGCTCTAGGCTAGGTTTAAACATGTACTCTAAGGCACCAGAGAACAAGATAACTAAACCTTGTAGAACGACAACGATGTTACGGTCAATACCGTATTCAAAACTAAGTTCTGCACCACCTTGGTACAAGAAACCAAATAGAAGACTCGCAAGTAAAATACCGATTGGGTGGTTACGCCCCATCAATGCTACAGCAATACCGGTGAAGCCGAAGCCTTCAACAAAGCCCAGTTTTACTTGGTGAAGCTCACCTTGCAATACGTTGAGACCGAAGAAGCCTGCCAACATGCCAGAGATAAGCATGGTCACAACGATCACTTTGACATAGCTAATGCCCGCATAGCTTGCCGCAGTGGCGTTAGAGCCAATTGAGCGAATCGCATAACCCCAGCGCGTATGCCAAATGAATAACCACACGAAGACACAACATAGTAGAGCAAAGATAAAGCTAATATTGAGTGGGCTTGGTGAGACTTGCATACCAAAGACCGCCAATACTTCATGCATTTTTGGCAACCAACTGCTTACCGCAAATACACGGCTTTCTGCAGCCATCGTATTGTCTGGCTTAAGAATATTAACCAAAAGGTAAGCCATCAATGCAGAACCAATAAAGTTAAACATGATGGTCGTGATCACGATGTGTGAGCCACGTTTGGCCTGTAAGTAAGCAGGGATAAATGCCCAAGCGGCACCAAATAAACCACCCGCCAATAACGCGACAGGAATAGTAATAAACCAAGGAGCGTATTCACCTAGGGTTAGACAGACTAGGCCGATACCTAAACCACCAACGTATGCTTGACCTTCACCACCAATGTTAAACAGGTTAGCGTGAAACGCGACTGCAACCGCAAGACCAGTAAAGATAAATCCGGTTGCGTAATAGAGGGTATAACCAAACCCTTCAGCGTAACCAAATGCACCAATCCACATTGTTTTAGCGGCTTCTACAGGGCTTACGCCGATGTACATGAACAGGAACGCCGAAACCAAGAAGGCTACGAATACGTTAATGGCAGGCAGCAAGCCTACCGTGACCCATGCTGGGACTTTTGCTTGACTCATGATACCTCTCCTTGAGTCTTATTCTGGTCTTTAAGATGTTCAGGCATTATGTTTGCCATCATCAGACCGAGAGTCTTCTCATCCGCTTGTTCTGCTGAAACTTCACCAACGATAGTGCCATCAAATACCACAATAATGCGATCCGATAAGTTGAGGATTTCATCCAACTCAGTCGATACCAATAAGACGGCCTTTCCATTGTCACGGGCATTGATGACTTGTTTATGAATGTACTCAATTGCACCAATATCAACACCACGGGTCGGTTGGCCGACCAACAGTACATCAGGGTTTTGTTCCATTTCACGTGCAATGACGAGCTTCTGCTGGTTACCACCTGAGAAGTTTGCCGTTTTCAGATGCGGATCTTGTGGGCGAACGTCCCACTTGTCCATGCTCTCTTGACACGCTTTAAGGATGGCAGCTTTATCTTGCAGCATGCCTTTGTTGTATTCCGGCAGATTGTGGTAGCCAAGGATGTACGCTTCTTTTGCGTCAAACTTATTAATCAGACCTTGTTTATGTCGGTCTTCTGGAATGTGACCCACACCGATTGCGCGAATTTCTTGTGGGTCTTTAAGATTGTCGGCACTAATGGTGTTGCCGTTTAACTTAATTTCACCAGACGCAGGCTGCAAAATACCTGATAGCAGACCCAAAATCTCAGATTGGCCGTTACCTGATACACCCGCGATACCAACGACTTCGCCTTCACGAACCGAGAAGTTCACTTTCTGAACTCGCTCAACACCGGCGTCATCAATAAAGGTAAGATCTTTAACAGTGATCAATTCCTTTTTGGGTTCAGCTGGACTGCGCTCTACTTTAAGACGTACCTTACGTCCAACCATCAGTTCCGCTAGCTGTTCTTGATCGGTATCTTTAGTCACCACGTGCGAAACCATGGTGCCTTGGCGCATCACCGAGATGTTGTCGGTGATGGCAAGCACTTCGCGCAGCTTATGCGTGATTATCATCACCGTAGTGCCACGTTCACGCAGTTTATCTAGAATTCTAAATAGGTGGTCGGCTTCTTGTGGCGTAAGAACACCCGTTGGCTCATCTAAAATTAGAATGCGAGCATCGCGGTACAACGCTTTTAGGATCTCAACGCGTTGTTGTAGACCCACTGGTAGCTCTCCAACGATGGCGTCTAGAGGGACTTCTAGTCCATACTCTTTAGAAATCGCTTTTAGCTTTTTACGCGCAGCACCTAAGCTTTCAGACAGTTTCCAACCGTCTTCCGCACCCAGAATGATGTTTTCAAGAACCGTAAAGGTATCCACCAACATAAAGTGTTGGTGAACCATCCCGATCCCAGATGAGATTGCTTCTTGCGAGTTTGATGGCAAAAAGGGCTGACCATTAACTTTCATAGTGCCGCTGTCTGCGTGATAGAACCCGTAAATGATGCTCATAAGGGTTGATTTACCAGCACCATTTTCTCCAATGATGCCGTGTATAGTGCCTAATGGAACTTGGAGATCAATATCACGGTTGGCATGGACTGCGCCAAATCGCTTATTAATTCCATTCAGTTCTATGGCAAAGTCAGTATTCGCTGTGCTCATGCTTTTATCCAATACTTTTATGTGCTTATCTCAGGCCGAAAATTTTCTATCTGGTTAACTCTTTTTACAGCATTTTGTGCGGTAATTTTGCCATTATCTGGCGTGTTAATGGGTCATTATTTCAAAAGAGTTAGCGAGATAGTTATCGAGAAAATTATCGAGAAGCAACGCCGCTACCGAAGTAGCGGCGTTAATAATCAACTAGTGTGATTAGATGTTACAAGTGTTGTCAGCCATGTAGTCGTGTACAACGATCTCGCCAGCAATGATTTTTTGCTGTAGTTCTGCTGCGTACGCTTCCATTTCAGCTGTAATAAGTGGTTTGTTGTGCTCGTCGTAAGCCCACTCAACAGCGCCTTCTTTAAGGCCTAGAACCTTAATACCAGGCTCCCAAGTGCCTTCCATCGCTTCTTCCCAAGAGCCGTAAGCAGAAACACCTACTTTCTTAACCATAGAAGTTAGCATGCTACCTGATTGAAGGTGGTTTTGGTTTGAGTCAACACCGATTGCGTATTTGCCTGCGTCAGCGGCTGCTTGGTAAACACCAAGACCAGTACCGCCAGCTGCTGCGAAGATAACATCAGCATCTTTAGACATTTGAGACTTAGCAAGCTCAGAACCTTTTGCAGGATCCGCAAACGCTGCAGGTGTAGAACCTGTCATGTTTTCTAGTACAGTGATGTCGCTAGATGCGTAAACAGCACCTTGCTTGTAGCCACATGCAAACTTACGAATTAGAGGGATGTCCATGCCGCCAACGAAACCAACAGTGTTAGTTTTAGACGCTTTTGCAGCTAGTGCACCGACTAGGAATGAACCTTCGTGCTCTTTATAAACGATAGATTGAACGTTTGGCTTGTCCACAACCATATCGATGATTGTGAATTTGATATCTGGGTATTCTGTCGCTACTTTTTCAACGGCTGATGCCATGTTGAAACCAACTGCAACGATTGGGCTAAAGCCACGGCTTGCTAGACGACGAAGGCCTTGCTCACGCTGTGCTTCGTTCTGAGGTTCGAATTCACGAACATCAATACCTTTGTCTTTTTTGAATACTTCAACGCCGTTACGGAAAACCGCTTCGTTGAAAGATTTGTCGAACTTACCAGCTGTATCATAAACAACGGCTGGTTTAGCATCTGCTAGTGCAGTGAAAGACGCAATAGAAAGCGCAACTGCAGAAAGAGTAGTAGTGAGTTTTTTCACGAGACAATTCCTAGTTTTAAGAAGTTATTTCCTTGTTGACTCACAGACTTGTACATGGAGTCAAAAACTTCTTCGTATGCGGTCAAACAATTAAAATTGAATGTAAAAGAGCAATCCGCACCGAATTGACAGGGATTTTACACTTTTATGGCGTGAATTAAAGTGAGATTGAACTCACTTTACTAGACCTAACCTGTAAGCTAATTACGTGAATTCCTTATAGAAAAACGATTAGCTTCAAATTTTCATGTATACACTAGTTACTTTAATACAATTTTATGTGATCTAGCTCAATATTGCTGACCAGAGAGAGAGGAAAAAAAGCACAGCAAATTGTTTAATAAATATTCATTTTAGCGTTTGCGTTCAAAATATCCCCCGCTTATCCTTAGATTTTCTCCGTCAAAGAGTTGTCACAGATGTACTTCGACACGCATTGCCATCTAGATTTCCCGGTTTTTGACGCTCAAATCGACCAGTGGCTAAAAAAGCTTCAGTTAGAGCAGGTTTCTCATATTTGCGTTCCCTCAGTTGGCCCCTCAAATTGGCAGCGCGTTATGCAACTAGGAAAGCGATACCCAGATCAAGTTTATTGCGCTTTAGGTATCCATCCGTGTTTTCTTCCGGTTCAAAGTGATTCCATTGCACAATTAACCAACCTTGTGCAAACCCATCGGCATGTTCTTAGTGCCATTGGCGAGATTGGCTTAGATGGTCGCTTTAATAATGATAACCAACAAGAACATATTTTCGCCGAGCAGTTAACGCTAGCAAAAACAGTTGAATTACCGGTTTTGGTTCATTGCGTTAAACGGCACCACCGTCTTATGCCCATGCTAAAACAAGCTGCGTTAAATAAAGCAGGAGTCATTCACGCTTTTACGGGGGACTATAAAACAGCCTCTAGCTATATAGATATGGGATTTAAGCTTGGAGTTGGCGCGAGTTTCATGTGGCCGTCAGCCAGACCGCTCAGAGATGTGCTCAGTAAGCTCCCACTGCAAGCACTTGTTTTTGAAACCGACGCTCCCGATATGCCACTGCCGGGTCATAAAAAAGGCGATGCTACGCCACTCGATGTTATCAATGTCGCTAAAAACTTTGCCTCACTAAGAAAAGAATCAACAAAAATGGTAATAGATTCGATTTATGAAAGCTCTTGTATGATTTTTAGACGAGATGCCTAGTGCTTTTCGTCTTTTTTATATTTGTTTAGCTCTACAAAGAATAATTCTGGTTAATTTCTCAGCTCAGTAGCACTAAAACAACATTTTTAGTGATTGCCACTTTTTATTTAAACGTTTGCCTCGTATAATGCCGCGCGAAATGTGGCTCTCATCACATTTAGTCTAAATCTGGGTTCTTATAATCCCGCTGAAAATTTTTTAAACCATACTTATCTCTGGCCATTAACCATCTAAAATAGGCAACTTAATATGAGCATCTTAATGAGTCTTGTCGGTATAGTGGTGCTACTAGGCATCGCATTCCTGCTGTCAGACAACCGAAAAGCAATTAACCTACGTACTGTTGGTGGCGCGTTTGCCATCCAATTTATCCTAGGTGCATTTATCCTTTATGTTCCTTGGGGTAAAGACATCCTAAAAAGCATTTCTGATGGTGTCTCTAATGTCATCAATTACGGCGCGGATGGTACAGCATTCTTGTTCGGTAGCTTGGTCAACTTTTCAGTCGATGGTATCGGCTTCATTTTTGCGTTCCAAGTACTACCAACTCTAATATTCTTCTCTGCGTTGATTTCTGTTCTTTATTACCTAGGCATTATGCAATGGGTCATCAAAATCATTGGTGGCGGATTGCACAAAGCGTTAGGGACATCTAAAGCTGAGTCTATGTCTGCTGCTGCAAACATTTTCGTAGGCCAAACAGAAGCCCCGCTTGTGGTACGTCCTTTCGTCCCTAAAATGACCAAGTCTGAGCTATTTGCCATTATGTGTGGTGGCTTGGCGTCAATTGCGGGTGGTGTACTTGCAGGTTATGCGGCGATGGGAGTTAAAATTGAATACTTGGTTGCAGCGTCATTTATGGCAGCACCAGGTGGTCTATTGTTTGCGAAAATCATGATCCCAGAAACCGACAAGCCGGTTGATCAAATGGCGGACATTTCAGATAACAGCGCAAATAAGCCAGTTAACGTTATTGATGCCGCGGCCGAAGGTGCGACTTCAGGTCTTGGCCTCGCTCTTAATGTTGGTGCAATGCTGATAGCCTTTATTGGTCTTATTGCATTGATCAACGGCATGCTAGGTGGCATCGGTGGATGGTTTGGTATGCCTGAACTGACTCTTGAGTTTATTCTAGGTTGGATTTTCTCGCCGCTCGCATTCCTTATTGGCGTCCCTTGGGAAGAAGCGGTTATTGCGGGTGAGTTCATCGGCCTTAAGACCGTAGCCAACGAATTTGTTGCCTACTCACAGTTTGCCCCTTACTTGGGTGATGGCGCTGAAGTCATTCTATCTGAGAAAACCAAGGCAATCATTTCGTTCTCATTGTGTGGCTTTGCCAACTTGTCTTCGATAGCGATTTTGCTTGGCGGCTTGGGCAGCATTGCACCAACACGCCGACACGACATCGCGAAAATGGGTGTTAAGGCTGTAATCGCGGGTACGCTATCAAACCTGATGGCGGCAACCATTGCAGGTCTGTTCATCTCGTTCTAACTATAAATGCCCCGGTATTACGGGGCTTTTTCAGCAAAATAAGTAACTTAAGTGCAGCCAAGCAAGTAGAGTCGAAGGTTTTTTGAGATACAAACCGTTTGCTTTAATGTGAAGGGTCCAACCCGAGCTTGGTTTAGCACTATACTTTTAGACAATAAAAAAATGAGAATTTAACTATGAGTGAAGTATTAATGGCCATGGCCGCAGGTTTGGTATGTGGGCTGATTTTTTCGGCATTAAAACTGCCTATTCCTGCTCCACCAGTATTATCCGGTGTAATGGGTATTGTAGGTGTTTACATCGGTGGCATCAGCTACCAATGGATCGTGGAACGTTTCTTTAGCTAATTGAATCAGGTTGCCCAAGACGAGCAACCTTAAACAGAAAGAATTTAAGTGGAGAGTGGAATGAGCGAATTAAAAGCAGCAGCATTGCGAGCGCTGAAATTGATGGATTTGACGACCCTAAATGACGACGACACTGACCAGAAGGTTATCGAGTTGTGTCATGCAGCTAAGTCTCCAGTAGGTAACACCGCTGCAATCTGTATTTACCCGCGCTTTATCCCAATAGCCAAAAAAACATTGCGCGAGCAAGGTACACCTGATGTACGCATTGCGACCGTGACGAATTTCCCTCATGGTAATGATGATATCGATATCGCTGTGACTGAAACCAAAGCGGCTATTGCTTACGGTGCCGATGAAGTGGATGTGGTTTTCCCATATCGTGCACTTATTAGCGGCGATGAATCATTAGGTTTTGAGCTGGTTAAACAGTGTAAAGAAGCCTGTGGCGACACCCTACTTAAAGTTATTATTGAAGTCGGTGAGTTGAAAGAAGAAGCTCTTATCAAAAAAGCGTCTGAAATTTCAATTAAAGCTGGAGCGGATTTCATTAAGACATCGACCGGTAAAGTACCTGTGAATGCAACTCCAGAATATGCACGCATGATGCTTGAAGTTATTCGCGATATGGGTGTAGCTCAATCTGTTGGCTTTAAACCTGCTGGTGGCGTTCGCACCGCTGATGACGCGGCTGCCTACCTAGCGATGGCCGATGAAATTCTTGGTGATGATTGGGTAGATGCAAGACATTACCGTTTTGGTGCTTCTAGTCTGTTAACGAACCTATTAAACACGCTCGACGTTTCTGACGAAAAAGCGGACCCAACAGCTTACTAACCGTTTGGGCAACAGTGGCTTATGCTCGCTGTTGCCAATTTCCTGTTTTGGATAAATCTATGTACTTACCTCAAGAAATCATTCGCAAAAAGCGCGATGGAGAAGTGCTGACTCGTGAAGAGATCCAGTTTTTCATTCAAGGTGTGGCTAAGAATACGGTCTCCGAAGGCCAAATTGCTGCATTTGCCATGGCGATTTTTTTCCAAGAAATGACCATGGATGAACGTATCGCATTAACTTGTGCTATGCGTGATTCGGGCATGGTGATCAATTGGGATCATATGGGTTTTGACGGCCCAATCGTTGATAAACACTCAACGGGAGGCGTTGGAGACGTAACCTCGCTAATGCTTGGCCCTATGGTGGCAGCATGTGGCGGTTTTGTTCCGATGATTTCGGGTCGCGGCTTGGGTCATACGGGCGGTACATTAGATAAGCTAGAGTCCATTCCAGGATACAATATCACCCCAGATAACCAAGTGTTTGGTGACGTTACTAAAAAAGCGGGTGTTGCAATCATTGGTCAAACGGGCGATCTTGCTCCTGCAGATAAACGTGTTTATGCGACCCGTGACATTACTGCAACCGTCGACAATATCTCTTTAATTACGGCATCGATTTTATCTAAAAAACTGGCTGCTGGGTTAGACTCCTTAGTCATGGATGTTAAAGTGGGCTCTGGCGCATTCATGCCAACCTACGAAGCATCAGAAGAGTTAGCGAAATCTATTGTGGCGGTTGCTAACGGTGCAGGGACAAATACCACGGCAATTCTTACCGATATGAACCAAGTATTGGCGTCATCTGCCGGTAATGCCGTTGAAGTCCGTGAAGCGGTTCGCTTTTTAACTGGGGAATATAAAAACCCCCGTCTCTATGAAATTACCATGGCTTCCTGCGCTGAAATGCTGCTACTGGGTAAATTAGCTAAGTCTGAAGAGGAAGCCCGTCAGAAACTCGACCGTGCTCTAGACAGTGGCGAAGCTGCACAGAGATTTGGTCAAATGGTGCATGGCCTTGGTGGCCCTGCTGATTTCATCGAAAGCTACGATGATTATTTAGACACTGCTGAGGTGGTTAAGCCTGTCTTTGCAGATACTGCCGGCACAGTTTCCGCTATGGATACTCGTGCTATTGGAATGGCGGTGGTAGGCATGGGCGGCGGACGACGCGTTGCCACTGATACCATTGACTACGCTGTGGGTTTTGATGGCTTTGTTCGATTAGGCGAACAAGTGACAAGTCAAACACCACTGGCCACCATTCATGCGCGAAATGAACAACAATGGCAACAAGCGGCGAATGAGCTCAAACAAGCCATTGAAATAGGTACGAGTTACGCATCAACGCCTGATGTTTACCGAAAAATTCGTGCAAGCGACGTATAAACACAGGAAGGATTTCTTATGAAACGTGCAATTATTTTAGTTTTAGATTCGTTTGGCATTGGCGCTTCAAAAGACGCTGTCGATTTTGGCGATG
Organism: Vibrio ulleungensis; assembly: GCF_016900875.1. Lineage (GTDB taxonomy): Bacteria > Pseudomonadota > Gammaproteobacteria > Enterobacterales > Vibrionaceae > Vibrio > Vibrio ulleungensis. The sequence continues at coordinate 67,445 of NZ_JAFEUM010000010.1, forward strand.
TAGGTTCAGATACCATGGGCCATATTGCGAAGGCCTGTGCTGAAGGAAAAGCAGACAGTGACACTCGAAAAGGTCCACTGCGTTTACCTAACTTGAGCAAGCTAGGTCTTACACTTGCTCACCAAGAATCAACGGGCAGCTATGCACTTGGTATGGATCCGGCGAGCGACATTATAGGCGCTTACGGGCATGCGGCTGAGCTGTCTTCAGGAAAAGACACGCCGTCAGGTCACTGGGAAATTGCAGGTGTACCGGTGCTATTTGACTGGGGTTACTTTAGCGACAAGCAAGATAGTTTTCCTCAAGAGTTGCTCGATAAAATCGTTAAGCGTGCCAATCTACCTGGGTATCTAGGTAACTGCCATGCATCCGGTACTCAAGTGTTGGATGACTTAGGCGAAGAACACATGCAAACCGGCAAGCCTATTTTTTACACCTCGGCTGACTCGGTATTCCAAATTGCTTGCCATGAAGAGACTTATGGTCTGCAGAACCTATTGGACCTTTGCCACATCGTTCGTGAAGAACTGGAAGACTACAATATTGGCCGCGTTATCGCGCGTCCATTTATTGGTGACAAAGCAGGTGCGTTTGAACGTACCGGAAACCGTCGAGATCTATCTGTTGAGCCACCTTCGGCCACCGTGCTACAGAAGTTGGTGGATGAAAAGCAGGGTAAAGTCATTTCAATAGGTAAAATTGCCGACATCTACGCTAATTGTGGGATCACCGATAAAGTAAAAGCTACAGGGCTAGAAGCACTATTTGATGCAACGCTAGAGCAAGTTAAACAAGCCGGCGATGACTCGATTGTGTTTACTAACTTTGTTGATTTTGACTCAGCTTACGGCCATCGCCGTGATGTTGCAGGGTACGCGGCAGCGCTCGAGTACTTCGATTCTCGCTTGCCAGAGATTTACGGTCTTCTAAAAGCCGATGACGTGCTTATCTTAACCGCTGACCATGGCTGCGATCCTACATGGCCTGGTACTGACCATACCCGTGAGCATATCCCGGTATTGGTGTACGGCGAAAAGGTGAAAGCAGGCTCTTTAGGTCTACGTGATACTTTTGCAGACATTGGTCAATCACTGGCTAGCCATTTTGGTACTAGTGACATGGACTACGGTAAAAACTTTCTATAAAACGCTCTCAACTTGAGTAATAGCAACGGCGCTTAGGCGCCGACAAACAACAATTTAACAAGGAATATTTGAATGGCTACTCCACATATTAATGCAGAAATGGGTGATTTCGCTGACGTTGTTTTGATGCCTGGCGACCCAATTCGTGCAAAATACATCGCAGACACTTTTCTAGACGACGTCGTTCAAGTCTGTGACGTACGTAATATGTACGGTTTTACTGGTACGTACAAAGGTCGTAAGATTTCGGTTATGGGCCACGGTATGGGTATCCCATCGTGCTCTATCTACGTAACTGAGCTAATTAAAGACTTTGGCGTGAAGAAGATCATCCGCGTAGGTAGCTGTGGCGCAGTAAGCAAAGACGTAAAATTGCGTGATGTGGTTATTGGTATGGGTGCTTGTACTGACTCAAAAGTGAACCGTATCCGTTTTAAAGATCACGACTTTGCTGCGATTGCAGATTACGACATGGTGCACAATGCCGTTGAAGCCGCAAAAGCGAAAGGCATCGATGTTAAAGTAGGTAACTTGTTCTCGGCTGAGCTGTTCTACACGCCAGATCCAGACATGTTTGATGTACTTGATAAGTACGGCATCGTTGGTGTTGAAATGGAAGCCGCAGGCATCTATGGCGTTGCTGCTGAGTATGGCGCAAAAGCACTGGCAATTTGTACTGTATCGGATCACATTAAAACAGGCGAGCAAACCACTTCAGATGAGCGTGCGACAACGTTTAATGAAATGATGGAAATTGCATTAGATTCTGTTCTATTAGGCGACTAATCGCGTCCTAACGTAGATTAAAAAAAGCCGAACTGAATGTTTTCAGTTCGGCTTTTTTATTGTCTCGATATATTGGCTATAAAACCTAATGACTGAACCAGCTGCGGATCTTTTTACGGCGGCTGCTGTGCATAAGTAGCGTTAGCGCGATCCCGCTGGCAAAGCTCAGCACGATCATCAAAGACATGTAGCGGTCGCTGTTACGGTAATGATGGTCCGAGAATGCCGTCACTCGTCCTTTTTCAAAGGTTATGCGCACGAAACCCACCACGCTTTCGTTATTGTAAATGGGTTCGATCAGCTGCTGACGTCCAATCGCTATTGTGCCTAATGGGCTTGTTAGCCCGGTTGCATCCATTGCATTTAGCGCATTATCACTTGCGGCCAGTTTAACGCCTTCGGCGTCGTAGATGGTGGCATCCAAAACCAAAGAGTTACTGGCTAGTTGGTGAGTGAGCGTAAGTAGGCGCTCTTGCTCATTATTGGTAATGAAATCACCGGCCGACAAAGAAGCCTGCGAGACCAGTAAGTTAGAAAGAGTACTCAACTGTTTAGATTGGATGGCCTGATTTCCGCGACTGATGACAACACTGTTGTTGACGATCACCGCAAAAGAGGCGATGACGCCAATTATTGCGATAATACGGATGACATTTCTAATGGAGAAAAGAGATTGATTCACTGGTTGCTCGCGGTCTAATCTGAAATTGCCTCTTGCCATTTTATAGTCAAGCAGGTTAACTAGCCAGAAGAGTTAAGATAAATGGGAATAATTACGCAATATGGATGGTTCATCACAACTGGCTTGTAAAAAGTCGATGCCGTTAATTCGACGCTTTCCAGAAGTCATTCGGGCAAGCCGTCATGATGTAAAGCAGTCAAACTGGGTTATCTTTGGCGAGCACCTGTCGCCGACCAACTTTGAAGATATCGAACAGCATATACGTCAAGATGTGTTTATTACGCGCGTCTGGAAAGTAGGAAAGTACGAAGTTGCTCTAATGTATGGAGAGCTTCCCGCAGCAGCTCCATCAATTGTCGATGCGCTGAAGCTGGATTGTGCCTCGCTCGGCGATCTGCCCCAATTGGATAATACCGGATTGGTTGTCTTTGATATGGATTCAACGGTTATTCAAATTGAGTGTATAGATGAAATTGCCGCACTAGCGGGTGTTGGCGAGGAGGTTTCAGCGGTTACCGAACTCGCTATGCAAGGTGAATTAGACTTTGAACAAAGTTTACGCCAACGTGTGGCTAAGTTGGAAGGTGCGGATGAGTTTATCCTATCTCAAGTTCGCAAAACCTTACCTTTGATGCCTGACCTTACCGAAACCATCAATGCGTTACAGGACTTTGGCTGGAAAACCGCTATCGCCTCAGGTGGCTTCACCTATTTCTCGGATCACTTAAAAGAGCTCCTGGAACTCGATTATGCGCGTTCTAACCAGTTGGAAATCAAAGACGGTAAGTTAACGGGTAAGGTGCTGGGTGACATTGTATCTGCGCAAACTAAGGCGGACATTCTAGACGAGTTAGCGGTCAAATATGATATTGACCAGCACAACACGATTGCCGTCGGTGACGGTGCGAATGATTTGGTCATGATGAATAAAGCGGGTCTGGGTGTCGCGTTTAAGGCAAAGCCCAAAGTGCGTCAGCAATCTCAAGTTGCGATCAATCAAGCGGGACTGGGCGGATTGATCTGTTTACTTAGTGCTGGCCTCATTAAACAGCAGCGTAGCTACTAATGTAGTGCGCATACAGTGGGTGTTACCGACAAGGCTAGGTCAGTTCAAGTCTAACCAGCACCTCTTCGGTAATATCCACGATCTCTCCATAGCCTATCAGCCCCGAAAACTCATTCTCAAGCGATCGTGCATGGTGAATGGCGTCTACCGCAATCTCTTCCAACTCTCGACGTAATAGCTCCGTCATAACTTTGTTCACAGGTGACGCAGAGATACGGATCGCATAAAACAGACCGACCATTTTGGCTTTTTTCACAAAGTGGATACGGCTTTGTGCGTTTTCGAAGTCTTCAAATATTTTGCTTTCGATATTAACGATATGATCGCCATTTTTTTCAACCAGTAAGTACACCTCATGATAGACCGGCGTGGTGTTATCTCGCGCTTTCATTGGCGAGGCCATGAGTCGGTTGGAGCGCCCTTTCAACAGAGTGTCCAATGAAAACTTATCTCGAGTACCAAGGGCATGTAACAATTGACCTACGCGACCAAGTGGAAAGTTAACCCCGACAGAGCGTGGACGAAGTGAATGCTCTTTTCGTTCCACAAAGTAAGGGATACAGGCAATTCTAGACAGCAGTGATTGGTGTATTGATTGCAATAAATTGGGGTTTGGTAATTGCTCTTCTTTTTCGACCAATTTGTTTTTGTTGTGTGCGATCAGTGAGCGCAAGAATTTTAGACTGTTGTTCGTGTCTTCGGTTTCTTGAATCGAAAAGTGCATCACTTGATAATTTGGTTCAATTCTTACCGCGCTGTAGGGCAGGCTGCTAAGGTTGATTTTTGCATTGTACTTTTGAAGCTCTAGAAAGTGCACTTCAGCAATATCGCCACATCGCTGCTCGAGAGGCTTCGCAAGCTTAACGCTCATACCCCTGTTAGAAAAGTTCAGGGTTGTACCGCGCACTGAGCCATTTTTGAAATTGAGGGTAACCGGTGTATTAAATTCGAATCTTGGCTCTTTGCGTCGTGAGCGCGCATCAAAATAGATAGCGTTTGGTGAGCCAGTAATGTTCCGACTGTGTCTAAACCGATTCAGCGCTGATGTTGGTAAGTTTGGTTTTTCGGTCAGAAGGTAATCTGAAGCCGTATCTTTGTTGCTCAATTCAACCAATAACACCATATGCGTAATACTCAGCATTTCTTGAGTATGATTTGGATCCGCTTTCGCCATGCGGCTGATTTCTTCGTCCAACAATTCATAGACGTGGATGCGAAAGACTTTCCAGCTGTCTTTTCGTGCACCCATGTGCCAAAACAGTTTTCGCTCTTGTATGTTGGATTCGGGCAGCATTAAAGAGTAGAAGAGGTCCTTCTGCTTGTAATCATGTTTGAATGCGTAAATCACATTGCTTGATGACCTAACTCCGTCATGGATTAAGGATTTTATACGGCTTGGGTTAAACAGGCTGCCAAAATTTTGCTGATTACGTTCATCGTGCCAATAACGCCAAATGGGCAAGTTGTTGTCGGTTAACATGGTGAACTTGAGTTCGGTGCCACTAAAAAACAGCGGTAAATTCGCACTGTTGCGTAAGTGCACATGCTCATAGCCGCCAGCTTTGACCCGAATGATCCTATCCTGCTTATCGTGCAGTGCTTTTTTCGCGGTGCCCTTGAGCAATTTACGAATGGCATGATCCATGTAGTCATTTTCAGATAGCTTTAGCAGTCTCAACCAACGAATACTCGGATTTTCTGGACAAAGATCTACGCCTAGCACGCGGTAGTTATTCGCATCCGCCAATTGATGAATAGCACAACGTTCTGCCAGTTTGATAAAACGAGCTTGTACGACTTCACCTAGGTGATATGAAAACGCGCTAGGGACTTTTAGCTTAATGCCTGAATTAGAAATATCGATCGACAGAGCGTTAATTTGCTGGCCTGTAGGTAAAGTCAGTTCGACTTCAGTGGCTAAGCGCATGCGCTTTTCTTGTCGCTGTAGATCAACCCCAAAATTGACAATATCAGACATGAAGTTTTCGTCTTGTTCGATATCGCCTGTGCGCTTCATTTTGCCGTTTTGATGAAGGATACGAAAATTATTGTGTGTATTGATTAATGCTTCGTACACACCTTCGGTATAGCCACCGAATCGTACTATTTTTTTGTGGTAGGTATTGATGGCTACATCGTCTAACCAGTGGGTTAACCCATCAAGTAGATACTCTCTGCACTCTCCATTAACTCGTCCACGCAAATCGATTGATTTCGTGCACGTCGACATCACTCGCTTAAGCTCCATTTTTGTGAGCAATTTTAGCGAGGGCGGCTCTCCTTCGGTTAGGCTGTCTATGAGCTGTTCAAAATCGGCAGCGTGATAGGCGGGAATAAGCTGCTCGACCAGTGATAAAACTTCCGGTTGATTCATTTAATGGCTAAAGAGTGTTTTTCTTATTACAAGGTATCGGTATAGTTTAATGAATCTTTAACTTTATAGAACGATTGCCCTTAAAAAGTGTGACGATAAGGGTAATTCAGTCTGGTAAATTAACGTTTCTCAATGTAATGAGTGAATGGTTACCCAGATTAACTGACTTAGGTATAACAATGGCGAAAGCAAAGCGCGCGTATGTGTGCAACGATTGTGGCGCGGATTTTCCCCGTTGGCAAGGGCAATGTAATGCGTGTGGTAGTTGGAACACCATCTCCGAAGTGCGACTAGCGGCCTCACCAGCAGCGGCGCGAAATGAACGGATCATGGGGTATGCAGGCAGCGGCGAATCTGAGGTCCAACTGTTGGCCGATATTGATCTGCAGGAAGTTCCGCGGTTTGGTTCGAGCTTTAAAGAGTTTGATCGGGTATTGGGCGGTGGGGTTGTTCCAGGAGCCGCAATTCTTATCGGTGGTAATCCAGGAGCGGGTAAATCGACGCTGCTGCTTCAAACCATGTGCCGACTATCGGCACAGATGCCCACCTTGTACGTGACCGGAGAAGAGTCGCTGCAGCAAGTTGCGATGCGTGCTTCTCGTCTGGGGTTACCCAAAGATAACTTGAAAATGCTGTCTGAAACCAACGTGGACCGAATTTGTCAGGTTGCAGAGAAAGAGCAACCTAAAATCATGGTCATCGACTCTATTCAGGTCATGCATGTGGGGGATGTGCAGTCCTCACCGGGTACGGTTGCGCAAGTGAGAGAGTCGGCGACGGCGTTAACTCGGTATGCCAAACAAAATAACGTGGCCGTTTTTATTGTTGGACATGTAACCAAAGATGGCTCACTTGCTGGTCCAAAAGTACTAGAACATATTATTGACTGTTCCGTTCTTCTAGATGGCGGAGCCGACACACGATTTAGAACCATGCGAAGCCACAAGAATCGATTCGGCGCGGTCAATGAACTGGGTGTTTTTGCGATGACCGGTGAAGGGCTAAAAGAGGTCAGCAACCCTTCGGCCATCTTTTTATCTCGTGGTGAAGAGGATACCTCTGGCAGTTCGGTTATGGTGGTTTGGGAAGGAACTCGTCCTCTGCTGGTCGAAATTCAAGCCCTTGTGGATTATTCACAGCTGGCCAACCCTCGAAGAGTGTCTGTGGGTTTGGATCAGAACCGATTGTCACTACTTTTAGCGGTATTGCACAAGCATGGTGGACTTCAAATGGCGGATCAGGATGTATTTGTCAATGTAGTTGGTGGCGTTAAAGTGACGGAAACCAGCGCAGACTTGGCATTAATCTTGGCCCTTCTTTCAAGTTTTAAAGATCGTATCTTGCCGAAGGATGTCGTGGTCTTTGGTGAAGTTGGACTTGCGGGTGAAATTCGACCAGTGCCAAGTGGTCAGGAGCGACTAATGGAAGCCAAAAAACATGGCTTTACCCGTGCAATCGTCCCGTCAAAAAACTTGCCAAAGGGGGGAATCGACGGTATGCAACTCTTTGGGGTGAACAAACTGTCCGAAGCCATTTCTGCTTTTGATGATTTGTAATAGAGCGACCGATAGAGCTGCTTTAGTTAAAATTGTAACGAAATTGTGAGCGGCACTGCATATTACGGGAACGCTTAATGCTTTGTGTTTCATTCGCCCTGTAGAATCTAACTAGCTGCCTAGGCTCGAAAAAGTGAAGGCGAATGAGAGATAGAAAACAAAAGCGATGGTTCGATTCAACCTTGTGGGTGCTAGGCATAGTCTTGGCACTTCTTGTCGTGCCGCGCTTTTGCCTTGCAACTGGCCAAGTTATTGAACAAGACCTGACGTGGTTTCAATTCGATTATGATATCGAGGACAGCAAAGGCTATGTTAGCCAAAATGTCGACTCGCGCAAACCAATCCTTATCGCTCAGCCAAAGCTTACCGGTGGACACTACTTATCGGTGGTCTCCTTTACCGTGCCAGCCTTAGACTGGTATGTTATTGATTTTTCTGGGTCTACTTTGATAGGGCAGTTTCACCATCAGATATTAGACTCGGAAGGTAAGGATGTTGCTGTTTTTTCAGGTGGCATATTAGACTCTACACCCAACCCGATAATGCTGCGACACGGACGTAAACTCATTCTACAGCCGGGTGATTATCAGCTTCTTACTCAACAACAGTCTCAATTTAACATTGCCACACCCACTCCTTTTGTCATGCTCGAAGTGGATTATTTAGCGGATATTAAAAGAGGCAATGCAATCACACTGATTGGTTTGGGTATTCTTGCTGGTCTCGGAATGCTGTATTTGACTCTGGGGCTGTATCGACTGCGCAAAACCGACTTAGCGTATGCGGTGTTCATCTTAGGGAATCTACTCTTTAATGCCACCAGCCTTTTGGTGTTCTCTGACTTGTTTGGGGTGCATTGGTTTACAGGGGCGAGCCTGCCCATTTGTATTTCAAATATGGCCTATGTGTTCTTTGTTATGCGATTACTGGGCATTCAATCTCACAACAAGCCACTCTTGTATAAAAGCGGCCACGCGATTATTGGTCTCTATGCGATTGTGTTGTTAGTGGGGCTGCTCGAGCCTAACTGGCAAATGGAGATGAATCGAGTGGGCGTAGGTGTGTTCTTAGGCTTTGGTGTTATTTGTGGGATCTCGCAGCTTCGCAGCGGCGTCGGCATCGCGAAATTTTATTTGCTCGCCAACCTGGGCTTTGTGCTGCTCGGCAGCATTGCCATATCCAATAACGGTCTGGAAGGTCAGCCAACTCTATATATGAGTCATGTTGGTCTACTCGGCGTCACTATTGAAGTGGTGCTACTCTCATTTGTTCTCGCTTACCAGATGCATTTGACTGGTCGTGAGAAAGCTTCTGCGGTTAAGGCAGCCCAACAATCACTCGCGCTGGCGCAAACAGACGAGCTTACCCAGCTAGAAAACCGTAGAGCCATGGACACTGCACTGTGTGAAGCTGACGAGTCTGTCGGGTTTGCGTATTTAGACTTAGACGGTCTTAAGCAGTGTAACGATTTAAAAGGGCACTCATTTGGCGATCAGTTGTTGACCAAGTTCTCGCGCGTGTTGACTCAAGAGCTTAAAGGAGAAGGGCGTTTGTTTCGTATTGGTGGGGATGAATTTGGTTTGCTGTTTGATGCTCAATCTACGGGAGTGGTTAAGGCGGCTATTTACTCGACAGAGCAGAGACTTAAAAAGGAGCTCTATCAACCGTTTGGGATTAGCTTTGGCATCGCTCTAAGAGAAGACTATTCATCGGTTTATCGTATGGTCGAAGTGGCTGACCAAAGAATGTATAAGCATAAAACCACTCGACGCGTCGCTCGCACTCGCACCGCACACCTTCCTTCGGAAGAAAACACTTCTTCTGGCACCAACGCTGCTTCGTAGCGCCAACCGCTGTAAAACTTCTTGCCGAGCTCACCAGCGATGGTTAGAGTGGCACTGGGCTAATTTTCATCTACTATTAACTTCTGACCTTTCCATAGACAACTATGGTCAAACAAGGTGGGAGTTTAAGCTAGTTCGAGTTTGCAAAGCGCTGTTAGCTCAGTCTTTATGCGGGTTTCGAATTATTTTTTTTCCTAGCGCGTTAAGGGGTATCAGTCTTGACGGATTGTGGTATACTCTGCGCGCATTTTATATCCTATTAACAGAGTAAAACGATGACTGATTTATCAAAATACAGAAACATTGGTATTTTCGCGCACGTTGATGCGGGTAAAACCACGACGACTGAGCGTATCCTAAAGCTTACCGGCCAAATCCACAAAACTGGTGAAGTACATGATGGTGAATCAACTACTGACTTCATGGAACAGGAAGCTGAGCGCGGTATTACAATCCAATCAGCAGCTGTAAGCTGTTTTTGGAATGACCATCGTCTAAACGTTATCGATACTCCTGGACACGTTGACTTCACAGTTGAAGTATACCGTTCTCTAAAAGTTCTTGATGGCGGCATCGGCGTATTCTGTGGTTCTGGTGGTGTTGAACCTCAATCAGAAACTAACTGGCGTTACGCTAACGAATCAGAAGTATCTCGTCTGATCTTCGTAAACAAACTAGACCGTATGGGCGCTGACTTCTACAACGTAGTTGATCAAGTGAAAAACGTACTAGGTGCTACGCCACTAGTAATGGTTCTACCAATCGGCCGCGAAGATGACTTCGTGGGTGTTGTAGACCTACTTTCTCGTAAAGCATACGTTTGGGATGACTCTGGTCTTCCTGAAAACTACGAAATTCAAGATGTTCCTGCGGACATGGTTGACGACGTTGAGCAATACCGTGAAGAGCTAATCGAAACTGCCGTTGAGCAAGACGACGAGCTAATGATGGCATACATGGAAGGCGAAGAACCTTCTATCGAAGACATCAAGCGTTGTATCCGTACTGGTACTCGTGACCTAGCATTCTTCCCAACTTTCTGTGGTTCTGCGTTTAAAAACAAAGGCGTACAGCTAGTTCTAGATGCAGTAGTTGATTACCTACCAGCTCCAACAGAAGTTGATCCTCAACCTCTAATGGACGAAGAAGGTAACGAAACTGGCGAACACGCTATCGTTTCTGCTGACGAAACCTTTAAAGCGCTTGCATTCAAAATTATGGATGACCGCTTCGGTGCACTAACTTTCGTTCGTATTTACTCTGGTAAATTGAACAAAGGTGACACCATCCTGAACTCATTCACAGGTAAAACTGAGCGTGTTGGCCGTATGGTTGAGATGCAAGCAGATGACCGTAAAGAACTCACTAGCGCACAAGCTGGTGACATCATTGCGATCGTTGGTATGAAGAACGTTCAGACTGGTCACACTCTATGTGATCCTAAAGACCAAGTAACTCTAGAGCCAATGGTATTCCCAACTCCAGTAATCTCGATTGCTGTAGCGCCAAAAGATAAAGGCGGTTCTGAGAAAATGGGTGTTGCGATTGGTAAAATGGTTGCTGAAGATCCATCTTTCCAAGTTGAGTCTGACGACGAAACTGGCGAAACCATCCTTAAAGGTATGGGTGAGCTTCACCTAGACATTAAAGTTGACATCCTTAAGCGTACTTACGGTGTTGACCTAACTGTTGGTGCTCCTCAAGTTGCTTACCGTGAAACTATCACGCAAGCAGTTGAAGATAGCTACACGCACAAGAAGCAGTCTGGTGGTTCTGGTCAGTTTGGTAAGATCGACTACCGCATCAAGCCAGGTGAAGCAGGTTCAGGTTTCGTATTCTCTTCAACCGTTGTTGGTGGTAACGTACCTAAAGAATTCTGGCCTGCAGTAGAAAAAGGCTTCAAATCAATGATGGAAGAGGGTGTTCTTGCAGGATTCCCAGTTCTTGACGTTGAAATTGAACTGTTCGACGGTGGCTTCCACGCAGTCGATTCATCTGCAATCGCATTTGAAATCGCAGCGAAAGGCGCATTCCGTCAGTCTATCCCTAAAGCGGGTGCACAGCTTCTTGAACCTATCATGAAAGTTGACGTGTTCACTCCAGACGATCACGTTGGTGACGTTATCGGTGACCTTAACCGTCGTCGTGGCATGATCAAAGATCAGCAAGCGGGTGTTACTGGTGTTCGTATTAAAGCTGACGTACCTCTTTCTGAGATGTTCGGCTACATCGGTCACCTACGTACAATCACTTCTGGTCGTGGTCAGTTCTCTATGGAGTTCAGCCACTACGCAGCATGTCCACAAAACGTTGCTGAAGAAGTTATTGCTAAAGTTAAAGAAGAGAAAGCTAAGTAATTTAGCGGTCACTTACTGACTTAGAAAGCCCAGCCATTTGGCTGGGCTTTTTTTTGGCTAAATTTTTTCTAAACTTTCTCATTAGTTAGAAAGTATGGGGTACGGTTATTAGGTAAGCTAAGGCGTTTCTAAATTATGGATGATGTAAGGATTTAGGTATGCATAGCCGGAGCTTGGCGTTCAAAGGGGTTGTAGCCACCGGGTTAGTAATTTTGCTCGCAAGTTGTGGTGGCGATGACACTGCAGCTTCTGGCGGCTTGCTACCAGAAAAGGGCGAGTCCACAGTCAACAGTACCAGTATCGATCTAGTCATTTCAGATGATAGGCTTGAGCCAATTATCAAGCTTGAGCCCATAGTGGCTATTAGTGAACTACCTTCGCACGTTAACGCACTTTTTAAAGTGGTCGATGACGATTTGAATCCAGTCACCGGCTTGGCTGAAAAGCACACTGACCTTTGGAAAGAGCACTTCAGCATCTCTTACGAAGATGACTCTCCAATGGATGTTGAGTCTTACACTACGATTCAACCTGCTACCAATTTACAATTACCGACTACTATCGCTATCGATATTTCATCCAGTGTCAGCAATGATGACTTTATTGCATCGGTCACAGGGATAAGAGATGCGCTTATAGACACCTCTGGTGCTGAGCCTACAAGTCGCCTTTTAGATAAGCAGGCAGTATCCATAATTGTATTTGACTCGACCGTGACTCATTACCCCGCAACAGGCATTACGCGCGATCCAGTGCAGATAAAGGCAATATTTGATGAGCTATTAGAAAGTGACTATCGGAACCTTAGAGACTCTAATAACAGTACTGCACTCTACAAAGCGGCAAAAGAAGGACTTTTGGTCACGCTAAATGCGTTTTCACCGACAGAAACGCCTTTAGGAACGTTAATCGTTATATCTGACGGTAACGCAAACTCAAATCTAGTTACTCTCGATGAGGTGATTACTGATAGAGATTCTACAAAACAGCGCGTGTTTACACTGTCTAGTCAAACCGAACGTTTAGAGTGGTTTGATATTGCGAGCGCCCCAGAAAATGAAATAGAAGTAGCAAACCTCTCTGAAGTCAGCGATGTAGTAAGTGATATTATATCTGGTCTAGAAACCTCATTAGATGGCTATTACGTACTAAAACACTCCACTGCATCACAATCCGGAAGCCAAAAGCTAATTTTAGAATATGAAGATAGCATTGGTAACCTGTATCAAATGGATTACGAATACGATACGGGATCGTTCACAGGTTCGGTAATCTTGCTATCAATGGATGTGGAAAAACAGACTTTGAAAGAAGCAGGTTTTGTCCCATTCGAGTTAACCGCGACAGCCTATCCATACTTTAATGTTTTAGATCCTGATCTGCAGCTAGATTGGTATTTAGATGGTATTGAAATTGATAATGCAGTCAGTGAGGTTGATATTGATATCAATACTCACGGCGTTTACAAGTTGCAAGTAGTTAGTGATCGAGAAACGGACACTATGCTCGATGATGTTCAAGCTACTTCTTGGTTTTCGGTAGCTCCTTATGAAATTAGTACTATCAATTATTTTGGTCTTTGGGATTTGAAGTTAGAGACTGCCGATCAATCTATTAGTCACGTTTGGAGTGCAAAACCTTACCTTGCTGATGGTCAACAAATGCTTGATGACGATGACCAACCAATCACTTGTGACTTTGATCCATCAACTCAAGCATTTACGTTATGTGAGTGCTCCTTTACTGGAAGTGAACATAATGTCTTGATGTTTATGAGTGATGATATTCAGTCTTGTGTTGTTGAAGCAGTAGACAGTACGAATGGTGACTTACTTGGCGCAACTTACGCTGAGGTGAAACCTTTTGTCATGGAATATACATTGACGGCTTACTATATTCGCTCATCACTAGACCAAGTTATTAGTTTTGAAGTGGGTTCTAGTGATCCCCACCAACTCTCTGAACAGTGGCAAGTAGTATCCGCAGAAGGGTCATGGCACGAAAAAATGGGCAGTTATGTCCTAAAGTCTCAGTCAATTGGTCATGGCCAGCAGAGCACAATTGAGTTTATGGCGAGTTTTTCCACGATAGGATTTGATTTTTTGACTCGCTCAGAAGAAGGTTATGACTTCTTAGAGCTTTACATTGATGGTGAGCGAGTATTTTGGTACTCGGGGATTATGAGTGAATGGCGCTCAACCGACCAAATTGTGGTGCCATTTGGCTTGCATAGTGTTGAAATTAAATACAAAAAAGACGCAACCAAATCACATTCATCTGATGCTGTCTACATTGATAACATCGTCTATCTGTAGAGAATGGATATGTACATTAAAGGATTGATAAATGAACAAATCGTATAAATTGCTCGCCCTTAGTCTTGTTGCACTGTTTACTCATTGTGCTCAAGCAAGCGTCGATGACACTCAAGGCTGGAATTTAGGTGTTGGTGCTGCTATGTCGTATCATCAATACGGATCTGACATTGATGATACTCTTTATAACGCCCATGTGAGTGCTGGGTATAGATTCAACTCTTACTTAGGCATTGAGGCACGTATTGGCAAAGGTTTCACCGACATTGAGCTGCCTGCTTACGAGAGGATAGTAGAGCAGGGGCTGTTTTATTCTGGGTATTTGAAAGCGATGTACCCATTATCTTCGGGTTTCACTCCTTACCTCCTAGTTGGTGCGCAAAATAGCGAAATAGAGATTGATCCTGTTTCTACTTCTGATACTAGCTTGAGCTATGGAGTGGGTCTGAGTTATCGATTACAAGCAAAAACCGTTGCAGTAGACCTAGGGTTGGAAGCTTTGAATGCATTTCAACATGGTGACTTGGACTACGATGTGTGGGATTTTGGTGTGAAGATTGGTTATCAATTCTAATATGGGATTTGAGTAGCAGCAGTTTTCGCTGCTAACAATAAAGGGAGGCTAGCCTCCCTTTGTTTTATCTACCAAATGGAAAAAATCGGTTTACTCTTCCCAAACCACTACTTTATCTTTTGGCCAATTGACGCCAACATCGTGATATTTCTTCTCTAGTATATGGCGTTTAATTTTCAGTGTTGGAGTCAAGATACCGTTCTCTATGCTCCAAGGCTCTTTAATCATTAACACGCCTTTAATTTTTTCATGTGACTCAAGCTGTTCGTTCATTTTCTTCAATACTCTTTCTGCTGAGCGTTGATAACGTGCCTTATCAAAGTCAGGGAACTCGTGCGGTACAACTAATAGTATTGGAGCTGGCATCCCAAGCCCAACTAAGCAAAGCATTTCAACCCTTGCGTACTCGACCAGCTTCTTCTCAATAGGAACAGGTGCTACGAATTTGCCTTTGGCGGTTTTAAATGTGTCTTTTTTGCGTCCTTGAATGGTGAGATACCCGTCAGAGTCGATTGAACCAATATCACCAGTATGCAACCAACCCTCAGAATTAAAGCTTTCTTGAGTAGCTTCATCATTCTTGTAGTACCCTGCAAACAACCCTTGACTGCGAACCAAAATTTCTTGGTCTTCACTCGCTATTTTTAGTTCAATACCAGGACCAGCATTGCCGACGGAACCAATCTTGTCCGCGCGGAACGGGTAGTTGAGCGTGCTATAAGCAAATGTCTCCGTCATACCCCATGCTTCGGTAATATTGAGCCCAATGGAGTGGTACCATTCTAATAGCGCAGGAGACACTGGTGCAGACCCACAACCTAGCACTCGGCCTTGGTCTAGTCCCAGTCCATCAATGATTTTTTTACGCACAATATTATTGAGTAGAGGGATCTTCAATAAAATATTGAGACGAGATTGAGGCATTTTGTCTTGAATACGCTGTTGAAACAGTGTCCAAAGACGCGGCACTGAAATAAACAGCGTAGGGCGCTGCATTTTCACGTCTTCAATGAAGGTGTCTAGCGACTCAGGGAACGCCGTTTCAAGTCCGGCGGATATTGATGAACCGAATATGTAGACACGCTCAGTGATATGAGCAAGTGGCAGATAAGAGAACAAACGGTCATCTTGTCTAAGTCCAATATGGCTTGCTAGATTTGCACATGACCAATTGAACCCACCATAGGTAAGCATTGCGCCCTTGGGTACCCCTGATGTGCCGGAAGTATAAACGAGTGACATCAGCTTTTCATCGTAGTGCTGCACGCGATCAGTTAGAGGTTCAGTTGACTGAATGAGAGCTGTAAATTCGTGGTCGCACTGCGGTGCGGAGTCATATGGGAACGATATGGTGATCAGTCCATCAACTTTAGCCGCTGCTTCAGCCGTCGGGGCGCTGTCGTCCAGTTTACCCGCTATGAGTACCTTACTTTCACTGTGTTCAATACAGTAAGCGATAGTATCCGAGCCCGCGGTTGGAAAAATAGGCACACTAACAAAATCACCTAGCATTAATGCTAAGTCGGTAATAAACCATTCAGCACAGTTCTTAGAAACAAAGGCCACCTTATCGCCGGGGTTAACACCTAATTCACGCAAAGCATTAGCAAAACGAAGTGCCATGTCTGCTACTTGAGCAAAGGTATAAGTCGTAAACTTCCGATTGATGATCTGTTTTAGGTAAATGTCGTTCGGGCGCTCTTCAGCCCACTTAAGGATCAGTTCATTAGGTGGTGTATGAGTACATGGTCCGTTTATTTCTATGTTGGGCTTCACGTTATTGTCCATATTCCGGTCATCCTTCCAGCTTATAAGTCGCCGATTGTTATTGTTAATTTGTTGTTAAATTGTTGATCGCCTAGAGCAAATAGTCAATCTAAACACCTGTTAGAATGTCTGATATTTGAGCTTAGCTCTCGTAGTCCCAAAGAGGTAGCTAAATTTTTAGTGCTCATAATGGGTGATATAACCACTATGACTAAATATACCACCTAGAATGACAATGCTGCATAAAAACGCATTTCCTGTGTTAGATGTCATTAGTTTGTTAGAACTAATGGTTGTTTGTGTCAAATTTTTAACGCGTCATGGAAATGTTTACATAGTACCTATATTAAATTCATCTCATAATTGAGACGCTTTACATCAAGTTTACAGTATCTTGCATGTTGCAATACTTTGTAATTAAATTTACGCTTGCTATTGGTTTCTAATCTTAAAGTTTAAAACGAGACCAATTTTTTAACATCAAGGAGTGAATATAATGTTTTTGAAAACTATTACTAAAGCACAAGCTGTACTGCAACAGTTTAAGAATGACGAGCGCGGAGTAACTGCTATTGAATACGCGATTATAGCTGTGGCAATTGCTGCAATTGTTGCGACTGTATTTGGCA
Source organism: Vibrio ulleungensis (assembly GCF_016900875.1). GTDB lineage: Bacteria > Pseudomonadota > Gammaproteobacteria > Enterobacterales > Vibrionaceae > Vibrio > Vibrio ulleungensis. The sequence continues at coordinate 84,540 of NZ_JAFEUM010000010.1, forward strand.
GTAATGATGGTTTAACTGGTGCATTAGACGCCGCCATGGATAATATCGTTGATCAAGTAACTCCAACGGTTTCTGGCGGTTAATAGAAAGTGTAATGAATTGGGCAGCAATAGCATTAGTCGCAGTTATATTGATGTCCATCGGTATTGGGGATTGGCGATGTAGAAAAATCCCCAATAAATCTATTCTCTATTTGGCTATCACACTTTGCAGCCTATTGTTCTTTTTCGACTTATCAGTGCAAGTTTTTTCGGCCGGGATGTGCTTCTTGATCGGCTTTGCCCTTTGGATGATGAAGTTTGTGGGTGCAGGTGATATTAAGCTTGTAACTGCGCTAAGCATAATAATTGAACCGAAGCTTTTGTCTTCGCTTTTAGTTGTATTCGCGGCAGCGATTGTATTCACTTTACTCATGATGTGGTTAAGTGACCGTTTTAGAAAGACGAATCAACTATCTAGTGGGGTTCCGATGGCAGTGCCTATCAGCATTGCCGGATTCTTTGGAATAGTTGGTACAATGTACTAGGAGTTTATGGATGAATTCCAGAATTATAATCCCAGTAGGATTGATCGCGGTTGGTGCGGGGCTTTATGGGTTTTCTCAAGACTACCTTAAAAGCCAAAAAGTAGCGGTAGCTTCTGAACCGACGGTTCAAGTAGAGCAACCTATAACCATGACCATGGTCTGGCAAGCAAAGTCAACCATAGAGGCTAGGCAAGGGCTTACTTCTACTATGTTCGAGTTGGTATCTGTCCCAGAACAGCAAGCCATTGACAAAGGTATTGATCCATCTGAGCCTATAAATATCGAAGATACTTGGATTGCCACAAAACAAATCAACGCTGAGCAGTGGTTGTCTACAAATTACTATGTCACCCCAGAAGCAGACAGTTATATAGACTACGCTATTTCTCAGAACCATGTACCGTTTCCAATGGTTGTGAAAGGCAGCGCGGTGATAGGTGGCTCTGTGAAAGCCGGAGCCGAAGTAGACATCATAGCCATCACAGAGCAAAACGAAAGTGAAGGGGCTTATCGTGTTAGCTCAGTGGATATTCAACCTATTATGGCCGCTATCAAAGTACTAAAAGTCGAGTCAAACGACGGAGTATTTAGCACTAACGACGATGTGACCGTGGTGCTTGAGCTATCTCGTAAAGAACTAGCCACACTCACTATAGCTAAGCAAATAGCTAAGCTGGAACTACACAAGTCAGCTGGTATCGAGCAAGCGGTTCTGCTGCAAGCCAACTCAGGTGATGTATTGCCCCAATTTAAAGCCATTGCCGAGTATCGCGGTAATTCGCTAGTTGTTCGATAACAGGGATTAGAGCCTAAGCATGTACATGGAATGGTATAAAAAGTTTTTGTATGCACTGATCGCGATGGTGTGCAGTTTTAGCGCTTACGCGTCTAGCATTGTCAATATTGGGGTCGGAGACGCACACCACCTCACCACTCAACGAAATATAGGTTCTGTGTTTGTTTCGAACCCTTCGATTGCCGACTATCACATCATCCAAAACGATAAGATTATTTTTTATGGGAAATCGGTAGGTACGACAACATTGCTGGTATTCGATGAAAATGGCGATACTTTATTGAGCAACAAATTGGTGGTGAATAAAAGTCTTGTTCACATTCAACAACAGCTGAAAATTCAATATCCAGACAGCGAAATCAATGTAAGCAACCTAGGTGATCAAGTAGTGTTGGCAGGTAATGTCGCAACAGAACAGATCAAAGAAGAAATCCACTTGATGGTTGGTGAGCTACTTGGTAAAGAGGCTGAGCTGGTCAGTGCGGGAATGTTGCGTTCATACCGTTTTCCAGGGGTGGTGAATAACATCAAAGTCATTACCACAAAGCAGGTTAATGTAAAGCTGACTGTCGCAGAAGTGTCGCACACCTTTATGGAAGATTTTGGTGTTCAAGTAGGCGGGGTAGATCCTGGTGTATTTGTTAATCAGTTGTTTGAGTTCAGTGCTGACGATATATCTACCATAATCACTGCCATTAATAATGAAAATGTAGCTCAAATTCTAGCTGAGCCAAATATGAGCGTGATCTCTGGTCAATCTGCAAGCTTTCTTGCGGGTGGTGAGATTCCTGTTGTTACTGTAGTTGATGGTGGCTCAAACGTTATTTATAAAGAGTATGGTGTCAGGTTACAAATGTCGGCACAAGTGCTCCGAGACGACAAAATTCTCCTATCGTTAGAGCCAGAAGTTAGTTCTATCGATAATCAGTTTGAAAGTGGCGCGTACAGTCTACCTTCATTAGCTTCACGAAAAGCAAGCACGACGGTAGAGCTTGGTGATGGCCAAAGCTTTGTACTAGGTGGCCTGCTTAACTCACAAGACAAAGAAAGTCTCCAGAAAATCCCTTACATTGGTGATATTCCCATCTTAGGTGCGATGTTTAGAAATACTTCTACAGAGCGCGTAAAAACGGAACTCGTGATTGTTGCCACTGTCAACTTAGTCGGGCCAGTTGAGGCGAATACCATACAATTACCTTCAATAAAGAAAACCAGCAATTTGGCGAGATTTTTTGCTATTGAGAGTGATTACCCACTAGCGATTCGTCGTTGGAGTGACCAAGTACTGGATAACGGAGGCTTCAAGCGATGAGACAAAATTTATTAGTGACACTCTGGAGTTTGCTACTGATATCTGGGTGTGCAGAAACTTTGGTAGAAAGGCAGTCAGTTGCGATTGATATCGTACCTTTGACGCATACGTTTTCGGTTGAGCTTAAAGACCAAAGACAAGCATTAAACGAAGTGGAAGAATACATAGAAAGCAACTGGGAGGTGCTGGCTGATGCTGAAGTCGAACTGGTCGTTTTCTCGGAAAAAGGACAAGTTGTTTCTAAACATGTACGACAACTGTTAAAGCAGCGCGGTAAAGATCCAGAGCAACTATCTGAAACATCTAAATCTGAATCTGATCAATTTGATTTTCAGATGGTGAGCGTTTACTACAAAACTTTCACCCCCGTCTGCCGATACTATCAATTAGGCTACTTTGGTGAGACAGACACCGGATGTTATTCAGAGAATGCCCGTTGGAAAGCCATGACCAACCCACAAAAGATGGTGAAGTAGAAGGAGTTCGATATGCTTGATCTAGCAACCATATTAAAGCAAGACAGTGGGAAGTCGAGTGGGGTTAAAGCTCAGCAAGAAGTAGTCTGTTTTTATCAAACTGCAGAGTGTAAATCTTTAGTTACCGAAGCCAGTAACTTTGAGGGCATTGTCCCGCCACAATTTCTAGAGCTAAAAAAAGACACACTAAAACAACTGACAAATAATGAGCAAGTAGAAATCGTAATACTCGAACTCAATGAGTCAGAAGATGTGTCGAAAGAAGCAGAAAAATTTAGCCACTATTTACCTAACCAAGCCTCGGTAGTGGTTATTGGTAAAGAAGACTCAATTTCAACTATACGCAACTTGAAAAGCTTGGGTTTTTACTATCTTTTTTGGCCAGTAAATAAACAAGAGTACATCGACTTTTTTGCCTCGGTAAAAGAAAACCGTGAGCGTTCTGCGGGCATCAGTAAGTCACGTAAAGCGAAGCAGATTTCATTTATTGGTTGTAAAGGTGGTGTCGGTACTACGCTACTGTGTGCAGAGACTGCTAGTTACTTTGCGAACAAGAAAAACATGTCTAGTGTGGTGGTCGATAATGCCTATCAAGGTGGCAACCTAGACATTATGTTGGGTTATGAAAAGTTTGAGAAGCGAGATGTAAGACCCGGTTCCATGGCAGTAAACTTGGATGAAACATCCGCTCAAGCTTTGCTAAAAAAGCAAACGCCAATGTTGTCAGTACTGTCCCTCACCTCCAGTGACTTGGAAAACACTGATCTTAAGGATTACACCAAAACCGTTGCAGGCTATGTGTCTCAAAGCTATAACTTCGTATTTGAGGATGTCTCAGCTAACGCGTCAATGATCTATTCTAAGAGAGATTTAATCGATATCTCTGACTGTATTGTGTTGGTATTTACGCCTACGGTTTCTGCGCTTCGCGATGCCGCTAAAATCAAGAAAAGCCTTTCAAGCACTATTGGAGAAGAGTCGCCACTTCGAATTATCACGGTTCTAAATTATACCCAGCCTGAAGCTAACGCTTCGATCAACCACGAAGACGTTGAAAAATACCTCGATTGCCAGGTGGATGTTGTGATCCCATTTGTAAAGAAGCTCGATCAACAGGTTCTAACCGGAAAAGGGATTGTGGCACAACGAAACAAAGCCAGTAAAGCTATTGAGCAACTCAGCGCACTCATACTGGGTGAGCAGAAAAAACGCAAATTATTTTCGTTTGGATAAGGTAGATAGCCATGGATGGAGCGAAGGAAATCTACCGCAGTGTTCGAGAAAAAATCTTCGCTGCGATTGAACCAGAAGCCATAAACCGCTTGAGTGCTGATGAGCTGTCGACTCAACTAAATGACGCCATCCAAGTGATTGCCGAGCAAGAGCAGCTTGCGCTTCCCAATGTGATTAAGCTTGATTTCGTTAAGAATTTGGTGGACGAACTGCACGGTTTAGGACCATTACAAGCACTAATGGATGATGAGTCGATCTCTGACATCATGATTAATGGTAGCGAGCAAGTCTACATTGAACGAAACGGAAAGGTCGAAATAGCTGAAGTAAACTTCGTAGATGAGAAACAGTTGGTTGATATCGCAAAACGTATGGCCTCTAGGGTGGGGCGCCGCGTCGATGAGTCGTCTCCATTGTGTGATGCTCGTCTTGCCGATGGAAGCCGTGTAAACATAGTTATACCGCCTATAGCAATTGACGGCACATCCATATCTATTCGTAAGTTTAAAAAGCAAAGTATTGGTTTAGAGCAGTTACTGAGCTTTGGCGCAATGAGCCAAGAGATGGCTCATTTGCTGGCTATTGCTTCTCGTTGTCGCCTCAACATTTTAATTTCTGGTGGTACTGGTTCGGGTAAAACTACCATGCTAAACGCGTTATCCCAACATATCTCAAATGGCGAACGTATCGTTACCATTGAAGATGCGGCTGAGCTGAAAATGCAGCAGCCACATGTTGTTCGACTTGAAACACGTAAGGCCGGCATCGAAAACACTGGTGAGATTCATCAGCGAGATTTGGTTATTAACGCTCTTCGTATGCGTCCAGATCGCATCATCATCGGCGAGTGTCGTGGTAGCGAAGCCTTTGAGATGCTACAGGCAATGAATACTGGTCACGATGGTTCAATGTCTACACTCCACGCCAACACCCCCCGTGATGCGTTAGCCCGTGTTGAGTCAATGGTGATGATGGCCACGAGTAACCTTCCGCTTGAAGCTATTCGCCGTACCATTGTGAGCGCCGTGGACATCATTGTACAGATCAGCCGTCTGCATGATGGAAGTCGTAAGGTTATGAGCATTACAGAGGTAGTGGGCCTGGAAGGGAGCAATGTGGTAATGGAGGAGATATTCCGTTTTGAACCGCGCACTTCAGATGATCCGCAAAAAGTGAATGGAGAGTTCCTAACTGCCGGATTGATGCAACGGTCTGCGCTCGTAGAGAAAGCAAAGTTTTTTGGATTAGAGAAGCAGCTTGAGTCGCTGTTCTATAGGGGGTAGCGATGGAATATTTACTCCTTATGGTTGTCGGTGTTGTGGTGCTCATTTATCATTGGATACAACAGCGTCGTGGGGCGAAACATAAATATCTTGGGGACGTGGTTAAAGCGCGGCGCGTTAGTTCTATGACCGCTACCGCCGATCAAGCCGTAGATATTAGAGCGTTAACTGAAAAGTCACGCTGGCAGAAGCTTCGTGATCGCATTGACAATGTTGGTAAGCAACTTGGCAGCATGGCATTAATAAAGGTCATCGTTGCCATTGTGTTATTGGCTATTGCGGGGAATTTTATTAATCAGAGCTTCCTGCGCCTGTCTCCACTTCTCGCTATTTTAGTTACAGAAATTCTTGGGCTAGGCTACGGTCTGTTGTGGCTGCAAAAACGCGAAGAGAAACACTTTGAAGAGACCTTTCCCGACGCATTAAACATGCTTGCCAGTGCAGTATCTGCAGGTGAAAGTATTATGCATGCCATCGGCTATGTGGGCACTCACTTAGAAGGCGATGTGGGAAAAGAGTTTAATGTAATGTACGAACGTTTGCGCATCGGTGAAACCCCGGATGAGGTTTTTCGAAAAGCCTGTGATCGATTTCCCTATCCCTCATTCCAATTTTTTGTCATTACACTACGTGCAAACATCAGTCGTGGTGGTCAACTCAAAGACGTTATTAATCGTATTAACCGGGTTATGTTCGATGCTAGAGCTATGGAGAAGAAAAAAATTGCTCTTACCTCGGAAGCGCGTATGTCAGCTAAAATCGTTGGATCGATTCCATTTATCTTCCTTATTTTTATGCAGTATATGAGCCCAGAGAATTATGAATATGTCATGTTTAATGAAGCTGGCAGACCGATTCTCTACTATATGCTGATAAGTGAGTTCATCGGTATGGCAATCATATGGAAATTAATGCGAGGCGCGACATGATTGAGCGCTTAATTAGCTATGTTGCATCTATAAACCCGTTCAATCTAGCGATTTTGATAGGGGCGTGGCTTGTTATTGTGGGTGTCATTTCGTTTGTATACAGCTCCTACGTAGAACTTTCTCGAAAAAGAACCATGGCGAGATATGGTTTGCAGTCAAAAGAAAAAGCGAGTAAAGCCGAAAAAGGTTTTGGTTTAATTGAAAGTTTAAATGACTTTTTGAGTCGCTTTTTGTCTACATCAGATAGTGAAATTCAAGAAAAATTTGCCGCTGCAGGAATATATAATGAGCGCCTAAGTAAGTTATTCATCCCCTTAAAATATACTGTTCTTGCGGTAATTGTAGCAGGAGTCGTATTTTCGGTGAAAAGACTCGGATTGGATGCTCAGCAAGGCCTCATTATAGGGCTTCTATTAGGTATTACTGTATTACTTGGGCCAGACATGTACGTCGATGTGAAAGCGAAAGCAATGCGTAAAAAACTGTCCGATAAGCTGCCTTATCTAATCGATATGATGGCCATCTGTGTTCAAACCGGCATGACAATCGAAGCATCTATTGCATATCTTGCTCAAGAAATGCAGGGCTTTGATCCAGACATCGCACGTGTACTTCAAAAGACCTCCGATAAAGCTCGAGTCGTAGGGTTGGAAAAGGCGCTGGATGATCTCTACGCTCGAATACCAACACCAGAGTTTCGTAGTTTTGTGATGACCTTGAATCAAAGTTTGCAATATGGTTCATCCATATCCAATGTACTGACTAATTTATCAATGGATATCCGTGAAGTGCAAATGCTCACTATTGAAGAGCGGATAGGTGCACTATCAGCGAAAATGTCCATTCCTTTGATTCTATTCATTATGATCCCAATTGTTATATTGATTACCGCACCAGGTATTATGAGGTTGATGGAAGATGCTCCGCTCTAAATTTCTATTATCAATTACCGCCGTATTGTCACTAATGGGCTGTACCAGTTCACTAGAGCAGCCTGATACAACTAAGCAATTGACTTATGATAGACAAGAACAGGTATACGTAAATACAAATGATTACGCTAAGTTGGTTACCCTTTATAAAGAGCGCTTAGCAGAAAGTGACGAGTTAGAAACGCGCCTTAAATTGGTTAAAGTTTATATCGATATGAACGATATCGAATCAGCGGAATTTAATTTAAACCTAATAGGTACGTCCAATAGTCTACAGTCACAGATCGATTATTTATTCGCTCTAGTGAACTATGAAAAGCAATACATGGGTGCAGCTGCAATATATGCAAAGAAATCGGTAGAAGGCAGTAATGGTTTTGAGGCGGCTGAGAATTTGTTGGGTTTAATATATGCCACTCTTGGTGATTATGAACAAGCCCGACATTATTTCTATTTAGCACGTCAGCATTTAGCTGATGATGTGAAAATAAAGAACAATCTCGCTATGGTAGATATGTTGGAAGGTAATTACCATCAGGCGGCTTATCGCTTGGAGCCCTTGATAACCAATGGTGTTCAAGATGAGCAGGTGATTGCTAATTTAGCGTTAGCTTACGCAAAAATTGGTAATTTCAATTCATTTTCAGCTCTTTACTTTGATTCTGGTGCGACAATGAGTGAGCTCCGTAGTGCTTTTGGCGCGCTAAGTGAGGTTACAACGGCTAATCAATTGCAATCTAGATCTGAGGTATTAGACACTTCTCTGGAGTCTGAACAACCACCGATTCAATTGGAGACTTTGTAATGTTTAAGCGTCTTCAGCAACGCGGAGTGGTTACCATTGAGTTTATTCTAGGTTTCATTGTATTTTGGATGGTTATTGTTGCTTGGTTAGAAATTGCGTTTATTTCTTATGTAACGGCGGTAAACGATCTCGCTATTAATGAGGCAGCGAGAGTTGCTAAAAAAGACAGCAGTGCATACATGGTTTCCTATAAATCGGTATTGGATCAAACAGACAGTTTGTGGAGCAAATTTATTGATCCTGAAAACGTCATCTATACCGTGAACTATGTTAAGGACATTACAGAGCTCTCTAAAGCTGAGCAGTGTTTACCTGAAGAAGATGATGTAGATTCAGATGGCAATCTATTGAAGTTCAAATCCTGTGGTTCTGAAACAGGAAGTGCGATAGCAATATATTATATGAGTTATCAGTTTGAAGGCTTATTTACTCACTTTTTTGACAACAGAATGGCACCAGCTCGTGAAATAATTGTGGTGCAGGAGTATCAGCGTGACAAATTCAATCTCTAGGCAAAAGGGTGTATTCATAGTCGAGTTTACGTTGATGCTGTTTAGTTTGGTGATCTTCATCCTGTTTACTATGGATGTCATGTTTAAGGTTTCAACAAAAGGTAAGTTAGATAGAATCGCATTTTCGGCGGTGTCGATCGCAAAAGAGCGCACCCAATTGTACGACTCCAGAAATACCTTCAGTGATGATGACGCAAAAATGATCTATCAGATTACTAGCGGGTCATTGGCTCGTACGATGGGTGATTTTGATGCAACTAAGTATGGTATTCAAATTGAGGCTCAAAATTACACTGATGAAGGTGTTCCCCTAACTGTAGATGTTTTTTCGGAGGGATCACTGGATTGTAGTAATGGTGAAACTCTCTCAGATTTGGAGCCACAACTTAGAGTCACAACAAGTTGGGGACGAAACGCCAATTTGTATCGTGTTGTGACTTGTTACGATACAGAGAATTATGTGGCTGGGGTTTTGGGAAATGGATTTACCCAGGTGGGCTCATCGGCTGTCATGGTAGGTCGATAAACTTAGCCCTCATGAAAAAGGAGTTTCACTATGCGGCAGTTTAGAGTTTTAAGCAAAGGATTGGCTAAGCGGCAACGCGGTGTAGCTGCCCTGTTTTACGTATTGCTCGTACCTCCATTGTTTGGACTTTATAGCCTTGGTACTGATGGCGCAATTATGATTCAAGAAAAAGCGCGCATGAATGACGCTCTTGAAGCAGCGAGCCTGGCAGTAACAGCCCAAAATGATTCAAATCAGAAGCCCGATGGTTGGGACGAAAATGTAGAGTTCATGGGCAGTGACTCTAGCCTTGCACTTGCACGTACTTACATTGAGCAGTATATGCATACAGCGACAGATGTTGATTATCTGAAGGTAGAAAAACTGGAGTGCGAAGATATTGCTGCTTGTCGCGCTGGATTGGTAGAGGGTGAGCAGCGTTATTATCAATATCATGTTACTGCTACAACAACTCACAACTCTCTTTATCCTCATATAACTTCAGAGCTCAGCGCAGAATATAACGTAGGCTCTACAGGAGTTGGTGAGAAGTATCAAGGGCTTCCAATTGACGTAGTGATAGTGGCTGATTATTCAGGTTCTATGGATGAGTATTGGAACGGTGAAAAAAAGTATGAAAGTGTTGTTGGGGTTATTGAAGATGTAACAGATCAGCTCGAAAAGGCAAACGACAACAGTGATGCGCAGGAAAGCAAGATAGCAATTACCTCTTTTAATAGCTTTGTAAACACGGCCTCAAGTAGTGACAGCGATTGCTTTATGGAAATGTTGTACCTCGATTATGTGGTTAATGAAGATGGGGAAGTGACTGATCGCAGTGTGAACTATTCTGAAACCGTGAAAAAGTCTAACTTACTTAGAGGGGACAGAACCAACAATCGGTCCCATATTCCTTCTTACGATAAAGTCGACGGTACAGAATGTTTGAATGTGGAACTTCTTAGTGGAGATGACTCATATTATGCTGGATTTGAAGACGCTACTTTTTACGACATCAAGTTGACTAAAAATTTCTCCTCTTTCAACACTAAAGTCAAAACGTTTAGGCCACACTGGGCGACAGCGTCTCATCAAGGCTTGATTCGCGCGGGTCAAATCGCTCAACGTGGTAATAATCCGCGTAAGTTTATAATTGTACTTTCTGATGGCCAAGACAATTATTGGCATCCATATCTGGGAAGCAGCGAGGGAGACTTTACAAGCATTTCGAATACCCTTTATGGTCCTCTTTACAATATGTGTGACAACATTGAAGCCTATCTCAATGAGAAGTCTGTTGATGTGGACCTAGGTGGAGTAGAAAATATAACCATGCAGGTCGAATCAGAAATCTATGTTATTGGTTTTGATTACGATTTAGAAAACAACGATGGCCTAAACGCCTGTGCAGGCAAAGATAATGTCTACTTAGCCTCAAACAAAGACGAAATTCTATCCAAGATTTTGCAGCTAATCAGCGAAGAAATTGGACACCTTAGATAAAGGATTTAACAATGAAAAAAACGGTTTGTCTATTCGCTTCGGTGCTAGCTTTAAACTCTGTTTCCGCACTAGCAGCAGAAGATAAAATCACCTATTTTTGTTCTCAAAGTGGTGCAAACTTGCAGCATGTTGTTGAGGTTGGCGAAGTAATCTCAGTGCAAGTTCATGATGGTCCTTTCATGCTCATGCAGCGACCGAGTGATTTACAGCTCTCGCAAAACTATCTGCGCTCGCAATTGGACAAAGTGGACCTACCAACTGAGTGTAAAGAGTACTTATTGTCACAAGCCGGTTTTACCACCTATGCTGACGGTGACCTGATTGCACGTGTGTATTTTAACTTTAACAAATCAGACTTAACTAAAGCCTCTATTCATATACTAGATCAGTTAGAGCAAGACCTTAAAATGTCGCAAACCGACTTATTAGTGGAAGGGCATACAGACAGCATTGGTAGTGAAGCATACAACATGCAATTGGGCTTAAAGCGAGCTAACGCCGTAGAGCAGTACTTAGAAGAACTTGGTGCAGATCAAAGCCAATTGGTGTTGAGCTCCCAAGGAGAGTTGTTACCCATTGCAACCAATGAAACTGACGAGGGAAGAGCGCAAAACCGACGCGTAGACCTAAGTAAGATTGCAAACTAACAAAACGATCAGTGTAAAAGCCGCAGTGTGAAATTCTGCGGCTTTGTTGTTTTGAAGATTTAGATAGAATCTACGACGCTTTTTGAATAATGCAACTTTCCGACTAGATTGCTGGTGTAACCGTTTCAACTTCTCCCCCAATCCCCCCTTTCGCTACCCAGATCACGTTATCTGACGATTTCCCACAAAATCCCCAGTATCAGTACAAAAATGTGTTCTAGATCGACTCTTTTTCTCTTCCAAACTGCTAAATTTTGCCGTGTAAACGTTTCCACGAGAGACGAACTTACCCCAACAAAAAAAGAGATAATAAATATGAAGAAACAAATGGTAAAAGGATTAGTTGCTTCTGCGGTTACACTAGCTTGCCTAGGAAATACTGCGTTCGCTGGTGATGTTAAGGTATGGGCATGGGATCCAAACTTTAACGTAGCTATCATGGAAAAAGCGGCTGAACAGTTTGAAGCAAACCATTCTGGTACTGACATCCAAGTGATTGAGTCTGCAAAAGCAGACATCGAGCAGAAACTGCATATTATGCTGGCGTCAGGCCAAACCTCTGAATTACCGGACATTGTACTTATTGAAGATTACAATGCCCAGAAATATCTTCTTTCTTACCCAGGAGCGTTCGAGCCATTGACTGGCAAAGTTGATCACTCTCAATTCGCACCGTACAAAGTTGATACTGCTACGGTTGGCGGAGAAGTGTACAGCGTACCATTCGACACTGGTGCTACTGGTTTTTACTACCGTACAGACATCCTAGCAGAAGCAGGCTTCTCTGCGGCTGACCTAGAAAACATCACTTGGGACCGTTTCATCGAAATCGGTAAAGTTGTTAAAGAGAAAACAGGCGTTTCATTCGCAGTTTACGATCCATCAGACATGGGTCTTGTTCGTGTAATGCTTCAATCTGCTGGTTCTTGGTACTTTAACGAAGACGGTTCTTTGAACATCCAAGGCAACAAAGCACTTGCAGAGTCTCTAGAGACTTACGCAGAGCTATTTACGTCAGGTATTACTCGTCCAAACTCTGGTTGGGGTGAGTGGGTAGGCGCTATCAACAGTGGCCGCGCTGCAACTATCACGACCGGTGTTTGGATCACAGGTTCTGTTAAAGCTGCTCCAGATCAAGCTGGCAAGTGGGCAGTTGCTCCTACACCTCGTCTAAACATCGAAGGTTCTCGCAACGCGTCTAACCTTGGTGGTTCTAGCTGGTACGTTCTGAGCTCGTCGAAAAATAAAGATGAAGCTATCTCGTTCCTAAAAGAGACATACACTGATAACGCTGGTTTCTACGACGAAATTCTTCAAGAGCGCGGTGCGGTAGGTTCTTACGTTGAGTCTGCTAAATCACCTGGCTATGCAGCTGAGCAAGAGTTTTTCGGTGGTCAAAAAGTGTTTGCTGACTTCTCTAAGTGGGCTGCAGATATCCCATCTGTAAACTACGGTCTATACACTTATGAAGTGGATGCAGCGCTTGCAGCACAACTTCCAGCAATCATGAACGGTGCAGAAGTAGAGCCTCTACTTAACGTTGTTCACCAAGAGCTGAAATACAGCCTTGAATAATAATTAATAGTCTTTCCTGTTATTTTACTCGGCCCGCTCCGGGCCGAGGTTTTTCTCCTTTTTTTGGTATGCTTATGAACGGTCGTGTTGATACTGTGGGTAATTCTATGCAAAAGAAAACTCCACCTAAATCGAGAAGCTTCCATCGTTTTTATGATATAAACGGTTGGAGTTTCGTTCTCCCTGCTGTCATTTTGATAGCGCTATTTCTGCTTTACCCCATTGCTGAATCCCTATGGATGTCGCTTCACTCAGGTAGAGGTGTAGTGACGAAGTTTGTAGGACTTCGCAACGTCGAGCGTCTGTTTAACGATCCAGTTTTCCTAAAAGCACTGAGTAACACCTTCATCTTCTTGATCGTGCAAGTGCCTATTATGATTCTTTTGTCACTGATCTTGTCATCGTGCCTTAACCAGCCGAACCTCAAGTTCCGTGGCTTCTTCCGTCTCGCGATCTTTTTGCCCTGTGTCACCTCTCTGGTTGCCTACTCGATTCTGTTTAAGAGTATGTTTGCCCTCGACGGTGTTATTAACTCGACACTCTTATGGCTAGGCATTATTGAGTCTGCGATCCCTTGGATGACAGACCCATTTTGGGCCAAAGTGATGATCATCATTGCGATCACCTGGCGCTGGACTGGCTACAACATGATTTTCTATCTCTCAGCGATGCAAAACATTGATAAGTCGATCTATGAAGCCGCAAAAATTGAAGGTGTGAGCCCAGTACGTCAGTTCTTCTTTATTACGGTGCCTCTGTTAAAGCCAACGATTCTGTTTACGTCAATCATGTCCACTATCGGTACCTTACAGGTATTCGATGAAGTGATGAACATGACCCAAGGTGGGCCGGCAAACGAAACGCTGACGCTATCGCTATACATCTACAACTTGTCGTTCAAGTTTGTTCCAAACTTCGGATACGCTGCGACCGTGTCGTACGTCATCGTATTCTTCGCCGCTATTCTTGCAATCTTGCAGTTCAAAATTGCTAAAGATAAGTAGAGAAGGGAAATAAAATGAATAAATACAAATTCTCCAAGTACGGCATGTACTTTTTCTTAAGCGTGGCAGCCTTTGTCTCCCTGTTTCCTTTCTATTGGATGGTGGTGTCTGCCACAAACCTAAGTGCGGACGTAACCATAGGTAAATGGACATTTGGCAGTGCCTTTTTCGAAAACTTCGCTAAATTGAATGAGCAAGTGGATCTGGCGCGCATCTTCTATAACACCGCCAAAATCGCCATTATCAGTAGCATCTGTACTTTGCTTATTTCTTCTATGGCGGGCTATGGCTTTGAAATATACAAGAGTAAGCGTCGTGATACTGTTTACAACGGTCTTCTACTAACGATGATGATCCCGTTCGCAGCACTGATGATCCCACTGTTTACTATGATGGCGAAAGCGGGTCTTCTAGATACTCACGCATCTGTAATCTTGCCTACTGTGGCAACAGCATTCATCGTGTTCTACTTCCGCCAGTCAACCAAAGCGTTCCCAAGGGAGCTTGTGGATGCTGCTCGTGTTGATGGCGTAAGCGAGTGGAGAATTTTCTTCTTCATCTATATGCCAGTCATGAAATCGACTTATGCTGCGGCCTTTATCATCGTATTTATGACCGCTTGGAATAACTTCTTATGGCCATTGATTGCCCTGCAATCGCCAGAGCAAAAAACCATTAACTTGGTGCTTTCATCACTGTCGAGTTCTTACTTCCCAGATTACGGTGTGATCATGGTGGCCACAGTAATGGCGACAGTGCCAACATTGGCCGTGTTCTTTGCCATGCAGAAGCAATTTGTTGCTGGCCTAACTGGTTCCGTGAAGTAGGGGGCGTTATGAAATCATTTCAACAAATCATTGACGCGCGAGATTGGGAAAACGAGCAAGTTATTGCCGCCAATCAATACCCTGCGCATGCTCCGCTTCGCAGCTATAAAGATGCACAGCAAGCTGTTTTAAAACAACAGTCAGACAATTACGTATCGCTGAATGGCGATTGGAAATTTAAGCTGTTCGATAAGCCAGAGTTGGTCCCTGAAGACGTAATAACGCCAGAGTTATCAGACACTGATTGGGATAACATTGTTGTACCAAGCAATTGGCAGATGGAAGGTTACGATAAAGCCATCTACACCAATGTGAAGTACCCATTTGCTGATACGCCTCCGGTTGTCCCATCTGAGAATCCTACAGGTGTGTATCGTACGGAGTTCACTTTGGCCGAAAGTTGGAGTGAGCAGCAAACACGCATCATTTTCGATGGCGTAAACTCTGCGATGCACCTTTGGTGTAATGGCGTATGGGTCGGGTATGCACAAGACAGCCGTCTGCCGAGCGAATTTGACTTAAGTGAGTATGTTCGTGAAGGCAATAACCAACTGACGGTGATGGTGATCCGGTGGTCGGATGGCTCCTATTTAGAAGACCAAGATATGTGGTGGCTAAGCGGTATTTTCCGTGATGTTAGCCTATTGAGTAAACCTCTAGTTCATATTGCCGATGTGTTTAATACTACTGAGCTAGACGCGTGTTACCGCGACGCAACACTGAAAACGGAAGTAGTGCTCAACGCACTGTCTGAAACGCATCAAGTGCAGGTTACCTTGTACGACGGTGATACGGTTGTCGCCGAATCCCAGAAGCAAAACACCGCCACTCGCCTGGTTGATGAGCGTGGGTACTGGCAAGATAAAGTACATGTGAGCATCCCAGTAGTTGAACCAAAGAAATGGAACGCCGAAACGCCTAATTTGTATCGTGTCGTGGTTTCTTTGCTTGATGACGCTGGCCAGGTGATTGAATGTGAATCATACAACGTGGGCTTTCGCCAAGTTGAAATCAAAGATGGGCAGCTAAAACTAAACGGTCAGCCTTTGCTAATTCGTGGCGCTAACCGTCACGAGCATCACCAAACCAAGGGTCATGCTGTCAATCGCGATGACATGCTAGAAGACATTAAACTGCTGAAACAGTACAATTTTAATGCTGTTCGTTGTGCGCACTATCCTAACCATCCAGAATGGTATGAGTTATGCGACGAATACGGATTGTATGTTGTTGATGAGGCAAACCTAGAGACACACGGCCAAATTCCCATGTGTCGTCTATCAAACACCATATCGTGGCTACCTGCCTACATGGCTCGTATGACGCACATGGTGGAGCGCGATAAAAACCACCCATCCATCATAATTTGGTCGTTGGGTAACGAGTCGGGCATCGGTAACAACCACCATGCCATGTACCAATGGACCAAACTACGCGATCCATCTCGCCCTGTGCAGTACGAAGGTGGCGGCGCAGAAACCGCAGCAACCGACATTATCTGCCCAATGTACCCTCGCGTTGATAAAGAGAGTACGTTCCCAGCAGAAGGCCAGCCTGAGCATGTGCTATTTGGCATTAAAGGCTGGATTGCGAAACCGAACGAGACTCGTCCACTTATTATGTGTGAATACGCTCACGCGATGGGGAACAGTCTAGGCAGTTTTGAAGAGTATTGGGATGCGTTTCGACGTTACCCACGTCTTCAAGGTGGCTTTATTTGGGATTGGGTTGATCAAGGTATTTCAAAATACGACGAGCAGGGCAATCATTACTGGGGCTATGGCGGCGACTTTGGCGACGTAATTAACGACCGTCAATTCTGCATCAATGGCCTGATGGGGCCTGACCGCTCGCCACACCCAAGTGTGTTCGAAGCGAAAAAGGCGCAGCAGTTCTTCCAATTTAAACTGTTAGAAGCGACGCCGCTACGTCTGCAAATACATAGTGAGTACTTATTTACACAAGCAAGCAATTATCAGCTTAACTGGGCGATTGTAGAGCAAGGTGTCGCGGTTGAGTCAGGCTCATTAGACATAAACGTTGAAGCGCAGGGCTATCAAATCGAAACATTGTTGGCTGAATTGCCGCAAACCAAAGCGGGTAAAGAGTATTTCTTGAATCTCCACGTGGTACTTAAGTCGGCAACGCCATGGGCTGACGCTGGTTTTGAAGTGGCGCAGCAGCAGTTTGCACTACCTGCATCGACCGAAATGGTTGTACAGCCCTTGAGTGCCAATGCGGGTGAGCTCAGCATTGCTGACAACAGCACGCAAACCACATTCAGTGGCGAGTCGTTTGAATTGGCGTTTGATAAGTCAACGGGTCTTATTTCAACATGGATTCGCAATGAAAAGCCTGTGTTGATTGATGCGCCGGTCGATAACTTCTACCGCGCACCATTAGATAACGATATTGGTACCAGTGAAGCGGACAATATGGATCCGAACACATGGTTAGCGATATGGGGCTCAGCGGGTTACGACAAGCTTGAGCGCTCTCTTGTCGACATGCAAGTTGTACCTGCGGGTAGCTCTGCAAATATCATTGTTCGATTTGCGTACTCGGCGTTTAAGCAAGTTCGCATTGTGAGCACGTGGAGCTATATAGTTGATGTCAGTGGTGAGGTGTTGGTTGACGTATCGGTTGAGCTAGCACAAGGGCTACCTGAACTGCCACGTGTTGGGATGGAACTGGCGTTGCCAGCAGAGTCGGACTCTGTGACTTTCTATGGACGTGGGCCACACGAAAACTATCCAGACCGCATTTTGTCAACCTATGTCGGCTTGCATACTCAAACGATTGAGCAGATGCACACTAATTACGTTTTCCCAACAGAAAATGGTCTACGCTGCGATGTGAAACAAGCCACCATTGGCAGTTTGCAGCTTAGCGGTCACTTCCATTTGGGCGTGAGTCAGTACACTCAGAAAAACCTGATTGAAGCGCAGCACATTAACGAGTTGGTTAAGCAACCTAAATTGATTGTGCGTGTAGATGGGTTTCATATGGGGATTGGCGGCGACGACTCTTGGAGTCGAAGTGTGCACGAAGAATTCTTGCTACGAGATAAAAAATATCGCTACCAGGTCAAATTAAGTGGCGTGTAAAACGTTTACACTGGCCTATAATCAAGCTATTAAGTAGTAAGCAAAAACAATAACGATTAAACGTGAGCCACCTTACGAGGCGGCCAAAAGGAAAGTAACATGGCAGATATCAAACTAACCAATCTGGTCAAGTCTTACGGTAAAACAGAGATCATTCACGGTGTGGATTTGGACATCAAAAGCGGCGAGTTCGTTGTGTTTGTTGGTCCTTCAGGCTGTGGTAAGTCGACACTGCTCCGTCTCATCGCGGGTCTAGAAGAGATCACCGATGGTACTCTGGAAATTGACGGTGAAGTTGTTAACCACGTTAACCCTGCCGAGCGTGGCATTGCCATGGTTTTCCAAACCTACGCACTGTACCCACACATGACTGTGGAAGAAAATATGGGCTTTAGCTTGCGCATGAATGGCGTAGATAAAGCTGAAGTGTTTAAGAAAGTGGAAGCCGCAGCAACCGCGCTTCAACTTGGCGAGTTAATGAAACGTAAGCCAAAAGAGCTTTCTGGTGGTCAGCGTCAACGTGTGGCGATTGGCCGTGCCATTGTCCGCGACCCGAAAGTATTCTTGTTCGATGAGCCTCTGTCTAACCTCGATGCTGAGCTGCGTGTTGATATGCGTCTGCAAATCGCATCACTGCACAATGAACTTAAAAATACCATGGTGTACGTAACGCACGATCAGGTGGAAGCTATGACGCTCGCCGATAAGATTGTGGTACTACGTCTAGGTAATATCGAGCAAGTTGGTTCACCGCTAGAGCTCTACAACCGTCCAGCAAATGAGTTTGTGGCTGGGTTTATTGGTTCACCGAAAATGAACTTCCTCCCTTCAGATGTGATGGAAGTTACTGAGCGCGGCGTCACTATCCAAACGCCAGATAAGCAATCATTCACTCTGGATGCGAATGTTGATCAAGTCAAAGTAGGGGACAAGATCACGTTAGGTATTCGTCCAGAGCACTTGTGGGTCGACAAACAAGGCGAGCACACACTGCACTTTACCACTCATGCGGTAGAGCGCTTAGGAAACAGCACCTATCTATTTGGTCAAGTTGGCGGATACGATAACTTTAAGGTGCATGTGTCTGGTGACATGGAAATTAAACGTGGGGACGAAGTGGAGCTGAACTTCGATATTTCCGACTGTCATCTATTCCTAAACGAACAGTGTATTACAAACCTTTAAGGTCTTTCCCAAACCCCCGCCTTGTGTGGGGGTTTCTTTCTCTATAAAAGCACGCCCATGCATGCGGTTGTGCTTCATTTCCAACATTATCACTTTCTTCTGTTTATCGAGTAATGACTATGTACTTTTCTTCTTCTAATCATATTCAGCTCAACAGTGAGCAAAACACACTCTTAATCAAGCTGTCTCCAGCACCAGAAATCGTCTATTGGGGGCGAAGCCTGCCTCAGCTAGGTGAAGAGCAGCTAACCCGGTTTGATATTGGCATCGATCGCGGTGTTCCTCAGGCTCGTATCGACCATGATGTGCCTGTTTCCTTATGTCCAGAATTTGGTCGTGGTACCTTTGGCTCTCCCGGCCTAGAAGGGCATCATCTGGGGCAAAATAGCACCCCGATTTTTACCTATCAATCGCACCAATTTATTGAGCAAGTGCTGTCGATTAACTGCTTCGATGAGAACGCCAAACTTGAGCTTCATATCGAGCTGCAATTGCATCAATCTGGTGTGCTTGAGAAGCGAATTAAACTGACCAACTGTAATACTGAACCTTACCAGTTAAACCGTCTTTCTTTGACGTTTCCATTACCTTACCAGGCCAAAGAGGTCGAATCATACAGTGGACGCTGGGCTAAAGAAATGCAGCCACAGCGCCAATCGGTCGAGCACGGCATCTTTACCCAAGAAAACAGACGCGGTCGCACTTCTCATGAGTATTTTCCTGGCTGTCTTGTTGGTACTGCGCACTTTACGGAGCAAACCGGAGAGGTGTGGAGTTTTCATTTAGGCTGGAGTGGTAATCATAGTTGGCGCTGTGAAGCGAAAAGCGATGGTCGCCGCTTCGTTCAAGCGGGTGAACTGTTGACGGCTGGTGAAATCGAACTATCGACCAACGATTCGTACCAAACACCGTCATTGTTTACGGCGTACTCATCAACTGGTATTAACGGTTTGAGAGAGATTAACCATCAATTTTATCGTGAAGTGATCTCTCCAATTGATGCAGACAAAATTCGTCCTGTTCACTTAAATACTTGGGAAGGTATTTATTTTGAACACGATCCTAAATACATCTGTGAAATGGCCACTCAAGCAGCCGAAATTGGTGTTGAACGATTCATTATTGACGATGGCTGGTTTAAAGGCCGTGACCACGATAGAGCCGCATTGGGGGACTGGGTATTAGATACCACCAAATACCCTGATGGTTTGGAGCCAGTGATCAAACATGTCAATGATCTTGGAATGGAATTTGGTATTTGGGTAGAGCCTGAAATGGTCAACCCAGACTCAGATCTTTACCGTGCCCACCCTGATTGGGTGTTAAAAGCGCCAAACTATGAGCAACCGACAGGTCGATTCCAGTATGTACTCAATTTGCAAATTGCTGACTGCTTTGACTACTTATTTGATCACTTAGACGCCATCCTTAAGAGCTATAACATTGGCTACTTCAAATGGGATATGAACCGAGAGCTGGTGCAGGCAACACACAACGATCGCTCTGCCGTTCATGGTCAAACAAAGGCAGTATATGCGCTGCTGGATAAGTTACGCGAGGCAAACCCAGAGGTCGAAATCGAAAGCTGCTCATCGGGCGGTGGACGCATTGACTACGAGATCTTAAAACGGACTCATCGATTCTGGACATCAGATTGTAACGACGCGTTAGAGCGTCAAACGATCCAAAAATCGATCGGTATCTTCTTCCCACCCGAAGTGATGGGAGCACATGTTGGACCTCAGCACAGTCATACTACTCGACGTACACACGACATGAATTTCCGTGGTCTCACTGCGTTAACCGGTCATATGGGTGTGGAGCTTGATCCTGTGAAAGAGAGTGCCGAAGAGAAGCAAGCATTTGCCAAATACATTGCGATGCACAAGCGCTTTAGACCATTACTTCATAGCGGTAAAGGGTTCTATTTAGACAGTGATGATACGGCGAGACACGCCTATGGTGTGAAGTCAGAGCAAGAGTGTTTAGTCGTTGTCGCGCAACTTGAAGCGCCAAACTATATGTTGCCACAGCCTATTTTGTTAGATTGGCTAGATAACAACAAAATCTATCGTGTCGAGTTGGTGGATTTCCCTATGCAAAGCGCTGGCCTAATGAAACGTCATCCAGATTGGAGCATGCAGTCGCATGAAAACGGCAGTGTTGAACTTTCTGGTGCGCTGCTCAAGCAAGTTGGATTGAGCTTGCCTCTGCAAGACCCAGAAACCGCATTGCTGCTTTATATTCGCGAAGCCTAGTAACCGAACGGCTCAAAAAAAAGCTCCGCAGTTTCGCTGCGGAGCTTTTGTCTTTCTTATAGGTCAGTGACGCTTAGGCTTGTGCGTTGAACTTCACTCTATTTCCGCCCGTTTGTTTTGCAATGTAGAGCGCTTTGTCCGCCATCGACATGGTCTCTGACATAGAGAGCTCATGGTTACCCATCGCGACACCAATGCTCATGGTGCATTGTATTTTTTGTTTTTTTGAGTATACGTAGAGTTGTTCAATTGAGTGTCTTACAAGCTCTGCATACCTTTGTGTTTCTTGGCGATCACTGTTTTTCAATATTACACAAAACTCTTCACCACCGATGCGACAGATACGCTTGTCAGTCGGGAAGCATTGCACGATACTGTCTGCAACTTTTTTGAGTACAGCATCACCGGCAGAATGCCCGTAGGTGTCATTGATCTGTTTAAAATGATCTATATCCATAACATACACAGCGTATTGTGCATTTTGATTGCTCAAGTCGATGAGCTTGAAGTGTTCGAACAAATGACGTCGATTACCTAGCTCCGTTAATTCGTCCGTGACTGAGTAGTGGTGCAGGGTTGCGTGACTTTGTCTTAGCACTAAGGTGACATGGTGGCTTATTAACACGACACCGAGGCACGAGGACGTGAGTGTAGAAAAATACAGAAATTTATTCTGACTTTCTTCTAACTGATAAAGCGGTGTGACGTCATATAAACCAAATTCCAAGATATAGAAAAGAAACAGTGCCAGAGCTGCAGTGAGGTATTTGTTGATGGAGCGATCCAAAGGGGTAAGGAGTAATACCGCCATCGAGAGGCTCAACCAGTAGAACTGCAGTCCAGTTTCCCTGCCTAAAAACGCAAAACAGATGCCGGCCATATGCACAATAAAGAACTGCAAAGCACCGTAGCGCAGAACATTGCCAATGACTTTTCTAGTGTGTGAAAGATAGAAAAAATAGAGATAGGCAAATAGACAGACAAAATCAAATGCAGCCACCCACTTTAGTTTCCATACAAACAGAAATAGATAGGTGTATGAGAGTGTCCCAACAAAGCCAATAAGCGCAATTTGCTTAAGCAAGTTGCGCTGCTGAGTTTCGGCGAGTGAGGCTGCAGATGTTGGCATAACGTTTCTTTAATGGAATGGCGTTCTGTATTCTGAAGGGACAAACCTTTGCCCACAAGAAAAATTACACGAGTTTAAATCGAGTCCACACTTTTGAGCGCCAACGTAACGCCATAATAAGACCGCGAGCCCATTCATCGGCTGCAATGGCGTACCAAGCGCCAATCACTCCGAATCCAAAATGGATACCAAATAAGTAAGTGAGGCCTACACCTAATCCCCACATGCTCACAATACCGATTTGCACAGGAAACTTCACATCACCAGCGCCTTTGAGAGAAGAGATAAAGATCAGATTAAAGACTCGACCGCCTTCTAATAAAATCGAAGCAAGCATCAGACTGGCCGCAATGGCGATGACTTCAGGGTCTTGGGTAAATATCGACAATATGGGGTTGTGCAGTAGATAGAATGTGCCCGAAATCGCTACTGACACAAAGAAACCCACCACAAAGTAGCGTTTCACACGATTGGTGATCTCTTCTATCCAACCTTTACCGACAAAATAGCTGGTTTGAATTTGGCTAGCTTGCCCCAGCGCGACCGAAAAAGTGAAGCCAATTCGAGCAATATTCTGTGCATAGGTATAAGCGGTGAGTGAGGCGGTTCCCATCTGCACGACAAAGTAAACAATCACCATTTGAGCTAAGTTGTAAAACAGCACTTCGCCTGCGTTCATCACACCAATGCGTAAGATTGATTTAAATGTTGTTTTTGGTGCAGAAAGTACTTCAGACAACGTCGGTGCTAGATTTCGTTTTTTCAGTAGCACCCAAAGACATATTGCGCCGAGTAACTGAGTGGTAACGGTCACCCAAGCAACACCGGTCACACCATAGACAGGGATTCCGAAAGGTTCGAATAAAACCATGTAGTTACCGATAACATTAATGGCCCCGAAAATTAAGTTGACCACCATCGGAGAGCGAGTATTGCCATAACTACGCAGTACCGTCGAGAACACGACGCTCATAGTGACAAAGCCGCTTAGCGAACCACTGATGATCAGGTATTGATACGCATAAGTGTGAACCTGCGGATCCAAGCCGAAAAAAGAGACAATGTTGTCGGTTTGGGTAAAGAAGAGTAGTCCCATCAATAGGGAGACCAGTACACCTAAACCAATACTTGCTGCTGCAACTTGTTTGGATTTTTCTGGCTGATTTGCACCATTGTTTTGAGCAATCAGAATACCTGTACCCGTACTGACCATCATCGAAATAATAATGATGAAAAATGTGATAGGTGTGATCACGCCTACAGCCGATACTGCAAGGTCAGAGTAACCACTGAGCATGAATACATCGGTCATATTGAGTGTATTGCGCAGCAGCATTTCGATGAAAATCGGCCAAGTGAGCGCGACGATATTCATCTTTTTATCTAGGCTAGACATTAGGTTAGGTGCCAAAAAGTAAGGAGAGAATAGAGCACACAATTATAGGGGTTATTCTTTAACCATCCCAATCCTTTTTTCATTTTTGGGCAAAAAACAGTTTTTAGTGTAAACGTTTACACTTCTTGCGGTGGATCACAGACAGGATCAAAAAGCTTGCTACACTATATCGTAATAGAACGACTATTATTTTTAAGGTAAGTAGGATATTCACATGAAAGTGTTAGTGACAGGCGGGGTTGGCTACATTGGCAGTCATACTTGCATACAGCTTTTAGAAGCCGGTATGGAGCCGGTGATTATTGATAACTTGTGCAACAGCAAAGAGCAGGTTATCGACCGTATTGAAGCGTTGACGGGTAAACGTTTACCCTTTTACCAAGGCGATATCCGTGACGAAGCATTTTTAGACTCTGTATTTGCTGAGCACGACATCTCATCTGTGATTCATTTTGCTGGATTAAAGGCAGTAGGTGAATCCGTTGCGAAGCCACTGGAATATTACGATAACAACGTAAACGGCTCGTTGGTGCTTGCTCGCAGCATGCGCAAAGCCGGTGTGAAGAGCATCGTATTCAGCTCTTCAGCTACTGTGTATGGCGATCCAGAAGAGGTGCCGATCACCGAGACATCTCCAACAGGGGCAACCACTAATCCGTATGGTCGAAGCAAGTACATGGTGGAGCAGTGCTTATCCGACTTCTATCAAGCGGCACCAGATTGGAGTATTACGTTATTGCGTTACTTCAACCCAGTAGGCGCGCACCCGTCAGGGACTATGGGAGAAGATCCCCAAGGTATCCCTAACAATCTGATGCCATTTATCGCGCAAGTTGCGGTAGGTCGTCGTGAGTGCTTGTCGGTATTTGGTGACGACTACCCAACGCCTGATGGTACTGGTGTACGAGACTATATCCATGTGATGGATCTGGCCGACGGTCACGTGGCTGCGTTAAAAGCCGTAGGTGCAAAATCGGGGCTGCATATATACAACCTTGGCACAGGCAAAGGGTCGAGTGTTCTTGAGATGGTTAACGCATTCGCAAAAGCGTGTGGCAATCCAATACCGTATCAAATCAGCCCACGCCGCCCAGGCGATATCGCGCAGTGTTATGCCAGTACAGACAAAGCAGAAGCCGACCTTAACTGGAAAGCAACGCGCACCGTCGAAGCTATGGCTGCAGATACTTGGAAGTGGCAATCAAACAACCCTCAGGGTTACACCGACTAATTAACTTTTATGAGCAACAACATGTCTAATATTGAATTTAACCCTGTCGACCATCCACATCGTCGTTTTAACCCGCTAACGGGTCAGTGGATATTGGTATCTCCGCATCGCGCAAAGCGTCCATGGAGCGGCCAAGACGAGAAGCCATCTACAGCAGAGCTGCCGCAATACGAAGAGTCATGCTTTTTGTGTCCAACCAATACGCGCATCTCAGGCGATAAAAACCCTGATTATGAAGGCACTTACGTATTTGGTAATGACTTTGCGGCGCTGATGCCAGACTCACCTGATGCCCCTCAATTGGACAACCCGCTATTTAAGACTCAAGGTGTGCGTGGATTGAGCCGCGTGATCTGTTTTTCACCAGACCACAGCAAAACGCTACCCGAGCTCCCGGTTCAAAAAATTCGTGGCGTTATCGATACGTGGAACGAGCAGATTGAAGAACTAGGAAAAGAGTACCTATGGGTTCAGGCTTTTGAGAACAAAGGCGAGACGATGGGGTGTTCTCAACCGCACCCACACGGTCAAATTTGGGCAAACAGCTTTTTGCCTAACGAAATTGAACGCAAAGAAAAGCTGCTTAAAGAATACCATCAGCAGCAGGGCAGTAACTTGCTGGTCGACTATGTAGATGCTGAGCGTAAAGATGGCTCTCGCACAGTAGTCGAAACCGAACACTGGATTGCGGTTGTCCCTTATTGGGCAGCTTGGCCATTTGAAACCATGCTACTGCCAAAAACGCACATTCGCCGTATGAGCGAGCTAAGCGATGAGCAACGTGACGATCTAGCATTGGCTATTAAAAAACTAACCAGTCGCTATGACAACTTGTTCCAATGCTCGTTCCCGTACTCGATGGGGTGGCACTATGCGCCATTCTTTGAGGAAGGAACCGATATCGATCATTGGCAACTGCATGCACTTTTCTACCCACCACTACTTCGTAGTGCAAGTGTGAGAAAATTCATGGTGGGCTACGAAATGCTGGCTGAATCGCAACGCGATTTAACGGCAGAGCAAGCGGCTGAACGTCTGCGCGCGTTAAGCGATGTACATTACAAAGAACAAAAATAATTGAAGGTCATTACAGATGAAAGAATTAATAGACGCAGTGACTGGCTCCTTTGAGCAGGTACTTAACTACGCGCCAACGCATATTATCCAAGCACCAGGCCGTGTGAATCTTATTGGTGAACACACCGATTATAACGACGGATTTGTTTTACCTTGTGCAATCAACTACAACACGGTTGTGGCTGCGGCAAAACGTGATGACAGCATCATCCGCTTGATTTCAGTGGATTACGATAACGCCACTGATGAGTTTGATATTGAGCAAGAGATCGAATTCATCGAAGACAAAATGTGGGCAAACTACATTCGTGGCGTCGTGAAGTATCTGATGAAACGCGGCTACACCTTGGGTGGTGCCGATATCAGTGTGAGCGGTAACGTTCCTCAGGGCGCAGGACTGAGCTCAAGCGCGGCGTTGGAAGTGGTTATTGGTCAAACGTTTAAAGAGCTATTTAACCTCGACATTTCACAGTCTGAAATCGCGTTAAATGGTCAGCAGGCTGAAAATGAATTTGTAGGCTGTAACTGTGGGATCATGGATCAAATGATTTCAGCAGTGGGCAAAGAAAATCACGCAATGTTGCTCGACTGTCGTTCATTAGAGACCCAATTGGTGTCTATGCCTGAAGATCTAGCCGTAGTGATCATCAACTCCAACAAAAAGCGTGGTCTGGTCGACAGTGAATACAACACTCGTCGTGAACAGTGTGAAGAAGCAGCTAGCATCATGGGTGTAAAAGCACTGCGCGATGCCGACATGGCTTTGTTCGACAGTAAGCTTTCTCTTATGTCAGAGGCAACGGCTAAACGTGCGCGTCACGTGATCACAGAAAACGAGCGTACCGTTGAAGCGGCTAAGGCGCTAGCCGAACGAGATATGTCTCGTATGGGCGAGCTCATGGAGCAATCTCATGTTTCCATGCGTGACGATTTTGAGATCACTGTGCCGGCAATCGATACTTTGGTAGAAATTGTCAAAGCTGTGATCGGCGATCAAGGTGGTGTGCGCATGACCGGTGGCGGTTTTGGTGGCTGCATCGTATCCTTAATGCCACCCGCTTTGGTAGACGATGTAAAAGCAGCGGTAGAAGCGCAATACCAAGCTGCAACAGGTCTTAAAGAGTCTATTTACGTTTGCCAAGCAAAAGACGGCGCAGGACTGGTTAAGGAATTCTAAAGATGACACAAGGCTCTCTGAAAGAGCGAATCGAAGCTGGGTTGGCCAAGGATGGTCACCCAGTGAAGGTCGTTGAGCTCAAAAACTCTCATGGTATGACCGCCACGTTTATGGATGTGGGCGCGACATGGTTAAGTACGACTATGCCAGTGAAAGGGCAATCAAGAGAGTTGTTACTGGGCGTAGGCAGTATCGATGAGTATTATGATCACGGTGGCTGCCTTGGATCAACGGTTGGGCGTTATGCCAACCGCATTAAGCATGGCAAACTGGTTATCGATGGTGAGACCTACTCGTTGCCAACAAACGCAGCTGGTAATACCTTGCACGGCGGTAGCGATGGTTTTCATCGTCGCCGTTGGACAATCGAGAAACAGACCGATGATAAAGTGCAGTTTAGCCTTGTGTCTAAAGATGGTGACCAAGGCTTCCCAGGTGAAGTCGCGGTATTGCTCACTTATGAGTTAACAGAGTTGAATCAAGTCCAGATCCACTTTCGAGCGGTAACGACGCAGCCAACGGTTGTGAACTTGACCAACCACGCTTACTTTGATTTATCTGGTGGACAGGCCGATGATTGCTTGACGCATCAAATGATGGTGAACGCACCGCAATTTTTACCGTCCGATGATACCGGTATTCCTTTTGGCGAATTGTTGGATGTTGAGGGCACCAGTTTTGACTTCCGTGCTCTCAAGCCAATTGGCCATTCGTTTAAATCGGATGAGCATCAAGTGCGCGCCAACGGCTACGATCACTCATTTTTGCTCGACAGAGAGTGCATGTCTGGTGAGGTTGCCGCTGAACTGATTTCGCCACAAGGTGATTTGAGCATGAAAGTGTTTACCACTAAACCGGCGATCCAAGTCTACACCGGTAACTTCTTAGCAGGTAACCCTAAGCGAGAAGGCGGCGAGTACAGCAGTTACGCTGGCGTCGCATTAGAAACTCAATATATGCCGGACAGTCCAAACCACCCTGAATGGCCGCAGCCAGATGTAGTGCTGCGTGACGAAGAAGAGTACATGCAAAGCACGATTTATCAGTTTGACGAAATCTGATAAACATTAATGCAAGAGACAAAAAAGCCTCGTGGTGAGATCACAACGAGGCTTTTTTCAATTTGGACTTTTTCTATTAAAGTCAGGCTAGTCGGCTTGTTTTTGCACGGAATCTCTTTTGACGAGAGTTGGTGAGAACATTAGGACTTCGCTCGGATCTTTTTCGCCTCGTGCTAAGGCAATAGATAGGCGAGCGGCTTTTTCGGCCATCAATGCGATTGGGTAGCGCACTGTCGTTAGTCGTGGCTGTAAGTAACGGGCTATGAGTCCATCATCGAACCCAATTATTGAGATCTCATCGGGCAGTTGTCGGCTGTTTTCTTGCAGTACTGATATCGCACCTGCAGCCATATAATCGTTATACGAGACGATAGCGGTCATCTTTAAAGACTTTGCCAATAAGTTGGTCATCGACGTTTCACCGCCGTCA
This sequence comes from Vibrio ulleungensis, assembly GCF_016900875.1. Taxonomy (GTDB): domain Bacteria; phylum Pseudomonadota; class Gammaproteobacteria; order Enterobacterales; family Vibrionaceae; genus Vibrio; species Vibrio ulleungensis. The sequence goes on from NZ_JAFEUM010000010.1 coordinate 113,456, forward strand.
TTATTAGGCTCACCGTATTCAATAAAACTCGCAGGCAAATTAATGTTGTGCGCGTCTAAAGCGGCCTGGTAGCCTTCTACACGTTGGGTGGAGTCTTCAATTTCATGAGACGACGCGAGACAAGCGATATTTTTGTGACCCAGTTTAATTAAGTGTTCGGTGGCCATATATGCACCGCGGTAGTTATCTAGAGCAATGCAGCGCGTTTCGAGCCCTGGAATGCTTCTATTGATGATCACCAACGCGGGGACTTCTTCAGCGTAAGCGATAAGCTCTTCATCGCTAATGCTTTTAGCGTGAATCACTAACGATTCACAGCGACTGTTAATTAACAGCTCTATGGCTTTTCGTTCTTGTTCTTCGTCGTGGTAACCATTACAAACAAGGATGTGCTTGCCATGTTCATGAGCCACATTATCGACCGCTTTCACCATCGCTCCAAAGAATGGGTCGGCGACATCGCTCACCAATACACCCACGGTGTTTGTAGACTGATTGACCAAAGCCCTAGCATTAGCATTAGGACGATATCCTAGCTTTTTCATGGCCACAGTAACCGCCGCAACAGACTGCTTACTGGCTTTGGGAGAGTTATTAATCACCCGTGAAACGGTGGCGACAGATACACCAGCATCACGGGCCACATCTTTAATCGTTGCCATTGCAATTAGGCCTATTAACAAATACTTACGCTATTACAGCCTACATGTGTAATTTTTGCAATTTCTATTACACAGTTCTGTGATTCAAAGTATAAAGCCTTTTGCGTTAAGGGCTGAGAGAGTGAAATCGTTTACAAAATTGCGTGCGGTGATGCATTCTGTTTCATGGCAAATTAAACAACAACTTAGACATTTATTGACTAATATTAACCTTTACAGGATGGCTATCTGATATAGTCCGGCGCTATTTTGAAGCACGAAATAAATGTTAGGAGGTATTCATTTTATGGGTACACAACGTAAATATTCACTAACCGCTCGCGTCATTATCGGTATGGTCAGTGGCATTTTAGTCGGGCTATTGCTCCGTACTCTGTTTCCAGAGAACACGTTCGTCCAAGAGTATTTGGTGGACGGTTTGTTCAATGTTGGTGGAGCAATCTTCATCGCCAGCCTTAAAATGCTGGTAGTGCCTTTAGTCTTCGTTTCATTAGTTTGCGGAACCAGTTCACTTAAAGATATATCTACACTGGGACGCTTGGGCGGGAAAACCGTTCTCTTTTATTTGGTCACTACGTGTATTGCGATCACATTGGCCATTTTCATGGGTAACCTGTTTCAACCGGGTGCGGGCGCGGATTTAACTGCCGCGACGACATTTGCCTCCTCCGATGCGCCAGCATTAGGGACGGTGATCATTGATATGTTCCCAACCAACCCAATTCAATCAATGGCTGAGGGTAATACCTTACAGATCATTGTATTTGCGATTCTGTTTGGTGTCGCGATCAGTGCAGCGGGTAAGCCGGGCGAACGTATTGCTGCGGTATTCCAAGACCTCAACGAAGTGATCATGAAGTTGGTGACCATTTTGATGAATGTTGCACCTTATGGTGTGTTCTTCTTGATGTCCAAGCTGTTTGTTGGCTTAGGTGTCGACGCAATTTGGAATCTTGCCGGTTACTTCTTAGTGTTAAGCGGTACGCTGCTTATTCATGGATTGGTTGTGTACAGCCTGTTTTTGAGAGTTTTTACCGGTTTAAGTCCGCTTAAATTCCTGAAAAAAATGGAAGATGCTGTGATGTTCGCTTTCTCGACGGCTTCATCCAACGCAACCATTCCTGTCACGATGGAAACCGCTACACACCGTATGGGTGTGAAGAACCGCGTTGCCTCGTTTACTGTTCCTTTAGGCGCAACCATTAACATGGATGGCACTGCCATCATGCAGGGTGTTGCGACGGCATTTATAGCACAAGCCTATGGCATCGATTTGACAATGGGAGATTACCTGACGGTCATCTTGACGGCAACGTTAGCTTCTATTGGTACGGCGGGTGTTCCGGGCGTAGGTTTGATTATGCTGGCAATGGTACTTAACCAAGTCGGCTTGCCTGTAGAAGGTATTGCTTTGATTATGGGTGTAGACCGACTGCTTGATATGATCCGTACTGCGGTGAATATCACCGGTGATACCGCGGTGAGTGTAATCGTAGCTAAATCTGAAGGCGATTTAGATGAAGCGATGTTTAATGATCCAAAAGCGGGTGAAAAACAAGAAGAGTTGGACATTCACCACATTAAACCGTAGCAATTCGCTCACTGTAATAAACCATAAAAAAAGCCTGACACTTGAAGTGACCCCTTAAAGTTGGACATTTCTGTTAAGCGGCTTGTAAGGCCTGATTTCGATATTCCATCGGAGTCAGGCCTTTTAGTTTCACCTTGATGCGTTTTGTGTTGTAGTACTCGATG
>NZ_JAFEUM010000011.1 GCF_016900875.1 Vibrio ulleungensis
GTTTTCCGCCGGCGTGAACACAAAGTTACCGTCACTGTCTGTGCTGATAGAGCCTTGAGTCGCATCCGCTAGCGTTGGCGTGGTCGACACAATGATGCCATCCACATCGCTCGCATCAAACGTTAGGACAACTGCAACGTCTTCGTCGGTGGTCTTATCGTTGGCGGTAATAACCGGTCCGTCGTTTACATCACCCACGGTAATGGTCGAGGTGGTGGTCGCTGTCGCGCCATCGTCGTCTTCGGTGGTCCAGTTAATTACCACATCGCCGTAGAAGTTCTCCGCTGGTGTGAATACGAAGTTGCCATCACTGTCTGTGCTGATCGAGCCTTGAGTCGCATCCGCTAGAGTCGGCGTGGTCGACACAATCGTGCCATCCACGTCACTTGCATCGAACGTCAGAACAACCGCAACGTCTTCGTCAGTGATCTTATCGTCTGCAGTAATAGCCGGACCGTCGTTCACATCGCCGACGGTAATGGTTGAGGTAGTGGTCGCTGTCGCGCCATCGTCGTCTTCGGTGGTCCAGTTAATTACGACCTCGCCGTAGAAGTTCTCGGCAGGTGTAAACACGAAGTTGCCATCGCTGTCTGTGCTGATCGATCCTTGAGTCACATCCGCTAGAGTGGGCGTGGTCGACACTATAGTGCCATCCACATCGCTCGCATCGAACGTCAAGACAACCGCGACATCCTCATTGGTCTGCTTATCGTCGGCAAAAATCGTAGGTATATCATTAGTACCAGTGATGGTTATGGTTACTGTAGTTTCACTACCATCGGACAAAGTTACAGTAAACTCCCGAATCTCTTGCTGCCCTAAAGTTAACCCATCTACCGTAGCGTTATCAGCAAGCGTAAATACCCAATTACCATTAACATCGACGACAAACTCACCATATGTATCAGTAATGGTATCTGGTACGAACTCTAAATCTGGATTGTCTGCGTCAATCGCGGTTAACGTGCCTGAAACAGGGATCACATCCCCCTCGCTAACTGCATCAATATCAGCAGAAATAACCGGTGCATCATCAGTACCAGTTATAGAAATAGTGACTGTAGTAGTACTTCCATCAGAAAGATTTACAGTAAATACTCTGTCGACGGCTTGACCTTCTGCTAGCGCATTGACCGTATCATTGTCTGCCAAAGTAAATGTCCAATTACCATCTACATCAACGTTGAATTCTCCGTAAAGATCAGTGACAGAGTCTGCTTCGAACGCCAAATCTGTATTGTCGGCATCAGTAGCGGTGAGAGTTCCTACAACTGGCGTTGAGTCCCCTTCAGTTGTAGCTCCTGTTCCTATTGAAACAACAGGTAGATCATCTGTACCAGTGATGGTGATGGTTACAGTAGTCGAGCTTCCGTCCGATAAAGTTACAACAAAATCTCTTACGGTGGTTTCACCTTCCGTCAATGCTGCAACGGTCGCACTGTTTGCCAACGTAAACGTCCAGTTTCCGTCAGCGTCCACAGTGAAGTCGCCGTAACTATCTGCAACGGTACTTTCAACAAAGGATAGATCTGGGTTGTCTGCATCGGTACCTATTAATGTTCCAACTACAGGAATCGAATCCCCTTCGGTAACAGCACCCTCTCCTGTTGAAATCACTGGAGCATCATCTGTACCTGTAATGGTAATAGTGACTGTAGTAACCGAGCCATCAGTTAGAGTTACTTCAAACTCGCGCTCTACAACCTCTCCCTCGGCAAGCGCATTGACGGTTGAATTGTCAGATAATACAAATGACCACTGCCCATTTGAGTCTACGGTAAAATCGCCGTATGCGTCATTGATGGCATTTGCTACAAAAAGTAAGTCTGGATTATCAACGTCTGTTGCCGTGAGCTCGCCAGTGACCGGCGTGACGTCACCTTCAATCGTGGAGCCTAAATCATCAGAAATTATCGGCGCATCGTCAACGGGTGCAACCTCAACGACGACTTGCGCTGTATCTGTTCCACCTTGTCCATCTGAAATTGTGTAACTTATTGATGCATCACCATTAAAGTCGGGTGCTGGTGTAAAAATAAGTTGATTATTGACGATCTCGATCGTGCCCTGAGACGCTGGTACAGTGGCATCAACAATTGTAATGTCATCGTTATCAATGTCAGTATCGTTTGCTAATACATCGATAGTTACGGCTGTGTCTTCATCCGTAGTAACAATATCGTCTTCAGCCACGGGCCCAGTATTTACTAACTCTGCGCTATCTTGGCCAGGCTCAGATACGTTGCCAACTTTGTCTTTTATAACGGCTTCAACTGTGACAGTTTCGCCTCTTTGAGGAACCGCAATCTCAAGTTCTATAGTGCCGCGATCTAGCACATCTTGAGTGACCTCATAATCAGTTCCATTTATTGTTACAGTGTCACCAACAGTGGCGCCTGTACCACTGATATCAACGATGACATTAATCTGGCCATCAATCTCATCAGCTGGGATTTGCCCGTCATTATTCAGGTCTTCAACAATAGTAACGACTGGTGCGCTTGGTGCAGTGGTGTCTATTGCTAAATCGGATTCGTCTTCTGCAGTGTTACCCTGGTTATCTTTACCAACAACCAGTATGTCATAATCACCGTCTTCCAAAGCGTCTTCTGGTGGTAACGTAAGCTCCCAATCACCATTGTCGTCGGGAACCACTTCGTATTCTTTGTCGTTAATAATAACGGTGAGCGGGCCGTCAGTGTTTTCTGAGCCACCAGTAAAGGTCGGCGTAGTATCGGAAGTGTCAGAAGGAGGATCGATACTAACAAGTGGTTTATCCATATCTAGGATAAAGGGTGTATCTGCAGTCGCCTCTTTCCCGGTTGGTGACTCTGCTGTTGCTTCTGCAACATACTCACCGTCGGCAAGGTCGAGTGGTGGTAACAATAGCTCCCAACTGCCGTCTGGATTTGGCGTTACAAGATGTTCTTCCCCACCAATGACAACCGTAATCGTCTCAGCATTTTCAGACTGACCAAATACTCTAACTTCTGAGGGATCGTTAAGATCTATAGAAATTGTAACCTGTGGCAAAGGGTCTGCCGTAGATTCGTTGGTTACAATATACTCAAATACACTAAGAACTTCTTTTTGCTGAGCAGGCGTTAATCCATCTGTGTTAAACACTGTTGCAGCTATAACTTCGGCATTATCACGAGTAATCGTTCCAGACGTAGACAATGATGAGCCCGTTGTCGACTCGCCTGCAGCGGTTTCAAACTCTTCACCTAAAAGTGTCGGATCTTGGCCTTCCTCTAAAGCTTCGAAAATGGCGGCAATATCATCGTCAAGCTTAACCTCTTGAGCTACCTCATCATTTTCTAGCTTCAAGAAACTAACACTTAGGTTTTCTAAGGTAAGTTCATCTACAGACATTGGCGAATCACCAACTTGAACAACCACCTCTCCAGGTTGCAGTTCATACTCTGTCGGTACCACTCTAGAGTTACCATTTACATCGATAATTATCTTGTTTCCCGCTCGAAAAACGTCAAGATTAATCGCTTGTTCTTCCATGATTTACATCCACTTGCAGTGTTTAGTCTCAAAGTTGTTACATGTGTAATTGAATTGAGAAAATTAAGTTTTCGCTCAGCGTAAACCTAACATTAAAATGTTGCCAACTCCACATTTTTGGCGTACGTCATACTACAAGTATTATAATTGAGACATAATGGTGTTTTAGTACTATTTAGTGAAAAACACTCTAGTGTATTTACTTAAATGATGACACCATACTGTAAAATTTTATCTGATAGCGGTAAGTTCTGAGGTACCTGTTTTGAAAAGGATTTCCATTTGTACAATAGCGCTGAGTGTATTGGTGGCGCAGCCAGTATTGGCTGAATCACTGGAACAAGCGATCTCTGCGACATTGGCAACAAACCCACAAGTTCGTAGTTCTTATAACGAATATATGTCATTCGTTAAAAGTTACGACTCAAGCCGAGGCGCTTATTTACCTTCGGTGGACCTTGAAGCGGGTATTGGTTACGAGCGAATTCGCGCCGACCAAAGTGGTGATTCGGATTTAACACGTAAAGATGCGGCTATCAGGCTAACACAGTTGCTGTGGGACGGTTCAGGTACCATTAATGATATCGACAGAACGGCAGCAGAAGCTAATTCGATGCGTTATCAATTGTTCGCAGATGCCGAAAACATCGCGCTGGAAGTCAGTAAGCTTTATTTGGATGCATTACGTGCTGAAGAGGTCCTGCTTCTCTCCGAAAGCAACCTTAAAGTGCACCGCAAGATCTATTCGGACATTTTAAAAAGAACAGAGTCTGGTATTGGTTCGACAGCGGACCTTTCACAAGTTGAGGCTCGTCTTGCTAAAGCGCACAGCAATCTATTAGCAGCTCAAAATAATTTGTATGACAGTCATGTGTCGTATCAACGCATCGTAGGTTCCACGCCAATTGGTCTGGTTAAACCCCATGTAGATGAAAATCAGCTACCGTTATCTGTTGAACTCGCGTTCGAAGACGCAAAAAAGAACCACCCTGTTCTGAAAATCGCTCAAGCCGATGTAGACGCTGCGCAATATCAATATAAGCAATCTCAAAGTGTTAACCTGCCAACCTTTACCATAGAAGCTGCGCACTCTTGGGAACAAGACGCCGGTGGCGTTGAAGGCGACGTCAATGAAACCTCTGCAATGCTACGCATGCGATATAACCTGTATAACGGTGGCAGCGACAGTGACAACATCGAACGTACCGCCTATCAATTGAGCAAATCTAAAGATTTTCGCGATCGTGCGTATCGCCAGGTAGAAGAAGGGTTACGTCTGTCGTGGAATGCGCTTGATCTTACCTTGCAGCAGCGAGAGTTTTTGATTGACCATGTCGATGCCGCGTCAAATACCGTAATTGCGTATGAAAAACAATACAAGATAGGTAAACGAACGCTGCTTGATCTTCTCAATACAGAAAACGAATTATTCGAAGCTCGAAAAGAATATGTTACAGCACAATATTCAGAGCTTTACGCAAAATTTAGAGTACTAAACGCATCAGGTGTTTTATTACCTTCACTACTAGTCGATACACCAGAAGCGTGGAACAACGAGGTAAATTAGTCCAATGAAATCCTATTTAGTCGTCTGCTTAATCCCACTATTATTAGTCGGGTGCATTTCTTCAGACGTTGATACCGAGTACCCTATTGCAGAACAAAGAGCGGATCTTCGAGACGAAGATAACGACGGCGTAATAAATGAACGAGATACCTGCACCACAACACCGGGTGGCGCAACGATTAGCAACGATGGTTGTGAATCTTTTTATCAAATTGATGAAAAAAAGCTGCTTAAAGTATTGTTTGAAAATGACTCAACTGACGTACCAGCAATATTCGTTTCACAAATTAATGAAATGGTGACGTTCTTAGCTGAGTACCCTGAAACCGAAATAGAACTACAAGGCTTTGCAAGTAAACCCGGCAATCATGAACATAACATGTGGCTATCGCAAGAAAGGGCAAAAGCGGTTCAAAAGATGATGATTGCGAAAGGTGTCGATGCCAAGCGGCTAACCATCGTTGGCTTCGGTGATTCTCAAGCCGAGCATGATGGTGAAGTTGACCAAGCACTCGACAGAAAAGTCGTAGCGACTGTTATAGGCTTTAAAGGTGACGTAGTTAAAGAGTGGCATATTTTCACTACTCGCGAAAAGTAAAAAGCCAATCCAAGCTTATTAATTTAGCAAAGCACGCTATATAGCGTGCTTTGTTTTTTAATTCGATTGACCGTTTAAATATTGCTGTAAGCCATTTTGCCTCAACTGGCAGGCGGGGCATTCTCCACACCCAGATCCAATTACACCATTATAGCAAGTTAGGGTTTTGTCTCGTATTAATTCTAACGCGCCAAGCTCATCAGCTAATGCCCAAGTCTGTGCTTTGTCTAACCACATGAGCGGAGTTTCAAGCGTAAGTGGCCTATCCATACCTTTTTCTAAAGCACTTTGCATCGCTTGCACAAAATCATTTCGGCAGTCCGGATACCCTGAAAAGTCAGTCTCGCAAACACCCGTGATCACAGTCGATGCTCCAACCTGATACGCGTAAATACCCGCAAGCGTTAAGAAAAGAATGTTCCGTCCTGGCACAAAGGTATTGGGTAACCCGCTACTATCAACCTCATTTGACACCTCAATGTCGTCACGAGTCAGTGCGCTTACCGCGAGTTCGTTAAGAAGCGTAACATCCATAACTTTGTGAGCGGTAACACGCAACTGTTTGGCAAGTTGTTGCGCGGCGTCTATTTCAAGTCTGTGTCGTTGCCCGTAATCGAAAGTAATCGCATGCACGCTGTCATAGCGTTTTAAAGCTTGAATAAGACAAGTAGTTGAATCTTGTCCTCCACTAAATACGACCACCGCGGTGGATTTGGTAGTTTGTTTACTCATAATTATTCTTTTGTTCAGTAAGTCGAGGTCGTTTTGGAAGCATTGCTACCAGTACAACAAAAAGACTAGGATAAAACAGCGAGTCATAGATTAACGAAAATAGGCTTTCACTCGCAATGGTCGCTTTTAGTATGTGTAAACACACAAATACCAAGGCAAGTGCCGTCGACATTTTTATAACTTCACTTAATGACAAGCCACTTACATCATCGGCAACCAGCCTAATACGAACCAACAATGCCATTGTCGTCACCATAACAAAGCTATCGACTAATACCGGTACTTGCCAGAGCCATAATCCACCAGCACATATTATCAACATCGCCAGCCATGATTGCCATGATGATATATAGCGCTGCAAATTGAGACCTTTGCGCTCTTCTAGAGAAACAAACACTGACCCGAACCCGTAACCAATCATCGCACCCACTAAGATATCCACCAAAAATGATTTACCTAGTAGTAATTCAGACCCGGATAGCACTGTAAGTAAAATAAGCAAAGCTGTTTTTCGTTGCCATTGCATTCGGTGTTTAAACAATGCGGCAACGGCAATCAGGCTAGCGACTTGGGCGTTAGGAAAGCTAAACCCATAAAAGTGCGAACTTCCCCAACTTGGTACGTATGCTAGCGGTAATGGTTGCGCAACTAAATATTGTACTATTGTGCAAAAAATGGATGTGGCGGATACCACAAACATAACTTCAAGTGCGAATGGTCTTCCATAACGCCAGTATATCCAAGGCAGTAACAGTAAAAAGGTTAACGGTGAAACAAAAACCTCTATTAAATTAGCTATTGGCAAAACTAGAGGATAAATAGCCGTGTCACTGATGATCGTAGAATAAAGTTTTAAGCTCCAGTGTTGCCAGATTCGACTTTCTTCGATGACTTCATCAACATACAGAGCAGGCGCATTCACGAGCGAAGGAAAGGCTGTTTTGATACTTTTTACGCGTCTCGGGTAACGATATTCGCTCTCAACCAATTTATCTATTGGGAGCAACATTGCTGATTTAGTTTCTACACCATAATGATCAGCAGCATGAATCGGAACAATGTTACCGCCAAATCGGTTTAAGGTATTAAAAGCCACAACGGGCTCTTGGGGAAGGCATTCATAAATAAAAGAATATTTATCACTAAACAACAGTAATCGTGTCACTGTTGCTTTGATTCCAGCTTCTTCATAGAGCTCTCTCAGTGCCGCTTGCTCCGGAAATTCATCTGAATCTAGTCGCCCTCCGGGGAGTGAGAGTTTTCCAGTGATTATTTCTGAGGTGACCAACAGTTTGTCGTCGATTTTAATTACACAAACTGCACCATTTGGTCGGACCCCTTCTAGAGTCGACGAATACGTGTTGAACGACATCAGTAAGACTATTAATGAAACGACTAACTTGGCAAAGTGAGCCATCATAACACCTTACGCAACCAATGAATGTGATGAGAAAAACCATACTCTTGGTACATTTTTACTGCATCTTTATTGGAGTGCCACACTTCAACAAACACCTGAGATGCGCCGTATTGTTTAAATACATGATTGAGGTGATCCATTAGCGCCCTGCCCAACCCTTTATGACGCCAGTCAGGTTTAACATACAGTTCGTCGACGCTACCCATCATTATTGGTTTTGATACTGTAGAGATAAGCTCACAAAAATGTCCACTGATAAATGCAACACAAGTCCGCTTAGACTGTTGTTTGTCAACCACCACATAAACCAAGCAATTCGGATCATCCAAATACGTTGCTATGTCTTTACTTTTTTCGACTTCATCAGGTTCTTTGAACAAATCAGGGTCACGCAGATGATGCTCTTCGTGTAACGCTCTCATCATATCGCGTAACTGCAATAAGTGTTTGCGAGTTGCAGGTTTAATTTCCGTGGAAGAAAGCAATAATTGAGTATCCAAACACTATCCTTGTTTGCTTTTTTAGCGAATCCGAAAGTCTAGTGACTTGCTGCATTCTACGATACGACACTTTGAGCACTTGTGCCACTATGTACACAATAGACACTGTCGCAAGTGAAAGCCCAAGTTTATTTGGACTAGACGACGATACTCGCAGCGACGCAGCTATAAACCAAGCTCTTCTGTAAGAGCTTCAATCTCTTTCAGATCCAACTGATGAATGGCAATCATCTGTTCGTTTTGTCCCATTTGAGCGTTAATTTCATCGTGTCGTTCACACACGTCTGAACGCGTTTCCCAGCTCTTGCCTTCCAAATATAAGTTACACTCTTTATTGAGCTTTTCCGCTTGCGGAGAAAGTTTCATCTGCTGGGCCAAAAGTTCCTCTAGTGACTGCTTAAGTTGCTCTTCTTTTTTAAATAACTCGCGCGCACGATCAAAGAGTGCTGTTTGTAAATCAAGCTTGCGCTGTATGTCTTCTATTTGTTCTTGTTTAGTAACTAACTGTTGGTTAAGACTCGCCAAGTCGCTTTGCAGCCCATCATTCACCTGTTCTAATTGCAGTGATTGTTTAGACAATTCACTAACGTGTTCAGCAGACTCTCTTTCAGCCTGTTCGGCAACTTGCAATTTGTACGCGTCGAGCGAACGCTGAGCTTCTTGTTTCTCCGTTTTTACTGATTCGATAAGCAACTGATACTCATCGTTAAGGTGGGCGGATTGTTCCTGATAGTGATGAATTACTGCTTGCCACTTGTTCTGAGCATAGATTGTTCCTAACAATGCACCTAATAAAAGCCCAGCGATAGCGGCAACACCAATGAATAGCCTTGCTCGAGCATCTTTTTGCTCAATTACCTCAACCACTTCTTCTGAGCTGTCATCGTATTTATTCATGCACTACCTTAAAAGCTCCATTATAAAAACAGAAATCACGTAAAAAAAGCCTACCCCAACCACCGACAGCACAACACCTTTTTGCACTTTTTCGTTGGTGCGGTAACGGATCAAGAGAACCACGAGTGAAACTAACACAGCGATAGCAATGAGTCTGGTCATACTGCATCCTCTAATGAATGACGGAATTAACGGATTTGGGCCTCAATACGTAACAGCCCTAACGAATCAATCTGAACGTCTACCCGATTGCCGTAAATGCGTCGCAAGTTTTCGACTGTAAACACCGAACTAGGTGAACCAAATCCGCAAAGTTTACCTTTTGAAATCAACGCTATCTTATCACACAACCTCGCTGCTGTGTTTAGATCATGGATCGCCAAAAGCGTTGAGTAATCGCGCTTTTTTAGTTGCTTAAGCAAGGTGAATAGGCGACTCTCATGGCTTAGGTCCAGACTCGAAGTGGGTTCATCTAGTAACATTATTGTACAATTTTGCGCGATGGTACGAGCCAAATGAACCAGTTGCTGCTCACCACCAGATAACTCGTTAATATTTCGATTTAACAATCCATCGATCTCGAGCGTCTCCAATGCGTAATTCACTTTTTGTTGCTGTTGGTCTTCAGATAAAGAATGATCGCCATAAAACGCCAACTTCAACACATCTTTCACTTTATATGGAAATGGCACATCACAGTGCTGTGGTAAGTAACTGATGCGTTTCGCTCGTTCTAAGGCACTTAAGCTGCCGACTTTTTCTCCACAAATCTGAATTCGACCCGAGTGAATCGCTTGAATCCCCGCTATCGAATTCAATAGCGTGGTTTTACCCGCACCATTGGGACCAACCACGCCGACAATTTCACCTTTTTGAACACTGAATGAGATTTTTGATAGCACGTTTGCTCGAGTCTGTCTCAATAGGCCTGGGCTTACTGTTAGCTCTTCAATGGACAAAACACTCATAAGCTAACACCTTTGCGCTGTATTCTTACGATTAAGTACAATAAATAGCTACTACCCAGCACAGAAGCGATGATGCCCGCTTTGATTTCGTAAGGTGCAATCGCCCATCGCCCAACTAAGTCTGCAAAGAGCAAAAACAGCGCGCCAATTATAAAGGAATAAATGATAAGTCGGCGATGAGAAGGGCCAATAATCAAGCGCAAAATATGGGGTATCATCAGCCCAATAAACGCTATTGGGCCTGCTATTGAGATAGACAATGCTGTCAGCAACGTAACCAACAGCAATATCCGTGCTTTGGAATGCTGGACATTTAGTCCCACACCATGGGCGGCCAAATCCCCTAAGCCCAAGACATCGAGCGCTTTAGCTTGCCTAATTGATAAGGCTACCAACAATAGAAGTGGTAACGCTGGCCACAAAACTTGCTCCCATACGCGGCCATCGAGGCCGCCCATTGTCCAAAATACAAACTGACTCAGCTGATACTCTTTTGCGAATAACAGCAGCCCCATTGTGAGGCCACCCAGCAAACTGCTCAATGCCAACCCACACAATATCAAATACAAAGAGCCATTTTGTCCCACTGAGCGTGCGATGGTGTAAATCAGCACGCTAACAGACAATGCCCCACCCATAGCAAAAATGGGTGTCATCAACGGATGCACTAACGACAGACCGGTTAAGATACTCACAACCGCGGCAAAACTGCTTCCAGCAGAAACACCCAGTATGTCTGGGCTGGCTAACTCATTTCTAAACAGCCCTTGCGACATCGCCCCAGCAACGGCAAGCGCTCCACCCGCCAAAATTGCGGCAAGTACTCTCGGCAATCTTATATGCAATACAATACTGTGAACCAATGGATAGAGTTCTCTGCTTTCGTCGCCTCCAAGAGTTATGGAAGTCCAGAACGCGCCCAATATCTGCGATGGTGAAATCCAAATGGTCCCTAGGCACAAGCAAGCAGTGACAAATGCCACTGCCGAAACTCCGAGGCATAAAGGAACAATACGATCTTTTAGAACGGCTGCCGTCATAGGGGTGCTATCGGTATTCATTTATCATTATGAGCCGATCCATAAGCGGCATGATTAATATAGAGAATGGTATCTACAATATAGTGACTGTACGTGCCACGAAGGCGCTCTGGCACTGCAACGACTTTATTTCTTTTCACTGCTTCTACATAGGAAAACGCAGGATCATTGCGAACTTGGTTCTCAAACTTTTCTGCCGCTTCAGCATCACCATAGATCCAACCTGGAATAAACATCATTTGCGGGTTTAGTTGGACCACCAACTCCTTAGACATTTTAGCTTGCCCATATTGGTCTGCCTCAAACTCAGCCACTAAGTTCGTTACCTTCGCCTCAGTCAATACGCTATGCCAGGTAGAGTTCTTAGTACTCGAAGCTCCCCAAGAGTTGTAGTCAATGGCTGTCACACGCTTTTCTGGAACAATTAGGTTGTCACGTAATTTGTTATTCATTCTGTCGACCAACGCCCTCGCTTTACTCGAGGCCCCCACAATCTGACCAACAGTGAGTATTTTTTGCTGAATGTCTTGCAGGGTAAACGGCGTTTGAATTAGATAAACTGAAATGCCAGCATCACGGAGTTGCTTTACTTTTCCTGCATCGGTCCAATTTGCAGCAAAAACCAAATCAGGCTGATTAGCAATCACTTGCTCAACATTCATATCCAATAAACTTACGCCGCTAGGCAGTGTGTCAGCTATATTGGAAAACGTTGGATCGCTAGACAACTGAGTCAAGCTAGACAATCGTTCAGTCTCAACAAGTTCAATAAGCAACTCATCCGTAAACAACATTTTAGAGCTGATTTTTGTTGGCGGCGCATCGATTATCAGTGTATTGCCAAGATCATCGTTTACCGTCAATGGGTATAAAGCTTCATCAGCAAAAGTGCTAGAAGAAAATACTAACGTTAACAAAATCAATATAATATTGCGTGTTGCCGACGTTAAATATGAGAATATAGAGTGCATACTGGTCCTTGTAAGTCGCGTACAATTTTAGGGCTTCGTGTCTGGCTCAGGATGTATCCTTTACAGTGGCGCGTCCGCTGCAGAGTTTCACTGCATTCCGAAGTTTGGGCATTGTCCATCAGTAAAACTCAAGCTGTCAATTAAGTTTTTCTTTTCACACAAATTTTAGGAGTTTCAAATGACACTAACGTTCACCAAAGACATTGATGAAATGTGTTATCCCTACATTTTTGAAGACTCACCCTTGTGTGATTTTGAGATTCTAACGGATGAACTGTGCACCTATATTGGCTTGGCTCTTTCGCAAATTGAGCAACAGCAGGTTAACGAAGCCCTTGGTTGGCTACAACCGAAAATCTTTGATCTAAATGGCTCGATTAGAGGGAAGTGCGCTATCGATGAGCAAGATATTGCGCAGTTAAAACATTACTATCATTTCTTTAAATCGAAAGTAACAGACAACAACAAACGCTTCGTTTTGCCCAGGGGAGTCGGGCCAACAGCGCTTCTTCATCAATGCCGAAGTTTAAGTAAAAAAGTCACTCGACAATTAGTGCTCATCGACAAAGCCAATATTGAGGTGCCGCAAACACTGCCAAGATTTACTAACCTGCTCGTAAACTTTTTATTTGCCGTAACACGGTTCTTAAATCAATTGCAGGGAATTGACGAACCTGAATACGTTTCCAATTGTTATCCCACCCCTAAACGCTACCAAAAGGGATAAAAATTGACGCACCAATAAAGACTAAACAAATACCGCAGCCGAACTCGATCCAACGCCCAACAGAACTAATGGGTGATGCAGAAGCACTTTTAACACTTATCCAAGCGATAAAACCTTGCCAAGTAAACGCAATAACAAAGTGCAGCGCTGCAATTGACATTGCTTGTGCCAATACCGGGCCTTGTGCATCAATAAACTGAGGCAAGAAAGCCAGATAAAACGCCAACGTTTTTGGGTTAAGCACGTTGGACAAAAAGCCTTCCCCAATCGCTCGACTCGGATTATAAGAGTGAGGCACAGTATTGTCAGACACATTCTCAGAGTTGTCAGAATACTTTACAGCGGCGTAAATGCTCTTAGCGCCTAAATACACTAAATAGCTCGCACCCGCTATTTTTAAAACCAAAAAAGCAATATCAGATTTCATGATAAGTGCACTAACACCTATACCAACAAGCAGAGCATGTATAAACAAGCCACTACAAATGCCAAGGCTCACGTACAAAGCAGCCCGTAAACCGTGACGAAACGCCTGCTTCAAAACCAACGCTGTATCTGCACCCGGTGCGAGTGTAAGTAGTACCAAGGCAACAAAAAGCCCGAGATCCAGTTCCATAATTACCGCAATTACCCCAATTCCCGTTTAACGCCCTACTATACCGCCACACACCAACAAAAATAACTGTTTGATGCAGTTTTCCTCAGCCAACAAAATCATCGACGCGTCAGCCTAGACAACGTTTAGCCAATTTGCCGCTTGGTAACTTTAGATAAATATGAACTACATCGCCTAGACTGCAAACTACTCTTCTTTGCATCAATTAGTTTGAGAACTCACTAAATAATTAACACCATCGATCTTCATCTTAAACCACCCAGCTTAATGAGTGTCGAAAAACTTTACAGATCGAAAGTTGTAGTTTTCATAAATCTCACAAAAACAAAGAGTTACATAGTGGCACGCAAAGTGCTACACAGAAGATAGCAATTTCGGGTGAGTCCGCTTCAAAGGTGGTCAGTCCCAAATTACTACAAACATAGAGAGAGCATTGTAAATGGATTCTTTAGGAGGAAGAACATGACACAATCGCGATTAAGTAAAACGTTATTGGGACTGACTCTGGCATGTGCCGGGTTTAGCGCGAACGCCTATCTTATCGATTTCACCACCAGTGATTGGTCTTTGGCAAACAATGAACAATCATACACAAAAGAGTTCACAGAGGGTGATATTACCTTTTACGTTCAGCTAGAAGCGTTTAACTCAAGTTATAACGATCTGTACCTGTCGACTTTTGAAGGTTACGACGGTGGCACCAACACCGACTACTGTCGCTCAGGCGGTCCTTTACGGTGTAATATCGACGGCGTCGGAGTTAAGCGTCTAAATAGCACAAGAGATGATGAAGTGAGCAATAATGAATTGCTTAAGGTTTCATTCTTAGATGCTAATAAAGAACTAGCCAGCGTAAACGTTGATTCCATCTTTTTGTTGGACTTGTTCCCAGCAACAGAATGTGGCGTGCAAGATGACTCTGCATACTTCTCCCTTGTTTTCGACGGCAACGAAACTTCTTCTGACTGTATTTATACAGATGAAAGAACCAGGGGCGGGTTTTACACCATCGATGAAAATTGGGGTTTAAGTGGCGTAGCGGATTCACTGCTTTTCTGGGGCGATGACTTTGCCTTGGCCGGTATTAACATTTCGGAAGATGTAGTCACAACGTTCGGTATGCCAATTCCTGTTTCAGAGCCAGAAACTATGGCGATGTTCGGACTTGGACTAATGGGGTTGGGCTTGGCTTCACGTAGGCGCAAAAAGTAATCCTCATTTAAATTACTAACTCTATCAAGGCACTGAATTAGTTCAGTGCTTTTTTTTGTTTGCTAATTAGCGATTTCTACTGTGGAATAGGCAGGTTATTAAGACAAAGGAATAGACATGTCTAGCTACTCGAAACTAAAAGCTCACTTTCAGAAGATTTATCACTTTAAACACCTATCGGCCATTGCCGGTTGGGATCAGGCAACCATGATGCCTAGTGGTGGAAATCAAGCACGTTCACAAGCACTCGCTGAGCTCTCTGTCCATATTCACAACATGACCACCGAGCCACAATTAGAAGAGTGGTTTTCCTCCGCTGAATCTGAGCCACTGTCCAGCCTCGAAAGCGCGTCGCTTCGCGAAATGAAACGTGAATGGCGCCAAGCTTCCGTATTGCCTGCCAAGCTAGTTCAAGCAAAAGCAATCGCTGGTTCTAAATGCGAACATGCGTGGCGTACTCAACGTGGTGAAAACGACTGGGTGGGGTTCGAAAAAAACTGGCAAAGTGTTGTTGCGCTGTCTCAAGAAGAAGCACAAATTCGAGGCCAATCTCAAGGGCTTTCCGCCTATGACGCAATGCTGGATATTTATGAGCCAGGTATAAACAGCGCTCAACTGGATACGCTATTCGGTGATACCAAGCAGTGGTTACCCGAACTCATCAATCAAATCATCGAACATCAACAAGCGCGACCAACGTTGAGAGTGAGTGACAAGCCATTTGCTATCGAGCAGCAAAAAGCGTTGGGTGTGGACGTCATGAAGTTACTGCAGTTCGATTTTGAACGCGGCCGACTCGACGTTAGCATGCACCCCTTTTGTGGTGGAACTGCGGAAGATTTGAGGCTAACAACTCGTTACGATCAAAACGACTTCACCCAATCGCTTATGGGGATCGTACACGAAACCGGTCATGCACGTTACGAGCAGAGTTTACCTCGAGACTTGCTTGGGCTCCCAGTCGCTGAAGCTCGCTCAATGGGCATACATGAATCACAATCGTTGTTCTTTGAAATGCAGCTAGGAAGAAGCGCTGACTTTATCCCACACCTAAGTACTTTGGCGAAAAAACACTTCACAGAGCACCCTAGTAACTTATTTGACGTGGACAACTTACTTAACGTCTATACACAAGTCGAAAAAGGTTACATTCGCGTTGATGCTGACGAAGCAACCTACCCTGCCCATGTCATTTTGCGCTACGAAATAGAAAAAGATCTCATCAACGGTGATATTAAGCACACCGACGTTCCTGAACTTTGGGATCTAAAAATGCAGCAGTACTTAGGTCTGTCTACCAACGGCAACTTTAAAAACGGCTGTATGCAGGATATTCACTGGACAGATGGCGCTTTTGGTTACTTCCCAAGTTACACCTTGGGTGCCATGTACGCGGCGCAATTCATGGCCAGTATGAAGCAAACTGTTAATGTCGATTCTGCCGTTCAAAGCGGTGACTTGTCGCCAGTTTTTGGTTGGTTGAATGACAATATCTGGAGCAAAGGAAGTACGCTAACGACGGACGAACTGGTTAAGCAAGCAACAGGAAGTGCGTTAAACGCGCAGTTCTTCCAAGACCACTTGAAGAGCCGATACCTATAACGTTATTTATTACGGCGAGTATGTTTGTTTATCTGCAGGTTTAGCTAAACTTAGACCGCAGCATAAATCAAAAAAAAGGTGCTCTATGAGCACCTTTTTCACTGTTTATTGCACGTTACGCATGTTGTTGCTCGAATTGGTGCATAAAATCTACCAATGCTTGAACACCTTCAAGGGTCATAGCATTGTAAATAGAAGCGCGCATACCGCCAACGGCACGATGCCCTTTTAGTGACACAAGACCTTTCGCAGTTGCTTGCTCAAGAAACAACCCATCGAGCTCAGGTTTTGCCAACTGGAACGGAACGTTCATTTTAGAACGGTTGTCGCTCGCAACATTGTTTACGTAAAACTCAGACGCATCAATTGCGTCATAAAGAAGCGCCGCTTTTTCAATATTCAACGCTTCCATCACTTCTAGCCCACCCATTTGCTTTAGCCATTTGAACACTAGGCCAGACAAGTACCACGCAAAGGTCGGTGGCGTGTTGAACATCGAGTCCTTTTCAGCAAGGGTTTTATAGCTCAATACAGACGGCGTTTTTACGTCACTTCGGTCTAGTAAGTCATCGCGCACAATCACTAAAGTAAGCCCTGAAGGTCCAATATTTTTCTGCGCACCGGCATAAATAACACCGTACTTCGATACATCTATGCGTCGTGACAAAATAGTCGAAGACATATCGGCGACGATTGGCAGATCTGTGACAGGAAGATCGTTAATTTCTACTCCATCAATTGTTTCATTTGGGCAAAAATGTAAATAGGCAAACTCGTTGGATGATTCCCATTTTTCCGCTGGGGTAATCGAGACTTTTCCATCCACTAGCTCCTTAGCATCCAGTACTACAGGCTCACAATACTTCTTTGCCTCTGCAATAGCACTTTGAGCCCAATACCCAGCGTCCACATAGAGTGCTTTCTTTTTGTCGCCAAGCAGGTTTAGAGGAACCGCTGCAAATTGGGCGCGTGCTCCACCTTGGCAAAATAAAACTTTATAGTTGTCAGGAACCGACAACAGCTCACGTAAGTCACGCTCAGCGTCCTCAGCGACTTTAATGAATTCAGCACTGCGGTGACTGATCTCCATTACTGATGTCCCTAACCCTTGCCAATCAATAAACTCGCTTTGCGCTTGTTGCATAACCGCTTTTGGAAGTGCCGCAGGGCCTGCACTAAAGTTATAAATCTCTTCCATGACCTCTCTACTCATTAAATTGCAAACTTATTCACCATAAATAGCATTTTTCCAAACTATAAAAAAGAAAAAAGTGAGGCGAAAACACCTCACTTTGTTAATCCGTTTGAATTTATCCACTCACGCTATTTAGGCATTACTTAAAACCGCCATCGCAAGCATAAGTAGTGGGATTTGTTGACCGTTTTCAAACATGACATTGCCATCTTTGATTACGCCTTGTAATTGATACCCTTGGCCATCATCGGTCATTATCTCCATGATCATCAGCTCATCAATAACTTGTTCAAGCATAGGAAACGACTCAACCAGTGGTTTGGTGACGTATGCACTAAAGCCACCATCTACCGCGATAAGCATCTCGTAGATATCTGTGCTCGATGCTTGCTCAGGCCAATTTAATTGCCATGTGGAGCTCACACTGCCACCACCAAGTTCAAAACTAAGCTGCTCTTGTTCCAGCGATAGACCGTTTGCAAGTAGCAAGACAAGAGTGTCGAACATTTCAGCGGTTTGTTGATCAGTTAATGCGTTACCGCTAGATAGTTCAGCAAGCCTATTCACGGCGTTCGAATCAAAGCCTCCAGCGTTCATAGCAACAACAATATTGTTTGCTTCAATGTCAATATTCTTCAACTGTTCGACATCGAGTTTGTATGCAGTACCATAAGTATTAGTTTCATCGTCAAAAGAGGTTGAAAAGTCATAATTAATGCCGCTAACCTGGGCATTGAAGCCAGACTCTGGTTCATTGAATGTTACGCTGCCAATCGTAAACTTTTGATTACCAAGCCAAAGTTGATTATCAAACACGCCGTCAGCGGTTACCTCAATGTCAGCAAACTCTAACTCTGCACCGAAATCGTCCTGTACTCTAATTGAAGGCGAGGCAATTTCGTATTGAATGGTCTGATTGGGCTCAACGCTCCCCTTCACCTGCCAAGATGGGATAGTCAGAACTGCACTGTCTTCTAGCATCACACTAAACGCATTTGAATAGGCTAAGTGAATATCGGTCGCACCATTTAATAGCGTCTTGGATTCAATGACG
The DNA here is from genome assembly GCF_016900875.1 of Vibrio ulleungensis. Classification (GTDB taxonomy): domain Bacteria; phylum Pseudomonadota; class Gammaproteobacteria; order Enterobacterales; family Vibrionaceae; genus Vibrio; species Vibrio ulleungensis. The sequence goes on from NZ_JAFEUM010000011.1 coordinate 18,616, forward strand.
AGCGCATCGCTGTCCCAGTTTTGAATTGTCGAATCAGAAGTAACAGAAATGAGTCCATGCACAATATCGTGAGTGAGTAAAAATTCTGTAGGTAACCCTAAATCTTGAAGTTGCTGTTTCGCCAGCTCGGCTTCTACCACCACTTTTGTGGTCGCCTCTGATGACAAATAGCCTCTTTGATAATCAATTAGTTCTATAGAAACATTACTGTTATCAATGGAAGTCACTAAATCGTCAAAGGCTGTGTGGGCTATTTGCCCAACCGCGAGTGGCCAACAACCTAATAGTGCAATTCCACCGCCAACAGCGCCATAAAACTTAAGAGATTTCATTAACTTTCGCTTACTTCACAGAAAATAGTTGGCATTAGTGTAAGCAAAGCCGGCCCAAATTACACCTTAAAAATCATCTCTTTTAGCCCTATCGAGTCAGTCAGCCTTTAAATACTATGGACAGAAAGTCACCTTTTTACCGTCATTGTGGCGCTAAAAATGGTAGTACCAAAGGCAAGTTTCCTTTATAGTGCAGGGATAAAGCTGGCGAAGGTAAAAAATGGACCATCAGCCAAGGATATAACGAAAACGGGTTATACAAATTATGCGCAAAATTCTTATCGCAACTTTAGCCATTGGCACAGTATTTGGTACTTCTGCCTACGCTGCTGAAATGCCTACCACCATGAGCAACTTCAATTACGACTACTTCGATGCTCGTATCGGTATGGCACCTCTAACATTCGGTGCTGGTATCAGTAAGTCTATCCACCCCAACGCTCACTTTTTGGCTTCAATCGACTCTAAGCTAGACGATGATTTTAACTCTAAAGTTGGTCTTGGCTTTCACGCTCCAATTAATAACTGGGCGGATCTTACTGGCTTAATGGCACTTCGCGTTGCTGCTACTGAAACTCACACCACCGATACCGGTATGGAAATCAACTTAGGTGTGCGTCAATGGCTTGGTCCACAGTTTGAGGTTGGTGGTAACGTTGGTTACCTATCTATCTTCGACAAAGAAGATGTTATTGGTAGCGTGTACGGCCGCTTCCATGCTACTGAGTTATTTTCAATCGGTTTCCAAGGTATGATCAACGATATCTACGATAACCAATTCATGCTTACTACTCGCTTCAACTTTTAAGCATAGATAATGAATTAGTGATCAGCCGCGTTATTAGACGCGGCTTTTTTATGCGTGCGTGACAGCGAGACGCTCAATTCCTCTTTGCATTCATCGGACAACAACTGCCAGTGGACACCTTGAAGCGCACCAGCAAATTTGAACAAAAGAGCGTCATTAACTTGTTGCCCATAAATCGCTTCGACTCTGCGATACACTTCTACTGCACCTAACTCTCTAAAAGATTCAATGTCACTGACACCAGATTTAGTGACCATCCTCTCTAAAGTGAGTCGCATATTGGGCAGGTCACGTATGCGCTTTTCTTTGTGCTTAACGCCTACTTTGTCAACTCGAGATTGATGTTTGGCTAGTGCCTCTAACTGCATAAATAACGCCCGGTCTTTTTGAAAAATCTCCGTTACATCGTAATAATCAACCGCCACTCTCACGGTTTTTTTAACCTGCGTATAACGCACACATTGGTAACGCTCAAAGGATGCATTTAGAGCACCGCCACCTCTTAGATACACTCGATGTTCATCAATCAACACAAACATTGCTCGATGATAAAACAGTCCAATTCCACCAAACATTGCTTTAAATTTTATCGATTGTTGCGCCAAACAATGACATAGGTAATTGTCCAATTGCTTTTGCATACTGTCTCCAACTTGCCAAAAGGTTAAAGCTAACTCAGCGAGAACAATTCACTGGGTTAGAGTGTGAAGTTGGGACCTAATTGCCTATTTTCTTAATCGAGTTGTAAAACGTTGCACACCAAAGTAGCGCCCACTCCCAAATTCCTAAAAAGTTCTGTGAAAACGGGACCCTAACTCCTCTTGCCATCATCAATGTTCAGCGTTAATGTGTCGCTTCAAGCCGCACGCACTCTTTTTGATGGACGTTTTACTACAAGGATTTCACATGTTCTGGAGCATGTTGCTCATATTTTTGCCTCTTTTTATTGGTTTTTTCGTTCCCGTACCAAGAAGTTCGATACCCGTTGTCTCTAAAGCCACTCAGCGCATCATTTATCTTATTTTGGCGTTAATGGGTTTGTCGATTGCACAACTGGATAACCTTGCGCAAAATCTAGCGCAAATCGGTCATTTCTCATTCATATTCTTTGCCGTATTGTCAGTGAGTAACTTGGTTGCATTGCATTTTTTAAATCATCACATTGATATCGTTACACAAGCACAGCTCAAGCAACTGCCATTGGGGAAAATGGCGCTAGAATCACTTAAACTGATCGTTGTGGTTGGCGGTGGGTTCTTGCTTGGGCTTGCCATTCAACAGCCGATAACTTGGCTAGACAGTCTTAATGAAGTCATTTTGATGCTGCTGCTGTTCCTAATTGGAATCGAACTGGGCAACAGTGGAATGAGCTTAAAGCAGATATTTGTTAACCGTAACGGAATCTTAATCGCTGTGACTGTGGCATTAAGTTCATGGTTAGGCGGTATAGCCTGCAGTGTTGTTTTAGACATCCCCGTGCACAAGGCACTCGCATTGTCATCAGGGTTTGGATGGTATTCACTGGCAGGTATTTTAATGACCGACCATTTGGGCCCGGTATACGGTGGCGCATCCTTTATCATCGAGCTTGGCCGAGAGCTGGTTGCGCTGGTACTGATTCCGTTTTTTATGATCCGAAAACCTGCCACTGCAATCGGATACGCTGGTGCAACCGCAATGGACTTTACCTTGCCCGTGATCCAAGCAAGCGGAGGGATTCGTTGTGTCCCTGTCGCAATTGTCAGTGGATTCTTACTCAGCCTAGCAGTGCCCTTTTTTATGCTATTTTTTGTGAGTTTAGGAGGATAGGTTTAGTCTATGAACCAGAAATTTGATATGGTGAGCGCAAAACAAAAGGAACGTTGTATGAAAATTTCGTGGAAGCCCCTACTGCCCTTAATTGTTGCCTTCAGCTCGTCTTCATTTGCAGCTGATACGCAATGCCTAACCGACAAATATCAAGCTTACGTAAACGCCTCGATATCGTGGTACAAACAGCTGTCAGATCTGGCAACGGCACATGACCCTGATCTCGCAGAAGTGAGCCAATGGTATGTCGAAGAGCGTATTCATCACTTCGAATTGAATCAACTCGCCGTTGAATACTACTTGCAAAGCGGTTCAAGTAAAGTCAACACCGCGTTACCCGTTGAGTCATGGTTACAGTTATCACAACAAGATATTAAAGCACTCACAGAGCGCACCGATGCGCTCGGCGACGCTGCAAAATTAAGCTTTGAAGAGCGACAACGCACGCCTCATACGCAAAATTATGAGTTGCGCAGCGCATTCGCCGATATCCTCAGCGACCCTGCTGCTATCGCTGCGCCTTTGGATGCGTATAACAGTCAAGTCACTGCCGCAGCTGAAATTTCCTGCGACTAGGCAAAAAATGGCGAGACAAACTAGCACTTTTCCGCTAAATTGTTTCGCCTTGTTTCACTTCCAGCAAGTCTAAACGCTCTATGAATGCCACCCATCGTTCTGCTCTCGTTAACTTTGATAGTCTACTTAGGATATTCACTATTCCTGAGGGGCCAGATTCGACCCTAACTCAGATCGAAGAGAAACTCTCGGGCAACCTTAATGAGTTTCTAAAAGAGGCCATCGTTGCTGAAGAAAAACCGCTCAGTGAAATAGAACATCGATTCGCCAACGCGCACATTCCAGAAATGCCAGAGTTTGTTTCCGAACATACCGAGCACTTGATGGATAACCTGGTGGCGCATTCGGTTCATACAGCGGCGCCAAGCTTTATTGGGCACATGACATCGGCACTGCCTTATTACCTGATGCCTCTGTCAAAAATCATGATTGCACTCAATCAAAATCTGGTAAAGATCGAAACCAGTAAGGCATTCACTCCGTTAGAGCGTCAAGTGTTAGGTATGATGCACAATCTTGTTTATCAGCAAGACGAACCATTTTATCAGCGCTGGATGCACAGTGCTCAACACTCGTTAGGCGCATTTTGCTCCGGTGGCACCATTGCCAATATTACTGCTCTGTGGGTTGCGAGAAACAAACTGTTTGCCCCTTGTGAAGGATTCGGCGGTGTGACACAAGATGGGATGGTTGCAGCACTTCGACACTACGGTTTTGATGATACTGCGATATTGGTGTCTAGCCGTGGTCACTACTCTTTAAGTAAATCAGCTGACGTGCTTGGCATAGGTCGAAAAAATGTCATCGCAATAGACACCGACGAGCACAACAAACTCTCTATCCCAGCACTTAAACTGCAGCTTGAGGAGTTAAAACAAAATAACATTCGACCGCTGGCGGTTGTAGGTATCGCAGGTACCACAGAAACAGGTAATGTCGATCCTTTGGACGAAATTGCCGCCGTATGCCAGCAGCATCAGATCCATTTCCACGTCGATGCAGCATGGGGTGGCGCAACACTGATGTCTAATCAATACCGTCACCTACTAAAAGGGATTGAGCAAGCTGACTCCGTGACAATTGATGCTCACAAACAGCTGTACATCCCAATGGGTGCGGGTCTCGTGGTGTTTAAAAACCCCAACGATATGACCAGTGTCGAGCACCACGCTGCATATATTCTTCGTAAAGGCTCCAAAGATTTGGGCGCTCACACATTAGAGGGCTCTCGCTCCGGTATGGCTATGCTGCTTTATTCAAGCATGCACATCATCAGTCGACCAGGCTACGAGCTTTTGATCAATCAAAGTATCGAAAAAGCCCACTACTTTGCGAAACTCATCAAAGATCATCCAGATTTCGAATTGGTGACTGAGCCTGAATTGTGCCTGCTTACCTATCGCTTTGTCCCTGCATTCGTACAACAAAAATTGCGTGTAGCAAATTTACAAGAAAAGCAGCGCATAAACAGTTTGCTGAACGACTTCACCATTGCGCTTCAAAAGCGCCAGCGTGAGAATGGCCGCTCTTTTGTATCAAGAACGACGTTAAACCCGCATCAGTATCATCAACAATCTATTAATGTATTCAGGGTCGTACTGGCAAACCCACTTACAACAGAAGCGATTTTAGACAGCATCATTACTGAGCAACAAGAATTGGGTCAGGAGTTCGGCTATTTTATGGATAAGTTACGATGCCTCTGTAAATAATGCTGCTAAATGAAAAAAACAAACAGCTTACATTCAATACCTGAAATTTAATTTCCTTTATCGGTAAGTAACACGTCAAAACTGGGCAAGTTAAGCCGCTAAATGCTGAAAATTTAATCGAAGAATTTCCAAAACTGAAAGTTTTGTTTGAACTTAGTCATATTATAGGGAAATAGCCCCTTCATTATTTAGGTTTTATTACACCTCGCTGTGCTATTGGGTTTATACTCGAAAGATACACGTCAGCTTTATACGCCCTACCGTATTTGGTTGATATGCCCGAGACCAAGACCGATAGAGCTATGAATACATTAGAAAAAGTTCAAAAGAATCTCGAGAATTTCAGTAAGAGTGAACGTAAAGTTGCTGAAGTCATATTGGCTTCTCCGCAAACCGCAATCCACTCTAGTATTGCCACACTTGCAAAACTTGCTGATGTTAGTGAACCTACAGTAAACCGATTTTGTCGTCGCTTAGACACCAAAGGGTTTCCAGACTTTAAATTGCATCTGGCACAAAGTCTTGCAAACGGGACCCCTTATGTGAATCGAAATGTCGAAGAAGACGATGGCCCAGATGCCTATACACATAAGATCTTTGAATCAACTATGGCGTGCTTGGATGTGGCAAAAAACAGCCTTGATCCAATGCAAGTAAATCGCGCCGTTGATCTATTGACTCAGGCGAAGCGCATCTCCTTTTTTGGTCAAGGAGCATCATCATCGGTTGCTAAAGACGCTCAGAATAAGTTTATTCGTTTTAATATCCCGATTGCACGCTTCGACGATGTAGTTATGCAACGTATGAGCTGCATAAATTGCACCGATAATGATGTGGTTGTCTTGATTTCTCATACTGGCCGCACCAAGAGTACGGTAGAAATCGCCAATCTCGCGCGCGACAATGGCGCTACAGTTATCGCTATTACAGCGAAAGACTCACCACTCGATAAAGCCAGTTCACTATCAATCACATTGGAAATTCCAGAAGATACTGACGTTTACATGCCAATGGCAAGCCGCATCGTACAGATGACGGTCATTGACGTCCTAGCAACTGGGTTTACCCTGCGACGTGGTACTGGCTTTAGAGAAAATTTGAGACGCGTAAAAGACGCCTTGAAAGACTCGCGTTACGACAAAGACTCGCATTACTAGACAACAACTTAAAAAGGCGCAGCAGCGCCTTTTTTTATCTTTGCCCATTTATCCCTATACTGAACCATTCACAATGATTACAAGGAGCGTAATAAAGTGATGAAAATAGTATTAACTGTATTGGTGATAGTCGCCGTACTCGTTTTGATCGTTTTGAATAACGATAACGCGCTCGCGATGGTGTGTAGCACATTTGATGTAGTACAAGAGCAATATCCAGTAGAGTGCAGTAAAGCGAGAGTAATTTCCGCGTTCTAAACTCTCTTGTCGTAATATACAAAAAAGGAGCACTTCGCTCCTTTTTGATTTATCGCCTAGTCTAATTCTGTCCTGAATAACCTATTCTGACACTGCATCTTCAACATCACCTTTTACGGGTGACGTTTGATGACACTGGCACACCTGACTCAATATATATTCCAAGCGTTCTTGGGTGAGCGGGAGTGGATTCCCTTTAATCGCCACAGTTTTCATTGCGTCTTGGCTAACGGAGTTAAACGACGTATCACACAAGCCAAATTCGGTGAGCTCTGGGATATCGAGCTTGGCTAACATGGCTTTAACCCACTCGACCCCATCACTATGACTGGCATCTTCCCGACCCGTCAGTAATTTTGCGATAGTGCGGTAGCGAGTCAACAGATCGTTTCGTCCCGCAGACTTAGCCGCCTTGATGTTCTCTTGCATAACATATGGAGCAAGCCTTGAAGAGATCACACTATGTGGTGCAGCGATTTTCCCTCCTAAAGCGGACGCAAGTCCATGCGCGGCCCCCAACTTAGCATTGGTTATGGCCATTCCTCCAAGCATTGCTGCAAAGGAGAGATCCGAGCGAGCTCGTGGGTTGTCTTGTCGACACCCCGCCACAATGGATGCGGAAATCCGTCTTAAACCCTCTTCACATATCATATCGGTTAAAGGATTGGGCTCGCCACATACATAGGCTTCCATCAAGTGTGTAAATGCATCCAAGGCACCTCGAGCTGAGGTGTAAGCATCGGTTCCATAGGTCAACATTGGGTCGACAATTGCAACGTCCGCTAACATGTCTGGACTTCGCAGGCTCACTTTAACTTGATCTTGATTGGATTTGAGCACTGCGTTTTTCGTGACTTCCGACCCCGTACTAGCGGTGGTAGGAATAGCAATAAATGGCAGTGGTTTGGTTTTTAGAGGGACATTACGGCCAACGACTTCAACATAGTCGTATAAACTGCCACTGTTTGGTATAAGTGCTGCAAGCGCTTTACCCATATCGATAGCGCTACCGCCACCAATCGCTACCACCATGTCAGGTCTAAATTTACGCGCCAGTGTGGCTGTCTCTTCCACCATTGTAATTTGCGGTTCAGCAGAGATCGATATGTGCTGATAACGCATATTTTGAGAATGGATATAGTTGATGAGTGGCTGGGCTCGGTTCAGGTCTTTACCTGTGATCAGCAGCACCGAGTAACCAAACTGATTGAGAGTAGAAAGAGAGTTTTGGTACGCTCCTTCCCCAAAGATGATCCGTGTGGACGTCATGAACTGAAACATAGTACTCCCTTTTGTGCGAATGACACCAATATAGAGTGACGAGCTTTAGTTGATTAGGTATTGATCTAGTTCAATTATTGCACACTATTAGTGCCATGAAATTATAAACCAGTTAAGTAATACCCAGCAGCTGTAAAATGAGTTGATGACATACAATTTTTTTTATATATACCGTTGTAAACCAACTCACTTGCCCACATCATTAGAATAATCTCTTATATCGTGTGTAAGTACAGCCTGATTATAGATTGGTTTTGCCTATCACATCGATAGATTTAACAAGTTTTGCTATTGAATCGAGCATCGGTACAATGGGAATTAACACTCCACATAGGAAGGAAATTTAATGTTTGTTGTTATTTTTGGTCGCCCTGGTTGCCCATTTTGTGTTCGTGCTAAAGAGCACGCAGAAACGCTTAAAGAAAAGCGTGACGATTTTAACTTCCGCTATGTGGACATACATGCTGAAGGCATTTCTAAAGCTGACCTAGAAAAAACCGTTGGTAAGCCTGTTGAAACTGTACCGCAAATCTTCATCGACCAAGACCACATTGGTGGATGCACTGAATTTGAAGCCTACGCAAAAGACAATTTAGGTCTTTTCGACTAATCTTCTGATTTATAGGCAATAAAAAGCGGGTCTTGATATTTCAAGACCCGCTTTTTTTATAGCTAATGTGGCTAGATTTGAATAAAGCTGTGAGCGACTTGAGTATCAACATCCGCTTCGTAATCAACGCCATCGACACCAAAACCAAACAAGCTTAAAAACTCTTCTTTATACTCAACGTAATCAGTAAGTTCTTTAAGATTGTCAGTAGTCACTTGAGGCCATAGTTCACGACAGTGTTTCTGGATATCTTCGCGAAGCTCCCAATCGTCGAGACGTAGGCGATTTTTATCGTCCACTTCTGCTGCACTACCGTCTTCTTTATAAAGACGTTGACTAAACATACGATAGATTTGCTCCATGCATCCCTCGTGAACACCTTCTTCGCGCATTTTCTTAAACACCATCGCGATATATAAAGGCATGACTGGGATCGCAGAGCTTGCTTGTGTCACAACTGATTTAAGAACGGCAACGTTAGCACTACCACCGGTTGCTGATAACTTCTCGTTAAGAGCGGCGGCTGCTCGATCAAGGTCCATTTTCGCACGGCCAAGAGCACCATCCCAGTAGATTGGCCAGGTAAGCTCAGTACCTATATAGCTATAGGCTACGGTTTTGCATGCAGGTGCTAACACATCCGCTTTCGCTAATGCGTCTAACCACAGTTCCCAATCTTCTCCACCCATAACGGTAACAGTGTCGGCAATCTCTTGTTCCGTCGCTGGTTCAACGCTCGCTTCGATGATTGCGTCTTTGTTGGTATCTACCGCTGTTGCAGTATACGTTTCGCCGATAGGCTTAAGGGCCGAGCGAATCAACTCGCCGCTATCAGGCAGTTTACGAACCGGAGAAGCTAATGAATAGACGACCATATCAATCTGACCTAGGTCTTGTTTGATAAGATCGATGGTTTTTTGCTTAGCGTCATGCGAGAACGCATCACCATTTAAGCTTTTAGAATACAAACCAGCTTCTGTTGCAAGTTTGTCGAACGCTGCGGCGTTGTAAAAACCTGCGGTACCTGGCTTACGCTCAGTGCCTTCTTTTTCAAAAAAGACGCCAATAGTAGATGCATCACCGCCAAAAGCTGCTGCGATTCGAGAAGAAAGGCCGTAACCGCTTGACGAGCCAATTACCAGCACTCGTTTCGGTGCGTTTTTGATCTTACCCTGCGCTTTTGTGTAGGCGATTTGTTGTTTTACGTTTGCTTCACACCCTACTGGATGAGTAGTGGTACAAATAAATCCACGAATTCGAGGTTTAATAATCATTGTTCGGTTCCTTAAAATTTCTGCCTTAGGATAATGATTCCTATGCAGTTTCGCACCCTAAATCTTCTCAATATAGGCGAAATGTGAAGTGGTTGGAGCACTCAATAGTGGAATCTTAAGCCCAAAAACCGGTATTGATGTCTCAAATGCCCGAAATTAGTCTCTAAAATTGATGCATATCACGCGAATGCCGTTTTTAGCCTCTACACTAAAAATAGACCCAAAATTAAAACATTCACTCGGGCTGTATGGAGGAATTCACCATGGACACTACATTCATTGTCAATTTTATTGGTAAGGCGACCCCAGCCACCATTAAAGAACTTACCGCAATTACTCATGAAAATGGCGGCAAGTGGCTAATAAGTAAAGTGAATTTTATTGAAGATCAAGTCGCAGCAGTGGTGAAAATTAATCTACCGAAACAAAATGAAGAAACGGTAAAAAACGCCTTCTGTGACTATAAAGATCTCATTGTTCAATTCGTAGATTCAAACGCTTCTATGCATGCGAAAAGCGAGATATTTAGCTTACGTATCGATGCGAATGATCGAGCGGGTATCGTCAATGAAATCACTCAGGTTCTGGACGATCAGGGAATACACATTGTCGATATGGATTGTCACCGAGTCTTTGTTGCCGGCGGCGGCGGCGTGAGTTCGAGCTTATTTAGCGCTCAAGTCGCAATACAAATACCGAGCCAGATCAGCATCGACGATATTACCAATGAATTGGAGTCACTGAGCGAAGATACTCGTGTGATCATCACAACTTAACTCACTACGAAGCCTCACCGCTAATAGCTGTGCAATTACGCCATATCTGAAGTTGTCCTCAGATATGGCGTGTTTTATTTGAAGAGCTAGCTCACGCTCCATTGAGATAGTGAGCGTTTAAAGTCGTTATAATCAAATTCGTTCAGTTTCTCAATGTCGCCATTGCCACGTTTGCAGTACACCGACGGCATCCGTAGACCATTAAACCAGTTAAGTTTTACCATGGTATAACCCGCACTGTCTAATATGTGCAGACGCTGACCGATATTTAGTGGCTCATTAAAGCGAGTTTCACAAAATTGGTCACCCGCTAAACAAGAACATGAGCCGATCACATATTCGTGCTCGCCCTGTTCGTCAGCTTCTAATATCGACGCAGGCTCATCGTAAATCAGCGTATCAAGTCTGTGCGCTTCAGTAGCAGAATCAACAATCGCCGTCTTTTTATGGTTATCTACGATATCAACTACGGTGACTACGAGATCGGTGGTTTTAGTAATGATTGCCTCACCTGGCTCCAAATACAGTTGCACACCGTGTTTGTCAGAAAACGCCTTTAACGCAGCAGCCAATTTTGGGATGTCATAACCAGGCCAAGTAAAGAAGACACCTCCACCTAGACTCACCCAGCTCATTGCGTCTAAGTATTGGCCGAATTGCTCTGAGATAGAATCAAGCAATGTGATAAATGCATCCACATCCTTATTTTCACAGTTCATGTGAAACATCACACCCTCAACGCTCGCCAATGCGTCTGCTTGAATATGGTTTGCCTGCACCCCTAGGCGGGAAAATGCTCTAGCGGGATCCGCCAAATCCTGTCCGGCGTAGCTCACACCAGGGTTAAGACGAAGGCCAATGGATGCCTTACCTTCAACCAGATGACGATAAGCCGCCAACTGCGATTGCGAGTTAAAGATCATTTTGTCACAAACATCGGCAACGTCTAATACATCTTGTTCGCTGTACCCCACGCTGTACGCATGTGTCTCTCCACCAAAGGTTTCGTGACCTAGCTTAACCTCATAGGGACCACTACTAGTGGTGCCATCTAAATAGGGTTTTATGATGTCAAACACGCCCCAAGTCGAAAAACACTTAAGCGCTAATACAAGCTTCACACCAGAGAGCTCTTTTAGTTGCTTTGCTTTATCAAGGTTGGCGACAAGCTTCTGCTCATCAATCATAAAATAGGGCGTTTTTATGGTGGTATCGTTCATAGGAATATGTCTAGGAGTCGTTGTAAGGAAAAAGCCGATGCACTGCATCGGCTTTAGTTTGAGTCTTGGGTTTTATTATTTCAAGATTTTGATGTCTGGCTGCGCAACATCGAGTTCTTGTACGTGCCAATCCAAACCAATTTCTGGCATGGTTTCTAGGAACGGATCCGGGTCGAGTTGCTCCATGTTGAACACACCCTTGTCTGCCCACTTGCCACGGAAAAATTGTAATGCCGCAGTAATAGCAGGAACACCGGTTGTGTATGAAATGGCTTGATGCTCTACATCTTCATAAGCAACTTCGTGATCGGCATTATTGTAAATAAATACGCTACGCGGCTTACCGTCTTTTTGCCCTTGAACCCAAGTACCGATACAGGTTTTACCTGTATACCCAGGAGCCAACGAAGTAGGATCAGGCAGCAGCGCCTTAAGTACGTGCAGCGGCTGAACGACAGTGCCATCGTGCAGCGTAAGAGGATCCGGGCTCAATAGGCCAATATCACGCATGCAGTTAAAGTAATTGAGGTATTGATCACCAAAACCCATCCAAAATTCAATGCGCTTAGCAGGGATGAACTCTTGCATTGAGCGAACTTCATCGTGTGCCATAGAGTACACTTTGTGCTTTCCAACGAGCGGAAAATCAAACTCCAACATACGTGAGTGACAAGGTACCTGTTTCCACTCTTCGTTTTCCCAGTAGAAAGAGTCACCTTGGATCTCTAACATATTGGTTTCAGGATCGAAGTTGGTTGCAAACTTTTTACCGTGGTCGCCAGCATTAACGTCCATCACATCGATGGTGTCTATCTCATCAAACAAATGCTTAACGGCATAAGCAGCAAAGACCGACACCACACCTGGATCAAATCCCGCACCAAGAATTCCAGTGATACCCGCTTGTTCAAACTTTTCACGGTATCCCCACTGCCAATCGTACGCTTGAGGAACCTGCTGGCCTTCCGAGCATAAATCCACCGCTACAGACGTATCCAAGTAGTTTACTTTCGCTTGATAGCACGCTTCCATGATCGTCATGTTGACCCAAGGAGGCCCTGCATTGATCACGAGATCAGGCTTAACTTCTTTGATCAGCGCAACCAACGCTTCTACATCGTCTGCGTTTACTGCGCGAGCGTCTAGTTTTTTAGTTGAATCTTTTAAGTTGTTCTTTTTATTAATTGATTCAATGATTTTTTCACACTTCGACACTGTGCGAGATGCGATTGTAATATCACCCAGTACGTCGTTGTTTTGCGCCGCTTTATGCGCCACAACCCAACCAACGCCGCCCGCACCAATTTGAAGAATTGCCATGTTTTTTATTTCCTATACTTGTTCACTCAAGAAGCGTTCAGTTCAAGAGCTAACGCATCGATGTCGTTTAATAATTGTTCAAAGTCTGACAGAGTCAAACAGGGGTTAAGAATCGTTAACTTAAGGGCTGTTTTACCCGCTATGACGGTTTCACCCAGCACTGCTACGCCGCGCACCAATGCTTGGATGCGAACGTTTTGATTCAGTGCATCCAACGAATCCATGGATCCATGTGTCGCTCTAAAGAGCACTGTCGACAAGCTTGGTTTTGCCAACAGCTCAAAGTGTTCGTTTTGATTAACGAGCTCTGCAACTTGCAGGGTCTGATCTAATAGGTGGTCATACATGCGACCCAACTCGTGTGCGCCTACATTTTGCATCGTCATAAACACTTTGAGAGCATCAAATCGCTTAGTTGTAGCAATAGACTTATCCACTAAGTTTGGCAACTCATCGTGTTCACGATTCAGATAATCCGCATGGTGCAATAAGAACTTAAAGTTCGACTTGTCATTGACCAATAGAGCGCCACAACTGATTGTTTGGTAGAACAGTTTGTGAAAATCAACACTAATCGACGACGCTTTTTCAATGCCTTTTAAACGAGGCTTAGCTTGGCTAAATATCAACGCGCCGCCGTAAGCACCGTCAACATGCATCCATAAATTATGCAAAGAAGCGACTTGAGCGATTGTGTCGAGATCATCAATAGCACCGTGGTCGGTTGTACCCGCTGTACCTACTACCGCAAATGGAATCAAACCTTCTGCTTTTGCGTTAGCAACGACTGACTCAAGCAGTTCTGCCTTCATCGTGCCGTCTTGGTTAGCTGGAACGGTTAATACCGCCTTTTCCCCGAGCCCCATCCACGACGCAGATTTTTGCACGGTGAAGTGTGCGTTTTCAGAGCATACAATGCGTAACTTACTCGCATAATCAGGTAGCCCCAGTTTTTGAATTGAGTGCCCATCGGTATAATCAGCAATCCAGTCACGGGCTAACATCAATCCCATCTGATTAGATTGTGTCCCGCCACTGGTAATGATGCCGTCCGATGCCGTGCTCATCTCGTATTTCTCACACAACCAATCAACCACTTTTTGCTCGACATACGTAGCCGCAGAAGCTTGATCCCAAGAGTCCATGGATTGATTTAGCACTGCAATGATCGACTCGGCCACAATAGAAGGCATTAACGGTGGCGTATGCAAATGCGCGATGCAATTTGGGTGTTGGGTAAAGATAGAGTGATTAACCACCAATTCAGCCGTTTCATTCACTACGTCTTGCAGATCGAAATTATGCGAATCTAAATCTACTTGATTAATCGCCGCTTCCAACGCTTTAGGCTCTAAGCCTGAGTATGGCTTATCGACGGCTTCAAACACCTGCTTCAGTTTCTGAGTCGTATGACGCATCACTTTAGCAAATTCGTCTGCGCCTCTTTCACCAGTCTGGATAAAGTGCTTTTTCCACTCTTCGTGTGCCGCTGAAGGTGCAACTAACTCGCCACCAGCAGCAAGAATCGCTTGCTCAATCACACGTAGAGCAAAGTCTATTTGCTCAAAGCTAATAATAAGTGGTGGCAAAAATCGCAATACCGAACCATTGCGTCCACCTTTTTCAACCATTAGGCCACGCTCAAGTGCGGCGCGTTGAATGGCAAGAGTAAGCTCGCCATCGGCGATTGGCTCACCAAATTTATTGAGTTTGCCTTGCGTGTTTTTAATCTCAACACCTAGCATCAAACCTTTACCACGCACATCGGCGATGCAGTTCACGCGGCTTTGAATACTTTCAAGACCCATGCGTAGATAATTACCCGCAATGTTGGCGTGCTCAACCAAACTATCACGCTCAATGATCTCAAGCGCTTTTGCACCAGACACCATCGCTAATTGGTTACCGCGAAATGTGCCCGTATGCTCGCCTGCATTCCAAGTATCAATCTCTTTTTTGAACACCAACAAAGACATCGGCAGTCCACCGCCAATGGCTTTGGACAAACACAAAATGTCAGGCGCAATACCGGCTTCTTCAAACGCAAAGCGATAGCCAGTTTTACCAACACCACATTGAATTTCATCTAGAATAAGTAGGATTTCGTGCTCGTCGCAGATTCGACGAAGCTCTTTCATCCATTGTACAGGTGCAGGGATCACGCCCCCTTCTCCCTGCACAGGCTCTACAATGATCGCAGCAGGCTTCATAATCCCAGCTTCATCGTCATTGAGTAAGCGTTCGATATAGCGAATGCCTGCGTTAGCACCCTCTTCACCGCCTAAACCAAATGGACAGCGTAGGTCATACGGGAACGGCATAAAGTGTACGTCCGACATCAAACCGGTGCGACGTGCCTTGGTACCAAGGTTACCCATCATTCCCATCGTGCCGTTTGTCATGCCATGATAAGCACCACGGAACGCAAACATAGTGTTGCGGCCTGTTGTTTGTTTCGCCAACTTGATCGCAGCTTCAACCGCGTCAGCACCTGATGGGCCACAAAATTGTATCGCAGAGTTATTGGAAAACTCTTTAGGCAAAAACGCTTTAACTCGCTTAATAAACGTATCTTTCGCTTCCGTGGTAATATCTAAGGTCTGATACGGTAAACCAGAATCTAACTGCGCCTTAAGAGCTTGGTTGATCTCTGGGTGGTTATAGCCTAGCGCTAACGTTCCTGCCCCAGCCAGACAGTCTAAAAAGACTTGCCCACGAGTATCTTCAACGAGCGCACCATAAGCGCGTTTAATCGCGATGGGAATGCGACGTGGATAAGACCGCACTTCAGATTCATGCTGCTGTTGATCCAGCAAAATTTGGTCAGGAGAAAGATCGTACAAACCGTCGGTTTGCGGCACCGCAAATGGGAAGGCCTTCTCTAAAGAAGACATTTCGAATTCGAAAGCAGAGCTCATTTAATTACCTATAGGATAAACAGCAGCGCATACAGCTGAAGCACTGATAAAACAGGGGGATCAACACTAACGCTAACAGTCGCGTTAGAATCAAATAGATTTGCTAGGGGATCGAACGATCAAGGTTCGGTGATAACACTGCAGTTTGGTACGACACAGCTGACAGAAGATTGATTATTTTTCATGTTGGGTGCCTTTGAGTGATGTCAGCCTCACTAGTGTGAGTATCCATGACATTTACTATCCCATCTACTAAATAGCGACTCTATTTAGTACCTACTATACGCAAGACATCATCAGCGGGATGCGCTTGCGCGTCACTTTTGGCTACAGGCCAAGATTGCGGCCAATATTACCAAAATTTAACGTAGTGGCAAGCGTAATTTTCGTATAATTAATGAGCAACCCAAATCTGTCTGGCAAAGCTTGTTCAACCCTAAAACACCCCAAAATCAACTTTGTACCTATAGAGAAAAAGCCTTTTGTTCACTATTACTAGTTGATGGAAATATAGACAGAGTCGATTATGCATAATCCTATCATTTTAGGTTTCGCCAGCGCGACTCTCTTGTCACTTAGTATGACACCGGCACTCGCGCAGGAAGAAGAGCAAGAACAAAAACCCATACAAACTGTTGGCGACATTGTTGACCAACCAGGGGTGCTCACACCAAAAGGCAGACTCATTGTAGATTCTACATTGAGTTATGCACAAAGTGCCTCCAATCGAGTTTCGGTCGTTGGTTACTCAGTATTGCCAACACTAGTAGTTGGATTCATAGAGGTTGAAGAGGCCGACAGAACAACGCTCTCCTATGGGCTTGCACTGAGGTACGGTATTACTAACCGCCTTGAAGCTGAGGTTCGCGTACCATTTATTTATCGTAACGAAACCTACGAGAGACGGGAGCTTGCTTCAGCACAAAACGACACTACAATTTACCGCATTGAAGGCCACGGTGTAGGAGATGCAGAAATTGGACTTCGCTATCAGTTTAACATGGACTCTGCCCCCTTTTTTGTTGGTGGAGTCAGGGCCAAATCGACTACAGGGCGTTCCCCTTACGAGTCGGATTACAATCAGGATAGTAATTCGTTTGAAGAGACGCCTACAGGATCTGGCTTTTGGAGCATCGAGCCACACATCACGCTCATCTACCCTACAGCGCCCGTTGTACTATACGCAAGCCTTGGCTACGTATATAACTTTGAAGATGAGGTCACGCTGTTTGATGACTCTGTAGCCGATGTGAAATTAGGAGACTCTATCTCTATCAGCGCTGGGATGGGATTTGCGGTTAACCCCAAATTTTCATTTTCGTTGGGGCTCAATCATAGAACCTTATTTGAAAGCGAGACTAATGGCTCTAGTTCTGGCTCACAACTCATCCAAATCGATCAAATTAGCTTTGGTACTCAGCTGTCGCTCACTCCGAACACCAGTCTCAATATCTCGGCAAGTGCAGGGCTCACTGAAGATTCCCCAGACTTTCAGCTTAACCTTTCTGTCCCGGTAGCATTCTAATAATAAAAAGGCCTAGCACAGAGGCTAGGCCAGATAGCTTAAATTTTACCCTACTCCTGAAACTCTAACCTCACAGCATTACTGACTAGAAAAGTGTTTATTGCCCTAAGTTGATCCTAATAGAATCACGTATTTGGGCTCTCAAAGCTTCTCTGTCTATAAGGGTTGAAACATTCGCTTCAATGTCTACCATTGTTGTGAGTTCAATGTGACGCCCATCTGCAGTATTTTGTATTATGTTCCCGATGACTGGGTGGGGTTTGACTATGCTGGTCAGTTGGTTAGCATTTGCTTGCGGTAAGTTTTCGTCCTCACCTTGTGTCCCTTCTATTGACGAACTGATAGTAGCAAAATTACCATCACCCACTTGCAATAACTGAATGGTATTGGACAGTTCTTTGCTACCTAATAGCTTCCCATTAGCGATCGTTAGGTTAGCAATATGCGAGTTTAGTAATCGAGTACCATCCACTGAACCAGTCACACTAATACCGATATTAATCTGACCGATATCTAGCGCAAAACCGCCACGTACATTTGACATTGTCTGATCGCTAAGCGCAGCAACCTCTTGCCAAAACCACTCGCTTGCAGTAGCGGGGCTAGAACATAAAAGGAGACTTATCATCCATTTCATTTTCACTATGCCCTCCTAATAGTAAGAGCTAGACACATGCAGATACATATCACCCATATTATGGCGGGGTATTGCATGTTCCGTTGGAGATTGTGTATAGACCGAAAAGTGCGGATCTCGCAGAAACGTTTCCCTAGCGGCATCAACATCTGATTTGATCAGTAAAGTAATCCCTTGATACGATTTCATGAACGCTTGTTTATCTAAAACGATCGTTCCTCTTGAGGGATCACCCAATATGATCTGTGAATGGTTAATGCCTTTAATGACCACAAAATGCATATATCCATCAAAGTTGACTAACGTAACACCAGGAACACCCAACTTTTCTAGCTTGTCTAACCCAACTTTATAACCGTCAGATTCATAACCAAGCTGATTGAGGTAGTTCTTCATATCCAAAAGAGAAAAGCCCTGCTCTTTAATCAAAGCCTTATCTCCATTTCGGTACATTGCGGTAAAAATTGCTTCTTCCGCTACTGGATGTTGATAGTGATAATGCAGTAATGTCGCCAACGCAGCCGAGCCGCAGCTGAAGTCGTACTGCTGACGCCAGACATCGCCAAACAGGATTTCCTGATAGCTCTGTACCGGAACCGATAAAGCATGCTTATTCCAACTTAAATCGACTGCATGTGCAGGAGGTGCGATAGTCAATGCACCTCCCACCGTTACCACTAACACTTTGGCCCAGATATTATTCATCACTCTAAACTCAGATTGATCACGGTCGCATTTTGAATGAGAACGTTGTGACCGGAATTTTGAATGACATTGGTAACACCTTGACTGGATCCAAAGGCACCAGCGTGAATATGGTTATCACCACTACTAACTCCCATAGCAACGTTACCGACCGACTCACCATCGAGCTCGGTATTTGCAAGAGTTTGGTTAATATCCACTACGTGCTCTCCACCACGAAGGGCCTGTAAATTCGACTCAGACACTACGGAAACATCATCAATCAGCAACCACTCATCGGCTGCAACTTCGCTTGCAATAACCCATGAAGCAACGCACAAAAGCATTGTGCTAAGCTTATTCATTGCTCCTCCTTAGCTCACTAAGAGCGAGTTAGGTACTCCGATTATTAATCAGTGAATACCGAAGCATTGGTGGTCACTGATTGTTGCACCATCGAGTTTGCTCCCGAGTTTTGTCCAATCGTTGTGATCCCCGATACATTACCAAAAGAGTTGTCAATGTTATTGCTATGCGTAACATTAAAATCACCTTTGTTTTCATCAGACATTCCATAAGTGACTGTCGTCCTAGCTACGCTACCCATCAATACTGACGACGCGACAACCTGGTCCATATCAAAGATGTGGGACGAATCTGTAGTATTGCCACTATCTTCCATCGTTGAGCTATTATTGCTCGCATTGGTCATACTGTTATTGCTATCGTCGTTGTAGCTGTTTTTGGTGCTGTTATCGTCCTTACTGTTGCCATCCATAGTATTGTTACTGGCCAGTGTTTTATCACTGGTACTGTTGTCGCTACTGTCGTTATAACTTCCATCAAGGCTAGCGTCAGACGTCTCGTTGTAACTGTAATGAGTACTATTATTATCGTTGGTATTATTGTCCTGTGTATTATTGCTACCACCGGTGTACTCTGACGTGCTGTTATCACTGTAATCGCTATAACTACCGTTGATACTATTATCATTGGTGGAGTTATTGTCGGCCGAATTGCCACTTCCTTTGTTGTAGGTGTTGTCGCTGTTGTTGCTGTTATCGTTGTTACTTCCGTTGGTACTAAAATCATCCATGGTGTTGTTGTCATGGGTATTATTACTAGCAACCGCGTGGTCATTTTGGCTATTGTCACTACCATCGTTATAACTGCCATTGGTGCTGTTATTATCGGCGGTGTTATTGTCCGTCGAATTATTGTTGCCAGCCTCCAATGTGTTGTAGCTCATCACGTCATTACCATCATTACCGCTGTTATTCTCGCCATTATTTAGCACATCGTCAGCTTGTGCTAAACCGCTAAGCAATAGACCACTTATTATCAGTGCAATCGGGGTTTTATAACTATTCATATCCATTCTCCTTAGACCTTATTAGATCTACTCCGTCATCACCGATGCATTTGTGGTTACAGATTGTTGAACCAAAGAGTTACTGCCCGCGTTTTGGCCCAATGTTGTAATACCTGCAGTGCTATTGAAACTCGAATCAATGGCGTTGCTATGAGTAACATTGAATGTCCCTTTATTGTCATCTCTCATCTGATACTCAACACCTGTACCCGTAATCGATCCAGATAAGTCTGCCTGAGCAACAATAGAATCAACATCCATTTCATAAAAATGACTTTCACTGTTGTTGCTGTTATACCAATTACTAGAGTTGTCACTTCTATCAAGCGTACTGTTGTCGCTTTCATTGTTATAACTGTCTTTTATACTGTTATCGTCTTCTGAGTTATTGTCGGCACTATTACCGCTCCAAGACGTGTAGCTATCGTCACTGTTGTCACTTTCATCGTTGTAACTATCGTTGGTACTAGCGTTGGTATCAGTGTTGTTGCTGTCATTAATGCTGTTATCGTCTTTTGAATTGCCATCTTGAGAATTACCACTATAAAGGTGCTCACTCATTTGGCTGTTGTCGCTATCATCGTTATGACTGTCATAAGTACTGTTGTCGTCAGCGCTATTACCGTCCATCGAATTACCGCTTAGGTAGTTCTCATTGGTGGTACTATTGTCACTACGATTATTGTTACTTTGATTGGTACTGTTGTTATCACTCGAATTGCCGTCTATCGAATTACCACTCCACCATTGATCGTTATTTGCACTGTTATTACTGGTATCGTTATTACTATCGTTAGTGCTGTTATTGTCCGCAGAGTTACCATCTACTGAGTTTCCATTTAATAGCGAGGCCTCGTTGTAACTCGAAACGTCATTACCATCATTGCCATTATTATCACCGCTATTGTTTAACTCATCGGCCAATACACCGCCACTCGTTAACAAACCAGCAATCATCAAAGCAGTCGTTGTTTTTCTTAGATTCATAGTCCTGTCTCTCCAAATCATCCTAAATAGGTTCCATGGGATCCCTATCCTTTTGTTGAGTCCCATACCCAACAATGGCGAGTGTAGTGGTGCTCTAAAAATTAGCACAGTCTCACTAATGAGACATCTGGCGTGGGGCCTATAATTGGCAGAGAACGACCTATTTCCCATCCTTAACTGACTGTTAATTAAGCAGTTAAGTGAAAGGTTGTTACGAAGTAGTGCTGCGAATCAAAAGGAGGTTGATTATCGTTACTACTTCATTGCTCTGGTGCAACTCTAATAGATGATTTTTTAATACACTTCTGTGTGACTGATTAAGGCGGACATATTTAAACTCTACAAGGTCTAAATTGATCACCTTTAGAGTGAGATAATGACTTTGCAGCCCATTTTCTTCGTGCTCAATAGTTAAGCCTACATTTAGTATGGTTATCATGCCCTTTGCTATACGACCTTAAATGCGGCTCTAAACAAGAGGGTGTAGCCTGATAGTTTAAAAATATAAATAGTTCGCAAAGCCTGATGAGTTGTGGATATTCAAGAAATTGCCTAATCAACGTTTTCTAATATAGTTGTGTTTAATCAAAATCATTTAGAGGTTGGTCAGGCATGAGTGAATGGCAAGTCATCATTGCAAATCACATTGGGTTGGAATCGCAACTTATTCAGAAAGAATTGGCGAGCATCCCTGATGTCCACTGCCTTATCCTCGAGCCAGAAGTGTTGCCTCACTTAGAGTTTAAACCTGGCACCTGCTTAATTATTGATCACGCAGCCCTAACAGATGCTGAAACTGTATTATGGCTGGCACTGCAATCCGGTAATCTACATGTCGTCCTACATAACCTAGACGACAACCACCTTTCATTAGAGTATTACCAATGGCAATGCCTAAAAGGCACACTAAGCAAAGACGCACCTGTAGAACATCTACGAAGCTGTGTTACCACCATACTAAATGGTGGCATGTGGCTTCCAAGACTTGGATTGGAATCCATTTTGTATCATTACCGCCAGCCATCTAATGCTCATGGTGCCTGGAAATTGAATCTTACTAAACGAGAAAAACAGATACTGGATCGCATCACCGCCGGTGAGTCTAACAAAGAAATTGCAGATGACCTTTTTCTTGCCGTTTCAACAGTCAAAACCCATGTCTATAAGCTGTACAAAAAAATGGAGGTCAATAATAGGCATCAGGCGATATCCAAGGTTCGCTCAGCTGCACGAGCAAACATTAAGATGCTGTAGCATACCTTGGCAATGGTGCAAACACTGAATCCATCTAACACCACAAACGTAGAAAAGAAAAAAGCCAGCTACTAGAACTGGCTTTAATTGAATTTGGAACGACGCGACCGGCTAGGGCACGAGGTTCTTTGAATTTGGAGCGACACACGAGGTTCGAACTCGTGACCTCAACCTTGGCAAGGTTGCGCTCTACCAACTGAGCTAGTGTCGCAAATTCATGTTTGAAATAATGGAGGCGCGTCCCGGAGTCGAACCGAGGTCCACGGATTTGCAATCCGCTGCATAGCCACTCTGCCAACGCGCCATATTTCTGTAGCAGGGGCTACTGAGTTTTCTACTGAGAGTAGGAAACTGGAACAACACTACCCGTTAAGGTGCGAGGTTCGTTTTTAATGGAGCGACACACGAGGTTCGAACTCGTGACCTCAACCTTGGCAAGGTTGCGCTCTACCAACTGAGCTAGTGTCGCAAATAAATGGTGCCCCGGGCCGGACTTGAACCGGCACGAATCGAAATTCGAGGGATTTTAAATCCCTTGTGTCTACCAATTCCACCACCAGGGCACACAAAATTTGTTGTGTTTGGTAACACCATTTAGTGATATCGATGTTAATCAATACCTAAATTTTTTGGAACGACGCGACCGGCTAGGGCACGAGGTTCTTTGAATTTGGAGCGACACACGAGGTTCGAACTCGTGACCTCAACCTTGGCAAGGTTGCGCTCTACCAACTGAGCTAGTGTCGCAATCATTCTACTTGAGAATGGAGGCGCGTCCCGGAGTCGAACCGAGGTCCACGGATTTGCAATCCGCTGCATAGCCACTCTGCCAACGCGCCTTTGTTTCCTAGCGGTTATTCTCGCTGGGTACGGGGTGGCATTTTACTGAAACGAGTGAGTGAGTCAACACTAATTTGCGATTTTTGTTTTGTTTGGCTACTTTACCGACAGAATTCTCAAAACGGATAGAAAAAGCACAAAACTTGGCTAAAATTCATCAACTTAAAGTCTATTTTTTAGCTAGCGAAAGTATAAAAAAAGCAAGCTCACGCTTGCTTAAGTAGTTTATTCGATAGACTAAGCCTAATCGCTGTTCAACAAGTCATCTTTAGCAGCTGCCAAATACTGGAACATCGACCAATAAGTCAAGATTGTGGCTATATAGAGCGCACCAAAGCCAACCCAGACCATCCACTCATCGTAACGCCAAATCAGCACCCAGAGTGCAAACATCTGGCTCACCGTCTTTACTTTTCCGACCCAAGAGACAGCAACGGCAGAACGTTTACCCAACTCGGCCATCCATTCACGCAGCGCAGAAATAATAATTTCGCGACCAATCATAGTCATCGCGGGAATCGTTATCCAAATTGAGGCGTAGTGCTCGGTAATCAATAATAATGCTGCAGCGACCATGACTTTGTCGGCCACCGGATCTAAAAAAGCGCCAAATCGAGACGTTTGATTCAGTTTACGAGCGAGATAGCCATCTAGCCAATCTGTTGCACCAGCAAAAAGGAAAATCATAGCGGCAAGAAGATCCGCCCACGGATAAGGAAGATAAAACGCGACAACAAAAACGGGGATTAATACGAGACGTAATAGCGTTAAGATATTTGGGATGGTAAGTTTCATTCGACAGCACTCTGCTTCAGCGTGCTCTAATGGTGCGGTAAAAACGTTACTGTTTCAACGTTTCATGAATAATTTGTGCTAAAGAGCGACTTATACCAGGTACCTTGGCGATTTCTTCAGCAGATGCTCGCTTAACTTCTTGAATTCCACCCATATATTTAAGTAGAGCTTGACGCCTTTTGGGCCCTACCCCTTCAATGCCCTCTAAAGCACTGGTTTTACGAGTTTTACCACGCTTAGCTCTATGTCCCGCAATGGCGTGATTGTGGCTTTCATCTCGTATGTGTTGCATCAGGTGCAGCGCTGGAGAGTCGGAAGGTAAATTAAACTCATCTCCATCTGGCGTGATCATGGTTTCTAACCCTGGCTTACGGGTTACCCCTTTTGCTATACCGATAAGGCTCGGCCTTTTTGGCCAGTCGTTCCAATATTTAGATACGATCTCTACCGCTCGCCCCAGTTGTCCTTTACCACCATCAATAAAAATCACATCAGGTATCTTATCGACATCTAACTGTTTTGAATATCGACGCTCTAACACTTGCCCCATTGCTGCGTAATCGTCTCCACCAGTGATACCAGTGATGTTGTAGCGACGATACTCCTGCTTAACCGGCCCTTCATGATTGAAAACCACACAAGATGCAATCGTACTCTCACCCATCGTGTGACTGATATCGAAACATTCCATACGACGAATCGAATCCAGTGACAATGTCTCTTCTAACGCTTTAAAGCGCTGAGATATCGTCATCTTGTGATTGATTTTAGTGGTGATCGCATTGAGCGCATTGGTATTGGCCAGCCTTAAATACTGTCCGCGGCTGCCCGTTGGGTTTTCGTGGAAGCGAATAGAACGTCCTGCAAGCTCTGTTAGCGCTGTTTTAATAGCCTCGCTATCATCGAGCAAGCCTTCACCAAACAATAGTCGAGAAGGCAGCGTGCGCCCCTCACTGCTATTAAAGTAATACTGGCTAACAAAACTAGTAAACACTTCATTCGCTGGGGTGTTATTCGGTGTTTTAGGGAAATAACTGCGACTGCCTAGTATTTTACCGTGGCGCACCATCAGCATATGAACGCAAGTAATGCCGTTTTCTTGTGCGTAGCCCAACACGTCGATGTCATCGAGCGAATCCTCTGACACAAACTGCTGCTCTTGGACTCGACGTATCGCTTGGATCTGGTCGCGAAACTGCGCCGCTTTCTCGAACGCTAACTCTCGACTCGCGGCTTCCATGCGAGTTACCAGCGTTTCGATCACTTGACGATCTTTGCCCTTTAGAAACAGTCGAACCATTTCCACAAGGTCCGCATACTCTTCAGTAGATATCACCGACTGAACACAAGGTGCTGCACATCGTCCAATTTGGTACATCAAGCAGGGTCGAGAGCGGTTCGCATAAACCGTATCCTCACATTGACGCATCGGCAGTATCTTTTGCAGTAAGTGCAAGGTTTGGCGTACCGAGCCAGAATCGGGGAAAGGACCAAAGTATTCGCCCTTACGCTTTTTAGCACCGCGATATATGCTTAGTCGAGGATGCTTGTGATTTGAAATGAAAATATAGGGATAAGATTTATCGTCACGCAACAACACGTTGTACTTGGGTAAGTACTGTTTTATATAGTTGTGCTCGAGGATCAGGGCTTCGGTTTCACTGTGTGTGACCGTCACATCAATATGAGCAATATTGCTCACCAACGCTCTGGTTTTTTCGCTGTCTACTTTTGCTCTAAAATAGCTCGAAAGTCGCTTTTTGAGATCTTTGGCCTTTCCTACATAAATAACGTCAGATTGCTCGTTATACATGCGGTAAACCCCAGGGTGCTGGGGTACCGTTTTTAGAAAGTCTTTTGAATCAAAAAGCGAGCTCACTGAGAGTACTGGTCTACTGGCTACAGTGTTTCGGTATCGAGGATGCCGTGTCGGATCGCAAGGTGCGTCAACTCTACATCTCCGCTAATGTCCAATTTACTAAAGAGTCGATAGCGATAGCTATTAACGGTTTTTGGACTGAGATTCAATTGCTCTGAAATATCAGTGACTTTTTCACCTTTGGTGATCATCATCATGATTTGCAACTCGCGTTCAGACAGGTCCTTAAATGGATTATCTGAGTTTGAGGACACTTGGCTCAGTGCCATTTGCTGAGCAATTTCAGGCGAAATGTAACGCTGACCACTGTTGACCAGTCGAATAGCATTTACCATTTCATCTGGGCCGGCACCTTTGGTTAAGTAACCCGCAGCACCTGCTTGCATCACCTTCGTTGGAAATGGGTTTTCAGTATGTACTGTTAGTACAATTATTTTTACATCTGGGTTAAATCGCAATATTTTTTTGGTTGCTTCTAAACCACCAATGCCGGGCATATTCATATCCATCAACACCACGTCGGCGTGATTGGCTCGGCACCATTTTACTGCTTGTTCACCGCTGTCAGCTTCCCCTGCTACGTTCATACCACGGACGTCTTCAATTATACGTCTAATCCCTGTGCGCACCAGCTCGTGATCATCTACAAGGCATACGTTTATCAAACTTGTATCTCCACACTGTTATTGGCCGCATAGCTCTAATTGAGCATAGCAAGTTGGACGGCAATCATACCGTACTTAGGTAAAAACTTTGAGCTAGAATATGCTCTGATTTCGCAAAAATGGCAATATAATCTCTTGCTAAATATGAACTATGCGTCATATTTTTAGTTAAATGGTTGGTATTTAACCGAAAATACCAAAAGCTCAATCTGTTTTAACCTAACGATAACTGTGATAATTTGACCCACAATTAACACAAGGCGACCCACTATTTATGCAGATCACTCAACGCGGTTTCATTTTGTCTCGCCAAGTGATTACGTTAAACCACCGTCCTCACCTAAGTTTCTGGGTTTCAACGGACGAGGGACCCCAGCACATCATTACAGGGCCTCAACAATCGGTCCTATTTGTCGATGCGAGTTACCATACAACTATAGTTGATCATTTCGGCTCGCGCGTCGAAACCAAACCGGTGTCGCTTAAGCAGTTTAACGATACACCGGTCATTGCCGTGTATAGCAACACCTATAACCAGTTTAACGAACTTAAGCAGTGGTTAGAAAGTCAACAAATAGAAGCCTTCGAAGACGACATCTCACTCATTGACCGATTTTTAATGGAGCGCTTCATACAAGGTGCAATTGAGTATCAAGGGGAATGCAGTGATGGCGTAACGGTCAGAAATGCTCAGTGTAAACGCTGTGATTTTCAGCCGTCTTTAGTGATGGTGTCGCTGGACATCGAATGTTCACAACATGGTGTGCTTTACTCTATCGGGTTAGATTCGCCTAATGACAAACGAGTGATCATGGTTGGCGAAGCCGAAGAACTAAAACCTGAATCCCCTGTTA
The DNA here is from genome assembly GCF_016900875.1 of Vibrio ulleungensis. GTDB lineage: Bacteria > Pseudomonadota > Gammaproteobacteria > Enterobacterales > Vibrionaceae > Vibrio > Vibrio ulleungensis. Next base: position 46,159 of record NZ_JAFEUM010000011.1, read on the forward strand.
TCGAATGGGTAAATGATGAGAAGCAGCTATTGCTTAACCTGTTTGCGTGGTTTGAACGCTTTGACCCTGACATCATCATTGGTTGGAGTGTCGTCAACTTTGATTTGCGACTGCTGATCAAACGAGCCGACTACCATGGCCTTAAACTGGCTCTTGGCCGTCAAAAGAGTTACGTGACCTTTCGTCAATCGGCACAAGGACAACAAGGCTTTGCCACTATTCCAGGAAGATGCATTATTGATGGTATTGACGGTTTAAAATCAGCCGCGCACCATTTTCCATCTTGGTCGTTAGAGAATGTATCCCAACAGATGCTCGGCAAAGGTAAAATCATCCATAACCCCCATGACAGGATGGATGAAATTAATCGCATGTTCTATCACGACAAACAAGCGTTAGCGACATACAACCTACAAGATTGCGTCTTAGTAACGCAGATATTTAAGCATACCCAACTGCTAGAGTATCTCATTGAGCGGGCTAAGCTCACCGGCCTTTCGCTAGACAAATCTGGTGGCTCAGTGGCTGCATTTACTAACCTGTATTTGCCCCGCTTACATAGAGCGGGATACGTCGCACCTAACTTAGATCGTGACGGCTGGGAAGCAAGTCCTGGCGGTTATGTTATGGACTCGCAACCGGGTCTGTACGATTCGGTACTGGTACTAGATTTTAAGAGCCTATACCCTTCTATCATTCGCACTTTTTTAATCGACCCGCTGGGCCTTATTGAAGGGTTAAAGCAAGAGATTGGAACCCAGCAGGATCAAGCTATAGAAGGATTTAAGGGGGCGCGTTTTCATCGCAGCCGTCACTTTCTTCCCGAGTTAATCGAAACGCTATGGAAAGAGCGCGACAAAGCCAAACGTAATAACAATGCTGCATTTTCTCAGGCGATTAAGATCATCATGAACTCTTTCTATGGGGTACTAGGAGCTAGAGGGTGTCGATTTTTTGATGCTAGGCTCGCCTCCTCTATCACCATGCGCGGTCATCAAATTATGAAAGAGACACGCCTTGAAATAGAAGCCATGGGATATAAAGTCATTTACGGTGATACCGATTCAATTTTTGTCGCTTTAGGAAAAAAAACGCCAGAAGATGAGGCTGATGCCATTGGTCAATCGATGATGCACCACATTAATGGTTGGTGTAAAGAGCGTATTCAAAGTGAGCACGCACTAGACAGCTGTATTGAACTGGAGTTTGAAACCCACTTTAAAAAATTCTTTATGCCAACCATACGCGATTCAGAAATGGGCTCAAAAAAACGTTACGCGGGACTTTTAGGCAAAAACAACACCATAGTTTTTAAAGGGCTTGAAAGCGTACGAACCGATTGGACTGAATTGGCACACGAGTTTCAGCACACGCTTTACACTATGGTTTTTGACGATGTTAATCCAAGCCAATATGTGCGGGACATTACCGAGCAAGTGACGCAGGGACAGTGGGACAGCAAATTAGTGTATGCGAAACGGCTTAGACGCAAACTGTCGGACTATCAAAAAAACATCCCACCACAAGTACGCGCTGCGCGCCTAGCGGATGAAAAAAACCATCTGCTTGGTCGAGCATTGCAATACCAAAATCGTGGGCAAATTCGATATGTTATGACGCTTAATGGGCCAGAGCCGCTGGAATATCTGGAATCGCCAATCGACTACCAGCACTATATCGATAAGCAGCTTTTACCTATTGCAGATGCGATTTTACCGCACATAGGGTTGTCGTTTGAGCAGCTTAACGATCAGCAACTTGGTTTGTTCTAGCCAATTCTAAACTCTGTTTTTTTATACGATTTGACTAGCCAGTCACCGTGAGAGTCGAGCAGTCCTACCACCGAACGCCTAGGAATTAAGTGTGGACGTAACAGCAAGGTGAGACGCTTGATTTCGACTTGTTTACTTGGGTAATAGTGTTGTGCGACATCGGCACATTGTAGCGGATCGTCTAACCACACCCGATGTTTATGCAGGACTAAACCATAGTGAGCCCGAAGTAGTTTTTTGCCTATCTCACGCTGCTGCAAAAACTGAGCTTTTTGATCCGTCACTTGAACATAGTGTTTGCGTAGCGAGGGCAACTTCTCTTCCAAGTCCATATTCCAAAATTTGGAGATTTCCCAATTCGGTTCAAACTGACCAAAGCAGTGCGTAAGGTCATCGCCAAGTAGGCACACGCAACACTGTTTAAGTAAAAATCCCCACTTAAAAATATTGTCTAGAGACAACACTTCCGAGAGGGTTACCGTCCTAATATTGATGCCAGTGACTTCTGGAAAGGATTGGCTAAATCGCCACTCAATATTTCGCTTTATCGTATTAAGTTGACCCGATTGCTCGCGATGAAGGACAACCAGTAGATCGAGGTTAGAAAGGTGTGGTTTCGCTCTGCCTGTGGCAAAGCTGCCAAACAGATACAAGCTGTGAACATTGGTGGAAAGAGACGCTCGGATCCATTTGGTAGCATCCTCAATGATCATTTCACTTCGGCCTTGCCAAGCACTGATTGAAGACATTGTCTGAGCCACGTTGCTCTCTCCCCTTTGTAACCTAACTCCATTATTTACTGCCAATAGATTGGTTGCAATAACGAAGCATGGATATTACTTCAAAAGACTCAAAAAATGGTACACTCTCAGCATTATAAATCGCTTGGTATTCCCAATGACTGAATTAATCGATCTCGACACTACTATAGATACGGCTTACGACATCTTCTTAGAGATGGCCCCTGATAACTTAGAGGCTGCGGACGTCATCCTTTTTACCGCGCAGTTCGAAGATCGCGGTGCTGCAGAGCTTGTTGAAACAGCGAGTGATTGGGCGCAACACGTAGGATTTGAAGTAGACGATACATTTGCTGAAGTCCGCATTGGACTGGTCAATGAAGCTGATGACCAGTTGGATGACGTGTTTGCTCGACTTTTAGTGAGTCGTGATGCTGACAATAAGTTTTGTCACATTCTTTGGAAACGAGATTAACCTCACTTCCAACTAATCGGTATTGGTTACCGAACGCAAAAACTAAAAAGGCGTCTTACTAGACGCCTTTTTTCATTTCGAGTATTGCTCAGTTACGCTTTACGCTTTTTTTGCGGTGCGCGTTTTTTAGCGCTTCGGTTACCACTTCGAGTTGTTGTAACACGCTCTTCATGGCGTTTTACTGCGCGACGGATCTTTTGCTTACGAGAGCGATCGCGAGAACGTGAACTTCCCTTCGGATCAACAAAAGTATTCTTCTCGTGACCCAGTTCAACAAGTTCACGTAAGTAGTTAACCTGCTTAAGGTCAAGCTCCATCCAACCGCCACGTGGCAAGGTTTTTTCTAAGAAAATGTCACCGTAACGAACACGCTTTAGGCGAGATACTGTCGTCTCTTGAGATTCCCATAAACGTCTTACTTCACGGTTACGACCTTCGTTAATCACAACGTAAAACGTGTGATTCATGCCTTCTCCGCCGGTGTACACCACGTCTTCAAAACGTGCCATACCATCTTCAAGCTCTACACCTTGGGTTAGGTTGCGAACTTTGTGTTCGTTCACTTCACCAAATACACGTACTAGGTATTCACGTTCAACTTGACGGCTAGGGTGCATAAGGCGGTTGGCGAGTTCACCGTCGGTGGTAAATAACAGCAATCCAGAGGTGTTGGCATCGAGTCGACCTACCGAAATCCAGCGAGCACCACGAATTTTTGGCAAGCGATCAAATACTGTTCTACGACCTTCTGGGTCGTTACGCGTACAGAGTTCACCTTCAGGTTTGTAATAAGCGAGAACACGACAAACTACTTCTTCTTCGACCTTAATAGACACATTGTGTCCATCAATACGCACAATGGCGCTGTCGTCTTCTAGTCGTTCGCCCAGTTTAGCCACTTGACCATTAACACTCACTCGACCCTGACGGATCAAAGATTCCAGTTCACGGCGTGAGCCATGTCCAGCACGTGCCAATACTTTTTGCAGTTTTTCGCTCATTGTTTTCCTCGGTGTCGTCTTCACAGACGTCAAAATTTAGGTGTAATTGCCGCACAGTGTCTTATTGACCTCAAAAATGCGGCTCGCGATTATGCCAAAAATCTTCGTCAATAGCACTCTTTTTCGCTACTCAAAAGGTGCTGGGTCACCGGCACCTATACGGGCAACTTTTACTTCATCATCACTAAAGTCGATGACCGTTGTAGGCTGTTCACCCAAATAGCCACCGTTCAGTATGAGGTCAACAGCGTGCTCAAGGCGGTCACGAATGTCTTCTGGATCCGACTCCGCAACATCACTTCCTGGCAAAATCAGACTGGTCGACATCATTGGTTCACCCAGCGCTTCTAGCAAATCCAAAGCGATGCGATTATCAGGAACACGAATACCGATGGTTTTACGTTTGGCATTCATGAGCCTGCGTGGAACCTCTTTTGTCCCCTTAAAAATAAAGGTGAATGGCCCAGGAGTGTTGTTTTTAAGCAGACGAAACGCAGTGTTATCGACTCGCGCATACAATGACAACTCAGAAAGGTCGCGACACAGGAGTGTAAAGTTGTGTTTGTCATCGAGTTTACGAATGCGGCAAATGCGCTCTAATGCAGATTTGTTTTCTAATTGGCAACCTAATGCGTAACCAGAATCTGTTGGATAGACAACCACACCACCATTTCGAATGATCGCAACCGCTTGAGTAATTAAACGGGCTTGAGGATTATCTGGGTGTACATAAAAAAACTGACTCATGAAAATTCCTTTAAACGCGCTTTGCCGCGTATTACGCAGCAAAGAATCTTATTGTTACCCCCGCGGCATCATTGTGGGGGGCTAAGTATATAGCACCATGATAACGGTTATCCGTCTGTAGGCCACAGTGCAACGGCTTCCCACACAGGTGTTACACCTGAAGGCAGCCATAAATTTCGTCCTAACTCAGTCCAAGGCGACGGGTAGTGAAAGTCTGAGCCTTGAGAGGCTAATAGATTGTATTGTATAGCATAATCAGCAAGATTGCGTCGCTCTTGCTGACTTTGTTGCGGCAAAGCGATTTCCATGGCATCTCCGCCCGCCTCACTGAATGCTAACAGCAAGCGCTTTATCCACTTAGCCGTCAATTTATAACGACCTGGATGGGCCAATACTGCCACCCCACCCGATGCGTGAATTGCATCTATTGCAGTTTTCATGTCGCACCACATTGGTGGTACATAACCAGGGTTATTGCGAGTCAGAAACTTCTTAAACACTTGCTGCATCGTTTTTGCGTATCCGTTATCCACCAGCCATTTCGCAAAGTGAGAGCGAGTCACTGGCGCTCTACCAGCAATGGCTTGTACTTCAGATAGCAACTGTACTTCGCACATAGGCTCGGCGAACGACTTAGCTAATCGCTGCGCCATAATCTCTGCACGGGTTGAACGGGTGTTCGCTTGTAACTGTATTAATGCACTCATTTCTGGGTGATGAGTATCTATGCCGAGACCCACGATATGAATATCTTTGTTCTGCCACAGTGTAGACACTTCAATACCACTGACTAAGGTCAAATCAAGGTTATTGCTCTCAATAAACGCTTGGGCTTCAATTGACCCGGCTACAGTATCGTGATCAGTGATCGCCAATACACTGATGTCAAAATCCAAAGCGCGCTGAACCAACTCGGCCGGTGTGGATCGGCCGTCGGATGCGGTGGTATGACTGTGGAGATCGATTTTCATAATAATGCTTGACTTTACCTGCTCGTACTAGTTAACTAGTACACATAAATTGACAGTGGAAATTGAGATGCTATTAGACAAGCTAATCCCGCAACACGCAAGCAACAATGATGCTATGAGCACTATTGCAACTGCTAGTGTTGTCTCAATTTCTTGGTGGCGCGCAACTTGACCTTGCGAGCTTCTGTAGACTAATTGTCCAATTTCATTGAAAGCTCGCAGTTTGCGAGCTTTTTTGTTTTGTTTCGCCTCAAATGTTTAGATACTGACGGCAAAGATTGAAAGGTCCAGCGTGGTAACGCTGGCTAAAGACCCAATAGGATGTGTTATGAGTTCAGCACCTTACTTCGATGTAATAAAGCAAGACCTGCCCTATTTCGAAGACCCGACGCAACTGTTTAACAGTTTGTGTCACGACAAAAGCTGCAGTTTATTATTGGAATCGGCTGAGATCGACTCAAAGCAAAACTTAAAAAGCTTATTGCTCGTCGACGCTGCGCTACGCATTGAATGTTTTGGGCACCAAGTTCGCTTTGAAATTCTGACCCCAAATGGGCAAGCCGCGATCAAAGCCGTTTTGCCGCTGTTTGAGCAGTCGATCATTGAATATACAGAGTACCATTTACTGGTTGAACTGCCTCACACTCAAAATCACCTAGATGAAGACAGTCGCTTAAAGCAGCAGTCGATTTTTGATGCGTTGCGTAGCTTTCAAACCGTTTATGGTGAAAAGGCAACACAAGAATTGGATCTGTTTGTAGGCGGTCTATTTGCTTACGATGTCGTGGCCAACTTTGAGCCACTCGGCGATGCGAAACAAGTCAACCAGTGCCCAGACTATGTGTTCTACTTAGCAGAGAAACTGGTGGTGATTGATCATCAAAAGCAGCAATGCGTGATCCAAGGGAGTGTATTTGCTTCTAGCTATGCCGATACCCTCAAGCAGGACATTGTTGCACTCACCGAGGTGTGTAAGCAGCTTGAACCGCTGCCTAAACCCATCGAAGTTAAAGGCGCTCAAGTCTCGACAAACATTAGCGACCAAGCGTTTTGCGACATCGTCACTGATTTGAAGCGTTATGTGGTAAGCGGTGACATATTCCAAGTAGTGCCGTCTCGTAAATTTACCCTGCCCTGCCCGTCGCCACTGGCAGCGTACAAAGAACTTAAGCGCAGCAACCCAAGCCCTTACATGTTCTACATGCAAGACAAGGAGTTCACGTTATTTGGTGCGTCGCCAGAAAGTGCTCTGAAGTACTGCCGCGACTCTAACCAAATCGAAATCTATCCGATTGCTGGTACACGCCGCAGAGGAAAAAATAGCGACGGAACCATCAATTTTGATTTGGACAGTCGTATTGAGTTAGAACTGCGCAGTGACAAAAAAGAGAATGCCGAGCATATGATGCTGGTTGATCTCGCGCGCAATGACGTTGCACGCATCGCTGAGCCAGGCAGCCGCTATGTTGCCGATCTTTTACAAGTCGACCGTTACAGCCATGTAATGCACCTAGTATCGAGAGTTGTGGGTCAACTTAGACATGATCTTGATGCGCTGCACGCCTATCAAGCCTGCATGAACATGGGCACACTAACAGGCGCCCCAAAAATTCGTGCTATGCAGTTAATTCGTCAAGTGGAAAAAGAGCGTCGTGGCAGTTACGGCGGAGCAGTCGGCTACTTAACGGGTCGTGGTGACTTAGACACCTGTATCGTCATTCGTTCCGCCTATGTCGAAGACGGTGTCGCGCAAGTTCAAGCCGGTGCTGGAGTTGTTTTTGACTCTGACCCTCAATCGGAAGCTGAAGAAACAACAGGCAAGGCTCAAGCTGTCGTATCAGCCATTGCCGCTGCCCATAATTATTAAGGAGTCCATTGTGGCGAACATTCTATTTATCGACAATTTCGACTCTTTTACCTACAACCTAGTGGATGAGTTTAGAAACTTAGGCCATCGGGTAACTATTTATCGCAACAATGTCTCTGCTAGCGATATTGTTAAACAGCTCGATGCACTAGACGATGCGGTGTTGGTGCTTTCGCCTGGCCCTGGCGCGCCTTCAGACGCAGGCTGTATGCCCGAGCTCATTCAACAAGTCAAAGGCCGAACTCCGATCATTGGTATATGCCTAGGACATCAAGCGATTGTCGAAGCGTATGGCGGCACCGTGGCCGGCGCCGGAGATATTGTTCATGGCAAGGTCGCGATGATGACCCACAACGACCACCCAGTGTACCAAGGCCTGCCTTCTCCATTTGCCATTGCGCGTTATCACTCGCTGGTCGCCACTCATGTCAGCGACGAGCTGGTGGTTAACGCAGAAGTGGACGGTTTGGTGATGTCAGTGGTGCACGAAAATCACAAAGTTTGTGGATTTCAATTTCACCCTGAGTCTATTATGACAACCTATGGACAAACTCTATTGGCTAACGCTATCGAATGGGCGCTTCAACCTATTGACAATGCCGACGTTAGCACATCAAAGATTTAAGGATACTCAATGCACAAGATCATCGACAAATTATATCAACAGCAATCCCTAAGCCAAAAAGAGAGCGAGTCTTTGTTTGATACCATCATCAAAGGGGACTTAGACCCTATTTTGATGTCGGCTGCACTCACTGCGTTAAAAATTAAAGGTGAAACGCCCGACGAAATCGCCGGAGCAGCAAAAGCGCTGTTAGCGAATGCTGCGCCCTTCCCTCGCCCAGACTATGATTTCGCCGACATTGTGGGCACAGGTGGCGACGGTGCCAACACCATCAACATTTCTACCACAGCGGCATTTGTCGCAGCGGCGTGCGGGTTAAAAGTAGCAAAACACGGCAATCGAGGCGTTTCCAGCAAATCAGGCTCGTCGGATCTTCTAGACTCGTTTGGCATTAACTTAGCAATGAGCGCAGAAGATACGCGCAAAGCGGTGGATGACATCGGCGTGGCCTTCTTGTTTGCCCCTCAGTATCACGGTGGTGTGAAACACGCGATGCCTGTTCGTCAAACTATGAAAACCCGTACTATTTTCAACATTTTAGGCCCGCTGATTAACCCAGCACGTCCTAACATTGAATTGATGGGTGTGTACAGTGAAGAGCTCGTTGCCCCTATTGCTGAAACCATGCTTCAAATGGACATGAAACGCGCAGCCGTTGTTCACGGCAGTGGATTGGATGAAGTCGCCATACACGGCAGCACGACGGTGGCCGAAATCAACGACGGCAAAATCACTCATTACACGCTCACCCCAGCCGACTTTGGCCTAGAGAGCTATCCACTTGAAGCAATCAAAGGCGGCACTCCAGAAGAAAACCGCACCATCATCACCGACATGCTAACGGGCAAAGGCACGCCAGCTCAACTTGGCGCTGTTGCGGTCAATGTCGCATTGCTTATGAAATTATTTGGCCATGAAGATTTAAAAGCCAATGCCGCATTGGCAATTGAAGCGATGAACTCAGGAAAAGCGTACCAGCTTGTCCAAGCACTGGCGGAGCGAGGCTAACATGAGCGCAGTATCTCAATCGCAACGCGATATGGCGAAAGTCTTAGCGACCATCGTCGACGACAAGTACCTTTGGGTCGCAGACCGCAAAAAGCAGCAGCCTGTTGAAAGCTTTAAAGATGAACTGACGCCATCTGATCGTTCGTTCTACGACGCCCTTTCGGGTAGCAGCACAAAATTCATTCTAGAGTGTAAAAAGGCCTCACCATCGAAAGGGCTGATCCGCGACGATTTTAATTTGGACTACATTGCATCCGTATACGCTGACCATGCAACAGCAATATCGGTGCTAACCGATGAAAAATACTTCCAAGGCAGTTTCGACTTTTTACCTCAAGTTAAGGCGAAAACGACCCAGCCCATTCTATGTAAAGACTTCATGGTCGACAGCTATCAGGTTTACTTAGCCAGACACTATCAGGCCGATGCAATATTGCTGATGCTGTCAGTAGTGACAGATCAAGAATATCGCGATATCGCTGAGGTTGCGCATAGCTTGAATATGGGCGTTCTCACCGAAGTGAGCAATGAAGAAGAGTTAGAGCGGGCCATTGCACTGGAGGCAAAAGTCATCGGTATTAATAACCGAAACTTGCGCGATCTATCCATCGATCTTAATAGAACCAAAGCCCTTGCACCAAGTATTCCCGATGACCGAATCGTTATTTCAGAGTCCGGTATCTACAACAATCAGCAAGTGCGCGACCTGGCAAGTGTTGCCAACGGGTTCCTTATTGGTAGCTCTTTAATGGCCGAAGACGACTTGGACCGAGCGGTACGAAAAGTCACTCAAGGCGAGCACAAAGTGTGCGGCTTGACCTCACCTGAGGATGCGAGCAAGGCTCATACGAGTGGCGCGGTATTTGGCGGGCTTATTTTCGTAGAAAAGTCCCCGCGCTACGTCTCTTTTGAGCAAGCACGCATCGTTATGAGTGGTGCACCGCTACACTTTGTGGGTGTATTCCAAAATCACGACGCGAGCAGCGTCGTTCAGTATGCAACAGAGTTAGGCCTTCATGCCGCACAATTGCATGGCAACGAAAGCCAGCAATACATCACGGAACTTAGACAAGCATTGCCAGAGCACTGTGAAATTTGGAAAGCCTATGGGGTAAGTGATGCCCTACCAACGCTGATCCCAAGCGACGTCGACAGGCATTTACTCGACGCAAAAGTTGGCGAGCAATCTGGTGGCACAGGACAACAATTTGACTGGTCAATGTTAACCAATAAGAGCGTTATGCTGGCCGGTGGAATCAATCCAGATAACGCAAAACAAGCAGCATCACTCGGCTGTATTGGACTTGATCTCAACTCTGGTGTCGAAAGCGCACCAGGTAAAAAAGATTTGCAAAAATTAACCGCTGCATTTGCAGCCATCAAAGATTTTTAAGGAAGTAAACATGGCTAAATTAGACGCCTATTTTGGGGAATACGGTGGACAGTTTGTCCCACAGCTCCTCGTTCCTGCTTTGGAGCAGCTCGAGCAAGCGTTTATTGATGCACAAGCGGATCCTGAGTTTCAAAAAGAGTTTATCGAGCTCTTAGAAGAATACGCAGGTCGCCCAACGGCGCTTACCCTAACACGCAATATCACCAAAGGCACAAAAACCAAGCTTTACCTTAAACGTGAAGATTTGCTTCACGGTGGGGCGCACAAAACCAATCAGGTTTTGGGTCAAGCATTGCTTGCTAAGCGCATGGGTAAACACGAGATCATCGCAGAGACTGGCGCAGGACAACACGGTGTGGCTACGGCATTAGCTTGTGCGCTATTAGGGCTAAAATGTCGCGTCTACATGGGCGCTAAAGATGTAGAACGTCAAAGCCCTAACGTATTTCGCATGCGTTTGATGGGTGCAGAAGTGATCCCTGTGCATTCTGGCGCCTCTACGTTAAAAGACGCCTGTAATGAGGCAATGCGTGATTGGTCTGGCAGCTACGAAACCGCACATTACCTATTAGGCACCGCAGCCGGCCCACACCCATTCCCAACCATCGTACGTGAATTTCAAAAAATGATTGGTGAAGAAACCAAAGCTCAGATCCTAGAGCGAGAAGGCCGACTTCCTGATGCGGTGATCGCGTGTGTTGGTGGTGGTTCTAATGCCATTGGTATGTTTGCTGACTTTATTGATGAGAAAGAAGTAAAACTGATTGGTGTTGAACCTGCTGGACTTGGCATCGATACCGATCAACATGGTGCGCCACTGAAACACGGCAAGACCGGTATTTTCTTTGGTATGAAAGCCCCGTTGATGCAAGATCCACATGGTCAAGTTGAAGAGTCGTATTCTGTATCTGCGGGCTTGGACTTCCCATCTGTAGGTCCACAGCATGCGCACCTTAATGCGACTGGACGCGCAACCTACGAATCAGCTACCGATGATGAAGCGCTAGAAGCGTTCCAGATATTAGCTCGTAACGAGGGAATCATCCCTGCGCTCGAGTCATCGCATGCACTTGCCTACGCGCTTAAAGTGGCGCAGGAGAACCCTGACAAAGAGCAGCTGATTGTGGTGAACCTCTCAGGTCGCGGCGACAAAGATATATTTACAGTTCAAGATATACTCGATAAAAAAGGAGCGCTGTAATGGCCAGATATTCGACTCTATTTGCAGCTCTCGAGGCGAAAAATGAGGGTGCGTTTGTTCCCTTCGTAACCATCGGTGATCCAACACCTGAGTTGTCACTTGAGATCATTAAAACCTTAGTTGACTCTGGCGCGGACGCGCTAGAGCTTGGGTTTCCGTTTTCAGATCCCCTTGCTGACGGCCCTACAATCCAAGGTGCTAACATCCGCGCGTTAAACTCTAGTACTACGCCAGACACCTGCTTTGACATCATCAGTCAGATACGCTCGCTATATCCTGATGTTCCGGTGGGTTTATTGGTTTATGCAAACCTTGTCTACGCCAATGGATTAGATACCTTCTATGAAAAGTGTGCCAAGGCAGGAGTAGATTCGGTGTTAATTGCCGACGTTCCAACCAATGAAAGTGATGACTTTAACCAAGCCGCCAGCAAAGCCGGTATAGAGCCTATCTTTATCGCGCCACCAACTGCTAGTGACGACACACTGCAACAGGTAGCTGAGCTCGGTTCTGGATACACCTACTTATTGTCGCGCGCTGGTGTTACCGGTGCTGAAACCAAAGCCAATATGCCAGTCAGTGATATGATCACACGCCTTGCTAAATTTGATGCGCCACCACCACTACTGGGGTTTGGCATTTCAGAGCCTTCGCAAGTCCAGCAAGCTATTTCAGCAGGGGCCGCCGGGGCAATTTCCGGCTCAGCTGTAGTCAAAATCATTGAAAACAACCAAGATGATAAAGCTAAGGTGTTGTCGGAGCTATCGAGTTTCGTGACGGCAATGAAAGCCGCAACTATAAAGTAGATTGACTCTACCGCAGTTACCAAAAAGCCAGTTCATTACGAACTGGCTTTTTATTGTGTATCTAACACTTCATTATTTGTAGATTACATGAAGCAACCCAAGTGACGAGTCTTACCGCTAAATCTTAAATCTTAAATCGATTAACGATTTCATTCAGATTTTGGGCCATTTGGCTTAGATGCTCAGATGACTGCCCCATTTGATAGGTCGCCTCTTGAGAATCTCGCGCTTCTGAGGCCACACTCTGAGTATTTGCACTGATGTGTGTTAGCTGCTCTTGCTGGCTTGAGGTCGCCTCCGCTACGTCGGTAGTGATTACTCTGAGCTCTTCAATTGCTGTATTGACTGAGCTTAACGCTTCACCACAGTTTTGAGCAATTGTCATACCCTCTTCCGTTTGAGTTCTACATTCAGACATCACGTCTACGGTCGATGCAACTTCGCTTTGGAGCTGCATGATAATATCTTGAATGCTACCTGTAGATTCTTGCGTGCGCGATGCGAGAGTTCTTACCTCGTCAGCAACCACGGCAAAACCACGGCCCTGCTCACCAGCTCGTGCTGCCTCGATAGCGGCATTAAGGGCTAACAAGTTCGTTTGTTCGGCAATTTGCTTAATCACATCTAAAATCTCGCCAATTTCGTTCGACGAGTGTGCCAGTTTTTCTGCGTGATTCGATGCAACATCAACGCGATCGGCGATGCGCTCGATCACTGTAACATTCTGCTTAACTTGCATAGAGGCTTCATCAACAACCAAGCTGGTTGCACCCGTCATATCTAAGGCATCGTTTGTCGAACTTGATATCGACGTAGCGCTAACGTTTACTTCTTCAATACTGGTTGCCGAAGCGGTCGTTTGCTCAAGTTGGTTGTTTACACCACCTTTAATCTGCACCGTGACGGTCGCAAGCTCTTCAGCCTGTGACGCTAAAGAATCCGTACTGCCGCGAATGTGACCGACAATCTCTTTTAACTCTTGCGTCATGGTGTTAAACGCGTTGCCTAATTGCGCAATTTCATCGGTGCCTTGAACGGGAACCTGAATGGTTAAATCTCTATCCGACGCTACTTTCGCAACGCTTAATTGCATCGCTTGCAAAGGTTCGATGATGTTGCGCGCAATGAGAGCACCCATTAACACCAATAAACCGATCACAACAACGGACAATATGGTTTTCTCTATTAGCAGCTCGCTGAATGACTCTTCGATATCCGACATATACACACCGGTGCCAATCGACCAGTTCCAAGAGGCAAAGGGTTTAACGAAAGTGAGTTTCTCTTCTTGAGCGGTCGATCCAGGAATTGGCCAGTCGTAAGTTGCAAAGTCTCCCCCGCGTCGTGCCGCAGCTGTAATTTCTGTAAACGCGTACGTAATGTGCGCCTGACTGCTGCGAAGCATGTTTTGGCCGTTAAGGTTTGGTGATGTTGGGTGTACCACCATATCCCCGTTTAGCGTATTCACGAAGAAGTAGCCATTGCCCGCATAACGAGTTTGATTAACAAATTCAATCGCCAGAGCTTGCGCTTCTTCTGCACTAATTTGTCCCTGTTGCGCGCGCTTTTCTAGTAAAGAAAATTGGGTCAGAGCGACATCGACTAACGACTCAGCCGCGAGCTTTCGCTCAATTATCGCTTCTTCTTTGAGGGAGTAAACCCCCATTATTTGGGTAAACAATATGAGCATGCCTGAAAAGGCAATTAAACTTCGAAGCTTTGTTGCCACACTCAGCCTGCTTAGATAATTGTGCATGTGAACATCCTTTTGACGTTGTAATTTAAAGTCGAATTTGTATCTTTATGTAACGATTAATTACTCATCGGCCGTTGCATCGGTGACTTGAGGTAAAAATGAAGATTTACTCTATTTAATTCCTAGTTGCTGGTTTATTCGCTAAGTTGTCGATATATAAGTCATTTTCATTAGCAATTGCTAAAGTTACAGCCTCAAATTAAGCGTATAAATATAGCTCTGCAGAGTCTGTTAGTGTTTAGCTACTACTTTCCCCGTTCCTACAAAATGGTTCGACGCAGTGATTTGCGAGTTAGGTTGGACTGATTCTCAATCCTTGTTAGACTGGGGTTAACCCTCTATATTGCAGTTTTATGATGAAACAGCTGATTGACTTTTTACCCCTTGTGATATTTTTCGTACTGTATAAGTTTTTTGACATATACGTTGCGACAGGGGCTTTGATCGCCGCGACCGCAGTGCAAGTGGTGATCACTTACCTTATTTATAAAAAAGTCGAAAAAATGCAATGGGTTACCCTAGTGATGATTGCTGTGTTTGGCGGCATGACACTGGCTTTACAAGATGATAATTTCATCAAATGGAAAGTGACCATTGTTTATGCCCTTTTCGCCGGTGCGCTAGTTGTATCCGACTGGATGGGAAAACCATTAATCAAAGGCATGCTAGTCAAAGAAA
This sequence comes from Vibrio ulleungensis, assembly GCF_016900875.1. Lineage (GTDB taxonomy): Bacteria > Pseudomonadota > Gammaproteobacteria > Enterobacterales > Vibrionaceae > Vibrio > Vibrio ulleungensis. The sequence continues at coordinate 61,199 of NZ_JAFEUM010000011.1, forward strand.
TTGACTTACCAGACAACGTCTGGAAACGAATTAGCTGGATGTGGGTAGGCTTTTTTATCGCTGCAGCGCTTCTCAATATCTATATCGCCTTTCAGTTACCTTTAGACGTTTGGGTTAACTTTAAAGTATTTGGGTTACTGATTGGGACACTGCTGTTTACGCTCATTACTGGGGCGTACATATACAAACATTTACCAAAGGAAGAATCAGAAGAATAATGGAACAGGTATCGACCAAGTCACCCAACGGTGAGATGCTACTCAGAACGTTAGCCATGCCCGCCGACACCAACGCCAATGGCGATATTTTTGGTGGTTGGATAATGTCTCAGCTCGATTTAGCAGGGGGCATGCTCGCCAAAGAAATTTCCGGTGGCCGCATTGCCACGGTATCAGTTTCAAGTATGACCTTTAAACGTCCTGTTTCTGTGGGCGCGGTCGTATGTTGTCACGGTAAATGCGCTAAAATAGGTCGAACTTCTATGTCTATTGACTTAGAAGTGTGGGTAAGGCCTGTAAGCAATGCAGGAATGGGTGAGCGTTACATGGTTTGTGACGCCACATTCAATTACGTCGCCATTGATGATGACGGCCGTCCAAGACCCATTAACCCAGATTAACGCCTAACTAAGAATAAGGAATGACTTATGTGGTACGTCATCTTTGCAACCGATGTAGAAAATTCATTGCCGCTTCGCCAGTCAGTACGCCCTGAACATTTATCTCGACTGGAAGCGCTTCGCAACCAAGGGCGTTTGCTTACTGCAGGTCCAATGCCAGCATTAGATACTGAAGACCCAGGTGAAGCAGGATTTACGGGCTCAACTGTGATAGCGGAGTTCGACTCGTTAGAACACGCTCAGCAATGGGCAAACTCGGATCCTTACATCGAAGCTGGCGTGTATAGCAATGTGATCGTCAAACCTTTTAAGAAGGTGCTCTAGTGACCAGCGTCTTCCGGTTCGTAGGGCGTACGTTGCTCGTTGCCGCCGCGATAGTCAGCGTAGGCTGTTCTTCTCAAATGGAGCAGCAACGTGAACTCGAATTACTTGCTGATCGTAGAGCCGAAATACTCTCTTCTGGTCTTCCAGTCAGTTATGGTTCGCTGTCTATTGTTCGTGCTCAAGCCAAGCAAAATCGAGTTATTTTGGAGATGCTTTACGCTGACGATTCGACGCTGTCCGCACAGGCGCTATATCAACAAGCCGAAAAGTATTACTGCAGCAACAGTGAGATACAAACAACGTTGAAGCAAGGGTTAGTGTATGAAATTCGCATTCGCAACAGCCGTGGTCAACTGACCGTAAACGAGCTAATTAGCGAAAGCACCTGCAACCCTAGTGCCCCAGGCTCCTAGCTATCAGACGTAAATAAGGCTCTAGTTCTATTCGTCTAGAGCCTGTATATCGCTTTCCACAGCTCAACATTTAAAAAAATGACAAACGGTGAAAGAAAGTGCTAGAAAGCACGGTCTGTTAACAGACCAATCAATCTTGGAAAGGAAACCATGAAAAAAACTCTACTCATTGCTGGATTGTCGCTGGCAATCTCAACCGCAGCCTCAGCTACAAATCCAGACGTTAACGACTGGGATGCTGTCATTGAACAAGCCCAAAACCAAACAGTATACTTTCACGCATGGGGCGGCAGCCAAGAGATCAATAACTACTTAAAATGGGCTGACCAACAACTACAATCTCAATATAACGTGACGCTAAAGCACGTGAAAGTCGCCGACATTGCAGAAACAGGCGCAAAATTATTGGCAGAAAAAGCGGCGAACAACCACTCGGGCGGCTCTGTAGACATGGTATGGATCAACGGCGAAAACTTTAAGTCGATGAAAAACAACCAACTGCTGTTTGGTCCTTTTGCACCTTCATTGCCGAATTGGCAACATGTAAACCTCGATCTTCCAGTAGACAGCGACTTTTCTGAACCAACACTCGGTTTAGAAGCACCCTGGGGTGTTGGGCAACTGGTGTTTATTCATGATCAACAAACACTCAATAACCCACCTCAGACTTATACCGAACTACTTAGTTACGCAAAAGCATTCCCTGGAAAAATTAGCTACCCTAAGCCACCAGAGTTTCATGGCTCCAGCTTCCTTAAGGCCGTGCTTATTGAACTAACCAATAACGATCCACAGTTGCAACAACCGGTTGATGAACAAACGTTTGACGCGTTTACAGCACCTTTATGGAGCTATCTAGACGAGCTTCACCCAAATAGTTGGCGTGCAGGTAAACAATTTCCATCAGGCACAGCGCAAACACTACAACTGCTTGATGATGGTGAGCTAGACCTTGCCATTTCGTTTAACCCTAATGCGGTATTTTCGGCGCAAGAAAACGGTACACTCGCAGAAAGCACCGCGTCATATGCAATGCAATCTGGCGCACTGTCTAACATTCATTTTATGGCGATCCCATGGAATGCCCAGTCTAAGGCTGGTGCTTTAGTGGCAATCAACTTCTTATTGAGCCCAGAAGCACAATCACGAAAAGGCGATCTGTCGATTTGGGGTGACCCGTCGGTATTGAAGCAATCTGTACTGACTGGTAGTGCGGCTAAAACCAAGCTGCATAAATCGGTACCTGAGCCACACCCAAGCTGGCAAACCGCTCTCGAGCAAGCGTGGTTAAAGCGCTACAATCAATAATAACGGATAAAGATGTACCGAACACTTGGATGGCTCATTGCCTCGCTTTCAATTTTACCGCTGATCCCCGGAATATTTGGCGTCATTGCATCGGCATTAGGTTATATGCCGATGCTTGGCCTCAATCACGTCGGGATCGACTATTGGAACATGGTTTGGCAATGGCCCGGTGTCGAGCGTTCTCTCAGTATTACTATAGTGACGGCAACTGTCTCCACGGTACTGTCGGTCTATTTCTGTTTTTCAATACTACATCGCAGTTGGGACAGTCATCGCATGACGTCCCTGTTGCGATGGTTAAGTCCAATGTTGGCATTTCCTCATGTGGGCTTTGCTATCGGGTTTGCGCTGCTTTGGGCGCCAACCGGCTTTATTGCTCGAATAATCGAGCCACTATTTAGCGATAGTCCGTTCTTTGAGTGGTTCGTTAAAGACCCTTATGGCATTGGACTCATCTTTATATTGATCTTGAAAGAAACACCCTTTCTACTGTTAATGAGTCTCTCTGTACTGTCACAAATACCCTACGCCAAGCTACTTCCTGTTGCGTCGGGGTTGGGTTACTCCAAGTCACAATTTTGGTGGAAAGTGATCTTACCGATCTGGCTGCCAAAAATGCGTTTTGCGATTTTTTCTGTGTTGGCATACGGCATTAGTGTCGTTGACGTCGCATTGATCATTGGTCCAACACAACCCACGTCGTTTGCGGTGCTTGTGTGGCAATGGTTTAACGAGCCGCAATTAGAGTTACTTCCACGCGCCGCGTCAGGGGCAGTGGTGCTTGCCGTCGTCACGCTGTTATCGTTAACAGCGTACTGGCTACTAGAAAAAGCGCTGCTCAATCGATGGAACTCGTGGCAGTTTTCTGGCAAAAAAGCACTGTGGACCGTCGGCAATACACCTTACCGGTTCATACAGATCATGTATCTGTTTATCATTCCCCTACTGGTAGTATGGAGCGTGGCAAAACGTTGGCGCTTTCCTGACATCATGCCCACGAGTTGGTCGTGGCAGTTTTGGCAAAACGAATGGCATAGTCTTTCGACCACACTCTGGGACTCCACACTGCTTGCGTTCATCACCGCCGCCGTGGCAACAGTGTTGACTGCGACATTACTCCAACTGCAGTCTAAAGGACGCTTCAAACTGCCACTCATCGTGATTTTGATCCCACTGGTCATTCCGCAGTTGTCGTTATTGTTTGGATTGCAGATAACGGCGTTAGTCATCGCACCTGATAACCATCTTTTTTGGGTCATTTGGGCTCACCTGTTTTTTGCCCTACCTTATGTCTATTTATCACTAAAAGGGCCGTGGTTGGCCTATGAAGAGCGATATAGCCAGGTGAGCTTGAGCCTTGGTAAAAGCCCTCTGTACACCTTTATTGCCGTTAAGTGTCGCTTACTCGCACCGCCTCTGCTGTTTGCTTGGGCAATTGGAGCAAGCGTAAGCCTTGCTCAGTATTTGCCGACACTGATGCTCGGTGGGGGGCGCATTACCACGATCACCACTGAAGCCGTAGCGCTAACCAGTGGTAGTGACCGACGCATTATGGCTATATACGGTCTTTGGCAGACGTTATTGCCTTTAATATTTTACTCCATCGCGATGCTCGCCAGCGTCTGGCTCAATAAAAGCGCATCAAAACGGGCCGTTAGCACACGCCATTCAACTTTAACTTCTCAACAACAGCGAGCGTCTGATGACACTTTCAATACAGTCCCTACAAATAAATCCTAAAAATGGGGAGCCACTCTTTGATCCTATAAGCTTTTCTGTTGAACCCGGAGAAGTGTTTAGTTTAATGGGGCCAAGTGGGTGTGGTAAATCAACGCTGTTGAAAGTCATTTCCGGCCATTTGCATCCTGATTTCACCTATACAGGTCATATCAGTTTAGATAACACTCAGCTGTGTGATTTAGAGCCGCATCTTCGCCACGTAGGAATGCTCTTCCAAGAAGATCTGCTGTTTCCACATTTGAACATTTGGCAAAACCTCGCCTTCGCGTTACCTAACTCTGTAAAAGGAAAAGACCGCCGCCAAGCCGCGATCGCTGCGCTGTCTGAAATAGGACTGGAGCACTTAGCTGAGTCCTCTGCAGATCAGGTTTCGGGTGGGCAGCGCTCGCGTCTATCACTGCTGCGCTGTTTAATGGCTAAGCCCCGTGCACTATTGCTGGATGAACCTTTTAGTAAACTGGATAAGCATTTAAGAGACGAGTTTCGCCAATGGGTATTTGGGCAAATACGCACGCATCAACTTCCAGCGATCATGGTCACCCACGATATTGAAGATGTTCCAGACGCACAGCGTCTCATTAAGTTAGGAGTGCAAGATGCTAGATAAGTACGCAATTGCTGTTATTAAAAAACCGCTTAATGTTATCGGTCATCATCTTCATCAGAAAGGAATTACAGCGAATCAAGTGACCTTAGCGGGCTTTGCACTGGGTGCGGTTGCGTTACCATTGCTCGCAACGGAACACTATCTTTTGGCATTAGTGTTTATCTTGATTAACAGGATATTTGATGGGATTGATGGTGCAGTTGCAAGGCAAACAGGCATTAGTGACTCTGGAGGTTTTTTAGACATCAGTCTAGATTTCTTATTTTATTCAAGTATCCCACTTGGGTTTGTACTCGCAAGTCCTGAAAACAATGCGATCGCTGGGGCCGTGCTGATCTTTGCGTTTGTGGGCACCGGTACTAGCTTTTTATCATTTGCGATCATGGCGAGTCGCTACAAGCTCGCCAATCCGGTGTATCAAAATAAATCGCTGTATTACATGAGCGGGTTAACCGAAGGCACCGAGACCATAAGCTGCTTTATTCTTATGTGCTTGTTGCCCCACCATTTCGCACTCATCGCGGCGGTATTTGCATTAATGTGCTTTTTCACCACGATGACGCGAATCTGGTACGGCTACCACACCATAAAACACGCTGAGTCGGTTTAGAGTAGTAGCGAATCATCAATGGCTGTGTAGTGAGTACACTGCTCAATAAGGGATTGCGCCGATAGTGCACGAACGCTATACACGTCCACCGTTTTGCCATAATGCTCTTGCACACGCTTAGCCAGTAGATCAAAGTCACCGTCACCAGAGACCAAAATGATCTTATCAACTTGCTGAGTAATGGTGCTCTCTAATACATCAATGGTGATACCGACGTCCCAGTCGCCTTTAGCGCTGCCATCCGAGCGTTGAATAAAAGGTTTAAGTTTTACATTAAAACCAATCCCTCTCAAGATATGGTGAAACTGACGCTGCTTTGGATTTGAACTAGCGATGGCGTAAGCATTGGCCTCAACAATATTGAACTCCTTACTTACGGTTCGCCAAAATGCGTTGTAATCGAAGTGCCGTCCGAATGCATCACGTGTCGTGTAATACACATTTTGTACATCTACAAATATTGCTACGTTTTGCATACTTACCTCTGGGTGTTCCAATTTAGGATTTCCTGCTAAATATCAGCGATTTCAAACTCGCTTCTTCATCGATATCGGCAAATTCTACTGGGTTGTCAAGGCGCGACTCAAAAACGAATTCTGCCGCGTGTTCAGCCATTGCATCAATTAAAAACTGGCTGGTCACCGCGGGCGAATTAACACATGCCAGCACTTTAGCATCTGCTGTCGTGAGTGACTCCAGACGACGCAATATTTTTTGGTAATCGCTCGTTAGTGCAAAGCTGCCTTTTTGAAAAGAAGGAGGATCGATGATCACTAAATCATATGGGCCTGACTTCTTAATTTTTCCCCACGACTTAAAAATGTCATGACCAAAAAACTTTACCCGCTCTAAGGGGTGTTGGTTCAAACGGTGATTATCGCGTCCTGTGGACAAAGCACCTTTCGCCATGTCGACATTAACAACAAGGTCGGCCCCTCCTTCCATTGCGGCAACGGAAAACCCGCAGGTATAAGCAAACAAATTCAGGACTCGCTGACCTTTTGACTGGGCTTGTACCCATTTCCGTCCGTTTTTCATATCAAAAAACAACCCGCTATTTTGGTTCTTTCCTAGCGTCAGCTGATAATTTAAGCCATTTTCAACAAAAACGGGGTGCAGGTTGACGTCACCGGCCAAACATTCCATCTGCGGCGCTCCAGAATAACGATACTGTAAAAGTAACGCAGAGACGTCGTATCGTTCACTCCATAACGTTGTATAACGCTCGAGTAATGCCTGCTTGAGAAGGTCTAAATCAGACTGCTCTTCAGGCTTAAAAAGGGACACCACCATTTGGTCGGCTATTAGGTCCACGGTAATCTGTTCTAACCCAGCATGTGTGCGGCCTCGCCCATGGAAAAGACGGCGGTGATGCTGAGCTTCTTGCGCTAATGCCTTATCAATTATGTCGATAAGAAGATTAAGAGAAGGAGTAGTCATAAAAGTCTCATTAAACAGTTAAAAACTCACTTATTAAAGCGAGCAGGTAGCTTTGGCCAATTAAGCGTTTCAGGAGACTGCCACTGCGATAGTGCCACTTTCACCTCCGGCGCATGCCAAAGCTCCCCCATGTTCTCGGCTTCGCAAGGGTTGCACTCGAACTGCCAATCTTCACCTAGATACGAGAAGTGCAATTGAAAAGCATGCAGATAGCCTCTGTCGACATTGCCTGCGGTATTTGGTTGATAGATAGCATCACCACAAATGGCCGAACCCAAGGAATTAAGCGCAACGCGAATTTGATGGGTTTTCCCCGTATAGGGTTTACAAATGAACAGCCTACGCCCTTGACCGGCGCTGGTTGAAAAAAACTGGGTAACGGCAGGATCCAGTGTTGTTTTTAACAACTTCCAAGCACTGCGTCTCGATTTTTGCATATCACCACAAATAAGCCCCTGCTTTTTCTTCGGCTTACTGTCGCTGATCGCAACATAGTATTTGTTGATTTGTCGTGAGGAGAAAAGTTGAGCCAGTGCCGCACACGCTACACTCGATGTCGCCAACAGTAGCAAACCAGAGGTCATCTTATCTAAACGGTGCACTAGAAATAGCTTTTCTATCTGTAAGGTTCGCTCAACATAGTCAATGAAGGCGTGCTCGTTGTCATCTTTATGAACACTCACACCGGGGTGTTTGTTGACCACGACAAAGTCAGGGTGTTGATGGATCAATGTAAACATAATCTTTTCTGTCGCGCTGTAAATGCCATTTGGCAGCACACTATATAAAAAAAGCGGAGATGCATACAGCATCTCCGCTTCACTATTTTACTCTCTGAGAGTAATTACAGCTTTTTCGAAACCAAAGCAATAACCGCAATGATTGCAATACCTAACAGCATGATAGGGCCTTGACCGCTCTCAAAACCACCGCTGATACCCATGTAAGCCACAATCGCAACTGCAAATGGGATAACAAACTTAACGAGGTTGTACCATAGACCAAATAGTGGGAACGATACTTCACCGTCGTTAGTGATCTCTTTTTCAAGGTCACTACGGCTCATACGCCAGCCAGCAAAGATACAGATAAACATACCACCAACCGCTAGGAATACTTTATCGGTTAGCAAGTCAAACACATCAAATGCACCAGTGCCAAAAATTGTTGGACCTAGACCGCCAAGCGATAGCGATGCAAAGATACACATAATAGCCATGATAGTACTTGCGCCAAACACCGCAGTTTTACGTGAAAGGCCTTTTTCATCAATGAGGTAAGAAACCACAACTTCTAGAAGTGATACTGATGAAGTCAGTGCCGCTACCGTTAGACCAATGAAGAACATCAGCGCAAACAGCATACCAATTGTGCCGCCCATTTCAGCAAATAGCTGAGGTACAACTACAAACACAAGGCCAGGGCCTGCAGCAGGTTCAATCGCGAATGCAAACATTGCAGGGAACATAGCCACACCAGCAAGAATCGCAACCGCTGTATCCATAGATACAACCATCGCAGTAGTCTGTACTAGGTTCTCTTTCTTCTTAAGGTAAGAGCCGTAAGTGATCATCGCACCCATACCAAGGCTTAGCGAGAAGAACGCTTGACCAAGAGCTGCAAGTACCACTGAACTGTCTACTTTAGAGAAGTCTGGTTTGAATAGGAATTCTAGACCTGCTGTCGCGCCAGGAAGAGAAATACCCTTCACTGCAACCACGATTAGGATCAAGAATAATAGTGGCATAAGAACCTTACCGGCCTTTTCAATACCACCAGAGATACCTTTAATCACCACCGCAATGTTAAGAGCGATGTAGATACCCATCCAAATAAGAGGTTGAACAGGGTTAGATATAAAGCCGCCAAAGCTGTCGCCGATCGCTTCAGGTGTGTTGAGCAATCCGCCGCCTACTTTAAAGATGTATGCTAGCGACCAGCCACCTACTACAGGGTAGAAACCCATAATCAGGAAGCCACTTAGCACGCCCATAAAGCCAACAAACGTCCAACGTTTATCCGTTGATTTGAACGAACCAACTGCACTGCGCTGAGTTTTACGACCAATCGCAAACTCTGTCAGCATCACGCTAAAGCCGATAAAAATAACAAACAGTAGGTAAATCATGAGGAATGCACCACCACCGCTTTGACCAGCGGTGTATGGGAACTTCCAAATGTTACCCAAGCCAACAGCAGAACCAGCTGCTGCCATTACGAATCCAAGTCTGGAACCCCAATTATCACGTGGGGTAGAAGGTGTAGTAGCCACTATAACTCCAAAAATATTGTTGTGTATTGCAATGTGTCATGGGCGTCCAAAAGAGGGTGTAAATTTTGATTTACACTTCATAAAATTTGTATCGACGCTCAATAGGTGCAAGTAAAACAGTTTCGAATTAAAATTGAAAGCGGCAATGGTATATATTGCCGCGCAAGCTCAAATTTTCGACAGATCGTGTTGAAATTTTCATCTTAGCTCATTTTTTGAGCCACCAATTAACATTCCGAAACAATATTTGACAAGTTTTTCACTTTGGCTCACTTCTGAGTCAAGATTCTGATCAAAACAGTCTGCTTTTCCGCTCATTTGCCATTAGAATCTGAAAAAGCGAACAACGACAAAAGCTTATCAATGGAAGAATTTTACCGAGTACTCACATTAACCGGAATCGGCCTATATTGGGTACTTGTTGCGGGTGTCACCTTAAGAGTGGTCATAAAACGACGATCTGTCAGTGTCTCAATGGCTTGGCTGATGATCATCTATATTCTTCCCGTCTTTGGGGTGATCATGTACTTCCTTATTGGTGAACTGAACCTAGGACGTAAACGAGGTGAGCGTGCCGACCAGATGTTCGAAGCCTATCGAGGATGGTTCAACCAACTGCACGATTGCGCCGCTCACGTCCCCGATAAAATGCCGACCCAGATCGCCCATATCGACCACCTCTGTACTAACCGCATGGACATACCCGCATTAGGGTTCAATACGCTTTCGCTGCTTACAACGCCCAAAGGCATCTTAGATGCCATCGTCGACGATATCGATAATGCTCAAGAGCACGTGCGAATGGAGTTTTATATCTGGCACCCTGGCGGCTTAGCCGACAATGTCGGACGCGCGCTAATGAATGCTGCCCAACGCGGCGTCATAGTTGAAGTGCTGCTCGATTCTGCTGGCAGTGTCTCGTTTTTCCGAAGTGACTGGCCAAAGCGTTTAAAGCTATCTGGAGTAAACGTCGTACAAGCGCTACAAGTAAATCCTTTGCGTGCTTTTTTACGACGCCTTGACCTACGCTTACATCGAAAAATCATCGCCATTGACGACACCATTGCTTATACCGGTTCAATGAACTTGGTTGACCCGAGTTGCTTTAAACAAAGCGCAGGTGTGGGTGAATGGGTCGATATTATGATCCGCGTTAAAGGCCCAGCGGTAAATGTTCTTGCTGCTATACATGCATGGGACTGGGAAGTAGAAACCGGAATACAGTCTTTACCTTCTCACCCTGAATGCCACATTGAGACACTCGAAGAGTTACACCCAATACAAGTGGTGCCATCAGGCCCCGGAATGCCACACAATCTTATCCAACAAGTGCTCGGCATTGCGATCAGTCGAGCGGATAAGAGTGTCACCATCACCACACCCTACTTTGTTCCGAGCGAAGAGTTACTCGAAGTCCTACGTACAGTGGCTCAACGTGGTGTTAAGGTAAAACTGATCATTCCTCAAAAAAATGACTCCATTATGGTTCAGTGGGCCAGTCGCGCCTATTACGCCGAATTGTTGTCGGCAGGTGTCGAGATTTACGAGTTTCATGGGGGACTATTGCATACTAAGTCGGTTGTCATCGACGATACCTATTGCTTAGTGGGCACTGTTAACCTCGATATGCGCAGTCTTTGGTTAAATTTTGAAGTCACATTGGTGGTTGACGATAAAGCCTTCACCGAAGAGATGGTTTGGCTGCAACGTCAATACATCGACCAATCTCACCGTCTCGATAAAGCCGCTTGGTCTAACCGTAGCCTAACCCATCGATTCTTAGAGCGCGCATTCTTCTTGTTCAGTCCCCTGCTCTAGTTAACGCTCTCACGCAAAAAGCACTTGCCAAACCCTGCTACCTCATGGTTTAAATGAAGCATCAACATTTTGCAGGGAAGTCTAATGAGTAAAACCAAAGCCACCAACTATGTCACCGCAGGTAGAAGCAAGAAATGGACTAATGGTGTTGTAAATCCGTCTGTTCAACGTGCATCGACCGTAGTCTTTAATACTGTGGCAGAAAAACAGCATGCGATGATCAATCGCACCAATCAAACCCTGTTCTACGGACGTCGCGGAACGCAAACTCACTTTGCCCTCCAAGACGCGATGGTTGAGCTAGAAGGTGGTGCAGGCTGCGCACTTTATCCTTGCGGAACAGCAGCAATCTCTAACGCGATATTGTCGTTTATCGAGACTGGTGACCACATCCTTATGGTGGACACTTGCTATGAACCAACGCGCGACTTTTGCGACACCATGCTTAAAAAGCTTGGCGTTGAAACGACCTATTATGACCCAATGTTAGGTGCAGAGATTGAGTCGTTGATCCAACCTAATACTAAAATTCTATTCACCGAATCACCTGGCTCCATCACTATGGAAGTTCAGGACATACCAACGCTCTCTGCTATTGCTCATAAGCACGATATTATTGTGATGCTCGACAATACTTGGGGGGCTGGTGTGCAGTTTTCACCGTTTGACTTCGGTGTCGATATCTCCATTCAGGCGGCGACAAAATACATTGTGGGGCACTCAGACGTTATGCTAGGCACCGCTGTAGCGCGCGAAGAATTGTGGCCTCAGTTGCGAGAGCAGAGCTACTTAATGGGTCAATGTATCTCGCCAGACGATGCCTATTTGGCATTGCGCGGTATACGAACCCTAGGCGTTCGCCTTCAGCAGCACCAGGATGCAAGCCTAGAAGTTGCTCAGTGGCTAGCAGAAAGGCCAGAGGTAGACCATGTGCGTCACCCAGCGTTAGATACCTGCCCTGGGCATGAGTTTTTCAAACGTGATTTTACTGGCGGAAATGGGCTGTTCTCTTTTGTCCTTAAAACAAGCAACACCAAAGCAACGACCGCACTGCTTGATGGTATGCACCACTTCAGCATGGGTTACTCGTGGGGAGGTTTTGAAAGCCTCATATTGGCCAATGAGCCTCGCTCATTTAACTCACTAAGAACCATCGCAAATCCCAACTTTGAAGGCACCTTAATCCGCTTGCACATAGGGCTAGAATCAGTCTCTGACCTCATTGAGGATCTCGAAGCAGGTTTACAGCGCTACAACACGGTTCTACAAGAACAAGAAGTCGCTCAAGCGTAATATTTCACGGTAAACGCGATATCGAAAAAACAAGCGGTGATAAGTTAATACTTATCACCGCTTGTTTTTTATCGCATCAATCAAAATAATGTTTTAGCTCAATCAACCCGCTAATCTAATTTTTCGATAATGGGATCAAAATCAATTCGTGAATACGCTTGGTCGACTTTACCGGACAACTCAAAACCTTCACTTGGGAAGCTACCTGCCGGTTTTGCGGTGTAGGTGGTCACTAAATCCTCTCGCACCCCAAACACGGTATCCTGATCTAGGTAAGGATCGTCGTCTGGAAAGACTTCTGTAACCAGCGAGCGGTAGCCCTCTGCCGACACAATATAGTGAAGGTGCGACGGTCTCCATGGGTGTCGGCCTGTAGCATTTAGAATCTTTCCTACCGGGCCATCACTTGGAACGGTGTAACTGACCGGCCGCACAGTCGTAAACGCGTAACGGCCATTTTCGTCAGCGGTAAACATGCCATGAAAACTATGTATGTCTTGCTCTTCATCTTGTGATGAATATTTTCCGTTTGGTGCTGTTTGCCAGATATCGACTTTAGCCCCAGCAATTGGGTTTCCATCAGTGTCTCTTACGGTCCCTTCTACAAGGATCACCTCTCCAGGGTAGTGGCGCTTAAAGTCGGCTCCATTTTCTTTAGGAGGTGCATCAGAGATGTGAAAAGGTCCCAATACACTTGAACTTGTCGCAATAGGGTTTGAATGGATCATATCAACCAGTGAAGAGACACCAAGAACATCCGATAGCAAGACAAACTCATTGCGCTCGTCGGTGGTGATGTCCCCCGTCCATTTCAGCAGCTCCAACGCATAGCGCCACTCATCATGGGTAATTTCTGTTTCTTTAATAAAACCATGAAGGTGCTTGGCGAAACTCGACATGATCTCTTTCACTCTTGGATCGGTCTCTTCCCCAAAATAACCAATAAATGTATCTGTAATATTATCTGCGGTAACTGTGCGCATATTTAATCCCTTAACCTAAAATCCCAATACTTAAAACTGGATAACGAATGAGTAAGATCAGCACCACCAGCATTACAAATGCAAATGGCAGCGCGCCTAGAAAGACGTCTTTTAGACTGATCCGATCGTCATCCAAACTCGATTTAATGACAAAACAACTGATGCCTAATGGCGGGGTAAGCAGCCCAATTTCCGCGCCAACTACCGTAACTATGCCAAACCACACTAGGCTCAGCCCCATGGGTTCAATTAATGGCAAAAACAGGGGTACAACAATCAGAATGATCGAGGCGGTGTCGAGCAGTGTTCCCAGAAACAACATCAAGCAAACATAAATCGCCATAGTGGCCACAATGCCCATCTGATTTTCTTCAAGTACCACAGCTAACTCGTTGGGTAGTCCCGCAATACCGAGCATGCGGCTGTATATAGATGCTGCGGTGATTAGAAACAGTATTGACGCAGTAATGTGACCGGTTTCTATTAGAGTCTGCCAAAATATTTTTAGCGTCATTTTTTTACGTGCGAACGCGATGATCAAACCACACGCGGCGCCTGCTGCGCCGGCCTCTACTGGCGTTAGCCAGCCTGTGTATATTCCACCCAACACAATGGCTATCAATCCGATAAGAGGTGCCGTTTTTTCTACGATTTCCTTAACCGGCATCCACGATTGATCCAGCGCCTTAGTGCCACCAACAAACTGTGAAACGAAACGCCCCATAAACCAAATCGCAAATATATAGGCGACCGTGAGCATTATGCCTGGTACCACACCGGCCAAGAACATGTCCCCAACCGACTGCTCTGCTACAAATGAGTAAATGATCAGCATGGCTGAAGGAGGAATTATCATCCCTAATACCGAGGATCCTGCAACTACACCCACAGCAAAACGTGGGTTATACCCGTACTTGAGCATTTGTGGCACTGAGACCTTTGAAAACACAGATGCAGACGCTATGGATGAGCCAGTGACAGCTGCAAACACGCCGTTTGCACCCACCGTCGCCATACCAATACCACCACGGATGTTTTTAAAGCCCGCATTCATCACTTGATAAATGTCAGAGCCCATACCTGCTTTTGCTACCACCAGTCCCATAAAAGTAAATAGCGGTACAGTGGCAAATGTGTACTCCATGACACTGTCAGACATAGCGATTTTCATGAGGTTAATGGATAGCTCCATATCACCGCGTAGCATCCATATAGCGACAATGGACACACCGGTTAGTGCTATTGGGATATAGAACCCGAGATACACGCACACAATGATTGCAACAACGGACAAATAGCCTATTTCTGTTGGACTCATGACTTACCGCCTTGTTGTTTCGTTGCATTTGAATTGGCTTGGCTATCGTTAGCAAGCACGACTTTTAAGGCGAATATGATTGCGCACAGTAAGGTACTTAAAAATATGGTCAGTTTAATCGGCCACCACGGAGCGGTGAACACACCCGGAACCCCAAAATAGTCCTGCGTTTCGAGCATCTCGACAAACTCTGGCCACATTGCAAAGGCAATTAACGCCATTAAAGCTGCAGAGACAGTATCGATTAATCGTCTTAACCACAAAACGACCCTAGGAAATCGGGGCTCCATTACACTTAAGAACCCATCTGAACGCGTCAGGCGATTCACTCGGATTACATCGGGCAGTTGTAAAAATACAATCAGCACCATCGAAAACTGCACTACTTCGACTGCGCCCATAAAGGGCGAATTGAACACACCACGTGCAACCACGTCGTAGTTCACAACGAGTACCAACATTAGTACCGCAAGCGTACCTGCAGTATTAGCTCCCATAGCGATGCCATTGGTAATGCTGGTTGCTCGCCTAAACTGGTGCAACAAAAAACTTGGCATTGACAGCAACTCCTTGTCTTATTTAACCAATCCTTGTTGGAAATGTGCCCATTTGGCCGACCTCTTCGATTGGCCTGTTACCTAATGGGCACGTCTTTGAGTTACTTAACCGACCAATCTCTAACTGGATCCGCGCCATTCGCCATTAGCTTTTCTAAATAGGCGTTAACCATTTCTGTACCCGACTCGCCGCTTTTATCTAATTGCGTCGCCAACTCTTGAGCAAGGTTTGGCATCGAATCTGCCCAGGCTTTTTTAGCGTCATCGGTTAAATCGATAATTTGACCGCCTGCTGCGAGGTACGCTTCTTCACTTTCTTGCGCACGTTCCATCGCAATCTCAGCAAGGTGATCTCGATACTCTATCGCCACATCTTGAAGCACCGTTTTCACTTCATCAGGCAATTTACTCCAGTAACGCTGATTCACAGTGACCGTTTTGGTATTCACAGAACCAAAGTCAACACGAGCCATATAAGGCGCTACTTCAGCGATTTTGAAAGTCTTCGCTGCTTCTGGCCACAACATCGCATGATCGACTAGGCCCGTTTGCAACATGTTATAAAAGTCCGTCAACCCACCGCGAACACCTGCCGCGCCATCAACACCTTCTAGATAACGCAAGTTCATACCGGCTCCTGCCACTTTGTCACCTTTTAGATCGTCTAACGATGAAACTGGCTTGTTGCTGTAGAGTTGGTAGGTATTTAGCACAACACCTGTGGCTAAATAGACTTGTTTTTGCTTGGCAAATTCTTCCTGCATAGCTGGGTATTCACGGGCAATTTCATCCACTGCTTTCGCTACGACTCGCGCGTCATTAGACACAAATGGCGTTGCGGCTGACAGTGATTGACTGGGCAGTTTAGAACTATGGAATATGGTGGTGACGATGCCGATATCACCAAAGCCCAACTTAACGCCTTCCAAAACACCTTTTGGTTTTACTATGGTGCCGCCGTAAGACTCCTGCCATTCCATCTGATAATTTCCAGTTTCGGCCAAGCGCTTATCGACTTCTGGAATGAAAAAGTTTGAAAACTCTTGAACCCACATCGACTTAGCCGGGTACCCATCAATCACAACGGTTTTAATGGTCTCCACGGCACTGGCAGGAAAAGCCATCATCGCTGCAACGGTCGCGGCCAAAAGTCTAGGTTTGGTGTGTAGAGATAGTTTAATCATTATCATCATCCTGTTGATTAGGTTTCACGTCATCGTGGTAGTAACTGTTTTTATTGCTTTAACTCTTTGTTTTACTCTATGATTCCAGCTCAATCAGCTTGGGTAAGACTCACGCTGTTTGAACTATAAAAAGGTGCATACTTTATCGAAGTCGAATCTTGGTAGTTTTTGAAACAGTGCGCTTTCATCGGCATAGCCGATGTTGCACAAGAAGTTTGATCGAAGAGTGGTGCCTTTAAAAAAAGTCTCATCAACTATCTGGTTCGAAAACCCAGACATTGGCCCAACATCTAACCCCAATGCTCTCGCAGCAATCATCAAATAGGCGCCCTGTAACGTGCCATTTAGAAACGCAGTGCGCTCACAGTAGTCGGCTTTGCCTTCAAACAGAGGCCTGCGATCTTCATGAGGGAATAAAAATGGAAGCTCTTTCCAGAAATCGAGATCGTAGGCAATGATCACTGATACGGGTGCAGATTTCATTTTATCGATATTTTTATCTTTTAACGCTAAAGCGAGCTTGTCTTTGGCTTCATCTGTGGTTACGAAAAAAAATCTTGATGGGCAGCAATTCATACTGGTTGCGCCATTAGCGACGATATCGTAGAGCTCTCGTAGGATTGACTCTGCAACGGGCTTATCTTGCCAGGCGTAGTGAGAACGGGCATCCCTCAAGATCACATCGATAGATTCATCATCCAATCGCGGCTTACGTTCACGCAACGAACGAACACTCTCTTGTGCAATAGCACGTAATTCCTCTAACGATACGGGGGTTTGATCGATAGATTGAAGCTCAGACATAGATTTTCCCTTTCCAGCGGCACTAATTAAATGTAAAGAAAATGTAAATCGATATTTCTTTACAGCGTCATTTGACTACAATTATTTAACACTTGCATTACTTTTAGCGATGATTTAGGGTTATGTCAAATAAAATCGATATTTTATGGTAACAAAATTTTCACAACTGGGAGGTGATACATGGTGGCTTGGAATCAGTATAAGTTAGAGGCACAAGAGCGAGGTGCATTGGCCTTGGAGGTGTATGTCGTACATAGCACACCGGCAGCAGAGATGGAGGTCATTAAGCAAAACCTCCCTGAGCACCTAAAGTACCAACGACAACTAGAAGCAGACGGACTGCTAATGCTCGCAGGCCCCCTCTCCTCCGCAGAGGGTGAAGAAATGAATGGGACAGGCTTTATAGTTTATCGAGCAACGAGCCTTGAGCACGCTACGCAACTTGCTCAAGATGACCCCATGCACCAATCTAATGCCCGCTCGTTCGCCGTTAAGCGATGGCTGATCAATGAAGGGAGTTTCAATCTCTCGGTCAAACTGGCCGCACAATCGGTTGGATTTTAGTTGCTACTAACCAGCGAACATAAAGCGTCGATGTAAGGAGGCTGCCATGCCCAATTGGAGCACTATGATTGAAGACCTGCTATTTAGGGTCACGGATATTGGCAGTACTATGCTGTCAACGAACCAACAACAAACTGTTGCCGAAAAATGCGAGCGCCTTCTTAACAATACAGGCGAGGCGACTAGCCTTGCGCTGTCTAGAGAGATTCTCGATGACTATGTCACATTGTCCGACAGTGACAAACTGGTGTTTTTTAGTACGCTCGCCACAGACTTTGGTGTTGATGTCGAAGCTCTACAGCACGCTTACGACCTTTGGAAGCAATCACCAGAAATCCACCTTGCAAGGCATATTCATTTCTCATCAGAGCCTCGCTCTCAAGAGTTGTTTCGACAGCTCAATCGAGTCCCTGGAGGCACCGCCACCTTAGTTGCGATGAGAGAAGATTTACTTCGATTATGCCAAAACGACAAGCGATTAAAATCGCTCGATAAAGATTTAAGCCACTTATTTGTTTCTTGGTTTAACCGCGGGTTTTTACGAATCGAGCAGATCAATTGGTCGACCCCTGCAAAGATACTCGAGAAAATTATTCAATACGAGGCCGTACACAAAATCACAGGCTGGGACGACTTGCGCAGACGTGTCGATGAAGCAGATCGTCGGTTGTACGCGTTCTTTCACCCTGCTCTGCCGTCCGAGCCGCTCATTTTTGTCGAAGTCGCTTTAACCAGTGACACACCCACGACCATTGAGTCAATTTTATCAGCAGACCGTGAAGCGCTAGATCCAAAAAGCGCATCCACTGCGGTGTTCTACTCAATCTCTAACTGTCAGGCTGGGCTCAGGGGCATATCTTTTGGTAACTTCCTAATAAAACAAGTGGTAGAAGAGCTCAAACGCGAGCTTTCAAATTTAAAAACATTTATCACCATGTCACCAGTGCCAACGCTGTGCAAATGGCTTAGTACAGATCCAGACCTTGACCAAGAGTCTCGTATACTGGTCGATGCGCTCCAAGCTGCAGAGTTACCCCTATCCGACGACTTTAAGCACCAACACAGCGAACAACTCTCGCGGCTCGCCGCCAAATACTTATTAGATGCGAAGTCACGTCGCGGGGGCCCCTTTGACCCCGTGTCGAGATTTCATCTTGGTAACGGCGCGCATTTAGAAAGGATTAACTTGTGGGCCAACAGCTCCCAACAAGGGTTCAATGACTCGTTTGGCATCATGGTGAACTATGAATATGATCTTAAGTTCATCGAGAAGAACCACGAAGCCTTCTTAACCAACGGCAGCATCATAACCTCTTCGTCGATTAAAAAACTGCACAAGAAAATGCAATAAGGACTTTGCTTATGTATGACAACAACTATCTTGCCCACGCGCTGTGTAAAGCCACTTCCTCAAAACCCGACACTCTGTTTGCAGAATTGGAGTCTCAGCAGCGCGTCAGCTATGGAGAACTGTTCGCTAACGCAGAGCGCGTTGCTAAAGTACTTCAAGATCATGGGGTTAAACCAGGCGACCGAGTCGCGGTGCAAGCAGGTAAGTCCATTGCCATGCTAGAGGTCTACTTTGGGAGTGTACTCGCAGGCGCAGTGTTCCTGCCCTTAAATACTGGGTATACATTGTCTGAAGTCGAGTACTTTCTTAACGACGCGACGCCTCAGTTGTTTATCGCCAATGACACTACCATTAGCACAATGGATGAGCTTCAACAGCGTACCAAAGTGCCAGCCTTGCTTAGTTTAAGCGACGATGGTCAATCTGGTACTCTGATTGAAGCGCGTGACAACGTCACAGGTGAATTTTTGGCTATAGAAAGAAACGCCGAAGATTTAGCCGCTATTCTTTATACTTCTGGTACAACGGGACGCTCGAAAGGGGCAATGCTGTCACACGGTGCGCTAGCATCAAATGCTAGAATGCTTGCGCAGTACTGGGCATTCACTCCAGAAGACAAGCTCATTCATGCGCTGCCGATTTTTCATATCCATGGTTTGTTTGTCGCCATAAACATCACGCTTACTGTTGGCTCAAGCTTACTATTTTTGTCAAAATTCGATGCAGATAAAATTGCGCAGAACTTACCGAAAGCAACAGTGCTGATGGGCGTTCCAACGTTTTATACTCGACTATTGCGCCACCCAGATCTTACCAAAGACACCGTCAAAAACATGCGCTTATTTGTCTCTGGCTCGGCACCACTATTGGCTGAAACACACACTCAGTGGCAACAGCAAACGGGACACGCAATTTTAGAGCGCTACGGCATGACCGAAACCAATATGAACACCTCTAATCCTTATGACGGAGACAGACGCCCGGGCACCGTTGGGTTACCCTTACCCGGTGTAGAGATACGACTGCGCGATCCAGACTCTGGTTCAGAAGTTGCATTAGGAGACATTGGGCAAATAGAGGTAAAGGGACCCAATGTGTTCAGCGGTTATTGGAACATGCCTGAAAAAACGGCAGAAGAATTCAGTGACGATGGCTGGTTTTTAACTGGGGACCTTGCTCAACAAGACTCACAAGGATACATCTCCATTGTTGGACGCTCAAAGGATATGATCATTTCTGGCGGGTACAATGTCTACCCCAAAGAAATTGAATCTATCATCGATGACGTTGAGGGCGTTGAAGAGTCGGCGGTTATTGGTATCCAACATCCTGACTTCGGTGAGGCTGTTGTAGCTGTTGTCGTCCCTCAGTCCAGTTCTCAATCTAGCCAACCAGCACCCTCTTTGCTTGCTCAGGTAAACGAGAGCGTGCAAATACAACTTGCCAGCTATAAACGCCCTAAGCAGGTTGTTGTGGTCGATGAACTGCCGAGAAACACTATGGGTAAAGTACAAAAAGCCCAATTAAGAGAGACTTACCAACAACTTTTCCAAAATAGTTGATCGGTAAGTCAGCTAGAGCATTTCTAAGTTGATGAATTGCTCTAGTTACTTTATAACATCTGCTTGCTCAGTGGCTGGGTATATCAACACAATAGTTGGTTAGAAATAATAAGAATATTCGTTTGATTTGGGTGGCCTGACTAAATCAAAAATAGAATAAAGGCAGGAACAGTATGAATGAAATAATCTTGGAACAAGAAGGTAAAACGGCAATTAATCGGGTATACCATCAATTGCGTACCATGATCATTAAGTGTGAATTGTCCCCTGGCGAGAAGCTAAAGATAGAGTCATTAAAAAACAGACTCGACATTGGTGCTTCTCCGATTCGTGAAGCGCTCAGCCTACTGACCTCAGACGGTTTGGTGAATCGGCTAGATCAACGCGGTTTCATCGTTGCCCCCATTAGCCGTGCCAATTTTGACGAAATTTTAATGCTTCGATGTCAATTGGATGTGCTTGCGCTGCAACAAAGCATAGAGTTTGGCGATCAACAGTGGGAGGAAAAACTCGTCATCCTGCACCATCGATTAAATCGCGCTGACCCAAGTGACTTTGAAACTTGGGAAAATACCCACAAATCCTTTCACATGGGTCTCATAAGTCAATGCAATAGCCCCATCCTACTTCGCTATTGCAATCAACTTTATGATCAAAATATCCGCTATCGTTTCCTTGCTGAAGAGTCCGTTGATTATCAAAACCGGAAAGTAAGTGATGAGCATGGTGAAATCCTGCAAGCAACGCTTGATAGAAATGCCTCTGTCGCCTCCGACTCATTGATAAAACACTACAAGCGTACAGGGAAAGGATTGGTGTCGGTACTTGAGAAAAGCCGACTTCACGCTTGGATTTAGCCGCACCCTTTGATATCCCAACCTATAATTGGAATTAAAAATATCGATATTTTTAATTCCAATTCTTAGCAACAGTAATTTGCATCAGAAACCACCGCTGATTAGGCGCTAGTAAAGACCTCCTCTACTTCAAACTCGTCACCCTCGTCTCAATTGGAGGGATAATTGGCACTCACTAAATAAAATAACGATTTTTTGATATTTGGTTGGATATAATCTTTTTTATGGTGTAGATTTAAGTTAACAACTTGTTAAAAAGGAGTAGTCATGAGAATCGTCTCATTTGAACATGAAGGTCAATCTCGAGTAGGAATCAAAACAAACAAAGGTGTGATCGATCTTTCTACAGCCGCACCACATCTACCGCAAGACCTGCAGCAACTATTGCAGGCTGGCCACAATCTGTCTGAATTACTTCATCCGTTAGTAGAGCAAGCGAGCGACGAAGACTATACCCCTTTAACCGAACTTGTATATCTGCCGGTAGTGCCAAATCCACCTAAGATCATCTGCATTGGTCGAAATTACGCCGCGCACGCCGTCGAAGGTGGAGCCGAGCCACCGACGTACCCAGAAATATTTTTACGTGGTGCAGAATCGTTAATTGGCCACGCAGCGCCCATCGTTCGACCTCGTTGTTCAGACAAACTGGACTACGAAGGTGAGATTGCAGCCATCATTGGTAAAAAAGCACGTCACGTCAGTGAAGAAGATGGTCTTGACTACATCGCCGGCTACGCCCTTTTTAACGACGCAACACTTCGCGACTACCAGCGCAAAAGCTCCCAGTGGACCATAGGCAAAAACTTTGATGGTACCGGCGCATTTGGGCCAGAGTTTGTCACAGCAGATGAATTGCCAGCAGGTATGAAAGGCGTACAACTTCAAACTCGGCTTAATGGTGAGATCATGCAAAACGCAAATACGGATGATTTCATCTTCCCAATGCACAAGCTAATCGCCATTTTAAGCGAATGTATGACACTGCTTCCTGGAGATGTGATCATTACGGGAACGCCGGCAGGCGTTGGCTATGTGCGAAACCCTCCTGTCTTTATGAAGCAAGGGGATATCGTTGAAGTTGAAGCCCAAGGTCTAGGCGTCCTTAAAAATACGATACAAGACGAATAATGCTCAGTTGTGCACGCGGCCAGACCCTATAACGTACGCAGCCACTTAAAGGCTGCGTTGTTTTACGATCTTTCTCTCTCATTCCCAGCGGTGCGATTAACCAAATGAGACATTAGTTCCCCTACTGCTTAGCTTCGATTATCCATTCCACATCAACGTTGTTTAACACCTTGGTCAGTTCGCTATGCATATTTTGTTTAGCTTGCACAATCAACGCCTCTGGCTTTTGACGAATAATGTCTATTGGCAGACTAAGCAACACTAGATAGCTTGAGCCTGTTTTACTTACATTTAGCAAAGTATATTCAAGCTTTGCAGCGGCCATTTGCCCTCTCACTGCACTTTCGATCTTAGTGTACAAGGGTTTATCTTGAAGCCGGCCTCCAGCCAACTCCACAAATGACTGCTTGATGATTGATATAGGTTGACCAAGCATACAAAGCGCTAGTACTACAACGAGCAGAGCATCGCCAATGTATAGCAAGAAATCCCATTTAGATCCCACACTCACATAACCGATTAACACCAAAATTACGCCCGTCGATGCAGACAATACGCCGTCTATTAAAGACGCTTTTTGGTCAACTTTGAGCATAGAACTGCCAAATTGTGCTTTGCGGTTTTGGAAGTAATAGAACGCCGACAGCCCCCAGCAAATACTGACCATTGCTATCGCGTAGTAGACAATAGGACCTGTTTTGATCATGGTGAGACTATCACCTTCTAAATACCGAATGATCTTAGATCCATTACTGGTGACCGCAGAAATCACGACACCAAGTAACAATAAGCCTTTCATCATCGAATATAGGGCTTCAGTCACGTACAATCCAAATGGAAAAGTATCGGTTCTTCTAGCTTTAATGCTTGAGATTTTGAGCGCTATGATTGAAGTAAGGAACAATATGAACGACATATTGCCATCAAGCAGTAATGCCTCTGATCGCGTTAAATAGAAAGCAAACCACCCACTCAACGCCATAACGATATTTGCAACGATCCCTACTGATATTGAGTTGCGTTCAATTTTTGCTACCGCGTCTTCCATTTATCGGCCTACTCTGTCTCATCATATTGTTGAATATTGGTAACACAACAACGCGGAGCTTTCCAGTTTTCTAAACATCTGATAGCGTTAGTCTATTCATTACAATGCTTCATCGCATTAGGTCTTCATGTCAGAGTTTACTGTCGCATCGCTAAACTTATGTAATTTCGCCAAGCCACCCTTTGCCAGTTATGAATGGCACAATATTTTGACATCAGAGCAGTGGACACAAAAGCGCTCGTGGTTAACTCAATCAATCATTGCCGCAGACGCCGACATCATTGCGTTTCAAGAAGTGTTTAGTATTACCGAACTTAAGGAGCTGTGTTTCGAACTCGGTTACCATTACTTTATCTGCCCTGATCGCCCTAATATTGAAAACGATTTTGTGTTTAGTCAGCCGTGCGTCGCCATTGCCAGTCGCTATAAAGCCAAATGGGTAAAGATCCCAACAAAGATGCAATCTCGTTTCGCCAGATACCCTGCGATTGCACGGGTATCTTTGCCAAATGGTGCGGCTGTCACGGCAATCTCTGTTCACTTAAAATCTCAACGCGCCTCGGCAGCGCCAGACAACTATACTGAGAAACAGTCGCAACTGTACGGGCAATGGGTATCGAGTTTTCAACGCGCCGATGAAGCTAATGCCTTGTTCGAGATAGCGAAAAAGCAAATTAACAAGGCACCGGTGATTGTTATGGGAGACTTTAATCAGTCTCGGGACAGTCAGTCACTACAGGGCCTTTGGAAAAATAACCTGCTGCAGCCTCTAGATACACTATTGGGTGTGGGGCCATTTAATACTTTCTATCATCGTTTTACCCCTAATGCGATTGACCATATTCTCGTTTCTGAACGCGTCACTGCCGTCGATATGGCCTGTATTGACGATCACCTGCCAACAAACGGTACCTTAAGTAGTGACCATGCAATGTTGGTTGGCAAAATAAACGTGGAGTCTGAGATTGGGGCTGTTGTAAGACAATAAAATACTCTCGATCACAATGACGAATAATCACATAGCCCAAAGATTGATCATTGTAAGTTTGGATAGCTCAGGCGACCAGTTCCATTAATACAAATTAGCCCCTATTCGAGTCAGCCTATTGTCGGCAGGCATCTGCCGCCCATTTTTATGCGTATAATGACTAATAGTCACGCAATTGCTAATAGCACATTGGTTTAAATGTTCTGGATAATCATATTACTTATCATCGCGACATGTGTCTTCCTACCAGGCCTATGGGTCAAGCATGTCATGCAAAAATACAGTCAGCCGACTGATCGCTACCGTGAGCAAGGCAGCGGTGGTGAGCTTGCTCGCCATCTGTTGGACAGCGCCGGCCTAGATAATGTCGACGTAGAGGAAACCTCTGCTGGTGACCACTATGATCCAGTCGCCAAGGCTGTGCGTCTTACCCCGGACAACTACTCAGGATACTCATTAACCGCAGTGACTGTGGCCGCCCATGAAGTGGGTCATGCCATTCAGGATTCACGTGGAGAGGCCTTATTCTTGGCAAGACAAAAACTCGTGAAAACCGCCATGGTCGGCGAGCGTATTGCCGGAATGATGCTAGTGGCTGCTCCTCTTGTACTCATGCTAACCCGCCTGCCGCAAGCAGGAGCAATAACCATTGGAATTGGCGTTGCTTCAATGGCTTTAAGTACCATGGTGCATCTATTAACTCTTCCAGTGGAATTTGACGCCAGTTATGGCAAGGCGCTACCGATCTTGCAAAAAGGCAACTACCTCCACGATGGAGATCTAGTGCATGCGGAGAAAATTCTCAAAGCGGCCGCGCTGACCTATGTCGCTGCCTCGCTAGGCAGCTTGTTAAACTTGGGGCGATGGATCGCGGTGCTCCGCCGGTAATGATTGCTTGATGCCAAAGATTAAGCGAAAGCTAAGTTTTAAGCAGGCGTGGAGTCATTCAGCACCTTAGTTAATCGCTCAATATCTAATACTATCCTTTATCTACTAACTTACTAAAGTCTATAGCATGAAACTGCCCAAAGTGAGCCAGATAGACCTTTGATAACAATTAGTATTCTTAATGCTTTCTTTTTTCAGGCTAGGCCTTAATGGCGAGTATTCTGTAATCGATACTCTGAAGGGGTCACCCCAACTTTATTTTTAAATAATCTGGAAAAATATTGTGGGTACTCAAAGCCTAAACTATAGGCAATCGTCGCCACGGAATCCTTACTAGAGAGTAAACGATCTTTTGACTTCTCAATCAGAGCATAATGAATCCAATCCTTCGTTGTTTTACCTGTTTCAGCTTTCAGGGCATCGCTTAGGTATCGGCTAGTCATATTCATGCTTTGCGCCAGCTCTTCTACTTCAGGGATAACGGCAGATTCATGAATGATAGCGTTTAAGCGAGCATCTAAAAGCTTTGAAAGCCGATCGTATATTGAAGTGTTAGTCTCTTTACGCATCATAAATTGGCGGTGGTAATACCGATTGGCGTACATCAATAAGGTACTGATTTGCGATAAAATAAGCTCCTGACTAAAGGCATCTAAACTCATGTTGTTTTCTGCCTCAAGCGCATCAAACATCGCGACCATATGTTGCTCTTCTTTTGGTGAAAGGTGTAGAGCCTCGTTAACCGAATAATTGAAAAATTGATATTGCTTAAGCTCGTCTTGCAGCTTGTGACCACGAATATAATCGGGGTGAAAGCAAATAGTGCGAGCAACGGAGTCAATGATTATCCCGCTGGCAGTCAGCTCTTGACCGGGAGCAATAAACAGCACTGTCCCATTTGAACAATCGTATTGGGTACGACCGTACGTGACTTCGCCTGACGTAATGTGTTTATACGATATCGCATAGAAACTGGTAGTGAGTGAAATGCTCTCACCGCTGAGTAATTGATTGTCTTCACTGTTTGGATTTAGTTTCATTACATCAACTAAAGGGTGCTCTGGTGGGCGTATACCGAGAACAGCATTGAGTTGTTTAATGGTATCAAAATGGAAGTTTTTCATTGTGTAACCTTATCGTACAACCTTTAGCGGCATTTACCTCATTCTGATTCATATTGTGGTCTAGTTGAACAGAAAATTCAGTGCACAAATTGACGTGAAGCGTATACAAAAATGCGAAGCCGTTCGATTCGTTATTTTGTATACAACTTTTGCAGTTTTGTGCGCCGCTACTTTTGGTCATGTCTCTTAAGATTAGCCTATAGGTTATGAAGCCCTTCGAATTTAAACGCTTTTGCTCAAGACTTTGTTTCGAAGTAGCCCAACCATCTTAAACAATGAGGAATAAAGTTCATGGCAAATAAACCGTGGAGTGCTGACGACTTACCGTCTCAAAAAGGCAGGATATCAGTTGTGACTGGATCAACCAGCGGCATCGGCAAGGAAACAGCTAAGGTGCTAGCAAAAAAACAGTCGACGGTAGTTCTTGCGGTTAGAAATGTATCAAAAGGTGAGAAGGTAGCCGCGGAAATTCGAATAGAATATCCAGACACCAACATTTCGGTTATGCAGCTGGACCTTTCCAGTCTTCGTTCAATTCAAGCGTTTAGTTCACAGTTTTTAGCAACTTTCGACAGACTTGATTTACTGATCAACAACGCAGGAGTAGCGTGCCCGTATGCCAGGACCGATGACGGATTTGAAATTCTGATGGGGACGAATCATCTAGGTCACTTTGCATTGGTCGGCCATTTACTTGAGACTCTCAAGAACACGCCAATCTCCCGTGTGGTGGTAGTTTCTGCTGGCGCACATAAGTCCTCAAAGATCGATTTGGATGATTTGAACTGGGAAAAGCGAAAATACAAAAATTTTACGGCGTACGCAGATAGCAAACTGGCAAATCTCTATTTTGCCTATGAGCTGAAAAGACGGCTTGAATCAAATGGTGACAACCCTATGGTTACAGCAGCTCATCCGGGATGGACGACATCGGAACTTCAGCGTGGCGTGGTGAAATTCTTAAATACCTTTTTCGGCCAGAGTAAAGAAATGGGAGCACTACCAACACTACGAGCTGCAACAGACGAAAGAGCATCCTCGGGTGACTTCTTCGGCCCGCAGGATTTCTTTGAACTGCATGGCGCACCCATTAAGGTAGAATCAAGCAAGCAGTCACATGATGTCGATGCTGCGCGAAAGCTTTGGACGCTATCTGAAGAATTAACAGGAATAAAATATTAAACGAAGATACGGGAGAATTGTGCTAAGTACGTTTAAGGATATTTATGGACAGTAAAATAGTTTTACAGGTGGTGGGGTTTATCATTTTATTACTAGGGGGGATACTCAGCTATAACCCTGAGCTAGTTAGTAATAAACCCATCCCTGAGGATGCCTTCCAAGCTGTTGAAAGAAGAGTCCGTTGGGGCTTTCTAATGGGTGCAGGCATGCTGCTCATCTTTCATCATCAAGTTACCCCATATTTGTTTACTGTTGCTGCACTCGGCATGACATTAACATTGGGGGCGCTCATTTCGCGCTTACTGGGTATTTTCCTTGACGGTTCTGTACCAAGGCATTGGATGTGGGTTGCTGTTGAGCTAGTTATGGTTATTGGTTTCGGGATTTGGTATGCGAAGCAGCGCATATAATCAGTCGGTTGTTCGATATCTAAGCTAATTCATTGGCTGCTAAGTTAGCAATGTCAATTACACAGAATTGTTTAGAACCTTCATTGCGGGCACTTCGTAACTCAGAAATGCCCCAATATATGGTACGTCCCGTTATTGCAAGTAGATAACCAGATAACGAGCTGATTTGCGCTAATATATTCAGAGTCTTAATTGAGACCTAAAGGCTCAGCTCTACGATGAGGTTCGCGC
>NZ_JAFEUM010000012.1 GCF_016900875.1 Vibrio ulleungensis
GGTCACTCAGTTCATTGAAATCGTTTTTTGTTTTACTTTTTATAAAAAAAGTAAAAACAAGTAGCGATTATCATCAACGAGTGCCCACACAGATTGATAGGTTTATATTGTTAAAGAGCGTTGTTCTTTCGAACCCCACTGAGGTCTCCCTCGAAGTGGACGGCCATTCTAGCGACTTGAGTCTCAGTGTCAAACACTTTTTTGCTTTTTATTTCGAAGCGTATTTTTGAATCGAAATTGTGCAAATGACTCAGCCACTTGGCCTACTGATGCGGCTGAAGCGTTGTGCGCTCTACCGTGTCAGTGAGGCGGCATTATAGAGATCCGAATCACATTGGCAAGTGTTTTTTGAAAGAAAAACGCAACTTTCTACCGTTTGAATAAAAGTTGGCCAAAACTCATCAAAAGTGACGCTTTACTCACCTAATTGTTTAACATTTTGGGCAAATAGGCCCACTTTTTCCCAGTTGGTGTATTCCACCTCTTTTGTAGTATCCGTTTCACCGCCTGTCATTGACATGATGAAACGAATCATAAATCGGTCAAACAGGTTATAACGAGGATAATAGAGCGCGCCAGCAAATACGCCAATCAAAGTAGGTGTCCATGGTGACTTCTTGAGAAAGGTCTTTATATAGGCACTACCTTCTGGCGTATCCTTTCCTTGGTCTTCTTTGCGTGCGGTGAGATTGACACAGAAGAACGCGGCATTCGCTTTTTCTAGCTGTGACTGATGTTGCTCTATAAATTGATAGAGCTTTTTATTGAGGTGCCCATATCGAATAGAGGCGCCTATGACGACTTTGTCATACGCAGTGAGATCAACAGTACCAGCCTGGTGAATATCCATGGTCTCACATTCGTGCCCATCCAACTTACTCTCTATATAAGAGAGAATCTTCTTGGTTTGCCCTTCTCGGGTAGAATGCAATAAAAGGGTTTTACTCACGGGATGTCCTTATTAGGTGTCGGTGCACCACTTTAAGCAGCTACACACAAAACTAGAGCGAGGCTAGTTTCGCCAAAATGTTGGGGTAAAAAGAATCAGCAAAGTGAAGATCTCTAATCGACCGAAAAGCATACTGATCACCAGTATCCATTTAGCCGCATCATCGATGTCTCCATAATGCAAAGCCACGTCACCAAGACCTGGCCCTAAATTGTTCAGCGTCGATGCGACCGCCGAGAACGCCGTTAGCTCATCCATACCTGTCGCAATAAGTGCGAGCATACACAATACAAACACCAACGCGTACGCAGAGAAAAAGCCCCATACCGCATCTATAACTTTAGAGGATAGCGCTTTGCCTCCTACTTTGATGGTGTATACCGCTCTAGGGTGAATCAATCGCTTTACTTCACGCGCACCTTGTAAGGTGAGCAGCAATATACGAATGACCTTCATACCGCCGCCAGTCGACCCCGCACATCCGCCAATAAAGGCTGAGAACAGCAATAACACCGGTAGAAACAACGGCCAGTCTGCAAATCCTGTCGTGGTAAAGCCTGCAGTGGTTGATATTGAAACGCTTTGAAAGAGTGCTTGATCAAAGGCTTCGTAGTATGAATCGTAGGTATGGTGATTGAGCAAAATTAAGAAGCACACACTAAACAGCGCCAGTTGAATCGCTATAAAGGCTCTAAACTCTGGGTCTTTTACGTAATATTTTGGATGAACACCACCTGAAGCAAACACCGCGAAGTGCAGTGAATAGTTCACAGCAGAAATGAGCAAGAACACCACGGTAATCATGTTAATGGCGTAACTGTCAAAATAAGCCATGCTGGCATCGTGGGTAGAAAATCCTCCAATGGCTATGGTCGAAAAGCTATGACAAATCGCATCAAAGGCCGACATCCCAGCCGCCCAAAAGGCCGCAGCACAGGCAATGGTTAAGGTAAGGTAGATGTACCAAAGAGCCTTAGCGGTTTCCGCTATTCGAGGTGTCATCTTAGAGTCTTTAACCGGGCCAGGAATTTCGGCGCGGTACAGCTGCATGCCACCGATCCCCAATACGGGTAATATAGCAACAGCCAAAACAATGATCCCCATACCGCCAAACCACTGCAGCAACTGACGATAAAACAAAATAGCCTTGGGTAGGTCATCTAAGCCAACAATGACTGTTGCCCCAGTTGTCGTTAACGCTGAGAACGATTCAAAAAACGCATTGGCGACAGAAACATTAGCACTATCTAGCAACAAAAACGGCAAAGCACCCGCACTACCCAGTACCGTCCAAAATAGGACGACAATCAAAAAGCCATCACGGGCTTTAAGCTCATGTTTATAACGACGGTTTGGGAACCAGCAAAAAAAGCCGGCTACAAGTAAAGTAAAGAAAGTGCCCACAAAAGGTACACCAGCACCATCACGATAGATCAGCGCCACGAGCGCAGGTGCGAGCATGGTAAAGCTGAACAGTGCTAAAAGAAGACCGACAATGCGGATAATAGAACGAAACTGCATTAGATAATTATACGGCAGAGGCTGACTAACTCGCTTCTGCGTCACTTTCCTTAGTAATCAGGGCTTTCGCTCCCGTTTTATTGATCACAGCTTGTACAAAGTTGGCTTCGTTCAAACACTCAATCTCTACCGTTAACCTCACACTAGTCACATATTCACAGGCAAACTCTGTCGCCCCGAACTGTTGCATCAGGTTTTGGATAAGGCTCAATAAGCTGTAGTCTACCTCTATGGTCAATAAGGTGGTGATTTTTTTCTCAATTGTTTGAACAAGCTTTAACGCTTGCTGCACTCCACCCCCATAGGCTTTCACCAACCCGCCTGTTCCAAGCTTGATTCCACCAGAATATCGCGTAACCACCGCACTGATCTCACCAATATGACTTCCAGAAAGCTGAGCCAATATCGGTTTCCCTGCGGTCCCTGATGGCTCTCCATCATCCGAGAACCCCCACAACATAGAGTCGGTGGGCCTTCCTGCGACAAACCCCCAGCAATTATGGCGCGCACTTGAATGCTGCTGTTTCACACTCTGAATAAACGCCTTCGCAGCATCGATAGATGGCGTGTGCGCCAACTGAGTAATGAAGACACTTTTTTTGATTTCTTCTTCAAACACCGTGGAGTCGTTTGGGATCAGATATGGCTGATGGGATGGCATGAACGAGTTTTAGGTTATTTATATCAAACAAAACCGAAGTGTATCACGACCAACTTTTAAGTCTAAGACTACCATTAGGGTGTGTTTCCCCACACAATGTTAAACAGTTGTTTAAAAAATGTATTGAAGTTTATTTTTGAAACGGTCAAACTGGCACTGGTCTAACCAGAACAGATATTAAATTGTTTTTGGGTTTACTCACCTGAATGCAGCATAACGTTAGGCCCTCTGTACAACACTACATCGACGCTAATCAGCGTGTTATGGAGAACAACAATGATTTACCAAGCGGAAACGATAAAGGTAGAAGCCAAACAAGATGGGATTGTGGAACTCTCATTTTGTGCCCCTGGTCCGATTAACAAATTGGATCTGGCGACACTTGAATCTTTAGATAAAGCCCTCGATGCGATTAACCAATATGCCGGCTTGAAAGGCGTATTACTCACCAGTAATAAAGATGCCTTTATTGTCGGTGCTGACATCACCGAATTTTTAGGTCTATTTGCAAAACCTGACGCTGAGCTTGACCAATGGTTACAGTTTGCCAATGGTGTATTCAATAAATTAGAAGACCTCCCTGTTCCTACACTTTCTGTCCTTAAAGGCCACACTCTAGGTGGTGGATGTGAGTGTGTACTTGCGACCGACCTACGTATTGGTGATAAAACCACCAGCATTGGTCTGCCAGAGACAAAACTCGGCATAATGCCTGGGTTTGGTGGCTGCGTAAGACTACCAAGAGTCATCGGTGCTGACAGTGCCATGGAGATTATTACTCAAGGTAAGGCGTGCCGTCCTCAAGAAGCGCTTAGCATTGGGTTGCTCGATGCCGTTGTCGATACCGATGCGCTTGAAGCTTCAGGATTAAGCACACTAAAACAAGCCATAAGTGGAAAAATCGACTGGCAATCACGCCGCAAACAGAAAACCTCAGCACTTACACTGAGCAAGCTAGAGTCAATGATGAGCTTCACCATGGCTAAAGGCCTAGTGGCTCAAAAGGCAGGACCTCACTACCCTGCTCCAATGACTGCGGTTAAAACTATTGAAGAAAGTGCTCGTTTCGATCGCGACGAAGCGCTGGCGGTCGAGCGCAAACATTTTGTGACACTGGCAAAATCTGAAGAAGCTAAGTCACTGGTCGGGTTGTTCCTTAACGACCAATACCTTAAAGGGCTTGCTAAGAAAGCGGCAAAGTCTGCAACAGTGCAAACCGAGCGTGCTGCAGTCCTTGGTGCTGGCATCATGGGGGGCGGGATCGCCTATCAATCGGCACTTAAAGGCGTTCCTGTGATCATGAAAGACATCGCGCAAGCGTCACTTGATCTGGGTATGAATGAAGCGAGTAAATTACTGAATAAGCGCCTTTCTCGAGGTCGAATAGACGGCTTTAAGATGGCGGGTATCCTTTCGTCAATTACTCCTAGTCTTCATTATGCTGGTATCGACAGCTCAGACATTATTGTTGAAGCGGTGGTCGAAAACCCGAAAGTAAAAGCCGCTGTTTTAAGCGAAGTTGAGCAGCACGTAGGTGAGAATGCTGTGCTAACCTCGAACACTTCAACCATTCCAATCAATCTACTGGCTCAGTCACTTAAACGTCCTGAAAACTTCTGTGGGATGCACTTCTTTAACCCTGTGCATCGTATGCCGCTGGTTGAGATCATCCGCGGAGAGCACACCTCTGATGAAACTATCAACCGTGTTGTGGCCTATGCAGCGAAAATGGGTAAATCACCCATCGTTGTGAATGACTGCCCTGGTTTTTTTGTTAACCGTGTCCTTTTCCCCTACTTTGGCGGGTTTAGCCTACTGCTGCGAGACGGCGGTGATTTTACTCAAATAGACAAAGTGATGGAGCGCCAGTTTGGCTGGCCAATGGGACCTGCGTATCTTCTTGATGTTGTCGGCATCGACACTGCACATCATGCTCAAGAAGTGATGGCACAAGGCTTCCCTGAGCGCATGAGTAAAGATGATCGCGACGCGATTGACGTGTTGTATGAAGCAGAGAAGTTTGGCCAGAAGAATGGGTCTGGATTCTACAGCTACACCAAAGACAAAAAAGGTCGCCCGAAGAAGGTCTTTGATGAGTCCGTGACCGATCTACTCGCGACAACCGTGCAAAATCACAATGAATTTGACGCGCAAACCATCATTGAACGAGTGATGATTCCGATGATCAACGAAGTGGCTCGTTGTCTAGAAGAGAACATTATTGCCTCGCCACAAGAAGCCGACATGGCACTGGTTTATGGATTAGGTTTCCCTCCGTTTAGAGGTGGTGTGTTCCGCTACCTAGACAGCCTAGGGTTAAACCAATACCTCGCGATGGCTGAGAAGTATCATCACCTAGGCGCGATGTATCAAGCACCGCAACTGCTGATTGATATGGCGTCTAAAGGGGAAAGTTTTTACGGTTCCCAACAACAAGGTTCTATTTAAGGAGTGTGTGTCAGATGAGTTCTCAAATGAAAAACGTCGTAATAGTTGATTGCTTGCGCACACCGATGGGTCGCTCGAAAAATGGTGCTTTTCGCCATACTCGCGCCGAAGACCTTTCAGCGCACCTGATGAAGGGGATACTAGAGCGCAATCCGCAAGTGAACCCGAGTGAGATTGAAGATATCTACTGGGGCTGTGTACAGCAAACGTTAGAGCAAGGGTTCAATGTTGCTCGCAACGCAGCCTTGTTAGCAGGCTTACCCATTGAAATTGGCGCGGTAACCGTGAATAGATTGTGTGGTTCCTCGATGCAAGCCCTGCACGATGGCACTCGCGCAATCATGACCGGTGATGCCGATATTTGTCTCATTGGTGGTGTTGAGCACATGGGTCACGTTCCTATGAACCATGGCGTCGACTTCCACCCTGGTATGTCTAAGAATGTGGCAAAGGCCGCTGGCATGATGGGTCTTACTGCAGAGATTTTGGGCAAACTGCACGGCATTAGTCGTGAACAGCAAGATGAATTCGCCGCACGCTCTCACGCCCGTGCTCATGCGGCTACCGTTGAAGGTCGATTCAGTAACGAAATTTTACCTATAGAAGCGCACGCTGCAGACGGTACTCTGTTTACCTTAGATTACGATGAAGTTATACGTCCAGAAACGTCCGTTGAGGGCCTTTCTTCACTGCGTCCGGTGTTTGACCCAGCCAATGGCACGGTCACTGCGGGTACCTCTTCTGCTCTGTCAGATGGTGCCTCAGCAATGCTTATCATGAGCGAAGATAAAGCCAATGAACTGGGCTTAACCATTCGCGCCCGCATTAAGGGCATGGCGGTTGCAGGTTGCGATCCTTCTATTATGGGATATGGTCCTGTACCAGCCACTCAAAAAGCACTGCAACGTGCGGGTCTCACCATTGATGATATGGATGTGGTAGAGCTGAATGAAGCCTTTGCTGCTCAGGCGTTGCCGGTTGCTAAAGATCTTGGGTTGCTGGATGTAATGGACGAAAAGGTCAATCTCAACGGTGGTGCTATAGCGCTAGGTCACCCATTAGGTTGCTCTGGCTCTCGCATTTCGACGACGCTTATTAACCTCATGGAAGCACAAGATGCCAAGTACGGTCTCGCTACCATGTGTATTGGTCTTGGGCAAGGGATAGCCACGGTGTTTGAACGCCCATAGCATTTCAATCACTGATTAGTCATTTCCCAATAGCGGCTTTATGCCGCTATTTTTTTCATTCAGTTTAGTCTACTGTCTTTAAATGCAAAAAACGCATGAATTTAATGACAAAGTTTCATTATTTTCATTTAAGTTTTAGGTCTACACTATCTACATACGCTTACGAACCCTCTTCTGGAGACTTTTATGTTTAATGCACTCGTTCTAAATCAACAAGATAAACGCACTATCGCCAGCATCGAGCAACTTGACGACTCACAACTGCCCGAGGGTGAGGTTGTGGTACAGGTGGATTATTCATCATTGAATTATAAAGACGGCCTGGCGATCACCGGTAAAGGTAAAATCATTCGCAACTTTCCTATGGTACCTGGGATTGACCTTGCTGGCAGCGTGATCAGCAGCAGTGACTCACGTTACACCCAAGGGGACAAAGTTGTCTTAACCGGTTGGGGCGTTGGTGAAATTCATTGGGGCGGTATGGCTGAGCGTGCTTCGCTTAAAGCCGACTGGTTGGTTCCACAACCACAAGGGTTAGATGCCAAGCAAGCGATGATGATAGGCACTGCAGGCTTTACCGCGATGTTATGCGTGCAAGCATTGATTGATGGTGGTGTTAAACCTGAAGACGGTGAAATACTAGTAACGGGCGCCAGTGGTGGTGTGGGTTCAGTGTCAGTCACCCTCCTGGCCGAACTGGGTTACAAAGTCGCGGCAGTAACGGGTCGATTGGAACAAAATGGGCCATTGTTAGAAAAACTAGGCGCAAGTCGAGTCATTGAACGCAGCGAATTTGAAGAGCCAGCACGTCCACTTGAAAAGCAAGTATGGGCAGGCGCTATTGATACTGTCGGCAGCAAAATGCTGGCGAAGGTTCTGGCGCAAATGGACTACAACAGTACGGTTGCTGCGTGCGGCTTAGCAGGAGGGTTTGATCTCCCGACAACGGTTATGCCGTTTATTTTGCGCAACGTACGCCTGCAAGGCGTCGACTCAGTAAATTGCCCGCAGCAGAAACGTGTTCAAGCTTGGGAAAATCTTGCTAAGTTGCTGCCACAAAGTTACTACCAACAAGCCTGTACTGAGATTGAACTTGAGCACGCACCACAGTTTGCTGAGTCCATCACTAACGGCGAAGTCACTGGTCGAGTCGTCATTAAGCTATAGTCACTAAGCTATAGTCGCTATGCTGTTGAGTACTCAGGTAACTCACTGCACAAGTAGCTAAATACTCGAGCAGCACCAGTTCACTAGCTGTATACCCATCTAACCAGAGCGCTTAACCCAGTGCTCTGGTTGGTATTATTCCAAGCCCATATCATCGATACGCTTGGCAATTAGCCGGCCGCATTCTTCTTTCACAATCGAACGTAACCACTCTTGAGCCGGTGCATTGTCACATCGTGTATGCCAAATCATTGAGTAGTCAAACGCCGTAAACTTAAAAGGTAATGGCTTAACCACCAAGTCATAGCGCTGCGCCACCAAATACGCGAGGTCGGCAGGTACAGTCATAATAAGGGGCAACTGTTCAATCACCGACAGCGCCGACTCTAAATGATAGGCTCGCAGCACCAATTTCGGTTTATCTTTCCCAGAAAGAGCCTCATCAATCAACGCTTTAACTCCATCGCTAATGGCGATCATCGCTTGCGGATAGCTTAGGTAGTCCTCTATTGTCATATCGCGCTGGGCGATTGGATGACGTTTCGATACCATGCACAGTACACCCACTCGTCCCAATACTTCACGACGTAAAGGCTCGACCGGTCCAATAGGCCGGCAAATTGCTAAATCGGCGCCTTCGGTCGTCAACTGCTCTAAAATACGATCGTGTTGTAAGGGCAAAAAGTTAAAAGAGACTTTTGGCGCTTCTTGATACAACCTTGGCAGCGCAAAGGGCAAAATGGTTTGCATTGCGTAATCGGTGGTCGCTATAGTGAACGTTTGCTGGCATTGGCTGGGGTCAAACTCTTCTGGAGACAAGAGACTGCGCAGTGATTCAAGCGGTGTGCCCAACGCATCGTTCACTTGAAGCGCTTTTTGCGTTGGGATCAGCTTTTGACCTTGTCGAGTAAACAAAGGGTCATTGAGTAACACTCGCATGCGCCCAAGAACGCGACTCATTGCAGACTGACTCAAATTTAGCCGCGCGGCGGCCTTACTGACACTGCACTCTTCAATCAGTACCCGTAATGCCACCAGCAAATTTAGGTCTCTACGGTATATCTCTTCTAGCTCCATTGGATGCTCTTGCTGATAAAATCTAGGGCTATTGTAATCGGAAATAACGCTCGTCTTGCACCTAAGCACGAATTTTAGGCAAAAAAAATCCCGCATATACAGCGGGGAAGCCCAAGAAAACTGGGAGATAGTGTCGGAATGACAGTACAAGTAACACGCCAACGAACAGTCATATTGGGATAGACGCTCGTTGATTTAACTTCTTATACAATATTTATCGTTTTGATAAATAAGAAGTAAATACCAAGTTGTTACTTATTTGTTAACCTTAAGTTAAAATTAAATTTAACCCCTTTTTTAGGATTTGCCAAGTAACTATTGAATATTTTTTACACGAATGTATTATCTGCGCGTTCGCTCACAGTCCGAGTTTTTACTCGACTTTATCCGTAAAGAGCGACCCTTCAGGCTAATCACAGCCTCGTGACCGTGACCAGTAAGTGAGAAATTATCATGTCTTTTGATGCACAACACATCGATCGAATTTTGGAAGCCGAAGGATTGCGCTGCCCTGAGCCAGTAATGATGGTTCGTAAAACCATTAGGAAGATGGAAGTCGGAGAAACATTACTAGTAAAAGCCGATGACCCTTCAACCGTTAGAGACATCCCGAGCTTCTGTCGATTTATGGATCATCAGTTAGTGGCAGAGCAAACCGCAACCAGCCCTTTTGAGTTTGTGATCAAAAAAGGCATCAGTTAGCCACTCACAGCGTAATAGGGGAAGCTCTACCCTTCCCCGTAAGCCCAAGTTAAACGATGCGACAGCTCGGATATACTCGCTGCGGACAAGCATTGATAGTCAATTACTTAACAACACTGTCGTCGAGCTGTTTGCGGATTTTTAGGAGCTCTTTACGCATTGGGATAATGTGTTGAACGCGGATCCAGGATTCGGCACACAATCCAGTCATCACAATGGCACCAACAACCATTGGCAACCACATATCCGTGATCATCATGCCAATTAGATTCAGTGCTAATGCGAAGGTAAACAAGTACGCCTGACTTTGCGGTGTAATGCCCATGTAACGTGTGAACATAGTCTTGCCCTCTCTCTACCACTCTCATTCCAATGTGAACCTGAAATATGACAGTTTGATGTCAACGACTGCCTATTTAACCCCCTATTGATCGCGAATAATTTTACTTTTCGAACAAAATTACGCAGTGAGATCGTCGATTGAGCCATAACAAGCTCCATTTTTTGACTGCTCGAGTCTTTTTTTTCGTCTGGACCGGATTTCTCTTAAGTTAACGCTACATTGATCCCCGCAAACTGGGTATACTTGAACGTTATTTTGTTCACTTTGACTAAAGAATCGCGCGAACCTGACTATGCAAAAATACGATATCAAAACCTTCCAGGGAATGATCCTCGCGCTGCAGGATTACTGGGCACAAAACGGCTGTACCATAGTACAACCGCTAGATATGGAAGTAGGTGCTGGCACCTCTCACCCAATGACATGTCTACGTGCACTTGGCCCAGAGCCAATGTCTACGGCATACGTTCAACCTTCACGCCGTCCGACCGATGGTCGTTACGGTGAAAACCCGAACCGTCTGCAGCATTACTATCAATTCCAAGTGGCTCTAAAGCCCTCTCCAGATAATATTCAGGAGTTGTACCTTGGCTCACTAGAAGTTCTTGGTGTCGATCCACTGGTTCACGATATTCGCTTTGTTGAAGACAACTGGGAAAACCCAACACTAGGTGCATGGGGTCTCGGCTGGGAAGTTTGGCTAAACGGTATGGAAGTGACTCAGTTTACCTATTTCCAGCAAGTTGGCGGACTTGAGTGTAAGCCTGTTACTGGCGAGATCACTTACGGTATCGAACGTCTAGCAATGTATATCCAAGAAGTGGACTCTGTGTACGACCTTGTATGGAACGTGGCACCCGATGGCACGAACGTGACTTACGGTGATATTTTCCACCAAAATGAAGTTGAGCAGTCAACCTACAACTTTGAGCACGCTGATGTTGATTTCCTTTTCACTTTCTTCGACCAGTGCGAGAAAGAGTGTAAAGAGTTGCTTGAGCTTGAGAAGCCACTTCCGCTTCCTGCTTACGAGCGCATCCTTAAAGCTGGCCACGCATTCAACATCCTTGATGCGCGCAAAGCTATCTCGGTGACAGAGCGCCAACGTTACATCCTTCGCATTCGCAATCTGACTAAGTCTGTTGCAGAAGCATACTACGCATCTCGTGAAGCACTTGGCTTCCCAATGTGTAAAAAGTCTGGCGAGGAGAAGTAATCATGGCAAAAGAATTTCTAATTGAACTGGGTACTGAAGAGCTACCACCAACGCAGCTTCGCACACTAGCAGAAGCATTCGCATCAAATTTCGAAGCGGAACTTAAAGGCGCAGATCTCGCGCACGAAGGCGTGAAATGGTACGCAGCACCTCGTCGTCTAGCGCTTAAAGTAGCCAGTCTTGCAGAAGGCCAAGCGGACAAAGTGGTCGAAAAGCGTGGTCCTGCAATTTCTGTCGCATTTGACGCAGACGGTAACGCGACCAAAGCAGCCCAAGGCTGGGCGCGTGGTAACGGCATCACTGTTGAACAAGCCGAGCGTCTGGTTACAGACAAAGGCGAATGGCTACTGTTCAAACAAGAAGTCAAAGGCAAAGCAACTACCGAAATCGTGGTCGATCTTGCGGCAAAAGCACTGGCTAACCTACCTATCGCTAAACCAATGCGCTGGGGCAACAAGACAACTCAATTTATTCGTCCAGTAAAAACACTCACGATGCTAATGGGCTCTGACCTTATCGAAGGTGAGATCCTAGGGGTTGCTTCTAGCCGCACTATCCGTGGCCACCGCTTCATGGGTGAGCAAGAGTTCACTATCGATTCTGCAGAGCAATACCCAGCAGTCTTAGAAGAGCGCGGTAAAGTGATGGCGGATTACGATGCACGTAAAGCGATCATCCTTGCCGACTCTCAAAAAGCCGCTGCGGCAGTTGGTGGTACGGCTGACCTAGAAGATGATCTGGTAGAAGAAGTGACCTCTCTGGTTGAATGGCCGGTAGTACTTACCGCAAAATTCGAAGAAGAGTTCCTAAAAGTGCCTTCTGAAGCGTTGGTATACACCATGAAAGGTGACCAGAAGTACTTCCCAGTTTATGACGACAACAAAAAGCTGCTTCCTAACTTCATTTTCGTATCGAACATTGAATCAAAAGAGCCTCGCCACGTTATCGAAGGTAACGAGAAGGTGGTTCGTCCACGTCTAGCGGATGCAGAGTTCTTCTTTAACACTGACCGTAAGCGTCCTCTTATCGACCGTCTACCAGAGCTCGACCAAGCTATCTTCCAAAAGCAGCTAGGTACGATCAAAGACAAGACTGACCGCATCACCGAACTTGCAGGCTTCATTGCTGAGCAAATCGATGCTGACGTCGAAAAATCTAAGCGTGCGGGTCTTTTAGCTAAGTGTGACCTAATGACATCAATGGTCTTTGAGTTTACCGATACTCAAGGTGTTATGGGCATGCACTACGCCACACACGATGGTGAAGACGAGCAAGTTGCCTTGGCACTTTACGAGCAATACATGCCTCGTTTTGCCGGTGATGACCTGCCGAGTACAGGTATCTCCTCTGCTGTTGCGATGGCAGATAAGCTGGATACTAT
Organism: Vibrio ulleungensis; assembly: GCF_016900875.1. Classification (GTDB taxonomy): domain Bacteria; phylum Pseudomonadota; class Gammaproteobacteria; order Enterobacterales; family Vibrionaceae; genus Vibrio; species Vibrio ulleungensis. The sequence goes on from NZ_JAFEUM010000012.1 coordinate 12,656, forward strand.
TGTTGGCATTTTCGGCATTGGTCAAGCGCCTAAGGGCTCTGATCCCTTTGCACTGCGTCGTTCATCTTTAGGTGTGCTACGTATCATTGTTGAAAACGGCTACAACCTTGACCTTACTGATCTCATCGCAAAAGCGAAAGAGCTGTTAGGTGACAAGCTGACCAACGAAAACGTAGAAGCTGATGTCATCGACTTCATGCTCGGTCGTTTCCGTGCGTGGTATCAAGACGCTGGATTTAGCATCGATATCATTCAAGCGGTATTGGCGCGTCGTCCAACCAAACCCGCTGATTTTGATCAACGCGTTAAAGCCGTATCTCACTTCCGTGAGTTAGACGCAGCTGAGGCCTTAGCCGCGGCAAACAAACGTGTGGGCAATATTTTGGCGAAGTTTGATGGCGAGTTGTCGACTGATATCGACCTATCACTGCTTCAAGAAGATGCCGAAAAAGCGTTAGCAGAAAACGTTGAAGTGATGACCGAAGCGCTAGAGCCTGCTTTTGCAACAGGCGACTATCAAATGGCACTGAGCAAGCTTGCAGACCTTCGTGAGCCTGTAGATGCCTTCTTTGATAACGTTATGGTTATGGCCGATGACGAAGCACTTAAGAAGAATCGCCTCACACTGTTGAACAACCTACGTAATCTGTTCCTACAGATCGCCGACATCTCTGTATTGCAGAAATAAACGGTTAAAGCGATTGCCTAAATCAAGAAACCTCGGACCATGTTCGAGGTTTTTTTTGTCTTTAAATTGAGCACTTGGGGTCATCCCCCCTGTTCATCTTTCAATGACCGTCCGATTTTACGTTTATTTAACGTTTTGCGCTGACAAACGCTAAGCGCTGGAGTATGTTATCGCATCAATGCCAATGAGCAGTACGTATTAATAGGATCAGAGGTTGTAGCATGTCATTTTCGCAGTTTGGAGAGAAGTTTAATCGCCACTCCGGTATTACCCAACTTATGGACGACCTTAATGACGGGTTACGTACACCTGGCGCACTGATGCTAGGTGGGGGAAACCCTGCTCAAATCCCAGCGATGAATGACTATTTTGAAAATGCGATTAAACAACTGATCGAGCAAGGTGACTTCGTTGACGCTCTGACCAATTACGATGGTCCACAAGGCTCTGACCGATTTGTTAAAAACCTCGCAAAATTGCTTCAACAAGAGTTCAATTGGCCAATCACCGAAAAAAACATCACTTTGACCAATGGCAGCCAGAGTGCGTTCTTCTATCTATTTAACCTTTTTGCAGGTAAGCAGCCTGACGGCTCACACAAAAAAATTCTGCTACCACTGGCACCAGAATACTGCGGTTATGCAGATTCGGGGTTAGACGAAGATATATTTATCTCTTATCACCCTGACATCGAATACTTAGACAATCGCCAGTTCAAATACCATGTCGATTTCAGTCAACTGGTGGTGGATGACAGCGTTGGCGCTATTTGTGTGTCTCGTCCCACCAACCCAACGGGTAACGTGTTAACAGACGACGAGGTCGCTCACTTAGACGAACTAGCACGCGCGCACGATGTCCCACTGATCATCGATAACGCGTATGGGACGCCTTTCCCTAATATTTTGTTTGAGACCATCACCCCCTTTTGGAATGACAACACCATCTTATGCATGAGCTTGTCGAAACTGGGTTTACCGGGTGTTCGATGTGGGATTGTCATCGGTGATGAGGACGTCATTTCTGCACTCACCAACCTCAATGGCATCATCAGCTTAGCGCCAGCAAGTGTCGGCCCAAAAATCGCCTCGCACATGATTGAACAAGGGGATCTACTGCCACTAAGTCGCGACGTGATCACGCCGTTTTATCAGCAAAAATCACAGCAAGCGATACAGATGCTGCAACAGGCCATTCCAGACGAGCGCTTTCGAATACATAAGTCGGAAGGCGCCATCTTTTTGTGGTTGTGGTTCGACGAGCTGCCTATCAGTACCAAAGAGCTCTACCAACGATTAAAGGCTCGCGGTGTATTGGTGGTGCCTGGAGAATACTTTTTCTTTGGTACCGCCGACTGGCCACATGCACATCAATGTTTGCGTATGAACTACGTTCAGCCTCAAGAGGTGATGGAAAAAGGCATCGCCATTATTGCCGAAGAAGTATCCATCGCATACTCCAAGACGCTATAAAGAGGGCTCAGCCTCGTCAACACGCTCAACGTAATGGTCTCGTTTGTCTCTATACATGTTGGCGTCAGCTCGCGCGTACAAGGCGTCTAGCGGCGCCTCTAAACTGCTGGCAACACCAATAGAATATGACACCTTATACAGGCGACTATCCGGCAGCTTTAATTGCGAGGCACCTTTAGATTGTTCAATCTGCATAGTTAGCTCAGACAACTGGTCAGCAGAGTGGTCGCGAATCAACAAAACAAACTCATCCCCGCCGACTCGGTAGATCACGGCTTTTTTGCTGCACACTGGAATTAACGCACTCACCATGGTTTGAATCAACCGATCGCCAGTGTCGTGACCATAGGTATCGTTAATGGTCTTTAATCCGTTAATGTCGATCATCATCAATGACAAGTTACGACTGGAACGCTGCTGGGTACGACGTTTGTAATATTCCAGATCCTCTTCAAACGCTTTTCGATTAAGCGTAGAGCTCAGAGGATCCCAACGAGCCAGTACTTCTAGCTCTAACCAGGTCGATAATTGCTTAGCAAAAATCACCAATAGCATCTGTTGCTGTTCGCTAAGTGTGTTTCGATCAAGTTGAATGTATCCCAATACTTGCCCATCTACTGAATAGACGGGCTCACAGCTCTCAACTGACGGTTTTTCAAATGAAAAGAGTATTTGTTGATGGCTAAACAACTGAGATAAAAAGAGGTTACATACTGTTGGAATACTTCTATAGGCAATACCAGCACGATTAGAGAAGAAATCGATAACCCTAACCAATTGTTGTTGGTAATGTTCTTCTCTATTTAATAGCTCTCGGAGCTCAATGGTTTTCTCGTCGACACTGCGCTCGAGTGTCTGATTAAAGTTCTCGAGTTGTAAGTTGGACTGTTGCACCTCACTGTGCGCTTTTTGTAGCTCAATATTCTGTATCTCTAATTCTCTCATTTGCTTATGAATACGCGACCACAATTTGTCGATAACATCGAGGAGCTGTTTAAACTCGCTAAACTGAAAACGCTTTTTGGACTTGTACCGCTGGTTGCCTTGCTGATATTTGCGAACGGTATGTTCGATATCTCTCACCGGATACAGCACACCTTGGCTGATGACCAACCCCAGCACTAAGGTAATAACTAAAATTACCACCATCGACTGATACAGCTTTTGTTGTGAACGACGTAACTCGGTTTCTCTGGCTCGATCTGAGAGCTGTTGTTCGACTTGAAAATAGAGCGGCGCAAACAGGTTATCAGAAGTAAGCTCAAGCACCTTTGCACCATCAACCGACTCCGAGTACGTAGGCAAGTAACGTATCGCTATGCTTTCTTCAGCAAAAAGGTAGGGAGTGGACAAAGCGATCAAGGCGTCATAAGAAACCAAAACCACTAAGTAGCCTTTAGGTTCGTACTCTGAGCCAGGTAACAAAGTATATGAAAGCAATGGAGTGATCAGAGCAATACCTTGTTGCCCGCCGTCAATAACCAATTCTTCGTTGGTAAATTCTGTATGGTATGTTTTTCCCTGTTGATAAATGGCGGAATGCTGCTTTAAAGATGTCAGCAATTGACTCTTCTCAAAATGAAACAAGCTGCCATTACTCTCGTACATTGGTTGCCATTGGCTATCGAGTAGAAACGTTGAGGTAATAGGGTCAGCTAACTGCTTAAAGCTACTTAGCTTCTGAGTAATGACCGCGCCATACAAGATATTATTGGTACTGGTAATTAACTGACGGTCACGAGAATACCAGCTGGTAAGATTCGCAATATTGGACAACTCATGTTTGACCGTCGTTTCGATCCCTAAACTTGATGCCTCAAGCTTAAGTTGCTTTTGATCCATCTGATACTCAGCGTGTCTATCGATGAGTAAGGTACCGACAATATACGTTGGAACCAGCGATCCCAGCAGAACAAAAAACGTGATGATTTTACGCAAACTCATGGCCCTGATTCCTCAGGTATACCATTAATTTTCGCAAGATTTGCGCGCACAAATTCGAGGATAAAAGTGGCACTTTCTTCCGCTGGCATCCCCAACTGGTAGCGCTTAATCCCTTGACTCACCGCTTCCCAGAATATGGCCATGGTGACACTGCTAGGCATAATAAGTGCAGGCTCAAGCTGCGTATACAATTGGGTATAAAAGGTAGAATAGGAGTAAAAAGACAACTCATTGAGTTTGGTGTTTGCTGAGATCAAGTTCTGCCCAATGATCACGCTGTCAATAAACTCTGACTGCTGAACCATGTTTGCCAAAGCCTTGAGCGCTTCTCGCTTTGTAGGGTCTTGCATGGCTTGTTTGGTAAAAATGAGCACCTTACCGCCGCTCAAAGAACGCATCGGCTTTCCTTGATAGGAAGGCAATGCGCTGATCACAAGATCATCAACCATTGACTGCTTTAGCTCACCAAGTGCCCAATCACCATCAATTAGATAGTTGACTTCGCCACGAAGAAACTGAGCTCTCGCGCATTCTTGGTCACATCCATCAACCATTAATCCTGAATCGATTAAACGTTGGTAAAATCTCAATGTACTGGCTAGCGGACTGACCTCTACACCTGTCGCGACCTGAATGTCATCACGGCTAAACAGTGATGTGAATGACATAAAGAAGTACATGTTTGGGTACTGCATTGCAATCGGTGACGGCCTTCCTTCAACTTGCTGAAAGAGCTCTTCCCATGTGGGTGTCAGTTGCTTGGTTTGGCCATTATTCACATACAAAACCAAATGATTACCTATGGCTAACGGTACTCCAAAGTAATGACCGTCGACATATATTAGGTTTTTGGCTTTTGGCTCAAAACGTTCCAGCATTAGCCAATCTTCGGGGATTGGTGAGAGATTTAAAAACTGGTGTAAGCCTAGAAGATCTGAAGGTAGGTATAGAACGTCAGGAACTTCTCCGTTACTTTGACTTGCGACAAGCATTTCAGAGCGAATATTGTCGATATAGAACTCTCGTATCGACATAGTGTGATCGGTTTGCTGCTCAAAGCGTGTCTCGATTTCTTCTATCGTGGTGTTGTCTAGACCACTCCACACTTCTATATCGGTTGCGATCACCGAGTGTGCGATAGAAAGTAACAAAGCAGCGAGCCAACGCTTCATGATTACAACACCTTGCATTTTGAGTTAGGTTGTTCAATACGTCACCAGTGAATTAAGCATCATATACAAAACACCATACCAATAATGTGGTATTGGCATCATTTTGTAAGGCTGAACTATGAAAACAGGCTCATTTAGGTCACAAAGTGTATCGTCACATTTCTATTTAAAAACAATATGTTAAAAAATGTTAATAGGCTTGGATGGTTGCATAAAAAAAGGAGCGCATTGCGCTCCTAAGTATCTAGTGATGAAAGTATTACTCGTTTTCTAATAATGGACGAGATTGACCAATCTCAATCTTACGAGGCTTCATCGCTTCTGGAATTTCTCTTTCTAGACTAATGTGCAGCAGGCCATTTTCCATACTTGCACCAATCACTTTAACGTAATCGGCTAACTGAAATTTACGCTCGAAGTCGCGTTCAGCTATTCCTTGGTACACATAGTTTTTGTTTTCTTCTGGCTTGCGAGTTCCCTTTACAATCAACACATTTTCTTTTTGAGTGAGGTCTAATTGATCCTCAGCAAAACCGGCAACAGCCATGGTAATGCGATAATTATGCTCATCTTGTTGTTCAATATTGTATGGAGGGTAACCGCCAGAAGCATTTTTGTTGCCATTCGCTTCCATTAAGTTTAATAGACGGTCAAAGCCAATAGCGTTGCGGTATAGGGGAGTGAAATCTACAGTTCTCATAATACTATCCTTTATTAAGCAATAGTCTTAGTTCTCAATGATCGAGAGCCTAAGTATCCTCAGCATTCGCTATGTATTACGCCGTTTGGCCGCAATGAACGACATGCAGGGATGGATTTAAATTGTGTGCGGCCATAGCACCCTCAATTGAGCGATGATTGGTCCGCGGTTTCAGAGGCCCTTGCTAGGCATCCTCTTCACTCATAGATATAGGGTCCAGTAAGTGGGGTTTCAAGGGAAAAAATAAAAAATTTACGCGCATAAAAAAAGCACTACCCTGTGGCAGTGCTTTTTAGTCAATGTGCCGCTTACTGCGATCTACACGTCCAAGTTTGCGACTTTTAGAGCATTCTCTTCGATGAAGTTACGGCGTGGCTCTACTTGGTCACCCATTAACGTGGTAAACAACTGGTCCGCGCCTACCGCGTCTTCAATCGTCACTTGCATCATACGGCGAGTATCTGGGTCCATAGTGGTCTCCCAAAGTTGGTCTGGGTTCATCTCGCCCAGTCCTTTGTATCGCTGTAGACTCAAGCCACGACGAGATTCTTTTTGTAGCCACTCAAGAGCGCTTACAAAATCTGCGATTACTTGTACACGTTCACCACGCTTGATGAAGGCACCTTCTTCCAGAAGCCCATCCAAAGTTTCAGACAGGTCTGCAAGCTTCAGGTACTCTTTAGTGCCAAACAGTTCAACAGAAAGAACATGCTCGTGTGTCACACCATGGGTTCTAACGATCACTTTAGGCAAGTTGATATTCAGCTCTTCATGCTTTTCAACTTCTAAGCTGTATTGACTTGCACCAACTTCTTTCGCATTCAATTGGCTGATTAGCTGATCACCCCAAGCTTGTACTTTGCTATCACTTTGGCAGTCTTCTGCAGTTAAGCGTGGTACATAAACCAGCTCATGCATAATGGCTTCTGGGAAACGGCGCTTAAGCTTATTTGCCGCTCTCATCGCATTCTTATATTGCGTAACCAACTGTTCAAGACCTTCACCCGAAATCCCTGGAGCATCAGCATTAACGTGCAGTGAAGCATTATCCAACGCCAGACTGGTTTGGTATTGCTCCATCGCGTCTTCATCTTTAATGTACTGCTCTTGCTTGCCTTTTTTCACTTTGTACAGTGGAGGCTGAGCAATGTAGATGTAACCGCGCTCAATAAGCTCTGGCATTTGACGGTAAAAGAACGTCAGCAGCAAGGTACGGATGTGAGAACCATCGACATCGGCATCGGTCATGATAATGATGTTGTGGTAACGCAGTTTGTCTGGATTGTACTCGTCTCGACCAATACCACAGCCTAGTGCAGTAATAAGCGTTGCAACTTCTTGTGATGACAGCATTTTGTCAAAACGTGCTTTTTCAACGTTTAGAATTTTACCTTTCAGAGGCAAAATCGCTTGGTTCTTACGATTACGACCCTGTTTTGCTGACCCGCCAGCAGAGTCACCCTCCACTATGTAGAGTTCAGATAATGCTGGATCTTTTTCCTGACAGTCGGCCAATTTACCTGGGAGACCTGCAAGGTCTAATGCACCTTTGCGTCGAGTCATTTCACGAGCTTTACGCGCGGCTTCACGAGCGCGGGCTGCATCGATAATTTTAGAACAAACGATTTTAGCTTCGCCCGGGTTTTCAACGAGAAACTCAGACAGCTTCTCGCCCATCGCCGACTCTACTGCCGATTTCACTTCTGAAGAAACAAGCTTATCTTTGGTTTGGCTTGAGAATTTAGGATCTGGGACCTTAACCGATACAACGGCAGTCAAGCCCTCGCGAGCATCGTCACCCGATGTCGCCGCCTTGGCCTTCTTAGAAAAGCCTTCTTTATCCATAAAGCTGTTTAGAGTACGAGTCAGCGCTGCTCGAAAACCGGCTAAGTGTGTACCACCGTCTTTCTGAGGAATGTTGTTGGTGAAACAAAAGATGTTTTCTTGGAAACCATCATTCCACTGCATCGCCACTTCTACACTGATGCCGTCTTCACGCTCAGAATCAAAATGAAATATTTTTTGGATAATCGGCGTTTTATTGGTATTCAAATGGTCAACGAATGCCTGAATACCACCTTCAAACATAAAGTGATCAGACTTATCTTCCTCACGCTCATCGACTAATTTTATCGATACACCCGAGTTTAGAAACGACAGTTCACGTAAACGTTTTGCCAAAATATCGTAATGAAATTCGATGTTAGTGAACGTTTCTTCACTTGGCCAAAAACGGATTTCAGTACCGGTTAGTTCGGTCTGACCAATCACCGTTAAAGGAGCTTGAGGCTCACCATGACTGTATGTTTGGCTATGAATTTCACCACCGCGCTGAATGGTCAATGTGACTTGTTTAGACAATGCATTCACTACCGAAACACCCACACCGTGCAGGCCACCCGACACTTTGTACGAGTTATCATCAAACTTACCACCGGCGTGCAACACCGTCATGATAACTTCTGCCGCGGAAACATTTTCTTCCTCGTGCAGTTCGGTAGGGATACCACGGCCGTCATCTTTCACAGAAACCGAGTTATCTTCGTGGATTGTCACAATGATGTCATTACAGTGTCCAGCCAACGCTTCGTCAATGGAGTTATCCACGACCTCGAATACCATGTGGTGAAGACCAGTGCCATCGTCGGTGTCACCAATGTACATGCCAGGACGCTTGCGCACCGCATCCAGACCTTTAAGTACCTTAATACTCGAAGAATCGTAATTTTCTGCCATGAGTTTCTCTCTACTAATTATCCTTGTTCTATTTTGCCATGTTCCACATGAAACATCTTGCTATTTTCAGTGAACATGGAGGCAATCTGTGCCTCTGTAATAGAACTTACAAATACTTGTGCCTTGGTCTTAATAAGACACTCGGCTAAACGTTGACGACGTGTTGCGTCTAACTCAGACGCAAAGTCATCAACCAGATAAATACACTCTTTGTTGGTGGACTCAGAAAGATGCAGCCCTTGAGCCAATCTTAATGCACACACTAACAATTTTAACTGTCCTCTAGATAGGACATCTTCAACGGGTGTCCCAGCTATTTTTACTTTTAGATCGGCCTTATTAGGGCCGCTAAAGGTATACCCCAAGCCTTGATCTCGTTCGAAGTTCTTTTCTAATATTTCATGGTAGGCCGTTTGCCTATCCCAACCTCGATAGTAATTAAAATCAATTTCAAATTCGGGCAAAAACTGAGCGCACAACTCCTTCAAATACGGAAGTAACTGCTCAACATAATCATTGCGCCACTGGCTAATCTTTTCGGCCAAGGGTGCTAATTCTTTATCCCAATAAACCAACTGAGCGTATGACGAGGCGCTTTTTAGCAATGCGTTTCTTTGACGATTTAGGCGTTTCACTCGCCCCCATGCGTCAAAAAACTCAGCCTCACTATAAAACACACCCCAATCGATAAATGACCGACGAAATTTAGGTCCATCCGTCAGCAATTCGTAACCATCTGGGTGGATCATTTGCACGGGCATTACTTGAGCAAGCTGCGCCAACTTTTGTCCAGATTGACCGCTTATTTTAACCTCTGACGAGCCATCACGCTTCTTATTAATGCCAATTGGTAGCTCAAATTGATCAGCGGTCAAAAAACGGCCATGAACAAACAGCTCTTGGTGCTCATTTTGGATGATTCTACCTGTCAGGTTTGAACGAAATGAACGTCCATGACTCAACAAATATATCGCTTCAAGCAGCGATGTTTTGCCGCTGCCGTTTGCTCCGACAACAAAGTTAAAGCCAGGTGACAGCTCCAAGCTGCACCCAGCAATATTCCTAAATTGCGTCAAACTGAGTCGAGTGAGTGGCATTAAAGTATGTAAAACGCCTATAAACGAATTGGCATAACAACGTACATTGCGCTGTCATCATCAACATTTTCGACCAATGCACTGGCGTTGGCGTCACTCATTGAGAAGCGCACCGAATCACAGCGCAATGTGTTAAGCACATCAAGCACATAACTGACGTTAAAACCGATCTCCAGAGCGTCACCTTGGTAGTTAACATCAAGTACTTCTTCGGCTTCTTCTTGCTCTGGATTGTTTGCGGTCACACGCATTTCTTCGCCACCAAAATTGGCTCTCACACCGCGAAACTTTTCATTCGACAAGATGGCAACACGCATAAACAATTGTCGGAGTAATTCACAGTCCGCTACTAACGTTTTGTCGGTATTACTTGGCAATACTCGACGATAGTCTGGGAAGCGGCCATCCACTAATTTTGAGGTAAAGGTAAACGCATTCACCTTAGCACGAATATTGGCACTGCCTATTTGTAGCGTGACCGACTGATCCGGCTGATCCAATAACTTCGCTAACTCAAGCACGCCTTTACGCGGCACAATCACTTGCTGTTGAGTTAAGTTAGCACTTACTTCTGTTTTTGCAACTGCCATACGGTGACCATCGGTGGCGACACTGCGAACAATATTACCGTCAAACTCAAACAGCATTCCGTTCAAAAAATAGCGAACGTCTTGATTCGCCATTGAAAACTGAGTCTTATCAATTAACCCCTTAAGGTCCGCTTGAGTTAGGGTCAACTCAATATCACTTTGCCAGTCTTCGATGTTTGGGAAGTCCATGGCGGGCAATGTAGCCAATGTAAATCGGCTGCGTCCTGAGCGCACTAGGGCGCGTTCTGCGTCTAAACTAAAAGTGATCTCAGCGCTGTCTGGCAATGCTCGACAAATATCAAGAAACTTACGCGCAGGAACCGTCACACTGCCAGGTTCGAAGTCGCCTTCTAAAGTCACATTGGCTATCAATTCCACTTCCAAGTCAGTTGCTGTCATGGATAAAGTGCCTTGATCGACTTTTAACAGCAAATTCCCAAGAATGGGCAAAGTAGGTCGGCCACCTAATGAGCCTGACACTTGCTGAAGTGGCTTAAGTAATGTTTGACGAGGTATAGTAAATCGCATGATAAATGTCTTCCGAGACAATGAGCCGAATAAATTAAACGGTGTGCGTTGGCACACTATGAGAATAAGTGCCTATGATGACAAGGTACGCATCAAATTCGAGTAATCTTCTTTAATGTCGTGACTTTCTTCACGCAGCTGCTCGATTTTTCGGCATGCATGCAACACAGTGGTATGGTCACGGCCACCAAAAGCATCACCAATCTCTGGCAAACTGTGGTTAGTGAGCTCTTTTGCTAATGCCATCGCCAACTGACGAGGACGAGCTACAGAACGAGAGCGACGTTTTGATAACAGATCCGCCACTTTAATTTTGTAGTACTCAGCAACGGTCTTTTGAATATTGTCGATGGTAACAAGCTTCTCTTGCAACGCCAGCAAGTCACGCAGAGCTTCACGAACAAAATCAATGGTAATTGGTCGTCCAGTAAAATTGGCATTGGCAATAACACGGTTAAGCGCCCCTTCCAACTCACGAACATTAGAACGAAGACGTTTTGCAATAAAGAAGGCGACTTCATCAGCAAGATGAATTTGGTGATCTTCGGCCTTTTTCATTAAAATCGCGACGCGAGTTTCGAGCTCTGGCGGCTCGATCGCAACGGTTAAGCCCCATCCAAATCGAGATTTAAGTCGATCCTCTACCCCATTTATCTCTTTCGGGTATCGATCCGAGGTCAAGATGATCTGCTGATTGCCTTCCAGTAGTGCATTAAACGTATGGAAAAATTCTTCTTGAGAACGTTCTTTATTGGCAAAAAATTGAATATCATCAATCAGCAGTGCATCTACACTGCGGTAGTAGCGTTTAAATTCTTCAATCGCATTGTTTTGAAGCGCTTTGACCATATCTTGGACAAATCGCTCAGAATGCATATAAATGACTTTGGCATTAGGGTTGTTGTCGACGATGGCATTGCCCACGGCGTGCAACAAGTGAGTCTTACCTAGGCCTGTTCCGCCGTATAGAAATAGCGGATTGTAAGCCGCACCAGGGTTATCAGCAACTTGACGCGCTGCAGCCAATCCAAGTTGGTTGGATTTACCCTCAACAAAGTTGTTAAACTTGTGCTTCATATTGACGTTAGAACGGTGAGAAATATCCGTTACATCAAGGTCGCTATTGTTCCAAGTCTGATTAGGTGCTTGATTAGCTTGTAATTGAGCAGGAGCTGACGAAGCAGCAACGACTTCTGCCGCTGTACGCTGGGCAACCGGCTTTGCTGCGCTACTTGCAGGCTTATTGCCTACTTCAAAACGCAGTCCAGGGATATCGTTACCACAAAATTCGTTAAGTAGACGGTTGATGCGATTTAAATAGCGTTCGCGAACCCAGTCCAACACAAAACGGTTTGGAGCAAACAAGGTTAATGTATTTCCATCTAACTCCGCTTGTAGCGGCTTAACCCACATGTTGAATTCGGTTGCAGGCAGTTCTTCCTGTAACTGCTGCAAACATTGCATCCATAATGACGACGACACCGGAACCCTACCCGCTAAGATCAACAAAAATATAAGAGAAAGGATTTTACCCCCACTCTATCAAGATCGCCACTAATAGATCGTCAGATCAGTGAATAAGATCTAAGTTATTAACAGTTTCCGCCTGAGTTTTACAACGATCGTCATGGATATACACAAAATTACCCACATTAAACGTTTTCACTCCCCAGTTTATACTCAGGTTATTCCCGCTATTATTAAGTTGTCCCCAAAATGAAAATAATCGAAACAAGGTGTGTATAGGTCACGTTTTAGCTGTGTCTAAAATGCGATCGCGAAAGATCCTTGAGATTTATATCACAAAGCGTATAATCCGCCGACCGGAATTTCCCAAATCCAGTTGTTGACTCAAGACGGGTCAGTGATTACAATTCCGCCTCTTTTGTTGAGAGACGTCGGATACCGTACTTCTTTATAGAAGAACATAAGTTCCCACGTCGGGTTTGGGCAAAACCTGAAAACTACTGATCAGTAAAGGTAATAACCATGAAACGCACTTTTCAACCTTCAGTTCTAAAGCGTAAGCGCAGCCACGGTTTCCGTGCTCGCATGGCGACTAAGAACGGTCGTAAAGTAATCAATGCACGTCGTGCAAAAGGCCGTGCGCGTCTTTCAAAATAATCGCGATTTATTTTGAATTCGTACGACTTTAATCGGGAGTTAAGACTCTTAACTCCCGAGCATTACCAAAGAGTTTTTGAGAAAGCGCACCGCGCTGGTTCCCCGCATCTGACCATAATCGCTCGCAAGAACACCCTTTCACACCCTCGTCTCGGTTTAGCTGTTCCTAAGAAACAAATAAAAACTGCTCCAGGTCGCAATCGCTTCAAGCGTCTTGCAAGAGAGAGTTTTCGCTTAAATCAACACCAATTACCTCAAAAAGACTTTGTAGTTATCGCCAAAAAGAGCGCTGCAAGCCTTTCTAATGACGAGTTATTTAAATTATTTGAAAAACTATGGCAAAGACTGTCTCGCCCCTCGCGTGGTTAGCCATTGGCTTAGTTTATCTATACCGACTGGGGATTAGCCCCCTTATTGGACCTCGTTGTCGATTCCACCCAACCTGCTCTCGATACGCCATAGAAGCATTAAAAGTGCATGGATTTGTAAAAGGTTGTTGGTTATCTGGCAAACGTCTATTAAAATGCCACCCTTTAAACGATGGCGGCTACGATCCCGTACCTCCCAAAAACCATACTGATAGAGATAAATAACGATGGGTACACAACGTAATATCCTGTTTATCGCTCTAGCGTTCGTTTCATTTTTGCTATTTCAACAATGGCAGCAATATAAGAACCCGCCAGTAGCGACAAACCCGGCCACGACCGATACGGCCTTGCCAGCCCCAACGTATTCCAACGATAGTTTGGATCCAGCACCAGAAAATGCGGTATCAAGTAAATTGATTACCGTAAATACCGATGTGTTGACTCTACACATCGATAGTAATGGTGGTGATGTCGTTTACGCAGAATTAAATCAATACGCTAATGAGCTTGATTCAGATGAACGCTTTGTTCTTCTTGAAAATATCCAAGGTCACCAGTTCATTGCTCAAAGTGGCTTAGTCGGTCCTCAAGGTATTGACCTTAGCAACACGTCTCGTCCAGTCTATGCCGTGCAAGCTGACGAATTTAACCTCGCAGACGGTGACGATGAACTTCGCGTTCCAATGACTTACAGCGCCAATGGCATCGACTACACCAAAACATTTGTGTTTAAGCGTGACAACTACGCTGTAGACGTTGAATACACTGTTGCCAACAACTCAGGCAACAACGCCACCTTTGGTATGTATGCTCATTTACGTCAAAGCTTGCAAGACGCTGGTGGCAGCATCACGATGCCGACTTATCGCGGCGGTGCCTACTCGTCTGAAGATAAGCGATACGTAAAATACAGCTTTGACGATATGCAAGATCGCAACCTGTCGATTCAGCTACCTAACGGTCAAGGTTGGGCTGCGATGATCCAGCACTACTTCGCAACAGCTTGGATCCCTCGCGAGCAACCAGGTACGTCTCTATACACTCGTGTTATAGGTAATGTTGGTGACATCGGTGTTCGTATGCCTAACACAACGATTGCAACCGGTGACTCAGCAGTCATTAAATCGACGCTTTGGATTGGCCCTAAATTGCAAGACCAAATGGCTGCAACAGCGTCTCATTTAGACCTCGTTGTTGACTACGGCTGGCTATGGTTCATTGCTAAACCACTTCATTGGCTTCTGTCTATGATTCAAAGTGTGGTAATCAACTGGGGTCTAGCCATAATTGTATTGACCTTCATCGTACGTGGTGCGATGTACCCACTAACCAAAGCACAGTACACCTCAATGGCGAAAATGCGCATGCTTCAGCCTAAGCTGACAGAAATGCGTGAGCGCATTGGCGATGATCGTCAGCGCATGAGCCAAGAAATGATGGAACTGTATAAGAAAGAGAAAGTGAACCCACTAGGTGGTTGTTTACCTCTCATTCTACAGATGCCTATTTTCATCGCACTCTACTGGGCACTTATGGAGTCGGTTGAGCTACGTCACTCTCCATTCTTTGGTTGGATTCACGACTTGTCAGCGCAAGACCCATACTACATCTTGCCACTGCTAATGGGTGCAAGTATGTTCTTGATCCAGAAGATGAGCCCAACAACAGTGACTGACCCAATGCAGCAGAAGATCATGACCTTTATGCCGGTTATGTTTACGTTCTTCTTCCTGTGGTTCCCATCGGGTCTGGTTCTATACTGGTTGGTATCAAACATCGTAACCCTTATTCAGCAATCACTGATCTATCGTTCGCTCGAGAAGAAAGGCTTACACAGCAAAGCCAAATAAGGTTTAGCTGACAGTGCAAAAAACAAAGGCGGCCAATGGTCGCCTTTTTTAATGGAACTGTTTACAATTTCAACTGGGACACACTCCCATGGTCATCAACGAAATAAGAGAGATACTATGACAACCGAAACGATCATCGCACAAGCGACTGCACCAGGCCGAGGGGGTGTTGGGATCATTCGTGTATCTGGTTCAAAAGCCGATCAAGTGGCGAAGCTTGTTCTGGGGAAATCTATCGCACCAAGACGTGCAGAATATCTGCCGTTCTTAGCATCCGATGGTAGCCAGATTGACCAAGGTATTGCCCTCTATTTTCCAAATCCAAACTCGTTCACGGGAGAGGATGTGCTCGAACTGCAAGGCCATGGTGGGCCTGTTGTCATGGACATGCTCATCAAACGAATTCTAGAAATCGACGATATCCGTATTGCCAACCCAGGTGAGTTTACAGAGCGTGCGTTTCTCAATGATAAAATGGATCTCACGCAAGCCGAAGCTATCGCCGATCTGATTGATGCAAGCTCTGAGCACGCTGCAAAGTCGGCACTTAACTCTCTCCAAGGCGAGTTTTCTAACAAAATTCATCAACTCGTAGAATCGCTTATTCACTTACGGATTTATGTTGAAGCAGCCATCGACTTTCCTGAAGAAGAGATCGATTTTCTAGCCGATGGTAAAGTCAGTGCAGATATAGACACCATAGTGTCGCAGTTAGACGCGGTACGAAATGAAGCGAAGCAAGGTGCCATCATTCGTGAAGGCATGAAGGTGGTTATCGCAGGACGACCAAACGCGGGTAAATCCAGTTTGCTCAACGCCCTATCCGGTAAAGACACTGCCATCGTCACAGATATTGCAGGCACGACCCGGGACGTTCTCAGAGAGCACATACACATAGATGGCATGCCTTTACACATCATCGATACTGCGGGGTTACGTGAAGCCACTGACGAAGTTGAACGTATTGGAATAGAGCGCGCATGGGAAGAAATTGAGCAAGCGGATCGCGTCTTATTCATGGTAGACGGTACGACGACTACGGCAACGGCACCGCAAGATATTTGGCCTGAATTTTCCGATAGACTACCAAGCAGCTTAGGCATAACAGTGATCCGCAATAAATGCGATCAAACCGATGAGCAAATAGGTATTTGCCACGTCAACGATCCTACACTGATCAGGTTGTCGGCAAAATCAGGACAAGGTGTTACCGATCTTAAAGAGCACTTAAAACAGTGCATGGGCTACAGTGGCAGCAACGAAGGGGGCTTCTTGGCAAGACGTCGCCACCTCGACGCACTCGATAACGCTGCGCAGCATCTCCACATTGGTCAAACTCAATTAGAGTCCTACATGGCAGGCGAAATTCTGGCTGAAGAGCTTAGAATTACTCAACAATATCTCAATGAAATCACCGGCGAATTCAGCTCTGATGATCTGCTTGGCCGAATATTCTCATCTTTTTGTATAGGAAAATAAGCGCAATGACTGAAATAATCATTGGTAGTACGCTAGGCGGCACCGAGTATGTTGCTGAACACCTCGCCGATTTACTGACTGAAAAAGGGATCACAAGCACGCTTCATACCGAGCCAGATCTCAACGCGATCCCAGCAAGTGGTACTTGGGTGATAGTTACATCCACTCATGGAGCGGGAGACTACCCTGATAACATTCAGCCTTTTATTCGCGCGCTACAAGATACGCCTCCAAGAATGAGTGAAGTACGCTACATAACAATCGCAGTCGGTGATTCTAGCTATGATACTTTCTGCGCGGCAGGAAAACACGCCCATCATTTATTGGAAGACATCGGTGGAACGGCTCTAAGCGAACTCGTCTGCATCGATGTTCAGCAATACCCAGTACCTGAGGACGCAGTGAGTGAGTGGTTTGAGTCTCACGCAGACCTTTTTTAACTATTCACGGCATCTTAATGAAAAAAATCGGTCACAAATAGGCCGATTTTTTTCGATCTATTGTGTATAAAACTAGAGTTATCCGGTTAAAATCCTGAGTTTATCCACTGTACTAGTTTTTTTAATTACTCCTATTGTGAATAACTACAGAAGTTGATCCCAGCTTATCGGGATCAAGATCAAGGGATCAGCACAGCTTAGATCTTTTTTTGATCCATGATCTTATTGATCATTTTTGAGTTATCCACAGAAAATGGCTCCCTTAATAATAGATCTAATAAAAGATCTATATAGAGATCTTAAATAATATAGTTAAGATCCTAAGTGAAAATAAGGATTCTCTGTTTCGACCAAAACAGGTAGAATACGCTCCCCCATTTATTCAATATGAGCTTGCTCGACTGCCTGAGGTGATTCATGCAATACCATGAAAAATTTGATGTGATCGTTGTTGGTGGTGGCCATGCTGGAACGGAAGCCGCACTAGCGTCAGCCCGCACAGGTCAAAAAACACTGCTTCTTACGCATAACATTGATACTTTAGGACAAATGTCATGTAACCCTGCCATCGGTGGGATCGGTAAGGGCCATTTAGTCAAAGAAGTGGACGCCATGGGCGGATTAATGGCACAAGCCATCGATCATGCCGGTATCCAGTTTAGAACGTTAAACGCGTCAAAAGGCCCTGCAGTGCGCGCTACGCGAGCTCAAGCAGATAGAGCTCTCTATAAAGCCTTCGTGCGTCATGCATTAGAAAACGCACCGAATCTAACGTTGTTTCAGCAATCGGTTGATGACCTGATCGTTGACAATGATCGAGTGATTGGCGCTGTTACTCAAATGGGAATCAAGTTTTACGCCAAAGCGGTGGTTCTTACCGTTGGTACATTTTTAGGTGGAAAGATCCATATTGGCATGGAAAGCTCATCAGGTGGCCGCGCCGGAGATCCACCGTCAATCGCATTGGCGAACCGATTACGAGAACTTCCCTTTAGAGTGGATCGTCTAAAAACAGGTACACCACCTCGTATTGATGCTCGCAGTGTTGATTTTTCAGTATTAGAAGTACAACACGGTGATGACCCTACGCCAGTGTTCTCTTTCATGGGAAATCGGACGCAACACCCAAGACAGATCCCTTGCTTCATCACTCATACTAACGAATCAACTCATGAAGTGATCCGCAATAATCTGGATCGCTCTCCAATGTATTCTGGAGTGATTGAGGGAATTGGACCTCGCTACTGTCCGTCTATTGAAGACAAAGTGATGCGTTTTGCCGACAAAAATAGTCATCAGATATTTGTAGAGCCTGAAGGTCTTGATACGCATGAGCTGTACCCTAACGGAATTTCTACTAGCTTGCCGTTCGATGTTCAGGTCAATATTGTACGTTCGATGAAAGGGTTTGAAAATGCGCACATCGTTCGACCTGGGTACGCGATAGAGTATGATTTTTTTGATCCCCGAGATCTCAAGAAAACATACGAAACCAAGCACATGCATGGATTGTTCTTTGCAGGTCAAATTAATGGTACAACGGGGTACGAAGAAGCGGCAGCGCAAGGGTTAATGGCAGGTCTTAACGCCAGCTTGTACAGCCAAGACAAAGAAGGTTGGGCTCCAAGACGCGATCAAGCCTATGCTGGTGTGTTGATAGATGACCTTTCAACCATGGGAACCAAAGAGCCTTACCGAATGTTTACCTCTCGCGCAGAGTATCGATTGTTATTGCGTGAAGACAACGCCGATATTCGCCTGACTGAACAAGCTCGAGAATTAGGTTTGATTGATGATCTACGATGGGATCGATTTAATCAAAAAATGGATAACGTCGACAAAGAACGTCAACGACTCAAAGAAACATGGGTCAACCCTAAATCGGAAGGTGTTGAAGCACTCAATGAACTGTTGAAAACACCAATGATTCGTGAAGCAAGTGGTGAAGATCTATTGCGCCGCCCTGAGTTGACGTATCAAAAATTGACCAACCTCGATGCGTTCGCGCCAGCATTATCCGATACGGACGCTGCCGAACAAGTCGAGATTCAAGTGAAATATGAAGGCTACATAAAGCGCCAGCAAGATGAGATTGAGAAATCGCTTCGTCATGAAAATACGCCGATTCCAATGACCTTCGATTATACGCAAGTCAAAGGTCTATCGAATGAAGTCATGGCAAAACTGACGGATGCCAAACCTGAAACTGTAGGCATTGCATCACGTATTCCTGGAGTTACTCCAGCAGCAATATCGATCGTATTGGTTTACCTAAAGAAACAAGGCATGCTAAAAAAGGGTGAGGTTGCTTAATGAGTCAATTAGCCAGTCAGCTTGAACAATTAATTAGTGAGTCCAGTTTAGAGGTCTCGGCCGAGCAGCAAGCCAAACTTGTCGGTTATGTCGAGTTGCTAAACAAGTGGAATAAAGCCTACAACTTAACGTCGGTACGTGATCCACAAGAGATGCTGGTTAAACACATTATGGACAGTATCGTGGTGAGTCCTGAGCTTACTGGTAGTCGATTTATCGATGTAGGTACAGGTCCAGGACTCCCTGGGGTTCCATTGGCGATCATGAATCCTGACAAATCGTTTGTACTGTTAGATAGTTTAGGTAAACGCATCCGATTTATTAAGCAAGTTTTACACGAAATTGGGATCACCAATGTCGATGCTATACAAAGTCGAGTGGAAGAGTATCATTCTGAACAAGGATTTGACGGCGTTCTAAGTCGAGCATTTGCCTCAATGCGTGATATGGTTGAGTGGTGTCACCATTTACCATCCGAAAATGGGGTATTTTATGCCCTTAAGGGACAGGTAAGTGATCAAGAGCAATCTGAGCTTCCTGAATGGTGCAGTGTGATCTCAATCAAAGCTTTAGCAGTTCCTAAGTTGGAAGGTGAGCGACATCTTGTAATCTTAAGTCGCAAATAAAAAGGACGAGGTTTAAACCGTGGGCAGAATAATTTCGATTGCCAATCAGAAAGGGGGCGTGGGGAAAACCACGACCTGTGTGAATTTGGCCGCGTCAATGGCCGCCACAAAACGCAAAGTGTTGGTAATAGACCTCGACCCACAAGGCAACGCAACAATGGCCAGCGGTGTCGACAAGTATTCAATTGAGTTCACCGCCTACGACCTATTGGTCGAAGAAACGCCATTTGCCAGTGTTGTATGCCCTTCACCTACTGGAGGGTATGATCTTATCGGTGCCAATGGTGACGTGACTGCCGCAGAAATCAAACTTATGGAAGTGTTTGCCCGAGAAGTTCGCCTTAAAAACGCCCTCTCAGCGGTAAAAGATCAATACGACTATATTTTTATCGATTGTCCGCCTTCATTAAACTTGTTAACCATCAATGCAATGGCGGCGTCTGACTCTGTATTGGTGCCAATGCAATGTGAATATTTTGCACTGGAAGGCTTAACGGCACTTATGGACACCATCAGCAAACTGGCAGCAGTCGTTAACGATAAGCTTAAAATTGAAGGTATATTGCGCACCATGTATGACCCGCGCAATCGTCTTTCAAATGAAGTGTCTGAGCAACTTAAGCAGCATTTTGGCAGCAAAGTATATCGAACTGTTATTCCTAGGAATGTTCGCTTAGCCGAGGCGCCCAGCCACGGTAAACCTGCGATGTATTACGACAAATATTCAGCCGGAGCTAAGGCCTATCTAGCACTTGCTGGAGAAATGCTTAGACGTGAAGAAGAAGTGGTCGCATAAAAATCTAAAAATAAAGGAAATCCCATGTCGAAAAGGGGCTTAGGTAAGGGGTTAGACGCCTTACTTGCAACCAGCGCACTCGCGCGTGAATCTAAAGCCAGTCAACAGCCAGAAACGAAGACACATGACGGCGAATTGCAGGAGTTGGTGATATCCCAATTACAGCCAGGGGTATATCAACCGCGAAAAGACATGCAAAGCGATGCTCTTGAAGAATTGGCATCCTCCATTCAATCTCAAGGTATTATCCAACCTATCGTTGTACGCCGCGTAGGCGAACAGCGCTACGAAATTATTGCTGGTGAACGCCGTTGGCGTGCTGCTCGCAAAGCCGGCCTGAGTCACGTCCCTTGCTTGGTGAAAAACGTTCAAGATAGAGCGGCTATTGCCATGGCACTTATTGAAAATATTCAACGAGAAGATCTCAATGCCATCGAAGAAGCGCAGGCATTAGAACGCTTGCAAACTGAGTTCGAATTATCTCACCATCAAGTAGCAGAAGTGATTGGCAAGTCTAGAGCTACGGTCAGCAACCTACTGCGTCTTAATCAACTTGAATTAGAGGTGAAGCAATTAGTTGAACGAAAAATGCTCGACATGGGACATGCACGAGCATTACTTGCGCTAGAAGGTGAACAGCAAGTTAATGTTGCTGAGCAGGTGTCTAACAAAAAATTAACCGTTAGGCAGACAGAGCAACTGGTCAAAAAGCATCTTAATCCGCCAGAGCCTGCGATGATCGTTCCACCACACCCACAATCTGACACATGGTGTCACACTCTTTCCCAGCAATTTGACGCTAAAGTGACAATCAACTCAGGTGCAGATGGCAGTGCAAAACTTCTGATCACCGTGGACGACAAAGAATCGCTTGAAAGCTTGATTAAAAAGTTGCAAAGTACGCACGATAATTGATTTAAATCAAAAATATTGCGCTGTGTCACACGCATAGTGTTTAGTGTTGTGAAACAGACGGATTGTGTCGAGTTGATATTGCGACTCGGCGTAACACTTCGTATAATTTTTTCTAACGTAATTTAACGGTATGACGTTCTTTATTAAATTGCGTTTAAGAGGTAAGAATACATGGTAGCGGCTCTAGCTAAACCGGGACGAACGCTTGCAAAGCGATTGATAACGATTGAGATAGCAGCGGTTATTTTTGTGGCTGCAGGCATGGCATTGTCGGTCAGTGTAGAGTGGGCGATTGCATCCTTTATTGGTGGCGCAATTATTGTGACCGCAAATATGGTGTTTTCGTTGTGTGCCTTCCTATTTGTTGGTGCACGAGCGGCTAAATTAGTTGCAGCACTTTTCTACACCGGTGAGGTTCTTAAAATTCTCATCACCGTCGCTCTGTTTTCTGTTGTCCTCGTGTATACCGATGTGGAACTCGTTCCACTCACACTAACCTATTTGCTGGTTCTAGGGATTCATATCTTTGCGCCAGTATTTTTCATTAACAATAACAAATAGGACATGTTATGGCTGCGCCAGGTGAAGCGCTAACACAGTCCGGTTACATCTCTCACCACTTAACCAATTTATCATTAGTTAAATTAGGTTTGGTGGAAGAGGGCAGTTTCTGGAACGTACACATAGATAGCTTGTTCTTTTCTTTTGTGATGGGTGTGATTTTCCTTTGGGTATTTCATTCTGTCGCTAAGAAAGCAACAACGGGTGTGCCAGGCAAGTTGCAGTGTTTTGTTGAAATGGTAGTTGAATTTGTCGACCAAAACGTCAAAGACACCTTTCATGGACGTAACCCACTGATTGCACCGCTGGCCCTAACGGTTTTTTGTTGGATATTCTTGATGAACCTATTGGACCTTGTGCCAATTGACTTCATTCCATACCCAGCAGAACACTGGCTAGGCATCCCGTATTTGAAGATAGTGCCAACTACCGATGTGAACATCACCATGGCTATGGCTCTAGGCGTTTTTGCTCTGATGGTGTACTACAGCATCAAGGTAAAAGGTCTAGGTGGTTTTGCACGCGAATTAGCACTGCATCCATTTAACCACTGGACAATGATTCCGTTTAACTTGCTTATTGAAGTTGTATCGCTACTGGCGAAACCTCTTTCACTGGGTATGCGTCTATTCGGTAACTTGTTCGCGGGTGAGGTAGTGTTTATTCTTTGTGCAGCAATGCTGCCATGGTATTTACAGTGGATGGGTTCGCTCCCTTGGGCAATCTTCCACATACTAATTATCCTGATTCAAGCCTTCGTGTTTATGATGTTGACCATTGTTTATCTATCAATGGCACACGAAGATAGTGATCATTAAGTTTTAAAATTTTTACACGACAATACGTCAATTTTTATTTTTGGAGATAGTAATGGAAACTGTATTAAGCTTTTCAGCAATCGCAGTAGCAATCATCGTTGGTCTTTGTGCACTAGGCACAGCAATTGGTTTTGCTCTTTTAGGTGGTAAATTCCTAGATGGTGCGGCTCGTCAACCTGAAATGGCTCCAATGCTTCAAGTTAAGATGTTCATCATTGCAGGTCTATTGGATGCGGTTCCAATGATTGGTATCGTAATCGCACTACTATTCACATTCGCGAACCCATTTGTTGGTCAACTTGCTGGTTAATCGATAGCTCAAAACAAACTGGATTTTGTCGTTGATTAATAAGAAGGGGTAGCTGTTGTGGAAATGAACGCAACTCTGCTAGGTCAAGCTATATCGTTTACTATGTTTGTTTGGTTCTGCATGAAGTATGTATGGCCACCAATCATGGAAGCGATCGAAGAGCGTCAGAAAAAAATTGCTGACGGTCTATCCGCTGCCGAACGTGCAGCAAAGAACTTGGATCTAGCACAAGCCAATGCTTCTGAGCAATTAAAAGAAGCGAAGCGCACTGCAACCGAAGTTATCGAACAAGCTAATAAGCGTAAAGCTCAGATTGTCGATGAAGCGCGTGAAGAAGCTCAGGCGGAACGCCAGAAGATTCTTGCGCAAGCGGAAGCGGAAATTGAAGCTGAACGTAACCGAGCTCGCGATGACCTGCGTAAACAGGTTGCCACTCTGGCGTTAGCTGGTGCCGAGAAAATCTTGGAGCGCTCTATTGATGAAGCCGCTCATAAAGATATTCTCGACAACATTACTGCAAAACTTTAAGTCTGGGGGCGCAAATGTCTGATTTGACTACTATCGCACGCCCCTATGCTAAAGCAGCATTCGACTTTGCTGTAGAAAAGGGAGCGTTGGACCAATGGGGCCAAATGCTGACTTTTGCTGCAGAAGTTGCCAACAATGAACAGGTTCATGAACTTTTAACAAGTTCGACTTCAGCCAATAGGCTAAGTGAAATCTTTGTAGCTGTGTGTGGCGACCAAGTTGATGAGCACGGTCAAAACTTTATTAAAGTGATGGCTGAGAATGGCCGTTTAGAGGCCCTTCCTGATGTATGTGCACAATTTATTGTGCTTAAGCAAGAGCTTGAAAAAGAGATCGACGTAGAAGTGACTTCTGCCGCTGTTCTCTCAGACGAGCAAAAAGCGAACATCAGCAGCAAACTTGAGCAGCGTCTTGAACGCAAAGTTAAGCTGAATTGCAGTATAGATGAGACCCTACTTGGTGGGGTTATTATTCGAGCCGGAGACTTAGTCATTGATAGCTCAGCCCGAGGTCAACTCGGTCGTCTGAGTGAAGCTTTGCAGTCTTAATGGGGATTGAAAATGCAACTTAATTCCACGGAAATAAGCGATCTAATCAAACAACGTATCGAGTCATTCGAAGTTGTTAGTGAAGCTCGCAATGAAGGTACTATCGTTTCGGTAAGCGATGGTATCATTCGTATCCATGGCCTTGCAGATGTAATGCAAGGTGAAATGATTGAATTACCGGGTGGCCGTTACGCGCTAGCACTTAACCTCGAGCGTGACTCGGTAGGTGCTGTTGTAATGGGACCGTATGCTGACCTGAAGGAAGGCACAAAAGTAACTGGTACTGGTCGTATCCTTGAAGTACCAGTGGGTCCAGAGATGCTTGGTCGTGTGGTTAACACGCTAGGTGAGCCAATTGATGGTAAAGGTCCTATCGATGCGAAATTATCTTCGCCAATCGAAGTGATTGCACCAGGGGTTATCGATCGTAAATCGGTTGATCAGCCTGTTCAAACTGGCTACAAATCTGTTGACTCAATGATCCCAATCGGCCGTGGCCAGCGTGAGCTGATCATCGGTGACCGTCAAACTGGTAAAACAGCAATGGCGATCGATGCGATCATTAACCAGAAAAACTCTGGTATCTTCTCTATCTACGTAGCAATCGGCCAAAAAGCGTCGACTATTGCTAACGTCGTACGCAAACTGGAAGAGCACGATGCACTGAAGAACACTATTGTAGTGGTTGCTTCTGCGTCTGAATCTGCTGCACTACAATACCTAGCGCCTTACGCGGGTTGTGCAATGGGTGAGTACTTCCGTGATCGCGGTGAAGATGCTCTTATCGTATACGATGACTTGTCTAAACAAGCTGTTGCTTACCGTCAAATTTCACTATTGCTTAAGCGTCCACCAGGTCGTGAAGCATTCCCAGGTGATGTTTTCTACCTCCACTCTCGTCTTCTAGAGCGTGCTGCACGTGTAAGTGAGCACTACGTTGAGACGTTCACCAATGGTGAAGTGAAAGGTAAAACCGGTTCTCTAACGGCACTGCCAATTATCGAAACCCAAGCGGGTGACGTATCGGCATTCGTACCGACCAACGTTATCTCTATCACCGATGGCCAGATCTTCTTGCAAACTGAACTATTCAACTCAGGCATCCGTCCTGCAGTAGACCCGGGTATCTCGGTATCTCGTGTTGGTGGTGCAGCGCAAACTAAGATCATCAAGAAACTGTCTGGTGGTATCCGTACAGCACTTGCTGCTTACCGTGAACTTGCTGCGTTTGCTCAGTTCTCATCTGACCTGGATGAAGCGACTAAGAAACAGCTAGACCACGGCCAGAAAGTAACTGAGCTAATGAAGCAGAAGCAGTACGCTCCAATGTCTGTTTTTGACCAAGCTTTGGTTATCTTCGCAGTAGAGCGTGGTTACCTAGAAAGTGTAGAGCTGAACAAGCTTCTAGACTTTGAAGCGGCGTTGCTATCGTTTGCTCGTGCACAGTACGCAGATCTTGCGACTGAAATCGACCAAACAGGTGCTTACAACGATGACATCGAAGCGCAGCTTAAAAAGCTAGCTGATGAGTTTGTAGCAACCCAAACTTGGTAAAGGTGAGTGACAGAAATTGTCACTCCTAATGGAGAGTAACAATGGCCGGCGCAAAAGAGATACGTAATAAAATCGGTAGTGTGAAAAGCACTCAGAAAATTACGAAAGCGATGGAAATGGTAGCCGCTTCAAAAATGCGTCGTAGTAACGATGCAATGGAAGCGTCTCGTCCATACGCGACAACTATGCGTAAAGTGATCGGTCACATAGCGAATGCAAGTCTAGAGTACAAACATCCGTACCTAGAGGAGCGTGAAGCTAAGCGAGTGGGTTACATCATTGTGTCTACCGACCGTGGATTGTGTGGTGGTTTGAACATCAACCTTTTTAAAAAGGCGATGACCGACATGCAAGAATGGAAAGAGAACGGTGCTGAAATCGAACTGGCTGTTATTGGTTCTAAAGCAACAGCCTTCTTCAACAACAGTGGCGCGAAAGTGGCAGCACAGGTATCGGGACTTGGTGATGAACCAAGCCTTGAAGACTTGATTGGTTCTGTCGGCGTGATGCTGGAGAAATACAATGAAGAAGAGCTGGATCGTCTATATGTGGTGTACAACAATTTTGTTAACACAATGACGCAAGAACCAACGATCGATCAATTACTGCCTTTGCCTAAATCAGATAGCGAAGAAATGCAACGCGATCATGCATGGGATTACATCTATGAGCCTGAGCCTAAGGTTCTACTCGACGCACTGTTGTTGCGTTACGTAGAGTCACAGGTCTACCAAGGTGTTGTAGAGAACCTAGCGTGTGAGCAAGCAGCTCGAATGATTGCCATGAAAGCTGCAACAGATAATGCATCCAACCTCATCGATGAGTTAGAGCTTGTGTATAACAAGGCGCGTCAAGCGGCGATTACACAGGAACTGTCAGAGATTGTGAGTGGCGCAGCAGCGGTTTAAGCTTAGGAAACTAAATTAGAGGATTTAACGATGGCTACAGGTAAGATCGTACAGATCATCGGTGCGGTAGTCGACGTAGAGTTCCCACAGAGTGATGTACCAGGTGTATATGACGCTCTGAACGTAACGGACTGGAAAGAACGTCTTGTTCTTGAAGTTCAACAACAGCTAGGCGGTGGCGTAGTTCGTTGTATCGTAATGGGAAGCTCAGATGGTTTACGTCGTGGAGTGGAAGTAGTAAATACAGGCGCTCCAATCTCAGTACCAGTAGGTACTAAGACCCTAGGTCGTATCATGAACGTACTCGGCGACCCAATCGACGAGTGCGGTGAAGTCGGTGCAGAGGAACTTTACTCTATTCACCGTCCAGCACCAAGCTATGAAGAGCAGTCTAATGTGACTGAACTTCTAGAGACAGGTGTAAAAGTTATCGACTTGATTTGCCCATTCGCTAAGGGTGGTAAAATCGGTCTGTTTGGTGGTGCAGGTGTTGGTAAGACCGTTAACATGATGGAACTTATCAACAACATCGCCCTTCAGCACTCTGGTCTTTCAGTATTTGCCGGTGTAGGTGAGCGTACTCGTGAGGGTAACGATTTCTACTTCGAAATGCAGGAAGCTGGCGTTGTAAACGTCGAGAACCCAGAAGAGTCGAAAGTGGCCATGGTATATGGTCAGATGAACGAGCCACCAGGAAACCGTCTACGTGTTGCCCTGACTGGTCTAACAATGGCTGAGCGCTTCCGTGATGAAGGTCGTGACGTATTGTTGTTCATCGATAACATTTACCGTTATACCCTTGCGGGTACAGAGGTATCGGCACTTCTAGGCCGTATGCCATCTGCGGTAGGTTATCAGCCAACTCTTGCAGAAGAGATGGGTGTGCTTCAGGAGCGTATCACGTCAACAAAAGCCGGTTCTATCACGTCTATTCAGGCGGTTTATGTACCAGCGGATGACTTGACTGACCCGTCTCCAGCAACCACCTTTGCTCACTTGGATGCAACTGTTACTCTAAACCGTAACATCGCAGCCATGGGTCTATACCCAGCAATCGACCCATTGGATTCGTCTTCACGACAGCTTGATCCATTGGTTGTTGGTCAAGAGCACTACGATATCGCAACAGGCGTTCAAATCACGCTTCAGCGTTATAAAGAGCTTAAAGACATCATTGCTATCCTAGGTATGGACGAGCTATCTGAAGAAGATAAGCAAGTGGTATCACGTGCACGTAAGATTGAGCGTTTCCTTACTCAGCCTTACCACGTAGCGGAAGTATTTACTGGTGACCCTGGCGTATACGTACCTCTTAAAGAGACACTACGTGGCTTTAAAGGTCTACTAGCTGGTGAATACGATGACATTCCAGAGCAAGCGTTCATGTACTGCGGTAACATTGACGAAGCTCTTGAGAATGCGAAGAAGCTATAAGGCTAATTAGGAGGCGATATGGCAGCAATAACCTTTCACCTAGATGTGGTTAGCGCAGAAGAGAAACTATTCTCAGGTCGCGTTGAAACCTTTCAGGTGACCGGTAGCGAAGGTGAACTTGGTATTTTCCATGGTCATACTCCGCTGCTGACCGCTATTGAGCCTGGTATGGTGCGCATTGTGAAGCAGCACGGCCACGAAGAGTTCATTTATGTCTCTGGTGGTATGGTAGAAGTTCAGCCTGGTACATCAACTGTACTGGCTGATACCGCTATCCGTGGTGAAGAGCTAGACGCAGCGAAAGCAGAAGAAGCCAAACGCAAAGCTGTGGAGAATATCCAAAATCAGCACGGCGATATGGACTTTGCTCAAGCGGCCAGTGAACTGGCTAAAGCCATTGCTCAGCTTCGAGTAATCGAGTTGACCAAGCGCGGTCGTTAATCGTTTTTGATTAATGATTGAGAAAAAGGCAGCCTATTGGCTGCCTTTTTGTTTATTCGTCATGCGAATTTTTGCCTAGAGCTTAATTGAGTGGGTAAATTTGTGTACACTTCGGGCAGCTAAAATAATTAGGAAAAAACGTCATGAAATTCAGTGCGGTAATATTGGCTGCGGGAAAGGGCACCCGCATGTATTCAAATAAACCTAAGGTGCTACATACCCTGGCTGGGAAACCTATGGCTAAGCACGTGATAGACACATGTGTAAGCTTAGGTGCAAACAACATTCACTTGGTCTACGGACACGGTGGCGAGCAAATGAAGTCTGAACTCGGAAACGAGCCAGTCAATTGGGTCTTGCAGCAAGATCAGCTTGGCACTGGCCACGCCGTGGATCAAGCATCGCCTAGTTTTGAAGATGATGAGAAAATCCTAGTTCTCTATGGCGATGTACCATTGATTTCTGAAGAGACCATTGAGAACCTTCTTGAAGCACAACCTACTGGCGGTATCGCGCTATTAACGGTCGAGTTAGATAATCCGATGGGCTATGGCCGCATAGTACGTCGAAATGGCCCTGTAGTAGCGATTGTAGAGCAAAAAGACGCAACCGATGAGCAGAAGCTCATTAAGGAAATTAACACTGGTGTGCTTGCTGCTACAGGCAAAGATCTAAAGCGCTGGCTATCAGGGTTAAACAATAACAATGCTCAAGGTGAATACTACCTGACTGATGTTATCGCGGCGGCACACGCGGAGGGACATGCGGTTGAAGCTGTTCATCCAATGAGTAAAATCGAAGTCGAAGGTGTGAATGATCGCGCACAACTGGCTCGATTAGAGCGTGCCTACCAGTCATTTAAGGCTCAAACTTTGTTAGAGCAGGGTGTTATGCTTCGCGATCCATCTCGATTTGATATTCGCGGCACACTGCAGTGCGGAATGGATTGTGAAATAGATACCAATGTCATCATCGAAGGTAATGTCACCCTTGGGGATAACGTTTTTATTGGTACAGGCTCTGTGCTTATTGATTGCGAAATCGATGACAATACAATCATAAAACCGTACAGCATTATTGAACAAGCAACTGTGGCGGAAGATTGCACTGTCGGTCCTTTTGCTCGACTTCGACCAGGCGCGGAAATGCGTGATAATTCCCATGTAGGGAATTTTGTCGAAATGAAAAATGCTCGATTGGGTGAAGGTTCTAAGGCCAACCATTTGACCTACTTGGGTGATTCCGAAATAGGACAAAGAACCAATATTGGTGCTGGTACTATCACATGCAACTATGATGGTGCGAACAAGCATAAAACTGTTATTGGTAATGATGTGTTTGTCGGCTCAGACAGCCAAATTGTCGCTCCGGTTACCATTGCCGATGGCGCTACAATTGGTGCGGGCACAACATTGACCAAAGATGTTGGCCAAGGAGAGCTGGTGATAACCCGAGCGAAAGAGCGCAAAATTTCTGGTTGGGAAAGACCCGTTAAGAAAAAATAATCCTTTGTAGTTAAATCATGAAGCCACCAACTTGTTTAGGTGGCTTTTTTGTACTATTTTTGCTATACAGAACGAAATATTGTTACTTGGTCAAGGATGATGTATGACGAGTATTATTGATAGAAAGTGGCAGCTATTCCCCATAGTCACTTTAATTGTCACCATGGCCTTAGGGCTCAACTATTTTAAAATTACGTTAGAGAAGTGGGTTGAAGCGAGCATGACAGGCTACGCCCAGTCATTGCTATCGGACATTACCTATGAAATAGAAGAGGACAACCCAGATTTCCTTACTATTTCCATCGATGACTATATTGGGCATCTCACTCAAGCCTCTGCTGACCAACGTATTACCGTCATCGATCCAAACGGAATCGTTGTCGGCGACTCTTCATTATCGGCGCGTGCGCTTTCTGGTTTAGATAATCATGGTAACAGACCCGAGTTTAATGAAGCCTGGGAAAACGGCACAGGTAAAGCTATTCGTTACAGTCAGACTCAGCAAGTTGACTTACTCTATGTCGCCAAAAAACTGTACGTATCGGGCAATGAATATGTGATCCGCCTGTCTCTTCCTTTGCACTTGCTTGGGAAAATGGCGCAGCACTTAATGGCTATCTTGGTGGTATTAGCGGTTGCTAGTGTTGCATTGTTGGCAACGTCGTCTTACATCAGTAACCGCCAAATAACGGCACGCGTACAAAAAGAACAAGGCTTGCAAGAAGAACGTATTGCCCAGCGAACATACGAAATCGAATTGCTGCATCGACTGGCTAACATGCTGGCGGCGTGTAAATCGATCAGCGAAGCCCAAGACGTGGTGGCCGATTTGATCCCTCGCATTCTGGGAGATATCAATGGCAGTGTCGCCATTATGCGTTCTTCACGCAATATCTTAGAAGTTAAGTTGGATTGGGGCCAGCCATGGCCGGCTGCTCACACTTACGCGCCCGAAGAGTGTTGGTCTTTGCGTAAAGGTAAGTTTCATCTAACTCATGACGATTTTCATTGCATCTCGTGTGCCCACATGAGCGCCGTTGGCGACGATCAAACTATGTGCATACCATTGACGGCACACGGAAATACGATAGGTATGCTGCACCTGTATTTTGGTGAGCCGAATGTCTCAGTCGATCAACATACGAGGCAATTGGCGTTTACGGTTGCTGAGCATCTTGGGCTGGCTTTGGCAAACCTAAACATGCAAGAGAAGTTGCGTTTTCAAGCAGTGAGCGATCCGTTGACAGGTTTGTACAACCGCAGACACTTTGAAGAGCAGTTAGACATGGCGTTATTGAATGCCGAGCGTGACGGTGAAGAAATGTCACTGCTGATGTTGGATCTTGATCACTTCAAGCGATTCAATGATAACTTTGGTCATGATGCCGGTGATTACGTCCTAAAAACGATTAGTAATCTATTACTCGAGCATGCTTCAAGTAACGACATTGTATGTCGCCTTGGAGGAGAAGAGCTTGCGATAATAGTGCCTAACTCAAACGCTGAGCAAGCGCTTACTTACGCTAAAAGTATTTGTGATAAAGTTCGTGAGTTGCACTTAGAGATGAAAGGGCTTTCGTTAGGTCGCTTAGGTGTTTCAATCGGTGTTGCTCAGGCTCCAACCGATACCAATGACGCAGAGCAGTTAATTAAATGTGCCGATATCGCTCTATATGACGCGAAAGAGCAGGGCCGTGACAGAGCTATACATTACGCCAAAAGCCTTGAGCAAAAGAAGAAAGCGCAACTGTCGAGTGTTTAATTCGTGGTTTGATGCAAAACCAAAAAGCGCACAAAATGTGCGCTTTTTTACATTAGTGACTTGGTATCGCAATACGCTTTTCCATCCAACGCACTGCTTGTGAAACGACCAGGATTAACACCAAATATTCAAGCACCAAAAATGTGTAAATTTCTAGCGGTAAATACTCGTTTACAACGAGTTCATTGGCTCGTCTAGTAAGGTCACTTAGTCCTATGACACTGACAAGCGATGACATTTTTAGAATATAGACAAATTGGTTTCCGAGTGGAGGCAATATCTGTCGAAATGCTTGTGGGAAAATAACTAGGCGCATTTTGCTCCAGTAGCTTAACCCCAAAGATTCAGCTGCTTCGTGTTGGCCACGAGAAATGGCTTGGATGCCACCGCGAAAAACTTCCGCCATAAACGCACTCTCTGCAATCGATAGCGCGATCACTCCTGCCCAGAAATGGTTGAGTGAAACATCGAGCAGTGTCGGCATCCCATAGTAAACCCATAGCAGTAGTACTAGGACAGGAATCGAACGAATGGACTCTACATACACACGGTTCACCCAGCGTAATGGCGCGTAGGAGGAGAGCGCAGGAAGAGCTATAGCAAAGCCTAGCAACATGGCAAAGACCATGCTTAACAGTGATACCGCAATCGTATCGCCGAAACCGTTCATTAAAAACGTAAGGTTGGTTCGACCCTGCTGCGTTGATGGATCAAGTACATACCAGCCCCATTGGTAATCACTGCACCCAGTGAGAAGTAGCGGGGCAAATAAGCTAAGACGCGCTTTATTTGTCAAAACAGACTCTTGTGACTAACAAATGAAAAAATAGACTGCTATGGTAACAATAACTTAACTAAAGTGCGTCAATAAAAGGAAATCGAGATGAAAAAGTGGATTTTAGCATTGGGTTTAGCGGTGTTGAGTGCATCTGCCGTGGCCGAGACGAGCCGTTTACAAGAGATATTAAACAGCGGAAAACTGAGAGTTGGAACCACAGGTGATTGGAATCCTATGACTATGAAGGATCCTGCCACCAACAGTTATCGAGGATTCGATATTGACGTCACCACAGAGCTAGCCAAGGATCTAGGTGTTGAAGTTGAGTTCGTTGCGACAGATTGGAAAACCTTGGTCAACGGTATTACCGCCAATAAATACGACATCACAGGCAGTGCATCTCTGAACATGTCTAGAGCGAAAGTAGCAGGCTACAGTCAACCCTACTTCTACCTTGCTTTTGTCCCTGTGGTGCAAAAAAAGGATCTAGAGAAATTCAGTCAATGGTCTGATTTTGATAACGCCGACATTAAAGTGGCGGCAACTCTTGGTACAGTCCAAGAAAAAATGGTTAAAGAGTTTTTCCCGAATGCAGTGCATATTGTGATTGAAGCGCCCGCTCGTGACTTTCAGGAGTTGCTTGCTCGCCGCGCCGATGTCAGCGTAACCTCGAATGTTGAAGCCGCAACCTTAGTCACAAAATTTAGCCAATTGGCGATTGTCCCAGTGGATGAGCCGCGCAAGCCAACGCCGATTTCTATGTTGCTTCCACAAAATGATCAAGTATGGATTAATTATGTGAACCATTGGGTTGAGCTGAAGAAAACGCAGGGCTTCTTTGAAGAGACGGCTCAAAAATGGGGTCTAAAGAGTATGTAACCGCTCACTACGCGTGTGCATAGATAAAAAAACGGTCACCGAATGAGGTGACCGTTTTACTATTATTTTAAGAAGAACTTATACGACGGGTTGTCGGATTCATCTTTAAACTGATACCCCAAGAACTCGAGGTGTTCGCTGAAGCGAATTAAATCCGTTTCGCTTAACTCAAAGCCACACAATACTCGACCATAGTCAGCGCCATGGTTGCGATAATTAAATAGACTGATGTTCCAGTGGGTGCCCAGTGTGCTTAAAAACTTCAATAGCGCGCCAGGATACTCTGGAAACTCAAAGCTAAATAACTTCTCGTGTAAGCTGTTTTTAGGCTTGCCTCCCACCATATAGCGAACGTGCAGCTTGGCCATTTCGTCATCGGATAAATCGACAACGTCATAGCCACCCTGTTTTAGATCGCCAATGATATGATCAAGCTCTGCCTGACCTTCTTGCAATCGAATGCCGACAAATATATTGGCACTGTCTGGATCGTTATAGCGATAGTTAAACTCGGTGACCGCTCGACCACCAATCAGTTGGCAAAACTCAAAAAAGGCCCCTTGACGTTCAGGAATGGTGACGGCCAATAGGCCTTCACGTTTTTCACCTAGCTCACAGCGCTCTGAAACGTAACGTAAGCCATGAAAGTTGGTATTGGCACCTGATAGTACTGTGGCGAGTTTTTTGTCGCACCAGTGATGGCTCTCGGCGTATTTTTTAAGCCCAGCCAGTGCAAGAGCGCCAGAAGGCTCTGCGATGGCGCGGGTATCTTCAAAAATATCTTTTACTGCTGCGCATATTTCATCGCTAGAGACCGTCACATGATCGTCAATATACTTTTGGCAAAGCCTAAACGTCTCTTCGCCAATGCGCTTAACGGCTACACCGTCAGCAAACATACTGACTTGATCAAGCACCACTGGCTCGCCCGCGTCGAGTGCGGCTTTGAGGCACGCTGAATCTTCGGGCTCTACCGCGATGACTTTCACTTCTGGCATTAGCTGCTTAACCAATACAGCAACACCGGCCGCTAAGCCGCCTCCCCCAACAGGGACAAAAATCGCATCTAAATGTCCGTTTTGACGGAGCATTTCCATGCCAATCGTGCCTTGACCTGCGATCACCAATGGATGATCAAAAGGTGGGACAAACGTATAACCATGAAGCGAAGAGAGTCTTTCCGCTTCGGCTTTCGCTTCATCAAAGTTACTGCCATGAAGCACCACTTCGCCACCAAAACTGCGAACAGCTTCTACTTTAATGTCTGGGGTCGTTTTAGGCATCACAATGATGGTCTTTATGCCTAACTTGGTCCCCGATAGCGCCATACCTTGTGCGTGGTTACCCGCTGATGCGGCAATCACACCGGCTTGTTTTTGCTGTTGGTTAAGGCTCGACACCATATTGTAGGCGCCGCGCAGCTTAAACGAGTGAACTGGCTGTCGGTCTTCACGCTTTATTTGTACCTGATTGCCGGTACGTTCAGACAAGCGAGGCATATCCTGCAACGGGGTATCACTGGCGACTTCATATACCGGTGCACGTAGGATATGGCGCAGATAATCTGCGCCACTGTGTGGAATATCCATCATGCGTTCATCGGTCGCGACCTCTGAATCTTCATTCCCATGGGACATGATTACTCCTCAAGCATCGACTTATCGCGAACTGCACCCTTATCGGCGCTGGTGGCCATGCTGGCGTAAGCCTTCAGAGCAAAGGACACTTGGCGCTCTCGTGACGCAGGTTTCCAGCCCAGCAGATCTTGTTTAGCACGACGCGCAGCGAGCTCTGATTCGCTCACTTCCAATGAGATGGTACGATTTGGAATATCGATAGCAATGGTATCACCGCTGTTCACCAGACCGATCACGCCGCCATTGGCCGCTTCCGGAGATGCGTGACCAATCGACAGTCCAGAGGTACCACCTGAGAAGCGACCGTCAGTTAATAGCGCACACTCTTTGCCAAGACCCATGGACTTAAGATAAGTGGTTGGGTAAAGCATCTCTTGCATGCCTGGGCCGCCTTTAGGACCTTCGTAGCGAATAACGACCACATCTCCGGCTTTCACTTTGCCACCTAAGATGCCATCAACCGCGTCTTCTTGGCTTTCGAACACCACCGCTGGGCCGGTAAATTTAAGGATGCTTTCATCAACGCCTGCAGTCTTAACGATGCAGCCATCCAGAGCAATGTTCCCGCTAAGCACGGCCAAACCACCATCTTGGCTGTAGGCATTGTCTTTGGTGCGGATACAGCCATTTTCACGGTCGTCATCCAGCGTGTCCCAGCGACAGTCTTGCGAAAAGGCCTTTGTGGTACGAATGCCCGCAGGACCGGCTCTAAAGAAGTCTTTCACCTCTTGAGACTCAGTCAGCATGATATCGTATTCTTTTAGTTGCTCTTCAAAGCTTAGGCCAAGAACCGTTCTGGCTTGGTTATTCAATAATCCGGCTCGGTCGAGCTCGCCTAGAATACCCATCACACCCCCTGCGCGGTGCACATCTTCCATATGGTACTTCTGGGTTGAAGGTGCAACCTTACATAGGTTTGGAACGCGACGCGACATGGCATCTATATCGGCCATATCAAAATCGACGTTACCTTCCTGAGCCGCCGCTAGTAGGTGTAATACTGTGTTGGTAGAGCCACCCATAGCAATATCTAATGCCATCGCGTTTTCAAACGCTTCTTTAGTGGCAATATTGCGCGGTAGAGCGGTTTCGTCGTCTTGTTCGTAGTAACGCTTGGTGAGCTCAACAACACGCTTACCAGCGTTCACAAATAGCTGTTCGCGGTCTGCGTGTGTGGCCAGCATTGAACCATTACCTGGCTGAGATAGACCCAAAGCTTCAGTGAGACAGTTCATTGAGTTGGCGGTAAACATACCAGAGCATGATCCACAGGTAGGACAGGCTGAACGTTCGATCTGCTCGCTCTGTTCATCCGATACCGAAGGATCCGCACCTTGCATCATGGCATCAACCAGATCGAGCTTGATGATTTGATCAGAGAGCTTGGTTTTACCGGCTTCCATCGGACCGCCGGAGACGAAAATAACCGGAATATTCAGGCGCATTGACGCCATCAGCATTCCTGGAGTGATTTTGTCACAGTTAGAGATACACACCATCGCATCGGCGCAGTGTGCATTAACCATGTATTCCACAGAGTCGGCGATAAGCTCGCGCGAAGGTAACGAATACAACATACCGCCATGACCCATAGCGATACCGTCATCGACCGCAATGGTATTAAATTCTTTGGCGATGCCGCCAGCTTCCTCAATCTCTCTAGCGACCAGTTGACCCAAGTCTTTAAGATGGACGTGACCTGGAACAAATTGGGTGAATGAGTTGACTACTGCAATAATGGGCTTACCGAAATCTTCATCTTTGACACCGGTCGCGCGCCACAATGCGCGTGCACCCGCCATGTTACGACCGTGGGTGGTTGTTGCTGAACGATACTTAGGCATTACTATTTTCCTTAATCTTGTGGGTAGACCCTAATCTTGTGGATATACGTAGTCCAACCAGCCCCACTTGTCTTCAGTGGTGCCGTTGAACAGGCCGAAATAGGTGGATTGCAACTCGTGCGTTATTGGGCCACGTTTGCCTTCACCCACAGTTATTTGGTCGACAGAGCGCACCGGTACGATTTCCGCTGCGGTGCCAGTCATAAAGATTTCGTCAGCAAGATAAAGCGCTTCACGTGCAATGTTGGCTTCGCGCACTTCATAGCCTTTGTCTTTGGCGATGGTCATGATCGAATCACGAGTAATGCCCGGCAATATGGCACTGGTGGCTGGTGGTGTTGTAAGGACACCATCTTTAATGACAAAAATATTCTCGCCAGCGCCTTCAGATAAGTAACCATCAACACTTAATGCGATACCTTCATCGTAACCGTGGCGACGTGCTTCACCACCAACAAGCAATGAAGACAGGTAGTTACCACCTGCTTTAGCTGCGGTAGGAATCGTGTTTGGCGCTGCGCGATTCCAGCTTGAAATCATCGCATCAACACCATTTTCTAGCGCTTCTTCGCCAAGGTATGAGCCCCATGGGAATGCAGCGATGATCAGATCCATTTCTGTATCAACCGGAGGACAGACACCCAAGCCAACATTTCCGACAAAGCCGAGTGGACGAATGTACGCTGACTCTAATTTGTTCTGACGAAGCGTCTCGCGCGTTGCTTCCATAATTTCGTCAACCGTGTACGGGATTGGGAAGCGGTAAATTTTTGCAGAGTCTTTAAGACGCTGTGCGTGCTCTTTATGACGGAAAACAATTGGCCCTTTTGGAGTGTTATAGCAACGAACCCCTTCAAATACAGACGTGCCGTAATGCATTGCATGGGTAAGCACATGGACATTGGCTTCTGCCCATGGAACCATTTCGCCATTAAACCAAATAAAATCAGCCGTTCTCTTAGACATGTTGCCTTCCTTATGCGTTTACTTTTTGCTGTAAATTGTTGTTTGGGAGTTCATTATTATCGATTTTAATCACTTCTACACTGATGACATCCCACAACTTTTCAATTTGGTTGGTCAAAAATGAGATTGGACGTTCACTATCTACAATGATTTCCACGCTGGCAATTCTGCTCTGGTGGTTTTGAGTGCCTGCAACTTGTCGAACGGTAAACCCGCGATGGCGTACTACACGTAATACACGCTCCAGAAGCACAGGTTTGTCGTCCGCTTTGATATCAAGTAAGTATCTTTCCATAGTGTTTCCTAGCTCTTGGGTATTAAGTGTTTTCTAACATGTCTTCGTTGGAAGCGCCCGGTGGAACCAGAGGCCACACGTTTTCTTCTTCATCGATCAATACATGCAATAAGTACGACGTCTCACACGCCAGCATCTCTTTCAGTGCGGGTTCAACTTCATCTTTACGAGTGATTGTCTTTCCTGGAATATCAAACGCTTTTGCCAGCATGACAAAGTCTGGGTTGTCGTCCAGAATCGTCTCGCTGTGTCGACCATCGAAAAACAGCGATTGCCACTGTCTCACCATACCTAATCGTTGGTTGTTGATCAGTACCATCTTGACTGGAATTTGGCGACGCTTAAGCGTACCTAGCTCTTGAATGTTCATCATGAACGAGCCATCCCCAGAAACCAAAATGGATTGATCGTTTGGGCGCGCTACAGCAGCCCCCATTGCCGCGGGTAATCCAAATCCCATCGTGCCGAGACCGGCAGAAGAAATGAAGTTTTGCGGATCACGGGGTTGAATATGTTGCGCAGCCCACATCTGGTGCTGACCAACGTCTGTCGACACCATCGAGCTGTCGGGCATCATATCGGACAGCTGTTTAAGCAGCAGCGGTGCGTAAATGAGATCACCTGGGTGGTCATAACGCCACTTAAATGCAGTGCGTAAGCTTTCACAGTGATGAACCCAGGGTGAAATATCATGATCCATTCCCATTTGAGGCAATATGGTATTGATATCGCCTCTAAGGGTCGCGTGCGCATGACGAAGCTTATTAAACTCAGCTTTATCGATATCGATATGAATCACTTTTGCATGAGGGGCAAAGGTGTCGAGCTTACCTGTGACTCGGTCATCAAATCGAGCGCCGACAACAATCAATAAGTCACATTCCTGAACCACTAAGTTGGCAGCTTTTGTCCCATGCATGCCGAGCATACCTAGGTAATGAGGGTCGTGTCGCTCAACAGAGCCAAGGCCTTTTAATGTGCTAACAGAAGGCATTGGGTTTGCTTTAAGAAAGCGTCTTACCGATTTTGTTGCTCGCGCAATTTGCACGCCGCCACCAACATACAGCACAGGGCGTTTGCTTTCGCGAAGAATGGCTTGCGCTAAACGAAAGTGCTCAGGTTGAGGGGTTGGCATCATCGGAGGCGCAAAGTGCGGTAGCTTCGCAACGGGCGCTTCACCTAACTGGACATCTTTAGCAATGTCGACAATCACAGGGCCAGGGCGTCCACTTTTCGCCACTTCAAATGCCTCTGCAAGTGTTGGAGCAAGGTCGTTGATGTCGGTAACCAAATAGCTGTGTTTGGTACAGGACAAAGACATACCAATCACGTCCATTTCCTGGAAGGCATCCGTACCAATATGCGAGCTGGCGACCTGTCCAGTTATCGCAACAATGGGTACCGAGTCCAAAAATGCGTCCGCAAGGCCAGTGACAAGGTTGGTGGCACCAGGGCCTGACGTTGCCATACATACTGCGACATCTTGTGTTGAACGTGCCATGCCAATGGCTGCCATTGCGGCGCCTTGTTCATGACGACACAGAATGTGCTCAACCCCACCATCGTACAACGCATCATAGATGGGCATGATCGCGCCACCAGGATAACCAAAAATGGTTTTAATGCCTTCTTGCAGTAGAGCTTTCACCACCAATTGTGCCCCGGTTAACGGTGCTGGTGTTGCTGCGCCTGCCTCTTCGGGCTGTTGCGTCTCTTGTGCTCCCATAATCCCTTTTCCCTGTTTTTATAAATTATAAAAAAGCCCCCGGACTCTTCAGTGCGGGGGCTTTTAAAATCTGGCTGTCTATCTTTCGCCTACTCGCCCGCCCGCGGTGTTAATAATCACCACGACCAGCAGGATAATCAGTGTGTTAATACGAGTAGCGACAGTCATCATTAATGTTGTGTTTGTGTTCGTTTATTTTGCTGTAGTAAGTGGTATCACAGTTTTCGGTTTTGTGACAAGTAAAAATTCATACTTTTTTCATAACTATCTTTTCTCTGCGCCTGAGTTAGCATGATTTAAACGCTATTTTAAAGGTGAAAAGTAATGGGCTTGGCCACTATTTTCAGCCGGGCATGTGTGGGTGTTGATGCCCCTTTGGTAAGAGTCGAAGTGCATATTAGTGGAGGGATGCCGGCGTTCAAGATTGATGGGTAGATTAACCATTAAATATTTTTCACCCTTCCCAAAATTTTTTGGCCTTCGACTTTCCGCTGTGAAACTCAAGTATTTTTTAGCCCCTCCGGTGTATGGACGGGTCATCTAGGGGTTCTACGGTTTCCAAATAGGGGTACGGGGGTGCTTGTGGGGTCGCCCTCATTCGTTTCTGTCGTAGAAAACGATAGCATCAGCAAAGCTGCTGTGTGGGGCAAATATTTTCGCCAGTATGCCAAATCGACATGTTGTCTATTGCCAGAGGCAAGGGCATCCATCTGCGATGGCTATCTATCATCTGATGTTGGTCAAAAGATAAATGATAAAACGTTATCAATGCCCTATCAAAACGGTTGGATGGTGGGTCAGAAGATAGTATTATCATAACCCTACACACAACAAGGTAAGATGATAAAAATGACAGGCATTAAAAATGGTAGCACTGCCAAAGGCACTGAATACATTTATGCGCGTGTAAGCACGCAAGGGCAAGAACTGGCTACCCAAACCGAGGAGCTGATGAAACACTATCCTGACGCTGTCGTAGTGAGCGAGAAGATAAGCACGCGAGTTGAGAGCGAGCAGTTTGATAAGCTACTGGGACAGATGGAAGAGGGTGATAAGTTGATAGCGTACGACTTGTCGCGATTAGGTAGGGACACTGGTAAGTTGTTGGAGTTGGCGCAGGAACTGGAAGCGCGTGGCATTGGCATGGTGATACATAACCTTGGTGGGCAGTCGATGGATACGACCACGGCCACGGGTAAGTTCTTATTCACTGTGTTGGCTGCTATGGGGCAGATGCAACGGGATATTCAGAACGAGAAAACGAGGCTCGGTGTTCAAAGGGCAAAGGAAGCAGGGAAGATGAAAGGTGGGCGACCTCATAAAACCGACAACATCAAGCAGGCGCTTGGGTATCTGGAAAAGGGTTTGAGCAAAGAGGCCGCAGCCAAGGCAGCAGGTATTGGCGTGGCTACACTTTACAGGGCGCTACGAGCCAACAAGAGCGCGTAGGGGGCGTTTGGTGGGCAAAGGAATGCCATACAAACAGAACCAAATACAGCTCTACATGCCTATCTATTGTTGCCAAATGGTAATGGTAAAAACAAAAAATGTTCAAGGTGCAGTTGCACCCAAATAGCGCCCTACGACACAAAGTGCCGAGGCTAGTCACAACATTTGCACCCTATTCAACAGAAATTTGTACAAGGTGCAGTTGCACCCTACATGTTCCCCACAGCAATAACCTTTGCTTTTCCGCTGTCCAGTTCAAACAAAACACAAGGCTCGCCCAATGGTTCAAGTGCCATTATCTGGGGTAAGTATTCGACGTGTCGCTCTGCCATACAAAAGGCAGGGATGCCGCTATATCTATCCCGCTTCAACACATCCATAAATAACCCATACTTATCACGCCATGTATCTGTCCAGACGCTATCCTTTACCAACAAGAGGGCGCTGTGATAGTCGTGAGCAGTGGCTTGCCAGAAACCCATCAAGTTGCGCTCTATGCTGTGGTTATCGTTTTCAGCGGCCAACAGGCGGCGCACAGTGGCATTCTTTGTAGCATACCGATACTTGGCTTTGAGTTCTTTCAACTTGGCTTTGTGAGCGGGTATGGTACGCATGTGGCCGTCTTTACATTCAACGACAACACGCTTGCCAGCGACACTGAGGGCAAAGTCAAAGCGCCTAGGCTTCAACTTCTTATCCGTACCGTAAAGCCTGTTGGCTGGAATACCCGACACTTTCGCGTCAGGCAATGCCGTGAGCGAGTTGAAACAAAGCTTTTCAAACTTGCTATCAAACCTCACAAGATAACCTCGCCATGCTCGTCAACTTGGACATACTGGATAACCTTCTCTATCTCTGGCTCTGGCTTATTGACAGCATCATCAGTGAGTAGCAGGTCAAACAGTTCTTGCTTTAACTCTGGTTTCTTGTGGATGTTTTGGAGCAGCATGGCAGCGTGCCAAGTGTCTCTGTACAAGTTGCCAACCTCGACCGCTTTTGTCTCGATAGACTTGCGTACCGTTTTCCTCGCTGACTCTTGAACATCTTTGCGGTTGCGGTATCGGGTCATTTCTTTCTGGACAGCGCGTGCTCGGATGTAGTCTATCTGTTTGAGATATTCAGGCAGGGCAGCCAGTGTAGCCTCATTACATTCGTTAAGTATGTTGCCAATGGCATCGAGTTTGTCTTGTTGCTTCAAGACCATGTTGTCCGGTTGCGGGGTCTCGTTGCCCTCAAACTTACGTATCTCTGATAGTAGTTGCGCGTAGTTGCGAGGGAAAACAAAACCGTCAAGCTGTGATGCTTTATTGATGCGAGACCACATACGTTTGAGAGTATCAGCGCTGATAGTGGCACTACGGAATAGCTCAACAAACTCAGCTTTCTTTACGTAGCCATCGGATAACAAAAGGTTGGACATGTATGAGTATGCCATCTCTTTGCGTTGGGCATTTGTGGTCTTGGCTTCTGCGAGTTTGTGGTAGTTGGCGAGGGCATTCTGTTTGATAAACTCATGCCATTCCATTTCCTCTGGTTCAAAGCCAATAACAGCAATATCGTCAAGGGATGCTGATAGCGTGCGGTGGTGGCCATCTATCAAATAAAGTCGGGGCTTGTTGTCGCCTAGCGCTTGGGTAATGGCTACTCGGATAGGGTTTTGCTGACCTTCTTTACTTATCAGCTCGACAAGGTCGTAGTCTATCCAGTCAGATGCGCCAAACAGCTCATCAATGGTAGCTCCGCGAGACTGGAAAGTGTTAAGGGTATCAGGTGCGTATTCTATTGTTTTCATCTTGGTTGCCTCCGTGGGCGTGCGTTTGTGTATAAAGTTTGAGGGCTTTGCTTGCTACTCTGGTTATGGTTGTGTCCTGCCTTTTGGCTATGCGTTCAAGCTCATCTACGAGGTTGCTATCAAGCCGTAAGCGGATATTGGTCAAACTATCTCTGTTCAACTTTTTCTCCTTTGTGATGGGGTCATCGACATTAAATGCCGAGACCATGCGCAGTATTTGCACCCTTATTTTGTTCAAGGTGCAGTTGCACCCTTTAAGGATAATTATCAAGGTTGTTAAGTGCTAATTGGGTTACATCGATAACCCCGATAGGTAAGTAAAGCAACAGACCAACTCTCCCTGTTTTTCGGTTCCTGTTCAAACTCAGCGGTGATGGTCAGTTGTGGTGCGATACGGTGTTTATTGCTTGTGCTCACACCTGCTACGAGCACCAATAAAATAGAGTGTCGCGCCACTGACCGATGTTGCTGGGTGGGCGCTGGGAAAAACAGTAAGCATTGGACGGACACGAGTAAGCACAGCCTCACGGACACGAGGCGATAGGCTCGGGGACGGGAAACTTTGGGCGTAGCGCTCGTGGTCGGACGGTGAGCATAAACATGACGCTGTGATACTCAATCAGTATTCGTGAGAACAAGTCCTGATAAGAGTATACCGATAATACTGGAAATACGCTCTCAGCCCTTATTGGTAAAGGGTTTGTCGTTTTTGAAAGTGGCTCAGGGACATACTGCCGTAGGGTAATAAGACGGTGAGAGACGACTATTGATGTGAAGATGAGAATAATTCTCAACAAGTGTGTGTGCGTGTAGGGACGACTTTAAGCGGTACAACACACACATACTAGGTACTATGATTGCCACTATAGTTTTGAGTTTTACCGCCTTTCTTTAAATCGCCACCAACAGTAAACCAAGGGTCATTCATATTGAATAAATATGCTGTGATTAATGTTGTGATAAACCCTTCGCCGTCTTCAGCCTCAGAAGTAGAGAAAATAAACTTAGCATTATTACGTAAAAAACCATTGAGTTTGATTCTATTCTCAGTATTCCCATTCGCGCAAGTGGTCAATAGTTCGTCCCAAGCTGCTATGCTTTCCGTAATCCCACGGGCATGATTTTGAGCTTTTGCTTCTTCGGAAGCTTGGTCGATTTTAGATTTGAGTTGATTTTGTTCCTGCCCTAGTTGGATTAACTTATCTCGAGCTTGTGGTATCTCTGATATGTCAATGAGGCTGTCAATCTTCTTTTCTATTTCAGCTAGGCGACCAACCAAGGATTGAAGAGAGTCAGCACCAGAAGTGATGAC
Organism: Vibrio ulleungensis; assembly: GCF_016900875.1. GTDB lineage: Bacteria > Pseudomonadota > Gammaproteobacteria > Enterobacterales > Vibrionaceae > Vibrio > Vibrio ulleungensis. The sequence goes on from NZ_JAFEUM010000012.1 coordinate 57,544, forward strand.
CGTAGGCATCAAACTCGATAGGTCAACAGCATACAATAAGTTTAGTACTTTACCCTCGATGTAGGAGTATTCGTAACGAGTATCATTGCTACAGCCTTTGAGCTTTGAGGAGGAACATTGAAGATGGGTTCTCTTGTTTTTTGCGCCCTTATTAATGTAGCTCATCTTCCCGCCACAAGTCTGACAGTAGGCGCAACCTTGTAGCAAATTAGAAAAATTGGCTCCTTTGCGGCCTGCGCGATTAGTTGGGGCTTTCTTAGCTGCTTGCACTTCGTAGTAGAGTTGCTCTGGGATTACTTGCGGGTAGTAGTTTTCTATCACTCGGCTGATGTCAGGCGTAATTGTTCCGTCTGGATTGTGGTTAAAAGGTGTCAGACGACCAATCACTCGACCATCATTAAGCAATCGAGCAATAAAACTAGAGTGCCAGTGTTTAGCTCTTAGGCTGAGTGGGGGGATTTTTTCCCTGTTCAATTGAGAGGCTATTGCTGCACACCCTTTACCGGATGATGCTAGATGGAATATATAGCTGATTGATTCTGCCTGAGACGGAATTACCTCAAGTTTGCCATTATCAACCTTTAACCAACTAGGGACAATTTTGGTTTTAACTACGCCTTGTTTAGCTTCTCTGTGTTTCTTTTCCCAAGCAGATTTAAGACGGATAGATTTTGTTTTGGATTCTTCGTAAGCACGCAAAAGAGCAGCTATTGAGACAAAGAGTTTATAGGGGTTATCCTGTAAATCTTGCTTTGAGTGGGTTTGACCGTCCGTTAAAGTCACGATTGGGATACCCGTACCTAGTAATTGAGAAAATAGAGACATGGCATTTGTTGGCTCTTGTCGAGAGATACGGTCTAGGTTTTCTACTAGAATGACATCATCTTGAGTGATAACACCGACGTTAATAGCTTCAAGGAGACGACCTAGTGAGCCTTGTAAGTTAGAACCTTTAAAGGCTGAAATACCAAGGTCTTCGTAGGTTGTTTCCTGTAAATCGAGGTTGTTGCGCTGACAATACTCAACCGCTCTAGAGTGCTGCCTCTCGTAAGAATGACCTTTTGCTTGTGTCGCACTAGAAAATCGTAGGTATAGGAAAGCCCTTTTCATGCTAGTTTGCCTTAAAAATGTATGTAGGGTTAATATAGCACACTATAAACATGGTGGGGTTGCCGGAGACTACAGTTAAAGAAGCGAAAGATCGCGTGCGCTGTGCGCTGATCAATTCTCGCTTTGAATTTCCTCACAATAGGATCACTGTCAGCTTAGCGCCGGCGGATCTACCTAAAGAGGGCGGGCGTTTCGATCTTCCTATTGCGCTGGGCATTTTAGCGGCCTCAGATCAGCTGCCAGACAGCCAACTTTGTCAGCATGAATTTGTGGGGGAGTTGGCGTTAAATGGCACCTTACGCGCTGTAAAAGGCGTGTTACCCGCCGCTATTGCCGCAAACAAACACCAGCGTGTATTGGTGGTGCCACAGTCCAACGCACATCATGCTGCGTTAGTGGGAGGAGAGCACCATCGCTGCGCGGCCAGCCTGCTTGATGTGTGTCAGAGCTTATTTGGCCAGCAAGCGCTTCCTGTTGCATCGACTGTGGCAGAGCCGCACGCTGCTACAAAAGGTCCAACCCGAGATCTTCAAGATATTATCGGACAGGCTCATGGTAAAAGAGCGCTCGAGATTGCTGCGGCGGGTGAACACAATCTTCTCTTTTTGGGGCCTCCTGGTACAGGAAAAACGATGCTCGCTTCTCGATTGAGTGACCTATTGCCTCCTCTTACTCAAGATCAAGCCATTGAAACCGCAGCAGTCACTTCTTTGGTATCACATCAGGTGAGTTCCAGTAATTGGAGAAACCGTCCTTTTCGATCGCCGCATCATTCAGCTTCAATGGCGGCGCTAGTGGGTGGTGGGACTAACCCAAGACCGGGAGAAATCTCATTGGCTCATAATGGATTGCTCTTTTTAGATGAACTCCCTGAATTTGAACGGCGCGCTTTGGACTCTTTACGAGAGCCTTTAGAGTCCGGTGAAATTATTATTTCTCGCGCCAATGGTAAAACCCGCTTCCCTGCTCGTTTTCAGTTGGTGGGAGCACTTAACCCAAGCCCCAGTGGGTATTACTCGGACCAAAGCCGCCAGCACACCAACGTTATATTGCGCTACTTAAGTCGCTTATCGGGCCCACTTTTGGATCGATTTGATATGTCCGTCGAAATCCCTTTGCTGCCAAAAGGTGTGCTAGCGGAAGGTGGGGATCGTGGAGAATCTACCGAGATTGTGAAACAACGTGTAAATAAAGCACGTGAGGTGATGGTTGACCGGGCAGGCGTGATCAATGCGCAGTTGACTGGTCGACAATTGGAAAAAGTCTGTCAATTGACGCCCAATGATGCCCGTTTTTTAGAAGATGCGTTACACCAGTTAGGATTGTCGATTCGAGCGTATCACCGGATTTTAAAGGTGGCACGAACAATCGCTGATTTGGACGAGCAGAGTGCCATATCTCGCCACCATATATCCGAAGCACTAGGGTACCGAGCCATGGACAGGCTTCTTAACCGGCTCAATAGTGCTTACGAGGGTTAACAACTCCGACCAAGTCGCATATTCCATTCGTCGGCTAGGTTAGTATAATGTCGAGGTCATTGTTTAACCTGATAATAATACAGAACTAACCCTATGCACGGCTATTTGATCTTAGTTGCTACTTCATTTTTGGTGATCGTTAATACGGCGATCATTTCGCTGTTGATCTGTATCATAGCCCTTATCAAGGTAATGACACCCACCTTGGTACTCAAACGCTATCCAACCGCTTTGGCGAATCAACTCATGTGGGTATGGGCGACTTTAAACGCTGGCATATTAAGACTGTTCAATCGAGTTGAGTGGGATATTTCGGGCGTTGACAATCTTAGTAAGCATGGCTGGTATTTGATGATCAGCAACCATCGCAGTTGGACCGATATTGTGGTGCTCTGTTGTGTGTTTAAAGATCGTATTCCGATGCCAAAGTTCTTTATGAAGCAGCAACTGCTTTATATCCCGCTTATGGGGATGGCGTGTTGGGCTTTAGGTATGCCTTTTATGAAACGCTACTCCCGAGAATATCTGCTTAGGCACCCAGAAAAGCGAGGGGAAGATTTACGCACTACGCGTCGCTCCTGCGAGCAATTTAAGCATACCCCTACAACTGTCGTAAATTATGTAGAAGGTACTCGCTGTACCAAACAGAAGCTCGCCACCAGTAAGGCGGGTTACCAACACCTTCTGCAACCTAAGTCTGGAGGCATTGCCTATACTTTAGCGGCAATGGGAGAGCAGTTTGACAGTATCCTCGATGTAACTTTGGCTTACCCGCAAAATGTTGAAAACCCATTTAGAGATATGCTCATGGGACGAATGAATCGTATAGTGGTGGATGTCACGGTGAGGCCTATCGACGAGCACGTATTGGGTGATTACTTTAATGACAAACCGTACAAACGACGATTTCAGCACTGGCTTGGCGATGTATGGGAAGAAAAGGATAGATTGCTCGAAAAGCATTACCAATGATTGGTTTACTGGCACTGAAAATGACTGAACTTCATTGTGAATGAACAAACCCCGCATATATTCGCGGGGTTTGTTGTATTTAGGGTATTACAGTTTTAGTAGGTAGTTAACCAAGTCATTAAACTCTGCACCAGAGCTGATTGAACCGATATTAACCTGATATTTATTGTTCACAATAAACGCTGGAACACCGCGTAAACCTGCTTTTTGGAATTCTTTGTCGAATCGACGAACCATAGAGTCCACCGCGAAACCGTTAAATGCAGCATCAAACTTTTTGCCGTCAAACCCTTCATCAACGAACATTTGGCGCAGCTCTTCATTGCTTTGAGGTGGCTTGCTCTGGTTGTGGATGCGATTAAACATCACAGGGACCATGGTTTCTTCTGCTTTAAGGGAAATCATCGTTGCGTAGCCTTTACTCATTGATGCGCCCATGTTGCCTCCCATAAAAGAAACATGCGACTTTTGAAACTTGGTGCCGTCTGGCAACGATTCTTTTAGCCCTTTAACCAGTGGCTCGAAGCTGAAACAGTGTGGACAGTAAAATGAGAAAAACTCGTTTACCACGGGTTTGCTGGATTTTTCTTGGTCTAAAACAGTGTAGTGAGTGCCTTCGTTAAATTGAGCGGCAAATGCACTTAGTGACAACATCATTGTTGAGAGTAAAACGATGAGTTTCTTCATGGATTAAGGTTCTCCTTTGACCTTTTATCTGCTTATTGGCGCAGGTTTAGTGTTCTATTTAATTACCATTGAGGGGCTAACGTCAATGGTGGCTCGTTAAGAAGCGCAATTTGTTCTTTAAAAGCCAGTACTTGACCTTCCCAATACTTATCCTCTCCAAACCATGGAAACGCAAGTGGGAACGCGGGATCTTGCCAGCGTCGATTTAGCCAAGCCATGTAGTAGACTAATCTAAGACCGCGTAATGGCTCGATAAGTTTCAATTGATTGTTATCAAAATCGCAATATTGTTGATATTCCTCTAACAAAATGTCCAACTGCATCATTTTATCAGCACGCTCGCCATTTAGTAGCATCCAAATATCTTGGATGGCAGGTCCATTACGCGCGTCATCAAGATCGACGATGACGGGGGCATCGTTGCGCCATAGAATATTACCTGGGTGGCAATCACCATGTAAGCGGCCTATCACCACATCATTGGGCCATTGAGATTCAATAGCACTAATAAGAACGTCCAAATCGCCAAAGAATGCATTTTCTAGATGCCTCGGTATCGCAGAGTTGTTTTGTAATTGCTCTCTGGATTGATACAAGTACTCGTTAAGGTCCATCGTTGGACGGTGAATAAAAGAGTCGCTCAACGACACTTGATGAAGCCTACCCAAATAGCGACCTAAAGACTCCAGTTGCCCTAAGTTGTCGACTTCAAACTGACGCCCTCCAACACTTGGGAAGAGAGTGAAGTAGCTTCCTTGGTATTGATGCAAAGTGGTTCCATTAATCACTAACGGAGCAACCACAGGGACCTCAGCTTCGACCAATTCTAGTGCTAATGCGTGTTCTTCGAGCAGCTGAGCATCACTCCAGCGTTGAGGTCGATAAAACTTAACCACATATCGCTGCTGGTTTTCATCACTAAATTGATAAACCCGATTTTCATAACTGTTTAAGGCCAGTAGCCCTGACTCCGCGCGCACACCGATAGACAACAAGGCTTGCCACATAAAATCGGGGGTAAGATGATCAAAATTAAATTTCTGCATGATACTCATAAAAAGTTGGCCGCTCACTGAGCGGCCTTTGTATAGGGGAGAAGCATTAAAGGTTTTTAATAAATCGGCTTTCTTTATTCAATGTAAACCCTTGTTCATCCGTCACGACAAACTCAATAGTTGTGACTGAACCATCTAATGCGTTTTCATCCACGCCTAAGCTGAAGGGATGATTTATGACCTCTCCAGGTGCCACGCGCACCGTTCGCGGTCCATACCAAGTTACTGGTGACATGCCTTCGACATCCAACTGATACGCTTGAATGGTCGGAGACTTGTTAATAATTTTTAAATTGTAGGTGTTGGTCACTAGCCCATCGTTGTTGACCTGATAAAGCTGAGAACGATCCCGAATCACACTTAAACCAAACGGCTCAACACTGGCAACTTGATTGACCAAGAATACCATCATTAACAGCAGTACCACGCCATAGCCGATAAGCTTGGGACGCATTACCTTGGTTGAGTGACCAGCCAACTTATGTTCGGTGGTGTAGCTAATGAGTCCTTTGTCGTAACCCATTCTATCCATGGTAACGTCACAGGCGTCGATACAGGCTCCGCAGTTTATACACTCGTACTGCAAGCCGTCTCGGATATCGATTCCCGATGGGCAGACCTGAACACACAAATCGCAGTCGATGCAATCACCAAGCCCCTTCGTTTTGGGATCAACTTTACGCGAACGGGGTCCACGCTGTTCACCACGTTTTTCGTCGTAGCCGACGATAAAGGTGTCTTTATCAAACATCGCAGATTGAAAACGCGCATAAGGACACATATGAATACACACAATAGAGCGCATCCAACCGGCATTGGCGTAAGTACAAATAGCAAAGAAAAACACCCAAAAATAGGCATTGAAGCTGGCGTTTAAGGTGACAAAATCAATCACAAGTTGGCGGACAGGAACAAAGTAGCCGACAAAGGTAAGTCCGGTTGCTGTTGCAATAAATAACCACGCTATATGCTTGAGTCCTTTGCGGACGAAGAGCTTTTGCGTAATGGGTTGAGAGTCTTGTTTTCGGCGTTTGTTTGCAGCACCTTCTAGCTTTTCTTCAAACCAGATGTACATAAACGTCCACACCGTTTGTGGACACAGGTACCCGCACCAGACCCGGCCAAGAAAGGTGGTAATAAAGAACAGCCCAAAAGCCGCAATGATAAACAGGGTTGCTAAGATCGGCAGATCTTGAGGGTAAAAGGTGGTGCCAAAAATATGGAACTGTCGCTGAGCGATATCCAGTAACACCAGTTGTTGACCGCTTAGGTTGATCCACGGGATCAAAGCAAAAAGCCCTAGTAAGAACCACGCACCATATCGTCGAAGCAACTGGAAAGTTCCTTTACTTTGACGGACATAAATTCGGTTACTGGGATTAAATCGATCCCCTCCACCTTTATGGGTTTTCGGATTAAACGTTTTTGCAGTAACGTCTTTAACCTCGATGCGTTGCGAGTCTTTCATTGGGCTTCCTTGCTTTATTGACAGCGACCTCTTCGGGCCTACGATTTCATCTGGCGCTTATTTGTGCACCTTGCAGTCAGTATAGCGATTTAGATTTCGTAAACCGTAACCGTGCTCTAGGTTTAGTGTGCTTAAATCACGCCACGCGCTTTTAGTAGAGCTGTTTTAAAGTCGTCTTCTTGGTCTTTAGCAAGACCCGGGATCATTTCGTCTTTTTCGGTGTTGCGCATTTTTAGGTGATAAATCAACACATCGTCGGTCAGATCCTCGAGCTTTCCGTCGTAACCAGCCTCTTGGGTTAACTGAACAAGAAAGGCCAACAAATTTGTATCGGGTGTTTTTTGCCAGTGTGAGTCGAGTAGTTCAAGCAGTTCGTCGATGCGATGACAGCTCATGATGGGCATCCTTATAGGTGTATGTGAAAGGCATGGCAAGGTTATCAAATGGTGAGAAAAAAGCTAAGAAAAAAGCGCAGTAGATACTGCGCTTTTTGTTTACGCGGCTTTCACTGCGGAGGTAGACGCTTTGCGAGCGACATTTTGAGCAACCAATGTAACGGGTGCTGGTGATGCGCTTGCAGTTGTCGCTTTAGCAAAACTTGCGCGGCGACGAGACGCCCCGCCGTGTGAACGAGAAAACCTGACAGGAGTGGATCGCATATTGATTCCTAAGTCGTCAGGCACATCCATGGCCATTTTAGTTATTCGAATTCAAGCTGCTACTTCATGTAAAAATAGCCTGGTTTACACCGTTCCTAATCTTGAGTCGAAGTTTTAAGTATGAATGTCATACCATTAACAAGGCTAGCATTGTATGATTAAAATATCGACAGTTTGTTACATTCGATTCAGTTTTAGTTACCCAAATGAACAAGTCGCACATCTCGCATTCTAATAAGAACTCGTAGGACATCATTCGCAGGAGGCACGGTATGTCATTTCTCAAGAAAACTCTCGCAAGCTTTGGTATAGGATCAGCGAAAGTTGATTCTGTGTTGCATCAAGAAGTCCTAATTCCTGGAGAAACCGTCGCTGTGACCATTCATGTATATGGAGGGGCGACGGAACAAGCCATTGACCATATCAACGTTAAACTCTGTTGTCAGTATGTCGAAGAAGTGGTCAAAAAAGATCGCCATACCGACGCAAAACGACGTGAAAAAGTGAAACGTCAATTTGTGTTGGATGACTGGAGGTTGCCATACTCATTTACCATTAACCCCAGTGAAGAGCGCGAATTCGAAGTTAACTTAAATGTGCCGTGGAATACGCCAGTCACTATTGGAGACTCAAAAGTGTGGCTAGAAACGAGCTTAGATATAGACAATGCCATCGACCCATCTGATGAAGATCGTTTAACGGTGCGCCCAGACCCTATTATGGACGGTATTTTTTCTGAGCTTGAAGAGCAAGGTTTACGGATTCGTCAGGTAGAGTGTGAGGCAGCCAAAGGGTTTGAACTGCCGTTTGTACAACAGTTTGAGTTTGTACCAACTACTGGCCCTTATCACGGGTTAGTACGCGAGGTCGAACTGCTGCTGTATCGCGATCAAGATGCTTTGCAAATATGGGTTGAGATTGACCGTCAGAAGAAAGGGTTAGGCGGAATGATTTCGAGGTTTATTGGTAACGATGAAATCACCCACAAGTTGACCATCACCTTACCCGTGGATCCGGTTGATGCTGGGCAACAAGTCTTGGGTCTGATTGATCAGCTTAGGGGTTAGCGTTTCCAAAAGGCAGGCACAAATAACACCAAAATAGTGAGAATTTCAAGCCGGCCCAATAACATCCCAAAGCTCAGTAGCCACTTTGCCGCATCCGGTAAGGTGGCGAAATTCCCTGTAGGTCCAATTACGGCCCCCATGCCTGGTCCTACATTCGCAACTGCTGTTATGGCTCCCGATAAGCTGGTTATTGGGTCGAGCCCCATAGATGCGAGCAGCGCGGCAAGCACAATGATGGTGATAAAAAACAGTAAGCTGAACGCAACCACTGAGCGCACGATGTCTTCACTGACTTTTTTACGATTGTAACGCTGCACAAACACACCTCTTGGGTGTATCAGTTTCATAAGTTGAATTTTCAGTAACGATCGAGCCACTTGAAAGCGAAATAGCTTTATCCCACCACTGGTAGAGCCTGAGCACGCCCCCGTCATCAATAGAAATACAAACAGTACGGAGGGTAGCGCGCCCCAAGACGTGAAGTCGTCCAACCCAAACCCTGTGGTTGTCATCACCGATACAACGTTAAACATTGATACTCTGATTGCATCACTAATGGGGTAGTCATCAACTAGGGTAAGCCATAGCCCCACCAAAACACTCGCCAATAAAAAGAGTCGAGCAAAGCCTTTAACCTGTTCATCGGACAGTATTTTTCTCGGGCTTTTTTGCGTCACTAACGAAACAAACAATAAAAATGGTAAGCCGCCCAAAAACATAAATAGTATGGCAACCCAATGAGCGCGGTAAGAAAAGTGATTCATCGAACCATCGGAGGTTGAGTAACCGCCGGTCGATAATGTCGTTAAGGCGTGATTGATTGCTTCAAACAGATTCATGCCACTAAGCAGGTAACCCACAAAGCACAGTACGGTCAGAGTGATGTACACGGTGACAATGTTTTTGGCGACATTTTTGATCCGCGGCGAGCTTTTATCTGACCAGTCTGACGATTCGGTTTGAAACAGCCGCATACCCCCGATGTTGAGCATCGGAAGTATTGCCACTCCCATAACGATAAAACCAATGCCACCTAACCATTGTAAGGTAGAGCGCCACAGCAAAATGCTGTGCGACATGCTATCTAGGCCACTAAGCACCGTAGAGCCGGTAGTGGTGATCCCCGACATGGTCTCAAAATAGGCATCGGTGAAACTGATATGGTTAATGAAAACGAACGGCAGCGCCGCAAACACACTGCTCACCGTCCAGACCAGCGCTGTGATTAAAAACATATCACGAACGCCCAGTTTAAAATCGACAGTTTTGCCAATGGCGAGAAAGCCCAATGCGGAAAGGTGAGTAATGGCCACGGCTACCGCAAACTCTATAAACCCGCTACCAGGGTTAAACAGCGCTAACACCGTTGGCGGGTACATAAACAACGCCACTTTGGACAGCACCAGTCCAAGCACGAATAGAATGGGGCGTACGTTAACCATCGTCGCCGCTCTTAGTTACAAGAAGAAAGGGCTAGGTTGGAACAAGGCTTCGACGTCGGGGACAAATTTCTTGTCGACCAAGAACATCACCACATGGTCATCTTGTTCAATCACAGTACGATCGTGTGCAATAAGCACCTCATCCCCACGCACAATGGCGCCAATGGTGGTGCCGGGTGGAAGTTTTATCTCACCAATCGCTTTGCCCACCACTTTCGAGGTGTTTTCATCGCCGTGAGCAATGGCTTCAATGGCTTCGGCTGCGCCGCGTCTTAATGAACTTACGTTAACGATATCCGCGCGTCTTACGTGGGTCAGCAGCGCCGAAATAGTGGCTTGTTGGGGCGAGATGGCAACATCAATGCTACCGCCTTGAACCAAGTCGACATAAGCGCCACGTTGGATCAGTACCATCACTTTTTTAGCACCAAGCTTTTTAGCCAACATTGCAGACATAATGTTGGTTTCGTCTTCGTTGGTCAGCGCAATGAACACGTCTACTTGGTCTATGCTCTCTTCGCTCAGGAGCTCTTGGTCCGCTGCATCACCACAAAATACGGTGGTGTGCTCTAATTCTTCCGACAACGACTCAGCCCGTTTGTAGCTGCGTTCAATGAGCTTCACGTTGTAGCTTCTTTCTAGGCGCTTAGCGAGGCTAGCACCAATGTTACCCCCACCCACAATCATGATGCGTCGGTACGGTTTCTCTAGACGTTGCAGCTCACTCATCACAGAGCGAATGTTGTTGCTGGCGGCGACAAAAAAGACTTCATCGTCGGCTTCAATAATGGTGGTGCCTTGCGGTCGAATAGGTCGACCTTGGCGAAATATTGCGGCTACTCGCGTATCGATGTGTGGCATATGCTCGCGTAATGCTGATATCGCGTTCCCCACAAGTGGTCCACCGTAGTAGGCTTTTACGGCAACTAAGCTCACCTTTTGCTCTGCAAAGCTCACTACCTGTAGCGCACCAGGGTATTGAATGAGTCTCTCAATATAGCTAGTCACTAGGGCTTCAGGGGCGATGAGATGATCAACAGGGACGGCGCCAGAGTGGAACAGAGTGTCTTTTTCTTGCAGATATTCGGATGAACGGATCCGTGCAATTCGATTTGGGGTGTTAAACACGGTAAACGCTATCTGACAAGCGGCCATATTGGTTTCGTCGGTATTGGTTACCGCCACCAGCATATCGGCATCTTGAGCACCGGCTTCACGCAACACACTAGGGTGGCTCGCGTAACCATGGATAACACGAAGATCGTACTTATCTTGCAGTTCGGCTAACCGATCACTGTTGGTGTCGACAACCGTTATGTCGTTATTTTCACCCACTAAGTTCTCAGCCAGCGTACCGCCGACTTGACCTGCGCCCAAGATGATAATTTTCATACTGGTATTTTCCTGTTACGCCTGCTTTGTGAGCACGGCGTAATAAAATCCGTCCATGTTGTCTTGTCCTGGCAAAATTTGCAGCCCAGGTGCCTCAATGTCACTGAGTTCCAATTGCACATTACTGGTGCGAGACAAGAATGCTTTCACTTGGTCGACATTCTCTTGTGGAGTGATCGAGCAAGTTGCGTAAACCATTGTGCCACCAACTTTTAATTGCTGCCACATAGCATCCATAATTTCGCGCTGTAGGTCCGCCAGTGCCTCAATATCGTTGGCGCGGCGCAGCCACTTAATGTCTGGGTGACGACGGATCACACCTGTTGCAGAACATGGAGCATCCAACAATATCTTGTCAAACTGCTCACCTTGCCACCAATCTTGTGGATAGCGAGCATCCCCACAAATGATTTGTGCGGAAATGTTCAAGCGTTCAAAGTTATCGTGCACTCGTTCTAGACGTTGCTCATCGCTGTCCACTGCGACCACTTGCGCATTTGGCGCAAGCTCTAGGATGTGCGCGGTTTTACCGCCAGGGGCGGCGCAGCAATCGAGGATCAGCTCGTCGTCATGAGGTTTTAAAAAACCCGCCGAGAGTTGAGCCGCGGCATCTTGAACCGATGCCCAGCCTTGCTCAAAACCAGGCAGGTTGCGAACGTCTTGTGGTTTTTCTAGAAGCAGTGCATGTGGAGCAAACGCATTTTTAGTGGCCGCAATGCCTTCTTGTTCAAGCAGGGCAAGGTACGCATCAACACTGTTGTGTTGAGTGTTGACTCTGATCCACATAGGGGCCTTAGTATTATTGGCCTCAATAATACTCTGCCATTGGTCAGGATACGCCTCTTTGAGCAGTTTGAGCAGCCAACTAGGGTGGACATATTTGCCCGCATCAAAGCTGATGGCTTTGGCATCGAGTGCCTCTTTGTTGCGCTGGTAGTTACGCAGCACAGCATTAATGAGGCCGCGAAGTCTTGGGCCCTTTAGGTCTTTGGTGGCTTCTACCGTTTCGGCAACGGCTGCGTGCTCGGCAACGCGCATTGCACTTAACTGATAAAGCCCTACTAAAATGAGATGGTGAAAGACTCGTTGCTTTCCTTTCAATGGTTTATCCATCAACTCCGAAGCGATGGCTTCTAAACGTGGTAATACGCGCAACGAGCCATAGCAAATCTCTTGCAGTAGGGCGTGATCGCGGGGTTTAATTTTACCTAACGCTTGAGGAAGTAAGGTGGACATGGATTGGCCTTTATCGACCACTCGGAAAAGGACATCGGCAGCAACAGCGCGAACATTCATAACAGTACCTGTAACAGAAAGAGAGCATCTCTGCCCTCGAAAAGTTCTAATAAATTAAAAGGGGTGGCTAGCTTAGTGTAGACCCAACGGCAAACCAATCAGCGCGTGAGTTCAAAATATCTTGAACAGACATCGCTTTTTTACCGGGTACTTGCAAGCTCTCTAGGACCAATACGCCTTCACCCGTCGCTACATATAATCCGCTTTTATCCGCTTGAATTATCGTACCTGGTGCTTGATCGACAGTGCGTGTGTCAACACGGCTCTGCCATAGCTTAATGGCGTGCTTATTAGCGACAAAATGACTGATTGGCCAAGGGTTGAAGGCTCGTACACAGCGCTCGATGTGTTCAGCGCTTTGCGTCCAGTCGATTTTTGCTTCGTCTTTGCTCAGCTTTTTGGCGTAGTTCGCAAGCTCGTCGTCTTGTTTAACCGGCTTTGCAGTGCCATTCGCAATCTCTTTTACACAATCAATGAGCGCGGTAGGACCAAGTTGAGCCAACTTGTTGTACATAGTGGTGCTGGTATCGTCACTGTCGATCGGAAGCGTGGCGATTTTCAGCATGTCACCTGTGTCTAATCCAATATCCATCTGCATAATGGTGACGCCGGTTTCGCTATCTCCAGCCCATATAGAGCGTTGAATAGGTGCCGCGCCGCGCCAGCGGGGAAGGATTGATCCATGAACATTGATACAACCCAATTTCGGGGTATCGAGAACCACTTGCGGTAGCAGTAACCCGTAGGCTACGACAACCATTAGGTCTGCGTTCAGTGCGGCTAATTCAGCTTTTGCTTCGTCAGACTTAAAGTTCTCTGGCTGAAAAACTGGAATGTCATGGCTCTTAGCCAAGGTCTTTACCGCAGACTCAGCCAGTTTTTTACCTCGTCCGGCAGGACGGTCGGGCTGTGTGTACGCCGCAATCACATGGTGTTCGCTGTCAATCAATGCTTGTAAATGTTTTGCGGCAAAGTCAGGGGTGCCTGCAAAGACAATGTTTAGAGGCTTACTCAATGGGGTGACCTATTGTTGGCGTTCGTTGAAGCGTTTGATTTTTTCTAGCTTGTCTTTAATTCGCTTGCGCTTTAAAGGAGACAAGTAATCGACAAACAGCTTACCTTTTAAATGGTCCATTTCGTGTTGCACACAAATAGCGAGTAAATCGTCGGCTTCAAAGCTGAACTCTTTACCGTCGCGATCGAGCGCTTTTACAGTGACTTCTGCAGCACGTGGCACTAACGCTTTAGCGCCAGGAACCGATAGGCAGCCTTCTTCAATGCCGTCTTCACCGCTTTTTTCGATGATTTCTGGATTGATTAATACCATCGGCTGATCGCGAGTGTCAGACACATCAATGACGATCAATTGCTTGTGGTAATCCACTTGCGTTGCTGCAAGACCAATCCCTTCTTCGGCGTACATGGTTTCAATCATGTCGTCGATCATGGTTTGGAGTTCTGGGGTAAATTCTGTAAGTGGCGTTGCAACAGTGCGCAAGCGCTCATCAGGAAAAGTAAGTACTGGTAATAATGACATAATGACTTAGTAATGTTGAACCGCGCCGTAAAGCGCACAAGATAATTGGGTCAATTCTAGACATTTTGTCACCCAATTGACAGCCTTGGCGTAATTTTGCACAACAATTCTAGGGAGAAAGTGTGGATGAGACGCTTCGAAGTTGGCTGATACTGTGGATGACCCCAGGCATTGGCCCCATAAAATTTTCTGCGATCATCGATGCAGTCACGCCTCAAGAGCTTTTATCGTATTCCGAAAGGGAGCTGACACTTGCGGGGTTTAATCCTACTCAAACTCAATTTTTACGCTCAACCCAGCATCCATGGTTATCCAAAATAGACGCTTGGTTAGACGGTAGTGAGCTGCGCCACTGTGTGGCGCGCTACCATGATCTGTATCCTAGTCAGCTCCTAGAGACATCGGCATCCCCTCCAGTATTATTTGTTGAAGGAGCGCTTAAGTGGCTAACGTGTCCGCAGGTGGCTATTGTCGGCAGTCGCAACGCAAGCTTTGATGGCAAACAGATAGCGTCTCAATTTTCGGCAAGCCTTGCTCAAGATGGTATTACCACTACCAGTGGGTTAGCGATTGGCATTGATGGTTGTGCCCATCAAGGGGCGCTCTCTCGGTGTTCAGAATCGGCAAGCACCGTAGCGGTGTTAGGGTCGGGTTTGCAGCACATCTACCCCAAACGCCATAGTCAGCTCGCTGCCCGAATTAAAGAACAAGGGGCATTGGTCTCTGAATTTGCACCTTGGGTCAGGCCAAAAGCCGGGCACTTCCCAAGGCGAAATCGTATTATCAGTGGGCTAGCCAGTGCTGTATTGGTGGTAGAAGCTGCTCACAAAAGTGGCTCGCTTATCACGGCTCGCTGCGCGGCCGAGCAAAATAGAGATGTCTTTGTGGTGCCCGGGGCCTTTCATTCACCGGTATCCACTGGCAGCAATGCACTGATTAATGAGGGCGCTGAACTTATCCAAAGCTACCAGCAGTTCATTCACCGGTGTCGCTCGGCGCTGAATATTGCATCCAATGATCTGCGGGGCTCAATAAGTCATCCACCATCGATAACTTCACCATCGCCTCAAAACGAAGAAACTCGATTAAACGAGGGTAATGACCCTGATAGCGGCTTGCCTTTCCCGTTGCTGTTAGCTAATTTAGGAGTAGAACCCACGCCGGTTGATATTCTCGCCCAGCGTACCCATATAAAGGTTCAAGAGCTCATGACCCAACTTGTTGAATTAGAACTCGCAGGTCATGTTGCATCGGTAGCTGGTGGCTACATTCGTATTAGGGGGAACGCGCCATGATGGATATCTTGATGTATCTGTTCGAAACTTATATCCATAGTGAGTCTGAACTGGTCATTAATCAGGAAGAGCTTGAAGAAGAACTGCTTAAGGCAGGCTTTCGCAAACAAGAAATCTATAAAGCACTCACCTGGTTAGAAGAGCTTGCCGCGCTACAGCAAGAAGATGCTGCGCAAGGCATCGCAACCAGTGCAGCGTCGTCTACGCGTATCTATACGGAACAAGAATCGCATCGCCTAAACGCCGAAAGCCGAGGTTTTTTGCTGCTTCTTGAGCAAGCTGGTGTATTGATGCCCGAAACTCGCGAGTTGGTGATTGACCGAGTCATGGGGATCGATATAGAAGAATTTAGCCTTGAAGAGTTAAAATGGGTGGTACTGATGGTGCTGTTTAATTCTCCTGGCAACGAAAATGCTTACATGCAAATGGAAGAGTTGCTGTATTCGAAAGAGCAAGGGTTGCTTCATTAATTCCTGGCTAATGCGTTAAGTGCTGGCCAACATCCCGTGTGAGTAGTGATGAGTTCTAAAATTGATCCCGCTTTATTTGGTGCTCATGAGCACGCTTTAGATAATCAGGCCTGCCCTCAATGCCACGAGGGAACGCTGACATTAAAACACGGTAAACGTGGTCCTTTTCTTGGCTGCAATCGCTATCCCGATTGTGACTATATCCATTCGTTGAATCATAATGACGGCCACATCGTGAAGCCTTTAGGCGTTGCCTGTCCAAAGTGCGAGAATGAATTGGTGTTGCGCCAAGGTCGCTATGGCATGTTTATAGGCTGCAGCGCTTATCCACAGTGTCAGCATATCGAGTCACTAGATGCCCCCAAAGAGCAGGTTGAAGCGACAGTATCTTGCCCAGAATGCGCTGAAGGAACGTTAACTGCGAGGCGCAGTCGTAATGGAAAGACCTTTTACGCCTGTAACGCCTATCCAAAGTGCAAGTTTGCCGTAAACTTCCCGCCGGTTGTGGGTCAGTGTCAAGAGTGCGGCTACCCGTTGTTGGTGGAAAAAAAGCACTCATTGGCGTGTGCTAGTCGTGGTTGCCAAACTAAGCAAGAGAACTAAGCAAGGCAGTTAAACTGTACAAAGAATGTAAAAGAAACGGGTTCATCAACTGATGAACCCGTTTTTATTTTCAGACCATTTTCATTGCTTTGGTTGGTATAAGGTGCTTTAACACCGGAAACGCATCGTTGTCCAAGATAGCGGCGACGTGTTTAAGTTGGCTATCAAGCTCCGCTTTGGTTTGGCCACATAGATTAATGTGCCCCATCTTGCGACCTGCTCTCTTTTCTTTTCCATACCAATGAATGTGGCAATCAGCCAGTGCTAACAAAGAGTTAGGTACACTGTCTTCACCCAAAATGTTTATCATTGCGGTAGGTCGTATGCATTCTGTCGATCCTAAGGGAAGTCCACAGACTGCTCGAATATGGTTTTCAAACTGACAGGTGATGGCACCTTGCTGAGTCCAATGTCCTGAGTTGTGAACTCTAGGTGCGATCTCATTGACCAACAGCTGTCCATCAACATCAAAAAACTCGAGCGCTAGTACGCCAACGTAATCTAAAGAGTCCGCGACAGCCTCGAACATCTGCTTGGCTTGCAGCTGGAGCTGAGGCTCGTCAATCGCGGTGGACAGTGTTAACACGCCATCAGTGTGAACATTTTCGGCCAGTGGGTACACTTTGACTTCACCGGTGGTGCTTCTTGCGCCGACTAAAGATACTTCTCGTTGAAACGGAATAAAGGCTTCAGCCACGATCGCTTGGGCGGGTGACTCTGAGATACACTGCTGCATCTCTTGCCAAATAGCGTCCATTTGCGCGCGCTCTTTTAAACGCCATTGGCCTTTTCCATCGTAACCGCCTAGGGCACTTTTGAGCACCATAGGGAGGCCAACGGTGGCAACCGCCGCATCAAAATCTTCACGGGTATTGATGATGGCATAAGGGGCGTTTTTGACCTTAGCATCATCAAGCAGTGATTTTTCTATTCTTCTATCGCCACCGGCTTTTATCGCCTTGGTGGTTGGATAGAATTTTCCACTTTGTTCGCATAAATCGAGAACATCGTGAGGGATGTGTTCAAATTCTGCTGTGATCACATCCGCAGAGGCAATAGCATCAACCAATCCATGTCCTAACACGGCCTGCGTAAGCGGGTGAACGATGTTTTCACTGCCAACATCAAAGGCTTTGATGTCGATGTTAAGTGGTGCAACGGCCAGTGACATCATTCGTGCTAACTGACCGGAACCCAACACTAAAACTTGAGCTGTGGTTGAAGCCATGATGCTTAGTCCTCTGCAGGGTTTGGATTAGCGAGAACAGTTTCCGTCTGTTTTGCTCGGAACTCTTCTACTTTGCTCATTACTTGCTCATCAAAAGTACCGATGATTTGAGCCGCCAGTAGACCAGAGTTAGCCGCGCCCGCTTCACCTATCGCTAGTGTCCCAACCGCAATACCTTTAGGCATCTGAACGATAGAGTATAGAGAGTCCATACCACTCATGGTGCGTGATTGAACTGGAACACCAAGTACTGGCAGGCTAGTAAAAGCGGCTGTCATACCTGGAAGGTGTGCAGCACCTCCTGCCCCTGCAATGATTACTTTTAGGCCACGTTCTTTTGCAGAACTGGCGTAGTCGGCAAGGAGTTGTGGAGTACGGTGCGCTGAAACCACTTTGGTTTCGTACTCTACACCGAAAGTATCCAGCATCTCAGCGGCCAGCTTCATGGTTGGCCAATCAGATTTCGAGCCCATAATAATACCGACTTTCATTTACCTACCTCTTTAATCTTTTATCTGCGAAGGGGAATTTGCGCGCATTATACGACTGTTTTTGCTTTAGGAAAACGTTTGCGTCAACTTGTTTCAGATTTTTCATTTGAGCAATGAAAACGATTCGCAGTACACTAAGGGTCGTTTTATCGCTCAAATAGGGAATGCAGTGATCGATTTACAAGCCGCCATTGAGGCGCTTAATAATGGGGGCGTGATTGCTTACCCAACGGAAGGTGTGTTTGGTGTTGGATGTGATCCCGACAATCAACAGGCATTAGAAAGCCTTTTAAATATTAAGCAGCGCGATCCTAGTAAAGGGTTAATCCTTATCGCGTCGTCATTTGAGCAGTTAATGCCATACGTCGACCTTAGCCAAGTGACCTCCGAACAGCTAGAGCGCGCAACTCGCACTTGGCCTGGGCCTTTTACTTGGGTTATCCCAGCCTCAGAGCGTTTGCTCTCCCTTGTGAGTGGGCAGTTTGATTCTGTCGCTGTCAGAGTGACGGATCATCCGTTGGTTATTGAGCTGTGTGAACAGTTTGGAAAACCGATTACATCCACCAGTGCTAATTTGAGCGGGCAACCCGCATGTATCACCTACCAAGAGGTGGAACAGCAACTGGGTGATACCGCTGTCGTCATTGTTAAAGGGCAGACAGGCGGTCGTCAGGGGCCAAGCGAGATTCGAGATATCCTAACATCGACCACTTTGAGGCAGGGGTAGTATGCAGTCATCACAACAAGCAATAGATATCCAAGCGGTAAAGCAGTTTTTACTTGGGCTGCAAGACACCATCTGTGAAGCGTTAGAAAAGGTGGATGGTGTTGGAACCTTTGAGCAGGAAATCTGGTCGAGAGAGCCAGGGGAGAGACTCGGTGGCGGCGGTCGTACTCGAGTGATGACCAATGGGCATGTGTTTGAGCAAGGAGGAGTTAACTTCTCTCATGTTGAAGGCAAGAGCATGCCAAAATCTGCGACAGCTCACCGACCAGAGCTGGAGGGACGTCGATATCAAGCGATGGGCGTTTCGTTAGTCATGCATCCGCATAACCCTTATGTCCCGACATCGCACGCCAATGTTCGATTCTTTGTCGCCGAAAAAGAAGGGTGCGACCCTATTTGGTGGTTTGGCGGAGGCTTCGACCTTACACCTTTTTATCCGTTTGAGCAGGACGCACAGCACTGGCATGATGTGGCGAAGAGCGTGTGTGAGCCTTTTGGTGATTCTGTCTATGACGAGCATAAGAAGTGGTGCGACGAGTATTTTTATCTACCTCACCGAGATGAAACTCGTGGTGTAGGAGGTCTGTTTTTTGACGACCTGAATCAGTGGCCGTTTGAGCAGTGTTTTGCGTACATGCAAGCGGTGGGTTTGGGTTATATCGACGCTTATGTCCCTATTGTTGAACGACGTCATCAAACCGCCTTTTCCGATCGTCAACGTCAGTTTCAGCTATATCGACGCGGGCGCTATGTCGAGTTTAATTTGGTGTATGACAGAGGCACTTTGTTTGGATTGCAAAGTGGTGGGAGGACTGAATCAATATTAATGTCGATGCCCCCATTGGCACGTTGGGAATACAACTATCATCCCGACGATGGCAGCGAAGAAGCCCAACTGTACGACTACTTAACACCAAGAGCTTGGTAAACAATTGAGCAAAGCACCCAAACAGGGTGCTTTTTTTCGTTGAACACTAATGATAGGGTCATACATGACTCGACAATAACGACAAGGATTAAATAGGTCATGTCTGACAACAGCCAACACTCCACTCAATCAGCAATGTCACAAACCAGTGTGGATCAATACAAGGTCTATGGAAGCCCTATCAGTCAGAGTAAATCACCTTTTATTCATACGTTATTTGCGCGTCAGACAAATCAATCCCTCTCTTATACCGCTTGTGAACCGAAGAATGACGACTTCGTTGGCGAAGTAACGCAGTTTTTTGCTGAAGGTGGCAGGGGGTGCAACATCACCATGCCGTATAAAGAAGAGGCTTTCGAGTTTGCCAATCAACTTACGGATCGAGCAAAACGAGCGGGCGCGGTTAATACACTGAAAAAGCTCGATGATGGCAAGATTCTTGGAGACACCACCGACGGTGAGGGGCTAGTACAAGACCTGCTGCAATACAATACTGTGCTGCAAGGGGCGAACATTTTGCTTATTGGCGCTGGAGGTGCGGCGCGAGGTGTGATCCAACCTCTGCTCGAACAGTCTCCATTGAGTTTAACGATAACCAATCGAACTTATGAAAAAGCGCAACAGCTTCAACAGGTGTTTGCCGATATAGGGCCCGTAATCAGCCAACCATTAGATCAAATTAACCAAACCTTTGATGTGGTGATCAATTCAACTTCGACCAGTTTGTCCAACAGTCTGCCTCCGGTGTCTTCAGCTATCTTTGGCCGTCAGACCGTTGCATACGATATGGTTTATGGCAAAGGCGTCACCACATTTAACCAATGGGCACTCGATAATGGGGCCGCTCACGCTTTTGATGGTCTAGGGATGCTAGTGGGCCAGGCAGCAGAAAGCTTTATGCTTTGGCGTGGTATTCGACCAGGAGCGAAACAGGTCTTGCGAGAGCTACGTAAGAATCTACAGGCCTAATTTATAAGACTCACTCAATCACCTTGGAACTAAAGACATGAATCAATCGATACTATTTGGTGATGAGCTGCGCTGGGACGAACAGCAACGCTGTGTCATCTTCATGGCCCAATCTATGGGGGCGTTATTGGAATGTATTGTTCCAGCCGAGTTACTTGAGGAACTTGCTGGCAAGCCTGTGGTTGAACAAACAGAAGGGTTTTCGGTATTCAACCAGTTTCGATTCGATTTAGAAGAGACAGCGGAACAGTTAATAGAAGATGAAGACTACGACTCGCAAGGACGAGTCGTAGTAAATACGCTGAATTAGTTTAAATCGTGTACTTCTTCAATATAGTCATTTTTGTTTTGCACATAGTTGTCGGCCGATTTCTGTAAAAAGGCACGCTCTTGCTCTTTTAGAGGCCTAGCTTGTTTTACTGGGCTACCCACATACAAAAAACCGCTTTCAAGAACTTTGCCTGGTGGTACTAGACTACCAGCCCCAATCATCACGTCATCTTCGATGATTGCAGCATCCAGAATAATAGCCCCCATACCAACTAATACTCGGTTACCAATGGTGCAGCCATGAAGCATGACTTTATGGCCAACAGTGACATCGTCTCCAATAATGAGAGGGTAACCATTGGGGTTGTCGACATTTTTATGAGTGACGTGGAGTACACTGCCGTCCTGAATGTTCGAGCGGGCACCAATCTCAATATGATTCACATCACCGCGTGCCGCCACCAATGGCCAAATACTGGCATCATCACCTAGTGTAATATCTCCAACTAATACAGAACTGCTATCTATATAGACGTTGCGGCCAACTTTAGGGCTTATCCCTTTATAGCTTCGTAGTGAACTCATCGTTTTACCCATCCAAATGCACGTGTTTGTAGGTTCTAGTGTACATAAACATAGCAAAAAAGCCCGTCAATGGCGCTTTTATGTGCAAGTGCACTTTTTTCTGGAAAAAGTGCAATAAAACACTTGCCAATGTGATTCGGATCTCTATAATGCCGCCTCACTGACACGGTAGAGCGCACAACGCTTCAGCCGCATCAGTAGGCCAAGTGGCTGAGTCATTTGCACAATTTCGATTCGAAAATACGCTTCGAAATAAAAAGCAAAAAAGTGTTTGACACTGAGACTCAAATCGCTAGAATGGCCGTCCACTTCGAGGGAGACCTCAGTGGCGTTCGAAAGAACAACGCTCTTTAACAATATAAACCTATCAATCTGTGTGGGCACTCGTTGATGATAATCAAAATAGATTCCTCGGAATCAACTTGATTTCAATGAACCGAGTGACCAATACGAATAGCAACTTCTTTCGGGAATGAGTTATTTGGCACAGTCAATTCATTATCGTTCTGTTGGAACGATAATAGCTTTAAAATTACATAGTAGTTTTGAAGTCAGTATTCATTGAGTCACAAAAAACTTTAAATTGAAGAGTTTGATCATGGCTCAGATTGAACGCTGGCGGCAGGCCTAACACATGCAAGTCGAGCGGAAACGACAACATTGA
>NZ_JAFEUM010000013.1 GCF_016900875.1 Vibrio ulleungensis
CATCGAGTACTACAACACAAAACGCATCAAGGTGAAACTAAAAGGCCTGACTCCGATGGAATATCGAAATCAGGCCTTACAAGCCGCTTAACAGAAATGTCCAACTTTAAGGGGTCACTTCAACTTCTGTAATAGGTTTTTTTGTTTTTAGCCAAGCCAGTGTCTGCGAAAACGATACATTACTTTTTGCGTTTATCCGGTTTTTTGCGCTTTGAAAGCTCAACAACACACAAAAAATCTTCATGGAAGAAAGGGTTACCCAATAGCGCCTGAGGCACTGCGAGGCGAATAGCACTGCCAGCCAACACCATCGCTTTGCCGGGCATTTGCGCAATTTCACCCTGCTTAAGGGTTACTTCATATTCTAATATTGGGTTCAGCTTTTTGTTGAGCCCTTTTACTACAGGAAACCCAAATAGCGTCAATGGCTCTCCCATTACAGTGACGGTTTCGGTAAACAAACAGGTTACCCAGTAGAGTTGGCTATTTAACTGTTCGCTAAGCGCATTGACTTTGTCTTCCACCGAGGCTGAAAACACCCACTCCCCCAACACGGGCTCCCACTTGCCACCTAACTGCAAAAACCGTTTTTGTGCACGAAGGTTATATTGACCCGATGCGCGCATAGTACAGATGTCGATCGATCCTTGCTGCGCAAAGGGTAATGTCAGACGAAAAATGCCTTCGCGAGAGTGGTGGGTATATCGGTCACTCACCTCTTCAACATGCAAACGATGTCGGCCAATCGGCATGCTTTGACTAAATTCGTCCACCACAATTTTGCAATGCATCCCTTTCTTTCGGGCAAGGAAATAGTCTGAGTGCTTTTCTATAACATCAAAATCTTGCATCGGCGTTATCGCATCTCAGTCAAAGTACGTTGGCTCATTTGCTTTGCGCTTTTCGAAGCTGCTCAATACGCTCCAAACGCTCGCCCAAGCTACCACTTGGTCGATAGCCTTGCTCAGCCAGAGAATCGATTTTTCTATCGAGATCGGTCGGTTCGATTTTTGCCACCACCGAGTGATTGTTTTGCTCTTGATGATCCAAAATAGTATCGAAGTCATGCAGTAAAACTTCTTCAAATGCTTCTAAGTAGAGCGTCTTAAACTCTTTGGCAATATGCATGTCAGACAAGGTGCGTAGCTTGGCCGATTTTCTATCAATAATGTATTTTTCAACCCGACTCTTTGGGTTTTTCAACGTCAAAATATTGGTTCTAGCTTCCAGTATCTCGCGATCGGTTGGCGTATCTTTTAGCGCTTCAAGTGCCGCCACCGTTGGAGGCCACTCTTGCCCTTTTTTTAATCGTTCGTCGAGATTGTCTTTGAGGCGCTGATAGCTTTGTTCATTAAGCGCTGCGGCAAACTTCATCACATGGCGATCGGGCTCATCCCCAAATTCATAACGGAACTTGCTGCCAAAACTGATGGTCATTTCATACCAAAACTTAAGGATTTTCTTTTGCTCGACACCACTAAATTGCTCTAACAACAACTGCGTTTTTGCTGAGAACAGCTTTTGCTCACTAACAGCAGCCGCGACCTCGTTGCCACTGTCTGATTTGCTTGGCAATTTTGATTGGTCGTAAACAGGCAAAGAGACGCTGCCTTGTTGGCTCTTTGGTGCCGAAGCTTTTACAGATTTGCTCGTTGGTGACGAATGGCGCGCCTTTTTAAGATAAGAATCAAATGTATCGCCCATTGGAGTCGGTTTGCTCATCTCAATCGGTCCCTTACTCGTCGTTAAACTTAAAATTGGAAATCTTTTCTTCTAACTCATCCACCGCAGAACGTCTTGGCGCTTTTTGGTATTGGCCTTTTTGATAGTTCGAGGATTTACGCGTGCTTTGATACGGCGTCTTCTCTGAATGAAGGTGAGAGTGTAATCGACTGGTCATTTCGTCCATGTTAAACAGTGCTTGAGGTGTCAGCCTTAGCTTTTCGATAAAACTGGCCCACACCGCAGTTTGACCAGCAAAGCCACTTTTGAACATGATCAGTTCAGCCCAATCTTCAATAACATTGGGTGACAGTTCTTTCGCATTGATCATTTTGTTATTGCCGCTTGGCTGGATTGGCGACACTTGCGAGCGGTGAAAACTCGACATCTTGCTGCGCTTTTGAAACGCTTGCTCAAACTGCGCTGGCTGTTCGTTGGCTTGTTGCTGTGAAGCCCCATGGTCGACATAGGTATCGACATTCAACTTACCTTTGATGTTACCGCCATCGCGATAAGAGTTGCCTCGTTTATTAAGACCAATAATGTGGTGGTTAAGGCTAAGTTTGGACAGTAAGTTCTCGAGCGCACTTTCTGAACCACTGGTCATTTGCGACAGCTCTTGCATACTAGTAATAAACGCACCATGACGATCCGCAAGCTCGGCAAGAGCGAGTAGAAGCAGTTTTTCTTCCATGGTAACCGTTTTATGGCTCCAAACTTTTTCGAGATATTTTGACGACATGGGTACGGCTTAGGTATGAACTTTAGTGAAAGGAAACTCTTTACACTATAGCTTATAGACGCAGTTTTTAGTATCGAATTATTGTTGGCAAAAGAGCACCTAAGTCAAAA
This sequence comes from Vibrio ulleungensis, assembly GCF_016900875.1. GTDB lineage: Bacteria > Pseudomonadota > Gammaproteobacteria > Enterobacterales > Vibrionaceae > Vibrio > Vibrio ulleungensis. The sequence continues at coordinate 2,575 of NZ_JAFEUM010000013.1, forward strand.
AAAAGAGGCGCTAGCGCCTCTTTTACTTTGTTCATTTGCAGGTACTTAGTCGTGCAATTCAGCCCAAACTTGAGCGCATTTCACAGCACGCTGCCAACCAACGTAACGCTGTTCACGCTTACCGTCATCTTGGCTAGGTTCAAAACGCTTATCGACAATCTCTTTATCGGCAAGTTCATCAATAGACGACCAAAACCCGACCGCTAAACCAGCCAAGTACGCGGCACCAAGGGCCGTGACTTCGGTGACTTTAGGCCGGATTACATCCGCATTGAGAACATCGCACTGGAACTGCATAAGAAAGTTGTTCGCCACTGCGCCACCATCAACACTGAGTGACAAGATGTCATTGCCCGAGTCCACTTTCATTGCATCCATCACGTCACGGGATTGATAGGCAATCGACTCCAGTGTTGCACGAACAATATGATTTGAGTTTGAGCCACGAGTTAAGCCAACAATTGTGCCTCGTGCATAAGGATCCCAGTAAGGTGCGCCTAATCCCGTGAAGGCCGGAACCACATAAACCCCATTCGATGAGTCGACTTTGGTTGCGAAATACTCTGAATCGTTGGCGTCGGTGATCAGCTTCATTTCGTCACGCAGCCACTGAATGGACGCGCCGCCCATAAATACCGCACCTTCTAGTGCATAATTCGGCTCACCGTTCGGGCCGCATGCAATTGTCGTGAGCAACCCACTGTTTGAGGTGACCTTTTCGTTGCCCGTGTTCATCAACAAAAAGCACCCAGTACCATAGGTATTTTTTACTTGGCCTGGTTGGACGCAGCGGTGGCCAAACAGCGCGGCTTGCTGATCACCAGCGATACCTGCAATAGGAATTCGAACCCCACCTTTACCTCCAAGGTTTGCTTGGGCGTAAACTTCTGAAGAGCTTTTCACCTCTGGCATCATTGAACGAGGAATACCAAATTTCTCAAGCAAGGTGTCATCCCACTGCATGCTATTGATATTAAACAACATGGTTCGCGAGGCATTAGTGTAATCGGTCACATGGACACGGCCTTGAGTCATTTTCCAGACCAACCAAGTATCGACCGTTCCAAACAACAACTCCCCTGCTTCAGCTTGCTCTCTAGCCCCGTCCACATTGTCGAGTATCCACTTTACTTTCGTCCCTGAAAAATACGGGTCAAGCACCAACCCAGTGGCGTCTTTTACGTATTCCTCGAGTCCTTCGGCTTTAAGCTGGTCGCACATTTCGGCAGTACGGCGGCATTGCCATACAATGGCGTTATAAACAGGTTTACCGGTATTTTTATTCCAGACAATGGTTGTTTCGCGTTGGTTTGTGATACCAATAGCGGCAATTTGCGCCGACGCGATCCCGGCTTTGCTCAGTACTTCCACTAATGTGGCACTTTGCGTGGCAAAAATTTCCATTGGGTCGTGCTCTACCCAACCTGCCTGAGGATAAATCTGTTCAAACTCCCGTTGAGCAACGCTCACTATATTGGTGTCATGATCCAGTATCACAGCACGTGAACTGGTGGTCCCTTGGTCCAAGGCAACAATATAGGGGGCGTCTTGGTGTACATTGAGGGTCATATCCATCTCCCACGGATCATCTTATTTTATTTTGAACGCAATAGTGCTCGTAAATGTTCGTTCGAGCAACATCAATGCTACAATTGAAACAAGAATTGTTAACTTAATCAAGAAATCACTCTCATTCTCGTCAGCATTTCAAAAAAAAAGCTCGTCTAACCTTAACCATTGCCCCCTAGACTGATAAATTAGCCACTGCAACCTCGCTTATATATAGGGACTTACGTGAAATCTAGTTTGCGCCACAGCCAAATTGTTAAATGGGTAAACGACAAAGGGTTTGTAGAAACCGATGAGTTAGTTGACCATTTTGGTGTTAGTCCACAAACGATTCGTCGTGATCTTAATGAACTCGCAAAGCAAAATTTACTCAAACGAAACCATGGCGGAGCAACGGTATTTTCTAGCTCAGAGAATACCGCATACGATCAGCGTAAAGTACTCGCTCTGCAAGAAAAAGATCTCATCGCCCAAGCATTAGTTAAGCATATACCTAATGGCGCAACGCTGTTCATAGACATTGGTACAACGCCTGAGTCTATTGCGAGAGCGCTGCTCAACTCTCACCAGCAGCTCAATATCGTGACTAACAATATTCATGTAGCTACCTTGCTTATGACCAAGAGTGACTTTAAGGTCATTATTGCCGGTGGTGAGGTACGCAGCGTCGATGGTGGCGTTACCGGGGAAGCGACATTAGATCTTATTTCGCAGTTTCGCTTAGACTTTGGCATTCTGGGGATCAGCGGAATCGATGACGATGGCTCTCTTCTCGACTTTGACTATCACGAAGTTCGCGTCAAACGAGCCATCATTGAGAATAGCCGTCAAGTGTACCTAGGAGTAGACCATACAAAATTTGGCCGCAGTGCGATGGTTAAACTAGGCAACATTAGTGAAATCGACCGTATGATTACCGACCAGCTACCCTCGAAGACTATCCAAGAAATTGCCAAGCTCAATGACGTCGTCATCGAGATTGCGACGCCCTAAGAGTATATTTTGCTCTGTTTAACACAGAGCGCTACCGTTATCCCTCACAAACAAAGCCGTTTCAGCGACAGACAACCTCTTTCGCTGCAACGGCTTTTTTATAATGTTTACAAAATGTAAAGTTTAATGCACTAAACCCCTAGTTTTTTGCTCAAATTTTCGTACAATACACAAAACGAGCATAAACGCGCACAAACGAAAGGTTTAGTAATGAGCGAACAAGTAATGGATATTATCGTCGTCGGCGGCGGTATCAATGGTGCTGGAATAGCAGCAGACGCCTCAGGCCGAGGGCTTAGCGTCGGTTTATACGAAGCGAAAGACTTTGCAAGCGCGACCTCCTCTGCCAGTTCAAAGCTGATTCACGGCGGGCTACGTTATCTAGAACATTATGAGTTTCGTTTAGTGTCCGAAGCATTAAGCGAACGTGAAGTTATTCTAAAAAAAGCGCCTCATATTGCCAAACCCATGCGTTTTCGTTTGCCCCATCGTCCATTTTTGCGCCCAGCTTGGATGATTCGTGCTGGTCTGTTTCTTTACGATAACCTCGGAAAACGCTCCACGCTCAAAGGCAGCCACAATGTGGACCTGACCAAAGACGGTATCTTCAAATCAGAGATTAAACGCGGTTTTGAGTATTCAGATTGCTGGGTTGATGATGCGCGACTTGTCATTCTTAATGCCATACAAGCCAAAGAAAATGGCGCAGAAGTGAAAAACTACACTACGGTGACCAAAGCAACCCGCGTGAATGATTTATGGGAAGTGGAGTTGCGCAACCAAGTAACTGGTGAGTCGTTCACTCGTTATAGTCACGCTTTGGTCAACGCAACCGGACCTTGGGTAAAAAGCTTTTTGACGGAAAACCTCTCTCAACCCTCTCCTTACGGTATTCGACTGATTAAAGGCTCGCACTTTGTCGTGCCAAGATTGCACGACGGTGAGCACGCGTATATTTTGCAAAATGACGACCAACGAATCGTGTTTGTTATCCCCTACTTAGACAAGTTCTCGATTGTTGGGACCACCGACGTCGAGTACAAGGGTGACCCAAGAGAGGTCGCACTAGATAACACCGAACGCGATTACCTGCTCGAGGTGTTGAATAAGCACTTCACACAGCAACTCTCGGTGGACGACATTGTTTGGACATTCAGTGGCGTAAGACCTTTGTGTGATGATGAATCCGATTCACCGCAGGCCATCACTCGCGACTACACGCTTTCGTTAAACCAAGAAGAAGAACAAGCTCCATTGCTATCGGTATTTGGTGGCAAACTCACAACATACCGAAAGCTTGGTGAATCAGCGATGAAACAACTCAAACCCTTTCTTTCTAATATGGGCGAGAGTTGGACTAGCGAATCGCCCCTTCCTGGTGGCGAAAACTTCAATAGAACGGAAATCCACAACAGCCTGAAGACCCAGTGTGCGTGGCTAACTGACGCCACTATTTCGCGCCTAATTCAACAATATGGGTCGCGCTGTCTGACTCTTTTTAGCAACATCAACACAGAAGAAGAATGTGGTGAGCATTTTGGCGATCAGGTATACCAAGTTGAGATTGATTACCTTCGTGAGCATGAATTTGCACAAACATTTGAAGACATAGCGTGGCGCCGCACTAAGCTAGGGCTGTTATGCTCAAAACAGACACAGCAAAACATCAGCGACTTTATCTCGTCAAATCAGATAATTAACGAACCAGTTACTGCATAGTAATAAATACTATCTACCTCGACACTGAACAACATTCACGTTCAGTGTCGAGTTTCTTTACAGTTTCGTGACAACGACTATTCATCTTCAGTAACTACGATTAATCAACCAGTTATCCTCAACCCTTTCTTTTCCGCTACAAATTTCAGTCAACTCTAAGTCATGCTAGCGTCAAATTTGTTTACATAAAAGAAACATTTAGTGAATTAATAAGATTGCCGTCACTTTAACCTATTGATAAGAAAACTCTTTCATTTACTGGCATGCGTTATGCAAATTGTGAATAGTATGTGACCAGGGTGGTTGCTAACACTGGAAATGCAGTGTTCCGAAAGGGGTTTATTATGTTAAAGACAACTTTAATTACAGCTTTAGGATGTATGTTCATTGCAGGACAAGCACAGGCGATCACATTCCAGTTTGATTGGAACGGTGGAGCTTACGACTACGTCGTACCTGACGGTGGTCATGCGGCTAACGGCACAGATTACAGCGGCACAACTTTGAAGTATGGCTATGGTGCAGGACAGTTCTTAACTATTGGTAGTAGCACCGAGGATACCGTTCAAGATATCAGACCAGTTGATGCTGGTATAGGTGCTGACGGTGGTGTCAATGGCGATAATACCGGAATCGGCGAGTGGCTATCGTTAGCGTTTTCATCTGACGTCACTGTCACGGCTATCTCTTTTAATGGTGGTAATTTAAACAGTGATGGGCATGACGATTATTGGAACGGCGATAACAATATTCGGTTTGATTTGCTCAATGGCGCTATTCTTGAGGATACTTTGACACACAACTTTAAAGACAGTCCTGATGGTGCTCTCGATGGATTAACCGGTGATATTCTTTCTACTGATCTTGCAAAAATAACTTCAGTAGACACACGCTTTTACCTCGAATCCATTACATTTGAAGAAAGCGAAATTGAAATCACAACCTTCGGTATCCCAGTGCCAGAGCCTGAAACTCTTGTTCTATTCAGTCTTGGCTTAATTGGCTTGGGTGCTTCACTAAGACATCGTCGTAGAACCAGCTATTCGTAATTGCAAACAATGCATTAAGCAAAAAGGGAGCTATGAGCTCCCTTTTGTTATTCTAGTAAGTCTACTATTCCCACTCGATGGTAGCCGGTGGCTTACCAGAAATATCGTAAACCACGCGAGAGATACCGTCGATCTCATTGATAATGCGATTGGATACTTTTCCTAGGAAATCGTATGGAAGGTGTGCCCAGTGCGCAGTCATAAAGTCAATAGTTTCAACGGCGCGTAACGACACAACCCAATCGTATTTGCGGCCATCGCCCATTACTCCTACAGAGCGAACTGGTAAGAATACCGTAAAGGCTTGAGACACTTTATTGTACAGATCCGCTGCATGCAGTTCTTCAATGAAGATAGCATCAGCGCGGCGTAATAGATCGCAGTACTCTTTCTTAACTTCACCCAATACGCGAACACCAAGACCTGGTCCTGGGAACGGATGGCGGTAAAGCATGTTGTATGGAAGGCCAAGCTCAAGGCCAATTTTACGGACTTCATCTTTAAACAGTTCGCGCAGCGGTTCCACTAACCCCATTTCCATATCGTCAGGCAAACCACCAACGTTATGGTGAGACTTAATGACGTGAGCTTTGCCTGTTTTTGAGGCGGCAGATTCGATGACATCTGGGTAGATCGTACCTTGTGCTAACCAACGGGCATTGGCTAGTTTCTTCGACTCTTCGTCAAACACATCGATGAACACATGGCCAATGGTTTTGCGTTTTTGCTCTGGATCCGATTGACCTTCAAGAGCATTCAAAAAGCGCTCTTCTGCGTCAACGTGAACAATGTTTAATCCAAAGTGGTCGCCAAACATTTCTAGGACTTGGTCAGCTTCGTTTAATCGGAGTAGCCCATTGTCAACAAACACACAAGTGAGTCGGTCGCCGATCGCTCGGTGAACCAGCATGGCCACTACCGAAGAGTCTACGCCACCAGACAAACCAAGAATCACTTCATCATCACCCACTTGCTCTTTAATGCGAGCAATCGCGTCGTCGATAATGCTTTGCGAAGTCCACAGTTTTTCACAACCACAAATATTTAGAGCAAAGTTCTCTAGCATACGTTGCCCTTGGCGAGTATGCGTCACCTCGGGGTGGAACTGAACACCATAGAAATTCTTCTCTTCATTGGCCATTGCGGCAAACGGACAAGTATCAGTTTGAGCAATTTTAGTGAAGTTCGATGGGATTTCGACAACCTTATCACCATGGCTCATCCACACATCTAGGAGTGCATTGCCGTCCTCTGCAATTGCATCTTCGATGTTTTTGAACAGTTCACAGTTTTCCACAACTTCAACTTGAGCATAACCAAATTCACGCTCATTTGAGCCCGAAACCTTACCACCAAGTTGCTCAGACATTGTCTGCATGCCGTAACAAACACCAAGAACTGGAACACCCGCTTCAAATACATATTGAGGAGCTCGCGGAGAGTCATTCTCTGTAACACTCTCTGGACCACCAGATAAAATAATGCCGTTAGGAGCAAACTCTTTGATGTCTTGTTCATCAACATCCCAGCTCCAAAGTTCACAGTAAACACCAATTTCTCGGATGCGACGTGCGATAAGCTGCGTGTATTGTGAACCGAAGTCCAAAATAAGGATACGTTGATCGTGGATATTCTTTGTCATTAGAAATAGTCTCAAATATTAGGTGGTCGGCTCCATTCCTTAGAACCAAAACTTTAAATAATTAGGGTAGTCAAAGTGAGCATCACTTTAACCGGAAACAGTGCGAGCACCGCCAAGTGCTCGCAAGTTATTCATTAGCCCAAACGGTAGTTTGGAGCTTCTTTGGTGATTTGCACGTCATGAACATGCGACTCTTTCATACCAGCACCAGAAATACGAACAAACTCAGCGGTTGTGCGCATCACTTCAATGGTTGCAGAGCCTGTCAGCCCCATGCTTGAGCGCAGGCCGCCCATTTGCTGGTGAACGATCTCTTTCAATTTGCCTTTATAGGCGATTCGACCTTCGATGCCTTCTGGAACCAATTTGTCTGCAGCATTATCGGTTTGGAAGTAACGGTCAGATGAACCTTGAGACATTGCGCCTAAAGAGCCCATTCCACGGTAAGACTTGTAAGAACGACCTTGATACAAAATGATCTCACCAGGTGCTTCTTCTGTGCCTGCGAACATTGAACCCACCATGACACAAGAAGCGCCAGCTACGATAGCTTTACAAATATCACCAGAGAAACGAATACCACCATCGGCAATCACTGGAATACCGTGTTTATCGGCAACTTCTACTGCATCACCAATAGCCGTAACTTGTGGAACACCAACACCGGTAACGATACGCGTTGTACAAATTGAACCTGGGCCAATACCGACTTTTACCGCACTGACACCTGCGTCAATCAACGCTTGTGCACCAGCGCCTGTCGCCACGTTACCACCAATGATGTCGAGATCAGGATGCGCTGCGCGAGTTTCACGGATACGTTGCAATACACCTTCGGAGTGACCATGTGATGAGTCAATCAGCAGTACATCAACACCCGCTTCAACGAGAGCAGCAACACGTTCTTCGTTACCAGCACCAGCACCAACTGCTGCACCAACGCGCAAGCGGCCACGTTCGTCTTTACATGCGTTAGGTTTACGTTCCGCTTTATGGAAGTCTTTTGCGGTGATCATGCCGCGCAGTTCGAATTGATCATTGACGACCAATACTTTTTCAACGCGAGCACTGTGCATTTTCTCTTCTACTTCTTCACGAGATGCACCTTCGGTCACTGACGCAAGCTTATCTTTAGGCGTCATTACCGCTTCAACTTTCTTCGACAAGTCTGTTACAAAGCGAACGTCACGACCAGTAATAATACCCACCAACAGGTTATTGTCGGTCACTACAGGGAAGCCACCAAAGCCGTGGATGCGGGTCAATTCCAGCACCTCAGCAATAGATTGTTCTGGTTTAACGGTCACTGGGTGTGACACGATGCCAGCCTCAAAAATCTTAACCTGGCGAACCATCTCGGCTTGTTGCTCGATAGACATGTTTTTATGGATGAAGCCGATACCACCTTCTTGGGCCAAAGCAATCGCAAGGCGAGCTTCAGTTACCGTATCCATAGAGGCGGAAATCATAGGAATATTCAACGTGATGTTCTTCGTCAATCGAGTACGAAGATCAGCCGTGTTTGGGAGAACAGTGGAGTGAGCTGGTACGAGTAGGACATCATCGAACGTCAGCGCTTCTTTGGCAATTCTTAGCATTTGCAATATCTCACAACAAGTGGTTTAAAAAACAGTAAATCCAAATCAATTAGCAGCGAAATTGCGGCGCCATAATCGGATTTGGATTTGATATTGCAGACGGATTATACGCACTACGCAAACGGTTGGCCACACATTTTTGTAATAAAAATTTGCCTTTCTACCCTTGATATGTATTATATTGCCGCTAATTCCTACACCCACGTCTTCGTGATTTGAGTCAGCCTTATCGTGCTTTCTACTAACAACCCCAATATTTATACTGTTTCTCGCCTCAACTCTGAGGTGCGTCTATTACTGGAAAATGAAATGGGTGTTATCTGGTTAGTGGGTGAAATTTCCAACTTTTCTGCCCCAGTGTCTGGGCATTGGTATTTCACGCTTAAAGACTCTCGCGCTCAAGTAAAGTGTGCGATGTTTCGCGGTAACAACCGACGCGTCAATTTTCGTCCAGAAAACGGTAAGCAAGTTTTAGTCAAAGCACGTCTTTCACTGTATGAACCTCGCGGTGACTATCAACTTATTGCTGACTCGATGCAGCCAGAAGGTGACGGACAACTGCAACAGCAGTTTGACGCTTTGAAGATGAAGTTAGCGGCTGAAGGACTCTTTTCTCAGCAAAGCAAGCTCCCAATACCTGAACATCCGAAAACAGTTGGTGTGATCACGTCAAAGACTGGGGCGGCTCTACACGATGTGCTCGATGTCCTAAAGCGACGCGATCCTAGTTTGAATGTCATTATTTACCCAACTATGGTGCAGGGTGAAGAAGCGTCACTATCTATTGCTCAGGCTATTGGCCGTGCAAACGATCGCCAAGAGTGCGACGTACTGATCGTTGGTCGTGGCGGAGGTTCGCTAGAAGACCTATGGTGTTTTAACAACGAAATAGTAGCGAGAACCGTTGCGGCGAGTCAGATCCCGATTATTAGTGCTGTTGGCCATGAAGTCGATGTCACCATTTGTGATTTTGTGGCCGACTTAAGAGCACCAACACCTTCCGCTGCCGCAGAGTTGGTCAGTCAAGATCAAAGTCATAAAGCCAGCCAAGTGCTGAATTTGGTTGCAGCGCTTAAACGCGCTATGAGCGGACAGTTAAGCAAGCAGCATCAAACATTCGTGCACTTACAGCACAAACTGGATAAAGCTCACCCTCAATATCGATTAGAGAGACAAGCTCAAAGATTAGATGATTATCAGTCTAGAATAGAGCAAGCGATGCGCCACTACTTCAATGCGCAGACAAAACACCTGATCCAGAGTGGCCATCAACTACATATGGCAAGCCCCAAAAGGCGGATTGATATCCAAAGCCAAAAAGTGTCTCATTTGAGTGATAAGCTAAACAACTTAGCCAAACGCACTCTGCTAGAAAAGCAGCATCAACTTGCCATGCAGATGGAAAAACTTGATACCGTCAGTCCTCTGTCTACTCTAAAACGCGGCTATTCTATAACTCATAAAAGCGATGGCTCAGTCGTCGTGGATAGTACCGTCGTCAAACAAGGCGATACATTAACTACTCGACTGTCGAGTGGAGAGATCACTTCAACGGTGATTGATAGCAAACCACTTTAACTGATTGGTTTGAACTCAAATCGAACCTTAGACTTCGATTGCAATTCATTGCAGCTATTGCAAAAGTAATTTGCTGCACCGCACGCTTGGAGCTTTTCTAGTTCTGACTCACACTTTGGGCAGTAGCCCACTTTTAGATACGCCGCATTGCAACTCTCACATTCGTAGCGACCATTCCAACTCAACTCTTTGTCACATTTAGGGCAGAGATTATCTGTCATACTATTTCCTAGAACCTTTTTAAGCGTTTACTGTTTGTACTATTAAAACAGATCTTTTGTTGCATAAGCATTGTTAAGGATCAACTTACTGATCTTAGGCTTATAGGCATCTGATCAGCGATCTACCCTAAAAAGAACATTTATATAACCACATACCGAAAGCATAAGTTACATATCCTGCATTTCGATTTCAGGTAGTATAAAAATCTATTAGGATTCTAATATTACATATTCACAGAATAAACCAAAACGATCTTATTGCGATCGCAGTGCGTTTCTCTGCTCATTGTCTATTTAGTGTATCAAAATTCTTTCGCCATTGACGATGTCATATGCCAACTTGAGCTCAATCTATAAGTCCTTATTTTCCTATGTGTTTGGCTGCATAAACCTCAAAAAAAAGCCTCGGTAAAATACCGAGGCTTAAGACATTCTTGGTCATTGAAGTGACTAGCGTTTGTTCTTTCCTTTGATCATTGTCATCAGTCGCTTGCGCTTGCGCTCCTGTGACAAGGTCATTTTATTGCTTTTACCCTCAAATGGGTTTTCGCTGTTTTGGAATTGAATGCGGATGGGTGTTCCCATAATTTCCAAACTACGACGATAGTAATTCATTAAGTAACGCTTGTACGACGCTGGCAGTTCATTCACTTGGTTACCGTGAATCACCACGATAGGTGGATTGTACCCACCTGCGTGTGCATATTTTAGCTTAACACGTCGTCCACGAACCAATGGCGGCTGGTGATCTTCTGTCGCCATTTTCATGATACGAGTCAGCACAGAAGTACCGACACGCGTCGTTGCAGATTTATACGCTTCTTGAACCGACTCAAACAAGTGACCAACACCTGTACCATGTAGGGCTGAAATAAAGTGAATGCGAGCAAAATCGACAAAGCCTAAACGTCGGTCTAGCTCTTTTTTTACGCCTTCTTTTACGTCAGTATCCAATCCGTCCCATTTATTGACGGCAATTACAATAGAACGCCCAGCATTTAGCGCAAAGCCAAGTAAGCTTAAATCTTGATCCGAAATATTTTCTCTTGCGTCAATAACAACCAACACTACGTTAGCGTCTTCTATTGCTTTAAGAGTTTTAACAACCGAAAACTTCTCAACAGTTTCGTTAATACGCTTACGACGGCGAACACCCGCTGTATCGATAAGCACATATTCACGCTCATCACGCTCCATCGGGATATAGATAGAGTCCCGCGTGGTTCCAGGCATGTCATACACAACCACACGCTCTTCACCTAAAATGCGATTGGTCAGCGTTGATTTACCCACGTTAGGGCGGCCAATGATCGCCAGTTTAATCGGCTGGTCTTGCAGGCGCTTGTACTCTGCTTCTGCTTCTTCTTCGGTGTACTCCAGCTTTTCCTCTTCTGGCGCTTCTTCACCAGTTAGGTCTTCAATTTGCTGGCTCTTTAGCTCTTCTGCAAATGGATTTAAAGCTTTATCAATCAATGATGCTACACCACGGCCATGAGCTGCTGCGATCTGATACATAGACTCCATCCCAAGCTGCCAAAACTCTGCACTGGCGGCGTCAGCATCAACACCATCAACTTTATTAACCACCAGCATAGCTGGCTTTTCTATGACTCGAAGGTGCTGGGCTATCGCTTCGTCAGCAACGGTGAGGCCAGCACGGCCATCAACCATAAACAGCACAACATCCGCTTCTTCAATCGCCGCTAGCGATTGCTCGGCCATTTTGGTTTCTACGCCCTCTTCAGTGCCGTCGATACCGCCTGTATCGATCACAATAAAATCGTGCTCACCCAGTTTTGCCTGACCGTACTTACGATCACGTGTTAAACCAGGGAAATCAGCAACCAACGCATCTCGAGTGCGAGTTAGGCGATTAAATAGGGTGGATTTACCCACATTAGGACGTCCAACTAAAGCAACTACAGGAACCATAATGACCTCAAAATTCAATAACTAAGTAAATGGCTTCGCCACTTACGTGTCGTCTTCTCGACGATATTGTTTCAGAAAACGCACCTACGAAGACACCACCAATCAACAACGTCCAATCGTTTAGGTCGGTAGTATTCAGCATAGACGCCATTTTTAGTGACTGCTATAAACAGCAAAACGGCTCCAACTGTCGCCAGCATGGAGCCGAATGTGAATTATATCACTCTTTTACGTGTAACTTAACCTATTCGTCGTTAAGCGAATACTTAATTACGCTGCCTTGTCGAGTCTGAATGACAAATCCGTCGTCTAACTCAACAGGGCCAACAGCAAAGCCACTTTCATCAACCAGTTGTTGTGAAACAAAATTACCGCTGCGACGATCTAACCAGTGCAAATAGCCTTCACTATCACCAACAACAACCATGTCATCGATCAGTTTTGGCGCGGTGAGCAGTCTATTTTCAAGTTGTAAATTGCTCCACAATTCTGTACCACTACGAGCATCAACAGCAACCACGTGGTCGCGGTCGGTAATCAAGTATAATGTGCGGCCATCACTGGTGATGTCCATCGCGGAAGAGTAGTTACGCTTCCAAGCGGGACTACCAGAACGAAGATCAATCGCCACTAGCTGACCATTAAATCCAACGGTATAGAGGTTTGTACCCAGAATTAGAGGGCTTGCATCCACATCCACTAGGCGATCAATTTCAGTCGCACCTTTTGGCGTCGCGATAGGTTGTTGCCAAATCAGCTGACCGCGATCGATAATTGCGGCTGCCAAACGACCGTTTGCCGTTCCCCAAAATACACCACCAGATGCGGTCACGGGAGAGCTGGTTCCGCGCAGCGTTAATGCAGGCACTTCAGTACTGATCGACCAGACCTCTTCTCCGGTTTCCTCTTTATGAGCAACTAAAATACCACGGCTAGTATGCGTCAATACTAAGTTAGAATCGGTTGCCGACTCAGATAGCACCTCACCTTGTACTGGTGCGCGCCATTTGATCTCACCAGACTCTACGTCCAAAGAGATCAGCTCGCCATTTTCTGAGCCGATAAAAAGCTGTCTGTAAGCTGCGTGGATACCACCAGACAGTCTTGCAGGCGTGTCTTGCTGAAGATTCTGAGACCAAATTTCTTTACCAGTTTCAGGCTCTAGTGCTCGCACCATACCGTCGCGACTGGCCACAAATAGGGTGTCGTACGCGTAGACCGGTGATAGTTCACTAAAAAAGTGCCCTACACCACCGCGTACGGTCGAGGTCCAGTTGGTCGCTGGTGTGAACTCACTTTGGACCACAGGTAGTGGCGCCATGATCACCGTGTCTTCTTCACTCGAACAAGCCGCTAAACCTGTTACAAGTGCTGCCGCCCACAATAATTTTGTTATTGGTTTACGCATTCAGCCGCCCTTATTGAGCCAAATCATCCAGTTTGAGTTGAATCAGCTGGCTAGCATCAACAGATTGCTGAGCTTCAAGGTACGCGGTTTTTGCCGCTTCTTTATTCCCCTGACGAAGAAGAATGTCTCCTTTAGCTTCGGCAACTCGGCCTTGCCAACCTGAAGATGTCACTGTTGCCAATTGCTCTAGCGCACCGTCAAACTGCTCAAGCTCTGCCATTACGCGCGCTTTACGAACGGTTAGCACGGTTTTAAGTGCTGCGTCTTTTGTCGATGATTGTGCAAGCTCCAATTGAGCTAAACCTTGCTCTAGTTCACCGGCTGCAACGTAGCTTTTCGCCAACTGCATTGATGCAAGAACGGCGTATTCTTCGCCTTTGTTGGCTTCGATAAACGCCAGTGCGTCTTCATTAGCTGATGCACTTTGCATCGCGAAAGCATCGCTGATGGTGTTGTATTGTTGTGACAGAGCTTCTTGCGCTTCAAGGACACTGTCTTGGTAATAGCGCCAGCCAAACAGGCCACCTAAACCAACAACTGCGCCCACAACGATCGCTTTACCATTTTCTTGCCACCAATTTTTAATGGCTTCTACTTGTTGCTCTTCATCGTCGTAAATTTCCACGATCGTAACCTCTTAAATTAAATCCTTGAGTGCATGTGCAACGTCTGCTGTTGCAATGCTGTGTTGTTCGCCACCTTTAAGGTCTTTGAGTACAACCGTGCCTTCCGCGACTTCATTTTCGCCAAGCACAAGTGCAACTACAGCACCTACTTTGTCAGCGCGTTTAAATTGCTTCTTAAAGCCACCGCCACCAAAGTGACTCATGATACGAATACCAGGCAAGGCTTCGCGCAATGACTCGGCAAGTTTCATACCCACCATTAGAGTTCCTTCGCCTGCGGTCACCATATACACGTCAACACTACGTCTTACTTCGGTAAGTTCAAGCGTTTCGAGCATAAGAACTAGACGCTCTAGCCCCATAGCAAAACCAACCGCTGGAGTAGGTTTTCCACCGAGCTGCTCAACCAAACCATCGTAGCGACCACCACCACATACAGTTCCTTGAGCACCTAAGCTATCGGTGATCCATTCGAAAACCGTTCGGTTGTAATAATCAAGCCCGCGCACTAGACGTTGGTTAACTTGATAGTCAATACCTGCGGCATCAAGCAACTCACACAATCCAGCAAAGTGCTCTTTTGAATCTTGGTCTAAATAGTCTGACAGTTGTGGGGCATCAACCAGTATCGCTTGAATGTCGCGATTTTTAGTGTCCAACACACGCAATGGGTTGGTATGCATACGTCGCTTACAATCGTCATCGAGGATATCGATGTGTTGCTCGAGAAACGTAACTAACGCTTCACGGTATTGCTGGCGAGCCTCTAATGAGCCGATCGAGTTCAACTCCAAACGGACATGATCAGCGATGCCTAGCTCACGCCACAATCTCGCCGTCAGCATAATCAGTTCGGCATCAACATCGGGACCATTAAGACCAAAGGCTTCAACACCACACTGATGGAACTGGCGGTAGCGACCTTTTTGAGGACGCTCGTGACGGAACATTGGACCCATATACCATAAACGCTGCTCTTGGTTATAAAGCAAACCGTTTTCAATTCCAGCGCGAACACACCCAGCTGTCCCTTCTGGACGAAGCGTTAGGCTATCGCCATTTCGATCTTCAAAGGTGTACATCTCTTTTTCGACCACGTCGGTGACTTCACCGATCGCACGACTAAACAGATGCGTTTGTTCCACTATCGGCATGCGCACTTCACTATAGCCGTAAGCACTTACCGTGTTTTTAACTGCATTTTCTACTTTTTGCCACAGTGGAGACTGTGTCGGGAGGCAGTCGTTCATGCCTCTAATTGCTTGTATAGTTTTAGCCACTTTACTGTCCAATTACTGTGTATCAACGAGATTAACGTCGATGCGATTACTCTCGTCCATTTGCGCAGCTTTTGCGCGAATTTTTGCTTCTAACTGATCAACTAAACTGTCATTGTCAAAGCGCTCTTTTTGACGCTTACCGTCTTCGTAAAATGCACTTTTGCGATGGCTTCCTGCTAATCCTAGGTGAGACACTTCCGCTTCACCTGGACCGTTGACCACACACCCTATTATGGACACGTCCAATGGTGTGATGATGTCTTCCAGACGCTCCTCAAGAGCATTCACAGTGCCGATCACATCGAACTCTTGTCGAGAACAGCTCGGGCACGCAATGAAGTTAATCCCGCGTGAGCGAATTCTAAGAGATTTTAGAATATCAAAACCAACTTTGATCTCTTCGACAGGGTCTGCGGCAAGAGAAATACGCAATGTGTCGCCAATCCCCTCTGCCAGCAACATACCTAGCCCAACCGACGATTTCACTGCACCTGCTCGAGCGCCACCGGCTTCGGTGATCCCCAAATGCAAAGGTTGGTCAATTTTTTGAGCCAATAAACGATACGAATCGACAGCAAGAAACACATCAGACGCTTTTACACTGATCTTAAACTGATCGAAGTTTAGCCTGTCTAAAATGTCGACATGGCGCATTGCAGACTCAACCAACGCTTCGGGAGTAGGCTCGCCATATTTAAGTTGAAGGTCTTTTTCTAACGATCCACCATTAACACCAATACGGATTGGGATGTTTTTATCACGAGCGCAATCTACAACCGAGCGTATGCGGGCTTCGTTACCGATGTTACCCGGATTAATACGTAGGCAATCTACGCCATACTCTGCCACTTTTAACGCAATGCGATAGTCAAAGTGGATATCGGCCACTAACGGGACAGCGACTTGCTGTTTGATCTGTCTGAATGCTTCGGCCGCTTCCATCGTTGGCACGGAGACACGAACAATGTCTGCTCCTACTTTCTCCAACGAGCGTATTTGAGCCACGGTTGCGTCTACATCCGTGGTGCGTGTATTTGTCATTGATTGAACGGCAATTGGAGCACCGTCACCAATAGGCACATCGCCCACGTAAATTCGAGTCGATGGGCGACGTTTTATAGGAGATTCGTATTGCATATCGTTAAGGTAATGTAAATCGGGCTACTTTACCGGCAGTATACCCAGAAAGGTCGACAGGTTCACTTGCTAATCGCATTTCCACACCTTCTGGAGCACCTAAAATAATGCTGTAAGGTTTTTCTCCATCTAATGAGAAACTGTTGCCTGCTTTTTTAACCCCGGTAGAGAGCACTTTACCTGTGGCATCTTTTACTTGGATCCAGCAGTCCGCCGTAAATGTCATAAAGAGCTCACTCGATGAGACTTCAACAGGCGCTTGTGGCTCTGGGCTCTCAGTTTGAGCAACAACGTCTTCAACGATCTCAACCGGTGCTTCTGCAACTTCTGCTTCTGGCTCTGATTGTTCGGTGACTGACTCTGGTTGAGTGTCTTGTTCAATGACGCTGGCTTCACGCTGCTGGGCATCACGGTCGATACTCGGTGAAGCGGGTTCATTAGAAGCTGGTGCTATAATTTCAACAACCGGTTCAGTCTCTAGAGCTGGGTCACTTTGTTCGTTGACAATTTCTTGCGGCGCGTCTATCTCTACACCGTTGTTTTGCTGGCTTTGCCACCACCACAGTGAAGATATACCAATTAAGATAATCACGATCACATAAGTCAATCGCATCAAGTTATTGTCGTGCTTTTCGTTCTTGGTTTTTCTGGAGAAGCTTTGCAAGGCGGAGTCGCCCGCAGCACTTGGATTGTGCTGTTCGTAAGCGGCAAGCACATCGTGCTCTTTGAGGCCGACAATTTTTGCATAAGAGCGTAAGTACCCTTTAACAAAGGTGTCGACTTGCCCGAGATCGAATTCATTTTTATCGATCGCGTCGATGGTGGTTTCACGTAATCTAAGTCTATCGGCAACCTGTTTTTGGCTCATGCCAAGCGCAAGACGTTGCTTTCGCAATAAATCACCCGCCAACTCAATCGGAGGAGTTTGAGACTGTTCTGTTTGCTGTTCTGCGTTATCGTGCAGTTGACTCTGTTCGTTCATGAATTATCTGTTTTGATATTACTGCGATACGGGTAGTTGTCGCTCGAGAAGGTGCTGATATTCATCCACCATACTCCAATTGTCAGCTTGTTTTTCTAGTTCTATCAACAATGTAATGCTATTAACGTGGTACCCGTACCTTTGATGAAACCTATGTAATCGAAGCCTAGCATTAGCTCGATCACCCTGTGCTATTTCCAGTTTCGCTAACTGCAACGTGGCTTGAAAGCGCAGCGGTTGATGTTCAGTCGCACGCTGGAAAAACTCGAATGCTTGTTGTTTATCTTCTGCTTGTAATGCGCATAACCCGGCGTTTTCATAACTGGCCGCTGTCTGATAGTAATCAGGCTGGGCAATTGCTTGCTCAAAATAGTGCAGCGCTTGCTCGTATTCTCTCTGCGAGCAGAGAAATGCTCCATAATTATTGTATAAATCACCCCGTTGCTGAACCGTTGCAATACCTCGCAGATAGGCTGCATGCGTTTTGTTCAGCTCGCCGACGCTTTGATAATAGTAGGCAATGGCCAAATGGCTAGCGGCTAACTCGGGAGCAACTCGCATAGCTTTGGTAAAATTTTGCTTAGCTTTTGCACTATCACCAGATTCTAAGTAGTTGAAACCTAGTTCAATTCTTGAAATCGCAGCTTTTTTATTATCGACCTCAGCGACAGGCTCTGTCACTGTAACACAGCCTATCGAAGTACTGACAATAAAAATGGTTATCAATCTACTAAACATTGAGCTTACCTACGTAAAATTGGACGCAGAGCTCATTTTTAGGAATCTCTCAGAGTTTAGAGAGACTTAACTTCAATTGGTTCCGCGCTTTTCAACTGTTTTGTTCGCTTAGTGCGGTCGATCACATCACCAACCAGTTGACCACAGGCTGCATCGATGTCATCCCCACGAGTTTTACGAACCGTTACCGTAAAATCGTACTGCATCAATGTTTTCATAAAACGGTCGATGCGCGAATTACTTGGCTTCTTATAAGGTGAACCAGGATAAGGGTTAAATGGAATCAAATTGACTTTGGCTGGGGTATCTTTTAGCAAGTCTGCGAGCTGCCTTGCATGTTCCATGTCGTCATTGACATGATCCAACAAGATATATTCGACCGTGACCTTGCCTCGGTTTGCATTAGACGATTCAATATATCGACGTACCGAGCCTAAAAAGTCTTGAATGTTCCAACGGTCGTTAATTGGCATGATTTCACTGCGCAACTCATCTGTTGGAGCGTGCAAAGAAATGGCTAACGCAACATCAATGGTGCCAGTCATCTGATCCAAACCAGACACAACACCCGATGTGGATACTGTTACTCGACGCTTTGACAACCCAAAACCCAAGTCATCTAGCATAAGCTCTAGCGCGGGGATGAGGTTTTTCATGTTGAGCAGGGGCTCGCCCATGCCCATCATGACGACATTGGTGATTGGGCGTCGGCCAGTGTCTTTTTGCAGACCTATCTCTCTTGCCGCGCGCCATACTTGTCCAATAATTTCAGACACTCGAAGGTTACGATTAAACCCTTGCTGAGCGGTAGAGCAAAACTTGCACTCAAGAGCACAGCCAACTTGCGACGACACACACAATGTCGCTCGGTCTTCATCAGGAATGTACACGGTCTCGACGTCTTGGTCTCCGACACGCATTGCCCATTTGATGGTACCGTCCGATGAATGCTGGGCTTCTGACACGACAGGTGCTTTTACCTCTGCCACACGCTTTAGCTTTTCGCGTAGCTTCTTATTGAGGTTGGTCATTTCGTCGAAGTTATCAATACCGTAGTGGTATATCCACTTCATCACCTGTTCGGCACGAAAGGCTTTTTCACCGAGATCTTCGGTAAAGTATTGACGAAGTCCATTACGGTCAAGATCCATCAAATTCACTTTCGCTTGAGTCATGTTGCCTCTTTCATTCTCGAGATTGGTTGAGTCTGCTGTCATCGCAGTCTCAGTCTAAATAGGGCGCGAATTGTACAGGGTTTGGTCACCGACAACAAGGGTGAGAATACCCACATAAAAAGGCCGGTCACCTAAGTGACTGACCTTTAAGTATAGCGCTCATTTTTCTAGAAATTAACGTGGGCAGATTTCTGATGGAGCAAAGAAAAACTCAATTTCACGAGCTGCAGATTCAGGGCTGTCCGAGCCGTGTACTGAGTTATGACGCATACTCAGTGCAAAGTCAGCACGAATCGTTCCACACGCGGCTTCTTCTGGGTTGGTTTTACCCATCAACTCACGGTAACGAGTAATTGCATTTTCACCTTCCAGAACCTGAACCATTATTGGGCCAGACGTCATAAACGCTTTCAAGTCCTCAAAGAAGGGTTTGCCATCATGCTCAGCGTAAAATCCACTTGCTTGCTCTTCAGTAAGGTGAACCATCTTAGAGGCAACAATCTGCAGACCCGCTTTCTCAAAACGGTTGTAGATTTCTCCAATGAGGTTACGTTTTACCGCGTCAGGCTTCACTATAGAAAAAGTTTTTTCAATCGCCATTTCAATTCCTTTTTATAATTTGTTGGCATTTCTAGATAACCACAATTACCTAGTGTGTTCAGTCTCAATGTAGCGATTGTTGATCTGTTAAGCACGACAGCTCACCAATCGCATAGGGATCATCAAGAATAAAAGCTATTGAGCTTTAGTTTGCAAAATATTGGCTAACGTACGGATGCCGACACCCGTTGCACCGGCAGACCATTTATCGGTCGAAGACTTACGGTACGTGGCCGCGCAGTCAACATGCATCCAATTGTTTTTATAGTCGTCGACAAAGTAAGACAAAAACGCTGCTGCGGTACTTGCACCCGGTGAGTAATCACCGCTGCCGATGTTGGACAAATCGGCAAAGTTTGAAGGCAACATACCACGATGGAAGTCGGCCAATGGCAGACGCCACATACCTTCTTTTTCATCATTGGCACTCTTTAGTGCCACTTCAGCAAGCGCATCGTCGAAAGACATAAGCGCATGATAATCGTTACCCAGAGCGTTTTTAGCTGCACCTGTTAGGGTCGCACAATCAACAATAAACTCAGGGTCTTGAGCAGAAGCGTACATTAGGCCATCGGCCAATACTAAGCGACCTTCGGCATCGGTATTCATGATCTCGACTGTTTTACCGTTTTTATAGGTGATCACATCACCCAGCTTCAAAGCACGTCCAGAAACCATGTTCTCTGCACAACATAGGATCAGTTTTACGCGTTTATTTAAACCACGCATGATAGACAACGCCATACCACCGGTCGCCGTTGCGGCTCCGCCCATATCGGCTTTCATCGACGTCATAAAGTTAGAAGGTTTTAAACTGTAACCGCCTGAATCAAAAGTGATCCCTTTACCTACTAGACAGGCAAATACCGGTGCGTTTTCGTCACCAGTAGGGTTGTAATCCAGTTGCAGCATTGCCGACGTTCTGTCTGAACCTCGACCGACTGCATAAATCCCTTCCCAGCCTTCGGTAAGAAGATCTTTGTCTTTGACAATTTTGTACTTAACATGCTCTGGTGATAACGACTTAATAAATTCCGCCGCCATAGTTGCTAACTGGCGTGGTGCAACCTCTTCACCTGTTTTATTGATGATATCTCGAGTCCAGTCTGATGCTTTAATTCGAGCTTCAAGCTCTGCTTGCGCATCATCAGATAGAGTGTCCCAAGAAACTTTGCCGTGTTTTTTTGGATTACGATAGCCTTGATAAAACGCCCATACTTCTTCTAGATCCCAACTTTCACCTTGTAAATGAAGCTCGCGGATACCTTGCCCATCCAGTTTTCGGGCAGCTTTTTGAATCGCACCTAAGTCGTGAGAGTCATTAAGGTGAATTGATGCACCTTGATCATTGAACGAAAGTATCGCGTTATCGCCCCATTGTGGGCCCGCGCTTTGATTAGTCAGTGTAATGTTCATCAGTGATGACATGGAGTCTCCTTGTTAGCGCTCTTGCATCGGCGCTTTATTCAGATGTATTTAGCCAAATTAGGTCGGCTATTATGCCTAGATATGGTGTCAGAAATATAAAAAGCGAGGCCTGCGCCTCGCTTTTTCTTGATTTTTGTTAACTAAGTTACATTATTTAACGCTAGTCTCGTTCATCTAACCAGCACATAACAATGGCTTCTAGTATTTTTTCATTAGAATGGTTGGGATCATCATCAAACTCCTCCAACTCCATTACCCATTGGTGCAAGTCAGTAAAACGAACCGTGGTTGGCTCTAAGTCCGGAAACTTATCCACCAACTCAATCGCAATATCGCGGGTATCTATCCACTTTAAACTCATGGTCGCTCCTCAATATAGTCCATTAATCTTGAAACGCTCTTGCTACAGAGTGCTCATGATACTCTGAAGCATTAATGATCTTCTGACGCGTGGTTAAGCGTGTACTTTGGAATTTCTACTACAAGATCCTCGTCGGTCACCTTAGCTTGACAGCCAAGTCGCGACTCAGGTTCAAGGCCCCAAGCTTTATCCAGCATGTCATCTTCCAACTCATCGCTTTCATCCAATGAGTCAAACCCTTCACGAACCACAATATGGCACGTTGTACACGCGCATGATTTTTCACATGCGTGCTCAATGCCAATGCCATTTTTTAAGGCTACGTCGAGGACGGTTTCGCCACTATTGGCTTCTAGTACTGCACCTTCTGGGCACAAATCATCATGAGGTAAAACTATAATCTTCGGCATGTTAAAACGTTCCCTAAAACTTAAATATCTTCGACTTTCTGGCCCGCTAAGGCCTGACGAATCGATTTGTCCATTCGGCGTGATGCAAACTCTTGGCTGGCTTTATCGGTTTGCTTGATGCCTGTTTCGATGGCGCTAGTATCCTGACCGTTACGCAGTTCAATAAGCGCCTCAATGGACTTAATTAACGTGTCGCGCTCTTCGTCGGTAAGCAGTTCATCCCCATCTTGCGACATGGCCGCAAGTAGGTCTTCAATAACACGGTCAGCTTCTACGCGCTGCTCAGCCAGAGCTCTGGCTTGCATGTCTTGTTGTGCGTGACTCATTGACTCTTTAAGCATTCGAGCCACTTCGTCATCGCTGAGTCCGTATGACGGTTTCACTTGAATCTCAGCTTGCACTCCGGTGCTCTTTTCCATAGCCGTCACCGACAGTAAGCCGTCGGCATCCACTTGATAAGTTACGCGAATATGCGCCGCGCCTGCGGCCATTGGAGGAATACCTTTGAGGGCAAATTTGGCCAATGAGCGACAATCGTCAACCATCTCGCGCTCACCTTGCACAGTGTGCACCGTCATCGCGGTTTGTCCATGCTTAAAGGTGGTGAATTCTTGCGCTCTAGCCACTGGGATAGTGGTGTTTCTTGGAATAATTTTCTCTACCAAGCCACCCATAGTTTCAATGCCCAATGACAGAGGCAATACGTCGAGCAGTAGCATTTCTGAGTCGGGTTTGTTGCCAGCGAGAATGTCTGCCTGAATTGCCGCACCAATGGCGACAACTTCATCTGGGTTAATGCTGGTTAACGGCTGTTTATCAAAAAACTCACCCACCATAGACCGAACAAGAGGAGTACGAGTTGACCCACCCACCATGACCACTTGCATAACGTCGTCGCCATCCACCTGTGCATCACGAAGAGTTTTACGACTGGCAAGCAACGTCTTTTTAATTAGTGGGCGAATGATATCGTCAAACTGCTCGCGAGAAATTTGGCCTTCCCAGCCCAACACCGAGATAGAAGCAACCTCATTATTCGACAAATCTATTTTTGCTTGTGTCGCAGCGTGAGTCACTGCGCGGCGTTCATGAGCATTCAAGCTAAGCTTACCCATTTGCTGCTGAATGTGCTCAACTAATAGATGGTCAAAGTCGTCACCACCTAAGGCTGAATCACCTCCAGTCGCTAACACTTCAAACACCCCTTTAGATAGGCGAAGAATAGAGATATCGAAGGTACCACCGCCAAGATCATAAACAGCAATAATGCCCTCTTGACCTGAATCTAGCCCATAGGCGATAGCGGCTGCAGTTGGTTCATTCAACAAGCGTAAAACCGTTAGACCAGCTAATTTGGCAGCATCTTTTGTCCCCGCACGTTGAGCATCATCGAAGTAAGCCGGCACGGTAATAACGACTCCCGTCAACTCCCCCTCTAAAGCTGTCTCAGCGCGATTGGCTAATGCTTTAAGAATATCAGCAGAGACTTGAATCGGGTTTTTGTCACCCGCCGACGTTTGCAATACCGGCAAACCGTTATCACTTGCGACCATTGAATAAGGCAGATTTGGATAACGCTCGCTTACGTCGCTCAAAGAGCGCCCCATTAAACGCTTCACCGATACGACCGTGTTTTGAGGATCGGTTTCGGAATGAGCCAATGCATCAAATCCAAGCTCCACGCTTGTCGGAGTATAATGGACTACCGATGGTAATGTGGCACGGCCTTGACTGTCTAAAAGTGGCTTAGCTTCGCCACTGCGTACGGTGGCAACCAATGAATTTGTGGTTCCGAGGTCAATACCAGCGGCAAGCTTATGTTGGTGTGGCGCCGAGCTTTGTCCTGGTTCGGCAATTTGAAGTAAAGGCATGACTATCCTAGTGTTAAATACCGAAATGGAGGTCGTTAATCGAGTAGACTCTCTTCGACGCGTTCCACTTCATTTGCTAATTTTTCGATAAACTTAAGCTTGCGAACACCATCGGCAGCCTCATCCCAAGCAGATTGCTCAAGTAGGTCTTGCACGGTGTTTAACGCGCTTTTATGCATTTTCCGCACCTTGGCGTCAAAGTCAAATAAGCCGTCTTCTGGCTCGGGTCCTTCTGCAATAGATTCTAGCTCTTCTCGTAGTTCCATTTGCTCCATCAAGAACATCGGGTCTTGCAAAGTTTGCTGCTCCCCACGAATATCCACACCGTGCAACGAGAGCATATATTCTGCGCGTAAAATCGGGGATTTTAGTATCCGGTAAGCATCGTTAATTTGCGATGCTTTTTGCACGGCCTTTAACTGCTCACTATCACCTTGAGACGCAAAGTTATCTGGGTGAAATTGGCGCTGCAAGTCACGGAAGCTAGAAGAAAGAAGGCTACCATCCAGTTGAAACTGAAGCGGTAGCCCAAAGAGTTCAAAATGATTCATCGATACAACAACATCCAAAGTTAGATCGAGGTGGTCAAGCCAACCTAAACGTTAAAGCTTTCGCCACAACCGCATTCGCTTTTCGCATTGGGGTTGTTAAATTCGAAACCTTCATTGAGTCCTTCTTTCACATAATCCAGCTCTGTTCCGTCTAAGTACACTAGGCTTTTAGCGTCAATGATTACGCGAATACCTTGGTCTTCAAAAACGGAGTCTTCTTCATTGAGATCATCAACAAATTCCAGAACGTAAGCCATCCCCGAGCAACCTGTGGTTTTAACGCCAAGACGCAATCCTACGCCTTTACCGCGGTTTTCTAAAAAGGCTTTGACGCGAGTTGCTGCTGCTTGTGAAAGTGTAATGGCCATACTTCAACCTGTATTATGTTTCTAAAAGGTGCTACCTCACTATGAGGTAGCCACTTGGATTGATTAATCGTGTTTCTTTTTGTAATCCGCAACAGCGGCTTTAATAGCGTCTTCTGCAAGAATTGAACAGTGAACTTTTACCGGAGGAAGCTCAAGTTCTTCTGCAATTTCAGCATTCTTAATTGCGGCAGCTTCGTCTACGGACTTGCCTTTCACCCACTCAGTGACTAGAGAGCTCGATGCGATAGCAGAACCACAACCATAGGTCTTAAATTTTGCATCTTCAATGATGCCTTCTGGTGTCACTTTAATTTGCAGCTTCATTACGTCGCCACAAGCGGGTGCACCCACCATGCCACTGCCCACATTTGGGTCTTCCTTATCGAATGAACCAACGTTGCGTGGGTTTTCGTAGTGGTCTAAAACTTTTTCACTATATGCCATGATTAATTCCTCACTTCCTCTATCTGGTTAATCTACGTGATTGGATTAGTGGTGCGCCCACTCAACCGTATCGAGATCAACTCCCTCTTGATACATATCCCATAGAGGTGACATGTCGCGTAATTTGTTAACAGCTGTTTTGATTTGTTCAACAGCGTAATCTATTTCTTCTTCCGTGGTGAAACGACCAAATGAGAAGCGAACTGAACTGTGTGCCAATTCGTCGTTTAAACCTAGAGCACGTAATACATACGACGGCTCAAGACTGGCAGATGTACAGGCAGAGCCAGACGATACCGCGAGATCTTTTAGTGACATAAGCAGTGACTCGCCTTCAACAAACGCAAAGCTTACGTTTAAGTTGTGCGGGACTCGCTGATCAAAATCACCGTTCACCGTTACCGCTTCCATCTCGTTGACGCCTTTCCACAAACGGTTACGCAATGCTAGCGCATGGTCGTAATCTTTTTGCATGTCTTCTTTTGCGATACGGAATGCTTCACCCATGCCCACAATTTGGTGGGTTGGAAGTGTACCAGAACGGAAACCGCGCTCGTGACCACCGCCGTGCATTTGTGCTTCTAGGCGAATACGAGGCTTGCGTCGTACGTAAAGTGCGCCAATGCCTTTCGGGCCGTAAATTTTATGAGCAGAGAATGAAATCAAGTCGACTTTCATTTCTTGGACATCAATCGGCAATTTACCTGCAGATTGAGCAGCATCAACATGAAAAATGATCTTGCGGTCACGACACACTTCGCCCATAGCAGCAATGTCTTGAACCACACCAATTTCGTTATTCACATGCATGATTGACACTAAGATCGTATCTTCACGCATCGCGTCTTGTAGTTTTTGCAGATCGATCAAGCCGTTTGTTTCAGGCTCTAAATACGTAACTTCGTATCCTTCACGCTCAAGCTGACGACATGGGTCAAGCACGGCTTTATGCTCAGTTTTGCTGGTAATGACATGCTTACCTTTTTTACCGTAAAAGTGTGCAGCACCCTTAATGGCCAAGTTATCGGATTCAGTAGCACCAGACGTAAACACAATCTCGCGTGGATCGGCATTAATAAGATCGGCAATCTGCTCACGAGCGGTATCAACCGCTTCTTCCGCCTGCCAACCATATCGGTGAGAGCGTGACGCAGGGTTACCAAAGGTGCCGTCCATAGTCATGAACTGAACCATTTTTTCAGCAACACGAGGATCAACTGGGCAAGTCGCTGAATAATCTAAATAAATCGGCAGTTTCATTTAATACTCCGTCAAAAACTGTTTCGTTACGAACGCATGTTTACGCCAATGGTCGCGGCAGACGCCTTTTGACCAAGTCCGTGGTTTACCGCCAAGTCTACATCTTGTCGGTCTGAAAGTTCTAATACTTCGTTATCCACCATTAGCTCACCAAGCGTAATGTTGTCTAAGAAGTCGCTGATGCGCGAGCTTAAGTCTCTCCACAATGTGTGAGTTAAGCAACGAACACCGCCTTGGCAATCACCTTTGCCTTGACATTTGGTCGCATCGACAGATTCGTCGACGGCACCAATAATCGTGCCGATAGAAATGGCTGTTGGCTCTAAGCCAAGTCTGTAGCCACCACCTGGTCCACGAATACTCGAGACCAATCCGGCTTTTCTTAATTTAGAAAAAAGCTGCTCTAAATAGGAGAGCGATATTCCTTGTCGCTCCGAGATATCAGCCAGCGGCACTGGATTCGTCTGCGCATGCAGAGCGACATCAAGCATCGCGGTTACTGCATATCTACCTTTTGAAGTCAGTCTCATTGTCGGTTCCCTCTTTACTACATAAGGGAAGTGTTCCATACCTGACTAAAAGGGTCAAGTATTTATTTGACTAAAACAGTCAGGTATTTAGCCCCACATTTTAAGTGGTTAAATTTCAATCACTATTTTGCGGCTTTTTCTTTTCAATCGAGGTCAAAATGCCTCGTAAAATATTCAATTCTTGTAACTCTGGGCGCGCTCGATTAAACAATCGGCGTAATTTATTCATTACCAAAGTCGGCTGTTTCTGAGATAGAAATTGGGTATCGATGAGGACTTTTTCAAGGTGTTCATAAAACATTTCTAGCTCTTTGTGTCGAGGGTACTCTTGTACCTGCTCTTTATATGCAGAACGCTGATGTTCTAGAAACGCCATGCGAATTTCATACGATACCGTTTGTACTGCCATTGCTAAGTTCAACGAGCTGTATTCAGGGTTAGCAGGAATACCTAAATGATACTGACACAATTGCAGTTCTTCGTTGGTTAGACCGGTTCTTTCTCGTCCAAAAACAACCGCAACATTTCCGGTTAACGCTTGCTCAATCGCTTTTTGGCCACATTCGCGTGGTTCAACAAATGGCCAGTTTAAATTGCGAGAGCGAGCGCTGGTACCAAAGACCAACTCACAGTCTGCAACGGCTTCTTCTAGCGTGGCAACAATCTTAGCGTTGGTAGCGACATCACCCGCCCCTGAAGCCAGCGCCAAAGTTTGTTCGTCAACTTCGCATTGTGGATCCACTAAAACCAGTTGCTCAAGCCCCATGACTTTCATTGCCCTGGCTGCGGAGCCAATATTACCTGAATGAGAGGTACCAACTAATACAACTCGTACTTTGTTCAACATAAGCTATCTTTTCTTAGTGAGTGTGTGGATCGGCGCCGATCCTAGCAAATTTGGACCATGAACTACAGTAGCAACTTTTCTATACTCCCCATAGGTAGAATCGATGACACAGACCTTGATGACTAAAAAATAAGCACTTCCTTTTTGGATGAAACTTGGTATACTGCGCGCCGCTTTAGTTCTTTAACATCTGTTGGGTATTTTGATATGCATCCTATGCTGAATATCGCTATTCGCGCTGCGCGAAAAGCAGGCAATCACATTGCTAAATCTCTAGAAAACGCTGATAAGATTGAATCTACTCTTAAAGGCAACAACGACTTCGTGACAAACGTCGATAAAGAAGCCGAGTCTCTAATTATCGAAACCATCAAAGCCTCTTATCCTGAACACAGTGTTGTGGCAGAAGAAAGTGGACTTCAAGAAGGTAAAGATAGCGATGTACAATGGATCATTGACCCACTGGATGGCACTAATAACTTCGTAAAAGGTATCCCACACTTCTCAGTCTCTATCGCCGTTCGTATGAAAGGCCGAACTGAAGTTGCGTGTGTTTACGATCCAATGACCAACGAACTGTTCACCGCCACTCGTGGTGCTGGTGCACAACTCAATAACTCCCGTATCCGTGTAAAACAAGCAAAAGACCTTCAAGGCGCAATCATTGCCACAGGTTTCCCATTCAAGCAGAAGCAACATTCTGAGTCATACTTTAAAGTCATGAGCTCGATGTTTACTGAAGTTGCGGATTTCCGTCGCCAAGGTTCAGCTGCACTGGATCTATGCTACCTAGCCGCTGGTCGTGTTGACGGATTTTTTGAACTAGGCCTTAAGCCTTGGGATATTGCTGCCGGCGATCTAATTGCTCGTGAAGCAGGCGCCATCATCACAGATTTTTCAGGCCGTACTGAATACATGAAGTCTGGCAACATTGTTGCTTCGTCTCCACGTGGTGTTAAAGCGATGCTTAAACATGTACGTGAGAACGCTAACGAAGGTATGTTGAAGTAATTTTTTGACAGCATGAATATCAATAACGGGAGATGGGCTAACAAGCCCGTCTCCCGTTTTTTTATTTCACGCAATGAACTTTGATTAATGGCGGCTGAGGATGCGCCGTGTTAATGCTATAAATCACACCACAGCGTTGAGTATTTTGCTTAACAATCCACACAGTCAGAAAACCTTGCGGCATGACAACATTGGGCGTCTCAATACGCCACTGTTGATCCAACTTATTTAGCAGTAGACTCAACCCATCTTCTGATGGCTCAGGGTAGCCATAAATCAGTTTGATCGATCCATTGTCATAAAGCTCTGCTTGTCTCTGGCCTTCGAGGCTATGCTGAGTCGCTATCACATTCACCTGTTGGGTGTATTGCTCTAGCATTGACCGTATGG
The DNA here is from genome assembly GCF_016900875.1 of Vibrio ulleungensis. Taxonomy (GTDB): domain Bacteria; phylum Pseudomonadota; class Gammaproteobacteria; order Enterobacterales; family Vibrionaceae; genus Vibrio; species Vibrio ulleungensis. The sequence goes on from NZ_JAFEUM010000013.1 coordinate 32,293, forward strand.
GACTGTACTCCGAAATCTCGCCCTTATCGCACCCTGTAAGGCCTAATAACGCAATGCCCAATAAAAAAAGGAGCGCCGATGCGCCCCTTATTTGATAGCCAGCAATCATTAGCTCGCCGCTTTCACTGCGTCTGCAATAGTTTGTGCACAGCGCAACACTTGCGCACCGTCTTCGCCCTCGACCATAACTCGAATCAAAGGCTCGGTACCTGATTTGCGCAGTAATACGCGCCCCTTATCGGCTAACTCAGCTTCAGCATCTGACACCGCTGCAAGTACGCTTGCCGCGTTCATTGGATCGCTGTCACCTTCAAAACGAACATTGATCAACTCTTGGGGGTAAAGTGTCATTCCCTGAGAAAGCTCACTAAGTGACATTTCGCTTCCTACCACGGAGGCAAGGACTTGCAAGCTAGCAACGATCGCATCGCCTGTCGTCACTTTATCCAGAAGGATCACATGCCCTGAGTTCTCTGCGCCAATTAGCCAGTCACGCTCAAGCAGCTTCTCCATGACGTATCGATCGCCAACCGAGGCACGTACAAACGGAATGCCTAGCTGTTTTAGACCATTCTCCATACCTAGGTTGGTCATAAGCGTACCGACTACACCACCTTTAAGTTCACCACGTCGTAGGGCATCACGTGCAATGATGTAGGCAATTTGGTCGCCATCTATCTTGTTGCCAAGATGGTCAACCATGATAATACGGTCACCATCACCATCAAAGGCTAAGCCAAGGTCAGCCTGTTCTTCTACAACGCGTGCTTGTAGCGCTTTGACGTCCGTAGCACCAACTTCATGGTTAATGTTGGTCCCGTTGGGTTCAATACCCATAGCGATGATCTCTGCACCCAGCTCTTTAAAAACACTTGGCGCAATGTGATACGTTGCGCCATGTGCACAATCGATCACTATTTTTAGCTTAGCGAGGCTTAGCTCTTTAGGGAATGTACTTTTACAAAACTCGATGTAGCGGCCGGCAGCATCATCCAATCGAGTCGCTTTACCTAATAGCGCAGAATCGACACATTCAATATCTTTGTCCAGCTCAGCTTCGATAGCAAGCTCTATATCATCCGGCAACTTTGTCCCTTCTGACGAAAAGAACTTAATGCCATTATCGTAATAGGGATTGTGAGAGGCCGAAATAACAATACCAGCTTCCGCACGAAAAGTTTGCGTTAAATACGCTACCGCTGGAGTCGGCATGGGTCCGGTAAACGTTGCTTTCAAGCCAGCGGCTGCGAGTCCAGCTTCTAATGCGGATTCCAACATATAACCCGAAATACGAGTATCTTTACCAATTATTACTTTTTTTGTGCCTTGCTTGGCGAGAACACGTCCTGCAGCCCAGCCCAACTTTAATACGAAGTCTGGAGTGATCGGATATTGCCCTACTTTTCCGCGAATACCATCTGTACCGAAATAGCGTCTGCTAGCCATAAATTAACCTTTATTATTGATATTAACTAATTGTAATTGTTGTACGATTTTAAGCGCATCGACTGTTTCTGCAACGTCGTGCACTCTTATTATTTGTGCGCCTTTTTGAGCCGCAATAGTCGCGGCTGCAACACTAGCCGCAACACATTGGTTAGGTGCTTTATCGAGAAGTTTAAACAACATCGATTTACGCGACATGCCTGCCAAAATAGGCACCCCTAGTGAGTGAAACTCACCTAAAGCACTCAATAATTGATAGTTGTGCTCGAGAGATTTTCCAAAGCCAAATCCTGGGTCTAAGATCAGCCGCTCTCGTTGAATACCAACACGATCGCAATCAATCATTCGCTGTCTCAGAAACGCCGCAACATCACTAACAACATCATTATAAGTCGGATTGTGCTGCATAGAGCGAGGTTGACCTTGCATATGCATCAAACAGATAGGTGCGTCACACTCTGCAGCAGCCTCTAAAGCCCCAGGCTCTTGCAATGCTCTCACATCGTTAATTATATCAGCGCCTGCCTCAATGGCCTCTCTCATGACCTGAGCCTTGCTGGTGTCGATGGATATCCAAACATCAGATTCTGCTCTAAGCGCTCTAATCACCGGAATGGTTCGCTGTAGCTCTTCTTCTAGTGCCACTTCTGGTGCGCCGGGCCGTGTTGATTCTCCACCAATATCTATGATGGTCGCACCGTGCTCAATCATTAGCTTTGCATGAGCTAAAGCATCCGTTATTGCGTTGTGCTGTCCACCATCAGAGAAAGAGTCAGGTGTTGTGTTGAGTATCCCCATCACTTGAGGCGTCGATAAGTCTAAAGCTTTGTGCTTGTGGTTAAGTTGCATAACATTATTAATATTGAATTGTGCCACTCGATAAGTTTCCTTACCCCATGAATAGCAGAAAACCCCGAGCAAGCTCGGGGTTTATGTTTAATTACGATACTTACTCTGCGTCTTTAGACTGCGTTGCATCATCGGTTGGCGCATCTTGCTTAGGTTCAGCGCTACTATCGGCTTTACCTTCGGCTTTAGTTGGCTCTTCCTGTTTTGCGTTGGCGTCGTCTGACTTGTCGTGTCGAGATTTGTTTGACTCTTCAGTCGCTCGAGATTGATCGCCCCACCCAGCAGGTTCACGGATCTCTTCTTTACGCTCCATAAGGTCGTCAATCTGACCCGCATCAATGGTTTCATATTTCATCAATGCGTCTTTCATGGAGTGCATGATATCCATGTTTTCTTCTAGGATTTGCTGTGCACGAGCGTAGTTGCGGTCGATGATTTGACGAATTTCGTCATCAATCAATTTCGCGGTATCGTCTGACATGTGTTTAGTCTGCGTTACACTACGACCCAAGAACACCTCACCCTCTTCTTCTGCATAAAGAAGTGGACCTAGTTTCTCAGAGAAGCCCCATTGGGTGACCATCTTACGAGCAATGTCTGTCGCACGTTCGATATCGTTTGACGCGCCCGTAGACACTTTATCTGCACCGTAGATAAGCTCTTCAGCCAAGCGTCCACCATACAAGCTAGAAATCATTGACTCTAGGTGTTGGCGAGACATGCTCACACGATCTTGCTCAGGCAAGTACATGGTTACACCTAATGCACGACCACGAGGAATGATAGATACCTTGTACACAGGATCGTGCTCAGGAACCAATCGACCAACAATGGCGTGGCCCGCTTCGTGATAAGCCGTGGACTCTTTAATGTCTTCAGACATCACCATAGAGCGGCGTTCTGCGCCCATCATGATTTTATCTTTAGCCAGTTCGAACTCAACCATCGATACGTTACGCTTGTTACCGCGAGCAGCAAAAAGTGCGGCTTCGTTTACAAGGTTAGCAAGATCTGCACCGGAGAATCCTGGAGTACCACGTGCAATCAGTGACGGTTCTACGTCCCCTGCCAGCGGTACTTTACGCATATGCACTTTAAGAATTTGCTCACGGCCACGCACATCAGGAAGACCTACAACCACTTGACGGTCAAATCGACCAGGACGTAGCAGTGCAGGGTCCAATACGTCAGGACGGTTGGTCGCAGCGATAACGATAATACCTTCGTTACCCTCAAAGCCATCCATTTCAACCAGCATTTGGTTTAGTGTTTGTTCACGTTCATCGTGACCACCACCAACACCTGCGCCACGTTGACGACCTACAGCATCGATTTCATCGATAAAGATAATACAAGGCGCTGCTTTTTTGGCTTGCTCAAACATGTCACGGACACGAGACGCACCCACACCGACAAACATTTCAACAAAATCAGAACCTGAAATGGTAAAGAACGGCACTTTCGCTTCACCTGCGATTGCTTTTGCAAGCAAGGTTTTACCTGTACCAGGAGGACCTACCATCAGTACGCCCGTCGGGATCTTGCCGCCCAGTTTTTGGAAGCGGCTAGGGTCGCGCAAGTAGTCTACCAGCTCTTTAACGTCTTCTTTCGCTTCGTCACAGCCTGCAACATCAGCGAACGTCGTTTTAATTTGTTCTTCGCTCATCATGCGAGCTTTACTCTTACCGAACGACATGGCGCCTTTGCCACCGCCGCCTTGCATTTGACGCATGAAGAATATCCATACACCAATCAGTAAGATCATTGGGAACCATGAGATGAAGATCGTGCCTAGAAGGCTCTGCTCTTCTGGTGGTGTACCCGTTACTTTCACTTTTTGGTTGATCAAATCGTCAAGTAACTTGGTATCGTAGACCGGCATATAAGTCACATATCGTGAGCTGTCATTACGATAAAAGATGATCTCTTTATCGTTAATCTGTGCTTCACGGACTTGTCCTTGACCCACTTCCTGTATAAACGTGGTGTAATCCACGGTACGACCGTTGCCGTCGCTTGGTCCAAAGCTTTGGAAAACCGACATCAACACTACTGCAATAACGAGCCACAGTATTAGATTTTTTGCCATGTCACTCAAGGTGTCAGCCCCTAGTTAACTAGTTGTAATAAAAAGTAGATTACTACAGAACGAACTCTGTAGCCACGCGAAATAGTATAAATGTAATAGTAAATGATAATCGCTCGCTTACCTAGCGCACTCCCTTCATTTACAGGGTTTTTACTTAAAAACGTTAACCTTTGTAACCCATTGCAACAATTTAGACATTACTAGAGCGTGCGAGAAAAGGGTCAGGCATACGAATCTTTGTTGATATGAACACTCTACGAAAGCTTTAAACATAGTGATCAAAACGTTCGCCCTATAACACTTTTACCACGAGCGCTCAGTAACTGCTAACTCTTGACCAGACAATCCAACATCCGTTGCACTAGACTCACGGAACTTTCTTGGACCTAAGCAATGTTGCTTACCTTTTTGCAGACTTAATGGTCAAAGGTGCTCAACAAAGCTGGTGCATCGTAAAAGTGATAACTAGACTATTCATGGTAAAAGTATAGTCTTGAGTTGTATATGCAGTTACACTATCGACTTTTCAACCCTATTAACAAAGATTTTTGGCCGCACTATGAAATTAAGCACCAAACAAAAGCAGCATCTAAAAGGCTTAGCACACCACCTTAAACCTGTGGTATTGCTTGGCGCAAACGGATTGACAGAAGCTGTACTAGCGGAAATCGAGATCGCACTGGATCACCACGAGTTGATCAAAGTGAAGGTCGCTTCTGAAGATCGCGAAACAAAAGGCCTGATCATTGACGCCATTATTCGCGAAACAGAAGCCGAAAAAGTACAAACCATTGGTAAAGTACTCGTGATCTATCGCCCTAGCGAAGAGCGCAAAATCGAACTGCCTCGCAAATAGAGTCAGTAAAACGAGAAAAGGCTGCCAATGGCAGCCTTTTTTAATGCGTAAGACATCGGGTCTTAGATGTATTCGACTTTATCGATTTCAAAGTCTTTCGCGCCACCAGGAGTTTGGATAGACACTTCATCACCTTCTAGCTTACCAATAAGGCCACGAGCGATTGGTGAGCTCACTGAGATTTTACGCGCCTTAATGTCCGCTTCGTCATCGCCGACAATTTGATAGGTAAACTCTTCATCAGTGTCGACGTCAATGACCGTAACCGTAGTGCCAAAGATTACTTTGCCTGTATTTTCCATATTGGCAACGTCGATCACCTGCGCAACAGACAGTTTGTATTCAATATCGCGGATCTGTGCTTCGCAAATACCTTGCTCTTCACGTGCGGCATGATACTCGGCATTCTCTTTTAAATCGCCTAGCTCACGAGCTTCGGCAATCGCTTGAGATATTTGTGGGCGCAGTTTTAATAGACGCTCTAATTCTGTTTTAAGTAACTGCTCGCCTTGAGCAGTCATAGGTACTTTTTCCATTTTATTCCTCAATCTCTAAACGACTCGGCTTCTGATTTATCGTACCGAGCAAACTTTAGAGCAACAAAAGCCCACTCAGTGAAAACTAAGTTAGGCAGATTAATTGGATGTTTGAATCAGTTTACCCAAAATACACCGATAGATCATCACTCTTTGGTTTTTGCACTTCAACAATTGCGATTAAACGCATTTGAACGCCTAGAAAAAACTGACTAACTCACATCTGGAAAACATAAGTCAATATAGCGTAACGGCAAGCGGCTTTTTAAAAACACCTTCACGTTACACCTTACTAACATAGCCTAAAACAGATTATGGGGGACATATTGTTTCTTTAACAAATGAACATGACGCTTGAATGAATACGCTTAAAAACCTTGTGCACTGACTCACGAATCCACTCAAAACTCACCGCAAAAACGGCACCTAAATCAAAAAACAGATAAAAAATTATTATTTCGCACTTCCAGCAAGACAATCAAAAAAAAACATCAATAGCAACAAAAACAATTAGTTACCACTAAAAGTCAGCCACTCCATCTTTATAAATTTGATATTTTGACATCATTTTACTAACCCAAGGGGAACAAATTAAGCAGACTGACATCGAGCGCTATTTGTACTGCTTAACAAGTACACTCGATTATATCGTGAATAAACAAGCGCATTGATGGACAAACTAAACTAGGAAAAACCCAAGATGAACAAGAAGTTGATTGCACTAGCTATCGCTGGTGCCACTATGGCAACAACTGCACACGCAGCAGAACTTTACAACAACGGCGACTCTACTTTTTCTGTAGGTGGTCACCTTTCTCTTTCTGTAGCTGGTTCTGACGAAGGCGATGTAGGCGTAACAAGCAACTCTCCGCGTATCAACATGGAAGCGACTCACAACTTGGGTGCTGGTTACACGATGGACGTTAAAGGTGAGTGGGCAACTAACCTTCTAAACGGTGGTGAGCAAGCGTTCACAACTCGTCTAGGTTACATGGGCATTACTCACGACGTATACGGTCGCGCAGTAGCAGGTACTCAGTGGGCACCTTACTACGACGTTGCTGGCGTTGCTGATATGCCAATCGCATTTGCTAACGACTTCATCTACGAAAACCACGGTAACCTAGGTACTGGTCGTGCAGAAGCGATGCTTTCTTACCGCAACAGCTTTGACTTTGGTGATGCAGGTGCATTCAACCTAGGTCTTGCTCTTCAAGGTCGCAACGACGACACGTCAAAGGGTGGCGAATTTAACGATGCTGGCGACTACGTAGAAACAACTTCTGGCGCTAAATACGGTAACCGTGCTCAAATCGCACTTGGCTACGACATCATGGACTTTGGTCTAGGTTACGCCTACAACACCGGTGACTTTACTGAAGCTGGTTCAAGCACGTCTAAAACTGCTGAGTCTCACGTATTGTCAGCGAAATACGGCTCTTACGGCAACGGTCTATACGTTGCAGGTGTTTACGCGAAAAACGAAAACATGCAAGAGTACACTAACTACAGCCGTGGCGGTTTCCCAACAGTTGCTGATGGTACAATCGAAGACGCAAACTCTTACGAATTCCTAGTAGCTTACGCCCTATCTAACAGCCTAAACCTATCTGTTAACTACGAAGGTGTAGAAGATGCTGCAGCAAGCAAGACGGTATACAGCCAGTCTGCAATCCAAGCTGAGTACAACTTCACTCCGAAGTTTGTTGGCTTCGCTGGTTACCAAATCGACCTTGGTAACGACTACGATAGCGAAAAAGACAACAAGTGGAACATCGGTGCACGTTACTACCTATAATGCGTAACGTCTAATCTCGAAGCCCTGCCACTGGCAGGGCTTTTTGTTTTTGTTATACTGCGCAACAACTGTCGTTGAAGTTGCCACTCATGTTCAAGATTTTCTTAACCTTTTTTGCCCTTTTGTTTTCGTCCTCGGCGTGGACTGCTCCCTTCGAGGGTATCGAGTATCTACCTGCTGGTAGTCGTGCTGCTATCTATGTCGCATCAGAGCAAGGCGCTGATATTGTTTATAATAGTGAACAACTTCTTCCACCGGCCAGCACACTTAAAATTCTCACCGCTCTTACCGCAAAAATCGAGCTTGGTGACGACTTTCAATTTGTCACTCAACTACAAAAAAGCGACCGCGATCTATTCTTAAGCTTTTCTGGTGACCCTAGATTAGCCCGCTCCGACATAAAAAAGCTTCTCCAAGAATACAAAACTCAACACGGAAACATCATCCCTGGCAATCTTTACATTGATGACCGTCAGTTTACTGGGTACGAGAAAGCCCCTGGTTGGCCATGGGATAACTTAGGCGTGTGTTATAGCGCTCCATCGAGTGTTGTTACTCTTGATGACAACTGTATTCAAGGATCAATATCTAGTTTGGCGACCGGTCAAACTCGTGTCTACGTGCCACCTCATCAGCCTATTGAAGTCTCAACGGATGCGATAACCCTAACCAAAGACCAACAGAAAATTCAGCATTGCGATCTTGAATTAACCACTTTTGGTAATACCTACCGACTCGCGGGATGCATGGCAGAAAGAAGCAAACCACTACCGTTAAAGTTTGCAATACAAGATACCCGCAGCTACGTATCGGCAACCTTGAGAGGATTGCTCTCAGAACTCAATATTTCGTTGCAAGGTGTGATTATTACCCGTGCAAAACGAGACACACCAGATGAGCTCACCTTAGTCGCTGAGCATCGTTCTGCGCCGTTGACTGATTTGCTCAAGATTATGCTTCAAGAGTCGGATAACCTAATCGCCGATAACGTACTAAAAGCTGTAGGTCGTTCTTACTACCAAGCACCTGGAAGCTTCTCAAACGGTGCTGCAGCGATGAAAGCGATACTGGAATACCACACTAAAACGAACTTAGATTATGCTCAGTTTTTCGATGGCTCAGGGCTGTCACGCAATAACAAAATCACGGCCAGTCAATTAGCCGCAGTTTTGGAATACGTTCAACTTAATGACCACACACTGAATTTTATTGAACTGCTACCAAAAGCTGGCGTGGATGGTACCTTAAAGTATCGCAGCAGCATGCGCGGTGATGATATTAAAGGCCAATTAGCAGCGAAAAGTGGTTCACTGTTTGGAAGCATCAATATGGCAGGGTTCTCATTTGACGCGCAAGGCGAGCCAAGCAAATGGTTTGTACAGTTGATTGCCGACTATCATCCACCGCAAAGTGAAACGCCTGCGACACCGGTAGAAGCACCTTACACATCGTTTGAGAAGGCGTTCTACCGACAGTTACTTGCCGATTAACAAGCTAAGATAGCCCGAGGTACCAGTTTACTGTTGTGAAATAGATCCAGACACCTGAAATGTCCACCAGCGATGCGAGTATAGGGCTCACCATAACAGCAGGATCCATCTTCATTTTGTGAGCAATCAAGGGCATAATTCCTCCAAGTAACGTGGATAACATAATTTGCACACTCAATGCTATTGCGATTGCGATGGCGATGAGCTCTATATCAAACCCACCGGTACTGTTGCTATCTCCAACAAAAATAATTCGTCCGACCATCACAGCTGAAACAATCACCGCAATCCAAACCGCAATTCGACTCTCCTTTCTTAACACTCTAAACCACTGCTTTGGCGAAATATTACCTAACGCCAAGCCCCGAGTGATCAAGGTTGCAGCTTGGGTTCCGGTGTTACCACCTGCGGCCGCAATGACTGGCATGTAAACCGCCAATAGCAGTAACTGACTTAAAGTATCTTCGTACGAAGCGATGATTAAACCCGATACAATGCCAAACAACGCTAAAAGGACAATCCAAGGAGCGCGTTGCTTGACGTGAGTAAATGTTGAAAGCTCGAAGTAGTCGCTCTGCTTAGAAAGGTCAAAAGAAACCCCTAATAAGCTAGAGAGTTGGCGAGCTTTATCTGAAAACCCTTGATGTTGCAATTCGAGCAATAGTTCTTGCACATGACCGACGGCGCATAGCTTCAACGTACTAAGCACATCATTCAGCTCACTCTCTTTTATCCAAAGAATTTGATCGGCTTGGCACAGAGACGAAAAGGTAGAAAGGTCCAATGCATGGCACTGAACAGACGCAGATGAGATCTGCGTTTTATAAGATACGGCTGACATAAATGCCCCTTATTTCACATATGACTAAGGCTAAATGTGGGAAAGGCAAGTCAACCGCTATGCAAGGCAGAGCGTCAGTTGTTACCAATCCCGTTTAGACTGGGAGGAAAATCAACGTTTTGCATTTTTTGTATGACAAATGAGGCTGCCCATTGCAGCGGCTGGATAATACCACTGGCGTTAAACGTGGTTAAATGATCGTTTGGATATATTGTAAAGATTTGTTGCGCCTGGCCGATATAAGTCTGTCCCACCTAATGTTAACGTTTACATGAATTAGCTATTGTTAATTTTCACCGCCCGCATACAATACGTCGAACGGTATAATCCCTAGGAAGCAGAAATGTCGATTACCAGAAGTCTCAACATAAGACAGAAAATTCAATTGCTGGCCGCGGTTGCCATATTGGGGTTTGGTCTTTTCCTTTATCAAGAAATTCAAGTTCAAAAGAGCACAGAAGCCTCTATTACTCAGATTCAACATGAGTATTTTCCTGCTCTCTCTGCTGCCATTAACGCAAAGAATGCTCTAAAAAACCTAGACGCAAATTTGCAAGCGGCTGTCACCACTGGGGACGAAGAAGTACTTGAGCTAGCGCAAGATGAGCTCAACACTTTGACGCAAAGTCTCGCCGCGTTCTCTACGGCATCCCCCGGCTCTACCGCCGCTATCCGTGAACTCGAAAAGCAATTAAACACCTATCAACAAGGTGCATTCGCAATGGCAAGTGAACTTATTGATGGCAGCGCAGACTTTGCCACCTTGCCAGCGCGTGCCCAAAAGTCCGCAGCAATTTTAGACTCTCTAAACACGTCGCTAGATACAATTGAAACTCAGAGTAATCAAGCATTTAACCAAACAATCACCTCCACCATTGAAGATGCAAACGATGCGGTAATGTTTGGGATTGGGCTGGGTATCGCAACCATGTCGATTCTTATCGCCACGACTTTTTTCATCCAGCGAAGCATTGTTAAATCACTCAATACCGTCACAACTTCACTACGCTCAATCGTGACTGGAGAAGGCGATTTAACCCTACGTGTTAACTACGATGGTAAAGACGAAATTGCCGATTTGGTGCATTGGTTCAATCAGTTTATCGTCAAAATGCAAAAGAGCATTTCGGATACGTCAGCGACCATCAGTGCTCTGCAAGATGTATCGGAACGCCTAAAGAACACCAGTGAGATAACCACAGAAAATGTGCACGCACAAAGCGCATCCGTTACTGAGGTGAGCGAAGCTATCCAATTGATGAGCGAGAGTGTGGACTCAATTGCTGCTAATGCCTCACAGGCGTCTGGCGTGGCGGAAGAAGCGAATAAAACCGCCATTGACGGCAGTGACGTCGTCGAAGGTGCAATTACCTCAATCAATCAACTGGCTCACGAAGTTAACGAAACCTCGACCATGGTTAATCAACTTGAAACCCACACTGACAAAGCGGGTCTCATCATTAATACCATTCGCGATATTGCCGAGCAAACTAACTTGTTAGCACTCAATGCGGCGATTGAAGCCGCGCGAGCCGGTGAACAAGGTCGTGGATTTGCGGTAGTTGCGGACGAAGTTCGCACCTTAGCCTCGCGAACTCAGGATTCAACACAAGAGATCCAGCAAGTGCTAAGCGCTATTCAAGACGGCGCTTCTCAAGTTGTGGTTGCAATGGACAAAGGCACCAACAGTGCAGATCACAGTGTAAGCCAATCAGGCAAATCTGGTGATTCCTTACACCTCATTACCGATAAGGTGAAGAGCATAATGGATCTTAACCAACAAATCGCTGTTGCCACCGAAGAGCAAAGCCTCTCTTCACAGCGCATTTCTAGCAGCATCCACGAAATTGAAAAGATCTCTCAGTCTGTCTCCTCAAGCTCAGTAGAGCTGGACAAAGTGAGTGATGATATTCAAAACGTAACCCGCCAACTTGGCGACGTTATCCGACAATACAAAGTGTAACCATACTAACAATATAAAAGTAGGAGTTCCCATGAACACAGGGACGAAATTAATTTTGCCAATCGCTTTATTGGCAAGCGGTACCGTATTCTCTCAAGAAACTGATGGTCGTATTCAAGCCCTTGAAAATGAAGTTGCCATTCTAAAGAGTGCCAACCAAAACAGCGCACTGGATCGTCTAAAATTTAACGGTTTTTATAGCGTTGGTGTTACCCGCGCAAGCAATGACGCAGGATATGCCGACGCAAAAGATAGTTACAGCTTTGATGAGCTCACGATGATTGGCCTGCAAGGCGAATTTGCTCTAGGTGACAGCACCAGCGTAGTGGCTCAAATTCTTGCAAAGGGTATCGATAGCTTCGATATGACAATGGAGTGGGCTTACATCAAGCACACGTTTGATAACGACCTTACGGTACGTGGCGGTAAACTGCGTGTACCACTGTTTATGTACTCAGATTATATGGACGTCGGTTTTGCACAGCCATGGGTTCGCCCACCGCAAGAAGTGTATGGTCAGATCCCATTCCAAAGCTATGTAGGTGGTGATGTAGCCTATGATATTGAATTTAGTGAGTCTGTAATTTCGCTGCAGGCGTTTGGTGGTAATTCTCGAGTCGATTCACCAGCGAATGTAAATGCCATTTCTGGTGGCATGATCCCAATCGATGCTGATATTAACTACGAAAGTAATTTCGATTACATGTGGGGCACCAGCATCGCGTGGAATTACGATGACGTTCTCACCTTGCGTGGTGTATACGGAACAGCCGTCGCTTCATCAACCAATCCGATTTACGATGCCATTCTAGTCGATGGTGGTTCACGTGCGGACTTCTACGGTGCAGGATTGCAATACGATGATGGTGATTTACTGGTTATTTCTGAATATACAAAAACTGAAATCGAGGGGGACTACCCAGATATCGATGGTTATTACGCTACAGTAGGTTACCGTTTTGGTGATTGGATGCCTTACGTAAATTACGGTAATGCGAAATCTACCGACGATTCTGATCGTTCAGCAGGTTTCGAAGCTTTAAACGGTCAACGTACTTCATACGCACTAGGACTTCGTTACGAGTTACTATCGAATCTAGCAATAAAAGCTGATTACACCTATGTCACTGACCTTGGCGATACTACAGGTTTCATGTCGAGCAATACTCATGAAAACACAGCAGTTTATTCACTTCGTCTAGACGGCGTATTCTAAGGAGCAATCATGAAAAAAGTACTACTTAGTTTAGCCTTGGGTCTGTTTGCCGCGAATGCGATGGCTGCACCTGTGATCATTGCTAACCCAGCAGCCAGTGAAGCACTTAGCGATGCTGAAGCTAAAAAGCTGTTTTTGGGTAAACTTAAAAAACTGCCAAATGGCACCAAACCCGTCGTTGTTGAATACAACGACGGTACTGACATCCGTTCAGAGTTTCATGGTGTCGTTACCGGTAAGTCAGACTCGCAACTTCAAGCCTACTGGTCAAAACTAGTCTTTACTGGCAAAGCTAACCCACCCAAAACGATGGGCTCAAGCGCAGCGGTATTAGCGGAAGTATCGTCAAACCCTGCAGCGGTTGGATACGTTGACGAATCTGAAGTAACAGGTTCGGTTGTTGTTATCTACACGCCGTAATGTCTACGAACACAGTTTATAAGACATAAAAATAGCGCCTTTTAGGCGCTATTTTGTTATTGAGGCAGTGTCACTAAAGCCAAAGGCTCACGCTTGAGCTACTTAATGGTAATTCTTGCGAACTTACGCTTGCCCACTTGATAAACGGATGTACCCACTTCTGGCACGAGTTTGTTATCGGTCACTTTTTCGCCGTCAATTTTAACCGCGCCAGCTTTGATCATTCGCATTGCATCTGAAGACGATGAACATAATTCAGCTTCACGCAGCAAATTGCTGATTGGGCGGCCATGGTCGTATTCAAACTCAGGCATTTCATCTGGGATTTGGTTTTTAGCAAAGCGATTGATAAACGCTTGCTCGGCAGCATCAGCATCAGCATCGCTGTGGAAACGTGCAATGATCTCTTTCGCCAGTAGTACCTTAACATCGCGTGGGTTACTGCCTGCTTCAACATCCGCTTTAAATTGAGCAATCTCTTCCAGTGGACGGAACGAAAGTAGCTCGTAGTAGCTCCACATTAGGTCATCAGAGATAGACATGATTTTACCAAACATCTCATCAGGTGCTTCACTTACGCCAATGTAGTTATGCGCAGATTTTGACATTTTCTTGGTGCCGTCTAAACCCACTAGCAATGGCATAGTCAAAACAACTTGCTGAGGCTGGCCGTGTGCTTTTTGCAGCTCACGCCCCATTAGCAAGTTAAACTTCTGGTCGGTACCACCAAGCTCTACATCAGTATCCATCGCAACGGAGTCATAGCCTTGCAGTAATGGGTACATGAACTCATGGATAGCGATCGGTTGTTCATTAGAGTAACGCTTTTTGAAGTCATCACGCTCTAGCATACGAGCAACGGTCTGATTTGATGCAAGACGAATCATACCTGCAGCGCCCAACTCGTTTAGCCACTCAGAGTTAAAGCGAATTTTGGTTTTAGCAGGATCTAAAATTTTAAAGACTTGCTCTTTGTACGTTTCTGCATTGCGCAGCACGTCTTCACGAGTTAGTGGTGGGCGTGTGGTATTTTTACCTGAAGGGTCTCCCACCATACCGGTGAAATCGCCGATTAGAAACGTCACATCATGGCCGAGCTCTTGAAAAGCGCGCAATTTATTTAGGATCACTGTGTGGCCTAAATGAATGTCCGGAGCGGTTGGATCCGCACCCAACTTAATACGCAATGGACGGTTCTGTTTTAATTTTTCAATTAACTCTTTTTCAGGGATTAGCTCGTCAACACCGCGCTTAATCTCTGCCAGTGCCGCTTCGAAATTGGCCATTTTGGTCTGCTCCCACAGATTTGGAAATTTAAGTAATACCGCAGTGTACTTGAATAGCACTCGGTTTTGAAACAGGTTAAACTAGTGAATTGTCTTTTTTTCAAGTTTTTGGCCTCATAACGGAATATGCTGTCTATTTTCCAACGTTTACCCCTACTGCATCGCGCTCTGATTGCTTTTTTTACTGCAATTGTGGTGTTTGCACTTTTTTTTCTGCCAGATGCTCATGAACTGCACGAAGACGATGATAGATTAGAGATCGGCCGACACTATCCTTTAACTATAAACACTCAAGCACTTAACCCAACACAGCGGATTGACCCTATCGTTGCTTTGGATTGGCAGTCTATAACAGTAGGCAATGGCGAAAGTGCGGCGATTTTATTTCAGCGCATCGGGCTCTCCGCTCGCCTTTTGCATCAGCTTGTCCACACTAATAACGATATAGAGAAACAGCTGACTCGCTTACGGCCAGGCGACACCCTGAAGTTCGGCTTTGATAACGAGCGCAAACTCATTCAGATGCAAAGGCAACTCAGTGAGTTTGAAACCTTTGTTATCACACGTGATAGTAACGATAACTTCGTCTCAAGCCTCGATAAAAAAGAGATCAACACCCGCCTAAATTATGCTGAAGCCAGTATAACCAGTAGCTTCTGGAATGCAGGCATCGCTGCGGGGCTTACCGCTAACCAGATCATGGAACTGGCCGGAATTTTTGGTTGGGACATCGATTTTGCCCTAGACATCCGAGAAGACGACGCCTTTCAAGTTCTCTATGAAGAACGATACGTCGAAGGTGAAATGGTAGGTCGAGGCAAGATAATGGCCGCGATATTTAGCAATCAGGGCGACACCTTTACCGCCATTCGTGACAGTAAAACAGACAACTTCTACGACGATGAAGGCCGCGCTATGAAAAAAGCCTTCTTGCGCTCACCATTGGATTTCCGACGGGTAACCTCCAGCTTTAACCCTAACCGACGTCACCCGGTGACGGGCAAAGTCACCGCTCACCGAGGAACGGATTACGCGGCTCCTGTGGGTACCCCTATCTGGGCAGCAGGTGACGGTACAGTTTTGCAATCTGGCTACAATCAATTTAACGGTAACTACGTATTCATCAAACACAGTAATACTTACATCACTAAGTACCTGCACTTAAAATCGCGTAAAGTGAAGAAAGGTCAACGAGTGAAGCAAGGTCAAACCATCGGAACTTTAGGTGGCACAGGCCGAGTCACAGGTCCGCATCTACACTATGAGTTCTTGGTTAACGGTGTTCACAAGAATTCGCGCACAGTCAAACTGCCTCAATCTAAATCGCTAACCGGCGATCATAAGACGCAGTTCTTGGCAGAAGCATCACAACGTCTTGGTGAGCTAGAGCGTTACCAACACCTGCTTATTGGTGAATAATCGAATTAAAAATGGGCACAGCCAATCCTCTTGGTTATGCCCGTTTTTTGTACACCTTAGACATACTTGCACTGCTATAGGGCGCACTTATCGAAATCGCCACAATTAATCTCTTTATTATCAACTAGATATCAACGGCACAATGCTTGCTCTGGTTACTCCTTTCAGTACAAGGAGTGTCATCATGAAACGCGAACAAGTTGTTGAAGCAATAGTTGCTACCAAAATCGAACGAGGGTTAAGTTGGGAAGCCATCGCTGCAGAGTTAGAACTAGGCACCGTTTGGGTAACCTCTGCTTGTCTTGGCATGAACAGCATGCCAGAAAAGCCCGCAAAAGCGCTGTGCCAGTTGCTTGATCTTCCCGAGGGTAGTCAGCGGATATTAATGTCTTACCCAACCAAATCTTGGGATCAGGCGGTACCACAAGACCCTTTGATTTACCGCCTGTATGAAGTCGTTGGCGTGTATGGCGACACACTGAAAGAAGTGATTCAAGAACAGTTTGGCGATGGCATCATGAGTGCGATCGATTTTTCGATGGATGTCGATAAACAGGTAGATCCTAAAGGCGATCGTGTGGTGATCACCATGAATGGTAAGTTCCTTCCTTATAAAACCTGGTAAAGGTACACCCTAGTCGAAAAGCACAGATGTAAAAAACCGGCGTTTGAAGTGACCCCTTAAAGTTGGACATTTCTGTTAAGCGGCTTGTAAGGCCTGATTTCGATATTCCATCGGAGTCAGGCCTTTTAGTTTCACCTTGATGCGTTTTGTGTTGTAGTACTCGAT
>NZ_JAFEUM010000014.1 GCF_016900875.1 Vibrio ulleungensis
TGGCGACCATAGCGTTGTGGACCCACCTGAACCCATGCCGAACTCAGAAGTGAAACGCAATAGCGCCGATGGTAGTGTGGGGTTTCCCCATGTGAGAGTAGGACATCGCCAGGCTTTAAATTATGGACACTTGCGAAAGCGAGTACGCCACTGCGGAGTGGTAGTTCAGTTGGTTAGAATACCGGCCTGTCACGCCGGGGGTCGCGGGTTCGAGTCCCGTCCACTCCGCCACTATTAAAGAAACCCAGTACTAATGTACTGGGTTTTTTGCTATCTGAGGTAAAGCGATTTGCCCTACGGGCAACGAGTCCCGCTGGAGCGCCAGCCCGGCCGCTCCGCCACTATTAAAGAAACCCAGTACTAATGTGCTGGGTTTTTGGCATCTGAGGTAAAGCGATTTGCCCTACGGGCAACGAGTCCCGCTGGACTGCCCGCCCTGTCTTAAATGAACTTATCGAGTGTATTGTCTGCTAGGTTAAAGTAGTCCGATCTATAGAGAGCAAATTCGATTGGCGCTCTATTCGGACTACCCGATTTCACTTAAAGCAGCATAATAAATAGGGTCTCTGTGTCTAATTAATAGACAATTCCGGAGCACTTAAAGCCTATCTGATCCATATAAGTTTCATTATCAATAATAGAAAAAAGAAGTAGGTCACTACATACAATGTTTTATTTCAAATTCATTTAGTTTGATTGTATGGTGACTAAATATAAACTATTGTTGTAAATGTATTGGAGTAATAACTCTAATTCTTATAGGGTTATTCGCCTTTAGTATCGACTAGATTTAATGATCTTCAATACCATGGATGGGATATGTTGAAATACGGTTCAAGGCGATTTTACATCGAGCTTGCTTTTCTATGTGTGCTTTACGCTGTTGCTGGGTACTATTTTATTCGTGTTGATGCGTTTGAACGCATTAGTGCGTTTGTAGGGAACTATGAGCTTTGGCAGCTTGATGAATTTCTTCTTCTATTGCTCTTGAGTCCATCACTATTGCTGTGGCTGTGCATTCGATTGGCATGGGAAAAGAAACAGGAGGTCGACTCCCGCCACCGGCAAGATGTCTCTAGCTTAGAACAGCTTAAGTTTGACCCGCAAACTGGACTGCAAAACTTCCGATTTTTTGAGACTGGGTTAGATAGTCGAATCAATAACACCTCTGATAACACTCAGTTTGTGTTGTATCTACTGTCCTTTGAAAACTACCATCAGTTGTGCGAATCCCACCATATCGAATCTGTAGACGACTCTCTACTACAATGTATAGCGATCATTCGTGATGAATTTTCGGATCACTATTCAATTGGCCGAACCGGTCAAAATGAAATATCTATAGCATTTGAGTGTATCGGTATAGATTGTTATCAATCGAGCATAACCGTGCTTAAAACGGTTATGACACGAATTACTAAACTGAGAGCACCAAAGTTAGAATGTTCAGCGTCTATTGCTTATGTGCGCTCTGCTGATGAAGGTGTAAACACGCGCCGTTTAATTACAAAAGCGCGAAGTGCTACATTTACTCGCACGGGTTCGATTGGAACAGGCATCTACGTCTATGATCAAGAAGTCGAAAACAAGAAGTTAAATGATCTCCAGCTTGTTGGAGAGCTCAGAACGGCTATAGAGAAAGATGAGTTAGAGTTGTATTACCAACCTCAGGTTGACCTGTACTTAGGCCTTACAGTGGGTTCAGAGGCGCTCATACGCTGGAACCATCCAGTTGCAGGTCTCTTAACGCCAGATAAATTTGTTCATTTACTTGATCATGATGCTATTTGTTTGAAGTACGGGGATTGGCTGTTTCGAAAAGCGATTAAACGGCTCACCCATCTTTCTAAAGACTTTCCACAACAAACCGTTAGCATCAATATTTCCGCCAGTCATATCCAACATCCCCGTTTCTTTTCGCAACTTACTCAAGCATTGGTTGGCCATTCAAGCTTACTAGTAAAAAACTTAGTCATTGAGGTTACAGAGTCTTTTAAACTTTCCGATCATAATACGGCGTTCGATAATATGCGAAAATGCAAAGCACTAGGCGCAAAAGTTTCGCTTGATGATTTTGGTACCGGTTATTCGAGTCTAAACCAATTGCGAGTGCTGCCTGTCGATGAGATTAAAATAGACAGATCCTTTGTGAGTAATATTCTTACCGACCACAATGATTTCAAATTGGTCAGCAGTATTCTTTCACTTGCTGAGAATTTTGAATTGGACGTCGTGACAGAAGGTGTCGAAAATTTAAATCAAATCGATAAGCTACTCATGGTAGGCTGTCGACGTGTGCAGGGATATTATTATAGTAAACCTGTCCCCGAGAAAGAGTTTGATGAGTGGTTAGAAGAATCTACAGTGCAGCCAGCGATTTTGTGACTCCTGTAACTTTTTAAAAGCAGCGTAGTTTGCTGCGCAATCACCTAGAGAATATTACTCTTTTCAACGTCATTTTGTAGGAACTGGGAATGGGACAAATTCAAATTTTAAGTTTTATCGCAGTTGGCGGTGCTTTCGGTGCTTGCTCTAGGTACTTAGTCTCTGAGTTGTGTGTCGCATTGTTGGGTAAAGGATTTCCCTACGGAACACTCACTGTCAATGTAGTAGGCTCGCTGATGATGGGGCTATTAATTGCCGCGTTTGAAAATGGTTCATTGGCGACTGAGCCGTGGCGTCAGATTATCGGATTAGGCTTTCTTGGCGCTCTAACCACTTTCTCCACTTTCTCTATGGATAATGTTCTTCTTATGCAGCAAGGTGCATTCTTTAAAATGGGATTGAATGTATTGTTTAATGTTACGTTGAGCATCACAGCTGCATGGGTTGGATTTCAATTTCTTATAAAAAGCTAACATCACTGTCTACAAATTAGCTTGATAACTGCAATGCATTACCTATAATCAATCTCACTTGTCGGAGTGCCATTTGGCTGAGACCGTTTATTCGGGATCCGTTGAACCTGATTCAGATTAATATCTGCGAAGGGAACAAGAGTAGAAATTGATCAAAGGCGATCTCGCCCCATATCTTCTACAGCGTTGTGAACTAACATAGCGCTCTCTTGTCAGCAAATTTCCGGCAAGCATTTTTCATTCAAACGAATAAGGAAATGCTATGTCGAGTCGTAAACAGCAGCGTTTAGCTGCAAAATCTTATATTGATAACCTTTCAGTAGAACCATTCCCGAACTCAAAAAAAGTCTTCGTAAAAGGCCGCTTACCGGGTGTTGATGTCGCCATGCGTGAGATCAGTCTCGCGGATACGTTTGTTGGCGGAACACAAGATGATCCGGTGTACGAGCCAAATGAGTCAGTACGAGTCTATGACACCTCGGGTAGCTACACCGACCCTCGTCATCAAATCGATATTTATGATGGTTTACCAAAACTTAGACAAGCGTGGATTGAAGGTCGCGACGATACCATGACTCTGTCAGGAGCATCGTCAGACTTCGCTAATGAACGTTTGCAAGACGATACATTAGATGACTTGCGATTTGGCAAGCTGCCAACAATTAGACATGCAAAAGAGGGGCAGTGTGTTACTCAGTTGCATTACGCTCGCAAGGGAATCGTTACCCCAGAAATGGAATACATCGCTATTCGGGAGAACTTGTGCCGAGCAGAAGTGCGGGATGAAACACTAAAGCTCCAACACAAAGGTCATTCATTCGGTGCAAGTCTGCCTGAAGATATAACGCCAGAGTTTGTTCGCGACGAAGTTGCGCGAGGGCGCGCGATTATACCTGCAAATATTAACCACCCAGAGAGTGAACCAATGATCATTGGCCGAAACTTTTTGGTAAAGGTGAATGCCAATATCGGTAACTCTTCAGTGTCTTCTTCCATCGAGGAGGAAGTTGAGAAGCTTGTGTGGGCGACTCGCTGGGGTGCGGATACAGTGATGGATCTCTCTACAGGTAGGAATATACACGAAACTCGTGAGTGGATATTACGAAACAGCCCGGTTCCAATCGGTACCGTTCCAATGTATCAAGCGCTTGAAAAAGTAAATGGCGTTGCCGAAAACCTTACTTGGGAAGTGATGCGCGATACTCTTATTGAACAAGCCGAGCAAGGGGTTGACTACTTTACTATTCACGCGGGGTTGCTATTGCGTTACGTGCCAATGACAGCAAAGCGCGTCACCGGTATTGTTTCTCGCGGTGGTTCCATTATTGCTAAATGGTGTCTTGCGCACCATAAAGAAAGCTTTCTCTATACACACTTTGAAGAGATCTGCGAGATTTGTGCAAAGTATGACGTGTCTTTGTCACTTGGTGATGGTTTAAGGCCTGGCTCGATTGCTGATGCGAATGACGAGGCCCAGTTTGCTGAGCTACGTACTTTAGGTGAATTGACCAAAGTGGCCTGGAAGCATGACGTGCAAGTGATTATCGAAGGTCCTGGTCATGTGCCAATGCATATGATCAAAGAGAATATGGATGAGCAACTAGAGCATTGCCATGAGGCACCTTTTTATACACTAGGTCCGCTTACTACTGATGTTGCACCAGGCTATGATCATATTACCTCTGGTATTGGCGCGGCAATGATAGGCTGGTATGGCTGCGCGATGCTCTGTTATGTGACACCTAAAGAGCATCTCGGATTGCCAAACAAGCAAGATGTCAAAACGGGCTTAATCACTTACAAGTTGGCCGCTCACGCTGCCGATCTAGCAAAGGGTCACCCTGGTGCACAAGTTCGAGACAACGCCTTGTCAAAGGCTCGATTTGAGTTTCGTTGGGAAGACCAGTTTAATCTGGCACTTGATCCTGATACTGCCAAAGCGTATCACGACGAAACACTGCCTCAAGAATCAGGGAAAGTCGCTCACTTTTGTTCGATGTGTGGCCCTAAATTTTGCTCTATGAAAATCTCACAAGAAGTGCGTGAGTATGCCAATACCATTCAAATAACCAATGTCGACGGCTCTACCGAAAGTATCGCAGTGAATGGTATGAATGAAATGTCGAAGCAATTTAAAGAAAGTGGGTCTGAGCTCTATCATCAACCAGCGATGTTAGCAGACGTGAATGAAGGAACGGATAGCGTATGATTGATCCCTCATTGACGGTCGATGGCGACTCGTTTAACGGGCACTTACAGGATATTGAACTCCTTATAGAGAGTGCCGGCCTCCTGTTTGAACCACATGCTGTTACTTCGATTGAGATGGGCGATTCTAGTCTTTTCATTCAACGAGGAGAGCATCAATGGCGGATTGGAAGTTCACTGTTAGGTCATCAAAACCTTGAGAGTCATGAGGTGTATGTTGACTTTGAACCTAGTGAGCAATCTCGAGTGGACGCTACGGCAGTAGAGTGTACGTATATAGCAGTAGGCGTCTATAGCGCTAAAACAACTTTTGATCGGGTGCTGTCGAGTGATGGAGCCTCATTGGCTAAGGTTGAAGCCAGGGATTTAGATAGAAGTCGACAATGGCAATACTTAGGTTATGTCGTGGGATTGATCGTCCATCAGTTTGCATTTGATGATGCGGTGCTCATTGCGCGAAGTCTGCTAGATGTTTCACGTGGAACATGGCCAATCAGTTATGCTCAGTTCGCTAGAACCCACGAGCCAACTAAGCAGATAAGTATCGGCAAAGCCGAATCTGATAGTCAAGCGACACTTCCGTTTCCCAAGCTCATACATCAAGACATTGGATTGTATCCAGTGGTTGAGAGTGTCGAGTGGGTTAAAAAATTGCTTGAGCTCGGTGTGAAAACGTTGCAACTACGCATAAAAGACCCAGCAGTCCCACACCTGGAAGAGAGTATTAAAGACGCCATTGATGAGGCGAAGAGATATGGTGCACAGCTGTTCATCAATGATTACTGGGAGCTCGCCTGTAAGTACAACGCATATGGGGTGCACTTAGGTCAAGAAGATCTCTTGACCGCGGACTTGGTGTTGCTGAAAAAGAAGCAAGTTAGGCTAGGGTTGTCGACTCACGGCTATTACGAACTGTTAAGGGCTGCATCGTTAAGCCCTAGTTACATTGCACTTGGTCATATTTTCCCTACTACAACAAAGCAAATGCCATCGCTACCACAAGGGTTAAATCGACTAAAACGGTATCAAGAATTAGTTAATACATTACCTACAGCACAACGTTTGGAAGTCGGATACCCAACGGTTGCAATTGGTGGAATCAACCTAGAAAATGCGTCTAAGGTTCTAAAGTGTGGCGTGACAACAGTCGCGGTTGTAAGGGCAGTCACGGAGTCTTTAGACCTGTCAAAAACATTAGATCAGTTTGGACAATTATTAGAGCGGCCTCGTGGAGATAGTGATGCTAACGGATAGAGAGTTTATGAGATACAACAGGCAGTTGAGTCTGGACGACATTGGTGAAAGTGGTCAGCTTAATCTTAAGCAGTCTCATGTTCTAATTGTTGGCTGTGGTGGTCTAGGTTCATCAGCCGCGTTGTTTTTGGCTGCATCTGGAGTAGGTCGACTTGTCGTTGCTGATGGTGATGATGTTGATAGCAGCAATCTACAACGACAAATTGTTTTTCGCGAAGTTGATCAAGATAGCAATAAAGCGACCGCAATGGCAGAGCAGCTAAAGCAACTCAACAGCCACGTTTCGGTTAGAGCCATTCCAAAGCACCTTGACGGTATGCAGCTTCAAATGGAAATCAGCTTAGCTGACGTGGTGCTTGATTGTACCGATAATATAGAGACTCGACACGCTATCAACGGCGCCTGTTTTCGTACTAAAACGCCACTAATTTCTGGGTCTGCGATTGGTTGGCAAGGGCAACTTGCCTGCTTCGATTACCAACAAGACACACCTTGCTATCGGTGTTTGTATGCCTTCGAACATATGGCTCCTGGAACAAAATGCAGTGATGCTGGGATAATGGGACCGGTGGTTGGCATTATTGGAAACTACCAGGCTCTGCAAGCTATTAAATTTATTACCAAGCAAGATCGAAGTCAGTTCGGCAAACTCTTTTTGTTCGATGCTCAGTACTTAGACTGGCGCTCGTTAAACCTGTCTCGAGACCCGAGCTGTACTGTTTGCGGGGGTGAGCATGAAATTGCGCTTTAATGGTGAAGAGGTGACTTTTGCTGATCGTCTGTGTTTGGACGCTCTTGTTGTGCGCATGAATTGCGAAACTCAACATTGCGCCATTGCGGTAAACAATCGCGTGATACCTCAGAGTCAATGGAACCTTACCTCGTTAAGCGATGGAGATGTTGTGTCCGTGTTTAATGCGATCGCTGGAGGCTAATATGCTAAAAATAGCGGATAAAACCTTCCACTCTCGTTTGTTTACTGGAACGGGCAAGTTTTCAAGTGGCGAAGTGATGCGAAATGCTATCGTTGCAAGTGGTTCAGAAATGGCGACTTTGGCGCTTAAAAGAATGGATTCTGAGCAACCTGCAAGTGATATCGTGCAGCCAATACGTAACGCTAACGTTGCGTTATTGCCCAATACTTCAGGAGCAAAAACGGCCCAAGATGCAATATTTGCCGCTCACATTGCTCGAGAAGCACTTCAAACGAATTGGTTGAAGCTAGAAATACACCCCGATCCTAAATATTTGATGCCAGACCCAATTGAAACACTGAAAGCCGCTGAGCAGTTAGTTAAAGATGGCTTCATAGTTTTACCCTATTGCCATGCCGATCCTGTTCTATGTAAGCGCTTAGAGGACGTGGGATGCGCTGCAGTGATGCCGCTAGGCGCTCCAATCGGGTCGAATAAAGGTCTTGTAAGTCGTGATTTTCTCGAAATCATCATAGACCAAGCAAAGGTACCGGTAATAGTCGATGCGGGGATAGGCGCGCCATCTCACGCTGCACTTGCAATGGAAATGGGAGCTGATGCTGTTTTGGTGAATACGGCTATTGCAGCGGCTCAACACCCAATCAATATGGCCCGTGCATTTAAAGCAGCCGTTGAAGCCGGTAGATTGGCTTTTGAAGCTGGGTTAGCAAGTCGCTCTACCCACGCTATAGCGTCGAGTCCATTGACCGATTTTCTAGACTCCCTTAGCACAGAGGAGGCGCGCTAGTGGCCTTTGTTGACGAGTTTAATCTTATTGATCCGGTGGATGTTCAACTTTCGATTCTATCGAAAACCAAAGCAGACGTTGAGCGTGCACTAGGTAAGAGCAAGCTTGATACAGAAGACTTTAAGGCTCTCATTTCGCCCGCGGCAGAAGGTTATATTGAGCCGATGGCTCAGCGGGCGTATAGCTTAACGCGTCGTCGATTTGGGCACACTATTTCGCTTTATATTCCATTATACCTCTCTAACTTATGTGCTAATGCGTGTACGTACTGTGGGTTCTCGATGGGAAATAAAATCAAGCGTAAAACCTTAGATACAAATGAAATTGAAGCGGAAATGAAAGTCATTAAATCCATGGGGTTTGATAGCTTACTTTTAGTCACAGGAGAACATCAAACTAAGGTTGGTATGAATTACTTTAGGTTGGTGTTACCTCAGATAAAAGAGCAGTTTTCTTATCTTGCAATGGAAGTGCAACCGCTCGACACCATTGAATACGAAGAGCTAAAAAGGTTGGGCTTGAATGCCGTGATGGTTTATCAAGAGACGTATAATCGTTCTACCTACGCCGCGCATCACTTGCGTGGTGCAAAGATGGATTTCGACTATCGACTTGGCACACCAGAACGGCTAGCCTCTGCGGGTATCGATAAAGTCGGTTTAGGTGCGCTTATCGGTTTGGATGATTGGCGTACCGATTGCTATTTCACTGCATTGCATTTGAATTACCTTGAACGCCACTATTGGAAGACACGGTATTCAATCTCGTTTCCTCGCTTGCGTCCTTGTGAGGGGAGTGTGCAACCCAAATCCATTATGAACGATAAACAACTGGTGCAACTTATCTGTGCCTATCGTTTACTAAATCCTGAGTTAGAGTTGTCTTTATCTACACGCGAAGAGGCTGAGTTTAGAGATAAGCTTGTTCCACTAGGGATAACCTCAATGTCTGCAGCATCAAAAACCCAACCCGGTGGTTACGCAAATTCTGAGATTGAGTTAGAGCAATTTGAAATCAGTGATGAGAGAAGCGCAAAAAATGTAGCAAAAGCAATAGAACGTATTGGCTTTCAGCCGGTTTGGAAAGACTGGCATTCTGCATACTCTTAAGGGTATAAAAAAGAGGTTTCACGTGAAACCTCTTTTTTGTTACGCAGCATTCAAAATACAACGTCAATTTTGTTTGGCTAATTGACCTAACGAACCAGTGGTTGTGTCGCTTGCTGTAGCCAAGCTTTCACGTCTTCGCTGACCAATGAAGAAAGGTCGCTCCACACTTTAAGGTGATAGTCGTTCAACCAAGTTAACTCTTCGTCACTTAGCATATCGACGACTATATTGCGTTGGTCTATTGGACAACGAGTAAGGGGTTGGAAGGTAAGAACAGGAAAGTCCCCGTTAGTTTCTTCTTGTATAACCAACTCTAAGTTCTCAATGCGTATTCCAAATGCACCTTCGCGATAATAGCCAGGCTCATTAGACAGCACCATGCCTTGTTCTAAAGCAACATTGATTTGTCGCTTGCTGATGCTTTGTGGCCCCTCGTGCACGCTGAGAAAATGACCCACGCCATGCCCAGTACCATGATCAAAGTCGTACCCTTGTGCCCATAAATGTTGGCGAGCAAACGAGTCAATCTGATAGCCGCATGTCCCATTAGGGAAACGAGCCCGAGCAATTCCAATATGACCTTTAAGTGCCAAAGTAAACTGCTTCTTCATTTCGTCACTTGGTTGGCCAATGGCTACTGTGCGGGTAATGTCAGTAGTACCATTGATGTACTGGCCACCAGAGTCAACCAAGTACAATGAGTTCATACTTAACTGCCCGGGTACCTCTTGGTTTAGGTGGTTATAGTGGCACATCGCGGCATTACTACCTGCAGCAGAGATAGTATCGAAGCTAAGGTCTACCAGCGTAGAGTCTTCACGACGAAAAGCTTCCAATTGATCAGACAGTTGCGCTTCGTTATACAATTGGCCTTTGGCAACGTTGCTATCAAGCCAGCTCAAAAACTTAGCCATGGCAACGCCATCACGAATGTGGCAATCAATCATGCCTTGTCGTTCAACGTCGTTCTTGCACGCTTTAGGCATTAAGCACGGGTCTGCCAAATTGAGAACATGGGCGCCTGCATCTTCGAGTGTAAGCGTGAACCAAGCATTGGCTGTAGCTGAGTCAATCTGAACGGTTTTACCGCTTAGTGACTTAAGGTGCTCAGGTAGGGCCGCTGGATTTGCGATGGTAACGTTACTACCGATATGTTGCTCGAAGTTATCGGGTACGCGGCTTGGCTCAACAAACCAAATGGCGCTGCCGTCATTATTAAGCACAACATGCGAAAGGATCACAGGTAACCGAGAGACATCTAATCCACGAACGTTGAGTAGCCAGCAGATAGAGTCGAGCGCTGTTATTACGGCTGCATCTGCACCATTTTTCTTAATGACAGTAGCGAGCTCGTCGCGCTTGCTTTGACTGCTAACGCCAACTTGTTCTATGGTCATTAGTCTTACTTGAGAGTGTTGAGGCGTAGGACGGTCAGACCACAACACGTCTATTGGGTTAGCATCTAAAAGAGCAATAGAGTAGCTATCGCCTAAGGCTTTCTGTGCAGCTTTGTACCAAGCACCTGAATGCATGCTTGGATCTATACCAACCTTGGCACCGATACTTAGATTATTAATGATCCAGTCGATAGGGGGCTCAGTGATTAAGTGGCAATACTCAAAGAGTGGACTTGGCACCTGATCTTTTACTTGAACTGTGTAACGACCATCAACGAATATCGCTGCTCGATCCTGCGTAACGACAGCGGCACCAGCAGATCCGGTAAACCCAGT
This sequence comes from Vibrio ulleungensis, assembly GCF_016900875.1. Classification (GTDB taxonomy): domain Bacteria; phylum Pseudomonadota; class Gammaproteobacteria; order Enterobacterales; family Vibrionaceae; genus Vibrio; species Vibrio ulleungensis. The sequence goes on from NZ_JAFEUM010000014.1 coordinate 10,885, forward strand.
TAGCCAATGCAGACGCTCATTATGCGCTGGAATGTATTCGCCTAGGTATTCATCTTCGTGTGGGATAATGATCGCATCAAGTTGCTGATCCGACATCCATTTACGCAGCAGTGTGACTTTTTGTTCTGTAGAACTGTGCATTTACTGATCCTTATGCATCGATTTTGTGTAAAACCCCCCTAAGCTAACGGTTTTGCAGAGCACACGCAACATAGCATTCGGATAGAAAAATAGAACAGCAGAATATAAGGCGATAGACTGAAACTTTGCTAGCACCATTTAATAGGCTTGGGTATATTGTTGATCCAATCACCGCGTTGTACGCACTTAAATCAAAAAGGTTAGTTATATGTCTTTAACCACGTTTGAAATGGCCAAATATTTAGAACAACTCGATGAATCACCTGAAAAAGTCATGTATGGCCGCTTGCTCAACGAACTAGGTAGTCAGAGCGAAGAGCGCGTTCGTAGTGCTGCCAAGCAGGTGAGTATAGAAAAGCTAAAAGACCTAGTGTATCAATTTCAGATCGTTATCGAGCAGCGCAAAGGCGAAAGCGTTGAACTGCTCAAGCAACAATTAGAGGAAGACGGGATCACAGCAGAAGAACTGCGCGCTTTTATTACCAAGTAACATTAGCTCTGTTTAAAGAACGCGTAGTCAACCGACAGTTTACCTCCCCCCCAAATGACCAGATTTAAGATCATCACACCCCAAAATTGGTGATCGTAATATCCTTTCTCCCAAAGCAACGGATAAGAAATTACGGCAATTGCATTAAACGCAAACAGTGCGATTGCCATAGGTCTTGTGAATAGCCCAAGTAGTACAAAGACCGGCAATATTAACTCTGCGGCGGTACCAAGATATGCAGCTAGTTTCCAAGGCAGTAATGGTACTTGGTACTCGTATTCAAATAAGAAGAGCGTACTTTCCCAGGTCGATATTTTGGTTAGCCCTGCATTAAAAAATACGTAGGCTACCCATACTCGGCAAACCAATAGAGTTATCGTGGATAGCTGCTCCTGCACCGGCTGAATTAGGGGCGAATAAGGTAATTTTAAAGGCATATGACCTCCTATGGCATGGCAATGTCGGGTGACCTAGTAGCTGTAATGAGTGATCCAGGCATTGGCAATAAAAGTGGGTAACAAGGTTAATTGTTCTGGTGAGAGTGACGTAATCGCAACTCGCTGGCGCATTGTTTGTAATACTCGATAGATCCGTTCGTCGACGACCGTAGAGGTCAGCTGTTTTCCTTCTCTAGCAATAACAACACACTGATGAGCGTTCAAATTCAAATCTTCGTAGTTGTCGGTTTTAATCGCATTGTGGATATCAACGACAGCCCAATCAGACTCAAACAAAGCAACGGTTTCAGCTAACTGAATCTTGGCTTGCTGCTGCTTTTCTGGTGGTAATTGGCCAAACGTTTGAATAACGCATAGAGGCGTATTGCCATCGTAAACTTGATGACGTAAACGATCGCCATGCCATTCAAACCGAATCACTTCTAAAATGTAGGGCACCGTTTCTATCACGCTACTAACCTTCGCTACGGTATGGCAAAAATGCTTACCATACTGAGAGGTATCTGCTTGCGTTGGAGGGTGTTCTCTTATGCTTCTTTTTGCCAGTTGCTCAAAAGCGAGATCACCGACGATTGCTTTGGTAAGAGGGTAACAAGCGGCCAATACGTCTACTAAGCTAAACATGACATTGTTCTTATAGATTTGTAGACGATCTGCTGCTCTAAATTGATCGCTAACAATCCCACAATGAAATTCTACTTCGAATCGATTTTCAGTGTCTAAGAGCGCATGTGAGAAGTTTGCTTGTATGTCGGCTAGTCGCATGAGAGTGTCCTATGGTAATACTCAGCTTGAGTGTTGTTATTGCGCCACGGTTTGCTGCGAGATTGTTTGGTGTCGTAATAGAACTAGGCTAGTGATGGTGATAAAGCCTCACTGTTGGTCAAGCTTTGGCAGATTAAGTCACTTGCTTTGTTAGCCTCAGCGAGCAATACATCCAATTTTGGAAGATCCGTATCCCACTCGATGAGTGTTGGTCGTAAACCATTACTTTCCAGCCAACAGGCGTAAAGGCTCCAAACTTCATCACTGACCGGTTGGTTGTGAGTATCAATCCAAATCTCTCCTTGAGGCAGCCGCTTCTTGGTAAAACCTGCAAGATGTATCTCATCGACAGCGGAGTTATTAACGCTGTTAATATAATCGGTACTGCTGAAGCCATGATTGAATGCCGATACGTGAACATTATTAAGATCAAGCAGCAAGCGGCACCCTGTACGAGCGTGCACTTCGTTAAGAAATTCCCACTCCGGAATGGCGGAGTGCGCAAAACGTAGATAGCTACTAGGGTTTTCTATTAGAAGAGAGCGACCTAATGCGTTTTGTACGATATCGACATTTCTACAAAAGACATCTAACGCTTCTTCTGTGTAAGGTAGAGGCAGCAAGTCGTTATAGTGAACACCGCCACTTTGGCTCCAACTAAGGTGATCAGAGATTAAAACTGGTTGAATGCGTTGCTCTAAAGCAACCAGTTGACGAAGGTGGTCTGGGTGCGGTTCTTCTACCGACCCCAAAGACAGGCCAACGCCATGACAGCTAATGGGTATCTGGTCTGCGATTCTATTCAGGCTAATAGAAAGCTCACTTCTTGGGTTCAAGTAATTTTCACTATGGATTTCAAGCCAGCCCAACTCATCAAGGTCACTATTAGCTAAGCGAGTTTCCACAGTGCTATGGTGTGCCGCTCGCAAGCCAATCCCTATTGCATTCACTTGAGACAGTGTGAATTCTGGTGAGTTGGTTTCACGTGAAACAACGGTATTGAGTGAAGGCGTTGACGTTTGCTTGGAATGGCTTGTGTGTAAGTGTGTGGTCATGAAGTGAACTCCTACTAGGCTAAGGCTTAGCGAATAAACCTTGGCCTAGTACAACGGTGATTGAACGATTAAGAGGACATGGTGCTACCACCAGTTAATTTGTCACACAGCCCTTTAGGAACCACAACAAAGGCGTCTTTTTGGTTGTCTTCTTTTGATGTACCTGCGCATGAGCTGCTTTTGGTTGCACAGTCATTTTGACCTGCTTTGGCAACGCCATAGCACTTTTCTTTATCTGCCGCAGCAGCGGGAGCAGCGGCCATCGTGGCACCAAGAGCGATTAAACTAGAAACGGCGGTTGTCACAGCTAAAGTAGATTTGTTCATTGCGAATTCCTCACGATATTGTCCATTAAGTGTTGGTGGCCATTTGTTAACGAATTGTTTACATAAGGCTCGTGTAAGTAGAGCCTTATGCGAGGGGAAAACTTTCAAATATTTTCAAAGAAAATGACGAATCAACTATAAGTTATTGAAATATATAGGATTAAAAAAACGATGAATGGCGCAAATTTATTCGCTAACAACTACCGTAACTTGTACAATGACAGGTATGTACATATACACAGTGAGTCATCATGTTTGATCCTTCTATGCTCCTAGACGGGCTTAACGATAAGCAACGTGAAGCGGTCGGTGCACCGTTAAGTAATATCCTTGTATTAGCAGGAGCGGGAAGTGGTAAAACGCGTGTACTAGTGCACCGCATGGCCTGGCTTATGAAGGTTGAACAAGCATCGCCGTTTTCAATTATGTCGGTGACTTTTACCAATAAAGCGGCCGCAGAAATGAAAGGACGCATTGATACTTTAATGCGTGGTAGCAGCTCTGGCATGTGGAATGGCACATTTCACGGGATATGCCACCGTATTCTTCGCGCGCACTATTTGGACGCTAAGCTCCCACAAGATTTTCAAATTCTGGACTCGGATGATCAACAGAGACTACTAAGAAGAATCATTAAATCGCTGAACTTAGATGAGAAACAATGGCCAGCACGACAAGCAGCATGGTGGATAAATGGTAAGAAAGATGAAGGCTTAAGACCTTCGCATATTGATGACTATCGTGATCCAATCACAAAAACGTGGCTGCAAGTATACAGTGCGTATCAAGAAGCCTGTGATCGTGCAGGGCTAGTCGACTTTGCGGAAATTTTGTTACGTAGCCTTGAGTTGCTGCGTGAAAAGAAAGCCATTCGCGAGCATTATCAAGCGCGTTTTAAACACATTCTGGTTGACGAATTTCAAGACACCAACAACATTCAATATGCTTGGCTGAGGATCATGACCGGAACCGACTGTCACGTCATGATTGTCGGGGATGACGACCAGTCCATTTACGGATGGCGCGGCGCAAAAGTAGAGAACATACAAAAGTTCCTCAATGAGTTTGGTGCACCGTCAACGGTTCGCTTGGAACAAAATTATCGCTCCACCAAAACCATTCTTACGGCCGCTAACCAACTTATTGCGAACAACAATGAGCGAATGGGTAAGGAGCTATGGACAGATGGTGGTGCGGGTGAGCCAATCGATGTGTATGCCGCGTATAACGAATTAGACGAATCACGATTCGCGGTAAGCAAAATTAAGGCTTGGCAAGACGAAGGCGGAAAGCTCGATGAGTGCGCCATTTTGTATCGAAATAACGCGCAATCTCGTGTTCTTGAAGAGGCGCTAATTCAGGCAGCGCTTCCTTATCGAATCTATGGTGGGATGCGATTTTTTGAACGTCAAGAAATCAAAGATTCCTTAAGTTACCTCCGCCTTATGGCTAACCGCAATGATGACGCCGCATTTGAGCGCGTAGTGAATACGCCGACGCGAGGGCTAGGGGATAAAACGCTCGATACGGTGAGGGTTGCCGCTCGCGATAACGGCAGTACCTTATGGGAGGCAAGTAAGTACTTGCTATCTAATAAGGTCCTCGCAGGTAGGGCAGCAGGTGCTCTAACTCGATTTATAGAGCTGATCGATGCGCTTGAAGATGATACTCACGATATGCAACTTCACAAACAGACGGATCATGTGATCCACACTTCTGGCTTATACAGTATGTACGAGCAAGAGAAGGGCGAAAAGTCGCAGGCTCGCCTAGAAAACTTGGCTGAGCTGGTGACAGCGACAAGGCAATTTGAGATGCCTGAAGAGGCTGAGGATATGACGCTGCTTACGGCCTTCTTAACTCACGCGGCATTAGAGGCTGGTGAAGGGCAAGCGGATGAGTTTGATGATGCGGTGCAATTGATGACCTTGCACAGTGCGAAAGGTCTAGAGTTCCCTGTTGTGTTTATGGTTGGTGTAGAAGAAGGGATGTTTCCGAGCCAGATGTCGGCAGAAGAAATCGGTCGCCTCGAAGAAGAGCGTAGGCTGTGTTACGTAGGCATGACGCGAGCGATGAAAAAGCTACACATTACGTATGCGGAGATGCGCAGGCTTTATGGTCAGGATAAGTATCACCGCCCAAGTCGCTTCATTAAAGAGTTACCGCCAGAAAATCTTAATGAAGTAAGAATGAAGGCCCAAGTGAGTCGCCCAAGTTCAGAAGGGCGATTTAGCCATAGCAAAGTCAAACAAAACTTTAACGAGTCCGGATTTAACCTTGGGCAACGCGTGATGCATTCTAAATTTGGTGAAGGCACGATCATTAACTTCGAAGGCAGCGGCCCACAAGGCAGAGTGCAGGTTGCCTTCAATGGCGAAGGCATCAAGTGGCTTGTGACCCAATTTGCCAAATTAGAGAAGCTTTAGCGATTGTAGTGAGTTTTATAAAGTGACAATACCAAGGGCCAAGTAAATGGCCCTTGGTCGTTCTATGCTTGGTTTATTAAAGATAGAAAGCGTTGGCTTATCCTTCCTGAGAAATTTGAACTCCCTGATCAAACAACAGTTCAATATGGCTGTCAGACTCCCAAAATGAGCGAGGCAATAAAATGTGAACCGTCTTTGTTTGGACGTCGAAAAACCATAAATCATGGTCTAATTTACGTTCATATAAAACTTGGCTAAGCGCACGGTTATTGAGGGATACACCTACAGGGCATTGCTCTTGCACCTTAAGTGAAAGTTTGACTTTGTCATACCGCGGCACATAGTGACCTTGCTGAGTCACCGTGACTTTGGTACTTGCAGCAATGGTTACCCAGTCAACTTGAGTACGTTTAAACTCCCCAGATTTGTACGCGAAGCTCTCGCCGTCATCGTCGTAAAAATGCGCTTGGCCAGAGGCGCTCGCAGCAAGGTAAATTTGCAGCTCGGCTGCCGGTGACTTCGCATACTGGTTATCGAGAAATACCCCGCTACCTTGTTTGATAAACAGTGGGCTGTGATCCCAATGCACATGAATACAATGAGACTGCCCCCCACAATAGGACTCTCCAGAATACCAATCTAACCACTCTCCTCGTGGGAAATACTGATTAAGCTCGGTGATATTAGGTTCTGTGATTGCAACACACAGCAAACTATCAGCCAATAGAAAGCAGGTGTCTTCAAAGGCGCTATTGCTGTCGCTGATGTCTGCATAACTGAGTGCTGAAACCATTGTCAGACCGAGGCGATGGCATCGCTCAGCTCGGCTATATAGCGTTGGCAATAATCGATAGCGGAAGTGAAAGGCTTGCTGAATCTGTGGAAGTATTTCTGGGTATATCCACGGCTCTGTTACAGTGTTGTCGTTATTCACCGAATGAATGCAAAAACGAGGGTGAAATATCCCGTTTTGCACCCACCGTAAAAACAGCTCTGGCGTAGGCGCAGGTCCCGTAAAGCCGCCAACATCCATACCGTTAAAAGCGACACCGGACCAGCTCATACCGAGCATGGTGGCAATATTGAATCGGAAACATCGCCAGCTACTGTCGTTGTCTCCTGACCACGTTTGGGCAAAACGTTGAATTCCGGAAAACCCGGCTCGACTAAGTATAAAAGGGCGCTTTTCGCTGTTTTGAGCGACGGCCTCGTAGGCGGTCTGTGCCATCAAATTGCTGATCACAGGACGTAACTGGCTAGCCTTGGTTGGTGTTGAATCACCGTGACACAATCCCTCTCCATCCATTTCAAATTCATTGTTGTCGTTCCATATTGATGTGATCCCATGATCAATGAGCGAGCTCTTTAAATGCTTACTCCACAACGCTCTAGCCTTTGGGTTTGTAAAATCAACAAATGACGCGTCACCTCCCCAAAACTTCTCTATTTTCGATTGGCTACCGTCTTGCTCTCGGATAAATGCGCCCATGGCGTCAAACTCTTTATAAAGAGGGTGTGTAGTAAGTAGGCCTGGCTTAACGTTAGGTGAGAGGACTTGGGCCCGTTGAGTCATTTGTTCAACAAACCGTGCCGGTTCAGAAAAGCTTTGGCTGTTCCAATGAAAGGTATACCGCAGCCCATCGTGTCCTTTTGTGTAGCCAGACGAAAGGTGAAAGCCACTTACTGGTATGTTTTGGTAAGCACACTCGTCAATAAACCCGACGATTGCATCGTCTGATCCTTGTTCGAGCTCGGTGTAATACATGGTCGAACCGAGGTAGCCAAGCGATGCTTTTGTTGGAAGTACAGGCAGTCCAGTGATCGAAAGGTAATGATCGAGGATCGCCTGTGGGGAAGCTCCTAGCATGATCACACAATCCAAAGGACCGCCATCCACACAAAAACTGCCGAACTCACCCCAGTAACCACTTCGCTCACTACCAATATCAAACTCACAATGAGTGGCGGTGTGGTAATACACACCCACACATTGCTTTTGACTGGGGCGGTAACGAACAAAGAAAGGAATGTGCTTGTATAGTGGGTCGCCTGATTCTGGGTTGTAGCCAACCGCATCTACATTATTCATTTTGTAGCGACGACCGCTGCGTTCTAAGCGGCCTGTTTTCTCACCTAAACCATAGTATTTATCTTCATCAAGTCGCTGGTGGTAATGCCAGCAACGAGAGTTATTGTCTTTTAAATACGCTCTGCGAGGGAGATCTTGGTAGATCACTTTTTGATTTTCGATCACTGAGAGATAAAACGGATCGAGGTTGAGCACTATCTGTACATTTCCGAAGGGTAGAGTGATCTGTGGATCGCTTATCGTGAACTGCTGTAGTTCTTTACGCCACTTTAGGATCGTGTTTGAAGCAAACTCAGGCTCTGCCTGAGGCTCTTGGTACGACAGAACATCATTGTCGTCAAAGTAGGCGGTGAATCGGAATCTGTTCACAGATAAAGGTCGTAATACGTATCGGCCATTCTCAAAGTGAAAGGTGACGTCATACTGGGACGCTTGGAATGAGTTCAATGTATGTAAGCTATTCATCAATCTTTCCTTTTTTTGATGGTATGCGAAGGGTTTCGATTAGAGCAACGGCAACGATGATGCCTCCACCAATGAGTGTTGTAGGTGCGGCAATCTCACCCAACAGAAAATAAGCAAAAACGAGCCCATAGACAGGCTGAATGGTGGCTATCATGCTGACGGTTTTAGTTGGAATATGTTTGAGGCTAAAGATAAATAGGGTATGAGGGACCAATACGAATAATATGGCCATAACTACAATGTTTAGCCAGTGCTCATGGGCGAGTGTTTCAAGTTCTAGAGATGACCAGATTCCAAAGGGCAAAATAAGCGCGGCAACCAGAGACTGAAAGAATATTTGATTGAGGCTGTCGATGTCTCTTGCATGATAGCGGCTCATAAGGTTTCTCAATGAAAACGCAACCGCTGCGATCAACCCCCACCCAATGCCTTGAACATGACGATTTGACCAACTGAGCTCCGGAAGCATCACCAAAAGTCCAACACTCAATACAATGCCTAACACAATATCGATACGCTGAATGCGCTGCTTAGAAAAAAGTGGCTCGATGAAGATGGTAATAAGTGGATAACTGTATAGAGCCATCATGGCCATACCAACCGTCGATAATTGCACCGAATGAAAAAAGGTCACCCAATGCGTTGTCATCAATACTCCTAGACCGATCATAATGCCTATAGATTGGCGCTTAAGCTCAATGGGTTTTCCGAGGGAAAAAAACAGCACCAATAAAGCGAATACGCTCACTACCGAACGTAGCCAAATTAATTGCTCAGCAGGTAGGGGAATAAGCTTTGCGAATAAGGGAGTAACAGCCCACAGTAACACCGACAGGTTTATGGCGAGCAACGCCGTGCGCGAGTGGGTCAAAGGGTGAAGTAAGGAAACCATGTAGTGATGCCATATCGAAAATATGGAATCAGTGTATGTGATGGATTAGAGAAGATAGAGCCCAAAACAGGGAAAGGACTATTTGGTATAAAAAACAATCAACCAACAAGGACTGAATTTTGAACAAAGAAAAACCCCGAGGGCCAAGGCCCATCGGGGTTATAGTCTTACTCGCAGCAATCCGGCTACTAAAAGTGCTCCATGCATCTAATCCATGATAGTGTGCTGTATTCCTTCAGCGTAGTCCTTTCTCGCCATCCTAGCGGTGTCCATTGACCTTATCCTGGTCTGCTAACAATCCAAGTTAGCTCACTTCGCTTGTTCCCTGAGCGGTGTCCCTTTCATCATCCTGATGATAGTTCCATACCTCATCCAGAGGTGTCCATTGCCTTCCTTAGTAGTAACCATCCTAGTTACTATTGAGTCCGTTCAATGTCCATTTTGCTATCCGTGCCGATCATTCATCCTGAATAACCGAATCTCCATCCTGAAGATTACCAAATCCTTGGTGTTTCCTGTTCCTTGCCAACTCCTTGTCGACAAAGAAAAGTTTACGCTGATGGCTTTTTTAAACAATCGCGCTAGATCACATTTTTACGTTGCCTAAATACGACAAAAAACAAATTACTTATTTTTCAGTAGTTTACTTTGCTTGTAGTACAGTGCAGTCGACGAAAACTCACTTTGACTCACACTCTTGTGAGAGATCTCTTACAAGGTGCACGGTGGATTACGCCAATTCTCCCGTTTTTGATCTAAATCAAAACTATCGATGGTTCAGTGTTGTGGTTAAAAAGGCAGCAAATGCCATAAGATTGATACGCCAACAGCGGTAAAAAGGAGTGCGCATATTCCGTCAATAAATGGACCCGCTTGCTCAACTTTACTCGCGACGCGTTTTGTCGAAAGAGCGTACGCGAGAAGTGAGAACCAAAATATCGATAATCCCCATAAAAGCGCCATGGCTGAGACCTTGCCTACCAATGACATTGTGGCAGGAACGATACTCGATAGCAGGCTAACGAAAAATATCAGCGCTTTTGGGTTTAATAAGTTTGTCATTAAACCTTTGCGAAAGAACGGGGTAAGCGGTTTATTTGCCGAAGATAAAGGGCGTTGAGTGTCGGGCACAGTCTCTGTGTGGTCCAAAGTACTTGTTTGTAGCAGTGCTTTAAGCGAGCTTAACCCCAAATACAGTAGATAGCTGCCACCAAGAAATTGCACGGCGCTGTATAAAGCAGGATTGTTGTGAACCAAATAACTCACACCCGTAAGGCTTAATGTCGAATGGATCAATATGCCTGCCGATAGGCCAGTGGCAATAGCAAGGCCCGCTTTACGACCGTGTTTAGCCGTTGATTGCACTACAAGAGCAAAATCTGGTCCTGGGCTCATCAGTGCAATAAAATGTATGGTGGCAAGTGTGGCCAATATAGTGAACTCGTTCATGTCTCTCTATGCCTTCACAGCTTTTTGTCTTTTATGGTGTTTGAGTCCATCAAAACTGAACAAAATCAATGCCATCCATATAAAGCTGAATGTGATCATTTTAGCTTCGGTTAATGGTTCACCATAAACCGTAATCGCCAATAAAAACATTAAGCTAGGCCCAATATATTGGAAGAAACCTAAGGTCGATAACTTCAAACGGGTTGCTGCAGCAGTAAAGCAGAGTAGAGGAGCGGTAGTGACAATACCGGCAGCAATCAGCAATGAATTGAGAGACATTGAGTTGTTCCACATATTGCTGGTGGGTGTATCTATGGCAAGTAAATATATCGCTGCGACAGGAAACAAAAATAGCGTTTCGACAAATAGTCCCGTTTGCGCGTCGATATTGATTTTTTTACGCAACAATCCATAGACTCCAAAGCTAATAGCTAACGCAAATGCAACGTAGGGAATGGAGCCAAAGGCAAATAGCTCGATAAACACGCCTGTGGCTGCTAAAGCAACGGCCAACCACTGAAGCTTTCTTAGGCGCTCTTGCAGGAACAACATACCTAAAATAACGTTAAACAGAGGGTTGATGTAATAGCCTAAACTGGCTTCTAACATCATCTCACTGTTGACCGCCCATATAAAAATTAACCAATTTATGGCAACCAGAGTGGCGCTACAAAGCAGAAGGAAGGTACGTTTTTTCTGGGTGATAACCTGCTTAAAGCGAGTCCAGCCTTGGGTGAAATGGATTAATAAGGCCAACAGTAAAACAGACCAGACGATTCGGTGAGATAAGATTTCTAAAGCAGGTACGTTGTCTAACGCTTTGAAATAAATAGGGGCAACTCCCCACATGGTGTAAGCCGCAATGGCGAGTAACACACCTTGTTTAGCGCGTTGTTGTTCTGGCATGGTCAGTTTCGTAAAAAAGAAAACCAGTATAGCGATGTAGTTTAGGACGTCACTCTAATTTTGCAGTTTGCTTATTGAGCTATCCCCATTACAATGGCTCGCCCCTTTCTTCACCAAGTCCGAATACGCATTAATGAACGACACTCTCATAGCGCAGCCTCAGCCGACCGTGCAACAACCCGCCGAGATTCTTAAGCAAGTCTTTGGTTACGGCGAATTTCGTGATGGTCAGCAACAAGTTATTGATGCGTCACTGGCTGGGCGGGATTGTGTAGTGATCATGCCCACCGGTGGAGGTAAGTCACTCTGTTATCAAATCCCAGCCTTGGCCCAAGAAGGGTTAACGTTGGTTATATCGCCTTTGATTTCATTGATGAAAGATCAGGTGGACCAGCTTAAAGCACATGGTGTTTCGGCTGAGTGTGTTAATTCAAGTATGAGCCGTGATGAACTATTAAGCGTGTTCAACCGAATGAACCGTGGCGACTTAAAATTGCTATACGTTTCGCCAGAAAGAGTCTTGATGCCCGAATTTATCGAGCGCCTTAGCTATATAACGCTAAACCTGATCGCTGTAGATGAAGCACACTGTATCTCTCAGTGGGGGCACGACTTTAGACCTGAATATGCGTCATTAGGACAACTGAAACATTATTTCCCAAATACACCAGTAATGGCGCTAACGGCAACGGCAGATGATGCCACAAGGCACGATATCCAATCTCGTCTTTCACTTGACGAACCCGACGTCTATTTAGGCAGTTTTGACAGGCCGAACATCCGTTATAACCTGGTCGAAAAACATAAGCCTGTGTCTCAAATCATTCGATACTTAGACACCCAAAAAGGGCAGTGTGGGATCATTTACTGTGGCAGCCGAAAGAAAGTCGAAATGGTGACCGAAAAGCTGTGCAATAACAATTTGCGTGCTGCTGGTTACCACGCAGGCATGGACAGTGACGAAAGAGCGTTTGTTCAAGAAGGCTTTCAAAAGGATGACATTCAGATAGTGGTTGCTACTGTGGCCTTTGGCATGGGAATTAATAAACCTAATGTGCGATTTGTTATCCATTTTGATATTCCGCGAAATATCGAGTCATACTATCAAGAGACGGGGCGCGCTGGTCGAGATGGACTACCTGCTGAAGCGCTCACCCTTTATGATCCAGCGGATATGGGATGGTTACGTCGACTTCTTGATGAGAAAGACGATGGTGAAGTGAAGCGCGTCGAAACACACAAACTGAATGCGATGAGCTCGTTTGCAGAAGCTCAAACCTGTCGTCGCCAAGTATTGCTGCATTATTTCGGTGAATATCGAGAAAAAAGTTGTGGAAACTGCGATATTTGCATCGACCCGCCTAAGCTATTTGACGCCACCGTTCAGGCTCAACAGGCGTTGTCTTGTATCTATAGAGTGAACCAAAGTTTTGGTGTGAGCTACGTTGTGGAAGTGCTGCGTGGAATGCAAAATATCCGTATACGAGACAATGGCCATGACAAGCTCAGTACCTATGGGCTGGGTAAAGAGAACAGCCATGATTATTGGGTCAGTATCATGCGTCAGCTCATTCATAAAGGGTTGGTGATGCAAAATATCACTCGAAACTCAACACTGCAGCTCACGCCCGAAGCGAGACCCGTGTTGCGAGGTGAGGTGCCCATCGAATTGGCGGTACCACGAATAGATGCAAGTGCACGTGCAACAAAAGCGACAAAACTGTCGACCAAAAACTACGACAAGAAATTGTTTGCTAAGTTAAGAAACCTCAGAAAAACCTTGGCAGATGAAGCCGGGTTGCCACCTTATGTCGTGTTTAATGATGCGACCTTAGTAGATATGGCCGAGATGCTGCCTACATCTGCAGGGGAAATGTTGGCCGTTAGCGGAGTAGGTGAGCGAAAGCTCGAACGCTTTGGCGATCAATTTTTAGATTTGATACAGGAACATTTAACGTCACATGGCTAGTACACACACTCAATACCAACCCGCAAGTCGCATTGTCGTAACAGAGTATTTTGCTGATCAAGGTAAGCTGATTTTGTTGACTCCTACCTGGGACTTTGATGAGTTTGCAGTGTTGGGTGATTATATTGTTGAGATGTTGTCAGCCAAAATAATCGAGAAGCAGACCGATGCCGATTTACACTCGTGGCTGATTGATTTTGAAGGCTGTCAGTTTTTAATGAAAGCTGAGCACTATTCTGAATGCGTATGGCTCGAGGCGCTCGAGCCCAAGCAAAGCCAGCAAGAGTGTCAATTTTTAGCTTCTTGGTTACAGTAGAAGAACTAGGTATTCTCGGGACACGTTTCACGTGAAACCGAATTTAATGCGATGGGCAGTAATTAAGCACTTGATAACTGTTATCAATTTTGTATAATCCCCGCCCGCTCACAAAATGTGTAGCATCGCGCCTATTTTAAGTAAGAGTTGCTGATAGGTATTACAATGTAGCGAAGTGCGGCAGTGCCGACTTCATTTGGGTTCCCTCAACCCCAAAACAAAATAAAAAGGTATACAATGAGTCACTTTTCCTCCGCGCAGCAGCGCAAAGCCCTTTTTTGGTTAGTTCTTTTTCACCTTGTCGTGATTGCATCAAGTAACTACCTCGTTCAGCTACCCTTTACTGTATTTGGCTATCACACCACATGGGGAGCATTTACTTTTCCGTTTATCTTCCTAGCGACTGATCTCACGGTTCGTATTTTTGGCGCACCGCTTGCCCGAAAAATTATTTTCCGTGTTATGGCGCCCTCATTGATCGTTTCGTATGTGTTATCAGTGGTCTTTTTCGAAGGCAGTTATCAAGGCTTTGGACCGTTAACCGAGTTTAATCTATTTGTAGCTCGGATCGCGGTAGCAAGCTTTATGGCGTACGCGCTGGGACAAATTCTTGATGTGCATGTATTCAATCGCCTACGCCAGTTAAAAGCTTGGTGGGTTGCACCATTGTGCTCGACACTGCTGGGTAATGCGTTGGATACGATTGCGTTCTTTGGTATCGCTTTCTATAACAGCCCAGACGCCTTTATGGCGCAACATTGGCAGGAAATTGCGTTGGTGGACTATGGTTTCAAGTTGGTAATTAGCGTGGGTTTGTTCATTCCAATGTATGGTGTGGTTTTAAATTTCTTGGTTAAGAAATTGACGCACGTTGAGGTTAACTCAACAACTCAAGCGGAAGTTGCTACGACAAAATAGTCATTAGAATAATTAAAAAAGGCCAGTACGAAGTCATTCGTGCTGGCCTTTTTTTATCGCTTGCTGGGACGCTAGTTAATCGTCAGCGTCCATCCGAGATTGGATTGACGGTCGCTCTCAATTTCAAGTTCTGCGCGAGTGAGCGGGTTGTTGTCCAGCCACTGAGCATTGATAGATAGTGAGATATCATCACCATGGCTCTGTACGCGATAGTCGGGTTGCACTGCAGTATCTCTGCGATGAGTCAACAACACGGCAATTCTAAGTAAGCGTAGTACTCGTTCGGCACTGTGTTGTGATATTGCATGCTGAGTATCAAGAGGTGTCAGTACATCCTTATAGCGTTTTAGCACTTCGGCCAATACATGTTGCTGCGCTTTAGTAAACCCAGGAAGATCCAAGTTCGCGATCAAATAGGCATTGTGTACACCGGCTTTTTTATAGTCGAGTGTCACCCCTAATTCGTGAAGCTGACATGCCGCCTCGAGCAGCACTTTAGCTGCGGGCTCGGCCAAAAAGTCTGGTTCGCATTGTGACAATAACTTATCAGCGCACGTCGAGACTTGTTTCGCATACTGGGTGTCGAGCTGATATCGGCGTTGCACACTGGTTAAGGTGCGAGCGATGATATCTTGCTGATGTAATTGACTCAGCATGCCATACACCATACCTTCGCGGAGTGCACCACCTGCCAGTGTCATCGTATCGATGTCGAGTAACTCAAATATCGCGATTAGAATGGATAACCCACTAGGGAATACGAGCGCTCGTTCTAAAGTGAGGCCTTCGATTTCTAACTCTTCAAGAGCATCAGCTAACATCGCTTGCTTTTGCAATCGGTAAAGTTTATCGAGAGTGATCACTTCGTCCATACCTTGGGCAAGCATTATTTCTTGCAAGGCTTGCACTGTACCGCTGGCACCGACACAGGTCTCCCAACCCAATTGCTGATAACGTGCCAGTATTGGGCTCAAGCTTTGTTTTGCCGCGTCTATGGCTTGGCGAAAATTATGAGCATTGAGTTGGCGGTCATTAAAATGACGTTCGAGCCAGGTGACGCAGCCCATATTGAGGCTGGTTAGCGCTTCTGCATCAAAACCATGACCTATGATGAGTTCGGTACTTGCTCCACCAATATCGACAACCAATCGGCGCCCTTGTCCACCGGAGGTATGCGAAACACCTTGATAGATTGTAGCCGCTTCTTCTTCTCCAGAGATAACCTGAATATCATGACCCAAAATAGTATTGGCTCGAGTAAGAAATTGATCGATGTTAGTCGCAGTTCGTAACGTTGCTGTACCGACAATACGAATCTGTGAGGTTGGTATATCTTGCAGTCGTTCGGCAAACAGCGCTAAACAGTCCCAGCCACGCTGCATTGCTTCAATGCTTAGACTGTTGTGTTGATCTAAGCCCGCCGCAAGGCGGACTTTACGCTTAATTTTTGCCAGGGTTTGAACGCTTCCGTTCACCTCGCGCACGATCAGCATATGAAAGCTGTTCGAGCCGAGGTCAATAGCGGCGTAGAGAGGAGAGACAGTTTCACTCATCTCAATTCACTCCATGAATATTTAGCGAGTCCTGGTGTGGCGACGTTGTTGTGGTCGTCCACGGTTTGATTGGCCTGAGTTATTACGACGTCCTTGGTTTGGCTTGGTGCGTAAACGCAACGGACGAGGTAGGTCGGTCAACAGAGCGGCCGTGTCATATTCTGACGTTGGAATGCTGTGTTCGATGTACTCTTCGATGGCTGGCAAGTTGATCGCATACTCTTCACAAGCAAAGCTGATAGAGTGACCACTGGCACCAGCACGACCGGTACGGCCGATTCGGTGAACGTAATCTTCACAATCATCTGGTAAATCAAAGTTAAATACGTGAGTAACTTGAGGAATGTGCAACCCACGTGCAGCAACGTCTGTTGCGACCAGGATGTCGACATCACCTTTAGTGAACTCTTCTAAAATACGCTCTCGCTTTTTCTGCGGAACATCACCGGTTAAGAGTCCAACACGATGGCCGTCGGCCGCAAGGTGTCCCCACACGAGTTCACACTTGTGTTTGGTATTGGCAAAAATAATTGCGCGATCTGGCCAGTCGTCTTCAAGCAAAGTTTGCAAAAGAGGCATTTTGTCTTCGTTAGAAGGGTGAAATAGCTCTTCTTGAATACGGTGACCTGTTTTTTGCTCCGGCTCTACAACAACATGCTCTGGATTGTGCATGTGCTCGAACGCAAGCTCTTGTACTCGGTAAGACAGAGTCGCAGAGAACAACATGTTTAGTCGTTCAGTTGGCTCAGGCATACGACGGAACAAGAAACGGATGTCCTTAATAAAACCAAGATCAAACATGCGATCTGCTTCATCCAACACAACCGCTTGAATAGAGTTCAAGCTAATGACGCGTTGTTTGTAGAAATCGATGATTCGGCCACAGGTACCTATTAAAATATCAACGCCGCCTTCAATTTGCTTGAGTTGCTTATCGTAGCTTTCACCACCGTATGCAAGACACGCTTTAAGTCCTGTTGACTCAATTAGGGGTTGTGCGTCGTTGTAAATCTGTATTGCTAGTTCACGCGTTGGCGCCATGATGATTGCGCGCGGATGCGTAGCTTTACGTGCTTCGTCAGCTTCCGTAGTTAATAGGTAGTGGAAGGTAGCGGTTAGAAAGGCCAGGGTTTTACCTGTACCTGTTTGCGCTTGCCCTGCAATGTCTTGGCCAGTGAGCAAAACTGGCAGTGCCTGGGCTTGAATTGGAGTACAAAATTCGTATCCTTTTTTATTCAATCCCTCTATGACTTTTGGGTGCAGGTCAAAGTCGGCAAATCGTTGCTCTGTGATATGTGTCTTTTTCATGCGCATAGAATATCAGCTTACGCTTGCATTAAGAACCGAAATCCAGTCCAATAAGGAATCAATTTGTCGAAAAAGTAGTAAATTCGGCAACGAAAGACACATTCGGAGTGTAAAATGAACGATAAAATTGTGCAGTTGTCTGATGAGAGCTTTGATTCTGACGTCATCAACGCTGCAGGTCCGGTTCTAGTTGATTTCTGGGCAGAGTGGTGTGGTCCTTGCAAAATGATCGCCCCAATTTTGGATGAAGTGGCCAATGAGTACGACGGTAAGTTGACTATTGGTAAGCTAAATATCGACCACAATGCTGGGACTCCACCTAAATTTGGTATTCGTGGCATTCCTACACTGTTGCTATTTAAAAACGGTGCAGTGGCAGCGACCAAGGTCGGCGCACTGTCAAAAACTCAGTTAAAAGAGTTTCTCGACGCAAACCTATAAAAATTGACGACAAACCGCGCTACTAGGCGCGGTTTGTTGCATTTATGTACTAGACTACTAATCTATTAAGTGCTAAGTTATTGCACGTTTAATGAACAATACTTTTCGTGGTGATTTCTCAACACCATATTCAATTCTCAACCAACACAAATAGATCCTATTTTGACTACTGAATCTAAACCTAATGCGGATGCTGCACCTCAAGCTGAGTCGCAAGTCGATGCGCCTATCATGCAAGAAAAAGAAGTGAAGCCAGCCCCTAAACCAAGAAGCACAGCGCGAGCGAAGGCGTCAAAGCCTGCGAGCAAACCTGCGCCAGTGGAAACTGAAAGTGCACCGGTAGCTGAGGCTGTAGAGGCTCCAGCTGAAACCGCAGTCAAAGAGACTAAGCGTCGCACTATTTCTAAACCTCGCCGTACAACAGCTAAACCAAAAACCGGTTTGGGTACTGCGCTGAGTTTGACTGAGCTTAAGAATAAGCCTGTATCAGAGCTTGTTCAGCTAGGTGAAAGTTTAGGCCTAGAAAACCTTGCGCGTTTGCGCAAACAAGACATCATCTTCGCGACTCTTAAAGCTCACGCGAAAAGTGGCGATGATATTTTTGGTGATGGCGTATTAGAAATCCTGCAAGACGGTTTTGGATTTTTACGCAGTGCAGACAGTTCATATTTAGCCGGCCCTGACGACATTTATGTTTCTCCAAGTCAGATTCGCCGATTCAACTTGCGCACTGGCGACTCCATTTCAGGAAAAATTCGTCCGCCTAAAGACGGTGAGCGCTACTTTGCGCTGCTTAAAGTTAACACCGTTAATATGGATAAGCCGGACAACGCTCGAAACAAAATTTTGTTCGAGAACCTCACACCATTGCATGCTAACGAGCGAATGATAATGGAAGTGGGTAATGGCTCAACAGAAGACATTACCGCTCGAGTTCTTGACCTCGCGTCACCAATTGGTAAAGGCCAACGCGGCCTTATCGTTGCTCCGCCAAAAGCGGGTAAAACAATGCTGTTGCAGAACATTGCACAAAGCATTGCTCGTAACCACTCTGAATGTGAGTTGATGGTACTACTCATCGATGAACGACCAGAGGAAGTAACAGAGATGCAGCGCCTGGTTAATGGTGAAGTTATTGCGTCGACGTTTGATGAGCCAGCTTCGCGCCACGTTCAGGTAGCTGAAATGGTTATCGAAAAGGCGAAGCGTCTGGTTGAGCACAAGAAAGATGTTGTGATCCTACTAGACTCTATTACTCGACTAGCGCGAGCTTACAACACTGTTATTCCGTCATCGGGCAAAGTTCTTACTGGTGGTGTTGATGCGAATGCTTTGCATCGTCCAAAGCGTTTCTTTGGCGCAGCTCGTAACGTTGAAGAAGGTGGTAGTCTAACGATTATCGCTACAGCACTGGTTGATACGGGCTCGAAAATGGATGAAGTCATCTACGAAGAGTTTAAGGGTACAGGTAACATGGAACTGCACTTAAACCGTAAGATTGCAGAAAAACGTGTGTTCCCTGCGATTGACTTTAATCGCTCTGGTACGCGTCGTGAAGAGTTGTTGACTAAACCTGACGAGCTTCAAAAAATGTGGATTCTTCGTAAGATCGTTCACCCAATGGGCGAAACCGATGCGATGGAGTTCCTCATCGATAAGCTTGCAATGACCAAGACCAATGATGAGTTTTTCAGTGCGATGAGAAAGCAAAAATCGTAATTGAATAAAATCTTGAGAAAAGCGCTTCTGTTAATGAGGCGCTTTTTTTTTGCGTTTTGGTTGGAGGCCGCAAAAATCACCACTTGCCATTGTTAAATTTTATTGTGATTATGTTAATGAGTGGTAATTGTGGAGGGTTGGATGCGCTATTTTAATTGGATGATCACAGTTCTGATTGCCGCCGCACTTCCAGTGTGGGCCGAGCAACTGTCTGATAGTGAAGTGGCGCAATGGTTGCAGGACACCCGGCTCAATAGCATGGCAGACAATCTTGTCACTCAAGCGTTAACTGGGGAGCTGGCGGAGGTTGAGTTTCAACTTGAACAAGTCAAATACCCACAACAAGAGGCGTTAAGAACACTTTTTGTTCAAAAGCTTTCTGATTCCAACATCACATTAACCACCCCTCTTGCTCAGCTGGTCGAAAAGCAAATGCATGTGCCTTCTGTTTATCATATTGTGGAGCAAGGTGATGGGTATGAATTTAAGGTCCCCGCTTTTAACTACCCATCTATCGCAGCGTCAATACTGAAAGATTGGAATAAGCAGCAGTCAGTAATGAGTTTTTATTTGCAAGCAGAAGCGGGAACATTGGATTTTAGGCGATGGTTGTCAGCAGAGCCCAAAGTAAGAGAAATGCTGTTTCTTGCTGAGTTTAAATCGTTATCAAATAAGGCACAGCTGAATATTGCAGATCAAGTTCGTAGCGAGGCAAGCAAAGCTTGGGTGCCCAGTTCAAGAGTGATGGTTGAAATCGCTAAGGTAACTCAAAGTACTGATGTGTACGCTCTGCTGTGGAAAATGAAAGCCGATGGCGTTATTGAGCGAGAATTGGATAGGTTAGCAACTTCTCGGCAGGGTGATTTACTCATTATGGCGGCAAGTCATTCCAGTCATTACACTCAATCAATCGATCTGCTAACGCGTTTTTCTGAACCTTCTGATAGCGTTAAACTCTATTTACAGTCAGAAATTGATCGCAGCGGACAGCAATCTATCGTGGTGGATTATTTAAAATCAAACAACAATTTTAAATTGCTCAGTACGCTCAACACCCCATAACCAAAATTACTACGCTATCAATTGTCTCCCATTTGTTAACAGTCTGAAGTCATCTGTTATACTGTCGCCAACAAAAATCCATGGCGAGTGCTAATGAGCTTTAAGGACTTGCGTGAATTTATCGCGCATCTAGAAAATCAGGGAGAGCTAAAGCGCATATCCCACCCAGTTGATCCTCATTATGAAATGACCGAAATCAGCGACCGCGTATTGCGAGCCGGCGGACCGGCTTTGTTGTTTGAAAATCCAATTGGTTATGATATCCCCGTACTGACTAACTTATTCGGAACTCCAGATCGAGTTGCCACAGGTATGGGCCAGCAAGATGTTATGGCACTGCGTGAAGTAGGCAAGTTGCTCGCGTATCTTAAAGAGCCTGAGCCCCCGAGCGGTTTCAAAGACGCAATGGATAAACTTCCTGTGTTCAAGCAAGTGTTAAATATGCCAACAAAACGGCTTAGGAAGGCGCCTTGTCAGCAAGTCGTTTGGGAAGGCGACGAAGTCGATTTGGATAAAATCCCAGTAATGAGCTGTTGGGCAGACGATGTTGCGCCGCTTCTTACATGGGGACTAACCGTCACCAAGGGACCGAATAAAAAACGCCAAAACCTAGGTATTTATCGTCAGCAAAAGCTAAGTAAAAACAAAATTATTATGCGCTGGTTGGCTCATCGAGGCGGTGCACTGGACTTACGTGACTGGATGGAGACACATCCAGGAGAACCGTTCCCTGTGTCTGTCGCTTTCGGTGCGGATCCTGCCACTATATTAGGGGCCGTTACGCCGGTACCCGATACGCTTTCTGAGTACGCTTTTGCTGGACTGCTTCGCGGCAGTAAAACAGAAGTAGTGCAGTCCATTAGTAATGAATTAGAGGTTCCAGCAAGTGCAGAAATAGTACTTGAAGGATATATTGACCCTAATGAGTTTGCTGATGAAGGACCTTATGGGGATCATACTGGCTATTACAACGAAGTTGAAAGCCATCGAGTATTCACCGTTACCCATGTGACCATGCGTAAGAATCCGATATACCACAGCACCTATACAGGTCGTCCGCCGGATGAACCTGCGGTACTTGGTGTAGCACTTAACGAAGTGTTTGTGCCAATACTTCAAAAACAGTTCCCTGAGATTGTCGACTTTTACCTTCCTCCAGAAGGGTGTTCATATCGTATGGCTGTCGTTACGATGAAGAAACAATACCCTGGACATGCAAAGCGTGTGATGATGGGAGTGTGGTCGTTTTTACGTCAGTTCATGTACACCAAATTTGTCATCGTTTGCGATGATGATATCAATGCCAGAGATTGGAATGATGTCATTTGGGCTATTACCACGCGTATGGACCCAGCAAGAGACACAGTAATGATAGAAAATACACCCATCGACTCGTTGGACTTTGCTTCTCCAGTCGTTGGGCTAGGGTCGAAAATGGGTATGGATGCGACCAACAAATGGGAAGGCGAAAGTACTCGTGAATGGGGGACACCCATTGTTAAAGACCCTAAGGTAGTTGAGCGTATCGATGAGATATGGGATCAACTAGGGCTCGACATATAAGTTAGCAGTGTTTAAAAACAATGAAAGACACAATACATACGATTACGATACTGCCGAAGCGGATTGAGTTTAAAGCATCCAGTGAACAAACCATATTGGATGCTGCGTTGGAGCAAGGCATAAACTTACCTCACCGCTGTCAAATTGGTGCGTGTTCCAGTTGTTTATGTAAAAGAGTGTCTGGAAAGATAAGTTACACACTTGAACCTATGTTAACGTCATCTGAGCAAGAACAGGGTTGGACATTTATTTGTTTGGCTCAAGCTCAAAGTGATGTTGTCATCGACTTCAGTGATTGATTGAGGGCGATACAAGCCCAATAGTGAAAGCTCACGACGAATGCAAAGGCTTTGTTGACGAGCGAGTAAGTCCCAAGAATCATTTGTGTCGTCAAAACCGCAAGTGACAAGTAACAATGGTTAAAATAGAAGGAAGACAATGACCATTCAATGTACTGTTCAAAGCGTTGAACCTTTAGCCGAAAATACCTATCGCGTGATCCTCCATCCGCAACAACCTGTAAACTATAAAGCAGGGCAGTACCTAATGGTTGTTATGGGCGAGCAAGATAAACGACCTTTTTCCATTGCGTCGAGTCCGTGTAGAGAACATAGCGAGCTCGAATTGCACATTGGTGCAGCAGAGGCAAATCAATACGCTTTAGAAGTGGTCGATGCAATCAAAAGCGCACATCAAAGTGGGGGCGTGATCGAAATTGATGCACCACACGGCAGCGCCTGGATTAAAGAACCTCTTCAAAAACCACTTCTGTTGATAGCGGGTGGCACCGGATTTAGCTATGTACGCTCTATTTTAGATTACTGCATAAGCCAGAACAGTGAACAACCGATCTACCTTTACTGGGGAGCAAAACAGATTGAGCAGCTGTATGCGTTCGACGACCTTCAGCATATTGCCACTCAGCACAACAATATTACGTTCATCCCAGTTGTCGAAATAGCACCTGAGCGCTGGACAGGCAAAGTAGGTAATGTACTACAGGCCGTTAATCAAGATTTCGACTCATTGGCTGACTACGAAATCTATATTGCTGGGCGATTCGAAATGGCTGGAGCGGCAAGAGACACATTTACCACTAATAAAGATGCCGATATTCATCATATCCACGGTGACGCATTCGCATTTATCTGATGCATGATGCAATCATAGAAATAGAAAAGCGGCGTATTGCCGCTTTTTTTGTACCCCAAACCTTGTGACAACCGATAGGTAATCGTTTGCGTGGTTACTTACTGACCGTTCGAATTGAATCGTAAAAATAAACGCACTTTAGGGGTTGCGCTAGTTTCCTTTCTCTCTATAATGCGCCCACACCAACGGGGAGTGAGACAAACATCACAAACCGCTCGGTAGAGAAGTCGAAATTAATTTTAAATAATGATTGACTTACTCGAGAGGAAGCGTAGTATACGCATCCTTGCCGATTGAGACTTAGGTCACAAATCGGACCCGTAATGGGACGCTCTTTAACAATATAAACCTATCAATCTGTGTGGGCACTCGTTGATGATAATCAAAATAGATTCCTCGGAATCAACTTGATTTCAATGAACTGAGTGACCAATACGAATAGCAACTTCTTTCGGGAATGAGTTATTTGGCACAGTCAATTCATTATCGTTCTGTTGGAACGATAATAGCTTTAAAATTACTTCTTACTTTCGAGTAAGGACAGTTTTGAAGTCAGTATTCATTGAGTCACAAAAAACTTTAAATTGA
>NZ_JAFEUM010000015.1 GCF_016900875.1 Vibrio ulleungensis
TCCTAAAGGGTTGTTCGAGACTAGAACGTTGATAGGCAGGGTGTGTAAGTGCTGTGAGGCATTGAGCTAACCTGTACTAATTGCCCGTGAGGCTTAACCATACAACACCCAAAGGGTTTTGATTGGACTCAAAAAAGAATATTGAATGTGTGATGTGATTTTTAAATAAGCTTTCCGAATTTTAGAATTTGCTTGGCGACCATAGCGTTGTGGACCCACCTGAACCCATGCCGAACTCAGAAGTGAAACGCAATAGCGCCGATGGTAGTGTGGGGCTTCCCCATGTGAGAGTAGGACATCGCCAGGCTTTAAATTAAAAAAAAGCCCGTCTTTAGACGGGCTTTTTTATCGACTCAATGAAATTTGCTGTGCTGATATAGCTCAGGTGGTAGAGCGCATCCTTGGTAAGG
Organism: Vibrio ulleungensis; assembly: GCF_016900875.1. GTDB lineage: Bacteria > Pseudomonadota > Gammaproteobacteria > Enterobacterales > Vibrionaceae > Vibrio > Vibrio ulleungensis. The sequence continues at coordinate 411 of NZ_JAFEUM010000015.1, forward strand.
ATGAGGTCGGCAGTTCGAGTCTGCCTATCAGCACCACTTCACTCTCTAGTGATTTAACAAATTTTACTTGGCGACCATAGCATTGTGGACCCACCTGATTCCATGCCGAACTCAGAAGTGAAACGCAATAGCGCCGATGGTAGTGTGGGGTTTCCCCATGTGAGAGTAGGACATCGCCAGGTTCTAATTAAAGAAACCCAGCCTAACCGGTTGGGTTTTTTGCATTCTAAGAGCTAAAAAGGTGTGCGTGTTTGCGAAGCGTCGCACCGCCCATGTGAGAGTAGGACATCGCCAGGTTCTAATTAAAGAAACCCAGCCTAACCGGTTGGGTTTTTTGCATTCTAAGAGCTAAAAAAGGGTGTGCGAGTTTGCGAGACGTCGCACCGCACTGTCTAGTTAAAGATATAACTCTTCTCTGCAACCTTCCACAATGCTTGAACCAAAGGGTTCTCCAATTGACTGCGTTTACAACAAACCCCTAATTTGAATGGTTCAATGTCGCTGGTTTTTACGCGCAGTATTTTGTCCTTAACTGGGCTGTTGTTAATCACCACATCAGGCGCAATACCCACACCACAGCCAAGCGCTACCATGCTCACAATAGCTTCGTGTCCAGAGACCTGTGCATAAATATTAGGCTTAATTTTGTGCTCTTTTAACCATGTATTGGCGCGATCACGCGCGCTTCCGGACTCAGGTAGAATAAATGGGACCACACTCCAGTTGGGCTCTACCGCATCAAGTGTTTCTGAGTGAATCCAAGGAACACTAGGGGCGATCAACGATAAGGGGATGTCACTGATCGCTTCAAATGCTAAGCGACTAGGAACTTGATCAGGGATTGCCGAAATCGCTATGTCAGCTTTATCTTGCTGAATAATATCAATGGCTTGGGCAGGATCACCTGTGCTGATTTTAAACTCTATTAAAGGGTGCTCAAGTCGAAATGTCGACAGTAACTCTGGTAGGTGGCTGTAGCTTGCGGTGACAGAACAGAATAAGCGAATCTCCCCGCTGAGCTTTTGCTGGTTCTTTTTGTGCTGGCTTTGAACAAGCTGCCATTCTCCCACTATCGTAATCGCGCTAGGAAGCAGCGCTTTGCCAGCCGGTGTCAGTTCAACACTACGATTGTCTCTTACAAACAAAGTTTGATCTAAATCGGCTTCCAACTTTTGTATTTGACGACTTAAGGTTGATGGACTCAGGTGCATCACCTTGGCGGTCTTGGCAAAGTTTTTACTTTCACATAAATGCACAAAATACTGCAAGCTTCGGATATTCATAATCTTCCTGACTGTGACATTGCAAAAAACGCAACGTATTGTTGTTAATATATCACTTTGTTCAATATGCTGTCTTTAGTAGGATGAACATATTCGGTGGTAACAACAACACCGACCTTTAATGGAATGAATAACAGGAGCGCCACATGGCTAATTACTTTAACACCCTAAACTTGCGCGAGCAGCTAGACCAATTGGGTCGTTGTCGTTTTATGGATCGTAGCGAATTTGCTACAGAAGCTGATTACCTTAAAGGCAAGAAAGTCGTCATTGTGGGTTGTGGTGCTCAGGGTCTAAACCAAGGCCTAAACATGCGTGATTCTGGTCTGGATGTGTCTTATGCGCTTCGCCAAGCGGCGATCGATGAGCAGCGTCAATCATTTAAAAATGCTAAAGAGAATGGCTTTGAAGTTGGTAGCTACGAAACCTTAATCCCGCAAGCAGATCTAGTAGTAAACCTAACTCCAGACAAGCAACACACCAATGTTGTTGAAACAGTTATGCCTCTAATGAAGCAAGGTGCGGCTCTAGGGTATTCTCACGGTTTTAACGTTGTCGAAGAAGGTATGCAAGTTCGTAGTGACCTCACGGTTGTGATGGTTGCTCCTAAGTGTCCTGGTACCGAAGTTCGTGAAGAGTACAAGCGTGGCTTTGGTGTTCCAACGCTTATCGCAGTACACCCAGAAAACGACCCTAAAGGTGAAGGTTGGGATATCGCTAAAGCTTGGGCTGCAGCAACGGGTGGTCACCGTGCAGGTTGTCTAGAGTCTTCATTTGTTGCTGAAGTAAAGTCTGACCTTATGGGTGAACAAACTATCCTATGTGGCATGCTGCAAGCGGGCTCAATTGTTTGTTACGAGAAAATGATCGCCGATGGTATCGACGCAGGCTATGCAGGTAAATTGCTACAATACGGTTGGGAAACAGTAACTGAAGCACTTAAGTTTGGCGGCATTACACACATGATGGATCGCCTTTCTAACCCAGCAAAAGTGAAAGCGTTTGAGTTGTCAGAAGAGCTTAAAGAGCTTATGCGTCCACTTTACAATAAGCACATGGACGATATCATCCAAGGCGAATTCTCTAGCACCATGATGGCTGACTGGGCAAATGACGACGTTAACCTACTAGGCTGGCGCGAAGAGACTGGCGAAACGGCATTTGAGAACTACCCAGATTCTGACGTAGAAATCTCTGAGCAAGAGTACTTTGACAATGGCATTTTGATGGTTGCAATGGTTCGCGCAGGTGTTGAGCTTGCATTTGAAGCAATGACAGCGTCTGGCATTATTGATGAGTCAGCGTACTACGAATCTTTGCATGAGCTACCGTTGATTGCCAATACCGTTGCTCGTAAACGTCTATACGAAATGAACGTGGTTATCTCTGATACCGCTGAATACGGAAACTACCTATTTGCAAACGTTGCAACTCCACTGCTACGTGAGAAGTTTATGCCTGGTGTTGGTACAGATGTTATTGGTCGTGGACTGGGTGAATCCAGCAACCAAGTGGATAACGCAACCCTAATTCACGTTAATGAGGTGATTCGTAACCACCCTGTTGAATACATCGGTGAAGAGCTACGTGGCTACATGACAGATATGAAGCGTATCGCGGTAGGCGGCTAATCTTTAGCGGACTATGAAAAAAGGGCTTGCCATTGGCAAGCCCTTTTTGTTTTTATTTATCAGCGAGTTTTTCTTCTAGCTGAGCAAGCTTTTGTTCCATTTCAGTAAGCTTTTGTCGAGTGCGTAGTAGAACTTGAGTTTGAACATCAAACTCTTCGCGGCTAACAACATCCAATTTGTTCAATTGGCCTTGGATCACTTGACGAACTTTTTGCTCGACATCTGAACCAAGCTCTTTAACTGGTGCAGGCATAGAGTCTTGAATTTGCTTTGCAACTTGTTCGATTTTCTTAGGGTCAAACATTGGGGTCTCCTTAATCTTTGCCTCATTCTATGCAAAAAACATTCGATTGTCGCTAATGATGGAAAAGCATCTGTGAGACGACTATCATTAGTGCCCGCATTTTTTACTAAGAGCACAGTATGAAACTTAATCCGCAGCAAGACGAAGCCGTTAAATACGTGTCTGGCCCCTGTTTGGTGCTAGCGGGTGCAGGCTCTGGTAAAACTCGTGTGATCACTAATAAAATTGCTTATCTTGTCCAGCAATGTGGTTATAAGGCTCGCAATATAGCTGCCGTAACCTTTACCAATAAAGCCGCGCGCGAAATGAAAGAGCGAGTAGGGCAATCACTGGGTAAAAGCGAATCTAGAGGGCTGATGGTATCGACATTTCATACCATGGGTCTCAACATCATTAGACGAGAATACAAAGCGCTAGGCCTCAAGGCTGGCTTTTCCTTGTTTGACGATCAAGACCAGATGGCGCTGTTAAAAGAGCTGACCGAAAAGCAGCTCGATGGCGATAAGGAGTTATTAAGTCAGCTGTTGAGTGCGATTTCCAACTGGAAAAACGACATGCTAACGCCTGCGCAGGCACTCGCGAGTGCAGAAGGTGAGCAGTACCAGTTGTTCGCACACTGTTATGACATGTATCAAAAGCAAATGACCGCCTACAATGCGTTGGACTTTGACGACCTTATTGCAATGCCAGTGTTGCTACTTAAGACCAACAGCGACGTACGCCAAAAATGGCAAAGTCGAATTCGTTACCTTCTTGTCGATGAATACCAAGACACCAACACCAGCCAGTATGAACTGGTTAAGCTGCTAGTCGGCGAGCGTGGCCGTCTAACCGTTGTTGGCGACGATGATCAGTCGATTTACTCGTGGCGTGGCGCAAAGCCTCAGAACTTGGTGCTACTGGGCAAAGACTACCCAAATCTACGATTGATTAAACTGGAGCAGAACTATCGTTCGACAAGTCGAATTTTACGTTGCGCCAACATATTGATCGCCAATAATCCGCATGTTTACGATAAGACATTGTTCTCTGCATTGCCCGATGGCAACAAATTAAAAGTGTTGCGTGCCAACAATGAAGATCATGAGGCAGAACGGATCACCGGTGAGTTGATTGCACACAAGTTTTTGAATCGCACCGACTATAAGCATTACGCCATCCTCTACCGTGGAAACCATCAGTCGCGCATCATAGAGAAATCGCTGATGCAAAACCGAGTGCCTTATAAAATCTCTGGTGGAACCTCCTTTTTTGCACGGGCTGAGATAAAAGACATTATGGCTTACCTAAGAGTGTTGGTGAATCCAGATGATGACAATGCCTTCTTACGGATCGTCAACACACCAAGAAGAGAAATCGGTCCTGTGACTCTCGAAAAGTTGGGCAGTTACGCCAACATGCGTGGTAAGAGTTTATTTGAATGTTCTTTTGAAATCGGCCTTGAACAACATTTGAGCGGAAGAGGTCTGGAAAACCTACGCCGATTCACTCAATGGATTGTTGGGATTGAAGACAATTTGCAGCGTGGAGACTCAGTTGAAGCGGTACGTTCTATTGTAAGAGATATTAACTACGAAGATTGGCTTTACGAAACCTCGTCGAGTCCAAAAGCCGCAGAAATGCGCATGAAAAACGTCTCGGATCTTTACAGTTGGATCGTCGCCGACTTAGAAGGTGACAACTACGATAAAGAAGAGAAAACATTAAAAGAAGTGGTACAACGTTTAACCCTTAGAGACATGATGGAAAGGGGAGAAGACGAAGACGACGCTGATCAAGTTCAGCTTATGACACTGCATGCCTCTAAAGGCCTTGAGTTCCCTTATGTTTATCTAATGGGCAGTGAAGAGGGCATATTGCCGCATCAATCCAGCGTGGATGAGAATAATGTTGAAGAAGAACGTCGTCTTATGTACGTGGGAATTACTCGTGCTCAAAAAGAGCTGACCTTTACTATGTGTAAGGAGCGGCGCCAATATGGCGAGTTGATTCGACCTGAGCACAGCCGTTTTCTGGATGAGCTTCCGTTTGATGATGTTGAGTGGGAAACCGTTAAGAAGCCTCAGTCTGCTGAAGAACGTATGGAAAAAGGCCAAGCGCATATTGCAAACATACGAGCAATGTTTAAAAAATAAACCGCTTAAGTGGCAGAAGTAGTAGGGAAAGACGAAAAAAGGGCTTAGTGCTGAGTTTTAATAACAAAACTCAACACTAAGCCCTTTTTTAAATCAGTAAGCGTTTAAAGGCCTTCGATCATATGTTCGATAGCAGCAATGATCTCATCGTCGCTACAATCCATACACGCGCCCTTCGCGGGCATTGCATTAAATCCGTTGATGGCGTGATCGGTAAGAACATCCATGCCTTGGGCAATACGCGGTGACCAAGCATCAGCATCGCCTTTAATTGGTGCGTCACTTACACCAGTGCCATGGCAAGCTCCACAAAACATTGTGTAGACAGCGGTTCCGTCACGAGGGCCCGTAGGCTCCGCTACAACAGGCTCCGCACCAACTAGGTAAACATCACCAACGGGCTTAATGCGCTCGGCAATGGCGTCGTATTCTTCTTGGCTTACGCTCGAGGCGAAACTTGCAGCTGAAAATGTTAATGCAGCACACAGTATGGTCAGTAATTTTTGAGGCATATCCTTTCACTCACTTGCTTATGGTGTATCTAGGCCCAAAGGGACTGGCTTATAGGTTGTAATTGTATGTTAAGCCATTGTAAATAGTGGGTGATTATATCCTGATCGTTTGTTGCAATAAACCATTAACTTACTTGGGTTAGGCATGAATCACACCATCTACAGCAAAAACACAGAAAACATTGTAGAAAAACCCAACAAACAAGAAAAAAAGTTAAAAAAATACTAGACGACAAAGTGTGATATACGTATTATTCCACTCCGCCGATAGGGCATGCGCCCGTAGCTCAGCTGGATAGAGCGTTGGCCTCCGGAGCCAAAGGTCGAAGGTTCGAATCCTTTCGGGCGTACCATTTCGGACGGCTCTTCGGTAAAAGTAGTGGTGGCTATAGCTCAGTTGGTAGAGCCCTGGATTGTGATTCCAGTTGTCGCGGGTTCAAATCCCGTTAGCCACCCCATTATTTAGGGTACTTCGGTTTCCTGTTTTGTTTTTAACGAAACGAAAATTAGTCGGTGAATAGCGCAGCCTGGTAGCGCATCTCGTCCCTTGGGTATAAGGGGGACCAGAGGGTTCGACCCTCGAAATGAGAGAATGGCCAGGAAGAATTTGTCGGTGAATAGCGCAGCTTGGTAGCGCATCTGGTTTGGGACCAGAGGGTCGGGGGTTCGAATCCCTCTTCACCGACCACTATTATTGGAGTCTTCATTAGTAAGACTCACCGGTCGCGAAGGCGGGTCGGGGGCTGGAACGCCAGTCCGATCGAATCCCTCTTCAGCGACCACTATTAAAATGTTTGGCTTAAAGCGAAACAATACAATTTGATGGTGGCTATAGCTCAGTTGGTAGAGCCCTGGATTGTGATTCCAGTTGTCGCGGGTTCAAATCCCGTTAGCCACCCCATTATTTAGGGTACTTCGGTTTCCTGTTTTGTTTTCAACAAAACGAAAAATAAGTCGGTGAATAGCGCAGCTTGGTAGCGCATCTGGTTTGGGACCAGAGGGTCGGGGGTTCGAATCCCTCTTCACCGACCACTACAAAAGAAACCCCGCTAGAAATAGCGGGGTTTTTCTTTTTATACGATTAGAAGTTGAAGAAGGAACGGACATTCGGGGTCAGGTGCGGAAGCCCGCCGCGTACGAATCCCTCTTCACCGACCACTACAAAAGAAAAACCCCGCTAGAAATAGCGGGGTTTTTCTTTTTATACGGTTAGAAGTTGAAGAGGAATACACATTCGGGGTCAGGTGCGGAAGCCCGCCGCGTACGAATCCCTCTTCACCGACCACTACAAAAGAAACCCCGCTAGAAATAGCGGGGTTTTTCTTTTTATACGATTAGAAGTTGAAGAAGGAACGGACATTCGGGGTCAGGTGCGGAAGCCCGCCGCGTACGAATCCCTCTTCACCGACCACCATAAAGAAACCCCGCTACAAATAGCGAGGTTTCTTATTTATAAGCTAAGAAGTTAAACAAGGAACACACATACGGGGCAGGTGCGGAAGCACGGTGAGTGCTAACTTCACACCAAAGTAGGCAATGCTCCTACTATGCTTAATCCATCATATATTTACGACGAATACCCAGCAGTGCAAATACACCAAATATTAAAATGGATGTTTTTTCCCAGCTGGTCATTGGGACTTTGTCACCGAAGGCACCAATAAATATTGCCATCTGCAAGCCGTGCATGATCAACAAGAACGCGGTCATAATATAAAGTACTATTGCCGAGTTTCCTGGAAACGGTTGTACAATATTGATGAACAATACGACCCATACAAACGCTATGGCCATTTTTGCCAAAATTAGCAACCACTTCATACTATTTCTCTCTTAAATAATTGATATTTCACTTGTCCAGCAACCTTTTCTCGTAAAGCCGTCCAGTGAGTCGGTGGGGCAAAGTGAGACAACTCTTTCTCTGTCTCAACGTAAATAAGGGCGTTTTCGGCCAACCATCCGTTACTCTCTAACAATGCTACACACTCGTCGAGCATTTCTTTGCGAAATGGTGGGTCGATAAATACGATATCGTATGCGTTACCTTCTGCTTTTAGCATGGCAAGGCTGTCAGTGTTTTTTAATGCGATGTTTTCGGCACTAAGAAGTGCTCTATTCTTTTCGAGCTGCTGAAAAGCAGGCTTATTGAGCTCGCACAATGTTACTTGGTCTGCATAACGTGATGCAGCTTCAAACCCCAATCCCCCAGAGCCAGCAAACAGATCAAGGCAACGTGAGTGAGCGAGATGCGGAGCAAGCCAGTTAAACAAAGTCTCTTTTACTCGATCAGTCGTTGGGCGAAGGCCATCACTTTCTAATACAGGCAGTTTTCGGCCTCGCCATTGACCACTTATGATCCGAATACTCCCTAATTGAGATTTCTTCGATGTTTTTGCTCTTTGTCGATTCGTCATGTTTTTTGAACGTTTAAATAAGTGATATCATGGGTGGTTCGGTAAAGTTTAACAGTTAAGTCGGGTATTGATAACTCACAACCCTCCGATACTGTACCAAAACTACAATGATGTAAGCACAACTCAATAAAGTGCAACGACACAACCATAGGTCTAATTGATGTCAGATAAGAAAAAGCGCGGTTTACTCTCTTGGTTAGGCTTTGGAGAGGAAGAAGGAACACAACCTAATGCCGAGCAATCCGTTGAAGAGCAAAAGCAAGCTGAAGTCACTCCATCGGTAGATGAATCCGATGCCCCTATTTCCCTTTCAGAGCAGCAAGCGCCAGAAGCCCAACCGGTTGAACAAGACAAGGTTATCGATGCCGACGTCGAACCCGAAGAGCCTGAGTCTGATAGTGACATAGACATTGAGCCTCAAGTCGACGTAGAAGAAGTCCAAACAAAACCCACAGAAGGCTTTTTTGCGAGACTCCGTCGTAGCCTTGCGCGAACCAAGGCCAATATTGGCGCTGGTTTTTTTGGCTTGTTCAAAGGAAAGCAGATTGATGACGAGCTATTTGAAGAACTAGAAGAACAATTATTGGTTGCTGATGTAGGCATGGATACCACGGTTAAAATTATTGAAAGTTTAACCGAGAAAGCGGGACGGGCAGAGCTGAAAGACGGTGAAGCGCTTTACGGTCTCCTTAAAGATGAAATGGCGGAGATATTAGCCAAAGTTGAGCAGCCATTGGTTATTGATGAAGAAAAAACGCCTTACGTTATTTTGATGGTTGGCGTCAATGGCGTTGGTAAAACTACCACTATTGGTAAGCTTGCCAAGCAATTTCAATCTCAAGGCAAATCAGTGATGTTGGCGGCAGGTGATACGTTTCGCGCAGCGGCCGTTGAGCAGCTTCAAGTATGGGGTCAACGCAATGATGTTCCAGTCATTGCACAACACACTGGAGCAGATAGTGCCTCAGTCATTTATGACGCCATTGAAGCGGGTAAAGCTCGTGGCGTAGATGTCATCATCGCGGATACTGCGGGTCGTCTTCAAAATAAAAGCAACTTGATGGAAGAGTTACGCAAAATTGTACGCGTAATGAAAAAAATTGATGATTCTGCACCTCACGAGATCATGTTAACTCTGGATGCGGCGACCGGTCAGAACGCAATGAGCCAGGCCAAGTTGTTTAGCGATGTAGCACCCGTTACCGGTATTACCTTAACTAAACTGGATGGAACCGCGAAAGGTGGGGTTATCTTTGCTATTGCAGATAAATTTGGTATCCCGATCCGTTATATCGGTGTGGGTGAGGGCATTGACGATTTACGCCCATTTGATTCTCAAGAGTTTATTGAGGCTCTCTTTAGTCGCGAAGAATAACCACGGAAGGAATTGAAGTGATTCGCTTTGAACAAGTTAGTAAAGCCTACCGAGGCGGTAGGCAAGCGTTGCAAAAGGTCGATTTTCATCTTCGTCAGGGAGAGTTAGCATTCTTAACCGGTCACTCGGGTGCCGGTAAGAGTACCCTTTTGAAGCTCATTTGTGCTATTGAGCGCCCTTCTGCTGGGCAGATTAGCTTTAACGATCACGACATTACGCGAATATCCAATCAAGATATTCCGTTTTTGCGCCGTAACATTGGAATGGTGTTTCAAGATCACCGCTTACTTCTGGATCGAACCGTATTTGAAAACGTAGCATTGCCAATGCGTATTGAAGCGATCAATGAGAAAGAGATTAAACGTCGAGTGTCAGCGGCACTAGATAAAACGGGTCTGCTCGACAAGGCGAAATGCTTACCTACACAATTGTCGGGCGGTGAGCAGCAGCGCGTTGGTATTGCGCGAGCGGTGGTCAATCGACCTATATTGCTGCTGGCCGATGAGCCAACAGGTAATTTGGATTCCGATTTGTCGAAACGCGTTTTTTCCCTGTTTAAAGAATTTAATAACGCTGGTGTGAGTATTTTACTTGCCACTCACGATAGCGGCTTAATTACCAGTCAGCCAAGCTATCGTCAGTTCGAGCTTAATCAAGGTTTCTTAAGTGAGGTAGATAGCTATGCCAGCTAGAGGCCAGCCACGTCAAAGCTTTATTGGTACACACACCAAAACAGCCAGTGCATCATTTAAACAATTGCTCACGCGACCACTAGGAAACTTGCTTACATTGGCTGTGATTGCATTGTCATTGGCAATCCCTACCAGCCTATATTTAGTGGCCAAAAACACAACGGCTATCGCATCTGGGGTGGCTCAGCCATCAGTGATCAATGTGTATTTGCAAGAGGGATCGGCCGAATCACGGGTGATGCTACTCAAAGACCAGATTGAACGTATCGATCATGTCGATGAGGTCGAATATGTGTCGGCGCAACAAGGGCTGGATGAACTCAGTCAGTATGCAGGTTTTGAGCAAGCTTTATCACTGCTCGACGAATATGCGTTACCTGCAGTTTTGGTTGTTAAGCCTGCTAGCGATCAGCCAGACGCTATTAGAGACCTGTTAGCGCAGATTCAAACAATGGACAATGTTGCGGATCTGCAACTCAATGAAGACTGGCTAGAGCGTTTTGATGCGCTCAAGAATCTGGTTTCAACCGTGTCGTTTACTATGGCTGTTCTATTGTTGGTGGCCGTTATCCTGACAGTTGGAAATAGCGTTCGCTATAGCGTATTAGCACAAAAAGAAGAAATTCAGGTGATGAAGCTAATTGGCGCTACCGACAGTTTTATTGTACGACCTTATTTATACATTGGTATGTGGTATGGGCTCATCGGCGCAATCGCAGCATGGTTAGTGACTGCCTTGTTGACCATTGTTTTGAGCCAAGCCGTAGAAATGTTAGCGACGCTATACGACACACCGTTTAGGCTGGTTGGACTTGGCTGGGATGAAAGCTTAATACTGTTATTGCTAGGGTCATTTTTAGGATTGTTTGCGGCAAGTGTTTCGACACGAAGGCACCTAAAAGAAATTGAACCAGTTTAGTGAAAGACGGTCTAAACTCTCAGTCAGGATTACTATATAAGATATAGCTAACGAACACTTGTACCTGATGACTAATTGTGGATAATGAAGGGTCCTTTTGATATACCTCAAGGTATGAAAGGATCATTTAAGGTTGAACTTTACGAGGAAGCGAATGAGCAAATCAGCATACCCAATGGCGCTAGTGTCTCAAGATAGCTTAGACAGCTATATTAGAGACGTTAATACCTATCCAATGTTGACCGCTGACGAAGAGCGTAAATTAGCAGAACGATTACACTACCACGGTGAGATTGATGCTGCGAAAGGTTTGATCTTGTCACATCTTCGTTTTGTTATTCATGTCGCGCGTGGCTATTCAGGCTACGGTCTACCTCTGGCCGACTTGGTTCAGGAAGGCAATATAGGCCTTATGAAGGCCGTAAAACGTTTCAACCCTGAAGTGGGTGTGCGTTTGGTGTCTTTCGCTGTCCACTGGATTAAAGCCGAGATTCATGAATACGTTTTGCGTAACTGGCGCATTGTTAAAATTGCGACAACTAAAGCGCAACGTAAACTCTTCTTTAACCTGCGCAAGTCTAAAAAGCGTCTAGGTTGGTTTAACAATGGTGAAGTCGAAACCGTTGCGAAAGAGCTAGGAGTGACTCCAGCCGAAGTTCGCGAGATGGAATCTCGACTTGCTGCCCAAGATTCAACGTACGAAATGTCTAACGACGATGATGAAGGTAACTCTTATACGGCTCCAGCGCTGTATTTAGAAGATAGCCATTCAGATGTTGCTGATAATTTCGAAGCACAGAACTACGAGTCTCATACCAACAAGAAGCTGCTAAATGCTATGGCAACGTTGGACGATCGTAGTCAACACATCGTGCGCTCTCGCTGGTTAGACGATACTAAGTCAACCTTGCAAGAATTGGCGGAGACTTACCAAGTATCGGCTGAGCGTATTCGTCAGCTCGAGAAAAACGCCATGAAGAAGCTAAAGCTTGCGGTTGGCGAGATCTAACAAGCGCTGATTACAGTTATTGATCCTAAAGCCAAGGTGTATACCTTGGCTTTTTTGATCTTGTGGCACGTAACTGTATTGTGGATAACTCTGTGTCCTATTTTTCCAGTGTAACCTAAGAACATAGACGTACAAAGGAAGAAGAGTGGCTGCACTAATGTGGGTAACACCTTAGATGTGCACAATTAAAGCACGATCAATACTACATATTGTGGATCAAAATAAATGATCATCGCTTATTAACGCAATCCACAAAGTTATCCACAAAATGATAAAGTTATTCAACACCTCACCAACTGTGTCACAATGGATTGGAACATTTAGTGTATATATGTGCTTATGTAGGAAAAATAAATGGAATTTAAACACCTTGATGTAACCGGTGCATTTGACATGCAGCACCAACAAGATGCAGTTATGTTAGACATTCGCGATCCACAGTCATTTAAGGCCTCTCACCCAGAGAATGCGTTGCACCTTACTAATGAGACTATTCAGGAAATTGTGGCTGATTTAGACTATGACAGGGTGCTGCTGGTAATGTGTTATCACGGACATAGCAGCCAAGGTGCAGCACAATACCTCGTGAATCAAGGATTTGAAACGGTCTACAGTATCGATGGTGGATTTGACGCTTGGAAGCGAGCGAACCTACCAACTACTACCTCATAAAGAGACGTTATACGCCATGATCAAAATTGCCGAAATTTCGAACCCTCGCATTGCTCAGTCCTTTGTGGACTACATGGCCAAAAAGAAAATCGTGCTTGCAATTGCACCTTCCAACGATCATTTTGCCATTTGGCTAAAGGATGAGTCCTACAGCCAAATGGTTATGGATGAATACAGTCAGTTTGCGACCGATCCTATGCATCCCAAGTACTCACAAGCTTCGTGGGATATGGCAGAGTCGCGTAATGCGCGCTTTCATTATCACGCACCAAGTTTTGGACAGATGCTAAAAGAGCGTGCGGGTCCCATTACTTTATTGATGATGGGGTTGTGTGCTGCGGTCTTTTTCTTTCAAGTTCTAGGCCGACATGGTCAGGTGTTTGCGTGGTTACATTTCCCAAACTCTATCGAGCAAAGTTATCAAGTTTGGCGCTGGTTCACCCATGCGATTATGCACTTTTCAATTTTACACATCGCATTCAATTTATTGTGGTGGTGGGATTTGGGAGGAAAGCTCGAAAAATCGTTGGGCGCTAAGCCACTGATATCGGTTTTTCTTTTATCGGCAGCGACTTCGGGCTTGGGTCAGTACTTCGTTGAGGGGGCTAATTTTGGTGGCTTGAGCGGTGTGGTATATGGGCTTGTTGGCTTTTGGTGGTTGGTGGGCGCTGCACACCCTACCTATCAACGCTATCTACCCAAACCATTGTTAGGCTTTATGTTGGTTTGGCTTGCTATTGGATTTGTTCAGCCATTTATGGCTATTGCGAATACGGCGCACTTGATTGGATTAATCAGTGGCGCTGCATACGGCTATTGGTATGCAAAAACTCAAATGACGAGCTAAGTCGTCTTTTTAGACTCGAGGTTACTGATACAGATACTTTGTAAACAGCAGATCTGACACCAGTGTTTTTCCTGTTTCAACCAATAGCATTGCGTTAATTTCGTCTAACATGGTTTTGCGCAGTTCTTCTCGGCCCGGCAGCGACTTAATGGTGTTTTCATCCTGCTCACCTAATAGTGCAACTACGGTATCGCGAATGAGTGGATCATGCTGCTGCAAAATCGGTAAGTAACTATCGTGCGCCACCATAATATCGATTTGGACACGAATATAGCCGAGCTTATTTCCAGTTGTGTGAAAGTTGGTGGTAAGTTCTGGCTCCAGCGTATAGTAGGAAAACAAGTGAGCTTGTGGAGTCTCTTCTTCGGCCATAGCCAAACCTGGACTCATAACCAGTAGAAGTAGTGAAAGAAGCGCTGTAATGTGACGTTCGAACATAGTTAAGTAAAGCTTTCGTTGATTGACGATATGTTATTGACCAATGTGTTGCTACAATAGCCAAAAGAACTTTATAGCATATTGTGCGGTTAATTAGTATTCAACTGCAAGTGAAAATGCCAGATTTTGTACAGATGTTTGATATGACCAATTGGTTAAATGATTACCGAGCCCTCTACCAGGACATTCAATGGCAATCTCAATTTTCCGTAATGGAGCATTGTGAGGGTGAAATTGCTTGGTTGCAAGACAGTACGTCACTTTCAAAGAAACTTGAGACATATTGTTCTCAATTGAGTGTCGATGTTTTGTCGAATCAGCTTACAACACAAGATGAAAACTGCAGTAGTTCAATGAGTTCTCATTGGTTACGTGAAGTCTTATTGCTTGGTGACAATAGCCATTGGGTGTACGCACAGTCACACGTTGAGCAACAAGCCCTTGAGCAACCGGTAATACGCCAATTAATGCATGATGATAAGCCACTTGGACTCGCATTGTTTAGTACTCAACAAGTGAAGCGCGATCAATTGCAAATAGGGCAAGTGACTTTAGATAGTCAACGACTTTGGGCAAGGCGCTCTAGACTGCTGGTAAAAGATCACTCTATTTGGGTGTCTGAATTGTTTTTGCCAAACGCCCCTATTTATCACCTACAACCAGGCTCTTGATGAACGAAAAACTTTCTGCATACGCGCAGTTAATGCGCATCGATAAACCCATTGGCATTCTTTTATTACTCTGGCCTACCTATTGGGCGCTTTTTCTTGCTGCTGATGGATTACCTGATTTAAAAGTGTGGGCGGTCTTTACCGCAGGTGTCGTGTTAATGCGTTCCGCAGGGTGTGTGATCAACGACTTTGCGGATAGACATTTTGATGGGCATGTAGAAAGAACCAAGCTACGCCCAATACCGGCAGGAAAGGTCTCGGCACGTGAAGCAGTAATACTCTTTATAGTGCTTTGCATAGTCTCTTTTGCGCTTGTACTCACAATGAATGAAACCACGATAAAGTATTCGTTTATTGGGGTCTTACTTGCGTTTATTTACCCTTTTATGAAGCGCTTTACTCATTTACCCCAACTGTTCTTAGGGCTTGCGTTTAGTTGGTCGATTCCCATGGCATGGGTTGCACAGGGCGCAGAGCCTACTTTGGTGCTTTGGGCTTTGTTTATTGCAAATGTTTTATGGACGGTGGCGTACGACACACAATACGCCATGGTCGATCGCGACGACGATGTCAAAATTGGTATACGTTCGACCGCGATTCTATTTGGACGACGAGACAAAATGGCCGTCGCAGCACTGCAATTTGCTACGTTACTGATTCTATTGTGGATCGGCTATATCGAGCAGTTAGGTGGTGTGTTTTACTGGTCTTTACTTGTGTCTGGTGCACTCATGGTATACCAGCAGTGGCTGATCAAGGCGAGAGAACGCCAAGCGTGTTTTAAAGCCTTTCTTAACAATAACTATGTGGGGCTCGCGATAGCAATGGGTATTGCTATCGCGGAAACTGTTTAAGCGTGCTCGATACTCTGGGCAATAGTTAGACGTACCTCTGTCACCAGCAGATCCATTAATCCTTGAGCCATTAAGGCCGCTTTCTCAGGTTGATAATCATCCGAGGCTCGCACGTAGCCTTGTTCTACTAGCGTTGTTGAGAGGAACGAGAAGACCTGCTTATCGAAAAATTCAGGCGCATTAATTCCGTGAAGTCTTCCCAGACGTTGTGCAATCTCTTGCCCTTTGTTTTCTAGCTCTGACATTTCGATGTCTGGGTTAGCAACAAGCAGCTTAAATACAATCGCGTAGCGTTGCAGAGTCTCGGTAATGGTTCTAGACAACAAATAGAGCTCTTGAATCTGAGCTTGATTTGGCGTGACCTGATGATCATCAATATGGATAAGCCCTTGGTCTTCAAACTCTTTCAAGATCAGCTCAACTTGATCTTTGATCGTCGCTGCATCAAAGTGAATGAAAAGCTCTTTTTGCAAAAATGGGTAGAGGACTTCAACACCTGCGTGAATTTTGTCCATCGAAATGACGCGGTTTTGAATGATCAATTGCGCGATCAATGATGGGATCGCAAACAGATGGATAATGTTGTTGCGGTAATAGGTCATTAACACCGACTGCTGGCGGTCAAGAGAGACGATCTCCCCTAAGCTATCTGTATCCAGTACAAACTTATTCAACGACAGCGCATGCTCAACCAGCTCTTCCGCAGTTTGGTTTGGTGTAGTAACGCGCTCTGTATAAGGTACGTTTCGTATCAACTTGAGGTAGCAATCTATTTGAACAACCAAGGCATCTTTGGTTAACGCGCGTTGACGTGATGCAAGCAATGCCGTTGCACAAAGCGTTAGTGCGTTAGTTGCAGCGGCAGAGTTGATGTTGGTCATCATTTGATTAGCCAGTTGATTTACCACACCCGGCATCCACTGCGGTTTAGGCGCATCAATTTTTCCTACATTTTCGTGCCATTGCGGAGCGTGTTCATTCAAGTATTGGTTAAGCACAATTGGCTCGCCAAAGTTCACGTAGCCTTGACCGAAATTGCGTAGTTTTCGAATTGTACGAACAACCTGACCGGCATTTTCCTTTTCTTTTTTCTTACCACGCAACTCTTTGGCGTAAGTCGATACTTCCATTACGTGCTCATAACCTATGTATACAGGTACTAGAGTAACAGGACGGTTTAATCCTTTGAGCATGGCTTGTATCGTCATGGCGAGCATGCCTGTTTTGGCTTGTAGCAAACGACCAGTTCGAGAGCGCCCACCTTCGCTGAAGTACTCTACCGAGTAGCCTTTGGTGAAAAGCTCTGATAAGTATTCTCTAAATATGGTGGAGTAAAGCTTGTTTCCTTTAAAACTGCGTCGCAAGAAGAATGCTCCGCCGCGTCTAAATATTGGGCCTGCCGGGAAGAAGTTAAGATTGATACCAGCGGCAATATGCGGCGGAACCATGCCTTCGTGATACAACACATAAGACAGTAATAGGTAATCCATATGGCTTCGGTGACAAGGCACATAGACAATCTCATGGCCATCTTGAGCAAGCTGTCTTACCGCTTTCGCGTTGCTGACATTGATTCCTTGATAAAGGCGGTTCCACAACCAACTTAAAATGGTGTCGCCTTTCTTGATCAGACCATAAGAGAAGTTAGCCGCAATCTCATCGAGGATTTTGTGAGCTTCATGCTCAGCCTTTTCAAGAGAGATATTCTTGGTCTTTGATTCATGCTCGATGGCTTTTTTAATGGCTTCAGATTTGACTAATCGGTCAAACAACACATCGCGATTAGGTAAATTAGGCCCAGAGGCTGCAAGTTTTTGTCTAGAAAAATGAATTCGTGCAACGCGTGCTAGTTTGTGTGCAATAGAGTGGTCCGTGCCGTGTACGTCCGCCATATAGCGTAACGACACGCAAGGGCTGACACGCACTAAGCAATCTCGTCCTGCAGTCAACACAGTCCAAGCTTTTTGTGGCCCAGTTTTACTCTCTAAATAGGGTTTTATCTTCTCTTCTTTACCTGGTTTTCGTCCCCACAACACGGTGATGGGAATCATTTGAATATCCAGTTGCTCATCCTCAGCATGCAGATTAAGTAAGTCTGAAAATAGAGTGATAGAACGTGAAGGAATATCATGATCGCGTGATTTAAGCAGTGCTGCGCGCATACCAATGTAGACAAACCGCTCAAAGGTTTTTCCACCAATCTCGATCGGTTGCAGTGGATCAGGCAACCCTACTTTTTTAGCCTGTTCTCTTAATGCCAACAAATCGATGTTTGAGTGAAATGGTAAGGCGTAGATGATAGGTCGATCTGTATCGATGTTGAGGTTGTCAATCGGATCTGCCGGAATGGTTTGTCCCTTTACCAATACCGACATCGGTAGCTTAAATAGCGCTTTTGAAATTGTAGGGGAAATCATGCAGTAGCCTTATAGTTGGTAAAGTCAATTTGACGCAGTGATCGGTAGTTTTCATTGTCCAATTGGACATATTTTTTGTACTGGTCAAACCTTTTGCGCCAATCATATTGAATGTTACACAATAATTCAAAGCATAGCGCTGTATTCAAAGGATGAATAATGAAATATACGGATAGTGGTTTTAAACGTGTGGTTAATGCGACCTAGTATTCATTTCAGGGGCTAAGGGCTGCTTTTAAACATCAACTGGCTTTTCGCCAAGATGTGGCGGTAGTTGCAATTCTGATCCCGAGACCTTTTTCTTGAACGTTACCATCAACGAGCAATTCGCGTTAATAGTATCATTATTACTTGTGTTGCTGGTGGATCTATTGAATTCAACAGTCGAAGCAGCAGTAGACAGCATATGTTAAGAAGCGCATGAATTTGCCAGTCGCTCAGTAGATATGTCTTCAGCCGCAGTGATGTATCTTTAATTATTGCGGTTGTGATCTGAGGTGGCGTAATTTTGTTCTAAAAATCTTGGCTTTACCAAAAATACTGGATATACTCACATGAACTGTACAAAAAGACAGGCTTATCATGAGACCACTAACAGCACGGCAAAAACAAGTTTACGATTTGATCAAAGAAAAAATCGAAGTATCAGGCATGCCACCGACTCGCGCAGAAATTGCCAAAGAGTTAGGGTTTCGCTCGGCGAATGCTGCGGAAGAACACCTTAAAGCGCTGGCGAAAAAGCAGGCGATAGAGATTGTTCCTGGTGCGTCTCGTGGTATTCGCATTTTACTTGAAGAGCCAGCAAACGATGAAGTCGGATTACCTTTAATTGGTCAAGTGGCCGCTGGTGAACCCATTTTGGCTCAAGAGCATGTAGAAACGCATTATCAAGTAGATCCAAGCATGTTTAAGCCTCAAGCTGATTTTCTACTAAGAGTAAACGGCGAGAGTATGCGTGATATTGGGATCATGGACGGCGATTTGCTTGCGGTTCATAAAACCCAAGACGTTAGAGATGGCCAAGTCGTGGTGGCGCGCGTTGATGATGATGTGACTGTTAAGCGTTTAGAGCGTAAAGGTCCAACAGTGTTATTGCACGCGGAAAACGAAGAGTTCAACACCATCGAGGTCGATCTCACCAGCCAGCACCTTGCTATCGAAGGGTTAGCTGTAGGCATTATTCGAAATACCGATTGGATGTAGTGTCGCTCAGACGAGCCGATTAAAGTTAAAAAAACAGCCGCTTTTAGCGGCTGTTTTAGTTTTTACACTCAGGTGTTTAGAAGAGCCTATTTAACCCATTGAGCGCTGCAACACGGTAAGCCTCTGCCATCGTTGGATAGTTGAAGGTCGTGTTAACAAAATACTCTATGGTGTTTGCAGGAGCCTCTTGCTCCATAATGGCTTGTCCAATGTGAATAATCTCTGCTGCACGTTCGCCAAAGCAGTGAATCCCCAAAATTTCTTTGGTGTCACGATGGAAAAGAAGTTTCAAGCTTCCCGCGTCGGTACCACCAATTTGTGCACGAGCCAAATGTTTAAATGATGAACGGCCCACTTCATAAGGGACTTTTGCTGCAGTTAGCTCTTGCTCCGTCTTACCGACACTACTAATTTCTGGAATCGTGTAGATACCTGTTGGAATATCCTCGGTCAAGTGTGAGTCGAGTTTGCCGTGTCCAATAGCCTGCGCAACAAAGCGGCCTTGGTCATACGCAGCACTGGCTAAACTTGGGTAACCAATCACATCACCAACCGCGTAAATATTATCGACTTCCGTTTGATACTGGTTATTTACCTTCAATTGGCCACGTGAGTCAGGCGTGAGCCCAACATTGTCTAATTGGAGCTTGTCGGTATTACCGGTTCGTCCATTTGCGTAGAGTAAGCAATCGGCCTTCATTTTCTTGCCAGACTTCAAATGAACGATCACACCATCGTTGGTGCCTTCGATAGAGTCGTGAGTCTCATCATTTCGAATAACCACGCCATTATTCCAAAAATGATAGGAGAGGGCGTCGGAGGTTTCGTTATCCAAAAAAGAAAGTAATCTATCTCGGGTGTTGATCAGATCGGTTTTAACACCAAGACCTCTAAATATAGACGCGTATTCACAACCAATGACACCGGCACCATAAATGATGATGTGTCGCGGATCGTGCTTGAGTGACAAAATAGAGTCACTGTCGTATACGCGATCATGAGTGAAATCGACGTCTTCTGGTCGATAAGGTCGAGAGCCAGTCGCGATCACAAATCGATCGGCATGAATCAGCTCTGCAGTACCATCGGCTTTTGCAATACTCACGGTGTTGGTATCAACAAAGCTGGCTTCTCCAAAAATGAGCGTACAAAAATTACGATCGTAGAAGCCTTGTCTTAGCCTTGTTTGCTTATCTATGACTGATTCAGCATGGCCTAGAATGTCAGAGAATGTGGCGTGAATGCTGGTGTTGTTTTTGCAAAACAATGGATTGCTGTTGAATTCGATAATTCGGCTGACCGCATGTCTTAAAGCTTTGGAAGGAATCGTACCCCAGTGGGTACATCCGCCACCGACACTGTTTTCTTTTTCAATTATCGCGACTTTCAGCCCCGCCTTGGTCAACCCCATTGCAGCACCTTCACCGCCTGGGCCACTACCGATAACGATGACATCAAAACGAGTTGAACTGCCCATTACTGCTTCCGCCTATACATTGATAACAAAATTTTATCGGTATTGTAACCAATTCACAAAGCGGGTAAACCTAACCAGGTCAAGAGCGTTGACAGGATCACGCAAACACAGATTGTTGCAATCCCAGACAAAATCAATGATGGTTTTCTTACAACTGAGTGCTTAAACTGTGACATTGAACTCTAAAAGCCTGTTGTTACAAGGAGACGGATAAAACATGGGGATCCGTGCGCAACAAAAAGAAAAAACGCGTCGTTCACTAATTGATTCTGCATTTAATCAGTTAAGCTCCGATAAAAGCTTTTCTAATCTGAGCTTACGCGAGGTAGCTCGTGAGGCGGGTATAGCACCAACGTCGTTTTATAGACATTTTAAAGATATGGATGAACTCGGTTTAACGATGGTCGATGAAGGTGGATTGTTGCTTCGTCAGTTAATGCGTCAAGCTCGACAGCGAATTGTGACTAACGGCAGTGTTATCCGTACGTCTACTGAGACATTTATGGAGTTCATCGAGCAAAGTCCAAATGTATTTCGTTTGCTGTTACGTGAGCGCTCTGGCACATCGAAAGCATTTCGTAATGCCGTAGCACGAGAAATTGAACATTTTATCGCCGAATTAAGTGAGTATTTGATATTATCAGGTCTCAAGAAAGAACATGCGTGGATGCAATCTGAAGCATCCGTCAGGTTAGTCTTTAGTGCAGGGGCCGAAGCGCTTGATCTAAACCCAAGAGATCGTGCGTTGTTGTCTGAACGATTAATTCAACAACTGAGAATGATTGCAAAAGGTAGTGCACAACTGCACTGATAATAGAACGAGGGAAACAATGAGCAGCGAATTAAAAAATGAAAAAAAGTCGTTAGTATTGGCCTTAATCTTAGGTATGAGCATTAATGCCCTATGGTGCTGGTTATCTCTACCGGGTTATGGGTTCTCTATATTTGTCGTAATAGCCTTGGTGTTGAGCGCGCAGATGCTCTATCAAGACTACCTTAATTCACCCATCGCAGAAGATATGCCTTTAGTCGGATTGGCTTGCTTTTTCTTAGGTGCTTTTGGTCATTCTGCGTTTGCTCGAGCCGCATACCCAGATGGTGGCTCTAACTTCTTCTCAATATTAGTCACAATGGGACTAATGTTGTGGGTGGCATACCGTATGGGGAAGTCATCTCAAGTAGAAGAGACAGAGGTAAGTGAGCACTAACTTAACGTTAGGTTAGAGCGGATAGTTAAGTCGACGCCAATGCAATGACAAATACTCGAGTAAATGTCTTTGCGTTGGCGTTGTTGTATCTCAAACGTGCACTATGTACCAACAATAGGTACGCACGAGTAAAACGTGCGATTGAAGAATTACTTGATGCGCTCCAAAAAGACACCTGCTTCAACATGATGGGTATAGGGGAATTGATCAAACAGAGCAAACCGAGTGATACGGTGCGTAGTGCATAATATCTCTAGATTGTCTTTTAAGGTGTCTGGATTACATGAAATATACATGATGTTGTCGTAGCCCTGCACCATTTTACAAGTCTCATCATCCATCCCAGATCGAGGTGGATCGACAAAGATGGTATTGCACTCGTAATCGCTGAGCTCGACTTGCGCTTGCTGCAAGCGACGGAAAGTACGTTCACCATTCATCGCCAGCGTAAAGTCTTCAGCAGACATTCGTATTATCTTTACATTATCGATGTTATTAGCGGCAATATTAAACTGCGCAGAGTCCACAGAGGGTTTCGCCAACTCAGTCGCCAGTACCCGTCTGAAGTTTTTGGCCAATGCCAATGAGAAGTTACCATTCCCGCAGTAGAGCTCGAGTAGGTCTCCGTTGCTGTTTTTGGTACAGTCGATAGCCCACTCCAACATTTTTTCAGCGACCTTGCCGTTTGGTTGAGTAAAACTGTTTTCAACTTGCTGGTATACCAACTCTTGACCATCAACATGTAGTTTCTCAATGACGTAGTCTTTTTCAATGATGTGCTTAATCTTACGAGCACGTCCAATAAGGTTAACGTTGTAACCTTGTTCGATAAATTGTTCGCGCAATTGCTTTGCTTGTTGTACCCACTCATCGTCAATTGCTTTGTGATAGAGCATAGAGACTAGCAGTTCACCACTCAGGGTAGACAAGAAGTCCACTTGAAAGAGCTTTGTACGTAGCAGTTGATTGTCTTTAATCGAATCCAGAAGTGTTGGCATCATTTTGTTAATGAGCGCACTTGCAGTTGGAAACTGGTCAACGCGATACTTCTCGCGAGTCTGTTGGTCAAACATGATGTAGTAAAGGTCATCACCTTCATGCCAAACTCGAAATTCGGCGCGCATTCTGTAATGCTGCTCTTCTGAGGCATAGACGTCTAACACAGGTGGCTCAAACTTAGCAAAATCTGATTCTAAGCGCTGGATCTTATCGGTAAGTTGAACTTGATAAGAGTGAGAGTCATACATAGACATGGTGATACCTTTTGGTTATGGACGCGCAGATTTTAGTCAAACACTTTTTATTGTCCAGAATTAGTGATAAAAACTCCACATTAAATGGTTTACCGAATAGACGGACAGCGCTTTGACAACTTCAGCAAAGACAATCTCAGCGAAAAAAACACCACCACGCATAATGATTTTCGATTCAGGTGTGGGTGGGTTGTCTGTACATAAAGATATAGCGGCATTATTGCCTAACATCGATGTTATCTACATGTATGACAATGCAGGCTACCCTTACGGGGAGCTCGAACCCAATGTGTTGGTGGAGCGGGTCGTCAAATGTGTGGATGTGGTAAACCAGCAATATGGTGTTGATGCGGTTGTTATTGCATGCAACAGTGCCAGTACTATTGCACTCCCATCGTTAAGGGAGCGTTTTTCCTTTCCTATTATTGGAGTTGTACCTGCCTTAAAACCAGCAAACCTTATTGCCAAACAAGGGATCACGCTATTAGCTACGCCGGGTACAGTGAGTAGAGCGTATACGAGAGAACTTATAGAGCAGTTTGTCGATTCTGTTCCCGTGCAATTAATAGGTACGACAGAGCTCGTCAACATGGCTGAAAAAAAGTTAAGAGGAGGGCAGCTAGATCAGCAACTTCTCAGACAAATAGTAGAACCGATTAAATCTCATAGTGATGTGGTTGTGCTTGGCTGTACTCACTTTCCATTATTAGAAGATGAGCTATCGGCCATGCTTGGTGAGCAAGTGACGTTCGTTGATTCTGGAGAAGCGATTGCACGTAGAGTGGTGGAAGTTCTAAAGCTAAGCGATAGCGTTGTCGGTGAGGGAAGTAAAAAGTGTCACACTATTTTGAGTAGTGCTCCAGAGCCAAACAGCGAGGCGCTGGAGCGATACTTAAGCAAATTGAATTTCTCTGCTATTCAGCACTGTCCTCTGAAGGGTGCTTAGGATCGTTCGCAACGCGAACTTTCAAAGTGCGTTGCATGTATTCTGCGTCGTTAAGAGCACTGATAACTTTGTCAGCATCTTCTGCCGCAACCACTACAAAGCCAAAACCACGGCGTTTACCCGTACGTTTGTCTTTCATTAGTCGAACATTGAGCACTTTGCCGTGCTCGTCAAATAGGTCTCGAACGTTTTTTTCATTTGCGCGATAAGGCAAGTTGCCTACATATAGGGTTTGAGAGTTTTCGTCTCCGTCTACTTTGCTTGATGAAATTGGAGTAGATGCAGTTTGTTTGGATGATGGTTTAAGAAAGATAAAGCCAAGTACAGCACCAGCAATCACCGCTATAGCTGGATTAAGTGCTAAGGATTGGGCTACAACCGCTAAAATTACGGTCGCACCTGCGAAAAAAAGAAAAGATTGATTTGATTTCATTTTGATTCACTACAGATCTGTTGAATGGTAATTAACATTAATAACATTTGAAACACATTGATATTACGAGCTTTACTAACGTTTTTCCAATTTAATGATGTGACAACGATCAAAGGATAGTGGTACTGGGAAAAAACGCGATTTTGGTCACTAAGCAAGCGATCGAAATAAAAGTGACAAAAAGAGTGCAAAAAGGGGTTGCCAATGTGAGTTGGATCTCTATAATGCCCCCTCGCTGACACGGGATGAGCCACTAGGGTTCACAAGGGTTAGCAGGCAATTTGAAGCATTAAAATTTAATTTGAAAAAGTGTTTGACACTCCAACTTAAATCGCTAGAATGGCCGTCCGCTTCAAGGGAGACCTTAAAGCAGCCTGAACAAGGCAACGCTCTTTAACAATATAAACCTATCAATCTGTGTGGGCACTCGTTGATGATAATCGCTACTTGTTTTTACTTTTTTTATAAAAAGTAAAACAAAAAACGATTTCAATGAACTGAGTGACCAAACGAGTCGAAAGACTTGGCACAGTCAATTCATTATCGTTCTGTTGGAACGATAATAGCTTTAGAATTACATAGTAGTTTTGAAGTCAGTATTCATTGAGTCACAAAAAACTTTAAATTGAAGAGTTTGATCATGGCTCAGATTGAACGCTGGCGGCAGGCCTAACACATGCAAGTCGAGCGGAAAC
>NZ_JAFEUM010000016.1 GCF_016900875.1 Vibrio ulleungensis
ATCGAGTACTACAACACAAAACGCATCAAGGTGAAACTAAAAGGCCTGACTCCGATGGAATATCGAAATCAGGCCTTACAAGCCGCTTAACAGAAATGTCCAACTTTAAGGGGTCACTTCAAAAACGCAGGCTTTTTCGATGATATTGCTCGTCTAACTGAGTAATTAGAAGTACACCTTGTAGTTAAACCATACTTTCGTCTCATCAATATCGAGTTGGCGGCTGTCAGAAGTCATCTCACCATAAGTGTTTTCTAGTTTAACCTGACCCCAACGCGTATGGTCGGAGCTCAATGGTGTCGCAGCCATCAATGTTGTTTTTACGGTTGAAGATTCAATGTCACCACTCAAATACGTGAATTCTGGATAAGCGGCCAAAAATGTGCCGTCTTGTCCTGTTTTCCATACTGCGTAACCTGCAGCCATACCACCGACAAGGCTGTTGTCGGTGATATTAAACTGAGCCAGTGATTCATCTGAAAACTCACCGGTTAATGCGCCAACGCGACCAAAAAAGGTCAGTGAATCGATAGGGGTTTTAAAAATCGAAATCGCTCCTAGCGCTGCAGTTGTTGCCATGCTGTTGTCAATGATATCCAGTGACACCGCAACCCTTGGGGTAACCGCACTATCAATGCTAAATACGTGAAAATACTGCATGCGGCTATCACTGTATTTGCCCTCTTTATCCATAGTACCTTCAAGTGACACCATCGATTCCATGCCATTTCCCAAATTGTAGGACAGCGAACCCGACGCTTTTAGATCGCCATTGTTACTGGCTCCCACATAAAACGTTGAATACGCACGAGTCATATCTGAAGCATCAAGCTCCTCGTCTGTTGTGTTATCTACTGCGTATGCGTTGGCGATTAGAGCGGTGCTAATGAGTGTTGCGAGTGCTGC
Organism: Vibrio ulleungensis; assembly: GCF_016900875.1. Lineage (GTDB taxonomy): Bacteria > Pseudomonadota > Gammaproteobacteria > Enterobacterales > Vibrionaceae > Vibrio > Vibrio ulleungensis. The sequence continues at coordinate 907 of NZ_JAFEUM010000016.1, forward strand.
TTTGTTAATGTTTTTCATTGTTAATGTTTCCACATGTTGTTTCGAATGCGGCAACTTTAAGAGGAAATCAACAGACAACCCAATCTCATTTGAATGATTAAACCCATCAAGTAAAAACTCGAGTTTCACCGATTTTGTTTAACGACTATAACGAACTAGCGATTATCACTGCCACCCTGCTGTTGATTACAATTTGGCCCACATTGGCTGCAACGGGCAATTTGAAGGGTTTGGTCATTCAAAACGGATTGGTTAAGAGCGAAATTGTTGACAATAATAGCGTCAATCACATCGAAACGACACATTACGTTTTAACCAATTCGAGGAAAATTGATGATAGAACCATCCAAATTAGTGACTGCTATTGCATCAACACTAGCGCTTTCAGCTAGCGTTTCTGTACTCGCAAGCGATCAACAAGAATTTAACTCAATGCAAATGCAAGGTGTTGAACAAATCCACGTTGACGTCGACCTAGAAGGCGCAACGCAACGCCTATCTCAAGCGGTTCAATTTCCAACAATTTCGAATCAAGATCGCAGTGACTTTGATGAACAGGCGTTTAAAAATTACCACGCCTTTATTGAAAGCTCTTACCCGCTGGTTCATAAACACCTTAAACGAGAAGAAGTGGGTGACCCGCGACCATTTAGTTTGATTTATACATGGGAAGGAAAAAACCCAGACTTGGCACCTGCTGTTTTTATGGCTCACCAAGACGTTGTTCCTATTGCTGAAGAATCACGCGACCAATGGTTAGAAGAACCCTTCGCTGGCACAATCAAAGATGGTTACATTTGGGGCCGCGGTGTTTTAGATGACAAAAACCAAATACACGCCATTTTAGAAGCCACTGAAATGAAACTTGCACAAGGATTCCAACCTGAAAGAACTATCCTGTTTGTATTTGGTCACGATGAAGAAGTTGGCGGTCCAGAAGGTGCAAAGCATGCCGCTGACATTCTTGAGCAGCGTTACGACGAGATTGCCTTTGTCATTGACGAGTCAGCGCCACTGGTCCCTGGTATCTTCCCTGGCATTCGCGAAAACACGGCCCTCATCGGTATTGCTCAAAAAGGCTTTATTAGCCTCGAAATTGCCATTAATGGTATTGGTGGCCACTCTTCTCAGCCTCCAGAAGAAACCAACATAGTGGCACTAGCAAAAGCGGTCGAACAAGTAGAAGCAGCGCAATTCCCATACAAAATCCATGACGCAGTTCGTTACCAATACCGCTACATGGGCCCTGAGCTGCCAGAAGATCAGCAACCAATGTACAAGGCAGTGGCCTATGGTGACAACGACACCGTGACCGATCTGGAGCAGAAATTCATAGAAGTGATGTCTCAAAACCAAGTGACTCGTGCCATGCTGCACACCACAACGGCGGTGACGATGTTTAATGCAGGGATCAAAGATAACGTTTTGCCACCTGCGGCTACCGCCGTGGTTAACTTCCGACCAATGCCAGGGGACACACCAGAGGTGATCATCGAGCATGTTAAAAATGCGATTAACGATGACCGTATCACAGTGCGTGATATCTCAGCGTCAACACCCGCTACAAATGTCGCAGACCCAGCAGGTGAAGGCTTTAGCATTTTGGAGAAGAGCATTCGTCAAACTTGGGGTAATGACCTAATTGTGTCGCCGTTTTTCGTTATCGGCGGCTCTGATTCAAAACACTTCCAAGCACGTGATTTTGCTCCAGATGTATACACCATCACTGGAATTCAGCTAGAAAACGTTAAAGAGTTTGAAGGTTTCCATGGGGTGAACGAGCGCATATTGGTTGAAGAGTATGGTCGTTCAATCGGCTTCTTCTATACCCTTATCGACAACTTAGAAAACCTATAATTCACCCTTAAATCACCTGGCAAAGTGGCTAAGTTTCTTAGCCACTTACCTGCACCTATCGTGCGTTCATGCATGCCATCATATAATCTGCTCTTAGCTCACAGGATACTACGATGAGACTACTACTCTGTTTGTTTACCGCATTGACCTCTACCTTTTCGTTTGCCCAGCAAACCATCACTTGGGAGTCACTGCGTCCGCAGCAAACTCAATACCAAACGATCTCACCAAGCGATAAAGCGTTAATTGCAGAAATTTACGTTTACAGTACCGCGAAACAGAGTCGCACCTTAAGTCCTATGGAATTACGAGGTTACCAACAACGCCTAGAATTGGCTGAAAGTCGAGGTCTGAACGTGGATGAATTGCTCACACAAAGAGCGGCAGGACAACAGCAGGCCAATAGTGTGATTGCAGATCTCAATGTCGACGACATGAAATTAGCAGGCTATTTGGTGCCACTAGAAATGTCCGGTCTTGTGGGGACGCAATTTATTCTAGTGCCTACTGCTGGAGCTTGTATTCACACTCCGCCTCCTCCAATGAACCAAACCATATTGGTTGATTTTCCTGAAGGGTACGAGTTGCAAAGTCTCTATACCGCGGTGTGGGTGAAAGGCGATATAAAGGCAGGGACTGTAGATATGTCGGTTGCACTATCCGATGGTAATCAAACCGTGCAAAGTGGATATGTTGTCTCGGCCGATGAGATTGAAGTCTATCAATAACTGATCACCAGCCAGAGTCCTAGAGTAGTGCAGTCGCCCTACCTAGCACTCACATTTAGTGTAGGTAAGGCGATGGTGAGTGATTACTCTGCAACCAATTTGGTTAACTCCTCTCCCAAATAGGCGATATTGCTACCCGGCACAGGATACAACTGCGCACTTCGTCCTTGGCCATCGTCATTATCTGCCAACGCGATATTCCACCGAATGGCTTCGCCTGAGTTCACTGGTGTATCTAACTCGATGCCAAAGAACAGCTGCGACCCATCTGCACTCCACTCTGCAAAATATCCACCAGCGTAATGCACCGATTCAAAGTCTTGCCCAACGACAGTTCTAAACTGCGTCATGGTGTTGTCACCGCGCTGAACAAACACTTCCACATTATCGTTTTGGTAGCTTTGCTCCATGTTCGTGACGGTTTTATCATCGTTGCGGTTTACCACACCATAGAGCCAGTTTTGGTGATAGCCTACTTGCCAGCTTCCCGAAACATCGCTTTGACTAGGCGGCGACATATCCGCTTGATTGAGCTGATTAAAGGCGAACGAATAGTGATAGCCTTGATCCCATGCGGAGTCGGCCGCACCCGATGGCATGTCGTTAAGACGACTCATCTTAAATGGAGCTGGCGCCGAAACAGGTGACGACGCGACGACCGCATTTTGGCCATTCATAAACAGCTCACCAAACTCTTCCCCTTGCCACCCTATATTTGTGCCTGTTAATGGGTAAAGCTGCGCATGACGTCCACCAGACTCGGTGTTTTTGTCGTTATCCGACAGCGCTATATTAAAGCCAATGGTTTCGCCCACTAAATCTTGTACGCCATCAAACTCGATCACAAAATCAAACTGAGTACCATCACGGTTCCATTCGCCTTTTGCCTTGCCAGGAAAGCCCAACGGTGCGAAATCTTGCCCTACCACTGCGCGAAATTGCCAAAACCCACCACCAACGCGAATGAACACCTCAACGTTGTCGTTTTCCCACGCTTGTGAATGATCGACAACGGTTTTGTTGTCTTTTCGCAGCACTCGACCAATCAACTTGTTGTTGTGATAACCCACCGCCCATTTACCTTCGGTCGTCGTTGACGCAGGCAGTTGCTGCTGTTTACCGCCAAGTTGATTATAAGCAAATGGGTAGTACACCACTTCTTGCTGGTTAAACTTCGCACTACTTAATGGTTTAGCATTGAACGGTTGAACAAATCGACCGACTTTAGATAGGTCGGTAGCCGGTTCATAGCCAAAGTTACCTGTCGCTGCGTCGAGCAGTACATTGCTGACTGCGGCATACGCAGGTTTAGGTTGATAATCGGTATCAAACATTAACGCACGACCATAGCCTGTAAACCAACTTGGGATCCATGAATACTGATCGCTGACGCCCCATGTAGTGATCATGTCGACTTCTGGATAGAACGCTGCCAATTTTGCAAGCATCTCGTAACGGTTCGCTTGGTCGAGTAATGCCGAGTCTCCATTCCCATCACGAATTCGAACGTCAATTTCAGTGAAGTGAGTATCTAAACCTAGCTCGGACAAGCGCTCAATATTTCGAGCAATGGACACATCGCTTATCTGGTGCTCAACGGTTAAATGAAGCTGGGTGCCTACACCATGAATCGGCACTCCTTTGTCGAGCAGCTTTTTCATATGACGGTACACAGCATTGGATTTTGCGGTCATGCCTTCAGTGGAGTAATCGTTATAAAACAGTACTGCATCAGGATCCGCTTCATGGGCCCAACGAAACGCCATTTCTATGTAGTCATCGCCAAGCGTTTCATACCATAAAGTGTTTCTAAATCCACCTTGGTCATCAAAGGCTTCATTAACCACATCCCAGTACATCACTCGGCCTTTGTAGTGACCCACTACCGTCTTGATGTGGTTTTCTAGTACGGCAGCAAGCTCGTCTTTGCTCCACGACGTGTTCTCTAACCACTCAGGGTTTTGAATATGCCAAACTAGTGCGTGGCCTTTCACTACCATGTCGTTTTGTTCAGCAAACTCAACCAATTTATCGGACGCTATGAAATCAAACTGTCCACGCTGCGGCTGCACGTACTTAAACTTCATCTCGTTTTCAGGTGTGAGCTGAGAGAACTCACGAACAAAAGTGTCACGAAATTGCTGATTGTCTAAATGTCGAGTTTCTAGCGCCGCACCGACAGAAAGATTAATCATGTCGCCAAGCTGTCTTAACGGTAAATCAGAGCGGATCACAACATCTAACGGCTCGTTGTTTGCCGCGGAAGCGGAGGGAGAATCATCGGTGGTCGTACAGCCTGTCACAAGGGCTGTGGCCATCACCGCAGTCAGGCTGGACAGTAGAGTTTTATTCATTTCACATCCTTATATTTTTATTATTTAGTTGACGAACAATATTTATTAAAAGCGAAGTGATAACAATGGGTCTATTTGGTAATGAAATTATGACTTTTGATAAATTAATAGAATTGTGAGTTGGGCGTTTTCTAAAGATAAAAAAATCCCGCAATCAATATTGCGGGATATTAATTAACATTAACCTTTAACGGCTCCGGATGTTAATCCGTCTATCAATCTTCTAGAGGCCATAATAAATAGGATCAGCAGTGGCAGTACGGCAATCGCAGCACCCATGGAGACTGCGCCCCACGGTACCTGTCCTGTCCCTTGAAGAGCACGTAGCGCAAGCGGTATGGTGAACTTTTTCATGTCGCTCATGACCACCAACGGCCCCATAAAGTTGTTCCAAGTACCAATGAAGGTAATCAGCCCAAGCGTACCAAACGCTGGTAGAATCAGTGGCACGATTACGCGGTAATAGATTTTGAATTCTCGACACCCATCCATTCGCGCCGCTTCCACGAGCTCTTTAGGAATCGAGCTTGAAATGAACTGACGCATCATGAATATCCCCATTGCACCACACGCTGCCGGTACAATTAGCGCTTTAGGATCATTCATCCAACCGATGGTCGACATGATCATTGCAGTAGGGATCATACCTAAAAACGGAGGCAGCAACATGGTTGCCATAATCCCAACAAAGAGCAGGTTCTTGTACTTAAAGTCAAACATCGCAAACGCGTAGCCGGCTAACGAACAGAACAAAAGGTTCAGCGCAGTCACCACGATGGCAATGTATAAACTGAGTGCCAAGTTATTCCAAAAGTATGGCAGAAATTCTAATAGGGTTTTAAAGTTCTCGACCAAATACTCACCAATAAATATTGGTGGCGGCACCGACAAAATACCGGTATTGGAGTGAGAGGAAAATATAAACATGAAATAAAACGGTGCGAGCATAATAACTGCGCCTAGCGCAACAATAATGTAAGCAATTAATTTATCTTTCTGGATCATTTTTTTCTTTTTAGGCGTTGCGGTCACCGAGTCGTTTTCAATGACACTGGTATTGGTTACGTTGCTCATTGGTTGTCTCCCCCCAGCAATTTGTTGTTCACCCAGGTCAACCCAGCGATGATCATAAACAGTATCCACGAGATGGCCGACGCGGTACCAAAATCACTTTCAACAAAGGCAGTAATGTACATATGCATCGCAGCTGTTTTACCCGCTTGGTCGATACCACCTGTACCACCGGTAATAATGAACGGTTCTTCAAACAGTTGTAGGTTACCAATGATGGTGAGTGTCACTGCAAAGAAGGCCATTGGTTTTAGCATTGGCAGTGTGATATACCAAAACTGCTTGTATCGGCTTGCGCCATCAATAGTGGCCGCTTCGTAAATATCCTTTGGAATGGTTTGTAGAGCCGAGAGGTAAAGCACGGTATTCCAGCCCACAAAACGCCAAAACACCACAAACGAAATCATATCTTTGGTATAAGCCGGTCGACTCCAATCAATGTTTTCGGTTGGGAATAACCATGCAAGCACTTTGGCATCACCAATTTGGAAGTTACCCAGTGAGGTAAGCACTTGGTTAATCATGCCAAAATCACGAGAAAATAGCGTAGTGAAGACAAGCGAGATCGCCACAGTCGATGTGATGTATGGGACAAAGTAGATCCCAATAACCGTATTGCGCATCTTGCTAAAACTAGTGTGAATAAAAAACGCCAGCGGTAGAGCCACAGCATGTTGTGGAATACCCGATTTAAGCGCTATGACAAAGGTGTTGTAAATAGACTTTTGAAACCATTCATCTTCTAGTGCGAAGACGTAGTTTTCTATACCGACCCACTCCATCGCAGCAAGTCCTGCTGCTGGCTCCCAATAATGGAAAGAAAGATAGAGCGAAAACAGCAATGGGAATAATCCAAACACTCCAAAAATTAGAAAAAACGGACTCACAAAGAGATAAGGGGCAATTTTATTGCCTTTACGAAGCCAAAAATTACCTTTTCGCTGGTTTGATGGCTTGCGTGTATTTGAGGGGACGGTAATTGAACTCATTTTCGACTCTCGACTGTCAAAGTCGGGTTAGGGTTGCCCCTAACCCGTTTTCGGATTAACGACGACGTGCGCGACGTTTGATTTGCTTCTCTGCATCGGCCAACGTGGCATCGATGTCTGCGCCGTTTTCTAGTACTTTCTCTAGAGAATCAGCCACTACCTGACGAGCAACTTCGTCGTAACGATCTACGGGTACGGCAGGGATGTTTTCAGAGGCAGTACGCCAGCCTAGACGAGCTTTTTGCCCGCCAAGGTACGCAAGCTCTTCATTGAAGAAGGCGTCATCGTGGGTTTCAACAAGCGCTGGGAAAGCGTTGATCTCTTTAAAACCCATGATCTGAACTTCGTTAGACGTTGCCATGAACTCGATAAACTTCCACGCAGCTTCTTTGTTGTCGGCTTTTTTAGGTATGCTGTAGAACGAGCCACCCCAACTTGCAAACGAACCGTTTGGCAGTTGAGTCGTACGCCACTTTCCACCATCGTCCGGTGCGATCCAATCTTGTAAGTGTCCGCCTAACCATGCGCCCATCATTTGTGACGCGATGGTGCCGCGGCGTAACCCTTCAGACCATTCGTTTGACCATGCACCGATTTCTGCATCAATGCCTGCATCACGCGCTTGTTTCGCCAAACGGAACGCTTCTTTAAATCGAGGTGAGTTCACCAAAATGTTGTGTTCAGTATCAAAGTAGACACCTTCACCTTGCTTAAGATCCGAACGGATGTAAATATCGAGAATGTCTTGTGCATTGGCCAGCATGTAGTTGCCGGTTTTCTCTTTAACTTTAACGCCTGCTTCAATGAACGAGTCCCAGTCTTTTAATAGATCTTCTTCAGTCACACCTGCGGCTTCAAGTATGTCGGCGCGGTAGAATGTAGCACCAGGGCCGATATCGGCAGGAACGCCAGATAACACACCTTTTGAGCTTGTACCTTGCTGTACAGAGTAAGGCACTAAACGATCGGTGAACTTGCCAGCGCCGTACTGTGGCGCGTTAAGATCTTCCAAACCACCGGATTCGACAAAGCGGCCAGTATAGGCGTATTCGATACCCATAACGTCTGGCAAGTTTGCGCCCGTCGCCAGAGCGGTTGTCATTGCATTGTGGTGATCAGAGTAAGCCAGCGTGACTAAGTTAACTTTGATGTCTGGGTACTTGGCCTCAAACATAGGGATGGCTTTTTCTGCGACTTGGTTAAAGTTTGGGAACGAAGCGACAGTAATTTCCGTTTGTGCCATCGCTTGTCCTGCAAACAAAGTTGCAATAGACAAAGAGAGTAAGCTGAGTTTCGAGTTTTTCATTTTACGTCCTTTTATTGTAGGGTCACGTTGTTGTTGCTGTCGAAGTAATGCACTCTGCTCTTATCAAAGAACAGGCTGATTGCACCGACAGGCTTATCTTCGGTATAAGGGATTTCTACCAATACCTTTTTGCTTCTAAATAAACAGTTAAGATGGATCACCGAACCTAATACCTCAGTTCCAGTAACTTCCACCACCATTTCACAGCGATGAATAGGGTTTACACCGTCTGCATTTAGAGAAAACATTTGCGGTCTAATGCCTACAGCAGAGATCTCTTTATCCAAAGTGTGCTCTGGGAAGCAGCTTTTAATTTCGCTGGTTAAGGTGTCGAACATATTGATTTCGGGAGTGCCAATAAATCGCGCCACAAATTCTGTTTTTGGCTGCTCGAAGATCTCTTTTGGCGTGCCCACTTGCTCAATCACACCGCCGTTTAAAATCACGATTTTGTCGGCAAGCGTCATCGCTTCAACTTGGTCGTGGGTGACGTAAATCACCGTGGTTTCGACACGTTGATGCAAGGCACGAATTTCGCGGCGCATCTGCCCACGTAACTTGGCATCGAGGTTAGATAGAGGTTCGTCAAATAAGAACACTTCTGGCGTTCTTACCATCGCGCGTCCCATAGCCACTCGCTGTCTTTGACCACCAGAAAGATCTTTGGGTTTGCGTTCAAGTAACGGAGTTAACTCAAGAATTTCAGCCACTTCCGCAACCATTTTTTTACGCTCTGCCTTTTTCACCTTGGTGTTTTCTAGGCTAAAACCGATGTTCTCTGCCACAGTCATGTGTGGATAAAGCGCGTAGCTTTGAAATACCATTGCGATATTGCGCTCGATCGGATGAAGATCGTTCACCATTTCGTCGTCGATGAATATTTCACCACCGCTGATTTCTTCTAGACCAGCAAGCATGCGCAAGGTCGTCGATTTACCACAGCCAGACGGCCCCAGTAACACGACAAACTCACCATGCTCCACTTCCAAATTGATGTTTTTAACGACTTCCGTCTTGCCATAGCTTTTTTGAAGATTGCTAAATACTACCGATGCCACTGTCGCCACCTTTTGTTGTTGCAGGTGCCAAAGCCAATCCAACGCTTTGACACGAAAAAAGTTAAGTTCTAAAGAGTTTCGCCTTGCTCATCGAATAGATGGATTCGGCGTTGATCGATGTAAAAAGTCATCATCTTGCCCGCTTCAACGTCTTGATCTGAACTGGTTTCAATAACAACTTGAGTCTTACCAACATGCGCATTTATCTGAATGGTTGTCCCTAGTAGCTCTGTATCTTCGACAAACAATTCAATCGAGACTGCGCCGTTAAATTTGTGCAAATGGATGTCGCTAGGTCTGATGCCTACAGTCCCCGTACAAGCTGTTAACACCTGGTGATCTGTCGCCGATATAGACAACGTATTTTGCTCAAAACTGGCTTCTACAATGCCGTCATCACACTGTATATGAGCCGGAATTTGGTTCATGGTTGGGCTACCAATAAACCCTGCAACAAACTTATTGGCGGGCTGATGGTAGATCTCTTCAGGTGTACCCACCTGCTCGATGATCCCATCGCGAAGGATCACTACCTTGTCGGCGAGCGTCATCGCTTCAATCTGATCGTGGGTTACATAAACGGTGGTTTTCTTGTGTTTTCGATGCAGCTCTTTAATTTCGTGCCGCATAACATTTCGCAGCTTTGCATCTAGGTTGGAGAGCGGCTCATCAAACAAGAAGACTTCGGGTGTGCGAACCATCGCTCGGCCCATTGCCACACGCTGACGCTGTCCACCGGATAACGCTCTTGGTTTGCGCTCGAGTAATGGGGTAAGTTGCAACATGTCTGAAACGCGGCGGACTTCATCATTAATTTCTTGCTTTGATTTGCCAGCCATTTTGAGTGAAAAACCGATGTTATCGAACACGGTCATATGCGGATATAACGCATAGCTTTGAAATACCATGGCGATATTGCGATCTTTTGGATTAACTTGGTTAACCACCTCTCCATTAATTCTGATTTCACCGTTAGAGATCTCCTCCAAACCGGAAAGCATACGTAGCGTGGTCGACTTGCCGCAGCCCGATGGCCCAAGAAAAACCACAAACTCACCGTCTTTAATATCCAGATTAAAATCTTTAACGATATGCGCATTACCTGGGTAGATTTTGTCTACGTTTCTAAACTCTACAGTTGCCATGTCTCACCTTGTCGATAAATACTGTTCGCTGTGTACCGCTTTATAATTCGTTGCTTTTCGTTTGTGCTCAATTATGTTTTTTGTCTACTCTTTTCATAGATTTATTGATTGAGAAACAGATCACGTTGATGCAATTAAATTGGCGTAACTACACGAATCAAGCTCACAATTATTCATTTCTATATAGATCTTTTGTTTTTAGACTTAATAGATATCAATGCTGATTTAAATGTATAAATCTATTCGCCTCTGCCTTTCATACATAAGGCTAATTACTAATTAAAAAATTAAAATTACGTAATGTGTTTTGCTTTTTATGAATTTTTCTTTGCGTGAGCAAGATCTCCCAAATCAAACACAAAACCTTCAAAAACAATGAGTTAGCAACACATCCAAGTGAGAGACCTAGATGATTCGGCTTATTTTTGAGAGTTGGCGCACATTAAATAAATAGTGGTAATTTACTGTGAAATTTCATAATTGCTGAGTGAGAGATTTCGGTTAATTATCAATAGCGACCGAAACTTAACCTAAACTTGGAATATTCACTCATGACTGAATTCTTCAAAAACATCTCAAAAATCCAATTTGAAGGCAGTGAGTCTTCAAATCCACTTGCATTTAAACATTACGATCCAGAGCGCGTTATTCTTGGTAAATCCATGAAGGAGCATTTACGTTTTGCTGCTTGTTACTGGCATAACTTCCGCTGGGCTGGTGCCGACATCTTCGGTGATGGCACGTTTGATCACGAGTGGCTTAAAGTGAGTGACCCGAAAGAGGCTTACCTTGTTAAAGCAAACGCAGCATTCGAATTTTTCGAAAAGCTGAATGTGCCTTACTACTGCTTCCACGACACCGATGTTGCTCACGAAGGTAACTCTCTTAAAGAGTACGTAAACAACTTTGCACAGATGGTTGACGTTCTCGAGCGAAAGCAAGAAGAAACAGGCGTTAAGCTACTGTGGGGTACAGCAAACGCATTCTCTAACCCACGTTACATGGCTGGTGCATCTACCAACCCAAATCCAGAAGTGTTTGCGTATGCCGCAACTCAAGTCTTCAATGCAATGGGTGCAACCAAGCGTCTTGGCGGTGAAAACTACGTACTGTGGGGTGGTCGTGAAGGCTACGAAACATTGCTCAATACAGACCTACGTCAAGAGCGCGAACAACTTGGCCGTTTCTTACGCATGGTTGTTGAGCACAAACACAAAATCGGTTTTAACGGTTCTATTTTGATCGAGCCTAAGCCACAAGAGCCAACGAAGCACCAATACGACTACGACACCGCCACGGTGTATGGTTTCTTGAAGCAGTTTGGCTTAGAAAACGAAGTCAAAGTCAACATTGAGGCTAACCACGCGACGCTTGCAGGTCATAGTTTCCACCACGAAGTGGCTACCGCAACCTCTCTAGGGATCTTTGGCTCTATCGATGCCAACCGTGGTGACGCACAGCTAGGCTGGGATACTGACCAGTTCCCGAACAGCGTTGAAGAGAACACGTTGGTTGTGTACGAAATCTTGAAAGCAGGTGGTTTCACCACTGGCGGCTTTAACTTTGATGCACGCGTACGTCGTCCATCAACCGATTTGGCTGATTTCTTCCACGGCCACATTGGCGGAATGGATACGATGGCATTGTCACTGATCCGCGCGGCAGAAATGATTGAAAACGACGTACTATCTAAGAACATCGCACAGCGCTACGCCGGCTGGAACGAAGACTTAGGTAAGAAAATCTTGGCCGGTGATATGAACCTAGAGCAAGTGGCAAACTTTGCACTGGATAACAACCTGTCACCAAAACCAGTTTCTGGTCGTCAAGAAGCACTAGAAAACATCGTTAACGGCTTTATTTATAAATAAGCTGTGATGTCACCCAAGTCATTAGTGCCTATTTTTGTCCATGATGAATCCTCATACAGGCAAAAGTAGGCTCTTTTATAGCAGCAATGGCTTGGGTTTACGTAGGGGCTGCTTTCAGGGCAAGGTCGTAAGCAATTATTGATCGCAATAGTGTATGCGATTGGAGCAAGCGCTCCCTGTAATAGTAAATGGCATGGACGCCGTGCCTGAGCCATCAGGGATGATTTCACGGCGACTTGCGGAAATCGTATGCACTATTGTGCGGTTATGCACACTATTGCTCTGAGTTTTTTCCTTTTGTTCCATAGTTGCCATTAGGCGTTCAATCTATATAGAGAGTGTTATGTCAAAGGTTATTACTAATCCTGTCATTCGTGGTTTTAATCCCGATCCATCCATCGTACGCGTTGGAGATGATTACTACATCGCCACCTCGACCTTTGAATGGTTTCCGGGCGTGCAACTGCACCACTCTAAAGATTTGGTCCACTGGCGTTTAATCGGACATGCCTTAACACGTACCCCCCAACTATGTATGACAGGTATGGACAACTCAGAGGGCGTGTATGCTCCCGCCCTCACTTTTTCTGACAAAAAATTTTGGCTCTGTTTTTCCAATGTGCACTCTTGCCGTGGTGGGACCTGGATGGCGACTCCGTCATTTTTGGTTACCGCAGACAACATTGAAGGTCCCTGGAGCGATCCAGTGTCTATTGGAAACTATGGCTTTGATCCGTCACTCTTTCACGATGATGACGGCAAGAAATACGTTCTCAATATGATGTGGGACGGCCGTGCAAACACCAATTTCTTTGGCGGCATCATGCTTCAGGAGTTTGATCCAAAAACAAATGCTCTTGTAGGCAAAGCGCACAATATCTTTGCGGGCACAGAACTCGGTTGCACCGAAGGCCCTCAAATGTTGAAAAAAGGCGGATACTACTATTTGATCACGGCCGAAGGTGGCACAGAAAGAAACCACGCCGTCACCGTTGCGCGATCAAAAGACATTCTAGGCCCCTACGAGGTTCACCCAGACAACCCAATATTAACCTCACGATTTCAAGAAGGTGCACCATTACAACGTGCAGGACACGGCTTTTTAGTCGAGACGCAAGACCAAGAATGGTATCTCAGTCACCTGTGTGGACGCCCTGTCCCCAATCCTGAGGGCTATCAGTATATGCCAAGCTATGACAACGCCTATTCGGTACTAGGGCGAGAGTCAGCGCTTCAAAAAGCACATTGGCAGGATGGTTGGCCCTATGTCACTACAGGCAAAGTGCCTTTGGTTGAGGTTGAAGCCCCTAACCTACCTGCTGCGCCTTGGCCACAGCAGCCTGACACTGATCATTTTGAAACGAGTACGCTCAACCTTCACTTTCAAACACTTCGCGAACCGATGACCGACGATTGGGGCAGCTTAATTGAGCGGCCAGGGCATTTGCGACTAAAAGGTCGCCACTATTTAGCCTCTCGTTATCAAAACAGTTTAGTGGCGCGACGCATTCAATCGCACTATGCGCGCATTGAAACCTCGATGGAATTTTCTCCTTCTGTTCCCATGCAAATGGCTGGATTAGTCGCCTATTACTCACGCAATGGCCACTACTTCCTGAAGCAGAGCGCCAATAATCAAGGTGAATCAATACTGCAGGTAGTGGGAAATATTAATGATCAATACCGAGAGTATAGTGAGGAAATAGTTGTTGAAGGCAACGCCACCGTGCACCTGCGTTTGGATCTGGATAAGCAGTGGTATCAGTTTTCTTATTCCCTCGATGGACAAAGCTGGATAGCCATTGGACCACCATTAAATAGCACTTACTTGTCTGACGAAGGCGGGCCCGATATTTTCCGTTTTACAGGCCCATTTGCTGCTCTATTTGCGTGTGATTTAACGGGGCAAAACCTACACGCCGATTTTGATTATTTTCGTTACGTCGAACCGAAACAATAACCTTTGCACGAATTCAACTTAGCCATTTTAGAGAGTATTTCATGACACAATCTTCTGTTACCCAAGAGCCTGTCGATTCTACCGAGCAAAACGTGAGCGACGCAGAGCGCGTCGTTGCACAAGATCTTGCACGAGCAAGTTCGCTCAAGCCATTGTCTGAGCCTCTGGTCAAACACATGTATACCGCCGACCCGTCTGCCCACGTATTTGATGGAAAGATCTATATCTATCCGTCTCACGATATTGAAACCGCTCAACCTCTTAATGACAGTGGCGATCACTTCGATATGCGCGATTACCATGTGTTTTCAATGGAGCAGCCTTTTGGTGAGACTACAGATCACGGGCCTGCGCTTGATGTGAAGAACGTCCCTTGGGCCGAGAGACAAATGTGGGCACCCGATGCTGCGCAAAAAGACGGCAAATACTACCTTTACTTTCCCGCTAAAAACGCAATAGATGTTTTCTACATCGGTGCTGCGGTTTCTGATTCGCCGTACGGTCCATTTGTTGCCGAGGAAACGCACATCGAAGGAACGTTCAGTATTGATCCTGCCGTATTTGAAGACGACGATGGCAGCTACTACCTCTACTTCGGAGGCATCTGGGGCGGACAACTACAAAATTGGCGTAATGGTGAGTTTGGTGAAGACGTTTACCCAAATGATGAAGAGCCTGCGCTGCTTCCACAAATGGCAAAATTGGCGGACAACATGACGGATCTTGCAGAGCCCGTAAAAGAAGTTCAAATCCTTGATGAACAGGGCAACTTGCTACTCACCAAAGATACTGAGCGACGTTATTTTGAAGGTCCATGGATGCACAAGCACAATGGGTTGTATTATTTCTCGTACTCAACCGGTGATACACACAAAATTGTATACGCAACCAGTGCCTCACCCTACGGACCCTTTACCTATCGCGGTGTCATACTCGAACCTGTGTTAGGCTGGACTACCCACCACTCGGTCGTGGAGTTCGAAGATAAGTGGTACCTGTTTTACCATGACAGCTCGTTATCTGGCGGACTAACACATTTACGCAGTATTAAGATGGCCGAACTCACTCACAACGATGACGGTACCATTAATACTATCAAACCTTATTTGTAATTGTATTTCTGCATAAAACACCACTTTATTTAAGTGGTGTTTTTATATTATCTGTAATTATTTATCATATTAAAAAAACAGAATATAAAAACAATCTTTCATAATTGAAGCCAAATAATATTCTCATATTATATTCATAGGATTCCAATTAATTGCTGATTTCAGATAAAAGGAAAATCATGAATACTCTTGAACAGTTACGCCAGTTCACCACCGTTGTTGCCGACACGGGTGACATAGAAGCGATAAAACAGTATCAGCCTGAAGATGCTACAACCAATCCCTCTCTGATTTTGAATGCCGCCAAACTCGACAACTACCAACCATTGATCACGAACGCCGTTGAGTACGCTAAAAAGAGGCACACTCAACCGTCTGAGCAAGTGGAAGCGGCTTGCGATTATTTAGCCGTACGAATTGGCTGCGAAATTTTAAACACCATACCTGGCAGGATTTCGACAGAAGTTGACGCTAGATTGTCCTATGACACCAACGCAAGCATTGCCAAAGCCCGTCACATTATTTCGCTTTACCAAGAGCAAGGCATTGGTAAAGAACGAATCTTAATCAAACTTGCCGCCACTTGGGAAGGCATCCGCGCCGCAGAAGTGCTAGAAAAGGAAGGCATTAACTGTAATTTGACGCTGCTGTTTTCGTTTGCACAAGCGCGCGCGTGTGCTGAAGCCGGCGTTTACCTGATCTCTCCTTTTGTTGGCCGGATCATGGACTGGTACAAAGCTAAAGAAAATCGTGACTTCGAAGCCTCTGAAGACCCTGGCGTGCTTTCTGTGAGTACTATTTATCGCTATTACAAGTCACATGGCTATAACACTGTGGTGATGGGTGCCAGTTTTAGAAACACCGGTGAAGTGCTAGAGCTTGCAGGGTGTGATCGGTTGACGATAAGCCCCGCCCTACTGCAACAACTAGAGCAAAGCTCGGTCGTTGTTGAGGCCAAATTAACCAGTGAGCAACCTGCCCAACAAGCGGTTGAGCCACTGACACACGCGCAATTTTTGTGGGATCACCATCAAGACCCAATGGCGGTGGAAAAACTGGCTGAAGGCATTCGAAATTTCGCCATCGACCAAGGCAAGCTTGAAACCATGATTGAGGCGCGACTGTAATACAACGAGTAACGCTAAAGCCACTTACTAGTGACTCAATTCAAACAAGATAAATAATATCTACCGACGCAATTTTCTAACCCGTTAATTACTTCGGTTGGTATATTCCAAACCACTTTCGTGAGATTTGATATGGATCGTAAAACTCTAGCCAACGCCATTCGCGCTTTAAGCATGGACGGCGTACAACAAGCACAATCTGGCCACCCTGGTGCACCCATGGGGATGGCCGATATTGCCGAGGTTCTTTGGCGAAACCACCTAAATCACAGCCCAAGCAATCCAGAATGGGCAAACCGAGATCGTTTTGTGCTCTCTAATGGACACGGATCTATGCTGATCTATTCGCTGCTTCACCTCAGCGGTTACGATCTCACAAAGGACGATTTAAAGCAGTTTCGTCAGCTGCACTCTAAGACACCAGGCCACCCAGAATACGGCTACACCGCTGGCGTAGAAACGACCACAGGCCCACTGGGACAAGGCATCGCTAATGCAGTGGGTATGGCCATTGCTGAGAAAACCCTAGCAGCACAGTTTAACCAAAAGCACCATCCCATTGTGGATCACTACACTTACGCATTTATGGGTGACGGATGTCTGATGGAAGGCATTTCCCACGAAGTATGTTCAATGGCTGGGACATTAAAGCTAGGTAAATTGGTCGCGTTTTGGGACGACAATGGCATTTCCATTGATGGCGAAGTGGATGGTTGGTTTAGCGACGACACGCCAAAACGTTTTGAAGCCTATGGCTGGCAAGTGATCCCCAATGTCGATGGGCACGATCCTGTTGCTATCGATCGAGCGATTAACCAGGCAAAAGCTGATACGACTCGCCCTACCCTAATTTGTACCAAAACCATTATCGGGTTTGGTTCACCCAATAAATCGGGCAGTCACGACTGTCACGGTGCCCCTTTAGGCGAGGCAGAAATAGCCGCCACAAGACAACAACTCAACTGGGAGCATGAGGCGTTTGAAATTCCGCAGCAGGTATACGCACACTGGGATGCGAAAGAAGCGGGCGCGGCTAAAGAAGCAGCGTGGAACGAAAAATTTGCAGCGTATGCTGCCGACTATCCTGACCTTGCAAGGGAATTATCACGACGACTCGACGGCGAACTGCCTGAACAGTGGGATGAGCTCACTCGCGAGATAATCGCCCAATTACAAGCAAACCCAGCCAATATTGCCTCTCGCAAAGCCTCGCAAAACGCGCTTGAGGCGTTTGGTATGTTGCTGCCAGAAATGCTCGGGGGCTCAGCGGATCTCGCTCCGTCTAACTTAACCATGTGGTCGGGTTCAAAAGCCATAGAGTCGGATGATGCAAGCGGCAACTACCTTCATTACGGGGTGCGCGAATTTGGCATGACGGCCATCATTAACGGTATCGCATTGCATGGTGGCTTTATCCCGTACGGCGCAACGTTCTTAATGTTTATGGAATACGCTCGAAACGCCATGCGAATGGCTGCGCTCATGAAGATTCAAAATATTCAAGTCTACACCCATGACTCCATCGGCTTAGGTGAAGACGGCCCGACTCACCAACCGGTGGAGCAAATTGCATCACTGCGTTTGACCCCAAACATGAGCACATGGCGTCCATGTGACCAAGTCGAATCGGCTGTCGCTTGGAAACTCGCTATAGAGCGCAAAACCGCGCCCACATCTCTTATTTTCTCGCGCCAAAACCTTGCACAGCAACCAAGAGATGCCGCGCAATTGGCCAATATTGAGCGTGGTGGATACGTATTGCTAGACTGTGAAGGCACACCTGAGCTCATCCTAATTGCGACAGGCTCAGAGGTCGAGATTGCTACCGATTCCTCAGCGCGATTAACTAAAGAGGGAGTTAAGGTTAGAGTCGTTTCGATGCCTTCAACCGACGCCTTTGATGCCCAAACAGCCGAATACAAAGAGTCTGTATTACCCGCTGCCGTGACTCGAAGAATTGCGATTGAAGCGGCTATTTCTGATTATTGGTTCAAATACGTGGGACTGCAAGGCGATATCGTTGGCATGAACAGTTTTGGCGAGTCAGCCCCAGCGGGTGAATTGTATAAACTGTTTAATATCACTGCAGATAATGTAGTCGAAAAAGCGAAAGTACTTTTAACTTAACGGGTGCTAATAAATCATCGCCAACTGCAAGAATGCATTAAAGTTTGTCACTAATCCTCTGTCAGATCACTTGGCAGAGGTTTTGTGAACCGACTATAGCTCATGCGCCCTTAACCCAAACCGTGTCAACGAAACTCAATCTCTTATGCCACTGTCAGGTAGATTACCTTAAAAGAGAATTAACATTTGGTGTTCACAGTCCATTCAGTTCAAAAATATTTCAATAGCAGATTACATTTTCAAATTTTTGTGACCGAACCCCTTGGAATTAAAATGATCATATTGGCTTCTTCTTTTGACTTTTCATTTTTAAAATATTTTGAGTAGTCTTCGACCTCATTAGTAGCGGAATGAGGAACCAAAATGCACGACATAAATGAGTCGATAAAACAACTGATCAGCACCCAATATCCAAATATTAAAGGACTGATAGCCACCCGACATGGCGAGGTGGCACTAGAATATTTCGCCTCTGGCTTTTCCAACCAAACGTCGATACATATTTCCTCTGTAACCAAAAGTATTATCTCGATGCTGTTTGGTGTGGCGCTTGAGCAAGGACATATCAAAAACGTTGAACAGCGGGTCTTAGACTTTTTTCCTGACTACTCATTGAAACGTGGAGAGAAAACACTGCCGCATCTTCGGCTCAAAGACCTACTAAGCATGACTGCTCCATACAAGTTTAGAAGTGAGCCATATACGCGTGTCTACTCGAGCTACGATTGGACATTAGCTTCTCTTGATCTTCTTGGAGGCAAAGGGGAAATTGGGCTGTTTAAGTATACTACACCCGCGTTGCACGTCTTATCAGGGGTGTTAAGCAACGCAACAGGGCAAAAGGTGGCAGACTACGCAAATCATCAGCTATTTGCACCGCTTGGGATCGATCCTGTAAAGAACATCACCCTAAGCGATCGGCAGCAGCATCTTGAGTTTACGCGAGGTACAACGGAGCGTGGTTGGGTTGCAGACCCTTGTGGTGTTAATGCAGCTGGTTGGGGGCTTGTGTTAAGCACCCTTGACCTAATTAAGCTAGCCAACCTTTACCTTGCCAACGGGCTTTGGGATGGGCAGCGCTTGCTGTCGAGTTCGTGGATACAGCAAAGCACTTCGGAGCAGAGTCGCAGTGGCGAGCGTCGATACGGCTATCTGTGGTGGTTGATGCCTCATATGTCTAATAATTGCTATTGCGCGCTGGGTGATGGGGGCAACGCCCTGTTTGTATCGCCAAACGATGGTGTGGTGGTAGCAATCACATCGCACTTTATGCCGCGACCAAAAAACAGAGTGACGCTGTTCACGGAGCACCTATTGCCTATGCTCGTATCCAAGAGCTAATTCTTTGAGGTTTAGAATCTCGCTATCAACTAGATTGAAAACAAGCTTTGCACAAAAAGTCTGAGTTTGGCTTTTCTTTAGGTAAAACACTTTTGCCCCAATATATGGTACGTCCCGTTATTGCAAGTAGATAACCAGATAACGAGCTGATTTGCGCTAATATATTCAGAGTCTTAATTGAGACCTAAAGGCTCAGCTCTACGATGAGGTTCGCGC
>NZ_JAFEUM010000017.1 GCF_016900875.1 Vibrio ulleungensis
AATCTATCGTTTAAGGAGGTGATCCAGCCCCAGGTTCCCCTAGGGCTACCTTGTTACGACTTCACCCCAGTCATGAACCACAAAGTGGTAAGCGTTCTCCCGAAGGTTAAACTACCTACTTCTTTTGCAGCCCACTCCCATGGTGTGACGGGCGGTGTGTACAAGGCCCGGGAACGTATTCACCGTAGCATTCTGATCTACGATTACTAGCGATTCCGACTTCATGGAGTCGAGTTGCAGACTCCAATCCGGACTACGACGCACTTTTTGGGATTCGCTCACCATCGCTGGTTGGCCGCCCTCTGTATGCGCCATTGTAGCACGTGTGTAGCCCTACTCGTAAGGGCCATGATGACTTGACGTCGTCCCCACCTTCCTCCGGTTTATCACCGGCAGTCTCCCTGGAGTTCCCGACATTACTCGCTGGCAAACAAGGATAAGGGTTGCGCTCGTTGCGGGACTTAACCCAACATTTCACAACACGAGCTGACGACAGCCATGCAGCACCTGTCTCAGAGTTCCCGAAGGCACCAAAGCATCTCTGCTAAGTTCTCTGGATGTCAAGAGTAGGTAAGGTTCTTCGCGTTGCATCGAATTAAACCACATGCTCCACCGCTTGTGCGGGCCCCCGTCAATTCATTTGAGTTTTAATCTTGCGACCGTACTCCCCAGGCGGTCTACTTAACGCGTTAGCTCCGAAAGCCACGGCTCAAGGCCACAACCTCCAAGTAGACATCGTTTACGGCGTGGACTACCAGGGTATCTAATCCTGTTTGCTCCCCACGCTTTCGCATCTGAGTGTCAGTATCTGTCCAGGGGGCCGCCTTCGCCACTGGTATTCCTTCAGATCTCTACGCATTTCACCGCTACACCTGAAATTCTACCCCCCTCTACAGTACTCTAGCCTGCCAGTTTCAAATGCAATTCCGAGGTTGAGCCCCGGGCTTTCACATCTGACTTAACAAACCACCTGCATGCGCTTTACGCCCAGTAATTCCGATTAACGCTCGCACCCTCCGTATTACCGCGGCTGCTGGCACGGAGTTAGCCGGTGCTTCTTCTGCAGCTAACGTCAAGATATGCAGCTATTAACTACACACCCTTCCTCACTGCTGAAAGTACTTTACAACCCGAAGGCCTTCTTCATACACGCGGCATGGCTGCATCAGGCTTTCGCCCATTGTGCAATATTCCCCACTGCTGCCTCCCGTAGGAGTCTGGACCGTGTCTCAGTTCCAGTGTGGCTGATCATCCTCTCAGACCAGCTAGAGATCGTCGCCTTGGTGAGCCATTACCTCACCAACTAGCTAATCTCACTTAGGCTTATCCAATCGCGCAAGGCCCGAAGGTCCCCTGCTTTCCCCCGTAGGGCGTATGCGGTATTAGCAGTCGTTTCCAACTGTTGTCCCCCTCGACTGGGCAAATTCCTAAGCATTACTCACCCGTCCGCCGCTCGACGCCCAACAAATCA
>NZ_JAFEUM010000018.1 GCF_016900875.1 Vibrio ulleungensis
TGAAGTGACCCCTTAAAGTTGGACATTTCTGTTAAGCGGCTTGTAAGGCCTGATTTCGATATTCCATCGGAGTCAGGCCTTTTAGTTTCACCTTGATGCGTTTTGTGTTGTAGTACTCGATGTATTCATCAATGTGTGCGATTAAGTCGTCCGCATCTTCAAAGTGCTGATTATGGTACATTTCTGTTTTCAGCAAGGCAAAGAAGTTCTCTGCCACTGCATTATCTAAACAGTTTCCTTTTCGCGACATACTTTGAGTTAACCCTCGTTCAGCGAGAGTTTTCTGATATTTCCTATGCCTATACTGCCACCCTTGATCACTATGGACGATTGGCTTGGCGTTTTTGTCTAAGGCCGAAACTGCCTGTGTCAACATGTCAGTGACGAGAGGTAAACACGCGTTTTTAGCAACCTTATAAGCGACGACTTCCTGTGTAAACAGGTCAACGATTGGTGATAAGTACACCTTCTGTTGTTTGACTTTAAACTCTGTAACATCGGTTACCCATTTTTCATCAGGCTTCGTTGCGCTGAAGTCCCGTTCAAGTACATTTGGGGCGGTTGTCCCAGCTTCTCCTTTGTAAGAGCTGTACCGTTTAGGCCTAACCGTTGACTTTAAGCCAAGTAACCTCATCAGGCGCTGAACTGTCTTATGGTTAAGCATGACGCCCTGCTTCCTTAATTCTAGGTGAATGCGACGATAGCCATACCTTCCTTTATGGTCATGATATATTTTCTCGATCAACTGCTTCTCATATTGATAGCTATCGGCGACGTTGATCGACTGCGCGTGATAATAGAAGCTACTTCTCGCTAACTTAAGGGCATGCAAGAGATGTGGTAACAGGTGTTGATTTTTAAGAGCTAGAACTACTTTCGTTTTTTCTTTGTTCGACGACGCTTCTCTTGTTCCAGCTCCTCTAACTTTTTTAGGACAGCATTCTCTGCTCGCAAGTAGGCTAACTCCTCTTTGAGCTGTTCCAGTGTTTTCTCATCATCGTGCTTATCTTGAATAAAAGGGTGCTTACTCATTGTTGGTCGTCCTTTGCTACACTCAAGCCCCTGGATACCACCTCTTTCATATTGCTTAAGCCAAACAGAGAGTGTGCCGGGAGAAGAAAAATTCAATACCGCACTAGTGTGACCGACAGACCAACCATTCGTCCACATGTGTTTTAAAGCTTGCAGTTTAGTTTGCGCGCTCTTAGCAAACCCATGGGGTGTAAATGCCTGAGAACCATGAATATCAAATACTTGTGCCCAGTAACGTATTTGACGTGATGGTATAGAATGAAGACGAGAAAGCTCTTCAGATGAACCTTCGCCTTGTAGATATTGTTTAGCTATAGAGCATTTTAATGCTCTGCTGTATTTGGACATAAAAAGACCCCCAATAATTGGTGTCCAACTATTGGGGGTCAGTTCA
>NZ_JAFEUM010000019.1 GCF_016900875.1 Vibrio ulleungensis
GGCTCCTACTGCTTGTACGTACACGGATTCAGGTTCTATTTCACTCCCCTCACAGGGGTTCTTTTCGCCTTTCCCTCACGGTACTGGTTCACTATCGGTCAGTCAGTAGTATTTAGCCTTGGAGGATGGTCCCCCCATGTTCAAACAGGATATCACGTGTCCCGCCTTACTCGATTTCACTTAAAATGATGGAACGACTACGGGGCTATCACCCTTTATTGCGACACTTTCCAGAGTCTTCGTCTGCACCATTAAAAGCTTAAGGGCTAATCCAATTTCGCTCGCCGCTACTTTCGGAATCTCAATTGATTTCTTTTCCTTCGGGTACTTAGATGTTTCAGTTCCCCGAGTTCGCCTCATTAACCTATGTATTCAGTTAATGATAGTGTCTTATGACACTGGGTTTCCCCATTCGGAAATCGTAGACTCAAGTGGCTATTACTGCCTTATCTACGCTTATCGCAAGTTATTACGTCCTTCATCGCCTCTGACTGCCAAGGCATCCACCGTGTACGCTTAGTCACTTAACCATACAACACCGAAAAGGTTTCGTATGGCAAACAACCAAAGTTCGCTGTCTCATTATTTGAATGAGCGAGACAGCATTCGATTTTGCCGGACTCAAATTTGAATGCATCCTGGCAAGGATACATTCCCAAGAACACTTGAATGTGTGTTGGTACCTAAATCATAAAGACTTAGGATTTGAGAACTTTTAAATTGAACAAGAATAAATCAAATTCTTGTTCGTCAGCTTTCCAAATTGTTAAAGAGCAGAGATTGTCTTTCTATTGAAAGAAATCATCATTCAAATATTCTCGTAAGAACACTTTGATGATGATTTTCTTCTTAGGCAAGGCAGATTAAGAGGCCGTGTACATCGTACACAACGAAGAATCTAACGCCGCATAAGGAGAAAATGGTGGGCGATACCGGGCTCGAACCAGTGACCCCCTGCTTGTAAGGCAGGTGCTCTCCCAACTGAGCTAATCGCCCACTGTATTTTTTACATTTCCGTGGAAAGAAATGGTGGGTCGTGCAGGATTCGAACCTGCGACCAATTGATTAAAAGTCAACTGCTCTACCAACTGAGCTAACGACCCATGGTATCCCGTAGGGGAGTCGAACCCCTGTTACCGCCGTGAAAGGGCGGTGTCCTAGGCCTCTAGACGAACGGGACACTAGTGTGCCTTTGCCATAACAGCAAAAGCATTGTGTAAGCATTGGGATGCTTACAAATCTCTTTACTTTACAAACCGTATCAATCTGTGTGGACACTCATAATGAGTAATCTATCGTTTAAGGAGGTGATCCAGCCCCAGGTTCCCCTAGGGCTACCTTGTTACGACTTCACCCCAGTCATGAACCACAAAGTGGTAAGCGTTCTCCCGAAGGTTAAACTACCTACTTCT
>NZ_JAFEUM010000002.1:0-729827 GCF_016900875.1 Vibrio ulleungensis
TGGCACGATTGTGTCGACCACACCGGTTCTTGCTAACCCATCTCAAGGCTCGATCAACACAGACACTGATGGCAACTTTGTGTTTACACCAGCCGAGAACTTCTACGGCGATGTGGTGGTTAATTGGACCACCGAGGACGACGATGGCGCGACAGCGACCACCACCTCGACCATCACCGTGGGCGATGTGAACGACGGTCCGGCTATTACTGCGGATGATAAGACCACCGACGAAGATGTCGCGGTTGTCTTGACGTTCGATGCGAGCGATGTGGATGGTACGATTGTGTCGACCACACCGGCTCTTGCTAACCCATCTCAAGGGTCGATCAGCACAGACAGTGACGGTAACTTTGTATTCACCCCAGCGGAGAACTTCTACGGTGATGTCGTAATTAACTGGACCACCGAAGACGACGATGGCGCAACAGCGACCACCACCTCGACTATTACCGTGGGCGATGTGAACGACGGACCGGCCATTACTGCGGACAACAAAACTACCGACGAAGACGTTGCGGTTGTTCTAACGTTTGATGCCAGTGACGTGGATGGCACCATAGTGTCGACCACGCCGACTCTAGCGGATGCGACTCAAGGCTCGATCAGCACGGACAGTGACGGTAACTTCGTGTTCACCCCAGCCGAGAATTTCTACGGCGACGTCGTAATTAACTGGACCACCGAAGACGACGATGGCGCCACGGCGACCACCACCTCGACCATCACAGTGACGGATGTGAACGATGGACCAACGATCACCGCAGACAACAAGACCACCGACGAAGACGTTGCGGTTGTCCTAACATTTGATGCCAGTGACGTGGATGGCACCATTGTGTCCACGACACCTGTTCTTGCTAACCCATCTCAAGGGTCGATCAGCACAGACAGTGACGGTAACTTTGTATTCACTCCAGCTGAGAACTTCTACGGTGATGTCGTGGTTAACTGGACCACCGAAGACAACGACGGCGCAACAACAACAACCACCTCGATCATCAATGTAGGCGAAGTCAACGATGGACCTATAGCCGTAAATGACTTAGCAACAACCAACGAAGACACTGCAGTCATCATTAACGTATTGGACAATGATACTGACATAGATGGTGATGAGTTGTCTGTAGTCAGCGCTACAAGCCCGAATGGCAGTGTTGTCATTAATGGTGATGGGACAATAACCTTCACACCAAACAAAGACTTTAACGGTGAAGCGACGATCAATTATGTCATTTCTGATGGTAATGGTGGCACATCAAATGCTGATGTTAGTGTCACTGTGACACCAGACAATGCTGATACTATCTTGAACGACGATAGTATCAGCGTTACCGAGGATTCGAATGCAGTAGGAAACGTGCTTACTAATGACGTTGAAGACGACAGTCCACTAACAGTGGTTGAATTTACCATTGATGGTGTAACAGGCTCCTTTAACGCTGGGGATACCGTGGTACTGTCTGGCGGTGAGTTTACGTTAAATCAAGATGGCAGTTATGTGTTTGAGTCAAACGAAAACTGGCACGGCCAAGTACCTACAGTCACTTACACTACTAACACGGGCGACACTGCCGACCTTAGTATTGAGGTCACCCCAGTTGACGACCCAAGCAAGCTTGTTAAAGATTCTATTACGGTAGATGAAGACACCGTTGCGAATGGAAATGTTTTAGCTAATGACAGTGACGTTGACAGTTCACTGCTGGTTGCTACTTTTCAAATTAACGGTCAAACCTACAACGCTGGTCAGTCAGTGACGATTCCAGGCATAGGTGATTTCACCCTTAGCAGCAATGGTGATTACACCTTTACTCCAATTGCTGACTGGAACGGTAATACGCCAGATATTATCTACACCACCAATACGGGTCAAAGTGAAGGGTTGAGCATTGAGGTGTTACCTGTTAATGATGCACCTGACGCTAATGACGATAACTACTTAGTGAATTCAGGTAGTAGCGTGAGCCTAGACTTAACTGCAAATGACACCGATATTGACGGAGACGATGTAGTCTTAGTCTCTATAGATGGAGTTGCTCTCACTGGTGGCGCGCAAGTTATTACCTTGGGTGATGGCAGTGGTGTGGTTAACATCGACAATAATGGCAACATTGAATTTGTTCCTGCCGATGGGTACGAAGGTGATGCTACCTTTGAGTATGTGATTTCAGACGGCGATCTTCAAAGCACCGGTAATGCCACTATTGAGGTCAATACGGTCGATGCGGAAAACGATGGCGATAATGACGCGATTTACCAAGTAAATGCGGACTTCACGAGTGGAGTGGTTATCCCTGTAGATGGTAATGGTCAGCCGCTGTTTAGTATTGAAGCGATAACTTATGATAGCAATGGCAATGCCGTTACCGGATCTATTTCAGTATTAGATGGTTATGGAATCGGTGTTGCTAACTCTATTCGCGACACGGGGCAAGTGCCTGACCAAATTGAGTTTGATCCAGACACAGGGCGCTCTGAGCAGCTGAAAATTGAGTTTAGCGAACTGGTTAACCAAGTTGATTTTGGCGCCGAGCGGTTGTTTGGTGATGAAAATGGCGGTGAGCAAGGTGCTTGGTCTGCCTACTACAATGGGGAGCTCGTTGCATCTGGTACGTTCGAGAACCCAGCGGGCTCAACGTCCGGCGACTTTACGATAGATACTGGCGATATTGTGTTTGATACATTGGTCTTTGAAGCCAATGAAAACAGTGTCCTTACAGGCGACTCGTCTGACTATGTTATCTCGTCCATCAACGCTTCTGGTGTCGACTTGGGCGATGGAGCCATTGTTGCTAGCGAAGATAGCGGCATCACAATATCCGACCCTGCACAAGGCTTGCTGGCAAATGATAGTGATAGCCAAGGCGACAGCTTTGGTATTACTCATGTGAATGGTCAGCAAGTCACTAATGGTCAAGTTATTGCGCTAGCAAGTGGTGCACTGCTTACGATTTACGCTGACGGTACCTATGGTTACGACTCAAACGGCGCATTTGAATACTTGTCAGCCGGCGAACTAGTCAAAGATTCATTTACTTACACCATTACCGATGAACACGGTGCGACGGACACAGCAACCGCAACCGTCAATGTCATTGGCAACAATGATGTTCCTGTAGGGTCAGAAGACTCGGCAGCGATGGAAGAAGGCGCAGTGCTAGTCTTCAATCCAGATCAGTTAGTCGCAAACGACTCAGATGTTGATGGTGATAGTCTACAACTTGTGACTTTAGCTACCGATGCGTCAGGGTCGGGACAAGTCGACATTTCTTCACCGGGCGCAACATTTACCACCGCACTCGGTGGAACGGTTGTGGTCAACGAAGACGGTACGTTCTCATACCAAGCGCCGTCAGGGCTTGACCATAGTGATTCTGCGACATTAGTTGACAGCATTTACTATCAGGTTACTGATGGAAATGGCAACTCTACTTGGACAGAAGTTGAAATAGATATTAGCGATAGTGTACCTGTCGCAATTGATGACTCTGACAGTGTAGGGTTTGGCGGTGTCGGCTACGGCAATTTAATTGAAGGTGAAAATAACGGTAGCGGTAAAGACGAACTTGGCAACGACGCTACTGAAGTCACTAGCATTACTTACGAAAACGTCACTTACGATAGTTGGGATGAAAATGGCGAGCTAACCATTACAACCGACAACGCTGTGGTCACGTTTAATCAAGATGGTAGTTACCGCTACGAGTCTACTCAGTCTGAGGGGCAAGTAGAGTCGTTTTCAGCTATCGATATGCTAAGCAACCAGGGCATTACGCTTTACGCCTATAGCGACTATACACAAGTGGATGTTAATAACTTAAATGGTGACTCTGCGTCGGTAGTGAGTAATGGTGGCAATGTTGGCATCTATTACAACAACAACGCCGGAAATGGTGACCAAATTCGTTACGATGAAGCGCTGGTTACTAAGTTTAGCGAAGAAGCTCACGTTGCTAACTTCACTTTAGACGGTGTGCAGAACAGCGAAACAGTCTATTGGCAAGCTTATGATGCTCAAGGAAATCTTGTAGATAGTGGTAGCGTTAACAGTAACGACTTAACCATTGCAACTAATACAGGGTTTACAAGTGTTGTTCTTTATACCGGCTCAACCAATAACTTCACTGTTGATAGTGTTGATGTCCAGTATGGCGTAGGCAGCTCGATTGAAGATTCTTTCCAATATGAGCTTACAGATGCAGATGGTAGCACTTCTTCGGCGGAGCTTACGGTAACCCAAGATTCTCTTCCTGACGCAAAAGACAACGTCGCTGATGTTTACGAAGCGGGCCTAGACAGTGGAAGTGAAACTGGTACAGGCAGCAATATTGTGTCGGGCAACCTTCTTGATAACGATGGTGGTATCAGTGATTCCACAGTAATTACAGAAGTGGGCAACCAGACGCCTGTTAATGGGGTGATCACTGTCGATACGGTGTACGGCACATTAACCGTATATGTGGATGACTCAAATGGTCGTCGCGCAGGCGATTTTGACTACGAACTTACTGAAACCTCATCGGGTGACGATGTAGTAGACAGTGTTGAATACGTTATCGAAAATGGTGTCGGTGTAACCGATTCGGCGCAGCTCGATATTAAGATAGTTGATGATGTGCCGATGGTGTCCGACATTGAGCGCAATCTCACGACCGACGCTGACCCTGTTACGACTAACTTAACTTTCGTGTTGGACTTGTCTGGCAGTATGGATTATGCCGCAGGCAATGGTAAAACCTATCTTGAAACAGCCATCGAATCGTTGAGAGCGTTGGTTAATGAAGTCGATGATACTGGTAATGTTAACGTTCAAGTGGTTACGTTCTCGGGTAGTGACATTGAGAACTCAGGTTGGTTGATTGACGACATTGACGAAACCATCAATTACTTGGAATCACTTGAAGCCAGTGGTGGAACCTTATATCACGATGCTTTACAAGAAGTGATGACAAGCGGCGCCTTACCAGCTGCGGATCAGAGCTTTGTGTACTTCATTTCTGATGGTGTTCCAAACTCAGGATCAGAAATAACCGATGCTCGTCAAACTGATTGGGAAGACTATTTAGACACTGCTAATTACGACATCGCCTTTGCCATTGGTATTGGTAATGCACCTCTAGATGAGCTTACACCTATTGCTCACTCGGTCGATCCTAATGACGATGATAGCGAGTACGCCGTTATCGTTGATGACGCTGATGATCTTACAGATACGGTGTTAGAGTATTTCGACAACGGCACTATTACGGGTGAAGTGAAACTGCTCGATACAGAAGGCGGCATTTTGGAAGGCGCTGATGGCGTCTCAATCACAGCCGTAACTATTGATGGCGTGACGTACCAGTATGATGCGTTGACACCAGAGATCACGGTCCAAACAGTTATGGGTGGTGAGTTTAGAATTAACTTCGAAAGCGGTGAATACTACTATGGTATTGAAGTTGATCGTAATGTTCTAAATGAGAAAGAAGTGATTGAGATTCAAATCGAAGATGGTGATGGAGACCAAGATTCCTTGGATCTGACCCTAAACATCGATTATTACGCTGCAATTGATGCCAACGTGAATAACATCATCACTAACGCAGCAGAAGGCACTACGCTGAATGTAGACTCTGACTACTTGCTTCATGGTGATGCAACCAGTTCCGATACCACATTTACTGATATCACTAGTGATGACGTATCGGTGAGCAATACCGATGGGCAAATCACTATCGAAAATGGTAGCAGTGGCGATGTACTTGAGTACTTGATTGAAGGTAACGGTACCTCCGACAGCGCACGAGTCGAGTTGGATTATCAAGACTCGTCACAATTAATCGGTACCAATGCCAACGACATAATTATTGCTCAATCAACGGCTAGTTCCGGCGTGCCAATAATGCTCAATGCTACTGTAAGATCAGGATCGACTTTCAGTACAGCGAATCAATTTGGTTTCACGTTTGCGACAATTGCTGCCGGTCTGTCTATTACTGAGCTAAATATAGATTTGAGCAGCATAGACAATGATGGTTACTGGGATGTGAGCGAAAATATTCAGTTCAATAGCAGTAACTCTGTCGGTATTGATGAATCCAGTAATATCTGGGATGAGATGAACTCTGACTCTGCAATATTAACAGCTAATTTTGCAGAAGGTGACTTCACTTCTGGCGATGAATTCTGGTTCTCATTTGATACCGATTCCTTCGGAAATAACCAAGGCAGTAGTTTTGTAGGAGTGTCATTTAATATTACATTGAGTGATGGTTCAGCTCTCCAAGGAACTTTTGTGTCAGATGGTGCGAACGGTGCAACCGCCGTAATCAGTCAAGGTATCGACAGCTACCTAGATGGCGCTGCCGGTGACGATGTCCTTGTCGGCGGTGATGGAAGCGACCTACTAATTGGCGGCGAAGGAGACGATCTACTGATAGGTGGCAAGGGTAACGATATCCTCACCGGTGGTGAAGGCAGCGATCTGTTTGCTTGGCATGAAGGTGACCTTGATGGTAGCACAGATACAATCACTGACTTTGACCTTGCCTTTGATGTGCAGGGTGATTACCAAGGTGAGAAAGTGGACTTAAGCGATCTATTCCATGACGTTGAAAGTGATGACGTAGGTGCGTTGCTCGATACCATTGCACAAACGGTATCGACTACGGACAACGGCTCTTCAATTACAGTAGATAGATTGGGCGATAAGGTTACGATTGAGTTTGATGGTGTATCTTCTACAGACTTAACCAATAACCTAGCGAATATGTTGATCATCAAAGACGATATATAGTCCTAGAAAGAAAAACGCCAAGTCACTCATTTGTGACTTGGCGTTTTTTTATGAATTGCTTTAGTTGGTATTAAAGCACGCGGCAAGCGAAGCCTTTGAGATAAAAGCCCTCTGGGTAGGCAGTATCACATAGGTGATCGGCTGCTTGTTCGAATCGTTCTATGAACTTTACCGATCGACCCGCGTCTAGAGCAGCATCAGCGACTATTTTTTGGAATAGGCTTTGATCCATGAGACCTGAACAGGAGTAGGTCAGTAACGTTCCACCAGGGTTAAGTATTTCGATGGCTAAGCGGTTAAGGTCTTTGTAGCCGCGACTTCCTGAGGTTAGAGTTGATTTAGAGCTCACCATTTTTGGCGGGTCCATGATAACAACATCAAATTTGGTTCCCTGATCGCGATATTCTCTCAGTAATTTAAAAACGTCTGCGTTTAGAAATACCGCACGCTTTTTACTGATATCGAAATCATTAAGCTCTGCGTTTCGCTTAGCGGCGTCTAAAGCAGGTTGTGATACATCTGCATTGATAACTCGCGTAGCACCACTCTTGAGCGCGTAGAGGCCAAATCCACCAGTATACGAGAAGCAATTGAGCACGGTTTTACCTTGCGTATACTTCATAGCGCGTTGACGACTGTCTCGCTGGTCCAAGTAAAAGCCTGTTTTATGACCATTTACGATATCGACACCAATTTTAACGCCGTTTTCTTCAATGGTTACGCTTTCGGGTGGTAATTCACCGTGAAGCACACCAACACGTTGCTCGAGGCCTTCTTTTTCTCTTACCTTAACGTCCGAACGCTCGTAAATATGGCACGAGGGGAAAACCCGGGTAAGTGCTTTGACTAGTGAGTCTCTATGTTGTTCGGCACCGGCGCTAAGTAGCTGACATACAAGGTAGTCTTTATACTTATCGATGGTGACTCCAGGTAGGCCATCAGACTCTGCAGCGATCAATCGAAAGCCCGTTGCCTGATCGCGCTCGATAATGTCTTGTCTTATGTCGAGTGCTTGTTGGATGCGAAATTCAAAGAAATCGATATCAATATCGCAATTATCAAAGCTCCAAACACGCGCACGAATTTGAGAATTAGGAGAGTAAGCGGCCTTTGCGAGCCAGCGTCCTTTAAAATCTAATACGTCTACAGTGTCGCCTAATTGAGGTTCGCCAATCAATTTTTCAATGGCACGAGAGAAAATCCACGGATGTCGACGGAGCAGTGATTTTTCACGTCCCTTGGCTAGTTTTATTGCTAAAGTCATGTTTGGATGCCTAAATTAAAGTGTCGCCATTTTTCATGAAAGGGCCACCAAAAGCAACTTTGGGAGGGAATATGACACAGAAAACTGCAAAAGCATGGGTATCGGGTCGTGTTCAGGGAGTCGGCTTTCGATATTTTACTGCGCACCAAGCGCAAAAGTGGGGTCTTACCGGTTATGCAAAGAACCTTAACGATGGACGAGTTGAAGTTCTCGCAAGCGGGGATGAATACTCTGTAGAGTTACTGCTGGACTGGTTAAAGACCGGACCGCCGACTTCAACGGTCACCGAGATTGCTGTTGAGTATGTTGACCACGAACCAATGACTCGCTTTAGCATGTATTGACTTTATTTGCTTGCGAGACTGCAAAGGTTTTGACTTTAAGCGTTATAAACACTTGGCCGGTTTAGGCAGCCCCGCAAGTTTCGTGGCTTGCTTAGCAGGGCCTTCTCTAAACAATGTAAACAAATATTTGCTGCTGCCTTTCTCAGGACCGTGTGCTTTGGCTACAGCTTTAACAAGCATTCTTACGGCAGGAGAGGTCTTGAATTCCAGATAAAACTCACGCACAAACAAAATGATTTCTAAATGGTCTTCGGTCAGAACAATGCCTTCTTGCTCGGCAAGCACAGGTATCATCGCTTCTTCCCATTGTGTGTAGTCTTTTAGGTAGCCTTCGGCGTCTGTGTCTATTGACGTGCCGTAATAGTCAAACATAGTCTGCTCGTATCATTTTCGATGGGCGATAGTGTAAACGAGAGCAAAAAAAAAGCCTAGACTAAGTCTAGGCTTTCTATGTCATTCGACAAATTAGTCGTTGTTCATTACACCAAGAATGCTCAGTAGGCTAATGAAGATGTTGTAGATGGATACGTACAGCGATACCGTCGCCGAAATGTAATTTGTTTCTCCACCGCGAATGATGTTTTGCGTTGTAAGCAAAATAACGCCCGTTGAGAACAGAATAAACATTCCGCTCATTGCTAGGTACAGCATTGGCATTTGTAGGAAGATGTTAGCAACCATACCAACAAGCAGTACCACAAAACCAGCCATTAGCATGCCGTTTAAAAACGAAAGATCACGCTTAGTTGTAAGAGCGTAAGCCGATGCACCTAGGAAGGCTAGGGCAGTACCACCCAGAGCAGTGACGACAACGTCACCCATACCAGCGCCAACGTAGGCGTTGAGAATTGGCCCAATTGTGTAGCCAAGGAAGCCTGTGAATAGGAAGGTAAATACCAAACCCATGCTGTTGTCGCGGTTCTTCTCAGTTAAAAAAAGTAGGCCGTAAAAGCCAACTAGCATGATGATTAGACCTGGACGAGGCAGGTTGAAGGCCATTGAAATACCAGCAACAAGAGCCGACCATATCAGCGTCATAGAAAGTAAAAAGTATGTGTTACGCAGAACCTTGTTGGTTTGCAATACACTTTGCTGCTGCGCAGTGCGTTCTACCATTGGACTGTTCATTAGATTCCTCACAAATCTTAGTTGTTACTAGTTATGTAGTGGCAAATGATTAGAATTTCAAGGGCCATGTATTATATAAGTACGAAATCATAAGCGATAAGTTTCAATCCGTTAACCCCAAAATGTAACAAAATATAACACGCAACCTACGCGCATAAAAAAGGGTGACTGTCGTCACCCTTTAATTGCCGCTTAGTGGTGCAATATTTGACTCAAGAAGTTTTGGGTCCGATCAGACTGAGGATTTTCAAAGAAATCTACCGGGTTGTTTTCTTCGATGATCTCGCCCGCATCCATAAATATCACGCGGTCAGCGACCTCTTTTGCAAAACCCATCTCGTGCGTTACACACAGCATAGTCATGCCTTCTTCCGCAAGCTCAACCATTACGTCCAACACTTCGCGAACCATCTCAGGGTCGAGCGCAGAAGTAGGCTCATCAAACAGCATTACTTGTGGACTCATACAAAGTGAGCGAGCGATGGCAACCCGTTGCTGCTGACCACCCGATAATTGACCTGGGTATTTGTCCGCTTGATCCGGGATTTTAACACGCTCTAAGTATTTCATAGCAACGGCTTCAGCTTCTTCCTTTGGCATTTTCTTCACCCAAATTGGTGCTAAGGTGCAGTTTTCCAACACCGTTAAATGCGGGAAAAGGTTAAAGTGCTGAAAACACATTCCGACTTCTCTGCGAACCGCTTCGATATTTTTAAGATCTTCAGTAAGCTCAGTGCCCGAAACCATAATGTGGCCTTTCTGATGCTCTTCTAAGCGGTTAATACAGCGGATCATGGTCGATTTACCCGAACCTGATGGGCCACATATAACGATTTTTTCGCCTTTTTTAACATTAAGATTAATGTTCTTTAGTACGTGAAACTCGCCGTACCATTTGTTCATATCCTGTAACTGGATCATGTACTCTTGTTCAGTTGTCATAATACGTCCTTGACTAAATTCTTATCGCTTGTGACCAGTATGAAGCTTGTTTTCGAGCCAGATAGAGTATCTTGACATACCAAAACAAAATACCCAAAACACTAGCGCGACAAATACATAACTTTCGATTGCAAAACCTAACCATTCGGGGTCAGTGTTGGCTGATTGACCAATACCCAGCACGTCAAACATACCGATGATCAACACCAAGCTAGTGTCTTTAAACAAGCCAATAAAAGTATTTACAATCGATGGAATGGTGATTTTTAAAGCTTGCGGCAGAATAATCAGACGCATTTTTTGCCAGTAGCTTAATCCTAAAGCGTCAGCCGCTTCATATTGGCCACTAGGAATAGCTTGTAAACCACCACGAATAACCTCAGCCATATAGGCAGCACTAAAGAGTACTACACCAACTAGGGCGCGGATCAGTTTGTCTGTTTCCATACCTTCCGATAGAAAGAGCGGAAGCATTACCGATGCCATAAACAATACAGTGATCAGTGGAACGCCACGCCAAACTTCGATGTAGACGGTACACATGCTGCGAATAATAGGCATTTCGGAACGACGGCCAAGGGCGAGAAATACACCAATAGGCAGTGATACAACGATACCGATTAAAGCAATGATTAGTGTTACTAGTAAGCCACCCCATTTGTGGGTTTCAACCACTTCTAGCCCAAATACGCCGCCATATAATAAAATGGCAATTAGAAATGGGTACACGTTTACAAAAAATAACCATATCCAAGTGCGTTTTGGGGTCTTTTCCCACATCAGTGCTGCGACAAAAATCGCAAGCGTTGCATAGAAAAGGCGAGGGCGCCACAGCTCAGCTTCTGGGTAGAAGCCATACATAAACTGTTCCCAGCGCACGCTAATAAACACCCAACATGCCCCTGCACTGGTACAGTCATCGCGTGTTGTGCCAATCCAATCAGCGTTAACAAATGCCCAGTCAACAATAGACAACACCATCGATAGGACTAGGTAGCCGAGAATCAAGCTCACAATGGAGTTGATAGGGCCGTTAAATAAATTTTTACGCAACCATCCTACAACACCTACAGAGTTTGTTGGTGGTGGCAGGTCTGGTTGAAATTGATGTATGCTCATCTGTTATCCCTCTTATCTCTCAACCAAGGCAACTTTCTTGTTGTAGTAGTTCATTAACGCCGACGTTACCAAGCTTAGTGTTAGGTAAACACCCATGGTCATTGCAATAATTTCAATGGCTTGTCCTGTCTGGTTAAGGGTTGTTCCAGCAAATACTGACACCAAATCTGGGTACCCAATCGCCATAGCAAGCGACGAGTTTTTGGTTAAGTTAAGGTATTGACTGGTGAGTGGCGGGATAATTATTCGCATTGCCTGTGGAATAATAACCAATTTTAGCGTGCGAGTTCTTGGCAATCCTAGTGACATTGCTGCTTCAGTTTGGCCATGGCTAACTGCATTGATGCCTGAACGTACGATCTCAGCAATAAATGACGCCGTGTAGATACTTAACGCCAGTGTTAGGGCGGCTAGCTCAGGAATAATGCTAATCCCCCCTCTGAAGTTAAAGCCTTTAAGCACTGGCATCTCAGCGCTAATGGGCATACCTGTTGCGAAATAAGCAATCAGAGGAAGACCGACAATTAGACCAAGACTAATACTGGCGACAGGAGTTTGTTGCCCAGTTAAGCTCTGCTTATTACGAGCCCAAACATACAACACGATTGATGCAATGACTGCGGCTACAAAAGCGGCGATGACAACGCCACTTCCTGGCTCAAACACTGGAGCAGGGAAGTAAAGACCACGGACATTTAGGAACACCGCTTCACCCAAGCTCATACTCTCTCTTGGCGACGGCAATGCTTGCAATACCGCAAAATACCAGAAGAAAATTTGAAGAAGCAGTGGGATATTACGAAAAATTTCGATATAAACGGCAGCCAAACGACTGACTAACCAGTTAGACGATAAACGTGCAATACCGACCGTAAAACCAAGTATTGTAGCGAAAAAGATACCCAATACTGACACTAAAGCCGTATTGAGCAAACCTACGATAAAGGTTCTACCGTAGCTGAAGGTTTCGTCGTATTCGACAAGCGTTAGACCGATGCCAAAGCCTGCCTCCTGATCTAAAAATCCAAAACCGGTAGAGATCCCGCGAGAATCTAAATTACTCAGAGCATTGTTTACAATGGTGTAAAAAAATAGGCCGAGCAAGAAGATGGCAATGACCTGAAAGGCGACCGAGCGGAAGGTTGGATTATAAAGCAGGTTTGTGTTTTTAGGCGGTGCGCTGCGATCCGCCGCATCTGAAGAGTTAGGATTCATACAACTATAACCTCAAATCCATGTAAGGGAAAAAGGGCGGTTTCCCGCCCTAGTGTTATTATTTTTAGATTCCCATTAACGCAATGGAGGAGCGTACATGAAGCCACCAGCATTCCACAGTGCGTTTACACCGCGAGAAATTTGAAGTGGTGAACCTGTACCAACCGTACGTTCAAAGCTTTCACCGTAGTTACCAACTTGTTTGATGACTTGGTAACCCCAATCATCAGCGATACCTAGAGCCGTACCTTTAGGACCGTCAACACCTAAGATACGCTTAACGTTTGGATCGTTTGACTTAAGCATTTCGTCAGCGTTCTTTGAAGTGATGCCGTATTCTTCAGCATTGATCATCGCGTTTAGCGTCCATTTTGCAACGTTAAACCACTTGTCATCACCTTGACGTACTACCGGGCCTAGAGGCTCTTTAGAGATGATCTCTGGAAGTACTACTGCTGAGCTTGGATCTTTAAGGTTTAAGCGAAGTGCGTACAGACCAGATTGGTCAGTCGTTAGTACGTCACAACGACCGCTGTCGAATCCTGCAGACGTTTGAGCAGCAGTATCAAATACTACTGGCTTGTATTCCATGCCTTGTGCACGGAAGTAGTCAGCAAGGTTAAGCTCGGTTGTTGTACCAGACTGAACACATACTGCGGCGCCATCTAGCTCTGTTGCTGAAGAAAGACCAAGCTCTTTCTTAACCATGAAGCCTTGACCATCGTAGTAGTTTACACCTACGAAGTTTAGACCTAGAGCGGTATCGCGATGCAGTGTCCACGTAGTGTTACGTGACAATACGTCGATTTCACCTGATTGAAGCGCAGTGAAACGTTCTTTCGCTGTTAGTGGAACATACTTAACTTTAGTCTTGTCGCCTAGTACTGCTGCGGCTAGAGCCTGGCAATATTCAACGTCAATGCCTTCCCATTCACCTTTAGAGTTTGGGTTAGAAAAGCCTGGAAGACCGGTACTTACGCCACACGTAAGTGCGCCAGATTCTTTAACTTTGTCTAGAGTGCTATCGGCAGCAAAAGCGCTGTTAGACATAACAGCAGCTGATGCAGCAACAACTGAAGCTAGAATGGTGAGTTTATTGGCCATTGTATCCTTCCTGTTATTTTCCATGATGATTCAGTAAATTACTGAAATAACGTTCTACATGTTGTGTATGCAAATGTTTGTTAGTGATCCATTTCTATGCAAGATAAAAACCAATCATTTAAAAAACTAGATTAGGATTGTTGATTACACAAATTGTTAATTTAAAATGATTTTATGTATCTACCTAAGCTATGCACTCTTAGAATGCAGAAATGTTGCGCTCATGTAAATAGTGCAACGTGCATGTTAATAGTGCAGATCGACGTTAATCTTATCTTTAGTTAGTTAGCTGGTCTTTTGAGTTGGCTTTATGGCTTAAATGCAGTTTTAAATATTGATTTTGATAATAATTTCACACTAATAAACTAGTAATTTGAGAATTATGGAAAGCGGACAACCCTTTGTTGCACTACTTTGGTGAGTCACGCCAATTCTTAGGTTAAGGAGACCGTATGCAGTACTTTCCTCTATTTTTTGATCTTAATCACAAGCCTGTGACCGTAATTGGGGGGGGGGACGTTGCGTGTCGGAAAATAGAGCCTTTACTCAAATGTGGTGCTGAGGTGACGTTAATTGCCCCACAAATTCACCCAGATCTGCAGCGATTGGCTGAGCAAAAACAGTTAACTTGGATACAATCTAACTATCATAAATCCTTGATTGAAAATCCAGTTCAGATTTGGGCAACCACCAATCAGCCGCAGGTTAATCGACAAGTGTATGCTGATGCAAAATCGTTAAGGATTATGGTCAATGTTGTTGAT
Organism: Vibrio ulleungensis; assembly: GCF_016900875.1. Classification (GTDB taxonomy): domain Bacteria; phylum Pseudomonadota; class Gammaproteobacteria; order Enterobacterales; family Vibrionaceae; genus Vibrio; species Vibrio ulleungensis. The sequence continues at coordinate 14,662 of NZ_JAFEUM010000002.1, forward strand.
GACAAACCGTATTGCGACTTTATTACCCCTTCGATGATTGAACGAGGGTCGATTCAGCTCGCGATTAGCTCTGGTGGAGCATCACCGGTATTAATTCGCAATGTGCGTAAAAATTTAGAAGCGGTGTTACCGCAAAACCTCGCGCTGCTTGCTCAATTTGCGAAACATAAAAGGGATTGGGTGAAATCAAATTATGCGACGGTAGAGAGTCGACGACATTTTTGGGAGGCCTTTTTCGATCTCTCAGAAGTGAATCGTGCTACAAGTGAAGAGCAGCTTGAAACTGCGCTACAGAAATGTCACGACAACCTTCAGCCACGGAAATCTCGGGTCATTGTCGTAGAGTGGGGCGAGGACATTGAATTGTTGTCACTAAAAGCCGCTAGATTAATGCAGTTGGCTGATGTTGTTTATAGTCAGCCAGACCTACCTAGTGAGTATTTGGACATGTCTCGTCGTGATGCCGATAAAAAGAGCTTTTCGACTCTCCGAGATTATCACTTGCTGCTTGATACACTTGAGGCAAAAGATGGTAGCGAAGGGCTGATCCACGTGTTGTTCGTTGCCAGCAACAGCCGTGAGACTTACCAACCGTCGTCGAATCTCGTGGAATACGTTTTTTACGCAAAACACTAACAAAAAAAGCCGGTCAAATGACCGGCTTAACTTCATATATTTTTTGATTAACTATGTTAGTCGCGAAAGTTATCGAACTGAAATGGCTGACCAAGGTCGGCTCCGCGTACTAGCGCCATTGTTGCCTGTAAGTCATCACGTTTTTTTCCAGTCACGCGCACTTTTTCACCCTGAATAGCCGCTTGAACTTTAATCTTCGCGTCTTTGATGGCTTTAACAACTTTTTTCGCTGTTGGAGTGTCTATACCTTGCTTAAACTCAACAAGTTGACTCCATTTTTTGCCAGACGCTGATGGTTCTTTCGACTCCATCGCGTTGACGTCAACGCCACGCTTAGTAAGGTTTCCACGTAAGATGTCGCGCATCTGCTTAAGCTGAAAATCGCCTTCAGCGCTAAGCTTTACATTGTCGTCGATCTTTTCAAAGCTCGCTTCAACACCACGGAAATCAAAGCGAGTCGAAAGTTCACGGTTGGCGTTGTCGACTGCATTACTCAGTTCAACGGTGTCAATTTCAGAAACAATATCAAATGAAGGCATGTTAACTCCTGCTATTTTTGAGTGCTTTTTACTGCATCTGCCAAGATATCTAGCATCGCAACGGTGTTATCCCAGCTCAAACATGGATCAGTGATTGATTTTCCATATTCAAGATTGTCAATGTCCGTCATCGGCTGATTACCTTCTTGTATGAAGCTTTCAGCCATAATGCCACCAATTTGTGTGCTTCCAGAGCGAATTTGCTGCGCAATATCTTTAGCAACATCAAGCTGTTTATTGTGCTGCTTTTGGCAGTTAGCATGACTAAAATCGACCACGACACGTTGCGGAAGATCAAACTCTGCCAACGCTTGGCAAGCGTTCGAAACCGACTCACTATCAAAGTTCGTTCCATTATCGCCACCGCGCAGAATCACGTGGCCAAAAGGATTGCCGCTGGTACGATAGACCGTCATGCGGCCAGACTTATCTGGGGAATAAAAGTAGTGAGACGCTTTAGAAGCGCGCACAGCATCGATAGCGATTTTTACGTTGCCATTGGTGCCATTTTTAAATCCAACCGGGCAGGACAAGGCTGAGGCCATTTCGCGGTGAATTTGAGACTCAGTGGTACGTGCACCGATTGCACCCCACGAAATTAGGTCGGTAATGTACTGACCTGTGATCATATCTAGAAATTCTGTGGCTGTTGCAAGACCCAGTTTATTAATATCAAGTAGCAATTTTCGTGCTTTACTCAATCCTGTTTCTAGCGCATAGGAACCATCAAGATTTGGATCGGTAATTAAACCTTTCCAACCCACAACAGTACGAGGCTTCTCGAAGTAGGTGCGCATCACAATGAAGATTTGATCGCGATACTTTTCCTGCAGCCCGTTAAGGCGTGCTGCGTACTCCATTGCGGCTTCAGTGTCATGGATAGAACAAGGACCGACAATAGCAAGCAAACGTGGGTCTTGACCCGTCAGGATCTGCTCAATAGTTTGGCGAGAGTGCTCTATGTGCTCGGCCACTTCATTTGTCAGTGGGTGAGTGGCAACAAGTTCACTAGGCGTTGGCATCGGACCTAGTGGCTGTGTGCGAAGTTCATCAGTTTTTAAAGGCATTGTTCTAAGCTTTTTCATTTGTGAGCGCATAAGATAGCGGAAAAAGCCGGTGGAATAAACACTTTAACTGTTGCAAGCGGCATAGGTACAAATGTTTGTCGATTGCCGCTAGGGTTTCGAGTCTGAATACGGTAATCTCGTCGTAACAGATTGAAAATGTAGTAAGGAGCTGACATTGAGCAACCAACAGTCTTGGTGTAAACCGATCGTACAACCTGAATCAAACGAAAGTGTAGGCAATTGGATCGATATTCCTACATTGCTTAATGAGCAATCCAGTGATTTAGCCACCCAAATTGAGAAAATCACAACCCAAATGGCGTCTCTGTCTCAAGAAGAGCCGTTGTACCTGGTCTTTCCCAAAGCCGAGCCTCATGCTGAGCCCCTCTGGGACGCATGTTGCACCATTGCCGCTTCGCTTAAGACAACGGGCTATGTACTTAACGTCGTTGTCCCGCATGTTCGCTTAATGAGCGAAGCCGCTTCAGCGATCGATGCGCTGGCGGCGCATGGTCTCCCTCGTGGGATCCCAGGTTTGAAGGTACTCATGAGTATCAGCTGTGCGGCGTCCGCGTTGGCGTTAAACAAGCTTATTTCGTATGTTGACGGCGTTGTTGTAGACGTAGAAGAGTTGGGAATGAGCACGTTCGCAACAGCGCAGCTTGATAGTCCAATGCAATCGAGCGCAGTGTTAGAGCAGTTGGTGTATGACTGTATATTGTCTGCGTCAGAGGCTGGGAAACCTTGTTTTATTGGGCCTTACGGTTTAGTGACGCCGTCACTAAAAGAGCGAGTTACTGATAAGAAGTTACGCATATCTGGTGTGATCAACACATTGAAATAATAAACTTTTGTTAAAAAGTTGTTGTCTTGTTGTGGGTGGAGTAGGATAACTGGTCTAATCAGTTGTAAATTTCTTAGGGAACCCTAAATGCTGTCTCCACTCACTAAAGCCAATCTTGGTTTACTGGTATTTGCTTTTCGTAAAGTCCCCCTCATTTGGATGACACGTCCACGTTTGCTCGCCATTGACGGTGAACAAGTGCAAGTGAAGCTCCCACTCAATCGTCGCAATAAAAATCACCTCAACAGTATGTATTTTGGCGCGTTAGCCGTTGGTGCAGATGTAGCCGGTGGCTTTTTAGCGATGCATAAAGCGCACCTGCTGGGCAAAAAAGTCTCGCTGGCATTTAAGTCGGTACAAGGTGAGTTTTTAAAGCGCCCGGAAGCAGACGCTGTGTTCGTATGTAAAGATGGTGCGTTAATCGACGACATGCTAAACCGAAGCATCGAAACTGGAGAGCGTATTAATGAAGCGGTAGAGATTTTAGTTTATTGCCCAACGCTGTCTAAAGACGAAATCATGGCCCGTTTCGCGTTGACGTTGTCGGTAAAGGTTAAGCCTTAATTCTATCGCCCATTTGAGTCGCTTTAGGACTTTTTCTTATCTAATTCAATTTGTTCTATATCGACAATTTTAGAACGGCTCACGATCAATTTAAATCTAGAGTAGGTAGGCGCGCCATCGTGTCGGTCTTCTTTTACTATCAGATTAATTAAGTGGCGCTTTTCGACGTTCTCGCGGCTCACCTGCCCGTCGTTAAGGCTATAAATGCGATTAGAGTTTCTATCCATGAAACGAGTAATAGGACGTAAATTAAACATCATGCTCTCACGGGTCTGTTCATAACCACTGAGAAATAGTGTTGTCGATAGGGCGGCTTTTGAGTGGTAGTGCAGCACTTGCTCCTCACGCTGTGAAACTCGCGTTTTACGAATGGTTTTGATTCGATCTGGTAGTGATTCAAACCGAGTATAGTCAAGCCATTCCAGCTTTCCGCCCACACGTTTTTTTGTACTAGGGTCAATATAGTCTTTACGCCATTTTGGCTTACCTTTACGTATCCAACGCCACATGACATCACGTAGATCGTCTTTGAATATTTCTCGCAGCGCGTAAATAACACTCATTGCAAACACAAAAGACGCGGTGATTTCACCCAAATAGTCCCGTGCAGCGATTAATGACAACGATACAAACACCATCACCAGACCAGTAGCAATGCCTTTAATAGCCCGGCTTTGGTTTTTACCAACTGTTGAGGTTTTACTTTTAAGTACAATAGGATGCTCTATTAAGCGTCGAAGCAATCGCATTTTGTTGGACAAGCGAGTGACGTCTTCATTGACTTTTTTACTATTGTATTTTTTGAGGACGCGATGCGCTTGTTCGCGCTCGCAAATGGTAATGAGCCTGTCACGCAATAGCGTGTATTCTTTGCCTCTGGGGAGATGCGCGACTAAGGCTAAAAACTTTTGTTCTGTGTACCAAGAGAGGTAGTTGTCGATGTTAACGTAGTAGCGTACCTGGGCTTCTTCATAGGGAACGGAGCGACGTAATTTCTTAAGGATATCAAGAGACAAGTGAATAACTTCGTCCACCTCATCTTCTGTGACAGTGTCACTTACTTTAATCGAAGCACGCAACCCGTTGACCGCTGAGTCAAGCGCAATCACGTATTGATAAGCATATAAACTTAAGCTGACACGGTATTGATTGTCCGATAACTTACCACGCTTTGCTAATCGGCTATGCACCAGAGGGAGGTGAGTTTTATCACTGAAATAAGCTCGTTTTTCGGTCATGGCGCTGTAGTACAGCTCATTCTCGGATAAAACCTGACTATTTATTCCAATTTCACTGGGGAAGAAAAAGTAAAAGTCTAAGTCTAAGCGTTTAGCCGATTCCATGACGTGAGAAACTTTGAGTGTTAATGCGTCTAATTTATCGACTGAAATCAAATGACTATCTCCTTATTGCTCTCCTGCCATGTTACGCAATTGCACTCGCAGATACAATTAACCATGGTCTTTTAAAGAACGGTTTTCAATAAAAAAGGGCACCACAGAGCGGGATCTAAGCATCAATAAACAAATGCTGCAAACTTATGTTCGAAAAACCCTTCTCACAGAGTATACTTAGCGCAAATAAGTAAGTGTGGCCAAGTATGATTAATGTAGGACAAATCAATCACCTCAAGATTGATAGACAAACCGATTTTGGATATTTCTTAGATGCAGCTGACTATGGCAGCGTGTTATTACCAAAAAACTTGGTAAAAACACCGCTCAAAGTGGGTGAGTCCGTTGATGCGATGTTGTATTTCGATTCAGACAACCAACTTTGTGCAACCTGTGAAGAGCCTATTGCGCAAGTAGGTCAGTGGGGTTTGATGAAGGTTGTAGGCGTTAACGCAACAGGTGCGTTTGTCGACTGGGGAATTAAAGCGAAAGATTTGTTAATACCGTTTAGTGAACAGCGCCGTCGATTTGCGGAAGGTCAAACTGTGCTCGTCTATGTGTACACCGATAAAGCCAGTGGCAGAATTGTCGGCACTACAAAGTTCAATAAGCTGTTAGATAAAACACCTGCGACGTACGAAAACAACCAAAAAGTGTCGATAGTGATCGCCGAAAAAAGCGACCTGGGTTATAAAGCCATCGTAGAGGGCACTCACTGGGGGATGATTTTTACATCGGATGTATTTGGAAAGCTGTTTATCGGTAAAACGTTATCGGCTTACATCAAGGACGTACGCGACGATGGAAAAATAACCCTATCGCTACAAAAAATGGGTGTGGCAAAATTTGATGAGTTAAGTGAGCGTATTCTCGATTTACTCAACAAAAAAGATGGGTATTTGCCTATTAGTGATAAATCGTCACCAGAGGCGATTTTTGATCTATTTAGAACCAGTAAAGGTACCTTTAAAAAGAGCATCGGCACATTATATAAAGCACGTAAGATCACGATTGAACGTGATGGAATTCGTCTTACCGATAGCGAGTAATAAGCGCTGATATTACCAAAGTTATTTAGGTAACACCTTAGCAAAGAACTAAAACACCCTGCACTCAACAGGGTGTTTTTTTTACCCAAAAAAGAGCCCAGAACTTATCCTGTTCTGGGCTTAGGGGAATGGCTCTTTTTCAGAGCCTGCGCTAATCAATGCTTTTATTTTAGTACAGGCTGCTAAGAATGCCATTTATCAGGCTTGGTTAGAATGATATACCGTCTCGAACCAGTTCTCGTGGCAATCCATTTTTAATACGATTGCCAACCCATTTGCCTAACCCGATGGGCTTTCCATTGTGCAAAACAAATACAGAGCCTTTCCCTATCGTGGCCTCGCTGGGCCTTATATCTTGTCCTTGATACCACTGCGATAATTCTGCAGACGTTAGCTCTATGCCCGTTAAGTGACTATTTTGTGCAAGGCTCACTACCGTTTGCGCAGACCATTTGATGCCTTTTTTGTGCAGCTCACCTAGTTTACTGCCAATTCGTTGAAAGCGAACACAGTCTAGTAGGGGCGCGATCTCTGTGGGAAATAGCCAAAGCTCTTTGTCTCGCTGCCAAAGATCCAATTGATTCAAGTTAATGTCGAGTTTTAGTTCAGTTGTCAGGCGTTCGCGCGTGTCTAGTACGGTTTTCTTACTGCATCGTTCAAAGGGAAATTTGCCTCGCTTCTTACTCGATTTTGGCGCTGCAATGCTGGCTGTTTTAGTTAGCTTAGCAACAAAGAAACCTTCGCTGTCGTAATGGTGCGGGTAAACGTGTAGCGCACCATTTACCGTGGCAGAGCGGCTAGCACCGTCAAACAGGGTTGTGAGGTCGTCTATACGGATACTCGATGCGAACGTTTGTAGTGCGTGTTCAACAACGTCTTGGTTTTCTAGGTGGTTGAGGGTGCAGGTCGAATAGACCAAGCTGCCACCAGGTTTTAGCGCATAAAAGGCACTCTCGATTAACCGCTTCTGTAGCTCAGCAATATCGCTAGTTGAAGATAGACTCCAGTTTGCCATTGCGTGCTCATCTTTACGAATAGCACCTTCGCCGGAGCACGGAGCATCCAACAAAATCGCGTCAAACTGCTCAAAACAATATTCGCCAAATACCGTAGCATCAAAATGCGTGATTGCGTGATTAAGAACACCGCAACGCTCTAGGTTGTGGTGCAATATCTTGATTCGAGAAGCAGAGAGTTCGTTAGATACTAAGGCGCCTTGATTGTTCATATACACCGCTAGCTGAGTTGACTTAGAACCAGGGGCAGACGCCATGTCGAGCACTCGTGTAGGCTCTGTTAGATTGTTAAACAAAGCAACTGGCGGCATCATCGAACTGGCTTCTTGGATATAAAATAGGCCTGTCATGTGCTCGATACTATTGCCCAGCGCTCGCTCACTTTCATCAGCCTCAATCCAGAACCCTTCTTCACACCACGGAATTGGCGTTAAGTTCCAGCCGTGTTGTTTGGCAATAAGAGCAAACTCTTCAACACTAATTTTAAGCGTGTTAACGCGAATACTTTTTCTTAAGGGTTTTTGACAAGCTTGAATAAATGATTCGAGTTCAACTTTAGAAGCGAGTTGAGTTTCAATTAGGTCTATGTAGGCATCAGGAATAAAAACGTTAGCGTGCACAATATATCTCTGGAATCTAGCAGTATTGGCAGTAGTGTACTGAGTTTATCGATGCCAAACCACCACTTAGTCACCTTGTGCGATTAAGTGGTGGATGCTGATTGTTGGTAGTGCTAAGGCTTAGGTATCGCGGTGCGCCACGCTAGCCATTTTGGATCAGCTTGAGGATGCAAAATAAAGCTGCTGTTTTCTTTGGCAACGGGTCTCAAAGCTTCGTCTGGTGTAGCAAATGCGATCCCACCGTTAATGATACTGTCGATTGTGCCCGCTTTAATGTTTGCACCACTAAGTCCAATAGAGACATCCAACCCCGATTCATTCCAGAAATAGGTGTTGCTGCGGATCAGGTAGGTGAATTCGTTTGAGACTTCAACAGTAATTAGTATTCGGTCAGACAGCGAACCAAGCTCAACATCGACGACTTGGCCGACAGTAAGGTTTCTAAAATGAACTGGAGTGCCTATGTTTACTGAGCTTCTGTGCGGCGTTTGCAGTACATACTGCGTAGTTTGTTGCTCCTTGCTAGTGTAATCAAGGTCAAATTTCAACTGCTTGGCGCTGCTCTCTGCAGGGGTAACATCGATAACAGGCACTATGGCCGCGGATAAGTTTTTAACGCCTTCAAAACTGATTTGTGGCTGTCTTACTGTATAGCGAGTGCCTTTGGTTGCCAAGGCACGAGCGTACTCAGGGTAAAGTCGCGCCGTATAGGTGATTAAGCCAGTATTAAAGTTGGGGTGCATCTGAGTGACTTCGCCAACCTGAACACTTTGGTAGTGAATTGCTGTTCCCACGTTTATATTGTTCGCCACGCCAGAAGTTAACTCTACGGTTGTCCCATAACTTACCGCAGTCTTGTAGCTATCGAAAAGTGTGTAATAACGCCCGGTCTTATTGCTGATTTGTGGCCCGTTGTCAAAGGCTATGGCCCCTTGTAACAGCTTGCTAAGTGGTTGCGCTTCAATGGATACACCTGCGAGCGAGGCATCAACGGTTACGCCAGAGTGAGTCCAAAATACGGTGCTGTCTTTAATGAGATGTTGATAGTTTTTATCCACCAACAGATCGACCACCATCCCTTGGTCTGTCAGTTGATACGATTTCACCTGCCCAACAGGCAAATTGCGATACAGTAGTGGGCTTCCGACACTGACAGAAGGCAATGTACTGCTTAGTAGCTGTACTTTTTGTAGGCCAATAGCGCCATAATTTGCAAGCTCTGCCAATTGCTGGTTCTGATACAGTGTAAATTGATTTTTATCCGAAGAGGTTCCCTGACTGGTAAAACTGATCGATCCCGCGAGCAATTGGGGGACAGGCGGTATGTCTACATTCAGCGCACCATCGGCAAATTGTGCTGATATTTGCGAGTTAAGGTAAAAACGGTTGCCGTTCTTAATTAAAGACGAGAACTCTTTTTCTACCAATACTTCGATAGCGACTTCGTTGCCGGTTAATGAGACGGTACTCACTTCTCCAACCTGAATACCTTTGTAGACGAGTGGGGAGCCACTGGATAAGCCAAAGCTTTGATCTGCAATAAGAGTGATAAGCTGCGCGTTGTTCGTTTGGACGCTGAGTTCATTTTGACGAATAGCAACAAAACGTCTTGCTTTTTCACCTTCTCCCGCAATCAAACTTAAATGATTGCCTTTTATTAAGTTGGCTAGATTTTCTAGTTTGGTCACCGACAATTTTGCTTCTTCAATCACCCAACTTGAGCCTGTATTGAGTAAATCAGCAAACATAGGCTCGACGGTAGCCTTAGCAAAAATTTGCTCGCGGTCTTCCGACAAATAAACGTTATTGATCACACCAATCTCTAAACCTTTGAATAGCAGGGAGGCGCCATTGTTAGCTATACCGTGAGATTCGGGCAGGGCAATAGTAATCGATATTCCTCGACCGGCTGTTTCTACATCAGGAAATAGCTTAAAACTGTGTTTGGCTTCTATGTCGTCGCCTTCTTCAGGTAGATCGACGGCAATGGCACCACTGATCAGTGCAGATAGAGACTCCATTTTAATATCGACACCATCTAGGCCAAATGACGTTCGGATACCGCTGACATTCCAGAATCGACTATTTTGATTAATGAGGTTTTGATAGCGTGGGTAAATGACCGCATCAATATGGATGTCTTTGGATTGCCTATCGAGCTCATAGTTGTATACTTCGCCAATAGGGATTTTTTTGTACAGTATTTTAGAGCCAATATTGATCGAGCCTAAATCCCGTGACACCAATTCAATAGGCAAACCTTGTTTCAATAATGCGTCGCTAGGGCGCTCACTCAGTGCGGTATAGACATACTCTTTAAGTTTTTCTGGCTCACTACTCGGCAAAATGGATATGTAGTTACCTGAAACAAGGGCATCTAGTCCAGTCACACCAGAAATTGACGCTGAAGGTTTCACTAACCAAAACTGAGTATCCTCACCGAGTAATTTAGTCGCTTCGGGGTATATATCGGCATCGACATAAATCTGGCTTAGATCGTCCGCAAGATTGATGTCACGGACCATGCCTATTTCTAGACCTTGATATCGAATCGCTGTGCGGCCTGCAATCAGGCCCTGGGCGTCTTCAAAATAAATTTGTACCTGTTGGCCAGCCTCTTGAATGGCTTTGGTGACAAACCAACCTGCAAGGATGAGTGTCAGTGCTGGAATTATCCAAACCGGTGACATACCACGGTCTTTACGAAGCGTAGGTTTCGCGGGAGAGTGGTTGGCAGGAGTGGTCATTGATTCACCTTTTCATTGATATTACGCCAAATGAGATTGGGCTTGAGAGATTCGGTTGCCAGCATAGTAAAAAATACCACGACGGCAAAAGCAATAGCGCCTAGACCGGGTGTGAAGTTAAGAATTTGTCCACGGTCGACCAATGTCAGCATGATGGCGATCACAAGGATGTCCATCATAGACCACTTCCCAATCCATTTGACGGCAAAGTAAATAGTCATTCGTTGTCGATGAAATCGTTGTCGATCAAACTGAATGGCTAACAATATGTATGCAATGCCAATGATCTTAAAAATCGGCACGATGATACTGGCAATAAAGATAATGGCCGCAATACCGGGCATATCATTCTCAATGAGCGAGGCGATCCCCGATAAGATCGTATCTTCTAACCGTTGCCCGTTTGTAAAGAGAATCGAAATGGGGATGAGATTCGCCGGAACGATGGCGACTGTTGCGATAAGCAGGAATCCCCAAGTGTTGCGGACCATTTTATAGTCGTTACTGGGCTTAATGAGACTTTCACATCGCTCACAATGCCCATGTGCTGATTGGGTTAAGTGGCAATGTGGGCAATCAACTAGGATCGCTTCGCTACTGTGCTCGGCTACGGTGACGCTACTGTGTTCATGTGAAAAGTCGGCATGTCGCGTTTCAAACACTTCCCAATACCGACGACTGCTTAAACGTGTAATGAGCAAGAGAATGAGAATCTGCAAAAGGGCGAGAAATAATAGTCCATGGCGAAAGTAGAGATCGGAGTAATCTTGAAGTTTGAAGGCCGAAATGGCGATGGAGATTAAAAAAACATCCAACATCATCCAATGCTTGAACCATTGAATAGCGGTTAAGCTACGTTTCAACCAGCGACGACTTCGATACCGAATTGCCCACTCAGCCATAAAGGTGGCAACAAGAACAACAGCTGGAGTAATTATGGTGGTTAACCCTACAAACAGCGCCAGACTTGTAAAGCCATCGTGATACAGTGCAGCGACGCCACCCCATAAGCTGGCAGTTATCCATTCACCAATTAAACGAATGGATAAAAAAGGTTCGAAAAGAGCTGGGTAGAATAGCACTGCGCAGGCAATCGCTAGAGGGAGGTTGCCTGCAACATTTATGGATTTTCCTCGATAAAGCTGAGTATTGCAGCGTGGGCAATACGCACTCTGTTGTTCAGGCAGCGATAACCATTCCACCGCAAGATCGCAGTGCTGGCAAACTCGAGTTTGCGATTTCAATGATGTAGAGGCTTGAAAACTCACTCATTAGTACCCAGATATTGATTATCACACTCTCAGTGTATAGTGCTTTGACAATGGTGCGAACCTATTTGTCAAAAAATGCAACAAAACAATTATTAAATCAAGCAGATGTAAGAGAATTAAAGTCATCATGGAAAGAACTGATTATAGCAGTATTACGGCACAAGCTGTCGCACTTACAGAAGGCGAAACTAATTTAGTCGCTAACCTATCTAACTTGTCAGCCATATTGGATATGGCTCTTGCCGACATTAATTGGGTGGGTTTTTATCTGTTTGAAGAGAGCAGTGAGCAATTAGTGCTGGGACCATTCCAAGGTAAACCTGCGTGTGTAAGAATTGAGCCTGGTAAAGGGGTATGTGGGACTGCATATGCTACGCAAAGTATTCAACGTATTGCCGATGTCCATCAATTTGAAGGGCACATCGCTTGTGATGCCGCGAGTAACTCAGAAATCGTCCTGCCGCTATGGGTCAATGGTGAATGCATCGGGGTACTCGATATAGACTCTCCAAATTACAATCGCTTTACTGAAGATGACGAACAAGGTCTGCAGCACTTTATCACTCGAGTTGGTGAAACTTTGTCCAACATCTAAGGCGTTTTTCAAGAGAAGTGTAATTAATTCTACTTAAACACACTGATGACGGTGGTTTTTGATTCCTTTCTCTCTATAATACAGCCCAGATTTTAAATAAAAATGCGCAACGAGAGTTACCAGGATCCAAAATGGAAAACACAGATAAATTGAAAACTACCAACGAAGTTATCGCTTATGTTGCTGAATGCTTCCCTAAGTGCTTTACTTTAGAGGGCGAAGCGAAACCTTTAAAAATTGGTATTTTTCAAGACCTTGCTGAGCGATTGGATAAAGATCCAAAAGTAAGCAAGACGCAACTTCGTCAGGCGCTTCGCAAATACACTTCTTCTTGGCGCTACTTACATGGCGTTAAAGCAGGTGCCATTCGTGTTGACCTTGATGGCAACGACAGTGGTGTACTTGAAGAAGAGCACGTAGAACATGCGAAAAAAGCTCTAGCAGAAAGCAAAGCTCGAGTCGTTGAACGCCGTAAAGAGAAAGCGGTTAAGGCGAAACAAGAAAATCGTACTGCGAACGCTGAACCAAAAAAGAACAAACCACGTAAGAACAAGCCTAAGCAAGAGAAAAAACCAGAAGTGACTCGTTCACCAATGGAGCAAAAGGATGTTGTTGCTGGTAAAACCGTTCATGTGAACATGGGCAAAGGTGATATGCCAGCGACAATCGTAGAAGTCAACAAGGATGACGTACGTGTTCAGTTAAACAACGGCCTTCAAATGGTTGTTAAAACGGAGCATTTACGCGCCTAGCGGAGTAATTCTCACTGATGAAAATTCGTTTTAAGCGTACTATGATCGCAGCCAGTTTGTTTTTGGCTGCGAGTAGTTATGCGGTTGAGTCTGAGCTGTCAAAGTCAGACCTTCCGATCCTTTCACCAGAAGCACAACATCAGACTGCGGCCAAGCGTGTAACCTCAAGGTTTACTCGATCTCATTACAAGCATTTTAGTCTCGATGACGAATTTTCAATTCGAATTTTCAATCGTTACATCGACATGCTCGACTACAATCGCAGTATCTTTACTGAGGCTGACATCGAGTCGTTTGCAGAGCAATCTACGACACTTGATGATGAGTTAAAAAGTGGTACAAACAAAGTCGCTTTTGACATCTACAACTTGTCGATGCAAAAACGTTTTGAGCGCTTTCAGTACGCATTATCCTTGTTAGATAATGAAATCACCTTTGATGGCGATGAGACGATTGAACTGGATCGCTCTGAAGCTTCATGGCCAACCAGTCAAGCCGATATTGATGAGTTGTGGCAACAACGAGTTAAGTATGACGCGTTGAATTTGGCTTTGGCCGGAAAAGAGTGGGAAGAGATCAAAGACGTTCTCACCAAGCGCTATAACAACGCAATGAAACGTTTGACTCAGTCTCAAAGCGAAGATGCTTTTCAGTTGTACATGAATGCATTTGCGCGTGAAGTGGATCCACATACGAGTTACTTATCCCCACGTAATGCTGAAACTTTCCAGGCAGAGATGAATTTGTCGCTTGAAGGTATTGGCGCAGTTTTACAAATGACCGACGATTACACTGTCATTCGTTCATTGGTTGCTGGTGGTCCAGCGTCAAACAGTAAAGCTTTAAACGAAGGTGATAGAATCATCGGTGTCGGCCAAGATGGCAAAGATGTTGTTGATGTCATTGGTTGGCGACTGGACGATGTGGTTGCGTTAATTAAAGGGCCTAAAGGCACCAAAGTTAACCTGCAAATTTTACCTGAAGGTAATGACGCAAAAAGTCACACTGTCACTATTGTTCGTGACAAGATACGTTTAGAAGACCGAGCTGTAAAATCGGAAGTCATTGAAAAAGATGGTAAAAAGTTTGGTGTTTTAGAAGTACCAAGTTTTTATGTCGGCTTGGCTAAAGATACCGATGCGCTAATCAGTGAGCTGAAGAACGATAATGTCGACGGTATTATTGTTGATCTACGTAACAATGGTGGCGGGGCATTGTCAGAAGCAACAGCACTGTCTGGCTTATTTATTACCCAAGGTCCTATTGTTCAAGTTAGAGATAGCTATGGACGAGTGACGGTGAATGCCGACAATGGCAATACCATAAGTTATGACGGTCCATTGACGATTCTGGTCAATCGATACAGTGCATCAGCCTCTGAAATTTTTGCCGCAGCTCTTCAAGATTACGGTCGAGCAATTGTTGTAGGGGAAAATAGCTTTGGTAAAGGTACTGTTCAGCAGCATCGCTCTTTGAATCACATCTACGATTTATTCGACAAAGAATTAGGGTACGTGCAATACACTATCCAAAAATTCTATCGGATCAATGGTGGCAGTACTCAAAATCGAGGTGTCGTTCCTGATATTGCTTATCCGACAGCGATCGATCCTGCTGAAACCGGTGAAAGCGTAGAAGATAATGCATTGCCTTGGGATCAGATTGACGCTGCTAAATATCAAGTGCTTGCAGATCGTTCTCAGCAAATCCAATCGTTGACCACGCAGCACCAGGCGCGTATCGCAGATGATTTGGAATTTCAGTTTATCGCTGAAGATATCGAAGATTACAAAGCCAAGAAAGAGAACAATGTTCTTTCACTAAATCTAGAGGCACGCAATGCCGAGGATGATGGTGAAGAAGATCTTCGACTAAAACGAATCAATCAACGACGTGCATTAGAAGAGCAAGAGCCCTTTGCTTCGCTTGACGATGTACCTGATGACTATGAAGCGCCGGATCCATATTTAGATGAAACCGTCAGCATAATGTTAGATATGATTAAAGCGTAATTAGCATTGCAATATGGCTGATTGAAATAAGCCCTTAACTTAGGTTAAGGGCTTTTTTTTGCTTGTTCATTAGGCATTTTCGAGTAGGTGACAATGGAGATAAAGCGGGAAATGTATAAAGAACGGCTCCCTTTGTACCAGGTGGTGTAGATAACCCCAAAGTGTGATATTGATCCAAAAAATTGCGAAACACGTATATATAAACCAAGCTTACTACAGTAAATCGGGTGAGGGGGATCTATGCATAGAGCCTTTAATGCGTTTTTTATATCAATCGTTTTGACGCTGGTATCTTTTTCTAGCGCCGCTGAAAATAACCGTAATACGTTTGACTATCCCTTTTTGTTGGGTGATTGGTACTTACTTAACCCTAATGTAGACAACGGTAATGACGATTTTAGAACCATTCGCCTTTCATTTACTTCTAATTTCGATTTCTTAATTCAGATTCAAAAGCGCGACTATAGTGTCGACCAGTGGTCAGGCAGTTACAGTGTCGGTGATGAAGCTATTGTTCTCGGGCTCAATACTGATGTTCCTCAATATTACGAATATAAGATCAGTCACAACAGACTGTTACTGAACGGAATTACCTTCTATAAATTGTTAAACAAAGAAATGGCGGGCATTTGGACCAGTGAAAGTTTGTCCGGAGAGGATCTTTTAGCGAGCAATGTGTCGAAAATGGATCTGGTTTTACAACCTGATTTTGTTTTCTTGTTCCGCTCGAGCAATGACAGTGGTGCTCAATCTGTACATCATGGTGTCTACTACATTGAAAACGATCAATTGATTCTGCTCTACGAAAACGGCGAACATGAGTCAACCTTTACGCTTCAAGATGACCAGCTAACTTTAGAGGGTGAAGAAAGCGACATGTTTGCGGTACTAAATAGAGTGAAATGACATGATGTTTTAATAATTGATTGATTTACAGACAGAGTGCGAGGTATAGCGGTGGCTATGCCTCGCTTTTTTATTGTTAAAGCTTGAATTTATAACAGAATGCCCTTATCAATAAGGGTATTGTATGGAAACAAGTGTTTAGGAAATAGAATGACCACTCAGTCAAACGAAAACAAACCTCAAGCGAAGTACCGCAAAGATTACCAAGCGCCATCACACCTTATTCAAAAAACCGAACTCTACTTCAATTTAAATGAAGAGCAGACTCGCGTTATTGCCACCTCAACGGTTACCCAAAATGGTGAAAGTAATACTTTGTCATTGGTTGGTGAGCAGCTTAATTTAGTTAAATTGCTAGTGAACGATGTTGAGCATTCTGATTTCGAGAAAAAGGAAGGCGTTCTAGACATTTTTTCCCTTCCTAAAGAGTTCACTCTTACCATTGAAACAGAAATTGACCCTGTGAGTAATACCGCGTTGGAAGGGTTGTATAAATCTGAGGGTGCTTACTGCACTCAATGTGAAGCAGAAGGTTTTCGCCGAATTACGTATTTCCTAGACCGACCGGACGTATTGGCAATTTACACTACAACCATTGAAGCCGACAAAAAAGCGTACCCCTACTTACTCAGCAATGGTAACAAAATCGACGCTGGTGATTTAGACAATGGTCGCCACTGGGTTAAATGGAATGACCCGCATCCCAAACCAAGTTATCTGTTTGCGCTTGTCGCCGGTGATTTTGATGTTGATCGCGACGTTTTCGTTACGCGCTCTGGTCGCAAAGTTGACCTAGAAATATTTGTGGATAAAGGCAATTTGGATCGTACACCTCATGCCATGCTGTCTTTGAAAAACTCAATGAAATGGGATGAAGAACGATTCGATCTGGAGTATGACCTCGACATTTACATGATTGTTGCCGTCGACTTCTTTAATATGGGGGCGATGGAAAACAAAGGGCTAAACGTCTTTAACTCCAAATTTGTGCTCGCGAATAACAATACCGCCACCGACGCCGATTACCTCGACATCGAACGCGTTATTGGCCACGAATATTTCCACAACTGGACGGGCAACCGCGTGACGTGCCGTGACTGGTTCCAACTAAGTTTAAAAGAAGGCTTAACAGTATTTCGTGATCAAGAGTTCTCATCTGATCTTGGCTCTCGCGCTGTCAATCGTATTTCGAACGTTCGCACCATGCGTGGACCGCAATTTGCTGAAGATGCTAGCCCAATGTCACATCCAATTCGCCCTGAAAAAGTGATTGAGATGAATAACTTTTACACCTTAACGGTGTATGAGAAAGGCAGTGAAGTGATCCGTATGATGCATACGTTGTTGGGTGAGGCTCGTTTCCAAAAAGGGATCAAACTTTACTTCGAACGTCATGATGGTACTGCGGCGACGTGCGACGATTTTGTTGCTGCGATGCAAGATGCATCTGGCGTAGATTTGTCTCAGTTTAGTCTTTGGTATAGTCAGAGTGGGACACCGCAACTTTCGGTCACCAGTCGCTTTGATGAACAATCGAAAAGCTTTACGCTAACGGTGAGTCAAACGACACCGTCGACTCAAGATCAGCAAACCAAACGCCCATTGCATATCCCATTTGATGTTGAGCTTTACTCATCGACTGGTGAGATCATACCAATGGTGATAAATGGCCAGGTGGTGGACAATGTACTTAGTGTTACTGAAGAGTCTCAATCCTTCGTCTTTGAAAATATCGATGCAGCGCCAATCCCGTCATTGCTTCGTGAATTTTCTGCGCCCGTTAAACTGGAATATGATTATTCCGATTCGCAACTCGTTACCTTGCTCAATCACGCGACAAACGCGTTTGCAAAGTGGGATGCGGGACAGATGTTGCTGGCAAAATACATTAAGTTAGGTGTCGAGGCATATGCTAAGCAAGCAGAATTTGCCTTAAGTCAGGATGTGCTTGATGCATTTAGAGGTATCTTACTCAACCCGGATCTAGATCCTGCATTTATTAGCGAGGTACTCACAATTCCATCACACAATGAAGTGTCTGGATGGTTTGAGACGGTCAATGTTGATGCAATAGCGTCTGTGCTGAAAAGCATGAAAGTGCAATTGGCCAGTGAGCTTGAAGATGAATTCAGTGCGATGTACCACAGTTTGGTGCAGCACAATTACGATATTTCTCACTCGAGTATTGGTAAACGTGCGCTACGAAATCTAAGTCTAAGTTACCTAGCGTATTTGCCAAAGTATGGCGAGACCGTGAAGGCGCATTATGACAATGCGAACAACATGACCGACAAAACCGCTGCACTATATTGTGCTAACAGTGCGTCATTGACTGTGCGAGAAGGCTTAATGGAGCAATTTAGTTCCGAATGGTCGCACGATGGTTTGGTCATGGATAAGTGGTTTATGCTGCAAGGGTCTAATCCAAGTTCGACTGCGTTACAAGGAATCAAGCACGCTATGACGCACAGTGCGTTTAGCTTAAAAAACCCTAACCGCACTCGAAGTTTGATGAGCAGTTTTTTCAATGCAAACCCTGTTAACTTTCATGCAATCGATGGTTCCGGTTACCAATTTGCTGGCGAGATCATCGCGCAAATGAATACCATCAACCCGCAGGTAGCGTCTCGACTGATTGATCCGTTGCTTAAATTCAAACGCTTTGATGCTACGCGCCAAGATTTGATGAAACGTGAACTTGAAAAACTTCGTGGCATGGATGGTTTAGCGGCAGACTTGTTTGAAAAAGTCACCAGTGCACTGGCATAGTTCTAGGCTGGACTAATACCAATCGAAGCAATTAGCTGGTCAGATAAACGCGAAGGAAAATCGCTGATAGCAAGGTAAAGATTGCCGTAGATAGTTGTTCTACCAACATTATCTTTAACGCCGTTATCAGTGATTGTAACGAGCAAGAATGATTCGGTCATTGCTTTGGTTGGTATAGAAATGGGTAAGGGGAGTGAATGCTCCTCTTACTTTTTTAATGATTAAACACGCGATAGTAATGAAACAGTTTCACTTTTCAATCAGCCTCACTCCACAGGAATTTAAACTGGCGTACGCCGGCAGTGTAAAACACGTGATCGTTCTAACGGACGAGGGAAGTCGCGTGCAAATTCCAGTGATGCGATTGCAACCTTATTTACTTCCTAACGGTGTTTTTGGACGCTTTCGCCTTATTATTGACCAGAACAATAAGTTTGTTCGGTTGGAAAGGCTATAGAACCTTCACTACAAAGATAGATATTTAGCACCTCGGTCACATTCCCAAATATTCACCTATTAGCACCCCACAAAAATCTAACGTTTAGGCAATAAACCCATTACAATATTGTTATCGACATTGTGTTGATTTGCCTACAATAAAAGATAAAGATTTAGTGGAGCGTAATATGCCTGCACGTGAAACCCTAGTTCCTGTCCTACTTGAAAAAGTTTATCACCTAATAGCAACAAAAATTGATGATGAGCAGAGTCCGCTCGTCTTAAAGCTCGCAAAGCATCTATTCAGTAATATCTCACACGATGATTTGTTACAGCGTAATGAATCAGATTTGTACGGTGCGATTGTCAGTATATGGAAACATCTGTCAGATACACCAAATGCACAGCCTTCTGTAAAAGTATTTAATCCAACGGTGGCACACCACGGTTGGAAGTCTACCCATACCATTGTTGAAATTGTCATGCCTGACCAACCGTTTTTGGTCGACTCTATCAAAATGTGTTTGGCACGATTAGACATAACTTCGCATCTCATGCTTCATGGCCCAACGGTTATTCAATACGAAGAGGGTGCGATAACGGACATCGACAAAAATTCTCAAGGATTCAAGCATTCGATATTCCATATAGAAGTCGACAAAATGAATGACAAACATTCGATGCAGGCCTTGGAGCAAGAGTTGAATGAAATTATCGCCGATACTGATCTTGTGGTTAGAGATTGGCAACCGATGGCGGATCGTTTGCAAGAAGTGATCACCGAGGTTGAGACATATACCGAAAACGTCAATATCGACAATCAACATGTCGCCGAGACGGTGAGCTTCCTTCGCTGGTTAAGTGATCATAATTTTACCTTTATGGGGTACAAAGAGTTTCGACTTTTAAAAGAGTCAGATGAAACGGCGTTGACGCCAACCGAGGAAAATGGTTTAGGGCTGTTTAGCGAGCCTAAACGAGTAAGGGCGGTCAAGCTGTCTGAGTTCTCGGCTGCTGCACGAAGCGAAGCTCGCAAACCTTATTTGCTGATCTTAACCAAAGGCAATAAACCCTCGCGGATCCATAGACCAGCTTACACCGATTACATCGGAATAAAGATCTTTGATGGCAAGGGTAAGGTGATTGGTGAGCATCGCTTTACTGGTCTGTATACATCTGCGGTGTACAACCAAAGCGTGGCAAATATTCCTTTGGTTAAAGAAAAAGTCTCTAGGATCCTTGAGTCTAGCGGATACTTAGTTGGATCGTATTCCTACAAAGCGTTAAATAACATCCTAGAAAACTACCCACGTGACGAGCTACTCCAAGCCAAAGAAAAAGAGTTGCTGGACACTGGAATGGGCGTGGTGCAAATGCAAGATCGCGATTTAATCCGAGTGTTTGTACGTAAAGACCCATTTGGACGATTCCTCAGTTGTATGGTGTATGTGACCAAAGACCGGTACAACACAGAGTTGCGTAAGCAGACGCAAAAGGTGTTAAGTCGTTATTTTGGCACACAAAAAACGGTAGAGTTTACAACTTACTTCTCGGAAAGCCCACTTGCGCGCACGCACTACATCGTGCGTGTTGACGATAACAGCATGGATGTGGACGTAAAATTGATTGAGCAGAATTTGATGGAAGCTTCTTCGAGCTGGGACGATCGTCTCAAAGAAAGCATTGTAGCAACCTACGGCGAAAATGACGGACTGGCATTGTCTAAAGAATACATGCATGCCTTCCCGCGTTCGTACAAAGAAGCGATGCTCCCTGGTTCGGCAATCGCTGATATTCAAAAACTTGAAGCACTCAGCAATGACCAACGTTTGGGTATGCTTTTCTATCGATTACAAGAAGAACGCAGTAGCTCGAACGCCGTTCGATTGAAACTGTACAATTTGAATGAGCCATTGCACCTTTCTGACGTGATGCCAATGTTGGAAAACTTAGGATTGCGTGTGATCGGTGAGTCTCCTTACGAGATCGAGCGAGGCAATGGAGAAACAAGTTGGATCTTGGACTTCTCGATGCTGCATAAGTTTGATACTGCGATTGATCTTGAGCAATCAAGAGATCGTTTTCAACAAGCGTTCGCGGCCATTTGGAACGGACAACTTGAAAATGATGGGTTTAATCAACTGGTGCTTGGTGCGGATCTTAACGCGAGAGAAGTTACAATCTTACGTGCCTACGCTCGTTACATGCGACAAGTCGGCTTCCCATTTAGCCAGAGTTATATAGAAGAAACATTAGTTAATCATACTGATATCGCTCATCTGCTGGTCGAATTGTTCCATGTGCGCTTTGATCCAAATATAGGTCAACGAGAAAACAAGCAGCAGCGGATCATAAAGCAGATCGATACCGCGCTCAATGAAGTCGAAAGTTTGGATGATGACAGAATCATTCGCCGCTATTGTGAAATGATGCTTGCGACGGTTCGAACGAATTATTATCAAACTCTTAACGGGCAACCGAAAGCTTCGCTATCTCTTAAACTATTACCTGCCGAGATACCAGAAATACCGAAACCTGTTCCCGCATTTGAAATTTTTGTGTATTCGCCAGACATTGAAGGTGTGCATCTACGAGGCGGTAAAGTTGCTCGAGGTGGTTTGCGTTGGTCGGACAGACAAGAAGACTTTAGAACAGAAGTGTTGGGTCTAGTAAAAGCACAACAAGTTAAAAATACCGTTATAGTTCCAGTAGGGGCTAAAGGCGGATTTGTGTGTAAACATCAGCACAAATTTAAGACTCGTGATGAAGTGTTCGCTGAAGGGCAGCGCTGTTACAAGCAATTTATCCGGGGCCTATTGGATCTCAGTGACAATTTTGTCCAAGGAGAACTAACACCTCCAACCAATGTGGTTCGTCACGATGAAGATGACGCTTATTTCGTGGTTGCCGCCGATAAAGGTACAGCGACATTTTCGGATCTCGCGAACTCAGTATCTGAAGAATACAATTTTTGGTTAGGTGACGCGTTTGCCTCTGGAGGATCAAACGGTTATGACCACAAAGCTATGGGGATCACAGCCAAAGGTGCGTGGGAGTCGGTAAAACGTCACTTTAGAGAACTTGGCATTAACTGCCAAACAACTGACTTTACCGCAATGGGTGTCGGTGATATGGCAGGGGATGTATTTGGCAATGGCATGTTGCTATCGAAACACATTCGTCTGCAGGCGGCGTTTAACCACATGCATATTTTTATCGATCCAAATCCGGACTCTGCGAGTAGTTGGATCGAGCGTGATCGTTTGTTCAAACTGCCACGATCTTCGTGGGAAGATTATGATCAAGCGTTGATCTCGACGGGTGGGGGGATCTTTTCTCGAAGAGCAAAATCGATCCCGCTCTCGGTAGAGATCCAGCAAATGTTAGGTACAGACAAAACCAAAGCGTCTCCAAACGAATTGATCCAAATGATTCTAAAAATGGAGGTTGATCTGCTATGGAATGGTGGGATCGGTACTTACGTGAAAGCATCCACAGAGACTGATTCGGAAGTTGGCGACCGCGCCAATGACGCACTACGCATTAACGGTAACGAGCTTAGAGCGAAAGTTGTTGGTGAAGGGGGAAATTTAGGACTCACGCAACTTGGGCGAATTGAATACGCGTTAACCGGTGGTCGTGTAAACACTGATTTTGTTGATAATGTTGGTGGCGTAGACAGTTCTGATAACGAAGTAAATATAAAGGTGTTGCTAAACAGTGTGGTTGCTGCTGGCGACATGACAATGAAACAGCGCAATCATTTACTGGAAGAAATGGAAGAAGAAGTCGGCCAAATTGTGCTCGAGCATGCTTATTGCCAATCTGAGTCGATTTCTATTAGTGATACACTGGGCGCATCAGGTGTAAAAGAACAACTTCGATTCGTTCATCAACTTGAGAAATCCGGGCAACTGGATCGTCAATTAGAATATTTACCTAATGACGAAGACTTTGCAGAAAGAGAAAAGTCGAATATTGGATTATCCCGACCAGAGCTGTCTGTATTGGTGGCGTACGGCAAGATGGGGCTGAAAGAGCAGTTGGCGTGTGATGAAGTAGCGGGTGATGAGTACCATGCGGCGCAATTGACTAATTATTTCCCGTCTAAATTACGCACCGAGGAGTTACAGCGTAACATGTTGGCGCACCCATTGCGTGCAGAAATAGTTGCTACTGCGTTAGCCAATCAAATAGTCAATGAGATGGGGTGTAATTTTGTTGCACGCCTGCAAGAAGAGACCGGAGCTAAAGTTGTCGACATTGCCAACGCTTATGCGGCAGCTAGGCATGTGTTTGGCATGGGACATTGGATTGAAAAGATTCGCCGATTGGATAATGTGATTTCTACAGAAGTACAATATGAGCTGCTGTTTACCATTCGCCGTGTCTTACGCCGCTTAGCTAAGTGGCTATTACGAAATCGTTCGCATAAATTGTCCGTCGTCGAAATCATTGAGCAGTACCAAGGCGATGTCGACAAAATTGTGGTTAATTTAGATCGCTTCTTAGTCGAGACTGAGGTGAATGAGCACGAGCAAGTTGCCGAGAATTGGCAGCAGCAGGGGGTGACCGCTGATATTGCCCATTTCGTATCGCGCTTATCGTCGTTGTACAGCAGTTTTGATATCTCAATCGTTGCTAAAGAGTGCGGTCACTCAATAGAAGTGGCTGCCAAACTTTACTTTACGTTAGGTGATCGACTGTCACTTCATTGGTTCTTAAATCAGATCAATAACAAAGTGGTCGACAACAATTGGCAAGCACTAGCAAGGGCAGCATTTAGAGAGGACTTAGATTGGCAACAGAGACAATTATCGAGCCAGGTATTGCGAAGTCAATGCATCGATAATTTTGACGATGTTGCACAAGTCATCGAATGTTGGATTGAGTCGAATTCAGAGCCAGTAGCACGTTGGATGAGCACGTTGGATGAATTTAAGGTCGGTTCTACACATGAATTTGCAAAATTCTCGGTCGCAATGCGCGAGTTGATGTTATTAAATTTGAATTGCGAGTCAAAAGAGTAAATAATAACGCCCCGTTTATACGGGGCTTTTTTTTATCGGAGGCACAATGCTCTACCGTCTAGCCAGACTTGGCTTGTTTCAATTCGACGCCGAAAAGGCGCATGATCTTGCAATTCAATATCTTCCTAAAATCACCGGAACACCGTTAGATTTCGCCTTTCGTCAGCGCTTGCCGCAACGTGAAGTTGAATGTATGGGGTTAACGTTTAAAAATCCAGTTGGCCTTGCGGCAGGACTGGACAAAAACGGTGAATGTATCGAGGCATTTGGCGCAATGGGTTTTGGCTTCGTAGAAGTTGGAACAGTAACACCGCGTCCTCAACCGGGTAATGACAAACCACGAATGTTTCGATTAGTCGAAGCAGAAGGCATCATTAATCGCATGGGCTTTAATAACCTTGGCGTTGATAATCTTGTAGAAAATGTTAAACGTGCCAATTTTGATGGTGTTCTTGGGATCAACATTGGTAAGAACAAAGACACCCCCATTGAAGAGGGTAATCAAGATTACATAATTTGCATGGAAAAAGTGTACGAACATGCCGGTTACATCGCGGTTAATATTTCTTCACCGAATACTCCAGGGCTTCGCAGCATGCAATATGGTGAAGCGTTAGATTCCCTGTTGTCTGAGCTAAAAGAAAAGCAACAAGAACTTGCAGCCAAGCATGGGAAATACGTACCGGTTGCATTAAAGATCGCACCGGATCTTGATGATCATGAAATTGAGCAAATTTGTGAGTCTTTGCTTAAGTATGATATCGACGGTGTGATTGCAACCAATACCACGCTTGACCGCTCAATGGTTTCTGATTTGAAACACGGGCAAGAGTCGGGCGGATTAAGTGGCCGACCTGTTCAACTGCGAAGCACGGAAGTGGTTAAACGTCTTAGCGAGCTATTGAAAGGTGAAATTCCAATTATTGGAGTAGGTGGGATCGATTCATACGTTTCGGCAAAAGAGAAAATGCAAGCAGGAGCAAGTTTAGTACAGGTTTACTCCGGCTTCATTTATCACGGACCAAAATTGGTCGCTGATATTGTAAAAAATATTTAAGTATTAGCATAAACGAACGTAAAAAAGAGGAAGCTTGCTTCCTCTTTTTTTTTGCCGATCCCTTTGTAGAATTATCGATGCAGTGACATGTTGTACGGATTTTTGAGCGTCACTCTCGTTGTTTGATAATGAGCGAAGTAGAGAAGGACCTATGCTGAAACTTAGCGATACATGGAATTGGTATTACGACCATTCAAAATCTGCACTGATGCTGGACCTTGATGACGGCATGTTATTCAAAGCCAACCTTAAGACCAAGGATCTTATTCCTTGCGCATTCCAAACCAATCAATTCAATGTCGAAGATGCACAGGCGTTCCATACGTTTCGTGATTCCATTGCGACACTTCCGCTTAATGAGCCTCGCCAAGCAGAGCTCAATTTAAACTGCGTCGCTGCAAAGCGCTTCCACAAGCCTGTTCAACCCAAAAGCTGGTTCTTTGATGCCGGTAATGGGGTAGACATTCCTTGTGAAGGTATGCTGGTGCAGATGCAAAATAGCTTAAACCAGGGTATTTTTATTGTCGTAGAAGCTGGCGACAATGCGAGTATTTGCGCGTTAGTTGATCTTCAAGACTTTCAACTTAACGGCTATAAAACGTTAAAGTTTGGTGACATGGTCAAAGTCATGCACGATAGAATGACGCACATCGAATATGTTGAAGTGGCTCAGCCCATTTCTATGGTGTCGTAAATCTGCGTTTTCGTTGGACCCAGTAACCTCCAAACCGAACTCATAACCCCATAAGTTAGAACCAACTTTGGCCATTCGGCTGTATTCACATTGGCAACATGTCCAACTTCTTTAGCTATGATTGTCTAAATCGTGAGCTAAGTCGCTACTATTTCTAAATTAATTTTTACTCATCTGATTCCAATTTATCTTGGTTTACTAGCATTATTTCCCTGTTTTGAGCGTTTGTGTTGCTTTTAAAGTACGCATAAAACCTTCTGGTCTATACCAGTTTTGCGGTAAATAATTATGCATTAGATGCTGAGGGCCCCATAATTTAAGGTTATAAAGCATAGTAAGTGGTCACTTATTAATTGTTGAACTTAAAGAGATGAATTTATCGGGTCATTGACGAACACTTAGCCAGATACGAGGATTTATCGAATTTCTACTGTGAAAACTGTGCCTAATAGAGCGGTTTCGGGATATAATTGTCCGATTAAACGCGCACCAATTAAGAGCACAATGAAAAAGATATTAGCGATTACCGCCAACGGCTTAGAGCAACTGCTGGCCGATGAACTTACCGACTTGGGTATTACAGACTATAAACTTACTCAGGCGGGGGTATTTTTTAAGGCGGATCTGGCTACGTTATACCGTTGTTGCTTGTGGAGCCGAATCGCGTCCCGATTTGTTGAAGTGCTCAGTGAGTTTGATTGTCGTGACGATATGGATCTGTATCTGTCCGCTTCTTCAGTTTCGTGGAGCAAGCATTTTAGTGCTGCTAAAACATTTGTTGTTGATTTCAACGGAACTAACCGAGAAATTAGAAACAGCCAATACGGTGCAATGAAGGTAAAAGATGCCGTTGTTGACCATTTTGAAAAAGTGGGCGATCGACGTCCGTCGATCAATAAAGATCAGCCGGATCTGCGCATTCACTGTCGTTTGCACAAAGAAAAAGCCCTAATTGGTCTTGATCTAGTCGGAGGCGGGTTACACCACCGTGGCTATCGTTTGCAATCGGGCCGTGCGCCGTTACGTGAAACGCTAGCCGCCGCAATTATTAGTCGCTGTGCATGGCAAAAAGGCCTTCCATTGTTGGATCCTATGTGTGGTTCAGGCACTCTGGTGCTAGAAGCGGCGATGATAGCGTGTGATATGGCACCGTCTGTAAACCGACAGCAGTGGTGCTTTGAATCCTATAAAGATTTTGACTACGAACTATGGGCTGAGATTAAAAGTGAAGCTAAAGTCAAAGCGCGCAAAGGCATAAAAGCGTGTGAGTCGACATTTTTTGGCTATGACATGGACAGCTATGTCATTAAAACCGCTCGTGATAACGCACGACGCGCAGGATTGGATAGTCTGATCGATTTTCAAGTCGCTGACGCGACTCAGATTGATAAGCCGCAAGAGTTTGAACACGGTGTTATCGTATGCAACCCACCATATGGTGAGCGACTCAGTAGTGAACCAGGCTTAATCGCGCTGTATACAGAATTAGGCGTTCGCCTAAAGCAACAATTCTCTGGCCATAAAGTATCGCTGTTTTCGAGCTCTGAAGAGCTGTTAAGCTGCGTGGGTATGCGAGCAGATAAGCAATATAAGATGAGCAATGGTGCGTTACGTTGTCACCTGAAAAACTATTCTATTTCCGAAACGGCTGCGCAGCAAGTCCAAGAGAAACAAGGTCAAACCGCAGAGGCGCCGTTGGTGGCTGGAGATTTTGCCAATCGATTGAAGAAAAACATTGGCAAATTGTCTAAATGGGCTAAAAAAGAACAGCTTCAATGCTATCGCTTATATGACGCGGATCTGCCCAACTATAACGTGGCGATTGACCAATATGACGATCACTTGGTGATCCAAGAATACGCAGCTCCAAAAACCGTCCCAGAAGAAACCGCAAAACGCCGATTGACTGAAATCGTACGAGCGACTATCGCGGTTACAGGGGTACCGGCTAACAATGTTGTGCTTAAAGTACGAGAAAAGCAGAAAGGGCGCAGTCAATATCAAAAATTGTCGACCAATAATCATTTTATGGTCGTTGAAGAATATGGCGTAAAACTTCGAGTAAACTTACACGACTATCTCGATACTGGCTTGTTCCTCGATCATAAACTGACCCGTAAGCGCTTAGGGGAAATGGCAAAAGGATGCTCTTTCCTAAACTTGTTCGCATACACAGGCTCTGCCACTGTGCACGCTGCCGCTGGTGGTGCGGCATCTACCACCACAGTGGACATGTCCAATACTTACCTCAACTGGGCGCAAGAGAACATGGCTGAGAACGGCCTTAAAGGTAAGGAGCATCAATTTGTTCAAGCAGATTGCCTTAAGTGGCTTGCTGCAGAACAAAATCAATACGATCTCATCTTTATTGATCCGCCTACGTTCTCTAACTCAAAACGCATGGAACAGACATTTGATGTCCAACGTGATCACATTGCTTTGATGACCGATCTTAAACGTATCCTTAGTGCTGAAGGGACCATCGTGTTCTCTAACAACAAGCGCCACTTTAAAATGGATTTGGATGCCCTTAACGAGCTTGGACTGTCGGCAAAGAATATTTCGTCTCAAACCTTGCCACTGGATTTCGCGCGTAACAAGCATATACACAACTGCTGGATCATTACTCACGCAAGCTAATGGTCACGTTATACAGTACTCAAGGCTGTCACCTATGCGAACAAGCACTTCAGATTTGTACTGAGCTTGGAATATCGCCAGTAGTGGTTGATATTGCGTATGATGAGACTCTCTTTAAACAGTATGGCTGGGTTATCCCAGTCGTAAAGGTTGCGTCTAACGAGCTAAATTGGCCGTTTGACGCTCAACAATTATCTCAATGGTTAACAATACATGGCATTACTCACCATTCATAATGGTCAATTGGCTTACGGCGATACTCCACTGCTCGATAGAGCGGACTTTACACTTGAAGACAATGAACGAGTATGTCTAGTGGGTCGAAACGGCGCGGGTAAGTCCACGCTGATGAAGGTTATCGCGGGATTAACCCAAATGGACGACGGCAAACTGCAAATTATGCAAGATGTTGTCGTGTCTCGCCTTGAACAGGATCCGCCTCGCAACGTCAGTGGGACAGTATTTGATTATGTCTCTGAAGGGCTCGCAGAGGTTGGCGCTATTTTAAAACGTTACCATGACCTTCTTGATGTCGTGGCGATCGATCCGAGCGAAAGCAATTTCAAGAAGCTGTCTAATGTACAAGAGCAGTTGGATCATCTTGGCGCGTGGCGTTTTGAAGATCGCATTAAGAATGTAATGGCGGCGCTTAAGCTTGAAGGCGAAACATTGCTTGGCGATTTGTCTGGCGGTTGGCAGCGTAAAGCGGCGCTCGCGCGTGCGCTGGCATGCGATCCCGATGTGTTGCTGCTCGACGAGCCAACCAACCACTTAGATGTAGATACTATTGAGTGGCTTGAGAACTTTCTAAAAGACTTTAAAGGCTCAATCATATTTATTTCGCACGATAGGGCGTTTATCCAGTCAATGGCGACTCGAATTGTCGATTTAGACCGCGGTAAGTTAGTCTCATTCCCAGGGGACTACGCAAAATATCTATTAGAGAAAGAAGAGCTACTTCGTGTAGAAGAGCTTCAAAACGCCGAATTTGATAAAAAGCTTGCGCAAGAAGAAGTCTGGATAAGGCAGGGCATTAAAGCTCGTCGTACTCGCAATGAAGGGCGCGTTAGAGCACTCAAAAAACTTCGCCAAGAGCGTAAAGAACGTATTGAAGTACAAGGTCGTGCCAATATTAACATTGATGAAGGTGTTCGAAGCGGCAAAATTGTCTTTGAAGCGCAGAACCTCAAGTTTGGTTTTGAAGGCAAATCGATCATTGATGATTTCAGCTTTAATATCATGCGCGGCGACAAAATTGCGCTTATCGGGCCCAATGGATGTGGTAAATCGACCTTACTTAAACTGTTGTTAGACAAACTGGAACCAACAGATGGAAAACTTCGCTGTGGAACCAAGTTAGAAGTGGCTTACTTTGATCAATACCGTGAAATTCTCGATCCAGAAAAAAGCGTGATCGATAATCTTGCCGACGGCAAACAAGAAGTCACAGTTAACGGACGTGAGCGCCATGCGTTAAGCTACTTACAAGATTTTCTATTTTCGCCACGACGCGCCAGAACACCAGTAAAAGCACTGTCTGGCGGCGAGAAAAATCGCTTATTATTGGCTAGAATATTCCTTAAGCCTAATAATTTATTGGTGCTTGATGAACCAACTAACGATTTAGACATTGAAACGTTGGAACTTTTGGAAGATTTACTTGCCAATTATAATGGCACTTTACTACTTGTGAGCCACGATCGTGCTTTTGTTGATAACACAGTAACGTCCAGCTGGATTTTTGAAGGGCAAGGTCGTGTTGGCGATTATGTTGGTGGCTACCACGACGCACGTCGTCAACAGCTTCAAGCAGCAAAGGCTCGCGGTGAGCACTTGGTGACAGCGTCACAGAAAAAGGCCTCTAATGAGAAAAAGGACAAGCCTAACGCACAAAATGTCCCGGCAGAGCCTGTACAGAAAGCGAAAAAGCTGTCATACAAGTTACAACGTGAGTTGGATGAACTGCCACAGAAATTAGAAACACTCGAACAAGACATCGAAGCGCTACAAACTCAAGTGAATGATGCGCAATTTTTCTCCCAAGATGTTACGTTTACGCAACCGGTTCTTGATGAACTGGCTGCCAAGGAACAGGAACTCGATATTGCCTTTGAGCGCTGGGAACAGCTTGAAGCAATGAAATAGGATTATATCGTTTTGATTAAAAACACCTTTAGATTAAGTACCATCGTAGTAGCCTTACTGACAGCGACAAGTGCGCATTCGGCTTTGTATCAAATAGTTGAAGTCAACTTGGAAGGTCAGGGCAACGAGGCTTATGGCGTTGCTGTTACAGAAATTGACAGTATCGAGAATTGCTTTGAAACCACATGTACGAGCTCGGATGTTCAAACCGGTAACGAAATACGAAATGGTACTGATGGCTTTCCGTTTAAAGATGAAGCACCTCTGGCGTACGACAATCGATTTCATATCCTCAATCAAAAAGATCTAGAGTACTACTGTGACCGTGAGCGGGGCTACAACAGTTGTGAAAACTGGGCGATCTCACAGTGGTACGGCTCCAATGGTTTTGGTGGGCTGAGACGTGAACGTGAAGCATATTATGAAGGGTATTACGCGAATGCAAAGGGCTTTGTCGATATGACTGAGCAAATGACAGCCCCACTGCGCTCTAGCGCAGTGAATGAATCAGCACCGTTTTTAAGCGGTACCAATAATGTGGTGATAACCAACTTTACGAGCGGTAAAAATGTCATTGGTACCACAAGTAGTGGTTATTATTCCTTAGGCACTACTTATGGATTTGGTTATCGTGAACGCGGCTTTGTCGATAATACTTTGCTATTGCCTAATCAAAATGGAGGTATGAGCGAAAAAATGGGGCGTTCCATGGCATTCGACTCTTTCGATCTTGATGGAGTAACCTATGTCATTGGTAGTGCGTCGGTGTCAGATTTTGCACAAGGCGATAGTAACAAAGATTATGGGGGTGACCTCGATAATTGTCCAAGTGCATCTTATCCAGGTGAGTTACGCGAGTGTCATCATTTTGCGTTTGCTACCAAACCGTACATTTGGTCGTTAGAAGGTGCAGGTGAGTCTGTTACTGGCTCGCCAATCGCTGATTGGGCCCATGGTGAAAGCGGAGGCTCGAGGAATGATTACACGGCTTTAGCCAGTGCTAGAGGGGCAGCCATACCTACAGTTGGTTCCTATGTTGGTAAGCCTGTGCTTGCTGGTTATAACGTAGTTCGTCCAGATGGTGATAACAATTACGGTATGCAAGCTGGAATTTACTACCCAAACGATGCGTTTTCTTTAGCAGCAGTTGATAGTGTAGTACCGTCAAATCAATGGACCTTCAAAAGTATTGCTAACGCAACCATTTATGACGGTGGTGAGAACGCTTATATCTACAGCAACTCAAGAACCACAGGTATAAGTGAGAACATGATCGCTGTCGGCGAGTCTAAACTGCGTTACAACCGAGCTTTGAATGGTGCCTTGGCGAATAGACTTTTTTGGGCTGATGCGAACTCTTCAACCCCAACAGCGAACTATTTCCTAGACGGCGTGTTCTTTAGTGGTGCCGGCGGTAAAGCTAATGCAATCAACAATTTCAATGAGGTTGTTGGGCAAGTTGATGCAGAAAATGCTCGTGAGGATGGTGGTAAGCAACGTCGCAAGCGCGGATTCATTTACCCATTAGGAGACATCAATGGGCTAGCAACGGCAGAGACTGCAGCAAAAATTGAAGCAAGAAGTACTATTTTGAAAAACAAGTCTTGGTGGATTGATGATCTTACCAACGGAGGCTCGTTTAGCGACGCTAACAATGCTTATCGTATTATTGAAGCGGGTTCAATTAATGACGCTGGTGTAATTAGTGCTACTGCAATTAAGTGTGTTGGTGGGTATGACACAAACGCGCACAACTCCTATTGTGGTGGCGGTACGCAGACTGAAAAGGTGGTTGCAGTTACATTGATTCCTATCACAGGCGCTACTTCAGCGGACATCGTTGAACGCAGTGCGGACGTTGCACCAGTAGTACGTCAAGGTGCTGGACTCGGCGCTTGGCTAATCGGATTATTCGGGATCTACATTTTTAGAAAGCGCCACTAATAACTAACAGAAGTCTAGCGCAGCTCACAATTAGTGTGCTGCGCTTTTTTGTTTCTTGAGTATTACGCTTTTATGAACAATTCTTAATAGGTGGAGACATCCACAGATTAGTAAAGCTCATACAGAGGGAATGACTATGAAGAGACAGAAAAGGGATCGTCTAGAGCGCGCCCAATCTCAGGGTTACAAAGCTGGTGTTAATGGCCGTTCAGCTGAAACGTGTCCTTACCAGCAAGTGGATGCCAAATCCTATTGGCTAGGAGGTTGGCGTGATGCAAAACACGACCGGGATTCAGGGCTAATCAAATAGATATCCAGCTCTTCGTATTTTGGCCCGAAAGGGCCATTTTCTTACCTAATTGACGCACTATAACTAAATGCATTGGTCGCATTTGTCGAACAGACCTTGAGTTCAATAAAATAAGAGGTTGGGGGATCTTATCTAGTAAGTAGATAATGAGTGGGCTAGGGCTTATGCTTTTAGCATTAGACAATCAATTGAAAAAAATAGGCCCCCCTAAAGGGCGACCTATTCTGAGCAAATCTTTAAGCTATTAGAAAGCGGACGTATCTTTAAATAGACCAACTTTTAGATCTTTGGCTACGTAAATCTCTTTGCCATCGACCAATACACGGCCGTCAGCCATACCCATAACCAGTTTACGGTTTACAACGCGCTTCATATGAATCTCGTAGGTGACTTTTTTGGCAGTAGGCAGTACTTGGCCAGTAAATTTAACTTCGCCTACACCCAATGCACGACCTTTACCTTCGCCACCAATCCAACCAAGGAAAAAACCCACCAATTGCCACATTGCATCAAGACCTAAACATCCTGGCATTACTGGGTCGCCCGGGAAGTGACAGTCAAAAAACCAAAGGTCTGGCTTAATATCTAGCTCAGCCACAATCAGGCCTTTGCCAAAATCACCTTCAGTTTGAGACATCTTCAGCACACGGTCCATCATCAGCATATTAGGTGCTGGCAATTGCGGTCCTTGAGGGCCAAATAGTTCGCCGCGACTAGACGCGAGAAGATCATCTCTGTCGTAAGAGTTTGCAATATCGCAAGGTTTTTGAGTCATTGTAATTTTTCTCCATATTGGGTTTAGGCATCTTAGTGAACACGTGTAAGCCAAACAACTCCGATCAGTCCATCTTAAGCCATTGCTTAAATTTTTGTAACACAGTTTGTGATGGGTGTGGGTTATCTAATTGGTGGATCCTATCCTCAATTCTATTTACCACAGATTGTTCCGCGTTTTTAAACGGCATGCCAATCAAAATTTCTAACGCTTGGTCTACGTTATCAACGCACCAAATGTGGAAGCGTCCTGCTCGAATGGCTTCGATGACGTCTTTATGCAAGGCCAGGTGACGCAAATTGGCTGACGGCATAATAACGCCTTGTTCACCGGTTAGCCCTTGGTGATGACACACATAGAAGAAGCCTTCTATTTTCTCGTTGAGGCCGCCTACGGCCTGTACTTGTCCAAATTGGTCCATAGCACCAGTTATTGCGATGTGTTGCTTGATCGGTGATTGTGACAAAGCGCTAGACAGCGCACAAAACTCTGCGAGTGACGCGCTGTCGCCGTCAACTTCGCTGTAGGATTGCTCAAACACTATAGAAGCGGAAAACGGTAAGGGTTCATCAAGTTTCATTTCACTGCTAATGTATGCTTGCATGATCATCATACCTTTAGCGTGTAAATTGCCGCCTAAATCTGCCTTGCGCTCTACGTCGGCAATGTCACCGTCACCAAAGTGGACCACACAAGAAATTCTCGCTGGCTCACCATAACTAACTGGGTGTCCAGGGATGTCAACAACGGTCAATCCATTCACTTGACCAATCTGCGAGCCTTTGGTCTTAATCACGACCTGACCATCCAGAATATCGTCTAGAGCTCGATTGACTAAGTAAGACTCACGATAAGCACGCTTTGCAAGCGCCGCTTCAATGTCTGACGCTGAGATTGCCTTGCTTTGGCTTTGTAGTAACGACTCAGATAAAAGTCGCTCGATCCAAATTGGGCAGAGTGGAGTGTAGTGCTGTTCTTCACAGGCGCGAGCACCTGCGGTGAGTACTTTAGTTACCGCGTCACTATCAGCTAAGCTTATATGAAGTGGCTCAGCAAGGTGTTTTAGCCAGCCTACATAGGGTGCGACATTGTTTTGGTCTAATTTAATCTCTAATTCTATCTCGCTAAACAGTGTCATTGAAGACAGTGCCGCCGAATCATGGTATTCAACATCAGAAATTTGGTTTCGGTCGCCAACAAAGATCAGTTTAGCGTTTGTAGAATACGTAATTCGTGCCGACAGAGTGGGTCCGTGCAAATGGCATTTAGTGACGGGCTCACCCATTATTAGCGATTTAATTTTTTCCCACGAACCAGGCTCTGTCATGAGTGTCCGGATAGGTAATACAATGATGCTCTCTGGGTGCGACTCAAGTAAGCCTATGCTTTGATTCAGTATTTCGCCATTTTCAGCGACGGAGTAATGTCCAAATAGCTGTGCCAACGAACTTGATTCTGTGGTGATCACATCGATGTTGTGATGTGATGATGACACCATACGTCTTGCGGCATCTGTAACTAGTTGTCGGTAACGAGTGTTGTCGAGCCCACACACCCACATCAAACGGCAATGGCGCTGGAGCTCTATGAAATCGGATAGGGCTGCGGCGAACCTAGGCTGTAATTGCTCAAATGAAGTGTGAGGTATAGACGATACGTCTTCGATTATCGGTGTTAACTGAAGATAACTAGGAGTGACTTTTTCCCAAGAAATTGACTGCATTGTGGTGTTTTATCCTTTTAGCTTGCGCACAGTATATCAGAGCGCGACGCATTACCTAGTAAAAGGACAAAAACCGTCAAATTTGTGAGATCGTTAGGGCACTTTATGGTGCAAAATATTGAGAAATCGCACAACATGGGTTACGCTGTCACCCATGACCTCAAGGAAGAATAGTGATGAAGTATCAGCAACTTGAAAATTTAGAATCCGGTTGGAAATGGAACTACCTGATTAAAAAATGGAAAGACGGCGTTTCAGTTACTCGTCACATAGATTCCAGCGCTCAGCAAGCGGCGATTGATGAATTACGTGCGCTCGAAAGCGATCCTACTCAAGTCATTGAGTGGATCGATGAGCATATGTCACCAGAACTCGATGTTAAATTGAAGCAAGCAATACGTGCAAAGCGTAAGCGCCACTTTAATGCGGAGCAAGTTCACACCAAGAAAAAGTCGATCGATTTAGATTACCAAGTTTGGGAAAAGCTGTCACAGCGTGCCAATGAGCTTGGCTGTACGTTGTCAGATGCGATCGAATATCTTTTATCTGAAGCATCGCGAAGTGAAAAAGCGAGCCAAACAGTCACGTCACTCAAAGAAGATCTCACTAAATTGCTGGCACCTTAACGAGCAGCTTGGTCTGCTTACTATTGCCACGTTGTACCATGTTAGAGGAATGAAGCTATGTTGATGACCACAATTGCGATTGCAGCTATTGTAATATTTCTTATGGTGTTTATCGATCGCCCAAACAGTAAGTTTGTATTTAAAAGTGGCGAACTGGTTGCGAAAAGAGGTCAAGTTGGTGCTAAGTTACTGCATGACTTTAAAGAAATTGCAGAACGTAATGACGTAACTGGCACCATTAAAGTGTATCAGCGCAAGTCCAACGACAAATTAGTGATCTCCAAATCCGTACCAAATAAAATTCAACAACGCTTTAGAAATGTGTATCCACACCAAGTGGCTAAAACCAAAGGTAAACGCCGCGCTTAATAGAAGCTCTGAAATTAGAGGTTACCAGGGTATTCGTGTGACAAATTCAGTCATATACACAAGTTAACTGGCTTATTTGACAATAGATTTTATTGCGCATAATGTATATTATGTTAAATATGGTTTATGGGAAGCATTCTAGGTTTAGCCATTAAGCCCTATTGTTCAACGTAATCCCTACCTTCAAGTAATGTTGAGCGTTTTGTGAATCAATTTAATTAGCCGCAATATCGTTATTGCCAGAAATAAGGTGTTGGTTTATCAGCGCCTGTTTAATTTCATTAAGTCTCACAGGCTTACACATAAAGCCACTCATTTTGGCGTGCTTGCACTTCTGTCTATGAGCTTCATCGTTGTGGGCTGTTAAAGCAATGATTGGTGCTGTAACGCCCATTGTATTGAGGATTTGGGTTGTTTCAATGCCGTCCATTTTGGGCATCGAAAGATCCATGAATACCAAGTCGTAATAATTCACGCCGTTTTCTTGAACCAAGTCTACGGCGTCAAAACCACTCGCCGCTTCATGGCAGTTTACTTCAAGTTTTTCGGTCATCAGTTTAATGAGTAATCGATTGGAGTCACTATCATCAACGACCAACACCGTTGGTGAGTCAATTTCATCGCTGTCGCTCGTTTCGATAAAATCGTTTGATTCGTTTACTTTCATTTGCTGGTCGCACGGCAAACTGACACAAAATGTACTGCCCACGCCATATTGACTAGTGACAGTAATTGTCCCGCCTAATAGTTCGGTCAATTGCTTTGAAATCGATAGCCCTAATCCTGTACCGTCATATTGACGCGTAGAGGTATTGTCGGCTTGGCCAAAAGGTTTGAATATGGTTTGTAGATCTTGTTCCGATATGCCAATACCCGTATCAGTAACAGCTAAATGTATCTGTTTATTGGATTTTTTCGCAACTACTGTGATTGTTCCTCTATGAGTAAACTTGGCTGCATTTCCAATCAGGTTAAACAATATTTGCTGTAAGCGACTTTTGTCAGAGATGAATTCGTTTGGTAGGTTATCTGAAAATTTGATGTCTAGCTTTACGCCTTTCGCCTCTAATTGAGTTCTAAAGTGCGATGCACTGTTGGTGACGGTGTCACGCAGATTTACACTGTTAAACTTAACAGATAAAGTGCCCCGCTCTAACTTGGTGATATCTAGTAAGTCGTTGATTAATTGTAATAAAAGCTCACTTGAATCTTCCATGCTATTAGCCAATTGTAGCAGTCTAGCTTCTTGATTTTCGACTTTGAGGATATCGAGCATGCCCAATATGGAATTGAGCGGTGTACGCAGTTCGTGCCCCATCATTGCGAGAAATTCAGATTTAGCCTTGTTGGCTTGTTCAGCGTCCAGTTTTGCCTGATTTAGCGCTAGCGTTCTGTGTTCAACCATCGTCTGGAGGCGCATTTTATAATCGAAATCGAGCATAGCACGCTCGAAAAGTGGTTTAAGCCGATGCAGTGCGTCTCTTAACCTTGGTGAAAAGCGCTGCTCCGGAGAGTCAATGAGGAATATAATCGACTGGCTTGACGTCGATGATACGCCGGTCATTAGCACCAGGCTTTTCTTTGTATCTTGGTGATGACAAAGTCCGGGGATTTGGGTGTTATCAAACAGAAACAGCGTCTCACCATTCAATACCCGTTCAAATTTTGTCTGCATGGGCCAGTTAGCGATGGTAAACAGTGTTTTGTCAGTGGACAGTAGCGTGGTGAAAGCGTTGGCGTTGGTTCGAGATATCACGACCGCTTCTTTGAATTCTATGAAGTTTTTAAGACCAGTAACCAATTGATCAAAGATTTCGGACGGCGTTGACGCTTCGCCGATAGCGGATAAAGATGAATGTATCATCATGTTTTCTTTGATTAATTGAGATTCACGCGCCCTACTTCTTTGCAGTTCGTGCAATACCTGATTGTACTTTTCTTTTAGGCTATCCAAATTGCGTTACCTTCTAAGAGAATGCCACGGTGGAGATCATTAAGTTTCCGTGTGCATTTTTGCCTTCGACAGTCATTCCCTGTTCACCGAAGGTAAATGGACACAAAAAAGGTACGTTGTTGTAGGTGTCATTAAGTTGTTTGGCAATATGAGGTAGATGATCATAAATGCTGTACATTGAGCCTGCGCAAAACATTGAAAGATAAGCGGAAGGTCCCAGTGGCGACATTAAAGATGCGCTCGCGTCGCCAACGATTCTCGCCACTCTGTCTACCATATGTTCATGGCTACCAATCATTAATTTAATATTTACTCCCTGTGGCATTTCTGCAAACAGTTCAATTGAACCATCGTCACATAAACGAACTGGGTGAAACAGGTGATAGTATATTTCGTTTTCGGCACTGATGTATTGAACGCCAAGAGGTACGTGACCTGTATGTTGCATCAAATCCTGATATTGCTCATCGTGCAGTATCGACTTTGTCCAGGCGCGATAAACAGACGCTGCTGGCAGATCGTCTATTGATAGGACAAAGCGGCCGTTTGCTGCAGTCACTACCCCACTTTTTCTGGTGGTGATATAACCGGTACCAAAAGAGGTGTTTAGATTGGCGTTGCCATAGATAAACGTGAGAGAAACACCCTGAGTAACTACACCTTCTTGGGTGAAAATGCTCCATTTCCCTTCAATATGATCGTCTGCTGCAGTGCCCCCCAGAACGGGAACCTGCAGACCAAAATAGTTGTCAATACATTCAAGGACGCCTTCTTCAGTCCCTACGGTCCCATGCATCAATATAAGTCCAGGCACTTCACCTTGGCGATTAGATTTTTCTATTGCTTTATCAATGGCTTTAGTTGTTTTGGTACAGACTTCATCGCGCTCGTTAGTATCAAACGTTGTTATGGCATTACAGGTCCAAAAATGGGGATCTAAAGTATAAGATACCCCAACGACAGGGCCCTCAATAAACCCTTTGTTAGTCAGTACACCGCGGCACGTGGAACAGCCATGAATTGGCGTATTTGGGTAGTGCTCACGAAGGAGCTGTTGCAGCCGCTTCGCGTCATAGTGATGGGTGTAATAGATCAACATTGATTGAGCTCTGATTGGCCCAACCTCGGCTACAAGTTCTTCTATAGCTTGATCTGCCGTAGGTTGAACACTGACAGCAATGCGGTGTGACTCCTGCTGCATTGAAGCGGCTATATTGTCCATGACACCATCACCTTATTGAGGGAGTTGATTAATAGTAAGTCGTTGATGACCAGATTCCAACACTAACCCCTTGGTATTGGGCGTAAAGTTCATTTCTGTTAGGTCAGCCGTGTCATCCATTGGTTGCCCGTCGATTGCGGTAACCGAAAAATCTATATTTTGCGAACTTTGTAATTTTAGACCGACTTTAGACCATTTTAGCGTCAATTTATGCTGTTCAAACTCTAAGTTACAAACTTGTTGCACAGTGCAATTGACTTGTTCATCACTAAAAATGACGGTACGCCATACGAATGCAACAATGAGCAACAACATTGTCAAGAGTATTTGTATGAGTCTTGCTCGTGTTAGAGGCTGTGCAGCCATATATTTTGTTCCTTTGTTACTAAGTTCAAAGTTTTAGAAATAAAACGTCAATGCCGTATTAACTGTAAGGTTAATCCACTGTCATTGATTTGTTAATTCCAGTATCATTTACCACGAAAATGCCATTTTTCTAAAACGGATTTTGTAAAATTCTATTATTTAGCCAGTTTTTGCTGCTTAAATCAGCATTTTTACAGTTTGGATGGCATTACGACATAAAAACAAATGATAGTGTCGTGTTGGAAAGTGTAGTTAATAAGAAATTGGAAGCATGCAAATGAGCCAAGAAGCGCAGCTTGAACAAAGCTACAACTATACTGTCGTACGTCAATTTACCCTTGTCACCATTTTGTGGGGTATTGTCGGAATGGCAGTTGGGTGTTTAATCGCCGCTCAACTCGTATGGCCACAGCTCAACTTTGATACGCCGTGGTTAACTTATAGCCGATTGCGTCCACTGCATACTAATGCAGTGATTTTCGCGTTTGGTACTAGTGCCCTTTTTGCAACCTCATACTATGTGGTGCAAAGAACCTGTCAAACCCGCCTATTCGGTGGTCCACTGGTTGCGTTTACGTTCTGGGGATGGCAAGCCATCATCCTAGCAGCCGCAATCACCCTACCCCTCGGTTTCACCTCTGGTAAAGAGTATGCGGAACTTGAGTGGCCAATCGATATCGCAATTGCCTTGGTATGGGTTTCATACGCGGTAGTGTTCTTCGGAACGCTAATTAAACGAAAAACCTCGCACATTTATGTTGCAAACTGGTTCTTCGGTGCGTTTATCCTTACTGTTGCTGTGTTGCATATTGTAAATAGCATGGCGGTGCCTGTGTCACTGGGTAAGTCATACTCTATTTACTCCGGTGCCGTGGATGCGATGGTCCAATGGTGGTATGGACACAACGCCGTAGGTTTCCTACTTACTGCGGGTTTCCTTGGCATGATGTACTACTTCGTACCTAAGCAGGCTGAGCGTCCAGTTTATTCATACCGTTTATCCATTGTTCACTTCTGGGCATTGGTTTCCCTTTACATCTGGGCGGGTCCTCACCACCTGCACTACACAGCACTACCTGACTGGACTCAGTCTTTAGGTATGGTTATGTCTTTGGTTCTGTTCGCTCCTTCTTGGGGTGGCATGATCAACGGTATTATGACGCTGTCTGGCGCATGGCATAAACTCCGTTATGACCCAATCCTTCGATTCCTCATTGTGTCACTGTCTTTCTATGGCATGTCGACCTTTGAAGGTCCAATGATGTCAATCAAGACGGTGAACGCACTTTCTCACTACACGGATTGGACCATAGGTCACGTACACTCTGGCGCATTGGGATGGGTAGCAATGGTATCTATCGGTTCTGTGTACCACTTAGTGCCTCGTCTATTCGGTCAAGAACGTATGTACTCTGTTAGCCTAATCAACGTGCACTTCTGGTTAGCAACTATCGGTACAGTGCTTTACATCGTTGCAATGTGGATCTCTGGCGTTATGCAGGGTCTGATGTGGCGCGCAGTAAATGCCGATGGTACGTTGACTTATAGCTTTGTTGAATCAGTACAAGCTTCTTACCCGTATTACACGGTTCGCTTTATTGGCGGATTTATTTTCCTAGCTGGCATGTTCTTAATGGCGTACAACACCTACAAGACCATCGCAGCTCCGAAAAATAGCCTAAAAGCTATTCCACAACCGGCGTAAGGAGAGAGCAACATGGCAAATAATTCAAATAACCGCCACGAAATCGTCGAGAAAAACGTCGGCTTGCTGGCTATTTTGATCATCATTGCAATCAGCTTTGGTGCTTTGGTTGAAATCACTCCATTGATTTTCCAAAAGCAAACGACTGAGCCTGTGGATAATCTTCGTGTTTATTCTGCTCTCGAAATGGAAGGTCGCGATGTTTACATTCGTGAAGGTTGTAACGTATGTCACAGCCAAATGATCCGTCCTTTCCGTTCTGAGACAGAACGATACGGCCACTACTCTGTAGCGGGCGAG
This sequence comes from Vibrio ulleungensis, assembly GCF_016900875.1. GTDB lineage: Bacteria > Pseudomonadota > Gammaproteobacteria > Enterobacterales > Vibrionaceae > Vibrio > Vibrio ulleungensis. The sequence goes on from NZ_JAFEUM010000002.1 coordinate 56,741, forward strand.
AGTGTTTGGGAACACCCATTCCTTTGGGGCTCTAAACGTACTGGACCTGATCTGGCTCGTGTCGGTGGACGTTATTCTGACGAATGGCACCGTGTTCACTTGATCGACCCACGTGAATTAGTACCAGAGTCAAACATGCCTGGCTTCCCTTGGTTGGAAGAAAATGTTCTAGACGGTAAGTTGACCCAGCAGAAACTTGAAATATTCAAGAATCAGTTTGGAGTTCCTTACACTGACGAACAGATCGCTAACGCGAAGTCAGACGTAGAAGGTAAAACAGAGATGGATGCCATCATTGCTTATCTTCAATCTCTTGGCCACGCGATGAAATAAGGAGCGACTATGGATATTGGAACTATTCACAGTATTTGGACTGTCCTTCTTTTTGTTAGCTTCTTCGGCATTGTCTGGTGGGCTTACGGCAAAAAGCGCAAAGCGCGATTTGAAGAAGACGCCAATCTAGTGTTTGCAGACGAGCAGCAGTCATCGGAAAATCAGGGAGAAGATAACAAATGACTACATTTTGGAGTTTATGGGTCATCATCATCACCGCGGTCTGTCTGATCGGCGTGTTTGCCATACTTGTGTGGTGTCTAAAAGACGACATGGGTGTGAAAGACGGTGAAGATATGGGCCACGAATACGATGGTATTCGCGAGCTTAACAACCCGCTGCCTAAATGGTGGACATACTTGTTCTTCAGTACAGGTGTATTTGCGGTTGTCTATCTTCTACTCTTCCCAGGAATGGGTAACTTTCCTGGCCTACTCGGATGGACAAGTTCGGATCAAACCGTAACCAACATTGAACAGTCTCGTGCATCAATTGCACGTTCACAAAGTGAAAAGACGCTAGATAAATACGCGAAAGAACTTGATGACGCCGAAGCCTATTTTGGTGAAGCATTTAAGCGCTTAGCGTATGAAGAAGATGGTACAACTTTCCGCTCTATTCCTGCGATTGCAGAGAACGAAGAAGCGATCAAAGTTGGCCAACGCCTTTTCCTACAAAACTGTTCGCAGTGTCATGGTTCGGATGCACGTGGCCAGAAAGGCTTCCCTAACCTAGCAGATGCTGCTTGGCTATATGGTGGTGAGCCTGCCGCGATCAAAACAACGATCATGGAAGGCCGCATTGGTCAAATGCCGGCGTGGAATGACGTGCTTGGCGAAGACGGTGTTCGTGAAGTGGTGAGCTACACCCTCAGCCTTTCTGGGCGTAAGGTGAATGCTCGTGAAGCCGCAGCAGGTAAAGCGAAGTTTGCTGTATGTGCCGCGTGTCATGGTACAGACGGTAAGGGTAACCCTTCAGTTGGCGCACCAGATCTCACAGACAACATTTGGTTGTTTGGTGATTCACGCGCTGAAGTAACACAAACAGTTGCATACGGCCGCTCAGGCGTCATGCCCGCTTGGAAAGACATTCTAGGGGAAGAGAAAGTTCAGCTTCTCTCTGCTTATGTCTGGAATCTTAGCAACCAAGAAACAAAATAGTAAAACGATATTAACAGCCCCTTTTCTAGGGGCTGTCTTTTCCCTACTCTACACACTTCATTACAAATTAAACTTAAGAGAACTTTTTTATGGTACAGCCTTGGTATAAGCAGTTTTGGCCCTGGTTTCTTATTGCACTGCCGTTGACGGTGGTTGTGGGGACTTTATATACCGTGTTTATCTTCTCCCAGAATTCAGTGTCACTCGTTGCTGAGGATTACTATAAAAAAGGTAAAGGCATTAATGTCGATATCTCCAAAGTTCGTGTTGCCAATGAACTTAACCTATCTGCACAAATTAAAAGCAGTGATGGGGCAATTATCATTTCGTTTAATAAAGGCGATTTAGAACACTACCCCGCACTCAATGTTGCAGTAACGCATCGCACACTGGCAGACAGAGACTTTAACGAGTTGGTCAGTGCCAGCGCAAATGGTGAGTATCGTTTAGCGCTAACGCAAGATATTGACGGTCCATGGTTCATTGAACTGTCTCCACACAACCATGAGTGGTTAATCCAGGGACGTGTTAGCTTCCCTACTTCTGAATTTACGCCACTGGCAAACTAGGCAATGACAAAAGAGTGTTATCACTGCGGGGAAGATGTCCCCGCAGGCAGTGATTTTCATGTAGAAATATTGGGTGAAGATCGCGAGATGTGTTGCGTGGGCTGCGAAGCCGTTGCATCCACTATCGTTGAAAGTGGTCTAACGTCCTACTATCAGTACCGCACAGAGTCTGCAGAGCGCGTCGATTTAGTTCCTAAAGAGCTTCTCGAGTTGTCACTTTATGACAATAAAGACGTTCAAGCGGAGTTCGTTCAGCACCAGGATGGCGTGTTAAAAACAACGCTATCGTTAGAAGGTGTGTCTTGCGCGGCCTGTGCCTGGTTAATAGAGAAACAGCTCAATCAAATGCCAGGCATCGCGTCAATTCGTGTAAACACATCGACTCATCGTGCCATGGTAGAGTGGCAAGACGATGCCATAGAACTGAGTGAAATACTCACGTCTCTACACCAAATTGGCTATAAAGCCGCTCCCTTTGAAGCTGATGCTCAAGAGCGCGATTACCATAACAGCATGAAGCAATACCTATATCGATTAGGTATTGCAGGCCTTGCAACGATGCAAGTTATGATGCTGGCGGTAGCATTATACTTAGAAGTGTTTGGAAGCCTTGAGCCAGAGTTTAAGCACTACTTTAGGGTTGTGAGCTTAATCTTTGCCACACCAGTCCTACTCTATTCGGCACTGCCTTTTTATATCAATGCTTATCGCAGTCTAAAAGGACGGACATTGGGGATGGATGTGCCCGTATCGCTGGCACTTATCTTTGCGTACGTTGCTAGTTTGTGGGCAACAGTGACACAGCAAGGCGAAGTCTTTTTTGAATCGATCTCAATGTTTACCTTCTTTTTGTTGCTGGGTCGGTTTTTGGAGATGCGTGCAAGACGAAAAGCGGCGGCAGCCAGTGCAAACCTTCTCAAGCTCGTCCCCACCTTGGCAACCACCATTGATGGTGAACAAGTGCCAGTTAAAAGTTTGCAAGTTGGAGACAAGCTAAGAGTATTACCAGGCGAGCATATTCCCGCTGACGGTGCGTCTTTATCCCCGGTTGCACATGTTAATGAATCGATGCTGACCGGTGAATCGATTCCGGTAAAGAAAGCCTGCGGAGACCCTGTATTTGCTGGATCAGTAAACGGTGAAAGCGTCATTGAACTTGAAGTGACGGCGTCACGAAATGACAGCGTGCTTTCAAATATTGTTCGCCTTCAAGACGAAGCTCAATATACCAAACCAAAGATTGCTGAAGTGGCCGATGTGGTTGCTCGTTATTTTGTCGCCGTGATATTAGCCATATCTGCGTTAACGTACACGTATTGGACCATAAATGGTTCTGATGACGCCTTTTGGATATTGCTGTCGGTTCTTGTTGCCACCTGCCCCTGCGCATTATCTTTGGCAACCCCTACCGCTCTAACCTGTGGCGCGTCTCAACTTGGTCGCCAAGGGTTATTGATGAGAAAGTCGCACGTTATAGAAACACTTTGTAAGGTGAACCACGTTGTTGTTGATAAGACCGGCACACTGACCCATGGTGAATTTACTATCTCTAAGATAGAGGCAATGGACGAATTCTCAGAGCAACAAGTGATTGCGCTTGCAAGTGAGCTTGAACGTCATGCTAATCACCCTATTTCTAAAGCGTTTACCGCCTTTGAAAGCCAAGTCAAATTTGACGAGGTGGAAAATGTGGTTGGTAGCGGCGTAAAAGGGATCTTAGGTGAGCACGAGTATCGCATTGGCTCTATGGCGTTTGTTTTAAATGGCGAACACCAAAGCGACCCGTCGGTAATATACCTGTCGTGCAATGGTCGCCTCATAGCACGCTTCCATTACAGCGATCCAGTGAGAGAGCAAAGTGCTGATTTTGTTGCTCAACTCCAATCGCTAGGGATTAAAGTAACGTTATTGACCGGTGATATTGAACAAAATGCCCAGCAAGTTGCTCACGAAGTTGGGATAGATACGGTTGTGAGTGAAGCCAAGCCGCAACAAAAACTGGAGTATCTACGACAGTTGCCTAAGGATGATGTGACACTAATGGTCGGTGATGGTATCAACGATGCGCCAACATTAAGTGGCGCTCACCTGTCTGTGGCTATGGGCAGTGGTACCGACATCGCAAAAACCTCAGCCGATATGGTATTGCTGGGCGATAAGCTTGAAAAGATACTCAGTGGGCGTACCATTGCGTTAAAGACACGTCGTATTATCCGCGAAAACTTGGCTTGGGCTTTGGGGTATAACCTCATTATTTTGCCGCTTGCCGTGATGGGGCTAGTCGCTCCATACATTGCGGTTGTAGGCATGTCGGCCAGTTCGCTGATTGTTGTTACTAATTCATTGAGGTTATTGAAGTAATGGAAAGTCTCTACATCCTCATTCCTATTGCAATAGTATTAGTAGCCGTTGCCGTCGGAGTATTTCTTTGGGCAGTTAAATCAGAGCAATTTGAAGACCTTGATCGTCAAGGACATAACATTCTGTTTGAAGATGACGAGAAAAAACAACCTTAATGGATCTTGATTTAGCAGGCGCGTTTGCGGTTGGCCTCTTTGGCACTACACACTGTGTTGCTATGTGTGGTGGTATCTCTACAGCACTCGCAGCCACCACTCAAAAACCGGTCGCGCTCTTTTTATACAGTGTGGGTCGGTTATTTAGCTATTCATTATTTGGCGCGTTCATCGGCGGCGCTGTTGCAAGCTCGGTAGAGTTAAGTGGTTGGAACCAAGGGCTCGACATTCTTCGGGTTTTTGCGGGCATTTTGATGGTTCTATTAGGCTTGTATATTGCAGGTTGGTACAGAGGCATCTCTGTCATCGAAAAAGCCGGTCGCGGATTGTGGCGCCTGCTAACTCCACTAGCTCAACGCTTGTTGCCACTCAAACATTCTATCTATGCACTTCCGCTTGGTATGCTGTGGGGATGGCTGCCATGTGGGTTGGTTTATTCGATGTTGAGCTGGGCTGCGATGTCAGGCAGTGCTAGTGGCGGCGCTCAAACAATGTTAGCGTTTGGGATAGGCACGTTGCCTGCAATGTTGTCTCTTGCGTTCTTTGCGCAATACGTGCATAAGCTCACTTCGTCGTCTTGGGTACGTAAAACTGGTGGCATATTGCTTATCTTGTTAGGTCTATATACCTCACTCAACGGTGTGATTTAACCGCTGTTTTTAGCAATTTCCTGCTCTGTTCTGGTGCTCTTAAGTTAAAAACCTATCCATTTTTTATTTAGTTTGGTAAAATATTGACGTACATCAATTATCAGTTAGTACTATGATTTCAGAAAAACCGGCAACAAATCGCGTACAATCAGGTGGCTGTGCCATCCACTGTCAAGATTGCAGCATCTCTCAACTTTGCATCCCTTTCACATTAAGTGACAGCGAGTTGGATCAACTCGACCAAATTATTGAGCGCAAAAAACCAATTCAGAAGAGCCAAGAGCTGTTTAAAGCCGGCGACGAGCTGAAATCCCTGTACGCTATTCGTTCAGGAACCATCAAAAGCTACACCATCACCGAGCAAGGCGATGAGCAAATCACGGCATTTCATCTTGCGGGCGATTTGGTAGGTTTTGATGCAATCAATCAAAACAAACACCCGAGTTTCGCGCAAGCGCTTGAAACCTCAATGGTGTGTGAAATCCCATACGAAATCTTAGACGATCTTTCAGGTAAAATGCCTAAGTTACGTCAGCAAATCATGCGTTTGATGAGTAATGAAATCAAAGGCGATCAAGATATGATTTTGCTACTGTCTAAGAAAAACGCTGAAGAGCGTCTTGCCGCGTTTTTGTATAACTTGTCGGAGCGTTTTTCTCAACGTGGTTTCAGTCCGCGTGAGTTCCGTCTTACTATGACGCGCGGTGATATTGGTAACTACCTTGGTTTGACGGTAGAAACCATTAGCCGATTACTTGGTCGTTTCCAAAAAGCTGACATTTTATTGGTAAAAGGCAAATACATCACGATCAACGATCATGATGCACTAATGACTCTTGCTGGCGTATCAAAAGAGTCGTAATCCCCTGTCAAAGTGGCTCACTTAGTGAGTCACTTCAATAAATCCCCAATTTCTTTCCTAAACATATAAAAATTCAACGCTTATTCGGCTACAGTTAAACTAGATCCTACGACATAGTGGTGACTGTATGAGTATTTATAACAACATCTTAGTGGTTGCGGACATCAATAATGATGAGCAACCTGCATTGGCAAGGGCCATGCAATTAGGGCGCAAGAGTAAAAGTCCCTGTAGTGTCACTTTTTTCCTGTCGATATACGATTTCTCCTATGAGATGACCTCGATGCTGTCGAGTGAAGAACGCGATGCAATGCGTGCAGGCGTTGTGCACCAGCGTACGCAATGGATGAAAGAAGTTGCTGAGCCATATTTAGATAATGACATCACTCTAGACATTAAAGTGATTTGGCATAATCGACCTTACGAAGCAATCATCGAGCAAGTCTACGCGGCCGGTCATGAGATTGTGATCAAAGCGACTAGGCAGCACGCCGCTTTAGAATCGGTGCTATTTACCCCAACCGATTGGCACCTCTTGCGTAAATGCCCTACTCCTGTATTGCTGGTTAAGAATCATGATTGGCCAGAAAATGGTCATATTGTGGCATCGGTTCATGTTGGTTCAGAGCAAGAGTCTCACCAAAAGCTCAATCAAGCGATGGTCGAGCAAGCGCTCGATTTGTCAGAGCGCCTAAATGCAACACCGCACTTGGTAAACGCTTATCCGCTTACACCGCCTAATATTACGGTAGAATTGCCTGAATTTGATCCTACGTTGTACTCCGACTCGGTTAGAGGTCATCACCTCAAAGCTATGAAGGAGCTTAGACAGCACTATGGGTTACCTGAAGAGCAAACCAGTGTAGAGCAAGGGTTGGCGGAAGACGTGATTTCTAAGTCGGTCGCCGATTTGAAAGCGGGTTTAGTGATTCTAGGAACAAGTGGCCGCTCTGGGCTGTCAGCGGTGTTTATTGGCAACACAGCAGAAAACGTCATTGATAAGGTCGATTGTGATCTCTTGGCGCTCAAACCAGAGGGATACATCAGTCCATTAGATCCTAACAGTGTTTAAGTGAAGTAATGAATTACTTTGGGGGAGCTTTGCTCCCCTTTTTGTTGCTCAAATTTTTCTGGACTCGATAGGTATTCTGCGTATCATACCGACTCACTTTTGCCGCAGCTGCGGGTGCACAATTTAAGAGTCAAGGTAACCACATAATGTCAGAGCAACAGACTGAGCTATCGAAAGCGCAACAATACAACTTCAATAAGCTTCAAAAGCGCATACGACGCAATACTGGTCAAGCTATTGCAGATTTCAATATGATTGAAGATGGCGATCGCATTATGGTGTGTTTGTCTGGTGGTAAAGACAGCTTTACCATGTTGGACATCTTACTGAGCTTAAAAAAGAGCGCGCCCGTCGACTTTAGTTTGATCGCGGTTAATCTTGATCAGAAACAACCTGGCTTCCCTGAAGATATTTTGCCTCGCTATTTAGAGTCTTTGGGCGTTGAGTACAAGATTATCGAAGAAGATACTTATTCAATTGTTCAAGATAAAATCCCTGAAGGTAAAACAACCTGCTCGCTCTGCTCTCGACTTCGTCGCGGTATTTTATATCGCAATGCCAAAGAGTTGGGTGCGACAAAAATTGCTCTCGGCCATCATCGTGACGACATCATCGAAACGCTATTTTTAAACATGTTCCATGGTGGCAAGATGAAAGCGATGCCGCCAAAACTTGTTTCTGACAACGGCGAACATGTAGTTATTAGGCCATTGGCGTACTGCCGCGAAAAAGACATCATTAAGTATGCTGATCTAAAACAGTACCCAATCATTCCATGTAACCTTTGTGGCTCACAGCCAAACTTACAACGTCAAGCCATCAAGCAAATGCTAAATGGTTGGGACAAGCAGTTTCCTGGGCGTATTGAGACGCTCTTTAGATCGATTCAGAATGTCGTGCCTAGTCATCTAGCTGACTATGAGTTGTTCGATTTTAAGTCGATTGACCGAGACTCAGGGGTAATTAATGGCGGTGATATTGGCTTTGATAAAGAAGAGTTCAACGATGTATCGCCAGCAGACGATATCGGTGTCCAAGCGTTTGAACCCGGTGAAATGCTCAATGTGACACAAATCGATTAACAAAAAGGCCAGTTCAATTTGAACTGGCCTTTTTGGTTGTTTACGCATTCTTATTCTACTAACAGCGAGCTATTGCTGTATGTACGGCATGATTCGCGATGGAGACGTTGGTAACGTTGCGACTACCCCATCCTTCAGGTCCGCTAATGTAATGTGCGCTCGATGGCCTGTTATTGGCAGAGTCTGATTGTTGCTAAGCATCACTTCGCCAGTTTCAAGTTCGATAAATTCTAACGTAATGCCTGAAATTGTGGGTGCGAACCAACTAGAGAACATCCCACTGATGTCTTCCAACAACAACTGAAATTCTGGAATGACAACTTCAAGGTAGTCCGAATGAATGTCTAGTGCATAAGGTTCGTTGGCGACCAAAGCAACTGAGTAATCACACTGAGTTGTTGAGTCGGTATGAACATAGACTAATGGGTTGGCGCTTTTTAGGTTGCCATCTAACGGCAGCGGTAACTTTCCACTTGGTGGGAACGAAAGCGTTTCATAATGCGCTTCTTTTTCCATCCAAGACTTTTCTACGCTGCACGGTAATTGGGTGGTTGGGTTGACAAAGTACACACCAGTTCCAACAGCAGTGTACTCTTCTTTTAGGCTATATTTCAGTTTTGAGTAGAGCTCAGAATAGCTAAAGCGATACTCGGTGGCTTGCGCTTGAAAGCACAGTAGCATGCACAGTGGTGCTATCCACTTATTCATTTAATATTCCTTGTCCATCTTGGGAATGTATTGCTGAGGCATTACGCGTCAAAGGTGTCACGTCCACCAGAAGGCTTTTGTACGTCGGGCTCACTAGGCTGTGATTCGGTGTGCGTCGTGCTCGACGGATCCGCTTTAGTTGCAACAACGGTCAAAGTGATGCCAAACATTTCACGGTAAATAATCGCTTTTACGTGGAAGTAAAACGGCAACGTGATCACCAAGCCGATCCCATATAAGGCAATCGATAAGAAAACGAAGGTCACCACAATGCTATACAGCGCAGCCAACGGCAAGATTTTACGGTTACAGGCGCGCAGTGAATACCAAAATGAGCGCATTGGCGACATGCGTTTTTCGCAAATTAACAATACCGAGTGACTAAACACCAAAGACAGGTAGATTGAGAGCATAGGGACTAAGTTGCTAGATGACGCTTGTAAAATTAGCGAGGCTAGCGTTGCCAGAATAACCGGTACGGTAAAGGCCAACCCTTTAGTAATGTGCGAAAGCTTGGTGTTAAACCCAGTTGCATGGCTCATCGCCATCATACAAAGGCTTGCAAAAATTGGGGCGCTAATCACTTCGTAGCTAAAGTTCGCCATAAATATGGCTTGAAAAATACTTTCGTCTACAGGTGAATCCATATTGGCAAACGCATCGATTAAGACCCAAATATCGCCTAACTGAAGCTTGAGTGCGGCGTAGAATATGGACAATTGCAACAGCATCAGCAAAAGGATAGCTGGAGTAAATCGAGCAAAGTGTTGCAGCGTTAGTTTCCATGCCTCACTAAGAATGTCGCCCACTTTGAGTGAATACTTTCCATTGAGGGCGCGGTCTATGCTGCCCCCAACATTAACTTTGTTTGTGCTTTGTGTGTCCATGAAGCCAATATGAGTTCGATTTAGATGCTCGCTAGTATACCTTGTCTAGAGCCGAGCTAAACCTAAAATATGAGGTACAGCACTTCGTATGGTCACAAAAACGACCGCCAATTCGACATGTGAACTTAGATGACTTAATCTTAATAGAATGTGAAATGAGTTTGATTCCTATGTAGGCATGGATATAATGCCAAACCTATATTCATTGACACTAGGTTGTTAACGTACCCACATGATAAGCCCTTTAAGACTCTCTTTGTTGATCCTACCCTTGTATTCACAAGCGGTTTTAGCGAGTTCTGAGTTTGTCATCGTCTATGAACAGCACCCTCTTACTGACTCTCAATCGGAACGTCTTAGTGTTTTGCTAGAGCGCCCTGTGACTCAAATACAGGCCGATAGCTTTGAGGCTATCGATACGTACCTCAAAGAACGCCAAGTGGATTTAATGCTAGTCAGCAAAAATCACTATCGTCAGCTGCCTCAATCAAAAGTTGAGGTTATCGACGGCGACATTGACTGGAAGATGGATAATTGGCAATACGTTGATAAAGAGACTGTTTCTTCACATCGTTTCTACCCATACAGTGTCGATTTTACGAGCTTGGCGATCAATGTCGACATGTTACCTGAGTCGCTAATAAGTAATTGGACGGACGCATGGGATACGCAATGGTCTGATCAAATCGCGATAACTAAGGACTATCAGTCATTATTTGTCGTAGCGTTAGATATGCTTGGCTATGACTTGGACACGACCAATCCCTTAGAGATCCATTCGGCTTATAAACTGCTAAAAAGCTGGTTGCCGAACATACATGAGATATCTAGCAGTACTGAGATTGAAATGGCGTTTTTGTCAGGTGAAATTGTCGTTGGTATGAGTACAAGCAGTGGCGTGTATTCTGTGACCCAAGAAGGATCGCCAATGAAAATGCTTTGGGACCTGGACCCTATTATTCGTACCACTTATGGCTTTACAGTGCCAACGGGGGCACTGAGTCGCGAAAAAAGTATAGAAGCGCTCAATTGGTTAGTAACGGGAAGCAATGCCGCTGAATATGCCTTGTCGTATCGACGGGTAAGCGCGATTGCTGCGAGTAATGACATTTTACCCGCTTATTTTACCGGTGATCCAAACTTATACCCACCTGCAGACAAATCGACAGAATTCAGAAATCTTGAAGAATATTCAGGCAAAACCGAACTCTATAAAGAGTACTTTGATGCCTTATGTGAAGAGCATGAACAATTGGCCTACTAGTCTATTCTCCGTTACCGATTAGACATTGGACATTCAAATAGGCTAAATAATTTCAGCAATGAGCTCTGGCACCACTTGGCTCGCTTTTCCGTATCGCTTTTCAGCAAACTCACTTTCTAGTGCACTAGGTTCGAGGTTTAACTCGATGGTATGCGCGCCATGCGCTCTTGCTTCGTGTACAAACCCCGCTGCCGGATAGACAACCCCCGATGTACCAATAGAGATAAAGAGATCGGCTTGACTTAATGCGTCGTAGATTCGATTTAGCTGCAAAGGCATTTCACCAAACCAAACTACATGGGGCCTCATTTGCGCCGGTATTTGGCAGCAATGGCAAAGGTCACCCGTTGTAAGGTCACCCTCCTGTACAACCACTTGGCCACTTTCACTACACTGAGCTTTCAGCAGTTCCCCGTGCATGTGCACGATATTTGTACTTCCAGCACGTTCGTGCAAGTTATCGATATTTTGAGTGACTAACAATACAGAGCCGTCGATACTCTGTTCTAGCTGTGCCAGCGCTTCGTGCGCTGGGTTAGGAGCAATAGCGGGATCCAACAAACCTTTACGTCGTTTATTGTAAAACTGTTGAACAAGATCGGGATTGGCGTGGAAACCTTCAGGTGTCGCCACATCTTCGATGCGGTGATTTTCCCACAGTCCGTCATGGGTGCGAAATGTTTTGATCCCCGACTCTGCAGAGATTCCTGCACCCGTTAGTATTACTATATTGTTGAAGGTTGCCATCCCTGAACTCCCACCTCTATGACCTCACTATAACCATATCAAGAGCATGGCTTTAAAGAAACCTATTGCACTTAGACCTTGGTCGCACCTTTAGTGAAAAAGACACTTTTTTGCGACAGGTGTTCGCTTTTTGCCAATGGCTGTCTAAAATTTACCTATAATCATCCACTTATAGCGCTATGTATGCCTAAATTAAGTTTGCAGTTGAAAACCTTATTGTATTGCTTGTTGTTTTTGGCCAGCGTGCCTAGTTTCGCAATAGAGCTGAATGCCGATCAGGCCCCAGTGGCTTCAAAGGATGTTAAAGCCCTGCAGCAGAAACGTCTTGAACTGCCTGAACCTGCGTTTCTGGAGGCCAGTCACCAGTCTGAGATTCATCGCTTGCTTGGTGACAGCATCGAGCTGCAATCGGTTTATAGAGACAAATTTTCTAAAGGGATTAAAGAGTACCGTCAAGACATTATCGAGTGGCGCGAATTAGAAAACTTGAGTTATAACTTACGCTTGATTGGTGCATCTAAAGAAGCGCTGCTGGCGAGGGCGTCGTCTGATGTGCAAACACAGGTGACAGGTTTTGGTCCCTCTGGTGTGCTTCAGTTTAAGCTTGAGCTCGATATTGCGCAGTTGAATGCTCAATACATTGTCTACTCTCAAATTCGAAGTTTTAAAAAGCTTACTGCCGATCTTTTCATCTCTCCTATTCCCGTCATTTGGGTTGCAGTAAAAGTATTATTGGTGATAGGCGTTCTAATGTGGTGGTTGTCCAACAGCAAGCGCCTGATCACGTTGTTCAAAACTCATTTAATCGACTCAACCGTTAAACCTGGCTTGTGGGTTCGTCTAATCTGGTATGTGAGTCGCGCGGCAAACTCTATCGCCTGGTTATTGGCGCTAACCGCGACGCTACGTCTATTGTCGACCATCCCTAGCTTATCTCAATTGGCAGTATTGGAAATCTTTACTTGGTGGATCTTGGGTGGCTCTATTGCAATAAGCTTTATTTTAGAGTTTGTTTATCGAAATAGTCGGCGCCGATCTCCGGCTATCACGGCGCTGAGGCTGAGTACCGTTCGTTGGTATGTTTGGAGTTTTATCTTTGTCGGGGTGACACTACAAATCGCCGAGCGGATGTTAGGTCAAACCACCATATACTATTGGATCCTGTCTTTGGTTTGGTTCTGGTTTGCCTTGGTAACGATTAAAGTTTTAAGGAAATGGCGCCCTATTACCTTTGAAATTTTATCGGAAATGAAGGACAAACCTGTTTGGGTCCTATGGGCTGAGAAACGCCAAAAAACGCCGCTAATAAGCTGGTTAGCGACAACCATGGGTATTGTGTGGATTGGCTATTCGAATATTCAACACTCTGTGGTGGCTGTGTTATCTCGATTCACATTCTTTAGCCAAGCGCTTGCGTACCTATTCAAAATAGAAGTGGCTAAACAGCACTCCAATGAACAAAAGCAAGGTACATTAAAGCGTGTTCGAGGCGAGGAAGTGTTTCGCTATGTGTTGCCTGGCAATGAGGACAGTACACTGATTCAATATGCTCAACCCGAGTTAAAGCAAGTTGGCAAATATGTGTTAAGCGAAAGTCCCGCTGTTGTGGTCATATCCGGTGAACGAGGTGTTGGCGTCACAACATTTATGAAGCAACTACTGCACAAAGTTAAACGTGCAACGCCTATCTATTTGAACTCCCCTTACGCTGGCTATCAAGAGTTAATGAAACAAATGTCATTGGAGCTAGGTCTTGGAGACGATACGACTGATAGTGATATTCTTGAGCATTTGAGACACAGTGAACACACTTATCTGTTTGCAATAGACAATGCCCAACGGTTAGTTAAGCCAATGGTTGGTGGGCTCAATGACCTGCTAAAAGTCACTAATCTGTTGCGTCAATCTCAGCAGAATCATCGCTGCATGCTGGCTATCGAGAAGTCGAGTTGGCGATTTGTCGACCGAGCACGGGGCGAGCGTTTGCTTTTTGATTGGGTCGCTTTCTTGCCTAAATGGAGTGAGACTCAGATGGCAGAATTATTACGCAGTAGAGTATCGTCCGATCCTGCCTTCCCGCTCTCCTTTGAGGGGTTAAGCGTACCAAAGCAGTGGGACCACGAAGATATGGATGACGAGCAGCGTGCTCAAACGGGATTTTACCGAATTCTGTGGCACTACGCCGATGGTAACCCTACTGTGGCGTTACGATTCTTCCGTTATTCACTTAGACGAGACAAAGCAACGCAACAAGTGGTCGTTAGGCTATTTCAAGCTCCAGAGGCCGATGAACTTGAGAAAATGCCCAAACCGATGCTTGCAGTACTGAGGTCCATTGTGCAGCTTGAAGTTGCCAGCCAAGAAGAGCTGTCAAGATGCACCCAACTTTCTGTGGCAGAAGTGCTTGGGACCTTGCGCTACTTTCAATCACGCGGATACATTGAGTGGTCTGACGATAAAGCCAGAGTCTCCGATCACTGGTTTCGACAAATCACAAATGTCCTTCATCGTCAGCACTTGTTGGTAAAATGATATGCGTATTTTAATTGTTCTTCTTACCGTACTGTTTTCTTCAACAGTGTTTGCAACCGAAGCCATACCAGACGTAGAAAGCTTGCAGCAATTTGCCAGCCTGATCCGTTGGAGTGGTGTGTTCTTCTCTATGGTTATTGTGTTTGCAACCTGGTTGCTGCTGCGCTTTATTGACTCTGTTGTAGAAAATGTGAGTAACCAGTTTGTCCAATATCGCATGGTGCTTCAAAAAGCCCAGTCGTTCTTTCAGTTCTTTATGTACGTTTCGTCCGGTTTGATTGTGTTCATGATTAGCTTTCGAATAAACGATCACATATTGGCACTGATTGGCGGCACACTCGCGGTATCGGTCGGTTTTGCTTTAAAAGACTTAGCTGCGTCGTTCATCGCAGGACTTACGGTTATGATTGATCGTCCGTTTCAGGTCGGTGACAGGGTCACCTTTGAGGGGAATTACGGCGATATTACCACCATTGGCTTACGGTCAGTGAGAATGCGTACGCTGAATGACGATATCATCACCATACCGAACAATAAATTTTTAAACGAAGTTGTGGTAAGTGGCAACTATGGTGCGCTCGATATGCAAGTCGTTATTCCCTTCTTTGTAGGACTGGACCAAGATATCAATCTTGCGCGTACTTTGATTCAAGAAGCTGCATCCTCGAGCCGATATATTCACCTCCCTAAGCCTGTTGTGGTGTTAGTGAAACAAACCATCACCGATAATTACTTAGCTATCCAACTGACTTGTAAGGCGTATGTGGTAGATACCGCCTATGAAAAGTTGTTTGAAACCGATATCACGCTGCGAGTTATGGAAGAGTTCCATAAACACGGTATAGCAGCGCCTAGGATAGCGACCTCACAAATAAACTATCAGTCAAACTGATGGACAATAAAGGGTTGAACTTAGCGGTAATTGGGGGATAATCGCCGCCCTGCACTTGCAATCACTCAATATCAAACAGGTAATCGGTATGGCTCGTATCATCGAATATGTTTACAAAAAAGAATCTAAAGAATTGCTCTTTTCTTATCAACAGTTTCACTCGATTCATGAAGCCGTGGCCAAAGAAGAAGGCATCGATATTACCGACTATCTTAAGATGGAAAAGCAGCTAGAGGCTGTAGCCGATACCAAGGCCGTCAGAGATTACCGAGATACACATTTTAGAAAGTTAGGCTTTGGCACTATTCGCTTAAAGCCAAAAGCAAACCAACCATTGGGCAAAAAGAACCAAGCTTGATCTTGGATTGAAATGAAAAGCAAAAAGCCAGAGTGAATCACTCTGGCTTTTTAGTAAGCATAACTAATAGTTAGTCTTTAATATTAAGGAATGCAGCACCGCGTACACCGCCCGAGTCACCGTGCTTCGCTTTCATGATGCGAGGCACGCGTCCGACTGACATCAGGTGCTTAGGAATACGCTTAGGCATTTCTTCGTAGATTAATTCAAAGTTAGATAAACCGCCGCCAAGAGCGACAACGTGTGGGTCATTAGCTGTGAAGATATTGGCAAAACAAATGGCCAGCAGCTCCATAAAGCGATCCACGTGCTCAAGGGCTTTAGGCTCTTGATTGTTATACTCGCCAATAATATCAATGGCTTTTTTCTTCTCGCCATAATAATGCTCGTAGATCAGCTCAAAACCACGACCCGAAAGGTAACTGTCTAGACAGCCTTTTTTACCACAACCGCAACCCAGCAATGGTGCGTTATCACCAAGGTGGAACCACGCATCGATAGGTAGGCGTGTGTGCCCTACTTCGCCTGCAATGTGTGAATAGCCAGAGAACACTTTACCGTCAAAAATAAATCCACCACCAAAGCCCGTACCTAAGATCAGGCCTAGCACTGATGGAGAGTCTTTTAACTCGTCGTCCCATGCTTCAGACAGTGCAAAGCAGTTTGCATCGTTCTCGATCTTTACGGGACGTGCAAGTTTTGCTTCAAGATCACGGCGCAGCGGTTTGCCTTTCGCAGCAGGAACATTAACCGTCAAAACCGTGCCATCTTCAGCACTTTCCATACCTGGAAGACCAATACCAATTTTACCTTGCTCACCGAATTGCTGGTCGTATTTTTCAATAAGACCGACAAGGGTATCAATCAGCAGCTGATAGTCATCTGTAGGGGTTGGTACGCGCTCTGTGGCTACGCGATTTAAATCACTATCAAATGCACCAAACTCTATTTTAGTGCCGCCGACATCAAAACCGTAGTACATGGTCAGTTTCTCCTTAGTATGTACAATTAAACCGTTTTGGCTAAACCCTGATAAGGCACAGACAGAACGGCTCAAACCCTAAATTATCCTTATATCTACGCCTGCAATCCGTGACGCTGTGCAGATAAATGACCGAACAAAAGTGCGTTTGAACAACATTTCTTCAATTGTGTTGCCAACCGAAGTCAATTTGATAGAAAATCAAGGGGCGTTTAAGCTCAATAAGGCAAGTCGTATGGATGCAGGGACACTTCGCGGTACAATCTTTATCGTTTGGTTAGTCGTGTTATTGGTCAGTGAAAGGATCAATCCTCGTCGGCCATTTACATCGTTGACAGGCAAACGAGTACTCAACAATTTTGCTTTGGTAATGCTCAATACTGCAATAGTGTGGATTGTGTTGCCATGGATCGCGTATGACGTGGCAGTTTGGGCCAAAAGCCAACAACTGGGGCTATTTCATCAGCTCACCATTCCAGTGCCAATCAAATTTGTTTTGAGCATAGTGCTACTGGATCTGGTGATTTATTGGCAACACCGAGTGTTTCACACCTATTCTTGGCTGTGGTCATTGCACAAAGTACATCATGCCGATACCGAATTCGACACCAGTACAGCGCTGCGCTTTCACCCCATCGAAATTGTCCTCTCAATGCTGATTAAAATGGCTGTGGTATGCTTGCTAGGGATTGATCCTATCGCAGTGATTGTTTTTGAAACGCTGCTTAATAGCAGTGCTATGTTTAATCATGCGAACTTGTATTTAAAGCAAAAACTCGATCGCAGTTTAAGATGGGTGATCGTAACCCCCGACATGCATCGTGTACATCACTCAGTATTTCGTGAAGAGTGCAATGCCAACTATGGGTTCTTCCTATCGATATGGGACAAACTATTTGGCTCCTATGTTGCACAACCAAAAGAGGGTCACAACGATATGGTCATTGGACTCAATCAATTTCGTGATGCTAAAGAAATGGCGGTTCATCGAATGATGTCACAGCCCTTTAGACATAAATAATAAAGGTAAAACGGGGACCATCATGAGAGTTAAATCAAACCGAAGTGCGTTGAGTGCATCAGCATTGGTGGTCTCTTTATTGCTGGTGTCAGGGTGTGCAAATGACCCAATGAATGAACTCTCCACCTCGAGTACCGAAGTGCTATCAAATCAGCACAAACAAATGCACAGCAGTTTTATGGATAGCTATATGGCGTGGAAAGGCACTCCCTACCGCTTAGGCGGTAGCACGCGAAGTGGCATTGACTGCTCTGCGTTTGTGCAGCAAGTTTACCAGGAGTTTGGGCAGCGCTACCCTAATTCATTGTCTTACGCCATGCTCCCAAGAACCACTGGCAGTCAATGGGAAGCGTCTAACGAAGTATCAAACAGTCAGGTTCAAGTCGGCGATCTGGTCTTTTTTAGAACCGGGGTAAAACAGCGTCATGTCGGGGTATATATGGGCAGTTATGATTTCTTGCATGCTTCAACATCCAAAGGAGTGATCATATCTTCATTGACCACACCTTATTGGCGTCAGCACTTTGAAAGCTTTAGACGACCAGGCAATCGCTAATCGTATACGGTTACAGCCGAATCAAACATAT
The DNA here is from genome assembly GCF_016900875.1 of Vibrio ulleungensis. Classification (GTDB taxonomy): domain Bacteria; phylum Pseudomonadota; class Gammaproteobacteria; order Enterobacterales; family Vibrionaceae; genus Vibrio; species Vibrio ulleungensis. The sequence goes on from NZ_JAFEUM010000002.1 coordinate 74,963, forward strand.
TCTTGATAAGGCCAACGTAGTCTTCTAAAAATTCGACTTGTTGGTTCGTTGCTGGCTTGTTCCAAACACTGCTTAATATCTCAGCAAGATCCGCGACCAGCGCGTCCACTTCTTTGAGTAACTGAAAGCGAATACTGGTATGCATAGATGGGTTTTGTTCGAATAGCGCCATGATGTTTGAAGAAATCATGTCAGTGACGATCTCTTCGACGGTTTCTGTACCCACATCGCCTTGGGAGCTCGCAAATAGCGATAAACTGGTGGCTAAGTACTCAATAAGTGAATGATAGCCTTCACTTTCTACAACCATAATGACTCCTTAACACGGTTACTTAATAACTACTGACCCACTGTCGCCTGATTTCGGCCGTTTTGCTTAGAAAGATACAGGGCTTTGTCGGCCGCCTCAATCCAATTTACATGACTGGTAAACTGTTGAGAAAACTCACTAACACCTAAGCTGATGGTAAAGCTTAAACTTTGAGATTCATGTGTTACCTGCAGTTTTTCGACCCTCTTGCGCAGACGATCGGCAAAGAACATCGCCTGATCAGCACTCGTATTGGGTAATAACACCGCAAACTCTTCCCCCCCGTAGCGACCTACATAATCAGAGTCGCGAGCGGTCTTTGACACCATTTTAGCCAGTTGACGTATTACTTCATCTCCAGCGGGGTGACCGAAGTTGTCGTTGACCTGTTTAAAGTGGTCAATATCAATCATCACCAATGTATCAGTTCGTTTGTGCAAACCACAATAATGGAAATGATTTTTGAGCTGAGCTTCCCAACTTGAGCGGTTTAGTAGCTGCGTGAGCCCGTCAGTTTGACTTAACTGCGACAGTTTTCTATTCGATGCGTTAAGCTCCAACTTGTTCTGAGCGATGTCGGTAACATCTTGTAAGATGATACTAAAATGGGTGACTTGTGCTGTGAGTGACTTAAGCGGTGTGATCACCATATTTTGGTACATGGTATCCATACCGTGAGTCACCGGTGAGTAGTTTTTAAACTTAAACACATAGGGACGGTCTTCCCAACAGGAGAAACCTTTGGTGCTGAGTTTGCCACAAGTATTAAGTTTTGCGATGAGCCACTCCACGGGGAGATCAGGGCAAACTTCAAATAAGTTTTTACCCATAATCTTATCGGCTCGGATCCCGCTGTAGGATTGCATAAATGTGTTCCATGCAACCACATTAAAGTCTAAGTCGATGACGACCAGTCCGGAGTCCATATTGTCCATGATCTGCATTGCCCAATGGAAATCAGACATATCCATGGTAACGTCATTCATTAGAAAGTCTCCATAATGTCGTAAATTGCTTGTCGAGACTTATCATCCAGTAAGAACAATACTTCACATTCAAAGTTAAGATGCTCGGTGCGATAGGTAAACTCAATCGTAAACACTTGCGCGTGTGGCTTTGAGTCCTCGACTTTGTACATATCGGGGGTCAGAGTCGTAGGCTGCCTTAGCACCACGTCGACGTTAAGTTGTTTAGACAACGACGTTAAAAACGACGCGACTAACAGGTTACCGATATTTAGTACAATCTCGTTGAACGTGGAGTGCTCTCGAGAGAACCCCAGTTTTTCGCCAATGAGCGCGATGTCTGTCCCTTCCATACACACAATGGCTTCACCATGTAGACCGCTGCCGACAAATCGCTGAGCAACAGCAATCGAGGTTTCTCGATCCAATGCGTCAGTGATCATCATATCCAACTCACTGCTTTCTAGCGGGCCAACATTTGGAATGGGTAACGTGATGAACTCTCCAATGAAATCGGACACCACCGCTGCCCCTGCGCCCAACGCGACATTACAAATTTCTTTGAATTTAATGGTGGGTGATAAGTCGTCATCTTGATGGTCATTGGTTTTATCTTGTTTTTCGATAAGACCAAGTTTCTCTATTAGAGATTCAAACTTACTTTTTTCGAATGGCTTTTTGATAAAGCCATAAGCGCCTAATGAATAGCATCGGTCGATTGCCTGTTGCTGTACATCGCCAGACACAACAATGGTTTTTAGAGGGTGATCCGTAATGGGCAAATGTGCCAACACTTCAAATCCATCCATTACTGGCATTGTGAGATCGAGAAACAGAATATCAATGCTCTCTGCTTTTATAATTTCTAAAGCTTCAGCTCCGTGCTCGGCAAAAAGTATCGGATGATCTGTGTAGAGGGTTATCGTACGAGCTAGCGATTTTCTCGCTAGTCCGGAATCATCACAAATTAGAATTTTCATTATACAGTATGGCGGTCCTTTAATGCCGCTATAGTATATTGTGATCCCGATCAGTTCTAGAGTTTTTGTCAATTTGTTGCGTAAAAAACGATGTTACTCACAGCTATAGGTTTATTTTGTGCTTTTGTTAACAGGTATGCAGGAATAACTCTTCTACAATAACAATATGGCAAGTAGGTGAATTCATCATTGACCGTCTCAAGGAGTCCGTATGTGGAATGCAATCGCTAAGCAGTTAAGTGATACTTTGCAGTTTGATTTCAAGATTTTGGAACGAATGCGGATCTCAGGAGGCAACATCAATGAGAACTACGAAATATCGGATGGAGAGCAGCGCTACTTTGTAAAAATTAACGCCTCTGAGTTCCTTCCTATGTTCGAGGCTGAGCAGGATAATCTCACTACCTTGAGAAACACCAATACAGTGAATGTACCGGAGTTTATTACACTGGGAAAAACTCGCGGGAATGCATTCATCATCCTGAATTACTTGCCAACGAAATCACTTTATCAATGTCGAAACAGTCTGGAATTTGGTGAGCAATTGGCTGAGCTCCATGCTATTCATACGCAGCTCGAATACGGTTTTGATAACGATAACTACATTGGCACAACGGTTCAGCCTAACCGGTGGCATAAGAAATGGGCTCAGTTTTTTGCCGATCAGCGGATCGCGTGGCAACTGAGTTTGCTGGCTGAAAAAGGCATACGGGTTGCGCAAGACAACGACGCATTGCTCGACAGTGTCTACTACGGTCTAAAAAATCATAACCCTTCCCCATCGTTGCTTCATGGCGACTTGTGGAGCGGTAATGCGGCTAATGGTCCATTTGGCCCGCTCTGTTTTGATCCTGCTTGTTATTATGGGGATAGAGAGTGTGATATTGCGATGACCGAATTGTTTGGTGGTTTTGATAGCGACTTTTATAGAGGCTATCAGTCCGTGTATCCGTTAGCTGACGGCTATCAACGCCGCAAGTCTATCTATAATCTTTACCATGTACTCAACCACTGTAATCTGTTTGGTGGACATTACATTCAACAGGCGGAACAGATGATTGATGAACTAATGCTAAGCTATTCATAGAGTGGTGGTTTGGTAGGAGATCAATATGAAAACATTCAGCGAAAAAGGCATAGATTGCCCTCATTGCGGGCATCATATTCGGGTATCAGTGGATGCGACCAATGGCGATCAAAGCTTTTATGAGGATTGTCCCGCATGTTGCTGCCCTATACATTTGAGTATGCATGTGGACGAGCAACATGATCACATCGACTTAATGGTCGACGCTGACGACGAGCAAATGTACTAAGCCACCCAATTAGAGTGGCTTTGATAACACTATTGACCCCTTTGTTCTAGCACACGCTCGACAGTATCAACGATCGCTTGGGTTTGAGGATCAATTTCAATATTCACTTTGTCATCGACTATGCGATGACCAAAACAGGTTCGCTCAAGTGTTTCCGGTATCAAGTAGACACAAAAACGGTCTTGTTCGACTTCACCAATCGTCAGTGAACAACCGTCAATCGCAACGAACCCTTTATGAAGTATGTATTTGGCCCAACTTGGGTCAATGCTAAACCATATTTGTTGTTGCTGGTGACCTGGTACTATGTGTGTAATCACTGCCTGACCAACGATGTGGCCTGAAACTGTGTGACCTCCTATTTCATCACCAACTTTTGCAGCACGTTCAATGTTCACCTGATCATTGGCTTGTAACTGTGACAAATTGGTTTTGTGCAGAGTCTCTTGCATCAGGTCAAAGGTGACCTCTTGATCATTTTGCGCTGTCACTGTCAGACAACAGCCGTTATTTGCGATAGATGCACCTAGTTGAATGTTACTCGACAGACCTTCTGGCAGCTCAATGGTGAGCTTTCTAAACTGTGGCTCGTCAACGACTTTGACGACTTTTCCCATACCTTGCACAATTCCGGTAAACATTCTTCCTCACTTAGGTTTCATCACAGCGTTAACTGGATTATTATTCGCGTTCTTTTCCTGCTATTCAATTGTTTTTTAGGAATGCTATGCAACGTTATGTACGCGAAACCAATCACCTTGTACGCCTAGCAACGCCAGTGCTTATTGCTTCTGTTGCACAAACCGGTATGGGGTTTGTCGACACAGTGATGGCGGGTGGTGTGAGTGCAACCGATATGGCGGCCGTGTCGATTGCGGCCAGTATTTGGCTGCCCAGTATATTGTTTGGGGTTGGTGTACTAATGGCTCTGATCCCCGTCGTAGCACAGCTTAACGGCTCTGGTCGCATTGAAAAAATCGCACCAGAAATTCAGCAGGGCGTGTATCTGTCGTTGCTACTCGCAATACCGATAGGATTGGTGCTTATTCAGACGCCTAAGATCCTGTCGTTTATGGGTGTCGATGTGGCGATGTCCCAAATAACCAGTGGCTATATTGATGCGGTGATTTGGGCAATTCCAGCATTCTTGTTATTTCAAAATTTCCGCAGCTATACCGACGGTATGTCTTTAACCAAACCTGCCATGGTCATTGGGTTTGTAGGGCTGCTATTGAACATTCCTTTAAACTATATTTTGGTTTATGGAAAACTGGGTTTGCCAGCGTTAGGTGGCGTAGGTTGTGGTGTCGCGACAACAATTGTGTACTGGGTGATGTTCTCTCTTATGGTGGGGTATGTCGCTAAAGCCAAAAAGCTGCAAAAAATCGGTTTGTTTGAGCGCTGGTATGCACCTAATTGGAAAGAGCAATGGCGCCTATTTACCCTAGGATTACCCGTTGCACTGGCGATGTTTTTTGAAGTCACCCTATTTGCCGTAGTGGCTATATTGGTTGCGCCGCTTGGCCCTATCGTTGTCGCGTCGCACCAAGTTGCCATTAACTTTTCGTCGATGATCTTTATGCTTCCTATGAGTATTGGCGCTGCAGTCAGCATCCGCGTTGGGCATAAACTAGGCGAAAAAAGTACAGATGGCGCCAAAGTTTCGACCCGAGTCGGCCTGATTGCAGGGTTAGCGACGGCGGTTGTCACAGCGTTATTTACCGTGTTTTATCGTGAACAGATCGCGCTACTTTATACCGACAATACAGAAGTGATCGTACTTGCGGGACATCTATTACTGCTTGCCGCGATTTATCAATGTACCGACTCAATACAAGTCATCGCCGCGGGTGCACTAAGGGGCTACAAAGACATGCGCTCCATATTTGTGATCACTTTTTTCGCATATTGGTGTGTTGGGCTGCCGTTAGGTTATGTGTTGGGTCGCACCGACTTGCTGGTTCCTGCATTAGGTGCAGAAGGGTTTTGGTACGGATTTATCGCCGGCTTGTCTACAGCGGCGCTACTGCTGTTTATGCGGATAAGATGGATGCATAAACAATCGGATCACGTACAGTTTCGATTTGCAAACCGATAAAAATAAAGGCGCTATAAGCGCCTTTATTTTATTGAGTGTTAACGCCATAAGCGGACAATTCTACAACGCATAGCTTTCTAATTGGGATTGCTGGGTTTTAGAGATGTTGGCAACCTTTTCAGCGTCGTCAACCAAGTGGTTTAATTGAGTTTTCACTTGATTGGCTTTATCCATCATTGCGGCGATGGTCAGATTCACTTCTTCCGTAGCACTTTGTTGCTGCTCTGCAGACACCGATATTTGTTCTGAGCGTTCGTGGATGGTCTCTACTGAATGCGCAATTTCGGCAAAGCGTTGCTCCATTTGGAGGTTACTTTCGAGTGCAATCTGCATGTCTTTTTGACTCGTAAGCACCAACGATTTTGAATGTTGCGCCGTCGATTGTAGGTCATCGACCATAGTGCGTATATTGGTGGTTTGTTGGGTAGTTTCGCTAGCCAGTTTACGCACTTCATCCGCAACTACCGCAAATCCGCGCCCCATATCCCCTGCCCGTGCAGCTTCAATAGCTGCATTCAATGCCAGTAAGTTAGTACCTTCGGCAATATTGCTGATCACACTGACCATCTCTTCGATCCTCACCACTTTTTGATCTAGCAGTGCCATTGCTTGAGCACTAGTACTCATTGATGTTTCAAGTTTGGTGAGTAGCTCCGAGTTATGGTGGACCGTTTTAGTGCCTTGTAAGGATTGGTCTGAAGTGATTTGAGTCTCTTGATTGGTTTCTGTGGTGAAGGCAGCAATCTCTTTAATGCTCGCTTCAAGTTCATTGACCGCTGAAGCGACAGTCTCAACGTACGCCGCTACCGTATCCATATTTTCGTGGGTATATTTTGCCGTCTCAAACGAACCATGAGCGTCGGTATTGAGCTCTGTACTGCTTGCGCTTACCTTACTTAGAGAAGTCTTTGTTGAGTCTGTAACTTGATTGAGCATCTGGCTCAGTTGACGTAATTCTTTCGGGCCCTCTGTTTCACACGCTTTCTTTTGATAGTCCAACTGCACCAATCGAGTTAACCCTTCATGCATCACCTTCACGCCCTTTTGTAACCATCTGCTAAGTGCAATTGCACTAATAAAAATAGTGATAGCGATAACTAAGCAGGCAATCCATAACGTCGCCTTGGTGTAGTTAATGGACGACGAAATGGTATTTCCTTGTAACAATAATTGGTTCTCTAATTCGTCTGCAATTAACGAGCTGTTTTGAGTAAGTTGTTCGGTGTTTTGCGTCAGTTCAGCAAGGGTTGCTTGCGCGGTTTGATCCAGTTGAAAACTATCCATCAATTGTGAAACGACACCATTTCGCTGCATACCTTCTAACACAATGTCGTAGGCGGACGTTAAACTCGGGAACTCTTTGATATCCGGTTTGATTTCTGCGTAGTCGTCGTAAGCAAGTTCAAGCCCTGCCAAGCGTCCTCGCAGGTCGCGATAGTGCTTTTGCGCCTGCGCAGCGCTGTCTGCAGCCAAAAACAGCAGGAAAGAACGTGACATTGTAACAGCAGCGTCGCTAAAGCGGTTTGCCGCGTCAACAGCGACCGGATGATCTTCCGACAAATAAGAAGATATACGGCTCATTTCAGGGCCTATAGAATCTATACCGTATTGAAACTGCGCAATATTTTGCTGAGAGCGACTACGGACATCTAATTGACTTCGTTTTGCATCAATAAACTGCTGAGCAAGCGTTTCATTGTCGATGTTCAGCTGTAAGATTTCTTCAAGTAGTGGGTCGTTGAGGGTAGTGAGTCGGCTCTGCAGCGATTGAAAATCGCTGACTGACGCATGATTGAGTGTTGCCAACGTAGCTAACTGGACTTCAAGCTCCTCTAACGTATGAGCATTACCCGCCAAATTAAAGTGCATCAGCTTAATGAGTGCATTCTGAGTAAGATTTACGTTGTTAAACGCGACTGGAAGTTCGTGTTGTGACAGCTGACTGAACTCGTCATCAATTGAGTCGACGAGAAAAGAACTTCTAAAACTCGCAATAACACTGACTAACAGCACAACACCAAACACAGCGATAATGGCATAAATGATCGACGTACCGCCGTTAGTCTTTGAGGGTATTCTTGTGGACTTAGCCTGTAGCGAAATGTCTATTAAATCAGCGTTTTTCAAGTTGCTCTCCTAGCAATCTAAACTTTCGTGCGATACTAGGCAGGCTTTGTGACAGTCACGTTGCAGATTTACGTCAAATTGATGAAGCCGTATTTGAGACGGTATCGGGGGGAGTTTGGGGTTGTAGTAATGGATGGTGCTCGATTGTTAAGCAGTCAGATCACGTTGGTACAATATTTTGTTGCACCGAATTCGGTCTCTAGGTAATATCCTCCCCGTTCAAGACGTTGCGTCCGTAGCTCAGTTGGTTAGAGCACTACCTTGACATGGTAGGGGTCGGTGATTCGAATTCACTCGGACGCACCATTCTTGACTGCATAGGCAGTTAGTTGAACACACAAATTTGGGTCCGTAGCTCAGTTGGTTAGAGTACTACCTTGACATGGTAGGGGTCGGCGATTCGAATTCGCCCGGACCCACCAAATTACAACAAAGCCTCCCTAGCGGAGGCTTTGTTGTTTTAATAATACCCTATATATTTTTGAATCAACGTAACTTTCTCCATGTCGCTACCAAGTTGGTTTTAAGTTTTGGTTTTGAAACGTTAGGACGATAACGATCTTTCTGCAGTTGCTGCGCGTTTTCATCCCAAGGGGACAAAGCTTGAGAATCAACGAGAGTTAATTGGTTGTGGTCACGTTTTACTTTTCGATAGAGCACCGACTCACTTTTACCCCAGTTCTTCTCTCGCATAGCCTTCGAAAACTGATACCACAACGGCATCGTATCTGTTGCCTTTCTTCTGTTTATTTCTTTGATTAAGCGGTAAAGCCCATAGCCTAACGCCCCTAACCCGACCAGCAACACGCTTAATTGAATACTGTATGCCCGTACAAACGAGCTAAACGTATGTTTCACTGTCCACTCTTGGCTTGGCAGCGATAATCGTTTTTCGCTGTTGGTTTTGGTATCCCACCAAACCACCTCTACTTCTGGCAATACTAAGCTTCCGGCATCTTGTACAACTAAAGTGATTTTTTCAGTGTGGCTAGAATTTCGAGTACCGCGCACTTCTTTGTCTAAGAACTGCCCTTGCGCTAGGTAAGCCGTAGAGCCAGATGTTTGATAGTCATTTTTGTCTATCAAAACTGGAAATAACATGGACAATGACGATTGAGCAGTCAAAGTAATTTCTCTTTCAATCGAATCTCCCACATTGATTAACAACTCATTTTGTTCTGTATTTTCATCGCCAATTTCTTTTACGCGAGTGACTGTGATGTTCTCGGTCAATTTAGCGTTTTGTGCGACTAACCAATGAGTCTCATCCGATATGTAGGGAGAAGGAGTAAAAGACGTGAAGTTGAGTGGCGAGGTAACTAATTTACCGACTATCGTTTCTCCCTCGTGCTCTACGCCAACCTCTATAACGATCGATGGAATAATATAATCGCCTGATTTTTGAGGAAATATTGGGATCTCCCACAATTGATTTATGTATTTTTTACTATTAATACGTTTTACCGAGTTTAGTGCAAAGGGCCCTTGTGGGAGAACAACGGCATTGTCGACCTCAAAGTGATTAATTTTGGTCCCTTGCGAAAACTTGGCGCTTTCCGGGATAGAAATATCGATGATTAAAGTGACTTGAGACGCAATAGGGATCGGCTCTTTGATATTGAGATAGTGAGTTGCGACGATCTGCTCTTGCCTCACTAAGTCTGAAACACTGGTAGCAAAAGAGGAGGTAAAAAATAGCCCTAGTACTGACAAGATAACCAGTTTTTTGAGCAGAAGATTAATCATTATTTTCATACCCCACCGTCGCTTTGCCATCTTCTAGTTGATAGTAAAATTTCGATGAAAGGAAGTTATCGAGTTTACTTTCGACTCGCTTCATCCATTTTTCACGGACTTTTGCATCGGCTAAAATTTCTTCGGCCGATAAAGTTTCTTCTATAAGTTGCGATTGATCGACTTCCGTTTCGGTGCCGTCACTGGTTTGAGGTTTATCGCCCAATTCCCTGCTCGACTGTTTTTCTAAGTTGTTATCTTGGCTCTCTGAAAAGTCATTAATCTGGTCGATTATCCGCTGCATCAAGTCGCGATTTTCTTTAGCGCCAGGGAACTCTGGTTGTAGCTCGACGATCTCATCAAACATAGCGCGAGCTGCGACATACTCGCGTTGTCGTGCCAATGAGTTGGCTACCCCAAACTTTGCGACAGTGGAATCTTCTCTGAGGTAATAACTCTGCGCGAGTTTGTATTCACCTGCTAGGTAATAGCTAGTGGCTTTCCACTGGTTGGACTCAAAAGTGACCGCCGCTTCTTTGTATTGAGCCTTATCGAACAGTAACTGACCTTGCTGATCGGGGGTGAGCCAAAGATCTTTAAACTTCCAATCTGCAGCTTCAACCGGCTCGGAGTACATGGTGAAAGACGACAGTGTGAGAATAACAGACCATTTAACCAGAAAACCTTTTCGAAACCACAATAGATATAAGGCAGCAACGATGAAGGTTAATGGGTAGCCCCCATCTGCCCATGGCATTGTATTGTCTTCACTTATTAGTAAGTTATTGTTGGTTTTATTCACTATCCACGTTACATCGTCTGCATCAATGGTGGTGGTCATAAGATCACCACCAACAGCATTGGCTAGATCTTGTAACGTTTTTTCTTCATAAGGAATGTCGGATTGATTTTGGTTGTTTCCCATACCCAGTATCAGTAGCTGATGAGCGGAGCTATCAAAATACTCGTCAAAACTTGCTTGAGTACGTTCATTCACCCCATCGGTAATCAATAGAATGGTACTTGGTGTTGGATAACCTTTTAACATGCTGTCTATGAGCGCTACGGTGTACTCAGCGAACTTACCTTCCCTAGGCATAATTTTGCCAGATATGGACTCTAAAAGTGGAGTGAACACTTTTTTATCTTTGGTTAATGGCATAGCGATATGGGCACTGCCCGAATAGACAATGAGCCCCGTCTTGCCTGCATCTCGAGCATTGAGAATGTCTTCGATTTTTTGTTTGGCTCTTAATAATCGAGTCGGCGTCACATCACTTTGCAACATAGACTCCGACACATCCAAAATGATGACCATGTTTGTGGCATCTTCCCCAAAAGGTGAGGCTTCTTTTTCCCAGGTTGGACCAGCAATGACGACAATGGTCGTTAACCCAGCAAATAGCGTCAGTTTCAACGGCAGTTGCTTAGACCACCCTTTCTCTCCAACACTTAATACTGAGACCAAGTGTTTAGGAATGACCTTCATCCAGTCTTGTTCTTTTTTCTTGCTTCGCCAATTTAAGAAAACCAGTACCGCAAACGGCAGCAACAACCAGAGCCACAATGGACGAATAAAATGGAATGCTTGCAAAGAATCAATCCACATTTTGGCTTCCTTCCTCTGATACTGTCGATCGGTGAGAGAAGTACCGCTTTACGGTATAAAATGTCATCATGATTAAGTAGTTCAGTAACAGCAGCAGCATAGGAACATAGTGCACCGAGACTTTTGGTTGGTACGTGAAGCTTTCGAAAAAAGCGGGTTCTAAATCTGAAATTGTTTGATATATCAACGACAGTTCTGACGGTGATAGTGCTACAAACGACTCCCCTTTTGTAAGGCTAGCAACTTGCTCAACCACTTCCATGTCCATCGCATTTTCACCAACGGTTTTAGGATCGCCCATCGCGACCATATGAATACGAATATCATAAGAGGCCGCAATTTTTGCCGCTTCGATAGGAGGCACTAAACTGTCGGTGTCGTTGCCATCGGTTAATACAATGAGTACTTTTTGTTTTACAGGAGCGGCGCTACTGTCGTTGGAATCGGAGCTTTCTAAAAGATCTTTTTCGTCTTCTATAAAAGTTTTAATACCTAAACCTATCGCGTCACCAAGGTGAGTACTTTGACCTGCCATTGCTACGCGAGTTTCTAAAAGCAAGTCGACCCATGTACTGTGGTCAGCAGTAAATGGCGCCTGTAAAAATGCAGAATCACCAAATAGGATCAACCCTAGCCTGTCGCCCTCACGCTGTTCGCTAAACTCAACAAGAACATTTTTTGCGGCATCAAGACGTGACAGTTTTTCACCTTGTTCATCAACGAAATCGTCCGTTGCCATTGAACCGGATAAATCGAGGACAATCATCAGGTCGCGACCGGTCACTTCACGCGTTTGCGGCTCACCGAGCCAGACGGGTTTTGCCATGGCAATGACCAATACAGTCCAGCCAAACAAAAGCGACGCTTTTTGCCAACGCGATGATTTTAGCTCAGTGGCACCTTTGCTTGCTTTTAGCCCCATAACATCAACAAGCACATCAAAGAACGGGACCTGAAGCGCCGACTGTTTAGTACGGTATGCAGGAGCCAAGCGATAAACAAAAAATGGCAGTATCGCTAGAACTAATGCCCAAGGGTGAGAAAACTCAATCATTGACTCACCTCATGCTGATTAATCCATTGTCGACTTTTGTCTATTAATTGCTCAAGCTCCGAGTCTGAGATCTCGTTGCTTTGCTTGGGATCATACAGTGCTCGCTGCCATAGCCGGGCTTGAGGTGAATCAAAGTCGATCTTTGAGCTCTTATCTAAAAACGTCAGCCACTCACCGCCATGTAAACCTGCAACCTCGGTCACGCCAAAAGCAGCGCTGGCTGTCTGTTTTAAAATACGATTAAGTTGCATTATTTTGTCTGTTTTTGAGTGCGAATTGAGGGTCGATAGTGCCTTAATGGCATCACGTCGGTATCGATTTAATCGCCACGCTTTTAGCTTTTTATATGAGTAGTAGCAGATAAGAATCACTGCCAGCCCAAGCAACACTTTCCAACCAATGGTTTGTGGAAGCATTGAGACCGTCGCTGGCGGCTCTAGCTCCACCAATGGGTCAAGAAGAATGTTATTACCCGCCATCCTAGTTTCCCCTCATCGACATTTGAAAATCGTGAATATGGTTGCCATCTGTGGAAACTTGAATATAGGGTGCGGATCGGGTCGTAAACAGATGTTTTAGCCGAGCCAATTCCGATTTAGCATACTCCTCGTATCGAGTAGACAGGTCTTTAGCGTCTTTCGACAAAGCAATCTGTTGTGCGCCATTGGTTGCGTAAAACTCAGCGGTAGGTTGTAGTTTGTGCTCAAAGATGTCGCTCACCATAACACCTAATACGTCATTACTGCTTTTTAGGATTTGCAACTGCTTGGTCGCTTGCGCATCGAGACCTTTAAAATCGCTAAACATGATGACCAATGCGCCTTTTAGCTGCATTTGTCGTAATGTTTTGAACGCGAGGTTTAGGGATTGCGTAGCAGATTGCGGCACCTCGTTCGACGCTGAGAGTTGGTGGTTATAGGCTTCAAAACTCTTTACTATTTGGAGGGTATTTTTTTGACTGCGCTGAGGAGAAATCCATGAGTGACCATCATCATTAAAGGTTAAGCACCCTACTCGATCACTGTCTTTTAATACTTGCCAGGCACAAATTGCGCCTAATTCGGCAGCAACTACTGATTTCATGGTGTGTTGCGATGAGAAAAACATACTTTTACGCTGGTCCACAACAAGGATCACCGGTAGATCTTTTTCTTCACTGTAAACACGTACATAGGGTTGACGAGTCCGCATGGTGACTCTCCAATCCATCGATCGAATATCGTCACCTTCATGATAGTGTCTAAATTCTTCAAAATTTAAACCTCGCCCCCTAAAGCGTGAAAGGTGGCGTCCTGACATAAGGCCAGAGGCTTTATCATAAGGCGTTAAAGTGAAGCTGTTTTTCATGTACTTGAACTGAACTAAACGATTAAAATCGGTATAGATTCTTGGGTCAAGTTCTGGATTCTTCTGTTGCTCCCTGACAGCCATGGTACATCCCTAAGTTAGCAGTACATGTTGTAAAATTTCGTCTATAACTTCAGTGCTTGAGATCCCTTCCGCTGCGGCGTCAAAGGTTAAAGATATTCGATGTCCTAAAATGGGATGCACAACAGTTCGAACATCGTCAGGGGTTACAAAGTCTCGCCCTGCAAGCCAAGCACTAGCCCGTGCACAGCGATCTAATGCGATGGATGCCCTTGGGCTCGCCCCGACTGCTACCCAACGACCTAATGCGCTATTTGGGTAAAGTTCAGGCTCACGAGTCGACATAACAATATCGACAATATACTGTTCGACATTCTCTGCAATATGAATCGATTTAATGGCTTCTTTGCCTTCCAACACCGCATTCACATCAAACTCGGGTTTATTTGTGGTGGTTGATTGTTGTGAGTGGTGACTTTTTTCTTCAGACCGAACAAGTCGAATAATATCTAACTCGGCATCAACTTTTGGATAGGCGACATCGACTTTCATCAAAAATCTATCCATTTGCGCTTCAGGCAGTGGGTAGGTTCCCTCTTGCTCGATTGGGTTTTGCGTAGCAAGTACCATAAAAGGTTGAGGTAGATGCACAGTATCACCAGCCGCCGTAACCGTTTCTTCTGCCATCGCTTCTAGTAATGCAGCTTGAACCTTTGCAGGTGCACGGTTTATTTCATCGGCAAGTACGATGGAGTTAAAAATGGGTCCGGGCTTAAACGACAGATCAGGCTTGCCGCCGACTTCTCGGTATACTTCAGATCCGGTAACGTCCGAGGGTAATAAATCCGGTGTAAACTGGATGCGCCCAAACGCCAGTTGTAAATTGTCGGCCAGTGCTTTAACCGAACGTGTTTTGGCTGTGCCTGGCAACCCCTCTAACAACACATGTCCACCACTTAACAGCGAAAGTATTAAGGCGCGTACGACGTGCTCTTGCCCAATAACGGACTGATTTAGCGTATTTTCTAAATCAATAATGTTCTGATTAGCCGAGCTCATGAATTAAATCCTTATATGTATTAATTGTCGCAACGTTTATTCGCTGATTAGGCACCGTTTGATGATTTTAAAGCTGATAAAACTAATAATTATCAGTCAAGTACGTCTTACTGCACGTTGTTTATATGTTGTTACTAACAATAGTCGATAAACCATTTAGTAGCCTGTTATTTCCAGTTAACTGTCGTCGTGTCGCGAGAGCGTAATTGAAAACTGCGCAGTAGATGGGCGAGTTACTCTGCTAACTTTTTTTAAAAGCAAGCTTGTTTATGAAGTCTAGCTTACAAAGTCGACCCTTCAGTACCGCAACATTACGGTTTCATCGTTTTCAGGCAATGCAATAATGGTAGTTACGCATCAAGCGAAGGCTAAACAAAGCCTAGCTTTAGTGCGGTTTTAATTCACTTACAGGCATCGATACGGTATCATCGAGTTCTAGGAGCGTATAATGACGAAAAATTCCAGAAACGAGATGATCGCGCTAGCGAGTCAACTTCGTACTCACCCTGACATTGCTGGGTTAGACTTCATCGAAAAGAAAATTGAAGCAGTCAGTGCGAAACACGGCGTTTCGATCTTTGCTACATTGCGTCATTTTCTAAATGGCATGAGGGCTATCCGCTCAGATCAGGATGAATTGGCTATCGAGGAGTATGGATCGTGTATTCGCATAGCTTCCGATGGAGATTACGTCCTAACCGCTATCTCACACCTCCTAACAGCAACCATTCACTACGAGCAAGAAAGAACAGAACTTGCCAGCGTTCATTTTAAAGCCGCCCTTGCTAACGAACATCGACTCGACACGGGAACGCTTTCTTGGATCTTAGTTAATATTAGTGGTTTTTATTGTTTTCTAGGCAATTACGAACGGGCTTTAGAGTGCGCCAGTAAGGGCGCTGAGCTTTCGTCTTCGTCATTTAACGCGTATAACTATTGCGTCTGCTTACTCAATATTGGATATGCTCATACACATCTTGGCCGTAGTCGCGAAGCGGTCTCTGTATTAGAAGATGCGGTAGAGATTGGCACTAAGAATAACAATTCACGACTGTTGGCGATTGCGCACTCCTATCTTGCACGCAGTTACGCAAGTCTCGACGATTGTGACTTTGATAAAACCCAACAGCTCTTTTTTACTGCGCGCCAATATTTTACCGATGCGTTATCCGTTAACGATCAGGTTGAGAATGAGATTGGGATTGCACGGTTTTATAATAAGCATGCGCGATACATCGAAAGCGTTGAAGTGTGTGATGCGCTATTTGCCCAGCTTAGCTCTGAATTAAGACCAATTGCTCGCAGACGTGCCTTAGAGCTGCAGTGCGAAGCCCTATCGGAGCTTAAGATGTGGGAGCGCCTTGCTAAGGGTGAGAATCAACTTCGAAGATTAGTGTCCAGCGCGCTGGATGAACATGAAACAGCAAGGAACGAAAGTGTTGTCGAAGAGGTTGAAAGTACAGCAGAGCAACAAGAACAGCTTATTAATAGCAAAGTCTTCGAGAATTTAGACGCCATCAATACCATTGGCCAAATGATTGCAACAAGTGACAACCTTTCTAAAACACTGCCTAAGATATATCAGCAAGTGAACACTGTGTTCCCTACTTTTGAGTTTGGGATAGCGCTTTATGATAACGCTAGCGATATCTTAGATTATTGTTATTTTTACGATGTGAATGGTTCTGTTAAAGGAAAGCGTGTCGACTGTAATAAAGGTGACAACCTCGGGGCTTTTGTCGTTAACCACCTTCAAACGGTTCATATTAACTCGGTGGCTTCAGATACTCTCTCACCTTTCCTTAATACAGAATACAAAGATGCGAGCAACCCAGTTGTTAATGACGAAGAGTGCCACTCGTTACTCATGACCCCTATTGTGCTCAAAAATGAGTTACTTGGCGTTCTGTCATTGCGGGCGAAAGAGGTTGATCAGTACCACTCCTACCACCGTCGTCTGTTTGAGCAGTTGGCTAACTTCATTGGTATATCGCTGATTAACTTGCAGCAGAAAGCGAGATTATTGATCGCCAATCAACAGCTTGAAAAACTGTCGCAAACAGACCCACTTACCGGTTTGCGTAATCGCCACCAATTGAGTGAGTTGTTTCATGACTCGCTAGACTCCAGCGTCGTCAACTCAACCAGTTTTTCATTAGCGCTTATCGATATTGATTATTACAAGCGGTTTAACGACACTTACGGACACCAAATGGGGGATAAAGCGCTGGTGTTCGTGGCTAATTTGCTTGCTGAAGGTTTTAGCGACAGCAAAGCACACCTGTTTCGATACGGTGGTGATGAGTTTTTGCTGCTTGCAGAAGGGTTAAGTCAAGATGCATTGGAGCATCGTTTACGGTCGTTATTGGATAACTGCTATGCACTGCACATCGATGGGATCAATACTCCAATCACCTTGTCAGTTGGCGCCGCGATTGCAGAGTGCCCAGAGCGTGGCACACGTTTTAATCTATTGTTTGATTTGGCTGACGAAGCACTCTATCAAATCAAGAATCAGGGTAGAAACGGATATAACGTGCGCACCTGTAAAAAAGAACAGCTGCTAAGTGACTAATGCAGATTCTAGTCTCGCCTAAACCAGAATCACTAGACATTTTATGTTGTACGCCATAGGCTTACTTAACCTGATGTTTTCTATACTTTCAGATTAAGGATACGCGTACAATGATTTCAAAATGGTCTAAACGCTTTTTCCAGATGGCCGAGCTTGTTGGCTCATGGAGTAAAGACCCCTCGACTCAAGTTGGTGCGGTGATCACTAAGAACAACCGTATCGTCTCGGTTGGTTTCAATGGCTACCCTCACGGTATTTCCGATAGTGCTGAAACCGACGAACGAGAGCTAAAATACCTCAAGACATTGCACGCAGAAGAAAACGCCATCTTATTCGCAAAACGCGATTTAGAAGGCTGCGAAATATGGGTGACTCATTTCCCCTGTCCAAACTGCGCGGCAAAAATAATTCAAACAGGTATTGCATGCGTGCACTGTCCAGAGCAAACCGAAGATTTTATGTCCCGCTGGGGCGATAAAATTAAAATTAGCCAAGAAATGTTCATGCAAGCCGGTGTTCGTGTGGATTGGCTGCCGTTAAAAGATTTGGCAGACAGCCAAGAAAACGTACGATAACAGGAAGTGATGATGAAAAATGGACCTTTTCGCTGGGGTATCCTTGCTCCGGGCAATATAGCTAACCGTTTTGCACAAGCCTTTGAAGCTGTAAATAATGGTGTGGTTTATGGTGTCGCTAGCCGAAGTGTTGAACGAGCGCAAGAATTTGCCAACCAACACAACATCCCGACCGTTTATAACTCGTACGATGCGCTAATTCATTCGAGCGACATCGACGCTGTTTACATTTCCAGCCCTCATCGATTTCACTTTGAGTTGGTGAAAAGCTGCTTGTTAGCGAAAAAGCCAGTGTTGTGTGAAAAACCCCTTTGTGTCACCGCGAAACAAGCAAAGGAACTCATCGCACTTTCACAACAGCAAAATACCTTTTTAATGGAAGCGTTGTGGACCCGCTGTCTGCCGCTGTGGCAACAGGTAAGAGATTGGATCGCAGAGGGACTTATAGGTGACGTTGTCACTATAGAATCAAGCTTTGGCTTTGTCTTTCCCAATGATCCAAACAACAGGCTCTACAACATCGAATTAGCCGGCGGAGCCTTGTTGGACACAGGGATTTATAATCTTGCAATGTCTGAATTTGTGATGCAAAAAGCGCCACTAGCGGTGCATTCTTCGGTTGAGAAAAGTGCGACTCATGTGGATCAACGTACTACGGGATTGCTTGACTATGGTAGTGCAACCAGTGTGTTTACCTGCACATTAGTCTCCGAATTAAGTAATACTTTTAATATTTTCGGAACCAAAGGCCGCATTTCTATAGACGCCAATTTCTGGGAAGCTCAGCACGCAACTTTGACCCCAGCGAATGGCGAAAAGAGAGTGAGTCATACCCCTTACCGAAAGAATGGGTTTGAATATCAAATTGAAGAAGCGCAGCACTGTATTGAAGCGGGTAAATTACAGAGTGATCGTGTCAGTCACGAATTCACCTTACGAATGGCCAACATTATGGATGACATACTTGAAAAAGGCGGCGTCAACTACCCATTTGCACCACGCAGCTAAGCGAGCTTAAACATGAAGCACAATCGCGCTATTTTTCTGTTGGCGATGACAGCAACGCTACCTAGTGCGGCGTTTGCCGAAGGCTTTGAGCTACCTATCTGGAAATCGGATGCTGAGGCGTTAGGCTATGTGCTCCCTGAGGCGTTTGGAATCAGTATCGGCTATATGCATGTTGAACAAGGCATTAATGTCGATAGCATTAGCTTTGATGGGTTGAAGTTTTTGGGCAGGCCATTGCCTGAGGACTTAATAGGCATCACGACTAAAGACAGCTTTCAAAAAAGTGATGTTTTGACGCTTCGAGCCGATATGTGGTTGTTTCCATTTCTTAATTTCTACGCTATTGGCGGCAAAATCAAAGGCTATACCCAAACAACCATAGATGTGGCTATAGACATTCCAATACTTAAACCAGAGATAAATGATCTTCCATTTAAGCTCGATCTCGACGGGAATATGTATGGAGGTGGTATTGTCCTTGCTGGTGGCCACGGAAACTGGTTTACGCTCGTAGATGCTAGCTTCACCAAGACTAACCTAACCGTGATTGACGGCGGTATAGATTCGTTTGTCGCGACACCACGTGTTGGCTATGACTTCACCAATCATGGCACTCCAATTAGAGCTTGGATCGGAGCACAGTATCAGGATATTCAACAAAGCCTATCAGGTAATATCTCAGACTTAGATTTGCCTAGTGAGTTGGCGAATTTGATTGATTTAGTCAATACCGATGAAGAAGGTCGATTTAACGTCGAGCAAAGCTTAGCGACAGACTGGTCGCCGGTGGCTGGATTTCAATACACATTCAATAAAACGTTTAATGTGATTGGAGAGTTTTCGTTTGGTGAACGACAAAGTGTTTTCGTAACTTTGGATACGCGTTTTTAGTGCTCTAGAATATTTTCAATATAGTTGCAGTTTGGCGCTCGACTGCACACCCAAAAGCGGCGTCCAACCACCTCACCTTGTGTTGCCGTTCTAATTACTAGCGGACTACCGCATTTTTGACAAAACTTGGCGCTTTTGGTGTCGGTTTCTAGTTTTAAGTATGGCGATAGTTTTCGGCTGATTGCCGAGACGCGATAAGCGTGTTGTTGATTTAACGAAATCACAGGAATATTGGCGCTACGGCAGATGGCCAATATGGCTTTTTCCCGATCTGCTTTGTGTTGACTGATCTTTTTACCATCATCTATGACGATGGTACACACTACCTGCCCACTTTGTTTATCCACGATGACGTAGTCTAAAGTTGCTTTTAGCGCTTTAGCATAGGCGCGTGAACGTTTTTTAGCATTGGACTCTTGCGGCACAACAATACTGGACAGCGCAACCTTGGATTGCACCAAAGCTTTGTCTTCAACCGCTTCGAGTAACGCGATATTAAGCGCATGTTCTACATCGCTAAAATAGCGTTTTCGAGCTGTATAGCGGTACTCTTCTGCTACATACCGTTTTAGAACTTTACTTCTAACGATAAGGTAGAAAACAACCAGTACCAAAAATAGTATTGCAATTTCAAACATGCACGTTCCGATGTTGTGTCACTTTAGCCAACTAAAGTGTAACAGCCAAAAAAAACAATTGAGAGCGATTTCGCTCCCAATTGTATGATTTGGTTAGAAAGTGATTGGTTTATTTAGCTTGGTAGTTTTCTAAATCACTTGGCATTACCAATACAACGCCTTTTGCGGTCACTTCAAAATACTTAGCATCGTGTTCAAGATCGTCACCAATAACAATACCGTCTGGAAGTATTGTGCCTTCACCAACAATAACTTTCGTTAGCTTACAGTTTTGACCAACGACTACTTCTGGTAGAAGTATCGAGTCACGAACAACAGACCCTTCATCCACATAAACAGAGGTAGAAAGTAGAGAGTGATCGATAGTCGCGCCTGAAACAATAGTACCTGCAGACAATACGGAGTCAGTCGCCGCCCCACGGCGTTCTGGCTCATTGAATACAAACTTGGCACCTGGCAACTGCGACTGTGTTGTCAATGTAGGCCAGTGACGGTCGTAAAGGTCTAACTCAGGCTTAGGCGACAAGATGTCCATGTTCGCTGCGTAGTATTCGTCTAGATCGCCCACATCACGCCAATACGCGGTTTCACATGGATGACCTTGAGCACTGAACACATAGCCACGTACATTCAAACGCTTAATGATTGCAGGAATGATGTTATGGCCAAAATCATGTTGATACTCAGGATCTCTTAGTGCTTCAACGAGTTCACGCTCTAATACTTCTTTATTAAAGATGTAGATCCCCATAGACACTAGCGACTGGCTTGGATCGGTCGGACTTGGTGCAGGATTGGCCGGTTTCTCTTGAAACTCGATGACATTACCTTCACCATCAATGGCCATTACGCCAAACGCACTTGCTTGCTCAATAGGTTTGTTAATGCACGCAACAGTTACATCGGCATTGGTTTCAGAGTGGAAGTTCAGCATGCGCGAATAATCCATCTTATAGATGTGGTCACCGCCCAGTATAAGAATACGGTCAGCGTCCATTTGACGGATCAAATCTAAGTTTTGGTAGACCGCATCGGCCGTTCCACGGTACCAATCGTTACCAGTACGTTGTTGGGCTGGAACAATCTGCACACCATCGCCCAGTGCGTTGGATGAGAATTGCCAACCACGCTGGAGATGTAAAATGAGGTTATGGGCCATAAACTGGGTAAGAACGCCTACCGAGCGTATGCCAGAGTGATAACAGTTAGAAAGTGCGAAATCGATAATCTTGTACTTACCCGCAAATGGAACAGCAGGTTTGGCTACATCTTTGGTCAAGCCTTTTAGACGTGTACCTTTACCACCAGCTAGAACCAGAGCGATCGTGTTCTTAAGCAAACGATTGCTTGGGTGGTGCGAATATTTATTGTGGGGCATGTGGGGGTCTCTCCTAGTGTTATTATTAGCCGCATTATTGTCATACTATTTGTGCGGTTTCTTGACTATACCCCCATTAGATTGCGTTTTTTTTGAAGCAATCCCAAATCCTTGAACTCTGTCGATTTAACTGCTCAAAAATTGCGCTTACGCAAACAGTCGCCTAACAATTTCACCCCTACACGTCAAAGTTGTGTAACAAATGACCAATCGATCTACCACTTTAGTAGCATTTCGGCTCTCGTGGACAAACGGTTCCTCTCGAACAGATGATTCGAGCGGGTTTTTCAATGCCTCTTTCTATCCACCCTACATTTAGAATCTTAGATACTTTGCTTAATGCGGTTTTTATGGAGGGAGCGATTGTCACCTCACCTTGATGAGACACACACGCCTCTTTGAGTTGTTGTGCCATTTCGATGCTATCGATACCTTGCGCTGCAATCGCAGGGTTTAAATCCAGTCCTGCACATAACACTCTATTGTTACCTGCAGGATCTCGCATATACACGGATTCACAACAATAGATCCTAGGTTGTCCAGCAACATCCAACACCGAGATTTGCGCTGAGGTCCCATCACTTGGAGTTGAAAGCATGCGAAAGACTGCCCAGTGACGACAAGGATCTTCAACTTGTCGCATGTTGCCCCAAGGTAATGGAATACCGTTACCACGATAAACGGCTTTTAGCTTGCCTGGTCCATAAGCATCAAAGTAGTGCCAATTGGGGTAAGGAGATACTACCGTCATCCTTCTCATTGCCACGGACGGTGAGACCTGAGCTAACTGATGACTCGCGATTTCATAGCCATTTCTATCGAGCAATTGTCGAAAAGGTACTTTTGGACACAGCAATGCACCAGCAAAAAAACTGGATTCAAAGTCTCGCCACGCATCTAGAATGTCGGCAGCATTAAGATCGAGGTTATGATTTTGTGCATCGTTCCAATTTGAGTGATGCCCTACTCTTAAACTGGTTTTCACCCCTTGCTCGTTGTGTAAAACGCAATGCCCAATATATACGGCAAGGTCATATTTAAGTCTTGTAGGAAATTGCTTAAGCATATCGTTTAGATAAATATGACCTGGAGGTTCAAAGTGCGAGGTTATGATCTCTTTTCCGTCAATCCCCAACTCATTACGAATAGATCGCGGTGTCTCAGAGATCCAATGGATGCGCACACCTAACTGTTTTGCGATATCCATGAGGTCTTCGACGCTAAGCGGTAATCGTTTACCACCAATCTCTTCCGCTCGCTTCTCAAGGTCAGGAAAATGATTTTGATTGTTTTCTTGATGAGCTCGAATCAATAGTTGAGCAAACTGTCGCCCACCTATTCCTGCCTGTGACAGTAATTCTGGGATAGCATTTTGAAGAATGTCGGGAGTAAAAAGAAAGCTAGGCTCTAACGCGATTCCGGCGAGCCCGCCTTTACCAGATTTGTGAGGCGTAATATCGGATTCTTCTGGCTCATCATCCAAAAACCATTCAAACGGTTTTTGAAACACGTCTGCAATAACTTCTAGCATATCGGCACTTGGTATTCGTTTGCCCCGCTCAATCATAGATAAGTAGGACACCGAAGGCGCATAGTCTGGATTGATCCGTACGCATCGAGTGGACAGGTCCTCCATGGTTAAATTATTACGCTTGCGCAAATTTCTAACCTTGGTTCCCAAGAAATGTGTCTGTCTAGCTAGAGAGTTTTTACTTTTCATTTTTGTAAAATTCACACTGTGAAATTTTTGTTGTGAAATTGTATACAAAAAACAGGTAGTCTACAAATGAAGCAGCAAAAAAGTAAAAACATCAGGAGCACACTATGACTATGACCCATCGAATCCATGACGAACACTCTCCCAACTCGTTGTCAGAGAACCCTATGACACCGCAATTGCGTGAAGTTAAAAAAGCCAAACCTTGCCAACAACATGTTGTGAAATCATTTTTGGATAAAAACTTTCCACTGGATGGGGGCTCTCACCAAGACGTAGCGAGCTACTACGTTTATTACTGCAATCTTATGGTGTGCTTTAAGGATGGTCGCTTAAGTGGACTTGTAAAACCGAGCCAGTTTGTCGCGTTAGGTGGCCACAAAGATTCGCCTGAGGCGCTGGTGTTTAAAAATGACAGTGGCTCACACCTTGAGTTAACACTTGGGAAACGACGTGGTGCTGATGGTCTTGTGACAATTTCCGACCTGCAATTAGAAACTCAAACAACCCTAAGCGCCGATAATCTTGGTGGTGTTAGATACTGGGTAAGCTTGATGGAAAACAGCAATCAAGGTGCACCGATTGCTCACTTAGAAGATAAAGAATATCGTAGCAAGCGAGACGATGACTACCAATTAACTCGATTCGTTTAATTACACGACTTTCTTCTGATGCTGCAACGGCTTGAATGAGTTACACTTATTCAAGCCGTTATCATTTAGAAAGGACTCTTTAAATGACTATCCTTCGAGCAACAGTCGTTGCCGCTTCACTCGCTACTTTACTTGTTGGCTGTTCTCAAACAACGGATCCTGTGTATATAGCCAATGACAACATCGCACCGTACAAGCAAGCAACATTCGATCAGTATCTAGCCGAAACAGAGCAATGGCTAATCGAACATAGACATTTTGTCAGCGATAATCAGCAAAAAGAACTCGATGCAGTTATGCCGTTCGAAATAGTACCTAGCAATCCTAACGGTGAAGGTATATTGCTTGTTCATGGTCTGTCTGACTCGCCCTACTCCTTTGTCGATATGGCCCCTGTACTGGCGGAACAAGGCTACTTAGTGCGAGCTATATTGCTACCAGGTCATGGCTCCAAGCCCGCCGATCTTCAATTGGTTGAGTTGGAAGACTGGAACGAAATCGTCGAACATCATACTCAACTGCTGCAAAATCAAGTCGATAAAGTTTGGCTTGGTGGTTTTTCGACAGGAACAAACTTAGTCACGCATTATGCAGCGTCTCACTCCGATGACGTTGAAGGGTTGATTTTGGTCTCTACCGCTTATCATCCGCGCGATCCAATGGCTAAATACACGCCCTATGCGAAGTGGTTTAGCGATTGGGTAGATCAAGAGTTAGAATCCAATCATACCCGTTACTCGTCATTTTCAATGCATGGTGCTGCTACTTATTATCAAAGTACTAAGCAGGTTAAAAGTCACATAGAAAATAAGCAGGTCTCGCTGCCTACCTTTATGATTTTAAGCGAGGCAGACGAAACCATTGATTCTCAATATGCTGTCGACGCGTTTCAAATGAACTTTACTCACCCAAACAGCCGTGCTCTCTGGTTTGGTGAGACAGCTTATGCCGATACACGTATAACCCAGTATTCCATGGATCTGCCAAAGCAGCAGATATTCAGTGGCAGTCATTTATCGCCACTTTTCTCTCCAGAAAATACGGTTTACAACAAAAACGGTGAAATCCGGTTCTGTTTTGAGCAGCAGCCTGAAACGTCAGCAACGCCTTGTGAATTGTCGAATAATGTGTGGTTTGGTGCTTATGGATTAGGTGATGAGACAGCACAAAGGGCGCGGCTCAGTTGGAATCCGTATTTTGATGAAACGATGGACGCACTACTGGTGTTTTTAGCCGAAAACTAAGGCGTGTTCTATACGTATAATAAAGGCGCTATCAATAGCGCCTTTTTTTGTTGCACCGTGACTCGGTGCGACGGTCTCAATGCAATGGTCTTAATCCAATGCTCTTAATCTAATAGCCTTAGCGTTATGCATCGTAGACTAACTGCTGATTCTCATATCTTGTGGCGACTTTACAGACCATTAATGCGGCTCTTTGACCTACAACGACATTAGGGTTTGGGAACACAACCGCTTCGTGCGCCACTTTGGTGGTCAAAATCTGCTCGCCGTCATGCCCAAGGACATCGCCTAACTCAAATGACGTAAAGTTTTCTACATCTTTAGCAAAGTTAAACTGGAAGTTTTCAAAGTGGCGAGTGATGGTTCTATTGACTCGATAAGTGATGATGGATTGAGGTTGTGGCGGTAAAGGACGATCTGTGATGAGGCACGTGAGCGCATCAAAAAATGGTTGGATCCGAGCCAAATCATTTTGCCATAAAGGTGCCACTTGCCCCAACTCTACCGTCACTGCTTGTGCGCTGTGATTTTCCGCCGAATACCAACTGCAAGTTGGGCTTGGGGAGTTAGATAAGAGTACGGCTTCTAGTTTAGCTGCGTCCATAAATTCAACCAGCGCCTGACTCCTAGTGGGGTTTAACGTTTTTGGACTCACCGCAAAGGTATAATGTTTAGAGCCGCGGATTGCGCAATGCAAATCGAAGTGCCAGCGTGTTGCGGGATCAGTGCCAGCGAAAAAGGCATCAATGTGCTGCTTTATGCGCAACGCAATAGCCGTCTCTTTATTAGAATAATCGGGTGCGTCGCCAAACAGTCTATTTAAGTTTTCCACTACAAACCTTGAATGACTGAGCGTCGCTTCTGGGTGGCCAAAAAACACCAGCAAACGATGTTTTGATTCTATTTTCCCACTTAAGATTTCAGTAACGAGTTGATTGACTGATTCCATTGGCGCAGTTTCGTCACCGTGTACACCACTAGAAATAACAATATGTTTAGTATCTGGCGTCATCAGTGCTGGTTCAATAAGCAGATAGCCGCTTTCCAGTAGACTGACGTTGGTCAAATTGTCTAACGTGATGGACTTCTCAGTGACAGTGTCACGGCCCGTAAGTCTGTGATTTTCGAGGGTGTCATGTAAAAAACTTTGAGAAAACAACGGCATTCTACCGCACTCCTTGTTTCTGATGATGGTTAACTTCGATTTGTCGATTGCAAACGATGACTGAGTTACCAAAACCAGTCTCAAAGTTTCAAAGCCCAACGATCGACGCTGATTTTTCGATCATAACCGATATAGCTCTCTAGGTTGAATTGAACATTTTTTTTTGAGAGCCACTTCAAGCCTGTTAATCGAAATTTTTTCTTTGTTCAATTGTTAAGCGCGGGCGGGCGGTAACTCCCTAATAGTGTGTGTTTTTGCATCGATATCATTACAAATGTTACGGATATAGTTTGCGGTTATGATTAAGAAGAAAAAGGCATTTAGAGAGATTAAATAGACACTGTATGCTGCCGTTCTCAATATAGAGACGTTTAGTCGGTTGATTTTAAAACTCCAATAATATAGGAACTCATTATGTCAGTTGCTGTCATCGCAAACTTAGCGGTATTTGCTGCATTGCTCGCTTTCTTATTTAAGCAGCAGCGCCAAGAGCGCACACTCTCTTTCCTTGTTCTAACCGGACTCATTTTAGGCAGCGGTTTTGGCTTGGTGCTTCAGCTAGTTTATAGCGATTCAGCCGCCATCATTAAAGAGACTATCGACTGGACTAATGTGGTCGGCAACGGTTATGTTGGCCTACTAAAAATGGTTATCATGCCATTGGTTCTCGTGTCTATGATTTCAGCGGTGGTGAAGCTGGATAACTCTGGCTCTCTTGGCAAAATCAGTGGATTAACTATTGGTGTGCTGATGGTAACGACAGCCATCTCAGCATTGATAGGGATCGCAGTTACACAGGCCTTTGGTCTAACGGCTGAAGGACTGGTAGAAGGCAGTCGCGAAACTGCTCGAATCGCGCTATTAGAGAGCCGTGCAGATCGTGTGAGCGACCTCAGCATTCCACAAATGCTACTAAGCTTTATTCCTACCAATCCATTTAATGACTTAACCGGTGCACGCTCAACATCCATTATTGCGGTAGTCATTTTTGGCATACTTGTGGGCATTGCTGCGCGCAAAGTAATGCAAGAGAAGGAAGAGCTAGAAACACCAATTCGTACTTTTGTCGAAGCCATTCAGTCAATTGTTATGCGCTTGGTGAAAATGATCATGGCGCTTACGCCTTATGGTATTGCTGGACTAATGACTAAAGTGGTGGCGACATCGTCAGCCACCGATATTCTAAACCTATTAGGCTTTATTGTAGCGAGCTACGTAGCAATTGGTCTTATGTTTGTAGTACACGGTCTGTTGGTATCCTTTTTCGGTGTTAGTCCAAAAGAATATTTCAAAAAGATTTGGCCTGTGTTGACCTTCGCGTTTACATCTCGAAGCTCGGCGGCAACTATTCCTCTTAACGTGGAAGCGCAAATCACCAAGTTGAAGGTTCCGCCAGCGATTGCAAATCTTTCAGCATCCTTTGGAGCGACTATTGGTCAAAATGGGTGCGCTGGTATCTACCCTGCTATGCTCGCGGTTATGGTTGCTCCAACGGTAGGCATTAATCCAATGGACATAGGTTTTATTACCTCTCTTGTTGCTATCATTATGATCAGCTCATTTGGCATCGCTGGTGTGGGTGGCGGTGCTACCTTTGCAGCGCTTATCGTTTTGCCAGCCATGGGCCTTCCTGTGACGATAGCGGCGCTGCTTATCTCTATTGAGCCTCTGATCGACATGGCTCGTACTGCACTGAATGTATCAGGCGCAATGACAGCGGGTACCATTACCAGTAAAGTTCTTAAGCAAGAAGACTCACCGACAGAGCTTGAATCTGCTAACGCATAAATTGTAACTTTTTTAATCAAGCCAGCCTCCCGAGGCTGGCTTTTTTTGTTTTTAAAGCTCAAAAGTGTCTTAAGCTTTGACTTTGAATTGCTTTGAAAAATAGAAGGTGCTGTAATAAAGAAAATCTAATACTGGCTTGATGTTATGAGCAGCGGAAAAACGTTTTTCTTTTTTGATTACGAGACTTGGGGTGTAAACCCAGCCACAGATAGGCCTTCTCAATTTGCAGGAGTTCGCTGCGATGCTGAGCTCAATATTATTGGTGAGCCACTGGTTATTTACTGTCAGCCACCCACGGATTACCTTCCTAGCCCTGAAGCGGTATTGTTAACCAAAATCACACCCCAAAAAGCGCGCCGTGAAGGTTTACCTGAGCCAGAGTTTATCGATAAAATTCATAATGAGTTGTCTAAGCCAGACACCATCAGCTTAGGTTATAACAATGTCCGCTTTGATGACGAAGTTACACGTTATACCTGCTATCGAAACTTCATTGATCCTTATGGTTGGAGCTGGCAAAACGGTAATTCCCGGTGGGATTTGTTGGATGTGATGCGCGCTGTACATGCCCTACGCCCCGAAGGAATAAATTGGCCTGAAAACGACGATGGTTTACCCAGTTTTAAACTTGAACACCTTTCTGCCGCTAATGGCATAGAACATGAAAATGCGCACGACGCAATGGCGGACGTTATTGCAACGATTGAGCTTGCTAAAATTGTTCGCGCAGCTCAACCCAAAATGTTCGATTACTTACTGTCGCTGCGTTCAAAAAATGAACTGACCAAATTGGTCGATGTAGTAAAACAGACCCCACTGGTCCACGTATCGGGAATGTTTGGCAGTGAAAGAGGCTATACCAGTTGGGTGGTGCCTATAGCGTGGCACCCGACCAATAAAAACGCATTAATCGTCGTAGACCTTGCGCACGATCCCGAGCCACTGCTTACGCTAAATGAAGACGAGATAATGACTCGCTTATACACCAAGCGTTCCGAGCTGGGGAGCGATCTACCTGTTCCGGTAAAAGTGATCCACCTCAATAAGTGCCCAATTCTGGCTCCGCCTAAAACGCTCACACCAGAGGCGGCAGAAAGATTGGGCATCGATCGCGCCCTGTGTCTGCAACATCTTGAGGTGGTTCGTAGTAATCACGATATAAAAGAGAAACTATTGTGGGTGTTTAGCCAGCAGCAAGAGTACCCAGAAAAATCGGACGTTGAAAGTAAGCTCTATGACGGCTTTTTTAGCCCTGCGGCGCGCTCTGCAATGGACATCATTCGTCATTCTTCCCCCGAGCAGTTGGCAGTGCTAGATATTGAATTTGACGATCCAAGGATCGCCCCGCTGCTGTTTCATTATCGGGCTAGGCACTACCCGCACACATTGTCGCCGGATGAGCAGCGTCAATGGCAAGCGCACTGTTATGACTATTTTTACGACCGACTACCGGACTATAAATTCAATTTAGAGGCCCTATACAACCAGTACTATGGCGACGAAAGTAAGCGAGGTCTTATCGAAAGTGTTAGTCATTATATTGAATCACTCGAAAACTGAAGAGCGCTATAGGTGAATATACTCCTTCGATACATTACCTCTGCGGCACTAATCGTACTGTGCTTATTTATTGGCAATACGTTGCAGCAGGTATTGCACCTCGCGGTACCTGGCAGCGTAATTGGCTTGCTTCTGCTGTTTGGTTTGCTGGTTTCAGGTGCGGTAAAGCCAGTGTGGGTGGAAAAGTCTGCCTCATTGTTGATCAAATATATGATTCTACTGTTTGTTCCTGTCAGTGTTGGTGTCATGGTTCATCTGGATACGTTAGCCGATAACTTTTGGATGATTATTATCAGTACTGTTGGAGGGTCATTAATTGTATTGGTAGTTATGGCTCTACTTTTAGAACGAATTCTAGTGGGTAAAAAATAATGGTTTGGCTATTTGTCACTGTTGGTGTGTATTTTTTTGTTCGCTGGTTATGCAGTAAAATTAACTCGCCTTTTGCCAACCCTTTGCTGTTGAGCATGGCCATTATCATTCCATTGCTGCTCTGGTTTAATGTCCCCTATCACATCTATTATCACAATAACGACCTGCTCAACCACTTACTGGGGCCCGCAGTTGTAGCCTTGGCTTACCCGCTCTACGAGCAACTGCCTGCCATACGCCAGAATTGGAAAGTGATCATTACCTGCTGTTTTGTCGGTTCACTCGCTGCGATGGCCAGCGCAATAGGATTAGCGGTCGTTATGGGGGCTGAAGAGGCGTTGCTTGCGAGTATATTAGGGAAATCTGTCACCACAGCGATCTCAATGGAAATTGCCGAGCAATTTGGCGGTGTCCCAGCGATTGCTGCGATATTAGTACTATTAGCAGGGATTGTCGGTGCGCTATTCGCCTACCCTATTTTTAGCGCATTAAACATAACTCACCCGATAGCTAAGGGCTTAACTATGGGGACGGTATCTCATGCGCTAGGGACCGCTACCTGTTTTGAAAAGTCGCAACAAGATGCTGCGTTTAGCTCCCTTGCACTGGTGCTTTGCGGTGTTTTTACCTCAATTCTAGCTCCGCTAGTATTTACCGTTGCGCTACACTCAATCATGTAATCAATTACATTGTGAAGCGACACTAGATTCACAAAAATGATCGCCATTAAATGCATTGTGATGGCTTATGATTGACCAAAACGACGATCCTTTAAGGTTTACTATGCACTCTCAAAGAGAAATGATAATCCAAGCGTTACCCAACGCTCTACAACAACCGGTCCGTGACCTAATGACGGCGCCTGGTTTTGATGCCACAATTGCCAAACAGAGTGTTAAAGCCCTTTCCGATGCATCCGGATTGGATGAGTCGCAATTAAAGTTGGCCTTGTTGCCATTGGCAGCCTCTTTTTCTTACACACCCATCTCAAAGTTTAATGTGGGGGCCATCGTGACGGGTAAATCTGGTAAATTGTATTTTGGCGCCAATATGGAATTTACCGGAGCACAGTTAGGTCAAACGGTTCACGCAGAGCAGTCCGCTATTAGCCATGCTTGGATAAAAGGCGAAACGGCAATAACCAATATCACCATTAACTACAGTCCATGCGGTCACTGTCGCCAGTTCATGAATGAGCTTGATTGTGCAAGTGAGTTTGACATTCAATTACCGGATCACGCTCCCCAACCTCTTCATTATTATTTACCCGATTCATTTGGGCCAAAAGATCTTGATGTTACCGAGGGGTTAATGCACCCAACGTCTCATGATTATTCTCTGGACCAACAACACCCACTGTTACAGCGCGCGGTTGATGCGGCAAATATGAGCCATGCCCCTTATACGGGTGATCATAGCGGTATCGCAATTGAGTTAGCCAACGGTAAAGTTTTCATTGGCTCTTATGCAGAAAATGCTGCCTTTAACCCTTCTCTGCCACCATTGCAGGTTGCGCTTTCACAAGTTCTAATTCACGGGTTTCAATTTAGTGATATCCAATCGGTAGCGCTAGTTGAAGCTAGTGGTGGCGCGATTTCGCATCTTGCTGATACACAAGCTACGTTAGACGTGATTGACCCAGACATCCCTCTTATCTATACCAATATCTAGTTGGTAGCACCTAAACGTCTGAGGCTGCTTAAAATAAGCAGCCTTTATTTTTTGTTTACAAGCAAACGATTGCGTCTAGAGTAAAAATCCGTATCATGCGAGGGAAAATTTCTACAACCATTTGAGGTGTATATGATTGGCTCGGCAACATCGGTATCCGCAACAAAAGTCTTACTGCTTGGATCGGGAGAATTAGGTAAGGAAGTGGCTATAGAGTGCCAACGTTTGGGATACTACGTCATTGCTTGTGACAGTTATGCACACGCACCGGCTATGCAAGTGGCCCATCAAGCAGAAGTCTTGGACATGCTAGATGGCAACGCGATACGTACGTTGGTAGAGAAAGAGCAACCTGCTTATATTGTTCCTGAAGTTGAAGCGATAGCGACTGATACGCTGGTAGATCTCGAAAGCGAGGGGTTTACCGTCGTACCTAAAGCAAATGCTACTAAGCTAACCATGAACCGCGAAGGTATTCGCCGACTTGCTGCAGAGGAGCTTAAACTGCCAACCTCTCCTTATCAGTTTGCAGATACCGTCGAAAGTTTTTACGCCGCCGTTGCCGACGTTGGTGTCCCTTGCGTAGTTAAGCCAGTAATGAGTTCGTCAGGCAAAGGCCAAAGCGTAATTAAGTCTGTTGACGATATCGATGCGGCTTGGCAATACGCTCAAGGCGGAGGCCGTGCAGGTGCAGGTCGTGTGATTGTCGAAGGGTTCATCGATTTTGATTATGAAATCACACTTCTTACGGTAAGCGCTTGCGATGGAATTCACTTTTGTGCACCTATTGGCCACCGTCAAGAAGACGGAGACTATCGAGAGTCATGGCAGCCGCAGCAAATGTCATCAGCAGCTAAAGCAGAGTCTGAGAGAGTGGCTGGCGCCATTGTTAGCGCCTTGGGTGGCTATGGACTGTTTGGTGTGGAGCTGTTTATTAAAGGTGATAAAGTTATTTTTAATGAGGTCTCTCCTCGCCCGCATGACACTGGCTTAGTGACGTTAGCCTCTCAAGAGTTGTCTGAATTTGCTCTGCATGTACGCGCGTTCTCTGGTTTCCCTATTGGCGACATCGTTCAATATGGCCCTTCGGCTTCTGCGGTAATATTGGGGCAAGGTACATCAGAAAACTTGCGCTATAACGGATTGGAAAACGCGCTTGCAGTTCCATCAACCCAATTACGCTTATTTGGTAAACCCAATATTAATGGCAGACGCAGACTTGGCGTTGCTATCAGTCGTGCTAAGGGTATTGAACAGGCCGTTGATGCTGCGAAATTGGCTGCAAGCCGAGTAGAAATAGAATACTAACTGTTAGCCAATAAAACAAAAAGCCCGAGAGTGACACTCTCGGGCCTTTTACTCATGGCTTTTCTAACAACCACACTTGTTCACTAAAACGTGAAACACCCGATTTAGCTTTCTGCTGCACAAATTCACTCTCATCACTGTCAATCAAAGTGATGGTATAGTCACTAAACAGTCGTTCTATTTCTTGGCGCTCTACCGAAAATGGAGGGCCTTGCTTTTCGTGTTGTGGGTAACTCAAGGTAATGAGTAACATTTTCCCGCCACTTACCAATAGCTGGTCCATGCGTTTTGAGTAATCAATACGAAGCGTTTCAGGAAGCGCTATAAGCGCCGCGCGATCGTATATTCTGTCTACTGGTGTTAATGGTGCTGTAAAAATGTCGCCCACGTAGATAGAAATCTCGTCAAACTCATATAGCGAGTGTGATGAGTCTAAGGTAATGACGGTTGGTGTATATAAATGTTCCGCAAAAAAACTCTTAACCGCAATGTCGCTCAATTCACAGCCGATAACGTTATTATGAAATCGTGATAACCAAATGAGGTCTTCGCTTTTACCACACAATGGGACGAGAACTGATTGCTCTTTTGTGGGGGCTATTTTAAACCAGTGCTTTTCTAAGTGAGGGTTTACCTCAATTTGGTGAAAACCAATTTTATTGGACGCCCACTTTTGATGCCAAAAGTCGTGGTCTTGTTGTTCCTTCATTGCACCCTTCTTATTTTTTGCGATGATTAAAAAAGGCCACCGTAGTGACCTTTTTATTGAAGAGCTTAAAGCTATTTTTTTAAGCTTTCTACTCTAGATTTTAGTTTTTGACCTGGACGGAAAGTAACAACCCTTCTTGCGGAAATTGGAATATCTTCCCCAGTTTTTGGGTTACGTCCTGGACGTTCATTTTTGTCTCGCAAGTCAAAATTACCAAATCCAGACAATTTCACTTGTTCGCCATTCTCTAGCGCGCAACGAATCTCTTCGAAAAATTCTTCTACAGTATCCTTTGCATCCCGTTTGCTTAATCCTACGTTCTCAAACAGGTATTCGGCTAAATCAGCCTTAGTGAGCGCCATATAACATTCCTCAACGTTAACATTCGACCATCTTGTAGCTGCAGTGGATACTGAGAACAGACACTCTTGTTTAAGAAGCGCTACTGTCAAAATCACTACTGCTATCAATCACATATTGCGACTTTTTAGAAAGTGTATGCCATACAAATGAATTTCGCCAATATTTTTCGCAATAAAATTGTCAACTAGATTAGTGACTTACCTTGTAATTACTTATTTTTTGTACAGCAATAGAGGAATTACCGCATTGGCCACCCAATGATAGTGAAAATGACTGCTGTAGTGGTATATAACGGAATATCCATTCAGTGCCCGAGTTGTGACAATTGACACTAAATTGTCATTTGCCCAATAAAAAAGAGGCCCTATAGGGCCTCTTCTGCTTTATATTCAGTCACTTGGGCTATTAGTTTTAACTACTAATCGCGTAGTGATGCACCAAATGACTCAGAGATGTGCGTAACGATGGAGTTAACCGCACCAGCAATATCAGAGTCTTCAAGGGTGCGCTCTACAGATTGCAGTGTTAAAGCGATTGCAAGGCTCTTCTTACCCTCTTCTACCCCTTTGCCGACGTACACGTCAAAGAGTTTGGCATCGACCAAGAACTCGCCACCATTTTCTAGACACGCTTTAACAATGTCACCTGATGCAACAGAGTCATCGACAACAACAGCAATGTCACGACGGTTAGCAGGGAACTTAGACAGTTGCACGGCTTCTGGGATCACCTTAGTGTTAATTGCTGACCATTCGATTTCGAAAACGATAGTACGGCCATTAAGACCAAACTTACGCTCAAGCTCTGGATGAACAGTACCAATTACACCGACTTCCTGGCCATCTACGATGATTGCTGCACATTGACCTGGGTGTAAAGCTGGGTGACTGGTTGGCGCGAATGAATACGCTTTCTCGTTAGCGGTCAATTCTAAAACAGCCTCAAGGTCACCTTTCAAGTCAAAGAAATCAACAGAGTTGGTTTCGATGTCCCAATGTTCTTCACCACGAGTACCTGCGATAACACCCGCGAGCATTGGCTCCTGTTGCATGCCATTTTCAGCCTGCTCCGACGGAACAAATCGTAATCCGTATTCAAACAAACGAACGCGCGGTTGCTGGCGTTTTTGATTGTGGACAACGGTATTAAGTAGTCCTTGAATAAGACCAAGACGCATCGCGGACATATCTGCCGAGATTGGGAAAGGCAGTACCAATGGCTCAACACCAGGAACAACTAATTTTTGCTGCTCAGGCTCGACAAAACTGTAGGTGATCGCTTCTTGATAACCGCGATCGACCAATAAGTTACGCACGCGCTTAAGCGGCATGTCGGCTTCAACGTGGTTGTGCATTGTTAGCGCTGCAACGGGATGTTGATTAGGAATGTTGTCATAACCGTAGATACGGCCGACTTCTTCAATTAAATCCTGTTCGATAGCGATATCAAAACGCCAAGTCGGTGCGATAGCACTCCAACCTGTATCGGTCGTTGAAACAGTTAGACCAAGACGCTCTAGTATTTCAACTACGTCGGTGTCAGCAATATGATGGCCTAGGAGGCTATCAAGCTTTTCACGTCGCAGTGCAACTTTATTAGGTTTTGGTAGTTCTGCGTCAGATTCAGCCGCTACGATTGGCGCAACTTCACCGCCGCAAATATCAACCAATAGCTGAGTAGCACGCTCCATTGCTTTATACTGTAGCGAGTAATCAACACCACGTTCGTAACGCATAGAGGCGTCAGTGTGCAGTCCATATTTGCGTGCTCGGCCACGAATATGATCTGGTGCAAAGAATGCGGCTTCTAACAGAATGTCTTGAGTGTCAGTCGTAACCCCCGAATGCTCACCACCAAAAATACCCGCAATAGCAAGCGCTTTGTTGTGGTCGGCAATGACGAGTGTATCGCTAGACAGTTTGGCTTCGTTGCCATCAAGCAGAGTCAGTTTTTCATCTTGCTCAGCCATACGCACAACAACGCCACCTTCAATCTTAGAAAGATCAAATGCGTGCATTGGGTGGCCTTGCTCAAGCAATACGTAGTTTGTGATGTCAACGACTGCATCAATAGAACGAATGCCACAACGGCGCAGTTTTTCTTGCATCCACAGTGGAGATTGCGCTTTCACGTTTACATTCTTAACGATTCGGCCAAGATAACGTGGGCAAGCTGCAGGCGCTTGTACATCGATTTCAATAGTGTTTTGAAGGGTGTTAGCCGCGTTTTCAAAAGCAGGCTCTGTCACATCTGCACGGTTTAACACGCCGACTTCACGGGCCAGTCCGCGAATACTGAAGCAGTCAGCACGGTTTGCGGTTAGGTCAACGTCGACCGTCACGTCGTTAAGCTCAAGAAAATCACGGAAATCTTTACCGATCTCTGCAGTGTCGCTTAGCTCCATGATACCGTCTGATTCAACGTCAATGCCGAGCTCACTGAAAGAGCAAAGCATACCGTGTGAAGGTTGGCCGCGAAGTTTTGCTTTCTTAATTTTGAAATCGCCAGGCAAGACTGCCCCGACAGTGGCAACCGCCACTTTGATTCCTTGACGACAGTTTGGTGCGCCACAGACGATGTCGAGAAGTTCTTCCTCACCCACATCGATTTTTGTTACTCGAAGTTTATCGGCGTCCGGATGTTGACCGCATTCGACAACTTTACCAACTTTAACGCCGGTAAAAGTGCCAGCAACAGGTAATACATCGTCTACTTCTAGACCGGCCATAGTAATTTGGTGTGTAAGTTCGTCAGTAGATACTGAAGGGTTTACCCACTCACGAAGCCATAATTCGCTGAATTTCATTGTGATGAACCCTCTGGATTACTTGAATTGTTTAAGGAAACGAAGATCGTTTTCGAAGAATGCACGCAGATCGTTTACACCATAACGAAGCATGGTTAAACGCTCTACACCCATTCCGAATGCAAAACCAGAGTATTTCTCAGCGTCGATGCCTACACTGCGCAATACGTTCGGGTGAACCATGCCACAGCCAAGGACCTCTAGCCATTTACCGTTTTTCCCTTTTACATCAACTTCTGCTGAAGGCTCAGTAAATGGGAAGTAAGAAGGACGGAATCGAATCTCAACTTCTTCTTCGAAGAAATTACACAAAAAGTCATTTAGGATGCCTTTTAGCTGTGCAAAGTTGACGTTTTCGTCTACCAACATACCTTCTACTTGATGGAACATTGGTGTATGTGTTTGGTCGTAATCGTTACGATATACTCGGCCTGGTGCAATAAAACGGAACGGAGGCTTGCCGTTTTCCATCGTACGAATTTGCACACCAGAGGTATGCGTACGAAGCATAAGATCAGGATTGAAGAAAAAAGTATCGTGATCGGTACGTGCCGGATGATCTTCTGCGATATTGAGTGCATCGAAGTTGTGGAATGCATCTTCGATTTCTGGACCAGATTCAGTTTGAAAGCCTAACTCACCGAAAAATTGCTCAATACGTTCGACGGTACGAGTCACTGGGTGAAGTCCACCATTTTCAATACGACGACCAGGTAAGGTTACGTCAATGGTTTCTGCGGCAAGTTTTGCTTCTAACTCGGCGCGCTGCAAAGCGTCTTTACGAGCGGCAATGGCTTGCTGTACGACACCTTTTGCTTTGTTGATCTCTTGACCGGCTGTACGGCGCTCTTCTGGTGGTAATTTACCCAAGCTTTGTAGCTGAGCCGTTAGCTCACCTTTTTTGCCTAGGTACTGTACGCGCACTTCATCCAGTGCGACTAACGAGTCTGCGCTTTCAATCGCAGTGTTCGCATTAGCAATAATCTCTTGTAGATGTTGCATCGTTTCCTCAGTTAACCAAATCTAAGCGTTGGTCAAGTTTTGGGTAGTGATCCCTGACGGAATCTGGGTTTTTATATAGCCCTACATAGTAACGAAAGACATCTGGAAATCCAAACCGAAATCAGGGTTTAACGAAAATTTATATGCGGATTCAAAGGCTAATGATAAGAATTGGTTATTCACGGTAAATATAAGGGTTTTCAAACACACAAATGCGCATTAATCGCTCAGCAGTGATGATAATTGAACTGTACATTGGATGCTTGCGTATACTCATACAAACGTCAGATTTAGAACGGGGGAAAAGGTGAAAAATAAACAGAAACTGTTATTCGCTATGATCCTCGCAGCATTTGTTGTGCCTGTCGCCCTTCTCGTGATTAATCTTGTTCAAAAGTCGCCACAGAATGACCTTAAAGACTATTTACAAAGAATAGCGCGCGTTCAAAACGCTCAAATCATCGAATGGGAATTCAAGCCATTTATCTCACCGAGCAGACGGACGTTCTATCAACCGGTAGAGCGGTTAACCATTGGTATTGTTGAGTCAACTCAGTTACGAAAATGCGATTTGCTCGAAATGGTGTACCTGCACAATGACGCTTTAGGAAAAGTACAAGATCCATTTCGGAATCTCGACTATCAAGTCAATGTTCTCATTGGCCTAGAAAGGTGCATTAAGGGGCGCGACCTGACGCCAGAGCTGACGAACAAACTTAAGAATATTGTTAACGAAAAATGGAAACAGTTACCGATGCATATTAATAATGCCTTGTTTTACTCCGAAGCGGGTCATAAACAACGCTACAGTGAACAGTGGTTATCGATTGATAGTACGCCTGCTAATCAGTTTTATCGCGATCTTGCTAAGGTGTTGGACGAGTTAATCATTGGGTATGAACTGAAAGACTTGCCGCTTCAGTTCACGGTCGTTGCCTATCAAGAGCAACTAGAGAAAAACCGGCATATCGGTGAGCTACTGTATTCCCTGCACTTTACCAATCAATGGCTAGAGCAAATCAACCAACAGCTGACGCAGTACGATTCAAATGTGCTTTGTTCCACTGGAAGACAGACGGAACAAATAACCATCATGCTTAACATTTTTTCAGAGCTTTACGTTAAGCGGTTGCAGCCGTATTTTTCTCAGTTGAATCAGCATTATCACTCAGTGGTCCCCTTGCTCGAAATCTATCAGCACCCTATTCTATTAATACAAGGTAGTGAGGACCTCACTGAGCACTATCTGAGGTTTAAAACCAACCTACAACAGCATGTCGAGTACTGGACGCAGTTAAGAGAACGTTGTGGCGTATCTATGCATCAATTAATGGGAAGGGAAAGTGAATGAAAAACTGTGCGTTGGCCGTATTAGCAATGAGTGTTGCGTTGCCGAGTTATGGGTATCAACTAGAAAAAGTCTATGATGGACTCAAGGTGCCTTGGAGCGTTGAGTTCGTTTCAGATACCAAGGCGTATGTTACTGAGCGCAATGGTGGTATTTTGTTGATAGATTTGGCAACAAAAACGCATCAATCGCTCCCTGTACCGGAGCATATTTACACGTCGGGCCAAGGTGGACTGCTTGATCTTTCTCTGTCGCCAATTGCCCCCCAAAAGTTATACCTAACGTACAGTAGTTCTAAAAACGGTAATAGCAATAATAATGGCGCAGCGACGGCGTTGGCCGTTTTTAGCCCACAGCAACCGCAGAACGGGTGGTCAACACTTTTTACAGCGTCAATGGAAGGCAGTGGTGGAAGACATTTTGGAAGTCGATTGCTCGTCGATGAGCAACATATTTACATGACCATAGGAGAAAGAGGTGAGCGTGAGGCAGCTCAGCAGCTTTCCAATCACAATGGGACGATTATTCGTTTAGATCACAACGGCAAGCCCCCAGCATCAAACTTTTTTAGCGAGCAGGCACTTCCAGAAATATTCAGTTACGGCCATCGAAACCCTCAAGGTATCACTCGTGATAATGATGGTCAGATTTGGGCAATTGAGCATGGTCCCAGAGGCGGAGACGAAGTGAATAAAATCACGTTAGGGTCGAACTATGGCTGGCCGGAAGTATCGCAAGGCAAAGAATATTGGGGGCCAATATCGGTAGGAGACCCCACCTCCCCCCCTGGCATGCAAGAACCAGAGTTGGTGTATACACCATCAATCGCGCCGGGATCATTGTTCTTTTATTCCGGTGATCGCTACCCAAATCTAGACGGTAAATGGCTTGCAGGGGCACTAAAGCTAATGCATGTGAGCGTGATAAAACAAGTGGATGGAAGGCTTATGGAGGAGCTACGACTGTTTGAAGATTTAGGTGAAAGGATCCGAGATATTAGCCTCTCGCCTAATGACTATCTCTATATCTCGACAGACTCAGGCAACCTGTACAGAGTTTTACCCAATTAGGCGTAATCTACGACTTTACAATGCGACCACAGCGGCCATCTGTTACTTAGCAGCCTGTTTTTAACAACGGACATTTAGCAACCGTCCTTTAGCAACTGTGGTCTTTGCCTGACTTCACATGGGCAGTCGCGTTCAATACGAACGTTTTGAAAGGACCTTCAACAACTTGCTTAGTCTTGCTAATACGAACACACCCCTTTCCTACATTAAAGTGCTCGCCGATTTGGTTTGTTGGGTCGATTTTTTCAATGTCGCCGACGTAAAATCCAATAAATTTCTGCTGTGCATTCAGATGAAATACCGGTTCATCATTAAACCGGTAACAAAGCATTTTATAGTTAATGCCCTCTTCCAGCTCAGGAAAACAATCCATCAATAATGTGCGAACTTGCAGCAGTTTTTCTTTGCGCCAATCGCTTTCCAACGCGTCGAGATAGTCATTTACTGAATTTACGTCATATTGCATCTTAATTCCTTTCGCAATTATTTGTATGCTGTGACCTGACCCGCGCCTGATATATAGGATTGAACCATTGCTTGAGCGCCAGTTTTGTATTTCACATCACCACTACCAGAGATTTGTACTTCCAAATCGTTTACCGTACCTAAAATAACGTTGGCGTTGCCGATTATGGTGACTGACGCTTTGTGACTGTTAAGTCCACTCAAGTCTAGGTCACCGGAACCTGAAATGGTGATCACTAGATTTTTAACGATTCCTCTTGCATGGAAGTCTGCTTGTCCCGCTACATCGATGGTAAAATCTTCGAGTTCAACTTTGCTTAAGTTAAGTTCGGATGTTCCTTTAATACTAATAGTAAAGTCGTCAAACTGATGTATTGCCAACCATGCTCGGGTTTGTTTGTCCAACACAAGATGATCAAACGTATCGGATGAAGCGTAAATACTTGCGCTGGTAGGCTCTATTTTGTCCTTTGAGGAAATGGTTAACATACCCTCAGTAAGTTCGTAACTCACCTGCCCCTGTAAGTTTTGGTCAATAGCGATATCTAAGCCATTAGTATGTGCTGGGCTAACCGTAATATAGGTGTCAATGGGTGTTGTAATTTGCATGGTGTCAAATGCGTCTAGAGTGACTTTTTCAGTCGTTACTTTACCGTCCCCTACGCTACTGCAACCTGCAAGAACCGCTAACGACAATAGGCCAATCCAATTTTTCATTACAACACCTCACTCCTTAAATTATGGGTTCTATTATGTCTTTGAATGGCATTAAAAGGCCAGTGATCTTTGTCTAAATCGTTCTTTTTGTTGCATTTGACTGTTATCCCTAAGCAACAAAAAGCCCCTGTTAATTGTTTTAACAAGGGCTTACGTCGGTACTAAAATTACTAACTATTTATCGCTCGATAGCGTCTTTCCAATCTAGGTACACGTTAATGGCCAAAGTAGCTTCTTCGAACGTCGCAGCGAAGTACTCTCTATGTGGGCCAGAATCTTCAACGATGCTTACGTTCTGCCCTTTAGATTTACGAGTAAGGACAATATCGTTGTCAGATGGGTCATCGTCGCTCAGCTGAATAAGCAATTTGCCATTTTCGATCGTCCAAGGCACAGACATTGAATCACCATCGCGCACCATAGGTTCGCTGATTTCAACGTCATACTCCGAAAATGAAAGCGTTGCTAGCATAGGGTATGGAGTTTTACTTGTTGAGTCATCGGCCAAATAATAGAGTGTGGTCCCAATAAGCTCATCCTGTGTGTATGAAACCATAGATTGTCCAAGGTTTGTTGGAGTAACCACGCCAAGGTCACCCTCTAGCGTTACAGCAAGTCCCGTATCGTCAGTAATTAAAAGGTAAGTATCTGTTTCGTCCTCATCAAAATGAATCTTCATGCCCTCAATTCGATAGTCCATTTCTTCGTCCGGAAACTCTGGAGAGGTAAATTGTCCGTCTGCGTAAGTTCCCGTGAAGATGAGTTCTTCGTGATAAAAACTAGTATTGAAACTGGCGTGGTACATCAATCTGCCAGATTCTAAAAACTGCTGTAGCTCACCTTGAGGTCCCGCGTTCTCACCTTGCCAACGTGTTAAGATATTATCTGCAAAATCAGCATCATAAGTAAAAATCGAATACGAATCTAAGTCGCTGCCAAAGTCGCTGTAAACGACCATCAAATCACGGTTGTTAACGAGCTTGGTCATCTGAAGTTGCATTGCAGAATCAAGAGCAACGCTTAGCAATCCATTTTCAACACTGTACGTTCCTGATTCAGAGGTTGAATCGTTTTCAAATACACTTAAAACTCCTGAGTTGAACTCCCATTTCAATAGCACAGGATCCGCTTCGCTATTATCTGAACGATCAAGCAGTTGATACAAAGTTGCACCGTCTAACTCTTCTTCTGTAAAGGTGTAAGCCACATGCTCATTATTGTTCACATCGTAGTTCTCTGTCGCGTGCAGCGTTAAGTCGCCATCTGCTTCAGGTACCGATAATCCAATTTTGTTTGATACATAAATGTAGCGATCTGTTTCCTGATCTTGTGGATATTCCAGATCATATATGGTGACCAAATCATCAGTAATTCGGAAACCGAGTGATTCGTCACTGTTCGAATCACGCCAAATACCGTCATTGCCGTAAATTCCAGTAAATACCCCTTCATCGCTCAAATAAGCACGATTTAAAGAAGAAAATGATAACTCTTCTCTTACGAGGAAATCTTCAACCGTTGAAATTCGAGGGGCGTCATCGACTTGAATGTCTCCAGAGTCGTCAACTTCAACGTCAATTTCGATTTCATCGAGATCCGTTTCGTCATCTATCTCGGAGATTTTGTCGTTTACTGCGTCAGCAATGCTTTTAAGCTGCTCTGGATCGTTGTTCTCTAATTGAGCGTCTAACTCTTTAGTCATGGTACGCGCAAGTAAGTGTACTGCCTTATCTTGCTTTTTAATGTAATCAGCACCAATGACTTCTGCATCAAGACCCAAATCAATGGCAAGCTCGTCAATAGTAATATCGTTTACTAAGGCTAACGTGGTAAACGGGGTGACGACACCAGTTTTGGTATCGGCAATCATTGTATAGCTGCGTGGACTAACACCGGTCGTATCAGAGTCTGAAGAAATACCACCAATGATATTTGCTACGATATAGCGCTTAACTGCATTGTCTCGGAGGGTAATGTTACCTTCTTTATCGGTCCAGCCGTGTTTAACACATGTATCATCCACAACGCTATTAGCGCAACTGCTTATGAATGCGTCTTCTAAATATCCATCAATAACGGTGAAGCGTGAAGTGGTGATCTCATTACCACCATCTTGATCATCGCCATTGTCACCACCAGAACTGCCATTACAACCCATTAAGCCAACATTTGCCGCAATCAACGCAGCTATCCATTTAATTTTCATTATTTTTCCTAGTCATTTTACTAAAAATCAATCCGTACTTTGTACGGCGCTGAACAGACTAGCGTAATTTAGTAGTGGGAATATGACATTGAAATGCAATCTAATCAGTATGTTACACAATGAAACACTAATGAGGTATATGCCAGTAATTTCATTATGTCGGCAAGATTATTAAATCCTTCATCAGGCAACACTGATTCAATCGCTGGCAATCGACAGTGTTTGTAAGCTGAAGTACAAATGGTTCTTAGATCGATATAAATGAAAATTATATGCAAACGTAAGTTGGATTTATGTATTGCAGTAAATCCACGTGACAGCATAGAGCCAATTTATCTATCGTCACGAGGCACTAATTCTCTTTATGAAAAACAATAAAAAATATTTAGCCGTTGTTATTCCGCTTTTAATCTCTAGCAATGCTAATGCGAGTGGTTTCTTTTTACCGGAAGCCACCTACTCTAACTTAGGTACTGCAGGTGCGGGTGACGGTGTTCATACCGACTCTGCGGCGGCAATGTTTACTAACCCGGCTACGATGTCTGGTATGGGTGACCGTCTATTCACTGGTAACTTGTCAGTGATGGATCTAGAAATGAAATACAGCGACACACAAGACCCTAGCAATCCTATAGGACCAAATGGCGATGCTAACGCGCATGAAGTTATGCCTACAATAGGGCTTTACTATGTTAAGCAGCTTAGCGATACCGTGCATGGCGGTATTGCGTTGGCTTCGCAAGGTGGCATGGCAGCCGATTATGGTTCTGATTGGGGTGCAGCGCTTGCGTTAAACGATATCACCTTAATGACCTTGCAGCTTAATAGCAGCGTTAGTGTTCAGGTGTCAGAGAAATGGTCACTGGGTGGTGGTTTGCAATTCAGTTATGCATCTTACGAAATGAACGCGACTGGCCCTAGCTTTGAGCAAGGTGATGACTGGGC
This sequence comes from Vibrio ulleungensis, assembly GCF_016900875.1. GTDB lineage: Bacteria > Pseudomonadota > Gammaproteobacteria > Enterobacterales > Vibrionaceae > Vibrio > Vibrio ulleungensis. Next base: position 119,757 of record NZ_JAFEUM010000002.1, read on the forward strand.
TGTTGGGTATAATTTAGGTGCCCTTTATCAGCATAGCGAAAGGCTGAAGTTTGGCTTAAGCTATCGTTCTGCAATTGAACATGAGATTGACACAACAACATTGAACAGTAGCGTCGATGCCACAATTGGACTAGAAATCCCTGCAATTGCGGATATTTCAATGGCATATTCGCTAAACTCTGATTGGGATTTACTCGCGTCAGTACAATGGCACAATTGGTCAGCATGGGATACTACGCCCGTTAGTGTTGCAGGAGGTGACGCCTCTGTAATTAGGGGTTGGGAAGACGTTTGGCATTTTGCGTTAGGTACGGAGTATAAGCTTAATCGTGATTGGCGCCTTAAAGCAGGCATCTCTTACGAAACCTCACCGCAAGATGATCCATCGAAACAAAATGCAGACTTGCCTGTGGGCGAACAATGGCGCTACTCGGTTGGTGCATCAACCAAAGTGAACGACTACTTGATTGATTTCTATTACGAATATGCAGATCTAGGAAGCGTAGAAGTTGACCAAAGTAAAGGTCCTAGTGGAAATGCGGGATACGCTGGATATTTCGATGGCAGACTACACTTTATCGGTATGAGTGTAACTTACTAATATAGATTTATTTTTGCCCCGCTTCTAAGTGGGGCCTTTTATATTCTAAATGCAAGGCAATAAAAAAGGAGGCCGAGGCCTCCTTTATAAAGTCTTAAAGCGTTCTATTACAGAGCTGCTTTAGCCTTCTCAACTAGAACAGCAAATGCTGCTTTGTCGAATACAGCGATATCGGCAAGGATCTTACGATCGATTTCGATAGACGCTTTCTTAAGACCGTTGATGAAACGGCTGTAAGATAGACCATTTTGACGAGCTGCAGCATTGATACGTGCAATCCACAGTTGACGGAATTGACGTTTCTTGTTGCGACGGTCACGGTAAGCGTATTGACCCGCTTTAGTAACCGCTTGGAAAGCTACGCGGTAAACACGTGAACGTGCTCCGTAGTAACCTTTAGCTTGTTTTAGAACTTTCTTATGACGTGCACGAGCTTGTACACCACGTTTTACGCGAGGCATTATGTCTCTCCTAAACTAAACGATTGATAACTAAAAAGATTAAGCGTATGGCATCATACGAACAACTGCAGCCACTTCACATTTAGGAAGGATTGCATTTGGACGAAGCTGACGCTTGTTCTTAGTCGTACGCTTGGTCAGGATGTGACGTTTTGTAGCGTGCTTAAATTTGATTCCACCAGCAGTTTTCTTAAAACGCTTAGCAGCACCTTTGTTGGTTTTCATCTTAGGCATGATGAATAACTCCGCATTGTGATTAATTAAACAACATGTAACTAGGGCGAATAAAACCCTACAACTTAAAGCTGCAGGGCTATACTACTTGCAGGCCGTTTGTTACTTCTTTTTGGGGGCCAACACCATGATCATCTGACGACCTTCTATACGCGTTGGGAAAGATTCTACAACAGCGAGTTCTGCTGTATCGACTTTCAAACGGTTCAGAACGTCAACACCGATCTCTTGGTGAGCCATTTCGCGGCCACGGAAGCGAATTGTTACCTTCACTTTGTTGCCGTCTTCTAGGAAACGCGTCAGGTTGCGTAGTTTTACCTGATAGTCTCCAATATCAGTTCCAGGTCGGAATTTAACTTCCTTAATCTGAATCTGCTTTTGCTTCTTCTTCTGCTCTTTAGCAGCTTTGCTCTTCTCAAAGAGGAACTTGCCGTAGTCCATTACGCGACATACAGGTGGCTCCGCATTTGGACTGATCTCTACAAGATCCATTCCTGCTTCTTCGGCTGCTGCTACCGCTTCTTGAATCGAAACGATACCTACAGGTTCACCATCTGCACCCGTTAAACGAACTTCTTTAACGCCACGGATTTCACCGTTTAAACGGTGTGGGTTTTGCTTAACTGGCGCTTGGCCACGTCTTCCGCCTTTAATAGCTTATTCCTCCAGATTGAGCTTACGGCTAGCAATCTCGTCTTGGATGTATGAGATAAAATCATCCACTTTAAACTTACCGAGATCTTTACCTTTACGAGTACGTACTGCGATTTCGCCGGCTTCCATTTCTTGGTCACCACAAACCAACATGTACGGGACACGCTTCAAAGTGTGTTCGCGGATTTTAAAGCCAATCTTCTCATTTCTCAAGTCCGCTTTGGCTCTAATTCCACTTTTTTGCAGTTTTTTCGCTATTTCAGCTACATAAGCTTCTTGTTTTTGCGTGATATTCAAAATCACGGCCTGTTCTGGTGCTAACCAGGTTGGGAAGAAGCCTGCGTAGTCTTCGATCAAAATACCGATAAAACGCTCTAATGAACCTAAAATTGCGCGGTGAATCATCACCGGAACTTGACGTTCGTTGTTTTCGTCTACGTATGACGCGCCCAAACGGCCCGGCAAATTGAAGTCGAGCTGCACTGTACCACATTGCCATGCACGATCGAGACAATCATACAAAGTAAATTCAATTTTCGGTCCGTAAAATGCACCCTCGCCTTCTTGAATTTCAAAAGGGATGTCCATCGCTTTAAGAGATTCTTGTAGAGCGTCTTCAGAACGGTCCCAAATCTCATCCGAGCCTACACGTTTTTCTGGACGTGTTGACAGCTTAACAACGATGTTGTCAAAACCGAATGTGTTGTAGGTATCGTAGACCATTTTTATGCAAGAGGTCACTTCGTCTTGAATCTGGCTTTCAGTACAGAAGATGTGCGCATCGTCCTGTGTAAAGCCACGTACGCGCATAATGCCGTGCAATGCACCAGAAGGTTCATTACGGTGACATGAACCAAATTCGGCCATGCGAAGCGGCAGATCACGGTATGACTTAAGACCTTGATTAAAGATCTGCACATGACCTGGACAGTTCATCGGTTTGATGGCGTAATCGCGGTTCTCAGACTGAGTGGTAAACATAGCGTCGCCATATTTATCCCAGTGTCCTGAACGTTCCCACAATACACGGTCCATCATCAGTGGACCTTTTACTTCCTGATAATCGTATTCTGTTAGTTTTTCACGTACAAATACTTCTAAATCGCGGAAAATGGACCAACCATTGTGATGCCAGAACACCATGCCTGGTGCTTCTTGTTGCATGTGGAATAGGTCTAAGTGCTTACCGATTTTACGGTGATCGCGTTTTGCCGCTTCTTCTAAACGCACAATGTGTGCTTTTAGCGCCTTTTTGTCGTGGAAAGCTGTTCCGTAAATGCGCTGCAGCATTTTGTTGTCGCTATTACCACGCCAATATGCGCCTGCTACATTCATCAGTTTAAAATGCTGACAAAAACCCATGTGCGGTACGTGAGGTCCACGACACATGTCGACGTATTCTTCGTGATGGTACAACCCTGGACGATCGTCTTTGGCAACGTTCTCGTCTAAGATTTCCATTTTGTAAGGTTCGCCACGAGACTCAAACGTATCGCGCGCTTCCTGCCAGCTGACTTTTTTCTTAACGACTTGATATTTCGTTTTAGCCAACTCTTTCATACGCTTTTCGATTTTGGCAAGGTCTTCATCAGTCAAAGACTCTTCCATATCGATATCGTAATAAAAACCGTTGTCGATGGTTGGACCGATCGCCATTTTTGCTTGCGGGTACAGTTGCTTGATTGCGTGACCGAGCAAGTGCGCACAAGAGTGACGTACGATCTCTAAGCCGTCTACTTCGTCTTTTGCTGTGATGATTTCTAAAGCTGCGTCTTGTTCGATTAAATCGCACGCGTCAACACGTTCGCCATTTACGCGACCCGCAATGGTGGCTTTTGCCAAACCAGGGCCGATATCGGCAGCAACATCAAGAGTAGAAACAGGGTTTTCAAATTGACGTTCAGAGCCGTCAGGAAGTGTAATTACAGGCATGTTATGTCCTATTACAGTGGTCTTGCATACTAAGCAAGACGTGTTTTATTAATAATGCAGCTTAATTGGGTGAATGGCTGCGTGATAGGGACGCTGTTTTACGTACAAATACCAATGCACAGACAGCGAACGCAGCATTGTACTTCATTTAGCCTAAATGGCAATCACACCACCTTTGTTTAAGTCAACACAGCATTCCCCACCCTTTTCAATCAGATGCGAATTATCATAAGTTAAACAAAGTGATAAATAATCATCAACATTATGTACAACACATAACAACTAATGGCAGCATTAATACTGACTTTGCATCAACTTTAATTTGTATAGCAGTTCTAATAAGGAAGCGAACATGCGAGATAATGCGTTAAAATCGATATTGATGATATGCTTTCAACTAATCCTCATCTCGATTTCGGTCATAGTTGCGTACTACTTTTCTAGGCATTTTGATATTATCCCACGAAAAATACTGCACTTGCCTACGGTGTATGTAAGTACCTCAGATATGTGGACAATGCTTCGAGTATTTGCGGTTACTTACGCTATTCAGATAATCACTGTATTGATCATTACCCGAATCACGGCGTTTGAAACGATAAATCGGTTCGCGCTTGAATACATGTTCTATCTAGTCGCTTATACAACAGGTTCGCTATACATCTTCCTTGCAACAACCATTAATTACGATGCTCAGTTTATTGCAGCATTTGGCGTTTTCAGTACCTTAGCTTATGTTCTTAGCTACTATGTTTACGGAGTTAAAAATGGGGAATCGATATTTACGTTCCCGTTTAGGATCTTTGCTAGCCTAATTAAACGACTTTTCTCGTTGTCAGGACTCTTGGTTCTATTGTATTTCATAACGCCCTTATTGCTTGGTAAAGCGTTTGTTTCAGACAGAGACATTGCGAATAAAATTACTCAAGTTCGAATATTCTTTAATCCAATCGAGGAATCGGATTGGGGTTTTAAAAATCACCTTCCGGGCAAGACTTTTGCTCAGCCAGTTTTGGCTAAACAATCACCAAACGACGAAAGTGAAATTTACGTTCTAGAGCGCAAAGGAAAACTGTTTAGCGCTTCATCGTTAAATTCAGATTTACCTACAACTTTAGTAATCGATCTTTCGGATAAACTTGGTGAAGTTGAGATCGAAAATGGAGCACTAGGCTTCGCCTTTCACCCTAGATTTAGCGAATCAATAGATGAACAACCCTACATCTATGTATATTACACAGATTCTCGCCCTTCTGAGTTTCAATACAATCGACTCTCTAGATTTGACCTCAGCTTACCTACACTCGACGAACGAAATCTTTCAGAAGAAATTATTCTAGAAATGCGTCGTAGTAAGTCAGGGTTTCACAATGGTGGCTCCGTCGAATTTGGTTTGGATGGGTTTTTGTACTTAGGTCTTGGTGAAGGAGTACATCCTAAAGAGGCAACTCGTTATAATCAGGTTTTTCGTTCCGGAGTGCTGCGACTCGACATAGACATGGATGAAGAAAAAAGTGCCAAACCAACGATGCCATTTAATCATGGGCTCGCTCAGAACTATCTTGTTCCAAAAGACAACCCGTTTATCGGCAATAGTGATGTTCTCGATGAGTATTGGGCACTAGGACTTCGTAATCCATTCAGATTTAACTTTGATCCTCAAACCGGTCAGTTATGGTTGGGTGACGTAGGATCGACTGTGTGGGAAGAAGTTAATATTATTGAAAAAGGTAAGCACTATCAGTTTCCAGGGACTGAAGGCGAGTCTTGGCAAGGAAAAAGAGTGGAAGAACCTGAGAATATGGTCTTCCAAGGTCCATATTATGCATATGAACACAACGCTTACGACCGTGCAGTGATTGGTGGGGTTATTAATAGAGGCGAAACTTATCCTGGACTTGAAGGGCAATACATTTTCGCCGATAACTACTCTGCAAAGCTATTTATGGTTGATCCATTGGCAGAGCAATCGTCTCCTACAGATCAAAAGGCGGTACCTTTAGCACGAGCTAACCAATACGCACAACGCGGAATAAGCTCTGTAGTTCAATTGCGAAGTGGCACAATATTGGTGACAACATTAGGCGCAGCTTCTTCCCCAACTGGCGAGGTTTTGCAATTAGTTGACGCACAATATGCTGATATTACCGCTGCTGAAGAAACGACGAAGCAAGCTCCATCTGGATATAATGAACAAGCGACAGAAGAATTATTTGCTGTAAACTGCGCACGTTGCCATGGTGTAACAGGAGATGGAAATGGTCCCGACTCCGAAATGCTTGGCGTAGAAGAAATGCCCGATTTTACGTCTCCCCTTTACCAGTTTTCAGTAGACTCGACTGACATAAAAGCGATTATAGAACTTGGAGGGATCGGCGTAAACAAAAGCCCTATGATGCCTCCGTGGAAAGGTTTCTTAGAACCAAATCAGATAGATCATTTAGTCACTTATATAGAGTCTTTACCGGATAAACATCACAAGCACTAAATTCTTGGTCTATTCAGCCAGTAAACTGGATAGACCAATATTTTTGGTTTTAACGGCTATAATGCCGTAACTTACGACAGAGTATTAATATTAGCATGTACCTCACAAACTATTACACGGATGAAAATCAGTCTGTTCGATTTACCCGCCAACAAGCCAGTGATTTTGCCAAAACCATCGCGGGTGACTTTAACCCTATTCATGATGTAGATAACAAACGATTTTGCGTACCTGGTGATTTATTGTTTGCTTTTCTACTGCATAAAAATGGCCTGTCACAAAAAATGGCGTTTAATTTTGCAGGAATGGTTAACGAGACAACGAATATTCAGCTTGCTAAGCAATGCAACAACACGTCGTTATTGACCGACGATAATCAGAAGGTTTATTTAGAAATGACCCAATCTGGTGAGCTCAGTCATGACCATGCTTTGATAGAAAAAGTGGTTAAAGCGTATGTCGCGTTTTCGGGTATGAACTTTCCTCACATAATGGTTCCGCTAATGCGTGAGCAAGGAAAGATGATCAACATTGCGCGGCCATTAGTGATGTATCAGCACATGGAAGTTGAATTTCTTCACTTAGATATTGTTGACCCTAAAGTTAATTTCACTGGTGCGTCAATGGAAGTCAAAGGCAAACGTGGTCACGTTATACTCAATTTTGATTTTGTCGAAAATGGGAAAATAGTTGGGCACGGCACGAAAAACATGGTTGCCAGTGGCTTGGTCGATTTTGACGAAGGTGGAATCCAAGTGTTAGTCGACAAGTTCAATCTACTTAAAAGCAGTTATCTAGACGTGGCTTAACGACCTGTTACGCAATGGGATAAAAAAAGCCAACGTTAACGTTGGCTTTTTTGTGCTTAGCTTAGTGAGTTGAGCACCTCAACTGGGTGTAGGGGTTTGACCTCTGCAAATCGTTTCGCCTGGCTGCGACATGAGTAGCCCGTTGCCATGATACGGTTTGAGTCGTGTTTATCGATTGTCGGCCCCCAACTGAGTGCAAAAATATCTTTAGACATTTCTAATTTATCTTGCTCATGGCCAAAGGTTCCCGCCATTCCACAACACCCAACGGGTACCGCTTTAAAACAAGCGTTGAAGTGCTGGAATATCGTGCCCCACTCTTTCTCTGCGTTTGGCAACATCGTCTTCTCTGTGCAATGCGCCAACAAATACCAAGGCTGCTTACATCCTTCTACTTGAGGAGCATCAATGAGTCCTGATTCTAAACGAGGTAATAGCCACTCGTGGGCGGTCAACACATCGAAGCATTCATGGCTTGATTGTTCTATTTCCGAATATTCATCGCGGTAGCAAAGTACCAGCGCTGGATCAACACCTACCATAGGAATGCCAACCTCAGCAACTTCGGCTAAAAACTCTCCAGTAGAACGAGCAGTTTTACTAAATTGCTTTAAGAATCCTTTAATGTGTTGTGCTTTACCATTGGGTTTAAATGGCAAGACAACGGGAGTGATTCCCAGTTTAATGGCCAACTCAACAAACGCCTCAACGACTTGCCCGTCGTAATAACTGGTAAATGGATCCTGTACAATCAACACGTGTTTGTCTTTTTGCTGCTGACTTAATTTAGCCAACTGTGCCAAGTTAAACTCAGGCAACGGTAGCATGGACAACCGGGTAGCAAGCGTCGGATAGGTCAAGTGCGGAGTATCGACATAACCGACCGTCGATTTGATTAACTGATTCACCCAACGACTAGACAGCACACCGTTTACGACTTTAGGCAATGTCGCCATAAGCGGCAGTAAGTGTTCAATATTGGCGACTAGGTAGTCCTTAGCTGGTCGCTGGTAGCGCGAGTGGTAAAGATTTAAGAACCGAGAGCGGAAGCTAGGCACATCGACCTTGATTGGACATTGGCTGGCGCAGGCTTTACACGCAAGACAACCGTTCATAGCCTCGTAGACTTCATGAGAAAAGTCGTTGTGGTGTCGCTTGTTCAAACTGTGCCTAACTCTATCAATGAGGGTTTTAACCGGCGTTGCGCGATCAAGCGTTTGTTTCTCTAGATCAAGTATGTCGATGCCTTGTTCATTGAGCTGTCTGAGCCATTCCCTAACAAGACCTGCTCGTCCTTTTGGAGAGTGTTTACGGTCATAGGTTACTTTCATCGATGGGCACATGGGCGATGATGTATCGTAGTTAAAACACAACCCATTACCATTGCACTCTAACGCTTGGTGAAAGCTGTCTCGTACATTGACCGGAATCTGTCGATCAAAATAGCCTCTTTTAGTGTCACTCACTTTGACCAAACTATCGCTGCTATCAAGTGGTGTGCATATTTTGCCAGGGTTCATTTTGTTGAGTGGGTCGAATGCAGTTTTTACTCGGCGAAGCTGTTCAAACAATTGCTCACCAAAAAACTCTGGACCGTATTCTGAACGATACCCTTTACCGTGCTCGCCCCACATAAGACCACCGTATTTCGACACAAGCTTAACCACCTCGTCAGATAAACGGTGCATCAGTGCTTCTTGAGCAGGGTCGCACATATCTAATGCAGGACGCACGTGAAGCACACCTGCATCCACATGGCCAAACATTCCGTAATACAAATTGTGGCTATCGAGAAGCTGCCTAAATTCGGTAATGAAGTCGGCGAGATTTTCTGGCGGTACACAAGTGTCTTCGGCAAACGCAACTGGTTTTGCTGCACCTTTTGTTGCACCTAGCAGCCCAACCGCTTTTTTACGCATTCCATAAATCTTACCAATATCAGTGACGTTGTCACACACCTGATAACCGATAATACTGTCTGTGCCTTGCTTTAACTTGATGTCGAGCTGCGATAGTAGACGCGCAACGTCATCATTAACTTCGTCACTTGATTCACCGGCAAACTCCACCATATTAATGCCCTTCATCTCGGCATTAGGCACATCGGTGATTAACTGACTTACTGTATTCCAAACGATATCTTGCTTGGCAAGGTTCAGGACTTTTGAATCGATGGTTTCAACCGACAGTGCCTTAGCCTCAACCATAAAAGGAGCATGACGCAATGCAGAATCAAAGCTGTCGTATTTAATATTAATCAGTACACGTTTTTTAGGAATAGGCGTTAAATTGAGTGTCGCCTCCGTCAAAATTGCTAGCGAGCCTTCGGCGCCACACAAAATTCGGGTAAAATCGAACTCACCAGTATCCGTCAATGCATTCTTTAGATCATATCCGGTTAAAAATCGATTTAGATCGGGAAATTTGTCGATGATTAACGCTCGGTTCTCACGGCAGACCGCCTCGGAAATGGTAACCGCTTGCTCTGCAAAAGAGTCGGCTTTAGGCAGACCTTGAGAACCATCTGTTTCAAACATGGAGCCATCGGCAAAAACAGCCTGCAGTGATAAAACATGATCAGACGTCTTGCCATACTTTAGTGACCCTTGCCCTGAAGCGTCGGTATTGATCATCCCACCGATGGTGGCACGGTTGCTGGTCGATAAATCGGGCGAGAAAAAGTATCCGGCTTCTCGAACAGCATCATTCAACTGGTCTTTAATAACGCCTGTTTGTACGCGAACCCAACCCTCTTCGGTGTTGATCTCGAGGACTTTGTTCATGTGCCGAGACAAGTCAACAATAATCCCTGGTGTTAGCGATTGCCCGTTGGTTCCTGTACCACCACCTCGTGCGCTAAAACGGATATTACTAAATGGTGTGGTGTTGGCAAGACGAGTGATTAAAGAGATGTCGTCTGTAGTGCGGGGTAACAACACGGCGCTCGGCAGCTGTTGATAAACACTGTTATCGGTTGAGACAGCTAACCTACTGGAGTAACTTTTTTCGATATCACCGGTAAAGCCTTGCTGCTCTAACTGAGACAAATAATCTAGAGTGCTAGAATCGATAGAAGCTTGAGTATCGAGTCTTGGTATCATTGCGTTCCTTGCCTTTGTTCTGTGCGGGAACAGTGAATGTAACCGCATAAAAATTCAAATGAGTATATCGAATCACTTTACCTTATCTGTTTTTTAGTTCAACACGCATTCTCAACAAATAGTGGTTAAAAAACACTTGTCATCTCTGAAATATAAAATACCATGTACGGTATACCCAAGGGGTAGTAAATAAGGACGATTTAAATGCGCAAGAATAAAGTAGTGACTACAGAGGATATTTTACTGAAACTGTGTCAGTCGGTATCAGGGGTACTCACTTCAGCCACCAGTTCGCCAGTAAACTATTCGGCAATGGTGCAAAAAATAAACAAGACGAGTCTCAAGCCAGATTTTGGCTGTTTCGTTTTGTTCGACGGTGGGTTTTCGGGCCTGGTAGTGATTAACTTTACCTCGCAAGCGGCACTAGAAATCTACACCAATTACATGCGTAATATGGGGATGCCTGAAGAAGAACTTGCTATTTTGCACACCTCTGATGAAGTTGGCGATGTACTTGGCGAACTGATGAACCAGTTAGTGGGTGATTTCACAAACAAGATCCGTAAAGAGTTGCAAACCAACATTACCCAGAATCAACCTAAGATGCTGTCTCTCAATAAGCAAGTGTTGTTGTCAGTCGATACTAATCTTGACCGCCCACAAGCTCGACGAGTCACTTTTACCACAGAGCAAAACAACATCTTCTACCTTGAACTTGCTATGGATAAAACCGAATTTATTCAACTTGAAGAGTTTGAGGTTGAGGGTGATACCGACCCAGATGATATTCTCGACCAAGAACAGAATCGAAGCAAAAACACCAAAACCGAAAGTGTTAGCGACGTAGTCACTGACGATCTTCTTGATTCACTCGGTATATAGTTGCAAGCCAGTTCTAAAGGCCGCTTATGCGGCCTTTTTTGTTTTAAAATAATACGCATTTATCTGCTGTAACATCCACGTTGACCCTATTCACTGTCTCTTTCGCACAATTTCCTGGTGACTGTATATTTATACAGCTACTCGTAAAATGCTTATTTCTCGGTAATTATCCAAAGCTTTCTTTGATTGATCACAAGGAAATTTGGTAACATATGCCCCCTTAAAATTAAGAGGATAAGTATGGACAAGCGACGCGCGTTGAAGAAAATTGCCAAGTGCCTAGAATTAGGTAATTCGGCCAACGTTAACGAAGCCGCCAATGCAATCAAGATGGCGCACAGCTTAATGCTCAAATATGGTCTCGATAAGGACGATATTGAGTTTATTAAGATGGGAAAAACCCAATCGTCCCATTTGCTGCCCGCTTCAGTCGGTGAGTCCATATTGCGCATAATCCGTGGAATCAATACTCGATTTGGCGTTGAAGCCGTGCTAGTTAACCATAAAGGCCTAAAACGTGTTGAGTTTATAGGTGAAGCTGATCGTGCCATATTTGCCGCCTTTGCTTTCGATATCGTTTATCGGGAAATGAACCAGCAGACTGGACAGTTCCGCAATGGCTTCCAAGGTACTGGCACCAGTAATGCAGAAGTAACCAAACGAGTGAATTCATTTCTATCTGGCTGGATTGAAGGTGCGTTAGAAAAGCTCCCTGTAATCGCGCCTGATGACGACTCTCAAAACAAGATCAATAACTATATTGATAAAGAATTTAAAAATATCGATAGAGAAACGTTCAAAAAGCAGTTGTATGAAGCAATGAAAAACATCACTGAAGATTACGAAAAAGGGCTTAAAAAAGGACGTACTGTATCGGTAAGTCGAGGTGTACAAGGTGAGCAAGCTCGTAAAAGGCTTGGCAATGGGTCTTAATTGTAACGTTTAATTACTGGGCATTAACAGCACTGTAACAAATGTAAAAACTGTGTTATGCTTCACTTGTTTTCAAGTTAGTCGAGGCTGTATGCAAAAGGAAAGACAAAATTGCGACTGGTGTAAAGAGTTCCTGCCGGTCAACCCACTTAAGTATTCAGATGGCAAACGCTATCACTCATGCGATGGCTGCCTACCCTACGCAGAATTTGATATCCGCATGTTTAACTCTGATGAAAAACGGTTACAGAAAATATCTCTTCAGCTACAAGTAGCCTAGTAAAACTCTTCTTTCTAAGCCCCCTATTTTGGGGGCTTTTTTGTGCCTATAGCTTTTCGCTTAGCTTGCGGTCTCTAACCTCAACAGCAAGCACATGTCATAACAGCTCAAAAATACCGCAAAAAAAGCTTGCAAAACAAACACACTCGAATTACTGTTAATCCATACAGTATGTACAGGGAGACAGTATTATGAATTACACACAATCATCAGCCGCAGAAAACTCTTTTTCCGTTTCGGTTAATCCGCGTAACTCGTTTATTGCCTCCTCACCAGCAAAGTCGCAGCGCTCAGCCGATCACATTGCGAGTCAACTTGCACTAGCCTCTCGCCAAAGTAAGTGGATTCTATTTACTGGCCAATGCCCAAAACCTGATTTCAAATGGTTAAGCCAACGAAATGTCGACTGCAGTAAAGTGGTGTATCTCAAAAACTCTGACCATAATGAGCAGATAAAAGTGATTATGGATGGGATTTTGTCTGGAAATGCCTCAGCTATTGTGGCAACAAGTGCGATCGATTCAATTTCTCAACAACAGCTAACACAGCTCGCCAAAGACAATCACTGTGCATTGCATTTTGTTGATGTAAGTAGCGCGCAGCAACTGCATTAATAGGCGCCATAGCAAGCGCTTAAAGCAAACGTTTGCTTTATTGCTGGATCAAGAGGTGTTTTTTGGTATTATGCGCTCGTTGAAGCCGTATTACCCTTAAAGGAACGCCAAAAAATGAACTTAGCTGATCAAGTTTTAGATGTTAACGATGACTTGCCTATCCGTACTGACAAACCGGTACATAGCGGTAAGGTTCGCTCCGTTTATTGGTTAACCGAACAAGACAGTCGCCGATTGATTCAAGAAAAAGGCTATGATGTGCCAGCGGACGCTCCGTTAGCGATTATGGTGATCAGCGACCGCATTTCTGCATTCGATTGTATTTGGAAAGGTGAGCAAGGGCTCAAAGGAGTACCAGGAAAAGGTGCTGCACTAAACGCAATTTCAAATCATTGGTTCGACTTGTTTAAGCAAAAAGGTCTTGCCGATAGTCATATCCTTGATGTCCCTCACCCACTCGTTTGGATTGTTCAAAAGGCCACGCCTATAAAAATAGAAGCTATATGCCGTAGTTATATAACCGGCTCTATGTGGCGCGCCTACGAGAATGGTGAACGAGAGTTTTGTGGTATCGCGCTCCCAGAAGGTCTCACTAAAGACTCTCAGCTCCCAGAGTACCTATTAACGCCGTCAACAAAAGGCATATTAGAAGGCATTCCTGGTGTTCCGGCAGTCGACGATGTCAATATTACCCGTCAAAATATCGTTGATAACTTTGAAGCGTTTAATTTTAAAACAGTTCAAGACATTGATGCATATGAAGCCCTGCTGAAAGAAGGGTTTAATGTTATTTCTGAGGCATTGGCTCCACTGGGTCAGATTTTTGTCGACACCAAATTTGAGTTTGGTTATGTCAAAGACGCTGCAGGCAACGATAAGTTGATATACATGGATGAAGTCGGCACTCCAGACTCATCTCGCATTTGGGATAATAACGCTTACCAGCAAGGGAACATTGTAGAAAATTCGAAGGAAGGGTTTAGGCAGTTTCTTCTCAATCATTTCCCTGATCCAGATATTTTGCTTAACAAAGATCGCATGGCGGAAAGAGAAGCCTTGACAGCAGACAACCTATTGCCATTAGACACTATGACAACACTGTCCAAAACCTACACCGATATTGCTAAAACAATTACCGGTTCCCCTGTACATATTAGCCAAAATCCTAAGCAAGAAATTATCGATGTATTAAGAGCGCAGTACCAGTTGGTCGATTAATCTCATAATTCTCTATTACTCAAAGGCCAATCTTTCATAAGATTGGCCTTTTTGCACTGGCCAATAGAGAAAGTTACGGTTTAACGCATTTTATCACTGAATTTAGTGTGAAAAATGAATACACTATGCGCACCTATTTGCTGATTGCCTAGACCATGAAAAACGACAAACGCCCGCTATACATTCCTTTTGCAGGATCCGCACTGTTAAGTACTCCTTTACTCAATAAAGGCAGCGCTTTTTCAGCCGACGAACGCAGTTTCTTCAATCTTGAAGGCTTGCTCCCTGAAGCAACCGAAACCATCGAGGAGCAAGTAGAGCGGGCTTATCAGCAATATAAAAGTTTCGAAAATAGTATGGATAAACATATCTATTTAAGAAATATACAAGATACCAATGAGACTCTGTTCTATCGTTTGGTTCAAAACCATATCAGTGAAATGATGCCCATTATCTACACCCCGACGGTAGGTGCGGCGTGTGAAAATTTCTCTAATATCTATCGCCGTGGTCGTGGTCTATTTATCTCGTATCCAAATCGCGACCGGATTGACGACCTACTCAATAATGCCGCCAATCAAAATGTGAAAGTGATTGTGGTGACCGATGGCGAGCGTATTCTTGGATTGGGAGACCAAGGCATTGGTGGTATGGGGATCCCCATTGGTAAGCTCGCACTATATACCGCCTGTGGTGGTATCAGCCCAGCGTATACACTACCCATTGTCTTAGATGTGGGTACCAATAACCCGCAACGTCTTGCCGATCCAATGTATATGGGCTGGCGTCATCCTCGAATCAGCGGGCACGACTATGACGAGTTTGTCGATGAATTTATGCAAGCCGTGCAGCGTCGTTGGCCAGAGGCATTGGTTCAGTTTGAAGACTTCGCTCAAAAAAATGCCATGCCGCTTCTGAACAAGTACAAGAATCGCGTTTGCTGCTTTAACGATGATATTCAAGGAACCGCAGCAGTTACTGTCGGCTCGTTAATCGCGGCCTGTAAGGCTGCAGGTTCACAGCTTCGTGACCAGCGCATCACGTTTGTTGGTGCGGGCTCTGCGGGTTGTGGTATAGCGGAAGCTATAATTGCGCAAATGGTCGCGGAAGGATTAGACGAACAACAAGCACGTGGTCAAGTGTACATGGTTGATCGTTGGGGCTTATTGCAACAAGGTATGCCAAATCTTCTCGACTTCCAGAAAAACCTTGCTCAACCATTTAGCAACACTAAACACTGGGAACAGTCAGAAGATGCCGGTTATGGATTGTTGGAAGTCGTTAAAAATGCCAAACCAACCGTACTGATTGGTGTGTCTGGTGCTCCAGGGCTATTTAGCGAAGAAGTGGTAAAAACACTGTATCAACATTGTTCACAGCCGATTATTTTCCCGCTGTCTAATCCTACCAGTCGCGTTGAAGCGACCCCTGCAGACTTAATCGAGTGGACAGAAGGAAACGCGTTAGTCGCAACCGGTAGTCCATTTGAAGCTGTCGTCTATAAAGGTCAACGCTTCGAAATTGCTCAGTGTAATAACAGTTATATATTCCCTGGTATTGGCTTAGGCGTATTGGCTGTTGAATCTTCTCGGATAACAGATGAAATGCTTATGGAGTCAAGTCGCGCTCTCGCGAACTGTTCTCCTCTTGCACTTCAAGGTCAGGGGGCGCTGCTACCTCCACTAGAAGAAATTCATACTGTCTCTAAAGCCATTGCATTTGCTGTGGCCAAAAAAGCGATTGAACAAGGTGTTGCACTGAAGATCTCTGATGACGCAATACGCACGGCCATAGACAATCATTTTTGGCAACCAGTGTACCGCCGCTATAAGCGCACCGCTTATTAGGTCGTCAGTACATGGATGTAATCAATAGTTTCGCGCAGTTGTTAAGACCGTACTTGTCGGAAATTGCGATTTCACTCGTTGCCTGCACGCTCGTGATAGCGGGCAACGATATCAATCGTATTGTTCGCGGTGTGTTGCGTGGCCACAATTTCGTACTCCGTACCCTCGCGTTTGTATTGATTAACGCTTTTGGCTACGGCCTGCTCATTGTTCACCTATCCCCTTTTCTTGCACGGCAACTCGCTACGCTTAATTCAAACTGGTTAGTGAGTGTTGTCTGCGGAAGCTTTTTGGTGATTGGTGTGTGGGCGCAACGAAATAGACAGGTGTAACGTGATTAGGCGCAAACCTCCTCGTTCATTGCTCATTTGGCTCGCTCGCACAGTCCGTTCGCTGCTTATCGGTGGATTGGTACTTGCTGTATTAGCAGTTACTTTTGTTGTCGGAGTTGACCAATGGATTGCTCACAAAGCAAAAAATAAAATTGTGTCTAGTGTCGCTGATGCTCCGCTTGCGCCTGTCGCACTCGTATTGGGAACCAGTAAGTACATCGGTAAGTCACTCAACCCTTACTATACCTTTCGTATAGAGTCAGCGATCGAGCTGTATCAACAAGGCAAGGTCAAAGGCTTCTTATTGAGCGGTGACAATGCTCACCGCTCGTATAACGAACCTTGGACAATGAAACGAGATTTATTAAAAGCGGGTATTCCTGAGTCAGTGATCTTTCTAGATTATGCAGGGTTTAGAACACTCGACTCTATCGTACGAGCTCAATCGATATTCGACGTAGACGAAATGATTATCGTGACGCAAACATTTCATTGCTATCGCGCACTTTATATTGCTGATCACATTAAAATTGATGCTCATTGTTTGGGCGTTAAAGCCCCAATCCCAACACATTGGTATAATGTAAGGTTTCGAGAAATATTTGCCCGCACAAAAGCATTTTTGGACATCAATATCATTCATACGCAACCTCGATTTTTAGGCGACAAAGAGCCTATCATCGAGTTGCTCAATAATCCTGAACCAGAAAAAAAGGTGCATCAACAGGATTGATTTTTGTTGTGATCGCCGCAACTTAACATTTTGACTGCTTTTACTATCTTCTGTGGCACAAAATCAATACACTGCCAAAAACGTTGTTAATTGGAGAATTCATGGCTGACGTTATCCATAATCCATTGATCATTTTAGGATCAGGCCCAGCGGGTTACACTGCTGCTGTATACGCTGCGCGCGCTAACCTATCACCACTGCTTGTGACTGGAATGCAACAAGGTGGTCAGTTAACCACGACAACTGAAGTTGAAAATTGGCCGGGCGATCCAGAAGGACTAACGGGTCCTGCTCTTATGGAACGCATGCAAAAGCACGCCGAGAAATTCGAAACCAACATTCAGTTTGATCATATTCACACTGTTGATTTAAAAAACAGACCTTTTACCTTAGTAGGTGATAACGCTACGTACACCTGTGACGCATTGATTATTTCAACAGGCGCATCAGCAAAGTATATTGGACTGGAGTCCGAAGAAGCGTTTAAAGGTCGCGGCGTGTCTGCTTGTGCGACTTGTGATGGCTTTTTTTACCGTAACCAAAAGGTTGCTGTGATCGGTGGAGGAAATACCGCCGTAGAAGAAGCACTGTATCTGTCAAACATTGCGTCAGAAGTTCATCTGGTCCATCGTCGTGATACCTTCCGTGCAGAAAAGATCCTCATCAAACGCCTAATGGACAAAGTCAACAATGGCAACATTGTTCTGCATTTGGACCAAACACTGGAAGAAGTTGTTGGCGACGATATGGGTGTCACTGGCATGAAGCTTAAAAATGTTCAGTCGGGATCGGTTGTTGAGCATGACGTTATGGGTGTATTTGTTGCCATAGGCCATCATCCAAATACCGAGATTTTCAATGGCCAACTAGAGATGAAGAACGACTATATTGTTGTTCAATCTGGGCTGGAAGGTAATGCGACTCAAACCAGTATTGCTGGTGTGTTCGCAGCAGGTGATGTGATGGATCATACCTATCGACAAGCCATTACCTCAGCGGGAAGCGGCTGCATGGCCGCACTCGATGCAGAGCGCTACTTAGACAGTATTGAATAGTAATCAGGGCGTCAGTTAATTCTGGCGCTCTACTCATTAACCTGTCACTTAATTATTACGTCAGCAATCTATGCCACATAGATTGTATGGAATCTGCATGGACAAGCACACTCAAAAATCTCTTCGTAACTGGTTAAAGTTACAATCTAAACAAGCTCAGAAATGGATGATGCTATCAATAGCAATGGGGCTTGTATCGACCGTCGCCATTATTGCTCAAGCGGCGTTTATTGCGACCCTTTTACATTCAGCCATTATCGAAGCCACCGCATTAGAGCACCTGACCTCTCCTATTTTTGGTCTCGTTGCTGCTCTCGTTGTGCGCTCGTTGGCAAACTATGTGAAAGAAATCGCTGGGTTTAAAGCTGGTGCTCATATCAGAGTGTATATCAGACAGCTTGTGCTAGATAAGGTTCGTCAACTCGGTCCTGCGTATATCCAACAGAAGCAAGCTGGCGCTTGGGCAACGCTTATTTTAGAGCAAGTAGAAGAGATGCAAGATTACTTTGCAAAGTATCTTCCCCAAATGACCTTGGCTGGCGCAGTGCCTTTAATGATCCTGATTGTGGTATTTCCGCAAAACTGGGCTGCTGGCGTTATTTTCCTATTCACCGCACCTCTTGTTCCACTATTTATGGCTTTAGTCGGCAAGAAAGCCGCTGAAGCAAACCGCAAAAATTTTAAAGCGTTGCAGCGGTTGTCAGGCCACTTTTATGACCGCTTACAAGCATTAACCACCATACGCCTGTTTAATCAAGCTGATCAACAAGTTGAGCAGCTTAACGCTGCATCCGAAGTGTTTCGCAAGCGCACCATGAGCGTGCTAAAAATTGCCTTTCTATCCTCGGCGGTTCTAGAGTTTTTTACCTCAGTTTCCATCGCTATAACAGCGGTGTATTTTGGGTTTTCATTTATTGGTGAGCTCAATTTTGGTAACTATGGCTTGCCACTGACGTTATTCACCGGCTTATTCATACTCATCCTTGCCCCTGAGTTTTACCAACCACTTCGCGATCTTGGTGCTTATTATCACGCAAAGCAACAAGCCATTGGCGCAGCCGAATCACTGGTTGAGTTCCTAAATATTGCTGTTTATCAATCACAGTCGACAACACCAATTCCAGCCACCGACTCACTGCGGATCGAAGCAAAAGACCTGATTGTAACCGCTCAAGATGGCACTCAGTTAGTCGGTCCTATTAACGTCACAGTAGAGCAAGGAGAAAGTATTGCACTCGTTGGCCACAGTGGCGCAGGTAAAACGAGCTTAATCAATGCAATACTCGGCTTTCTACCATACAAAGGCAGCTTAAAGGTGAATGGTATTGAACTAAAAACCATTCAATCGGCAAGTTGGCATCAATGTATCAGTTGGGTTGGTCAAAATCCAATGTTGCTACATGGCACCTTGTTAGAAAACCTTAATTTAGGTGACCATGCCTACTCTGATCAGCAGATTCAACACGCACTGCATCAGTCACACAGTGATGAATTTGTTCACGAGCTCGGTTTAGATTATCAAATAGAAGACCAAATGGGCGGCTTATCTGTAGGTCAAGCTCAGCGACTTGCTCTAGCACGCGCCATTCTCCAGCAAGGGCAACTGTGGATCATAGATGAGCCTACCGCCAGCTTAGACTCTACCAGTGAAGCGCTCATTTTTGATTCTCTTTCACAGGTGACACAGCATAAGACAACACTCATGATCACTCACCAACTCTCCGCGCTTTCCACGGTAGATCGCGTACTGGTAATGGAAAAGGGCCAGATTGTCGAACAGGGTTCTTACGCCGAACTGGTTAAACAAGAAGGTGCATTTCATCGAATGCTAAACGACGCTCAGCACTTGTCATTAGACGGTAAGGAGAATTTAGATGGGTGATCTTAAACCTTACTTCCAGCTCTATAAGAAGCATTGGTTTCATCTAACCATTGGTTCGCTGATTGGATTGCTCACGCTTCTCGCCTCTGTTGGATTGTTAACTGTATCAGGATGGTTTCTATCTGCATCGGCAGTTGCCGGTTTAACCATTGCTCGCCAAACGTTTAATTACATGCTACCTGGTGCGGCGGTTAGAGGACTTGCAATAAGTCGAACTGCAGGTCGTTGGGGCGAGAGGGTGATCACGCATGATGCCACCTTTAAACTGCTAACGGATCTTCGTGTTCGATTTTTCAAACGCATGATCCCACTATTTCCACGAAAAAATGCCACTCTTCGTGACGCTGACTTACTAAACAGAATCACGGCTGATGTCGAAGCAATGGATCATATCTATCTAAGATTGGTCAGCCCTATTGCACAGAGTCTTATCGGTATTGTATTGCTGTCACTCATCGTAGCCTGGTTTGATACAGCCTCTGGACTTTGGCTAGGGACGACGCTTATTGCGGTCATGGTTATTTGGCCTCCCTTATTCTATAAACTGGGAAAGCACAATGGTGAACAACTCACTCTAACCAAAGCGACACTCCGAACGACACTGATCGATTATATTAGTGCGCACTCTGAACTTCTGATTTATGGCGGCGAAAACAAACGCTATAAGCAATTTATTCAGCAGCAAAGCAAGCTTATTGAACACCAGTTCTATCATGCTCGAATCAGTGCCTTAGCGAGCTCGTTACTCATGTTGGTAAATGGCGTTACCTTACTGGGTATCCTCTATTTGGGATTAAATGGCTATCACGGGGAGCCTGCAACTCCAATTACCGCTTTGATAGTGTTTGCCGCACTGTCTAGCATGGAACTGCTAATCCCTATAGCGGGGGCATTTCAGTTTTTAGGTCAAACTCTCACTTCAGCGAAGAGATTGAATCAAATAACGGAAGCATCCCCAGAAGTGACGTTTTTGGATGATGGCGCACAGGCTCAACCGCTGTCTTCTCAGTCGCTGGATGTTCAAATCGACAACGTAAGTTTTCAGTATTCAGAGCGCCCTGTTCTCCAGCAGATTGATTTAACGTTGCCTGCGGGCAGTAAAACTGCGTTATTGGGTAAAACAGGCTGTGGCAAGTCAACACTGGCACAACTGCTCACTCGCAGCTGGGATTGCGATTCCGGAGAGATAGTTTTTAATGGTGTGTCGCTGCGTCAAATCCCAGAAGACGTGCTAAGAGCGTCAACCTCTGTCGTGAGCCAGCGTGTTGACATTCTGAATGATAGTTTGCGAAACAATCTCACTATTGCCAACAACAAAGCTGATGACGAGCAACTCGCCGACGCATTACACAAGGTAGAGCTATCGCATTTACTCGATGACACTGGCCTAGAACAGTGGCTTGGCGACGGTGGACGCCAGTTATCTGGCGGCGAAAAACGTCGTATTGGACTGGCAAGGATGCTTCTTCACACTGGTAAACTGGTGATTTTAGATGAAGCAACTGAAGGACTTGATAAAACAACGGAAAAGAAAATGCTTGATCTTATTACCGAGCATTGTAAGAACAAAACGGCGTTGTTCATTACCCATAGACTGTCCAACCTGCATACCATGGACACTATAGTAATGATGGAGTCTGGACGGATCGTAGAGCAAGGTGACTTTAGGTTCCTGCTGAAACAAAACGGTCGATTTAAACGCCTTACCGAAGCGCTCTAAATCATACAAGCAATAAAAAAAGCCCCTTTTGGGGCTTTTTTATACGTCGAGAAATCGTATTAGAAAATATGAATTGTCGCGTTCAGAGTAAAGCTATCTACGTTACGATCGCCCATTGCGAAGTTCTGGTAGCCCGCACCGATTGATACCATAGAAAACACAAAGTATTCAGCGCCAACACCATACATGATGTCATAGCCATCTTCGTCACTAAAGCCAGTCGCACCTGCTAGGTCGTAAGTGTGAGCGCCAAGACGGCCATAGACGTGCAGTGGACCAAAATCGATGCTTGGTTTAATAGCCAAGTACAAAGACGATGAAGAATCTACATCAAAGTCAGAAAAGCCTGCACTACCGTGATTTTGGTAGCCTGCTTCAATACCAATGATTGGAAGAATACCAGTACCAATGTGAAGGCCAGTTGTTGTTGCACTGTCGCTATCAAAACCAGCTTGACCAATGTTTGCGCCGCCGTAAAGCCATGCGTCTGCCATTGCGAACGTTGAAGTACCTACTAGAGCAAGAGCAAGAAGTGTCTTTTTCATTATATTTCCTTTTGGATAATTCCATGCGGCAATCTACATTGCCGCTCTTTGAGCTTTAAGCTGTATTATGCAAATTTTTGGCCATCTAACCAGAGCTTAGTAACCTCAACTCATAGTTGTCGTTCTAAGTGATTTAAAAATCAGCACATTTTGCTACAACTCCGAAATAGCGTTATAAATACGTTTGTCTGAAATTGGAAATGGCGTACCCAGTTGCTGTGCAAAATAGCTGACCCGCAGCTCTTCGATCATCCAACGGATAGTTTTTGCCTCTTCAGGCACTGCCATACCCTTAGGTATTTTGTTAAGCAATTCTTTATATGCGGTATTGACCGACTCTATCTTTAACATGTGTATTCTATCTTTAGCTGGATCAATTGGGAGTTTTTCTAAACGCCTTTCTAGAGCCTTCATGTATCGCAGAATATCAGGCAACTTCTCCCAACCACAATCTGTCGCAAATCCTTTGTAAATTAGCCCTTCTAATTGCGCTTTAATGTCAGAAAGTGCAAATGCCATTGACAGGTCTACCCTACCCTTAAGCTTTTTATTGATCCCAAACGCCATGGTTAAAATGGTTTCAACCTGTTGTGCAATTTCAACCACAGTATCGCCGAGCTCTCCTCGGACCGTTTCTTTTAGACGCTCAAAAGACTCCGACTCCCAAACCAAACCTCCATGCTCTGCAATGAGTTTATCCACACCGCAGGCAATACAATCATCAATCAAATCCATAACTTTTCCATACGGATTAAAGTAAAGCCCTAGTTTTGATTTATTCGGCAAATTGGCATGCAAGTATTTGATTGGCGAAGGGACATTAAGTAGCAATAATCGGCGTTGTCCTTGCTGCATAACCTGTTGTTGCTCCGCTTGCGTTTCATAAAGTTTGATGGAAACACTGTTTTTGTCGTCGACAATCGCTGGAAACGCTTTAACTTTAAAACCACCACGCTTTTGTTGATACACTTCTGGTAGCGCGCCAAAACTCCAAGTGTGCAAATCGCGTTGC
This sequence comes from Vibrio ulleungensis, assembly GCF_016900875.1. Taxonomy (GTDB): domain Bacteria; phylum Pseudomonadota; class Gammaproteobacteria; order Enterobacterales; family Vibrionaceae; genus Vibrio; species Vibrio ulleungensis. The sequence continues at coordinate 143,090 of NZ_JAFEUM010000002.1, forward strand.
TCAATATCATCGTCGGCAACTTTCGACAAAGTTTGCTGAACTTTATCTTTTAAGCTCTCTTTTAACTCAAAAATATCTGTGTGCTCTTTGAGCTTTCTATTGCGATGATCGACAGCTCGATAGGTAATTCTTAAATGCTCAGGAACTTGATCCAACTTCCAGTCTTCACGAAGAACTTCCACCCCAGTCATGCGGCGCAGTTCTTTTTCCAGTGCATCTAACAACGGCATCTGCATCGGTTCTATACGCGCTAGAAACGCTTGTGCATAGTTCGGTGCAGGAACAAAATTTCGTCTTAGCGTTTTTGGCAAAGACTTTATCAACGCAATGATCAACTCTTCACGAAGACCTGGAATTTGCCAATCAAAGCCGTCTTGCGTGACCTGATTAAGAATAGGCAGCGGGATATGTACCGTTACACCATCACTGTCTTGACCGGGTTCAAACTGATAGCTCAATTTGAGTTTCAAGCCATCTTGATACCAAAAGTTAGGATAGTCTAAATCGGTAATATGAGACGCATCACCTTTGAACAGTGCTTGTTTTTTAAAATTAAGCAGCTCGGGTGACGATTGCTGGGTCTTTTTCCACCAGCTATCAAAGTGCTTGCCAGAGACGACATCAGTGGCGATACGTTGATCGTAAAACAGATAGAGATCTTCGTCGTCAATCAATATGTCACGGCGGCGCGATTTATGCTCAAGTTCTTCAACTTCTTTGATGAGCTTCATATTGGCTTTAAAAAACGGATGCTTATTGTCCCAGTCACCTTCGACTAGTGCAGAGCGAATAAAGATTTCTCGAGAAACAACCGGATCTATGTTGCCATAGCTCACGAGACGTTTAGCAACTATAGGGATGCCATACAGCGTTACTTTTTCATAGGCCATCACTTGAGCGCGTTTTTTCGACCAATGTGGCTCGCTATGGCTACGTTTAATCAGATGCCCGGCAACCGGCTCTATCCATTCTGGTTGGATCTTGGCAACAATGCGGCCCCATAAGCGCGATGTTTCAACCAACTCTGCTGCAATTATCCATTTAGGCTGCTTTTTAAACAGTCCAGATGCTGGGAAAATATTAAAGCGAGCGTTGCGAGCACCCTGATATTCATTCTTTTCTTGGTCTTTAACACCAATGTGCGACAACAAGCCCACAAGAAGCGCTGCGTGGATCGTTTGATTGTCCGCAGGCGATTTGTTGGGTTTGTAATCAAGCTCTCCCATCACTTGGGAAACTTGGAAGTAAACGTCCTGCCATTCACGTACACGTAGGTAATTTAGAAAGTCTTGTTTGCACTGTTTTCTAAATTGATTACCTGAAAGCGCCTTTTGCTGCTCTTTAAGATAATTCCACAAGTTAACAAATGCGATAAAGTCAGACTCTTTGTCAGCAAAGCGTCGGTGTTTATCGTCCGCTGACTGCTGCTTGTCTGAAGGACGCTCACGAGGATCTTGAATTGCCAATGCCGACGTGATCACCATCATCTCATGCAAACAACCCAATGCTGGTGCCGCCAATACCATTCTCGCCAGTCTAGGGTCGATAGGTAAGCGAGCAAGCTGTCGACCAATTTTGGTTAGACGATGGACACCACTACTATCACTTTTTTGTAATGCGCCTAACTCGTCCAGTAGTCTTACACCGTCAGAAATATTGCGTTTATCGGGCGCTTCAACAAACGGAAATGCTTGAATATCACCTAACCCCAAAGCCGTCATTTGTAAGATAACTGAGGCGAGATTGGTTCTTAAAATTTCTGGGTCTGTAAACTCAGGGCGGCTTAGGAAATCCTCTTCTGAGTACAAGCGAATGCAAATACCTTCGCTCACTCGTCCGCAACGCCCTTTCCGCTGGTTAGCGCTGGCTTGTGACACAGCCTCAATCGGTAATCGCTGCACTTTGGTGCGATAGGAGTAGCGACTAATACGTGCGGTACCTGGATCAACAACATACTTGATGCCGGGTACTGTTAGACTGGTTTCGGCAACGTTAGTACTGAGTATGATTCGTCGACCAGCATGTGATTGAAATACTCGGTTTTGTTCAGCCGATGATAAGCGCGCATAGAGGGGCACCACTTCGGTGGCTCTAAGTTTCAATCGATTAAGCGATTCTGCTGTATCTCTGATTTCTCGTTCACCATTCAAAAACACGAGAATGTCGCCTTGACCTTCCAGGCATAGCTCTTCGACGGCGTCATTAATGCCTTCTAGCACGTCTCGCTCTGACTCATCCTCACCATTAAGTGGACGATATCGAGTTTCTACTGGGTAGGTGCGCCCCGACACTTCAATGATCGGTGCATTATTAAAGTGTTTTGAAAAGCGCTCCGGGTCGATTGTTGCGGAAGTAATAATGACTTTGAGATCCGGTCTCTTAGGCAGCAAGTTGCGAAGATAACCCAAGATAAAGTCGATGTTTAAGCTTCGTTCGTGCGCTTCATCGATAATGATAGTGTCATACTGATTTAAGAATCGATCATGTTGAATCTCGGCCAACAAAATACCGTCAGTCATAAGCTTGACCTGAGTTTTGTCCGAGACTTGATCGTTAAAACGAACTTTATAGCCAACAAACTCGCCAAGCGGTGTATGCATTTCTTCTGCAATGCGGTTTGCAACGGAGCGAGCGGCTAAACGTCTTGGCTGAGTATGGCCAATTAAACCATACTTGCCTCTGCCAAGCTCTGCACAAATCTTTGGTAGCTGTGTGGTTTTCCCCGACCCTGTTTCGCCTGCCACAATCACAACTTGATTCTCTTCAATGGCTTTGGCAATGTCGTCGCGCTTTTGACTGACTGGCAAGTCCTGTGGATAGTCAATAACAGGCTTAGCATTAAGGCGCGATTGCACCTCACTCATTGAACGAGCAATATCGAGCGCTATCTGGTCATAAACAGCGTTTCTTGACTCCTCTGCTTTAACTCTTTGTTCTCCTTGAATTCGCTTGGACAAGCGAAAGCGGTCTCGGATCATGCATTGAGACAAGGCTTTTCTTAGGCTCTTCGGGGAGTTTTGTTCAAATGTGGGGGATGACACGCGCGACCTTCCATCTACGATTCTATTGCGCGCGATTGTAGCATAACCGTCAACAAAAAGGCCGCTTCAAGCGGCCTTAGTCAGTCGATTATTAGGCCAGATGGCTAAAAATGATACTGTAAATACACAGCGTTATAGTTACTTCCGCCTTTAAGTCGGCCGTATTGAGACGACTTTTCGAATATGGCTGAACGGTGATGAACATAGTAGCCTAGCCAAAGGTCATTAAGATCTGGGGAGTTAAACAGATCACCTATATTCACATCAAAAGAAAAGTCTAAGTAATTTAGCAAGTTACTAGTGTTTGCATAGTCTTTTCTTTCGGTAAAGTCATACTGTTCCAAGTAAGTGACATCTTTGACGTAAGACAAACCTTCGGCAACACCGACACGCCATTTAAATGGCCAGTTAATCGTGTAATAGGCTTTAATTGCGACGACATATTCTTGGGTGCTGCTTTGTTTTTCGTGGCTCCAGTGCCAACCAAAACCAGGTGTTACAAACACTTCTAAAGGAAGACCAAACAACTCATCGGTTAACGGGTGTCCATAAAACAACGTCGTCAATTGACTGTTGTAAGGATCTTTTTCGACATCAAAGCGCATAATATCACCTAAACTCGATGGCGTTCCCCAAGCATGGGCAATTCTCCAATAAGCTTTGCTGTCTAGTTCTTTTTTAGGTGGCACATCTTTGTTGTTAAAGAAGCCAAATCCAAGGTAGTACTCAGCCTGTGTGGATTCATTAATAAACGAGACACTTTGGGCTTCATCATCTAAAAATCGATAATCAATTCCGGCAAGTAAATAAAGGTTGGACGCTACATGGTAGGAAACATCTAAACCGATATTATAATCAATACCCGAACCGATAGATTCACCCACTTGCACATCGTCAACAACCAGCGGCTCCAAACCGTAATACAAAGAGTTAAAGCTTGCCGTCTTGTAGCGCATTCTCAAATTGGGTTCAAATATAAAATCGTTATAACCGTAAGTGCCACGCGCTTCTAAGTTTGAGTGCCAATTGGTTTTCTTATCTACCATGGCATCAAGTCTAAGTGTCCAATTTTCATCGACGTTATAGTCAAAAAGGACACCAACGTCACCTGTGTCTCCACCAATAAAGTTTTGATAGTCAGCAGGAATATCAATAAAGCGCATGCGAGCGATAGCAGACACAGTTAGCGGGCTTTGGTCATTGTCATATAGATACAAACCGCCCTCAATCCCATCTAAGTAACCGATTTCACCTTTGTAAAAAAGCATTGGGATAAACGTCGACACCGAATCTTCGTCAATACCATTATCGTATACAACGTCTGCATTTCGAAAAACTGCAGCGATGCCCCATTCTTGCTCTGGGTAGACATTATCGGCCGCATAAGTGGCTGTTGAGACAAAAGCAGTGCCAATGGACATCGCCAATAAAGAAAGTTGCGTAGAATGTTTAAACAATTAAGAATCCTTTCTTAGGGAACAGTCATTGATAAGTGATAAATATCCACGCTATACAATGACGTCGATTGCTCTAATGAGTGTAATCGCAATCCCATGATAAAAAAAGAGTAGTGTGCACTCAATCACATTGATGAGAAACACGAATAACAAAACAAGTGGCTACTAATAAAACAGAAACCCTTGCACGATGGCGGTGATTCCGCTCAGTGAACATAGCACCAAAGAACCATAGCGAATACTTTGTTGCGATATGCGTCCTAAACAGAGCAGCGCTAATCGATAGCCTAAGTAAGATGCAGGCAATAATGGTAGTGTCAGCCACACATGGGTAAGCGTGAAATGACCAACAAAAAATAATACAATCAAAGACATAATCGAGCTAAAAAAGAAGAATGCCGACAGGTTACCACGTAACTTATTGGCCTCTTGGTGCTGCAATAAAAGTGCCATAGGTGGTCCCCCAATGGCCGACGACGTGCCCATAAACCCTGAGAAAAATCCCGCAATCATCATGCGTGACGGATTTGGCTCTATACGAATAGGCAACAAACTAATGCATACCGAAAGCAATACAAAAAATCCAAGTGCTAATGACATTAAAGAGGCAGACACGTACACCAGTAACAACCCGCCCACGACCGATCCCGGAATGCGGCCTATTATCGCCATTTTAAGTCCACCAATAGAGATCGAACTTTTGTGTTTAGAGGCATTAATTAACGACAGTCCAATTGCGACGAGGCAAATTGGCGCGGGAACGTAATGGGGATCCAGTTGAAACAGCAGTGGCGCTGCCACAATGGCCATGCCAAAACCAATGGTTGTTTGTACAAATGACCCAGCAAATATCAGTAAAACGGCAAGGGCTACATCTAATGTGAATATCGAACTCAATTCAAACATGTTGCGCTTAAGGCTCCAAAGGTTGTATTTTTGTAGTTTGCACCCATTTAAAACTTAACCTGTTTGAATCGAGGCAACTATGATTAGAAAGATCAGTCAATTGTTCCAAAAGCTAAATCCTGAGCCACTTGAAACCAGCAGTGAGTCTCAGCATCAAGCCATTGCAGGGTTACTCTGTGAAGTATCGCATGCCGATAGTGTGGCGGATCTAGACGAGCATCAAGCCAAAGTAAGTTTGCTTCAAAAAATCACTCAAATTCCAGAAAGTGAATCAATTGCTCTCATCGAAAAAGGGGCTCAACAATTAAAAGACGCGGTGTCACTGTTTGAATACACCACACAGTTGAGAGCCATGGATCCAGAGCAGCGTTTTGAGCTAATTCAAGGTCTATGGGAAGTCGCCTATGCCGACGGTACCGTTGATCCGCAAGAAGAAGCGATCATTCGCCAAGTTGCGGAGCTTTTGTACGTGGATCATAGTGAATACATTAGAGCCAAGTTATCGGTAGTGCCGCACTAAGATAAGCAGACGCGATTACAACATGGTAAGCGCCAGTTTCGCCAAATTGTAGGCATCGACATAACCCGAATGCTGTCGCCCTTCCCAAGCAATACCTTGAGATTCTTGAGCCTGCTTATGCCCTATTCGTTTGTCTTTTAGGCGGTGCTGGATTCGATACAATGTGGCTAAGTTAATAAACTCTTTGAACGGAAACGGAATTCCTTTCGATTCACACTCATTAAAAAATATAAGGTCATCTCTACCCCAACTGGCGTAAATCTTATTCGTGCCACCGAAGTTTTTGATCATGGACTGAATAACCTGCTCTAGAGGTCTGCCTTGTTTTTCAATTTTTCGCGGAGTAATACCGGTTAGTTCAACACAAAACTGAGACACCTGATCTCGTTCTGGTTTCACATAATATTGAGCACGTTTCACGATGCGTTTTGAGGCCAAGTCGATCTCCGCTAGCCCTATTTCAATTATCTCTCCCGTTGTGCCCTTGCCATCCACGTTCCAACAACACATTTCAAGGTCGAAACACACTACACGGTTATAGTTCATGCTCGTTGAGTCCTAAAATTTCTTGCCACAGATTGTACCCATCCCATCGCTCAGGTCAAAGAACAAAGAACCTACTAGGCATTAAAAGCGACTGGATTGATTACTTTTTGTCTCACCTACGATAGATTGCTGTAAAAGTGGTCGAATCAGCGGGTGTAGATGCTTGAATTAATTACACTCAACCCCATATAAAGCTACAATCTAGTCAATTATCTATTCAATAGCGAGAGCATGTACCATGACTGTAAACCTTTCCCAGATCCCTGAGGTTTTTGATCTATTACACGGCATATTAGCCGCGTTAGCCTTGACTGGCTTTCTATTGGCATTCAACAAAAAACCCCAACTTATCGAAAAAGAAGTTGAAGTCGAAAAGATTGTAGAGGTTGAAAAACCAGTTGAGAAAATCGTTGAAGTTGAAGTAGAGAAAGTCGTTGAGGTCGAGAAAGTTATCGAGAAAGTGGTTGAAGTTGAATCAAACCTTACCACCACGAATCAAGATTCTGCGTTGCAGTTGCTGTCGCTAATGCAAAAAGAAGCTCGCCTCATCGATTTCCTCAACGAAGACTTAACCGGCTTTAGCGATGAAGATGTAGGTGCTGCGGCGCGCGTCATCCATACGGGTGGTCAAAAACTGCTTAAAAACTATGTCGAATTGTCGCCTGTGCGCACTGAAAGCGAAGAAACAACGGTACAAATAGAGCAAGATTTTGATCCCCAAAGTATCCGCCTAGTAGGGCAAATCGTTGGTGACGGACCGTATCGTGGATTGCTGCTACATAAAGGTTGGAAAGTAGATAAGCTTTCGCTTCCAAAACTATCAAAGGACATTAATTTGTCGGTCATTGCTCCAGCAGAGGTAGAACTCTAATATGTCACAAGCGTTGTATCATGTGGGTATAGATTTAGGAACGACCCACTCCGTAATAGCTTACAAGGATAAAAGTGACCAAAACAATGGCGTTCAGTTGCTGCCCATTGCGCAACTTACCGCTCCAGGGCAAGTTGAAGAGCCTCTTCAGCTCGCGTCTTTCGTTTACCAAGCTCATCATCACGAATTGGGCGAAGGGTCTCGAACCCTTCCTTGGACGACAGAGCCAGAGGCGTTAGTCGGGACAATTGCTCGTAACATGGGCGCCAAAAGTCCCACTCGATTAGTCAGCTCAGCGAAGTCATGGTTGTGCCATGCCGGAGTTAATCGCCGCGAAGCTATTTTACCTGCTGGTAGTCCAGAGGAAGTTGAGAAAATTTCTCCTTTACGAGCAACGGAGCTGTATCTTACACACCTTCATGATGCGTGGAACCATCGCTTTCCAAACGCACCTATTTCGGAACAAGATGTCACTATCACTGTGCCCGCATCGTTTGATCCAGCAGCGCGTGAACTCACTGCTGAGGCGGCGCGTAGTATCGGTTTTGAACATCTCACTCTGCTTGAGGAACCTCAGGCAGCTCTTTACAGCTGGCTAAACTTGGCGGCAGACGACTGGCGTGAGCAGCTAGAAACTGGCGATACTATCTTAGTCGTCGATGTTGGCGGCGGTACCACCGACCTTTCACTGGTGGCGGTTAACGATGATGACGGCAACCTCTCTCTCGAACGTATTGCAGTGGGCGAACACATCTTGCTTGGCGGCGACAACATGGATCTTGCCCTCGCCTACCAAGTGAAAGCAAAACTCGCAGCGATTGGCAAAGATATCCAGCCATGGCAAATTCAGGCTATTACTCAAGCTTGTCGTGATGCGAAAGAAACATTGCTTGCAGACAACGACATAGAGTCAGTGCCTATCGTTGTCCCGAGTCGTGGTTCAAAGTTGCTAGGTACTACGCTCAAGTGCGAGTTAACCCGACACGAAGTTACGCAGTTCTTAGTCGAAGGATTTTTCCCTAACGTTTCTATAGACAATCAACCGCAACAAGCCCGCCGAGGTGCTCTAACCCAAATGGGTCTGCCTTACGCGCAAGATCCAGCCATTACCAAGCATATTGCCGGTTTTCTTTCCAAACATGGCGAAAACGCGGAGCAAACCAATGACCCATATGCGGCAATGGTTAGTAATCCAATGTTGGGTGGACAACCTGCAGAGGCAGCTTCTAGCGCAAGTTTTAGAGCGCCTACTGCCATTTTATTTAATGGTGGCGTATTAAAGTCTGATCGACTGAGAGCACGCCTGCTAGACACCATAAACCAATGGCTTACTGAAGCAAATAAACCAAACTTAAAAGTACTGACGGGTACAGATTTGGATTTGGCGGTTGCTCACGGCGCGGCATACTACAGTGAAGTACGACAAGGTGATGGCGTTCGCATTCGCGGCGGTATCTCATCGAGCTTTTATATCGGCGTTGAAAGTGCATTACCTGCCATTCCTGGAATGGCGCCACCGATGGAAGCCTATTGTATTGCGCCATTTGGTCTTGAAGAAGGCAGCGAAGCTGTCATGCCAAAAAAAGAATTTGGTCTTGTCGTGGGTGAACCGGTGCATTTCCAATTCTTTGGCTCAACGGCTCGTCACCATGACCAAGCAGGAGATCTACTTGACCACTGGGCTGACGGCGAATTGGATGAACTGCCTGAAGTGCATCTAACGTTGTCCGCAGATAATGGACGTCAACCTGGTGACATTGTCCCGGTTACACTGCGATCTTCGGTTGATGAATTAGGTACTCTGCAGTTGCAAGCTATTGCATCAGACAATCAAGAAGCGTGGCGTGTTGATTTTGACCTGCGGGCAGAACAAGAATAACCCTTAATCAAAACGGCGCTTTAAGCGCCGTTTCATATTGCTAATTTGTTTTATCTTAGGTGACCCTATGAGCCGTCCAGCTTACTTAGTGGGAATTGATCTTGGTACCACTCACTGCGTCGTGGCTTTCGCCAGTATTGATGCTAACCCCAATGAGCCGATTAACTTACTTCCCATTCCACAACTTATTGGTCCTGGACAAGTAGCAGACAGACTCAGTTTGCCTTCTTTTCGGTTTCATCCGCATTCGACACAATTTAGCGTCGCTGATCTCACCCTACCTTGGCAACAGCAGCCGGTGTTAGGCGATGAGCAACCTGCAATCATTGGCGAGTGGGCTCGCGAATTGGGTACGCACTCTCCATCACAACTGGTGTCTAGTGCGAAAAGCTGGCTGTCCCACGACAAAGTCGATAGACATGATTCCATTTTACCCTGGATTGCGAGCGAAGAGACTCACCGCATATCGCCGGTTATTGCCAGTGCGAGTTACCTCAATTACTTGCGACAAGCATGGGATCATCAACATCCCGTCCACAAACTTGCCGAACAAAAGCTAACAATCACCATTCCCGCCTCTTTTGATGAAGCAGCTCGAAAACTTACCTTAGAGGGCGCGGCACTCGCGGGATTACATAATGTTACCCTGCTAGAAGAGCCTCAAGCCGCGTGTTACGACTGGGTTGCTCGAAGTCAGCAAGACGCTGAGCAGCAGCTCAAAGAGCATGCGTCAATTTTAGTGGTGGATGTTGGGGGCGGTACTACCGACTTAAGCTTAATAGCCACCCATGACCACAATAACAATTTTGAGTTGAACAGGGTTGCAGTCGGAGAGCACTTAATGCTTGGCGGTGACAACATTGACCTTGCCATCGCTCATCTCGCTGAAAGGAGCTTAAATAACAATGCGCGTATGAATACGGCCAATCTAAGTAAGCTGGCTCAACAAGCGCGTAAAACGAAAGAGCTGCTGCTAGGCGACAACGAACTGACTGAATCAAAAATCACATTACTCGGTAGCGGCTCAAAGCTTATTGGAGCAAGCCGAAGTACCTCCGTAACGAAATCTGACCTTCATCAATTAGCGTTAGACGGCTTTTTCCCACTTACTGATATCGACACTCTGCCTAGTACCAAACGAGGCGCGATCGTAGAGTTTGGTTTACCGTTTGTCTCAGATCCTGCTATATCGAAACATATAGCCCAATTTTTAGCTCAACATCAACAGCAGACAGGTTTACCTACAGCGGTGCTCTACAACGGTGGTTTATTTAACAGTGCTTTAGTCGCAAAACGCGTTACTGAACTTCTATCATCGTGGTCAAGTCGTGAGGTGACTGTATTAGAGAACCCTCACCCTGATCACAGTGTTGCTTATGGCGCCGTTGCCTTTCTACAGGCCAAACAAGGTAAACTAGCCACCATCAAGAGTGGTGCATCGCGCAGTTTCTACCTGCACCTTCCTAGCAAAAGTGGCCCCGGTCGAGCTTTGTGCTTACTTAAAAAAGGGGAAATGCCAGGAACCGAGGTTAAACTCACCGGTCGCACTTTCAATCTTACGATCAATCAGCCCGCTCGATTTCATGTACTCAGTGCCCATCAAGAGATATTGATTAAACAGAATGAAGTTGCGCACGGTCAGATCATCGACGTCGTGAACGCACCTTTGCATCCGCTACCAGCACTTGTTACTACGATAAGTGACAAGAGCATTGATGCCAACAACGTGGACGTCCAACTGATCACTCAGCAAACCGAGATTGGAACCATTAAGCTCGAGTGTCAATCCTTGGTTTCTGATCACCGTTGGGAGCTAGAGTTCGATACTCGACAACATGCTAATCCAGATTCTGACGGTGCACCCTCCCCTCAACTTAAGACTGCCAATCAACTCATCAGTCAGGCTTTCAGTGGGAACCGGAAAATTTCTGACGGAAAAGAAATCAAAACTCTTACTCGCCATCTAGAAAAACAGCTCGGCAACAAAGATGATTGGTCATTTAACACGCTTCGCAGTATTTACGATACCTTGCAGCAAGGAAGAAAAAGACGTCGCCGTAGCGATAGACACGAACAAGTTTGGCTACGACTTGCGGGACATACACTTAGACCAGGGTTTGGCGACGTGAATGACTCTTGGCGTATTGAGCAGCTATGGGCATTGAATCAGCATACATTGCAATTTCCATCCACTCAGTCGTGGAATGACTGGTGGACGTTATGGCGCCGCGTCGCTGGTGGATTAAATCAGGAACAACAAGAGCAGTTGTTGACACAACTTGCACCCTTTTTGCACCCAGGTGCTGTTAGCAGTAAGCAAGGACGCGAACGTGCTCATCAACATGGGTACGAGTCGATGGTGCGATTGGCCGCGTCATTAGAACAACTTGAAGCCGAAGATAAACTGCTACTAGGAAACTGGTTCTTTAAACGAGCAACCCAACAAAAAGATCATGTTGCGACACACTGGTGGGCAGTTGCACGGATCGGGACAAGATTTTCAATGCAACAGAGCCAACAAAAACTGTTGCCAAAATCCACGGTTGAAGCATGGTTAACCTCGTTGCTTGCGTTAAGTTGGGACAAAAGTGATGGCATTGCATTTTGTGCAAGCATGCTCGCCGCCAACGTCGCTGATCGTGAACTGGTGGTTAGCGACTCACTGCAACAGCAAGTCATCGCGCGTTTACAACAGGTTAAAGCACCAGCGAGTTGGATCTCAATGGTCGCTAATGTGCAACAATTGGATAGCGAATCTCAGGCTAAAGCTTTAGGTGATACGCTGCCAAGTGGTTTAAAACTGGTGTCATAGAATACACCTTAGCCACTGTAATCAGTGATCAATACGCGCCGTTTTGCGTAAAAAATAGTGGTGACATTGAAAGAAAAATAGCGAAAACCATGTCTACGTTAATAAGCTACCCAAAAAACAGGGAACAGATATGAAGTTGTTAAAATCATCGTGGCTCATTGCCCTACTAGTATTTGCCGCATTTGGCTCGGTTTTGTCCGTTGCCAAGACAGCTATCGAGGTACCTGAAGATACAGAATTGGCCACTCTTGCGGGTGGGTGCTTTTGGTGTACCGAATCAGACTTAGAAAAGTTGGACGGCGTGTATGATGTCGTTTCTGGTTATGCCGGTGGCGAGAAACCGAATCCAACGTATAAGGAAGTTGCTTCAGGAAAAAGCGGCCATATTGAAGTCATACAAGTAAGCTACGACCCTTCGGTTGTTTCTTATCTAGAAATTGTCGACCAATTATTTAGACACATGGATCCCACCGACAATCTAGGCTCGTTTGTGGATCGTGGCCCACAATATCGCCCTGCTGTGTTTTATCACAATGAGCAACAGAAAGCGCAAGTTGAACAGTTTATTACTCAAGTTGATGCCTTAGGCGTGTATCAAAAACCGCTAAAAGTGGATGTATTACCTCTGGAGGAGTTTTACGTCGCTGAGGATTACCATCAAGACTATTACAAAACCAATCCAATTCGATACAAATACTATCGCCATGCTTCTGGTCGTGACCAATACCTAGACAAAATATTTGGTAAAGATCGTGAAGAAAACCCAGTAACCTTACTAAGTCTTATAGAAGGTCAAGCAGCAACGGACGCAATTGCGTATGCCCGTCCTAGTGATGAAGAAATTAAACAAAAGTTGTCGAAACTGCAATGGGTTGTGACTCAAGAAGAAGGCACCGAGCGTCCTTTTGACAACGAGTTTTGGGATAATAAAGTTGACGGTATCTATGTCGATATTGTATCGGGCGAACCGCTATTCTCGTCAACCGACAAGTACAAATCAGGAACAGGATGGCCAAGCTTTACCAAGCCTATTGATTCGCATTATGTAACTGAGCACGAAGACACAAAACTCTTTTACACCCGCGTTGAACTACGAAGCAAATATGCAGACTCGCACCTAGGCCATGTGTTTACCGATGGGCCTGCGCCTACAGGTTTACGTTACTGTATTAATTCGGCCTCTCTAGAGTTTATCCCCAAAGAACAACTGGCTTCTCGTGGCTTTGAACGCTACCTTCCGATGTTTGAGTGAAGTTAGTCGATGCCTTAATGGGTTTTGAGCATCAACATTGAGCTCAAACGAGAAAAGCGCCATAAGGCGCTTTTTTTATTGCTTAAACTTAGCTGCAATCACACTCTTAACAACGAAGTGTTAAGGGCGTGTACCTAGTTTCACTTTACCATTATCTTGAAACCATGCTGCTTGCTTACGGCGACGAGCAATCAAGATAGGACCATCATCGTAAAACAGAAAGTTTTTCCAATGGCGTTTAAACGTTTTCCAGTTTGTCTCAATGACATTGTATTTTTCATAGCAAAAGTAGACCGTAACGTCGTCCTGCCAATCTAAGTGCGCCAACAACTCTTCGGGCATAGAGTCATCATCTGAATCCCACGACTTCATCCACTCTTCTTCACGGCTCCAGTTTTCAAGATTTGATGGCCAATCTTGGCGATTTAGACGCTCCATATCTGGGCTTTCTCGAGAGATGTTTTCTTTCCAAAACTGCGCCGCCTGCGCTTGCGAAAACGGTTTGATAAACGTTTGTGCTTCTTCACTCAGTGGCATAGAAGCGTGAGTGAAAATCCACTTTCTTTTATAGTCGTCAATCGATTGATATTTCATAGTAAATGCTTGTATTTTTATTCCGGTTTTAGCCAGCCGTTTTCGACAGACGTTTCAATGATGTTTAGCGCTTTCGTCCATAATGCGCGTGAGCCCTTCTCGATGCGGCCATTGATTGCGATGACTTGAGAACGACTGATGCCATGTTCTACCCAACTCTGCCCACTATTATTAAAGTTCATCAATAAAGGGATAAAACGATCCATGGCTTTGGCAAACCGTGCTTCCGCCGACTGCGCTTGCTCAAACTCATCCCAAATTGCACGTAGTTCTGCACGTTGTTCGGGCTCTAAGTAGCCAAATAGGCGATCGGCCGCCTCTAACTCTTTTTGCTGCTGGGATTGCGATGCAACTGCGTCATAAACAAAGGTATCGCCAGCATCTATTTCAACGATATCGTGCAGCAGAAGCATTTTGATCACTGTATTAATGTTAACAGGTTCATCCGCATGCTCTTCACATAACAGAGCCATAGTAGCGACATGCCAACTGTGTTCTGCGGTATTTTCTAGACGCCCTTGAGCGGATTTTACTTTTGTACGTCTGAGCACGGACTTTAGTTTATCGAGTTCGAAAACCAACGCCAATTGTTTATCTAATCTATCCACTACTGTGCTTTCCATTGTTGGTTGATAAGTGACGTCAAGACATGGTCTTGCCACTGTCCATCAATAAGTAAATACTGTTTTGCTAGGCCTTCTTTTTCAAATCCAAGCGACTCTAAAACGTTGGCGCTGCGAACATTGCGAGGAATGTATGCGGCCATAATTCGATGTAGTCCTTTTTCAGCAAACATCCATTGACAGGCCGCTTTCAACGCTCGCCTCATAATGCCACGCCCCTGTGCACTGCGTGCTAACGAATACCCCACATTACAGGCGTGAAATGGAAACTGGGTGAGATTCGAAAATGAAATAGTCCCTAACATGACTCCATCGCTATCAACGATGACACAGTAAAACGCAAGATCATGTTGATGTAACTCATTCAGCTTAATAAGTTTTTGTCGCCAGCCTTGCAGCGTATAGAACGCTTCTTCTCGCTTAGGGTCCCACGGTTTTAGGTGCTCTCTATTTTGCAAGAAATAGTCACTGATCCTGCCGGCATCTTCTGGGGCGGCTAATCGGAGTATAAAGTCAGACTCCTGATGAATACAGTCATTAGTCTTCATGCTTATTGATCTCATAATCTCGTAATTTATTGGCTATTGAGGTGTGTGAAACCCCTAAACGCTTGGCCAGTTTCCGGCTGCTTGGAAACGACAGATACAAGGTTTGAATGATTTGTGCCTCATAGGCCTTCATAATCGATTCTAACGAACCTTCAAGGTTCAGTTTTGCGCCTTGCTGAGACAACGCGTGTGGCTTCAAGTCGAAGGCACTTGCATCCAATAATTGCCCTTCACTCAACGAGAGAGCTCGTAGCGTGGCATTTTCTAACTCGCGAATATTGCCTGGCCATTGATAGTCCGCCAGTGCGGCTTTCCCGTCATCAGTGAGTTGGGCTTTTTCAACGCCTAAATCTCGGCTATGTTTCGCTATAAAATGCTCAAGCAGGGGTTCAACATCGTTTAGACGTTCGCGAAGAGGCGGAATGGTGAGGTTTAACACATTGAGCCTAAAATAGAGATCTTCTCTAAAGGCGTGATTATCCACCATACCGGCTAAGTTTTTCGCCGTCGACGCTATAACCCGTACATCTACGTGTACCTCTTCTTCCTCGCCGACTCGTCGAAAAGTACCATCTTGTAGAAACCGCACCAATTTCATTTGTAGGTGTGGGCTCATCTCGCCAATCTCGTCCAAAAAGACGGTGCCGCCATCGGCAAGTTCAAAAATACCTTTATGACCTTCGCTTTGGTTAAATTGGCCCGCAGCGTGCCCAAACAGTTCTGTTTCTGCTACATCATCGGGCATCGAAGCACAACTTAATATCAGGAACGGATGCGCTGACCTTAAGGTAGAGTCGTGGCACGCTCGAGCCAACACTTCTTTGCCGGTTCCTGTTTCGCCTTGAATGAGTAACGGTTGATTTAGTGGGGCCAGTTTTTTAGCTTGTGAGATCATCACTTTATGTTTGCTTGAGCGCCCTACAAGGTGCTCGAATACACGAGCTTGCCTGCTTGGTTCGTTAATCACCGGTTGCGCCGCAATCATGCTCTTGCTGCGAATAGAAACCAACGTACTGGCATGCATCGTTTCGGTTTCATTCTCTTTAATGTATATAGGGATAGCGTCTAAATCGTAGTCAAGGCCGTCTATGATGACAGTGAAGCTTTGCTCCGTTGCGCCTGCATCAAGCCATTTGCTGTAACTGAATCCGGACAATCGATTTGATAATACCGACCCAGGTAAACAGCCATCTCGCTCGCCAAACAGTTGCAATGCCGCCTTGTTGGCTTTATCGACTTCGCCTTTGGTGTTTAACGATAGGATTGGCTGAGGCATATTGTTTAGCAGAGAGAACAGCTCATGGTTCTCACGCTCACTTGGCATAAATTGGATGGTTCTAACGTCTGTCACACCTTGAATTAGGCGAATTTGAACCATGAGTTCACGAAACAACTCGAAGTCTGTTTCAGTGCAGTTAAGATAAATTTTTCCGCGTACATCAATTTCGATACCTCGAAGATCGATGTGACGCGCGACCAACAATTCGAGCAGCTCTTGAGTTAGCCCTAAACGATCGAGGCACAACACTTCCAATTTCATGGGGTTACAACACTAGGTGTCAACAATACTTGACACCTAGTGTGAGGTATCCGCTTTTCGCGGTCAAGAATTACCTATTTAAAGGTGAGTGTTTTAAGAGATTTCAGCAGATTTGCTCGCATATCCATCAATGTAAAACGTTGCGATTCTTTCCACGAGACGGGGCGCAGTAAATCAACGGTTCTGATCCCCAATCGAGCGACTAACAGCCCTACCCCTACACCTTGGGCTAACCGTGTAGAGACTCGCGCTGTCATGTCCATCGAGAGTATATCGACGCCAGCGTCAATGGCCACTTCGGTTGCACCTGCGGCGGCCATAGTGACAAATACCTGTCTGAGCAAAGATACTCTTGACCAATACCCAAGCTCTACACCGTACAGTCTGGATAATTCATTGATCATTTTCATAGCGCGCCACGCGACAATGCCAATATCGGCAAGCGCAAATGGACTTGCCGCTACTAAGATGGCGCATTGACTCGAATATTGGCTAACAATTGACTTTGCTTGAATGTCTTTACTCGCCAAAACTAAATTGTCGTACAGTGTAAACAGATGTTCTGCACTGTGGCTTTCGTTTTTGGCGTCTAGCCATTGTTGAAATTGAGGCTGCTCAACGCTTTTTTGTTTGTGTAAACTCTCAATAAACGCTTCGGCTTGTTTACGCTGATCGGCTTCGATGATCGCATCGACTTTGTCATTCATCGAAATCTGTTTTTTAAGTCTGCGTAGCTTAAACCACTCCCTACCAATCGCGCTTGCCCCCGCAAGAGCTACCGCACTGCCAAAGGCTGCCCATCCCAGTCCCAACCAATCCTGCGACACTGCTGCAGTATACCAACTGTTTAACAGTTGCCACGAACATAGGCCGCCAAAGCTAATCAGTCCGAGCTTAGTCCAACGACTTACTTTTTTGGGCTTTAACGCAGTCTCTAAGGGTGATTCGACCTCTTCTTCTGGCAATGCCACCGGGGTAAATGTCTGCTGCTGCTCAAACAGTTTTGCCGCACTTAATGTTTCTGTATTGATCTCATCGGTTCGCGCTTCTTCGAACACCTTCTTTGGTTTATACGAACTCGACTCATGATTAGGCTTCATATCGGCATTGTGCGAGTCATTGGATTCAGACGATGTCGGTTTTACCACAGTTTATCTCCTAATAAATATTCTAACGCTGCGTCAATTCTTATATGTCCAAGCGGTTCAAGTTTAGAGTACTGCTTAGGTGCAAATGGAGAGAACTCAAAACCCGCTTTTGCCCAATAATCAGCATGAGGCAAGTTATCTGGGACTTCACCTGGATACACGGTGACGGCATTGTAGGCCATATCTCGACCTCGCAGCGCTGGAGATTTGCCGTTTGAGTCGGTAACCAATCCATACTCTGTGGCTTGAATAGAGCTTACAGACATCGTTTTTAGCTCGACGTGCTCAAAAGAGGCGTATTGCCAGACAGGGGCAATCAATGTCTGCAATAACTTATCGACATTCTTTTGCTGCTCTGGCGTGACGTGGTCAATTTTGGTGGTGGCAAACAGTAGTTTGTCGGTTTTGGGCGAAAACAAACGATTTATGAGTGAATGCTTGCCAAACTTGAAACTTTTAATGATCTGCTCGAGGGCAAATTGCATATCTACGAAAGCGTGTTTACCTTGATTGAGCGAACCTAATAGATCCACCAGCACTATTTGGCGGTTAAACTGTGCAAAATAGTGTTTGAAAAACGGTTTAACGATTTCTTTTTTATACTCTTCAAACCGCTGTTCAAGAACGTATCGAGCCGACTTTTTAACCGTCTTGTTTGAAAATGCGCTTTTAGGCAGCGGGAAGAAATCTAATATTGGCGCCCCTGCATACTCACCCGGCAATACAAAGCGCCCAGGCTGGACATAGTGGTAGCCATGATCCTTACATTGATGTAAGTAATCTCGAAAAGTGTTGGCCGTTTCGTTAAACACCTGGTCATCACAGGGCAAATCGGGATCCAAATTGGCTACCTCGTGTATCCAGTCATTGGCTAGGGCTTGTTTGGTGTCATCGAGCCGTTGATACTGACTGTCGCTCCATTGCTCAAAGCTAAGTTCAAGTAGCGGCAAATCCAACAACCATTCTCCTGGATAGTCAACAATATCCACGTATAAGGTGGCTGTACTTCCCATTAATTTCTTGGTGCGCTTTTTGGGAGTGTAACGTAAGGCGAGTTTAATCGCCCCAACATCGGTTGTCGGTTTGGGCCAAATGGGTGGCTCTAAACTTAATGATTCGATGGCGGCGTTATAGCCAAAAGTTGGCGTAAGAATGTTGGACTGTGTTACCTGCCTTGCTCCAAGCAAGCGACCTTGAGATTGTGCCGTGAGTAAAGGCATCGCTTTGTGCGTGGAGCTGTATAACAATTGATTAGTAACAGACGTGATGAAAGCGGTTTTACCGGCGCGTGATAGTCCGGTGACACCCAATGAAATATGAGCGTCGACACCGCGTTGAAGTAACTGGTTAATTTCGTTTGATATTCGCTTCATACAGCCCTCTAGTTTTACTCAGAGTAAGCAAATAGTATTCAAAGATCTAGCCATTTACCCAACGCGATATCATTCTGCTGGATGTTAATCTTCTTCAATCAGTTTGTAGATGACAAAAAGAGCCAACTCAAGCAGAAGTGTCAGGACAACCGTGATAGTCACATACTTTTCGTGGAAAATAGCGATCCCACCGAGTATCAGGTCATAGGCAATCACACCGCCAACCAAAATAGCGATGAGGATTTGTAAAGCTTGTACAAACTTTGGCATGGTTTCTCCAGATTAGTTTTTTCTTTACTTTAGGAAATAGCTCGTTGAAATGATAGGAAAAAGCGCAGAAAACTGCGCTTTTCTTATTTTTAGTCCATCTCTGCGATTTTTACTTTCCAAGTATCAGGACCAATCTGGTGTGCGTTCGCACCGTTTGAATCCACAGCGACCGTAACTGGCATATCTTCTACTTCGAATTCGTAAATAGCTTCCATACCGAGGTCCTCAAACGCCACAACTTTCGCTTTTTTGATCGCCTTAGACACCAAATAAGCCGCGCCACCCACAGCCATTAAGTAAGCCGCTTTGTGTTCTTTTATGGAAGCAACCGTCTCAGATCCACGCTCAGCTTTACCGATCATACCGAGGACGCCCGTTTCTGTGAGCATCATATCGGTAAACTTGTCCATACGAGTCGAGGTTGTCGGGCCAGCAGGACCTACTACTTCGTCCCCTACGGCGTCAACAGGTCCAACGTAGTAGATGAACTTACCCTTGAAATCGACACCCTCAGGTAGCCCTTCTCCACTTTGCAGCATAGATTGAATACGTTTATGAGCAGCATCTCTTCCGGTTAAGATTTTTCCTGATAACAATAATGTCTCACCCGTTTTCCAGCTTTGGACATCATCAGCCGTAATATTATCAAGATTCACTCTACGCGTGTTTTCGCCCGCTTCCCAAGTGATCTCAGGCCAATCTTCCAGTTTTGGCGTAGGCAATTCGGCTGCACCGCTACCATCTAATGTGAAATGCACATGGCGCGTCGCAGCACAGTTAGGGATCATGCACACAGGTTTGGATGCGGCATGGGTTGGTGCGGTTTTGATTTTTACATCAACGATTGTAGTTAAGCCACCTAAGCCTTGTGCACCAATGCCTAGTTTGTTGACTCGATTGAAAATATCAAGTCGAAGCTCTTCTTCAGCATTCTCTGGGCCATTATCGATAAGCTGCTGAATATCAATATGTTCCATGAGTGACTCTTTGGCCAATACCGCGGCTTTTTCCGCCGTGCCGCCAATGCCTATACCTAGCATACCTGGTGGGCACCAACCTGCTCCCATTGTAGGCAATGTTTTCTCAACCCATTCTGCTATGTCATCTGATGGGTTTAGCATGACCATTTTGGTTTTGTTTTCAGAGCCGCCACCTTTAGCCGCAATCTGCACTTCAACTTTATCACCAGGCACCATATTAATATGTACTACTGCTGGCGTATTATCTTTAGTATTGATCCGTTTGCCCGCCGGATCTTTTAGAACCGATGCACGCAACGGGTTATCGGGGTCGGTATAAGCTCGACGTACACCTTCGTCCACCATTTGTTGAACGGTGAGATCGCTGTTCCATTGCACTTGCATACCAATATTCACAAAGCAGGTAACAATGCCAGTATCCTGACAAATTGGTCGACGACCTTCAGCGGACATTCGCGAGTTTATTAAAATTTGCGCGATGGCGTCTTTGGCCGCTTGGCTTTGTTCCTTTTCGTACGCTTGTTCCAGCGCCTGGACAAAATCAAGTGGGTGGTAATAGGAAATATATTGCAGAGCATCAGCAACGCTGCTGATCAGATCTTCTTTATTTATGACCGTCATAGCGATTCTCTTTTATCGTTCTAGGCTTCCAGTGAACAAAACTTGTCCTTTCAGAACCTGTTGAGCTTCAACAAGTTCAATTTATGATACTCTTGGCAGCCAAAACTGGCTATTTAGGGATTTATGTCTTTGTCACAAATTACGCAATTATTTTCTCGTTTTAGTTTCGATAGTGCGAAATTTCAAAAACTTAGTCTCGATTATCACCCCTTGTTGGCCCAAGAGCTGTTTTCTAAAGTTCACCACAAGCCCTGGTCAATGCTGCTCTCGTCGGCGGGCGCTGTTCACCCAGATAGCCGCTATGATATTGTGGTTTTTGATCCCATTGCATCAGTGTCCAGCCAAGGGACAGTAAACGTTATCGGTAGCTCAGACAGCTCAATCACAATTAAGGCCGCGCCATTTAAGGTGCTGCGCGAGATTGAACGCTGCTTACCAAACTGGGCAGAACTCGAGCCTAGTTTGCCATTTTGCGGCGGCATTTTAGGCTTATGGGGGTATGAACTGGGCAAAACGATAGAGCATGTCGCTGTGAGCACTATAAATGATATCTCTGTGCCGGATATGGCCGTTGGCGTGTTCACATGGGCTATCGTTATTGACCATAAAACAAAAACGGCATCAGCAGTGGGTTTAGACGCGAAGGCGCGTTACGCTCAACTCAAAGCGTCAACTCAGCCAGACCCCACGCCTTTTTCTTTAGTCAGTTCTTGGCAATCAAATATGGACAAAACGAGCTATATCGAGCGCTTCAACAAAGTAAAACAGTACATCTACGCGGGTGATTGCTATCAGATCAATTTGGCGCAGCGATTCCAAGCAACCTATCAAGGTTGTGAATGGCGCGCCTTTCAAAAACTGGAAGACAGCAATAAAGGTCCCTTTTCTGCCTTTTTGCGTTTAGAAGACTCGGCAGTTATCAGCGTATCACCAGAGCGATTTATTCGCTTAGATGGCGATGATATGCAAACCAAACCGATAAAAGGGACGCGGCCACGAGGCGATACTCCTACCCAAGATAAAAACAATGCGGTTGCACTCGCAAACGCTGAGAAAGACCAAGCAGAAAATCTAATGATCGTTGATTTATTGAGAAATGACTTTGGGCGAGTGGCCACTCCAGGCTCAGTACATGTCCCCATACTCTTCGATGTTGAGTCATTTCCAGCGGTTCATCATCTGGTCAGTACCGTTGAGGCAAAACTTGCTCCAAATAAGAGTGCCAGTGAACTGCTTGAAGCGTGCTTTCCCGGCGGCTCAATAACTGGGGCTCCAAAGGTACGCGCAATGCAAATCATTGAAGAGCTTGAACCACATACTAGAAATGCGTATTGCGGAAGTATTGGCTATATCAGCAACAATAATAAAATGGACACTAATATTGCAATTCGAACACTAGTAGCGCAAAACCAAACATTGTATGCATGGGCAGGAGGAGGTTTAGTTGTGGATAGTCAGGCCGATGCCGAATATCAAGAGACCTTAGACAAGCTGGCGAAGATCTTACCTACTTTAGACTAAACAAGCCTTCTTTGATTAAGAACTTTTATACCAAACGAAGTCATTAACTGGTCAGAAAATTGAGCTGGACACACCAATGAAAGCAAGGCAAAGATTTTGTAGATAGTGGTTTTACCTACAAAATCTTGAACGCCGTTATCAGTGACTTCAACGTGTAAGAATAATCAGGTAATGGCTTTTGCTGGTCCTAGAGCGCACTAGCACTCTAAAAGTTCATATCGTGTGGTGAGCCATTTAACTGTGAGCCAATTTTAGTCCAATAATTCCGGCAAAAATCAAACCAAGACTTACCAATTTAATAACATCGGTAGATTCATCAAACAGAACAATCCCAAACAGCGCGGTCCCAATTGCACCTATCCCTACCCATATAGCGTAGGCAGTACCAACAGGAAGGGTTTTCATTGAAACGCCGAGCAATACTATACTAAATAGTAAACAGCATACTGTCGCAATAGACGGCCCTAGTTTGGTGAAGCCTTGTGAATATTTGAGACCTATGGCCCACCCAATCTCTAATAAACCTGCGACGACTAAAATTATCCAATTCATAAATTTCTCTATGGATTGGGGTCGTCCCCATCAAAAAATTGAGCGGTAAGGTCGTCCTTACTTCTATTAGTGATCTCTTTTTAATACAGTGAGTCGAACTCGGCAATACGTGGTTTGCCCCGCAGTGTCAGAAAGTGCAAAAACTGCTGAGTCGACGAGGTAATAACCCTTTCTTCGCGCACATTATATTTCTCTAACAAAGCAACCGCGAGTTGCAGTTGGCCTATTTGATCGTAAAAATGAGCGTCTGACCCGGTAGTAAATAGAACCCCAACTTTAGCGCCCACTTCGACAATTCGGTCGCAACGCTCTTCACTGCCTTTGCGACTGTTGCCGATCAGCGACGTATTATTAATTTCTATCGCCACATCATTGTGTTTGGCGCAGGACAACACTCGCTCAATATCAAATGGGTAATTAGGGTTGCCCAGGTGACCCAACGCATCTATTCGACCACTCTCAATGGCCGAAATCAGGGCCTTGGTATGGCTTGCCTCATCACTTGGATGAAAAATAGGCTCATGGAAACTGCCAATCACCCAATCTAAAAGAGGGTCTGATGACAACGGAAGGTCAATCTCTCCGTCTTCGTTACAAATATTGGCTTCTACTCCACGGATAATACCGACACCTTCCAAGAATCGAGGTAATATTTTTTGGTTATTGAAGTACCAATAGTGAGGAGCACCTGGCATTTTGGGCGCATGGTCTGTTGTACATAATAGCGACAGACCATGACGTGAGGCTGCTGAGGCATTTTCAGTCAAAGTGCTATAGGCGTGGCCTGAAGCAACGGTATGGGTATGAGTATCGACGACAATGTTCATTGATTTCTCTTTGAATTCTACTACTAGATTACGACCGAGTTGGCATCACTGTGTTGACTGTAAGCACAGACAAGCACTTAAGGAGCCACTATATCGGATTTCGTGTCCATTGACTAAGCATCCTCATGTTTAGATGGGTTACAAAATAATTATAAGTACTAAATTCGGTTGGATTGAACGATATCCTGACAGCTTGACTAGCGTTTTGTATTCAGTTCGCTACTATCTCTTTTCATCTAATTCAAGTGTATTGCCACTGCGTGTCGATACCCCAAATGAGTACAAGAGAATCGGCGTGGCACAATCCCCCTTAAACATATTGCAATCGGTATTTGGTTATTCTGACTTTAGACATCAACAGCAAGACATTGTTGAGCAACTCATCGATGGCAATCATGTTCTAACAATCATGCCAACCGGTGGTGGCAAGTCATTATGTTATCAAATACCCGCTCTCGCCAGACAGGGAGTTGGCATTGTTGTATCCCCGTTGATTGCTTTGATGAAAGACCAGGTCGATGCTCTGCATCAATTAGGCATTAAAGCTGCGTTTCTAAACTCTACACAAGATCAGTACGAGCAGATTCAAGTGGAGCAATGGGTGCTCAACAATGAAATACAGCTACTCTATGTTGCACCCGAGCGGTTATTAATGGAGCGAACTTTACAGTTGTTGGAACAAACATCGATTTCTTTGTTTGCCATAGATGAAGCGCACTGTGTGAGTCAGTGGGGCCATGACTTTCGTCCTGAGTACCAAAAGTTATCGATACTTCAACATCGCTTCCCATCCATACCGAGGATTGCTCTGACTGCGACAGCAGACTCAAAAACGCAGCACGAAATCGCCACGCAGCTTGGTCTTGTCGACGCGAAGCACTATGTTCATAGTTTCGACAGGCCCAACATTCGATACCATGTTAACGAACCAAACAACGCTAAAGCCGATCTTTGGTCGTTTATCAACGACTCTCACGCTAACGATGCCGGTGTTATCTATTGTTTGTCACGAAAAAAAGTCGAAGAAACTGCGCAGTGGTTGAACGAGAAAGGCCGCACCGCACTGCCCTACCATGCAGGCTTATCTAATCAAGTGCGAGAAACAAATCAGCAACGATTTTTACGAGAAGATGGCGTGATCATTGTGGCGACAATCGCGTTTGGGATGGGTATTGATAAACCGGATGTGCGGTTTGTTGCGCATTTAAGTTTACCCAAAAGCATCGAGTCGTATTACCAAGAAACCGGACGCGCTGGACGAGATGGCGAGCCAGCAAACGCATGGATGGCCTACGGCATGCAAGACATGGTGTTGCAAAGACAAATGTTGGAAAACTCAGATGGCCCGCGCGAGTATAAGCAAGTTCAATCTCAAAAGCTCAATGCGCTATTGGGCTATTGTGAGTTGATCGACTGTCGTCGCCAAACACTGTTGCGATACTTTGGACAGCAGAGCGAACCATGCGGTAACTGTGATAACTGTTTGTCCCCGCCAAGTACATGGGATGGAACTGAAGCAGCGCAAAAAGCATTATCTGCAGTCTATCGATGCGGCCAGCGCTTTTCTGTCACCTACATCATAAACGTGCTACTGGGTAAAAAGGAACAACGAATAGAGCGCTTTGGGCATGACAGATTATCGACGTTTGGTATTGGCACAGATCTAAGTGCAAACCAATGGAAAGGGGTTTTTCGTCAACTTATCGCAATGGATTATTTAACCGTTGAAGGTGAATTCAATAACTTAAAACTCACATCGAGTTGCCGAGAAATCCTACGTGGCGAAAAACGTGTGCAACTTAGGCAATTAAGAAAAAGCAAAAGTGCCTCTCGTGCCACCCAATCTGCGGCTAGCGACGCACTTGATGCAGCAGACTTAGAGCAATTTGAAAAACTCAAGTCCGTAAGAGCTCAGCTCGCTAATGAACAAGGCGTGCCAGCATACGTAATCTGTCATGACAAAAGCTTACGTGAAGCCGCTAGGTCTCGCCCACTAACTAAAGAATCATTATCTAGCGTGTCGGGCTTTGGCGAGAACAAAGTCGCAAAATATGGTGACGCAATTATCGCGGTCATTGAAGCACGCCAATATGAAGCTAGACAGCTAAATGCAACGGAACAACAAAGCTGCACACTGTTTAAACAAGGGAGTAGCATTGACACAATCGCCTCGCAACGCTCGCTATCAAGTGCAACCATCTATGGACATTTAGTGAGCGGCGTTGAAGTCGGTCAACTCGAGCTTCATCAGCTGATGGATATTAATGAATCAGATCTTGCTGTGCTATCTTCAAAAGCCCAACAGTTAAATTCAATCAGTGATAGGAAACTCAAACCGCTGTTCGACGCTTTGGGAGAATCATGGAGTTACGATCAACTCAAAGCCATACTTGCCCATCTAACGTGGCAAAACAGACCCTAGTAATGAACCAATAGGTCGATTATTCTGTATTTAAAATAAGTGAATCGGCGCGATAACTTTAAAACGCCTATTATCGTTAACTTCTGAATAGATGATTATGACTAAAGACGAATTTTTGTTGCGCTTTCAAAGCCTTTCACCCACACAGTATCAGCACCATCGGCCACTTTCTAAGGTGCACTCTTCACCGAGACCACTGCGTGACGCCGCGGTACTGATTGGATTGGTCGAGCGAGAGCAACAGCTCCAGCTGGTGTTAACTCGTCGAGCAGACCATCTAAAACATCACCCAGGACAAGTGAGTTTTCCTGGCGGTAAAGTAGAAAAACACGATCTCGACGTAGCGGAAACAGCTTTGCGAGAAACCCATGAAGAGTTGGGTATTCCGCCACACAAGATCAAAGTTATTGGCGCACTTCCGTCACTCAATACAGTGTCTAGTTTTTCCGTTGTACCCGTCGTTGCTTTTATCGATGCAAGCTATCAACCGATCATCGACGAGAACGAAGTGGCAGAACTGTTTGAGGTTCCAGCATCATTCATACTCAGTCCAGACGCCCTAAGCAGTTACAGTGTCACTCATAAAGGCGTGTCTCATACTATTTATGGCGCTTTGTTTGAACAACAATTTATTTGGGGTGTAACCGCACAAATATTGCACGCCTTACAGAGGCAACTTTCGATTTGATCGTGTTTGTCTTTTGTTTAAAGTCTGGTTTTTGATGCCATAACCAACAGATAAGGTACAAGTCCTAAAAAACCGCTATTTTTTACTGTATTGCCGGCAATTAGTGGTTGAAGCCAAATAATTGCTAGGTAAACTGTACAGATCGATAAAAGTGCGCACTGCACTGCCTGTTTGGGCTCTTTTTATACACAATGGAGTATTACATTACATGACTTACGCGCCTGTTAAAGACGTGCTTGGTGGTAAGCTAGCTATCGACAGTGAAGTTACTGTTAAAGGCTGGATCCGCTCACGTCGTGATTCCAAAGCTGGAATCTCATTTCTTGCCATTTACGACGGCTCATGTTTCGACCCGATTCAGGCCGTGGTCCCAAACAATTTAAGCAATTACGAGCAAGAAGTACTTAAGCTGACCACCGGCTGCTCTGTGGAAGTGACCGGTACCATTGTCGAGTCTCCAGCTAAAGGTCAGGATTTTGAGCTCGCCGCAACCGCTGTAAAAGTGGTTGGATGGGTTGAAGACGCCGAAACCTACCCTATGGCAAAAACACGTCACTCTATCGAGTACTTACGTGAAGTCGCTCACTTGCGCCCTCGTACTAACGTCATTGGTGCGGTTGCCCGCGTCCGTAACTGTTTGTCGCAGGCGATTCATCGTTTTTACCATGAGCAAGGCTACTTCTGGGTCTCTGCCCCACTGATCACAGCGTCAGATGCTGAAGGTGCAGGAGAGATGTTCCGCGTATCAACGCTGGATATGGCTAACCTACCGCTGACTGATAAAGGCGACGTCGATTACAACGAAGACTTCTTCGGAAAAGAAACGTTCCTAACGGTATCAGGTCAGCTAAATGCTGAAGCCTATGCCTGTGCACTAACCAAAGTGTACACCTTTGGACCTACATTCCGCGCAGAGAACTCAAATACCAGTCGTCACCTAGCTGAATTCTGGATGGTTGAACCTGAGCTCGCTTTCGCTGACTTAGATGATGTTGCCAAACTGGCAGAAGACATGCTGAAGTACGTATTTAAAGCCGCACTCGATGAATGTCGTGACGATCTTGAGTTTTTTGCTCAACGCATCGAAAAGCAAGCCATCACACGTCTAGAGCAATTTGTTTCTTCGGATTTCGCGCAAGTTGATTATACCGACGCGATTCAAATCCTTCTCGATTCGGGTAAGACATTTGAATTCCCTGTTGAGTGGGGTATCGACATGTCTTCAGAGCACGAACGCTACCTCGCAGAAGAGCACTTTAAAGCACCTGTCATCGTGAAAAACTACCCGAAAGATATCAAGGCATTCTACATGCGCATGAACGACGACGGTAAAACCGTTGCCGCGATGGATGTACTTGCACCAGGCATTGGTGAGATCATTGGTGGTTCACAACGTGAAGAGCGTTTAGATGTACTGGATGCGCGTATGCGTTCTATGGACATCGATCCAGAGCACATGAGCTGGTACCGCGACTTACGTCGCTACGGTACTGTTCCTCACGGTGGCTTCGGTCTAGGATTCGAGCGTTTGGTTTCTTACGTTACTGGTATGTCTAACATTCGTGATGTGATTCCTTTCCCACGTGCACCTCGTAGCGCGAACTTCTAATCAGTTAAATAACCAAATGATTGGCATTTTCACTTAACAAACATGTCAAAATAAGGTTTTAAAAGCCAACTCATATCGAGTTGGCTTTTTTGTATAACTTTTATAGAAATAGGCAATGGTTTGCTATTGTTTCATGCTGTGCAAAAAGGTATAAAGAAAGTAGTTCATTTCACACAACAGGGAATTATTACAATGTTTGAAACCGTCGCGGCGGCCCCCGCCGATCCAATTCTGGGCCTGACTGAAGAGTTTAAAAAAGACGCTCGTGCTGAAAAAATCAACCTTGGGGTTGGTATCTACAAAAATGAGCAAGGTGAAACTCCAGTCTTAACCACGGTTAAAAAAGCGGAAGCTGTCTTGTTAGACAGCGAAAAAACCAAATCTTACCTTACGATCGAGGGCACTGCAGCTTACGGACTTGCGGTTCAAAAATTGCTGTTCGGCGCAGAATCAAACATTGTAACTGAAACACGTGCTAAAACAGCTCAAGCCCCTGGTGGCACAGGAGCGTTACGTGTAGCCGGTGAGTTTATCAAGCGTCAATTGGGTGCTCCACGCATCTGGATCAGCAATCCAACCTGGGCTAACCACAACGGTGTGTTCACTGCTGCTGGTCTTGAGACCAAACAATACGGCTATTACAACGCTGAAACGAAAGACAAAAATTTCGATGCGATGGTCAGCGATCTTCAATCTGCTGAGAAAGGCGACATTGTTTTGTTACACGGCTGCTGCCACAACCCAACGGGTATTGATCCAACAGAAGCAGAATGGCAAACACTTGCAGACTTAGTTGCTGAAAAACAACTTATTCCCCTATTCGACTTTGCTTACCAAGGGTTTGCAAAGGGTGTAGAAGACGATGCTAAAGGTCTTCGCATTTTTGCACAAAAATGTGACGAGTTATTGGTTGCGAGTTCTTTCTCTAAAAACTTTGGTTTGTACAACGAGCGTGTTGGCGCCTTTACTTTGGTAGCGAAAGACAATGCCGTTGCGACTACTGCGTTTTCACAAGTCAAAGCTATCATTCGCTCGATTTACTCTAACCCACCAGCACACGGCGCGGCAGTAGTGACACATATCTTAAACGATGACGCACTACGCTCTGAATGGGAACAAGAAGTCGCAGAAATGCGCGATCGAATTCAAGAGATGCGTACCCTGTTTGTTGAAACACTAAAACAAGAAGGTGTAGAGGCTGACTTTAGCTTCATCGAACGACAAAATGGTATGTTTTCTTTTTCTGGCCTAAGTAAAGAACAAGTTGAACGCCTCAAAACAGAATTTGGCATTTACATTGTTGGCTCTGGCCGTATTAGTGTAGCCGGTATGACCAAGTCAAACATGGGACCATTGTGCAAAGGCATTGCTGCTGTACTTTAGTTCTGTATAAAGCTGAAAACACAAAAAGGATCCCAAGGGATCCTTTTTTTATTGCTGTCATAAATGACTTATTCAGGTGTTAACGAACTTAGAAGCGAAACTTCGCCGTAATGCCAAAGTGATTAATATCACTGCGGGAAGCGACAATGTATTTCCCGTAACCACCAAAACTAAAGTGAGAATTAAAGTAATAGTCACCGGCTAACTCAAAGGATGTTTCGTTTGATAGTTTTGAATCCATATACTCAACAACGAAACGACCTTCAAACGAGTCAGTAAAGCCGTGATAGGCACCAATATTGATCGCTGAGGTGAAGTTAGCTTCGCTTAGAACTTCGTCAACATTGTCGTAATTAGATTCTACCCAAGCATAGCCTAGCCGACCTTGTACAACAATATCGGTGCTTTCTTCAACTAACATGCGGTAGCCAATCATGCCGGTTAAGTAATCTGCCCGTGCATCTGACTCGTCATTGTTAGTAAAACGCCCTTTATAATTAACGCCAACTAACCAAGACTCGTTAAGCATCAGTTGGCCATTGAGGCTACTCACTGAGACTTTTGAATTAGGCAAATCATCTGGATTGATCTCTCCGCCACCGAGTGAGACTTGAAAAAAGTTATAATTGACAGGTGTTTGATATTCTCGATAACCGCTCGAAATCACATCCGCTGCTAAAGCGGGTAACGGTAAAAGACATACTAAAAATAAACGTGTTGCTTTGATATCCATCCTACTTCACTTTGTTTTACATCCTAGCTGTTTGCACGAATTGTATCAGAACATCCTACACATATCTCGACACAGCTTCAGAAAAACGAGTTTAGTTGGTTATAACATTCCTCTCTCAAGCGCATACTTTGCCAAGCCAGCTGCGGTTTGTATTTTTAGTTTGTGCTTTATATTTTGTCGGTGCGTCTCAACTGTACGGACGCTTATATCTAAATTTGTGGCAATTCGTTTGTTGCTTTCGCCTTGTGCAATCAGTTTTAACACCGATTCTTCACGTCGACTCAACGGGT
Source organism: Vibrio ulleungensis (assembly GCF_016900875.1). Lineage (GTDB taxonomy): Bacteria > Pseudomonadota > Gammaproteobacteria > Enterobacterales > Vibrionaceae > Vibrio > Vibrio ulleungensis. The sequence continues at coordinate 174,096 of NZ_JAFEUM010000002.1, forward strand.
TTGGCTCGGTAGATTCGGATTTTCGAGGCGGCTCTGAAAAAAGTGTTTCCGTCACTTTCTTGCAGAAATACGTACCACCGCTATACACCGTTTTAATGGCTTGCACTAATTTGTCAGAGGATATCTCTTTTAACAAATACCCCATCGCACCAGCTTGCATGGCTTGCATGATGTACTCTTTATCCTCATGCATGGTTAACATTAGAATTTTCAGGTTTGGATGACGCGATTTAAGTTCTGTCGTTGCCTCTACACCGTTCATTAGTGGCATGTTGATGTCCATAAGCACCACATCCGGTGTCACATCTTCAATGACCTCAATGGCCTGTACGCCATTTGACGCAAGACCGACGACTTCGAATGAGGCTTCCATGTCCAATCTTAGCTTAAAGCCATCTTGAACAACCTGATGGTCATCCACAATTACGATACGAATTTTTTGCATTGCTCTTACCTATCCTACATCAAGCAAAATTGAGATCTCTGTACCTGCGCCTTTTGCACTGTCTATGTCAAAGCTGCCACCGACAAACTCAACGCGCTCACGCATATTACGCAGCCCTATACCATCATTTCCTTTTAAGCTACTACGATCAAAACCAATACCATTATCACGCACAATCACTTGGTAACTCTCTCCAAGCTGTTGGAAAAGAAACTCTACTCGAGATGCTTTTGCATGTTTGTCGATGTTAGTCAGTGCTTCTTGAATCACTCGGTATAGCATAGTTGCTTTTTCTGGCGCTGGTTGAGTGATGTCGTCACTCAAAACACGGCTAACATCGATGTTTGAGTGCGAAATAAAGTCGTCTAAAAGTGAATTGATTGCGGCCAAAAAACCTATGTCATCGAGTGCAGATGGACGCATCGCATGAGAGATATCTCTTACTTCTTTTATAGCTGATAATATTCCATTACGGCTGCCTTGAAGATGTTTAACCTGCTCGGAGTCTCCGCTGTCTTTTACTCGGGTCATCGCGAGATCTAAATGGCATATAGACGATACCAGCATTTGGTTCACGCCATCATGTAATTCTCGAGACAAATGCTTTTTCTCATCCTCTTGTAACATTACCGTCTTGTGAGCAAGCTCTTTTAAGTTCGAATCCGCTAGGCGATGCTCTCGAACGTTAATAACCAAAGTCACTAGGACAATCAGCACCACGGAAATGACAAAAATGGAGGTGAGGGAAAAAAAGGTGTTATTGACGTTACTTTGAACCGAGCGTTGCATATTGGCGACGTCGGTAACGATGTCTTCGATATAAATCCCCGTGCCTATCATCCAATCCCAGCGGTCTAACCAAACCGCGTAGCTCATTTTAGCCGCTACTTTTCCTGTAGATGGCCGTTGCCAGTCATAATTATGATACCCCCCACCATTTTGAGCCGCGTGCAACAGTGAACCAATAATTGAGTCGCCATATTGGTCTTTAAGATGCAGTAGGTTTCTGCCCTCTAACTCGAGGGAGATCGGATGAACGAGGTTAAAACCGTGTTGGTCATACACGAAAAAGTAACCATCATCACTATAACGAAGGTTACGCAGTATTTTTTTGACCTCTTGCTGCGCAATATGGTCTGGAATGGCTTCATCAGAGATGATGTGCGAAATAGCGGCAAGGGCAATATCGGCGCTGTCCAATAGAGCCTGTTCTCGTGACTCTAACATTTTGGTTTCAAACAGCGATATTTCATTTTCACCCAATTGCTTCATTTGAAACACACTGATCCAAACTACGCTTACAAATACTATGCACAGTGGGACAATGGTCAATAGAAACAATTTGGTTTTTAACGGCATGGACTCTCCAAATCATATAACGGCCTAAAACAGCAGGCTCTATTCATAGACTAAGAGAGTCCATCATGGGTTGCGAATGTGTAAGTGATTTGTAAGAACTAAATCACATACCGTAAAACCCTGGGAACACCAATAGTGTTAGTAAAACAACAATTTGTATAGCAATAAATGGCATAACACCGCGGTAAATATCCCTTGTGGTCACCCCATCTGGTGCCACGCCTTTTAGATAAAACAAGCTAAATCCAAAGGGTGGTGTTAAGAACGAGGTTTGAAGGTTCATCGCGACTAGAATCGCGAACCACGCCATGTTTATCCCCATAAGCTCAGCTACGGGAGCCACGATCGGTACGATAATAAAGCAAATCTCCACAAAATCGATAAAGAAGCCAAGTAATAGAATCACCAGCATGGTCACGATCAAAAAGCCCCATTTCTCACCCGGTATTGCTAACATCCACTCTTCAACGAGATAGTCGCCGCCGGTATAGGTGAAGGCCATTGAGAATGCTGTAGCACCCAACAGGATAGCAAACACCATCGCAGTAACTTTTACAGTCTCTTTCGACGCTTCATATAGCATACCCCAGCTAAACTGTCGGTATAGCAGTGCTAATATGATCGCACCTGCTCCGCCTAAAGCTGACGATTCAGTCGGTGTTGCCACACCCGCGAAAATAGAGCCCAGTACAATAATAATCAGTGCAAGTGGCGGTATAATGGCTTTAAGCGCGTTAAACACTTCCGTTTTTCTGTCAATATTTTCTTCTGACAAAATTGGTTGCGCCGCTTCAGGATTTAGTTTTGCGTAGATTAAGATATACACAATATAGGCGCCAACAAGAACCAACCCTGGCCATATTGCCGCTTGAAACAGGTCACCAACGGGTACGCCTAATACATCACCCAATAAAATGAGTACAATCGATGGCGGAATAATTTGGCCTAATGTGCCAGAGGCACAGATGGTTCCACAGGCAAGACCTTTGTCGTAATTGTATTTCAGCATAACTGGCAACGATATAAGACCCATTGCCACCACAGAGGCTCCAACTACACCTGTAGACGCTGCCAGCAAAGCACCGACCAATACGGTTGATATTGCAAGGCCACCTCGTACTCCACCAAACAAACGCCCCATAGATTCAAGTAGTTGCTCTGCTAGCCTGGTCTTTTGCAGAACCAACCCCATAAACACAAATAGCGGGACAGCCATTAACACCGTGTTTTGCATGATCGACTCAATTCGATAAGGCATAAAGGCGAACATATCAAAGCCCTCAGCCCACACACCAAATATGAGTGCGATACCGCCAAACGTAAACGCCACGGGAAAGCCCAACAAGAGAGCAAACAGCGCGACAAAAAACATCACAATTCCAATCACAACGAACTCCGTTTGCGTTATTTGATAGAGGTAGATGGAGAGAGTATTTTATTCAGTGAGTGCAATAACATGCCTATTCCACTTACTGCCATAAAAAAGAAAGATAAAGGTATCATCGCTTTTATGATCCAACGATGAGATAGGCCACCTGGATCGCCAGATGTTTCACCTAATAAATAGGACTCTTGAGCAAAGCTAACGCCATACCACGTGACGAGTAAACAAAAAGGTAAAAGGAAAAACAGCACACCCAGCAGGTCTATCCATGCTTGTACTTTTCGGCTTAGTTTTTCGTATAAGATATCAACTCTGACATGGCCACCTGCTTTTAGTGCGTAAGGAACACCAAGTAAAAATACAGCTGAAAATAAATGCCATTCCATTTCTTGAAACGCTATCGACACATCGTTAAAGGCGTAACGCATGACAACGTCATAGACTACGTTTGCTACCAATAACAAAAACAGTGTCGCGGATATCACGCCAAGTAGGTCGCTGAGTTTGTTGATCGCTCTTTCAAGGGTTTGTAGACTTCTCACAATACATTCCACTTTAAGTTGGGGGCAAAGCCCCCAATAATTAACAGAGGTAGATTATTTCGCTTGGCTGTTTAGGTAAGCGCGATGAGAAATATCTGTCCACGAACGTACTTGCTCTAAGTAAGCCGCTTGAGACATTTGAATCTCTTTGGCTAAAGCATCTTTTGCAGCATGCTCAGCAAGTAGTTTGTCGTTAGAAGCTCTAAATGCTGCCATAACTTCTGGTGGGAAATCTTTAACTTGTACGTCTGGGTATTCACTCTTCATACTTGCCCAGTTTTTACCACTTTCGTGAGTTGCGTGGATGTACATGTCGTACGCAGCCGTTCTCATTGCTATGCGTAAAATCTCTTGTAGATCTTCTGGCAAGCTATCGAATTTACGCTTGTTTACGAGGAACTGAAGCTCAGATCCTGGCTCATGCCACCCTGTGTAGTAGTATGGGGCAATTTTGTGGAAGCCCATACGCAAGTCAAGTGATGGACCTACCCACTCTAGAGCATCGATAGTGCGACGTTCCAGTGAGGTGTACAATTCGCCAGAAGCAATGTTTGTAGGTTTCGCACCAAGATCCGCTAGGATTTCACCAGCAAACCCAGGAATACGCATTTTAAGTCCCTGCAAATCATCAACGCTGTTGATTTCTTTTTGGAACCACCCACCCATTTGGATATCACTGTTACCGCCAGGGAAAGACATCACGTTATGTGGCGTATACACTTGTTCCATCAACTCCATACCACCACCGTGGTAGAACCAAGCGTATTGCTCTGCTGGAGTCATCCCGAAAGGCATTGCTGTAAAGTAGAGCGTATTCGGCACTTTACCTTTCCAGTAATACGATGCTGAGTGTCCCATGTCATATTGACCCGATTTAACCATATCAAACACACCGAGTGGCGCTTTATGTTTGTTGGATGAATCGATACGAATTTGTAGGCGTCCATTTGACATCTTTTCGGCCATTTCAGCCATGTTCTTAGTCGCATCACCAAATATTGGGAAGTTAGGTCCCCAAGTCTCGGCAAGCTTAAGACGATATACCTTGTCTGCTGCAGTGGCGCTAAAGGCGATTGCTCCTAACGCCAAAGAGAGGGTTGATGTTTTTATCAGTGTTTTAATCAGACCACTCATGATCTCTTCCTTGTTGTTGTGTAAACGCCTTAACATTGGCGCTTACTGGTCAAAAGGAAAATACCGAGTGTTACCGATCATAAACGGCGAGATGTAACATCATAAGACCTATGTAGTACGTAGTACTACGTAATAGATATTTTGAGCTCAACCTACATATGTCTAACAAACAATAACTTAAATAACATTGATGTTAACAATTATTCTAAGTAACTACGTAGGTAGTCACATCGGCGAAAGATTACAGAAATGTGAAGCTAGGCGCAATAATCAGTTACAAACGATTAACATAGAGAGCTCTGGTGTCGCGGTCGACGTCAATAAGGCGAAAAAAAACCGAGCAATGCTCGGCTCTTTAAACACAGTGTTCAGTGACTATTTAGTCGTGTAAATTACTTTGTTTCCTGCTTGTTGGTTGCGAACAACCAACTCTTGTTCGACAAGTTTTTTGAGTGCACCTGTCGCCCAAGAAGCGGCTTTAGCATCTTCTTGACCAGCTTCTAGGCCAATCCCTTTCGGGTTAATACCTTCTGGGTTTGCGCGGACAATATCAAAGACCTGTTGCTGCTTTGCAGTAAGCTTGATTTCACTAGCCGGTGCCACTGGAGTCGATACTGGCTGTTGCTCGGGTTCAACTTTTTCATTTTTAGGAGCCGTCTTAACAACAACTTTTGGCGCAGTAGTTGCACCCGTTTTTACCCATTTTTTAAGTTTATTCTGAACCTTACGCTTGTGAGCAAGTCTCATTTTAGTCTCCATTGAGGTGTCTTACAAAAAGTGGCGCACAGTCTATAACAAAAGGCGCGTCAAATTAAGCACTTGATGGGTATTTACTCGAACTTGTCGACAAATCACGTCCAATCGACGACAAAATGCTCAACTAATATAGCGGCATCTCGTCAGCAACAAATGGGTTTGAGCGTCGCTCATGACCAAAGGTAGACTCGGGGCCGTGTCCTGGGACAAATTTCACTTCGTTCCCAAGAGGCCAAAGCTTTGACTTGATTGAATCGATTAAGGTATTGAAGTCGCCTTTAGGAAAGTCGGTGCGCCCAATGCTGCCGTTAAACAGCACATCGCCAACAAAGGCTAATTTCGCACTTTCAGAGAATAGCACCACGTGACCAGGCGTATGACCAGGCGTATGGATAACCTGCAAGGTCTCATCGCCAAATGTCACTGTGTCGCCTTCATTTAGCCATTGCTGAGGTTCAAAGGCTTCGGTCAATGGAAAGTTGAACATTTGACTTTGACCGGGCAATCCTTGCAACCAAAAGTTATCGTCTTTGTGAGGGCCAATAATGTCAATGCTTAGCTTTTTCGCAAGATCGGTCGCGCCGCCCACATGATCAAGATGACCATGGGTCAACACCACAGAAACTACCTCTACCGACAACTGCTCTATTTGACGCCTAATTGCCGCTACGTCGCCACCCGGATCGACAACAATGCCCTGCTGTGTTTTATCGCACCAGACAATTGAGCAATTTTGAGAAAATGATGTAACAGGTAACACGTGATACTGAAGGGCCATGACTCACCAAAAAGGATTAATTAACTAGCCGAACTATCGCAATTCAGCTAGGTAAAATCAAGCGTCTAATTCATAGCAAGATCAAATAATCGGGAGGTGTCATCATACCCATAGATATCTTTACGCATATGCAGTTGCCCTTTCTCAACCCAAGCGGACCGATAGATAAACTCCACCGAAATGCCTCGTTTCATTCTGACCTTTTTATTACTGTCGTCACTGAACAAAGGTGACTTGGACTGACCTGACACCTCAAGCAATGTTTGAGCAAACTTATCAGCGCCTTGGACCCGAACACACCCTGAGCTAAATGCTCGTTCTGAACGACTAAAGAGTCCTTTTGCCGGTGTATCATGTAAGTAAATAGCACGGTCATTAGGTAATAGGAATTTGTATTGGCCCAGAGCGTTATGCGAGCCCGAACTTTGAGTCATTCTGTAATTAAAAGTCTCGGCATTTACTGAAGACCAGTTGATTGAACTACTATCGATCACTCGATCACTTCCCCAGTAAGGGATTATGGAGATATTTTGATCGACTAAATACTGGTTGTTCTTGGCGACCTTGGGCAGCAAGTCTTTACGCATGATCTTAATGGGTATATTCCACGTAGGGTTTACCACTATGGTACTGAGACTGGTCCACATTAATGGCGTTGGTCTCTCCTCTTTACCTACGATGACGCGAGTTTCAAATTCGAGTTGATTGTTTGCCCAAAATTTCATTTTGTACTGCGGCAAATTAACTTGGATATAGGCCCTTTTCTGGGTTGAGAACCCACGTGAACGCTCAATATTAAGTGCAAGCACCCTTATTTTTTGCGCCGCTGGATAATTGATCCAGTAAAGGGTCTGCTCCCCAACAATGCCGTCTGCCTTTAGTCCGTGAAGGCTTTGAAACTTCTTAACCTGTTGTTGCCATTGCCAATCATAGTCAGAGTGTGTTGTCAGTTTAGCCGGTACTACAATACCGCTTGCGGACAGTTTTTGAGCCAAAAGCTGTGGATCGTTGATTTGTGTGCCGCGGCGTAGAAACTGATTAAAGCGCTTCTCTAGCCCTTGGCTGTTCGAAATCACTTTTAATTGTTCAATGACGGGCACATTGGTCTTATAAATGGTGTTTACTGGGTGAGTCCGTCCAATAAATGCAAGCAATTGATCGCTTCTGATAGCGTCTATGAGCTGATCCAATTCCCTATCAGAAATAGACGGTAATTTTCGACTGACCTGACCGCCATGAAACCACTGCTCTGCATTATTTCGTGCGTGATGGGTGTACGACAAGTATCGAAGAAAAGCGTCTGTCGCGAGCAACTCGTATCGATAGTATTGATGATTTTTCTTTGCTTCTTGCATTGATAGATAGAGCGATGAGAACTCTTTTGAAATGCCAGCAAGATGAATAACCTCTAGTCGAGCCTCAAGCTCATCAGCTAAGGTTGGATCCAACCACACAAACTGGTGATGTATTTCTTCATAGAGTGATTCAATTGTCGCTGGGTAGTTCAGTGCATTGAGTTGTTCTGAGGAAGAGACCCAGCCCAACCTTTGTAGCATACTTGATGACGCCGTAGCGCTAAAACTCATCACTACAACAGTGAGCAGTACCATATTCAGTTTCATGACAACATCCTTGAACTGATTTCTTCCCTTTAAGTATGGCAAACATTTTAGAAAAAAAATCTCGCATAACGCGAGACTTTAATTAACTCTTTGAATCATTTGTCAATTTTAAGACGGTGTTTGCCATGACTGACTTTTGCTTGTAGATAGGCCTCATTCCCCTCTTTGATGTGTGCTAGCGTAGAAACAACCTGATCAATTTTAATATTATGCGACTCTAAGTCTCTAATTTTTTTAGGGTTATTTGTAATTAGTCGTATTATACACACATCGAGAGCGTGCAACATTTCAGCGGCTTCATGAAATTCTCGTAAGTCATCACCAAATCCCAACTTATTATTAGCTTCGTAGGTATTCAGTCCTTGGCTTTGCAGTTCGTAAGCGTCAATTTTGTTGTACAAGCCTATTCCACGACCTTCCTGACGTAAATACAGAAGAATGCCGCCTTGATGTGACATCTTGTCGATTGTCTCATCCAGTTGTTCACCACAATCGCAGCGAGACGAATGGAAAACATCACCTGTCAAACATTCTGAGTGCATGCGAACCAATGGGGATTCGCTTTGTTTGTCAGCTTGTTTAAAAATGAGCGCAACATGCTCTTTATCACTGCTTAATCCGTTGAAAGACAGCAACTCAGCATCTATGTCGCTACGTTGACCCACTTTCAATGAAACACGGGCTCGAACATCAGCCATATAATCTCCTAACACCTATTAGCCTTCGCCAATACATGACTTTACTTATTATCGCTAACTATGGGGTTATCGCATTGATAAATCAATCTCTTTAGAAATAAGCGAAGAATAAATAGGCACAAAAGCAAAAGGGCCGCTAATGCGGCCCTTCTATAAATTCGTCGGCGATCAGTGTGTCGCTTTAATTTTTTGACTGTTCAGTTCTAACCACAGTTTTTCAAGTTCACGCTTTTCTTCTTGGGTAAACAATTCGTTGGCAAATTCAGTGCACAACACTAAATTGCCAATATGAGCCTCAAACTCTTTTTTCCATTGTGTGATAAGCGCATCCATAGCTATACCCTGATTTCTGAAAGATTCCTTTTTGATCTATGAGAAATTATACAGAACTCAATCCTGTTAATCTAGTCGTTTTTTGTACTATTTTGGCTCTTTTTAAACAGAACATAAATTATGAATGCGAGCAAGCCTAACAATGCCAGAGGCGCAAACCACAGGACCAACGTTTGACTATTTAGGCCTGGATTATAGCGAACGAATTCACCGTATCGATTTGTCATAAACTCGATAATCTCTTGATCAGATTGCCCTTGCTTTATTTTTTGATAAACCACCAACCTCAGATCCATCGCCATCGGCGAATTCGACTCTACAAGGTTTTGATTTTGACATTGCGGACAACGTAATGACTTCGCTAAACTAATGGCTCGCTTTTGCTGCTCTAAACTATCGAACTCAAACAACTCTACTTGTGCAATTCGTTCTTGATTGTCTGAGACAAACAGGTCGTTCCCATGACTGTAAAAGCTGCCAACAAGTAACAAAAAGGCTAAAACAACCCATTGCCCACGGTGTACGAGTCTCAAGGTTTTATTACTCCATTAGTAACGGTTTGAAGTATCGGTCCCATTTCGCCGCATCTAACGCCCCACGAAAACGAGTTAATATAATACCGGATTCATCAATTAAAAAGGTTTCTGGGGTCCCGACAACGCCGAATTCCATAGCAACGTCCCCTAATGGGTCAAACAAGATTTTAGAAAAAGGGTTGCCTCTATCGCGCAACACTTGCTTCCCAGCACTGGCGGTATCCCGGTAATTAATACCAATGATATCGATGTCCAGATTGTTGCTCAATTCGAGCAAATAAGCGTGTTCTTGCATACAAATAGAACACCAAGAAGCCCAAACATTGACCAAGGTATAAGCCCCAAGCTCATCTTGTATGCGCACGGTGTTACCGTCAAAGTCGACACCGCTAACTGCAATAATTGACTGCCCGCGCATAGGGTCTTGTTCGACGATATGGCTAGACTCACCCTCCAGTGCAATATAGGCTGACATGAGCACAACCACACCAAGAAGAGCCAGTAATAGTATGGTCAGTTTTTTCACGTCTGCTCCCTAATTTGACTAGGCACGGTAATCGCGCTGTATAGGCGTAAAGTGGCGGCAATGATCAGCATAATAGCGGCAATCCACACGAAGCTCATACCCGCTTTATACTGAAACTTTATGATGTAACTGCCGTCAGCTAGTTTGTTTCCGAGGCTTAAGTAAAGATCGCCGTGCCATAGAGAGGCAATAGCTGGTTCACTCATATTCATGACTCTGACTTGGTAATGCCTTTTTTGTGGTGTTAACTCATATACACTGTTGCTGTTAACATTGTCCGCGATTGAAAACCGCCCTTCCAAAGCCGTGTAATTAGGTCCTACCAACCAGCGTTTTTCATCAAATGACAGCGTATAATCAATGAGATCGGTGCTCTCGCCTACGCTGACTTTACGGTTTACCTGATAGGAATGACCCTCGTAAACAATTGAGCCCGCGACTAACATTAATATCGCCATATGCGCAATATACGATACCCAATGAGTTCGTACTGTTAATTGTAAGGTCAGTAATGCTGCTGCACAGAAGGTCAACGGCAATAACAGTATTGATGCATAACTCGTGAACCCAAATGCGGAATAACTAAGCACTAAACCACAAATATACAACGACGTACCAATTAACCCCTTGTGCTTATAAGCTATACCGGTGACTAAATGTAGACATAACGCGATAAGACCCACAGCGCAGATTATTGAGAACAATGTATTAAAATACGGTGCGCCTACTGAAATCGAACCTAAGCCGAGGATCTGAAATATCATCGGGTAAAATGTGCCAAGCAACACGACCATGGTAGCTAATACCAGAAGTCCAACACTGGTCAGTAAAAATAATCGTATCGGTGTCCAACGAACACTATGTGAGGTTGTAAGCCGTTCGGCATTAAGGACCAAGGGTATAGCTCCCATTAATAGCACTAATACGCTTAGACCAATCAACACAACCCCTTTACTTGGATCAACAGCAAAGGCATGAACTGACGTTAACACGCCGGACCGTACAATAAACGTACCAAGAAGGCTTAAGCTAAATGTGACGAAACACAATGCTAGCGCAACAACCGGAAAGGCTACGTGGCGTTTAACGACAAACAGCGAATGAATCAGCGCTGTGGCTGTAAGCCAGGGTAATAAAGACGCGTTTTCGACCGGATCCCAAAACCACCACCCTCCCCATCCAAGTTCGTAATAGGCCCACCAAGCCCCTAGTGCGATACCGCCCGTTAAAAAAGCCCATGACACAAGAGACCAAATGCGGATAAGAGAAAACCATGATGTTGAGATTTGACCATTCCACACCGCAATACACGCTGCTGCAAAGGGAGCACTAAAACCAACATAGCCTACATACAATAATGGCGGGTGGATAATTAGCGCCACATCTTGCAACATAGGATTAAGATCTCTTCCCTCTGATACCCACATTGACTGCAATTCAAACGGGTTAGAAAACACCAATACGAATACACTCAGTACTCCACCAATGCTCATCATCAGCAACAGCGTTTGCTTTAAGTATTCGGTATTGTTCGTCGATTGGGTACTAATAAGCGTCGCCCAAAAGTGGACAACCCATACCCAAAATAGCATTGAGCCTTCATGCCCACCCCAAACGGCTGCTAAACGAAAAAACCAAGGCAATTGAGAGTTTGAGTGAGCGGCGACATAGGCATTAGTGAAATCATTACTGTAGAAACTCCATGCCAACATCGCCATTGACGCAGTCACTGCCAAAAAGGACAACCACACTAAATACTGAATAGTGCGAGCTGACCAATGCTTGTTGGGCGAAGCAATAAACACCGTTATCAACTGCACGCTTGCAGTTAATGATAGCGAGAAACTAAAACACAGTAACAATAAGCCAAGGTGAGACAGCATGTTAAATTCTACAGTGAGAAATTGGGAGAAAGTTAGGGTAACAGTTAACCATGATGGCGGCTAATTGATTGTATATATGAAAGTAATGAACGTGAACTCTGTGCTCACGTTCATTATATTGCGCGATTAAACAATCGTCATTTGTCCTGCATAGAGAACAAAGGTGCGTAACATCAAGACACCGATTAAACTCATGCTGGTGACGAGCACAATGAACACCGGTTTGTGACGAGTATGAGCACCAACAAAGAAGTTAAGAGCCAACGGCCCTACCATACCAAAAGCGATCACGCCCCACCAAAACCATTTAGCCCAAAACCCACTTCCAATCGCGTTCCAAGCTGCCAACTCTGCAGAGCCGCCACTGAAAATAAGGCCAGTGAAAAAAGTGACGATGACGAAAAGTTCAAACAGGACGACGGGACGCTCAAAACTGTGCACCCAAGCAACGCTTTTTCCTGTCGCAGGCTCTTTAAACCATTGTGTACCAAATAACATGCATGCCGCAGCGCCAGAAGAGAGCGATGAGAACAAGAACAGTATCGGCAATACTGGATTATTAAGCATTGGATAGGTTTTTAATGCGGATAGCAAGAACCCCGTATATGCGGCGAGCATTATTGCTAAGAGCCCTAAAAACAGCTCAATACCGTTTTCAAACTTCTTAAACCAATCGATTATTCCAGCCGCAAAATGTAACGGCTTAGGCATAAACTTCATGATGGTATCTTTAAAAATAATGGCTATCCAAATAAACAGAATTACCATATAAACTTGGAACAAGATCACCCCCATCGACATCACTGACGTTGGGTTGTAATAGAGCATTATTTTCCAAAATGATAATGGTTTAGTTAAATGAAAGACCAATATCAATAGACCCGAAATAATACCAAATGGCGCAAGCCAAGCAGTTGCTTTCAATATGCCATTGTCAGCAGGGTCGCCTTCGATCACTTTACGTTTAAGATATATGGATATCATGACGGCGCCTGCCGACATACCCGCTAAAAATAAGTAAATAGCGATTATCCAATCCCACACTAAGGAGTCGAAGTTAAAAGCGGCTTCAAAACTTGTCATTTTAAATTTCCCCCTTGTCATGCGGGACTTTATACAGCTTCGGCTTAGTACCTAAATCGACTTTGTCGCGGTACACCGTCTTATTATTAAGGACCTTATTGATGTCACTGTCTGGATCGTTAAGATCGCCAAAAGTGAGTGCTTTAGTCGGGCACTTTTCGACACAAGCTGGTAGTTTTCCTTGTGCTAAATTGGTGTCGCGACAGAAATTACACTTATCCGCAGATTTTGTTTCAGGGTTAAAAAATCGAACTTGATAAGGACAGGCTGCTAGGCAATATCCACAACCGACACATTTATCGTTATCAACGTCTACGATGCCTGTTGCAGCATCGGTATACGCTGCGCCTGTTGGACAAACATACACACAAGGTGCATTGTCACAGTGCTGGCATGAGGTTCGGTTGAACTGATAGTCGGTATTGGGGTACTCACCCTTTGGATCAGAGCGAGTGATTTCGAGTCGAGATACACCTTCTGGGACGTCATTCACTTCTCGACAGGCGTCGGTACAAGCGGTACAGCCGATACAGGCGGTTTCGTCAAAAACCATTCCGTAACGTTTTTTGCCATCTTCCATTTCGTAGGCTAACGACTTAGTACTTACCGTCGCCGTCCCCGCCACACCAGTAGTCACAATGACAGCACCGGCGCCAGCAATGAAGTTTCGTCTTGAGCAGCTCATACTCTACTCCTTGATGTCATGGGTACGATTAAAGTCGGCGTGACAAGCAACACACATCTCGATAAGTTGTTTACGTTCGTAGTTTAGAACACCTTGATCATGGCCATGAACTGCGTGGCAGTTTGTGCAGGTCAAATTCTTAGCGTGTACATCATGAGTCCAGTTTGCTTTTTGCAAACGCTCAGGCGTATGACAGTCGGTACACTGTTGGTTTGCCTTGAGGATCTCATCATGGGAAAGAGTGGTAGTTTTTGTTCCTTGGCGAGATTGAGCCGGCTCAAAAGTTGTCACTTGATCAGCGTTAACTCTATGCTCAGGGCCTATGTTGCCGTGGCAATCGGTACAGGTAACGTTCTTACCCTTCTTTTCTAAAAAGCCTTCCCCATGAGACTGTCTAATCGTGTCCTGAGCGTCTTTATGACACTGAATACACTTATAGTCGGGATCTCGTTGCAGCTCGACAACATGTCGAGAAGAGTCAGCTTCTGTGCTAACGGCTCCTTCATCTGCTATCGAAGAAAAAGAAAAACCAAAGAGACAAAGTACTAGAATGGAACGTAGCAGTGTCACCATGGTCAATTTAAAATTGTCCATATTTCATTCCTTGTGCCAGACAGTGTTTTGCTTTAGCAGAAAAACACCTGGATATAACAAGTGCTTGAAGCAATTTCTGCCTCAAGTGAAATCGACTCACATTTTAAAATTAACCACAACGCTAACAGGGTAAAGTGTAACTCGATATTTCCAGTTGGCGATATTTTGATGTCTATTTAGTGACCCGTTTCACTATTTCCCCTTCAATTGATAAGGGTTATCAATTAGCTGTTAAATCAGGTATTTAGCCCTTAACGGGAAATGTTATACCCCTTTAGGGGTAGTTTATTTTAAACACGATCTGCATCACTCATCAAAATTGATTTGGCGCAATTTTAACCAAATGTTAATTGGCCAATAGCGCAATAACTACTTACACTTACCCGTAATACGAAACATCTTCGATTCAACATTTGAAATCTAACCTCACAACGCTAGGTATCAAAATTAAAATACGGAGATAGCATCGTGAATAAGCAATGGATAAAACATTCCGCTGCGGTATTGGGTTTAATAATGGGAGCCACCCTTGGCTCTTCGTTGGTGAACGCCGCTGACGACAAGTTTGATGATCCCCGCAACGAGACATTTGAAGCCAACCACCCTGATCAATTCCATACTTGGAAAGCGACGTCGGAAAGCAGTGAGCTAGAAGATGCGTTAGAAGGCGATCCAAACATGGTCATCATGTGGGCAGGATATGGCTTTGCAAAAGACTATAACAAAGCGCGTGGTCACTATTACGCACTCGACGATGTACGCCAGACACTTCGTACTGGTGGTCCTACTGACGAAAATACCGGTCCAATGCCTATGGCGTGCTGGAGCTGTAAGAGCCCAGACGTTGGTAGAGTGATTGCCGAACGCGGTGAAGACGGTTACTTTGAAGGTAAATGGGCACGTTTGGGTGCCGAAATTGCCAACCCTATCGGTTGTTCTGATTGTCACGACACTAGTACAGAAGAATTTAAGAACGGTGAACCAGCACTTAAACTAACGAAACCGTATGTCGAACGTGCAATGACCGCTATCGGTAAACCATTTGAAGATATGAACCGCCTAGATCAACAAGCGGCAGTATGTGGTCAATGTCACGTAGAATACTACTTTACCGGTCCAAACAAGAGCGTGAAGTTCCCTTGGGATATGGGTACCAACGTCGACGAAATGGAACAGTACTATGATGCGCTAGGCTTTAAAGATTGGACGCACGGTGTGTCTAAAGCCCCAATGTTAAAAGCACAGCACCCTGAGTATGAGACATGGCGAGATGGTATACACGGTAAAAACAATGTCGTGTGTACTGACTGTCATATGCCTAAAGTAACTAAAGAAGATGGCACAGTTTACACTGATCATAAAATTGGCAATCCGTTTGATCAATTTGAAGATACCTGTGCCAACTGTCACACCCAAAGCAAAGACACGCTACAAGGCATAGTTTCAACGCGCAAAGCGCAAGTTTTAAATATGAAGTTAACTGCCGAGAAACATATCGTTGCTGCTCACTTCGAAGCGAAGGCCGCTTGGGATGCAGGTGCTACAGAGTCTGAGATGGAAGATATCCTCCAAGATATCCGTCATGCTCAATGGCGCTGGGACTACGCCATCGCATCACACGGTGTACATATGCATGCTCCAGAAGTGGCGCTAGAAGTGTTAGGTACTGCTGTTGACCATGCATCTGATGCGCGTACTAAACTCGCTCGTCTTCTAGCAACCAAAGGTATCACTGATCCAATTGCACTACCGGATATCTCGAGTAAAGAGAAAGCGCAACAGGCACTTGGTATGCCTATGGATAAGATGAATGAAGAGAAGCAGCATTTCTTGGAAACTCTTGTACCTCAATGGGAAGAAGAAGCTGAAAAGCGCGAAGCAACATACTAATTCCCTAACCTAACGACAAAGCGGCCACTTAAAAGTGGCCGCTTTTTTATTTGCATACATACAGTGCTTGGTGACGTGGGGCGGTTAATGTTTTAACGATTCAGCTTGATGGATCAAACTAATAAGTCTTTCACGATCAACGCCCAACCGGTCAGACTCGATGATCTGCTCCCAATAGCTTATGGCTTTATCATATTCAAAGTTTACAAACGCATCTGAAGCTAATAGGGTCAATGCGCTTTCATTGTCACTGTCTATAGACAAAGATTGATCAAGCGCTTGTTGCACCTCAGCGGTAATACGCTGTTTATTGATATAATACAGCGCTGTTGCTCCACCTGCCCATGCATCAGCGTTATCTGGAAGCAAGCGTCGACTGTAATCAAAACAGGTTAACGCCGACTCGAGTTCACCGCTAAACAGATAGAATTTTCCCAACTCCAACCAGGCCAATCCATCATTAGGGTTGTCACGCAGCGTATCTTGAAGCTCAAGCATAGGATCGCTTGAAGATTCCATTGCGTGTTGAGCCATTTCATTGATGGTGGGTGCTACTGGAACGGGTGTCTTTAGATACCACCAACTTCCAAAAGTAACCGCAACGACCACACCGCTGGTCAGATATAACGATCGATGAATCATTGTATGTTTCACTATATTTGCATAAACCACTACCACGACCTTACGTTCTGGTAGTGATTCACCGTTTTGAACCGAATAAAAAGCCGGGCAATGCCCGGCTTAAATCGTTGTACGTGCTTTACTCTTGGTCTTGAGTTGGCTCGTCTTTATTGTCTTCTTCAGGTGAGCCAGTCTGCTCTGTAGCCTCAGCGACTACTTCACCTTCTTCGCCTTCTTCAAGAAGAGGCTCTTCCTCTATCTCGTCAATGCGTTGAAGCGCGACGACATTTTCATCTTCAGCCGTTCTGATTAATGTAACACCTTGAGTATTACGTCCAACCTGACTGACTTCTGCAACACGCGTACGAACCAGTGTTCCTGCGTCGGTGATCATCATGAACTCGTCACCTTCTTCAGTTTGCACTGCCCCTACTACACTACCGTTACGCTCAGAAACTTTAATCGATACAACGCCCTGCGTTGCACGGCTCTTCGCTGGGTATTCCTCAAGTACAGTACGTTTACCGTAGCCGTTTTGAGTTACTGTAAGAATATCGCCTTGGTTGTGCGGAACAATCAAAGAGACAACTTGATCGTTATTGGTTAACTTAATACCGCGTACACCAGCCGCAGTACGACCCATGCCACGCACTTGTGTTTCGTTAAAGCGAACGACCTTACCAGATTTAGAGAACAACATAATATCGTTCTCGCCATTGGTAATGTCTACACCAATAAGCGAATCTTCATCACGTAGGTTCACGGCGATCAAGCCGTTAGAACGAACATTAGCAAACTGATCCAGTGATGTTTTCTTCACTGTACCGTCACCGGTTGCCATAAAGATAAATTTGTCGTTACTAAACTCAGATACAGGCAAGATTGCTGTAATGCGTTCTCCCTCTTCCAAAGGCAGAATGTTTACAATCGGCTTACCACGAGCGGTACGGCTTGCCTGAGGCAATTGGTACACTTTTAGGCGGTAAGTTTTACCACGAGTAGAGAAACAAAGGATATTGTCATGAGTATTTGCGACCAACAAACGCTCAATGTAATCTTCGTCTTTCATCT
Organism: Vibrio ulleungensis; assembly: GCF_016900875.1. Taxonomy (GTDB): domain Bacteria; phylum Pseudomonadota; class Gammaproteobacteria; order Enterobacterales; family Vibrionaceae; genus Vibrio; species Vibrio ulleungensis. The sequence continues at coordinate 192,036 of NZ_JAFEUM010000002.1, forward strand.
TAGTGGCGCTCTTACCTTTACCACCGCGACGTTGAGCTTCGTAATCACTCAAGATTTGATACTTAACGTACCCTTCGTGTGACAATGTCACTACAACATCTTCTTGAGCAATCAGCTCTTCCATATCAATGTCGTGGATCGCAGCAGTAATTTCTGAACGACGCTCATCACCAAATGAATCACGGATTAAATGCAGTTCTTCGCAAATAACTTCCATTAGGCGTTCAGTATTAGCCAGGATGTGCATCAACTCTGCAATTTCGTCGAGAAGTGCTTTGTACTCATCGAGGATTTTTTCGTGTTCCAGACCGGTCAATTTTTGTAGACGAAGATCCAAAATCGCTTGCGCTTGTTGCTCAGTTAAGAAGTACTGACCATCACGAATACCGTATTGCTCTTCCAACCATTCTGGACGTGCAGCATCGGTTCCAGCTCTCTCGAGCATTGACGCGACATTACCCAAGTCCCAACCTCTAGCGATCAGTCCTTGTTTTGCTTCTGCAGGAGTCGGAGCTTGACGAATCAATTCGATGATTTCGTCTATGTTGGCTAACGCCAATGCCAAACTCTCAAGAATGTGCGCGCGATCGCGTGCTTTGCGAAGCTCAAAAATAGTACGGCGTGTAACTACTTCACGGCGGTGATCAACAAAGCGGTGAATCATTTCTTTAAGGTTGAACAGTTTTGGCTGGCCATTATCTAGGGCAACCATGTTCACACCGAAAGTCGTTTGCAATTGAGTGAGTGAGTAAAGGTTATTCAGTACGACTTCACCAACTGCATCACGCTTACACTCAATAACAATGCGCATACCGTCTTTGTCAGACTCATCACGCAGTGCACTAATGCCTTCTACTTTCTTATCTTTAACCAGCTCGGCGATTTTTTCGATCAAACGAGCTTTGTTTACCTGATAAGGTATCTCACTGACAACAATGGTCTCTTTGCCATTTTTCTCAGCTTCGATTTCTGCTTTGGCTCGCATGTAAACTTTACCGCGACCCGTTTTGTAAGCGTCAATAATCCCTTTACGACCGCTAATTAATGCTGCCGTTGGGAAATCAGGACCTGGAATGTACTCCATAAGCTCATCGATAGTGATCTCTTCATTATCGATGAAAGCCAAACATCCGTTAATGACCTCAGTAAGGTTATGAGGTGGGATGTTCGTTGCCATACCTACCGCGATGCCTGAAGCACCATTTACTAATAGGTTAGGCACTCGTGTTGGCATTACCGCAGGAATTTGTTCGCTGCCGTCGTAGTTAGGAACGTAATCAACGGTTTCTTTGTCAAGGTCAGCCAACAGTTCGTGAGCGATTTTCGACATACGAACTTCGGTATAACGCATTGCCGCGGCAGAGTCACCGTCGATAGAACCAAAGTTACCTTGTCCATCCGCAAGCATATATCGTAACGAGAATGGCTGTGCCATACGAACAATAGTGTCGTATACCGCACTGTCACCGTGTGGGTGATATTTACCAATTACGTCGCCAACAACACGCGCCGATTTCTTGTATGGTTTATTCCAATCATTGCCAAGTACATTCATCGCAAACAAAACGCGACGGTGCACCGGCTTTAAGCCGTCACGCACATCAGGAAGTGCACGACCCACGATGACAGACATCGCGTAGTCGAGATAAGAGCCGCGAAGCTCATCCTCAATGTTTACGGGCGTGATCTCTTTTGCTAATTCGCTCATGGAGCCGCTATCCCTCTATATTACTTTTCGTTATTGCATCGACTCGACGCAACACGTGCAAGACCCGAAAATATACCATACATAACTTAAAGCCTGAATTACTTTCCCGGGCTGTTTTTAAGGTTGTGACATAGGTTGCGCGTTAATTGTTCATTTTTGGCGCCCTATTCGCTAGGTGATTGAAAAATAACCACTCTAACTCACCAAACTTAAAATCTATCGTATCACGCATCCCTTTTGCAATTTATTCGGTATACTTGCTCAAAATCATCAAATGGACTGTATGTGTGACTCAAAACGTTGACCTAGCTGAAATCAAAAAATTTGAAGACATGGCTTCTCGCTGGTGGGATTTACAGGGTGACTTTAAGCCCTTACATCAAATCAACCCGTTGCGGTTAGATTACGTCATCGAGCATAGCAACGGTTTATTTGGTAAAACCATTCTAGATGTGGGATGTGGTGGCGGAATTCTTGCCGAAAGCATGGCTCACCAAGGCGCAGTGGTCACGGGCCTAGATATGGGCGCTGAACCGCTTGAAGTGGCAAGATTGCATGCATTAGAAACGGGTGCAAAACTTGAATACGTACAACAAACTGTAGAGTCTCACGCCGAACAAAACCCAGAAAAGTATGATGTGGTGACCTGCATGGAAATGTTAGAACACGTCCCCGACCCTGCGTCCGTGATACGTTCATGTTATGCGTTGGTTAAGCCTGGGGGCAAAGTATTCTTTTCGACACTCAACCGAAATATAAAATCCTACCTGTTTGCCATTGTCGGTGCAGAGCAATTGCTAAAGCTAGTACCTAAAGGTACTCATCACCACGAAAAATTCATCAAACCTGCTGAGCTGCTCAAAATGGTTGATCAAGCTAACCTTATCCCACTGGGTATAACCGGACTCAATTACAATCCAATGACCGACAATTATTGGTTGGGGAAAAATGTTGACGTCAACTACATCGTCCATACGCAAAAGCAGCCGTAAATATACAGAGTTTAATCCCAAAAAGGTCTTAGTGATGTCGATGGTATCACTAAGACTTATTCATTAGTTTATGCTAGTTTTAATGTGCAAAACCGTGCACTCGATCTTCAAAAGATCCTCAAGAGTCGATCTCGCTATAGTTTAAATAAATCAACTTATTTATTTGAATTGACGTTCATATTTCCCCCATCATTCAAAGGGGAGTTTTCGCAAGTCTTGTGATAGCTAAATCGTTGCGTGAGTGGTTGCTAACATATTTTTTTAAATCTCTGCTCATACCCATATTGTTGAGAAATTCAAGACTTGATCATTATCAATAAACTCTCTATCTTGTAGCCCCAGCACAGAGTTATAACTATATCTTGTGTTTACTAACTAACCAATTAGTTAGACATGGATCACTAAGTCGGGTTGTTTGAGGTCTTAAAACTAATAAAACGCGGCTTTACTTACCAAGTTATGGATACAGAGCAAAATGAACCAACAACTTACCGTCACTAAACGGAATGGACGTCAAGAAAACATTGATCTCGACAAAATCCACAAAGTGATTACTTGGGCCGCGGAAGGCCTAGAAAACGTTTCTGTTTCGCAGGTAGAACTCAATTCTCACATCCAGTTCTACGATGGCATTTCGACCTCAGATATTCACGAAACCATCATCAAAGCGGCTGCAGACCTTATCTCCGAAGAGACACCTGATTACCAATACCTCGCAGCACGCCTGGCGGTATTCCATCTGCGTAAAAAGGCCTACGGTCAATACGAGCCACCAAAGCTTTATCAACACGTGGCACGCTTGGTCGACATGGGAAAATACGACAGCCATATTTTGGAAGATTACTCTCAAGCAGAACTTGAAGAGCTTGGTGAATACATCGATCACAAACGCGATTTGGACTTTTCCTACGCCGCTGTAAAACAGCTGGAAGGTAAATACTTTGTTCAAAACCGTGTATCAGGTGAAATCTACGAAAGTGCGCAGTTCTTATACATCCTAGTGTCTGCTTGCCTTTTCGCGAACTATCCGCGCGACACTCGTTTAAGTTATGTTAAGCGTTTTTATGACGCGACCTCAACGTTTAAGATTTCACTGCCAACACCAATTATGTCTGGCGTTCGTACTCCGACACGTCAATTTAGCTCGTGTGTATTGATTGAATGTGGTGACAGCCTAGATTCTATCAACGCAACCTCAAGCTCGATTGTACGTTATGTCTCGCAACGCGCTGGTATTGGTATCAATGCCGGTCGTATTCGCGCACTAGGATCTGAAATTCGTGGCGGGGAAGCATTCCACACCGGTTGTATTCCTTTCTATAAGTATTTCCAAACTGCTGTGAAGTGTTGTTCTCAAGGTGGCGTTCGTGGTGGTGCAGCTACGGTGTTCTACCCACTTTGGCATGGTGAAGTACAGTCGTTACTGGTACTGAAAAACAACCGAGGCGTAGAAGAAAACCGTGTTCGTCATATGGACTACGGGGTTCAACTCAATAAACTGATGTACAGTCGCCTAGTAGAAGGCGGAGACATTACTCTATTCTCTCCATCCGATGTACCTGGGCTCTACGATGCCTTCTTTGAAGATCAAGACGAATTTGAACGTTTATACGTGAAGTACGAAAACGATGCCAGCATTCGCCAAGAAAAAGTCAAAGCGGTAGACTTGTTTTCATTATTGATGCAAGAGCGTGCATCGACTGGCCGAATCTATATTCAAAATGTCGACCACTGTAACACTCACAGTCCGTTTGACGCTAAAGTAGCGCCTGTTCGTCAATCTAACCTCTGCTTAGAAATTGCGTTACCAACCAAGCCACTAAACAACGTTGAAGATGACGAAGGTGAAATCGCCCTATGTACGTTGTCTGCTTTCAACCTTGGTGCAATTAATGAACTCGATGATTTTGAAGAGCTTGCAGACCTGGTAGTGAGAGCATTAGATGCACTACTCGATTATCAAGACTACCCATTACCAGCGGCGTACAAATCAACGATGAACCGCCGTACTCTAGGTGTTGGCGTAATTAACTACGCTTACTACCTAGCTAAAAATGGCGTCAAATACTCTGATGGCAGCGCAAATGGTCTCACTCACCGAACTTTTGAAGCTATTCAATACTACTTGCTTAAAGCCTCTGTTGGTCTAGCCAAAGAGCAAGGTGCGTGTCCGCTATTTAATGAGACAAACTACGCGAAAGGTTTGCTGCCGATTGATACTTATAAAGCGGATTTGGACAAGATCTGTGACGAGCCTTTGCATTTCGATTGGGATGCACTGCGAGACGAGATCATGACGCACGGTCTACGTAACTCTACTCTGACTGCACTAATGCCTTCGGAAACATCGTCTCAAATCTCTAACGCCACCAACGGCATAGAGCCACCACGTGGTTACGTCTCTGTCAAAGCATCAAAAGATGGCATTCTTAAGCAAGTTGTTCCTGAGTTCCAGAAGTATAAAGAGAACTATGAGCTGCTTTGGACTATTCCATCGAACAACGGTTACCTACACCTTGTTGGTATTATGCAAAAGTTCGTAGACCAAGCGATTTCGGCTAACACCAACTACGATCCAAACGTACACGACAGCGGCAAAGTGCCAATGAAGTTACTGCTTCGCGATCTATTAACTGCTTACAAGTTCGGCGTGAAAACACTTTACTATCATAACACTCGTGATGGTGCTAAAGACGAACAACAAAAAGGCGGTGTCGTGGTAGAACAAGACGACGATTGTGCAGGCGGCGGTTGTAAGATTTAACGTCTAACCGTGAACGAATTAATAAAGGGGCGATTACGCCCCTCATTACAAAGAGGTTAAAATGGCTTACAGTACATTTACCCAAAAGAAAAACGACCAACTAAAAGAGCCTATGTTTTTCGGCCAGCCGGTTAACGTAGCTCGCTATGACCAACAAAAGTTTGAGATTTTTGAAAAGCTTATCGAAAAACAATTGAGCTTTTTCTGGCGCCCGGAAGAGGTTGATGTATCGAGCGACCGTATCGACTACAACAACCTCCCAGAACATGAAAAACATATTTTCATCAGCAACCTTAAATATCAAACTCTGTTAGATTCCATTCAAGGACGTAGCCCCAACGTTGCCCTACTCCCTTTGGTTTCGTTGCCAGAGCTAGAAACGTGGATTGAAACCTGGTCGTTTTCAGAGACCATCCACTCTCGCTCATACACGCACATCATTCGTAACATCGTTAAAGACCCTGCCGTCGTATTTGACGATATTGTCGAAAACGAGCATATCGTCAAACGCGCCAAAGACATCTCACATTATTACGATGATCTCATCGCAATGACTGGTGATTACCACCGTCTTGGCGAAGGCACACATCAAATCAACGGCGAAACCGTAAACGTTAGTTTGTACGAGCTTAAAAAACAGCTCTATAAATGTTTAATGTCTGTGAATGCGCTAGAAGCGATTCGCTTTTATGTCTCGTTCGCCTGTTCATTTGCCTTTGCTGAGCGTGAGTTGATGGAAGGTAATGCTAAAATCATCAAGTTGATTGCACGAGATGAAGCGCTGCACCTTAACGGGACTCAGCATATGGTGAATCTGCTGCGTAACGGGCAAGACGACTTCACTTTTATGCAAATTGCCGAAGAGTGTAAGCAAGACTGTTTTGATCTGTTTAAAGAAGCGGCTGAGCAAGAAAAAGAGTGGGCTGAATACCTGTTTAAAGATGGCTCCATGATTGGCTTGAACAAAGACATTCTTTGCCAGTACGTGGAATACATTACCAATGTTCGTATGCAAGCTGTCGGTCTTGACGCCGCTTATCCAGACGCAACAAGCAACCCTATTCCATGGATTAATGCTTGGCTCTCATCGGACAATGTACAGGTTGCTCCACAAGAAGCAGAAATAAGCTCTTACCTTGTTGGTCAAATCGATAACGAAGTGTCGGCGACCGATTTCGAGGACTTCGAGCTGTAATGCATCTAGTAACTCTGAACAAGCTGACTCAAATTCGCGCTGAAGACGATCAAACGCTTCTAGAAGCGATGGAGAGTAGCGATTTGATTCCAGAGTACAACTGTCGCGACGGGCACTGCGGTGCCTGTCGCTGCACACTCGATGAAGGTGATGTCGAGTATATTGGCTTTGCTATGGCCTATTTAGCACCCAAACAAATCCTACCTTGTATCTGCAAAGCAAAGTCTGCGGTTAAAATCAGTTCAGTAAATTATCAATTACGCATCAAAACCGAAACAAATTGAGAGATTTACGTGAGATAGGTTTTAAAACTGCAAATAATAAGCGATAATCTCAAAACGAATTGTCTCCAAGGAAGGTAAGTTTTGCGCAGTAAATATTTAGCAGCAGCGCTATTAACCACTGTTTCAACGACTGCTTCAGCGTTTGAAGATTTCTCACTTACGTCCGACCATAATAATAGCTGTCTAAATAGCATCAGTTATTGTTCAGAACCATTGGCTTTTAATAAATCCACCGTTACCGCCGATGACTATTTGCGCTTTGACGAACCAGACCTTCCTATTCATTTTACCCTACAATCTGAAAAAGATTGGAATTACCTCGCAGAGCAAACTTATACCATTCTAGGGTTGAGTATTGTTACTGTTGGTATTATGACTCTGCTACCCGAAAGCATCACCAAATGGGATGAAGAATCTCGTGATCTTAGTAACCTCGGTGATAAGTGGAAAGAAAATGTCAAAGCCGGCCCAGTTTGGGACAGAGATGAACACTTCCTCAACTATGTAATGCATCCCTACTTTGGTGGTGTCTACTATACCTCTGCTCGCCACGCAGGCTTTAACGAGTTCGAGTCTTTCCTCTACTCCGCAGCAATGTCTGGGCTATTCTGGGAGTATGGCGTAGAAGCCTTTGCCGAAGTACCTTCTTGGCAAGATCTCTTTATTACACCCATGTTTGGCGCCGTTGTTGGTGAGTTAATGTTACAAGGCGAACAGCACATTTTGGCAAACGATGGCGAAGTTTGGGGCTCAAGTGGATTTGGTAGTTTCACTCTGTTCTTCTTAAACCCAGTGGGTCACATTCACTATTGGGTAACCGATGCTTGGGGTGGCGACGCCGAAGGTAAGTTGATGTTTAACCAATGGTTTGACGATCCAAATGCAACTAGTTTTGCAATCGACTCAGGTGCTTCATACGATCCAACGTTTATAGGTTATCAACTGAGTTTGAAGTTTTAATTCTATATTACACACAAAAAAGCCAGACATTGTCTGGCTTTTTTATTACTCACTTAACGTTGCTTAAGCAGCATCATCGACTTTTTTGCTGCTAGCAGGACTTTGAGGTCCATTCGTTAGCGTCTGTGAAAAGTCGTGACTGAAGTGGTCTACCTGAATCGCTTGGTAGCGAAGTTCATCGGCTTGTTTAATTCTATCCACTTCTTGCTCGGTAAAGATACCTTGCTCTAGCGCTGCATCCAATTTCTCGTATAGCGGAAGCGCCTTAGATATCTTTTTCTCTTTGATAGCTTTAAACAGCTTTTTCTCAAGATCTTTAATACCGTACATTGCCTCGAACGCTAGCTCCATTAGACCTACTGAGTCCTCAGTAGTGTTTTCAAAGTAGCAAAGATTGGTTAAACGATCGCGCTGCTCACCCGGTACCATCATCAATTGAGCCACTTCCAAAGTCACTTTGTCATCAGGAGCCGTAAAGTGGTTACCCAATGGGAATACAACGGCTTTTAGTCCTAGTCCAGCAACCTTGCTTGGGAAATTGCGGTACGCTTCTTCTAACGATTTAGCGCCCTGATGCATACAGTGTTGCAATGCGTATTCAACATACGGCAAATCTTGCTTAAGCGAACCATCGTCTTTGAATTTTTTCAGTACCGCAGACGCAAGATATAGGTAGCTCAAGCCATCACCAAGACGCGCTGAAATCACTTCTTTGCGTTTTAGCTCACCACCGAGTGTCAACATAGCCGTATCTGCAGAAAAAGCTAATGCGCGACTTAGACGAGTAAGATGCTGATAATAGCGCCCCAGTGGACCACTTGGCTTACCAACAAAGTGAGAACCCGTTAGCGCCGAGCCTAATGCACCTAACTTATTGCCCAACGCGTGTTGAATGTGTTTAAACAAAACTGCATCAAACTCTTTAGCACCTTCTTTGGCATCTGGATTGGCCGCAGCTTCCATCTCTTTAAGCACGTAAGGGTGACAACGGGTTGCCCCTTGACCAAAGATCATCAGGTTACGTGTTAGGATGTTTGCACCTTCAACCGTAATCGCGACAGGTATACCCGCATAGTGATGCCCAAGGTAGTTCATTGGCCCTACTTGTATCGCTCGTCCAGAGTGGATGTCCATACAGTCGTTCAACAAAGTACGTGCCATTTCGGTCATATGGTACTTAGCAATCGCAGTCACGATGCCGGGTTTCTCTCCCATATCGAGTGAGGTGGTGGTTAAGGTGCGTGACGCTTCTAACAGATACCCTAGTCCGCCGATACGCCCCATCGCTTCTGCTACACCTTCAAACTTACCGATAGACATACCAAACTGTCTACGTACATAAGCATACGCACCTGTAGTACGAGCGGTTAGATGCCCTACTGCCGTACCTAGAGCAGGTAAAGAGATACCGCGTCCCGCTGACAAACATTCAACCAGCATGCGCCAACCTTTCCCGGCGTACTCTTGACCACCAATGATCCACTCCATCGGTATAAAGACATCTTTGCCTCGTGTAGGACCATTCATAAATGCTAGACCAAGTGGGTCGTGACGCTCGCCAATTTCGACGCCTTCATGATCCGCAGGAATAAGTGCACAGGTGATCCCTAGATCGGCTTTGTCACCAATTAGCCCCTCTGGATCTTTAAGTTTAAACGCCAAACCAAGTACTGTAGCGACAGGAGCAAGAGTGATGTAGCGTTTGTTCCATGTAAGGCGAATACCCAGCGTTTCTTTTCCTTCAAACTCTTGTGTACACACAATGCCTTGATCAGGGATCGCGCCTGCATCCGAGCCAGCTTCAGGTCCGGTTAATGCAAAACAAGGAATGTCAGTGCCGTCGGCTAAACGTGGCAACCAGTAATCTTTTTGCTCTTGCGTACCATAGTGACTTAACAACTCACCAGGACCCAATGAGTTGGGTACCATTACGCTAACCGCTGCGCTAAGACTGCGCGTAGCAATTTTGGTGACAATGGTCGAGTTAGCTAATGAAGAAAACTCAAGACCACCGAATTTTTTAGAAATGATCAGCGAGAAGAAACGCTCTTTTCGCATAAAATCCCACACTTCTTTCGGAAGGTCCCTATCCTCGACCACAATTTTATGGTCATCAAGCATAGACAATAAGGTTTCAACCTTGTTATCCATAAACGCTTGCTCTTCCGCCGTTAGCTGAGGCTTCGGATAGTTGTGTAGAGTGGACCAGTTTGGTTTACCACTAAATAATTCACCATCCCACCATACACTGCCCGCTTCCATCGCTTCTTTCTCGGTACTAGAAAGCGGTGGTAGCACTTTTTTGAACAGTTTAAAGGCTGGGTCACTTATCCATTTTTGTCTTAGCGAACTCATACTTTCATCCTTCTCTTTCACATCTATCTTTATAATATTATTTAGTTATTAGCGCTTACGCCTGCGGCAAGAAAAGGGATCAACTGATTAATGATCACTTCTGAATCCGCGGCCCTACCGAAATCGCTAAACGCAATCTCCATTAGAGCTTGGCTGCTGGCCATAGTAAAAACGCATGTCCCTAATACAAAGTGCAACCGCCAAAAAAGTTGCTCCCGTGTTAGGTCTGGGCTTGCGCGGTGAACAGCGGCAATAAACTGCTGTAATACGTCATCGTAGTGATTGGTAATAAACCATCTCAGGTGGCCCTGAACATCAGAGTAGCCTCGACCCACTAACAACATAAAACGACTCGCACCATTGTCGCGAACCGCATTAAGATTCATTAGTGGCTTTTTGATGGCTTCGAAAACGGCTTGCATATCGTGATGAGGTTGTTGCTCAAGTTCGGTTAGAGCTCGTCCCAAGGCAGGCATAAATGCTTCTAGATACTGATTAAGAACAGCTCTAATCAAACTCTTTTTGTCACCAAAATGGTAATTAACAGAAGCGAGATTGACATCGGCTTTACTGGTAATAGCGCGCAATGAAGTGTCGTTAAACCCTTGCTCTGCAAACAACCCTTCCGCGACTTGCACAATCTTCTCTTTTGTATTCACTTTATGCACGTTTCAATCACTCGTATTAAACACCTGTTTGAATACTACCCCAACAACATCACATTAACAAGAGCGCAACAAAACATTCAGATCACATCAACGCCAAAAAAAAATGAATTATTTTTGAACCTTTGTTGGTTAGCCGGGTCTTATTTAATGTGAACGGTAGATACTTGGTTGAATGTGATTTCTATCTGTGTTTCTTTTTTCTGCCGTTGCGATGCTGCTAATTTTTCATTAACTCCTATGTTTGTATAGGCTCATTCAAATTTGAATGGGCCTTTTTTTTGTCCCTTTTGCAGTTAGAAACCATTACGCTCGTAACATCCCCCGATCGACAGACATAAAAAAACCGCTCGTAAGAGCGGTTTTTGTTGAAACGATTTTCTTGTGTTTAGCTGTTCGTTGTCACTTGCTCTACTTCAGCGTCAGCAGCAACTTTTGGCAGTGATTTGCTCAGCAACGTATAACCAATCAAAGCAGACAAAGTTGACCCCATCAAAATGCCCAAGCGCGAGAATGTATCAAATCCAAGTGATGGGTCAGTAAAGGCCAGTGACGAGATGAAAATCGACATTGTGAAGCCAATACCACACAGCACTGATACCGCGAAGATATGGTTAAAACGAACACCTGTTGGCAGTTTCGCCCAGCCAAATTTAACGGCTGCAAAACTAAACGTGAAGATACCAAGCGGTTTACCTACAAGAAGACCTAGTGCGATACCCATAGGTAGTGGCGCTGCTAAGCTTGATAGTGATACGCCTTCCAACGAAATACCCGCATTAGCAAAAGCAAATATTGGCAGGATTAGGAACGCAACGTACGGGTGTAATGCGTGTTCTAGCTTCTTAAGTGGAGATTTGCCGTCTTGGCCTTTAAGTGGAATAGCAAAACCAAGTACTACACCTGCTAAGGTTGCGTGAACACCAGACTTAAGAACTGCGAACCACAGCACTGCGCCAACTAGCAAGTACCAACGAGTCTGAGAGACGCGTTTGTGGTGCATCCAGAACAACAGAGCCGTCATTGCAAAACCTACAGCTAATGCCATTGCTGACAGGTCGCTACTGTAGAATAGAGCAATAATGACAATGACACCAAGATCATCAATGATGGCTAGTGCAAGTAAGAATACTTTAAGGCTAACAGGAACGCGTTTACCAAGCAGCGCCATAATACCTAGAGCAAAGGCAATATCGGTAGCAGCAGGAATCGCCCAACCATTTAACGCTGCAGCGTCACCCATGTTAAACAACACGTAAACTAGCGCAGGAGCAACCATACCACCAACGGCGGCGATCGCTGGGAAGATGGCGGTTTCACGCGTCTTAAGAGCGCCTTCCATCAGCTCACGTTTAACTTCCAGACCAATCAGTAGAAAGAATACGGCCATCAAGCCATCGTTGATCCAGTGTGATACAGACATTCCTGCGACGTAACTGTGCAGTACTGCATCATAAGTGCCATATAGGGGAGAATTGGCGATAACCATTGCAATGGCTGCTGCAATTACTAGAAGAATCCCGCCAGCGGATTCCATTTTGAAGAAGTCTTTAATGACGTCACTCATCACTATTACCTTAATTAATTGTGTCGATACTTACAGTAAAGCATAACGCATTTCCATAAGTCCTTTTGTATGACTTAAGTGTATGCAGCATTTGCAACTTAATAAACTCGGTAGTTACTGAAATAAACATCGAGAAAACCGAAGTATTCGCCAATGTAGACTTAAATCCACAGACTAGTACCCCATAAGGTGCATATAGCCAGCACCTTGATGAGTACCTGTTACTTTGACTGCTCCTGACCAGTATGGCACTAAAGATGGCAGCCATTGTGTATAGTTTAAGGCGTCTACCACGACATCAACTTGCTGAGACTCAATGGTAATTGCCCACGTCACGGGAATTTTTTTGCCACCATTTTGATATGAGTGCTTAATCGGGCGGATAATAATATCGTCGTCCCCCAATTTGATCATTCTTCCCGATTTATCAATAAGCGCACCATATACATACGGAAGCTGCTCATTAATTCTAGACAATGTGATAGATAGGTTTCTGCCATCTTGTAACCGGACACCAAAACGGTCCCAGCCAAGTAGCTTGCTCTCAAGGATATTGGAGCCCCACTCTTTGGAAAACCATCCTGTCCCACTCACTTCAATCTTCTTGCCATCAAGATCGATTGTGCCGGTAACATTTAAAAATGGTGCACCAAATTCGTAACTGGCGACAGGTAGGAGATCGTGCTTAGGTCGATAGCCTTCATCACCTTCAAGGACATATGGACCCACTGAGAACGAATTCAGATCTAAAGAAAACGTTTTGGTATCAATAGTAAGCTTTCCAGGCAACGGGTAACGCGTCAGAGCCTTCCACTGCCAGCTATCAATCCAAAACAGGAAAGGCTTCGTTTCAACACCGACTTGTCCAATGCCACCGCGAGCAATACGTTGCTCAAATAGATTGATTTCCCGAGTCGACAACGCTGCATTCGATACGTACACCTGTGGCTGTTTCCAGCCTTTACCGCGATGCTCATCTAATGCAATACGAAACACATCCCACGACACCCAATATTCATTCCCCTCTTGATCTTTTAATAAAGCAAAGTACGTACTGGATTCGTGCTGATAATCTAGATGGAAGTTAAAATCGTCAGGTAACTTAACTGCTTTGCCGGGCAGTACGGGTTCAAATACCGTAAATACGTTTATCTCTCGATTGGCAAAGGTGCTCGAACTTTCGGTGCTTTGTTGGGCAATGAATGTGTAACGAGCGGCAAACGCAATTAGGAAAACCGCTATAGCCATCACAGCAGCAAACGCCGTTTTCTTGGTGGTAGTATTAATTCCCATTACAACGCGTCTCTAAGCGACTTCATAGGCGATCGAATAATGACCTGCCAAATAGGGAAAATTCCGGCCACGACCAAAGCAAGCAACGCAATTGCGATCGTTTTCGCGTATTCCCACGGTATTACATGTACTTGCATTGTCCATCCAAAAGCAAATTTTAATATCAGCTCCACAACATTGTTGGCTAAAGCCAGCCCTAATGGAAGAGCGATGAGGGTAGAAATCAAACCAAACATCAGCAGCTGCAACCCGCCAATGGTTAATAATTCTGCCGTCGAAATACCAAAACAACGCATTAAGATAGTATTACGCTGGCGGGATATTTCGCCGGCTAAAGTGGATAAAAATATCCCAAATACGGCGATCACTAAGGTAATGTTGCCTAGTGAGTCGGCAATACCAAAGGTGCGATCAAACAGCGCCATAGCACGTGCATGCAATATTTCATTTTCTACAATGCGCTCCGCAGGTAAACGGTATTTTTGAACCAACTTACCGACTAACTCACCACGATCTGATTTGTCATAAAGGTCAATCCCGAGCGCAATGCTGCCATTTGTTTTAAGCGTCGCTTTCCAACTGCCATGGGACACCAGCACTTGGTCGTACGGGTTACCATAATCGTAGTATACTCCTGTGACTAACCAGTCTTGCCCAAGTGGCGCAGGCAGCGGAATTTTTTGGCCAATTCTAATATTGTTTTTAAGCGCCATAGATTCACTGATCATCACCGAACGGCTCGAGTGCAGCATCTCCCAAAACATTGGCATGGTAACTTTTACTGACAAGCCATTAAGTTCTTCAAGGCTCGAACCAATACTGACAACATCCAATGTCCCTTTTGGTGTAGGAAGTTCAGCTTCCCAACGATGCCATACACCTTTGACCTCGGGTTGACGAAGTAGCCATCTAGAAACAATATCCGCACTCTCTTTTGACGGAGAAACGTAAATGTCGGCAGCCAAACGTTGTTCAAGCCATTTGTGTGTCGTTGCTCTGAAACTACCTACCACGGTTTCTACACCAATATTTGCTGTCATGGCGAGAGTAAACGCCATCATCGCCAAACCTCGATAACTCATACTCGCAGCAGCATCAGCAAAAAACAGCCTTACTTTCATGCTTTTGAGCCTAAATGAGAGCTGGTTGAGCACTTCAAATACGACAAACGGCATAAACAAAGCAACCCCTACCAGCATCAGTGCAATGATGACAAAACCAGAAAAAATGGTCTGCGGCGCCTGATAAATAGCCAGAGCGATGGTGCATAGAACCGCGGCAATAAGGGCTTGCCAGGAAAACTCTTTACCAGCAAAGCGAACCAACGACAACCTCGCGGTCAATCGAATGGGTTGAGAACGAAGCAAGCGAATCAATGGCCAAAAGCACGAAATCGCTGCACCACAGATCACCATTAATAAACTATAGCGACTCCAGTTCCAGCTCCAATTAAGCTTTAACTCTACATTAGCGTTATACAGCGCACCCAGACTGCTCGATACTGCAGGTAATAGCTGATTTGCTAACATCAGTCCAAACGCGTTACCCAAGATCCAACTGACTAAGACAAGTAGTACTAATTCTATGGTTAATGCAATTATCAACTGCCAACCTGCAACACCAGCTTGTCTTAAAATCCCGACGATAGGCTGCCTTTGTATAAGAGATAGTGACATCGCTTGGTAAAAAATAAAAAGACCAACCAGAAATGAAAGCATACCCAACGCGGTCAAATTAAGATGGAAGGCCTGCGTTAGAGCAATTAATTCGGATTGGTCACTCTTTTTAAGCTTCATACCAGGAGGTAAAGACTCAGCCAAAGCATTGAGTTTTGCTTGCGGCATCTCGCTACAGCCAATGAAGGAAAGGCCTGAACTCTGACGAATTTCGCGAATATAGGCGAGATCAGCCAGCAAATTAGGCCCTTTTACAAACTCGTCTTTATCTAAAACTACCGGTCCAATCGAATTACCATTCATTAAAGGAATGACATCGCCATTTTCCCAATCCATAAAGTCCAAAAATGCTTGGCTCGCTAAGACCGGGTGAGGATGCTCTAGCAATCTCAACAATGTTAGCTGATCAAGAGAGTCACTGGAGTTTAATTGTATGAGTGAAAGAGGGTCAGTGCCCACAATGGTCACGTCGACACCATCTTCGGTACGGACTCGATAAAATTCGAAGGGGGCACATTGACTGTAGCCTTGGCGTCGTAAGTGGACGTAGAAGGCTTGCGGAATTTTGTTCGCTATATTTTGTGGAACAATGCGATAAGGCAAAGGGTTTGCAAAAAGCCGCCCACCCGTTTCGTAGCTGCTTTGAGCATGCTGGTTAATGGCCAGCACGCCGACTAATATAGAAACACCCAACGTCAACCCTAGCCAAACCATTAAGATTTGAAGTGGATGTCGCCGGTAATGACCAAGTAGTGCTTTAACTACGGGCCATATCATTCAATACTCCTCCTTGAAGGCGAATGGTTCTTTCCATGTATTCCGCTACTTTATTACTGTGTGTGACCAACAATAATGTACACCCTAGATCACGGGTAAGTTTGGTCAACAGCCGCATTACTGCCTCGGCGTTTCGTTCATCAAGGCTTCCCGTTGGCTCATCCGCAAGCAGTAACTTCGGTTCCATATAGAGTGCACGTGCGATTGCCGCTCGCTGTTGCTGCCCACCCGATAGCTCTTCTGGATAACGCCCAAGCAACGGCAATAAGTCTAGCGCAGACATAATCATCCGCCACAAGCCATCGTCGTTGTCATGCCCTTTTAACTGGCGACAAAAACGAACGTTATCGGCAACATTTAGCGTTGGGATCAAATTATACTGTTGAAAGACGTTGCCAATATTGTTTCGTCTAAATTTGGCACGGTTGTTCTCTTTGTAACGATGCATGGCAAAATCATCAAACCAGATCTCACCTTTATCTACCTTATCTAAACCAGCAATTAAATTGAGCAGCGTACTCTTTCCAGAGCCGCTTTCTCCCATAAGGGCTATTTGTTCACCTTGCTCTAGGATCAGTTCAGCGCCCTGAAGCACAGGGTGGAACTCTTCTCCATCAACGAAACCTTTACTCAGGTTTTTAAGTGTGAGCATGCAAGACATGTCCTTAAGTTAAGCGACCATGAAATCTACTACATTATGTGGTCTAAAAAAAGCATTCGTTAACAAATTGATTACAAACGTACTATTTGTCTAGATGTTATGGTAGAACCAGACAATTAGGCTACCCTTTTAACTGTGCTGCACGAAACACATCAATACTACTGTGTATTTCGACTATCACATTGAACTTTATCAATAATAAGAGCCACAGAGGTAAAATTGAATCAAAACATACTAGTGATTGGTGCGAACGGTTATATTGGCAGCAATTTGGTGCCACATTTACTGAATCAAGGCCATAAGGTTGTCGCATGCAGTCGGCAAACCGATCTTCTTGCTCAGCGACTTGATACCCACCGTAACTTGACGATCCGCCCATTAGACTTAGCCAATCAAGCTCAAATCCAAGCAGCACTCTCAGAACCATTTGATGTTATATATTTTTTGGTTCATGGTATGGCACAAGGCGTTGATTTTCTCGAGTTTGAGCTAGAGTGGGCCTCTAATCTAACTCAGCAACTCTCACCAGAATTGGCTGGGCGAATTATCTACCTTAGTTCGCTAATGCCAGAAAACACTGATAGCAAGCACCTTATTGCTCGTAAGAAAACGGGCGAAAGGCTTCGGCAAGGTCCAGTTCCTGTAGTAGAAGTTCGTTCGGGAGTCGTCGTTGGTCCTGGTTCAGCCGCCTTTGAAATTATGCGCGATATTGTTTGTCACCTCCCCTACATCGTCGCGCCAAGGTGGGTTGATCAGCAGTCCAACCCGATAGCGTTGGACGATTTACTGTTCTATTTAACCGAACTGATCACTCTACCGTTGAACCAAGAACGAGACCCAATTATTGATGTTTCAGGCCCAGATGTTTTGTCGTACGCCGAACAGTTTTCAATCATCGCTAAACACGCTAATGTTAAACACAAATTATGGCGTTTTTCGTCTCTGTCACCAAAGTTTGCAAGCCTTTGGTTACGGGTTTTAACGTCCGTCCCTCACACCATAGGCCAGGCTCTTCTGGAAGGTTTAAAACACGATTTCGTAGGTAATAACCAGAAAATAGAGCAGCTCTATCCCCGTCAGTTGATCTCTTTTGATGACGCCGTCGCTTCAACGCTGCGTAGCGAAGGCGAATTTGTGAAAAGCGAAGTGTGGGGGTTCGATGAAGCCGCGCTCAAGCGCTGGCAGCCAGGTTATGGGTACTACCCAAAAGTTGCAGGCGCCAGTATTGCTACTGACTGTACACCAACCCAGTTATGGGATGTGATCATGGGGCTTGGCAGCCCTAAACAAGGTTATTTCTATGCCAATGGTCTGTGGCGTCTACGCGAGTGGTTGGATTTTTTTGTTGGGGGCGGTAAACCCATTAGACGCCAACCTCAAGGCCGCGAATTACAACTAGGCGACCATATAGATTCATGGAAGGTCATTCGTATTGAGCCTAATCGATTTGTCTCTTTACTGTTTGGAATGAAAGGCCCAGGTTTAGGAAGGCTCGAGTTTACGGTTAAACAAATTGAGCAAGAGCAAGCCTTAAAATGCGAATTAAGCGTTAAGGCTTGGTGGCACCCACAAGGTTTTTGGGGGCTTATCTATTGGTACGCTATGTTTCCAGCTCATTTGTTTATATTTAGAGGCATGGTACGAGCAATTGTTCGTAAAGCTCAAAAGCGCACCTCTTAAGACTAGTTTTACACTGGTGTCGGAAACGCGTTTGGGATCTCAGGGCGCGTTTTTCCACAGTTTTCAGGAAACACCCAGTATAGGCCGTGGTATTTGATCACCGACTTGTAATCACTTTGTTTATGCACCAACAGCCCTACTTGCATCGCGGTTTCTATAAACTGCTGATGATCGCCTCTAACAAACACTCTAATCGGTTTGTGAAGTCGTTCAGCCTCAGAACCATCAATAGCTTCAAACCACTCTTCGCACTCTTTAGCGCACATTACAACCGAACTTTTGCCCTCAGTAAACACTTGGTTTTTGCCAGTGATTTCAAATTCGTTTGTCCAGCTCCATCCGGCCTCTTCCAAGCGATCCAGCAATTGATTGATATGCAAATCCGTAACAGGCTGCAACTCTTCCATCGACGGTAATAATTGCTGGTAAAACGACTGTAAGCGAAGAAACTCTGTATACAGAGCACTGCTATTGCCACTGCTTCGTGCCATTTTTTGCCAGCCAATTAAGTCCTTCGCGACGCAGCTGTCATAGCGCTGTTTTTTAATGCTATTGGTGATCCATCGCGCCAAATAATTGGTATTGCTCACTGGGGTATTGGCCACTTTCTTAGACTCATGAGCTACCGCTAGCTCTCCGATCGCGTCATCTAGCACGCTGCGGATCTGTTGAACATAGATATTCATTAAGCTTTTCTCCCCAAGGTAATATAAAACGCTACAGACAACATAGAACAAAAGGCCATAGTAACCAGCATTGGCCAACTCTGTTCGCTTGGCATTAAGGTGATGGCAAAGCCAACTAAACCACCCACCCCAAATCTCAATGTGCCGGCAAGCGATGAAGCGGTTCCCGCAATACTCGGATACTCTTCAAGTAACAGTGCCATCGTATTACTGCCTATTATCGACATAACACCAACAAAAAGCATCACGCTGGGGACAATCACCCATAACCCTAAGTCAAACACCCAAGCAGACAACAGCCCTAGACCGGCGATTGATTGAATGGTGAGTCCTAAACGAATCATGTAGTGCGAACCTTTTTGCTTCACAATTCGGCCGTTCAATGTGGTCATCATAATTAATGTCACTACATTGAGCCCAAACAGGTAACCAAAGTGTTCTGGCGCTACACCATAAATATCGATATAGACGAATGAACCCGCGGTTAAGAATGCGAACATCCCCGAAAATGAAAACGCGCCGCACAACACCAGTCCAAGTACGACTTTATTAGTTAGCAGTTTCGCGTAGTTTTGCAACGTTGACTTTAAGCGTAAAGGTTGCCTTTTTTCTACCGGCAAGGTTTCTGGGATGTATTTTAAAATAGCGACCAAAATGAGTATCGCGTACACCACTAATACGCCGAAGATAAATCGCCAACCTAAGAACACCGATAAATAGCCACCAATTAATGGTGCGGCTAACGGCGCAACGGTCATTACCAGCGTAATAAAAGACATGGTTCGCGCAAAATCTTCTCGCTGGAACATGTCCCGCACTACTGCTTGGATCACAACAGCGGCAGCAGCGCCTGCAAAGCCTTGTATTGCCCGTACAGCAATTAACGTATCGATGTTAGGTGCGAAGGTACATCCAATCGCGGCCAGCCCAAAGGCTGCGACACCCGCCACCAATACAGGTTTACGCCCATAACTGTCTGCCAATGGCCCATGCAACAGTTGCCCTAGCGCAAATCCTACCGTGTAGATAGTAAGCGTCACTTGAACACGGTTTGCTTCTGTACCTAACCCATCAGCAATCGCGGGCATTGCGGGTAAATAAAGGTCAATTGCCAGTGGTGTTATTGCACTGATTGCACCGAGTAAAATAAATAGAAAAAGACTCAGCTTTGGGGCTTGAACTTGGTTCATTCATGTTCCTTTGATCTAGGCCATACGGAAAGGATTTCTTGTTCGGTGAGATCTCGGTACTCGCCTGGCTCTAAGTCTTGGTCAAGAGTGATCGCACCGATCGACTCTCGATGCAATCCTTCTACTTTGTTTCCGAGCGCGGCAAACATGCGCTTAACTTGATGGTATTTCCCTTCAGAAATGGTTAAGCGAGCGGTATGTAAGTCAATTTGTTCCATCACACCGGGTTTTGTCGGCTCTTTTTCATTTCGAAGCAATATCCCCTGCTCTATCTCAGTGGCATAGTGCGATTGAATTGGGTCAGCAAGCTCTACTAGGTAGGTTTTGGAACACTTGTGTTTTGGTGACGTGATTCGATGGGACCATTGCCCGTCATCGGTAATCAACACTAATCCTGTGGTATCCACATCCAAACGGCCAGCAAAATGCAAGTCGTCATAACGAACCTCGTCTAACAATACAAACGCGGTATGATTAAATCCATCTTCATGCGAGCAAACAAAGCCCTCTGGCTTGTAGAGCATAATATAACGAGGTCCCTTGAGGGTTAATTCCCGTTCCTGCCAACACACCGAATCTTGGTCAGAGACTTTCGTTGACCCGCTTTTCACTGTTTTTTGATTAAGTTCTATGGCACCTGACTTGAGAAGTTTGGTCGCTTCTTTGCGAGTGACTCCTAAACAGTCACAAAGAAATTTGTCTAACCGCATTACTGCTACACCTATTATTACTTTGAGAGGATGGACGATGCTTGAAGGCACCCGTGCAAATGTTGCTTGCAGAAGGAGTGGACTAAGAAATCGAACGAAGGCACTATTATACGAGTATTCGTCTTAATTGTGTGACAAATTTTACCTTCAGATGTACAAACTTCGTAATTATCAATCCGATGCCGTTAAAGCTGTTGTTCACTATTTCCGTCGTCATCACTCACCTGCGGTAATTGTTCTTCCTACGGGAGCAGGAAAGAGCTTAGTGATCGCCGAATTGGCACGAATTGCCCGCGGTAAAGTTCTTGTTTTGACGCACGTCAAAGAGCTCGTCGAGCAAAATCACGCCAAGTATGAAAGTTACGGTGTCACGGCATCCATTTTTTCTGCAGGTTTAGGACGAAAGGAACACCAACAGCAAGTCGTCTTTGCGTCTGTACAATCGGTGGTAAATAGTTTGGAGCAGTTTAGCCAACCCTTTTCGCTGGTGGTCATCGATGAATGCCATCGAGTTTCCGACAACAAAAAATCAAGTTATCAAAAAGTACTTAGTCACCTGCAATCTATCAACCCCACTATTCGAATATTAGGTCTTACTGCAACACCTTATCGCTTGGGATTGGGATGGATTTACCAATACCACACAAAGGGCATGGTAAGAACGGACTCAGAGCGGTACTTTAGAGATTGCATCTACGAACTCCCTATACAATATTTACTTGATGAATCCTTTTTAACCCCAGCCAGAATATTGGATGCGCCGACGCTAAGCTATGACTTTTCAACTCTTAAGCCTACGAGTATGGGAAGGTTTAAAGAGTCCGAACTCGATCAGGTGCTAGACGCCAGTCGTCGAGTCACTCCACAAATCGTCCAACAGATATTAAGTGTTGCCAAAGACAAGCATGGGGTCATGATTTTTGCCGCGACAGTACGGCATGCTCAAGAAGTACTATCGCTTTTACCTGAGCAAGAATCTGCGATTGTCATCGGCGATACGCCGACTAAAGAACGAGATGACATCATCACGCGGTTTAAACAACGCGATATAAAGTATCTTGTCAATGTGTCTGTACTGACCACCGGATTTGACGCCCCTCATGTAGATCTCATTGCGATACTAAGGCCAACAGAGTCTGTGAGTCTCTATCAGCAAATTATCGGACGCGGGTTACGGCTTTGCGACGGAAAACAAGAATGCTTGATACTCGAATATGCGGGCAATACCTTTGATTTATATCAGCCTGAGGTTGGCGAACCTAAACCTGACTCAGACAGTGAAATCGTGACCATCCCCTGCCCAGCGTGTGGTTTCAACAATAACTTCTGGGGTAAATTAGATAGCAATGGATACTTACTAGAGCACTTTGGCCGAAAATGCCGCGGCTACTTTGAAGATGATAATGGTCATCGAGAGCATTGTGACTATCGATTTAAGGCCAAGTATTGCAACCAATGCGGTGCAGGCAACGATATCGCGGCTCGAATATGTTATGAGTGTGACGCCGTTTTGGTTGATCCTGATAAAAAGCTCAAAGACGCACTCAACCTAAAAAATCACTTGGTGTTTGCCTGTCACGATATGACGATGGAAACGCGCAAAGACAAGAACAATAAAAACTATCTAAAGGTCGATTATGTCAGCGAAGAAGGCGCTCGCGTCAGTGAACAGTGGTTTTTAACCAGCAAAGCTCAAAAACAGCGCTTTGCAAAACAGTTTGTACGCCCACACCTTGCCGATAAACATAATCCTTATAACGCTCTAACGCCAACTGCAGCCGTCGACAATCAGCACCGCTTTCGTTTACCTGCATTTATTGTTGCGGCGAAACAGGGACGATTTTGGACGTTAAAAGAGAAGATTTTTGACGATGAACTTTCCGGTTAGTAGTGGGGATTATGGATTAGCGAAAAATCGATTCGAAAGCCTGTGAACATCTTGCCTCAAACGGGGCATGATGATAGACTCCGCGCTCGCTTTAGCTGTTTGTCCATTCATTTAATATGAAACAAACGCAAGCGAACTAGCCACAAGTAAGGTCGCATTACATTGTGGGACTTAATTAATCATCAATTTCGAGAGTTATACTATGAAATTTGAAGCAGTAGTACGTACTGAACTAGGTAAAGGTGCGAGCCGCCGCCTACGTCACGCTGGTAAATTCCCAGCAGTTATCTATGGTGGTGAAGCAGAAGCAGTTGCAATCGCTCTAAGCCACGATGAAGTTTTGAACCAAATGGACAAGCCTGAGTTCTACGAGTCAATCACTCTAGTGGTAGACGGCGCAGAAGTTAAGGTTAAGCCACAAGACGTTCAACGTCACGCGTTCAAGCCAAAAGTTGAGCACATGGACTTCATCCGTATCTAATTCCCTACCAAGGAATTAGCTGGATAATCCAACCTTTTGCATATACGACTATTGGATTTACCACCCAGTAATCGAAAAAGAATTTGAAACCCCGAGGCCTTACCAGCTTCGGGGTTTTGTTTTATTTGGGCTTTATCACTCCGCAGCGCCGCAGGTATCATACCAATCGAAGTGATTAACTGGTCAGAAAATTGCGACGGAAAAATCGCTGAGAACAAGGCAAAGATTGCCGTAGATAGTTGTTCTACCTACAAGATCATTAACGCCGTTATCAGTGATTTTAACGAGCAAGAATAACTAGGTAATTGCTTTGCTTGGTATAAGAAGCCCAAATAAAAAGGCTAACATTACTGTTAGCCTTTAGAACTATGATTGCTAGTGTGGAGTGAACCTAAGCTTTCACGTTATAGAATGTTGCATAAAGCAATGGAACAACAATGAGCGTCAACACGGTAGCAAAGCCTAAACCTGCCATAATTGTGACCGCAAGAGAACCAAAGAACGGATCGACAATCAGCGGTAACATCCCCAATATCGTTGTTATTGCCGCCATACTTACCGGCAATACCCTACTGGTCGCACTGTCCAGCACCGCGTCATATGGCGCTTTACCACTCGATAGATCCATGTTGATTTGATCCATCAGTACAATACCATTTTTCAAAATCATGCCGCTTAAGCTCAACAAACCTAATAAAGCCGTGAATGAAAATGGCATCGAAGTTCCTAGTAGACCAAACGACACACCAATAATCGCAAGTGGTACTGTTAACCAAATGACCAGTGGCTGTCTTACCGAGTTAAATAGAAGCATGGTAATAATAAACATTATGGCGTATCCAAGTGGCATTGCACTTGCCAAAGCTTCTCGAGCGTCATTCTGCGATTCGTATTCACCACCCCACTGCAGTTCGTAGCCAATTGGCATAGGATACGCTTCAACTGCAGGTCGAATACGATCAAACAGTACTGCTGGGGTTTCACTGCTTAGTATGTCGTGATCCGCCAGTACGGTAATTTCACGTTTTCTATCGCGACGCATGATCAACGGCTCTTCCCATTGCAACGTTATGTCGTCCATCACTTGAGTTAATGGAACATAGCTCTGCATAGTAGGGCTCCATATCTTAAGCAACTCCAGAGTGTTTACATCCAGACGTTCTGCTTCAGGCAATCTAACTACAATGGGTAGTTGTTTGGTGCCGTCTCTAAAGCTCCCCATAGTGCTGCCACCAAACGCCATGTTTAACGTTTTGGAGAAATCTTGCTTAGAGACGCCTAATCGACGCGCTTTCGATTCGTTAAATTGGGGAACAAGCGTTTTTGTGCGCTCTTGCCAGTTATTCTTTACGTTTCGCGCCCCTGGATCCGCTGCAATGATCTTTTCAATGTCTGTCGCAATGGAGCGCAAAGTGTGTGTATCTGGACCTACAATTCGTGCTTCAATTTTTGACGCCGGTGATGGGCCAAATTCACCAACTTGAATGCGGAAGTTTGCCATTGGATACTCAACAGGAAGCTGATGATAAAACCGCTCAACTAACGTAAACAATGAGTCTAAGTCATTAGCGCGCACCAGCAATTGAGCATAAGACTCATACGACTTTTCAGAATTATAAGTCAGCATGTAGCGCTGCATGCCCTGACCGATTGTCGTCGCGACATAATCAACTTCTTGCTGCTCACGCACAAAGGCTTCAATCTCTGACACTTGCTCCGATGTTTCTCGAATGTCTGTCCCTTGTGGCATCCATACATTTACAAAGAAAATCGGCGTATTTGAGATTGGGAAAAACTGTTGCTTAACCTCTTTAAAGCCTACCACCGCCGAGCCCATTAGAGCGACCAACATAATGATGGATAACCAACGAAACCTTAGAGCAAGAACTAGACTCTTGCGAAACAAAGTAAAGACAAACCCTTGGTATGGCTCTTCAATTTCACCATCAACAGAATCGACCTCTTTCAAAAAAAGTTCTGCTAAGAATGGAGTTATCGTGAGCGCGGTCACCCAACTTAAGAAAAGTGAATACAAAAGAACCCAAAACAGCGATCCCATGAATTCTCCTGTCGCATCTTGAGACAAGCCAATTGGTGCAAAAGCGGTGATGGCGATTACGGTTGCGCCGAGTAGCGGCCATTGAGTTTGCTTAACAATCGCGATGGCAGCGTTCATTTTGCTTAGGCCACGTTTCATGCCCGATTGTATCCCTTCAACCACCACAATGGCGTTGTCGACCAACATACCGAGTGCGATAATCAGTGCGCCCAATGAAATCCTATGAAGTTCAATTCCATGATTATCCATGAGGATGAAGGTACCCATCACCGTAAGCAGCAATACCAATCCAATGATTAAACCACTTCGCCACCCCATGACAAACAGCAACACGACAATCACGATGCCAACAGCCTCCGCAAGGCTGATTAGAAAGCCATTTACCGATTGCTCAACTTCAGCTCCTTGGTCGTAAAAGGTGTCCAATTGCATACCCAGCGGTGTATCTTTTTCAAGCTCAGCTAAACGCGCGTCGATGCGTTTACCTACTTCGACAACATTCACCTCAGCCGCGTAAGAGATACCAATATTTAAAGCCGGCAAACCATTAAACAGCAATTGATGCGATGGCTTCTCAGCGATACCTCGACTTAATGTCGCGACGTCTTTTAGCCGGATCAATTTACCTGTGTCGCGACCATGGATTACAAGCTCGCCTAACTCTTCGATGGAGGTCAGTGTTCCGGTTGGACGAATTGTCAGTGATTCACCTGAAATCATGACAGCGCCGGCAGATTGAACCGCATTTTGCTGTGTCAGCAACCCAAGAACAGAGTTAAGGTCTATATTAAATGTTGATAGACGCTCAGTAGATACCTCAACAAAGATCTGCTCACTTTGCGACCCAGAAATATTGACCTTTCCGACGCCATCCACAAGCTCAAGCTCGCGGACTAAGTAGTCAGCAAAGCGTTTTAGCTCGATGTAATCGTAGGTTTTCCCCGTTAACATCAGCGACAGACCATAGACGTCACCAAAATCATCATAAACCTGTAAACTTTGCAATCCAGAGGGCAAACTTGGCTCTAAGTCGTTAATTTTTCTCCGCATTTCATCCCAAATTTGCGGAAGTTCATCGGGCCCATACTGCATGCCCATACTAACCATGATTTGTGTCTTACCCTTGCTCGAATTTGACGTCACCTTGTCCACATAAGGCAGTTGACGAATCGCTTTTTCTAGCGGGTAAGTCAGCTCTTCTTCAACTTCTAATGCAGTTGCACCAGGGTAAATACCAATTACCATCGCGTCTTTAACAGTAAATGCAGGGTCTTCAAGTCGCCCTAAATTCTGAAATGAAAGCGCACCGCCAATCAATAAAACGACAATGAATAGCCAGCTAATAACGCGTTTGTTAATAAAAAATTGAGCCATGTTCATTATTGATGAATCCCTTCCACAATGTGTAGTTCACTGCCTTGTTCGAGTTTAAGCAGATTTGTTGCAATGAGCTTGTCACCAAGCTCGACACCACTGTTAATTACCGCGCCATTACGATTTATCTGTCCCACCTGAACCGGTTGTTTAACCGTTTGACCTTGCTCTAACTTCCATACTACAAATTGCTCGGCTGCATCCCCAGCGACAAGAAGTTTAGTCGGTATACGAACGGCTATTTTGGATTTGGCCAAATCTCCGTTTGCATCCACTTTGATTGTTGCTGATGTACCTGGTAATACCGGCGGATCAAGTTGTGGTAACTCAAATTGAGCGACGTAGCTGTTTGCCGTTTCAAGTGGCTCGCCACTGTACGACTTCAAAGTCGCTCGATACTCACCAGAATTCGAAGAAAACTCTACATCGGCAGTCAGCTCTCCTTTAGGTTGATCTTGTAGCCAGGTAACAAAGCTATCGGGAACCGTTGTTGCCACCAATATTCTTGAGCCATCATATAAAGACGCAATGACATCACCTGGTTGGATCACTTGATATTGTTTTACAGGTACCTCAGCCACTAACCCTGAGAATGGCGATTTGAGTTCAGTAAACGCTAGTTCTCTGTTGGCCAGTTCTAATGAGATTTTGGCCAATGTGTAATTTGCTGTAAGCTCCTCGTACTCAGCAGCTGAAATCATGCCTTTCTGCTTAAGTTGCTCTGAGCGCAGCAGCTGATTTTGAGCAAGTTCAAACTTTGCTTCGGCATCATTTACTTGCTGTTTTTGTTTTACGTCGTCTAGCGTTGCAATTACATCGCCTTTTTCAACTTGTTGCCCTGCTTTAACGAGCAATTGGCTAATCTTTCCAGATTGCCTAAAAGAGAGCTTAGTTAAGTCATAAGGCGTAGCTGCCCCCTGAAATTGGCTCTGTTTGACACTAACCGCTTGATCTACGTTGTAGGTTGATACCACCAATGGCGCAGGTTTTATTTGTTCTGAAGTAGGGTTGCATCCCACGCTCAATAAGGGCAAAAGGATCACAGCTAATTTTTTCATTGAATGATTCCGTATCATTAATTATATGCCTCGCTCTCTCACCCAAGGACGCACTTGTTGTCCGTCTTGTAGTGCACTAACCCCTGTGGTCACGAAGTACTCACCGTCGTTGATTCCCGTTAACGTATTCTGTTCATGGTCAATAGTAACGTGGCGCTTACTTACTTCACTGTTAATTGGGTTATAAATCCATACCCATCCATTCGTAATTCCGTCCGTGGCAGTCACCTCGATCCAACTCGAAGTCGGTATGGATGTTGAAAAGCTCACGCCTTGCTCTGCGACTTCAACTGTGCCGCTCATCCCTGGTAGCAACGCAAGTGTTTCGCTCGCTTCTAAAGAGGCCGTAATTTGGAAGGTATTGGTGTCCTGGTCGGGACGAATAAAGGATTCGGTAACACTCGCCATTAACGGTTGATTTGGTTTTGCGTCAAGACGGAAGATCAATCCAAAATCAGCGTCCAAGATTGATTGAGCGGTTGTAACTGGTACATCAAATCTCACTTCATAAGATTGAGTGTCCACAAGGGTTACTACTGGTTGCTGCGCGCCAACAACTTCATGAGCTAACACATGCTTAATCGACACCATGCCATCAAATGGCGCTTTTAGTACCGAGTAGTTAAGCTCAGTTCGTGCTTGATCTCGTTCAGCTTGAGCAATCTCAAACTGAGTGACACTTTGGTCATAGCGATCTCGGCTAATCAGGCTTTGTGAATAAAGACTCTCCGAGCGTTGATGTTTTGCACGGGCAAGATCGAGCTCAGCTTGCTTTGCAGCAAGGGCAAGTTGGTAATCTTTTTGATCCAAGGTTGCAATGACATCCCCTTTCGCAACGTGCTCTCCCATTTCCACATCAAGTTGAGTCACCTCACCAGCCACACGAAACGACATGACAGTCCGATTTGCGGCGACGACTTCACCCAAGAAGCGATGTTGATTAGTACCAATTTTCTTCTGATACTGGCTCATTTTAACTGGCTTAATTGTCGGTGATAAGGACTCTTTCGACTCCACTTCACATCCAAGCAACAACATCGTTGATATCAATGCGAACGCTATTTTAGAGGTCTTCACTATTCAATCCGTTATTTATTACACACTCGTGCAGTATATTCATAATTCAGAATTTGACAATATATTTTACAAACGTACAATAAAATTATTCAAAAGAGCGAAATGTAGGAATTATCAGTGTTGGAAGGCAAATAATGGCAGCGAAGAAACAAGGTCGTCGAACCGCTGAACAAGCAAAAATCACTAAGATCAAGATAATGACCACTGCTACCATTTTGTTTTGTGATCATGGCTACCAGCAAGTTTCGCTTAGGGATATTAGTGAGAAAGCCGGTGTGTCTCACAGTTTAATCAGACATTATTTTGGCGCTAAGCATCAGATTTGGGAGGAAATTTTGTACGCCTGTCACAATTATATGACTCGCTACATGATAGAACTGCAAAAAGTAACCCACCACGACAGTGACTCAAACATCTCACTGTATCGTTTTCTTGTGTGTTTGATGGCGTTTGTCATGAAACGTCCTCGACTTTTTCAACTGATCTTCGCTTGTGCGCAAATGACCGACCCAGTAAAAATGCAATCAGAAGAAGAGCAGCAGCGAAATCACGATCACTTGGATCTCATTTTTAATGCCTACGAAATCTACCAAGACGAAAACCTAACTTACTCGCAAGAAAAGCTCACAATATTAAAATGGAATTTTTTGAATTTTGCCTCCACCCCAATTTTGCTTAAGCCATTAATGTTTAAGATTTTGGGTTCTGACCATGATCGAGGATTACTCACCCATTGGCGATTGTACGAAAACCAGATGAGCAAAGAGTTGAATGTGGATGACTCAGATCGAATCCGAGCTAACTCAATCAGTGATGTGGTTAATGAGTTTGATATTCTAGACAGTGATGTTGCAGAGTTCTTAAAAGAGTATTTTGCAAAAAATGGGATGCAGTGTTAGTAAGCGGACCTCACTAATTTGTGGCCAGTGCCATAACGAAAAAGATCAACAGTTGCTTTAGAAATTAAAATAACAGCTGTTGCGGTGATGGCGAGGTTACATCGGATTGAACGGGCTTTTGAGACTGTTTACGCCGAGCACGAACATAGCGTTGACGGCACAGTTTGATGACATGTTGCTTCTGGGTGTCTGAGTAAGAATTCCACTGAAAACGCTCGTCACGCTTGCGCATACAGCCTTTACAATAGCCACTATCATTCATACTGCATATGCCAACGCAGGGGCTTGCAACACCGATAAAATCAAGCTGTTCCATTGCTTTCTCCGTATATGATACGTTGACGCTAAAACGATTGTACTGTTGTACATCATTATCACTATACACAGCTCAGTAGAAAAAATAAAAGCCCGTAGTCCCTCACTTTACCCTGACAATTGCGTTATATTGTTGTTTATACTCAATATCGTAATCAATCAACATGGATTTCATTATGCGTAAAACTTTAACCGTAGCCGCAATTGTCGGTCTGCTTGCCGCCTGCGGCGCAACCTCGAGTGAACAATCGGATGCAGCGATGAACGACGCGACCACAGTGCTCTCTGCAGCGCAGTTACAACATCATAATTGGGAACTTGTCTCTGTAAATGGTGAAGCGATTACAGTATTGGAGGGGTTTTCCGTACCGAACCTAGAAATTGGTGAGAAACTTACCGCTAACGGTAACGCCGGTTGTAACAACTTCTTTGGGCAAGTCGAACTTGAAGGCAACTCACTGAGAATTGCACAAATGGCGTCAACCATGAAAATGTGTCCTGAAGAGGTTATGAGCTATGAAATGGCGATGTCACAAGGGCTGAGTGACTGGAATGATGTCAAACTAACCAAACAAACCTTAACCCTAGAAAACGGCATCAACACCTTAGAATTTACGTTAAAAGATTGGGTGCACTAAAACCCAATTTAATGCCGCACAGCCCATTAGGCTGTGCGGATTATTACTACGCAAATTCCTTGCGCAATTTCTTCGCTACATTCACCATATTTTTCAGTGACTTTTCGGTCTCATCCCAACCTCTTGTTTTAAGACCACAATCTGGGTTTATCCAGAGTCGCTCTTTTGGAATCTGAGTCGAAGCTCGCTTAACCAATTGCTCCATCCACTGCTCCGATGGAATATTGGGTGAGTGAATATCGTAAACACCCGGTCCAATTTCATTTGGATAGTCGAACGCTTCAAACGCATCCAGCAACTCCATATTCGATCTCGACGTCTCAATGGTGATCACATCGGCATCTAAGTGAGCGACTGAGTCAATAATTTGGTTAAAATCGCTATAACACATATGCGTATGAATTTGTGTTTCTGGTAACGCACTTGATGCAGAAACCTTAAATGCGTCTACTGCCCACTCCAAATAATGCTGTTGATCAGCAAGACGTAGCGGTAGCCCCTCTCTTAGTGCGGGCTCGTCAATTTGAATAATATTGATGCCAGCATCTTGCAAGTCAGACACTTCTTCTTTTAACGCAATTGCCAGTTGCTGGGTGATAGTTTGACGAGTGATGTCTTCTCGAGGAAAAGTCCAGCACATTAGTGTCACAGGGCCTGTTAGCATTCCCTTCATTGGCTTAGTGGTCAGAGACTGAGCATAGCGTGTCCAATCAACAGTCATTGGTTCTAGTCTTTCAATGTCTTCAACCACTATTGCCGGTTTAACACATCGAGAACCATAGCTTTGGACCCAACCGTACTGCGTAGTTTGGAAACCATTCAACTGCTCGGCAAAATACTCAGCCATGTCATTTCGTTCAGGTTCACCGTGGACCAACACATCTAAGTCTAACGATTCTTGGCGCTCAACGACTGCTTTAATTTCAGATCGGATTTGCTTGCGATAAGCGTCAAATGTAAGCGCTCCCGTTTTAAACTGACTGCGCAGACGGCGAATATCTCCTGTCTGAGGAAAAGAGCCGATGGTTGTTGTTGGAAAGAGCGGCAAGTTAAGAGCGTTTCGCTGCGCTGCTTGGCGTTCTGGAAAGGGTAAAAGCCGATCGCTAGACTGCTCTTTTAAACGTTGTAGCTTTTGTTGGACCTGCGGTTTATGGACATTGATTGAGTTTTTACGTTGATGTATCGGTCGACTATATGCGAGCACCCTTTCCGCATACTCGCTTGGATTAGATAGCGCCTTAGTTATCTGGCAAACCTCAGATACCTTTTGTTTAGCAAACGCAAACCATGATTTGGTGTCAGCAGGTAGCTGCGTTTCTAGTTCTAAATTTAGTGGCGAATGCAATAAAGAGCAGCTACTTCCTATCCAAATCTGTCGAGCCGACGTAGCATTCCCATTCAACGAATTAGACAGGTTTTCTAGCCAATAGTGGGCGTCGCATTTCCACACATTTCGCCCATTCACCACACCTAATGAGATTACCCAATCGTTAGGTAACACCGACAGTGCCTCGATCAGCTGTGCTTCATTTGCCACTAAGTCTAAATGTACACCATCAACCCTTAACGTTTTAATTATAGCTAGCTTATCGTCAATTCGGTCAAAATAACTGCTGAGTAGCAGTTTTACGGTTCCACCAAGCTCATCATACGTAGGTTTGAAGACTTGTAACCACTGAGAAGGTAAATCCAAACTCAATATTGGCTCATCAATTTGTAACCACTCAATGCCTAAATCGGCCAATCGCTGGATGACTTGTTGATAGACGGCCACCAATTTTGGTAGCAAAGTGAGGCGATCAAAGCTATCGACCTCTTTGCCCAAATATAAGTAGCTAATCGGCCCGAGTAATACAGGCTTAACACTGTGTCCAAGCGCTAACGCTTCTTCAATTTCATCAAACAATTGAGACCAGCTTAATTCAAATTTATCATCAGCTGAAAACTCTGGGGTTATGTAATGGTAATTAGTATTAAACCACTTGGTCATGTCCGATGCCGCAGCACCACAACAGCCTGAGTTCGATTGCCCTCTTGCAACTTTAAACAGAGTATCCAAGCTAATATCGCTGTCGCCGCGATGACGTTTTGGAAGGTGTCCTATCAACGCGCTGGTCGATAAAACATGATCGTACCAAGCAAAATCACCAACTGTTACAAAGCTTAGCTGTGATTGGGTTGCCCAGTTTTGCTGGCGTATGGTTTTGCCGACGTCTCGAAGTTGCTGCTCCGTAAATTCGCCTTTCCAATATTTTTCTAACGCAAATTTTAACTCTCGCTGCTCTCCAACTCTTGGGTAGCCTAAAACGTGACTTTTGAAAGAATGATTAAGGGTGTTTGCTTGGCTCATGATTGCTGTCCTATGGGTGTTTGCTCCGATGTCATTTACAGTAAGTGGCCTTGTCATCATCGACAAACGACAAACTTTCATCAGCAACTTGAAAGTTTTTCATGTCATTTGGACGTCTAGACGTTTACTTTGAGGTGAAAGTTAGGCAAGGTAATACAGAGTAATGAACCTCGAGCCTTATTAAGGCCGCCAAACCTGAGTCGCATGAGACAGTGGTAAAAGGAAAACCATGATTGAATTAAAGCACCTTAGAACCATCGTATCTTTAAGAGATACGGGGTCGTTAACTGCGACAGCAACCTCTTTGCACTTAACTCAATCGGCCCTATCTCATCAAATAAAGGACTTAGAGACCCGTTTAGGTGCGCAATTATTTTTACGAAAAACACGTCCGGTTAAATTTACTCCTGAAGGCCATATTATTTTGAAACTGGCAGACCAAGTGTTGCCACAAATCGCTAAAGCCGAAGGAGAGCTCGCCAGTCACAAAGAAGACGCCAATGGCAGACTGCATATGGCCATCGAGTGTCACTCCTGTTTCCAGTGGCTAATGCCTGCAATAAAAGAATATCAAGTCGCTTGGCCAAACGTGAGTTTGGATTTTTCATCTGGATTTGGTTTCGAACCACTACCTGCCTTACTTAATGGAGAATTAGACTTAGTCGTCACGTCGGACGTTGCCCCTAGAGCTGATGTCCACTATGAGTCTATGTTTGATTTTGAAATGCGTTTGGTGACTGCAACTACACACCCACTCGCGCAAAAATCTATTATCGAGCCAAGCGATTTAGTGTCACAGACAATGATCAGCTACCCCGTACAAAAACAACGTCTTGACGTATATAAGCATTTTCTTGCACCTGCTCAATGCGAGCCCGAAAAATGGAAACAAGCAGACAACACCTTAATGCTGATTCAAATGGTGTCTGCTGGACTAGGCGTTGCCGCTCTTCCTAACTGGGCAATCAGCGAGTTCTCTCGTCAAGGGTTGATCGAGTCTATCCCATTGGGTGATCAAGGACTTTGGCGCCGCCTATTTGTCGCTGTAAGACATGCCGATAGAGATAAGCGATACTTGCAATCATTCTTTTCAACCGCCAAACAGCAGTGCCAGCAACACCTTGATGGTGTGAAGATGGTCTAAACGAAAAAGCCGCCTGATTAGGGCGGCTTTCTATGCTAAAAAGTCATTAAAACTGAGATTTAAACTGATTAGTCAACGGATCGTAGCTAAACCCTACATCAGCTAACTTATTGTTCAGTGACTCCATATCAATTTCATACATCGTGGCAAGCTCTTCCACGCTGTGACATTCGAGTCTTAATTTTTCATTGACGATACCTATTAAGATATTGCCATCCCATTTATTGACGTTACTGAGATCCATACCTAGCGCTCCCTATGACTGCAAACACCCCAAACTCTTTGTAAGCATAGTCCGATTTGTAAGGGTTAGCGGTTCAAAAACGTGATTAAGGTAAAATATACATAAAAATCAGATGGGAAGAAGAGAGCCCTGCGACTGACATCCATAGCGCACTTTTACGGATCTCAACACGCTTTAGCAAATGCCAGTTCCATATTGTTAACGCAAAAAGCAGTGTACTAATGGCAACCAACAGTGGGCCTAAGATAGATTCGGCAGATTGTATACCGTTCACTAAACCAGTAGACACTAGCCCAAGCCATAGTAATAAATAAGCAAAACTCATGACAACAGCGCCAATGGGCAGAATACGGTGAAACGCTTGTAGTCGAGTTCTTGCCAGCAACAGCAGTAAGTGTGCAACACTGGCGCCTAACAGTAGCGTCATCACTAAATAGAAGCCAAATCCAACCACACTTTCCCATAAATAGGTTTGGCTTAGCTGCTGGTAAAACGCCAAACACCCTACTAGACTCGCCCACACAGCGGCAATCACTAACGCCGCTCGCGGCCCCAGCAACCGTGTTTTTTTAGTTTGAACTTGGCTACAAAACCAGCCTAAAAATAAGGCACTAGGTATGAGCCAAATATTAGTGACACAAGTAATAGCGAACAACCCACATAAAATTGCGATCGAACGATGCAAGCGGCCTCGTTGACCGGGACAGATATCGCCTTTATACAAAATGACAATAATGAGCCAAAGTGCACCAACAATTGCAGGGACCAACCACACTGCGTTTAATACTTCTATCGACAAAACCGAGTTCCTATTACTTTAATCTAAACATCAAAAGCGACGAATCCTAAATGCCTGTGCCAACGGTGATATAAAAGGCCGAATCATCTTCACTAACCGCAATGTCTACACCGGCTTGAATGCCATATCGTCTGGCCATCAAATAACGAAAACCTGTGCCAATTGCAGGAGTGGGGTTATTCCAAAAATCGGAAGCGCTGTCACTATACACACCTACCCCACCAAATAGTAGAGCTGTCCAACGAGGATCAATATGCCACATCACCTGCGCCTCAGCTGTACCTGTGTAATTGCCTTGGTACTTAAATGAGGGTAATCCGCGTAGATCAGCGTAGGGTTTTAGTGTTCTAGGAAGCAATCGACTGTCTGACGACAACACGTTGTATTCAGCTGCAGCAATAAAAGTGAACGACTTAGACAAAGGGAAATAGGCTTGTCCCTGAGCTAAAAGCGTTTCAAAGTCATAATCACTGCCAATTGATTCGTCAAACCATAGGTATTCCAGGTTGGTGTAATACCCCTGACGAGGGAAAAAGAAGTTGTCTTTATTGTCATATTCAACATTAAAACCAAGTGCCGATGTAGTGAATTCTTTAGTAAAGCCAAGATCAGGTATCCCCGTACCGTTCGAACCGAGTCCAAATTCGGCATTACTAAAAAACTGTTGCACACCTAAAAACAGATCGCTGTCGGCTAATCTAAATTGCAGTTTTTGCATTCCGCCTAAGCCAACCGTTTCAGTTTCGACGCTAAATTGATTATCTGAGCCAAAATAGAGATCCAACACCACGTTGCCGTAGCCAATCCCGCCTAGGTATCGAATCGAATCTTCCTTCCAAACATGACGGTGGCCGAAAAAACCAAACCAAGTCCCATTTTGAGTTGCCCCACCGCCTAAAACTGTCACCGCAGGTGGAATTAACTGAGCACCGCCGTCAATGGAGGTGAGCGCCAGTTGGCGCCTCTTTTCTGTCTGCTCTTCAGATTCATGAAGGAACATACCCACCATACCAGCGCCATACCCTAACGCGGGCTCGGTAATAAGAATGGGAATGGGTAAAAAACCGTAGGCGTTTTCGGCCAAATACTCACCCATATCAAACCGACCATCAATTGGATCGGTAAACGACACCGCAATGGAAGGTGTACTCATTGCGCCCACTGAAACGGCTAGCAATGTACGCCAAATAGGATTTAATACTGACACGTAAACACTCCTTGTTTTTACGTTTTACGACAGGTTGTTACGACTAGCTTACCAACATTTATTAGCGAACAACACCGACAAACGAAGGTTTAAATTCACCTCTCTCAAGCTGCTACACTATTCTTACAAGACAAATCACTCTGGCATCGCTATAATTCGCGGCTCGATTTGGTGAGGTAATAAATGAACAGTCCCGTAACTCCTATCTATGAGCACAAAAAATATTGGGCCGAATGCTTTGGCACGGCGCCATTTTTGCCAACCTCTCGCAAAGAGATGGATGCGCTAGGATGGGACAGTTGTGACATTATTATCGTCACAGGCGATGCTTATGTTGATCACCCAAGCTTTGGCATGGCGATTATTGGTCGCCTGCTTGAAGCGCAAGGCTTTCGAGTCGGCATAATTGCACAACCAGAGTGGCAAAACAAAGACGCCTTTATGTCACTGGGCAAGCCTAACCTGTTCTTTGGCATCACTGCCGGCAACATGGACTCTATGATCAACCGTTACACGGCCGATCGTAAGCTGCGCCATGACGATGCGTACACCCCAAATAATGAAGGTGGAAAACGTCCAGATAGAGCGGTGCTTGTGTATTCGCAGCGATGTCGTGAAGCATTTAAAGGTGTACCGATCGTACTTGGTGGTATTGAAGCCAGTTTACGTCGTGTCGCGCATTACGATTATTGGTCCGATAAAGTTAGACGCTCGGTTTTGCTTGACGCTAAAGGTGACATTTTACTGTTTGGTAATGCCGAACGAGCACTGGTCGAAGTTGCCCACCGCTTAGCCGCCGGTGAAGACGTCAAAACCATGACCAACATTCGAGGCACTGCAGTCAACTTGCCCGCAGTTCCTGAGCACTTTGCTGTGGTCGATTCTTCGCGTATAGAGAAACCAAGCAAAGCTGTATGGAAACCACAAAACCCTTATCAGGTTGAAGAACAGTGTGAAACAAAAGCCACTGAACCCGATGAGGCAAAGCCAATATACGTGCGCCCAAGTCGCCACGACTCAGAAACAACTGCCGTGCGTTTACCTGCATTCGAGAAGCTGAAAAACGACCGTATATTATACGCACACGCCAGTCGCGTGTTGCACCTCGAGACCAACCCTTACTCAGGCCGTGCTTTAATTCAAAGACACGGTGATCGTGAACTATGGGTGAATCAAGCGCCGATTCCGCTGTCGACAGAGGAGATGGATTACGTATTTGATCTGCCTTATGCGCGCGTACCTCATCCTATGTATGGCAAAGCAAAGATCCCAGCCTACGATATGATTAAGACCTCGGTGAACATTATGCGCGGTTGTTTTGGCGGCTGTTCGTTTTGCTCTATCACCGAGCACGAAGGACGGATCATTCAAAACCGTTCTCAAGAGTCTATCATTGGCGAGCTCGAAAAAATTCGTGACAAGGTGCCTGGTTTTACCGGTACTATCTCCGATCTAGGTGGTCCAACCGCCAACATGTATCGTCTTGGATGCAGCGATCCTAAAGCGGAAGTGAATTGTCGTCGCCCGTCGTGTGTATTCCCTGGAATTTGTAACAAGCTTAATACCGATCACCGACATACCATTGATCTTTATCGCGCCGCCCGCCAAGTAAAAGGGGTTAAAAAGGTGCTGATCGCCTCAGGTGTACGCTACGATTTAGCCATTGAGTCTCCTGAGTATGTCAAAGAGCTTGTCACACATCACGTAGGTGGGTACTTAAAAATAGCGCCAGAGCATACAGAGAAAAATCCTCTCGATTTAATGATGAAACCGGGAATGGGTACCTACGATCGCTTCAAGGACATGTTCCAAAAATACAGCGAGCAAGCAGGCAAAAAGCAATACTTGATCCCATATTTCATTTCAGCCCACCCAGGGACTGAAGACGAAGACATGTTGAATTTGGCGCTGTGGCTTAAATCAAACAACTTTGAATGTGACCAAGTACAAAACTTCTATCCATCGCCAATGTGTAACGCAACCGCGATGTATTACTCTGAGACGAACCCACTCAAGCGTGTTAAGTATAAAAAGCGTATTGACGTGCCAGTCGCTAAAGGAGAACGACAACGTAGGCTCCATAAGGCTTTATTGCGTTATCACGATCCCGATAATTGGCCAATGATAAGAGAAGCACTTATCTCTATGGGTAAAAAACACTTAATTGGAGATAAGCCAAGTTGTTTGGTTCCGGCAGAAGACGTCGACTCGAAAACCCCAGCACAGCGCCGCAAAAGTGGCCGCCATGGTGCAAATCGTTTTGCAACCAAACATACTAAATCGCAACCAGGTTTTGACAAAATGCACTCTAAAAAAGGTGGTGAGTCTAAAGCAAATAAAACAGGTACGAATAAGCCTCATGGCAAGTCAGTTGCAAGAGGAGGTAAGCCCGTGGCGAAAGGTGGTAAGCCAGTGTCGAAAGGTGGTAAACCTTCGCACAAGCCTAAAGGCAAGCGTTAATTGTGAAAAAGCACTGCTCCGGCGGTGCTTTCTTGTATCCAAACCCTAATAATTATTGCTAATTATCAGCGTGTTATGTTCTATTACGCGCCGCGGTAGTCTATGCTTCAGGTATCTGAGATTACCTGACCGCCAAAATGAAAAAAGTTCCTTTCCATATCTACCTGATTTCTACGTTAACGCTACTGATGGTAGTAACAGCGATTATTGTAGGCGATCAGCTACAAAGCAAGCTCAGTGCGATGAGTAAAACCTACATTGACGAGGTCGCCTACTTACAAAGCGAAGTCATGCACCGTACTTATCAGCAGATTGATATCAACATAAGAGATATTGTTTACCTGCTCGAAAACCAAAGAGAATACGATGGGCAACAACCATCAAAACTGAGTGATTTGACAACCAATACCCGGGCCATAATAGAGCGAGCATTTCAATCAAACTCGACATTTCTATCGCTCACACTAATGAGAAACAACGAATCAATCCTTCGCGTTGAATACGATCACGACGAACTACAACTTTTAGAAGTTGAGCCTAAGCCTATCGACTTAAGTGTAAAGTCGGTTGACGGTTCTTTACATCTTAGCTATGGAAAAGCGGTTGAGGGCGATGAAGGATTCTATTTTGAGCCAAATTTTCGAATCGCACCGCCATACAAACTGGCAATACAGTTGTCGACAAATCGATTTTTCGATTCCATTCAAGATTTTCTAGAAGACAAACAAGATGTCGGTTTTTACCTAGTCGATAAATACAACGGCATCAATATTTCATCATTCCAAGCCAATGGTCTAATGAGTGACGAGCAAATATTTTCGCTGATTCAAGAACGTCCAACAAAAGTTACCTTTAACGACATACAGTATCGGATCATTTATTACGAGAAGGGAATGTCGCAGTTTTTAATGTTTACTGCCGTACCGGATAGAGTGATCTCGAAGCAATTCTCACCTATCGTAAATGAATTGGGCACGCAGCTTTTACTAAGCTTCTTAATGATGTTGTTGAGCATATATATTCTAACTCGGCTTTCCACCGTTAAGATTAATCAAATTACTGACATCGCGAACAAGATCGCGCTTTTTGATTTCTCAGCAAAGCAGTACCCTAAGTCCCCCATTTCTGAAACCAATCAACTTAGCGAATCCATAGAGCAGCTAGAGTCGACTATCCAGCAACTACTTTCGTTGATCGTCAATGTTGCCTCGGCAAATTCACTTAACCCACTCTATAGAACACTCCATGACGCCGTCGTACCCGCATATGGGAGCAGCGTGTCCCTGTTTTATGTTTATGAGGAACAATGTATCGATGCCGATACTATGCAAGAACGAATTCTAGAAGAAATCGTTAATTACCCCGTAGAATTTTCAAATTCTGATGGTACAACGACTTATAGGTACGATCTCACTGACGAAAGTGGGCATACCATTGGGGTGATGTTTATGCGCTCCCATAAAAACCAAGTGTTTAGTAACGAACTCCAAGCTTTCATCGCGCAATTGTCCAATCTAGCAGCAATATCGCTCAGCAAATACCAATTGCTCAAGCAGCAAAAAAACTTATTAGCTTCATTTACTAAAACCATTGCTTCAGCAATCGATGCCAAGTCTCCTCATACAGGTGGTCACTGCCAACGCGTACCTGAACTCACTATGGCGATGGTAGAAGCGGCACAAACTGACAACGATTCATGGAAAAATTTCAATCTAACCGAAGAAGAGTTGGAAGAGATCTACTTGGCTGCTTGGTTGCACGATTGTGGCAAACTCACCACCCAAGATCACGTGATTGATAAATCCACGAAGCTGGATATGTTTGGCAATCGAATACACGAAATTAGAACCCGCTTTGAAGTGTTAAAGCGAGATATAGAAATCAAAGCGCTCGCGAGTCATGTCGATAGCAAAACGCTCGAAGTGGTTCAGCAGCAGTGCCAAGCAGAATACGATACTTTGACTCATGAGTTCGAATTTGTTGCCAAGATTAATTTGGGCGAGTCCTTTGTATCAGAACATGATGTCGCAGCTCTACAACGAATATCAAACCGAACTTACGTGAGAACCTTTGACGCAAGTATTGGCTTGTCATGGGAAGAGAGACAGCGTACCACGCCAAAAGACAGCTTAGTTGGCATACACGAGAATGTGATTGCTGATAAGCACAACCACATTATTAATCGAGATTTGTCACACCAAGATGACCAACGATTCACACTTAAAGCCCCCAAGCACAAATACAATTTTGGCGAGGTTTACAACCTGTCGATAACCCGTGGTA
Source organism: Vibrio ulleungensis (assembly GCF_016900875.1). Lineage (GTDB taxonomy): Bacteria > Pseudomonadota > Gammaproteobacteria > Enterobacterales > Vibrionaceae > Vibrio > Vibrio ulleungensis. The sequence goes on from NZ_JAFEUM010000002.1 coordinate 233,475, forward strand.
CGCTAACACCAGAAGAGCGCTTCTTGATCAACGACCACATCATCCAAACGATCAAATTACTTGAAGAGTTGCCCTACCCTAATTACCTCGCGAGCATTCCTCTAATTGCTGGTGGGCATCATGAGAAAATGTCTGGCGATGGTTACCCACTGTCCATTGAGGCCGAACATTTACCAGTCAGCGCAAGAATGTTGGCCATTGCTGATATTTTTGAAGCACTCACCGCAAAAGATAGACCGTACAAGACACCCAAGACACTGTCACAAGCGCTGTCTATACTAGCCAAAATGGCCAAAGACAGGCACATCGATGCGGATCTACTGACACTGTTTATCAGTCAGGAAATCTATATGGCGTATGCATTGAAACATTTAAATCCTGAGCAAATAGACTCGGTAGATCACCAGAGTCTATTTGCGGTTTATCAGGGTTAATGAACTGAAGCGTTTTCGGTATTACCGAAACTCGATTGTGAATAGATTTGGGCTAAGGACTTGGGTCCTTTTGCTGCCCCACCTTTGGTCGATTGATGTTTAATTGCTTGCTCGTGTTCGGCGGCAGATTTAAGAAATGCAGGATCTTGCATGGCTTTTTTGCGCGCCTGATTTACTCGTTCAATCACGTCATTTAGCATTGTTCACCTCCACACTATTGCTGTCTATACATACAGTTATAGTGTGGCGAAAAACGTTTGTCAAACAATTTACTGTTTTTTCATACAGTGGTTTTGCATGCAGTACTGGTATTTAAACACTGTACCATCATCAGAACTTATAAAGTGCTATACTTTTCAGTGACTTGCTGAACTATGTATTCACCAATTGGCATTGCTGAAGTGGCCGCAGGAGATGGTGCGTTGCAAACGTGTAGACTCCGACGAGACGCTTCAAACAAAAAGTCATGCACTAACGTCCCATCGGATTTAACCGCTTGAGCACGTATTCCCGCTGGGTAAGTCGATAGTTTTGAAGGGGTAATTTGATCGCAATATTTTTGAACCAGTTTGGTGTACTCACTCTTAAACAGTGAATTTTTAAACTCTGTCGCACCCTGCATCCAATGTTTGCTCGCTACCTTCCAAAAGCCAGGAAAGCGCAGTAATTCGGCGGTGTCCTGAACGCTGAAATTGCAGCGGCCATACCCTTCTCGCTTCCAACCTTGTACAGCATTGGGGCCTACTGTAATCGTGCCATCCACCATCGGGGTGATGTGGACACCAAGAAAAGGAAGCTCTGGATCTGGAATGGGGTAAACAAGATGATTGAACGTAAGCGATGGATCGTCGAGACGATAGTATTCGCCGCGGTAGGGCACAATTTGAAAGTCTTTTCCTAGCCCAAGCATTTTAGCCAAACGATCCGCCATTAACCCCCCGCAGCAGATGACGTAACTTGCCTCGATTGACTCTGTATTGGTGTCCAGAGTAATATTGTCCTTTGACTCGCGCATTGCGGTTACTGGAGATTGATAGATGATACTGCCACCCAACTGTTCAAACTCATCGGCCATTGACTGACACAGCGCAACGTAATCAACGATGCCGGTGTCTTTAACAAACAATGCGCCAATGCCATTTACGTTAGGCTCTCGTGCGAGTAATTGCTGTTTGTCGAGGAGCTCCACCTCAATCCCTAATTCGGCGGCGCGCTCTTCAAGGGCAAGCATCCTCTGGAGTTCTAGTGCATTGGTTGCAACCAATAGCTTACCAATTTGTTTATACGGCAGTTTTTTTTGCTGGCAAAATGCGATGGTTTTCAATAGCCCTTGCTTGCAAAACTTCGCCTTTAAGCTGCCCGGTTGATAGTAAATACCTGCGTGAATAACACCGCTATTATGGCCCGTTTGATGTTGGGCTAATTGGGTTTCTTTTTCTAGTAATGCAATGCTTTTATTTGGGTAAGCTTGCTGAAGTTGCCACGCTGTGGATACCCCAACAATTCCGCCACCTACAATCACAAAATCAAATTGTTTGTCCATTGAACCTTCCCTGTTCTAGCTCACCGCTCATTCTCAGCGTTAACGATACAACGATTTTGTCGATTGTCTAACTATGAGGTCAATCGGAGGTAACCGTTCTTCAAGGCGATCACCGGAAAGGTGATTTAGTATTGTGTTGGCGCAAAGCTCGCCTAACTCTTCGACCGGTTGCCTTAATGTAGTCAGTGCCGGAGTAAAGTACTGAGACGTAGGCAAGTCATCAAACCCAATCACAGAAACATCTTCTGGCACTCGAATATCTCGGTCATGCAATGCCTTGATCGCGCCGTAGGCAGTAAGATCGTTTGCAGCAAAGATAGCGGAGAAGTGAATTTTGCTGTCGATCAGTTTTAGCGTTTGCTCATACCCCTGCTCACAACTAAAGTCGCCCTCTTTGACCAATTTTGGATTGATTTCAATATCGGCCTCAGACAACGCACGCTTATAACCTTGATAACGAGCCCCAGAGTCTGGTTGGCTGTGTAAACCCTTTATATGCGCAATATTAACATGGCCTTGCTGCATCAAGTGAAGCGTCGCCATATAGCCACCTAGCTCGTTATCGAGCTGCAATGAGTGCACATTAGGTGCTTCAATGTCATAACCTAATGTGACCATAGGGATAGATTGAGCCATGCGCACGATTTTTTGCTTTTCGAGGTTTCCGGTAACCACAATGATCCCGTCAACGTTGCTCCTAAGCAGATAGTCGAGTGCGTGCTCTTCCAGAGAGCTTCGCCAGTGACCTGACGCGATAACCAACGAATACCCTTGCGCGATCAGTGTTTTTTCCATGTCATTGAGAATGCGACTGGTGAATGGGCTATCTGGGTGCTGAATAAGCACACCGATGGTCATTGAGCGCCGTGCCGTATTTACCTGCATTTGGTATTTGGGTTTGTATCCACTGTCGATAATAGCTTGTTCAATTTTTTGCGCCTTGTCATCGGAGACAAAACTGGAGCGATTTAGGAAACGAGAGACAGTGCTAACGGAGACACCCGCTAGTTTTGCAACATCATAAACACTTGCTGAAGTTTTTGTTCGGGCCATAGTATTTTCAAGGTCGGAGTCATAGGTATTACTATATGACTGTTAGGCGTTATTGCTAAGTACAATGCAGCAAAACTGTGTGTAAAAACATAGTTTTGTTTCCAAATAGTGGACGTTGTACTGTTCACAATTCATATGTGATCACCAAGAAAAAAGTCAGCCTAGATAGGGCTGACTTTTTGGTCGTATTAAAGACGATTTTCCCTAGTATAGATATGAGAAAATCATTCCCGGTCTAAAGTAACGGCCTGCGGTGTACTTCAATCCTGTGCTTAACAACCAAGGGTGAAGTTTTGTTATTGACGCAGCGTCAATGTCTTTGTTAACCAGCTCAAAGAACTCAGAGCGATCTTTAGTGATCGATGGGTGCACTCGCCCATCGCTTAGTAAACAGCCACTGGTTTTTAGCGCGGTAAGCCATTCACATGCTTTAGGTAAAGCCAAATCGAACTGATCTGCCAGGTCTTCTGCACTCACTGCAACCGAACAGTTAAAGCCTTCTGGCGCTGCAAATGGAATCTTCGCCAATTCATACAGTGCGTCATACACCGTGTTCATCAGCGCTTCGGCTTGCTCGGTTTTTCCTGCAAGTCGAAGAGCGGTAGCAACACTAAACTGAACACCAATCCAAACATCTTGTGCTTGGAACGCATCATGTGGCGCGCCATCGGCCAAAACCATGTTAGCAACACCCAGTTTTGGACTGTTTGCTTCAAAGTTACGCGCCAAAATATAGTCAAGGCTGCGTTCGATGCGAGATGCATCAAAAATGCCTTCTAAGCCAATCAGCTTCAAATAACTGTCAGCAAGCAGCGCATCGCCAAAGCTATTATCTGAATCAGCAACCAATTGATCAAAAGCCTCAGTAAACGCCTGCGGCGCGATATGTTTCAGCTGCTTTTTCTTCACTTGACGTTGTTCTAACTTAGACAATGGACTGCCAGCGTCGACACTATCGAGGTATTGGTTTAACGCCACCATGTCGCTAAGTGGATTGCCTGTCATCGCAATACCCAGAGCTTCTAACGCTTGGTACTCAACGCCAGTCAGATGCTTTGCCTGAATCGGCGTGACAAAGAAGTGGTAGTAACCTTGCTTTTCGTCCCATAGTCCCTGCTCGAGTGTCACTAATGCCGCGTCAGACTGTGCTCGCCAATCCGCAGACAACTCAGAATGCCCAAGCATTGAGGCCATTTCAGATGCTGCCTTCAATCCTGCAACCCACAAACTGCCACAGTAGATAGACACACCATGTGATGACAAGTTATCAAAGGTATCATCGGTGCCGCGAGTTAGAGGTAACGTATCACCCTCTTCGATTAGGTTACCGAGGTAATCCAAACTTGCACCAATCGCTTCCCAGCAGGCTTTCACGATCTCTATATCACCGCTGCGCTGATAGTGGCGATACACCATCAAAATGTATTTCGGTGCGAGGTCTTTCCACTCTTTCACATTGTGCCACGTATACGCATCTGGCTGAATATCAAAAGGACTGCCTAAGTCATGAATAACTGCGCCAGTGATTGCGCGAACACCTTCGTATTTACCGTCAACCAACTCTGCGTGTGGCTTATCTTCGTACTCCCAAAAACGACGTGTTGTATCGTCAGCGGCAAGTATGGCATTGGCAAACTCTTTCATCACCGAACCATCTAGCTCTGGCAGTAAATACAGCAGTGAGAACGAACCGTAAAAGTACACGTCAAGGGAGTTAAAGAAAGGGTAATCAACACACTCTTTCACCAAAAACTTGTCTTTTGCATCCCATACCGTTGACTCAGCTAAGAAAGACAATGTGTTCATCGCCATTGTCGCATGCTTAACCGCCGCACTGTCGCTCATGGACTGCTTAGCCTTTGCAAGGTAGTCTGATTGCTGGTCAACAATGCGCTTTTCAATGCTTTCTAATTGCGGCAACCACTCGTTTAAAATGGTGTTTGCGGTGTTTTCATTTGAGTAAAACTGGGTATAAGCTTTCTCTGATTCCCAGCCGTTAAGCGATATTTTTTTGTGATCGTGAAGCTGCGCAAAACGCACGTCCACAGACTCGCCTGGTTTTAGTTCCACTTGCACAGTGACAAGACTGGCTAGCGCCTCGCGCTTGGTATAAATACCGTAGTCGAAATGATCGTTAGTGCGACCCGTTTCAAGCGCGGCTTTAACCACTTTATCGCGCTTGGTGGTGTAGACATTACGCTTTGTAGTCGCCGTTACTTTGCCAGATTCAACCAGCGAACGGTCGACCTGAACGCCGTAAATGACTTCACCCTCGATGTCAGCTGCATACCCTGATTGGCTGCTTTGACTTACGCCATTAAACAGCTGATCGTCATGGGTAAACTGAACACTTTCATGGTGTTGACTGATTGGATTTTGAGTAAGCGAACACGCCGAATCTTGAATGCCGTCACGGCCTTTTCGGTACGTCGAGCCAATAAGGTTGTTCAGTGGTTGGACCAAAGTGACGAGTTTGGTACCACTGCCCTGGTTACTGAGGCTAAAGTGGTTCCAGTGCATTGGCAATGAGCACAGCACTTTGTCGTCTTTAACCACAGGAGACACCACTTTACGGCTGACCGCAATATCACCAAACGACTGATAGTCGAAATGCGCTATCGGGTACAGCGCTTTGTAGTCGATCTGTTCGCCAGGTACTGCATTGACTTCACCGCGAGTCGCTTCTCCAGCGGTCAGTGCCAAGCTTTGTGCTGACGTGTTAATCAATAAGCCGTTAAAGAAATCCACCAGCACTAACAGCTGCGTCTCTAACGCACGTTCGTCTACTTTAATAGCGTTACGTGTTTTCGAATTGAGTTCGATGTTCCAACGTTGGAAACTGTCGCGGTTGTCCGCGTAAAACGACCCACTGATTGCTGCTTGCTTAATGCTCTCTAACGCCGTCGTAGCCTCGGTGAGATCCAACGTTTTGCCATTGAATAACGCTGGGTAAAACTTTAGGAAAATGCTGACTTCATCCATCTTTCCAAGCGCAATGTTATCTAAAGATAACGGCGCCATCACCGAGCAGTAAAAATCGTTAAAATGAATGTCTTCTTCACTGCAATCAATGAAAATGCCTGGAATGGAGCTAAAATTCGGCGTTTGACCCTGAGGGGTCAGAGTAAAGGTACTGCCAATGCCACCGATAGCCATCCCAGTATTTGCCGGAGTTGTCGAGATTGGCGTGTACCAAGGTTGAATAAACTCAACGGCATCGCCTTTGCGACACAATTGTGCTGCACTGCCGTGGTAAGTTGTGTAGGGAATACTGTTTATCATAATTATGCCTTCGATATTGCCTCGTGGAGAAGCAAAATGTGTGTCGGTAAAAGGCTCGTGCTGCTCATAGAGCGACCACTGACACGTGCTTTGAAAACAAGGGGAGGCTTACCCTCCCCTATAGCGCTTAACCTAAGATCACATCAATTTGATGATCACCAGAGGTGAAAATTGGCGCTTTATTGCCATTGACAAGTTCACCGTTCACGCGCATCTCTTTCACACCCTTGCTGACACCATCAGGATTGGTGACATGAATATGGTAAGTTGCACCGCGGAACTGACGTCTCACTTTAAACTCTGGCCACTCACTCGGGATACAAGGATCAACCGTTAAACCATCCACTTCTGGGCGAACGCCTAGAATCCATTGAGTACCAGCAACGTAGGTCCATGACGACGTACCCGACAGCCATGCATTGCGGCCCAAACCAAATTGAGGATGCTCATCACCCAAAATGTTTTGTGGGTAACAGTACGGTTCTGATTCAAACACATCTAAGCTGTCGTTTTTCGACGCTGGGTTAATTTGACGATAGTACTCGTAAGCACGCTCGCCATTGCCCATTTTCGCTTCAGCAATCATTACCCAAGGGTTTGAATGAAGGAAGATACCGCCATTTTCTTTCGCACCCGGTGGGTAGGTCGATACGCCACCCAGTTTCGGATCAAAGCCATTGTAGCCTGGCGTTGATAGCTTAATACCATTGGCTGTATTTAGACGAGTGTTTACTGAATCCAGCGCTTGTTGAGCACGCTCTGGTGTTGCAAAGCCAGAAATAACAGGCCAGCTTTGACCGTTAGTATAAATTTGGCCTTGCTCGTTAGTGTGAGAGCCAATTGGCGCACCGTTTTCATCGAAGTAGCGTACGTACCACTCACCATCCCAACCGCACTCATTGACTGTGGCTTTCATTTCGTCGTACTGGCCGCGAAGCTGAGCTGCCAACTCAACATCACCGCGTAAATCACACAGATCGAGCATGTCTAAAATGGCTTTACCGTACATGCTAGCAACCATCATTGACTCAGCGCCAGTGGGTAAGTTTACCGTATCGTTCCAGTCGGCAAAGCCAAGCAGTGGCAAGCCGTGTTGGCCTTTGTTGCCGTAAGTGAAGGCGATAGAACGTTGTAAGTGTTCCCAAACGCTAGCACTTTCTACTGGAATGCCTTGTTTATCTTTTTGGTAAAACGGAATGACTTTGTTTAAGAATTCTGCGTTGCCGGTTTCTTTAACATATTGAGTCACTGCGTAGACAATCCACAAGTGGTCGTCACCGTAGTAATCCGGGCGATCTTCTTCTTCACGAGAGTCACCTGCGTTGGCTTCCATCGTTGATGGGAAGAACTGGTGCATCGCCGAGCCATTTTGATTTTGAACCGAAAGCAGACGCTCAATAAACTCACGTGCTTCCTCTGGCATATGCGTAATCACGCCCAACGTGTCTTGTGAAGAGTCACGGAAGCCAATTCCACGTGCGCCGTAGCCTAACTGATACAGCGATAGATAACGCGACCAGTTTTTAGTGGTATGACATTGACGTGGGTTATGCACGTTCAACATTGAGTTCATTGCAGGATCTGGGGTTTCTACTTCAACCGTGTTGAGGTAATCAGTCCAAAACTCACCAAGCTCGTTAAAAGCTGCATCAACCGTGGCATGGTCACGGTATTTTTCAAGCATTGGGATCGCCGTTTCTACCGTTTCTGCTTGTGTCAATTGCACAACGGTACGCTCTGTTTGATTGCTATTTAGCCAGCCAAGACGCAAGTTTAATGCGCCAATATTATCGCCACGCAAACACTCGGTGTTACCCAGTTCAGCCATTTCGATGGCTTCAGGTTTCGCCCAGCTGCCGTAGCCCATTTTACCCAAGAACTGCTGACGATCGCCGTCAAACGAAGTTGCAACGCGATCAGCGGTCATGAGGTTTACTGAGAAGTCACGCTTCATGAACGCATACTGCTCTAGAATGGTATGACCTTGCGCTTGTTTATGCGCTTTTAGAGTCATGGTTTGAGGAACCCAATCCGCGTTTAGTAGTTGCTTTAGGGCATCAAAGTGAGTGAACTCGTACACGGGGATCACATCTACGTGCAGGTTCTTATCCGAAATATTGGTGATCTTAACGTCTTGCAAAAGCACAGGATCGTTTTTAGGCACGAAAAAGGTTGTCTCGCAGCGCACGCCATAGGCTTCTGCTACGATGGTGGTGTAAGACAAACCGGTATGGTTTTCAAACTTATCCAAAGGCTTAAGCGTTGGCGTGTAAAACGGTGAAAAAATCTCTTCGTTGCCATTTTCATCACGCACTTTAAGGTACAAAGTAGACCCTTTAAAGTCAGAGTTTGGAAGCTGAGCGACGTATTTCGTAATACGATTAAGTGCTGGATCACCCTTACAAAGCAATACACCGCCGTTGCTGTCAACAATGCCACCAAAATCCAAAGTACCCACGTAGTTACACCATTTAATGGGTGTGACTGGTGTCGTTGCTACGTACTCTTTGTTGGTGTCGTCAAAATAACCAAATTTCATGTTAGTCCCTTACCTCCCCTTCTGGGAGGCGATAAAAGTCTAGGTAAGTACAGCACTCTTTGCTCACAACATTCACGATTGGTGAACTAGAGTGCTGAGTAGTATGCAGATTAGTTTGCTAGTGAGTTTTCACTTAATGCGTCAAACAAATGCAATGAATCAAGATCGAGATACAGCGTGACTTCATCTGCGGCAACTTCTGTCGCCTGAGTTTCAACCATCAGAGGTTGACCCGCGATTTCAGTCTTAAGCAAGATGCTTGCGCCTAGTAGTTCTTTGTCTTTGATCTTCACAGGCAGCGGGAATACACGGTCGTGATCGACCAGCTCTGCACGCAAGTGAATGTCCGTTGGACGAATACCCAAATGTAGAGCGACATTCTTAGAGGCATGCGCCTTAAAACGCTCTGGAAGTGGAATACGCGTCTCGCCGATTTCGATAAAGAACTCACCATTCTCATCCACCATTTTTGCGTCCAACATGTTCATTGATGGGTTACCAATGAACTGAGCAACAAATTTGTTTGCAGGGCGTTGGAAAACGTCCGTTGGCGTACCAACCTGAGCCACGTAACCGTCTTTGAGGATAACAATGCGATCCGCCAGCGTCATCGCTTCGATCTGGTCGTGCGTTACGTAGATAGTGGTGGTTTTGAGTTCGCGGTGAAGCTGCTTAATCTCTTCACGCATGGTGCCACGAAGCTTTGCGTCTAGGTTAGACAGGGGCTCATCAAACAAGAATACTTTTGGTGTACGAACCATTGCGCGGCCCATAGCCACACGTTGACGTTGACCGCCAGACAGCTCTTTAGGTTTACGGTCTAGTAGTGGATCAAGTTCGAGCATTTTAGCTGCAGCGCGCACTTCACGGTCGATGTCAGGTTTTTTCATGCCTTTAAGCTTAAGTGCAAACGCGATGTTTTCGTACACGGTCATGTGTGGGTACAGTGCGTAGCTTTGGAATACCATCGCTAAGTCACGGTCTTTTGCGTCAATCTTATTCATTAGCTTGCCGCCAACGTAGATTTCGCCCGAGGTGATGCTTTCTAGACCCGCAAGCATACGCAACGTGGTGGATTTACCGCAGCCCGATGGGCCAAGGAATACCACGAACTCACCGTCTTCAACGATAAAATCAAAGTGCTTTACAACTTCTACATCATCAAATGATTTTTTGATGTTCTTAAATTCAACTTTAGCCATTATTTATTCCCCGCAGCACGCTCAACTAGCATAGCTTGGTATGCCTTAGCGCTCTGTTTAAGTGTTCTTGTTTGTGTTGTGTAGTCGACGTGGACAATGCCAAATCGTTGCTCGTAACCAAAGGCCCATTCAAAATTGTCCATTAGGCTCCAAGCAAAATATCCGTCTATCTGCACGCCAGCTTCAATAGCGTCATGCGTGGCTTTTAGGTGGGTCTGAAAGTAGTTAACGCGTTGTGTGTCATTAACTTCACCATCCGTTACAGAGTCGTCACCAGCGGCGCCATTTTCTGTAATGTAAATCGGAGGCAAGTTGTCATAACGCTGTTTCATCGCGACCAACAAATCGGTCAGACCTTGTGGGTAAACTTCCCAACCAATGTGCGTTTTTTCTACGTCTTCCAATACCACTTTCTCGACAACATTGTGTTCGTTTAAACGAACTACATTGCGCGAGTAATAGTTCACACCTAGATAATCGATAGGAGCAGAAATGATCGCCATGTCGCCCTCTAGTATCATGGGCATATCGTATGGGTAACGCTCTTTCACGATTGCTGGGTATTCACCTTTCAAAACTGGGTCAACAAACCAGTGGTAACTTTCGGCTTCAGACAACTCTACTGCAAACTGGTCTTTTTCACTCTCTGCGTACGCAGGCCATGCGTTTACCACTAGACCGTGCATCGAGTTAGGGGCGTTTTTACGTAGTATTGGCATCGCCAAACCGTGTGCGAGCATTGTGTGGTGCGACGCCAAAAAGCCTTCTTTGTTGCCTTTAATGCCAGGGGCATGGATGCCAAAGCGGTAGCCTAAAAATGCCGATACCGCTGGCTCGTTCAGGGTACTGTAGACATCAATCTTGTCACCAAAGTGCTGACTTACAATGTCCGCGTATTGCGCAAACTTGTAGGCGGTTTCACGATTTAGCCAGCCACCTTTTTCTTCCAGGTATTGTGGGAGATCCCAATGGTACAGCGTCACGTAAACCTTCATTCCAAGTGCGTGGCACTCATCAATGATGTTCTCGTAAAACTTAAGTCCCTCTGGGTTCACTTCACCATCACGTGGCACAATGCGTGACCAGGCAATGGACAGTCTGTAAGCATCCACGCCTAGCTCTGCAATCATCGCGACATCTTGCTTCCACAGATGATAGTGATCACAAGCGACTGCCCCATTGTCACCGTTGTCGACTTTGCCCGGTACGGCGCAAAACGTGTCCCAGATAGAAGGCGTACGACCACCCTCTTCTGCGCCACCTTCAATTTGGTATGACGACGTCGCCACACCAAAGACAAAGTCAGACTTCAGCATGCGTGAGTTTATAGGTAACTCATACTTTGCCATGGATTACCCCTTCACCGCGCCAGAGGTTAGACCGCTGATCATCTGCTTAGACGCAAATAGATAGGTCACAACTAGTGGCAAAATGGAGATAGTGGTACCTAGCATTACCGCGCCCCAAGGGGTGTTTGGAATACCTTGCACACTTCGTAGTGCCTGTGTAATTACGTAGTTCTCTGGTGTCGTTAATACAACAAGGGGTTGCATGAAGCTGTTCCAGAAGAATACGAACTGTACGATGGCCAGAGTCGCAAGTGCTGGTTTAAGCAGCGGTAGAACCACACTGAAGTAGGTTCTGAACTCACCAGCACCATCCAGTTTTGCCGCTTCTAGCAGCTCTTTAGGAATCGAAGCAACCACGTGCTGACGCATAAGGAAGATACCAAATGGTGTCGTTGTGAACGGTAGCCATACCGCCATGTGGTTATCCATCAGACCCAAGAACTTCACAATCATAAAGTAAGGGATCAGGCTCAATACCGGCGGGATCATCATCGAACCCACGAGCATGCCAAACAGAACGTTTTTGCCTTTGAATTTAAAGACCGCAAACGCATAGCCACCCATACTACAAAACAGCAATGAAATAGTGGTGCCTAAAAATGCAATGTAAATCGAGTTAAACATCGCTTGCCAAAACGGCATGATCTCTTGAAGTCTTGCATAGTTGATCATCAAGCTATCGCCGATGGCAAAGCTGATGCCGGTGCTAAAGATTTCACTACGATCACGAGTAGACAGCAGTGCAGACCAGAAGAACGGGAACACCGTTACAAAGGCTGACACTATCAGTACGATGGCTAAAAGGACCATCAATACTTTGGTTGTGATTTCAATGGTTCTATCGCTAGGCTTCAATGCAGCCCAAGTCGATGACCCTGGTGCAACAGTTTGAGTAGACATATTAATTCCCTTGTAAGCCTTTTTTACCGAAGAATAAGAATTGGACGAGTGTACAGCAGGCAATCAGGGCAAATAGCAGCCAAGAAATTGCAGATGCAGTACCCATTTCTAGCCATTCCCAACCGACTTTATAAAGGTACATAGAGATGGTTAAACCAGCTTGACCTGTACCACCTGTACCACGAGTCAATACAAACGGTTCTTCAAACAGTTGCAAGTTACCAATGATAGTCATGGTGACGGCAAAGAAAATGAACGGACGAATCATCGGCAGTGAGATAGACCAGAAACGTCGGAACGCATTAGCACCATCCATTCGGGCCGCTTCCAAGATTTCTTTAGGAATCGTCATAAGCCCAGTGGTGTAAAGAACAATGTTAAAGCCGGTGTATTTCCAGAAAACCACAATCGCGATAGACGGTTTGATCATTGTCGCGTCGTCTAGCCAGCGAATAGGTTGAAATTCAAGTACCCACGCGAACGCCCAACCCAATAGCGGGTTTTCAGCAAGTGCGATCAACGTTTGGTTGATGATGCCTGAGCTTGGAGAGTACATGTTGAAGAAGATAAGCGACGCGGCAACGGTCGAGGTGATGTACGGCAAGAAGTAAGCCGAGGTCAACCAATGACGAAGTTTAGGCCCCATCGAAACAAGAATGTAAGCAACTGGAATCGCCACAAGGTGCTGTGCAATACCAGATGTCAGTGCTAACCAAATGGTGTTGCGAAGTGAACGCCACAACCACGGGTCGGTTAATGCAAGGTGATAGTTTTCTGTACCCACATAGTTCATGGCCCCTAAGCCTTCAACGGGGTTCCACTCGTGAAAGGATAGAAAGACAGAGAACAGTAACGGGAAGATCCCGAAGATAGAGAATATAACTAGGAAAGGTAACAGGAAACCATACGGTGTAAGCGCTTTCAAATTGAACCGAGAAAAAAAACTTTCTTGTTCAATGGTTTCACTCGCCTTGTCAGAAACGTGGCTCATGGTAACGACCTCTTAAATGCGGGAGGCGAAAATCGCCCCCCAATTAAGTGTAAAGATTAATAGTGAGTTTTTATTACATGTTGCGAGTGCGGCGCTTGATTAGACGCTCCGCATCAGCAAGTGCAGTTTTGATGTCTTTACCTTCATCAAGTACTTCCATCAAAGCATTCTCAAGAATGATTGAACGTGCAACGTGGTCGCCTTTTGCTGGAGCAACTGGCTTGATGTTTTGAGCCACTTCTGCAAACAGTACGCGAGCTTCTTGTCCGCCTAGGAAGTCCACTTTCTCGTTGAACATTGGGTCATCGTAAGTAGACACGTTCGCAGGAAATGCAGCAATAGTTTCAAACGCTTCAAGTTGAACATCACGTTTGGTTGTCATGTACTCAATAAGTTTCCAAGCTTCGTCTTGGTTTTCGGCTTGAGTAGGAATAGATAGGAATGAACCACCCCAGCTACCGTAAATACCATCTGGAAGGTTAGAAACGTTCCAGTTACCTGCTGTTTCAGGTGCCATCCAGTTCTGTAGGTGACCTAGTAGCCATGCGCCAGAAAGCTGTGTGGCTAGAGTACCGTTACGGAAACCTTCATACCACTCGTTAGACCATGCTAGGATGCGGCCATCAAGCTCTTTGTCACGGATACGTTTTGCTGTTTCAAATGCGTGAACAAAACGCTCAGAGGTGACTACTGGGTTGCCTTCAGCATCAAAGTACAGACCTTCACCTTCTGGAACAGTAGTAAAGATGATTGCTTGAGCAACGTCAGCTGCAGAAGCGATTAGCTGTACATTTTGCTTCTTAAGAACTTCACCCGCTGCAATGTAAGAATCCCAGTCTTTGATCACTTCATTGATGTCTAGACCTGCTTTTTCAAACACATCAGTACGGTAGTACATAACACCTGGGCCAAGGTCTACAGGGATAGCGTATACGTCGCCGTCGCCGCCTTTACCTTGTGTCCAAGCGTAAGGTGCAAATGTTTCAGAGTACTTGTCTGCGCCGTATTTCTCAGAAAGGTTTACAAGGCCGCCAGACGCAACAAAAGGACCGATTTTTTCTACGTCTACTACGATAACATCACCTGCGCCAGAACCTGTTGCTAGGTTAGTCGTCAGTTTAGTGTGGTGATCTCCGTGGTTGTTCATCAAGTAATCCACTTTGATGCCTGTTTCTTTTTCAAAATCAGGAAGGATTACTTTTAGGCTGCTATCAAAATCTGGAAAACCGTCGAAACGGATCTGGCTGTCTGCCGCTGAAACAGCTGTGGCACCAAGGGCCGAAGCTACTGCAACTGATAGAGCTAAGGTTTTGAAGTTCATATTATTTCCTTATTAAAATCGTAGGGTTTTTTCTCTAGGTCCTTAACCGAATTCCGCGCTACTAAAGTAGGTGATAGCGTGAAATTCACGTTTCGTACACTCTGTTTGAGTTTTGCCAGTGTTAAATTCACGGCTTCCACTCCAGTTTGTTCAATCGGAAAGTGAATGGTTGTTAATGCAGGCGATAAATAGCGCGAGAAATTAACGTTATCAAATCCCACCACAGAGATATCCTGTGGAATGTCCAAACCGTGTTCTTTCATACACTCCATTGCACCAACGGCCATATGGTCATTCGATGCGAACACAGCGCTAAAATTACAGTGTCCTTGCTCTCGGCGTTGCAAGAGCTTTTCCATTGCTTTAAATCCGCTTTTTTCGGTAAAGCCCGATTGAGCGACTAACATCTCGTCATACTCTAGCCCTGCAAGTTCAATGGCCTTGCGGTAACCGAGTAATCGACCCCGTGCATCAGACTTATCGAGAGGTCCGGTAATGCACGCAATGCGCGTATGTCCATTTTCTAAGAGATGCTTTGTGGCTTCTATGCCACCAAGTTCATTGTCAATGCCTATGCAGCTAGTCGCCATTTCTGGAACGAAGCGATTGACCAAAACCACTGGAATGCTGCGTTTATCTAAATCAATCAGGAAGTCATCACTCAACTCCAGAGTATGGAGGATCAGCGCATCGACACGACGTCCCAATAAAAAATCCACTGACTCTTGTTGCCCTTTTTGGGTATTTGAGCCTGCTGTTACCACAACGTGATAACCAAATCGTCTTAAGTTATCTTCTATTTCTTGCAACAAGCTGGCGAAAAATGGGCTACCTAACTCAGGAACAACAATACCAATGCTGTCTGTTCGGCTAGAGGCTAACGCTTGTGCAATACTGTTTGGTCGGTAACCCAGATCTTGAATCGCTTGTTCGACTTTAAACTTTTTGTCTGGACTAACCGCACTGGTTCCGTTTATGACTCGAGATACCGTAGCTTGAGAAACTCCTGCTCGTTCCGACACATCTTTTATCGTTGTCACAGGTTTATTTCCTCACCACTTGAAACCGCTTACAGCAGAGTATCTGTTAGAAATTGATGGATTTACGTGAGTAAAATCACAATGACTACGCAGATTTATCGGTAAATATTCAAAGGGTGAATGTCTAGACAAATTCTCATTTACTCATGAAACTGTTTCATGGAAAGATGAATATAAACTAAAGAATTAGTAAATAGACAAGGAAATAGGTGCGATTTTTAGTAAATGTGTGTTACCGGCGGGCATAGATTCAAAAGCGTGTTAAGACCAAAATCTCTACTGGCTATATCGAAAAACCTACTGGTGCCAGCATACACGGCTAGCACCTGAGGACGAACGAACGTCAGCTTTCATTGACCAGCAACTCTACTTGTCGCAGTAATTGTTTGATCTTAAGTTTGTTGTTTTGCTTAGAAACTTTACTTTCGCTGCTTCTTCGGGTGATCAGTTCAGAAGCAATCCGGCGCTGTACTAGTGGCCCACGAAATAGTGGGTCTTGGTTTTTTAAGAGTATGGCTTCTTTTACCGCTTTCTCGCCAACCGCGATAAAATCTTGCTTAACCGTCGTCAGTGGTGGGGTAAAGTAAGCGCTATCATGAATCCCATCGAAGCCCGTTACTGCAACGTGCTCTGGTACATGAATCTGCAGTTCATCCAATGCTCGCAATGCGCCTAAAGCCATTTGATCGCTCGCCACCACTATGGCATCAAACTCAATATGCTTACCTACTGCCTCTCGCACGGCCAAATAACCACTGCTTGCTTGCCAATCTCCTTGGTACTGAAACGTGACCTCTTTATTAGCGTTATCTATTTCATCAAGCCATGCGTGTAATCGACTGTTCGCTGCACTGGACTCGCGTGGGCCTGATATTAATAAGAACTTTTCTCGCCCTCCCTCGATCAGATGCTGAATAACTTGGGCTGCGCCCTGGATATACTCACCATGTACCCAATGTACGGGAGTCGATTCCGGCACATCAATGAAGATAAGATGCAAACTTGGAAATTGTTCGACTAAGGTGACAGCCTCTTCCTTAGATAGAGGAACGTTTAAAATGATGCAATCGACTTGTTGAGCAATCAGTTCTCGCATTGCCACATGTATACTGTCGAGACCCGGCTCTGAGACTACAGAAAAGGCTGTTCCAAAATTTAGCTTATGCGCCTTTCTTCTTACACCGTCTGCAATAAGTGCTGCACCATGTAACGCCATGTCTAGCGTAATCAAACCAATATTGGTCGATTTTGCTCGGCTCAACATTTGCGCGCCTTTGTTAGGCACATACCCTAGTTGTTTGATCGCTTGATTCACTTTATCGCGCGTCTGTTTCGCTACACTCTCTGAGCCGTTAGTAACTCGCGAAACTGTTTGAGTCGATACACCGGCTAATTTTGCGACATCTTTAAAGGTTACATTCATTGTATTTACCATCTAGCTCACCTCGTACTCGTCAATGTTACTCCAACTGCACTTTTCGAACTGTGTGACACCTCTAAAAATGTTTCCGAAAACACCAATAAATGTTCTCGAAAACAGTCGATCTAGAGCAAGTTTCCCTCAAATACAAGTGTGTTTAGATCACACATAGAGTCACTTTCACTACAAAATTTTTGTCACTGACGCACTATTGCGACCAGATAATGTTCACGAAAACATAAAGAGTTTGGTATGACAAAATTTTTACATCTGCAAAGCAAAAACCACAGTCTGATCATCAAGACAGATAAAGTGCCAGAGATTCTTCACTGGGGGGCTAAGATTGCACACATTGATGAAGACTTACTGCTATCAACAGAGCGTCCTATTTCACAGGCGCGCCTTGATGTCGACGTTCCGCTGTCCCTGTGTCCTGAATTAGGAAGTGGTCACTTTAATGCACCGGGCATTGAAGGCCATCGAGACGGTTATGACTGGGCACCCGTTTTTCAGCTTTCGTCTACCAAGGTTGAGAACAATCACGCCACATTTGTCATGAATGACGATGTTGCTCAGCTCGAGTTGACCGTTGAGATCAAGTTGGATGCCGCTACCGACGTGGTTCAAAAGCGTGTGACAGTGAGAAATATGGGTAACAGCAAGTACTATCTTGGAAAGCTCTCCTCTACCCTACCATTACCTAATCACGCCAACGAGCTCATGACCTTTCATGGTCGATGGTGCCATGAGTTTCAAACTCAGCGTCAACGCTTTGAGCACGGCGGATTTATGCAAGAAAACCGTCGCGGCAGAACATCCCACGAAAACTTTCCGGGTCTGTTTGTCGGCAGTAACGGATTTAGTGAACAACTGGGTCAAGTTTGGGGTTTTCACTTAGGTTGGAGTGGTAACCATCAAATGCGCGCAGACGTTCGCAGTGACGGACGACGTTTTGTTCAGGCTGGTGAATTGCTTTTATCAGGAGAGTCGATATTAGATGTAGACACTCAGTATCAAACACCTTGGCTGTATGGCTGCTACAGTCAAACAGGTCTCAACGGTATCTCCCAACGCTTTCAGCAATTTGTACGCGATAACATCGTATCTTTCCCAGTTAAAAAGCCACGCCCGGTTCACCTTAATACTTGGGAAGGGATCTATTTTGACCACAAACCAGAATACATCAAAAAAATGGCCTCTGAAGCCGCAGAGATGGGTGTAGAGCGATTCATCATTGACGACGGCTGGTTTATCGGCCGCGACGGTGAGCGAGCAGCCTTGGGTGATTGGTATTTAGACGAACAAAAATACCCTAATGGTTTGGAGCCTGTCATTGAGCACGTAAATCAGCAAGGTATGGAATTCGGTCTATGGGTTGAGCCAGAAATGGTCAGTGAAGATTCCAACCTTTACCGCAACCACCCTGATTGGGTGCTAGGCCTTAAAGGGTATCATCAACCGTCTGGTCGCTGGCAATACGTTCTCGACTTGCAAAATCCCGACTGCTTTAATTATTTGTTTGAGCGACTTAACGATCTGCTCACTCGTTACAACATCACATACCTTAAATGGGACATGAACCGTGAACTCGTCCAGCCAGGGCATCAGGGCCGCCCAGCGGTGCATGGTCAAACTCACGCTTTGTATCGATTAGTCGATGCTCTCAATCACGCGCACAACAATGTCGAAATTGAATCCTGTTCATCCGGTGGTGGTCGCATCGATTTTGAAATTCTTAAACGTACTCACCGTTTTTGGGCATCTGACTGTAACGATGCCCTAGAGCGTCAAGCCATCCAGAAAGGCATGAGTTATTTCTTCCCACCAGAAGTGATGGGTGCGCATATTGGACCTGCAGAGTGCCACTCAACCAACCGTCGACACGGCATTAACATGCGCGGTGTAACGGCATTAAGCGGTCATATGGGCGTGGAGCTGGATCCGGTAAAAGAGTCTACCCAAGAAAAAGCGGCATTTTCTCGATATATCGCCCTGCACAAGCAATATCGTCATCTGTTGCACGGCGGCCGAAGCTTTAGGATCGATCCTGCGGATAAAAATCAGAACATTTACGGAGTGGAAAGCGACAACGAAATGTTGATCACAGTATGTCAGTTAGCCATGCCAGATCATGCGCTTCCTTCGCCACTTCGGATCAGTTGTGCCGACATTAACGCCAAGTACCAAGTGAAGTTAGTAGAGATGCCACAAACCAGTTTCCAGCTAATGAAACAGCGTCCAAAATGGCTAGACAAAACGCTCACTTTAAGTGGCGACAACCTCAAAGAAATCGGTTTAACACTGCCTATTTTGGACCCAGAATCCGCGCTAATGGTGCATTTACAAAAAATCTAAACAGCCATAGCAATACTCAATAAATCCAAGGTTAGACTGCGGCGCATCAATCGCTTCGTAGCGACGTGCGCTGCGCGGTCTAGCCACAAAAAAATACTATTCAATAAGACTAAAAATTAAGGACTAATAATCATGCCCATGACAATCCTACTGTCATTCTTATTCTTTACCGGCTTTGTGGTGTTTGTCACCTGGTCACGGGTGAAGAATCAAAAAAATGACACCAAAGACGGCTTCTTCCTTGGTGGGCGAAGCCTCACCGGCGGACTCATTGCCAGCTCACTGATCCTCACAAACCTTTCTGCCACCAGTTTTGTTGGTATGAGCGCACTGTCGTTCAAAGGCAATATGTCAGTCATGGGTTATGAAGTTGCATCAGGGATAACCTTGATCATCATCGCGCTGTTTTTGGTGCCCCGTTACCTTAAACAAGGCATCACCACGATCCCAGATTTTCTGGAGTCGCGATACGACTTGTCGGTTAAGCAATTTGTGACCGTACTATTCTTACTGAGCTACATTGTAAACTTATTGCCAAACACCCTTTACGCCGGTGCCATGGTGATTGGTGGCATCTTTGACATCGAGACAATGCTCGGGATTAATCGTTTCCAAGCTATCTTGCTTATTTCATCCATCATTGGTTTCTTAGGTCTGTTCTACGCCATTTATGGTGGACTAAAAGCGGTGGTTATCGCCGATACCATGAACGGTGTTGGACTGATATTGGGTGGACTTATGATCCCAATTTTCGGCCTGATTGTGTTAGGTGACGGCAGTTTCTTTCATGGCGTTGAGGTGATCACCACTAACGCAACCGACAAGCTTCAAGCGGTTGGTGCAGAAGACGATCCAAATGTACCATTCTCAACCATGTTTACTGGTCTACTGCTCGTAAACCTTTATTACTGGGGCACAGACCAAGCAATCATTCAGCGTGCTCTTGGTGCTAAAAACCTAAAAGAAGGCCAAAAAGGCGTCATTCTAGCGGGTGCGATTAAAGTGATCACGCCACTATTTTTGATTGTTCCGGGGATCATCGCTTATCACATGTTTGGTACCGCTGACGCGGCAGGTCAAAGCTATGAAGCCGACACCATGTACACCCGCCTTGTAAATGAAGTACTGCCTAAACCGCTGGTTGGCTTTTTCTTAGCAGCCATGTTTGGTGCCATTTTGTCTACTTTCAACGGTGTATTAAACTCATCGACGACCCTTTTTACACTTAACGTGTACAAGCCAATTTTTGACAAAGAGAACAAGCTCACTGATGAGCAACTCGTCAACAAAGGCCGCTCTTTCGGACTGTTTATCGCGATTTTATCGGTCGGTATCGCACCGTTTATCATGTTTGCTCCGAACGGACTGTTTGACTTATTGCAGCGATTAGCCGGTCTGTTCAGTGTGCCTATTTTCACCATCGTGTTTATGGGCTACATCACTAAACGTGTTCCTGCAATTGCTGCAAAGGTATCGTTAGCAATATTTGTATTTACTTACGGTATCATCCAGTTTACGCCTGCTTCAATGCACCAATACCTTGGTCCACTGCAGCCTCTCGCAGAGCTGCACTTCTTCCACCAATTGGCGGTATTGTTTGTGTTCTGTTGCGTAATCATGTTCGCGTTTGGAAAAGTGAGGCCACGTGATACCGATTATGTTCTACCTGTAAACGAAGATATGGACATTAAGCCTTGGGAATTCCGTTTTGAAGCATCTGCGGTAATCCTTTACATGGTGCTTGGCGCGTACATTACCTTCTCGGATCTTGGTTTGGTTTCAGGTGACACGTCATTCATGGTTACTTACGCATTGTGCGGAATTGTTATTATTGGCGGCCTGTTTGCTCGTATCAGAAAGAAACAAGCTAAGTCTGCGCAGCTTACTGCGAAAGAAGCTTAAACGTTATTAACACTAAAAGTTAATGATGCATCCGCGATAACTTATGACTTAAAACCCCACTGTATGTAGTGGGGTTATATGTTTTGATACGATTTTCGAAACGCTTTCTCTTCGTTAGCAATGGCGATTTGCCCAGAGAAATCCCACCGTAGCCCTATTTCGCTTCATTTACGCTTAACCCACCTGTCGTTCCTTTGTTATAGTAACGCTTTGTTTTCTAAACAATCGACAGCATGACTAAAAAACTGACCATTATTGACATCGCGAAACTCGCTGGCGTAGGTAAATCGACGGTATCGCGAGTGCTTAACGACGATCCCAAAGTGAAGCCAGAGACTAGAGAAAAAGTCGAGCAGGTGATCAAGGAATCCGGTTTTGTTCCTTCCAAGTCAGCTCAGTCGATGCGCGGTGGCAGTCAAAAAGTGATCGGTGTGATCATCTCTCGCCTCGATTCAGTATCAGAAAACCAAGCTGTAAGCCCAATGCTTAATATTTTGTATGCCAATGGTTACGACGTGGTGTTTATGGAAAGCCAGTTAGATACCGTTAAAACCAATGAGCATCTTGACGTGTTGTACAAACGCAATGTCGATGGTGTGATCCTATTTGGGTTCACCCATTGCGATGAAAACGCCCTGCTTCCATGGACAAATAAAATGGTGGTGATTGCTATGGACACACCAGTGGTATCGTCCATCAATTACGACAACCAAGGAATGATTGAAAATGCGTTGGCTCACCTTACAGAAAAAGCGCTGACCAATATTGCGTTTGTAGGGGTTGATCCGCAAGATAGAACCACCGGTTTGGCGCGACTTACTGCCTATCAAAACTGGTGCGAACGACATAATGTCACCCCAAATTTTGCAACCGGTGAGTTAACTCATCAAAGCGCTTACTCCGCGACAGATGACGTTCTAACAGAACAAACTCAAGCTATTGTCTGTGCTAGTGACACCCTTGCATTAGGCGTGCTTAAACGTTTGCAAGAGCTGAGTCGGAGTGACGTCATTGTAACCGGTGTTGGGGGCTCATCTTTACTCTCGTTTTTGTTTCCGACCGTTTATAGTGTCGACCCCGGTTATGCTTTAGCGGGTGAGAAAGCAGCTAACATGCTCATTAAGAAGCTTGCTGGTGATACCGCTATCACTCATTTAACACAAACACCCCAGTCTTAATCGCTTTAGTCTTTTCTGCTTTGTCTTCGTCTTAGTCTTAGTCTAGCGATTAGCTCAGACCGATGGCTCAGTCTGAGCGATCTATACTATAGAAACATCATTAAACAACATTTGTTTGTGATCACTCTCAAGGTATGGGAATGTTCCCAATTTACATTTTTTGTTTGATTATGTATTGTTCACCTTAACGAATGGGAACATTCCCATTAATAAGCAAAACATACGTAAGAAGTGTACAATTTAAATATCCAAAGTGGACAAAAACTATGAGTAAGATAGCTAAACAGGACGTTCAACGTCTTATCGAATTAGTCGGTGGCAGCGACAATATCGCCAGTGTCAGTCACTGTTTAACACGCCTAAGATTTGTGTTAAATGACACCGATGCTGCCGATGTTAAACTACTGGAACAGCAGCCATTGGTTAAGGGTTGCTTCACCAATGCTGGTCAATTCCAAGTGGTCATTGGTACCGAAGTCGACGAAGTGTATAAGATACTGATTGAACTTTCCGGTAAATCATCGGCATCAAAAGATGAATCAAAAAATGCTGCACGTCAAAACATGAATATTGTTGAACGCGGCATCTCCCACCTTGCAGAAATTTTTGTCCCTCTTCTTCCTGCAATCATTACTGGTGGTTTGATTCTTGGTTTCCGAAATGTGATTGGCGACATCAAAATGTTTGATGGCAAATCACTGACTGAAATCAGCGAGTTTTGGTCGTCAGTTCACGCTTTCTTGTGGCTTATCGGTGAAGCTATTTTCCACTTCCTACCTGTGGGTGTTTGTTGGTCTACCGTTCGCAAACTTGGCGGAACGCCAATTTTGGGTATTACACTAGGTATTACTCTCGTGTCGCCACAGCTCATGAACGCCTATTTAATAGGACAGCAAGACCCTGGTGTATGGGACTTTGGACTGTTTGTGATAGAAAAAGTCGGTTACCAAGCTCAGGTTATCCCAGCGATGCTTGCCGGTATGGCACTAGCGTTTATCGAAACGTCCCTGAAACGAATTGTACCGTCGTACTTGTACCTTGTAGTCGTGCCATTCGTTTCGATCCTTGTCTCTGTTATTTTGGCGCACTCGCTTATTGGCCCATTTGGCCGAATGTTAGGCGATGGTGTGGGTATTGCGGCTAAAGCTGCGATGACGGGTGACTTTGCAATGCTTGGTTCAATGATTTTTGGCTTGCTTTATGCGCCACTGGTTATCACCGGTATTCACCACACCACAAACGCCGTAGACCTTCAACTAATGCAAGATATGGGTGGTACACCAATCTGGCCTCTTATCGCACTGTCTAATATTGCTCAAGCATCAGCAGTCGTTGGTATCATTATCATCAGTCGTAAAGCCGGTGAACGTGACATCTCTGTACCTGCGGCAATTTCGGCCTACTTAGGTGTAACAGAGCCTGCCATGTACGGCATCAACTTGAAATACAAATTCCCAATGCTAAGCGCGATGATTGGCAGTGCGATTGCAGCCGGTGTGTGTGGCGCAGCAGGTGTTATGGCAAACGGTATCGGTGTAGGCGGTCTTCCAGGCATCTTGTCTATCCAACCACAATTCTGGGGCATCTATGCTATCGCCATGTTGGTGGCTATCTGTGTCCCAATGCTATTAACGCTGATGTTCTATAAGCGTGCGCAAATGAAAGGTGAGTTAGAACTCGCCAACGCATAACAGTTACACCTTTTAGGGCGGACTCTTTTCCGCCCTTTTCATTGATTTATTTTCGGTAAGTGAGCAAACGCTATGACCCTTTTAAGCCAAGATCCAAACTGGTGGAAAACCGCCACAATCTATCAAATTTATCCAAAAAGCTTTTGTGACTCACAAGCAAAAGGTACGGGCGATATTCAAGGCATCATTTCAAAGCTCGATTACTTAAAACACCTAGGCGTCGATGCGATTTGGCTAACCCCTATCTATCAATCCCCGATGATTGACAACGGCTACGACATTTCCGACTACTACAGTGTTAATCCAGACTTTGGCACGATGGGTGACTTTGATGAGTTATTAGCACAAGCGCATCAGCGTGGCATCCGTATTGTTATGGATATTGTGGTCAATCATACCTCCACAGAGCATCACTGGTTTCAATCGGCTCTGGGAGACAAAAATAGCCCTTATCGCGACTACTATATTTGGAAAGATCCCATCGACGGCGGTGAGCCTAATAATTGGGAATCCAAGTTTGGTGGTAACGCATGGGAGCTTGATGAAAAAACGGGGCAATACTACTTACACCTTTTTGCCAAAGAGCAGGCTGATCTCAATTGGGAAAACCCTACGGTTCGAGAAGAAGTAAAACGTGTTATCCAGTTTTGGGCTAAAAAAGGTGTCGATGGATTCAGATTGGATGTTATTAACCTAATTTCAAAGCAACAAGATTTCCCATCTGACGATTCGGGGGACGGACGTAAATATTATACTGACGGTCCTCGCGTACACGAGTATCTGAGAGAGATCAGTGACGCTGTATTTCAAAAATACGGCAGCGTTACCGTGGGTGAAATGTCGTCAACAACCCTAGAGCATTGCCAGCAATACTCATCACTGGATCAAAAAGAATTGTCGATGGTATTTAACTTCCACCATCTTAAAGTCGATTACCCTAATGGTGATAAGTGGACTGCTGCGGACTTCGACTTCATACAGCTTAAGCAAATTTTTAATACCTGGCAAACCGGGCTCAATGGCAAAGGTTGGGGAGCACTCTTCTGGTGTAACCATGATCAGCCACGAGTGGTGAGCCGATTAGGTAACGACACCGAGTATCGTGTCGAGTCAGCCAAGATGCTTGGTGCGGCTATACATATGATGCAGGGCACCCCTTACGTATACCAAGGGGAAGAATTTGGCATGACCAATCCTGGTTACCAAGATCTCGCGCAATACCGCGATGTTGAAAGCACTAATATGTACGACATTATGGTGAGCCATCAAGGCGTTTCGCACTCTGACATGATGGACATTTTACGCCAAAAATCCCGCGACAACTCTCGTACACCTATGCAATGGAACGCCACGAATAATGCCGGTTTTTCAGGTGGTACTCCATGGTTAGACATCGCTAACAATTACCAAGAGGTTAACGCAGAAAATGCGGTAGCGGATCTCAATTCGGTATTCTATTTCTATAAACGGCTTATCGAATTACGTAAGCAAGTACCAGTGATCACTGATGGCACTTACTTAGATTTAGCGCCAGAGCATAGCCAAGTATTTGCCTACTTACGTGAGAGCGGCAATCAGCAATTAGTGTGTATTAATAACTTCTATGATAACCCAGTGGATTATACGCTCCCTTCAAACATTGGCGTGTCTCAAGCAAAGTGCATACTAGGAAACTATCGCACCAGCCAAGCTGACATTCAGTGTGAAGTTCAGCAATTGCAACCTTATGAAGTTCGGATCCTGTTAATTGAGCGAAATGTGGAGGCATAAAAAATAGATGCTCCTCTCCCCCCACAAAAACAATAAATACATCTAGATAAACCACGCTTGCTCGACAACAGCGCCCTTAGGTTGGTAACACCTCTAAGGGCGTTTTTTTATAGTGGATCCATGAGGTTATGAAACGTTTCCATACAAATCTAAAAAAACCACTTATACCTCACCAAATAAACGCATGCACATTATCAATACTACGAGATTTTATTATTCACTTTCTGAATATTAGGTTAAAAATTCCACTCAATATTTTGCTCGTGAGGTCGATAGATAGAAAGACACCGGAAAAATGTAACAATTTGTATCCGGTGCGAATATAAAAATAAAACGTCGGATGCACTCGTTACCCCGAATATTTTGGTAAAGGAACAACTTATGAAACTCACAATTCGCCAGCGTTTAGTCGCTTTGACGCTCATCCCAATATTGATCATATCGATTTCGATGCTTGCGTTTACCCAATATGAAGCCAAGTTACTTACTGAGCAACAAATGACGTCTGCTGAAGAACAGATGATGGAAATGAAACGTATCGAGCTACGCTCGTTGGTAGAGGTTGCAGAAACATCACTCGCTGATCTTCGTCAAAACAATGGTACGAAAGAACAAGCTTTATCGCTTTTGAAAAACCTCGCCTTTGGTCCAACTGGCTACTACTTCGCCTACGACTCGAAAGGGACTCGTCTAATGCTGGGTAAGAGCGACGCAGGTATTGGAGACAACTTTTGGAATACTCGCGACACCGAGGGTAATCTATTTATTCAGCAGCTTGTTGAGCGCGCAAAACGCGGTGAATCCACCATTACTACTT
The DNA here is from genome assembly GCF_016900875.1 of Vibrio ulleungensis. Taxonomy (GTDB): domain Bacteria; phylum Pseudomonadota; class Gammaproteobacteria; order Enterobacterales; family Vibrionaceae; genus Vibrio; species Vibrio ulleungensis. Next base: position 260,262 of record NZ_JAFEUM010000002.1, read on the forward strand.
ACTACTTTCCTAAACTTGGCCAAACTCAATCTTTGCCCAAAATGGGCTACACCGTTTACATTCCAGAATGGGATATGGTAGTGGGTACAGGCTTTTACACCGACTCTATTGACGCTACCCTTGCGCTAATGCAATCTCAAGCCACTGAGACACAAAAGGAAGTGCTGTGGGAAACTCTACTTATGTGTATCGCAGTGAGCGTCCTGTCACTGGCGTTTGGTCTGTTCATTTACCGCTCTATTAGCACTCCACTTAACGAATTTAGTACGTCAGTAGCACGCTTCGCCTCTGGAGATGCCGACCTTAAGGCACGCATTAACGACTCACAAATTCCTGAGTTCAGTAAGCTAGCCAGCGACTTCAACCACTTCTTAGGGAACTTGCATTCCATAATCACTATGGTGAGAGAAGTTTCGGTAAACGTTCAAGATGAAACGCAGCAGATGAACAATACCGCAAATGAAGTACAGGAAATTAGCCAATCGCAGCGCCAAGAAACGGAACAAGCAGCGACGGCAATGACCGAAATGACCACCACAGCGCACGAGATTTCTGGCAATGCGAACCAAGCAGCCAGCGCAGCACAAGAAGCAGAAACAAACGCTAAAGAAGCTATGGACACAGTGATCACTGCGGCAAACACAGTGACCGAACTGGCAACAGAAGTCTCTGAAGCCAATACCGTGATCTCTCAGCTAGAAGAAGATGTTCAAAATATCTCAGCAGCCCTATCGGTGATTCAAGGCATTGCCGAACAAACCAACTTGCTGGCACTTAACGCCGCAATCGAGGCTGCGCGAGCAGGTGAGCAAGGTCGTGGCTTTGCGGTTGTTGCGGATGAAGTTCGTCAACTAGCCAGTCGTACTCAAGAAAGCACCGGTGAAATCCATGACATGATAGAAAGCCTCAAAGCAGCATCTGACGCAGCCGTGAGCGCAATGGATTCGAGTACTCGACGTGGTGAGGCGTCAGTCGAAGAATCAGAGCAAGCGAAAGTGGCTTTGGAATCAATTCAACACTCTATCCACACAATTATGGATATGAATGACTTAATTGCGACCGCCACTGAAGAGCAAAGTATCGTTGGCCAAGACATTTCGCAACGCATCGTGGCGATTGCCGATCAAAGCCAACAATCTGAAGAAATGGCTCAGTCGAACCGTGATAGAAGCCACACTTTACAAACAAAAGCCAATGAGCTTAATCAACTTGTTGCACAGTTCACATTGTAAAATCTAGTTCAAGTTTTGCCCAACCTTGATCAAGATCAATATTGGGCGATTTTCTAATTTTTGCTTACAAATTCACTTCCCCTATTTGCAAGAAAATGGCTAATATTAAATCAGAAGCCAACGAAATCGATTGCGCAATATATGGGAGGTGCACATGCAACGCGACTGCTACGGGCTATGTCTCAATAAATCGACGCTTAAATCGCACAGTAAAGCCATATTTACTCGTATTAGTGCCTATTCTAGAGGTAATAACGAGCCTAAAATTCAATTGTCTATTCCGCAAATGAGTGGAACACAATTGCTATCTATCATAAAACACCACTCACCTCTAATGTGGCGCGCAGAATACATGTGCAAGCCGAGTGACTAATTACTCATTGATTTTAAATAGAACGCAGCGTAATGCTGCGTTTTTTCTTTTCAGATCAAACGACTATTAAACCAGTTCAAAATCTAGTCAAGTAAAAGCATTGCCAGAGTAAGTCAGCACTTTTACACTACCTCTTCATTCAACATCTATGAGACCTTCAATGCAGCAATCTTTAGACATTGCATGGCTTGATCTTGGCCTTTTTAGCATCCTGCTTCTCATACCTCTCGGGATCAGCCAATACTATCGACTTAATATAAGCAAAGATGCTCTGATTAGCATCGCGAGGATGGCCATCCAACTATTTCTTGTCGGACTTTACTTAGAATTTCTTTTTACCCTAGACAGTATTGTCATCAACATTGCTTGGTTGCTAGTGATGGCCTTGGTGGGTGGTAGCGCCATCATCAGTAAAGCGCAGTTGCTTCGCAAGCAGGCTTTAGCCTCTGTGGTGGTCGGACTCTGTTGCGGGCTGTTTCCGGTATTGTGTGTCACTGTTGTATGGTTGATCCAACCAACTCCCCTATATAGCTCTCAATACCTAATCCCAATGGGTGGGATGTTACTTGGCAACAGCATGAGCGCCATTATTATTGCGTTTAAAACCCTGACTAAAGCTTTTTCAGAACGAGAAATGGAATATCAAGGCGCAATCGCATTAGGAGTGAGTGGGCGCTATGCGTGCCAACCATTTGTCCAAGATGCGTTGAAAAGTGCATTTGCACCGACGCTGGCAACCATATCGACGACAGGCTTGGTGTCGCTACCTGGCATGATGACAGGGCAAATCTTGGGTGGTGTATCGCCACTTATTGCCATCAAATATCAGCTTGTGATCATGATGGCAATTTTTATTATGATGACCATCGCGACAACCGTCTCAATAGAAATGCTACTCAAGTTGAACTTATCGCGATCCGGTGCCAATAAACTTGAGTATAGATAGCTCTAAAATGGATGCCCCGCCATAACCCACAGGGCGCTTCCTTCCGGAGACTGAGCGTAATCCAATCGCACCACTAACCCGGCGGCGAATGCTCGAAAAGAAACTCCGGCGTCGTATTTCATATTTGAAAATAGCTCACGCGCACTGTACTCGGGCGCTACCTCACCCACTTCCACAAACGGCACAACCTGCAGCCAATCTATCTGGAACAGTGAAAGAAGCGGAATATCTGGTGTAGGGTTGTAATCTAAGGTGTAGCGATACTCTAGTGCAGAGTAGATAGCCGCTTTATCGTGAAAACGATTGGAAGCATAACCTCGCATTCGATTCCACCCGCCAAGCGAGGCCCCTTGTGAGTATGGTGCGCCATTGGCAACATATCGTGAGCTGCCGTCTACATCGATAACTTTCCAGGATGGTGAATAGGCCGTCCAGAAATTAAACGCTAGTACTTGCTGTCTTGCCCAATCAGACTCACCCAAATCCCAATAGTGACTGGTATCAAATTCTATCGCGTTCCAACTACGATCTTTTCCTAATAGCGTACCATCGTGTGTATATGCGATGTATTGGCGAGATCCTTTTGAAGGGTTTGGCACAAAATCAGTATTATCGTAATGCAATCCAAACTCTAGCCCACCTACCGAGCCTGCAATCTCAGATAAATCTGGGTTTTCATAACTTTCGTACTGACTGAAACCGCGCAGCATGATTAAAGAAGAGCCGGTTGTTAACGGGTTCCACGATTTGTGTGGCGTGGGATTAGAAAGCAGTCCGCCGCGCGTTCTATAGTTTAATGTTGATGTTTCTCGGTGGTGTCCAATAGGCAAAACATACTCTACTTGTAACTCGACAAAATTAGAGTATCCCGAACCGACCACTGCATCATCTGGACTGGAATGACTGCTTCCAGGTAATGGACGCTGGTAAGGTATAGGCTCATTCGGCACCGAAGCGTGAGCGGTTTGTTCTGGGAAATAGCCTAAGAAACCCAATCCCGTAACGAACCAACGCTCTGTACCGGGTATTTGGAGGTTCCAAAAACCCAATGCCGCGCCATAACTGTCTGCGCCACCATACATGGTAGCACCAATGGTTAACTGATCTTGGATAGCTCCGTTTACCATGCCTCCCAAACCAACATTAAACCCCATAGTCTCGGTCGAGAACGCATATGGCAAAAGCAGCTTATTGGCAAACCCTTCGCTGTGCTCAGTGCGCTCAAGGTTGTACTTGGGCACAGGACTCGCCGCACAAACTAGAGTTGAAGCTAGTATTGCTATGGAGCCGATAAACGAACGATTGATAAAAGAGAGTCTCAAAACTAAATCCATGTTAGGCCAAATCCCCGATTAGAATACGTGCATTCTTCTCATTTGTTAAACAGTAACCTCTTTTAAGCGCTTAATTAGAATGAAAAATATTTAAGTTTTTGAGAGGAAAATGTTCAAAACTACAGTTTCAGTCACAAAAAACTCACAAAATTTGAGGTTAAAGCACACGTGAAATAGCTTTGCTATGCTTTAATGTGGACGAAAATAGTTGTGCTAAGCAACTGTTTTTATAGATAGCTCTAGGATTTGTTACACAAACCAATTCTAGACTACACTGTTGTGAGAAACAGAGATGAACTCAATTAAAGGGAAAATTATGAATCGCAAAACAGGATTACTGACCGCTACAGGTCTAGCATTAGCTCTTGGCTTTTCATCAGTCGCTACAGCTAACCAAAGCTTTGTAACTATTGGTACAGGTGGCGTAACTGGCGTTTACTACCCAACCGGTGGTGCTATTTGTCGTCTAGTTAATAAGTCTCGTGCAGACCATGGCATTCGCTGTTCAGTAGAAAGTACCGGTGGTTCGATTTACAACATCAATACCATTAAAGCAGGCGAACTTGACCTAGGTATCGCTCAGTCAGATTGGCAGTACCATGGCTACAATGGTACTAGTAAGTTCTCTGATGCAGGTCCATACGAAGACTTACGTGCAGTATTCTCGGTTCACCCTGAACCATTCACTGTAGTCGCTCGTGCCGATGCTGGTATCAAGACATTTGAAGATCTAAAAGGTAAGCGCGTAAACATTGGTAACCCTGGCTCAGGTCAGCGCGGTACGATGGAAGTGCTGATGGAACGTTACGGTTGGGATAAAGGTGACTTTAAACTTGCGTCAGAGCTTAAAGCGTCTGAGCAATCTAAAGCACTATGTGACAACAAAATTGACGCTATGGTGTATGTAGTAGGTCACCCAAGTGGCGCAATCAAAGAAGCAACGACTTCATGTGACAGCGTCATTGTAAATGTTTCTGGTGAGAAAGTTGACGCTCTGATCAGCGATAACAGCTACTACCGTACAGCAACTGTACCGGGTGGCATGTACAACGGTAACGATGCAGACACCATGACATTTGGTGTTGGTGCAACCTTCGTTTCTTCTACCAATGTACCAGACGAAACGGTATACCAGATCGTTAAAGCAGTATTCGAGAACTTCGATACCTTTAAGAAATTGCACCCTGCTTTCTCTAACCTGAAGAAAGAAGAAATGGTGAAAGATGGACTTTCTGCACCACTTCACCCAGGCGCTCTTAAATACTACAAAGAAGTGGGTCTTGTTCAATAACCCCTTCCTTTTGTAATGCACTACTACGGCTCACTTATGTGGGCCGTTTTTTTATGGTTTGCGTGTCATTTGCGTTTCATGGATCGCTGATATCATAACTTTAGTGTACAGCGTTACGTAACCTAGTCTTTTTGGACTAAACTCAATACTATAAGCTATACCAACATCACTAAGGATGGTGAAATGAAAGGAATAATTTTCACTGAGTTTTTAGAGCTTGTCGAACAACAATTCGGTTTAGAAACATTAGATAAAGTACTCGACCTTTCTGAAGATCAAGGTATTTACACCTCAGTAGGCAGTTACGATCATAAAAGTTTAGTTAAACTGATTGTCAATTTGAGTAAAACCACCGATATCCCAGCGGACGCCTTACAAGAAGTATTTGGTGAAACCGTTTTCATCAGTTTACTGAATACCCTACCTGATAATGCAGGCATTTTAGATTGCACACACTGCTTTGACTTTGTTCGCCATGTAGAAGAATACATCCATGTAGAAGTGAAAAAACTGTACCCAGATGCTAACCCGCCGAAATTTGATTTTGTATCAGAAACAGAAACACAGCTGGTGTTCGATTACTCTAGTGCACGTTGCATGGGTCATGTCTGTATTGGGCTATTAAAAGGGTGCGCAAAACACTTTGACCAACAGATAGAGATTGGATCTCAATCGCTTAACGAGCAAGGAAGCGAAGTTCGATTTGTAGTTAATCTAATTGAATGAGTATCTGTTAAGGATTAGGCGTGGAAAACAAAGTACCCAAGGCGCAAAATAACACCGTTTCAACTCGCGCTCTTGAGCGTAAGTTAGCGCGAGAAATAGCCTCACGAAAACAGGCTGAGCAGTTGTTAGAGCAAAAAAGTCTAGAATTATTTCAAGCGAATCAAAAACTTGAAGTCGCGGTTGCTCAGCTCGAACGTTCGTCTCAGCAGAACATGCTTAAACTTGAGTTTCAGCAACATATAGATGCGTTGCTCATTTACTTTGGTAGAGCCTTTCTAAACCATCACTTAGACGACGTTTTAATCTCGAACTTAGTCCGAAGACTCACCCAAACCCCGCTTATTTGTTCCAGTTACGTCAAGCTTAACCCTAAACTCAATCTCGAGTTACAAAAGCCACATTACGGCTCTAGTGCCATTGCGAAAGACGTTGCCGAAACCCAATGGCAAGATCGCGTGTTGCATATTCGACTGATGGCTAAGCAAGAAGACATTGGTATTCTGAGTATAGAAGTCATAGAAACCGACTATGATTTAGAGTTTGTTCAGCGCTCATTTCAATTAGTTGCGGCCCTCTTGGCTGGTGCGGTAAACCGGCAGCTTATTATTGATAGAAACATCGAATCTCGTAAAAAAGCCGAGCAGTCAGAGCAGTCTACTCGTGATTTCTTAGCGATGATTAATCATGAATTACGAACCCCGCTCAATGGCCTATTGGGTAGCGCAGAATTATTGTCTCAAACCCCGCTCGATGCTCAGCAAGATGTTTTACTCAACAACTTGTCACAATCTGGTCAGTTTTTAAGGGTCATCATTAACGACCTGCTCGACTTCAGCAAGATTAACACTGGTATGTTTGAGCTGATCCCGAACAACTTTGAAATGTGCAGCTTAATTAACACGTTACGCAGTATATTTTCCCCAAAAGCCATCGAAAAATCCTTAGAGTTTTGTATCGACGGTGACACGTCGCTACCAAGTCTCGTCAATGGAGATCGTGAGCGTATAACCCAAGTGTTGGTTAACCTCATCGGCAACGCTATACGTTTCACAGACCGTGGTTTTGTCTCCGTTAAGTTTAGTTGGCATAACAACATATTAAGCTTTGAAGTTAGTGACAGTGGTATTGGGATCAATGCTTCTGATTTTGATAAATTATTTCAACCTTTCACTCAGGCCGATCGATCAAGCAAACGCAATTTTGAGGGAACAGGGCTTGGGTTAGCAATATGTAATCAATTGCTCGAATTAATGGGTGGAGACATTCAGTTTGAAAGCGAAGTGAATGTAGGGACTCGCTTTTACGGTCACTTACCACTGCATAAGGCAGAGCAATCGGCGCCTTCCCTTGCCCAAATAACCAAACAACGCACCACGGAGTTACCGAAAAGCACCAAAATTTTGGTGGTCGAGGATATTACGGTAAACCAGATCATCATCAAACAGATGTTAATCAAAATTGGAATCACCCCCGATATCATGCCCAGTGGTATCGACGCGCTCGACGCTGTCAAAGCAAGCCACTACGATTTGATCCTAATGGATTGCCGTATGCCAGGTATGGACGGATTTGAAACCACCAGCAAAATTCGACAGCTCGGATTCACTTTGCCAATCGTTGCCCTCACCGCTAGCACGACAGCTGCAGAGCGCGAACTCTGCTTTGAATCAGGCATGGATGACATTTTAACCAAGCCGTATACATCGACTGAGCTCTCAAATGTCCTCTCAAAATGGTTATTAGACGAATAATCAAAATGAGAATAGACCAACAAGCCTATTTCTCAATATGAGAAATAGTCCATAAGCCGTTGAATATAAAATAAAATATATTTTGGCACGTAATCTGCTCTAACTACATTGCATTCGCAAGAACACAGTTAGGAGACAGGATTATGGAACTGCAAATTACCCCAGTAGATAACACCTCGCTATCGCTCTGTGTCATTGGAGACTTTGACGCTCAAACCATAAAAGAAGCGCAAGTCTGTATCGATAAGCTACTTACCGACGACAGCCATGAGCACATCACCATCGATCTCGAACACGTCGATTTTCTCGATACCTCTGGCATTGGCACCATTGTCTACTTTTATAAGCGCCTTTATGAACGTAATAGAAGTTTGAGCATCTGTAATGCTCATGGACAACCGCTAAAAATGATGGAATTGCTTCGAATCGGTCAGGCAATCCCATTAAACGCTGTAGCAACACAGGTATAGCACTACAGCTATTTCACCCAAACTTTTTCGACACAGTAATAATCAACAACATTGCGCTCAACGGAGAACGACAGTATGGCTAATCTAACTATAAAGAACGTGTCTGTATCAATGCTGGCTGCAACCGTCATCGGTTGCACCAGCTACCCTGACCACGGCCAAGGTGGTTTAGGTGAATTTGCCTCTGCGTCAGACTTCTCTCCCGTGATGCCCGATGAGCCAATGGGACCAGAGCATGGTCTACGTTTTGACTTTCATTTAGCCAAACTGCATTTGGACTCCTTGATCCAAAAAGGCGCAGAGTGGTGTTTTCCCGCAGCCGTAGTGCAAGCAAAAACCAAAGAAAATCGCATTGTACGAGAGCTTGAAGGACAACTGCTTCTTGATGCGGCAAACGACATTGTGATTCAGAGAAAAAACCTAGCCAAACTGGAAAATCAGCTCGATTACGTGCGCTCTCAAGCGAGTTGCGTCCCACCAGAACATAATGCTGCATTTCAAAACGAAGTTGCCGTGATCACCGAACTGGTAGAGCTGCTGAATATTGATAATCAGTTTGCTATCGACTCGATTGAGATTAATCCAAAGTACATGGGTCACCTAGCCAAAGCGACTACATTGCTTAACCAATATCCCAACTTAAATTTACGTGTGACCGGGCACGCTGATGTCACTGGCGATGCTCAATACAACGATAAGCTCGCAATGGGTCGCGCAGACCAAGTCAAACGCTACTTAACTGTGTTTGGTCTACCACCTATGCGCATTCAAACCCTTTCTGTTGGCGATACGCTACCTCTTTTTGAAGGTGAGAGCGCGGCAACCAAATTGACTAACCGCCGAGTCAGCATTGATGTTGTATCGACCAGTTCGACAGGAGGCAACCAATGAGCACCTTACACCTTACACTCACCCTGATTCGTCGCATCGCAATCATTGCCGTGTTAATCAGCTGCTCTGCTTTTGCCAGCGCAAACTCAGTACAAATTGGCGATAGCGTGCAGATTAACCTACCCGGTGAAGCCAGTTTAAATAGAGCCTTTCAGGTGGATAAAACAGGCCGAATTGAGCTGCCTGAAGTTGGACCGATATACGTTGCTGGTTACAAAGATGACCAATTGGACAAAGCAGTGCGCGAGCAATTGAGCCAAGCCTACCGAGATCTCAACACATTGAGAGTGTTTGTGGCTAAGCGACAAATCTTGATTTCAGTGCAAGGTTACGTGCAAAACCCAGGTGAATATACTCTGGCTGACAACGCGACCGTACAAATGGCGATTTACGCCGCAGGTGGCTTGCGTGCTGGTGCGCAATTAGACCGCCTTCAGCTAAAGCGAGCTGGAGAAGTAAAACTATTTAACTATAAGCAGTTTTTAGATACGGGTGTGAACAACACACTGCCTAAGCTGGCTTCATTGGATACATTGTTTATCCCAGCATCCCCGCTTGTCGGCAACATTGAACAAGAATTTGACGCCGCCAAGCTTGCCAATGCCGGTGACAGCGCCGACAGCCGCACCGCAATTAAAGTCTTTGGTGAGGTGAATGCGCCTGGCTCTTTTAGCTACAAACAAGAGATGAACTTAGTGGACTTGTTGATGCGCTCAGGCGGCGTAACTCGCTACGCCAGTGTAGAGCAGATCCGCGTGATTTCGGGTAACACCCCAGCCTTGTTTAACTTGAAACGCTATTTAGACACAGGCGACGAGAGCCTATTACCTAACATCGAAGCTGGCGCGACTGTATTTGTTCCAAAAATGGAAGAAGAGATCAAATCTGGCGCCAATACTGTGTATGTGATGGGAGAAGTGGCTTTTCCTGGTGCCTATGAGGGAAACAAAGGCGCAACCTTTATGGATATTCTGGCAAACGCAGGCGGCCCAACGCGCTTTGCAGAATCTCGTCAAATTAGGCTAATTAAAGCAAATGGTCGCGTTATTCGTTTTGACCTTACTGCCTATTCAGAAGGGCTGACCAATCAAATGCCTCCTGAAATTGAAGCGGGTGACGCACTATTTGTCCCTGAAAAAACCGACATGAATGAGAAGTCATGGCTTAAAGTGGCTCCGAGTCGAGCAGTGAAAGTGATTGGTGAAGTTGTTAGACCTGGACGCATTGAATGGTCCAGTGAGATGGATCTAATGGATTTGCTGGCTCACGTTGGCGGCCCTACCTTGCGCGCCGATACCACAAAAATTGAGATTGCTTCAGGACGTGGACCTGTAGTGATATTCGACCTCGACAACTACATCAAAAACGGCGCTCAGGCGAGTGAGCTTCCTCAAATTTCGGCGGGTGCTATCGTCCGAGTACACGACTTACCACAAGATCCATCTGACAATAAATCCCAGTGGGTTCGTCAAAGCTCTGATGCGTCAATTTATGTCTTCGGACAAGTTAACTCTCCAGGTCGCTACCGCTTCACCAAAGAGATGCACTTTCTCGACATTTTATCAGCCGCGGATGGCCCAACTAAAGATGCCGATATTCACAATGTTCGCGTAACTCATCGCAACAAGGCACACGCGCAAGTAAGCAAACTCAATCTATCGCTTTACTTTGAAACAGGGGACGAATCACTATTGCCTGTTGTCGTACCGGGAGACACTATCTACATTCCAGAGAAATCTAAAAACTGGCTCGATACTCCTAAAGAGACCACCGTACGCGTGTTAGGAGCAGTAAATAACCCCGGCCGCTATAACTTTGATGACAACATGACAATTCTAGATTTGCTTGCCGAAGCTGGAGGCACCAGCGAGTTTGCCTATCTAGAAAAGATCAGCATTGTGAACCTATCATGTTGTCAAAACCAAGCACGCATTTTTGACCTTATCGAGTTTAGTAAAACGGCTAACTTTAGACAGCTTCCTGTTATACGCGCAGGTGATACGGTATATGTTCCTCATGAAAAAGAAAGCTTTGCTCAAAAGGCTCGCAACAGCCTAGATGATGTATTCAAAATCGTAACCACAATCGTCTTAATTGGAGCGCTATAATGAGCCTATCCGCAACCCTGTCAGAGATTGAACAAATCTTCATACAGCTAGAGCTGGATAAGATTGATACTGTATGCGTAACCGCGGACAAGTCGGGAGCAGGTGCGACTAGCGTTGCTATGGCTCTTACCGAGCGTTATTTGCTAGCAGGTTACAAAACATTGTTGGTCGACTTTAACCTGTTTAACCCCAGCTTTGATGCATTTGAATTGCCCGCAGAGACACAGGTGGAAGGCAGTACACCAGAGTTTATTCGCCATAATCAGAGTCAGCATTGTTTTTCTGGGATCCAGGCTCCCACGACACTAGACAGGCAACTGGCGTTTAGAGATCCTATCAATCTATTGAAAAGCATTGAGAAATGGCAAGCTAAGTACGACAAAATTATCGTAGACAGCACTGCCTTAAACCAATGCAACCAATCCAACATCCCCACGGTCACCATTGCAAATGTTGTCCAGGGGACACTATTGGTTGTGTCGGCAGGTAAAAGCAACACAAATGACCTTCACGACGCGACCGCACTGCTTAAAAAAGCCCACGCCAATGTATGCGGTATCATTCTAAATCAACATCAGCAAAACACATTGGCTGAGGAGATCGCCAATATTGTATCCCGAGTGCCTTTTGTGGGGTCTCGAGCCTCAAGCAAAATCAAGAGCTACCTAACAGGAAGTTCTCTGTTTCGCTACGGGGTCTAAATTATGACATCAAATTAGCCGACAAATTTGGTGCAATGCCATTTTTTGGGTTATCGTTCTGTATACCTTATCGACTAAGGAGGGTCGTATGAGTTCTCAATCTCTACCAATTTTGGACCACACTGTTCTTGAAAGGATCATCGAAGATACTGGTAGAGAAGTATTACCTCTTCTTTTCGAAAGCTATCGAGCCGAATCCAGTGACTGGATGAATACGATCAATCAAGCCATCGTTGATAAAGATACCGAACAACTAGAATTTGGCGTTCATTCACTGGCCAGTACCTCTTTATCATTAGGGGTTTTGGCGCTTGGACATACGGCTCGAAAAATGGAACACCTCTGTTTAGCAGGAAAACTCGATGAAGCCATTACACATCATCAGCATTTGGTTGGGCTGTTGCATTCATCACATCAAGCGCTTGAACAGTTTTCCAACGAACTCGGTAGTGACACCTAAGCATATAGCCCTACTTTAAGGATTATATAGGTTAAGAATAGTGGTAAGGATACGTTATGAGACCAAAGGTTTTGCTAGTAGAAGACTCCAATTCACTGGCTATTTTGTACCAACAGTATGTTAAAGATGAACCCTATGATCTGTTTCGGGTTGATACTGGTGAAAAAGCGAAAGCATTTATTCGTGATCAACGCCCTGCCCTAATCATTCTCGATTTAAAGTTACCCGATACCTCTGGTGAAGAAATTCTTGACTGGATTGTTGCTGAACAGCTTCCTACTTCGGTGATCGTTGCAACCGCTCACGGCTCGGTAGATATTGCGGTTACCCTCATACAAAAGGGAGCCAATGACTTCCTCGAGAAGCCTATTCAAGCCGAACGACTAAAAACCTCTATTGCACTTCATCTAAAGCAATCCAAACTAGAAAAACTGATCACTAATTTCGAAACCAAATTTGATCGCCATAACTTCCATGGCTTTATTGGTTCAAGTTTGCCCATGCAAGCGGTGTATAAAACCATTGAGAGCGCCGCACCCACCACAGCAAGTATCTTCATTAATGGTGAGAGTGGGACAGGTAAAGAAGTGTGCGCAGAGGCCATTCATAAACAAAGTACCCGCGCGAAACGCCCCTTTGTCGCGATTAACTGTGGCGCAATCCCAAAAGACTTAATGGAAAGCGAGATATTTGGGCACGTTAAAGGTGCGTTCACCGGCGCAACCTCCGATCGAAAAGGCGCTGCGCAACAGGCCGATGGCGGGACGCTGTTTTTGGATGAACTGTGTGAAATGGAGCTAGAAATGCAGAAGAAATTACTGCGTTTTTTGCAAACAGGACGATTTACCCCCCTTGGTGGGAGCAAAGAAATTCAGGTAGATCTTCGCATCTTGTGCGCCACCAACCGAGACCCTATGGTTGAAGTTAGAGAAGGTCGTTTTCGTGAAGATTTGTACTATCGCGTCCACGTCATTCCAATCGATATGCCACCACTTAGAGAGCGCGGAAAGGACATTATTACTTTAGCGGAACATTTTGTGAAACTGTACGCCAAGCAAGACGGCAAGCAGTTTTCTAAAATAAGCAGTAACGTTAAACATGTCATGTCGAGCTACTATTGGCCAGGAAACGTCCGCCAGCTTCAAAATATTGTGCGCAATATCATCGTGTTAAACGACGGTAAAACGGTTGAGTTAGAGCACCTTCCGCCACCGCTCAATAAACAAACCGCAACCGGTGCCCAAGCCTCAGAACACGCTAAGTCTGCGATTATGGGGGCCAGTTTTACTGATTCAATCGTCTCTCCGGCAATATCTCCACCCGCTGTTGAACACAACACGCCGCTAGGAACTAACGAGACTATATCCGCTGACGTTGTGGCTCCACAACCATCCGCCGAGATGATGGACGAACCGCTGCCACAGTCAACACCGAGACCGGTTAGACCGATGTGGGAAGTAGAAAGAGAAACCATACAAAATGCTATCGCATACTGCGATGGTAACGTCATTAACGCAGCAGTGCTGCTAGATTTGAGCCCTGCTACGGTGTATCGAAAAAAACAGCAGTGGGAAGCACAAGAGAGCGAGATAGAGTAATGCAGTTCACCTCATCCTATCGCGGAGGAAGTAACGTGGTTCGTCATGCAACAGATATTTGGTTACTACTAGACAGCCTAACATTCGGCGGTATCGAAAGTTATGTTTTAGAGCTGGCAAAAGGTTTAAAACAACAAGGACAAGTGGCGCAGGTCGTTTTACTGTCTAAGCACGACGAAGAGTCACTACTGATCGACAAATTAAAACAGGCCAACATTCGTTTTCGTTATTTGCATCAATTGGTTGAAGCACAACCGTCCACATCGTTACCCACATTAACTAAACAACTGTTTATCGCGTCACGTAAACATAAGCCAAAGGTCATTCATGCTCATGGCTATAAAGCGAGCATTATCAATAAATTAACTCCACATAGAGCCAAAACTGTTGTTACTTACCACAGTGGAGAAACGCCAAAAGGCAGAGTCTGGCTGTATGACTTTATTGACCGATACACCGCCGGTCTCGCTACGCATAACTTAACCGTTAGTGCGCAGATTTCGCAAAAAATTCCTTATTCAACCACGACCTTAAACAACTTTATTGCTGTCAATAACGTACAGCCTTCTACTGGAAAACAAGTGGCCTTTGTCGGACGATTAAGCCATGAAAAAGGCCCCGACCAATTTGTCTCGCTAGCCGCAACGATGCCAGATACCGAGTTTCATCTTTACGGTGACGGTCCAATGCGATCAGAAATCACCTTACAATCGGGTAGCAATGTCCATTTGATGGGGTTTGCATCAGATATGGATAGAGCTTGGTCTAACATTGGTTTGCTCGTTATAAGCTCACGATTTGAAGGGTTAGCGATGACGGCCATTGAGGCCATGGCACGAGGGATCCCGGTGGTGAGCACCCGGGTGGGCGCAATGGATAGCTTAATCGCACACGACGTTAATGGCTGGCTAGTCGACTCCCCAGACCAACTGGCTCAATTTGTAAAACGCTGGCAAGAGTTAACTCCGAAGCAGCGCAACAAGATAAGCGCTTGCGCTCGTCAAACGGTTGTTGAAGAGTTCTCATCAGAGGCGGTTGTGACACAGCTGCTTAATCACTATGCTATAGCTTAGCACTACCAATCAATAAACCTCATATCGACATGGATGACGATAGTGAAAAACTTTCAACTGGCTTTGACGGCGGCATTACCTAGTTCGCTGGTCATTGCGATTGCTTTGCCCTGCTCTGTGCTTGCTGACGCAATAAATGACGACATTAAAATCCTGCTACAAAGTCGATTCGCGGCAGCGGTTATCCTCACCGATAGCGATGCGCTCGAGTTTGGGTTTGCCAGTTTTGATCCCAACGAATTGATTGACACTGGCGACGACAATTTAGGCAGTGACACAGCCATAGAGAATCGAAACAACAAATCTACGTATATTCTTCCCTACGGATTTGATTTTGGCGAGCAAGATCAGCACAGCATCAACAGCAAATTGTTTTACATCAACTCAAAGAACGACCTTTCCCTTGTCGATGATGTTAACGATAGTCAACAACTGACTGAACACAGTTATGGTGCGGCTGTGGGTTACTCCTACCAAATTCCGCTGTCCGAACACTGGACTCTGTACCCGACAATTAACACCTATCTTACCTATTATAAAAACAGCTACAGCACCGATGTACCAGAAGCCCAAGAGATTGAAGACGCATTAAATGGCCGTATTATTAACACCTCTGCCTGGGCCCTGCTGTTTGAGCCTGGGTTTACGCTTGATTATCGCCTGCCAACCTCTTGGGGACGATGGCACGCAAGCTCGAAGTGGAACTATTTCAACGGTATCGCTTGGGGCGATGCCAATGATGGAGATATAGGTCACCCCAATGGCTGGTACATTACCAATAGAGTAACCGGTTATTACGATCTATTTAGCAAAAAGCATACGGTATTCTTAGGAGCAAAGCGTGTTGACCTATCCGCCATATTGCAATCTGAGTTAGGCGCTCAACACTACTACGGCGCTTCAATTGGTTGGCTTTATAACAACCCAACTCGCTGGGAAGCGATTAAAAATATTGGCCTTGGCTTAAACCTAAATTACGGCTCTGCACTAAAAGGCGGCAGTATCGTCTTTCATTTCAATAAATTTTAGGCCTGATGAGAAAAGCTTGCCGAGCACAGCCCGACTTACCGATCCTAAAAGAGGCTACCAAGCTGATTCTCAATTTGAGAATAGCAAGCAAAGAACAATTTAACTGATTAAAAACAACAAGTTAAAAACTGGCATTGCACTTGCTCTATAACAATAGACACATGGATTATCGTGATCTTTGTTTAAGGAGCTGGCAATGCAAAACTCAATACCGCTACTGTTTGTACACTTTGGGGATGATTGGATCCGTGGCAGCGAAGTATGCGCACTGAATTTACTCAATAATCTAGATAGCCGTTTTCTGCCTGTTTTATGGACCAACAATAGCGCTATGGCGTCAGCGGCTCGACGTGCAGGGATCGCCGTTGAGTTCGAACGTTTTGATATTGCTGTCAGCTTTGACTCGTCTCGACGCCGCTTTAACCTGCTAGCATGGGCAAAGCAGCGCCGCAGAGCCATTCAACTTATTAAGCATTACCAAATCCAGCTCATCCACATTAATAGCGGGGCACCCTGTCAATGGGTGCTCGGTGCCGCTAGACAATGCAACATTCCATCATTGACTCATTTGCACAGCCCTTACAACTTGCACGACAGAATAACCTTAGGCCTCCATGTAGCCCCATACATCGTCTGCGTCAGTCATGCAGTCAGTCACGCTCTCCTCAATGAAGGCTACCCTAAACAGCAATTAAGTGTTGTTCACAATGGTGTGCCAGAATCGCTAGATACTGACCAAAATGTGTTTAGCGTCAAACAATACTTGGGCATAAAGCAAAATGAAAACGTCGTTGTCAGTGTGGGATCACTTATTCATCGCAAAGGGTTTGATCGAGTAATAAGCGCCATAGAGTGCTTACACCGCCAACAGACTCATTGCCACTTGGTCATCATAGGTGACGGTCCAGAAAAAACAGCCTTAAAAGCTCAGGCCGCAACTCTTGGACTTGAACACTACTTGCATTTCGTTGGGGAACAACCCGACGTAGCTAAATGGCTTTGTAGTGATGTCGACGTGATGGTTAGTGGAGCACGAAGCGAAGCCTTTGGACTGGTTCTTGTAGAAGCTGCTCTTGCTCGTTTGCCAGTCATTGCGCCCAATGTAGGAGGTATTGGTGAAGTCGTGGATCACCTTAAAACGGGCATACTCTATGTAAGTAACCTCAATACTCCACCATTGTTGGCTCAACATATAGCACACCTGTTATCGGACTCGGTATTGGCAAGACGCCTTGCCTACAATGCGTATCGAAAAGCTAAAACACAGTTTACCGTTGCTGCTAACCAACAAAGCATGGAGCAACTGTATCAGAAGCAATTAGAACAAAACCCAACGCAGGCTCACTCTCGGCTGCGCGCGCTACTAAGGCCAGTTCCTAGCATTATTGCTCATATCAAACGCCGCTGGTTGTCCATTTCATCCTCTGCGACACAAGGGTCTACATTATGAATACGGTTAAAACAGCGTCCACTATTGTGTTTGATCCCATCCCTTTTCATGGTGGCTCTAAAGTGGCGACTTCGACGGCGTTAAAACAGTGCCCTAACTCGAGCAAATTCTATATTTTGACCGCCACCCCCAGCAGCTGGGCTAAACGCTTGCCTAGCGCTCATATCCAGCCATTGTCGATGGCTGCTGTGTTGTTAACGCAAACAACAGGGATAGGCTACTGGTTAAAGCAGTTTTATCTAGCTGTGTATTTGGGGTTATTTTGCGCTCGGGTAAAAATGAAAAATAAACGACAACCGCTGCAACTGGTTCTTGCGTCAGGTCATGGTGTCGATATGGCCGGCTACTGGTTGTCAGCGCTCTTTGTCATCAAGATCACTCAATTGATCCATGGCCCCGTAGGAAAAAGTCGTCTCTCGAGTTACGCGTTTCGACAAGGACATCCCACTTTTTACCTACCTAGCGCCAAAGACTCTTTGCTGGCACTTAACCAAGAGAGCGGCTTACCTCGCAACTGCTTGCCCTTTGTTAATGGACTAGACAAACAGGATTGGCCTCGCTCAAGAGAAGGTTCATTTGATTCGACTTTGCAAATTTTCTGGGCAGCGTCACTGTTAAAGTGGAAAGGCTTGTCAGTGTTAGACGAGGCGTTGCAATTAAATCACTTGGACCGACAATTCCGCACACGCATATGTTACATACAACCTAAAAACTCGCATCAGCCACAAAGTTCGTTGCCCACAACACTTCAAAACTGCGTATCCATGCCTAATCCAAAAAACCTTGATCTTATTCGAGCTCAAAGCCACTTGTTTATTTCAACCAGTCATCAAGAACCTTTTGGCTTGTCCATACTGGAAGCATTAGCGGCAGGGCTCGTAGTAATCATCCCTAAAGATGGGGCTTATTGGGATCAGGAATTAGAACATGGTGTTAACTGCTTTAAGTATCAAGCAAACGATCCATTCTCACTCAATCTTTTGCTCGGCCAACTGCTAGTAAATCGTCACAAGCTCGCGCACGTTGCAAGCAATGGGCAGCGTCATGCCCAAAGTTACCATGCTCATACATGTTACGCTCATATTGTTGAAGCGCTAACCTCACTTGACACCACAGCATGCCGACTTAGCAGTCGCCGCGCATCATCGGCATTGAGGGCTAAGTCATGACAGCGAATGCCACCGTTACTAGCCAAACGAAACCTGCGAACGCAAGTGCCACAATGACCGATAAACGCAATCCCATCATAGCAATGCTGCTGTATGCGTTCGCGCTATTTATTATGAAAGGTTTATCGCTATTGATGCTGCCGATCATCACGCGATTCTTATCACCAGAACTCATTGGTCAGTTAGAAATAGTAGCCGTATCAACATCCTTTATTGGTTTGCTTTTTAGCCTATCACTGCATGAAGTGCTGTATCGTTTTGTCGCACAAAAAAGTGGTAGTGCACAAAACAGAGCCGCGGCAGAGCTATTTTGGCTTACCTTGTTGTGCTCTACTCTTGGATCAGCGTTACTCACCGCTTTTGTCCAACTGACCTCACTAAATCTCTATGGCCTGTCCAAAGACATACTCTCTTTAGCGGCACTATCACTCAGCATTGAGGGTGGACTTGCCGTCGGGTTGGCCTGGCTACGTCTTCAAGACCGCGTGAGGCTATTTTGCGCAATCTGTGTTGCCGGTAGCATCCTACAGGTTGCGTTGGTATTGGTTGCACTCAACGCTAACTGGGGGATATTTGGCATTGTATCAGCAGGAGTAGTCGCGCACTCCTTGCAGCTGTTCACACTTGTTTTAGTGACAGGATTTGCGCTTAGGTTACCCGATATCCAGACTACACAGCGCTACCTAAAATATTGCGTTCCAATGATGCTCTCAGGGCTGTGCGCATTTGGATTAAATGGTGCAGAACGCTACTTTATCGCCGAGTCAAGCGGACTGGTTACATTAGGGTACTTTGCTATCGCTGCAAAGTTTGCTTTAGCAATGTGTGTACTGGTGCAACCCTTTGGAATGTGGTGGATGCCTAAGCGATTTGCGATGCTAACCGATAATCCTCAAAAGGCCTGTGACATCACCCAGCTCGGTATAATATTGGTATGCATTCTAGCCATCGCCGTCACTCTCTTTGGACAATGGGGCATCACTTATATTCTGCCTCAAAGCTATGCTCCCGTTGCGACAATCATATCAGGCACGATTTTTATGGTGTTAGGCAAAGAGTGCGCTGAATTATTGAATCTATCATTGCTGAGTCAAAAGCGCACAATTTCGCTGTTAAGGATTAATATAACCGTTACACTCATTACCCTTGTTGGGTGTTACCTATTAATGGATCACGGGCTGTGGGCGCTCATGGTTGCGGTAGGAGTTGGTCAGTTAATGAGAGCACTAAGTATTTTGCTCATCGGCCAATATGGTCAGCGCCTACCCTATTCCTATACCACTTTGTCATCGACTGTTTTGGTTACTATTACGACCATAATGGGCCTTTCGCTTAGCTCTAATGCGCTGATGTCTTTGGTTACAGCTTTGGGTGCTTTAGGCATTCTAGCGGCTATTGCCTCAACGTTGATTACCCACTCTTGGGCCAACCAGACACGACGAGGTTTCAGCACTTGGCGTCATAAGTTGTCTCGTACTCTTTCGCAGCAGCGGGTGAAATCATGATAATGAGCCGCTACCCAAGTGTATTAATGTGCTGCGCTTACGTTATGGTAATTGTTGCTCTGTGGGGCATGATCCCGCACCCCGCAGTCGCCGCCGCACTTGGTCTATTACCTATTGCTGCTTTGCTAACGATCCGCTATTTATTTATTTGGGTATTGCTGTTTGTGCTGTTCTCTTTTTTCCGCCTACATGAAGTATTTCCAGTCCTTATGCCTTTTAAACTGCCTATGTTGTTGTCGTTGGCGGCATTAGGCTCGCTGGCGTGGCACAGTTTGGTTAGTCGAAGCCTAACCTTGTACTGGTCGAGACCGATGAGTTGGCTGTTTGCATTTTGGATCTGCGTGATTGTTGGCTTAGTCATGGCATCTAACCGTGGTATCGCGATTTCATCATTTACCAGTGTCTATTGGAAAATCATGGTCATGACACTCGCCATAATCTGGGTGGTCAATCACCCAACACAGCTAAAGTTGGCGTGCTGGGGAATTGTTGCAAGCGGATTATTGGTCTCTCTGGTCGCAATTCAAAATGCCTTATTAGGCATTGGGTTGGTGGAAGGCAGTCGCGTCACAATAGGCAGAAATATTGGTTCTATGCTGGGTGATCCTAACGACCTTGCATTGGTTCTACTTTTTCCTCTAGCGTTCGCCTGCGGCATTGCCTCAACATCAAGGTTAAGCAACAAACTGCGATTTTTGACTGTTATCGTGTGCTTAAGTTTATCCTTCGCCATCATTCAAACTCAAAGTCGAGGCGGACTACTAGGAATGATGACCGTCTACGCTGTTTTTTTACAGCAGACTATCCGTTCTAAAACTGTACTTATCTCGTTAGCCGTTGTTGGTGCAGTCGTTCTATATTTTGTCGCAGGTATAGGAGAACGTGCGTCAGGGGGAGCCGCTGAAGCCGGAATCGACGCTTCAGCCATGGGGCGATTATATGCGTGGGAAGCCGCATTCAAAATGGCATTCGATAATCCTTTTACCGGTGTTGGACTAAACAATTTCTACTTTAATTACTATTTCTATAGTCCTCATTGGGATGGCCTCAATCACGCGGTACACAGTACTTGGTTTGGCGTCTTGGCAGAGACTGGGTTTCTAGGACTGTTTGTATTTCTTGGTTTAATCGCCTCACTGGCTAAAACGGCCGTGGCGACTTTAAAACGATCAAAGAGCGCTGACAATCCGCCTGCTTACCTGTTTGTTGCAAGCAAGGCGGTCGTCGCAGGATTAGCAGGTACCGTGGTTTCAGGGACCTTCTTAACCCAAGGTTTTGTATGGCCGATCTACATTCTCGCTGCAATAACCATCGCTGTCGCGCAACTGAGTAAGCAACATTCTCTATAGAGCCTATTCGCTAGGATGCTTTTTTCGGTTCCCAAAACCACTTTGCTTCTGCAATGACATCGACTATCGAGTAAACCAGCATAATGAATGATGAGATTGGCACGCACGAATATAAAATCCACTGTTTAATTTGAAAAGCGGTCGTCACCTGATTTGTCTTCATGGTGAGTTTCAGCGAATACCAAAACAAGATAGCCATAAACGTTGCTGATATCAATAATATCAGTAGCTTATATACATGCTTAAGAGATTCATTTTTGATTCTTGGTGTGATCCAATCGCCCACCGAAAAATGGAGTTTTGCGCACCACAGGCCAGCCGCACCATAGAAAACCAGCGCCGCAAAACTCAACTCAATGATTTCATCAAACCAATAGAACGAATTTACTGTAACCACACTTTGGATAAAATTGCCGATCCCCTCAAATCCGTGATTGAGCAAAAACTGAATCAAATCATTCACCAAACGTAGCGATATGTTGGCAAGCAATAGCAACCCCAATACCGCAAACATGGTCATAGCGATATAACGTAGGATTCGCTGCACCCAAACATCCATTGTCTTCAACACCGAAATCATTACAACTCTCCCATTATAAGGTTGGGCAAGAACAGCGAAATACTAGGAACAAACGCTATCAGAAGAGTGATCAATAAAATCATCAGCAAATACGGCCAAACCCGCCTCGCTAACGCTGGCATTCCCACTTTGGCGAAGCTGTCTACCGCAAACAAGCACATCCCAACCGGCGGTGTTAAGTTGCCGATCATTATCAATAGCACCATCACAACACCAAAATTAACTAGATCTATGGCAAACATATTGGCTATTGGCATAAACAACGGAAGCGTAATTAAGAAAATCGCATTCCCTTCAAGAAAAAGCCCCATAGTTAATACAATGCCAATCACTATCCACATGACAACCGACTGCGTTGCGCCAAATCCAACTAATGTTTCGATAACGCTGTCTGGGATTTTTTGATGGATGATCAACCAACCAAAAAAGTTGGCCGCAGAAATGATAAACAGCAAACTGACTGACTGAGCAATCGATTTATAGATGATCCCTGGGACTTCTTTAAGCTTTAAATCTTTGTACATGAATCCCAGTACGGCAGCGTAAACACACACCACCACCGAAGCCTCTGTTGGTGTGAAAAAGCCACTCATGATCCCGCCGACAATGATCACTGGTGCCATTAACGGCCAAAATGCACCATTGAAAGCAGAAAAACGTTCGCGCAATGATGCCTTATGTGCCGCTTTTGGGTAATTCTTACGCTTTGCTAAAATACTCAGTGCAATCATCATCCCGAGCGCCATCATGACCCCAGGCACAAAGCCCGCTAAAAACAGTCGCGCGACGGACACGCTTGTAATTGAGCCATACAACACAAAAGGAATACTGGGAGGAATGACCGGCCCAATCACCGATGAGGCAGCAACCAATGTCGCTGAATCAGCAGGGTCATAACCCTGATCGACCATCGCTTTGTGCTCGATTTGTCCCAATCCCGCCGCATCGGCAACCGCAGATCCCGACATACCAGAAAAAATCACACTGGCCACAATATTGACCTGTCCAATACCACCTGCGATATGCCCAACCATCGATTGAGCGAAACGGAAAATTCTGTCGGTAATGCCCCCCGTGTTCATTAGGTTGCCAGCTAAAATGAAAAAGGGGATCGCTAACAGCGTAAACCCCGTTGTGCCGTAATACATACGGTGAGGCAACATTGCCAATAGTCGAGCATCACCGAGGCCAACAAAAAAGAGCACCGATGTTAAACCAATGGCAACAACGACAGGGACATTAATGAGGAGTAAGAAAATCAAGACACCGAATATGGCTAAGGTCAACATACTTGTAATTACCTATCATTTTTTGACAGTACAAAATAGGGATAGCCACCTAATACAAAACCTTACATTATTAATATCTATCTGGGTATTCATTATAAAGTCAGCCAGTAAATTAATTACCAACTAAAACCCTAATAGTTATTAATCATGGTGTTCTATATTCTTTGGTAATTAGCAATTCCCTTATTAAAGGCTTAAAACAACGTTAGGTTTCGCCTTACATGAAGGCGAAACCTAATAGCGACATATCAACAACGTTGTTGATTACATGCTCGCTTTAGTCATTGCAATCCATTTATCAAAGTTGTCTTCACCCACTTTTTTCTTAATCTGTTCATAGGCAGGGTCCATCATGTCTTGGAATGGACCAAGTTCAGGCTCGTCGATAACAATTCCTTTATCACGCATGTCTTCGATCTGCTTCATCTCCTCCTCTCTCATGAGTTTTCTCATCAGTAGACGAGCTGAGTCTGACTCTTCGCGAACAATTTGTTGTTGCTCCGCGTTGAGTTGACTCCATGCGTCACTAGACACAACATGCACCATAGAGCTGTATAGGTAATTGATGATCGAAATGTATTTTTGCGACTCATACAGTTTCAAACTGTAAATCACGCCAATAGGGTTTTCTTGCCCATCGACCACGCCTTGGCGCATAGCCATAACCAACTCACTAAACGAAATGGTTTGCACATTTGCCCCAATCGCTTGCATCGCGGCCTGGTAAGTCATCGCAGGAGGAGTACGTATTTTCAGGCCCTTAACGTCTGCTGGAGACATAATTGGACGGACTGAGTTAGTTAACTGGCGGAATCCCCAATCCCAACTGGACAGATAAACCAATCCAATCTTATCGAGTTCTGGCGCGGCCCACTCTTTGAAAGGTCCATCCAAAACACGATCTGCATGTTCTGCATTGGCAAGCGAAAATGGAATGCTAACGACATCAAATAACGGGACGTGTTTGGCCAACTGGTCCTGTCCGGAAAGACTCATGTCGACGACACCCATAATGACCTGCTCTAGCACTTCTGGTGGACTTCCTAACGCGTTATTTGGGTAGAGTTCCACTTCTACCTCGCCGTCCGTTCTGGCTTGAACTTGCTTGGCAAATTGCATGGCCGCAATATGTGAAGGGTGGCTCTCTGCGCCAAAGTGACCTAATTTAAACTCTACTGTTGCAAACGAAGACGACGCCCACGCAACGCACAGTGCCGTGACTAATCCTTTTTTAATGCTAGAACGCATAGTACACTCCTGATGGAAATTAAGTTCCTGCTTAGTTGAGTGAGCCAATATTACCGCGCACTCTCTTAGTTCATCTTATTTATATAAATAGATGTGTAATTTATTTCCCATTGCAAATAATGGGTATTATTATAAATTTACTTTCAGAAAAGGAATTACATCAAATAGCGCATAATAAACCACTACCTAGCCATATTAACCTGCTTAACCACTCACTATTAAAACGCTAACAACAGACAACGATCCCTTTTATTACCTGACCATGTAAACAATACTAATAATGCGTTTGGTTCGAAGTCGCATCGGTTACATAACCATTGCCCTCATAGTATTGTATTACAATACTATAACAATAATAAAACACAAAAAGCTCGGCGTCAGATCTCATTTCTGGTCAAATAATGCACAAATCGTGTAAATTTTGAACGGGTTTAATGGTGCAATTGGATTGAAAACGAAGGATTGAGGACACAAGATCAAAACTACAGCTAAATTGTAGTTTAGTGGCAACAGAATCAACTCGCCTCACGTAAAGAGGAAGCCGTTTACGCGGGCACTTTTACTCGAGACATTCTAAACAGTGTCACTGACATCACACTGATATTAAAGAGATCATTGAGTATCGCGCCGTATGTTCCAACCATAACAGAGTTAACCAACCAAACGCATGTACATAACAGCATTGCCATACGCATCGCTCTGCCAGAGAGAAAAAAGAGTGCGTAACACGAGATCGCACTGGCGGTCCAGGGCAGCAAATCAATAGGAGCTTTATAGACCAACACACTTAGACCCGTTTGCAAAATCATAAATACCCAGAACCATATCGCCCCACGATACTTGATTGACCAAAGTGCCCGTACAGAATTGATCGCCAGATTAACGCCAGCCACCAACGCTCCCAAAATTCCGTATTGAATCGCTAGCAGCAGACACCCCAACGTTAGGAATACTCTAAAGCGATGATCATTGGTTGATGAAAACGCAGCGATACTGCAACCAAAGGTAATGAAACCCAGAGCTTGTGCCAAGGTATAGAGATTTAACCCTAGTTCGTTCATGGGGTTCGCCTGCAGTAAAAAAATGAACAAAAACTCTATCACCGAAGCTGTGACTAAACTGTATCCCCACTCTAAATTACCAACGATCACCTACTTCGTTATCCTAATTTGGAAGCGCCATCTCCTTGATAAAAGTCTGTTATCGCAATTCAACAAAGCTGTGATTCTCATTTTGAGAAAATGTAACCACCACTTACTAACCCTCTGTTATTAAACACTTTAATAAGTGGCACAGATCATGGATTACCCCTATACACCCATTAATTGGATGCCGTCCGAGGAGTAGACCATGACAACGTCCCTAAACCACATGAAGGTTTGGTTAAAACACAGTGAATACCCGCTGGCAAAAAAGCTGTTTCGATTGGCTAAGCGAATCCGAACCTTTGAAGTAAGAATGCCTAAAGCGGTTAACTTTTGTGTCTACACCATTTACGTCGCTATTCGCTCGTTGTGTGACGTAACATGCCGCTTATTTATAGCGCAACCTGCGTTTCGTGGTCGCTGCGAAAAAGTCGGCTCACAGCTTTACCTTTATGGTGGCGTTCCACTGATTACAGGTCCCCTTCACGTCGAATGTGGCGATCGATGTCGTATTTCTGGTCACACGACCTTTTCTGCAAGCAGCCACGTTTGCCAGCCCACGCTGTTTATTGGCAATAACGTAGGAATAGGTTGGCAAACCACGATAGCAGTAGGCACAACGGTTAGCATTCATGACAATGTACGTATAGCAGGTGGCTGTAATTTATTTGGGTACTCTGGCCACCCTCTAGACGCCAAGTCACGTGCCGAAGGCAAGCCCGATGAGCTAGACCGAGTTGGCAGCATTACAATAAAAAAAGACGCATGGCTCGGAAGCCGAGTGATTGTTCAACCTGGTGTGGTCATTGGAGAAGGTGCCATCATCGCAGCAGGCAGCGTAGTAACATCAGACATTCCACCGTTTGTCATCGCAGCTGGCTCACCCGCAAAGGTTATTAAGTCGCTCTCACCGTCGGCCCAGCGTTTTATCCCCAACAAGCATGAGACCCGTAATAACGGCTCTTCCAAACACAAGGAGGCCAAATCATGCGCGATCTAATTGTATTTGGTGAGGACTTTAATGGTCTGCCCTCAAGCACTCAACATTTGGTCAAACATCTTTCGACGACTCGAAAAATTCTATGGGTCAACTCTATTGGATTGAGAAAGCCCAAACTCACAATCAATGATGCTAAACGTGCAATTGGCAAGCTATTTGGCGCGTCAAAATCAGATTTTCGTGGTACTGATACCTCTTCCACAACACCACACAATATTGATGTGGTGAACGTGCGCACCATTCCAGCACCTAGCCGTCACTGGGAGCGTCAACTTGCAAAATCTTTGATTCGCGCCCAGCTCGTTCCAAAGATTGAAAAGCTCCAATTACAGGCTCCTATATTATGGACCTCACTGCCCACCGCCGCTGACCTTTGCGGCCTACTAGGCGACACCAACGTGGTCTATTATTGCGGTGATGACTTTGGCGCTTTAGCCGGCGTAGACCATGACACTGTTACAACACACGAGCAAGAGCTGTCGAACAAAGCCGACCTCATTTTAGTGGCAAGTGCGAAAGTGCAGCAAAAGTTTCCTGCATGTAAAACGACGCTCATTCAGCACGGCGTTGACTTTGAACGTTTCACCCAACCTACCCCTCGCGCGCTAGATTTACCGCAAGGTAAACCCATTGCTGGATTTTATGGCAGCTTATCAAAATGGTTGGATTACCCCTTGCTCAACCAGCTTATTGCAAACATGCCCGATTGGAATTTCGTTTTTATTGGTAAAAACGAACTTTCTCACTCGCCGCTCAATCCAGCGCCCAACTTACATATACTTGGTCCAAGGCCTCACTCAGCACTGCCAAGCTACAGCCAACATTGGCATGTCAGCCTGTTACCGTTTTTAGACACGCCGCAGATTCAAGCTTGTAGCCCCCTCAAACTGTTGGAATACATTGCTGCAGGAAACCCTGTAGTACATACCCACTTTGATGCTGCTAAACCCTACCTAGACCAAACAAACCTGGCTAATAGTGCGGCTCAATTTGAGCGAGCACTTCGCTCTCACCGAGAGCTAAAACAGCCTCAGCCGGCTTCAATCCAACATGATAGCTGGTCATCGCGAGCTCAATTTGTAGATTGGTTATTGGAGTTATTATGACAGATCTTACTATTAGGCTGACGCACATCATTCTGGCCGCTTGGAGACGTCGAGTCCTTATTCTGCTACCTACGTTGCTATTACCCATTGCGGCCGTATTTGTGAGTAACAATGCGCCCAAAAGCTACACCTCACACACCAGCATGCTTATCCAAGAAACGTCTAAAATGAACCCGTTTTTGCAGGATTTAGCGGTCTCTTCAATGCTCAACGAGCGGATAAGTGGTATTAAAACGCTGCTTAAAAGTCGTCACATACTCACTATGGTCGCCCTAGAGCAAGGCTTATTCGAAGAGGGAGATCCAGAAGGATATAAAGATGAGGTTATGGCAAAAATTGGTGCCAACCTGACGGTGA
The DNA here is from genome assembly GCF_016900875.1 of Vibrio ulleungensis. Classification (GTDB taxonomy): domain Bacteria; phylum Pseudomonadota; class Gammaproteobacteria; order Enterobacterales; family Vibrionaceae; genus Vibrio; species Vibrio ulleungensis. The sequence continues at coordinate 288,443 of NZ_JAFEUM010000002.1, forward strand.
GTCAATTGGGTAAAGACTTACTGAAGATCCAGTACACCTCTAATGAACCAAGTGGCATGAAATCTCTTCTAGAGTCAGTAAGTGAGCATTTTATCGAACAGATTTTAGCCCCCGAACGCAGTTCGATACGTGATTCTAGTGAGTTCTTAGCGGGTCACATCGATACTCGATTTGAACAGCTGCAGTTAGCTGAGCAAAAGTTGGCCGACTTTACCAACCTAAACTCGAGTCTCACCCCGGAAATGCAATCACAAAGCTACGCACAAATTGCCAGTTTAAGACTCACCTTGGCTGAAAAGGAAGCTGAGTTGTTGGGGGTCGAAAAAAGCTTAGGTAGTTTGGATGATCAACTGTCTAAAACCAATCCTGTGGTGGGCCGAATCGAAGAGCAGATTATTGATATACGCAGCGACTTAACACTCTTGCAAGCCAAGTACACCAATAGTCATAGCGCCGTTCAGGCAAAACAGAGAGAACTGAAACGCTTAGAGCAAGAACGTGCAGTACTTTTGTCCGCCAATCATCCCACCTTAAGTGCTGACCAATTATGGGATGTTGCCAGTAGCCAAAAACTCTCTACCTCAACCACGACTCAACCTCTGTTAATGTCGCAGCTTGAGCGATTGCAACAAGTACGTGGCAGGTATGAGGCTCTAAAAGAAGAAACCGTCACCATGAACGCCATGATCATCGATCTTGAGAAACGTACCCAGCAATTTGGTGACAAGGCCAAGCAGATTTTTAGGTTACAGCGGGATGTTGAACTGAAGCGCGAACAATACGAAGCATTACTGCAGCGTTATGAAATGGCACAATTGACGGGCAGTCTAGGCGATTTTGAAGAAAACAAACGAGTGAAAGTGATTGATCGTCCCTATACACCAAGCACTGCGAATAACCTCCCTACCGTGGTTTTCATCGTCGCAGGACTCGTCGGCGGATTAGGGCTAGGTATTGGTCTCGCTATCGTCTTTGAACTGTTTGATTCCACCATCAGAAATCGCTGCGACGTCGAATCAGTCACCGACATACCAGTGGTGTCGTGTTTGCCTAATTTTAACCAAGTCGCTATCCAACTTGCTTCTCAAAATGAGAAGCCAACCTAAACGTTAGATAATAACCTTTAAAAACAGAAGCTTACAGATTGGCACGTACTATGCAGTTCACTTGGTAAGTAAACAATTCATCCACACATCTTGAGACATCAATGATGAAGCGGGTCACTGAGGATAGGGAACCTACGAATGATCGCAGAGACACTAACACATCGACAATCTTTGGATATGTCCAGCGGACATAGGACGAAAAAGGTCGTGCATGTTGTGCAACATCTCCGTCCTGGAGGGTTGGAATGCTTAGTACTAGATTTCTTACGCTACGCACCTGCCCACTGGGATGTCCGAATTATCTCACTAGAGGGCGAGGCAAAACAGGCAGTAAACGACTGGCCTGCGTTGCAGCCCTTTAAAAACCAGATCACTTTTCTCAATAAGAGCGGTCGTGGCGTCAGTGTTAAAAGTATTAAGCAACTCGTCAATTACCTAAACAGCCAAGATATTGATGTGGTGCACAGCCATCATATTGGCCCACTTCTATACGCGGGAATCTCTGCAAAACTAACATCATTGGTCTCGACTCAAATAACATCGGTACATACCGAGCACGACGCTTGGCATCTCAATGCAAGCAAAAATCGCGCGCTACAAACGATATTGTTGAGACTTACCAAGCCCATCTTAGTTGCTGATGCGCAGGCGGTGCAATCCACACTTGCAACGCTGTTTCCTTTTACTCAGCCACATACCATCTATAACGGAATCGATACTCGCTCATTTTCACTTGGTGATCGCCTTAATGCGCGCACAGCTCTTGGTCTTTGTGGGTTCAATAAAAACGACATTCTCATTGGTAGCGCCGGCCGCTTAGAACCCGTCAAAGGGCACGACTTATTGATTAAGGCAATGCACTTTATGCCAACCAACTACAAGCTCGTCATTGCAGGCTCTGGCAGCCAAAAAGAGACACTGCAAAATTTGATAAACCACTTAAACCTTCAAGAGCGCGTCACTTTACTCGGTCGAGTGGATGCTATGCCTCAGTTTTACCAAAGCTTGGATGGGTTTTGTCTTCCTTCTCGACGCGAAGGGTTTCCACTGAGCGCGTTAGAAGCGCAATCTTGCGGTATTCCCACAGTCGTCACGGAGGTGGGCGCAAGTGTACAAACCCTATGCCCTACATCGGGGTCAAGCTGTGCACCCTTTAGGCCTATCGCCCTTGCAAAGATTCTTCTTCGTCTTAAGCCACTAGACAAGCCTTCCGCCATTCAAACTCGACAGTACATCCAACACAATTTCGATGTAAGAAGCATGGTGAAGCAGTACCAACAGTTAATAAAAAAGGGAGTTCACAATGAATACTTTTGACCTGATTTGGAGTTCGCTATTTTGTGTATCAGCGGCACTAATTATTTATCATCACGTTGGCTATCCGCTGCTTTTGAAAGTCTATTTAGGTGCGCTAAAACGTCGTGAAACCAGCGAAAATGATCAATACCCATCGCAAAACACCGAGGAAGAGATGCCATCAATAACCATCATCATCCCTGCCTACAACGAAGCGCAATGGATTGCCGAAAAAATCCGCAATGTCGCTATGCTGGACTATCCAAAACAAAAACTAACCATCGAGATCATTTGCGATGGTTGCACCGATGATACGGCCAAAATTGCCCAGCAGACTATCCAAGAAGCGACCTGCGCCGATACCTTTTTCCGAGTACATGTTCATCAACAAAATAGAGGGAAAGTTCAGGTCCTGAATGAAGCAATGCTGTCTGTGTCGAGCGATCTTACTGTACTCAGTGACGTTTCTGCCGTGGTGTCTATCGATGCCCTCAAAATTGCGCAGCACCACTTTTCCGACAGTAATGTAGGGGTAGTTAACGGCCGTTATACACTGTTTGAGAAAGGCTCTGAAGGCGAGTCGCACTACTGGAAATATCAAAGCGAAATCAAGTACGCGGAATCTCAAATTGCGACCACAATAGGATCACACGGTGCGTTTTATGTGTTTAGAACCGCCCTATTTAGTCCGTTACCAGCTAATACCATCAACGATGATTTCGTCATTCCGATGAAAATCGTGGGTCAAGGTTACGCGTCGGTCTACGACACCAATGTAGTGGCAACCGAACTTGAACCTACCACAATCCAAAACGACTTCTCGCGCCGCTTAAGAATTTCCGCTGGGAACATGCAGCAAGTCATTCTATTGGCTAACTTATTTCACCCTCGATTTCGACACATTGCATTTGCGTTCTTTTCTGGCAAAGGGCTTCGTTTGCTTACGCCATACCTAATGATGGTTGCGCTAATCAGCAGTTTGCAAATGATTCATCTACCTATTTTCCAAGCGCTTGTTTTTGCACAGTTGGCCGTATACGCCATAGGACTTGCCGGCATCATGGTCCCGGTGATCAATGCTAATCGCATTTTGCAACTGATCCATTACATGTTGCTCGGACACGCGGCCAACTTAATTGGTGGTCTTGGATATTTAGTCAATGACTCGCGAAAACAAGGCAACTAAACCGCCTAGATATCACCATAAGTTCGACAAATGGCAATGACAAATTACGCACCATTGCACGTTCTACATCATTAAGTAAGGGATTCGTAATGAATAAACCATGCGCAATATCCAATAAAAGAAAAATGTTTCACGAAGGACTGACTTTATCAGCATGCTTACTGTTTAGTTTGAATGTCTTTGCTGCCCCCTTTGATACCTGTCCCAGTAAAGCGTACCTGTTTCAATCTAAACCTGTACAAGTGTATGGTCTTAACTTAGTCACTGGTGAATCAAAGCTTCTGCAGGCAGATACTGGCACTGCATCTAACATCAATGGTGTAGGTTTTGATATGGACAGTCGCTATATCTACGGCTACGACACCACGAATAAAGGCTTAGTACGCCTAGGGAAAGACTTTAAAGTTGAACCCCTAAATGTTGTTGGCTTGCCGCAAGAGTTCACCTTCTACGTCGGCGATGTGTTTAACAGTGTGTATTACCTGTACCGCAAAGGACAAGGGCTGTTTTCAGTCGACCTAACCCCACTAGAGAGTGACCCTACCGCCAGTTTGACGTTTAATCAGGTGAGCAACAATGGATCATTAACACTCACTGACTTTGCGTTTCATCCCCTAAATCAGTTGCTCTACGCCGTTGATAATAGGACCGGTGTTTTGCACGAAATCAATCCCAGTGATGGCTCGACTACGCTCATTGGAGACACGGGCGTTACCGGGACGTTTGGCGCAGGTTACTTTGACGTAAATGGTAATTACTATCTATCTCGCAACTCAGATGGTGCTGTTTTTAGAATCGACCTATCGGATGAGATGCAAATCGCAAATGGGCAAGTCGCTGCGGTAAAATTCGCCGATGGTCCCGCGTCAGGTCAAAACGATGGTGCACGTTGCGCCCTCGCTCCATTAATTGATGAAGACTCTCAGATTGATTTTGGTGATGCACCAGACAGTTATGGCACATTATTGACAAATAACGGTCCACGCCACCAACTTGATGGTGTTACCTACTTAGGCAGCGGTGCACCTGATGGAGAGCAAGATGGGTTTACAGCGCCACTAAGCGACCAGGACACTGGGTATTACGACGAAGATGGGGTTAACTTTGTTACCTCAATGGAGCCAGGGCTCGATTCTATTGTTGTGGTCGAAGCGTCGACATCGGGTTACTTATCGGCATGGTTTGACTGGAACCAAGACGGTGACTTTGCTGACGAGGGCGAGCAAGTCTTCACAGATACTCTTGTTGAAGCCGGGCGTCAGTCTCTGATATATAACGTCCCAGTCAGCGCAGAAATTGGCAACAGTTGGAGCCGCTTTAGATTTAGTCAACAACAAGGCCTTGGGTTTGATGGCGGAGCAACATCTGGAGAGGTGGAAGACCATCCCATCTTGGTGACTGGCGAAGGGGCGACAGTGCGCTACTTTCCATCACAAACCGGCTATGCCACCCTCGCCTACGAAGATAACTGGCCATACACCGCTGACTACGACATGAACGACGTAGTGATCCACTATCGCGTTACCGAAATCGTAAAGCAGGACAAAGTGGTTAAAAGCATTATTGAAGGGCGTCTTGCGGCAGTCGGCGCCGACTACCACAACGGTTTTGCTATCGGCTTAACAGGACTCGCAAGAGTCGATGTGAATGCTGCAACCACACGTCAATATCACAATGGTGTTCAACTGGCGGCAAGTGGACTAGAACAAGACAGTGACCAGGCCATTTTTATTGTCGCTGATGATGTGTCGACGAAAAAAGCGGAGCAGTGTCGCTATCACCGAACAACCGTTGATTGCACCGCACCCGAGAACTTTTCGTTTGAGCTGCATATAAACCTAAACGACTCACCGAGCGCAGATAGCCTAATCGCCATGCCCTATGACCCATTCATATTTGCCACTCCTGGATACTACCATGGCGAGGGTCTTCCATTTCAGCCAGGAAGAACTTGGGAAGTCCACCTTCCTGATCATCCACCTACTGAGAAATTTGACCAAGTACAGCTGTGGAATCTGGGTGTAGATGCCAGTAACCCTGACCAAGGTGTTTATTTTAAAACGGCCAATAATCTTCCTTGGGCACTGTTAATCACCGAGGAGTGGCAATGGCCACTGGAACGCATCGAGCTTCTTCAGGCCTATCCACAATTTGCTGAATTTGCTCAAAGCAGTGGTAAGAAAAATGCGTTTTGGCACCTAAAGCACCATGCGATACCCAACCGCACATTCCAAAACCGTTAAGTAGTCAGAAACGCACATTGATAGGATGATTATTATGAATCAGCAACATAAAAACACATACAGCTCATTAGTTGGGATGATTGTTATAGTGATGTCCCTTGGGTTGTCGGGGTGTGGTTCCGACAGCGATACAGCTAACACGCCGCCTGTCAGCGAAGCCCCTTCGGGAACAACCGACATAAATCTTAGCATGCAAGATTTATCGGTAGCAGCCGACTTTGATTACGAGCTGGTTGATACTCGCCACTTAACGTTTGATCTCTCTACAGCAGCATCGGGGTACATCGCAATCTACTCACAATTTGATGCCAACGGGGACAGTTATCGACCAAAGCTACGATACAAAATTGCTCAAACCCCGATTGTCTCAGGAAAAGGCGAGATTGAGATAACGTATGATATGGCCAATACCACATTACTCGCCGAATTGTGGAGTTTAGACTCGGATCAACCTAATCAATATCTAATTACCGAAGGTGTCGAGCTCATTACCGACTAAGTGCCTATCGTATAAATGGCTACCTACAGAAATAACTTCGCCTGTATTACTGTAGGTTTCACCGGTAAACTTGGGCGTCATTCGCCGATATATAACAATCCCTACCTTCAGATTTTGCGCGGTACAATGCTTGGTCCGCGAGTTTGATCAACTCGACTTGATCTAGCGAATCTATTGGGTAAATCGCGCCGCCAATGCTTATTGTGATTGACGTCGACTCTTGCCCGAGTTCGAATGTGTAATTGCGTACGATGTTGATGAGTCGTAATGCAATGTCTTTGCATTTATCGCGATTGATATTAGGCAGCATAATGACAAACTCTTCACCACCATAGCGAAAGAATTTGTTGGTTTCCATTAGGTCTTGTTGCAGCAAATGGGCAAACTGCTTAAGGACAAAATCACCAAACTGGTGCCCAAAAGAGTCGTTAATGGTTTTAAAGTGGTCAATATCGATGAATAACAGCCCAAACTCACTCGAATCTTGAGAGGCTTGTGTAATTTCAGAGTCGACAAATTGATAAAATGGACGCATGTTATAGAGCCCAGTCAGTGGGTCACGGACTGCCAACTCCTCAAGTTGCTGTACTAACATTGCGTTTTTGGTTTGCAAGCGTCGCTTTTCCAACGCTCGATTAACCGACGACAACAAGATATCTAGATCTTCAATGGGCTTTAACAGATAGTCATAAGCCCCTGCTCGCAAACAGTCAATCGCTGTGGACTCATCGCTTTGGCCAGTCAATATGATCACATCGACGCTTTTTGGCCCTTGTTGTATATCTTTTAATAGTTCAATACCGGTTTTGTTTGGCATGCGCACATCACTGATCACCAAATCAAAGTCATCGCGCAAGAAGCTCTCTAACGCAGCTTTTCCATCCTCAGCCAACGTTACGTCAAACCCTTCGTCCGTTAAGAGTTCGCCCAGAATTTCTCTGATTTCTGGCTCATCATCCACCAGTATTAGTTTCTCAACCATTGTCCTTTCCTATCTACACTTAATCCAACTCACAACCTACGACAAAATAGGAAGCTGTATCCGCATTGTGGTGCCTTGTTGGCCAGTACTCATCACGTCTATCGTGCCACTATGAGCTTCAATAATTCCGTAGGAAATTGAAAGGCCCAGCCCAGTTCCTTTACCTTCTTCTTTGGTGGTGAAGAATGGATCAAAAACGTGATCTTGTTTGTCCACGGGTATCCCAGTACCGTTATCTGAAATCAAAATTTCTATGTGATCGGGTTTATCTATTGATCGTTGGGTTGTAATTGTTACGCGCTTTTCTGCGCTATTCTCGTCAACTGCATCACGTGCATTGGTTAGCAAGTTAAGTACAACCTGCTCAAGTTGATTACTATCGCCACGCACTTCGGGCAGATTGTCTTCCAGTGACTGTTCGGCAACGATGTCGTGCAGCCTTAACTGTTCACCAATCATATAGAAGCAGTTTTCGATAACCGAATTCACCTTCATTGGGTTGTATTCGACCGACGACTGGCGAGCAAATGTTCGCAAATGGTCAATGATCTTCATCATTCTCTTAGAATTAGCATTAACCGAACCAATAAACTTCTCCAAGTATGCATCGTCTAAGGTCCCTTTAGTTCTCTTTCTCTCAAGCATTTGACTGCCTGTTCGAATGATCATTAACGGTTGGTTAAGCTCGTGCGCAACCCCCGCTGAAAGCTCACCAATCGACGCTAACTTACTGCTTTGTACAAGCTGTTGCTGAGCGACTTGGAGCTCATTGTAAGACTCTTCAAGGGCCGATTGCACAATCTTAAGCTGACGTATATCACTAGCAACACATACATTACCGGTCACCTCTCCCAGCATGCCTAGAGTGTGCGAACTAGAAAGGAGTACAGGAATTCTTTCTCCTTCTTTTGAGACATAGTTGAGCTCTTTTCGGCTAGCGTTGCTTTGTAGCACTTCCTGTACTTCACCAACGCATTCAGAAGCAAATAAAACAGAATAGTGTTTACCGATTAATTCATGTTGTTGGTAGCCCAGAAGCGCCAATGTCGCTTGGTTCACCGTTTCTAGAACACCGTCTGTCGATACCACTACAAGGCTTTCATTTAGACCAACTAAAATACTATTTACGTAGTCTTTCGAGACTGTCGTCGTTTCCAGTTTGTCGGTCATTTCGTTAAAGTATTTCCCTAATTGACCGATTTCATCCTGCCCTTTTACATCCGCCCTGTTCGTAAAATTACCGTTAGAGATCTCTTTAATTGAAGCCACCAATTTGCCCATTCGGATAGCAATTGACTGGCCTAACTGCCTAGAGATGATCGAAAACACAACCGTAAACAGCGCACTCATCACTATGAACATAGCGGTGAAATTAGATACGGTAATGTCAGCTCGCTCAAAGGAGTCTTCAACTTCTCGAGTTTGCAGCGTAATCGCACTATCCAGTGTTTCTAGGATTTCTTCTTCGTACTCCTCAACATTATCTAATGTTTCATAGATAGTCGCCGAGGTTGCAGCCAACTGCTGCGCGGATTGTAGAATGGTTTCAGTGAGATGGTAGATTGGGTCATAAGGCATAAATGTTGGACGATTAACCAATGTGGCTTCTAATGACTCTAGTCTTTGATCAAAGAGCAGCTCCATCATTTGTTGCTCATTCTCGCCCGCGCTAATCTGTTCAGGTTCGCCACCCTGATCTTCGCCGTCATCATCGTCTTCAATGTGGGTAGAAATGATTTTATAGGTTTCAATTAGCAGCAGGTTAACGTCATTGTATAAGTCAATCGCAAACTGCTGATGACCATTACTGTGTGCGACAGAGTCAAAACGACTAAACCTATTCATAAAATCGACGTGTAGCTGGTTGTGCGATTTCAACTGCTGTTTTTGGATGACAAACTGGTCGAAAATGACCTGAGCGTAGTTAGAGAACACCTCTGCATGCAAAACCATTTGTTTTTTTAGTTCAAGCTCAGTCTCATCACCAGGTGCAACCGTCCACTCATCCAACCAAGTATTGAACTCTTCAACAGACTCGTAAAACTCGTCAATTTCACCTTCGTCGCCCGTAGCTACAAACCCTTGTATTTCAGCAAATAATCGATTAGATGCGGATTTTAGTTCCAAAATGGCAACGATATCAGGCACCGTATCCGTAGCTACGTAGTTGAATAAGGTTTTTACCTTACTAAACCCGTAAATTGCGGTACCGCAGAAAAGCAGAAAAAAGAGGAGATACAGAAAAAAGTTATACCTTAACTTTTTGTGAAAGGATAAGTTTTCCAGTTTGTTCATAGCGCGTACCAATGAGTAAACACTTTCTCAAACTCATGGTGATGAAGTGCTACTGGTTAATGTCGTCGATCGTTAATTAGACGATACTAACACAAGACAGTACGCTGTACAGTAACTTTAAATCATAAACGCTGTTTGCAGGTGAACCATCTCATAAATCAGAAGCTTGGTTGTCAAATAACCTTGCCGCGCATCGATTTCGTTTGAGAACGAACTTGTTTGCCTTTAAGGCGTCGCTCTTTGGACGCGCGTGTAGGTCGCGTAGGACGACGTGTTTTTTGAACAACCATCGCTTGCTGAATAATGGCCACCAAACGATTGAGTGCATCTTCTCTATTTTGCTCCTGATTTCGGTATTGCTGCGCCTTTATCGTGATCACGCCAAGTTTGGAAATCCGAGAATCATTCAGCGCTAGAATACGCTCTTTATACACCGCAGGTAAGCTTGAGCGGTTAACATCAAACTGTAAATGTATTGCCGAGGACACCTTGTTAACATTCTGCCCGCCTGCTCCTTGTGCACGTATAGCAGTCAACTGTATTTCCCAGTCCGCCAGCGATACCGTGTTGGATATTTTTAACATACCTCGTGTATACCTTATCTAAATCCACTTTACAGTGGCGAGTGTACCGCTTAGTCGATGCAGTGGCTATGCCTGTTGTGCTACACTTCGCCCAACTTTTTCTGAGTCTTAATTATTATGTCATTTTCTAAGCTTGGCCTTAACTCAAACCTTACCAACGCGCTTCAAGAGCTGGGTTATTCCACCCCAACATCCATACAAAACAAAGCGATTCCTGTGGTTCTCGAAGGTCGCGACCTTATTGCTGCTGCGCAAACAGGTACCGGTAAAACCGCCAGTTTTGTATTGCCTATCTTGGAGCAGCTGTCAAAAGGTGAAACCCAGAAAAAGAAACGAATTCGCGCTCTTATTGTTGCGCCAACTCGTGAACTGGCCATTCAAATTAACGACAAAATTACCGACTATGCAAAACATACCTCGCTAAAATCGGCTGTGGCTTACGGCGGTGTCAGTGACGCCCCTCAAAAACAAGCATTGATCGACGGAATAGACATTTTAGTAGCAACGCCGGGTCGATTGTTGGATTTGTACGGCCAACATGCTGTTTACTTTGAAGAAGTAGAAGTACTTGTGCTCGACGAAGCCGATCGCATGCTCGACATGGGCTTTATTGAAGACATCAACAAGATCTTAGATCGCCTGCCCGCAGACGTGCAAAACTTGCTGTTCTCGGCCACTTTGTCGAAAAAAGTACGTGATCTGGCGAAAACAGCAGTACACGACCCATTCGAAATTTCCATCGCCGCAACGGATGCGTCAAAGCCTAATATAGAGCAGTGGTTAGTCACGGTCGACAAAGATAAAAAGTCGGCACTACTTGCCCACCTCATCAACGAAAACCAGTGGCCACAAGCACTAATTTTTATCGAAACAAAACATGGTGCTGCAAAACTTGCCGCGCAACTTGAAAAGCGCGGCATTAAAGCCGAACCCTTCCACAGTGGACGCAGCCAAGCCATACGCTCTAACCTATTGGAGCAGTTTAAAGCGGGTAACATTCAGTACATGATAGCGACAGGTGTGGGTGCTCGAGGAATCGACATAGAAGGCCTACCTCTTGTGATCAATTACGATCTCCCGTTCCCTGCAGACGAGTACGTCCATCGCATCGGCCGAACCGGTCGTGCAGATCTGTCCGGTGAAGCCATCTCTTTTGTGTCTAAAGATAACTTCAAAAACTTATGCATGATTGAAAGCAGACTTGGGCACTTGTTAGAGCGCCGCGTCGTTGAAGGGTTTGAGCCGCGCAAGGAAGTCCCTATTTCGGTGCTGAATTACGTGCCAAAGCATAAACGAACTTAACCAAAGATTAGACACTATAGCGAGCTGTTTCAGTTCTTATGGTGTCATACACATAAGAGTTGCTCAGCAGGATCGATGTGTCCGTGCTAAGCAACTCTCCTCAACGACACAGCTCTGCTAGTATCACAAGCAAAAGGTTAAAGATATCTGCGTAAACAACAGGTTGAGCCATACTCACTTTTACTGCACCTCCACACTCGGCCTACTTACCTATTGTCGTAGACTTCAAGTGCATCACCTTCGATAACGTAGGCTGTTTCAGCTAACTCGTGGTTGATCGTTTCTGTCTTGAGTGTACCCACTACATACACAACATCCCACAACTCATAAATAGGTGCGCCTTGCGGGAACTTCACATAGATAATTTGATTTGGCGGTGGCGGCGGTACATGGATGCATGCTCCAACAAAGGGCACCAGTAAGAACTCTGTAATCATCACGTTATCGCCTTCAAGTGGGATAACAAAACCCGGTAGTTTGACTTTATGATTGTTGAGCTCTGGCCGAACGTTGCCTATTTTGGATTGCTGCGCTGCAAGCGATGTCGACTCATCGTGAGGGGCGACCTGAGTCATAGAAGGAAAGCTATGACGCTCTTCTGGGGGAATCAGATCGAGCCAGTGTAGTTCTAGCGGTTCATCATTTATCTGTGACGCTGATAAGGAGGGTGCAAAAAATAGCATACAACTGATGGTTATCGTTGATATATAACGAAACATGATTTTCACTCTTATGTCGCCTAGCATATTAGTAGGCAAGCGGTTATGGGGACCATCCTTAGCAGCCCTAAATAGTCTATCTAATTAATTATCAATATGTTGCGCGTATCGATACTTAACCTTGATTGAATGGAACGATGAGCAACCGTCAAGCAGTTGCTCATCAATAAAAGCCTTATGGGCGAGCCTTAAGTACTTTACCTGATAGCACTGTACCCCAAACTTCAATGTCCTTGATATCAACTGGGTCTACAGTAAACGGGTCCTCTTCTAAGATAGCAAAATCAGCAAGCTTTCCTGGTTCTAGACTACCAATCTTGTTTTCTGCACCTAGAACGTACGCAGCATCGATAGTGATAGCTCTCAATGCTCTTTCAACGCTAACACGCTGCTCTGGCTGTTGAACCGTTTTATTATCTTCTGCAATACGGTTTGCGGCAGTCCAAGCTCCGGTAAGCGGCAACATAGGTACTGCTACTTGTGGGTAGTCAGAGTGAATACCAAATACTACACCTTCACGTTCAAGGTCTCCCAGACGTGCTAGTCCACTGGCGCGATCGGGACCGTATGCTTGATCGGTATGCAGCAAACTGCGGAAATGTGTGAAATAAACATTGGCAGACACTACAGCACCTAGTGCTTTGATTCGGCGAGCTTGCATCTGATTACTCATACTAAAATGTTCAATAGAGTAACGGTGGTCGAACTTTGGTTGCGCGTTTTGTAAGTTTTCTAGTGTATCTAGGGCTTGGTCGAGAGCGTTATCACCGTTAGCATGGATATGAATTGGAATGTTGTTATCCCAATATGGCATTAAGTTTTCGGTCATGACATCCCATGGAATAGAGTTAAAAGATCCATTTGTACCATCTAGATACCCAGGGAAGCCGACACGAGAAGACATTAGTGGTAATGAACCATCGGTTAACACTTTCACGCCGTTAACCCATAGATTGTCGGTATTACGCGTTTGCATCTCCTTATAGGTTTCAATCGCCTTATCACCGTATTTTTGTTCTAAGCTGTGTACATCAGCTACAAGCATTAAGCGGACTGGGAAATTGGGATCGTTGGTTGCAACCACCGACTGTGCCCACTCATCATCAAAGTCAATCGCTCCATACATCAGCTCTGCCGTTGTAGTAATGCCTGCTTTCTTGGCGATGTCTGCCATAAACCGCAGTCCATCACCATTAATGCCACCTGATGCAGTCATCTGACCGAAGATTGGACGAAGCGCCATAGGCACAGCAGGTACCTCATTGAATACACCATTTAGCTTGCCATCTTTATCTTTGAACACACCTTCTACCGTTGAGTCATCCTTTACACCTGTCATGGCAATAGCTTGCGAGTTAAGAAACGCAAAGTGAGGTGCAAAACCAATAACAAAAATAGGTCGAGTTGTAGAGATTGCGTCTAATGCAGTACGATCTAAAGCACCACCGTGGATAGCAGGATCAAATCCCCATGCAATGAGTGGTTCAGTGGTATCGCCCCCCTCATCGATAGCTTTTTGAAGAGTAGCGATCACATCATCATGAGTTGGAGACCCTGGGTTTGTACCATTGCGACCCGGCCAGTCCATCGAACCAATGTAAAGTGAAGACATAAATCCAGCGGACATGTACATATGTGTATGTGGTTCAATAAACCCTGGCATGATGACTTTGTCAGCAAAACGGTCATCAATGGAGTGTTCATAGCGAGTAAGCCAAGGTTGCATCGACTCCAATGAACCCACTGATAGGATTTTTCCGTCTAGCACTGCAATCGCTTCTGCTTCAGGTTGTCCTGGGTACATTGTGTGGATATTCTTAGCCGTATAAACGGTAATCGGGCTGCTTTCTTTTGTTGAGTTTAGCGCTTGCACCCAATCAGGTTCATTGGGTGCATTAGCGAATGCTGATTGCGCCCCAATACTGAGAAATGCAGACGCGCAAATGGTAGATAATGACTTTTTGATAAATGGTTTTGAATTCACGCTGTTTCTATTGAACAGTTTTCTCATGCCCTGTCATCCTTAAGATTCAGTAGGTTAAATATAAGGTCCTCTACATCACTATCTGTTGTTGATAGCGATATGGATTGCTATTGGCCGTTTAGCCGCGGGCATTATCAAGGTGTTTCGTATGATCAGAAAATCGCTGTTGATGGATTAGACCATACAAAAAGGTTGGGCTTTGGAGGTATCATTTGTTGGAGATGCTAGCCAATAGAAGATAACGACAGCATTGGAGAATATAGGTGGACGACCAGATGGAGCACGAGAATCTAGGTTTGTCCGCTATACGCCATTATAAATGGCTTTGGGCAAACCTAATGGCAAAGTACGATAGATTAATTATTGCCAAAACACAACCGTTCAATATTTGTTAGACGCACTATGAACAACAGGTTGATTTTTATCGAGACCAAACATGCCGGATAGGTTCAGAAGCCCGGTATTAACACAGAGACTTTATGTAAATGACTGCAGCCCAGCCATACACTTTTAACTACTATAGCAATTAAGTTATGTAGCGTTTTATAGATAAACCCATGTAACATATCTCAAAATCAAGAATTACAACATTTTGTTTACTTCCAGCTAATAAACTAAAGAGTTAGATATTTTCACATCCACCCTTCCTCGTTAAAATATTGATAACAATTATCATTAACATCCACGCTATTTGTGGGGTTAATTAATGTATCAACAACAAGGTAGCAGTGGATGTATATCAAACCTTTGAATGCTTTAGGGTGTATCACTCTATTCGCTCTCGCTGGATGCGGTGGTGACGATTCTTCAGGTAGCAATAACGAAAACAGTTCTGGCAGCAGCAGCTCTGTTCTGACTCAAACGTATCAGCTCGATAGTGATCTTTCAGTTTGTCCAAACGGCGGAGTTAGCATCGACTTGGGCATCGACCTCAATAGCAACGGCGTCCTAGATAATAGCGAAGTCACTGAGACTAAAGTTGTGTGCAATGGTATTGATGGGGAAGATGGAGAGTCCGGCCAAGATTTGCTGACCGTAAACGACGTAATGGCTAATGAAGCTGACGGTTCACTTACTTTTACTGTCCTACTCAACCAAGCTAGTGAAGTCGCTCAAAGTTTTAACTATGGAACAATAGACGTCACCACAACGGTAGGCGAGGACTATTCGGCAGCAGCAGGATCCATTGTATTTGAGGCTGGAGAAACTGAAAACATTATCGAAATATCGCTCAATAATGACACCGCTTACGAATGTACCGAATATTTAATACTCCAGCTTTCTGGTGGTTATTCAGCATTTGGTGTCATAGAACCAGATAGCGACGTCAACACTATCAATTTCGATGAATCTTCAATTGAAGTACTCGAAAACGCTGCTACGACCTCAGTGACGTTAACGCTAGATAATGCGCACTGTGAATCTACAACCATGGCTGTGACCTATCAAAGCGACGACGCAACACAATTCAGCGACTATTTGCCAGCCGATGCTGTAATCAATATTGGTGAAACAAAAGCAACTATCGACATCGACATTGTCGATGATGCAGAAGTAGAGGCACGTGAAACTATTAACTTATCTGTCTCTAGCAGTGGCGTTCTTTTCGTTGGTGACAACAACAGTCTGGAGTTGTCTATTTTACCAGTAGTTTCTGAAGTGGATGGGGGTTACTACTCTACCTGTGCTACTTCCATCGACGGCCTGACTAAATGTTGGGGCTACGGTGACAACAATACGTTTTTCCATACGGGTTCGGAAGAGTATGGTGAGTACGACTCTCAGATGGGAGTAAACCTTCCTGCCGGTCAATTTGGTAGTACCGTTCCCCTCTCTGTTCACGTTGGTGAATACCTTGGTTGCGCCATCTTTGAAGGTGGAGTAGCAAAATGCGTAGGTGACCGAGACTCAATGGGAGCGGATTCATCTATCTACGGCGGCTCTCTAGGTGATACAGAAGATGAACTTGGAGACAATCTATTTGTGTTGAATTTAGGTATGAATTTCTCTGTTAAAGAACTCGGGGTTGGGTCAGACCATGCCTGTGCACTCTCTGATGCTGGCGAGATCAAATGTTGGGGTAGCAATAACCATGGCGTTCTAGGTTACGATAACAGTATGAGAATTGGCGATAATCACGGAGCAGAAATGGGGGATGCTCTCGCAGAGGTTGAGCTTGGCACAGATGAATTCGTAGAACAACTTAGTGTGGGCTATTTGCACAACTGTGTATTGCTTCGAGGGGGAAATGTTAAGTGTTGGGGCCGCAATAATAATGGTCAACTTGGCTATGGAGATGAAGTTTATCGCGGCAACGGTAAAGATGAAAACAATGTTGATTTGGCTGATGGCGAAACCGAAATGGGAGACAAGTTAGACTATATCGATCTTGGAACTGGGCGAACGGCAAAAGCGATTTATGCCGGTTATGCCAACACCTGTGCAATTTTGGACAATAATGATCTTAAATGTTGGGGCGATAATAACTACGGTCAACTTGGTCAAGGTAGTGATCTCGATATTGGTGATGAAGAGAATGAAATGGGCAACAACCTTCCTGCTATTCAACTCGGCACAGACCTATACGCAACCGATATTGCAATAAGCTACTATCATATCTGTGCGAAGCTCAATGACAATACGGTAAAATGCTGGGGCGATGGTGAACTCATTCCTGATGGCCGTAACTCAGACTACACTCTCGGTGATGGTAAAGATGAAAATGACGAGGATTTGGCCATTCCATTAAGTGAAATGGGCGACAACCTAGCTCGCATCGATCTGGGTGCTGTCTCTACGGTGAGCGACATTACCGGCATGGGTTATCAGACCTGCGCAGTTTTAACCAATGGAACAGTGAAGTGCTGGGGTTATAATGAGTATGGAGAAATGGGTATACCAGAATACTATGGTGATACTTTAGGCGACGATGACGGAGAAACTGGCGAAAACATGCCAACGGTTCGTATTTACTAACGCTATTGCAACACACAAGCCACGTTTATAGCGTGGCTTGTGGCTTCTACGCCGCTACTTAGCTTGTCAGTATTTGGTGGAGAGTAATAGTGAAGACAACATCTATACATTAAGCAGGTGTCACTTCGACTTTACTGACATCAACTCATTCAGCCCACCACCGTTATGTACTTTTACATAGCCTTTTGACAGCAAGATCTGCTCTGCGCTACCTGAGCGATTGCCACTTCGGCAATACACGACAACAGGTTGATTTTTAGCAAGAAAGGAAAGATCGGCTCGATCGAGTTCGCCTACTGGAATGTTTAGCGCACCTTGTAAATGGCCAGATTGAAACTCTCCCACAGTTCGAACATCTATGACTACCGCGTCTTGCTCAATCCAATCCCAAGCTGCTTGGGCTCGTTCACTGGCTGTCGCAACGCTCGGTAGTAGCGACGCCAAAGCTACTACAATGAAACCTTTAATCTTACTCATACTCTGCTCACTCTTAAGTCCAAACATCGTTATAACGTAATTTTATCGCTAAATCTGTGCGCAATCGTTATTTCAGCGTGTAACGGTACATATTCCATTTTACGGCCGTCTCAATTACACTGCTCACGTCATTATCAAACACATAAATGCTCATGAAAAGACTTGTCTTATACGTCGGTGATAAGTGCCCTCACTGCAAAGAAGCTCAACGTTACCTAGACTCGAAAGGGTACAAATACCGTCTAACCAACGCAAAAATGCAGCGCGGCCGTAAAGAGTTGCAAGCTATAGGCGCCCGCTCAATCCCTGTACTAAAAATTGGCGATCAAGTCATGGTTGGGTGGAATCAAAAAAACTTTGAGCGGATGTATAACCAGTCGTAGAGAATGTTATTTGCTGATTGAAACCGCAAAGGCTTTACGCTGAGTCTTGCCCATAAATGTCCATGCTGCGAAGCGGCTTACTTTTTGACCTTGATTCATCTCGACAACCATCATCTCTAGTGCGCTGGTTTTCTCTAGTGCACGTTTCAACTGACGAACGTTCTCTTTTTTCGAAATCAGTGTCGAAAACCAGATCACTTGTTCGGCAAATTTTTGGCTTTCCAACGCCATATTACGAATAAAAGCTTCCTCACCACCTGAGCACCACAACTCGTTACTTTGGCCACCAAAATTAAGCGTTGCCGTTTTTGATGATTTGCTCGCGCCCTGCCCTTTGTTCTTCGACAAGTTAGCGACTTTACGTTGGCTTCCCTGCTGTGCGTCTTGCATCGATTTATGAAACGGCGGATTGCACATCGTTACGTGGTAACGCTCTTTGGGCTGAATAATCGACGTAAAGAAGTGGCGATCATTCACTTGAAGACGACACTCAATGTGCTCTTTCAAATGAATATTGTTTTCTATAATGCTGTGAGCATTATTGATTGATACTGGGTCGATGTCTGAGCCAACACAGTTCCAACGATACTGGCTCGCACCAACAATTGGATAGATGCAGTTGGCCCCTGTTCCAACGTCTAATGCGTTTACTGACACATCATTGCTGTCGAGATCACGACACACCATTTCATGCAAACGATGGACATAATCGGCACGCCCTGGGATAGGCGGGCACAAATACCCTTGAGGTATATCCCACTGCTGCACACCATAACTGTGCGCAAGTAGCGCTTTATTCAGTAATTTGACCGATTTAGGATCGGAGAAATTAATGCTTAAGTCACCACTTTTGGCGGTGATTAGGTGTTCACCCAGTTCAGGGGTCACTTGGCACAACGCCTTCATTGGGTAGCGACCTTGATGGCGATTATTTGGGTGCAAACCCGCTTTGGATTTGTTTTTGGAGACTAAAAGTGTCGCTTTGGTTTTATTGTTGCTCATGACCCTTTTAACTCCAAGCAAATAAGAAATAAACGCGCGTCCAGCTCTAGCTGATGGTAATCCGGCTCCATGTGACAACATAGCTGATAAAACGCTTTGTTGTGCTCTTTCTCTTTAAGGTGCGCCAGCTCATGCACCACGATCATTTTTAGAAGCGGCTCTGGGGCTTCCCGAAACACGGTTGATATTCTGATTTCGTTTTTTGCTTTTACTTTACTGCCATGAACTCGGCTAACGTAACTGTGCAGACCCAATGCGTTATTCACTAAATGAATTTTGTTGTCGTATACCACTTTGCTTAACGGCGCTGTTTTTCGCATATAGCGATTTTTAAGCTGCATCGCGTAATCGAACAGTGCTTTTTCACTCTTAAACTGGTGAGACTGAGGGTATTTTTGCTCGAACCACTGAGTGAGCTTACCGGACTCGGCCAACTGAGTCACTGGGGTTGTAATGTGCTCTGGGTAGCCTTGGATGTACTTTAACGATGTCAGCATAAAACCAAAAAATAGGCCGCTAAAAAGAATGGGACCGTATAGTAACGCAACTGCGCTAAGCCACCAAATGTCATCCACTACTCGAGGAATTAATTGCTTGTTCGCAATTAAGTGATAGGCACTGAATCACGTTAGCAACACAATGAACATTCTTACTCTATTATTGAAATAAGGTTAACTCGAACGTAAATAAATCAGAGGTTTCATCACTATGCAAAAACCGGTTAAGGGATCTTGCCAGTGCGGGCAAGTGCGCTATACATTGCACAACAAACCAAAGGGAGTTTTTGCCTGTCATTGCACCGAATGTCAGAAGCTTTCTACTGCCCCATACAGTGTCACCGCAATCATTGCGAAAGACGACATCGAATTCAGTGGTAAAATGGATGAATGGTCACGTAGCTCGGACAGTGGCAATACCAATAGTGCTAAGTTTTGTCCTAATTGTGGAAATCGGATTTACCATTTCAATCCAGACGACCAAGCCACGGTTAAACTCAAATTAAAGCCAGTCGATAGCGAGTCGGCTCACCTTTTTGAACCTACCGCTCATATCTGGACGCAAGAAAAACTAGACTGGGTTGATATCCCCAAGGGGCTCAAAGTGTGCCCCAAGGCGTTCCAATAAAGAAGTGAGGTGCGCATAACACTGTTTTGCTTAGCCACTATTTCGTGAGCTCAAATTTGGTACTACTGAGTTTGTAAGCCAAAGTTTGTAAGCAATCAGTCTACTTGAACTGACGAGCGATATAGTCTTTCTTGTCGTCAGGTTTGCGCTCCCTTTTAACCGCAATAGCGCGATTTTTTCCAAGTGCCACCTTAATCTGATACCAGGTTTCAAGCCACAAAGCTTTGCCTGGCGATGACCACCATGTGTTGTGATACAGCTTTTTGTTTGCAGCGAGCACATCGGGTGAGCGATTGATGCACTCTAAAGCTAACGCGTAAGCCGCTTCAAAGGGATCTTCCTCAATCTTGGTAACTAGACCATATTCTTTGGCTTGTTCTCCAATGATCTCTTTTGCGGTCATGGCCATTTCAAGGGTGTGATCTTTGCGCATCAATTCCCTAAACGCGATAGCGCCACCCATATCAGGGATCAGCCCCCATTTTGCTTCCATAATAGAAAAGCTGGCGTCTGGAGTCGCAATACGAAAATCCCCACCACTGGCAAGTTGTAAGCCACCACCCCAACAGCGGCCATGAATAGCGAAAATCACTGGAGCAGGGATCTCACGCCACCCTAATGAAAAACGCTGTGCTCCATTGGGTGAAAATGGCCACCATTTGAAGAGCAGCTTCATAGCGTCGGTTTTGCTGGTAAGAATGGATTTAACGTCAAGCCCTGAACAAAAGTCACTGCCGTTGCCTTTCACAATCACAGCTCGCACAGACGGATCTTTTTTAAGGGCTCGTGTGGTGGCATTTACGGCCTGAAACATCCCCATATCAATAGCGTTAAGCTTGTCTGCTCTATTCAAACAAACCGTAGCAATCCCCTGTTCGTCAATGGTGTAAGTCACTCGCTTTTGCTCAGCCATCACATCCTCCTTGAATGGTCTTACCAGCAAGATAAACAATTCATTAACATAGGAGAAGAAATTTTTACAATATCTGTGGTAGAGGATGGAAAACGGGCGATGGACATTAACGAACGACGGTCCACTGCTTAACGCTGGCTTCTGCTTCATCACATGGAATCATTTGTAGCGCGCGTTTGACCCATGGGCCCGCAACTTGTGTTTCCGCGACAACAGTTAAGCAGTAACTTGTGTCTGCTTGAAGCCTGAACGTACTGTCACCCTCTCGATACTCAAAACCCTGATGCTTTGCTTCACTGCAATCGAGTAACGCGATTTCGCTTTTGCCTGTGGCCAAAAGTGCCTGCATGCACAAGCCTTCATACGCATAAGAGCGGACCCTATTAGTGTTAGCATCGTATTCAAATCTCACGTCATGTCCAGAGTGATTTCTCGGTGAGCCCTCAGGCGCTTTGGGTTTGCAAGTGTGCGTTTGCATCAGTTCAGATTGACCGCGTCCATAGGTGTCTAAGCAAAATCCATAGCCATTTGGTTCATCCAGATTGTTGCTTAAAACAATGTAAGGAGGCTCTGTGGGAACTTTTGGCGCCTGGGAAAACACTTGACCAGAAAAACAGATACACGCAGTAACCAATGAGAGTTTAAACATAGAGTGAGTCATAAAAAAGTCCCTTTTTTCGTTGATGAATGTTTAGTCTGCAAACAGGTGTTGCAGCAATATTGACTATAGACTTTGACGAAATATTAAGACAGCGGCTTTACATTACCCATACCGTTTTAAGTATGCAGAGTGTCGTGTAAGACGGCCCGCTTCACGATGCCCAAGTTCAACTCGTTAAACGAATGCGCCCTCAATAAATAACCATATTGAGGGCGCGTACGTCGTCTATTTCAAGTAATAGTGTTTGCCGATAAGCTTGACCTAAGCAAACACTTTCACTTCATAAGAGGAGAATTTTCTGACATTGATAACACCAGTATCAAAGATAAGGTACTGCCCTTTAATCCCTTTCAATGTCCCCGTCACTTCGGGATTCTTATCGAAATTATGCGAAGTGATTTTCACGGGATGCTCATTCACCGGATATGAGATGGCAGTAGTTTCTCCATTGAGCACTTGCACCGCATCGTCTCCAAACTTTTGTCGGATTTCGGTTAACGTATCTTCTACCAGCGGCAATAACTTGGAAAATTTCTCAGCCAAATCCATAGGCTCTCCGTCTTGTTTAAGCAGAGTACGCCAATTGGTTTTGTCTGAGATTTGCTTTGCCAATTCAATTTCGATTAGGCCCGATATATGGCGAGTCTTCACTTTAAAAATCGGCAAGCCTTGCGTGGCCCCTTGATCGACCCAACGTGTTGGAATTTGGTTATGCCGCGTAATACCCACTTTTAGGCTTGAGGTATTAGACAAGTACACATAGTGGTCAATCATGCAGTTCTCTTCGCCCCACTCTGGCTCACGACAGGTCCCCACGTCGTAATGGCAAGTTTCGGGCTTCATTATGCACATGTCGCAACTGGCCAGCTTTCTCATGCACACAAAGCAGTGACCTTGAGAGTAACTCTTCTTGGTCTTTTTTCCACAAGACGAGCAAAAAATGTTTCCTGTGTGCACAAGTGTTAGCGGCTTTTCTAGAAACTGATTAAGCTCAACCAACTCTTCGCCCACAGGCAATCTGTATTGAACATCACCACCTAAGCTAGACTTCATTTTGCTTAGCGTTCCCTTTGCGATTAACGACATACTTTTTGAACCTTTTCGATGAATGCAAAATAATGTAGTCCCAGAGTGTACCAAGAAGAGTGGCCTGTCAAAACACTTACCATCACGACTGTTGCCCTCAGTTGCCTAGATCGCCGTTCCGTAGTATTTTGCACAACAAGCATTTTGTTTACTTTCAATAACAATAACCTAGGGACAGCAAATGACCGACGTGAAGCTCAGCTGTAAATGCGGAGAGGTACAAGGACGCTTAAAAGACGTTACCCCAAAAAGTGGTAATCGCTTGATCTGCTACTGTAAAGATTGCCGCAAGTTTTCTAATCAGTTCGAACATGGAAAGGAATTGCTCGATGAGTTTGGCGGTTCGGAGGCAGTGCAAGTTGCGCCCTCTAACTTTCGGATCGATAAAGGAATGGAACATGTCGCCTGCATGAGGTTAACCCCCAAAGGTATGAATCGCTGGTACACCTCTTGTTGTGATACGCCAATTGGTACGGTACCTAAGCCCACTATTCCCTTTATTGGTTTACTGCCAAGTTTTATCGCACCAGAGCACAACCTAGAGAAAACCTTTGGACCCGTTATTGGTACTGTGTACAGTGAACAAGCAGAAGACCAACAAGGTAACAATCCTCACTTGCCAAAATCGAGCAAATTGACTCTCGCGAAAGTTGCGGGGCAAATACTAATATGGAAAGTGATCGGTAAAAGTAAACCTAACCTGTTTTTTGACGCAACAGGAAGACCCATAGTTAAACCGCTCATTTTAAATCAAGACGCGTAATCGTCTTTTTATAACGCATACAACCGCATTGCCATCCTTCGCAATGCGGTTTTATATTGGCTGTTATGCCAATCGAAGTCATTAACTGGTCAGAAAAATGCTTTGGTGGGCATTAACCGGCAAACCAATACCCTTTGTTTAACAGCGTGCACAGTAGTTCTAATACTTCAGCATCTATTGAGGTATCCTCGATGGCGAGGACTTCTTTATCACTCATACTATTCACACAAGCCACCATTGATGGTGACACAGCAAAGACTTCACCATTAATGAACACTTTGCTGCGATCGTTTTGATGAAATAGCACCCGCAAACCCGATACTTTTGTAAGATCATTGCCCGCTTGCAAATACTCTGCAAGCTCTTGTGGGTTCCATGGCTGCTCGGTAGGAACGATATTAAGTTGATGCCTAGATTGACTCAGCATGCAGCCCATAAAGTCCCCAACCATATCTGGATTGTAAGAGGCGCTGGTCAACATTTCAGTTAATTCATCGAGCGCAGAAGCACTGATCTCACCATATTGGGCCTGCTTGGACAAATTAGGCTGCTGCCAGTGCTCGTTACCCACATCATGTGCCAACACATAATCGGCAAAATTGCTGACTAGCTCTTGCTCGGTTGGAGAGCGGTATCCCATCGAGTAGCTAAGTGATGGCTCCAATGCATATCCACAATGAGGAAAACCAGGTGGTATATACAAAATATCACCAGGCTCTAGCACGTCTTCGATGATTGGATCAAACGATTCAATCTGACGCAACCCACTGCTTAGGTTTGTTTCGGTATACTGACCTACATCTTTATCGCCTACACTCCAGTGACGACGCCCCATACCTTGAATGATAAACACATCATATTGATCAATGTGTGGGCCTACACCGCCATCCTTGGTTGAAAAACTGATCATTACATCGTCAAACAACCAGTTAGGCATACCTTTAAACGGTTCGACCAATTGCGCAGCACCTTGATGCCAATGATTTGCAGCTTGCACAATAAAAGACCAGTTTGTTTCGGGAAGCTCGGCAAACTTTTCTTCAGAAAACGGCCCATGCTCAGCAATCCATTGACTGTCAATATTTGACACAAAGCGAGAGTCAACTTCTTCTTCCAGAGTTAGACCTGCCAACTCATCGGGAGAGAGTGGGTCCACAAACTGTTGAAAGCCTTGCTTGATGATTGTGGGTTTCTTTTGCCAGTAGGTTTCTAAAAACTGATCGAGAGAAAAACAAAGTTGGTACATGTGTGCCTTGGAAATGGGAATTGATTTTGTGCGGCAGTATAGCCTAAAACACACAAGCTTTAGGCAGCATTTTTGGTTCTGCTTTTGATTGCGCTAGGAGCTTTGAGTTCACAGACGCACTAACAGCAGATGGCGACAGTTAAACTGGCGTCAACGCGGCATTGATACTGGCGACGATTAATACTATAGTGCGCCGTCATACACATAGGAGCACAAATATGTTTGATGATCTTCCCCAGCTTTCTCACAAAGAACAGCAGCAAGCGGTAGAAAAAATCCAGCAAATGATGTCGGAAGGTATCAGCACCGGCCAAGCGATTAAAATCGTGGCTGACGAAATTCGCGCCGAAGCGGCAAGAAACAAAGCGGCGAAAGATGAATCCTAAAAAATGGTTCAGCATTAGCTGAGCCATTTTTTTTAACACCATTTTGTATTAAGCCTCTGTTTTAAGAAAGGATTAGTTCTTCAACAACCAGCGCGATACCATCGTCTTCATGGCTCGCCGTCACTCTGTCCGCAATGGCCTTAGTGTCCTCATCCGCATTATCCATCGCAACACCTACGCCGGACATCTGCAACATCGCTCTGTCGTTACCAGCGTCGCCAAAGCTTAAAACTTCGTCCATCGATATCCCTTTGTCTTCAGCGATGGCCTTTAATGCCACCCCTTTATTCACTTCTGGGTTTAAAAACTCAAAAAAGATGGGTGCACTTTGTACCAAAGTAAACTGCTCGGCCAAATGATTGGGTAACTTAGCAATTCCATCGGTCAAACGCTCTGGTTCACTGACCATTAATACCTTGATGATCGGATGGTCATCTTCTAAGTCATCAAAGTTATATTCAGTGACATCGACTTTATTTACTTTAGCTTCATGAGCGGTTTGAGGGTTGTGACGAGGTGTAATGACGCCGTGGACGGTCGAGAATGCGTGCATACTCAAGCCAAGTTTATCGACTTCTTGTTTGATCATCTTCGCGTCTTTGCCTGTGATACCTTTGCTCAGTAACGTTTTATCCTTAGTCAAATTACTCGATAATGCGCCGTTAAAGCTGATCATGTAATTGGGTTTCGACGCTATCTTGAGCTGTTCCCATATCGGTGCGATACCAACATTAGGCCTGCCCGACGCCAACACAATTTCTACGCCTTTAGCGTGTGCATCCGCAAGGGCCTTTTGTGTACGAGGTGAAATTGTCTTGTCTTTTTTTAGTAACGTACCGTCGAGATCTAGAGCGATCAATTTAATCATTTTACCAATGCCTTATGAACAATTTGAAGAAGCCATATTCTGAGAGCATTCCACCTTACAGCTTCGTAATTGCGCATGCAATCGCACGCCTAAAGGATAGCGAACCAAAAAATTTCACGCTTCAATACTAATTTGGCGTGATATACGTAAAGAATATAAGGTTAATCTAGCCTCAGCGGTGTCAATTTGTAAACGTATGGAATACTATAACAATAACTAAAGACCGCTCTGAGCTATATGGACTTCAAATGAGCCAAGACGACATCGCCAAAGCAACACATATATTAAAGCAAACTGTTCCATTGATGATGCAGCATAAAGTTGCCGCTACGCCGCCCAATTATGCACTGTGGTATACCTATGTTGAACAGTCTAACCCAGACCTAAACAGTTCATTAGATTCAATTGTCAAAGAAAAGAAGCCGTGCACTCCAAGTACCAACGAAACACTCTATAAACAGTACATAGCCGGTACGCAAGAAACCAGTTTTGATGAGCTAAAAAGAAACCTAGAACTTATGGTAGCCGAGTTATCGAGCACCATGAACACAACACTATTAGACAGCTCCGATTTTTCACAAAAAATAGACACCAGCTTCGCCCAACTCGAGCGTGTGGAAAACGAAGGCCTATCGATGGACCAGGTTATGGACACCGTTCGGCTGCTGGTAAAAGAGTCAAAATCAATACGCCATTCCACCAGCTTTTTCACTAGCCAACTAAACAACGCAACCAGCGAAATTGCCAAACTTAAACAGCAGCTTCAAGAAGTCCAAAAGGATGCTTTGTTTGATGCCTTATCTGGCTTGTACAATCGCCGAGCGTTTGACAAAGATATACAGATGCTTTGCGCAAGTGGTGATGCGTTCAGTCTAGTTCTGCTGGATTTGGACCACTTTAAAAAGCTGAATGATGACTACAGTCACTTACTTGGTGATGCGGTGATCCGTGCCGTCGCCAATCGACTAAAAGCCGTGAGTCGTGAAGGCATTAGTGCGTATCGTTATGGTGGTGAAGAGTTTGCACTCATAGTACCAGACAAAGATTTGCGCATTGCTCGCCACTATGCCGAAACTGCAAGACGTTCGATTGAGAAAATCGCGGTTAAAGACAAGCAAAGTGGCCGCAGTGTTTCCTCTATTACCGCGTCGTTTGGCGTTGCCGAGATAGACGAAAAAGAAAGTGCGCTGTCATTGATTGGGCGAGCGGACAAATTGCTGTATGAAGCGAAACAACTGGGTCGAAACCGAGTTATGCCGCTTTAGCTACGCTTGGCACAATCAATTGTGCTAACGTAGTGATACACCAGCAAGGAGAAGCCAGAATGGATTATGTGAAACTAGGCAGCAGCGATATTAACGTGTCGAATATTTGCCTTGGTAGTATGACGTGGGGTAAACAAAACAACCAGACCGATGCGGATCAGCAAATTGACTACGCATTGGCGCAAGGGGTGAACTTCATCGATACAGCAGAAATGTATGCAGTGCCCCCTACTCCCGATACATACGGCACAACAGAGGCCATTATTGGTGATTGGATCGCAAGACACCAAAACCAACGTAAAGACCTAACTATCGCTACAAAAATTGCGGGGACGGGTCTTCCTTGGGTTCGAAATGGCGGACCTATTACTGGCGAAGCGGTTATTCAAGCCGTTGACCAGTCTCTAAAGCGATTACAAACCGACTACATCGATCTTTATCAACTGCACTGGCCAAATCGAACTTCTCCCCATTTTGGCAAGCAGTGGCCCGGTCAAATTCGGTTTACGGACGTTGATCCTCAGCACGAACGTAACCAAATGCTGGAGATATTACATGCTCTCGATGACTGCGTAAAAATGGGTAAAATCCGTCATGTCGGCCTTTCAGACGAAACCACTTGGGGGATAACCACTTATTTAGAGCTTTCTAAGACGCACGGCCTCCCCAAAATGGTCTCTATTCAAAATGAATTTAACTTACTGAGCCTAAAAGATTGGCCTTATCTTATTGAACAGTGCGTGCATCAGAATGTTGCCTACTTACCTTGGTCACCGCTTGCAAGTGGTGTCTTAAGCGGAAAATACGCAAATGGTGCCCGCCCCGAAGGCAGTCGCTGGTCAATCAGCAATCCGCGGGGTCTACACAGAGATACGCCTCAAACTCATCAAGCCGTCGAGTGTTACGTAAACATTGCTAAGCAAGCCAATCTTACGCCTGCACAATTGGCGCTGGCGTGGTGCAAGCAAGTCGACGGCGTCACGTCGACTATTATTGGCGCAACCTCAAAGCAGCAACTCATTGAAGATATCGCTGCATTTGACGTTGTTTTGGACCAAGAAACGCTCGACATCATTGGTCAGACGATCCGTCAATTTCCAGCCACTTTTTAGTCATAGACCTCGCCCAACACGCGAGCTAAGTTCAACAAGGATATTCAATGACATTCCCGTCAAATTCCACTGTCATTGTTGCCGGTAGCACGGGCTTAATTGGCTCTTCAGTTATTAAGCAGTTGCTACTAGAGCCCAATGTTTGCAGTGTGACTGCGCTTAGCAGACGACCGTTACCTTTTCAGGCAGAAAAGTTACAGGTTGCGATACACTCCCCACTGGCTGTGCCAGTCGAGCCAGGTACTGAAACCACTTATCACTATGGGTTTATTTGCCTTGGGACAACGATAAAGCAAGCGGGCTCTAAAGACGCGCTCGAAGCCATTGACCGCCACTTGGTCGTGAATATTGCCGAGCAAATGAAAACTGCTGGCGTTCGCCACCTTGCTGTCGTGTCCTCCATTGGCGCGAATGCCAAATCAGCATCGCACTACCTTCGCTGTAAAGGGTTGATGGAACAAGAAGTCAAAGCCTTGGGCTTTGACAGCTTAGTGTTTGCCCAGCCGGGCCCCTTATCGGGTGAGCGAGAAACCACTCGCAAAGACGAAGTATTACTTCAACGGGTATCTAAGTGGATAGAGCCACTTATGGTTGCAGGGTTGAAAAAGTATGTGCCTATTTCTGGCGAAGATGTCGCAACAGCTATGATGAGCGCTGTGACTCAACCCAACGCAAAAAGTGTTCAGCGACTCAACACAATTGAATTACGCAATCTAATACCTTAAACCATCAAGCTTCAGGTTAAATCACCATGTCACAACAGCTAAAAAATCAGTGCTCTATTCATATTCCAGGAAATGCCGAGCCAACACCTGCCGAACATTTTGAGCAAATGGCCGCGTGGTGTGAAAAGCACCAAGTCGACCATGACGTTTACGGTGATGGAGCAACACTGCAACAGTTTGAATCAAAAATTGCGACACTTTTAGGCTATGAAGCCGCGATGTTCGTCGTTTCTGGCACTATGACGCAACCGACTTTGCTGGAAATGGTCACCCAACAATCGGGCAAGTCCAACGTTGTGATGCACAGCAGTAGTCACATTCTTTTGCATGAAAATCAAGGATTTCAACTGCAAAACCGTTTCAATGTCCTTCCTGTCGGGCACCGATTTTCACCGTGGACAACCAATGACTTAGCTCAAATTGTCGATCCGATAGCCGCGGTCCTCTATGAGCTGCCGATGAGGGAAATCGGTGGACAACTTCCAGTGTGGGAAGAGCTACAAGAAATCAAAGCTCACTGCCGTCGCAACAATATTCACATGCATATGGATGGCGCAAGATTGTGGGAATGCTCAGCCTTTTACGACAAAAGCTATAAAGAGATCTGCTCAGGATTCAATACCACCTATGTCTCACTGTATAAGGGCATAGGTGGAATGGGTGGCTCTATGCTGTGCGGCAGTCAATCTATGATTAATGCGGCAAAAGTGTGGATGCAGCGTGTTGGTGGCAACTTGTACCATAGAACACCTTACGTGGTATCAGCAATGATGCAGTTTGACCAACGTATCGACGCCATGCCAGACCTCTTTAAGCGTACCCAAGAGCTTTACCAACTGCTCAACCACTACCCCACATTGCAACCCGTGCCAGTGAAACCAAACGCGAACATGTTGCACCTTTATCTGCCTCACAGCTATGAGAGCGCTGTCAACATTCGCGATACCTTGGCCAAAGAGCACGGAGTTTGGATTGGTAACCCGCAGCGAACCGATAACCCTATGCAGTCAAAAATTGAATGGTATGTAGGGGATAATCTACTTGCAATACCAAATGCCAAAATAGAAAAAGTTCTTTTGGCATTAAGCTAATTCTGTTTAGCCAATACCCTATAAGACACAGCCTCCCTATATAATAGTAAGCCTCTCATCGAGAGGCTTTTTTGGCGTAATCACAATGCTCTTCTTTTCTGAACATCCGCTTGCCGCTGTTTTTTATTTCGCTTAAACCACATCGACCGCAGCACCCCATCCTTTTTCACAAAACCATGAAACAGCGCTGCTCCAATATGTCCAATGAGTAGTAGCTTGAAGCTGCTAACAGCCGATTCATGGAGCGAACGCATCGACATGAATGTTGACTCACTGTAACCGTCAACTGAGGCGTTACTCAGGTTAAACGTCCCAAATACATTCACAGCCAATTCATGTTGCTGCGCGGTCAAAATACCAGTAACTGGAATGGCTATCATGCACAGATACAACGCGTATTGCATGGTGAGTGCGGCCGCTCGTTGTGCACTAGGTAAAGGGTGCACCGGTCTTGGGGAGCGAATAACAAACCGTTTAGTTAGCCTTATTAGCAGTAATATGATCACTAGACTGCCTATGCTTGAGTGGCCTGTGAGCATTACTAAGCGATCGGCCTCTGTGGTTGCGCTAGCAAACCCTTGCCCGGCCAATAACATAAGTACGAACAGAAACGCCATAACCCAGTGTAACAGTCGATAGCCCAAGTCGTAGCGCGTTGATTGTTGTTTGATATCCATAATTGTTTTCCTTGTCACTCTGTATTGCACAATTATGAATTAGCAGCCAGAATCAACAATACCAAATAAATACAACGCACTGTTTTCAAATATGAACAATGATCTAAACGAAATCCGTATTTTTGCCAAAGTCGCTCAACTGCAAAGCTTTACCAAGGCAGCGCAAGCATTAAACATTGAAAAGTCCACTGCCAGTAGCAAGGTGAAGCAGTTAGAAAATAGATTGAACATCCGCCTTTTACAGCGCACAACACGTTCGGTGCTGCTGACTCCTGCTGGCGAACAATATCTGGACTATTGTTTGGATGCGCTCAATGCGTTAAACCAAGCAGACAACTACATTGCTGAGCTGAATCAAGTACCTTCTGGCTACTTAAAAGTAGCGGTACCCCATAATTTTTTGGATGTGGTCATCGACTCGGTGATCACCCCATTTTTAAATGCTTACCCACAAGTAAGCTTGGAGATCATTCAAACCGATAACGATATTGACTTAATAGAAGAAGGGTGTGATCTCGCCGTACGCTTTGAGTTTAACGATATTGCAGACAGTTCATTGGTGTATCGAAAACTGTTCGACACCCAATGGATTGCTGTTGCGACACCCGAGTTTATGAATACCCACGGCTACCCAAAATCGATCGCTGAAATATCCGCGTTACCTAGCGTGGGTGTAGTGGGGGCTCACACCTCACGAACTCATAAAGGTAATCAACAGTTGTACTGGCAAGGCACCAAGGTCCCACTGACTCATCGCTTAATCACCAATAATGCCCGTGCAACCATCGAGGCGATCAAAGCCGATATTGGCTTTGGTGTGATGCCAAAAGGCATGGTGAGAAATGAACTAGAAAATGGAACGCTCGTACAGGTAAGCCCAAAGCTGAATATCGAACACTCAAGCATGTATGTCGTCTATCCCAGTCGTATTGGACAACCGGCGAAAGCGAAGGCGATGCTAGAGGCGCTGCTAGAATGGGCTAAACAGAGGCAATAATGGAGAACACTAATTATGCCAACCCCACGCGATATTAATTGAACAAAACCAATGTTTAACCTTTTCGAGCGAGAGTATCAAACCTTATGCTATTTAGCGCAAGGTCTATCTGGAAAGCGAGTTTCGCAACGTATGGAGGTGAGTTACGAAACGACTCGCAAATACATTAAAGTATTGCTGCGAAAGACAAACACCCACTCGCAGCAGGAGCTGTTATCCCTGCTGCTTGCGTATTCGTGATCAGTTATTCATCATTTGCTCTATTTCAGTGAGATAAGGCGCAATAGCTTCACGGTCGGAGTCGGTGGTTTGTTTGGCGTATTCGAGTAACGAAGTAATGGCCGCTTGGCCAGCTTCAATATTTTCCTTCATCGCCTCGTTTGCGTATTCACTCTCAAGCATGGCGGCTGATTGCGCAAGACCTTCCTCCATTTGAGCGACCATCTCGGGGCTCATCGCCGCACCAAATATTTCGAAACTGGTCTCTTTGAGTTCGGTTATGCTATCGAAGCCATACCCACTAATCATTTTTGAAAACTCAGGATAAAATGACTCTTTTTTGAGCATTGCCTCTGCTTCTTCGTCGCTCAATCCTTGAACTTTAGAATCAAATTGCTCGAGAATGTCGCCGTTATCACTGGACCACTGCTCAATTGCCGGTATCGCTGCCATCCAATTTTCAACTTTAGTGGCCGTTAGCGCAGCAAAGCTGGAAAAACTGACTAACAACGAGATGATTGTGACTACGTATTTTAGGGCTCTCATGACGACTTTCCTTTTCCCAAGTGTAAACATTTCAAGATAGTCAAAATTAACGTATTTAACGGCTAGATACAGTAATTCATAGCCGCTATTGCGGAAATTTCCTAAAAGTGACACTCACAATCCACATCACTAAGCCAAGCGATGAACCACTTTAGATCAGCGGACAAGCATAATCACTGGTGAGCATATGATTCCACGAGGAGCAGCAGTGATTGCACTGCCTTCATAGTATCGTGCTGAGTTACCGATTCGGCTGGGTGATGGCTCACTCCCCCTTCGCAACGCATAAAGATCATTGAAACCGGCATTCTATCGGCCAATATCATTGCGTCGTGCCCTGCCCCAGACACTAAGCAAGTCGATGACTCACCTAACTGTTCCATTATTGTGAGCACGCGCTTCATCATAAGAGGATCGCAAGCTACAGCACTTGCGTTGTGGGTTTGAAGCCATTTTAAACGGCCATTGGGCATCTCAGAGCACAGCTGCTCTAAATCCTGTTGTAGTGATTCGATGACCGCATCTCGAGCCGCATCGCTGCTACTTCGAATATCCAAGCTTAACACCACACTACCAGGAATAACATTTACCCCTCCTGGCATCACCTGCATTTTACCCACCGTGGCCACTACAGGATGGTCGCTGTGAGCGGTTTGCATTGCTCGTTGGTACACCGACTCGACCCATCGACTAGCGCACACTAGCGCATCGCTTCTCAATGCCATAGGGACTGTTCCTGCGTGCCCAGCATGGCCATGAATTTCAATGTCAAAGCGTCTCGCGCCAGCAATCGAAGACACCGCCGCCAACGACAAATCTTTCTCTTCGAGCACAGGCCCCTGTTCAATATGCAGTTCTACATAGCCAAGTACTTCATTGCTGTCGACGTGGGCACGAGAGACTTTAGACGCATCGAGTCCAAACTCGTGCATCGCTTGGGCAAGGCTTACACCGTCAGCATCGGTAAGCTCTCGCCAAGCAGGGTTCCACTTACCAGCGATGGCTGAGCTTCCCAGTAACGTACACCCAAAGCGGGTGCCTTCTTCGTCCCCAAAACCAACAACATCGATATGATAGTCAAACTGCGATTGTTGCTTGGACAACTGCTGTAAAATGACCAACCCAAGCACCACGCCCAATACCCCATCGTACTTTCCTGCATTGGGAACGCTGTCGGTATGAGAGCCTATAATGAGACGTTTGGCATTAGTATTAGCACTTGGCAATCTAAGCCATTGATTGCCCGCTGCGTCTTGCCAGCTACTGAGTTGATACTCACTTGCCCACTCAACCAGTGTTTGGTTAGCCTGTTGATGCTCTTTGGTGAGGTATCGACGGTCGACTTGGCCTGGCGTCTGAGTTAACAAAGCCAACTGCTCACAGTAATCTAATGCTCGCGCGGCCAATTCGTTAGTCATTGAGCTGTTAGCGTCTGCAGTGATTGAGTCTAGAGAAGTTAACGTTTCGTTCATTTAACCCTCCTCAGTAGCAGTAGCCTGTGATGTGTGGTTCACACCATCAACAGCATGTCGTGAACAAGAAAACTCTGCAAGAGCACTCGGATACGCCGCCCCTTGATTTACGGGAACCCCAGCCTGCGTTAACAACGCTTCCAAAGCGACCAATGTAGTGAGTACAGTATCTAAGCGAGCATTGTACCCCATTGTGCCAATGCGCCAGATTTTGCCGTGCAGAGGTCCAAACGAGGTGCCTATTTCAATATTAAACTGAGTAAGCATCGCGACTCTCAAAGCCTCACCATCAATGCCACTAGGGATAACAACACCAACTACATTGTTCATTTTATGGCTTTGGTCGCCAAACAGCGTTAACCCCATCGAAGTGAGCCCTGCGCTCATCGCCGCGCCAGCACGTTGGTGACGCTCAATAACCTTAGATAAGCCCTCTTGCAAGTTAAGCTGCGCGCACTCGCGCGCCGCATACAACATACTGCTAGCTTCTGTATGGTGGTTAAGCCTTTCGCTTCCCCAATAGTCCAACACCATACCAATATCAAAATAGTTAGACGCTATTCGACTGTTACTGCCACTAATATGATCATCGGTACGGATCCCTTCTTCAATGTGTTTACGTGAGCGAATTAGAGAGACGGCTTTTTCACTTAATGTAATGGGCGCCGAGCCCGAAGGACCGCCCAAACACTTTTGAAGACCGGCGGAAACAGCATCCAGTCCCCACTCGTCGCTTTTGAGCTCATTTCCTACGATGGACGCCGTTACATCAGAGTAAAATAACACTCCGTGTCGGTGACAGATCTCGCCAACTTCGGCAAGCGGTTGCAACATTGTGGTCGATGTATCACCTTGAACCAGTGCCAATAATTTCGGCCGGTGGGTCTTAATGGCAGATTCGATGGTGGACTCCGGTACAACCGTTCCCCAAGGCACCTCAAAGGCAATAACCTGTGCACCAGCGCGTTCCGCGATCTCTTTTAATAGATGGCCAAATCGACCAAATATCGGCACCAATACTTTGTCACCAGGTTCAATCAAAGAGACTAATACTGCCTCGATACCGGCACGCGCTGTACCATCAATAAGAACCGTCGCTTCGTTATTGGTTTGAAAAATGCCTCGATACAGCGCCATAGTCTGGTTCATGTAATCGGTCATCTGAGGGTCAAATTGGCCAATGAGCTGATTACTCATGGCTTGCAATACTCTTGGGTATGCGTTTATCGGCCCTGGCCCCATTAACAAACGCGGCGCAGGCGATAAACGTTCAAACATGTCCATATGTTATTTCCTTATTGTTCTTCTAATCGTTTTTACTTGGGTGCACGAGTGCACCTGTTTATCTGGTCATCTGGTCATCTGGTCAAATAAGAATGGCTATAAGACTTGGATTAGCATTCGGATGCCAGTAAAGGCCAACGTCACCGCAAACACCTTTTTGAGCATCACGCTGTCGAGTGCTTTGCCTATTCGAGCGCCCACTGGGGAAAACACCACCGTTAACGGCACGATACAGGCAAAGCCTAACCAGTTGACTAACCCGACGTTGCCAAAGGGGGCATCATCAGGCGTTGTGCCTACTAACAGCATGGTGATCACACCCGGCAGTGCAATTAGAAGCCCTACGGCTGCTGCGCTGCCTACTGCGCGGTGCGCTGGAAAGTTGCAAGCAGTGAGTGTCGGTACGGTTAACGTACCACCACCAATGCCCACCATGGAGCTAAGCCATCCGATGACAGTGCCCATTACACCTTGTCCCGCCTTAGCGGGAAGTTGCTTTGACAAGGGTGCTGCATTGGCACGAAACAGCATGTTTACTGCCGAAACCGTCGCAACTACACCAAACAATCCGGTCAACCATGGACCACCAATTTTAGCGACCATTAAGCTGCCGCAGATCACCCCTCCGGTGACGAACGGCGCCCACCAACGAATCAGGTCCCAGTCAACATTGCCATTTTTATGGTGCGAACGTATAGAGCTGATAGAGGTTGGTACAATGGTGGCTAGCGACGTGGCAGTCGCAATTAACATCGCTGAAACAGGAGACACATCAAACCCTTGGAACAAAAAGTACAGCACCGGCACAATAACAATGCCACCGCCGACACCCAGTAAGCCCGCTAAAATTCCTGCGACAATACCCGTCGCGACCAGTGCAAAAAACACCGGTAAAAGTAGTGTAAGTTGTTCCATGAATTATGAATTACCTTGTAATAATTGACTGACGAGGATCCCAGCACCATCGCTGCGTGGGTCACTCGAACATCGTGTGACGGTGTCACTTACGTGAATCGCTCCGGCATGACCAAAAAACTCAGCCAATGCTGGCGCAGCAACCGCATCATGACCTCTGTTAATCAGATGAGTCCCATAGAGGTCAAAAAGTGGCTGCTCCAATTTAAGATTATCTTCCGATTTGCCCCATGTTTTGCCTAACAACCATCTTGGAGCGCTAATGGCCTCTTCTAATGGTTGGCCTTGCACGAGATGTCGCCAAATAATGGCCGCTTGAGTTTGCGGTTGCCCCTCACCACCCATAGTGCCATAAATTAAACGAGAGCCATCGTTAAGCAATGCCATAGGAGGATTAAGAGTATGCATCGGTTGCTTGTTTGGTGCTATAGCGTTAGGGTGTGTTTGGTCAACATTAAAGCCTAGTGAACGATTATTCCACACCACTCCAGTCGCTGGATTAACCAAACCACTGCCAAACTCCCAGTAGATGCTTTGAATATAACTCACTGCGAGCCCTTCACTGTCAACGACACCCATCCACACGGTATCGCCAATGGGGCCCGGTGATGGCCAAGGTGCGGCTTTGTCAGTAATACTCGTGAGCTGTCCATTTAAAACAGCGTCGCTCAATTGCTGATGCTGCATTTCCCGGCACGCATCACTATCCGCCAAGTGCTGGTTACGCCAATCAAATGCCTGCTTAACGGATTCGATAAGTAGATGCAGCAGTTCTTCCTCACCGGTTGC
Organism: Vibrio ulleungensis; assembly: GCF_016900875.1. GTDB lineage: Bacteria > Pseudomonadota > Gammaproteobacteria > Enterobacterales > Vibrionaceae > Vibrio > Vibrio ulleungensis. The sequence goes on from NZ_JAFEUM010000002.1 coordinate 325,617, forward strand.
ACTTTGAGAATGGCTTTGTGAGACTGATTTGGCGCTAATGTACTTGTCCAACAACGCAACGATCGACAGTGATGCACTGCCTTGTGTGGGCGCAGCCAAATTAAAAAACGCCCCCCATTGAGTCGATATGGACAATGGAGTTTGCCACGCTGCGCGAGTATCACAGAGATCTTGAAAACGGATTGGACTGCCCTGCTCTTTCAGAAAGTGGGCATTCTCTTTGGCAAGCTCGCCATCTAGCCAGCTTTGCAATCCATCGCTTGCTAAGCGACGATAAGTCTGGGCAAGTGCCGGCAAGCAAAGCTTCTCTCCCACGCTTGGCACCACGCCATTGGGCATAAACACCTGCGTAAAGTTGCTGCTTGGGTAGTCAGTATGCAGCTTCTCAATGCCTGCCTTTAAGGTCTCCGTTACTTCAAAACCAGATTCAGCCAACAAGATCGCCGGTTCAAATATTTTGTCCAGACTAAGCGAGCCTTTAAAACGCTGTAACGCCTCTTTCCAACCCGATACCGCGCCGGCTGTGGTCAAGGCAATTTTGGGGCCGCGTAAATGCGCGCCAAACTCGCATTGACCAAGTTCCAGCGCACTTTTGCCCGCGGCATTAAGTGCTATCGGCGCCTCGCCCGGTTTATGGATCATCCAAAAGCCGTCACCACCTAAACTGGTCATGTGCGGGTACACCACTGTCAGCGCGCTCGCCATAGCAACACACGCCTCTATCGCATTACCGCCTTGTTGCAGAATGCGTTCACCTGCAGCAGCTGCACTTTTATGAGGGGCAGTTACAGCGGCGTGATATTGGGTGTCATTGTCCGTTTTGTTGCGGCTTAGCTGCATACTCACTCCTTTGATTTGATTAAAAAAAGCCCAATTATTGTACTATACGCGTAGAACACGCTGCGCCATATCGAACAGATCCAGTTCTCGATGTTGATGGGCTAAAAAACTTATTGAATGTACGCTGACTTTGCCTTCCATCACATCAGACTTTAGTTGTGTACTCGCAGGCAGAATTGGGCAGCTTAACTGAGGCCAACCGCTTAAACCTGCTATTGCTGTCAATCCTAATAACTGCTCTCTTGAATTATTGTTGGCCGTACCATGGGCAGATAACAGACTCTCTGCTGTTGGGGCAGTAGTTGGGGTTGTGGGTAACATCAACACCACACCTTTGGGTAACCAAAATGGCAATGCATCACGCCACTGTTTTAGCCATTTGTCGGCTTGAATCTGCTTTGTTAAAGGAATAGATTCTCCCCAATCAATACGTTGACGAACCGATTCTCCAAAACTATTTTTATGCGCGGATAACCACTCGTAGTGCGTACGCCAGATAGACTCCGCCTGCAACACTGAAAAACACGCTGCTCGCTGCTTACTGTCTAATACTGGAGGGTCGAGTTGCATCTTTTCGCCTTCGTAAGTGTTAAAAAGTTTCCGCGACAACTGTTTCGTTTTAGCGTCGACACCACTCCATAGCGCCTCACACCAAGCCAGCGGCCTATCGACACTTTTACGCAGTGCCAAGGTTTGCAGCTCATTGTGATTGAGCAGCACACAGCTGGCTTTTTTGAGCGCCTGCATATCGCGAGTCAGCAGCCCAACGGTATCAAACCGAGGTGCTAGCGGAACCATTCCTTTGGTCGAGATACTGTTCTGGGTTGGCCTTAAGCCATATAAGCCACAGTAACTCGCGGGCACTCTTACCGAGCCTCCGGTGTCACTGGCAAGCCCAATGTCAGACTCTCCTCTGGCAACGGACACTGCCGCGCCAGAGCTGGATCCACCTGACAGATGGTTATCACTGTGTGGGTGGAGTGACAGTCCATAATGACTATTGTCTCCTGCAAGGGAATACGCTAATTCATCCAATTGCGTCTTATCACCCAACTGCGCCCCAGAATCCAACAGCCTTGTTACAGCTTCTGCATGCTGAGTTGCTGGCTGCGCTGTTTCTGCCCATATAGGCAACCCTGCACCCGTGATTGTCCCCTCAACATCAAACAGATCTTTCACCGATACCGTCAGACCCGATAACACGCCTTCTCCCTTTAGTGGGATCGCACTGCGCAAGTCGGCAACTACATGGTTTTGCTTTAAAGGCGCCACCAACTTCGATGACGCGGTATTATGTGGATGCTCCGCTAACCAATGCTCAGCAATCGCCTCTCGGGTTGTGCACCACACATCATCAAATCCTTTCACATAATCTAAAAAGCGTCGCAATCCTGCCAATCGGCCAGGACGTCCTGCCAATCGACAGTGCAAGCCGATACTAAGCATCTTAGGTGAATCAGCCCCTTCTTGATAAAGCTCATCAAAGGCGTCTTTCAAATATAGGAAGAAATGCTCACCGGTATTAAAGCCTTGTGGTGTAGCAAATCGCATATCATTGCTGTCTAACGTATAAGGAACAATCAACAATGGCTTACTGTACTGGGTATCCCAATAAGGCAGATCATCGGCGTAGCTGTCTGCGCAATAGAGAATGTCGTCTCGCTCTGCGATGATTTTGAGCGTGTGAGGGCTTGTGCGTCCGGTATACCAGCCTTTGGGTTTACTGCCAGTTACGCGCTTATGGATCTCAATCGCTTGCTCAATATGCTCGCGCTCTTGCTGCTCAGTAAAGTGCTGGTAATGGATCCAGCGAAGGCCATGACTAGCAATCTCCCAATTAGACTGCTGCATTGCAGCGACAGCGCTTGGATTTCTCTCTAATGCGGTGGCCACTCCAAACACAGTAACGGGAATTTGGTATTGATTAAACAATCGATGTAAGCGCCAAAATCCACTTCGACTGCCGTACTCATATATCGACTCCATGCTTAAATGACGATCGGAATATGACTCGGCTCCGACAATTTCTGACAAAAACTGCTCTGAGCCCTCGTCACCATGAAGAACACAATTTTCTCCGCCCTCTTCATAATTCACTACAAATTGCAGCGCTATTTTCGCATCAAATGGCCAATGAGGGTTTGGGGGAAGCTCTCCATAGCCTATGAGATCCCTTGGGTATTGATTGGTCATCACTGCTCCTAACCATTAACACTGAATCGCTCACCAAGACATTGACTTGTCTGTTGGATTTGCACTTCATTTCAAACTTGTTATCAGTTGGTTAAGCAAAAATCTGACCAATTGTTCAGGAAATTAATTTTAAGAGCTCGAAACCGCTAAATTTAGTCCTCGTAAAATGGTGCTTACGGTAAATTCTTGCGCCTGTAAAAACTCATCGTCGGATAATTCTCGACCTTTTAATAAGGTAATTTCCGTGTCGAAATCGGCGTAAAACTGGGTTGTGCCCCAGATCATGAACAGCAGGTAGTACGGGTCTATTTTGGCCATTAGCCCTTGTTCGCCCCAGCTTTCAATCACGCTATGTTGGTGGTGGGTCCACTGGATCATCGGTCGTTCAAGGACATCTCGTATGTTTGGAGCACCTTGTATAATTTCCATAGCAAATATTTTGGAATGAAGCGGGTGTGAACGGCTGTATTGCATCTTTTGCTCAATGTAGGTTCGCAGCACAGCCGCAGGGTCTTGCTGGGCTTTATCGGCGCTAAACCCCTGATTCCACATATCCATTATGTCGCTAAGGAGCGCTTTATATAACCCTGTTTTCGACTTGAAATAGTAAAGAATATTCGCTTTGGGTAGGTCCACACAATCGGCGATTGCTTGCAACGACGTCCCTTTAAATCCATGTTTAGCAAACTGTTTAGCGGCAGCTTGTAAAATGCGTGCTTCGTTGCGTTGACGTATGGTACCACTTGCTTTTAGAACACTTTCCATCTGCTTTTCAAACCCTTATCGCTATCGTATCACATAGTCTCGGTAGATCATTACCATCTATAAACCGCGAAATTGTGTCAAGTATTTCATCACTCCAAGAGTGATTGCCTATTCGAACAAAAGGCGATTAAAAAATTTTTATCGCTCTGCGAATACTCAACCATCTAGACTCTTTGTAGGTCAAAACATCGCACCAACATCGTGCAGCTGCACCAGAGGGTGACACATTTTCACAACAAATGAACAACAAAGCCCCCAAATGCCATTTCTGAACACTTGGTCAAGTTATTGCATTAATTAGTCCATTGTTACAAAAAGTAAGCACAAGGGAGTGTGTCATCATGGACTCTACACCACTGATTGAATTGTGGAATCTGAGTAAATTGTTTCCGGGGGTAATCGCCAACGACAATGTCAGTTTCGACATTAAAAAAGGCGAAATCGTTGCGCTTCTTGGTGAGAACGGAGCTGGAAAATCAACCTTAGTTAAAATGATCTATGGGGTGAATCGACCTGACGATGGGGCTATTTTGTGGGAAAACAAAGAAGTATCAATTCGATCTCCCAACCAAGCTCGTGCATTAGGTATTGGTATGGTTTTTCAACACTTTTCGGTTTTCGAAACCCTGACGGTTAAAGAAAATATTGCGCTTGGGCTCGACAAAGAATTTTTACGCGATATTGAAGATCTCTCCGCGTGCATTAACACCATTAGCCAAAAATACGATTTACACGTCGACCCCGATCGCTACGTGCACAGTTTAAGCATTGGCGAACGTCAACGTGTAGAAATCGTTCGCTGCCTCATTCAAGATGTAAAATTGCTTATTTTGGATGAACCCACTTCTGTTTTAACCCCTTTGGAGGTAGCTGGGCTATTTCGTGTTTTGCGTCAGTTGGCCTCTGAAGGCAGCTCCATTTTGTTTATCAGCCACAAACTCAACGAAGTGACCGAGCTATGTGATCGAGCGGTGATACTGCGTGGCGGTAAAGTGAGCGGACACTGTAATCCTAAGCAAGAAACCTCCGCCAGTATCGCCCGCATGATGGTGGGCGACGAAGCGGAGATCACCACCTCATTTACTAAAAAGCACGCACAACACGAGCTTTTACGCACCCACCAACTCACGCTGGCAGCTTCTCACCCATTTGGTTGCGGACTTACTGATGTGAACTTATCGATTAAGCAAGGCGAGATCATTGGCATTGCAGGTGTCGCCGGAAATGGACAAGACGACTTACTGGAAGCGCTAAGCGGCGAAGATGCTCGTATCCCAAATGAATCCATTGTGTTTATGGACGCCCAGATTGGTCAGTTGGATCCTCATCAACGCCGATTAAAAGGGATCACTCACGTGCCAACCAATCGGTTAGGTCAAGGCGCGGTGCCAGAGATGTCTCTTATAGACAATACGCTTTTGACAAACAGTCACCGCTTTATCCGTTTTGGTCTGATTGCAAAAAAATCACTGAAAGCATTGACTCAAACATTAATCAAGCGCCACCAAGTTAAGTGCTCGGGCGACACTGCTCAGGCCAAAAGCTTATCTGGGGGCAACCTTCAAAAATTCATTATCGGACGAGAGATAGAACAGACGCCAAAACTATTGCTGTGTGCCCACCCCACATGGGGCGTAGATATTGCGGCAGCGAGTGCCATTCACCGTAACCTGATTGCCCTTCGCGATGCTGGGTCAAGTGTGTTGGTGGTGTCTGAGGACATAGACGAGTTATACATGATTTGCGATCGCATTGGCGCACTGTATGAAGGGCAACTGTCGCCTATTGAACCCGTCGATAAACTGAATAAAGAAACCATTGGCCAATGGATGGCCGGTGCATTCGTTGAACGTAAGGATATCGCTCATGCTTAAGGTCGAGCCTAGAGTAGAAAGTTCTGCATTAATGGGGTGGCTGTCTCCAGTATTAGCCATCGTACTCACTATGTGTGTCAGCAGTATAATGTTCAATGCGCTGGATATTCGTGTATTAGACGCATTGGACGTGTTTGTCGTCCAACCGCTTACCGACCCCTATAATTTGGGCGAGCTAATGGTAAAAACAGCGCCATTGCTGCTGTGCGCTGTCGGCTTGGCTCTCTGCTACAAAGCCAACGTTTGGAACATTGGTGCAGAAGGTCAGCTTCTCATTGGTGCGGTCGCCGCCAGCACCATCGCTGTTCAAGCCACCGAGCAAAGCAGCGCCGCAATCAGTCTGCTTGCTTTACTTGTAGGGATTGTCGCTGGTATGGCGTGGGCCGCTATTCCTACCCTCCTGTATCGCCTCTTTCACACCAATATAATTCTGACCACTATCATGCTCAATTACGTCGGTTTGTATACGCTACTATGGGCCGTTCATGGGCCGTTAGCTGATCCGCAAGGCTTTGGCTTTCCTGAGTCGGTAATATTCGCCGATCCAGTCTTGCTGCCTACGATTATGGAGCAAGGCCGTGCGACGATTAGCATTATAGTCGCTGTGGTCTGCGCAATCATCGCAGGCATGGTGCTGTATAAAACCGTGCCTGGTTTTCAACTTCGCGTGTTTGGTGAAGAGCCGTCTGCTGCACGATACAGCGGTTTTTCAAACAAAAAGATAATTTGGGCAGTCATGTTATGCGCTGGTGCACTAGCAGGACTTGCAGGCGCTGCCGAAGTCACAGGTCCCATTGGGCAACTGATCCCCTCGGTTTCACCTGGTTACGGCTATGCCGCCATAATTGTTGCCTATCTAGGGCGATTAAATCCAATTGCTATCATCTTCGCGGCGTTTTTCATGGGGACTCTGTATATGGGGTCCGATCTCGCGCAGATTGAATTGGGGTTGCCTACAGCGATAACCGGTTTGTTTCAAGGAACGCTGCTGTTTTTCTTGCTGGCGTGCGATTTTCTAATCTATTACCAAATTAAAATTGTCCCTTGGCCTTCTAATAAAAACCGCCGTCAAGCGCTCGATGAGTCACGCACTCAAACCAAAACCAAACCGACCGTTCAAGGAGCGAACTAATGGATGCACTATTGATTCAACAACTGGCTATAGCCGCGTTAAAAACCGGCACTCCACTGCTATTGATCGCGCTAGGTGAACTGATTTGTGAGAAGTCGGGGGTGTTAAATCTCGGCCAAGAAGGCATGATGCTCATGGGCGCAATGGCAGGGTTTGCTGGAGCGTTTTACACCGGTAACCTTTGGTTTGGGGTGATGCTAGCGATGGTCGCAGGCATGACCATGTCGCTATTGTTTGGCCTTTTGTCACTTAAGCTTAATACCAACCAAGTGGCGACCGGACTGGCACTGACCATCTTTGGCACAGGACTCAGTGCGTTTTTGGGCAGCTCACTGGTAGGGGCAACCTTAGACGGTTTCGCGCCATTCGCCATCCCAGGGCTGAGTCAAATCCCATTCTTAGGCCCGCTACTGTTTAATCAAGACTTATTAGTGTATTTGAGTTTTATCTTGGTGGCAGTAAGCGCTTATGTGATGGGCTATACGCGTATTGGACTCACACTACGAGCGGTGGGTGAAAATCCTCACGCCGCCAACGCGCTAGGGATCAAAGTTGTGGCAGTTAGGCTAGGTGCGACCCTATTTGGTGGTGCAATGGCCGGCTTAGCCGGTGCCTATCTGTCCCTTGCGTACACACCAATGTGGATGGAAAACATGACAGCAGGACGAGGCTGGATAGCGCTCGCACTGGTGGTGTTTGCTTCATGGAAAATAGGCTATTTAGTGCTGGGGGCCTACCTATTTGGTTTCGCTTCCATATTGCACCTTGTGATGCAAGGTATGGGTGTGGACATATCGCCAAACTTACTGGCGATGATCCCCTATTTGGCCACCATCATTGTCATGGTCCTCATAAGCTCTAATGCGCTTAAGCAAAAGCTTGCGACCCCAATGAGCCTTGGTAAACCCTTCGACGCACGCGTCTAACTTTCCGCTTCTTTTAGTCGGGTCTACACAACAAGATAAAGAGAGCCTTAATCCGCTCTCTTTTTTTGTGCACTTTTGAATGCATCATTTATGTGCAGCTGCGCATAAATGGTACATATAAATTACATTTCCGTTAACTTCTCAGCTAATCCACGAAAACAATACACGCATAAGTTATTGAAAAATAAAGAAACAAAATATAACTCACTCCGTAACACAAAAAACACGACCAATTGGTCAACTTTTTGCAAACACAACATATCAGTAACAAACAAAAATGTGCTGACTACGGTCAGCAGTGATGGAGAAAGCGATGAAGGACTATTCTATGCAACTGAAAAAATGGTTAACTGCCACAGCGGTTTCCTTAGCAACGTTATATTCTGGGCAGCTATTGGCAGACGATCCGCTTAAAGTGGGTTTTGTCTATGTCGGTCCCGTCGGTGACCACGGTTGGAGTTATGAGCACGACCTTGGCCGTAAGGAAATGGAGCAGCACTTTGCTGGCAAAGTTGAAACCACATACGTAGAAAACGTCCCCGAAGGTGCTGACGCCGAGCGAGTGATCACTCAATTAGCAAAATCAGGACACGATGTCATTTTTACAACCTCTTTTGGCTTTATGAACCCAACACTTAAAGCATCTAAGCGTTTTCCTGATGTCACCTTTGAGCACGCTACTGGGTATAAGCGTAGCGACAATCTGTCGACGTATGCACTGCGTACCTACGAGGGTCGTTACGTCTCGGGTGTTGCGGCAGGAATGACCACTAAAACCAATACCATTGGCTACATCGCCTCTTTCCCGATCCCAGAAGTGATCCGCGATATTAACTCGGTGTATATGGGTGCAAAAAGCGTCAACCCTGATATCGAAATCAAAATTGTATGGGTAAATACTTGGTATGACCCAGGTAAAGAGTCCGACGCAGCTAACGCGCTGATGGATCAAGGCGTTGACGTCATTTTACAGCACACCGACAGCCCAGCACCGCTGATTGCGGCCGAAAAACGCGGCGTGATGGGTATTGGTCAAGCATCTGATATGAGTTCGTTTGCGCCAAAATCGCACATGTTCTCAGTGCGTGATGTTTGGGCTCCACACTACATTCGAACTGTCGAAGAAGTCATGAGCGATAGCTGGGCACCGGAAGATTACTGGGGTGGATTTGCTGATGACATTTTGCAGATTGTCTCTATCAATCCTGATCTTCCAGCCGAGCTGAAAGAAGCCATTGATTCAACCCACAAGTTGATTAAATCTGGCGAGTTCCATCCGTTTACCGGTCCAATCAAGGACAATCAAGGAAACGAAGTGGTTCCTGCAGGTCACACTTTAACCGATAACGAGTTAGCCGGTGTGAACTGGTACGTTGAAGGCATCGACGCCACTATTCCTAACTAACCCCCTTTAGCTCACCGGTTGAACCAAACAGGTTCAGCGGTGAGCTTTTTTATAACCAATAAATTGACCAATTGGACAGCTTTTTAAAACGTTAGGAAAACCATAATGTTAGAGATCATGTTTAACGACCAGATACAGGTTATTAATGGAGCCACAGCCGATACCATGCTGCTCGCCTATTTGCGTGAGCAACAAGGGCTCACAGGCACCAAAGAAGGGTGTGGCAGTGGCGATTGTGGTGCCTGCACCGTTGTTATGGTCGAGTTGGCTGACGCCTCATCAAACAATCTGCGTTATCAACAGATCAATGCGTGCATTACCCCGTTGCACGCCTTACATGGTAAACAAGTCCTAACGGTTGAGTATTTAAAGCAAAGCGACAATTTGCATCCAATTCAGCAAATTTTGGTCGACAAACACGCCACTCAATGCGGTTTTTGTACGCCAGGGATCGTCATGTCTTTGTTTGCCCTTGCAGCGCAAAAAAGCAAAACCGAACATCCCTTAGATTATTTGGCAGGAAATCTGTGTCGCTGCACCGGTTATGGACCAATCATTGACGCTGCTAACGCCATTAATGAACTGGAGCCTAGCGCTGTTGATCTCGAAAAAGAAGCCGCAGCTATTCACTGGATGCAGCACTGTGAACCCCTTTCACTGCCTCATTACCAAACACCGACAAGCCGCCTCGATCTCGCAAAAGCCATAAAACAACATCCAGACGCGCGCTTTGTCGCTGGAGGTACAGATCTGGCCTTAGAGATCACGCAACAACTTAACGACATTTCGCAATTTATCGACCTAACACAGGTCGATGATTTAGGTTCCATCACCGAGCACAGCACCTACTGGCGAGTGGGGGCTGCCGTTCCGTTGGTTAAAGTACACGCTTTTTTCAATACCCACTTTCCAACCACCAACGAAGTATTTGAGCGTTTAGGCAGTTTAACCATTCGCAACCGCGCCACACTCGGAGGCAGTCTTAGTCACGCCTCCCCCATTGGTGATATTGCGCCTCTTTTGATCAGTTTATCGGGCAAGGTAGAAGTGGATGATGGACAAACGAAGCAGCTGTTTAAGACCGAAGACTACATTACCGGCTACCGTGAAACACGCTTAAAACCCGGCCAATGGGTGAGCGCCATACATCTGCCCAAACCCAACCTGAATCAGCAACACCGAATTTATAAAGTCAGCAAACGTTTTGAAGATGATATTTCGACGGTCGTGCTCGGCATCAATTTAGCGATTGGAAATGATCGCCGTATTAAGCAGTGCTGCATCGCGGCAGGTGGCGTGGCGGCCCGCTCTGTTCGCCTGGCTCCGCTTGAGTCGATCATGTTGGGCAGCGAATTTAGTCAAACGCTGGTTAACCGAGTGAAGTCTGCTATTCCAGAGATCGTTCACCCACTGTCCGATGTAAGAGGCAGTGCTCAGTATCGGATTCAACTGCTGCAAAGCCTAATACAACGATTCTATTTCGAGTGCCACTCTATCGATACGAGGTTAAGCCAACATGCGTAAACTTACTCCTCCTGCAAATTCTACTGCTTCCACTGAAGCGACAACGTCATGGAAAGTGGTAGGCAAAAGCAAACACCATGAAAGCGCCATCAAACAGACCCGTGGCGACGCGCTTTTTATTGACGACATTGTGCTACCAGCTGGCGCTTTACATGCGGCCGTGGTGGTCAGTGACGTGGCAAAAGGTGTGATTCAATCCATCGATTTAAGCGCCGTTGAGCAGCACCCCGATGTAGTGAAAGTACTAACGGCCGCTGATATACCAGGAAAATCGGATATTGGCCCCATCTTCGAGGGTGATCCACTGCTTGCTGATGGTCAGATTAAATATCACAGTCAGCCCATTGCTTTAGTTCTCGCAACCTCTCACCGCAGCGCTTGGCAGGCGGCAAAGCTCGCGTCGATCACACTCATGGATCAACCTGCATCCGTGGCATTCGACAGCGCCGAGCGAGAGCCACACATATTGCCAGCCCGACAATTTATCACGCCAAACCACATCGAAACATCCAGCGAAGGGCACAGCGACACGTCAAGTGCTGACGACGTTATCATCAATTCCTCTCTGTCGATTGGCGGCCAAGAACATTTCTACCTTGAAGGTCAAATTAGTTTGGCGATGCCAAGCGAAGACCGCGGGATATTTGTTCGCAGTTCTAGTCAGCACCCAACCGAGGTACAAACTCTAGTCGCTGAAGTTCTTGGGATCCCTTTTAATCAGGTCACCGTCGATATGAGGCGAATGGGCGGCGGATTTGGTGGCAAAGAGTCGCAAGCTGCTCAATGGGCGTGTCTTGCCAGCTTAGGCGTCCACCATACTGGTAAAGCAGTAAAAATGCGTTTGCCTCGCGGCATGGATATGTCCATGACCGGTAAGCGCCACCCTTTTCACAACCACTATCAACTGTCCGCAAGCTCAGAAGGTGTCATCAATAGCGCATCGATTACAGTAAATGGATTATGCGGTCACTCGGCGGACCTATCCGGCGCTATTGTTGACCGAGCCATGTTTCACGCTGACAACGCCTACTACCTCAATAAAGCGACGATCACCGGAAACCGATTAGCGACCGACACCGTGTCGCATACCGCCTTTAGAGGATTTGGTGGTCCACAAGGAATGATCACCATCGAAGCGGCGATGCAACACTTAGCGATCGCGACAGGCAAAGATGCATTAGATATTCGTCTCGCTAACCTCTATCGAGACGACAAAAACATCACCCCCTATGGTCAGGAGGTGGAACAAACCAACGAAATGAAAGCGATCATCGAGCAGCTTGAACAGAGCGCCATTTATCGCAAGCGACGTCTGGCTATTCAGCAGTGGAATAAAACCAACCCAGTACTTAAAAAAGGACTCGCACTCACCCCCGTCAAATTCGGCATTTCATTTACTGCTACCCATTTAAATCAAGCTGGAGCGCTGGTTCACGTCTACACCGATGGCAGTGTTCAGGTATCTCACGGCGGTACGGAAATGGGTCAAGGATTGCATACCAAGGTGGGGCAAATTGTGGCTCAAACATTAGGGATCGACTATCAACACATTTTGGTGACGTCGACGCGCACCGATAAAGTGCCTAACACCTCGCCCACTGCGGCGTCATCAGGCGCCGATCTCAATGGAATGGCTGCGCACAATGCCGCCAAAACGATTAAAGAGCGTTTGATCAATTTTGCTCAGCAGCACTACAAACTCAGCGAGCCCATTGAGATTGTTGCGGATGAGCTCGTGAGTGGAGAATTCAGACTCTCGTGGCACAAGCTTGTCCAAGAGGCTTACTTTGCCCGCGTATCACTTTCTAGCAATGGCTTCTACAAAACCCCAAAAATTTGGTTTGATATGGAAAAATCGGTGGGTCGACCTTTTTTCTACTTCTCATTAGGCGCGTCATGCAGTGAAGTCACCATCGATACACTCACTGGTGAAATGCAAGTAGACCGAGTCGACATTGTGCATGACGTGGGTAACAGCCTTAACCCAGCCCTAGACTATGGTCAAATAGAAGGCGCCTTTATTCAAGGTATGGGCTGGCTCACAACCGAGGATTTGCGCTGGGACGACAGTGGTAAACTCGCCAGCAATAGTCCGATGAACTATAAAATTCCCACCATTGGTGACTACCCAGCACAACTCAATATTTCACTGAGTGAACACGCCAATCCGGAACATAGTATTTACCGCTCTAAAGCGGTAGGTGAGCCGCCCTTTATGCATGCCATTAGCGTGTGGTGCGCCGTCTACGACGCCATTGGTTCGATCAGCGATCACACTATTGCTCCTAAGCTGCAAGCCCCCGCGACGGGTGAACAAATCTTGCAGCAATGCATGGCTCAGTATGAACAAATAGGTTACACGCGCGCCGAGGTTAAATCCACGGACTCGCGAGCTAAGGAGTGGGTATGAATACACTAAAGCCCCAACCGTTACATTCCCCTTCCCTTTCCTGGCTAGAGGCGTGTCAGTGGTTGGAATTAGAGGCGCAAGCTTATTGCATCGCCACCGTTATCGCGCATATGGGATCCGTGCCAAGAGACAGTGGCAGTAAAATTGTGATCACCGAGTCGAGTCAGTATGACACGCTAGGCGGCGGTAACTTAGAGCACCAGATCATTAATCATGCTCGGGAGCAATTAACCCATCGCCTCAGTGAGCCCAACGCCAATCAGACGGAAATCATCCGCTTTGCGCTCACCGCCGACTTAGCGCAGTGTTGCGGGGGAGCGGTTCAAGTACTGCTTGAGTATTTCAATACCGCGCCCCAAAGGGTCGCTCTCTTTGGCGCAGGCCATGTTGGTCAAGCTTTATGCACTATATTGGCGAAACTGCCTTGCGCCGTCACCGTCTACGATCACAGAGACGATTGGTTGTCGACGTGCAGCGCACTGGGTGTGGCCACGCAGTCTTTTAACTGCGCAGAGTCCGCGATACGGGGATTACCCAATAATACCTTGGTGGTGATCATGACCCATGATCACGCTCTCGATTACGAACTGGCAGAACAAGCTTTACAAAACCCTCGCCTTCCCTTTGTGGGACTTATTGGCTCTGCGTCTAAAAACCAGCGATTTCGCTATCGCTTAAACCAGTCATTGGACAATAGCCAACTGCTTGAAAAGTTAACCTGCCCTATTGGACATCCCGACATCAAAGGCAAATTGCCAATGCAAGTTGCAGTTTCGGTAGCGGCTCAGTTGATGCAGCAATTTGAGAAAAATCGCCCGCTAACACACGAGCCAACATCCACTGCGAAGCTAAACACCGCTGAGCAAGTCTCCTCTAAGCAAGTCACCTCGAAGAAAGCAAACGAGCTCCAATGGCAACAGGCCAATCTGGCGCGCAAGCAAATAGCGGCGATGCCTTTGGAGGGAAGTAACCATGGATAATCCACTGCCTATCACTGACGACATGGTCTTTATCGACCTAACCTGCGACCAACTGCAAACCGTTTGCAGCAGTGCGCATTGGCAACAGGTTATGGGGCAAAAAGCGCCATTTGTGAGTCGAGAGCACCTTATAAAATCGGCAACGCAAGCGTTTGATGAGTTATCACGAAAAGATTGGCTTGAAGCCTTCGCCGGGCACCCAATGATCGGCAATTTAGAATCACTCAAGAAAAAGTACGCCCAAGGGGCCGCTTTGAGTGAACAGGAGCAGTCTGGGACTAAAAGCGCCTCCGAGCATGAGCTGCGCTCATTACTCACCCTCAATCAAGATTATGTCGAGCGCTTTGGCTTTATATTTATCGTCTGCGCCACCGGTCAAAGCGCAGCCTCGATGCTGATAGAACTCAAACGACGCATTCGACGCGATGCTCAACAAGAATTTGACACAGCCACCACCGAGCAACGAAAAATTTCGATGATTAGACTCGATAACCTTATTTTGGAGACTCTAAAATGAGCCAACAACCTACTGGCAAAAGTACTTCACTGCCGACCATCAGTTGTCATGTACTGGATACCGCACAAGGCTTGCCAGCACCAAACATTGACGTCTCGCTATTTGTGTTAGGCCAGCAGCAACCCATCGCCACTGGGATCACCGATATCGATGGCCGAGTCGTCCTTGATACCAGCAACCAGAGCATCGAAAGCAACACTTTACAGCTGCGATTTTATACCGCTGATTACTGCCTTGCGCAGTATAAGAGCGCCTTCTACCCGTTTGTCGATGTGCACTTTACCGTCGACCCAGAGCAGGGTTACCACATCCCATTACTGTTATCGCCTTACGCGTACTCCACCTATCGAGGCAGTTAGTATGAACCAACAAATACATCGCGGCAGTTTACTGCACTTTCCAAAATCGACCATCGATCCGGCCAATAACTACCAATACATTAGCGACGGCGTATTGGTCGTCGAAAACGGTAGAATATGTCATATCGGTGAGGCAAAGGCGTTTTTTAGTGACCGCACCAATCAGCAACGTCTTGAACAAGGCGAGGTTGAGTTACACAAAGGACTTCTATTGCCAGGGCTGATAGACAGCCATGTCCATTTCCCACAAATCGAAATGATCGCAAGCTTTGGCAAGCAGCTTCTAGACTGGCTCAATGAATACACCTTCCCCACCGAAATGCAGTTTTCCAACCCGCATTACGCACAAGCGCAAGCAAGCTTTTTCGTGGAGCAGCTATTCGCTCACGGCACAACCACCGCCAGTATCTTCGCCACCGTTCACACCCAGTCGGTCGACGCTCTATTTGAAGCAGCTCAGCGGTATAACGCTCGTATGATTTGCGGCAAAGTATTGATGGACCGATTTTGCCCAGAGGCGTTACAAGACACTGCTGAAAGTGGCTATAGAGAGAGTAAGACGCTGATTGAACGTTGGCACAAACAAGGTCGCGCTTTGTACGCAATTACCCCTCGCTTTGCGCCTACCAGCAGCCCAGAGCAGTTAGCCAAAGCCGGTCAATTAGCCAATGAGCACCCAGACACTTTCATCCAAACCCACCTAAGTGAAAATCTCGGTGAAGTAGAATGGATCAAAGAGCTTTATCCAAGTTGCCCCGAATACTTAGGCGTGTACGAACGCTACGATCTTGTACGCGACCGCGCGCTATTTGGGCATGCCATTCACTTAAACTCCCGTGAATATACAGCGCTATCACGTTCAGGCGCTAGCGTCAGTTTTTGCCCCTCGTCCAACTTATTTTTAGGCAGTGGTCTGTTTGATTATGGCGCAATGCAAGACCATAACATTCCGGTGTCTATTGCCAGTGATGTTGGCGCAGGAACCAGCCTTAGCTTATTTGCCAATCAAGCGGACGCCTACAAAATTTGCCAGCTTCAATCACTGAGCCTAAACCCTTTCGAATCGCTTTACCTCTGTACTCAAGGGGCGGCGACTGCCATGGGACTTAGCGATCAGATTGGTAATTTGAACGCTGGCACAGAAGCCGATTTTATCGAACTCGACTTAATGGCCACCCCAATGTTGCAGCAGCGATTAGTGCGCTGCAAAACCCTCGATGAGCAGCTTTTTGCCGCCATCACATTAGGCGATGAACGCCTGATCGAAAAAACCTACGTTAATGGACAACAAGTGTATCAAAAAGGAGCAACGTCATGTGGCCACAACTCTACGAGTGGATTGCACTCTTCATTAAATGGTTCCATGTCATCTGTGCGATAGCTTGGATTGGTGCGAGTTTTTACTTCACTTGGCTAGACAACAGCCTAAAAACCCCTCCGCAATGGAAACAAGATCGCGGCATTAAGGGCGATTTGTGGGCAGTGCACGGTGGTGGGTTTTACGAAGTGGCCAAATACCAAGCAGGCCCCAAAGAGATGCCTGAAACCTTGCATTGGTTTAAATGGGAAGCGTACACCACGTGGCTCACAGGGACTGCGCTGCTGGTCTGGATGTACTATTTCAACGCAGCGGCCTATTTGGTCGACCCACAAGTATTAGATCTCAGCGGCCCTCAAGCCATTGGCTTAGGGTTAGGCGCGATCCTTGTTGGGTTAATGACCTATGAAATCATATTGCGCTCACCACTGTCTCGCACAAAAATCTCGTTAATGGCAAGCTTAGTTATTGCAGGAACGCTGTTCTTTTACCTGTTCTGTCATGCATTTAGTGGGCGTGGCGCGTTCATTCATATGGGAGCGTTAATTGGCACCATTATGGCCAGTAACGTGTTCATTAGCATCATTCCGGGGCAACGAAAAATGGTGGCTCAGGTGGCGGCGAAGCAGCCCATCGACCCCAAACCAGGGCTTGAAGGAAAAAGACGCTCCATCCACAACAATTACTTTACCCTTCCGATCGTTTTTTTGATGATCAGCAATCACTACCCGATGGTGTATCAACATGCCAATAATTGGCTGGTGGGCATGGCAATTTTACTGCTTAGCGCATGGGTTCGGCACTATTTTAACCTAAAGCATTCGGGTCAAAAGCAGCCCTGGGTTGCCATAAGTGGTGTGACAGGATTGTGCGCGCTAGCGATAGCAGTGAGTTACCCAACCAACCACCCGCATTCTAATATGGCAACAGCTACGAAGCAGTCGTTGCCATCCACTGCCCTGACGGAGTCTCAGCAGGTGGTCATGACCATTATTGACCAGCGCTGCGTAAGCTGCCACAGCCAATCACCCAGTGATGACGTCTTTACCATTGCACCCGGAGGGGCAAAGTTTGATAATTGGCCGGAGATTGAACGCTGGGCACCACGAATATTAGCGCGCTCTGTTCATACTCAAGATATGCCTTTTCTGAATAAAACCCAAATGACGCCGCAAGAAAGATTACAACTACAACAGCTACTGCAATAAAAATAAGCCGGAGTGGTTAAGCATCCACTCCGGCTTTTTATTTAAATTCTATTTAATACGCTTCAACAGCTTCATCAGAATAATCCGAATGAATGGCCATAACTGACTGGTACTTTCCTCGGCTATTTAATGTGTGGAACGTTTTTCGGCCTCTGGCTAACTGAAGGTACTTTAACCACGTACGTTCAATTTTACTCTTTGCTTTTCCCGGGTTATGCAACACTTTAATAAAGTGCCGCTCTTCTGCATTGACCGGCAGAATCTCTCCAAGCTCCAGCGCTATTAGGGTTTGCCCAAAGGTGGTAAGAATTTCATCTTCTGAAATAGTGAAATTCCCACATTTCCCGAAACCACGCGGGAAGGCTACATTGTCGAAAAATCGTCTTTCTCCAATACGAATATCACTGTCAATCATTGTCTTGTCCTCAATAGGAATCGATGGTCATGTTTCCAGTGAACAATATTGGCTAAATAAGCATTTTTCCAACGAAATATTTTTTCCTTATCAATAAAATCTGTTTGTCGATACGTAAATAATCATCCACAAAAATTCATTATCGAATCAATAAAAATTATTCAGTGATAAATTGCCTTAGAACTTAAAATAACCAATGACAGACCCAATTTAATCACTATAATCCGCCCACCATTTAATATCACCTCATCAACTGATTTATTATTAAAGAGCCAAGTTAATGTTAATCCCAGAGTTCAACCTCCCACCCAAAGTTTTGTTCACCGCGGCTTTTATCGTTGCTGTGTGGATCGTAAGACAGTTATGGATTGCCACAATCAAGCGTTCGAGACGACGATTGGAGGAGCGACAAAAGAGCTGGATTAGCGTTGCCAAAAACCTGTGTAACCTAGCCATTGTGCTTGGAATTGCTGCGGTGTGGTTGTCTGAATTGCAGAACTTCGCAATCTCGGTGGCAGCGTTTACCGTCGCCTTTGTAGTGGCGACAAAAGAACTATTGCAGTGCTTTTTGGGGTTCTTTACTTGGGCGACCAACCGCCCTTTTCGCGTCGGAGATTGGATTCAAATTAACGATCAATATGGAGAAGTAGCAGAAATTGACTGGATAAAATTTAGGTTGCTCGAAGTCGACTTTGAAAATGGCTATTGCTATACCGGACGTTCAATCACCGTTATGAACAATGTGTTGCTCACTCACTCGGTGATCAGCTTAAATTTCATGCGTCGATATGTTATGCACAAGTTCTCAATCTATCGAGACAATAGCGTCAACCTGTTCGAGCTTAGAGAGCCTGTCACTCAGACAATAAACGAGCTGATCGCTCCGTTTCAAGATGTGGCAGCGCGATACTCTAACCTCATCAGTAAGCGCCTCGAAATCGAAGCCACATCCATCGAGCCGTTTATCGATATTCATACCTCGGATCTCACTCACCAGGTCTTTTCGATTACCTTGTTTTGTCCAACTGAAGAAGCTCACCAACTTGAGCAAGCCATTACTGAGCGATTTATGGCACTGTGGTATCAGCGTGCGAATGGAGCCAGCAATAGTTAAAAACGGAGAATAAATTCTTCTGCATTATAATATTGAGGCGTTGTGCCGAAGAAATGAGGAGTTTTTTTGAACTCCTCATTGCTTGTGTAAAATTTGGAGATATTTGCGACTTAGAGAAAGGTGTTGTTAGACGCCAAATTGAGTCTTTAAAACTAAAGAATGTAGAAGAAGTATGCCGAAAAAGGAACAACGAACAGCAACACAATCAACGCTTTCTTGGTCGACTCGAGTTTAACTTGGCGTGACGTTTTTAAATCGCTGTGTCCCGTCACCATCGCTTTAACCAAAGGTTTACCTTTAACCTTGTACATCGCAATGGCGGCCAGATGCACGCCAATCACATAAGGCAGAATGGTCGAACCCCATTCGTGGGTAGCCACTGCTAAATCGTACACTTCATCGGTAATTAACGGCGCGGTAATACTCACCTCATCGAACAACCCACCAACCACCATCCCGGTAATGCATTGAATAAACAGCAGCAAAATCATTGCCAGCACCATCCATCCGCCTGCGGGGTTGTGCCCTACTGAGTCATCTTCTCGACCTGATAGGTAATTGAATACGCGCTTTGGACCGGCTAAAAACTGAGAAAAGCGGCTGGTTTCACTCCCCAGTATTCCCCAAACTATACGCCATAAAATCAGGGTTATTAGCAGCAGACCCAATTCAAAATGTGGTCCTTCGCCGAGATTCCCCGTGATAATCATTGCCACAACCAGAACTGCTTGTCCCCAATGGTAAAGGCGTGTCGGTAAATCCCAGATTTTCATGGCGTTCTCCCTAAGCGACGTTGACAAAAATTTACACTACCCTATTTGCATGCGCAACAGGGACTCGGTACATTATTAACTTAAACAGGACGTTATTACTTCAAAAGGACAGAGTGATGAAAAAACCGCTACTCGTACTATGCATGCTTTTGCCAACGCTAGCGCTAGCCAACCCACATAAAGAAATCATTGAAGCGAGACAAGGTGCGTTTCAAACTGTTGAAGAGAATACCGACGCCATAGGCGCTGCACTACGTGGCTCTGACGTTGATTGGGCTGCCCTAGCAGCGCTAAGCGCTCAGTTGGTTGAACAGACTCTGCTGCTACAAACTGCTTTTCCAGAAGGCAGCACCGAAGACAGTAAGGCAAGAACATCGATTTGGGAAAGCCCAGACAAGTTTAAAGAGCAGTTAACCAAACTCGATGCCAGCATGAATGAGTTAAACACTGCAGTTTTAGCACAAAACCAAAGCGGAGCTAGCGCCGCAATTAAAGAAGGGCTAACCACTTGTAAAGCCTGCCACAGAAGCTACCGCGAACGCCGATAAAGCTCATGCGCCAAACCAGAGCCGTTATTCTGGATTGGCGCATTTTGATGTCTTTAAAATAAAAAACCTTCAATCTCCAATATTCAGAGGCATATTTTCGCTATGTCTTTGCAAATCAAAAATGTCCAAAAACTCGCAACTAGTTATGAATGCTTGTAGATCGTAGTGATCCTAAAAGTTACGGTGCACAGATGCAGTCAAACAGATAACTATGCTGAATAGCCGCAACCCCAAAATAGAAGCTCCCATTAGAGCAGGTAACAACTTCACTTTTGCTACTAAACTCTATTACCACTTGTTGTCGCACAACTGTTTAAAAGAACATGCGCAGTAATTGCTGCCTTTTCCAGTCAAACCATCTAACAACATGTTTCTCCGTGTTTTACCCAGTGTTCTAGTCTTCTCATTATTATTGTGAAGCCTTATATCGAAAACTACGTTTTGCGCCTATAGTTTGATGAATTGATGTTAATTTTCTTCTCAAGTTAAGTCTAATCAACAATGGAAGTGAGTATAGATATGCGAAAAAAAGTAGTCGCTAGGAGCTTAGTCGGTACTATGGCCACATTGATGGCAGTCAGCACCGTTTATGCAGAAGAGATTGTGCACGACGCCCAGTACAATATTTTAGAGCGTCAACACGGTGAGAAGTGGCAAGCAGAAGACATCGAAATCGACGCTAAACTGGCAGAAATTCGCGATAACAATGGTGGTAAACGCCCAAACATTGTTTACATACTGGTTGATGACTTAAGCTATGGTCAGATGGGCAACCGAAAAATGAACCACGTAATGGGTGTAAAAACTGAAAACATCAATCAGTTTGCGACAGAAGGATTAGCGTTAGAAAGAATGTATACAGAGCCTTCCTGTACCCCTACTCGAGCTGCGATGATGACAGGACGACACCCTATTCGCAGTGGTTCAAGTGAAGTGAAAGTGACATTGGTTGGCGAAGGCCTGTCTAAAGAAGAAGTGACCATTGCTGAGGTACTCTCAGAAGCCGGATACAATACCTCTCATGTAGGAAAATGGCACCAAGGTGATATCGAAGAATCTTACCCACATAATCAAGGATTCGATTACGCCGCTTTTCCTGCGCATCAACAAGTTCAACTCTCATTAATGACAAAAGAAGCCGCGTTCGCAAATAACTTATTTGGTTTCGAACCGAGCATTCAAAGTAACGATTTTGTCATTGATGATACGTTTAGACCCAATGGTATGGTCACAGGCTTAGAAGCACGCAAAGGCGAGAAAGCCAAAGAAGTCGCGATGCCTGCTGGACATGTTTGGTCACAAGCAGACTATCATGCAATGAACGTTAGATACCAAGCTCAAGCTATAGAGCAACTGCAAGAGCTGTCAAAGTCTGAAGACCCATTTTACCTTCAATACTGGCCACTCTATCCTCTTAACTTCGTCCATGACCAAACGCCCAATGAGTCTCTTAATGGGGGCTTTATGGCTGAGAAGCTACAGCTATTAGACACCTGGTTTGGTGAGTTTTTACAAGAAATGGATAACCTTGGCATCACCGATAACACCATCGTAGTTTTAATGGCAGATAATGGTTTAATGTACCATTATGGTGGTCCATCAGGCTTAAGTGAGCTCATTTATCGTGGTGGTAAAACAGACTTTTTAGAAGGCGGCATTCGTACCGACGCATACGTACGCTGGCCCGCTGCAATAGAAGCGAATAGTTCAGCAGGCGATATTATCCATGTTAGCGATTTATTCACGACACTAGCGACTATAGGCCAGGCCACCGATCATATCCCTCGCGATAGAGTTATTGATGGCATTAACCAGACACCACTGCTTTTAAACGGAGAATTCCACGGACGTAGAGATTATGTCTATGTGTATCAAGGGTTCCGCCTTGCAGCCGTTGTTAAGGATGAGTTTAAAATGCATATGCCGGCACCAGGAATGCCAGGTGCTGCCGCTCCTGTTTTCAATGTATATCGCGATCCGAGAGAAGAAAACGCGCATATAG
Source organism: Vibrio ulleungensis (assembly GCF_016900875.1). Taxonomy (GTDB): domain Bacteria; phylum Pseudomonadota; class Gammaproteobacteria; order Enterobacterales; family Vibrionaceae; genus Vibrio; species Vibrio ulleungensis. The sequence continues at coordinate 347,920 of NZ_JAFEUM010000002.1, forward strand.
GCATGGCGTTATGGTCAGGGGCGTCGTTTCAGGACATGATCAAGCGACATCAATTGACCATTGAAAAATACCCTCACCTTCCATTAGGAAAGGGCGCACCATACTCTGGTATTGAGAACTTGCGACCAGAAACTGAAAAGTTGGTAGCTGATTTTATGTCTTGGCACTAAAAGCCTAACTCGTAATACTGCTAAAAAGCTCTAATAGGTAAAGCCTGTTAGAGCTTTTTTTGTGCTACTGACTATGAGGGTGTTTGATACCACCTTTCCTACTCTAGGGCCATTAACATTGAAGAGTTCATAAGTGTATTGAGTCATCCTAGCGGCTAGCAAAGTGCTTTCTAGCTCGTTTAGTCTCTCTTAATTCACACAGCTGACAATTAGCAATGGTTATCGCCATAGCCAACCTTGTACGAGTATCACCTTGCATACTGCATAAACAAATCTACAAGGTTTCCTATCTGGTAAGTGGCGCATTACTCAGTTGAGGGCGACAATTATGTAAATGGAGGTGATTATGCAAAAATTTAAAAATATTCTTTATGTCGATCACGGGTTGGATAAAGACCGTGACTCAATATTGCGTGTTTTGGAGCTTGCCGAGCGCAACAATGCAAGACTAAAAGGCTTGATTGTTTGCCCCGCATTACCACCTGATATGGCGGAATATCACGAGGCATACCATCAATCATTGATCAACACGTTGCAAACAGGGGTGCGGGAGCTTCAGTCGATGCGCCACTATGATGCACCGACACTGCCCATATCTATTGAAATCGCAAGTGGTGGTAACCCTGCAATTAATATTATTCACGCCATAACTGAACATGATCACGATCTGTTAGTTAAAGATGCCGAACCTCTTGAAACTGGAAACAAAGGCTTTAAAGCGTTAGATATGAAACTATTGCGTAAATGCCCTTGCCCAGTTTGGCTAAATAGGCATACACATCAATTAGAACACAACGGCCGTGTTGCGGTCGCGATCGACCCCATGGTGACTGAGCCAGAACAAGTTGAATTGGCAATTCGACTATTACAGTTAGGTCATTCCATCGCAGACAATTACGACAGTAATTTACACATTGTTTCTTGTTGGAACTTTGAAATGGAAAATTACCTACGTCATCATGTCTGGATAAACATTGAAGATGACGTACTTGATGAGCAGATCGAAACAACACGGATTAAGCATCGAGCAACTCTCGATTCTTTGATACATCAATCAGGCATTGGGGGGAAAATGGTGATTCATCATTTACACGGCTCCGCAGATGAACAAATCCCGGCATTGGTGAACGTCGAACAGGTGGATGTACTCGTAATGGGTACCGTAGCACGCTCTGGAATAAAAGGCTTAGTCATCGGCAATACGGCAGAAAACATAGTGCAATCCATCCCTTGCTCACTTGTAGCACTTAAACCTCGAGGCTTTATTTCACCCATAACATGAAAAATTTGAGCGTCACATACAACAAAGCCCGCTTAAGCGGGCTTAGGGATTGATCAGTAAAATCTAAATTTGGGGTAATTGAAACTGTAAAGTCGACCAGTAATTGATGGTTTGTTCTAGTGCTTTTCTTTAGCAAAGATTATCTTCAATTTGCCCACCGCTTAGAAATTTAAACAAAGCTTAGTCCAGAGGTAGTAAGACCCCACAAATCTACACACTTTAAAGGAGCCACAATGAGCTCTGTTGAGGTTCTAGCGACCGCCTTCTTCTTATTCTTTTAACGTTACTCGTTCAATCATAACCGTCTCTGCTGGCACATCATCATGTCCCATCCGTGAAAGCGTATGTACCTCTGAAATTTTATTTACGACATCCATTCCAATAGTCACTTTACCAAACACAGCATAACCCCAGCCGTTGTTAGTTTTTGCTGTGTGATCCAAAAACTCATTGTCAGCAAGATTGATAAAAAACTGCGCGGTTGCAGAATGCGGAGCATCAGTTCGAGCCATTGCGATAGTACCGACAGTGTTCTTTAAACCGCGATTCGCTTCGTTGGTGATAGGAGCGCGTGTTTCCTTTTCGTCCATCAACTCTGTCAGGCCACCACCTTGGATCATGAAACCTTTTATCACGCGGTGAAAAGTGGTGCCGTTATAGAAACCATCTTCACAATACTTTTTAAAGTTACGTGAAGACACTGGAGCTTTGTCTTTGTTGAGTTCGATTTGTATGTCACCAAAGTTGGTGTGAAGCGTAATCATTGTGTATTGCAATCTCATTAGAGTGATGGCCGCAATTATAGGTAGAGGGAACATCAAATAACAAGCTTATGCTCCTAACCCAGTTACTATTTGTAGAAGCGATGCATATCAACACGTACTTTGGCTAAAACAGCGGTTATTTTTAATTAGATCACTGCTCGAAATACGACCACTATTATACTTCTCTGCGCGTATAAGTTATCTCTATCAACTCAATTGGATATTGTAACCAGAAAGCAAGATGAGGCTACATAAGTATAAAGCCCATCCGAGAAACGAATAGGCTTTATGGGTAATTTCATGTTAAACGTTCACATCGTTAAGTAGCGATAAAGAACCTTCCTAGTATTGCTCAGCGATGTTATGTAACACCTCGAACCCATCGGTAAACTCTTCAGGACTTTGCCCCTTAACAAAGCTTGAGAATTTCACAATTACTAGATTTTTCGCCTTATCCACATAGATGAACTGACCGCTAGAACCCAATGCTAAAATTACGTCATCACTAAGTTTATACCAGTAGTTTTTGTATCCTTTTGAGAATGGATATTTCTTCATATGAAGTGCATCAGCAGGGTTATTAATGTCACCATTCATATTCCAAACATCACTTACATAAGTTGAGTCTTTAGTTTCCAACATATAGCGACCTATCTTGGCGGCGTCACGAATTGTTAGAGCTTGTCCACCTTCAGCCGATAGTTCATTAAACTGGTTTGTTACGTACCAGCTAGCATCTTCAAAGCCCAACCTATTGTATGAAGCTTGCACTAAATCAGAGTAGTGCTTACCTGCTATTGCTTCGGCAGCAAAAGATGCCGAAATTACCGAGGCGCTTGAATAAATCCATGTTTTTCCATGGTCGTCGTATTTAGGAAAGTCGAACATACGTTCATACCATGACTCTGGTCCGTATTCCTCCACCAAAGGATCCCATCCACCTACTGGACCTGACAACATGGTGGCCGTTGTAGGATCTTCATAGTTTTCACTCCACTCCATTCCCACTTGCATATCTAAAGCTTGAGCCAGTGTCGCTTCTCCAAAATATTTACCTTTCAGTTTTGGGAGGTACTCTGACAACTTCCTATTTAGCCCCTCATCGCCAATGTCATCGTAAATGGGTTGAATCGCAAAGGAAGTGAACGCCTTACCTGCAGAATGAACCAAGTGAATATCGTCAATATCGAAGCCGTAGCGAAAATACTCACCCGTAATGGCACCATCTTTAACAACCAAAACAGCATCGGTAGTGTTTGCCTGTAACTGCGCCTTGATTTCGTCGCTAAATGGTACATTTTTTCCCTCTTTAAACGGGCGGGGTACTGGAGCTGCATCAAACCAACGACCTGACTCTAAGGTTTCGACAGGGTTTGCGTTGGTGATCATTGCTTTCCAGCCTGAAAGGTTGTCCGAATAGGAGCTGTCTGGATACTGACTAGCATCAGACACCGTATCCTCAGTAAAACCTACCGAAGAGAAAGCCATTGAACTTGAGATTGCTACGGCGAGAATGGTCTTTATGTTCATAATTTACTCCTAATAAGCCTAGGCCTTGTTTGCTATGTTTTGTTGATGCAACTATAGTAATGAAATATATGAAACATAATAAATACCAATCGTTCCAAATATAAAACGGTGGCCACGATGAACCTCCCCTATATTGACTCCCGATTACTGGTTTGCTTTCTTGTTGCTGCTGAAACTAACAGTTTTCAAAAAGCTGGAGCGAGGCTAGGAAAGTCAAAATCAACCGTTAGTCGCTGGATTGGTGAGTTAGAAACGCTGTTAGGCTACGAATTATTTGATCGGCAAAGCAACGGCTTAGTGCTCGTACTTAACGACAGAGGAAAATCTCTGCAACCTAAGGTGAGGTTACTTATAGATGCACAGACTAGGCTGGAGTCCTTTATTTTTTCACAGGGGGAAAACAGCTGTCCCCCACAAATATCTTTATGCCTTAATCAGTTAGTCTCTAATGAGTTTATTGCTGAGCTTATCGCAGCTGTTAAAGTGAAATGGCCAGAAACAGGTATAGATTTGTCTCAATGTTTACCCGAAGAAATCGATACGCTACTCACTCAAAGAACCACTGATTTTGTTTTGAGCTTTGTACCAGGAGAACATCATTCAGGGCTAGGAGGTAAACGAGTAGGAGAAGAACAGATGCTGCTCGTGGTACATCCAGACCATCCATTGACTGATGTCGATTGTATTGGCACAAGAGAACTGGTGGCCCAAACGTTAATACTACCCAATAGCCTCAAACCAATAGATAGCAGCAAAGAAGAACCTATAGCAATGGAAACGATTTGGACACCGGATTTTCAGTTAGGGTTGGATTTAGCTCGCCATAAGCTTGGGATTGCTTACTTGCCAGAGCACATAGCGCGTCCATCGATACTAAAAAAAGAGGTCGTTTCACTCAATTTTGATTGGCAAGAGCTGGATCAGCAACAACCATTAATGCTGCTGTATCGAACCGATTATGCATACCCAGAAGTCACACAAACACTGCTTATTGCTTTAAGAGAATGGTTTGGTTACCAAGCACTATAGCCATAGCTACCCAAAGATATCGATAGATTCGATCAGCCATCTATATAGAAGCCCATATTATTATTGTGATACCAATATAAGCATCCGTGTAACGAAAAAATAAACAGTGCCTAGATGAGCACGTAATAACTGTTTAGACATATAGTTTTTTTGAGGAATGAGTGGAGAGCCTTTCAATATAAGTTGGAGACAAAACAACCCTGCTTGGTTTCCCCAACTAATGTATGCTGCATTTTTTAGAGTTTGCAGTACGGAAGCAATGCTTGGCAACGATAGCCAAGCATTGAACTACATAGTGATTAATCGAAGCATACTTGAGTGTAGTCCGAGAAGCGTGGGTTATCACCAGATAACGTACGCACACCCATTAATCGTATCAAATACAACAGACTCTACGGTGACGAAATCTGAGTCATATTTAGCCATGTTAATTGGACGTTGGGAAAGGATATATTGCATCGCGTTAACGTCACGCTCTTTCGCGTAGCTGATGAAGGTATTCCCCGAATCTTCACGTACTCTACCACAGGTTAGACTATCCCCACCAAGACGTTATAGATGAGATTGTTCTTGCTCTAAGAGATTGGTTTGGATACGCGAATTAGCAAAATTAGCGCATATAGGAATATATCGATAGATAGTTTTTTAGCACATGCCTTATCGGCAAGAACTGTATTTTTGCCTATTGATAATAGTTGCGATGAGAGACATTACAGCGCAACAAAATACAATTTCCACTAACGATCTATTTCACTAGCCTGTTGCAGCAAGAACGCGGTCGACGGATCAATACTTTGAACCAGTTTCTCAACTTCCATGATCGCATCGATGGACGAGCTTTTCTTACGGTAGCTGAGATACAAAGGTCGCTCTAATTCTAAACTGTGATTGACTCGCACCAACTGGCCTGACTCGATAAATGGCTTAATGACCGACACGGGTAAGTAAGCGCTGCCGCCCTTCTCTAACATAAAGTCGAGGGCGATTCGGCCTGTCGATGTTCGGAGGAATGGCGCATTGCTTTGGGCGTGTCTAACCGCGTGCTCTTGTGCAAAGGCTGTTCCCCAGTCGACATAGATATAGCCTTTTTCTAGGGCGCTATCGACGTCGCGGGTTTCTGTCGAGACAAACACTAACGGTAAATCGGCGATTTTTTTGCATTCCAGCTCGTCGGCTTTTAGGGGATCAAACGAAAACGCCATATCCAAGGTACGCTCAATGAGTCCGCGGTTCATCTGCTCTCTGCTAAGTACTTCTGCATTAAACCCGTACCCTTGAAAGGCGTCGGTGACCACACTCAAACAGTTTTGCAGGTACGCATCCCAAATATTGGGAGTACCTGCAATGGTCAGTTGCAGCGCTTTGGAGCTTTCCAAAGAGAGTTCATATTTTGCTTGTTGCAGAGTTTTCACCATCACTTCCGCATACGCTATCAGCCTTTCACCGGACGAGGTGAGCTTGATATTGTTACGGTCACGGGTAAACAGCACGGTGCCAAAAAAGCTCTCGAGCTGTTTAATTCGAGCGCTCACTGCCGCTTGGGTAATGTGTAAGTTTTCGGCCGCTCGGCCAAAATGTCTGACACGAGCGACTTCTAAAAAGGTGCTTAATACTCTTACGTCCACTGTATGCTCTTTTTTCTTTGAGTGTGTGCGATGCACGGTTTGACCATTAGACATAAATTTACACCAAAAAAACAGCGCCTAAGCTTAAAAACACCAGAAAACCAACCACATCTGTAACCGTCGTTAACACAACCGAGCCTGCTACTGCAGGGTCGATGTTAAATTTTTTAAGAGTAAAAGGGATTAACGTTCCAGATAGAGCAGCAGCCAAGCTATTTACCGCAATGGCACAACCAATAATGAGCCCTAGCCCAATGGAGCCAAAAACAGCATACACAATGGCGCCTATTACCGAGCCCATCACTAGGCCATTCATCGCCGCAATCTTTAACTCTTTTTGCACCAGCATTTTTAAGTTGCTTTGATGCAAGTGGTTAAGCGCAATACCTCGAATAGCAACGGCCAAGGTTTGGCTGCCCGCAATGCCGCCCATACTCGCCACCACCGGCATTAATATCGCCAGTGCAACAACTTGCTCGACAACGCCTTCAAAGATCCCAATAACCGCCGACGCAACAAACGCGGTGAGCAGATTAATCACCAGCCACAAGCCACGCAAACGCGCCGCGACTTTTAACGGAGTGAACAAGTCCTCTTCGCTCTTACCGCTTTCTTGCACCACAGCTTGTAACCCAAGCTCACGCAGGCTAAGCGCGATAGTCGTCATAGACAATACGCCCATTACTTTTCCAGAGGTCAGCACCGGAAACCATACTTGGCTACCGTCAATCGACACCTGTTTGCTTATCTCATCTAAGTCGTGAGTATCTTCAAGCAGCGGTGACGCCACTGCTAGGTGTTTAAGCTTGGTGGTATCGTCTTGCAATAAAAGCGTGTTGGGATCAACCGTGCCAACAATGCCCGTCATGTCGCGAACAATGATCACTTTCACCGGGCTGTCGATGCGTTTGAGCAGTTCATTTCGAATTCGGCCAACACTGTTCTTGGCATTGGCCATCAAAAAACAGGGCTCGGCATAACGGCCTACTTTATCGTCGGAGTATGACAAAGCCTGCTGAATATGCGCTGCAGTCTCTGAGCTTTGGGTAAGCAAAAACTCGTCGACAAACTCACTTGGCAAGAAATCCGCAAAGGCAATGACATCCGATTCACTAATACAGGCTAGACGCTCATTCGCTCGCTCAGCAGACAGACTGGCGTGAATGTGACGTGCCGTTTCGTACTGCAATAAATTGAGGACCGACCAATACTGGCTAACCGGGATCGTTTCAATAATGGCAAGTCGAATGGGTACTGTCACCGATTCGAGCACATTGGCGATATCTGCGGCGCTGCGACTGGCCAGTAAACTCAAGTCTTCACTGGTCTCGCTCAGTTCGATGATTTCAGCTAGCAGTTCTGGGCGAGTCTCGATGTCGTGTGGTTGAATATTGTCGGTCATTGCAATAGTCCCTAGGTATTCACATTGTCTGTGGTGGATCGTCTTCTAACGTAAATGCGCGGCTCGGATCGACATACACGCGATCCCCCATGCCTTCTCTGCCAAGTAGCATGAGATAACTCATCTCCTGCCTGTTAGTTAGGGTAATTTCTATGGGCCACTGCTGCCCACCCAAGGCAAACGCGGTTTGTATTACGTAGCGCTGCTCTGTCACGCCGTTTGAGGACTTAATCTTCCGAGAGTCCACAACAGGCGCCGAGCATTGCACGGTTTTATCCAAATTGTAGATGTCAGGATGGAGGTCAAACTCGACAAACAACTTGCCCTTTATGCGAAAGCGTCGAATGTTGTCAACATGCAACGAGGAGGTTTTTGCCCCCGTATCAACACGAACTTCTAAGTCAGCAATGCCTAAGTCCGGCAGCTGACAAAGCTCTAGATTACCTATGATCATTCTATCCATCGCCTCTCCTTACTGTGCGACGAGCGTGTCGTTTAATCGCTCAATATGCTCAGCCACATCATCTTCATCTTTTCCAAAATAGGCGATGTGGAACATGGCATCCCCTTCTTGAACCAAGGGAATGTTTTGCTTACCAATCACAATGCCCGAACGGGTAGACACCACCTGCTGAATTAGCTCACCCAAAGGGGAATTAATTTGTGCCAGAATCTGCCCTTTTTCCACCTGTTCACCAAGCTTTGCAAACTCATTAAACACGCCACTTGCGGTCGCTCGGATCCACTCACTTTTGTTGGCAACAAACGGGTCAATCTTGCGTTTGCTTAGGCGCTTTTTGGTCAGCAGTCCTAACGTGGTCAACACATTCTTTACCCCTTTAACTCCAGCTTGCAGCGACAACTCATCAAAGCGCAAGGCTTCACCAGCTTCGTACAGCAATATTCGAGTGTCATTTTGTGTTGCCGCTTCGCGTAAAGAACCATCCCTTAATACTGAGTTTAGAAGCACCGGCACGCCAAAGGCTCTTGCCAGTTCCAGTGTCTCTGTATCACTCAAATCGGCTCGAATTTGAGGGAAATTGGAGCGGTGGATCGCACCAGTATGCAAATCGATTCCATACTGGCAGTGACTCACGATGTTCTTCATAAAAGTGTGCGCCAATCGCGCCGCTAGTGACCCTTTTCCAGAGCCTGGAAAACAGCGATTCAGATCTCTGCGATCGGGTAAGTAGCGGCTTTGATTTAACACGCCATACACGTTCACCATAGGAACAAGAATGAGCGTGCCACGGATCACTTTTAGCTCAGAGGCGATAAGCCTGCGAATAATTTCAATGCCATTCAATTCATCACCATGAATCGCTGCGCTCACAAACACCGTTGGCCCATCGCGACGAGCTCGCTGAACGTGTACAGGAATAGAAAACTCTGTATCGGTGTACAGTTTAGCCACAGGAATATCTATCTGCAGTTTTTGCCCTGGCAATACCTCAGTTCCAGCAATTACCAATGGTTTTGCCATTAGCCTCTACCTCGTGTTTTGGTGGCGTTTGGTTTTGCGTTTTTTTCGATAAAGTCGAAAATAACGCCCGCCACATCTTTTTCTGTTGCCAGCTCAATGCCTTCCAGACCAGGTGAAGAGTTCACTTCCATGACTACCGGCCCGCGATTAGAGCGCAAGATATCGACGCCACAAACGTTCAATCCCATCGCTTTTGCGGCATTTACAGCCGTTAAGCGCTCTTCTTTAGACAGCTTAACCAGTTCAGCGCTGCCGCCGCGGTGTAAGTTCGAGCGAAACTCGCCTTCACCCGCTTGACGCTTCATTGCGGCAATCACACGGTTGCCCACCACAAAGCAGCGAATATCGGCCCCACCCGCCTCAGCAATAAATTCTTGCACCAAGATGTTGGCTTTTAGCCCCATAAAGGCTTCAATCACGCTTTCTGCTGCCTTGTTGGTTTCGGCCAGCACCACACCGATCCCTTGCGTTCCTTCTAGTAACTTGATCACCAACGGTGCGCCGCCGACATTTTTAATCAAGTCTTGGATTTTGTCGGGTTTGCTCGCAAAGCCTGTACGCGGCAGGCCGATCCCTTTACGAGAGAGCAGCTGCAACGAACGCAACTTGTCGCGAGAGCGGCTGATGGCTATCGACTCGTTAACGCAGAACGTTCCCATCATTTCAAACTGTCGCACCACCGCAGTGCCATAAAAGGTAATCGAAGAACCAATCCGTGGGATCACAGCGTCATATTTAGGCAATTCCTGTCCGTTATAGCGCAGGTTGGGGTTGCTGCTAGTGATATCCATATAACAGTGCAATGTATCGATGATATCGACTTGGTGGCCTCTTAATTCACCGGCTTCTTTTAAGCGGCGAGTTGAGTACAAAGATTCATTTCTAGATAAAATTGCGATGCGCATGATTGTGTCCAAATGGAGGTTACGGGTTAATTTGAGGCGAATTTATCCGTCAATCTTTGAACAATAAAGTAAAAGATATTTATCCTAACGATAGAAATTTTTATCGTTCAAAAAGCTTCTGTTTTTTGATGAGAACGCCGTAAAGCCATTGCGGCAGCAATCGTCTTAAATCAACAAAAATAAAACATATAACAATAGGTTACACTGAACCCACCAAATTCAAGCACACATCTATAATGGCCATTCCCCCTGTAAATTTGGGCAAACTTGCTTGTACAAAATATTTTTGTCTTAATGAACAAATAGTTTTGTTGGTGCTATGTTGAAACGTTTGCTATTTAGGCCATATCAACTCACTTTTACCTTTGTATAAATGGATAAAATGATTAACTCACTATTAGAAAGTCAGCTGCTAAAACAAGTATTGATTGGTGTGATTTTGGTTGGTATATACTTGCTGATCAAAAAAATCGCTCACAACAAGCTCTCTTCTTTGGCAGACAAAAAGCGTGTTTCTTTGCCGCGAAAGCAATTTATCCTAAAGTCATTTAACATCGCTGCATTTTTGATGTTTGCGTCTATATTGACCATTTTATTGGGTATCGGTTTTGGCGATATATCGCTGTTTTTGTCGTCGATATTTGCGGTTCTAGGGGTCGCGCTGTTTGCTCAATGGTCGATATTGAGTAACTTAACCGCCAGTATTTTAATTTTCTTTGCTTTTCCATATCGCATTGGCGACAAAATTCAGGTGATTGAAAAAGACGCAGACATCACAGGTCGGATAGTCAATATCACTATGTTTCATGTGCTAATCAAACACAGTACTGGTGACGTGATCAGCTATCCAAATAATTTGCTCCTACAAAAAGGCGTCGTGAAGCTAAGCCATGGTGATAGCAGTGCTGTAATGACTAAGCCCGCCGAACAGGCGAAAGAAAAACACCCCTCTCAACCTGAGCCTAAATAGCTGCAAGTTTTCTCAAATAGATTGCCCATAAGTCTATGTTCATAACATGAGTGAAGATAACACGTGGGCAATTGTCTAATTAGGCTTATAATGGTCGTTGTACGTTATTAAACTGAGTTAACCATGCAAGATAAAAGCCTCGAAGAGCAGCAAAACAACCCATTACACGGTGTGGGGTTAGAGCAAGTGATTACTGAACTTGTGGATCACTACGGATGGGATATTTTGGATACCGCAATGCGGTTCAACTGTTTTCACATGAACCCGTCCATTGCCAGTAGCGTTAAATATCTGAAAAAGACGGAATGGGCACGGGAAAAGCTAGAACGCTTTTATCTGTCTCGCTACAAACGCATGCCAAAGCCAACACCAGAAGAGATGGAAACACCCGCAAGGCAACGAACGTTTGCCGTAGGTGTGACGCCAAGAGAGCCAATGGTGTTAACCGTAGACTCTATTTTGGACTCGCAAGCAAAAGCAGCCTCCACCTATAAAGCGAAGAAGGCACAAAATAGAAAGCCGCGTCGCTAACAATACGCACGATTAACCACGCCTTGTAAGGCAATGCTTTAAAAAAAATGCCCCATCCTAGGATGGGGCATTTTTGTTGTAGTTACCGCTATTGTGAAAAGTTTGCTAAGCGCTATATCAACGCGTGTCGAACTCTTGCCGATACCCACTCTGACACCACAACAGTCGCCAGTATTGCGCAGCAAATAACCGCTACCTGTGGCCACGCCAATACGGCCATCGACTCTTCGAGTTTTAAGCCAATGCCGCCCGCACCAACGAGCCCAAGTACGGTCGATTCTCGGATATTGATGTCCCATCGAAACAGCGATGTACCAATGAAGTTAGGCAATACCTGAGGCCAAACAGCGTAGTTTAGTATCTGCATCTCACCCGCCCCTGTCGCTCTAACCGCATTAACTTGCAAAGGGTTCACTTCCTCGATTGCTTCATACAACAACTTAGCCACAAAACCTATCGAGCGAAGCGCAATCGCAATGATGCCCGCCAGCAATCCAGGACCCAAAATCGCCACTAACAACAATGCCCAAATGATCGAATTAATCGAGCGACTCGCCGCAATAATAAACAGCGCAATGGGTCTTAGTATGTATTGGTTAGGGGTGGTGTTTCTTGCGGCCAAAAATGCTATTGGAAACGCAATCGCCACACCCAGCGCGGTGCCCATTGTCGCTATATTGATAGTGTCCCATAGTGCGCCCCATATTTGATCAAGATAAGACCAACGCGGTGGCCACATTCTGCTGCCGATGTCGGCCATTTGATTGGGCGCGTCGGTAACAAAATACCACAATGTGTCTTGGTTCATTTGTTGCCAGCAAAAGACACACAAAACAACAAACAAAAACCACAGCGTGAATTGGAACAGCGATTGCTGCTGGGAGTGTTTACTCCATTGAGTTGGGTACTTCATTTATCTCACTCTTTGTCTAATCAGCGTAGACGTGTATTCCGCCAACATCACAATCGCGATGATGATAAGTAATATAGCTGCTGCTGTGTTGTACTCGTAACGATCCATTGCGGTGTTCAGTGTTGCGCCAATACCACCAGCACCCACAATGCCAATTACCGCTGACTCGCGAAAGTTAATATCGAATCGGTACAGACACAGTCCTAATAGACGCGGCATCACCTGCGGCTGTATGGCATAGTTAATGCGCTGTAACCAACTGGCTCCTGTCGCTGTCATTGCGGCCAATGGCGCGGGATCCAGTGACTCTATTTCTTCAGCAAACAGTTTTGCCAAAAATCCGATGGTGGCGAAGGTGAGCGTGACAAACCCGGCAAAGGTGCCAAAGCCAAACAGAGCCACACAAAATATGGCGATGATGATCTCTTGCATACTACGCGCGACGGCAATAAAGGCGCGGCAGACTACATAGACTGGCTTAGGCGCCAAATTTTTGGACGCCCCTAATGCGAATGGGACCGACAAAACAATGCCGAACACCGTTGCGCAGAGTGTCATGGTGAGGCTTTCTATCAATCCTTTGACTATGTTGTCCCAGCGACTGCCAAAATCAGGGTTAAGAAACCCAGCCACAAACTTCAATCCGCGCTCAGAGCCTGCAATGATGCGCTCGATGTTGATCTCGATGGAATTAAACGCCACATACAGATACAGCGCAATCAACACCATCAAGCCATGTCGAACCCAAGGGTTCGAAATCATAGGCGGACGTCGCCAGTGTGTCCCATAGCTGGATACAGGGCTAGAAGCCGAAGAACTCATACCGCTGGCTCCAACACTAACCCAAAGTTAGGCGTTGGAGGCTCTGGTGCTGCCTCATCGCTTGACCAGTCCTCTTCGCCATAGATACGCGTCAATTGATCTTCATTCAATTGCTCGGGCGTGCCATCAAAGACCACTTCGCCCGCTTTAAGACCCACAATCCTGTCCACAAAGCGTTTTGCCAAATTCACATCATGAATGTTAATAATGGCAGGCAGTTGCTGCTCTTGGCAGATGTCTGAAATGAGGCGCATTATTTGTCTTGCAGTTTTTGGATCCAGTGCCGCGGTAGGCTCGTCAATGAGCAGTAAAGAAGGCTGCTGTGACAACGCTCGCGCAATACCAACGCGTTGCCTTTGACCACCAGAGAGCGCGTCCGCACGTTTATTGACGTGCTCTGACAAGCCCACACGGTCAAGCAGCGCATAAGCACGTTGAATATCACTTCCAGGAAAGCGGCGCATTAGACTGCGCAAGAAAGGCACATAACCGAGTCGGCCCGAGAGGACATTCTCCATCACCGTCAGCCGTTCAATGAGCGCGTACTCTTGAAAAATCATCCCGATTTGGCGACGGCTCTGCTTAAGTGACGAACGGTTAAGGCCCACCAAATTGACACCTTGAAAGTTCACTTCACCAGACGTTGGCTCAGTCAGTCGGTTAATACAACGGATCAGTGTTGATTTACCGGCCCCAGAGGGACCGATAAGACCAATCACTTCACCCGCTTCGACGTTTAAGGTGACATTGGTTAGCGCTTTATCGTCTGCGCTGTAGTGCTTGGTCAAACCTTTAATGCTTAGTGCGGACATAATGATCTCTCTATTAACTGCAGCTGTACGACACGTCGTTCGCGGTGTCGATAGTACGGATCACTTCCCAGTGCTCTTGGTAGGTGATTGGAATAAATTGAGATTCACCGTTACGCTCAAATTCTTCTTTTAGCTTACTTCCAGACCAATCGAAGGTGAAAAACGACTGCATGATCTTCTCTTGTAGTTCTGGGTGGAGGTTATGAGCCATGCCGTACGCAGTAGTAGGGAACGTCTGTGACTTGTAGATAGACGTTACGTTCTCGTCATTCACAACATCGCGAGAAAGCATACGATTAAGAACTGAATTAGCAACGGCCGCCGCATCGTAATCGCGGTGAGCCACGCCTAAGATTGAGTTGTCATGAGCACCAGAGAACGCTGGGGTGAAGTCTTTTTCTGGGTGCATCGCATATTCCGCAGCTAAGATCGCAGATGGCGCTTTAAAACCCGAATTAGACGTTTGAGACGTAAAGGCTAGATTTTTACCTTTAAGCTCTTCAACACTGTTAATGCCAGAGTCTGGGTGAGTTATGATTTCCATCTCATACCCAAATGAGCCATCTTCTGCGGCCATCATAGTAAAGGGTGCAAATCCTGCACAATTTACCGCAAGCGGCGTTGAGCCAGTATTAAACCCAGCAACATGCAGTCGGCCAGAGCGCATCGCTTCAATTTGTGCCGCGTTACTTTGTACTGGGAAAAAGCGAACATTTTTGCCGGTTGTCTTTTCCATGTGCGCCAAAAACTCGCTCCACACATCCGCATATACCGCAGGATCTTCAACCGGCGTGTAAGCAAAAATCAATGTAGATGGATCTTGCCACTCACTTTTCTCGGTAGGGACGTCTGCAACAAGGTTACCAGAACGATCTTCGTAGCGAGCATCCAAAGCAAACACGCTGCATGAAACAGCGATAGACGCTGCGACGAGGGATTTGATGAGTTTCATTAATGTGTGTCCAGTTAGATTTGTGACGGAGCACACAAAGTAAAGTGAAAGCATGACAGTCACTTTTAACTTAAATGACAGCAAAAAGTCACAATGAAACAAAATGTTAATTCAAACACTAACCACAAATTCAAAAAACGGGTCACGACTAAAAAGCCGCAAATAATAGAAATCACTAAATTAGATATTGCTAATAAAGTAAATACTGTTATTATTCTTGTATTAGATTTCGCTAATATACTTTGTATGGCAAGGAGCTCATCATGTTAGTTCAAAATGTTAAACACTATTCCCCACTCTATTTTCTCGCAGCATTAGGTCCAGGTGGTCTGGCTGTCTCGTTTTTTATGTACCTGATGTTTCTCGTTCCACACAAAGGCACTCCGATGGCTGCAATGGAACATTGGTTGCCCATCGTTGCTCAAGGTGGGATCTCTTCGATTTTAATTCTGCTGGTGCTATCAATAGTTTTGGCTCTGGCGATTCTCCACTTCACGCTACTGGGTTGGAACTTCAAGCAGTTTCGTCAGTTCAAGAACAGCGATGACATCAACCAACTTCGTTCAAGTAACGCGGCGGTAACAGAGATGGCCATGCCATTAACTGTGTCAATGTCTATCAATATGGGTTTTATTCTAGGTTCGCTGTTTGTGCCAAACTTGTGGCAGTTCATCCAACCGGTATTTCCTGTTGCAACATTAGGGTTTTTAAGCGTAGGCGTATGGGCTTTGACTATTTATGGCCGCTTCCTAACCAATGTCGTTATGGCTGGCAAATTTAATCCCGATGCCAACACCAACTTTAGTCAACTACTCGCACCCTTTACCTTTTCTATGGTAGCGGTAGGTCTCGCAGCGCCTGGGGCGATGAGTCACAGCACATTAGTCAGTGGCGTATCACTCACACTTGCGGTTATGTTTGGCGTGCTTGCTGCAGTGACTACCGTTATTTGGCTTATTAATGGATTTTCTCAAATCGTTAAGAATGGGCTAGACCTTAATGGCTCACCAACACTTTGGATCCTAATCCCAATATTAACGCTGCTTGGCATTACTTACGTTCGCTACACCATGGGTACACACCACAATTTTGTTGCTCCGCTTATTAACAGCCAATTTATCACGGTGATGGGCGCTATTTTGGGGCTGCAGCTTTTTGTGGGACTGTTTGGGCTTAAAGCGATGAAACGTAATAGTTATTTTGCAGAGTTTGTGTCTGGTGACAAAACCAATCCAGCCACATTCGGTCTAGTGTGCCCGGGTGTTGCACTGGTGGTATTTGGGTTCTTTTTCGTGAACTACGCGCTAATTGGCAATGCTATTATCGTTAAGTACAGCTTAGCTAACTTCATCTTGTTGTTACCGATTCTGGTACTTCAACTTAAAACCACTGCCGTGATGTTCAAGTTGATGGGAAAAACGGTGTTCAATCTAGAAAAAAACGTGAAAACGGCCTAGAAAAGAGAACCCAACAACCCAAAAAAGCGAGCATTGCTCGCTTTTTTTATACTCGTTAGTCAGCAGGAATCAAGGTTGGAACCAACGAAGATAGGTGTTTTGCCAACGTCGCATGTTGATCTACTGGCCAATGAATCCCCTCTTTATCGCATGGCCGAATCAGCTTTGATGCATCCAAGAAGTGACAATTAAGTTCGTCTGCTCGCAGCGCATAATAGTGTGCCAACTGTTTCGATTTCTCCTCTGCGCCGTCGAAACCTTCTTGACCATTGCCTACTTCTAGAACGTGTGGCGGTGATATCAATAACACCTCTGGCGGCTTTTCCATAAACCCATGGTGAAACTGTTGAACAACCTGAACCAAACGAGCAGCACCTTTCGATATGTCACTCGCTGCCACGTTATATCGAGACTTAAGATCATTGGTTCCCAACAGAATGATCACCAGATCTGGGTGATGGCTTTCGAGACAAGGCAGTAAATAGTCAAGCCCCTTCTTGCCAATTTCAAACGGGTCTTCGAATACCGTGGTTCGGCTATTTTGACCCTCTTCTATAATGCGATAGCGCCCTTCCAGCGCATTTTGCAATCGCATAGTCCAGCGCTCTGTTTCATTGTAACGTCGCTGTAAGTCCGGGGCGTATCCCCAGGTATTTGAATCACCAAAACACAGTACCGTTTTCATGGTTGGTTTATTCCTAGTCAATTATTAACGTAATAAAGGGTTTAAGTAGATAGGCCAACATCCGTTTAGCTTATTAAGCGAACCACCAAAGACCCAGGGGCTCTGACCGACTCAACGTTATGACTGATCACAACACCATCACCGGGCGAATAGTATTCGTCGATAATATCGCCAAAACTGTTGTATTGCGTAGCGATGTGCTCACCTTGGCGCACCTTTTCGAGCAAATTGACGTGACAAAGGACAAAGCCACCTTGCTTCGCTCGCACACTGGTTATGATATCCCCTTCGACGCAGGGTAAGGTTTGCGTTTTTACCTCACCTTCAATCAACTGATAAGCTCGCAAAATATTCAGCAGACCTTCTACCGCTCTATCTACCATGGTGAGGTCGGTATACCGGCCTACGCCAATTTCTAGAGTTACTGAAGGAATACCTGCTCGGTTGTAGGCGGTTTCTAAAATTCCAGGATCGCCTGGGTCATTAAGGATCACATCAGGATTAATCAGACGAGCCATGATCAGTGCATCGTCTAACCGATAATCGGCAAACGCATACAGTGGATACGCCGAGCCCGAAGTTTGTGAATGCAGGTCAATCGCTAAGTCCGCATTAGGTTTAAGTAGATGGGTCCAAAGGCTGTGCGCGTAACGATGCGCATCGTCACCGTCTTCTTGTCCTGGGAAGACTCGATTTAAATTGGTCGATGAGCTATCTGGCGCTGCTGAGTGAAAATCCCGACTGTGCCGAGCAATACCAGAAAGGTTAATAGCGGGAACAATAGTCACGACCCCAGCCACCATTTTACTGACTAGCTCGCGTGCCAGTTTTTGCGCGGTCAAAATCCCGTTCTGCTCATCACCATGAATGCCTGCTGTGATCATGATTTTTCGACCTGGCTTTTTTCCTTTAAATACACGCACAGGCAATGTTTGTGGGTGGCCAATCGCGTCTGTCGCTACGGCAAACCAAAACTTGTGCTCTCCAGCATCAAGCGCATCCACGTCCAGCGCTTGCAATGTGGGATACATAGGAACGATGCTTTGGTTTAGCGATGTTGTCATGATAACTCCAAGAGGTTGACGAGGTGACGATAAGGGTTAGCGGCTAAATAACCATACAGCAATGTATATAACATATTGAGCCACATAAACAAAAACCGCAGCCTATTAGCCGCGGTTTTCAATCTATCGTAATGAGAACCGTCAAGTAGTGGCGCAGCTAAACGATCCTGGTGAGGGTTACCTCATTTCAAACAACTCTTGATGAAACGCGTCTTTCGCAATACCTGACTCTACAAGAGCCGACTTAATTGTCTTGCCAAACTGAGTGGGCCCACAGAACCAATAGTCTGCGCGTCGCCAATGGGCAACCCGTTGTTTTATGATCTCAGCATTTAATTGACCATCTCTGTCTTCGATATAGATATACAGTTTCACATTGGCGTTTTTTGCTGCGCGATTGACGTACTCGATCATAGGAACATCCATCTCTTTAACGCAATAGAACAAGGTGGCCGGTTGTTCAAAGCGTTTTGTCATCGCTAAGTATTTCATTCTGGCTAAAAACGGCGTGATGCCAATACCACCAGCAATCCAAACCTGCTCATCTTTCTGACTCGCGAAGTCAAACTCTCCATACGGTCCTTCAACGGATACCTCTGCTCCCTTTGATATTGAATGCACGATCTGCTGGGTATGATCGCCTAGAGCTTTCACTATAAACGACGCACGATTGTCGTCTTCCCAAGCCGATGAAAGGGTAAATGGGTGCGCTTCTTTAGTGTCATTAAATCGCACGAACGCAAACTGCCCTGCTCGGTGACCTGGCCAACGACCGTCTAGTGTGACTTCTATTTTAACTTGTTGAGTGTTATCGAAACGAGTCACTTTATCGACGGTTGCTTGATGTCGGTTTCGCCCGCCTATTGCACCAAACAAACTTAACAGAGCAGAAACGGTCCCACCGATTAACAATATCGCGGTGAACCACCCGATTGGCTGCAACCAATACGATGTTTTCACCAGAATCAGCGCATGAAACACTAAGGCCAAATAGACCACTGAAAACACTCGGTGGAAATTAAAACTGCGGTTATATGCCACGCGTTTGATTAGCGCCAGCGCTATTAGTATCACGGTAATATAAAAAGCCCACTCACCGACAGTTTCGGCGAGGCTTCGCTGACTTCTCAACCAAGTCGCTAGTGCATCTAACTCTTGGCCGCCCGCTCCGCGCGGACCTCTTCCTCCCCGAGCGCCACCTTCCAATAGTCCCAGAGAAAATGCCCACTTTGGACCAACTGCAAACAGGAAATGAGTCACTGACGTCACTAATGCCGTGATACCAAGCCACTTATGAAGTCTATAGCCTTTATCTAAACCATTAATCATAGGTTCAATAAACTTGGGGCGCACCGCCAAAATCATCGCTACGCTCATCACCGCTATCGACATAAATCCAGTGTAATCAACCATAAACCCACGCAAACTCATAAACGTGGCAGAGTAAGTAGAGAAATCTGCGGCAAGCATCCATGCTGCTGAGACAATCCCAATGAGAAGCAAATAAGTCAGTTTGATATTTTTCACGCGGTTTCCTTTTCGCCTGTAAGCCAGAACGCTAGCTATTTTCACTAGGCTCCAACTATAATATCCATGACTTATGTGGGCCCTTTGTTTTACCCATCTTTTCAGTAATTTACATTGCTTTACCTAGCAATTGACCACGATCAATTTACCAGTGAACTGCCCTCGCAGTTCACTGGTACCGCGCAAACCTCTCGCTACGAATGATACCAACCATTAAGCGGTAAGCATGATTAATTCTTGGAAGATAGCCATTGAGAATGCAGTTGCTGACTGTTGCCTAAATAGTCTATAAACCAGCTCAATAGCTTGTGGTTAGGGTCTCTTTTCCAAACTAGGCAGCAGTGGCTGTCTGGCTGTTTTGCGGGGATCTCTTTTGCAATCAACACGCCTTCCTCTAGCATAGGTTTAGCGATGTGTTTAGGTAAATAACCAACGCCACCTCCGCTGCGAATCATAGAGATTGCGCTGTGCCAATTGGGTAACAACAAACGTCGCTGCTGAGGATAGTTTCCCATGTGCCTTTTAGGCAGTTGTGTTGAAGTGTCATCAAGGCAAATAAATGGATATTGCGAGAGTTGATCCTCTGTCAGATAGGTCACTTGCGAAAGAGGATGAGTGTTGGCCACTACAAACTGCCATTCCAAATGCCCCATATCTTTAACTTCAAAGTCACCGTTGACTGGAATCGACGACGTAGCACCTATGACCACATCCGTTCGGCCTTGAGATATAGCCTCCCACGAGCCGTTATACACTTCCATGTTGATCTGTAGCTCTGCGTGTTCGAAAGTGCGATAGAAATCGTCTACCATGGGTTGCAAACGATCAAGCTTAACCACATTATCCAAAGTCACTCTTAGCCGTGACTGCCAACCTAAAGCGGCGCGCTGAGTTTGTACCGTCGCTTGTTCCATTTTTAACAGCAATGACCGCGCTTCTTCGATAAATATTTGGCCAGCAGGAGTCAGTTCGACTCGCCTAGGAAGCCGTTTAAATAACACGACATCCAACTCTTGTTCCACCTGTCGTACCGAGTAGCTAATGGCCGATGGGACTTTATGCAACACCTCAGCTGCAGCCGTAAAACTTTCCAACCGCGCAACGGTGACCAACATTTCTAAAGAAGACCTTGAAAACATGTACTTACACCCTTTTAACGCTATGCATTCTTATCAATCAAATAATTTGATTGATAACCACAAAGATTATCGCTTAATTGTACGCTCTAATACCCATAAAATCCCTGCTAACTGCGATGTAAGTCGCTAAACACTAAATATTTACAATCAAATAATTTAAATGAGATAGCATGACAGTATCTAAGTACCAAATTTTTTACCTTTCCGCATTGTCTATGCTGGGTTTTGTCGCAACCGATATGTACTTGCCTGCGTTTGATGCGATGCAAACGTCTTTGGCTACTGGTCCGCAACAAATGGCGCTATCACTAACCGTTTTCTTAGCCGGCTTGGGTATAGGTCAGATCGTCTGGGGTATGTTGTCCGATAAATATGGTGATCGAAACTCATTGATTATGGGATTGCTCATCTTTACGGCAGCTTCATTTGGGCTGACTCAAAGCACTGAAGTGTCTCAACTTTTAGGATTTCGCTTTGTTCAGGCTGTAGGGGTATGTGCACCTGCTGTAATTTGGCAAGCAATGGTTATTCGTCGCTACCCTGAAAAAACGAGCCAGCAATTGCTCGCAACCATTATGCCGCTTGTCGCTCTTTCTCCGGCACTTGCTCCTCAGCTAGGTGTATTGCTTCTAAGCACATTCGGTTGGGAAAGTATCTTTACTGCACTAACCGTTATTGGTGGCTTGCTTATCGTCGCATCGTTCGCGCAGCCAGCAACGAAAGTTACAGCAAAACAAAGCAGCTTTATCCAAGATGTTGGAAATCTCGTTAAGTCAAAAGTCTATATGGGAAACATTACGATCTATGCGTTTGCATCGGCGGTGTTTTTTGCCTACCTCACCGGTATGCCAGAAATCATGAATAAACTGGGTTACTCGCCAAAAGATATTGGGTTAAGTTTTGTACCACAAACTATTGCCTTTATTATCGGTGGTTTTTTAGGTAAAAAATGCACGCCAAAATTTGGCTCGGACAAAACGCTATTTGCTTTACTGATCGTATTTACTGTAGCGACCTCGTTAGTCGGCATATTCTCTCAGACCACGATGACCACAATTTGGCCGTTGCTAATACCATTCTGCTTTGTTGCTATGGTCAATGGTGCGCTTTACCCAATCGTTGTGAGTAAAGCATTAAGCAGTGCAAAAGAAAGCCCAGCCACTGCTGCGGGATTCCAAAATAGCTTCCAAATAGCCATCAGTAGTTTAGCCAGTGCGTTAGTTGCCGCCTTTGCGTATAACGCGTTAGAAGTCACTGGTGCGGTGATCATGCTGTGTACATTAGGCTTATGGTCAGGTTACCTACTTGCTACAAAAGCGACGAAAAGTATCCCTGAGACTGAGCTTGCATAATTAGACGTAACCGACACAAGTCATTGGCATACAATCTATTGCCATGGCTTGTGTTGTTCCCTCAAGCGAAATCCAATAAGCGGGTGGTCAATAAATGGTGATACATCGAATCGCCAATAGCAAGCTACTAACTCATCAACTCTTTGCGTAGCTAACACTCTAAAGCCTCCTCACTGCCTCAAAAAAAGAATCGACTAAAATTGGCGAGGTGATTTAGTCTATTAAGAAGCACATGAAGATTGCGACGACAAACGCATAAGTGGCAAATTTCAGTCACGCTGAGTTTTTTCTACAAGTCGCTGCGAGTTCACTCCTACTGCCTATTACACAGTGCTCTTGACGTTTAGACATGATGCAATCACGCACTGTATCGCGATCAAAACACATTCATTGACTGACCCAATTATTATCGCTTTTGCAGCGCAGCAACTGCACCATCTCACAAACCAAACCTATTTAATTTCAATTCACGTAGATAGATTAGCGTTACTTTGCTCCATTTCTCTTAAAACCTGACTTTTTAATAATGATTTAGCACATCACGCTCTGTTTTTTCGCCAATTCGCTTGTCAGTCCCAAATACAACTAAACTCATATACCCGTTTAAAATATAGTCACAACTACTTATATGTGATTGGTTTCTAGTAAAAACCCTAAGATCTTTCACCAAATTTAATTGCATGCAGTCATGACACCACATAAAAACATATGAGTAACTGTAAATAAATGTGTGATAAACCTGTAGCTTAAACACTTTTACTAATTAAACTGTTAATAAAATTAACTTAATCAGTGACCACACTCACAATAAACCTTCCGCAAGTACTAAAAACAACCCTTAAGCTCATATAAATTACACAAACAATCCGATATCGTTGTTTTGTGATCGATATTGTCGCTAAAACTCCAAATCATCCCTATAGTGGTCGCAATTGCGAGACAGACTGAGCATTTTCTAACAGTCGCCATTTAAAAATAACTCGCAATATTAATTTGGCCGTTCAAACTTTCAACACTTTATAAGCGAACAATTGAGCCAAATAACTATAATAATATTTGGAGTATCCTACATGAAGTACCGCTATTCTCTCTTAGCAGTGGCCTGTAATATGGCCTTATGCCCTATCGCATTTGCAGATGTTGCTACAGAAAATACTAAGGAATTAAACACCGACGAAGTTATTCAGGAGATTATGGATCTCAGAAGTGAATTAGAACGTCAAAAAGATGAGTCCGTGCAGTTTAACGGATACATGCGCGCAGGATTCGCGACCAACGAACATGGGTCTGCTGGCAACGACAGCCGTATGCAAGTTCCTAACTCTCGCGGATTTTTCCGTTTGGGTGCGGCTGAAAACAACTACACCGCATGGAACGTAAACAAGAAAATTAACACTGACAACGGCGCTTGGGCTCGCGTATTTCTTGGCATGGCCTATGAGGACAGAGAGGCAAGACGTTGGGTGTATGACACTCAAGGTGACGCTGCCTTTATGGACAAAATGTACGCAGAAATGGGCAATCTCGATTTTGCTCCCGACGCAACGTTTTGGGCTGGCCGTGTGAACTATGGATGGGACATCCATATTCTCGACCAAAAATACTACGAAATCCGCAGCCCAGGTATGGGGATGAAAAACCAACCACTAGGTAACGGTACCGTCGATATGTATTTGATTTCGCACGACACTGCACCAGACAGTGAGTTTGACGACGCAGACGGTAATTCGATTACATACCCTAACGATGCTAAACCTAGAACGCACACCTTTGGTATGGAATATAAGGAAGGGCCTTGGTGGTTTGCCGGAAGTCTGCAATCCAACAGCAATGGAACTGAATATCGCCTAAAAGATCGCTTAGACGGTGTTCACACCGTTAAACCTGCACAAAATGGTGCTGATCTCATGGTCAATTATGCAGGCTCAAGTTTCTTGGGGCTTGGTGAAGGTTCAACACGTATTGTTGGTCAAGTCGGTACAGGCACCGCAGCGGCTATCTTAGGTCGTCATGGTGACACCGGTCAGTCCAACGAAGGTGGCTTGGCGTATCGAGGCATTGTTGATGGCGTATGGGATCTAGGTAGATGGCAAGTCAACACTGTGTTAGTGGGTCAAGTAGACGAAGATGTGATGTTTGATGGACATAAGCAGCAAGAGCTGAGTGTTGGTGCACGCCCAATGTATCAAGTGACAGATAACTTTGTGATGCAGTTTGAAGTAGGTCACGTGGCAACAAGCTTTGAGAATCAATCTGACAAAGAGTCTGGCGGCCTTACCACACTGACAGTAGCGCCGACAATCAAATTGAATGCCAACTCGTTCTTTAGTCGACCTGAAATTCGTACCTACGCAACCTACGCCAATTACAGCGGCGATTACAATGCAGGTGGCTTAGAAGGTTACAGTGGTGATGATCAAGACGCTTGGATGTTCGGTGTTCAGCTAGAAGCGTGGTTCTAACCTCTACTACTACCAACATTTATCTATGTTTCATGTCATACAGATGTAGATGGATGAACTTATAATACAAAGAGCCTTTAAAGTATCTCTCCTTACTTTTAGAGGCTCTTTTTTTGCTTTTCCCCTTTCTCGCTCTAAATGTTTATTGAACAAGTCTAAGGCCTTTGGCTCATTTATTTCACTAAAGAAATTCATACAATCCTTTGTTAATAATTATTCGTAATTAGCTTGATTATTAACCACACGGAATTAATAACGTGATGTTCATTCAATAATAACTACTCATGTATATTTTCTAGTCGCTTCTTATTTTTAGCGAAGTCTAACTAATCACTATTCTCATTTATTAATTTTGTTCTAGAATTAAATATGGCATGTTTCTATTTTAACAACTTACTCATTAATAATTACTCTGTAACTATATTAATATTGTAGTCCACCATTTAGTTCAACCCTGTGTGTATCAAAACACTTCAAATCAATTCAAACATAACAATATTGCGTATCATAAAGTTTGCACATAACTTGAAATACGCCACCTTTTGCGTATAAAAATAAGCCATTTAGTATCCCCTACGCCTTATTTTAATGATCCAAATAGGTGAGCTAATACTCCTATTAATAATATCCACCCTGCATCTACTCCCCACTCCTCCTTTTAATAGGGTGACGCTGAAAAAAATCACATCCATAAACTAATTGATGTTGATTCAGCAAAGCTTCCAGCATGAATTCAATTCCTTAACTCAACTGCCTATGAGTTTGATTTAGTTAAAAAAACAAAGGTTACCCTACCTTTTAATGGAGATAATAAAATGAACAAACGCAGCCTAGTTGCAATAGCCGTGGCCTCCACCTTCAGCGCACTTCCTGTCATCGCCAACGAAAAAGTCGAAGACGGTTGGGACGTAAACGGATACATGTCGTCAAATGTTCGTACCGTTAACGGTAAAACAGTTGATACTGAATACGGTCGACCAGATTACAAAACTGCAGGTACACACGGTCAAAGTACCAACCAAGTGGAGTTTTCGATCATTAACCGTTCAACCTATGAGAACGGTGTACGAGCAGATTATGTATTGCGCTCTGAGTTTGGTAACGGTAACTCACTAGCCTACTCATCGGACGGTGGCCAATACGTCAACAACACCGACGGGTTTGCGTTAAAAGAAGCCTATGTCGAACTCCATGGAGTCTTAGGTGAAGAAACTTCCATTTGGGGTGGTCAACGTTACCTTAATCGTGCGGCAGGTCTTTTATCTGGCGAGTTTTGGAAACAATCTTCTGGTGTAGGTGCAGGTATTGAAACTAAACTGGCAGGCAACACCGCAGGTATCGCGTACATTTTAGCGGATGCCATTGTTAATGAAGAAACCGATAGCGATGTTGATGAACGTGCTACTAACAGCAGCATTGATCTTTACTACTACGGCGTTGACGTTGGTTTTGGTAGCATGGACTTTGACTTTAAATATGGCCAGCAAAAAGCCAAGAAAGGTGAAGAAGACCAAGATGGTATTGGCCTTTCTGCCACCCTTAACAGCAGCTACTATGGATTAGACGGCTGGACCCAGACCGCATTTGGTTACGGCACTGGGGTAATGCAAAACCGTGGAGTTAACTTCGGCAACTGGTCTGGTGGTGACGATAACGCTGAATCACTGTTTATCACTTCTTACGGTGTTCTAAACGTGACTGACCGTTTCCAAATTGGGTCTGAAATCGTGTATATGACCGGTATTGATGAACTGTTCGGTGTAGATGGTTTAACGCGAGCAATGATTGCAGCACGCCCATCGTATAAACTTAACGATAACATGCGTTTAGAAGCCACACTTTCTTATGCCGATGAATCTGGTCTTTCTGTAGGCGATTGGGGGGGAGAAATTCCCACTGAAGATCACACAACCAGTCAAATCTTTAATGCGGAAATCGCGATGGCCTTTACTGTCAATGCCGATTACTTTGGACGTCCACAGATCAAGCCTTACGTGAGCTACATCTCTGCCGATGATAGAGCCAGTGCAGAAATGATTGGCATCACCAACGGGACAAGCGAAACCGTGGTAGGTGTACACACTGAAATTTGGTTCTAAACCACGCACCGTAAACAAAGCCGCAACAATGCGGCTTTGTTTATCGACATAATTAACTATATTGGGCGAATTACCGTTATGAGAGCACAACCGTTTTTAATTAGCCTTTGCGCACTAGTACTCACTGCCTGCAGCAGCACGCAATCTGTCGATCATAAGATTGATCCGCCGCTATGCCAATTGACGTGTAGCAGCAATTTTGCAGCGTTTCCGTATATCCAACTTAAAGAAAATGAAACCATAAACTTGGATATCGATGGAAAGAGCCCAGTTGGGCAGTTTACTGCAGGAAACAGTCACTTTGGTGCGTTTAGGTTGAACGAGCGCAGCGCCGAATCGCAAGTCACCATATCTGGCCTCATGATCAACGACTCCGTGTTTGCCCCTGAAGTGCATATTCTGACCCCTGATTTTCAAGTCGCAGAGACATTCACACTCGACCAATTTGATATTTTGCCGTCTGACGCGTTTACTCGTACTCGTTTTGTTTTACGTACCAACGTCGACGTTGCAAAAACCCCTTACTTTATCGTGTACACCGACGCCTCAAGACTTGGTGAGCACATTCAAGTGGAGCATCCAGCGCGTCGCCGTGCCAAAGAATTTGGAGAAGTGATGCCAATGGTTACCGATCCTCGCTATATTCATCAGCCAACCGGTAAAATTGAAATACAAATTAAATCGTTGAAGCTACAGTCAATGAACGCATTGGGTACCACTTTACATAACAGCCAACAGGGTTCCACGTCCCCCTTAGTGACGGTACTTCCCGAGACCAAACAATATTTCTTTAGCGCTATTCAACAAGCCGTTGCCAACGATGACTTAGATTCTGCAATGGCACTCGTTGCAGAAGCCAGTGCGCTCAATATCCCTGAAGCTCGTGATGTATTTATCGATGCTGTTCGTTCTACCACGTTGCAATAAGCTTTGATAAAACATTCAGCAATACCTACTCCAATTTACTACTCCTAATTCGTCCTACTTATGCTCTCCGCCCTTACGTTTTGGACAGCGGCCTTCGGGTCGCTTTTTTTTACCTTTTAGTAAGCTAAACGACTTAACTCGCTTATAGCCGACACACTACCCTCTCGTTTTGTAACTACCTAAATCCAATCACTTGCTAGCAGTTACGCTGTAGCGACAAAGATACCAATATGATCCATTTGAGATTAGGATAGAGCCTGTCTCTAGCATTCACTTACACAACACTATGAAGCCATTAACTCTTCTCGACGGCGGTATGGGTCGCGAGCTAAAACGCATCGGCGCTCCTTTTTCGCAACCTCTTTGGAGCGCACAAGCCCTAATTGAGTCGCCACAGCATGTTACTCATGCGCATCAACGCTTTATTGACGCTGGTGCAGAGGTGATCATTACCAACAGTTACGCCTGCGTGCCCTTTCACCTCGGTGAAGAGCGTTACCGACAACAAGGCGCTCAGCTTGCTCACTTGGCAGCAAAATTGGCCAAAGATGTCTCTTTGAAACATCCTAATGTTCACGTTGCGGGATGCCTCCCACCACCTATGGGGAGCTACCGACCGGATCTGTTTGATAAGCAGCGCGCAGAAGATATCTACCAGACACTCTATAGCGCCCAACAGGATCATGTCGATCTGTGGATGGTAGAAACACTCTCTTCCATTGAAGAGTTTCAGTCTGCACAGACTGTCCTTTCAAGCAGTACACTACCAAGCTATTACGCCTTTTCATTACAAGACACCATTAAAGAGGCAGCATGCATTCGTTCAGGTGAGACAGTCACTGACGCTATACAGGCCGTAATAAATGCGGGAGAGAGCAAGTTTTTGTTTAACTGTTCAATGCCAGAGGTTATGTTACAGGCGGTTGTAGACGCTAAACTGTGCGCAGCTAAACAAGGTAAAGAGATTGAGCTAGGCGTTTACGCTAATAACTTCACTGCCATTGATCCTGACCATCAAGCCAACACACTTTTTCAAGCCGAGAGAAGTGTATCACCAGACGAGTATTTGCGCTTTGCTCAGCAATGGTATGATGCTGGCGCAACCATTATTGGGGGCTGCTGCGGCATAGGTCCAGAACATATTAAACGACTAAGCGAATGGAAAGCGTCATTGGCATCTTGAAAGGTAGCCACAGAAGATAGAATCAACTTCTGTGGCCATTAAGTCTGTTAAGCTTGTCTTAATTTAAACGCACTCACCTGCTCAGACTGTTGCTCCGATTGTGCCAGTAAGGTGCGACTCACTTCGGCATTTTTTACCGCTTCTACCACGGTCGATTCACCCAGCTGCACAATCTCTTTCATGCTATTGTCGACTTGCTCAGCAACTCGCATCTTATCTTGCGCCGTCCCTGCAATACGGACACTGTTACTCTTAACTTGCTGTAGTAGCTCTGCAATACCTTGGAGCTGCAGTTCATTTTTTTCCGTTTGCGAAAAGCATTGAGTCGCTTTGTCGTCACCATGTTCCATTATAGTGACAGCTTCACTGGATGACTCTTGCAATCCTTGGATAACATTTAAAATTTCCACCGTCGCTTCTTGAGTCCTACCCGCTAACACTCGTACTTCATCGGCCACAACTGCAAAGCCTCGCCCTTGCTCACCGGCGCGTGCCGCTTCGATCGCGGCATTTAAAGCCAGCAAGTTGGTTTGGTCGGCAATCGCTCGGATCACATCCAATATGCTAGAAATGTCTTGGGATTGCGTTTTCAGGTCGTGAGCTTTTGCCACTGCTTCTTTCATTTCATCGCGCAAGGATTGAACAATCTGGTGGGTAACATTGACATCCGATTGCCCCTGCTCGGCCAAAGAAACGACCTTTTCGATGTCGATTTTAGCCCCGTCTGCAAGCCCTGACACCTCGTGTATGCCCACGTTCATATCATTAAACGCTTCTGCTGCCTGTTCTATCGCCTGCTTTTGATCATCGATTAACGAACGAGTTTCTTGGCTGCTGCGCATTCCTGTTTCGGCACCCGACGCAAGCTTTTGAGTATTAATTACGACGGCGCCAATGATCTGATCAAGTTGTTCATTGAGAGTGTTTAAATGATTGCTGATCTGGCCAAATTCATCACTGGTTTTTACATCAACCTGATGGGTGAAATCGCCGGCGACGAGATGCTCTATCTGACCCATTATACGTTTTAGTGAGTGTCGAATATTGGAAATGATGCTCCAGATAACCGCCGATGAAATAGCTACAGCAATGCCCACCAACACTAACATTTGGACATACGCTGTCTGACTGGTGTTTTGTGCGTCACCTTTGGCATTGGCTAATTCTACTTCAACCAACGCGCTGGCTTGATCCATAAGCGGCAAAGTTAGATCAACAACCTCACTAATTGTGGTTAAATTTTGATTTTGCTGCGCTAATAAATCACTGGTTGCGGAAAGCGACTGCAATAATCCTCCATCACTGGTTGCTGCCTGTGCCAATTGATAATACTGGTCCAGATTCGCAATGTCGGTATTACCTGCTGCGCGAAGCTGTTGCTGCTTAGTGAGCATCGATTTATGGTGCGAGGCGACCGCAAGTAAATGAGTGTTTTGCTGATCGATATCCAATGAAAATAGCGCTTTTTCTATCGCGCGACCCAGTAACTCTCCGTCGCTCTTTAAGCCTTCTACCATCCACTTATTGGCCGAAGAGGTACCTTCAATCACCGATTCAATATCAAAGCTAAAAAACTCCCACTCTTGCATAAACTCAGTCGCAAGTTGGCCTTGACGGTTATTGGCTTGAATCCAGTTTTCTCTGGTCACAAACTGCTGATCGGCAGTTGCAAACAACGATTGAGATTGCTCCGAAATCTGAGCCATAAAAGATTGGTATTCAACATCGTTCGCAGCGTGCTTGGTTAACGTGGTGGCTATTTGGTCGAAAGTCGCTATCAGCGTAGTGGCTTGTTGCCTAAGGACCTCACGCTCTTGAGCGTCATCAGTAATAGCATGCAGGCTAACAAGCCTAGAAACATTAAGAAGAACACCGGATAAACGATTGGTCTGTTCAGCTTTTGGAGCAAGGTGATCAACGGTTGTTCTTAGTTGACCGTTTAGAGTATTGGTATTCATCAAACTGATCGTGGTTAAAATCACGATGAATGAGAACAACACCAAAAAGCTAAAAAGTGTTCTCTGTACGACCGATAGGTTCATTTAGTTCCGCCTTTAGGCTACTGTGTAACTCAAACTACTTGTATTACAAGAATACAAAAGAGTAGCGGATAGTGCAGCGATCGGGTTCAAATAATAGCCAATTACCGTACTAAATACGGACAACGTATTATTTGCCATTGAGGATGGAGACAGTAAGTTCGGGTAAAATAACGGCCTTAAAGCAAGTTTCGAATAAAGTAGCTGAATACTACAAGGTTGCCCCTATTATGGAGCAACCTTGTAACCATCGTTAATTTACACCGCTTCTTTAAGGGTCAACATCCCTTCAGTCACGATAAAATCAATAATGGTGTCTAAGCCTACGCCTTCTTTTAAATTGGTAAATACGTAGGGCTTGGTCGGTCGCATGCGCGCCGTATCTTGCTCCATCACTTCAAGCGATGCACCCACGTACGGGGCCAAATCGATTTTGTTGATGATCAACAGGTCTGAGCGAGTAATGCCTGGTCCACCTTTACGAGGGATTTTTTCACCTTCAGCAACATCAATCACATAGATGGTTAAATCTGCCAATTCGGGACTGAACGTTGCGCTTAGGTTGTCACCGCCGCTTTCGACAAACACCACGTCCAAGTTTTGATGAAGTTTGGCCAACTCTTCTACCGCCGCCAGGTTCATTGACGCATCTTCGCGAATCGCAGTATGAGGGCAGCCTCCAGTTTCGACGCCAATGATGCGGTCAGGCTCTAATGCCTCTGCACGGGTTAAGATTTTGGCGTCTTCTTGGGTGTAAATATCGTTAGTCACTACCGCGATATTAAGTTTGTCGCGGATGGTTTTACACAAGATTTCGAGCAGAGCGGTTTTTCCAGATCCAACTGGGCCACCAATGCCAATGCGAAGCGGTTGTTTATAAGTTTGCATGAGGGTTCCTTTACATGTTTAAGACCGGAAAAGTCGAGTGTATTGAGTTTGATGAAGCGCACTTGCCATCGCAATCGAGGGGGTAAAACTGCCAATCATCCAGCTCTCTTGGCGAGAAGCCTTAGCGATCACCGACGGAAATGCAGCGCTAATATTAATAAGCACCACTTGACCTGCGGTTTGCCCAAGCGGAATGAGTTTTACACCCGCGGTTACGATGTTTTCGAGCCAGCTCCAAAGGTAGCCTTGCTTTAAGCTCTCTAAGTCGATTTGCCAGTGGTGCGCCGCAACACAAAAGCCAAGCAGCTGATTGGGATGACTGTCGACGTTTTCTAGCCAAGACAAGTCCATATCAAGCTGCTTAAGCAAGGTATATAACGCGTTTCCTCGCTGACGCTCTTCGGCTCGCAGCTCACTGGTTTCACGACTCGAGTACAAGACGTCGCTCCAGTGTGTGCACGCCTGATGATCCTTCTCTAACACAGCGTGATAAAGATGCTCAATGATGGGTAACTCGAGCGTGGCAACGCTCGACTCCACCATGTGCATAAGCCAGCGCTCCATGCTCTCGCGATCGTTCACCCAACCGGCTTCAACCGCATACTCCAGACCTTGCGAGTAGGTAAAGCCACCGATAGGCAGTGCGGGACTTATCAGTTGAAATAGCCGATAGCTGGCGAGCGACTCGCCGCGGACATCGGTAGCTAGCTTCATCGTAGTGTTCTCTTGTTACGCGTTATGACGACTTTTTGTGCTTGAACATCGCATATGCGGCACCTAACAAAACGATGGCCCCTACGCTAACAAGCAGGTCTGGATTACTCAGAAGGTGAATCAAATCAGCCCACACTGAATGGTGATCGTGACCGGCGTGAGCAAAGGCAAGTGATGGGCTTGCTAAAAGAGCTGCTAGAAGCGTTTTTTTGATAGTCAATTTGGGGGTAATCATGGTGCGTTCCTTAAAGTAAAAATCCATAAAATTTAAATTAGTGATGATGGTGATGACCGCCAGATCGGCCGCCGTAAGCGCCGCCTTCAGGCTCAAAGGGCTGCTTTTCGCAGGTAACTTCTGCGCCCAGTCCCTCAACCATTTCATCCAATACGTGATCATGCTGATAGCGCACCCATCCTGGTTCTACTTGCAGCGGAACATGGCGGTTGCCTAAATGGTATGCAACGCGGGTCAGTAAATGTGGGTCGTCGCAATACACAGTCGAGACCTGCTCTGGTGCGGCCTTCACTTCCACAATCAAACCACACACGCTGGCGAGCTTTTCGCCGCCACGTAAAATATGCCCACGAGGTAAAAACAGTCCTGCGTCACGGCCATCGTCTAAGCTCACTTTGAGTCGACTTTTAATGCGGCTGTCGATGGGCAAACTTAGGTAGCCGTCGGCGCCACATTCATTAACCGTAATTTTGGTTAGTTCAATCATTGTTTCGCTCCTATCAAGCTCAATTAGGAAAAGATTTAAAACAGAAAATAACGCTGCGCCATCGGCAGCACTTCAGCGGGCTCGCACACCAACAACTCGCCGTCGGCACGCACCTGATAGGTTTGTGAGTCCACTTCGATGTTAGGCATCCAATCGTTGAGTTTCATGTCGCGCTTACTGATGTCCCGACAATGACTCACCACACCTATCTGACTTTGCAGACCCAGTTGCCCTGCAACGTCTTCGCGTTTTGCCTGCTGTGAGACAAACAGCATTGAGGTGCTTTTATTGGCCTTACCATAGCTACCAAACATTGAGCGATAGTGCACCGGCTGAGGCGTTGGAATAGAGGCATTGGGATCGCCCATTGGCGCCATGGCAATCATGCCCCCTTTAAGCACGACGCTTGGCTTCACGCCAAAAAAAGCCGGCTTCCACAGCACTAGATCGGCGAGTTTGCCCGCTTCAATCGAGCCCACTTCGTGAGCCATTCCGTGCGTGATCGCAGGGTTAATGGTGTATTTTGCAACGTATCGCTTTAAACGAAAGTTATCACTGTAGCTAGAATCTTCAGCCAAGCTGCCACGTTGTACTTTCATTTTGTGTGCGGTTTGCCAAGTTCTTGTGATCACCTCACCCACGCGCCCCATGGCTTGAGAGTCGGACGCGATCATCGAAAATGCGCCCAAATCATGCAGAATATCTTCGGCGGCAATGGTCTCTCTTCGTATTCGAGATTCAGCGAACGCCACATCTTCAGCAATAGACGGCGACAAGTGGTGACATACCATCAACATGTCTAAATGCTCGTCTACGGTGTTAATGGTATAGGGGCGTGTTGGGTTGGTTGACGATGGCAATACATTGGCTTCACCAGCGGCTTTAATAATATCGGGGGCGTGACCGCCTCCGGCGCCTTCGGTATGGTAAGTATGAATAACCCGATCGCCAATGGCGCCCAATGTAGATTCAACAAAACCTGATTCATTGAGTGTATCGGTGTGAATGGCTACCTGCACGTCCATTTCATCTGCAACGGATAGGCAGGTGTCGATAGAAGCTGGCGTAGTGCCCCAGTCTTCATGAAGCTTAAGGCCCACCGCACCTGCGGCGACTTGCTCACGCAACGCCTCTGGTTGACTGGCATTACCTTTACCCAGCAAGCCAAAATTCATAGGAAAGTCGTCCAGCGACTCCAACATTCGGTGCATGTTCCAAGGCCCCGGCGTACACGTGGTGGCGTTGGTTCCTGTATTGGGGCCTGTTCCGCCACCAATCATGGTGGTCACCCCAGACGCCAGCGCTTCTTCAATTTGCTGAGGGCAAATGAAATGAATGTGCGAATCGATGCCGCCAGCCGTCAAAATGTTACCCTCACCGGCCAACACTTCGGTTCCTGGGCCAATCACAATGTCCACACCTGGCTGTACATCAGGGTTACCGGCTTTGCCCAGAGCTTGAATACGACCATTTTTGATAGCGACATCGGCTTTTACGATGCCCCAATAGTCCAAAACCACTGCGTTGGTGATCACTAAATCTGGTGTCTCTTGGCTCGGTCTTTGGCTCTGGCCCATGCCATCGCGGATCACCTTGCCGCCACCAAATTTTACTTCGTCACCATACACCGTGTAGTCACGTTCAACTTCCAACCACAGTTCGGTGTCGGCCAAGCGAACTCTGTCGCCCAGCGTTGGACCAAACATCTCTGCGTAACCTTGTCTGGATATCGTTGCCATCTGCTTTCCCTAATTCATGCCTTATGTGCGCGCCCTAGCCTGATTCATTGCTCGCCATTCACTTATAACTTGCCCATCACTTTGCCTTGGAAGCCATAGACTTCTTGCTTACCCGCGTATCGCACCAGCTCTACCGTGCGAGATTGCCCTGGTTCAAATCGAGTGGCGGTTCCTGCAGCGATATTGAGTCGAAAACCTTTGGTTTTGTCTCGGTCGAATTCCAACGCGTTGTTGGCTTCAAAAAAATGGTAGTGAGAGCCGATTTGTACTGGGCGATCACCCAAGTTCTTCACTTTTACCGTTGTCGTTTCTCGCCCCTCATTGAGAACAATGTCGCCATTGGGGGTCTGAATTTCGCCGGGTTTAAATCCATGATGTGTGGTTGTGGTAGCCATCGAACGCTCCTTTAATTCCCTATTTACACAATCGGTTCATGCACCGTGACAAGCTTGGTGCCGTCAGGAAACGTCGCTTCCACTTGAACATCAGGGATCATCGACGCAACACCGTCCATCACATCTTCAACGCCGAGTAAGGTGCGGCCATAATCCATCAATTGCGCCACCGTTTTACCTTCTCTGGCCCCTTCTAATATGGCGCTACTAATCAGTGCTATCGCCTCTGGGTAGTTCAGTTTTATGCCTCGCTCTTTGCGCTGATTGGCAAGCATGCCCGCGCAAAAAATTAGTAATTTGTCTTTCTCTCTCGGTGTCAGTTCCATACCGCTATCCGCCTTTGTATCCTTTGCCCAACAGATGACTTTTGCTTTCTTTAAGTCGCCCAAATCCGTGGTTTATCCGGGGTTGCCCCAGTCATCTTTCCGCGCGTTAATCGCCAAATATCGCCAAAAAGGTTAATAAGATCTTCGCTCCAATGCCCAAGCGCGCGCACCACTATGACCCCTTCCAACTCAGTCGCACCGGCAATCCAACTCGTTGGTGAGGCTGCCGACGCAGATGTTTTCTCGGTGAGGTATGCCTGAATCGGCTCAAGTAGCGACGAATCAAAATGTCGAATGTATAACGTGCCCATCAATGGGTAGTTGAGCAGTCCTTTTTCCATTAACAGTTCATCACCACCCACCATCTGTATGCCTTCAGTGAGGATGATTTTTTGGTCAATAAACAGCTGCGTCTTTCCGATTAAGTGCCCCGCGCTAAACGGCTCGTCCAGAGCAGGACGCCCAAAACAGTTAAGCTCCCACCCCCAAAATTGTGCATCGCCTTCAAGGTGAATATCGGTGTCTAAGCGAACATGGGCGTGAGGAAAGAAAATATTGTCTTGCGGAAACCATTCCAAACGCCCGCCAGCCTCTACTCGAAGAACTTGCTTTTGCTGTGCGTATCGGTGATTAGAGCGGTAAAACTTGGTCGAGCCAGGTGTTGTAATTAACACCTCGGCATTACTCTCTACCCTGATATCGATGTTTAAAGTGTCACCACCCACCACGCCACCTGGGGGATGCAATAAGTAGGCGTGACAGGTAGTGCCATCTGGATATAACGGGCGTTGGATGGCCAGCGGGCCACTTTGATGACGATGTTTGAGCACCGTTTTATCGCCGCGTTGAGTAAACGACAGCGACAAGTCCGCTTTCCAACCCTCGCGTATATCGTCTTCGATCACTTGATCTATCGCTCGAAGGGGCGGGCTTTGGGTAAGCAGCTGCGGGGCTGGCTCCGTTAATTCGTTCACCATCGTCATACAGTGAGGTACTCTTTGATTAAACGCTCGTCCAACTGCTCAATATCGCCCGACGCCACTTGTCTGCCTCTGTCTAAGATGCAAAACACGTCGCCGACTTTTCGAGCGAAGGGAAGCTTTTGTTCAACCAGCAAAACGGTTAAACCCATCTTCTCGTTGAGCATACGAATGATGTCACCAATCTCTTGTACGATGTTAGGTTGAATACCCTCTGTCGGCTCATCAAGGATCAATAGCTTGGGTTCAACCACTAACGCGCGACCAATCGCCAATTGTTGCTGTTGACCCCCAGATAAATCGCCTCCTCGGCGATGCAGCATCTCTTTGAGTACAGGAAACAGGTCAAAGATAAATTCTGGAATTTGGCGATCGCCCTTAGCGCGGATCGGCAAACCCACTTCGAGATTTTCCTGTACCGTCAGCATAGGAAAGATTTGGCGGCCTTGAGGTACGTAGCCAATGCCGTGGCGTGGTCTCTCTTCGGTTTCCATAGACAGCAGAGACTGTCCAGACAGCGTAATGTCGCCGCTCTTCACCGATACCAAGCCCATGATGCATTGCAGCAGCGTGGTTTTACCGACGCCATTTCGCCCCATCAATACAGTGCATTTCCCCTCGGGCACACTCATATTAAGGTCCCACAAGGTATGACTTTCACCGTAATACTGGTTCAGTGATTCAATCTCTAGCATGCTACTCTCCAAGGTACACTTGTTTGACTTCGGGGTGGGCTTGGACCTGATCCATGCTGCCTTCTGCCAGCACGTGTCCTTGGTGCAAAACGGTAACGTGACTGGCAATAGAACGGACAAAGTCCATATCGTGCTCAACCACCACCACTGAATGTTTTCCCGCAAGAGAATTCAGCAGCTCTGAAGTGCGGTCCATTTCTTGGTGTGTCATTCCTGCTACTGGCTCATCCACCAACAGAAGCTTCGGGTTTTGCATCAGCAGCATGCCAATTTCTAGCCACTGCTTTTGACCGTGAGACAGGTTTTTAGCCAGATTTGCCGCGTCGTCTTTTAAGTGAATAAGTTCGAGTACGGACGCCAACTTGTCGCGCTGTTCGCCACTCATTTGCGCAGTAAAGGTTCCCCACACTGAGCGGGCTCCCGCCATGGACAATTCAAGATTTTGCCAAACACTTAGGCATTCAATGACGGTCGGCTTTTGAAATTTTCGACCGATACCCGCATTGGCAATCTCGGCTTCATTCATTTTAAGAAGGTTAATGTTCGACCCAAGCCAAACCTCACCAGAGTCCGGTTTGGTTTTGCCTGTGATGATGTCCATCATGGTGGTTTTACCCGCACCATTTGGACCGATAATGCAGCGAAGCTCACCTTCTCGGATATACAGGTTCAAATCGTTGATTGCTTTAAACCCATCGAAGCTTTTGTTTACCCCTTCGATATACAGCAATACATTGTGACGAGTATCGATGGCCGGATGCACATCTGGCTTTAGAAAAGAGAACACCTCATCACGACGGGTAAACGACTGGTAGTTACGCTTGAGCTGCTCAAGTTGTTTTAGCTCTGTCATGCTGAGGCCTCCTTGGTATTAGCCGCGTTTGGCGTTGACCGTCCAAGACGAGATTTGAGTTGGGCACTGCGTTCACTGACAAAACCAATCACCCCTTGAGGCAAATACATGGTCGACAGCACAAACAAGCCACCTAATGCAAACAACCACACTTCGGGAAACTCAACCGTGAACCAACTTTTGGCGTAATTAATGATCAGTGCCCCAACAATCGCACCGAACAACGTTGCACGACCACCAAGAGCCACCCACACCACCACTTCAATCGAGTTAAGCGGTGCAAACTCACCAGGGTTAATGATGCCCACCTGCGGGACATACAGCGCGCCTGCTACCCCGGCAATAACTGCGGACAGTACAAACACCCACAACTTAATGCCATCCACGTCATAGCCCATAAATCGGGTGCGTGATTCGGTATCGCGAATCGACAATGCGACTCGCCCTAGACGACTGCTTACCACTATTCTGCACACGGCATAGCTGAGCATCAGTGCCACACCGGTTGCGACAAATAGCGCAACTTTGGTGGCATCACTTTGCAAGCTAAAGCCTAAAATGTCTTTAAAATCGGTCAGGCCGTTGTTGCCACCAAAACCCATTTCGTTGCGGAAAAATGCCAACATCAATGCGTAGGTTAATGCTTGGGTCATGATAGAGAGATACACCCCAGATACCCGCGAACGAAACGCTAGATAACCAAACAAGTAAGCCAAGGCACCTGGCACCAGCACCACCATCAAGCAAGCAAACCAAAACTGATCAAAGCCGAGCCAAAACCAAGGCAACGCATCCCAATTTAGAAACACCATAAAATCGGGTAACACTGGGTCGCCATACACACCACGAGTACCAATTTGGCGCATCAAATACATTCCCATGGCGTAACCGCCTATGGCAAAAAACGCGGCGTGCCCCAAACTCAAAATACCCAAGTAGCCCCACACCAAATCCAGTGCCAGCGCTAACATGGCGTAACTGAGGTATTTCCCCATCAGCGAGATGGTAAAGGTCTCGACATGCAACGGGTGACCTGAGGGCAATAGGGTGTTGGCCAACGGTACCAAAATCGTTGCCGCCAAAATGACAATTAGCGTCAGTTGGCCACCACGATCCCCTTTAAAAGCTGAAAGTACGAAAGACTTCGACTGCATACTGCGCTCCTTATCCTTCAGCTGCTCGTCCGCGTTGAGGGAATAGCCCTCTTGGACGTTTTTGAATAAATAAAATGATGAACACTAGAACCAAAATCTTGGCCAAGACTGCGCCTGTCCACGGTTCGAGTACTTTGTTAAAGAGTCCAAGGCTAAGACCTGCGACCAACGTGCCCCATAAGTTGCCGACGCCACCAAATACCACCACCATAAAGGAGTCGATAATGTACGCTTGTCCCATATTAGGTCCGACGTTAGTCAACTGAGACAGCGCCACACCGGCAATACCAGCAACCCCAGAGCCCAAACCAAAGGTCATTGCGTCCACACGCTCAGAGCGGATCCCCATTGCGCGCGCCATCGCACGGTTTTGCGAGACGGCGCGAACCTGCAAGCCCAACGGTGTTTTCTTAAGCACCATCAGCAGTCCTACAAACACTAAGAAGCAGAACAGCACGATATAAAGGCGGTTATAGGTAAGTGATAGCATTGGGTTAATTTGCAGCGCGCCCGACATCCATTCCGGTGTGCTAACAGACCGGTTAAGCGGCGAGAAAATAGAACGAACCGCTTGTTGTAAAATCAAACTGATACCAAAGGTCGCCAGCAGTGTTTCGAGCGGCCGACCATATAAATGGCGGATCACGCTGCGCTCAATGGCAACGCCCACCAACCCTGAGACGATAAACGCCATTGGAATAGAAAGGATTAAGGCAACGCCAACATGATTAGGCAGCAATAACTGCATCACGTAGGTGGTGTATGCGCCAATCATGATCAGTTCACCGTGGGCCATGTTAATCACGCCCATCACGCCAAAGGTGATCGCAAGGCCGATGCCCGCAAGCACCAGTACGGAGCCTAAACTCAGTCCGAAAAAGGCGGTTTCGATTCCGGTATAAAGGGATTGATACTGCTGATAGGTGGCAATGCCTTTGTTGGCAGCTTCATAAACCGGCGAATTTTCTTCAACATCGTTAGCCACTTGGTTGAGTGTTTGCGCGACGATCGGCAGTTTGTAGTCGGCAACGGTTTCTATCGCTGCAATTCGGCTAGGCTCGTCTAATGCGCTGTCTTTGGCCGCATCAATTGCCAGCGCAAGCTCAATCATCTCGGTTACGTCTGAATCATTTTCAATGGTGAGTCGCTTGCTCAATGCTGCCAGTAAGTCATCGTCGGTGGTGCCTAATAGCGTTGATACTGCGTTGTACCGCTCACTTTGCCGTTCGCTATTAATGCCGATTGACGCAAGTTCTGCACGAATTTCACCGCGTAGGCGGTTATTCACTCGTACTTTTTTGAAATCTCTTGAATTTTCGATAGCAAGGGTCGAATCGCTCCATGCCGCTAGGG
This sequence comes from Vibrio ulleungensis, assembly GCF_016900875.1. GTDB lineage: Bacteria > Pseudomonadota > Gammaproteobacteria > Enterobacterales > Vibrionaceae > Vibrio > Vibrio ulleungensis. The sequence goes on from NZ_JAFEUM010000002.1 coordinate 388,863, forward strand.
CAACGCTATCGGTTTTGGGGTTTTCTACCACATAAAAGGTTTGGTAGTGTTCGCTTTTGCGGTCGCCATAATAATAGAGATCGCCTTCTAACCATGCGCTCAGCAACGTTTTGGCTTGATCTGTAGACTGAGTGCCCACCAACCACTCTATGGCTTGAGTCTTATCTGAATTATTCTTGCCAAGCAGCGCAGCGTTGAAACTTGCTGTGTCATTCACCTCGGCCCATGACGCGGCGGTGAATACCCACATTAGCAAGACTGCTTTCAATAAATTTGACACCATTTGCATGACTTCCTGCTCGTTTTCGAGCTTAAATGACGAGGCAATTAAGAACCTGCTACGCCAAAATAGACAAACTATTTAGAGTGCTCCAGCAAGCCGGAGCACTCAGGGTTTACTCAGTTACTGTGCGCCAGAACAGGTTTTAGTTTCCATGTTGTACGCACCACAAGAGAACGGTTTGGTCCAGCTAGAGTAGAGCTTCGCCGACTCTGGTAGGAAGTTTGACCAAGCGTCACCGGCAACCAGACCTGTCGTTTCCCACACCACATCAAACTGACCATCGTCTTGGATTTCACCAATCAATACCGGCTTAGTAATGTGGTGGTTTGGCATCATGGTTGAATAACCACCTGACAGGTTAGGTACAGAGACACCAATCAACGCATCTTGTACTGCTTCTGCGTCTGTTGTACCTGCGTTGGTCACCGCTTGTGCCCACATGTTAAATCCAATGTAGTGCGCTTCCATTGGGTCGTTAGTTACACGGTCTTCACTCTTAATAAACTCTTGCCACACTTCCACAAACTCTTCGTTCGATTCGGTGTCAACGCTCATAAAGTAGTTCCAAGCTGCTAGGTGACCGACTAGTGGTTCGGTATCCATGCCGGACAACTCTTCTTCACCTACCGAGAACGCAATGACTGGAATGTCTTCAGACGAAAGACCTTGTGCACCTAGCTCTTTGTAGAATGGCACGTTGGCATCGCCATTGATGGTTGATACCACCGCGGTTTTCTTGCCTTCGCCACCAAAGCGTTTGATGTCGGCAACGATTGATTGCCAGTCAGAATGACCAAATGGCGTGTAGTTGATCATGATGTCGGCTTCAGCAACGCCTTTGCTCGCCAAGTAAGACTCCAAGATTTTGTTGGTTGTGCGCGGATAGACGTAGTCGGTTCCTGCTAATACCCAACGCTCAACTTCAAGCTCATCCATTAAGTAATCCACTGCAGGGATCGCTTGTTGGTTTGGCGCAGCGCCGGTATAGAAAACGTTTTTAGACGACTCTTCACCTTCGTATTGAACAGGGTAAAATAAGATACTGTTAAGCTCTTCAAATACAGGTAGCATCGATTTACGCGACACTGAAGTCCAGCCACCGAACACCACATCCACCTGCTCTTTTTCGATCAGCTCGCGAGCTTTCTCTGCAAAAAGAGGCCAGTTTGACGCAGGGTCGACCACGACCGCTTCCAGTTTCTTACCAAGCAAACCGCCTTTTTTGTTTTGCTCGTCCACCAGCATCATAACCGTGTCTTTCAGTGTGGTTTCACTGATTGCCATGGTGCCAGAGAGCGAGTGCAGAACTCCGACCTTGATGGTGTCTTCCGCTGCCATTGCAGGGATGCTAAACAGTGATGCCGCCAATAACGAGCTAGCAACTAAATTCCTTTTCATGAGTGATTTCCTTAATACGTTTGTTTTGAAGTAAAACCAGTAACAGGGCAGAAAAGCACACGCTGACCTATCAAACATCTACCTCTAGTATTCACCCATCACTAAGATTTGGGTATGCGCAATTAGGGCAGCTTATGTACGTCAAATTACGCATAGTCTTTGATGAATTTTTATGCGTATAATCGAAGAAGGGTTGAGGAGCATCGGACGCTCGCTCAAACGAAGGACTGTTTTTATTGAGAAATGAACCCACTTTATGCATGAAGTTCCACCTATACGGCGAAAATACAATCGGCTGGTTGCCAACGAGTTATTAGAAGATTTTGCGCTGCGTTTTACCGCCAAGCGAGCTCGAAAATGGTCGTCTGGCTGGATAGCCAATACCGCACTTGGCATTGTCTCTTTTTTGGTGCTCGAAGCATTAGGAGGGTCGATCACCCTTTCTTATGGCACCATTAATGCGCTGTGGGCGATCGCCGCTGTGTCTGGCGTGGTGGTGTTTAGCGGGATCCCGATTTGCTATTACGCTGCTAAGCACGGGGTCGATATCGACCTTCTGAGTCGAGGTGCTGGCTTTGGCTACATTGGCTCAACCATTGTGTCGCTCATCTATGCCTCGTTTACCTTCATATTTTTTGCTTTAGAAGCCGCCATTATGTCGATGGCGTTGCTGCTAATGTTTGGGTTGCCGCTGTTTTGGGGCTACATACTCAGCGCGGTCATCGTTATCCCTATAGTGGTGCTTGGGATCACCAACATCAGTCGCTTTCAAATGTTTTCACAGCCCCTTTGGTTGTTGATGCAGTTGGTGGCGGTGTTTTACGTATTCAGTCACCCACAAACCGATGTCGATAACTGGCTGCAATATGCAGGGATTTCTGGCTCGCACAGTGAGTTTAACTGGTTGCTGTTTGGTGGAGCCTCTGCGGTACTATTGTCAGTGGTCGCTCAAATTGGCGAACAGGTCGATATCCTGCGCTTTTTGCCAGAACAAAAAGAGTGTGGCCGCACCAAATGGTGGCTGGCTATATTACTTGGCGGCCCTGGCTGGATACTGTTTGGCGCAGCCAAAATGGTACTAGGAAGCTTTTTAGCTTGGCTTGCGATTAGCTCTGGCGTGGCTGCATCAGTGGCGGGCGACCCTGCCAACATGTACCTAAATGTGTTTAGTGCCATCACCGAAAATACCCAACTGGCGCTGATCATGGCCGGTGTGTTTGTGATCATCTCTCAGCTTAAAATCAATGTTGCAAATGCCTACGCAGGCTCATTGGCCTGGTCCAACTTTTTCTCTCGCCTCACCCATAGCCACCCAGGTCGCGTTGTGTGGATGGTGTTCAATGTGATCATAGCGTTGCTGCTCATGGAGCTGGGCGTCTATCAACTGCTCGAAAAAACCCTACAGATTTATTCTGTTTTGGTTCTAGCATGGATAGGCTCATTGGTGGCGGATCTGGTGATCAACAAACCGCTTGGATTAAGCCCCTCGGGGGTTGAGTTTAAACGCTCTAAGCTGTTTGATATTAACCCAGTCGGGCTTGGCTCGATGATCATAGCCTCTTACGTGGGTCTCACTGCCCATCTGGATATGTACAACGACACGGTTAAAGCCTTTGCCTCTTATATCGCGTTTGCGCTGCCTTTTATAACTGCCCCACTCATCGCTTACCTTACAAAAGGCCGTTACTACTTGGTGGACTCTGACACCGAGATTAGAGGACACCACCATGGCGATATTGGGTGCAGCGTCTGTGAAATTGCTTTCGAACCTGAAGACATGGCCTATTGCCCAGCCTACGGCGGACATATCTGTTCGCTGTGCTGCTCATTGGATGTGCGATGCCAAAATAAATGTCGCCCGCAAGCCACCTTGTCACAACAACTGCACACGATGTTGACCCCATTTGTACCAGTATCAATTCTACGCAAGATTTCGTCTCCTGTAGGGCAGCTTTTCGCGGTACTCACCATTGTCAGTACCTTTATGGGGTGCATCTTTATTGTCGCGTATAACCAAATACCCTTTGTCTCATCGCAGGACATGCAAAACATTCACCTAGGCCTAATTAAAGCTTTTGTGATGCTCCTTATTCCTGTTGGGATCATCAGTGGCTTGCTGGTACTTGCGCGCAATAGTACTAAATCGGCCATTAGTGAATTGCAGTCGCACACCCAATTGCTGGTTCACGAAATCGAAGCGCACGAAGTCACCTCGCAACAATTGGAACAAGCGAAGAAGTTAGCGGAGACCGAAAATAATGCCAAAAGCCGCTATTTAGCAGGCTTAAGTCACGAATTAAGAACCCCACTTAACGTGTTACTTGGGTATTCACAGTTACTTGGCGACGACAAAGAACTGGACAAACAGACGCGAGATTACGCTCACACCATCCACCGAAATGGAGAGCACCTGGCTAACCTCATTGAAGGCTTGTTAGAGATATCTAAGATAGAGGCGGGTCGGTTAGAGCTGCGATATGAGGAGTTTAATTTACACAACCTGCTCGAACAGTTAGTCGACATGTTTTCGATGCAAGCGGCACAAAAGGGGCTCATGTTTGAGTACCACCCAAACCCCAACTTGCCCACGCATATTGCATCGGATCAGCAGCGCCTTCGCCAAATACTAATAAACTTGCTGACTAATGCGGTTAAGTATACCCGTAATGGTTCGGTTAAATTCAATGTCCATTACCGCAATCAAGTAGCAAGCTTTGAAGTTGAAGATACGGGTGTGGGCTTGTCTGAGCAAGAACAAGAACTGGTGTTTAAGCCCTTTGAACGCATTGAGTCGACTCACGCAAACAAGGTCTCTGGTACTGGCCTGGGACTGACCATTTCTAATGCACTTGCGAGTATGATGGGGGGCGAGATATCTTGTCGGAGTGAGCTCGGCATTGGCAGTACATTTGTGCTTAAATTGATGGTCTCACCTATCACCGCAGCCGACACAATTAGCGAGTTAGCGAACGGCGACATCATCGCATATAGGGGCAACCGACAAACTATTTTAGTGGTTGATGACATAGAAGATCAACGCAATTTGGTCCGCAATATTCTTACACCACTAGGGTTTAACGTGTTGCTAGCAGACAGCGCCGACACGGCTTTAGAACTGACTAAACATCATACTATAGACCTATTCATTCTAGACATTACCATGCCACAAGTCAGTGGCTGGCAATTGGCCATCCAATTGCGAAAGCAAGGGATCCGCAACCCCATTATGATGCTGTCGGCCAATATTCACGAGCTTGAGAAAAGTAACCTGCTGGCGCAGTATCATAATGATTACTTGAGCAAACCGGTTGACCGTGACTTGCTGTTGGCAAAGCTCAATAAACTGCTCGCCATCGATTGGGTTTTTGACGCAGAGATTGGCCAAACTGGCGATGTTATAGACACTACTGAAAGTAAAGCTATAGAGATACCTAGTAACGAAGATTTAATCATATTGCGCGATTATGCCTCCATCGGATTCATGTCTGCGTTTAATGATAAAGTCACTGAGCTACAAACAGCGCAGCAAAACAATAGCGCTTTTTACGCTACACTCAAAAGCGATATGTCACAGTGTAACTTTGAGAAAATTGTCACCCACCTTGATGAGTTAATAAATGAGCATTATCCAGTCCAATAACATAATCGCCCTTGTCGTCGATGACTCACCTGAATCTCTGGGTATGTTAAACGCTACGCTAAATCAGGAAGGGCTCACTGTCCTTGTCGCATTAAGCGGCCTACAAGCGCTGTCGATTGTCGATAAAGTGCAACCTGACGTTATTTTGCTTGATGCCGTCATGCCAGAGATGGATGGATTTGAAACCTGTATTCGCCTTAAAGAGAAACTCCCGTCTACCCCTATCCTATTTATGACCGGACTCAACGATTCCGAGCACATTGTTAGAGGGTTTGAAGTTGGTGGTGTCGATTACATCACTAAACCCGTCGTGCCCAATGAAGTATTGGCGCGAATCAAAGCACACAGCCACAACGCCAAGCTGGCTAAATCGGCGCAAATTGCACTCGATTACGCTGGGCAATACATCTTTTGCGTATCTCAAAGCGGCAAGCTTGAATGGGCAACCCCACACGCACAGGAACTGCTAGAAGAGTTGAGCGGCAATTTAGTCGACGACTGGGAAACCATCGGATCTGAGATAGCTGTATGGCTTAAATCGGAGCAGCGAACCACCCCATTAGCCCTGCACTATTTTGAAACACCTCTTCAGGCAGAATACGCCGGCGACTATGACCAACTCCACTCTCTCATTCGTTTAGTCACTAAAAAAGTCATGGGTAAAGAGCAAGACCTGCAAGCTGCGCTCAACGTGACTAAGCGCGAGTCGCAAGTGCTGTATTGGCTTTCATTTGGTAAAACTAACTGGGAAATTGCGCAGATTTTAGATATTAGTCCCAGAACCATCAACAAACACCTTGAGCAGATATTTAGAAAGTTAGATGTGGATAATCGCACCGCTGCGGCGAGTATTTCCATTCGAATATTGGAAGGGAATTAGCCTCGCTCAATATTCCGATTAATGACGTACCCATCAGGACGAGAACATTAGTGTGCAAAAACCGCACAATTCTGTGTATGCCTTAGCAAAGCGCTGTGAAATCTTTCCTGATGGCCGCCCTTTTCCATTCAGTCTATCAAGACCTTGCTGCTTGGTGGCTATGTAGCCTTGTGGGATTTCATACGAGGACTTCCCAAACAGGAAGCCAATTATAAAAAGGTTGGCAATATGTAACGCGAGTTGATTACTCATTAGATAAATAATGAAGAATCTAGTCATGTCCTCATTCTTTATCTGTGGTTCGTTATTTTGCTTGAGAGCATCACACACCACCATTCTCTGTGGTCATCTATCCCTAGAACAAAGTATATGAAGCGCAGCATTATGCAGCTCTGATTGCGCAAAAAGGATTCTACTCTCCTAAAACGTCTCTCATTCCATTGATGAGCTGTCTCACTTCGTGTAGACACAGCTCTTCATGATGTCCCTAATTCAAAGTGATAATCAACTATCTGATTTATATCATGCAATTCGATTAGGGGTTTGTGTACTATTATCCTTCACAAATTAAAATGGATTGATCGCCAACATGATTTTATAAGCAGCCACAAACCTAATTTTTACATATTAATACTGTAGAACGGCTGCTGGTTGGCGACTTTGTCATACCCAAATCAAACTGATTATTTCTGTATGCAACGGCTTTTTTTGTACCTGTACTTTGGGGAAAAAGAGGTCATCAGCTGCCTTAAATTTCTCTATTCGGAGCAAGGAATAATGACATCTGATTACACAATTTCTCACAGAGCATACACGGATGCAGACTACCAAATCGTAATCGATTTTCTTGGTGTACTTTTGAACGAAGACCCAGAAAACCACAATTGGTTGCCTGGTCGTTTTGAGTATGCCGAATACTTAATATCTCCACTATTCAAAGAACGCGGTCTACCTGATTGGAAAGAGACCATACATTTATGGTTTGATGGGGAAAAGCTTATCGGTATGGTGAACTCTGAAAATCCAGACGCTAACACCTATATACAGATCCTGCCTAGCTATCAGTTCTTAACCGAGGAGCTCATCGATTGGGCTGAGAATTCTCTTGTTATTGCAGACTGGGATAACATCACACCACGTTTAGCCGTTTGGGCAAATGATAGTGATGTTAACCGGCAGACAATTTTAAACAAGAGAGGCTTTCGACGTACAGAACAAGAAGACTATATACAGCGCCAGTTGATCCCCGATAACTTTACAGCTCCAGAGTTGCCTGATGGTTACCAATATTCATCTTTTGCAAATGGTTTGGATTTCAATAGTCGCACAGAGGTAACAGCATTGGCCTTTGGGGATGAAGTACCTTTATCGGAGTCTATTTACGAAGTCGTTCGCTCAGCACCTAATTATCGACCAGAACTAGATATAGCAGTTGTTGACACCAAAAATAAGGCCATTGCGGTTGCAACATTTTGGCTTGACGAAACCAATAGACTAGCCTATCTGGAACCAGTTGCTACTAGACCTGAATACCACGGAAAAGGATTTGCGAAGAAGCTTTTACATCACGGAATGTATAAGCTGAAAGAGCGAGGTATTGACAATGTTTATGTAGGAGCTCACGCCGGAGTTAGGCTTTTCTACATGTCTTGCGGGTTTCGAGAGGCAAAAATGAATCAAATGTGGGAAAAATGGTACCCTCAAAAATCATGAACTAATAGGACTCACCATTAGCGGTTGAATTTATGAGCCAGCATACAGTTGAACTGGCTCAGTTACTTCATTTGACACTTTGAAAACTACCTATGATTGTTCATATGCCGCCTTTGTCCACAAGTGTTCAACATAGAGCGGCATTTTCAAATGTTGCTAAAACCGTAGATTGCTCATAGGACATTAACTAGACGAATCCGATAAATTCTAAATTAGTAAAGCAACCGAAAGGTTTTTGACCAAAACTGCGCCACAAGCGAACCTAGCCACATTTACAAAGCATAACAGGCCGAGCACTCTTCAAGAGTATAGCGCTTAACGCCTTTAAGATTTGCTAGGTAATGCGTGCCAGCTTCAACGCCCATTTGATAGCCTGACTCTAATACAGCAGGTTTGCGCGATAAGCGCTTAACCGGAAAGTCTTCTGGTGGAGCAATAACCCGCACTTTGGCATCCTTTGGCGGGTTACGAATGAAGTCTAAGGCTTGGTTGTATCTATCGGCTCTGGTTTTCAGTGCATCAGCAACGACCGGATTGTCGGACAACAACCGCTTCATTAGCCAGTGGCTATTAGATTTTTGCATTGAGTAACTAAGCGGATGAGACAAAATTACAGTGATGTCACGCGCCCCCCGTCTATAGGCTTCCTTTACAGGAATCGAGTCCGCTACTGCACCATCAGTAAAGCAGCTCCCAGAAAAGCAAGGGGTCTCTTTGTAAGCTACGGGCAGTGCGGTGGTGGCTTCCATGACATCTAGCAAGTTGTCTTTTGTCACTTGGAAGTAATTCGCGGTACCCGTATTGATGTCGGTAGTGGCGGCATACAGCGGTACATTATCAAGTAAGGTATCTAGGTGCAGCGGGTACTGCTGCAAGGACGTTTCGCTAAGCCATTTGACATCGGTTAAGTGTCCGCCTTTTACAAAACGAGCAGGGTTATAGAAGTCTTTAGATATGCCAAGGTCGGTAATGATTTGATAACTTCGTTTGTGTTGTTTTGCGAGATAACCAAGTAAGTTGGATGCACCTGCCGACGCCCCAATGGTAAATTGAAAAGGGTTGAATTCTTCTTGTATAAAAGCATCCAAAACGCCTGCTGCAAAAATGCCACGCATTGCTCCGCCTTCAATTACTAACGCTTTCTTGTCCATCTAACTTGCTCACTAAACCTAAGAACACTGATTCTATTGAATAAACAGAATTAGCTTAAATCAATAGTTCTTATCAATTTAATAGTCAGCAACTATGAATTGAAGGTATAGGGATATAAATAAATTAGTGGGCTATTTAGAGGATTTTGTTGTCCTAGGTTTCTCGATGGCTAGGTCTTTGCCGCAAAACCGCCCATCTATGTCTTCCACAAATGGGCGGATATCTCACTTTGTTAACTGCGATTATACCTAGATTGGCAGTTCACTCGCTTTATCAAACAGCGCACAACGCTGAATATCGATGCCTACACGAATTTTATCGCCATTGCTGACCTTCATTTGCCCATCAACACGAATGCGGAAGCTCTGCTCGCCCAGTCGAGTCCAAATTTGAGTATCTGACCCCATAGGCTCAAACAATTCCACTTCGAGTTCGGTGCTAAAGTGATGATCTTTTATCGCTTCACCAATCAATATGTGCTCGGGTCTTACCCCTAAAATGGCGTCGCCATTTCTAGCATCCGTTACATAATGGTATTGAGTTAAATCGATGGTCACGTCACCAAACTGGAACTGCCCTTCTTTGAGGTTTCCGTCAAGGAAGTTCATTGCCGGCGAACCGATGAATCCAGCCACATAGAGGTTGGCAGGCTCATTGTATATCTCACTGGGAGTACCCAACTGCTGTATTTTACCGTTACGCATAATGGCAATTCGATCAGCAAGGGTCATTGCCTCAACTTGGTCGTGAGTCACGTACACCATGGTGTTACCCAACTGATTGTGCAACCGTTTGATCTCTACACGCAGATCGGCGCGTAGTTTAGCGTCCAAATTAGACAAAGGTTCGTCAAATAAGAACACATCCACTTCACGCACTAATGCACGGCCAATGGCAACACGTTGACGCTGTCCACCAGACAATGCACCAGGTTTACGCTTTAACCAATCTTCCATTTGTAAGATTTCGGCGGTGCGTTTAACCCGTTTTGCGATCTCATCTTTTGGTACCTTCGCGTTCTTCAAACCAAAAGAGAGATTCCCCTCGACGGTCATTTGCGGATATAGCGCGTAGGACTGAAACACCATGCCTATGCCACGATCAGACGGCTCACACCAAGTGACGTTTTCGCCATTAATAAATATTTGTCCATCAGAAATGTCCAAAAGCCCGGCAATGCAATTAAGTAGCGTAGATTTCCCACACCCACTTGCGCCCAGTAACACCAAAAACTCCCCTTCTGGGATATCTAGGTTTAACTGCTTTAAGACTTCTACATTGTCGAAATTTAAATCCAGATTTCGAATGCTTACACTGCTCATTAATTATCCCTTTACTGCGCCTGCCGCGATACCACGAACAAATAATTTCCCTGAAACCAAGTAGATGACCAACGGCAATAGCCCGGTCAATAATGTGGCTGCCATATTGACGTTATACTCTTTCACGCCTTGAACCGAGTTCACGATATTGTTGAGTTGGACGGTCATTGGATAGAGTTTAGGTTCGGTGAAGATCACGCCAAATAGGAAGTCATTCCAAATACCCGTTACCTGCAAAATGATCGCTACCACAAAGATAGGCAGCGACATAGGCACCATGATTTTCCAATAGATGCCCCAGAATCCCGCACCATCAATACGGGCGGCTTTAAATAACTCATCCGGAATACTTGCGAAATAATTCCGAAATAGCAGCGTCAAAATAGGCATACCAAAAATAGAGTGCACCAATACCAATCCCCAAAGCGACCCATATAGCCCAAGCTCTCGCAATATAATTACGATGGGATACAGCATCACTTGATAGGGAATAAATGCACCAATAACTAAGATGGAAAAGAATACTTCTGACCCTTTAAATTTCCAGTTTGATAACGCGTACCCGTTGACTGATGCAATCAAAATCGACAGCACCACAGATGGAATGAGAATTTGAATAGAGTTACCAAACCCTCGGCTTAATCCATCACAATTAATGCCCGTACATGCTTCGGACCAAGCTTTCACCCAAGGCTCGAAGGTGATTTCAACTGGTGGTGCAAATACGTTACCAATGCGAATTTCCGGCATGCCTTTCATGGAGGTAACCACCATCACATAAAGGGGCAATAAGTAGTACAATGCCACCACAATCAATGTGCCGTACAACATTATGTTTGTGCGACTAAACCGGCGTTTAGGTTTTGGGCCTTTAGGGCCCGATGAAATCGTTGAATTAGCCACTTTTCTTCCCTCTAAATTCTAAATAGGCCCACGGAATTAAAATGATGGCTACTGTCACCAGCATCATGGTAGAAGCGGCAAAACCTTGAGCTAGATTCTGGCTTGCAAACATTTTGTCGTAAACGTACTTGGCGGGGACTTCGGACGCTATGCCCGGTCCACCTGACGTTTGCGCCACCACTAAGTCATAGACTTTAACGATGCCAGAAGAAATCAGCACAAGAGCCGTGACAAATACAGGCTTCATCATTGGAATTATCACCAACACGTAGGTTTTCCAGGTTGGGATCCCATCGACTCGCGCAGCCTTCCAAATGTCTTCATCAATGCCACGCAATCCAGCCAGCATGATCACCATAATGAGACCTGTACCTTGCCATAAACCAGCGATCAGGATGCCGTAAATAACGATGTCGGGATCGTACAGTGGATCGAAGGTGAAATTTTCGAACCCTAACGATCTCACCACTTTTTGAACACCAAATTCGGGGTTTAATATCCATTGCCACACCAAGCCAGTCACGATAAAACTGAGGGCAAAGGGATAAAGAAAAATGGTACGAAAAGCGTTTTCGAAGCGAATTTTTCGGTCAAGGAAAGTGGCTAAGGTAAAGCCAATCACCAAACTGAGCACCAGCGAACAGATGCCAAACACTGCTAAGTTTTCTATGGACACCAACCAACGTCTGGTGCTCCACAGTCGCTCGTATTGATCAAAGCCAACAAAATCGAGCTTGGGCAACAGTCGAGACTTGGTAAAGGAATGAACGATCGTCCAAACCGAACAACCGATGAAAATGCCCAAAGCGGTCATGATCATCGGTATGGCTGCAATTTTCGCGCTAAGGTTTTTACGCCACGGCGACTTGGGTTTTACGTTATTAGAATTAGAACGTTCCATGTCTACTCCAATATGGCAGCAGCTAACGCTGCTGCCATAGACTTCGAGGTATACTTATTAACTCGTCGTTAAAGATGTGCGTATTAATCTGCGTCAGCAATGATTTCTGCGTAACGCATTTGCGCATCTTTAGCGCTGTAGCTTGGGTCGTTCCAGAACTCAACCATCAAATCTTCAACCTGACCTTGAGTATCTGCCGAAAGCAACATATCGCCACTTGGTAATACATTTCCGTCAGCCAGAATTTTCAGACCTTTCTGCATACAGTCGTTGGCTGTAGACATGTCGATATCGCCACGAACTGGCAGTGACCCTTTCTTCAGGTTGAACGCTACTTGTACAGACTGAGACAGCATTAAAGACGCAAGCTCTTTTTGCGCTGCTTCAATTTCTGGATCGTCTTGTTTAGGGAAGTAGAACGCATCACCACCGGTTGAGATAACTTCGTTCGCGCCTAGACCTGGTAGACAGGTGTAGTCTTCGCCAGCCACTTGATTTGCCACAGAGAATTCACCTTGTGCCCAATCCCCCATGATTTGACCACCTGCTTGACCGGTGATAACCATATTGGTGGCTTGGTTCCAATCCTGAACTTTTGACTCTGACGCCATTTCACGGGCTGCAACCGCAGCTTCAAACACTTTTTGATACTCAGGTCCATTGGCTACATCGACGTTCTTATCGATGTTTACCGCTTTCCATGCATCAATACCTGCAATGGCAATAGCCATTACGCCAAAGGCACCATTGGCCTGCCATGCTTGTTTACCCATAGCGAGTGGGATTTTCCCGGCTTTTTCAAGCGCCGGTGCAGCCGCAACAAATTCATCCCAGTTGGTTGGTACAGCAACGCCTGCGTCTTTATAGGCTTTGTGCGATAACCAAATCCACTCCCAAGAGTGAATGTTTACCGGCACACAGTAAATCTTGCCATCTAAGGTACAAGAGTCGAGCAGCGAGCTTGGGTTTACAACATCTTGCCAACCCTCTTTCATCGCGACATCGGTCAAATCAAGAAGCAGCCCTTCTTCGATTAACTCTTCTGCCTGACGACCGTGGTTAAGCTGAGTCGCCCCCATTGGTTTACCACCCAAGATTCGGCTGATAATAATTGGACGAGCAGTACCGCCCGAGCCAGCAATGGCTCCATCCACCCAGTTGTGGTCCGTGTTTTCGTTAAATGCCTTTGCAAATTCAGCTACCGCTGCCGCTTCACCACCCGATGTCCACCAGTGGGTCACTTCTAGGTCTACCGCTTGTGCGGCTGTCGCCGTCATAATGGCGGCGCTTAGTATGCTTACTGAACGTAATTTTTCCATGGCTCTCATTAAATAGTTCTCCTAAAATCAGTAAAATCCTACCGAACTTTGATATCTACAACGTTTTAGTTCATATAATGGATAAACCCTTTATGTAAATTAATCTAGCTGCTACTGTTAATTTTTTGTAAACATAGATCTGAGTCACAAGCTATTGGCAAATCAACGAGGTGCACCTTGAGTAACTCCAAATCGGACGAAAGACCAACCCTAAAAACCATTGCTCAAATCAGTGGCTTAGCAATAACAACTGTTTCTCGTGCTTTGAAAGATGCACCCGATTTGAGTAAAAACACCAAAAAGCGTGTGAAACAGATTGCAAAAGAGATTGGTTATGTTCCAGATCGAGCAGGGATTCGACTTCGAACCGGTAAAAGTCAGGTCATTGCAGTGGTGCTTTCAACCAGTGAAAACATATCGGATTTAATTGGTGAGCTGATAAGCCACATCACTCACGCCATCGCTCACACTTCCTACCACATTGTGGTCACGCCCGAATTGCCGAGTCAGAATCGCATGGACCCAATTGAATATTTGGTGCAAAACCAAGCAGCTGATGCGGTCATTTTTGATCGAACAGAAGTTGACGACGAACGTGTCGCCTACCTACTTGAAAATAAAATGCCGTTTGCGACCTTTGGGCGTACACAGTGGAGCGCGCAACACGCCTATTTCGATTTTGACAATTATGATTTTGGCTGTCATGCCGCCAATAAACTGCTGCAGCAAGGACGCCGAAGTCTACTCATGGTCGCACCACCAGAAAAACATCAGTACACTCAGCACCTTGTCGAAGGCGCAAAACGAGTTGCTGTGGCCAATCAGGCTCAATTCAATATTTTGCCCAATGCCAACAACGACGATAGCGAGCAAAAAATCACCACAGCGTTAGAAGATTACTTACGTGAATACCCAATGACCGACGGCATCATCTGTTCATCAACCATGGCCAGTGTGTCAGCGATAAAATGCATCGATAAACTGGGCCGAAGTCTTGGTAAAGATATTGATTTATATACCAAAAACTCCTCTCCTTACCTTAGCTATTTTAGACCGCAGATTTTTACCGCGAAAGAAGATGTTGAGCTCGCTGGAACCTTTCTGGCTGAAGCGGTAATTCATGCAATTGAACACCCCGACGAACCGCCGATGCAGCGCGTCGAATCGGCTCAGTTCAGTTAGGGGTCAGAGTCAATCGACTCTGACCCCTAAATTGGTAGCACCAATAAGCACTAAAAGTTAAATCAGTTAGCGACTAAAACCTCGATAACCCACCCTTCCCTGCTTGTTTAACACTATATATGTGACATAGATTGCTTTTCTATGCCTTCGCTTTGCCACGCCTATAAAATGAGCATATATTTTAAATTGGTACTACCAATTTAATCTTTCAAATTTTATTAGTCGTTAGAGAACGCTTCACCAAGGAAAAACTTATATGATCACTTTAAAAGGCATTACTTGGAACCACACTCGTGGCTTCACGCCTCTTGTCGCAACAGCACAGCGCTTTGAAGAACTGAACCCAAATGTACAAATCATTTGGGAGAAACGGTCGCTTCAAGCGTTTGCTGATGAACCCATTGACCAACTCGCAAAGCGATATGATTTGCTGATCATCGACCACCCTTGGGCAGGGTTTGCAGCTAAAACTGGAGTCATCGAAGCACTAGATAACCTTCTGCCCAGCGCATTTTTAAGTGATCAAGCAGACAACGCTGTAGGTTACTCCCATGAAAGTTACCGCTACAACAATCAGCAGTGGGCACTGGCTTTAGACGCCGCGACACCTGTTGCGTCGGCACGTATGGACCTACTTGCCGAAGAAAAAGTATCAATGCCACAAACTTGGGACGACCTGATGGTCTTGGCCAAACGAGGCAAAGTAGCCGTACCTTCGATACCTCAAGACACACTGATGAATTTCTACATGCTCTGCTGCACGTTGGGTGAGCCTCCCTGTCAATCTAATGAATTTGTGATCAGTGAAGAAACAGGAACGAAAGCGTTGCTGGCTTTACGCGAACTGTCTATTCATTTGGATCGCCGCTGTTTCGACTGGAATCCTATAAAAGTCTACGAGGCCATGACACTATGTGATGATTATGCGTATTGTCCTTTTGCATATGGGTACAGCAATTACGCCAAGCCAAATTACGCGCGAAAAACACTTAAGTTTTCCGATACTGTTGACCTCAATGGTTTAGGCCGCTTGATCACAACGATTGGTGGAACAGGCTTCGCTATTTCGTCCAACTGCCAACATAAGGAAGTCGCAGCCCAGTACGCAGAATTCACCGCAAACCCTGACATGCAAGCAGGGTTCTTCACTGAGTTTGGTGGCCAACCTGGGCATCGCAAAGCATGGGAAAGTACGTCGGCCAATGCGGTATCAGATCACTACTTTACTGACACATTGCCCACTTTAGAACGTGCATTCTTACGTCCAAGATACGCAGGCCATATGTATTTCCAAGACAATGCTGGCGCCCCAATTCGAGACTATTTAATGCACGGTGGGGATGTCGCGACCTTACTTGCTTTGCTTAACGACTTATATTTAACGTCAAAAGAGATCACACTATGAAGCTCCCCCTCGAAGGACTGACCGTTCTTGAGTTTAGCCAATATATGGCCGGCCCTTATGCAGGCTTGAGGTTGGCTGACCTGGGAGCGAGAGTTATAAAAGTCGAACGTCCCATTTTAGGTGATGCATGCCGATCGTTGGTCACCAAAAATATGAAAGTCGGTGATGACAGCGTGTTATTCCATACTGTTAATCGAAACAAAGAGTCCTTTCAAGCAAACTTAAAGGATCCTGATGATGTTGAGGTGATCAAGCGCCTCTTACCTAAAGTTGATGTAATCACACATAATTTTCGACCTGGAATTATAGAGAGGTTAGGGTTAGATTTTGACACCGTATCGCAAATTAACCCTCAGTTAATTTACGCGCAAATCAGCGGCTACGGTGACAGTGGTCCATGGAAACGAAAACCTGGACAAGACCTACTCGCACAATCCATGTCGGGGCTTACTTGGCTCAGCGGAAACAAAGACGACGATCCTATTCCTTTTGGGGCAGCGGTTGCCGATATGGTGTGTGGGTCAAATATGGTTCAAGCCATTCTGGCAGCACTGCTTCGACGTCGTAAAACGGGTCAAGGAGCCAAAGTTGATGTGAGTCTAATGGAATCTATACTCGATTTTCAGTTTGAGGGATTAACGGCTTATCTCAATGACGACAGCAACCCTAGCAATGAACTGCCAACACGCAGTGAAACCGCCAGTGCGCATGCTTACCTTGGTGCTCCTTATGGTATTTACCCAACCCAAAATGGATATATCGCGTTGGCGATGGGATCCATTGAGACGCTATCAAAACTGCTTGGTTTAAATGAACTCGCGGACTATTCGTCAAACAATCGCTACTACCTAGATAGAGACTCGGCGAAGTCCGTCATTGCCAAACACCTTGTGACTCAAACAACCGAGCATTGGATTGCCAAATTGGAGGCCGGTGAATACTGGTGTTCTGATGTTTTGACCTACAACCAACTCGTCGAGACCGATGGCTACAAGTCGCTTGAAATGGAGATGACCATTACTCGCCATGATGAGATCTCGTTAGTTACAACTCGTTGCCCAATTCGACTCAATGGCAACAAAATCTACCACCCAAAAGCAGCACCGATACTTGGTGACCACACCACCAACATCAAGCAGGAGTTTAACTTATGAATAAGCCTTTAGACGGTTATATTGTCGCCGATTTTAGCCAGCTCCTATCTGGCCCTGCGGCCACATTACGTTTAGCTGACTTGGGCGCCCGAGTCATTAAAATTGAGCACGCCGAGCAAGGGGATCTGTCGCGATCACTCTATGGCGAAAGTGTGCCACTTTGCGGTGACTCTGCATTTTTCCAAGCGATTAATCGCAACAAAGAAAGCGTAGCACTAAATCTAAAAAGCGCCCAAGGTAAAGCACAGGCTGAGGCCATCATAAAACAAAGTGATGTGGTCATTCACAATTTTCGACCGGGCGTCATGGATCGATTGGGACTGAGTTTCGATGCACTACGAGATCTCAACCCCAACATTGTAGTCGGCACCATTTCTGGATATGGCAATGAAGGTCCGTGGGCTAAAAAACCAGGCCAAGACTTACTCGTACAGTCTCTTTCAGGCTTTGTTTGGCAAACTGGAAGTGACACGCAGGGCCCAGTTCCGGTGGGGTTGGCTCTCGCTGACATGTTTGCAGGTTCCCAGTTAGTACAAGGCGTATTAGCCGCACTTATATCCAATCAAAGTACTCTTGTCGAAGTCAGCATGCTCGAAGCCATGCTTGATTTCCAGTTTGAGCCCCTCACTCTGTTTTACCAAGACGGTGGACAACCTGTTAAGCGTGGCAATGTAAACGGTGCGCACCCACTTGTTGCTGCTCCCTACGGTCTATATAAAACGCAATCAGGTTATTTGGCATTGGCAATGGGCTCGATCTCGGTTCTTGCCACGCTTTTAGGCAGTGATGAGCTGGCGAAATTCGATGACCCTACCTTGTGGTATCCACAGCGAGATGAGATTAAGCAGGTTCTGGTAGAGCTTTTAAAGACAAACACAACATCACATTGGCTGTCCATTTTGGAGCCTGCAGATATTTGGTGTGCAGAAATATTGAACTGGGAACAAATGGTCAATCACCCAGGGTTTAAAGTCCTTAACATGCTGCAAAGTGTCACCTCGGGTAATGGTCATGCTTATACCACAACCCGTTGTCCAATCCGCATCGATGATCAATTGCTCACATCGTTGAAAGGTGCCCCAACGCTTGGACAGCACAACCAAAAAGTCTCAGAGCAGTTTCACGCTTAGATAATGACCTCACCTTAAAAGAGAGCTTACGCAAATGACACAAGTGTATTATCAGCGACAACACAACGCGGGTGTGATCACCCTAAACCATGCACCTGCCAACGCTTATGACATAAATTTTCAATTACAGTTTTCACACGCAATTGAAGAAGCAAATAACGACCCGATGACTAACGCTGTGATCATCAGAAGTGGTTTAGCCAAGTTTTTCTGCGCTGGCGCTGATATCAAAGTATTTCAGACCAACACGCCAGAACAAAATCAAACCATGGTCGACCTTGCGCGACGCAATCTTGATGCTTTGGAAAACAGCGACAAAATCTACATTGCTCAGCTGGAAGGCCACACCATGGGTGGCGGCCTTGAAATCGCACTCGCATGTGATGTTCGCTTTGCCACGACAGCGTCATTTCTCATTGGGATGTCAGAGATAAAGTTAGGGTTGATTCCCGGTAATGGCGGTACTCAACGCTTAACCCGCTCAATTGGTGTTACAAGGGCTATGGATCTACTTTTGGGTGGAGATAATATTGCCTCACAAAAGGCATACCAACTAGGCTTAATCAATACACTCATTGATCAAACTGACGACCACCAAGCACTTGAACGCTACTGCTTAGAGTACGCAAACAAGCTTTCTGATGGCCCTTCACAAGCCATCGCAGCCACTAAGCGCTGCATCTATGCATCCGTCGACAAAACCATAGAAGATGGACTCGCAATGGAGCGAAATTTAGCCGATAAGCTAGCCCGCTCCGAAGACGCCAAAGAAGGGTTTTTAGCGTTTGTGCAAAAACGATCGCCAAACTACCGACAGAGCGAAACCTAATACGGCAATTCACGCACCAGTGGTGTATTCGAGGTTTGTGGCTAGTTTATAGATAGTGTCGATCATGATATGCTGATTTTGACATTACACTATTGATTCATAATCATAAATTAGTGTTGTGAGTGCGGCTAAATAAGTTGAACCACACTCCTACTCTTTAGCGCCCAAGTCAGTAAAAGGCACACACAATGAGCAAGACAACCGCAACCGTTACAGAAGACATCATTGACTCCATTGGCGAGCAAATCGTAAAAGGTGATTATCAACCTGGCGAAAAGCTCCCCAATGAACGTGATCTCGCGGACCATTTTGGGGTTGCTCGTGGGCGCATTAGAGAGGCATTGCGTGGATTGGCCATGGCTGGTCTTGTCGAGATAAAGCGAGGCAATGGTAGTTTTGTTAAACATGCGGATGAATGGGTTGACTCGACGACCGTACGATGGGCATTTAGCACGCCTGACGCCAGTATGGAAGAACTGCTGGTTGTACGTGATGTACTTGAGAAAGGCATTTATGAACAAGCGTATAACTATTGCAATAACATTGATTTAGACAATATTGGTCATCGCCTTGTCGAACTGCAAGATGCCATACCACAAGAACTGACCGTTTTTGCGGATGCCATCGACCGATTTGATCTGGAAATGGCAAGAATCTCGCGCAACACATTGTTTTTAAGACTTTTTCAGGCGCTATTGATTTTAAGACGCGATAAGGTAGAGCAGATCCTTGAAGTCGAAGGCAGTCGCGTACAAAGTTTGCGACTGCGTGAACGTATATACTCAAGTTTTAAAGACCGAAATAAGCAAAGCGCTATAGAAGCAATAGACGACTTCTTTGTGCAAGCTCGCAGCTTTGCTAAGCAACTTCCCAAGAATTAACGGTATAAGTCGTTTTGGTTTCTAAGGCTACGAGGCCACTTTGACAAATAGAATCTGGGTATGCACCTGATCATTTCGCCACGCATGAGGTGTTCCAGCCTCGAACGTGATGTAGTCTCCCGCCACAAAATGTTGTTGGCATAGCTCGTTATCAGGCTCTGAGCCACCAAGTAACACGCCACTCCCAGTAACGACTACCGCCAACCATTCGGCAGGGTCGGTGTGCAATGGGTAAGGCTGTGCTCCAGGCTCGATATCGAACATAAAAGAAAATAACCCTGACGCCTCAACCGCCCTACCTCGCCAGCCTTGAAAGTCTAAGGGTACGAATTCGCTATTTGGCTCGACAGTGATAAAGCTCGTCGCGTTTGGGGTATTGCCATTGAGTTTTGTCTTAATGTGATTACTCATCGTTGCTCCTTAGGTTGATAGTGTCGTTAAACGGATAAGGTATTTGCTTAACAGTCTATCGCTCGCGACCCAGCTTCATAGCGAGACCATTACCAATAAAAATTAGCGCTCCTTGTATGATCAATTGGTCATAAAAAGGGATCCCTAAAAGGTTTAAACCACTAGTAAGAATCGCCAAGATAGCAACCCCGAGGAGTGTTCGAAAAATAGAGCCCTCTCCTCCAAACATGCTGGTACCACCAAGCACAACCCCACCAATAATAATGAGTAGAATGGTATCTCCCACGCCAGGAATGGCATTCCCTAGATTAATAATGCTGATCATGCCCGCTATGCCTGCCAACAATCCGGCAAGCACATAAACCGACGCTTCGGTTCGCTCTGTTTTTATCCCTGTGTATCTCGCCGCTGAGCGATTCGCCCCCAATAGATATACATGACGTCCCCAACTGGTCATCCCCAAAATGGCAATCATTAACGCTGTGATCACAAAGGCAATCCAAGCAACGGCAGGAATACCAAATAGAGTCAAAAAGCTAAAATCCAAAATCGAATAGGGAGTACCTGTAATTGCGATCCCTTTAGACACCAAAAAGGCGATACCACGGGCAATTAATTGAGTTCCCATTGTGGTGATAAAAGGGTTCAGTTTGCAGTAACCTATCAAAAAACCGTTTAGGATCCCAAATCCAATCCCGACACCAATTGCCGTTAACGTTCCGAGAAAAACGCTGCCGGTTTGCGCCATTACAGTACCCGCAATGACCGCACTGGCCGAAACGACGGTGGCGATCGATAAATCAATTCCGCCCGTCAAAAACACAATGGTCATTCCAATCGCAGCAATCATAATCACCGAATTGGACACCATAATAGATTCGACATTTCCAGAGGTAAGGAAAAAAGGGGATAAGGATGAAAACCCCACAAGCAACAAAACAATGATTGGAATAGCTGGGTACTGCTTAAGATACCCATTGACACTCTGCATAGTCTTGCTCGTTCCTTGTTGATTCGGTGCAATATTTTCCATGATCTACCTCCGGAAATGATGAGTACTGAGGACTAAATTACTTAGCGCCCCAGATATTGGCTTTGTTTGCAGCAATGTTGTCGGTGGTATAGAAGTTACCAGGGATTACATTATTTACTTCTACCTGCTCCCCGTTAAGCAGCGCCGTAGCCACCTTAACCGTGGTAATTCCGGTCGTTTCCAAATCCATAACCACAATTCCATCAGCGCTGCCAGAGACTGTCGCTTGATACCCATCGTTGCTACCATTTACTCCGGTTACGACCACATGGCCATCACTGCCCGCAGGGACCATTTTATTTAGGTCGTTCAAAACTGTTTCGACACTAGGGATATGCGTATCCGTTGCCGCGAAAACGGCTTTAATATTTGGGTTGGCCTGAAATGCATTTTGTGTTGCAGAAAGGGCTCTAGCAGAATCCCAGTCGGTAGGCATAGCAACAACTTTTACGTTCTCAAGCTTGTTGATAGCATCATTAAACCCTTTACTGCGGTCGATACCGTTTTGATCGTTTAATGCACCAAGTAATTCTAGAATCACAACTTCTTCTGCACTGTCTTTGAATTGATTTGCCGTGTATTCACCCGCCAAGTATCCATCGGTGATGGAGTCTGGACCGACAAACGCATCAACTGCACGGCTGTTCGGCAAGGCGCGATCAAATGCAACAATAGGAATACCAGTTCGCTTTGCACCAATTAGCGCACGCTCAATAGTGTTTTGGTCTACAGCACACACCAATATCGCATCTACTTTTTGAGTCACTAAGGACTGAATTTGAGAGTTTTGCGCCTGTGCATCACCATCTGCCACCACTTCAATGACTTTATAACCTTGCCGTTCTGCTTCAGCTTTGATCGCGTCCGTCACACCTACACGGCTTTCAAATAATTGGTCTACTGATAAACCCAGAGTCATCTCTTTTGCAAACACCGGACTCGTTAAAACACTGAGTGATGTTGCGGCGAGAAGTCCAATAATCTTTATATTTGTTTTCATAGAAACCTCGTTTCACGTAGTAGGGAGGGTTTGCGACGCCGAGCGAATGCGCTTTGCTCGCTCCTGCAAAACCGATTGTTGTTGCCTAGTCACCGACAATTTGTCGATGATCACAGCAATTAGAAGCACCACACCTTTGACTATGTCGTACACATAAGGTGAGGCATTGAGTAAGTTCAATCCGTTGTCGATCAACACCAGGAAAACGGCTCCAATAACACTGCCCAGGACCGTACCTGTACCACCCGACAGTTTGGTTCCCCCAAGTACCACAGCAGCGATAACCGTAAATTCGATACCAATACCAATACCCGATTGCAGTCCCCCAACTCTGGCAAGCAAGATCAGTGCGGCAATACCCGTTGTGATCCCCGCGGTTAAGTAAGCCAAAATGGTGATTTTGCTGACTGGTAAATTGGTTTCTTGAGCCGATTGAGCCGAATTGCCTATGGCTCGGACGTACAGCCCAAAGCGAGTGCTGTTGAGTAAGTAAATACCCACAGCGGTGACCAGTAGCATTAGGAGTATGGGAACGGGTACTCCAAAGAGGCTTCCATTACCCAGAAACCCCATTTCTCTAGGGACGGGAATGTTTTTGGCCTCAGTCAGGTGAATGGCCATACCTCTGTACATGGTGTACGTGGCTAAAGTGGTAATTAGTGGGCTAATCTTAAATCGAACAATAAGAAAACCGTTTACATAGCCCAATAATGTGGCGCATAACATGGATACGCAAAATGCGACCAGGTATGAGTCCGTCAACAGCATCAGTTGGGCAAACAGAGCTGAAGTAAAAAATAGAATTGCACCGACCGATATATCGATTCCGGCGGTACAAATTACAAATGTCATCCCCACTGCCATAATTGCGGTGACACTCGCTTGAACCAATATCGATTGAAAATTTGCTCCTGATAAAAACGAGTCAGAAACAACGGACAGCACCATAGCCATAGCAAAAGTAGCGCAAGCAATGGGTAGCCAGGTGTATTGAGCTAACGCATTTTTGACGGTTTGTAATCGAGTCATATCGTTGATTGGCTTGTCTGGCTTCATCGTCTTCTCCTACAACGTGCTTGCTAAGGGTGAGTTAGCTGGTGACATTGGTTGGGTATTGCCACTGGTTGGTGTGTCGTAAGCCGAGCTTGCCGCAAGTGCAATGATTTTGACTGGATCAAACTCCTCCCGCTCAAACTCTCCTACGATATGACCGGTGCGCATCACTAAAATTCGATGGCTTAACTCGAGCAGTTCGGGTAAATCCGAAGAGACCAGCAACACTGAGACACCGGTTCGGGCAAGATCAGCAATTCGGTTGTGGATATCAAATTTCGCGCCGATATCGACCCCCTTTGTGGGCTCATCGAGAATGCACACGTTCGGTTGCGTTGCTAACCAACGAGCGAGTAATACTTTTTGTTGGTTACCACCGCTTAAGTTAGACACCGCAGAATCAATGCTCGGAATCATGATGTTTTGTTGCTCGGCAATCTGCGTGGCGTTGGTCTTTTCGTGTCTAAAGCCAAACCCTTTAATTGAGCGAGATACGAACTTTAATATATTAGCGGCGGAAAGGTTTTCCTTAACGGAGCGAACAGGAAACAGACCATGACTGCGTCTGTCTTCCGTAAGATAGCAAAGTCCCATTTGCATGCTTTTCTGGACAGTACGTTGCGACAGTTCGATACCGTCAACGCTGACTGAACCTGTAGAGTCGATCAAACCAAAGATCGCTTCTGCCGCTTCTGTTCGACCAGCACCCATTAAGCCAGCAATGCCAAGTACTTCCCCCTGACGAACGTCAAAAGAGATGTCGTTGAAGTAATATGAGCTGAGATTATTTACCGTCAATTTGGTGTTCGCTGAACACGGCGCTAAGTTAACCTTTGACTCTTCAAGTGTGCGACCGACCATTAACTGCTCCAGTTCGCGCCGCGACACTTTTTTCAAACTATCGTGACCGACTTGCGCTCCATCTCGCAAGCAGACAAATTTGTCGGCCATTCGATAGATCTCATCCATGAAATGGGAGATAAATATCATCGCTATGCCTTGCTGCTTTAGACGCAACATAAGCTCGAATAATCGCTCCCTTTCCGGTGCTGTTAACGATGTGGTTGGCTCATCCAATATCAATACGTTTTGGGCATGCAGCAGAGCCTTAGCGATTTCAACGATTTGTTGTTTACCCGCCCCTAAAGATTCCACTTTTTGCTCACTGTCTATATCGATACCTAGGCTATCGAGTTGCTGCTGCGCTATTGCGCGACATTCATTCCAATCAATACGAGTTGAGCTACCAGGTAAATCGCTGATGCATATATTTTGCTCTACAGTAAGTGAATCAAACAAACTAAGCTCTTGATGCACAGCACCGATACCGTGCTTACGTCCGTCAATTTTCTCGACGATATTACCTTTGACTTTAATGGTGCCATTGTTAGGTTCAAGCAAACCACAAAGCATGTTTTTAGTTGTAGATTTTCCCGCCCCATTTTCGCCAACAAGAGCAAGTATCTCTCCTGGATAAAGATCGAAGGAGACGTGGCTCACTACCGTTTTACCAGAAAAACTCTTCTCTAATTCACGCACGGTCAAGACCGGTTGGGAGCTTGAAGGTGTAGGTTCGTTTGTCACGGTAAAGTCTCCTTATCATACGGATTTTGGGCAAAGCTACGCCGTCAACCGTGCATACTGCAAAATTGAATAAGTGGATGATAATAACGACTGAGCGAGTGATTACTCGCTCAACAAATGACGATACTGTTTAGGCGTAATTCCAATAAACAGTGCGTTTTTGCAGGTAGTTTTCAATTCCATGAATGCCATCCTCACCACCTGTACCACTGCGTTTGTGCCCAGAGTGATACCCTTGCACATAGCCAACGATTTGAGTGTTCACAAATACCGTTCCCACTTCCATTCGCTTAAGAGCGTCCATAATGGTTGGAATATGTTGCGTATACAGATAACTCGACAGACCATCTTCACGATCGTTGGTAATGTCTAAGGCTTCTTCATAGTCCTTCACTCGAATAATAGGCATAACTGGAGCAAACATTTCTTCTTTAGCCACTGGCATTTCTCGTGTTACACCGGTTAGTACTGTTGGCTCAAACCAGTACCCTTTTTCAAACCCAGCACCTTGTGGTCGTTTGCCACCTATCGCAACACTTGCCCCCATATCTACAGACAGATTCACCATTGTTTCGACGCGGTCAATGCCTTGTGACGTTACGCTCGGCCCCATATTGACGCCGCTCATCGGGTCACCAAAGGTAATTTCACGTACTTTCTCTAACACTTTCTTTGTGAACTCTTCTGCAACGTCTTCATGGACAAGAACAAGTTCATTACAAATACACACTTGGCCGCAATTGGCATAGCGAGAAACCACAGCAGCTTCCGCTGCTTTGTCGATGTCAGCATCTTTAAGGACAATAAAGGCCGCCTTCCCACCAAGCTCAAGTACCAGTCCAGCAACGTTATCGGACGCAGCTTTATAGATAGCTTGACCAGCACGAGTACTTCCGGTTAGTGAAATAAGGCGAGTAAGTGGATGGGAAACCAATTGTGAACTGACCGAAATCCCCGCCCCGCTCACTAGATTGATGACACCTGGCGGTACTCCAACCTCGTCGACCACCTTACAGAATTCTGATGCCGTCACGGGTGTTGCTTCATGAGCCTTCAAAACCATAGTATTACCGGTAACTAGAGCAGGCCCGACTTTTCGACCAATGAGCGCTAGCGGATAATTGTATGCACATAGCCCTAAGCAGACGCCATATGGCACTTTGGTGATCATTAGTTGTTCATCGGTATTTTCGGATGGGAAAATTTCTCCTTGGATTCGACGCGCAGCTTCTGCGGAATAGGTAAGGTAATTAAGAGTGTCATCAAATTCTGCAAACGCTTCAGGGAGGGTTTTGCCCTGTTCAAGCACCAACAACCTCGCAAAATGCTCTCGCTTAGGCTTTAGTCCCTCAACGATTTTCATTATGTATTTTGCGCGTTCTATTGCAGGAAGCATCTGCCAACTGAGCTGCGCGTTTTTTGAACTTAACAAAGCTCGGTTGACGTCTTCTTCGGTGCAATCGGGAACGGTTGCCCACACCTCTTCGTTTGAAGGGTTCAAGACATCAAGTGTCGCGCTATTGGACGAGTTGACCCACTGACCATCGATGTAACAGGGGTAATGATTCACGTTAATTTGCATAAATTTTCTCTCTGTAAACGTAGAGTTTTATTTTTTTAGTGGTGCTAAAGCCGCTATTGGTGAACCTTTCATTATCAGTTAATACAAACTCAAACCAGGCCATTCCAACAACTAATTCAGAATAATTGGTACTACCAAAAACGAAAAATAATGCTTTAAAACATCATTTGTGAGTCTAGTATAAGCACAATATAGATTGAATTAGGTGATGAACCTCTTATTTGTGCTCTTTTTTTAGTCTAAAACTAAAAATTGGTAGCACCAATTAATTTAAGTATTCATGTGGAGTGATCATTATGAAGTGGTAGCGCTATAGATACTTAACTGGTTTAGACTAGTTAAGTTGGGAATTTATGGATAACCAAAACAACGACCGAAACGAGATATTGGTTAAACTATTTAGATAATTCATCGACATTTAAACTGCTATTGAACCTGCGTTTAGGGGATAAATAGAGGAGAGTTACAAGCCGCAAAGAATATATAATAAGACAAGATTGGGTCGGATTAATCCATGGCCAAGTCAACACGCTTTTCATGCAACTTCATTCATTCACCAAACAGAAAGCCGCTTTAACAGTACAAAATACCCCCAAATAGGCCAATAAATGAACATCAATCACACTTTTAGTTAACAATGTAACAACATATTACATTGTGTGATGTTCAACATTCTGCCAGCCCTACAAATCTGCCTATACTCATTTTGTGATTTAATATTACAAGAGAGTAGGCGCAGTAAATACAAAACAATATTTGCCTAGCTCTATAAATAACCGTTTCCCCCTACACATTGAAACAACACAACATAAACAAGGACTAGTCATGTTATTAGGTCAAAAAATCCGGAACATCCTTAAGACAACGGCAGTTGGCGCAACACTTATTGCAATAACCACAGCTTCAGCAGTCGTCAATGCACAAACCTTGCGTGGCGCTAGCATGTTTGATGACAAACATGCTTTTACTAAAACGTTAAACAAGTTTGGTGAGCTTGTTGATCAGTATTATGAAGGCGACGTTGAGTTTGATCTCAGGCTCAATGGTGAGCTAGGTGTTGAAAAAGACTATGTCACTTTCTTAAATCAAGGCGTTGCCATCGACTACACTATTCTTGCCCCTTCTAACATGGCCCGTTTCGCTCCATCAATCCCATTAATGGATATGCCGTTCCTATTCCGTGATTTAGACCACTGGAATACCGTTCTTTCAAGCAATACGCTAGCACCACTCGAGCAAGAGCTCTCAGATAAAGCAGATATTGTGATTGTCGGTTACGCAGGCGGTGGTACGCGTAACTTAATCTCCAACAAGCAAATCTCGAACATGCAGGAACTAGAAGATCACAAAATGCGAGTAATGGGTGCACCAATCCAAGCGCAAATTTTTGATGCTATTGGTGCAGCGCCTTCTGCCATTGCCTACAACGAAGTCTACAATGCAATTCAAACAGGTGTCGTAAGCGGTCTAGAAAACGAAGCTGCCAGTATCCAAAACCTTAAATTCTACGAAGTTGCACCACACGTTACTTTATCGAAGCACACCATCACCGTTCGCCCAATTGTGTTCAGTGGTAAAAGCTTCCGTAAATTGCCGCAAGATCTTCAAGCCGCGATCCTTAAAGCAGGTAAAGAAGCCGGTCAATTTGGGCGTGAGCTGGAATCTCGTGAAGATGGCATGAAGCTGCAACAAATGGCGGACGCAGGCCAAATTCAAGTCAGTGACTTTGAAGGTCGCGAGCAACTTCTAGATATCGTAAAACCGGTACAAGATAAGTTTGCTGCCAGCATCAATGCAACAGAGTTGCTTGAAGCGATTCGTCAGCAGTAACGCTATGCATTACTAAGCGCTACCCCCTTTGAGGCTATGAGGCTCAAAGGGGCACTACAATTCACGTCTACTTAGAGGTATGTCATGGTTAGACGTCAACTAGAACGGCTGTGCACGATATTGAGAGTTGCTATCGCAATATTAATGGGCTGTTTAATCATTCCTGTTGCAATGCAGGTCATTGCTCGCTACACCGGCGTTATCCCTGTCTATTTATGGACAGAGGAACTCGCCACATTCATTTTTGTCTGGATCGTAATGATCGGCTCAGTATTGGCAGTATGGGATAAGACCCATTTCGACGTCCATGTGCTCAAAGACAGTCACACACCCATTATTCTGTTTATGCAGCGCGCCATTGTGCATGTTTTGATAGGTCTATTTGGTGTTCTGTTTGCATGGTATGGCGTCGACTACGCCAAATTTGGCGGAATACAGCACTCGGTGATGATGAACGCCAATTTAATGATCACTCATATTACTATCCCTTTAGCCGGCTTTTTATGGGCTTTGTTTTCAGCCATGAACTTATTGGATGCGTTCAAAGAATATCGCGCCAGTAAAGACGCCAAATGCGAATCGACAAAAAGAGTCCTATCATGATTTTATCTACTGGTCTTGCCTGCTCTATTTTAGTAGGTGGCTTTATTCTTTTGGTGATTCTACGTGTGCCTGTTGCCTTTGCACTTGGTATTGCCACCATTCCAATTGTTGCCCTAGATATCCGATTAACCCCCTTTATTATTATCGACCGTATGTTCCAGTCGTATAATTCCTTTATCTTGTTGGCCGTGCCCTTTTTCCTGCTGGCAGCTAACCTAATGAACTCGGGAAAAATTACTAATAAACTGATTGACCTTGCCCGTGTGCTAACAGGGTGGATGCCTGGTGGCTTGGGCCACGTAAATGTGTCCGTTTCAATGCTGTTTGCCGGAATATCGGGCTCGTCCACCGCCGATGCTGCAGGGTGCGGAAAGATTTTGATCCCCGCAATGATTGAGGAAGGTTACGACCGACGTTTTGCCGTCGCCATTACCGCATGTTCAGCGGTTATGGGCGTGATTATCCCCCCAAGCATTTTGATGATTGTTTGGGGTGGCGTCATGCAGGTGTCTGTAGGCGCACTGTTTTTAGCCGGTGCCGTGCCTGGGTTTCTGATTGGATTTTCCTTAATGGCGACAGTGTATGGTTTTGCTAAGGTATACAACTACCCCATTACCTTAAAACCATCATTTGGCGCAATTTGGACCGCATTTCGTGGTGCCGCGTTGGCGATGTTGACCCCAGTATTTGTGATCTACGGGATCGTTGCAGGGATCGTGACGCCAACAGAGAGTGCCATCATTGCGGCCGCCTACTCGTTGTTTCTCGGTTTAGTCGTGTATCGCACCGTGAAACCCAAGGACGTCGGTCCAATTCTGTATGAGACTGGGCGCTTCGCCTCTATCTCGCTATTTGCAATCGGCACAGCTTCAGTATTTGGCTGGTTGTTGGCGTACTACAACGTTCCACGGTTAATCATTACCTTTATGACCGACATGGACTTTGGGATGATTGGCACCTGTTTAGTAATAGCCTTTCTTTTCTTGTTCTTTGGCCTATTTATTGATGCCATACCAACAATCATCATTTTAGGTACTGTGCTGCTTCCCGTGGCAACGGCTGCTGGGATACCGCCGGTGGTCTTTGCGATAATAGGCATTATTTCGTTAGCGTTTGGACTCGTCACCCCCCCCTATGGGCTCTGTTTGTTAATTTCGGCCTCCATAGGAGAAATCAACGTTGTAAAAGTAATGCGAGAAGTTGCGATAATTTTAGTTCCAATGCTACTCATTTTACTGTTGGTGATTTTGTTTCCACAAATAGCGTTGTGGTTACCCAATACATTAATGCCTAACGCGTTTAATTGATGCATGGAGGTCAGAGTCAAAGGCACGATTGTCCTAAATTAAACCTCTTCAGTTTTTGGCTCTGACCCCATACCTGTTGAACCGAGCAATTGAGCAATTGGGGTCAGAGTCAAAGACACGATTGTCCTAAATTAAACCTCGGTAGTTTTTTTGACTCTGACCCCTACCCACTGACCCCTACCCACCACCGCTGTTTTGGGGTCAGAGTCAAAGACGCGATTTTCATAAATTAAACCTCCGCAGTTTTTTTGACTCTGACCCCACCCACCTAGCTATAGCACTAGCCCTCAAGTGCATAGTTAGTCATGTAATCAATCTAAACAGTCACCAACAAGTAGCCCGTCAGCATCGTGCTTAACTAACCTTACTACTAAAGAGCTACGTGCTACATCACATAACTTAATTCGAGAATGAATCTAATTCGTAACAGAGTTTGCGTATTTCATGCTTAGTTGAGTAAGATCAAAAATGTCACAGTTATTATTAACAGAATAACGTACCAATTAGACTACTCCATAAGGACTGCTAAAATAGAGTCACTCCCAAAGCAAAAAGTGAATCAGTATGCAGCTAAGTGTCAAACAAAAGCTTCTATGTATCTTGGTACCGGTAACTCTGGCACTGATATTTTTAGCAAACCGTCAAATCGTTCAGTCTTACCACGCCAAAGAAACTGCCAGCGATATCACTCAGTTTGTCGAGTTGTCTGCAATAAATAGCCGATTGGTTCACGAACTGCAAAAAGAGCGCGGCATGTCAGCGGGTTATTTAGGCTCTAAAGGGAGCAACTTTGCAGCGGAACTCAAAGCACAATACCAAGCAACCGATCAACGCTTTAGGGAGTTCGATAACTATCTGGGCAGCAACAAGCTTGCGCTTCAAGCCTTCCCTGATCTTTGGAATATTGTAGATAAAGCAAACGCTAGACTCGCAGGGCTCAGCAATATGCGCCAGCAAATCCAATCGCTCAGCGCTCCACTCAATACTGCACTGTCTTTCTATACGTCAGCCAACGCCGACCTTCTGTCTATTCCTGGTCAGGCCGTACAAATTTCTGAAGTCGCTGACATCAGCCGCTCTTTAGCGGCATACTACGAATTTCTACAAGGCAAAGAGCGAGCAGGAATAGAAAGAGCGGTACTGAGCAACACGTTCGGGGCTGGTGCTTTCTCGGACGGTATGTTCCGTAAATTTATTACCTTGGTGAGTGAACAAAACAGCTATCTCAACACCTTTGAAGTTTACGCATCTGAACACGCCAAACAGATTTATCAAACCACAGAGAAATCCAATGAGTTTGCTTTAGTTGAACGTTATAGAGCTCATGCCTTTAATAATCAGCTCGATCAAGATTCAAAATCATGGTTTAGTGCGGCAACCAACAGAATTAACCTACTTAAAGACGTAGAAGAACAGCTGACACAAGAGATTTTGACTCTATCTCGATCCATAGTGGAGGCCGAAACACGCTCATTTTGGGTTTACTTAATACTGACTATATTAATGCTTAGCGTGGTGGTCGCGACGAGCTGGTTGTTGTTAAAAGGCATAAACCTACAAGTTGAACTGCTCAACACCACCATGAAACGTGCATCCTCCAAAGATCTCTCTTCGCGTTGTGATGTTGTCGCAAACGATGAGCTAGGCAGCATATCTAACAATCTCAATACTATGTTGAATGAGTTGACTACAGCTGTGCATGTCATTGGTAGCTCAAGTGAGCAACTTGCCGCAGCCTCAGAAGAGTCGACGGCAACCATCAACCAAAACTCGGTGAACTTGGAACAGCAACGACAAGAAGTCCTTCAAGTTGTCACAGCTATGGAAGAGATGCGAGCCTCTGTTCAAGAGGTTGCACAGAACATTCAAAATACGTCCGATGAAGCAGAAGCGGCTAACGTACAAATTGCAGAATGCAGCAAGATTGTCGATGTCTCTACACAGTCCTTTGAAAAGACCACCACTCAAATTCACGCGGTTTCTGAGACCATCAGCTCATTGCACCAAAGCAGCAGCAGTATTTCGAGTGTTGTTGACGTTATCCAAGGCATTGCAGAACAAACTAACCTTCTCGCACTTAATGCCGCCATTGAAGCCGCCCGCGCGGGAGAGCAAGGCCGTGGGTTTGCGGTTGTCGCGGATGAGGTACGGTCACTTGCGCAGCGTACACAGCAGTCGACACAAGAGATTGAAGTCATGGTGAACCAACTTCAGCTAAACAGTAACAGTGCGTTTGAGCAGATTAACGACGCCCACCAACATGTGACCCAAAGTGTCGCACAAGCGGGTGAAGTGAAACAGCAATTGGCCACAACGGTCAGCTCAATAGACAGCATACACACCATGGCGCTTCAGATTGCGACTGCCGCTGACGAGCAAGTGACGGTAAGTGCCGATATCGCGGAACGTGCCCATGCGATTGGTGACAGTGTTGAACAGACAACTGAAAGTGGCAAACAAATAGCCATAGCCGCGCAAGAGCAAACCGGGTTAGCGGATAAACTGCAGCAATTGGCTCGTCAATTTACTACGTAGTTGAAGGTCTAAAAAGGTTGTCCAAGAATGCATTTTTTTGGGCAACCTCATACCACCCTAGCCTCGTCGATTAGCCGTTGAACTACTGCGAACCAGTAGTTGAGTAGGAATAACATTATCCTGTGGAACGGTATCGCCTCTTAGCAGCTTGGCCAACACCATCATTGCGGTTTCTCCTATCTGCTTTTGTGGCTGGCGTACAGTAGTTAATTGCGGTGTGGTGTATTCTGCAAATAACAAATCGTCAAACCCCACTATCGACAACTCTTTTGGTACATCAATTCCCATCTCGATCGCCGCTCTCATTGCGCCAAGTGCCATCATGTCATTGAAGCAAAACAGCGCCGTCATGTCATATTGATTGTGAAGTCTTTGAAAGGCAGAGTAGCCAGAATGAAAACTAAAATCTCCCGATTCAAAACAGAGATTATCTACCCCTTCACCTGCCTCTAGTTTTGCGTCAATAAAACCTTGCTTTCGATCTTCGCAAATCGGGTTCTCCATCGGTCCCGTTATGCAGCCTACGTGGGTGTGCCCAAGCTCTAACAGATACTCTATAGCTCGCTTTGCTGATCCTGCGTTATCGACTCTCACTGTTGGGATGGGGAACCCAGTAAAGTACTCGCATGCCATTACCATTGGGATCGTCGAATCATCTTTAATGCTAGTAGGCAGCTCTGCGGTAAGACTGATGATGCCGTCGGCTTGCTTGGTGCGAACAAGGTTAATGTAGTCTTCGGCCTGTTTGACCGTGTGCACAGAATCACCAAGCAGCACTTTAAAGCCTTGTTTCTCAGCGACCAATTGTATGCCTCGCACAATGTCGGCAAAAAACATGTTTGCGATATCAGGCAGAATAACAACCACAATCTTTGATTCACGAGTTCGTAAGTTTCGCGCGATAGCATTAGGGGTAAAACCACACTCAGCGACCGCAAGCTCGACTTTTTTACGATTTTTTGCTGATACTTTCTCTGGTGTAACCATCGCTCTGGAAACCGTCGCAGTAGAGACCCCTGCAAGCTTGGCAACATCTTTTATAGTAGGCATCACTTCCCTCAACGCTCTGTTTAAGCACTCAGTATACTGCATCTCACAGCTTGTAATCGATTACAGAATTACAAAATTTGGTTTTATTCTTATGAAAATTAGTAATTAGATCGTTGGTCAAATTATCGGTCGAAGTTTCGCCAAGAAGACCGATCCACTTCACAAAACAACCTTTACCGCCCTAAAAGAGTGCATTTAGTGGACTACTTTTTCTTTATCGAACATTTAGTGAACAATTAATACACAGTTTTATTACTTCGTTTTTTGCACCTACGTAGTGATTCTTACAACAAAAAAAGTAATCGATTACAAAAATGCAGATAACCATAAGATGGCACAAGGAAAACGTATGAAAACGATAAAAGGCCCAGCTCTATTTCTTGCCCAATTTGCTTCAGATGATGCTCCGTTTAATTCGTTAGAGAACATCAGTCGATGGGCCGCTAGCCTAGGCTACAAAGGCGTTCAGATACCCACTTGGGATAAACGTCTATTTGACCTAGAAAAAGCCGCCACCGACATCGACTACTGCCGCAGCATTAAAACCATGCTGGCTAATAACGGGGTCGAAATTACCGAGTTGAGCACACACCTTCAAGGCCAGTTGGTCGCCGTGCACCCTGCTTACGATGAGGTGTTCGATGGCTTTGCACCTGCTGAAGTACAAAACAACCCATCTGCCCGTCAAGAATGGGCCGTCAATCAACTGTTGTTGTCTGCAAAAGCGTCCAGAAACCTTGGTTTGACAGCACATGTAACCTTTTCAGGAGCACTGCTGTGGCCTTTTCTTTACCCCTGGCCACAACGGCCAGCAGGGCTAGTTGAAGAAGGATTTGCAGAGCTAGGTCGTCGATGGCTTCCCATTCTGGATGCGTTTGACGAAGCAGGCGTCGATGTGTGTTATGAAATTCACCCAGGAGAAGATTTGCACGATGGCATAACCTTCGAGATGTTTTTAGCGCAGGTCAACAATCACCCTCGCGCCAATATCCTCTATGACCCAAGCCATTTCTTGCTACAGCAGCTCGATTACCTAGATTTTATCGACCGATACCACGATCGAATCCGCATGTTTCATGTCAAAGATGCCGAGTTTAACGCCACCGGGCAACAAGGCGTCTATGGTGGCTATCAAAGCTGGGTGGATCGCGCTGGACGTTTTCGCTCGTTAGGCGACGGACAAGTCGACTTCAACGGCATCTTTTCGAAATTGTCACAATACAACTTTGACGGCTGGGCAGTTGTTGAGTGGGAATGCTGTCTAAAACACCCTGAATCTGGCGCTGCAGAAGGGGCTCAATTTGTGTCAAAGCACATCATTAATGTTACTGACAAGGCGTTTGATGATTTTGCCGATGCCGAGACCGATGCAGAGGCTAATTTACGCATTCTTGGACTGAAATAAGGAGCGACATTATGAGTAAACTCAAGCTCGGTATGGTAGGTGGTGGTCAAGGTGCATTTATTGGTGGGGTGCATCGCATAGCCTCTCGCATCGATGGTCGATATGAATTAGTCGCTGGTGCGTTAAGCTCCGATCCAGAGCGCGCCACGCAATCAGGGTTAGAACTAGGACTGTCACTCGATCGCATTTACAGCGATTTTCACGACATGGCGCAAAAGGAAGCACAACGTGCCGACGGTATTGATGCCGTCGCCATTGTGACGCCAAACCACATGCACTATCCCGTGGCGAAAGCCTTTCTCGAAGCTGGCATCCATGTTATTTGCGATAAGCCCCTTACCTCTAACCTCGAGCATGCCATAGAGCTTCAAGAGATAGCGTCACGCTGTGACTGTCTATTTGTATTAACGCACAATTATACCGCCTACCCTTTAGTACGGCAGGCAAAACAGATTGTTGCTCAGGGTGACATTGGAGACATTCGACTCATCCAAGTTGAGTACCCACAAGACTGGCTCACCACCGATTCAGAGCATGATGGAAACAAACAAGCTGAATGGCGAACCGACCCTGCGCGCTCAGGGCCCGCAGGATGCTTAGGTGATATTGGAACCCATGCCTATAATCTCGCTTGCTTTGTGAGTGGACTTAAACTTGAGCAAGTCAGTGCAGAACTCTCCACATTTGTCGAAGGTCGACAACTTGATGACAACGTACACGCGATGCTGAGGTTTGAAAACAGCGTTAAAGGCATGCTGTGGAGTAGCCAAGTCGCTCCAGGTAACGAAAATGGTCTAAAAATTAGAATTTATGGCCAAACAGGTGGGCTCGAATGGTCACAAGAGTACCCAAATCAATTGCAATTCAGTCCATTTGGCAAACCTACCCAAACGCTAACGCGCGCAGGTAATGGCTACCCAGATTCCTTAGCGCATTTGGTTAGAACTCCTGGTGGGCATCCCGAAGGCTATCTAGAAGGGTTTGCAAATCTCTATTACGAGGCCGCTGACTGCATTATACAGGTTAACGACGGTGCATCTTGTCGCGAGGTTATGAATGTTAGCCAGTTACCCAAGATTGCCGATGGTGTAGACGGGATGAAATTCATAACAGCCGTTATCGCCTCGTCCGATGCCAACGGTCAATGGATATCGATAGAGGATATCTAAATGAATGATTTCCATACGTTACCACTGCTGCAGCTTAAAGAGATAAAAAAGGACTTTTCAGGAGTACAAGTTCTTCATGGTATTAACGTGGATGTTCATGCTGGAGAAGTACTGGGAATTCTTGGTGAAAATGGTGCGGGTAAATCTACTTTGCTTAAAATTATCAACGGCATCTACCACGCAAGTAGTGGTGAGATCGTCATTGAGGGAAAGCCGGTAAAGATCCGCACCCCATCCGATGCTAAGGGTTATGGCATCGCAATGATCCCCCAAGAATTCAACCTTGTTTCTAGTCTTAATGTCTTCGAGAACATTTTCTTAGGGCAAGAGACGCACAAAGGATTACTGCTGAACAAAAAGTCGATGCGTGACCGAACTGTGGTTCTTTTGTCGATGCTCGACACCACTCTAGACCCCGATTCACTCATTGAAGATCTGAGTGTTGCAGAGAAACAGATGGTCGAGATCGCAAAAGCATTGGTGTACGACGCAAGGCTTCTAATTATGGATGAACCCACTACGGTGCTGACCAACTTAGAAGTCGACGTGCTGTTCAACTTAATCGAAAAGCTTAAATCCCAAGGTGTCACCATTTTGTTTATTTCTCACAAGCTCAAGGAAGTGAAGCGTTTGTGCGATCGTTTGCTGATATTACGCGATGGTCATGTGGTCTCACTGGATGAGGTTGCACACATGAACGAGCAAGAAATGGCGTCAAAAATGGTGGGAAGAGAGCTCAATCAAATATTCCCCCTCAAATCTACCCCCAGTGAGCAAGTCGCATTGCAGGTGAGCCACTTATCGGTGAAATCGTTGGTGAAGGAAATCAGTTTTTGCGTCCGTAAAGGCGAAGTCCTTGGCTTTGCTGGTCTGGTGGGAAGTGGTCGAACAGAAATCGCAGAAGCGATAATGGGGATCAGAAAAAAACAGACAGGTACGGTTGAGGTGTTTGGTAAAACAGTCCATATCAACAACGTGAAACAAGCTGTAGACCAAGGGCTTGCTTACTTAAGCGAAGATCGCCAAGGAAGTGGGCTCATCTTAGGCTTTGATTTAGTCGAAAACGTCAGTTTGGTCTCGCTGCCTCGCTACACCAAGGGGCTGATTAATCACAAACAAACCGCCAACCAAACCCAACATTATGTCGACAAGTTTGGTATTAAAACAAGTACCTTAAACACTGAACTTCAGTACTTAAGCGGTGGAAATCAGCAAAAGGTCTACCTGTCTAAATGGATGGATACTGAACCCGAAATTTTAATTTTGGATGAGCCAACGCGCGGCGTTGACGTCAATACCAAAAAAGACATCTATCACTTTATTCAGTCACTCACCGAAAGCGGTTTAGCGGTCATTGTTATTTCCTCCGAAATGGAAGAATTAATTGGATTAGCCCACCGAGTGCTCGTGATGCGTGAGGGTGAGTTACAGGGAGAACTCGAAGGCCAAGCCATTACCGAGCAAGACATTATGTTTCTTGCCGCAGGGGTTACGGCGGACAACACCACAACTAAGCAAGCTCCTAGCGAAATGATCAGCGTATGAGTGAGGGAACATTATGAACAGCAAATCATTGTCCAATAAGCCAACCCCATCGACACCATCACTGGTCTCAACCTCATGGGTAAGAAAACTTAACTTTGGCACACTTGCCCCACTGATCGCGCTGGTTGTTTTAGTGATACTTTCCGCACTTGCCAGTGAACACTTTTTGATGCCTCGCAACATAACCAATGTTCTAAGACAGGTCTCTTATACCGGCATTATAGCGTTAGGAATGACCTTTGTGATCATCGCCGGCGGAATCGACTTGTCTGTGGGCTCTATGCTCGCGCTGGTTGGAGTACTGGTTATTATGCTTCTCAACTACCTTGGTGACGGTTGGAGCGCGGTATTTATTGCAATCGCTGGTGCCATGGTCTTGGGGTCGATATTTGGTGCAATAAATGGCCTCCTGACGACCAAGGGTAAAATAGCCTCCTTTGTGGCGACCCTCGCCACTATGTCAATCTTCCGATCACTCACATTGTATGTCAGTGATGCCGGAGAAATGGTCTCTCAAAATCAGCATTACCCCGACGTTGGCACGGGCTATTTTCTTGGTTTACCCGTGCCGGTATGGGTCTTTTTACTTCTGGCGATTGTGGGTCATATCTTACTAAAACACACCGCATTTGGACGACACGTTTGTGCTGTAGGGTCCAACCCAAAAGTGGCGGCGTACTCGGCGATAAATGTTCAACGCGTTTATTTTATGACCTTTGTCATCCTAGGATTCACTGTCGGTGTGTCAGCAGTCATGTTGTCATCTCGACTCAATTCCGTTAGCCCCGGTGATGCGGGACTGTTCTACGAGCTAGACGCAATAGCGGCCGTTGTTATCGGCGGAACTGCCTTGTCTGGCGGAAAAGGAACACTCTGGGGAACCGTTGTGGGTGCCATTATTCTTGGCATCATCAATAACATGCTCAATCTTTTAGGGGTTAGCCCCTATCTACAAGGAACCGTGAAAGGCTTAGTGATATTGATTGCAGTGTTAATGCAGTTTAAACGCTCTAATTGAGCCCATCACGTTTACTCATATTGAAGGAGAACGACGAATGCAACTTTTACGCAAAATGGCTCAATTAGGGCTGGGATTAGTATTGATAGCGTTTTTATCAACCTCCCAAGCCTTTGCCAAAACTTATAAAATCGGTGTGTCGGTACCATCGGCCGACCATGGATGGACTGCGGGTCTACTATGGTGGGCTGAAAAAGCAGTCGCTGATTTTGAGAAAACGGAACAAGACATAGAGTTTTATGTCGTCGCGGCAAGTTCGGGGTCTAAACAAGTGGGTGACGTTGAAGATCTTATGATCCGCGGCATTGATGCACTGGTCATCCTCCCTCACAACCCAGCAACATTACAAAAAGTGATTGAAGAAGCATACTCAACAGGCGTCTACACCGTTGTTGTTGACCGTGAGCTGGCAACCCCAGCGCAAGACGTCTTTATCGCCGGTGACAATGCAGGATTAGGCAGTGTGAGTGGTAAATGGTTGGCTGAAGAAATGGATGGCAAAGGTAAAATTGTGGTGTTAGAAGGCATGTCCATTCCTATCAACAAGCAACGTGTCGATGCCTTTAACACTGAAGTCGCAAAATATAAAGGTATGGAGATACTCGACAGTCAGCCTGCGGATTGGTCTACCCAAAAAGCGCTCGCCGTCATGGAAAATATGTTGCAACGTCACTCGAAAATCGACGCTGTGTGGTGCCAAGATGACGATATGCTTAAGGGCGTAATGCAAGCGATTAAAGAGTCTGGTCGAACCGACATAAAAACCGTACTCGGTGGAGCCGGTTCAAAAGACATCATGAAGATGGTTATGGATGGCGATCAGGTAGTAAGAGCGACGGTTACCTATCCGCCTAGCATGGTAGCATCGGGCATTGCACTTGCGGTTACTGGTGTAAAGGGCGACAAACTTGGCAACATGTATCACACCGTTCCATCGCGTGTGATTTTAGCGGCAGAGCTTGTGGATAGCAGCAACGTGGGAGATTTCTATACTCCAGACGCGGCGTACTAGTCGAGCACGGCTCTAATTAACCAAGCCCAAATAGCGACCATTTGGGCTTTTTTTATTGCTTGCGTACACTCATTCAAACCGTTTTCGTATTTTACGAAATAGTAAGTCGACTGTGTTATTGGTCGTCGACATCATTCCTTTCCTTATGAGCAATCATTACTTCGGTGTTAGTGAAAGCATAATAGGTATTTAATATGCCTTAGATGAGAAAGCTAGAACCAATTAAGCCGCGCGTTATGTGGTTCCTATTCTCTCAGCGACATACTATGCAGCTCGGTAAAGAATACACCTACATCGAGGTTAAAGAAGGTTTACCCATCCGGAAGGAAATTTTAGGGTAATTTACAGATTAAAATGGAGCGGAGAAAAAGAGAACTATTGGCTGAATGAGATTATTAATACAGTAATTCGGGAAATTTTGGCTAATAGTTAGTCACGCGATTGTCCAAAAAGCGAAAACTTGGATAGTGCTTTAGGTGCCTGTGTCAGCAACATATCTAGACTGATTGTCTTTCAATCTATTGTGTGAAGTCTTGGACAAGGTTAGGTCAAAGTTGACCCTCTTGCGCGCTCTGAAACTTAACTGTGGATTTAGTCTGCTAAGCTAATAGGATGAATAACCAAAGGTCTACACCATGTTGACTAAACATCCAATTGCACTATTAACCCTTCCCATAGTTCTTACCGCCTGCGGTGGAGAGTCCAGTACTCAAGACACACAGACTGCAAAAGTGTCTTTCGCCATCACTGACGCCCCTGTATTAACCGCAACAGAGGTCGTGGTCGCTTATGACGCCATAGAGATAAAGCATCAAAATGGAGAGCGCTATTATTTCGAATTAGATGATACCAATAATAGCGGGAGCTACTTAAGCGTAAACCTACTTGACTACCAAGGTGATGACGCTCTGCCTATTTTGTCTAATGAGCCCATAGCCGTCGGAACCTATAAAGAAGTGATCCTGCATACACTGTCTCAGCACTCTTATGTCGTCGATAATGGACAACACGATCTAAAAATACCAAGCAACAAGCTCAAGTTAGGCGGTTTTGAAGTCACTCAAGAAGCCGTTCAATCTTTCACTATTGATTTTAATTTACAAAAGTCGTTGGTGCTAAGAGGAAATTCTAGTTCGAACAACGGATACAACCTAAAACCTCATGGCGTCAGTATTGTTGATAACAGTGCAGTGGCGACGCTTACTGGTAATGTGGAATCAGATCTCTGGAGCGCTGGGGATTGCGCGCTTGAAGACGGCAATGTGGTGTATCTATACAAAGGGCACAATCACATCTTGGCCGACTTGGTGGACAATCTCGATCCAACAGACTCAGAGTATGTTGCCAACCCTAACCTGCCTTCACAGTATGTTGCACCTTTCTCCTCCGTCTATATTGATGAAATAGGAAACTACACCTTCGGTTTTGTACCTGCTGGCGATTACAGCGTCGCTTTTTCATGCAGCGCGAACGATGATCCTATTCAATATGACGAAATCGCTATTCCAAACCCAGAGGGGCAACTTAAAGAGATCACCTTGGTAGCAGGTGAAACATTAACCGCTGACTTCATCACTCAGTAACCTTTTGGCGTCAGAGTCAATTGACTCTGACCCCCTTGAAATTCTTTCACGGACAGATCGTATATCGTGAGATCCGTCGACATTTTGTGTCGACATACTAATCCGCGTCAAAACTTTTCACTGCATATCACCACTATTGCCTCAGTTCGAATTAACCTGCTGACAG
Source organism: Vibrio ulleungensis (assembly GCF_016900875.1). Taxonomy (GTDB): domain Bacteria; phylum Pseudomonadota; class Gammaproteobacteria; order Enterobacterales; family Vibrionaceae; genus Vibrio; species Vibrio ulleungensis. The sequence continues at coordinate 430,841 of NZ_JAFEUM010000002.1, forward strand.
TATTGCCCTTTTTGGACAGTTATTCTTACGAGGTACTTCTATTGAAGATTAAGACTATTGCACTCGCGACTATGGCGATTTCAGTCTCCCACACAGCTTATGCCGACCAAACACCGAATCAGGACACACTGTTAGAACAAGGCTCAAAAAACAGTTCCTCAGTCCAGCTTTATGGTGCAGAGGTATACAGCCATGAAAAAGTGCTGTTTGGCAAATTCGTTATTCGCATGAAGATGGTGTCCCACCCAGGCGTCGTATCGTCATTTTTTACCTATGACAATGAATCTTGGCAAGGCACTGTCCCTTGGCGTGAAATTGATATTGAAGCGCTAGGCAAAACGCCCAACACGCTTCAAACCAACTTGATCACAGGAATGGCGAATCAACGTGTTCACTCTGAACGCACTGAGACAATTCCCAACTTAAACGACTTTCACGAGTACACGCTCACCTGGACGCCAGATGAGATCACTTGGCTTTTTAATGGCGAAATGCTTCATCAAGAGTTGGCCAGCAGTTCGCAGCAAGTCATTGATATGCGCGATTCTCCACAAAGCTATCGCATGAACATCTGGATATCTGAAGCGATTGGGTGGGTTGGAAAGTTCGATACCTCTACTCTGCCATTAACCCAAGAAGTGGATTGGATAGAGTACTACCGCTATGACGATGGTGAATTTGTCCTTGACTGGCGCGATGATTTCAACTCGTTTGACTCAAAACGCTGGGGTAAAGGTGACTGGACGTTTGAATCCAATTTGGTGACTTTTTCGCAAAACAACGCTTATATTGAAAACGACAAGCTCATCTTAAAACTCTCAAAATAGTCTTTAGGTGACACTTACTAACGAGCAAATACGTAAAGGCCGGTGTACCGCGACTCTCCAAAAGGCAAAGGAAGAATTGCAGAACAACCGGCTCATTGGTTTGCTCTGTGGGCGTTGCCGCTCAATAGCATTTCCTGTAGCGTCGATAATTTATATATTACTGGCGCACTTTATAGTCGAGCATGTACGTCACTTTGCCAGTGTCACGAAACAGTTTATCGAGACCTTTTTGATCAAAGGCATCGAACTGCCCCATCTCTTTCGTCGATTTGTTAGATTCACCCACATTGTCAGTGTTCATCGCCAAGATATGCTCGCTTACTTGAGTGATAGCGGTGCGATACCCTTCTGCTGTCATTAAATCGAACTCAGAAACATCGATAGCTTTACGAACTTCCTTAGACCAGTAGAACTCCAAAAATGGCACTGGAGAGGATGGTTTGTTCCAACCTACATCACGCGAGAAATACATCATAGAACGATAATGGTCATTCTGGAAATGCTCTATTCCGAGCGTTGATGGAAGCTGTGAATGGGCAATAGACTCTCCATGACTGTCATACAACCAGGTGTTGCCATCGGCGATCATCGCCTCCCAAAATTGCTCCATCGATGCTAAGTCGCGATAGTCTTTGTCTACAACGACATGAACACCAAAGTCGTCGCCGCCACTAGGCATGTGCCAAAACACGTTAAACGTATGGTGTCCGTCGGTGAGATAGTATTGACCGTTGGGCGCAATGACGACTGTTTTCATGTCTTTTGTACGAGCCCCGATAGGCTCTTTACATTCAAAGGTCGTTAAGTCTTTTGGGTTCGACTGCTCCGAATACGACGTCAGTCCCTTTTGTCCATTGGCTTCACATACTTCATCAAACATCTTTTTCGTATCGTGCTCAAAACGCCCTAGTTTATAGAACACCTGATCGTAGCCAACCGATGGTTGAGTTGGATGAACGTCACTAAGAGAAACGCGAATAACGTCCCCTTGAGAAACAGTGCCTGCGTGAACGACTGATGATGAAAGTAAAAGACCGACTGTAAGCCAAAGTTTGTACATAAAATAAGTAATCCAAAAGTTAAGTTTGGAAGCAATGTAGAGTGGCTATATGACAATTAGGTGTCATTTTTCTTAAATATTGCCTACAAACCTTTGTTTTACAATCTCTTACATTGTGTCATTGGAGTGTCATTATTGGCGAGCTCAGCTGTCATATTGAGGCTATAGATTCCTAGCCATCGTTAATTGAGGAATCACAGACATGAAACACTCCCTTTTGAAAACTACGGCATTGACCGCGGCACTTACTGCAACTACTGCCTTTGCAGCATGCCCAGATACACTTCGATTCGCAGACACTGGTATCGAAGGCACCGAAGAGCTGCAAATGACCTACCAGCAGTTTGTCGAAGAAGTACAAGATCGTTTAGGCGTCAACGTCGAGTTTTTCCCTGTTGGCAACCGCACAACGGCCATCAATGCATTGCGTTTTAATCAAGTCGATATCGTATTGGCAGGGCCATCTGAATATGTATTGATGAGCGAGCACGTCGAAGATATTAAGCCAATCAGTGCGGTTGTGCGTCCAGAATATTACTCGGTGTTTATTGCGCCAACCGACAGTGACATTCAATCTATCGACGACTTAAAGGGCAAACACATTGCCATGAAAGATCATGGTTCAACCACTGGCCATATCATGCCGATGTACATGCTCCACCAACAAGGTATTGATCTTGATAGAGACGTCCGCATCAGTTTGCTCGACGGCGCAAGAATGCAAGCATTAGCGTCTGGAGAAGTTGATGCTGTTGGTACAGGTGTTCGAGACTTTGCCCCGTTTGTTGCACAGCAAGGCGAAGGTAAATATCAGATTGTTGCTCAGAGTCAAACCATGCCAGGCGACCCATTTGTTGCGGGCCCACACATTGCACAGCAATGCGTCGACTTTATTCAAGAAAAGTTCATGCAAGATGCCGATGGCCTTCTACAAGCTATTTTAGCCCCAGGCAAGCGTGACAAGTACGAAGGCGCACAAATGATCTCGGTGGATGACGCAGTGTATGACGTTGTTCGCGAATCGTACTCGCTACTTTAGGATCACCCCATGCGTCTTGATGTTATTGATTTAAAAAAGACCTATGACGATGGTACGCGTGCACTCAATGGGCTCAACTTCAGTGTTGAGCCCGGTGAGGGCGTGATCATTTTGGGTCATAACGGCTGCGGTAAATCCAGCCTAATGAAATGCTTAACCGGCATCACACCAATCACCTCGGGCAAAATCGTCTTAGACGGTACCGACTTAACGACAGCACCTAAGCGTGAACTGCGCTCGTTACGTCAACGTGTTGGCTGCGTGTTTCAAAAGTTCAACATGGTGGGCAACTTAAGCGTCTTACAAAATGTTCTTTTTGGCATGTTGGGTCGCGAAGGCTATTGGGCCTGTAATTCGCTCACTGCCTCACAAGCGAATCGACTTCAAGCGCTCGATGCCCTCGACCGTGTCGGACTTTCGCATCTAGCGGGTCGTCGAACAGACACTTTATCAGGTGGCCAGCAACAGCGTGTCGCCATCGCACGCATGCTAATGCAAGATGCCGAGGTTGTGTTTGCTGACGAGCCTGTTGCCAGTTTGGATCCTAAAGCCGGTCATGAAGTGATGGAATTACTTTGGTCAGTGATCAAAGAGCGAAACATGTCAGTTATCTGCGTACTTCATCAACTCGAGTTTGCTCGAGAGTTTGGTGAGCGATTTATCGGCCTTAATTCGGGCGAGTTGGTGTTCGATGCACCTGCAAGCTCCCTGTCCAATGCCGACATAGAACACCTTTATCAAATATCTCCTCCAACTGTGGCGACTAAACATGAACAACACATCAATACACACTCACTCGCTACCGCCTAGGCTAGAGTCCCCATCCATTACTACATGGATCATTGCCATTGTGTTTGTGGCACTGTTTTTAAATGGCTTTGCGTCGGCCAATATTACGGGCGATCGACTATTTAATGGCGCCTCAAATCTTGGGGTGTTCATTGGTGATGCCTTTCCACCTAATCTGAACCGAGTCGATGTCATCGCGAAAGCAATGCTCGAAACATTTCAGATGGCGATTGTAGGCGTTGTATTTGGCGTGATTTTAAGCTTGCCAATGGCTTTACTTTGCGCCAATAACACCAGCCCACATCCAGTAATTCGGTTTATTGCTATAAACTTAGTGTCTGCATTTCGTACTATTCCTGATTTAGTGTGGGCTTTGGTTTTTGTGATTGCGGTTGGCCTAGGTCCACTGGCCGGTATTCTTGCCATTGTTATGGACACCATTGGTTTTTGCGCACGCTTTTTTGCCGAACGTATTGAAGAAATCGATCCAGGCCCAAGCCATGCACTTAACGCAATAGGCGCTAAAAGAAGCAGCGTGGTACTAGGAGCCGTTATCCCTGAATGTGGGCCTTCTTTTGTTGCGACTAGCCTTTTTTCGGTTGAAAAGGCAGTTCGAAGTGCAGTAGTACTCGGATTAGTGGGTGCTGGTGGCATTGGCGTAGAGCTATCAGCATCAATGAATCTATTTCGATACGATCAAGCGTTAACGGTAATCATTGCAATTTTAGTCGTTGTGATTTGCGTTGAGCGTGTCTCTGGGATGATTCGTAAAAAAATCATGTAATCCGGTTAGATACAGCTAGATTTATGGTCAAAATTACCTTTATTTGGTGTTAACAAGCGAAGCCTATTCGTCATTATAACGAATAGGCTTCGTTAAATTGACGAATCATCAAGCGTTACTCTATAATCATTAAGTACTCTTGTGATAGGAACGCCACCATGATCACCGCGCCCACTCAGCATAAACCCTCAGATCAACTTAACGCCATTTTTCCTGAGTTCGATTTATTAACCACTTCAGGCTATTTCAAAGCGGTTAATCAAGGTGTGAGCGGTCAGCACCTTAAAAGTGTCGTCTCGATTATCGCTGATAGAGACATTTTCGCTAAAGTGATTGGCAAAGATAAATCCAACCTAAGCCGTAGCTACCGGGTAAACAAATTGCCTTCATTAATTGGCGATAGTGTGCTCGATACGGTGCGCATTTATATGCAAGCAAGTGATATATACGGCTCTTTAGATCTCGCTAGAGAGTGGTTGAGTATGCCTATTCCTGCTTTAGGTGGCGAGCTACCCATTGAGCTCATCGATACCCCTGCTGGACGAGAACTGGTGCGTCAGACTCTAAGAAAAATAGAGTATGGTGAATACTCCTAATCATGAACTTATATCGAGTCACTAACAGTAAGTTTGCCAACAACTTCAGTGGACGTGGGGCCAGTTTTGACGATGGCGCTCGCTGGAACAGTGCCGGGAACCCCGTTATATACTTCGCATTAGACATGGGTACTGCCTTAGTAGAAGCCGCCAATTACCACCCTACTCCACGGTTGGTTCCGCGAACGCACTGTAAAGCGATCTACACGGTTCCAAACTTAGTACCAATTCACCGCTTAGATACCAACGACCTACCAGACGACTGGCAATCCGTGCCTTATCCTGCAAGTACGCAGCGTATTGGCGATCAGTTTTTGCAGGCTAAACAAGCGTTGTTGTTGATTGTTCCAAGCGTGGCTATTGGGTTGTCTGAGTCGAGTGTAGCCATTGCCAACCCATTGCACCCTGATATCAACGAAATTAAACTGATTGAATGCTTTTCGCCGGTCTATTCTGAGCGAATGTTCAGTGGGCTATAATCACAACTCACTCTCGGCCAATGCTCCCACTTTTCTCTCAGGATCTTTTGCGGCCTAACCTGCCAAAATTACTTACCTATTGCTGACCCGCGAGACATACCTAAACCGCACCATTGCGTCTAATTTATGTGACCAACTGAAGCACGTTAACAACGTAAAACAATGTAAACACCCTAACAAAAACGTGATCTAGATCCTATATTTCTAGCTCGTGATTACGCAGTACACGATTTTCGCCTGAGTTGGGCGGCTAGGTAAATACAAGGAACACGTTATGAAAACACTACTAAACGTTGGGCTGCTAATGACGATTGCGATGAGTGGAGCAGCAATGGCTGACCAATATCGCACCTCAAACACCCACCAGTCTGCACTGTACACAAGTGACCCAGCATCCAGTGAAGCGGAAGCGGCGAATATGGCCAACTCCTATGCTGATTCCCTGCAGAGCATGAGCGCCATTGAGTTGAGCCATAAGCTTCCTACTCCCCACAGACGCGTTGACAAGCGCTCGCTGGGATTAGACTCAACAGAGGTTGAAGTCGTTAGCCAACAAAATGATGACGGCAGTACCGACTATTTTGGTCAGGTTGTGGTGAAGTACAGTTACGAATACCGCAGTAGTAAAGGAAGCCGTGGCGGTGCCAGCGCTGCAAGCGTGTCAGCAGCGGATGAAGAAAGTTCAGTGTCGACACCTGATTCTGGGTCTGATTCGTCACCCGATACTGACTTAGCTCTTTAACCTTATTCAACACGTTAACTCGAAGCGCGCATCAATGCGCGCTTTTACTATATCTCGTGTTGTCATGCTGCCTAGACAATATTCAATGGCACTGCAGTTACATTAATCGTTGCCAAGTTTTTGGAATATAAAATCAATAAAGGTTCGAACTTTCGCGGAAAGGTGCTGCCTGCTGGGGTAGACCACAAAGATATCCAACTTGTGTTTGGGGTAGTCCTTAAACAGTTCCACCAACTCCCCCCTTTGCAACTCACCGTCTAAATGAAAACTTGGCAGTCGTACAATTCCCAAACCAGATTTACACATTTGCAACTCCATTTCGGGGCTATTCGTTTGTACAACGCTATCTACCTTTACTTGTAATTGTTCACCTTGTTTGTCTTCAAACTCCCACAGTTCGGGGTTTGCCGATAAACTATAGGTGATCGCTTTGTGACCCGATAAATCCGCTGGATGTTGCGGCTCTCCGTGTATCGTTAAGTAGGCCGGCGATGCCAAAACAAGACCATTTGAGCGTAATAATCGACGGCTGATCAAGCTAGAATCGTCCAGCGAACTTGCCGCGCGTATTGCGATATCTACGCCTTCATCTATCAGGTCGATCTTTTTATCACTGAGCTCGATTTGCAATTCGACTTTAGGGAATTGAATTGAAAACTCACTGAGTAAGGGTTTAAGTTTGGCCAAACTAAAACCTATTGGTGCACTCACTCTAAGTTTTCCTTGTGGCTCGCGCTGACTGCCCGTCACCTGCTCTATGGCATCTCTGGCATCATGCACGATTTGCTCACAACGGCGTAAAAACACGTCACCTTCCGGGGTCAGTTTTAGACTTCGCGTAGTACGTTGCATAAGTCTCACCCCTAGCCTTTCCTCTAATTTGCTGATTTCTTTACTGATATAAGATGTAGAGTGGCCAGTCGACGAAGCCGCCTTTGTAAAGCTACCTTGCTTATTCACTTCCACGAAGATCTCAAACCCATCCATTAACTGAGAATCAAACATCCCGCCCCCTATTACGAGCCATATGGAAACAATTATTCCACAATCACCCCATTAATCAATGGATGGAAAAGGATTAATCTAATAATCAACAACACAAACATACGTAAAATTGGAAAGGGATCACCATGCAAAACATAACACGAGTAAATCATATTGGACTTCGCGTAGATAATTTTGAGCGCTCTAGAGATTTCTACTCTCAATTGGGCTTTAAATACATAACAGGACCAGGTGGACCAGAGCCGGTCGCAATCATCGAACATCCCGCTGGCATCAATATCAATCTGATCCTCAACGCTAACCAAGAAGAATCGCACAATGTATTGATGGATGTTGATATTAAACACACGGGATATACCCACGTGGCGCTAGAGGTAGACAATGCATCTTTAATGCTAGAGCAGCTTGACTCGCTAAATATTCCATTGAGCGGTGGCCCGATGAAACACCCAACAGGTACTTCATTCTTTATTCGAGATCCAGACGGCAATGTAATTGAATTCATTGAATATGTCGGCCTTGATGCATTTAGTCACTAATACACCTCACTTAAAGAAATGGAGAACACAATGAATATTCTTGCCTTTGGCGCTAGCAACAGCACTCAATCTATCAATAAGACAGTGGCACTGTACGCCGCCAACCAAGTCCATAATAGCCAAATTACTCTCGTTGATTTAGCCGACTACGATCTGCCTCTATACAGTATTGACAGAGAAAACAGTCACGGAATCCCAGAAAAAGCACAGCAACTATTCACCATGATTGGTCGTTCGGATGCTGTTGTTATTTCGTATGCAGAACACAACGGTTCCTATACAGCCGCATACAAAAATGTGTTTGACTGGATGTCACGAATTGATCAGAAAGTCTTTCAAGACAAATCGATGGTGCTTTTTGCAACCTCACCTGGCCCTGGAGGGGCTCAAAACGTACTTGCTTCCGCCGTTCAATCCGCTCCCTACTTTGGTGGGAACGTGTTGGCATCTCTGTCGATCCCCAGTTTCTTTGACAATTTTTCCCAAGGTACGCCCGTATCTCAGAAAGTTAGGGATGATATTCAGTTCACAATGGCCCCACTTTTAGACGTCTCGCTCGCGTAATACTCCCTAGGAATATCACTTTTAGGCTCATATAAATCACTCGGTTAAGGATAGCCCAATGAACGACTCTCCATTACTTAATAAACCCGTCGGCCAAACACTCAGAACAATGGCTATCCCAGCCGCGTTTGGCATGCTGATGACTTTTATGTTTCAGCTAGTTGATACCTACTTCATTGGTATGCTAGGTGTCGATCAACTTGCTGCGATGAGTTTCTCTTTTCCCGTATACATTCTTATTGTTAGTTTCTTTATGGGGACAGCAGCAGGCGTCTCATCAACGGTGGGTCGAGCATTGGGGGCAAACAACCCCCCCAAAGCACAACGCCTTGTGGGTGTCGCCATGACGTCCTTCATGATCATAACCGTTGTGATAGGCATGCTAGGCCTTTATGTAGATAATGGATTGTTTTCGCTACTCGGCGCAAAACAGGAGGCACTCTTTTATGTAAAGCAGTACATGACGCCTTTATTTTTGGGAATGTTTCTGCTGGTTGGAGGCCTGATAGCGAACTCAGCGCTCATGGCTAAAGGGATAATGATCCCGTCCACTGCGGTCATGGTACTTGGTGGTATTGTAAATGTCGTCTTCGACTACTTATTGATTTTTGGTCATGGCCCCTTTCCGACCTTAGGGCTTCAAGGTGCTGCTGTTGCCACTGTGCTTTCTTGGTTGACAATATTGGTATTAATGACCGCTCTACTCTACCGCGCCGAACTGCTGTCGTTTTCCTTTCTAGGTAACCTTAAACAAGCCTCGGAAGACTTTAGTCAGATCATGCTCATTTCCACACCAGCAATTGCTGCGCAAGTGCTTAATCCCATTGCTATTGCGGTGATCACACGTTCAGTCTCGCAGTACGGAGATAATGCTGTCGCCGCTTTCGGGATTGTCTCTCGAATTGAATCACTCGCTTTAGTCGGCATTTTAGCACTAAGTGTCATACTAACCCCCTTTATTGCACAAAACGTGGGAGCAAAAGCGAACCATCGTGTTAACCAAAGTATCGCGATTAGTGGGCGAATTACGGTTTATTGGGGGATTGGTGTCTTCTTGATGTTAGCGCTATTTTCAGCCTATATCTTTAACCCATTTAGCCAAAACCCGACGTTGACTACGATAGGCCAAAACTACTTCTACATTGTGGGATTGACCTACCCAGCTTTTGGTCTCGCGCTCATTACAAGCTCTATATTCAATGGTGCGCAACTACCAAAACGCTCGATGGCAATTACAATGGTGAAGTCAATCATATTGACTATTCCTATGGTACTCTTTGCGGCTCAATTTAGCTTAGAATCCATTTGGATTGGGATTGCTTTGGCAAATATATTAGGAGCACTATATGCTCGCAAGCAATTGATTCAATGGCAAAAGCAATCTGGCGATTCAACTCCAAACTCTATGATTGTGAAAGATTATATCAATGACTTTGGCCAGCTTCGGTGGTATTAAAATTGGCAACGGTACTGTGAAAGGTACCATCAATCCTACTGCCTCTCAAAATGCCTTCATCTAAATTCACTATGCATTCGGTACATATTTGAAATGCGAATTGAGACACGGCATATGAGGGAGAGAACTAAGATTTACCCAAAAACTCAGTCAGTGTGTTGATGATCAATAAGTGGTATTCATACTGAGGCAACTCCGAAACTGTAATACTTCCAATTATTAAAAAAGTTCTCTATGTTGTCATTATCCCTTCGCCCAATCCAATAACAAAACGTAAGGAAAACTGTGTTGCAAAACGTAGCAGTAATATCGCTCAATCCTGCACTGGATTTAACTGGCGACCTTGAGGTTCTTAAGCCAGGCCAAGTAAATAAAGCTCTGTCGGCAACTCTAATGCCGGCAGGCAAAGGAGTTAACGTCGCCAAGGTGCTCAGCGACCTTGGTGCCGGTGTCACTTTGTGTGGCTTTTTAGGCCGCGACAATAAAGGCGATTTTGAGCGCTACTTTATCGAAAATGGCATTGATAATCAGTGCATACTGGTTAATGGTAGCACCCGCACCAACATCAAAATCGTCGATGCTCAGCAGTCGGTTACAGACATTAACTTTCAAGGTTTTGGAGTCACAGACAAAGATGTTGAGCGACTAGAACAGCAGCTTTTCTCGCTAGCAAAACAGGTCAACTATTTTGTATTTTCTGGCAGTTTACCAATGGGTATGTCTCCCAAGATAGCGGCGAACTGGATCGCCAAACTTAAGCGACTTGGCAAATCCGTTGTTTTAGACAGCAGTGGCGAGATGTTAACAAAAGGCGTCAGCGCACTACCATCCATGATTAAGCCTAATGAACACGAGCTCGCTGAGCTCAGTATTGGTCTGGATCTCACCACTGATGCTACTGATCTAATAACTCAGTGCAGCACCGCGGCTCAAGCTTTACAAAGCGATGGCATTGAATGCATTGTGGTCTCTTTAGGGGAAAATGGGCTCATTTGGATTGAGAGCAATAAACGTATGCACGCAACGCCACTCACAATAAATGTTACAAGCACTGTTGGGGCGGGAGACAGCGTGGTTGCGGGTTATGTGTGGGCCAAATTGAACGGTTATAGCCCCGAAAAGTCAGCGGCTTTTTGCACTGCGATGGGCACCTACGCTGTCACTCAGGTGGGCGTTGGAGTGAGCTCAGTGTCTGATATTACGGCTATGTCTGAGTCTGTAATCGTTCGATCATTATGATGTGAAGTGCTAAATGTCTCAGAACGCAAAACGTGTTTTCAGGCACATGTATATGCCGACGAATAATCAATTGCGTACGGTGCAATTCGCGATTTATCGAAATTGGGCTAGTCTTTAAGACTTTACTTAAATGGTTGGACGATCAGGCTAGTACTAGGCAAACCAAACTTTACTCAATCCCACTCGCTGGAGCGCACTATGAGCTCAAACTTTAAGCCCCAAACAGGCGCAACCAATGGGAGACTTTGGGGGTCTTCAGCCGTAGATTGGTCGAACATTCAGGAACAAACCTGTGCTGCCGTATATCACGCTGTTTTTGAGCACCTAAACATTGGTCACGGTACGGCTTACCTTGATATTGGTTGCGGCTCAGGCCTTGCGACACAATATGCCTCAGCCCGAGGCGCTAAAGTCAGTGGTGTGGATGCCGCTGAAAAACTGATAGAAATTGCGCAGCAGCGAACACCATCAGGTGATTTCCACATCTCTGATATAGAAAACTTACCTTTTGACGATAGTGGCTTTTCGTGTGTAACCGGTTTTAACTCCTTCCAATACGCTGGCAACCCAACAGCCGCTCTATTAGAAGCAAAACGCGTTGCATTGCATAATGCACAAATCGTCATTATGACTTGGGGCGAACCAGAGAATATGGAAGCCGCTGATTTAGTCGCAGCACTAAAGCCCTTATTACCCACGCCACCCCCAGGTACGCCCGGCCCCTTTGCATTGTCGAACAAAGATTTACTCAAGGGTTTTGTCTCGGATGCTGGATTAACGCCAATTGACATCTTTGATGTCGATTCGCCGTGGCTGTATCCCGATCTCGACACCGCTATACGCGGTTTACGCTCGTCCGGAGTTGCCGTAAAGGCCATTGAGAACTCAAGCCTAGAGGCTGTGAACCAAGCGCATCATGCCGCGTTACAACCATATGTTAAAGCAGATGGTAGCTTAGAGATTGGCGCGACTTTTCGATGTTTAGTCGCCAAACCATAATGCAGCTTTTTCGGTCCACAAAGGCTACATTCAGCTCAATGATGAGCGCAGTACTTATGGTGAGGCTTACAATTCTTTAATTGCTATGTTACTACCATTTTCAACCAGTTAAGCGAACTTTTCATGAATCTTAAAACGTGTCTCGATACGGGTGATTCGTCATAAATCCCCATGCAGACAAGCTCAAACTTCGAGTAGACAGTCTAAGTATTTTTTGTACTCGTATTTGAACGTGGAGTAAATACAGATTTTTGTTCAGATATGAAAAAGGCCTGATAAATCAGAACTTTTAAAATGTGGCGGTGAGTGAGACAGCTGGCTTTGAGTGCTAACTCACTTTTTTACATGGAAATTTAATTAAACTTTACGTGTGGTATTACTCCAGGTATTACTTAGTGAAATCCATTAAATTTGAGAACGCTACAATTAGGCCATTCTTTTCCGTCAACTATAATCTGGCGGCTCTCAAGCAACGACCATAATCTTAGCTGCACTAAAACACCTTACAAGCATGGAGACTTGACATGGACGACACCGAACTAGACAAAAAACTAAAATCCGTTGGCAAAGCCGCTTTTGTATCCAACTATGATCTTTTCCAAAATTTTACTGCTGGAAGGATTTCCCGCGCAGATGCCATTGAAACCCTTGTAAGGCAAAAAGTCAGCAATGAAGCTGGTGCAGCCATTCGAATCGGGAACGCAAAGTTGATCTTTGAAAACGGCAGAGAGCTCGATGCACTTGATTTAGTAGTTCAGTCTAACCGACTAAATAACGATATACGTGATTTAGCTCGAAAGCTCAGGTAGCACCATTTCAATACCCAACAAATCGCACTTGTCGCTTGATAGATCATAAGGAAGAACCCTTACCGACAGGTTCTCATCAAATCTAAATGATGGCAGAGACTCACTAAAGTGCTCGTATGCTGGGTAAATAAGATATACCACGCCTTTACCACCCAAATACTTATGACCATAAGCAAACATCTGATACATATCAGATTGGCTAATGTCATACTTCTGCTTTGCCGTAGCTTGCTTTTCTTTGATTCTCTTCCACTTTGTATCGGCTACATAAAGCGGCTCGTGCGATTTCATTTCGCTAACCACTATATCAGGCTTGAGCCTAAACCACTCTTGAGGCTTTCCTGAACGGGGGGTATGCTCGACTAATGAGCAACTGCTTGCTTGAGTTTTCAATTTAAGAGAAGGTTGTAGTGACTTCCTTAGCCTAATCGCAACATATCGCTCAAAGAGACTTTCCATCGGGAAAAGCATCGAGATGCCATTATACCCCCCTGATAGTGATACAGGTGATTGGTAACTCAAAATTAATTCACACCATGACCTCACAGTACAATAGTGAACGAGAGAACGCTCCTTAGACCACTGGCGAAAATCCAGTGCATAGTTTCCTGAGTGCGGAATATCATCAAGTGCGAATTGCAATTCACTTCCTAAGCGTAAATTATCACTATTTTTCGACCACTTCATCACCTGACTCAATGCAGAGCGTATCAATCTATTTTCTGCTCTGTTTGGAGAAAATTCATCGTAAGCAATGTGAAAGCTATTTAAGCAACCCGGTCGTTGGTTTATTTGCTTTGATGTTTGTAGCTGACCTTTTAAGTAAGGTTTACGAGCTTGAGCTCTTGTGTACTGGCTTCGAATCCCTTTCTTAATGACATCCGAGACATCTTTCAAGAAATAACCAATCAGTATTTCAAACAATGGTCTGTTTAACGTTTGTAGCGAAGAGTTTTCAAACCTATGCATGTTAAGTTTATGGACCGTTGAAAGCATCTTGAGGAGCACTTTCGTGGCGGTTTGGTTATCTTCCTTCTCTGATATTTTAGGAAGAATTTCAATCCGGGTGCCGCAAGGCGTTTCTAATACCCCAACATAATTGATAACTTGCAGAGCAATTGAACGACCTTGCTTTTTGACCTTTATGAGATCGACTGACTCTTGATTATTACTCTGTCCATTGGCCAACAACCACTCAAACGCTTTACTCGGTATTGACTGGCAATCAATACTCGACTTATCACCACCATTGAGTAACAAGTCGAACTCACGGACAGCAATCACAGAGCCATGATTCCTATTAAACATTAAGAATAGATACCAATATATGCAGCGGTAGCGTTAAAGGCTTTATCGTTTCTAACATAAGGCTGTATGCCCGTTTGATCCCAATCATCGCCCATTAACTGAGCGACTTCGTTCGCGTCAAATTGCTCAACAACAAAGCGCAAACTCTCATCGGCTTTAAGGTGATCACCCAGAACAATTGCTACTCGTTCCCAGTCTTCAAAGAAATATTCTTCCAGCAATGGAAGGATCTGTAATTCAAAAATTTCAGCCAGATGTTCAATCGACGGGGTATCTTTTAGTGATAAAAAGAAGCTGTGACCTATCGTGTGCTCACGGTCGTACAGTAGCTCTATTCGCTTATTGATGACTCGAACCGTCTGCTCAATATCAATACCATCTATTAGTGGAATCTCTGCAAGCAGTTCATAGTTCGTCATCATTTCTTCAAACTGGAAACGGCGACGCAGCGCAATGTCTAGTTGAGCCAACGACTTATCAGCCGTGTTCATCGTGCCAATGATGTGCAGGTTATCAGGAACTGAGAAGGTCTCTTTAGAATATGGCAATTTAACCGATAGCGCCTCTTTACCACCCGCCCTCTTGCTTGGCTCAATCAAAGTGATTAACTCTCCGAATATGTTGGAAATGTTACCTCGGTTGATTTCATCAATGATCAGCACCCTCTTGTCTGAAGAGGCTTGATTTGATACGGATATTCCCTTGCTAACAATTCCTTCCACTAACGACCCGAGAACATTAGGGTAGCCATTTACTAGGAACTTCTCCATTAAGGTGTCTACGTTATCAAACACCCTTTTATGTTTAATATCGTCAACAGAAACATCACCAGAACGAACCAAATCACAAAGCTCGTCAACAATCGATTTGGGCATTGGAAGCTCAGAACCATTCGGCTTTCGAATAGTAATCAGCTCATCAGAAATTGATTCAATCTGATACTTACCTACCGTGCGGCCCGGTGCAACGTTATCTGAATCACCACTACCTTGTAATATAGCTCGAAGTTTTTCTGTATCAATGGTCGTGTCATACAATCGATACAAAGTCATTTGAGACAGGTTTTTCTTGAATAATTCATCAACTGGTAATGATGGTTCGTATACTCTGTGCCACGTAACTTTCCTTGCTTGAGAATAACTAACATCATCAACCGAAGAGTTATCTAAGTAGTAATCACTGGTTATTTCTGCAATAGCACGAAACTTACGATTACCGTCCGAGACAACAATCAAATCACCTATACTCACCGTATTCTTGAATGTGTTGACCGATGTTACTTGATAGTTATTACTTTCATTTTCAATATTTACGCCATTATCACGATACGTCTGGGCTACTTGCTTACGATCATTTGCATGAGTGAAATCTATATCATCACCATAACCTAGCAACACACAGCCATTATCAATACATTGCTGATAGATAAAGGCATCATCACCAGCGGTATCACCTAACGACATCTTCCAGATTTTACGGCCACTAATATCAACATGATCTTGAGCCGCTTTGATAGTCGGTTTCGCACGAGCAGATTCGCATAAGCGCTTGAAGATACCATCTTCGATTTCATAGTTAACCTGATTATTTTCAGTAGTCGCTTTCAGTCCTTCCACAAAATCTTCATAACTAAAACTTTGGTGAAAAGTAACAAAGCCAATGCGATTACTGTTTAATAATTCATCGAATCGCTTCTTGATGGCAGCTCGATCATCGTTATTTTGATGGTAAAACTCAGGGTCAACAATCTCTAAGGCTTTATTGATCGTGTTATAGGTTTTGCCAGTACCTGGAGGCCCGTACAGAATTGTATTTAGCGTTTGGTTTACGTCGTTAATCTTCACTTCATACCCCTGTCCAGGTTCTTTTATCTCATTAGGCTCTTCAGAGCTTTCTTGACCCCACCTTAAGCTTAATGGCTCAACGTAATAATCCAGCTCTTTTGTCCCATACTCTTTTTCAAACTGAGTTCGTATCTCTAACAATCGATTATCGACATCAAGAGGTGACATTTTTCTAGACTGAGATGGCGTAATATTCAAAAACGTCTCAAGCAATGACTGTCTATGTCCGCCACCGAAAATTCGCTCCTGCTCTTCAGGATAAAATAGATATAAAATCATGTGGCGGAATTGTCGTTTGTCATTTCCAGGAATGTCATTTAACCAGCTTGAAAACTCTGTGCGACTCGCTAGCAAAGTTGCTCTTTCATCTTTGCTCAACTTAAAAAACTTTTCTAGTAAGCGAATAAAGTAAACCAGCTCTCGCCATCGGCCTGTTTGATATGCAGCTCCAGTTTTGCCTATTCCTGTCAATGCCTCGTCAGATAAGTATTTTTCTCTTACCCCATTCTTAAACTCAAAACCGCTCCAGGAAAAAACACGTTCAATACTAGTGCGTTTAGAAATTGGCCCTGTACTACTAGGACATAAAAACATCAACCACAGCATTTCTGCCGCCAGTACTTTTGCTTCAGGTGAAGCTCTACCAAGCTGAGTTTCTAGCTTAGCTAAAAAGTCGCCTTCACCTTCCTCAAGGTTTTCAACAAAAAACTGAATGAGTTCATGGCAGGTTGCTGAATTCCAGACTGCGTGATCTGTAAAAAGTGATTGGCCTTGAATAAAACAAATCTCTTTAAACTCAGTCGCGTTTTCTAGTAAAAAGAATGAATTATTAGCACCGCAATAAATAGCCAATTTTGTTCCTTAATTTTAGTATCACATGAAATTCAAATGCACTTTAGTTTTATTGATGACTCAACAATTACGCTTTTCTTTCAGATAGCTCAATTCTTCAGCTTTTGGCTTCAAGTGGTTATGTTTAGGCTGCTTGCCGTGGCATTCAACACAAAGCGCCATCAAGTTAGCTGGGTGGTTATTGGATTTCACCCCATCAATATGATGGCTATGAAGAAGCGTCTTCCAGCCATTAAGCTGTACTCCACATTCCTCACAACAATAGTTTTGACTTAGCTTGTAAACTTCACTAACTGCTTTCCAATCTTCTGAATAAGCGAAACTACTAAATTCGGCATGCCGAAGAGGAAGGTGCTCATCGGGAAAGTCATGCTGTTTTTTAAGAAATTCAGACAGATTAAACTCACGTTGCGCCTGTTTTTTCTGTTCCGTATTTCGCGCTTGAACATAAGGCATGTAGTTCAGTTTACGAAGACAATTACCACACACAGCTAGAGCAGCTTCGTCAGTCTTATTTTTGTCGTCACATACGGGCATTTTCCCATCGATATATCTAAGGGCAACAAAACGACCAAAGCGCTCATCGTTTTTTTCATCACGAACAGTGTCACAATCTGTTAAGTGATATTTAGTTGCATTATTGAGCGGATCAAGAACTGCGGAAGATAGATCTGATTGCTCTTTAATATAGACAACAACACCATGCCCATCATAAGCAAGTAAATGACCATTTAAACAGATCTCTTGGTCGAAGTCTGTCACCAAATCAGGAGCACTTCTGCGTTGTTTATATCTTTGATAATCTACCGGATATAAGCTCACTGAAAACTGGCTTTTCCGTTCCGAGACACTTTCATCTATCAACTTATTAAACTTACTTAGTTCAACATTTAGCTTCATTGGGCTTCCAGAATATCTTTCATGATGATGTCAGAGTCAGCAATAACTTGAAATGAAATGCGGCGAGAACGCTCTTTATCTTCTGTATTGTTTTCAGAAAAAATTAAATTTGACGGGCCGTAGCCAATAGCGGATAACTTTCCTCGTAGCCAATATAGGTGCTTGTTAAGGGGAGCTTCCTTAGCGATTATGTAATCAAAAAGCCTAGTCGACCGCCTTTGTGATAGATTCATATTTTTGTAATAGGCATTTAGTTCTGAATCATCATTATTCCACCCTGAAGAGGTATGACCTTCTATTTGAATCGCCTTAATCTCTTTTCTATAAGGCTCTAACACATTCAAATATCGTGGAAAAAACTCATCTAAAACCAAAGTTAATTGACCAGGTAAAGCAGAGTAGCCAGGTGTAAATTTATACCTATCGGCATTGAAATCAATACTCAACGGCCTTTGCTCATCGAAACTGATTTCCCACCGCTTAAAGTCATCTTTAAACTCTACTTCCAATGCTCTATGAATTTCTAATTGCTTTTCACTTATTTTAACGGCAATACGCTCTATCGCTCGCTTTTCTATGTCGGTTCTGTTCATCAACGCGACACTGATTAGCAAAAATATCACCATAAGCCCAGCCATAAGGTCGGTGACAGATAACCAATGCCCCTCGTCGGTAGAAACCGTCTTTGATTGAAAAAGCTCACCGTGCATGATCAACTTACCTCTTCTGGTACTTCTTTAGGCTGGAGGTCCCGCAACTCTTTGTTCAGTCGTAACGCCGACTTTGAAAACTCTTCGGTTATATCGAGTAAGCCTCTACCTAAATGATTCAAGACTTGCTCTAATTCAAATTGAATATTTTGTTGGAACACAGTTGAACTTTTGATCAAGTCACTTTCGATCGTTTTCTGCACTTGGAGTGAACTCTTCATTTGCTTTGACAAACTATCATCAATTTTCTTATCTATTGCATCATGAGCGCTGGTCAACAACTTACCTGTTTTATCTAATTGTTCTCGGTGCTTGTCTATTAAGCTCTCATTCACATTTGATAAGGTTTTTGATATATCTAGCACATCCTCTTTAGTACCTTTAAGTAGACTGTTTAATGTACCTTCTAGCTGGCCTATCGAATCTTGCATTATTGTTTGTATATTTTCTGCTGAGCTAGCTAAGTGGTTGGTCATAGATTCTATTTGACCAGAGGCATTGCTTAAATCACTGCCTATTCCGCTAGAAGCATCAACCAGCTTTTCACTCATTGCCAACGCTTTCTCTTGAAGTTCAGTCGAAGCTTTAAGCACTCCTTTTTCAAGGCTTTCGCAAGTGTTAAGGACTGATTTCTCCATTCTCATACCAAGTTGGTCTAGCCGCTGCTGTATTTCTGGCATTGCTTCAATTGCTTTATCACGCATACTGCTAAAGGCTGATAAACGCAGATCTAGATCTAATATCTGCTGATTCCACATATCTGCCGTTTGAGTGAACTGTTTCATTGTGTTTGGAATCGATTGAGTATGATCACTAATACTTTCTACGCTTTGCTCCGTTGCAGCCAGACTTTCCACTGTCAGCTCAAATGCGTTAGTCAATTGCTCGATTTGAATTGTATATTGCCGTTGCCATTCAAGCATTTTGACAACAGAATCATCCAATCGCTTAAAGTTGGAACCAAACTGCCCCATTAAACCCTGATTAAAGCTTTCGATTGAACTTTGCAGCGACAATGCGACTTGCTGCGAGGTTTGCGAGGAAACTTTAGACGCGAAATTATTAATCTCGTCGGTTAAATGGGATAAACTAATTTTACTTTGTAGATTTCCGTCTACCGAAACCGACTTAGTCATCCTAATTTCGTTTAGTAAATCAGTGAGTAGCTTTTGGTTATCTTGATGTCTACCTTTTGCAGCTGAGTTTGCCCTCTCTGACTCAGACAGCTGAGAAAGTAGTACTTTTTGCATATCATCAGGGGTCAATTGCGACAGAGCCATATGGTGTTCAGGCAACCAACGGGTCTTGAACATCATGGAAAACATCATACCGACGATGCTAGACCAAAACGCAAGCGTTAAACCACTTAGCAATATTGAAATACTGTTATTTAGATCTTCGGTATCAAAATTTAATAAGCCTAGAGCAATCCCCAAAAAGGTACACAATACACCTCCTGAAGTTAACAAACTCGGTATAGATCCAATTTTGCTAGAAGAGGGATTGTTTTTGCATAGCGCTACACCTTTTCGGTAGCCTATGAACAAAGTACAAACAGATAAAAACAAAACTAGGTAATTGAGATTTGCAATCCAATCAAAGTCCATATATATCGACCAACTTATTTTCTATTTAATATAATTTTTAGTGTGTAACTGATGAAAATCTCTGCTCGGTTCGCTAACCGAAACAGTAATTCGTCAAGATGCTTTAAAAAACTCAAAATTTCTCTTATCCACTTAAAAGTCCCTTTCGCCAATTCTCGACAACTGTAAATGCAACTAGGTTAGCATTTTACTACTTTTGAGACTGTTAGTTAATTCATAGAGTTAGATCACAGTCATGAATCAAGCCTATTAGTATCAATAGCATGAATCGTATTACTCTTGCTCTTGTGAGTATTTCTCAACATGTAAATTCAAGAAATGCATTCCAGCTGAACTTAGAACGTAATGTTTATCACCACACGGGAAAAGGAAATTTCGATCCGCAAGATAATTTATGGCCTTATCCCAGGTTTCCATTCCAAGCGCCTGTCGAATATCATCGTAAATAGCGTGCTCTGCTATTTCTTCTAGTGCCGAGCGACCAAGTCCAATCACTGGCGTGGTGAGGTCATCTAAGTCAAAGCCCTTGTCTACCCAGTAACGGGCAATAATTAATAGCATGGCCTGGATTTTGGTGGCATTAGTGTCTGCGTCTTCTTCTGTTTCACTGCGGCTGATATAGAAAAACTCCCCTTCTACATTGAAATTGAGCGTGAAACCAATGTGCAGATAGAGCTGTGTAAAGTGCTCTAAGTTATTATAAAGTTCGGTATAGAGCGGACTTTCAATAAAACGTTGCTGGTAAAGGTCATAACCCTGCTTGGTGATCACCTTACCATTGACAAATGTCGTGTATATCTGTTGGCTTTTCACCATGTTTATTTGAGAAAATGGCGTCATGGATTAGTTACTCGCTCTGTTCGAATTTTACGGTATAGATAAATAGTGTCACTTTGGGCGATGCGTTGGCGGAAATTAGTCATTTTAAGTCTGTGTCCATCAAGCATCGCTTCACTGCGTAATAGGAAGTTAAGCCCTTCCAACAGGTCAACAAAATGATATTCAACCAGGTGTTCTTTGAGGCGCCTATGAAGTGAGAGCGTGAGGTCTTGATATTCGGCCATTTTCATCTGTTTCACCAATTCAAAGATCTGCTCTGCGCGAGCGAGCCTTCGTTCGGTGAAATCATCTTTAGTGCTAACTAACTCTACATAACGGCTCTTATCTAGCAGGCCTTTATCCGCAACGCGTGCATCTATATCACTTACTACATTGTTGAGGTAGGCTTCTGAACTACTGATACGAAGCACTTTGGGCCTAGCTTGCTGCATCAACCCCATAAAGGTGCCATTATCACGAGCAAATTGCCCATCTATCTGGCTGCGTTTTAGGTTGTGCTTAGTAGCATCTAGTTCTTTGACTAAATCACCAAATGCCGTTTCAATGGCATTAAACTGTCGGAGGCGTTTTTTGGATCGTGCCAAAAACTGGTCTACTGATTGTGATACTTTACTGATCTGTTTGTGAAAACTGTTAAAGCTCACCTCATACCTTAACATCGCATTCGCTCGCTGGTGGTCTTGATGGCGCTCAAACTGACTGCGTAAACTTTGCAGACATTCAAACAAATTCGGTCCATCTTTCAACCGACTTTTCTCATCCAAAAATTGCCGCGTGGGCAATATGTGCCTTGATAGCAATAGCGATATTTTTTCTATCGACTCTTGCTGGAGGACCGAGAAAACTTGTGGATTATCCGATTTGGCAGCAAGTTCACTCGCATCACTGAGCTCCTTATTGATCGTTTGCATTTTTACCAAGTTCAAGCGGATGCTGTTAAGCAGTTCACTCAATTGATGAAATAACTCGTCAATTAACTCCTTGAAATCTAAGTCACTATCGCTATACAGCATCGAAGCCGATTGCAGCTTTTCTAGGAGTATACGTATACCCCCGAGCTGGATTTTAAGTGCTACATCGGTAAGGTCTTGAAATAGGCTGCGATCAAACAGACGAAATACCCCGATCACGGCGCGATCAAAGATCAGGCGACTTTCACCACCGAACTCATCTTTGTCGACTAAGATATGGGTCGCTAACAAGTTATCGGTAGAAAAGGCTGTACGTAATTGTTTCTGTTTATCTTTGCTTTGCCCTTGTATGTATCGGTGCAATCTAGAGATGAAGGTCGCTTCTCTTACATAAGGCTCACCACCCTCATCCATTGTGCGGATCACATCCCTCATTATAGTGTGATGTTCGAGCATAATGGCAAACGTGGGAATAGTCAGAAGTCTTTTATCACTCATCTGCCTCTCCAAACATATCGAGTTGCTCTCTATCCAGCGCACTTCCTTTTATCACAAAGCTTTCTGGAATGCCGGTATAAGCAATGGTTCGAGCTTCATCGTAGGGTTTTGAAGTGCGCATCGAATCCAAACGAAAATGTTGACCAAACTTAAAGATGATCTCACTGGATGCCGAGTTAGTAGAAGCACTTAAAACTCGAAAGCCTGCTTTTTTCATATTTGGCAACAGCCAATCAAATTGTGAACTATCCACCGAAGCACCTTCATCTATCACTAGTGGAAATTGGGTTGCACAAGCGCTATTTCTTAATCGGCTCAACAAAATTTCCACTAGCTTGATATTGATCAGCATGATAGTAGAGGTGGACTGTGACTTGCTCTCCCAACCATTTTGACCACGCTTTTTAACTCTATAGCTAATGCCAGAGACGATCTGCTCCATGGTCAGCAGCGCGGCTTTGCCTTCTGGAAAAAACTTTTTGCTAAAAGCTTTGAGGCGTTCAATAAACTGCTCCGAGGCTTTTTGATCTGAGTGCGTATCAAAAAACTCGATTTCCCTCACTAGGTCGTCAAATCGCGCCTCAACTTTGATTTTGGCTTCAACTTGTGACAAGTCATTGATCTCTAACCCTTCAAACGCACGGTTAATGCTCTGTTCAAACTGGGCAACTAATTCCCGATTATTTTTTAGTTCATTGATGATGGCGTGAACAGTGTGTTTATGTTCAATAAAGTTTTTGCGCAGAATATCAAACTCATCACCTAAGCCTTGATAGCGAATTTGGAGTTGGTGAAATGCGTGTTCTAGAAGCTCATCATCTAGGTGAGAGAGCATCAACTTATCGTCATTTTCTAGCACTTGTTCTCTGACAAAACCTTGGATTTTTTCGGTTACCTCTGTCTTTGCTTGACGCTTTTTGTATAGAGCATCTATTCGAGCTCGTAATGTTTCTTCCGACAGGTCGATAGATTGATCGGGTAAAACTGAGAAATCACTGACGGGTAGATGATACGCCTGAAGTTCCGCTTTGACTCTAACGCTAGATCCAGCTAATTTTTCTAACTGTTCTTTTTTCTCGGTTAGTTTGTTAGCTTGTGCGTCAAACGAGTGCTTTTCTTGTACCCACAGATCATTTTGTGCGTCGAACTGTTTTTGTAACGACTCACGCGCTTCTTTGGCTTCCGCTAGTTCTTTATTAATCTCTTGAAGCTGCTCTGCATTGTTTGTGTATGCTTTTAGCAAGTTGATTTCATTTTCAGTACGTTTGATTTCGGTTTTAAGCGCGGAAATTTCTTTAATTCGCTCAAGGCGAGATTGATTACCCATTGCACTGAGTTCAGCGACTCGCTTGTGTTTTTGCTCTAAGGCCTCTTGTACGTTAGATAACCGCGTTTGGTCAGATTCTCGATTGATGTTTTGGATGGACTCTAACGTTAAGTCCCAAAGTGCGTAGTGCTGCTGTTTTTCTTCTATTAAATCGGTAAATGACTCAATTGCCTGCCTCTCAGATGAGGATAACACTCTCGCGGGATTAGACTCCGCTAACTCCTCATTAACCGCTGCTAACTTCATCCAAACACTTTCAGTTAACTGGTTAAACAGCTTGAATTGTTGTGCATTGACCGAGGCTTGATAGCGAGCTTTAGCCTCGCTAAGGTTGGAAATTTCTTGCTTGAGGGTTTCCAATTCAATTTGCAGAGCCTCTGCATCTTCCTTTAGTCTTAACGCTTCCTTTCTATCATTCAGGTGTTCACGGTGGCCTGAAATAATGTCGTCTATCGTCTCACTTTCATCGTAGATGGTTATGATAAGATCCGTCTCTTGCACAATATCATCGAGTTTCTTCTGCTGACGAACGAGTACTTTAACCCCACCTTTCAGTGCCTTTTGTTTATCGACTGTGTCATCACACGCTTTTTTGGCCGACCGTACTTTTCCTTTCTGTAACGTTAACTGTGTCTCTTCTTGCTCAAGAGCTTGGTTTTCTTGATTGATTCGGCTGTCAAGCATCATAGCGTACTGCATCAACGCATCTTCAGCATTTTTATTGCTCACCAATTGTTGATGACTGATGGCAAGCTTTTCGTACCCAGGTCTTAGGCTTTCAATCTTTTTGAGTATTTGTTCACGACTTGACAACATGTCGTTATGATTAATAAAGGCATCAATATCAAAATTGAGCTCGTCTTTGCGCTCCTTCTTTCTCGAATCAATGATATTGGCCACAGCCAAACGAACCGTGTCCGACCCCGTTTTCATGTCAAATAGCAAACGGACGAGTGCGCGAAAGGCATGAACATCTGCATCCTTGGTTGAGCTAAGGGGAAATAAACAAAAACGCATCGCATCAATATCGAGTAGTTGATTCGCATAGATCACTTCCTTAATCGCGGAAGAGCGTACCAATGATTTAAAGTGCTTATCTTCACGCTTTAAAAAAGCCTGCACTTTGCTGGGTGATAAATCATCCACTCGGCCACCAATACCATCATCCCCAACGTTGTCATCCCAAAAAAGATGACGTATTTGCGCATATCGAAGGGATGTGAACATACGACGATAATCGAGCTTATCAGAGTTACCACGATAGAGAATCTGACAATGGGGCATTGGCCCGCCTAAATAGTTATCGCACTCTAAAATCAAAAAGCTGGTGCTGCTAGGGAAGTAATGCTCAAAACACTCATCATTGGTGTAAAAGTTTCCTTCTTTATCTGAAAAGCCAAACTTATTTTTTGAATCTTTAAAGTTCTCTTCTGGCAGTAAAAAGAGTCGAATGGCGTTCAGAATGGAAGTTTTACCGATGTTCCCGCCACCAATAAGAATCCCGCCGTCACGCAGGTCAATTTCTGCAATTGCAACGCCGGCACAATCTACTGCAACCAAGCGCGATATACTGATTAGTAGGTTATCTATTGGATTGTTAAACATCGGTGGAGTCCTGTCGTATTTCGGGTAAAAGAGCCTCTTGCTCTAGGAATAAGCGGGTTTTGTTCATAAGATCGGCTTCAGAGTTTAAGCCAAGATTTCGAGCCAGCTCTATCGCCTTAGCTAAGTGAGCTGCACTTTTGGGATTGAGTTTGAATTTGTTTTGAAATAAGCCCCAATCTACTGGAGCAAGCCATTCACATTGAGGAAGTGACTTTTTAAGAGTTCCGTACACAGTCAGGCCCCCCAATTCAACGTCTTGAGCACAATAAATCTCATCATAAGTAGATAAAAATGGCCTATTCAGATAGTGGCATATTTGGTTGCCTGCACCAAAAATGATGTCTGAACTTTCAGCTAGTGATGGATGACCAATGAGCTCTAGGAACTCTCGATATCGATAGAAATTCTCAATGTTCTCTATTAGGACTGCTCGTTTACCCATGAGCTTTCCATGGGTTTTGTAACCGTTGCTATCAGATACAACAACAAAAGGGATCTGCGATTTAGTGGAGCTGTTCAAAACTAAGACATGAGCGAAATTACTCGGAAAATCATGTGAACGCCCCAAGCTTGATGCTTCGACTCTATTGCCTACCTCTGGTTCAAAGAGTGCGTGATGCCGTTCTTCATCGAGTATCTCCATTTGATAGCCACTCTTGAGACGAGTTGCACGATAAATTTTCCGCCATTCATTGGAGTCTGAGAATGGCAAAGACTTGAGGAAGTGCTCTAAGTTGATAGTATCGCCCTGTGAGATTTTATTGAGATATCGGTTAAGTTTCATTTCAGTCTGTCCAAATCCATCAGAGACATAACTCTAATCATCATAAAAACTTAATAAAACAGGTTATTCGACTGATTTAGACGCTATGTTCATTTTTATGCGTACTTTATTGACTAATAGTTCAACAGGTCAATAATATGACGTCAATAGCGACAGGTAAATACTGATTACATACACACGTCGCATAACTAGACAGGACTAACATAATGAGTAAATGGCCAATACGCTGGGATCTGCTGTTCCGCTACAGAATGATAGAAATCATTGCACTATGGGAAGGGCGACTAACTACCAACCATTTGATTCAGAGCTTTGGTATTGGCAGACAGCAAGCTTCGAAAGACATCAACACCTATCTAGCCGATATTGCCCCTGGAAATCTTGTTTATGATAAACAGCTGAAAGGCTACAAGCCCAGTGATAGCTTTAGCCCGAAAGTAACAAAGGGTCATGCTGATGAATATTTGCACATTCTTTCGAGAAGTGAAGATATGACCGTTACATTTAAAGAACTCGATATGGGGTTTGAAAGTGTCTCAATGATTCGCCCTATTACTCGTAATATATCATCACAAGTCTTGCGTCCATTGGTTCAAGCTATCAGAGAGGAAAAACGTGTCGATATAAGCTACACATCGCTCAAAGACGGCATTGAAGTTGAGCGGATTATCTCTCCTCATACCCTGATTTGCACACCTCTACGCTGGCATGTTCGAGCCTATTGTGAGCATGCGAAAGATTATCGTGATTTTGTGCTCAGCCGCATAAGTGGCATTCCATGCCTTGAAGCTAAAAATGTGATAGGAAAGGCCAACGATGACCTATGGAATACTTACCTTACGATTGTGTTGATACCGGACCCAAGACTGACAAAAACTCAAGCCGCTGTCATTGCCCATGATTACGGTATGACAGCAGGTTCACTCGAAATACCGACTAATGCAGCATTGGTTCGTTATGTTCTTGATACCTATAATATCGACATCAATGTACTGGATTCAAACCCTAGAGGTCAGCAAATCATTGTAGGGAATTTTGAGGTTCTGAAGCCGTATTTGGTTTTCTGACGGGGGTTTTGCCGCATGGCCTTGCCTTGCCGTTTGATAATTGGCCATTTTGCTCCCTCAAGTAATACCTGGCACGAGCATAAACATTGGGAAATCTAGGTATTACTTATGGCCTAATAACTATTTAACTTACATTAAGTTATAGATCATGCTGATGGAAAAAAACAACAAAGTAATACATGAAGTTATGCTCTAAAGTAGTACTAGTATTAGTACGTGAGCCTGGGTATTACTTTAGGTATTACGAAAAACAAACGCTTTTGTGGAACATTATGTAACGCTACAAGATAGTAACTGATTGATTTTTTATAATCTTCTGATATGAAAAAAGACGTCCTGAGACGCCTTTAAACTTGAATGTGGCGGTGAGTGAGAGATTCGAACTCTCGATACGTTTCCGTATACACACTTTCCAGGCGTGCGCCTTCAGCCACTCGGCCAACTCACCGTAATTGATAGCGTTAGCTTGGCTAACGGAGCGTTAATCTAAAGATTTAGAGCTCAATGGTCAAGTGTAAATGCGCGAAAAGCTGTACTTTGCGGCTTGAGTGTTCATTTATTAGCTGTTTTGGCGAATTTTGTGCGAAATAGCCCTAATAACTGATAGAATCAGCGCAAACAATTTGCAGGATTTTATCGTGGATTTACCTAGTTTACTGGCTCTTCCGGAGCTGCAGAATACCGTACTTAACGAAGCCAAAACTCGTGGTTTTGTATGCTCTATGGCGGCAGCGCCTCATGTATTGTCTCCTGAAGAGTGGCTACCTTTCTTGTGGGGCGGCGCTGAGACAGCACCGTTTTCTAGTGCAGAGCAACTAGAACACTATGCAGAAGCGGTGATTGGGATTTGGAATGCGTATCGCCCTGCTCTTCTTGATGGTAACTGGGAATGGCCAGCAGAAGCATCAATCGATGATGAAGAGATTGTGAATCAGTATGCTCGAGACTTTTGTGAAGGCATTTTGCAAGGCTGGCAATTGGCCAGAGACGATTGGGAAACGTTGATGCCAGAGCACAGCGAAGATAACGCTCTGCTTGGCGGTGTTCTACTTTCTATAAGCATGTTATTTGACCCAGAAACTGCGATGGAAACATTGAAAGATCAAGGCGCTGAAGGACTTGACCAGTTTGAGGAGATCTTCAATGCCATCCCTGTAATGCTGTGTGGACTCACTCAAAAAGGCGTTATGCTCGCAGAGCAGTAAATACTGTCTAGCAATACAAAAAATAAAGCCCCTAGCCATACTGGTTAGGGGCTTTTTCTATTATACCAATAGAAGTAATTAGCTATGCAGGTAATTGCTTTGGTTGGAATTATGCGTCATGCTTTTCGCGCAGCGCTTGTAAATTCTCGTTGATCTTAAATATCACAATCATCAATTCGCACCAGATACGTGCGGCCAACATACCACCGACAATAGTCAATAGACCCATAATGACCGACTCTGCTGTAACTCCGTAATAGCCTGCGAACATCGTAGTAAGACCGGTGATGATAGACGCTGCAATAAGCAGCCAATATAAAATGGTCACCAATTTTGGTGTAAGCATTGAGTCAAAGGTAAAAATAGATTTCATAGTTCATTTCCAAATTATTGATTTTTATTTAAATAGCCAAGCAACGTATTCACTTTTATTGAAACGATGCCGCCCAATAATAGGCGTATTTTAAAGCACCCTTCAATCGCGTAAGTGTTACAAAATACGTCGACTAATTCTACATAAGCTATTGAATTAATATGGTTTTATGAAACTAATTGTTCTTACCTTTCAATCAAAAAAGCCCCGTGTTATAGCGAGGCTTTGTAAGGATTACCGGCTCTAGCGCTAGGCGTTGCCTTTTACCTTAATGTTTAATTCTTCCGCAAATTTGAGCATGCGATCGAGAGGAATAAGCGATTTAACGCGGACTTCTTCGTCGACAAAAATTTCGTGGTCTGCACCACCGTTTTCTAGCGCGTTCTCAATGGCTGCCAATCCATTCATTGCCATCCAAGGGCAATGTGCGCAGCTGCGACAGGTTGCACCCGCTCCGGCCGTTGGAGCTTCGATGAGCTCTTTCTCAGGGACTAGTTGCTGCATTTTAAAGAAAATGCCTTTGTCTGTGGCGACTATCAGTTGTTTGTTAGGCAGCTCTTTTGCGGCCTTAATTAACTGACTGGTTGAGCCAACAGCGTCGGCGAGTTCAACAACACTGGCTGGAGACTCTGGGTGCACCAAAATCGCAGCGTCTGGGTAGAGCGATTTCATGTCGCTGAGTGCTTTAGACGAAAACTCATCGTGGACCACACATTCACCATTCCACAGTAGCATTTCAGCGCCAGTTTGATTTTGAATGTAAGAGCCTAAATGACGATCCGGCCCCCAAATGATTTGTTTATCTTCGGCGTCCAAGTGTTCGACGATTTCTAGCGCGATGCTTGAAGTAACAACCCAATCGGCACGCGCTTTAACCGCTGCAGAGGTATTGGCGTAAACAACGACAGTATGGTCTGGGTGCTCATCACAAAAACGACTGAACTCGTCTGCAGGACATCCAAGGTCAAGTGAACACTCCGCATCGAGTGTCGGCATAAGGATACGTTTTTGCGGGGTGAGAATCTTTGCTGATTCCCCCATAAAGCGTACGCCAGCAATCACTAAGGTACTTGCGTCGTGGCGATTACCAAACTTGGCCATTTCTAACGAGTCACCAACAAAACCACCCGTCTCTTCTGCCAAAGCTTGAATTTCAGGGTCGGTGTAGTAGTGCGCAATCAGTACCGCGTCCTTCTCTTTGAGAAGTCGTTTAACATTAGCAAGATGCTGAGCCTTTTGCTCATCACTCAGTGGTACTGGCTTTGGAGGAAATGGATATACGGGTGATTCAACGATGTCGAGAATGTGGCTCATGAGAGGGCTCTGATACCTGTTACTGTATTAGCGTAAGTGTACCGCAATAAAGTTTTGGAGTTAATACTTTCTTCTAGATGCTATAAAGCCAGATTTCTACATAGGTTATGCAGTCGTCTGGCTTTATTCGTACCTAAAACCTTGATGCTAGTTCAACGCTTGCATACGCTCGCCAGCCTTGGTAGCCGATGCGCTGCCTTGATACTCATCCAACACTTGTTGGTAATACTGCTTCGCGGCAGTCACGTTACCGTTACGCGCCGCTATTTCACCTAATTTAACCAAGGCATCAGCGCGTTTATTCGAATCTTGATTCGAAACAACAATGGCAAATGCTTTAGCCGAGTCTATGTCTTCTTTTTTAGTGAAATAGAGCTGACCTAACCAATAGTTTGAGTTCGCGGAGTAAACAGATTGAGGGTAATCTTTGTTAAACGCTTCAAAAGCGGTTAGCGCGGCGTCATAATCGCGCTGCTTGATCACCAGGTCTACCGCGGTTTGGTACGCAGCTTTTTCAGCTTCGTTGTCGGTGTATGTTCCGGCAGTTTGTGGTTGTTCTTGAACATCGACCGGCACAGCAGCGGCTACGCCGTTTTGCTTAAGCTCAGCCAATTCTGTACGCATTTTGTCGAGTTCGATAAACAACTCTTTTTGGCGCAATACCATTTGATTTGAATCGTATTGACTTTGTTCTAATGCCCCACGTAGCTCACTGATTTCCAGCGACATATCGTCAACTTGCTGCTGTAAGTTTACTTGCAGTCGATTGCTGTTTTGTAGGAGGCGTTCGAGGCGTTGCACGGACGATTCGCTCGAAGAGCTCGCCGATGCTGATTGGGTCGTAGAATTGAGGTCCGATACTGGAGCTGGTGCAGCAAACGTAACGCTTGCTGCACTTACCAGTAACGAAAGCGTCATTAATCGCTTCATGTTACTGACTCTTATTTAAGTGTACTGAAGATTAGTATACTAGAACCGCGCGACGGTTTTTAGCGTAAGCTTCTTCAGATTGGCCTAGAATTTCTGGTTTCTCTTCACCGTAACTTACGATAGAGATTTGACCAGCTTCAACGCCAGATGCTTGTAGGTAACGAGAAACAGCCATTGCACGACGCTCGCCTAGTGCGATGTTGTACTCAGGAGTACCACGCTCATCCGCATGACCTTCGATTTTAACATCTAGGTTAGGGTTTTTGCTTAGGTAAGCTGCGTGAGCCGCTAGCATTTCTTCGTATGAAGTTTCGATAGTTGAGTTATCGAACGCAAAGTAAATCGTTTGTGATTCACGTAGAGCTTCTTCTTTTAGCTCTTGCTCAGACATTTGAGCAGACTCGTCGATTGGAGAAACGACAGTCGTGTCAGTTGTGCCGTCAGTTGCGCCAGCTTGTTGGTTAGTGGTTTGCTCTGCATCAGAAGCGTTAGCTGCGTCGTCACTTGAACTACAAGCAGTCATTGCTAGAACAGGTAGCGCAATAAGAAGCCCTTTAAGAACTTTATTAAGTTGCATTATTTTTTTCCTTTATACGTCAAGTTATCGGTATTACAAAAACGGTGACCAAGCTGGCGCTCTTACACGCCCAGTAGTGGCTGGCAGTCGTGCACTAAATCTGCCGTCAATAGAGACCATCGAAAGAACGTTTTTCTTGTTATACATTGAACTGTATATAACCATTCCACCGTTTGGTGCAATACTTGGGGATTCGTCCAACTGAGTTTTGGTCAGTATTTGAACAGCACCTGTTTCCAAGTCTTGTTTTGCCAGATTAAATCCATCACGTGACGCGTTCACCATTATGAGAAACTTGCCATCTGAAGTGATCTGACCACCAAGGTTCTGATTGCCTTGCCAGGTTATACGATTTGTCGACCCGTTCGACAAATTTACTTGATAAATCTGTGGTTTACCACCCCTATCGGAGGTAAATATGAGCGATTCGCCATTCGGATGCCAAAACGGTTCGGTGTTGTTTGAGCGGCCGCGAGTAATTTGAGTCAGTTTACGAGATTTAAGCTCCAATACGTAAGTATGGAGACTGCCGGACTTAGACAACACCATCGCTAGCGACTTTCCGTCTGGAGAGAATCGTGGCGCACCATTATGTCTTGGGTACGATGCCAATTTCTCGCGCTTGCCAGTGTAAATGTCCATTATATAGATTTCGGCTTGACCACTTTGAAAGCTTACGTACGCGAGTTGGCGGCCATCTGGAGACCAATCTGGAGACATTAGTGGTTGCTTCGAGCGAAGCACCATACGCTCGTTGTACCCATCGTAATCCGCTACGCGCAGTTGGTATGGGTATGTAGAGTTGTCATCGACAACTACGTAAGCAACGCGCGTTAAAAAGGCGCCGCGTTCACCCGTTAGGCGTTCGTACACAAGATCTGAAATGCGGTGCGCGTACTCTCTTAAACGCGATTCGGGAACCGTCGCGCGTTTAGTAAATAGGACGTGATCACGGGACAGCTCGAGCTCACCATTGGCATTAAGTGCTTTCGCATCACCACCAGTGAGTGCGCCACGCACCACATCGATCAATTGGTAATTAATTTCGTAGTCGCCGTTTGCGGTTGGCGTAATGGTCCCAGTAACAACAGCATCCACGCCTAAACCGGTCCATGCATCGAAGTTCACTTCGCTATCGGTATAAGGGGTTTGGGGCATCTTGCTCACGGCAACGGGGCTAAACTTACCACTGCGCTGCAAATCGGAAGCAATGACAGCTGAAACGTCTTGAGGTAACTCCGCACTGCCTGTCCATTTAAACGGTACAACGCCAATAGGCCTTGCCGAGTTAATGCCGTCGGTGATCACCAGTTCTAATGCTGCATAGGCACTGGGTACTGCCATGGCTACAATCAGCACAAGTGAAGTAAAAAAGTTCTTAATCACTATAACGTCCTTATTCTGGTACTACCGTCAAATTAATGTTGGTGAGTTGTTTTGCCACATCGGCTTCGGTTGGCAATGGGAAACTGCTCACTTGGCTAATGGCACTTCGTGTCGCACTGCACAACTGATTGTCCCCACTGATTACCTTAACTTGATTCACAATCGCGTCAGCCCCAGTCGGGATCAATCTAAGATTGACGCGACATTGCTTTCCCCGATAGGCGTCATCTATACGTAGTTTACTCTGGATAAGTTGCGTATAGATGGCAGAGTATCGAGCTAGCTCGTCAGCATTGCGTTGATTTCGAGCGCGCGCTGCTGCCTCGGCGTTAGCGGCGTTTTCTTCCGCCATGCCAGCAAAAATATTATTTAACGCTTCTTCTTGCGCTTTACGTTCACGTTCAAGTTGCTCAAGGCGCTGCTGTTCAATTTTGGCTTTCTCTGCAGCTTCTGCCGCGGCTTTTTCTTGAGCAATACGCTCTTGCTCAGCTTTTTCTGCGCGTTCGCGCTCTAACTGTTCTTTCTTCGCCGCCTCCGCCGCTTGTTGCTCTTTGGCTATGCGTGCTTTTTCGGCCTCTTCCGCTCGAATCCGCTCTTTTGCTGCGCGCTCTTCAGCTTCTTTAGCCGCAGCGATCCCAGCCAGTCTTGCAGCTTCTGCTTTGCGTGTCGCTTCTTCTTGTTGCTTACGCTCTGCTTCTGCTTGGCGGGTTTTTTCTTCTTCAAGTCTGCGCTGCTCTTCTTGCTGCTTACGCTTTTTATCTGCTTCCACAGCGGCTTTTTCCGCGCGCGCTTTATCTTGTTGAAGTTTGCGAATTCGCTCTTCTTCTTGCTTACGGTTCTTCTCAAGCTCCTCACTTTGCTTGCGAAGTTTGTCTAACCGATCCTGTTCAGCTTTAGAAGCTGCTTGGCGCTGCTCTCGAATTTGTGCAGCTTGTTCACGTATTGCGCTAGGATCGATCACCACCGCCTGTACAATTTGCCCCGATGGCTCTTTGGGTGACATATTAAAATCGGTCCCCCATATCAAAGCCGCCACGAGCAAAGCATGCATGACAAATGAGATAGTAATTGATTTGGTTAATTTATTGTTTTTCTTCATACAACCAACGGAAGTTATTCCTTAATATCCGTTAACAATCCTACTTTAGGAATGCCGGCTTGACTTAGTTCATCAAGCACCAATACAACTTCAGCATACGGAGTCGCGGCATCTCCACCTACCGCAACGGGTGAGTTTGGAGAAAGCGACATTTCTGCTTTTACTCTCACTATCACCTCATCCAAACTAAGACCGCGTATCATGTCTTCATCGTTTACGCTGAGTCCCAGCACACCGTCTGCTGCTATTTCGACAATGATAAAGCTGCCTACATCACTGCCATCGAGTTCTGACGCAGGTTTAGCGGTGGATGCTTGTGGCAACTCAACATCTACACCTTGCGTGATAAAGGGCGAAGTCACCATGAAGATAATCAGCAGCACCAACATCACATCGATGTAAGGCACCACATTAATCTCGGCAGTTAACTTGCGCTTTTTAGGTTGATAACCGGCCATGCTTAGTCTCTTTCTGTCGTGCTCATTGCTTGACGATGCAAGATGCTGTGAAACTCTTCAGAGAACGTTGCATAGGAATGTTCTAGTTTTGATACTTGGTTGCTCAAGCGGTTGTAGGCCATAACCGCTGGAATTGCAGCAAACAGACCCATAGCGGTCGCAATCAATGCTTCGGCAATACCAGGGGCTACCATAGCAAGCGTTGCTTGTTTCACTTCACCAAGGGCAATAAACGCGTGCATGATGCCCCAAACAGTACCAAACAGACCGATATAGGGACTGATCGAGCCAACCGTAGCCAAAAATGGCAAGCTGGTTTCGAGCTCTTCTACTTCGCGTGCCACTGACACTCGCATAGAACGGCCAGTGCCTTCCATGACGTAATCAGGAGAGTTGGGGTTGCTGCGTCGTAAACGAGCGAACTCGGTAAAGCCTGAATAGAATATTTCTTCAATACCATAAATCGAGTCTTTGCGCGCTTTTACTTCTTGATAAAGCTGCGACAACTCTTTGCCTGACCAGAATTTGTCTTCAAATTTTGCGGTTTGATCTTTGGCCGCAGAGATCACTTTACTGCGCTGAATAATCATGGCCCATGAAGCGACTGACATTCCTACTAGCGTCAGCATCACAAGCTGAACAAGTAAACTGGCTTCTAGGATAAGATCGATAAAATTAATTTCAGCTGACACTGGTCGTTAACTCCGTTACTAAATAGCTGGGTATAGCCATGGGCTTCATTTTCTGAGTGTTGACACATGCTACCTTAACTGTAGCACTACACAATACTCGCCCATTATCATTAACCATCTCCTGACAAAAAATCAGGCTGGCCTTTTTCTGTTCTTTAATCCAAGTGTTCACTATCAACGCTTCGTCGAGAGTGGCTCCTTGCTTAAAATCTATGTCCATATGGCGAACCACAAAGCCGGTGTGTTGCTCTAACAACACTTGTTGTGAGACACCTTTACTTCTTAATAGTTCGGTTCGAGCGCGCTCAAAATACTTAAGGTAATTAGAGTGATATACAATCCCACCGGCGTCGGTATCTTCGTAATAAATTCTGACCGGCCATTGAAAATGGGAAGTGCTGCTCACTTGTCATTCCTTGTAGGTTGTTAAAGCGGTTTTCACCAAATACCCCACTATATACAAAGAACTCAACATTGTGACTCTATTTACGCAAATTTTTGATTAGTGTGGAATAAATGCATGATAAATGTCCAAAAATAAGACAACCTCGATGGGGTCAGAGTCAATCTTCCGTCAAGGAACGTCAGTGGTTGCATATATTCGCGGGCAAGGTTTAACGATTTCGGACACTAAGTAACTACTGGTAAGTTGTCATATCAGCTTACAAAACAGTAGCGGGCAAGAAGCAATGAGAGGGCAATTTCGGTTAGAAACATGGCCGGAACGGATCGTTGGGTTGTTGGGGTCAGAGTCAATATTTATTCGGAACACCAAATTGAACTCCGAGCCTATTTGACTCTGACCCCACCCCCCCAACAAACCCAATAAAAAAGGCGCTTCTAGGAAGCGCCTTTTACATTACTCGTTGATGTCTTTGTCCATCATCTCACTGTGTTCTAGCCACAATGCGTTAATGATGCCAAAGGCACAGGCTAAAAGTACGCCCAAAATCCAAGCAAAATACCACATAGTGTTGTCTCCTTAATACAGTGAGTTCTTGTTGTCTTCAATATACTGGTCGTCCAAACGGCCAAACATTTTGTAGTAGCTCCACGCGGTGTAAGCCAAAATAATTGGCACCATCACTACAGCTACTGCCGTCATCAGCCCGAGTGTTAGCTCACTTGATGTCGCATCCCACATAGTCAGACTATGATCAGGGTTTAGAATTGACGGCATCACGAATGGGAACATGCTAAGACCTGCAGTAAAGATGATCCCTGCGTTTGCAAGAGACGAGGTCAAGAAAGCAAATCCAGCACGATCCATCTTCGAAAAGACAACAGCTAGAAGTGACATAGCAATACCAATAATGGGTGCTAACCACATCAACGGATACGCAGCGTAGTTATTGAGCCATGCGCCCTGCTCTACCGACACTTCCTTCAGCAAAGGATTGGACGGACCATTTGTGTCCATCACGCTAGTGATCACGTATCCGTCCATGTTTTTCACTATAAAGCCAGCCAAAACAAATAACACAACAGTCACCAGACCAAAGATCTGAGATAAGGTTCTAGCGCGTTGATGCACATCGGCCGTCGTTTTCATTTGCAGCCAAGTTGTACCTTGCATCAAAATCATCGACAAACTCACCAGTCCACACAACAGTGCGAATGGGTTAAGAAGGCCAAAGAAAGAGCCATGGTAGGTCGGCATCATAAAGTCGCTTAACTGGAACGGAACGCCCTGCAGCAAGTTGCCAAATGCCACGCCAAAAATTACTGGCGGTACAAATCCACTAATAGAGATACCGATATCCCAAGCCTTACGCCACGGTTTATCCTGAATTTTAGAACGGTAGTCAAGCCCAACAGGACGCAGCCACAATGCCGCTAGCGTCACTATCATGGCAAAGTAAAAGCCAGAAAACGACGTTGCATACACTAAAGGCCATGCAGCAAACAGCGCACCACCTGCTGTGATCAACCATACTTGGTTGCCATCCCAGTGTGGCGCTATCGAGTTAATCATGACACGGCGTTCATTGTCGGTTTTACCAATGATAGGCACCAACGCGCCAACGCCCATATCAAATCCATCGGTGATCGCAAAACCAACCAGCAAAACGCCAATCAGTAGCCACCAAATAAATCGTAGTACTTCGTAATCAAACATGTCGTACTCCCTTACGCTTCTACGGCTTTGTCGATGTTAGTTTCTGCATTACCTTCCTGCTCGAAGTGATAACGCCCAGTTTTTAAAGAGCTAGGCCCTTTGCGTGCGAATTTGAGCATCAGGTACACTTCTGCAATCAAAAGCACCGTATAGAACGCGATGATCACACCCAGCGAGCTCCAAAGCTGACCAGGCGTAAGTGCGGATGCGGCAACATCAACAGGCAAAATTTCACCAACGGCCCAAGGCTGTCGGCCATATTCTGCAACAAACCAACCGGCTTCAATCGCAATCCAAGGCAGTGGGATACTATACATCGCAGCTTTAAGCAGCCATGGTTTCTGCTCGATACGTTGGCGACAGGTTTGAACAAACGCCATGCCAAATACAAACAGCATTATGAAGCCACAGCCAACCATCAGACGGAATGACCAAAACAGTGGCCACACTGTTGGAATAGAGTCATCAGCAGCAGCTTGGATCTGTTCTTCTGTAGCATCTACAACATTGTCGGTATAACGCTTAAGAAGCAGGCCGTAACCAAGGTCTTCTTTTACCTCATCAAAATCGGCGCGCTGCTGTTCATCTGCATCACCCGCGCGAAGAGTCTCAAGCAATTGGTAAGCAACCATACCTTGGCGGATACGGTCAACGTGCTCTTCACGGAGATCGCGAAGACCCGTGACTTCCTTATCCAAAGAACGAGTTGCAATAATGCCCATCACATAAGGAATTTTCACCGCGTAATCGGTATGCATAGTTTCTTGGTTAGGGATACCAAACATGGTAAAGGCTGCAGGTGCAGGTTCGGTGTGCCATTCGGCTTCTATAGCCGCAAGCTTCACTCTTTGCACATCGCCTAGCTCATAACCAGACTCATCGCCAAGTACGATAACCGACAATATTGCCGCCATACCAAATGACGCTGCAATAGCAAAAGAGCGACGAGCAAACGCGACATCACGGCCTTTCAATAGGTAGTAGGAACTTATGCCAAGAACGAACATAGCACCAGTGGTATAACCCGAAGCAACAGTGTGGACAAACTTAACTTGAGCCACTGGGTTCATCACAACCTCAGCAAAGCTCACCATTTCCATACGCATAGTTTCGAAGTTAAATTCGGCGCCCACTGGGTTTTGCATCCAGCCGTTTGCAACCAGAATCCACAATGCAGAGAAGTTTGAACCTAACGCTACCAACCAGGTTACTGCCAAGTGCTGGCGTTTAGAGAGGCGATCCCAACCAAAGAAGAACAAGCCAACAAAAGTAGACTCTAAAAAGAAAGCAACTAATGCTTCAATGGCCAGTGGTGCACCGAAGATGTCACCAACGTAGTGGGAATAGTAAGACCAGTTTGTTCCAAACTGGAACTCCATGGTTAGGCCAGTGGCTACGCCTAGAGCAAAGTTAATACCAAATAACTTACCCCAAAACTTAGTCATGTCCTTGTAAATCTCTTTACCGGTCATTACATAGACCGACTCCATAATGGCAAGTAGAAATGCCAATCCTAAAGTGAGAGGGACGAAAAGAAAGTGATACATCGCAGTCAGCGCAAACTGAAACCGCGATAACTCCACTACATCGATCATAAAAGCTCCTTGCAGGCACCGTCCGCAGTCAACAACTGTAAATTAACTGTTATCAATAGTTAAAAATATTGTAAAATTAACTTTGGGCAGTAAAAAATTGGTGTTTTACACCGTAATTATAGCTGAAAACAATATTATAGGATTTTCAAATCGATTCAATTTGTTTCTTCAAATATTTTTGCATTGATTCAAATCAATTTGAATTACAACGAGTGCAGAAATTTTAACCAGAGATGATTTTAATCAATATATCAGGGAGGTTTAGAGAGATCGGTGGCAAAATTTGCGCCGATTTAGTGAAGTTAGGTAAACGCCGTACAAGGCTACTTGCAACAAATAGCCTTGTATTGGCGTGTGGAGCAACCCCCTTATACGGTTGCCCAACTACTGATTGAATCAGCCGTTAACTGTATTAGTCTGGGATGTCGAACCCAAAATGTTGATACGCTCTTGGCGTCGCAATTCGACCTCTCGGAGTCCGCTGTAAAAAACCTTGTTGTATTAGATAAGGCTCTAACACATCTTCGATGGTTTCACGCTCCTCACCAATGGCTGCCGCAAGGTTGTCTAACCCAACAGGTCCTCCCATGAACTTCTCAATAATGGCGAGCATCATTTTACGGTCCATATAGTCAAACCCTTGAGTATCTACATCAAGCATATTGAGCGCGCTATCGGCAACATCGACGCAGATATTACCGTCTGTTTTGACTTCTGCGTAGTCTCGTACGCGTCGTAGAAGGCGGTTTGCAATTCGGGGCGTCCCGCGTGCACGGCGGGCAATCTCGAGTGCACCTTCACCTTCAAGGTCGAGCCCTAAACAGTCGGCGCTGCGTTGGACAATATTTTGTAAATCGGCGGTCTTGTAGTATTCGAGTCGCTGGGTAATACCAAAACGGTCTCTGAGTGGTGACGTTAACGAGCCCGCCCTAGTTGTCGCCCCAATAAGTGTAAAGGGGGGCAAGTCTATTTTTATCGAGCGCGCTGCTGGGCCTTCGCCGATCATAATATCGAGCTGGTAGTCTTCCATCGCAGGGTACAAAACTTCTTCGACCATAGGACTAAGCCGATGAATTTCGTCTATGAACAATACATCATTTTCTTCGAGGTTAGTCAGCAGAGCGGCAAGATCTCCAGCTTTCTCTAAGACGGGTCCTGAAGTGGTACGAATATTCACACCCATTTCATTGGCTACGATATTTGCCAAGGTGGTTTTACCTAGACCCGGAGGACCAAAAATCAGTAGATGATCTAACGCTTCACTGCGCATCTGCGCGGCTTTAATAAAAATCTCCATCTGACCGCGAACATGATCTTGTCCTTGATAGTCTGACAGTTTTTTTGGTCGGATCGCGCGATCGATCACCTCTTCATCTTTGAATGTTGGGTTATCTGGGGCAATCAGTCGGTCGGCTTCTATCATTGTTTACACCATCGATTTTAAGGCTTCGCGAATCAACTGTTCGCTGCTCATGCCCGGTTTGGCCACTTGCGATATGACTTTGGATGCTTGCACAGGTTTGTAGCCCAACGCGAGCAATGCGCTAACCGCTTCGTCGTCGGCGCTTACTTGATTGCTTGATACTGAGTCAATTGGCGCAGCATCAGTCGCAGGCGTGAATAAGTCCCCTGCTCCCCAGCCTTTTAGACGGTCTTTCATCTCTACCACCAAGCGTTCGGCGGTTTTCTTACCCACTCCTGGCAGTTTAACAAGTGTAGAAATATCTTCACGCTCAACACAAGACACAAATTGACTGGCCGTCATTCCTGACAAAATACCCAACCCAAGTTTTGGCCCAACACCATTTGCTTTAATCACTTCGCGGAACAAAGCTCGCTCTTTCACGCTATTGAAGCCATACAGCAACTGTGCGTCTTCTCGAACTACAAAATGAGTATAGATGATGGCTTCTTCGCCGAGTTCTGGCAGCTCATAGAAGCAGCTCATTGGCATCTGCACTTCATAGCCAATGCCGTTAACTTCGATGAGAAGTTCTGGGGGTTGTTTTTCGACTAAAATGCCGCGCAGTCGTCCAATCACGCTTATCTATCCTAACCTAAAGAATGAGTAGGCTAGAATAATTGAGAACTGGATGTTTATCCAGTTCTTCACGCACATTTTGAGGTTAAAGTGACTTACTGCCTAAGTATTGTGCAAAGCTACGTGGCTTATTAATGTCAAATAGCAAGATATCAATACGCCAATACAATTTAGGAGTTGCAGCGAGTGCTATCAACGATAGCGCCCTTTTCTCGCGCTGCTCGCTTGTCCTGCAAGTGCCACCAGCGTTTTATTGGTATTGGCGTGACAAATTGCGACGCCGAGAGCGTCGGCAGCGTCAGCCTGTGGTTTTGCGGGCAGTTTAAGCATCTGTTGTACCATGTGCTGAACCTGCGTTTTGTCTGCAGCTCCGGTTCCTACAACTGCTTGCTTTATCAGCCTTGCCGCGTATTCATACACAGGTAAGTCGGCATTCACGGCCGCAACGATGGCGCTGCCTCGTGCTTGGCCAAGTTTAAGCGCCGAATCCGCGTTTCGCGACATAAACACTTGCTCTATCGCGAACACCTCTGGCTGAAACTGAGTAATGATTTCACTCACGCCTGCATAGATTTGCTTAAGACGTCCAGGGAGCTCTTTTTCAGACATTCGTATACAACCACTGCCTAAGTAGTGCAGATGTCTGCCTTGCTGCCTAATGACACCATATCCGGTAATTCGAGAGCCGGGATCAATGCCTAAAATAATACTCACTACGTTGGGTCACTCTAAGGGTTGTTCACTCAATTAAAACAAAAAACTCCCGTCAATGCGGGAGTTTTTGTTGGTTGCGTTAACGAGCGCTTATTCTGCGTCTTTCTTTTGTGCAGCAGTAACCGCTATCGCAAGCTCTTCCAATGCAGCAGGGTTAGCAACACTTGGCGCATCCGTCAGCAGACAGGCTGCAGCGGTTGTTTTAGGGAATGCGATCACGTCACGGATGTTGTCCGTACCGCACAGCAGCATCACCAAACGATCCAGACCAAACGCAAGACCTGCGTGAGGTGGCGTGCCGTATTTTAGTGCATCCAACAAGAAGCCA
This sequence comes from Vibrio ulleungensis, assembly GCF_016900875.1. GTDB lineage: Bacteria > Pseudomonadota > Gammaproteobacteria > Enterobacterales > Vibrionaceae > Vibrio > Vibrio ulleungensis. The sequence continues at coordinate 472,852 of NZ_JAFEUM010000002.1, forward strand.
AATTTTTGCTGCTGCTCGTCCGCTTCAATGCCCAAAATATCAAACACTGTTGCTTGCATTTCAGCATTGTGAATACGAACAGAGCCGCCACCCACTTCATAACCATTCAATACCATGTCGTACGCGTTAGAATTTGCTGCGGCAGGGTTTGCTTTCAGCTCTTCTGGCGTTACGCCTAATGGAGAGGTAAATGGGTGGTGCATTGCGTGAAGATTACCTTCGTCGTCTTCTTCAAACATTGGGAAGTCCACAACCCAAAGCGGTGCCCATTTGCTTTCATCCGTCAGCTCTAGATCTTTACCAACTTTAAGACGAAGCGCGCCCATTGCTTCAGCAACGACATTTGCAGTATCGGCGCCAAACAAGATGATATCGCCAGTTTGAGCACCCGTGCGCTCCAAAATACCGTTAATGACCGTTTCGTTTAGGAACTTAGCCACTGGTGATTGAATACCTTCTAGACCTGCGTCCAGATCGTTCACCTTCATCCAAGCTAGGCCCTTAGCGCCGTAAATGTTGACGTACTCTGCATATCCATCGATTTGCTTACGCGTCAGTTTCGCACCACCTGGAACGCGAAGAACCGCAACACGGCCTTTCTCATTGTTAGCAGGGCCTGCAAACACTTTAAACTCGACATCTTTTACAAGATCAGCAACATCAACCAGCTCAAGCGGGTTACGTAAATCAGGCTTGTCTGAGCCAAAACGGCGAATCGCTTCGCTAAATGGCATTACCGGGAACTCACCAAGATCAACGTTTAGTAGCTCTTGCCACATTTCACGGATCATTTTTTCAGTAAGACCACGAACTTGGTCGGCGCTCATGAAAGAGGTTTCGATATCGATCTGAGTAAATTCTGGCTGACGATCAGCACGTAAATCTTCATCACGGAAGCATTTTACGATTTGGTAGTAGCGATCAAAACCAGACATCATTAGCAGCTGTTTAAACAACTGAGGCGACTGTGGCAATGCGTAGAAGCTGCCTTTGTGTACACGACTTGGTACTAGGTAATCACGTGCACCTTCTGGTGTCGCTTTGGTGAGTACTGGCGTTTCGATGTCTAGGAACGCGTTGTCATCCAAGAAGCGGCGAACAAAGCTTGATGCTTTGGCGCGCAACTTAATGCGATCGCTCATTTCAGGACGACGAAGATCGATGTAACGATACTTTAGGCGCTGCTCTTCAGTGTTAGTTTGGTTGAAATCCAGTGGCAATGCTTCGCTGCGGTTGATGATTTCTAAGCCGCTTGCCAAAATTTCTACTTCGCCTGTTGCCATATCTTTATTGATCTGGCTGTCTGGACGGGCACGAACTTCACCCGTTAGCTTAATGCAGAACTCGTTACGAAGTTGACTGGCCAATTCGTAAGCGCCAGTCATATCGGGATCCACTACTACCTGAACAATACCTTCGCGATCTCGCATATCAATGAAGATTAAGCCGCCTAAATCACGACGACGATTGACCCAACCGCACAACTCTACTGTTTGTCCTGCTAGGGACTTGTTCAGGTGACCACAATAATGGCTACGCATAGTGAATTCCCATTCTCAATTAGTGAAAAAAAACACTGCCAAATAACTGGCAGAAGAATGGTCTTTATACGCAAAAATGGAAAGAAAATCGACTAACTTAAATAGTTTTTATAGGGAAAACGCGTTTTCGTATACAAAAGCAGCGAAATGCAGAAAATCATGCATATTCGATTAGCTAGGTGGCGCTTAAACGCCGTGATACATTTTGCCCATCAACACAAAAATACCGGCACAAGCGAGATAGGGTGCTACATATTCAACCACCTTCCAAAAGCCTGGAAAGGTATTTTCTGCTGCTTTAGGTTGTTTTTGCTTTGTCTCAATGATTGTCACATCTGAAGCGTCTAAGTGAAGAGGTTCTTCTTCTGTCACTTGAGTCATTTTGGTAGCTTGGTAAGAAAAGTCATGGATCTCTTCATAGAGCTCTCCATAGCAGAAGTGCTCTTTTAACTTCGAGAGGGTGATTGTACGACCATTGAGCTTAAAGGTTACTTTGTTGCCGTTGGCGACATCCACTATTTTAGTCACACGATCATTATCAATGACTTTTTCTGTGCTCCAAGAGCGATCAGATTTATCGCGCTGAGGTAAATGTTCAGCGATGACTTCTGTACGTAGCGCGCCGCACAACTGATTAAGTTCAACTTGGTATACTGTGAGCTCGGGCAACGGTTTTGCAAAGAAAACTCGCAAAGCATCTAATGAGACTCGGCGTCCATTAAGGTAGTAGTTAGTTATGTACCCTTGACGATGCGGTCGACGGCGACGCGTCACGACATTCCCCATCACCACAATGCGATTATAAGGACTTGCGACAAAGTCTTCGAGAAAAACTTGATTGCGTGTAAGTACCGCGTCGGAGTGGCCAGAAATGGTATGGTTTTCAGATGATGTAATTTCTGTCATGGACACAACCGCGAATAGCAAACCTAAAGATTGAGATGATTAACTGAGTTGTCGGTCCGTGACAATTTGCTTCCTTAGCTCAATCATTCTAGCCATATAAAAAAAGGTAACCAACCATAAAAATTAATCAATATTAAGCACTTGATTAAAATAGGGGGCCTTTAGGTTAATTTATAAGCGAACCAATGTGACAATGACCGTGCTATCGCCTACAATCTCGCAGTTATTACTACACCTCCACCATTATGAAAAAAGATACGATATTTTCAGCACCCATCGATAAGATTGGTGATTTTACCTTTGACGCTCGCGTAGCCGAAGTCTTTCCAGATATGATCCAACGTTCTGTCCCTGGATACAGCAACATCATTTCGGCTATTGGTATGCTCGCAGAGCGCTTTGTTACACCAATCAGTAACGTGTACGATTTAGGCTGTTCACTGGGTGCGGCAACGCTATCGATTCGTCGACATATCGACTCTGTTGAAGGTGCGAAGATAATTGCAGTGGATAATTCTTCTGCCATGGTTGAACGATGCAAGCTCCACGTTGACGCTTATCGCTCACCCACGTCTGTAGAAGTTATCGAAGCTGACATTCGTAACATAGAGATCCACAACGCCTCTATGGTTGTGCTTAATTTTACTCTGCAGTTTTTGTCTCCAGACGATCGTTTTGCCCTACTAGAGAAAATTCATCAAGGCCTTAACCCTGGTGGCGTACTCATCGTGTCCGAGAAGTATGTGTTTGACGATAACCCGTCCCATGAACTGCTTATCGATTTACACCATGACTTTAAGCGTGCTAACGGATACAGCGAACTAGAAATTAGCCAAAAACGTTCCGCCATTGAGGATGTGATGCGTCCAGACTCAATTGCCCAGCACAAACAGCGTTTTGCAGAAATAGGCTTTAGTAGCGCAGAGGTTTGGTTCCAGTGTTTTAACTTTGGGTCGATGTTCGCTATCAAGTAAAAACATACCTGTACTAAGTAGCGCTAGATAAACGCTTCATTTTTTGCGTTTCCAGTAGATGCAAAAAAGCTTCGCCAAGGCGAAGCTTTTTCCGTTTTGTCCCTAGAGTTTACGATACTTCTATCGGCCCACCAAAGCTTGTGACCGGTGGCGCTTCACCCTTGAACTTCTCAAACTGCACCAAACAGGTGTTTGCCGATGTTGCTTGTGCCAGCTCAGACGACGGGATGTCTTGGGTCAGCGTATTGGGATCGCCGTAAGTATCCAGCGCCCCTATTTTCTCGTTCACAGGTCCATACCATGCGCCTTCTTCAATTCGTACTACACCAGGTGCGTAACCTTCATCTAACACGGCGCCCGCGAGTAATTGTCCACGGTCATTAAACACTCGGACTAGATCGCCATCTTTAATCCCTTTCGATTTTGCATCGCTTGGGTTGATGTAAATAGGCTCACGTCCTTGGACTGCATAGGTTGCACGATACTCTTCTGATTCACACATTTGTGAGTGCAGGCGCTTGTCTGGGTGACAAGACTGAAGCCAAAATGGGAACTTGTCGGAGCCAGGACCACCATGAGAGCGCTCTGATTTTTCAAACCACATAGGGTGTTCTTGGCAATGTTCGTATCCAAATCGTCCAATTTTACGACTGCTTATCTCGATAAAGCCTGATGGTGTGCCCAGCGCGTTAATTTCAGGATCTTCTCGGAACGCTGCATGGCGCGTCCACGGTTTGCCTTTTCCAAAGTCTAAGTGCCCTTTCTCCCAAAACTCTTCAAACTCGGGCATATCAAAGTTTGGGTTGCCTGCTTTACAGTCGTCATAGAGTGATTTAACCCACTCCATTTCACCCATTCCACGTGTGTAGTCCTTATCGCGACCCCAGCGTTTTGTAAGCTCAGTCATTATCTCGAAATCCGTTTTCGACTGAAACAATGGGTCCACAAGCTTGTGCATGGCAATGAGTCCGCGGCCAGAGTAAGCACCGTATCCATCAATATCGTTACGTTCAAACTGCGTACACGCAGGCAATACGATATCAGCGTGACGACAGGTCGCTGTCCAAGCGAAATCGATGGCGACAACGGTTTGCAGTTTCTTAAATGCTTCACGCATGCGGTTTCTGTCTTGGTGGTGGTGCCAAGGGTTGTTGCCGCTGAAAACCATCATCTTGATATCGGGTAACGTGACTTTAGAACCATTGGATTGGATCTGCTTTCCTGGCTCCAGCAACGAATCGACCCATCGAGCAACAGGTATGACGCTGCTGTATCGGTCAAAGTTTTTATTGGTATGCTTAGGCTCTTGCCCAGTATCGATGTTTAGTGGAAAGGCACCTGGCGCGCCAAAACCCGTTGAAGATACCCCAATCCCTGAATAGTGGTGGCCGTAAGAGACGCCGCCTCCTGGAAGACCAATTTGACCAACCATCGCGGCAATAACGGCGCCCATCCAATAGGGCTGTTCGCCGTGCTCTTGTCTTTGAATACACCAACCAAACAGTAACTGAGTACGCCCATTAACCAACATGCGAGCAAAATCGCGAATTTTATCTGGCGCGACACCGCAGATCTCCGACGCCCACTCTGGCGTTTTCTCCACTTTATCTTTGGTTTCACCCATAAGATAAGGCACAAACGCGTCAAAGCCTAAGCAGTAGGTTTCTATAAACTCTTTGTCGTGCAGATCCTCTGTATACAAAGTATGCGCAATGGCCAGCATAAATGACACATCAGTTTGCGGGTTCACATACAAGTGCTCGTTCTCAAGGAAGCGTTGAGTTTTATTTTTAACGGGATCAACTGAAATAACGTTGATCTTTTTCTCTGCCACTTTTTGTTTTAGTTGCTCTAAATACTCAAAACTTTCGTGCGTTTCACAGGTCCAGCCTACTTGTAGATTTTTAACCGGATCGTTTGCCCAAATGATGATGTTGTCACTGTTCTCTAGGATCAACTCCCACGAAGTACCTTGTGCATAAACCTCCGTAGAGCCTAGTACATAAGGCAAAATCGTCTGCCCTGCGCCGGTTGAATAATCGCCAACTTTTTTGACAGAATACCCGTGTAGGCCAACAGCTCGTTGCATATGGTTATTACAGCTGTGGAACTGACCGGTTTGACGCCAACCTGTTTGTCCAGCATGCAGCGCCCAAGGGCCATAGTCTTTTTGAACCCTTTCTAGCTCTCTGTAAAATAGGTCTAACGCCTCATCCCAGGTGACGCGCACAAAACGATTGTTCCCGCGACTGTCCGCGGCGTATTTGTGCTTTTTAAGCCAGTCTAAACGCACCATCGGATAACGAATGCGCGAAGGGCTGTAAATTATGCCTTTAATACCATTGAGCATGTCTGTTGGGTGCTTATCCAACTCTAATGGTTTAATTTCTTGTACTTTACCGGCCCAAACACGGGCACGAAATGCACCCCAGTGAGATCCTGACGTTTTCCATACGCCGTCGGTTACGCTAGTCTCGGCTAACGCAGACCCAATTAAACTTGGGCCAATCAGCGTGGCGGCACTGGTTGTTGCTACACCTTTCAGAAAGCTTCTTCTACTTAGTGACATCGTTTTACTCCCATCAAGATCTAGTGGTGGTCATCTGAAAAGTCAGATGAATGTTTCTGAAGGTATTTCAGTACCAATGCTTCGGTATCGGTATCAAAATTCACGAATGCGGACATACCATTAAACATCCCTGGCCAACTGTTAGTGCTAAAGTGCGCGGGTGCAGGTTGGGTGTGACAGGTTGAGCAGTTGGTTTTGTAAGATTCGCCAGCTCGGTCCCAAATAGGTTGATAGCCTTCTATTAGCGCTTCTGCTTTTAGGTACACTGTCGCGGTCACGCGCTGCCAAGGAAGACCCGTTAGATCATCTTCTTTTTCCTCGAAGCCTTCAACAATTTGATCGTTTTCAGCAGATTCTTTAAGCAAAGAACCGACGGCAATGTTCATACCAAAATCTTCTTGGAATACTCGTCCAAAGCCTTTTAGTTTACGCCACCCTGCTAGTTCAATTTTCAGTGAATCACCATCCACTTCCAATACTTTGACTTCGGATGCTGGGTTGAGCAGCCCCGCTTCCTTAGTAAGACCCGCGTCTTCATACATTGGAACATGGCGCACCGATACATAGCTGTTTCCGGCACTGTAAGAGGTGGCACTTGCAATTTGTTCTAGCTCACCCACGATCCCGCTCGCAGCTTCCATGTTTGCTGGCAACTTGTGAGCAATGCCTTTATGACAATCTACACAACTTTGATCGCGCTCAGCGGCACTTTTCATTTGTAAGCGGGCTGTTGGCCTCATTGACTCAAAGTCCATTGAGTCGTAGTTGTGACAGTTTTTACACTCTAACGATCCGTTCGAAGAGAATCGGTCCCATTCGTGCATTGCGAGGTCTAATCGTCGTGCTTCAAATTTTTCAGGGGTATCAAGATCACCGAAAATTTGCGCAAATACTTCTTTAGATGCTTGGATTTTACGGGCCACTTTTGCAGTCCATTCATGAGGGACGTGGCAGTCGGGACAAGTAGCGCGTACACCGGAGGTATTTTTCCAGTGTGGTGTGTGCTGCAATTCTTGGTACACATTGTCTCGCATGGTATGACAACTTACACAAAACTTTTCGGTATTGCTGAGTTCCATTGCGGTGTTAAACCCACCCCAGAACAGCACCCCAGCGATAAAGCCACCAAGCGTTAGCACGCCTAAGCTAATATGCACTGCTGGGCGTCTCATAGTTGCCCAAAGTTTCTTAATAAGAGCTAGCATAGTATTTCGATCTCACATCAATATGGTTGTACGCTGGCAAGACATCCAACGTGTTGAAGTTAAAAACTGACATTTACCCCAGAGGGCCGTGCGCCCCTGGTGGACCGTAAACAAAAACTTGCAGCATCCAAATTACAAAGCCGTAGCCGCCAACGAGGACAACGCTAAGTATTGGAAACAGGACAACGGCGATAAAAAAGAAAGCCCGCCATTCTAATGACTTTGTCTCGGCTGGAGAGACGTGCTCAGATTTGCTCATAGCTTGCTGTAACCTACAGTTAGAGTGTGTAACAAAACGTAAAGTGTAATTTTAGTTTATGCTGTCAAAAAGACGAAACAAAATGTGGCACATTCTTTCCACATGGATGTTTTGTAACCCATTTAATCTGTTTACAGTTAATCTAAACGTGGAAATAATTTTCCATTGAGCAACTTATCCACAATTTATGTGGATAACCGTTTTCATAAGTTTGTATTAGTGAGTTATTGTGACTCGCTCCACTGATTTCAGACCAATAAAACAGTACTGTCAGCGAAGTATTTACAAAAAGGAAAACCACTATGAAATATACACCTGAGCATTTAGCAGAGCTTAATCTACTGCGCCAATTTGACGTAAGCAGCGCTGCCACAGGGATTAAAGTGCATTCAGACGCTGCACAAGAGTTGCAAAGCGCCGCAAAAAGCCTTTTTGAGAAAGGGCTATGTACCCAAATTGATGGTGGTTACTTGACCGACGAAGGGATCGAAGTTGCAGAACATGCTGATAAAGTATTGCGCGTGCTGAGTACAAAAATCTAAAGATCTATGTCTAAAGTACTAGTTATAGGTGCAGGTTGGTTAGGGGATCCTCTGGCCAATCATTTCGCCGCACTTGGCCAGCAAGTCCTAGCCACCCATCGTTCGCGTCCCCCTTCTACTGCTCATTCAATACCTCTAAACTTACTGGAAGATCTCCCTGCTGAGGCATTACAAAGCGTTGCAAGCTTTAACCCTGACGTCATTGTTGGATGCTTTCCTCCAGGGTACAGGCATTTATCCGCTGACGATAAAGACCTAAACCCGTACATGGAGTGTTGGAAGAAGGTTTTAGTATTAGCAAAGCAGTGCCATAACCCAATAGTGGTGATGGTGAGCTCAAGCGCTGTTTACCCCGACTGTCTTGATGTCGCCACTGAACAAGATGCCAATGTGCACACGGCAACAGGTGTGAATGGGTTTTCTGACAAGTCGATGAAACTGCTCGCAACAGAGCAGCTAATTATTGAATCCTCTTACCGCTACTTAATTTTACGAAGTACTGGCCTTATAGGTCCCAATCGTCATCCATCGCGTTTTGTGGCTAAACTATCCACTGTGAGCCAAGCTGCGCCAGTGAACATGGTGCATTTAAACGATGTGATTGGTGCAATCACACATTGCATCAATTGGCTAACCACGCATCCCCATAGGCGCGGCGAAACAATAAACATCACCACCCCGAACACCTGTTCTAAAGCAGAGTTCTATCAGGCTGCGGTTGATGCTGCGGACATCGACCTACCGCTACCCACTGTATCCAACAAACCGGCCAAACGAGTCAGCGCCGGTAAACTCCTATCTATCGGATATCATTTTGAGTTTGAGCATGTTCTAGACGCGCTAAACGCCATCAAAGCGTGAGATACAAAAAAAGGCTGAAGAAATAATCTTCAGCCCTTTTATTACTTTCAAAACCTTTAAACTGGGTCTGCCACATTTTCCTCTTCAGGAAGATGGGAGCTATCCCCAATTTGCGCAAAGCCCTTTAGACCCACCACATGAACATGTTCGTGATCTTTAAATACTTTTCGCACCAGTTTGTAGGTTGTGCCTTTATCAGGGCTGATGTTCTCTGGCGCCGCAATCAATAGCTGCATATTGAGGCGGTGACACAACTCAAATAATGTCGCAATGGATTTGGCATCCAATCGAGCCGCTTCATCTAAGAACAGCAAACGACATGGCAAAATATCTTTACTGCGCAGTCGGCGAGACTCTTCTTCCCAGCTCTGAACGACCATCAATAGAATCGATTGACCTGTACCAATGGCTTCACCCGTTGACAAGGCGCCAGATTCGGCCTGTAGCCACCCGTCGGTACCACGATTAACTTCGACACTGAGCTCTAGATAGTTACGGTAGTCTAATAGTTCTTCACCCAACACCTGTGGAGAACGTTGACCTACATCCACATGCGGATTGACGCGTTGGAACAGCTTAGCCATCGCTTCAGAGAAGGTGAACCGAGCATTTTCAAACAGATCACTATGAAGGTTCTCGCTATCGTACAACCCCTTTAGCAAAGATTGATGCGACTCTCGAATCGACACATTCAATCGAACACCTTTAACTTGCCCAAAGGCAATGTTCGACAAGCCTTGGTTTAGCATTCGAATGCGATTTTGCTCGCGTTGAATGGTCTTTTTAATGATGGTTGCCACCGACTCTGAACTGATCGCCAAGCGCTGCTCACGCTGGTTAAGTTCTTCGGTTAGGCGGGCAAGTTCGATCTCCATCTCTTCAATGGCTTCAACAGGATCATCGGTATGGATAATGTCCTGACGGATACGTTGGCGTAGATACTGATACACGCTGATGTAAAACAACACTTTACGTTCAGGATGGCCCGTATCTTCGGACGCACGTAACGAATCTCTTAGGTCATCTTCGTTCGCTACTGCCAAACGCAGGGCACCCAATGATTTATCAGACATCGAGCGCAAGTCTGCTTCAGATAAATAAGCCAACTCACGTTTGTGTAAGCGGCGTTCTACATCGTGCTGTTTGGCCAGTTTAAGCACACTGCACCACCCGGCTTTTGCATTCACAACGTAAGTGCGCAATTGCTGATAGTCGGCTTGAGCTTTCTTCAATGATTTCACCAAAGATTTCAACTCTAGCTCTGTGGCTGTCGATGTACGCTCTAGTTCGCTCTTGCGTTGTCGGTAAGTGGTTAACTGCTCTGCCAACTGGTGCTTACGCGATTCGGCTTGGGTCAAACTGTGTTCATCAACCACAATGCCAATATGCGCAATTTCTTGTTTAAACTCTTGCAGGGTTTCTTGCTTCGCTTGATGAGCACTTTTCAGTGATGCCAAGATTTGGTTCGACTCTGAACAGCGCTGCTGCTGCTGTTTTTGTCCTTCACGAGCTTGAGAGCGATTATGCTCTGCTTGCGCCAATTTTCGCTTGAGCTGCTCACTCATTTCACTTTCTTTGTCTAGAAGCTCTACTGAGTCTGAATAGCCAAAGTGCGCGCGGCGCTCCAAAATATCGGATAACGCAAACAGCACGCTTTTGGTTTTTTTCAACTCACTGTCTAGCGAATTGGCAAGTGTTTGTTGTTCGTCAAACAGTTCGGGATCAACGCTTAATGAGCCCACCAGTGGTTTGAGTTTGCTAATGGATAGTCCATGCGTCTCTACAAACCGAATCTGTTCGCTCACAGTCTGTAACTGTTCGGCTATTTCTTGCTCGCGCTGTGCGAGAAGCGCTCGGTCTTCACTGTCAAAAATAGGGGCAAGTTGGTCTAGCAATCTAACTACTTGAGAAGCTCGCTCTATAGCACCTTTGCAGTTTGATTGAACAGTGCTTTGCTCTTCGAGTCGACGCTGCACGGTATTAAGCTCTCGATTTAACTCCATAATCGCTTGCTCAGGGTCGTCTTCAAACGCGACTTGAACATGCTCGGCCACAAATTGATTAAAGCTTGCACATAGACGCTGGTATTTCTGCTCATCAAACGAGGCGATTGCGTGAGCTTCTTGCACTTGCTCACGCTCGTCACGAAGCTGCTCTAATCGCGCATCACGAGCTGCTCGACCAAATATTGGAATGGCCGGGAAACGAGAATAGCGCAATTGTGAAGAAGCGACTTGAACACACACTGCACCTTCCAACTCTTCGACCGCAAAACCGCTGTCATCAAAGGCATCAACATCACCTTCTAGCAGGTATACATCGTCAGGACAGTCATCAAACTCTTGCAGCTTCTCTGCAATACCGTCTAAGTTGGAGACGACAATGGCATTTCGTGCAGGACCATACATCGCGCTGAAATACGGAGCATCTTCAATGGCAATATCGTCATAGATTTCAGACAGTAAAACGCCACCGACAGAATCTGCAATTTGCTTTAACCTTGCATCGTTGGCACCACCTGCCGCGCCTAGCTGTTCAATTGAGGTATCCAATTGTGTACGGCGCGCTTGAAGCGTTAACTTAGATTGAGCATTGTCTTGCTGCTGTTCCATCGCCCATTGCATGGTTTGCATGACGGCGTTGGCATCGGCCATCGGTGTCTCAATTTGCTGATTGAGTGAATACAGAGCATCGTTTGCTTGGATCCATTTTGGTGCCAAGGATTGATATCGCTTAACCTCAGCTTGCAGTGTTTGGCGTTTTTGCTCGAGTTCTGCCCGCTCTTCACGGGCCGATTCTAACTGCTCTTCTGCCGAATACTGCACTTCTCGTTGCTGCTCTTTTTCCAACTCCAAATCCGACGATTGCGAAATCTGAAGTTGATACTCTTTGGCGAGTTTCTCAAGCAACTGCTGCGCTTTGTTTGCCGTTGCTATGCGCTGTAAAACATCTTTTTGCTGAGACTGCCAATGCGAGCGTTGACTCAGCGCCGTCTGTCCGTCTTGGGCTTTTTGTAATAGTTGATTCGCCACTTCGTGAGCGTCGATTCGGGCGGTATTTGGTGCAATGCTATTGACTAGCTCAAATGCCTGTTCAAATTGTTGCTGCGCAGCTTGGCTAATGTCGAGCTTATGTCTCACCGCCAACAACTGCTCAGTAACTTGTGCTTCTTGGTCTTTGTATTGTTTTGAAAGCTCAGTAACCTCGTCTAAGTCCAAGAGGTCACGCTCGAGCAAATCACTGGCTTTATTTAACGCCTCTATGGCCTGTTGAAACTGCAGAGCACGAGTTTGCTGGATATCGAGAGCTTGTTGATAATCAGCAAGTTGCGTTTTTAGCGAGTCGACTTCGCTTTCACTCAGTTCAAGCTGCTCTTCCTGAGAGTAAAGAAGCTCTTGCGCTTCTTCAACAACCATCATCTGCTCTTCTAAACGCTCGCTGAGCTCTTCGAGATCATCTTGATAACGATGTATCTTTTCTTGTTGGCGAAGCGCGGTTTGCATCAATTGCAAGTGGTCACTGGCAGACTGAAGATCTTGCTCTATAAAACGCTCTTGCTCAGCCATGTCGCTGAGCTCTTGAGTGACCTTATTCAACAAATCGTTTCGGCTGATCAAATCACCCTTTTGAGACATCACAGCTTGACGATGTATAAGCACCTGTTCAATTTTCTGCGAACGCTCATTAGCATGGCGCATGTAGTCCGCCGCTACATAATTAGTAGATTCTGTCAGTAGATGTTTGAACAGATCTCGATCTCGCTGGGTTGTATTGATCGCTTCTAGCGTGGCTCGGTTTTCCCGCAGCGCTGTTTCCATGTCTTGGAACGCTTTTTTAACCCCACCATTTTGCGGCAACAAATAGTCGCGCAAAGAACGCGTAATCGCGCTTGAAATACCACCGTATAAAGAGGCTTCGATGAGCTTGTAGTACTTTGAGCGATCGCTACTGTTGCGAAGCTTTTTGGGCAATGCGCCCAACTCAAACATTTGCGCATGGTAATCCACAATAGAGTTAAAGGCTTTAAATTGCACACCTTCAATATTCGCAACAAACTCTTTTAATTCATTAAGTTGACGCACTCGAGCCTGACCGTTTTCTAGGGTCTCGGTTAATAACTCGGCAGGTTTGATAGCACTTGGCAATCCTTGAATAAGCAGCGGTTTGATGTCGACCTTTTTATCGCGCCCAGCAACTTGCTGCAGTTTTACCACAAAAAGCAGACGCTGATTGCGCGAGTTGATCACTTCAAGGACCGAATAACAGACACCAGGCTGCAATTTACCGTAGAGGCCTTTGTCACGAGACGCGCTAGAACTGCCTGCCTCTGTGGTGTTTCTAAAGTGGAGCAGTGACTGATCGGGAATGAGCGCTGTAATAAATGACGCCATTGTGGTGGATTTACCCGCCCCGTTACCACCGGAAAGTGTGGTGACTAAGTTGTCAATATCAAAGGTACGAGCAAAAAATCCGTTCCAATTGATCATGGTTAGCGATTGATATTTACCGCGCTCAATCATGCTTCACCTTCCAGCTGCTGTTGATGTGTTTCTGTGTCATGGTTTATTTCGGTCTGCTCGTCCAGTAACGATGCCTGTCTGTGCTTTGGCTCAACAACGGCTTCACCATCTCGGATCAGGCGCAGTTGTGCTTCTTTAATGTCTTCACCAGAGCGAACATCCGCGCCAAAGCGGAAGCAAGCTTCACTGATACTAAACTTGTTGGTATCGCCAATAGGCAGTAGCATGCCTACACGCTTGAGTCGGCGAAGAGAGCCGCGCACTTTTTCAAACAGTTTTTCGCGATCTAAGTCGGTCCCTGTGGCCTTTAAGCCAACAAAGCGCATTAGCCTTTTCTCGTCAGCTATAGCGAGAAGTTCATCATAAAGATCTTGGTTACTGAATACGCCTTCTTGAGCAAGCCTTTCTGGGCTTAAATACAAGAAACACAATACCTTACCAATCAACATATCCAGTTCAGACATGACGCTTTTACCAATCAAACTGGTTGAACGAGGTCGTAAATAGAAAAAACCTTCTGGCGCGCGAACCAACTCACAGTTGTAGCGTCGATAAAAGGTGCCTAAGTCAATTTCGTAGTCTGACAGCAGCGCGTAATTGTCGAGGTCATCCCTTGAGATATGACGACCCGCACGAAGGGCACTGTCGAGGGCTGGAAATAGAGAGTTTGCCAGCGCTTTGGCTAAGTTTTCAGTTAGCGCTGATTCAGAATTTGTTGATAACATTTGCTTGTACCTTTGCGCCTCGATTGTTTATAGATTGCCATTCAGGTTGGATCGCCGCGTAGTCAGACTCTGAGAATCCGAGTCGTACGGCCTGATCGACCACCATTCTGGCGATATCGAAATGTTGCGCGTGGGGATGTTCAGCCAGGTAATCTTTTAAAACCTGACCAAGATCGATGGAACGGTGTTGATGCTGATGTGCACTCAACTTGTTAGAGATGGCTGTATACAGCTGATCGTTCACTTGACTGTATTCTTGATACTCTACTTCAAGAGGTACCATACCTGTCACCTCTTGATCGCGAAGTACCATAGACTCGTCACGGAGATCGAGCAGCTTTTCAGCGTCTGCCACAACCAATTGCCACGGCAGAGATTCAAAATTTTGTATAGATTCACGCAGTCGTTGACTGAACGCGCGATTCTTATCCATATCGATAACCGTACGAATGTATTTATGAATGTGCCTATCGTAGCCAATCCATAAATCAATCGCCTGCTGGCCCCAGTTTACTATGCGATCCAACTTAGTTTGTAATCCAAACAGTAGGTTACCAATATAATCCAGTTCATCTTGTGCATAGACCGCGTCTTGCAAGTCCATGAGGTAGGTTTGCAACTCATCACCCACAGCATGCAACGAAGACTGCAATTCGTTGAGGTTGTCGGATGTTTCGGTGAGCAGTTTTTCACACTCAGAAATGGCTTCGCGCCAATCAATATTAAGCAGTTCGGCAATTTTGTTTTTAACTTCGCCTTGCTGTTCATCCATGACTCGCTGATTGAGATCTATTTGGTCAAATATTTCGTTGACCGAATACTTCAAAATGGCGTACACCTCTTTTCGCCAGTCTTCTTCAGTCACCGCTTGGACTGCATTGTCTGCGGCCTTTTTTAGCTCAGCAGAGACTAAAGAGAGCTGGATAGACAGCTTAAGCTTAGAAAAAGCCCGATGACGCAGGTAGTAGTCGGTGATGCCCACAGCAAGAGGCGACAGTCGATAGATTGCCGCTCCTTCTGAATGTTCACTGGTAAAACGACTAATGAGGCGCTGCTTCACCATGTCGTTAATGGCATTGTTCGCTCGAAAAGCGCTGGATTCGCCGGTATCGCTAAAACGGTCACTGACCAATTTGAAGGCATCGTGTAACTCACCTTCTCCTAACTCTTCATCGAGTTTTTCTTGGCTAAGCAGCGCGATAGCGATCAAAAAGCTCAGCTTCTCTGGTGTAAGATTGACGGAAAAGTCATGCTGCTGCACCCAATCCACCACACCTTCTAGCGAGTGATCATCCGCTGAATCTAAATGATGACTCATTTTAGTTCCTATTGTTTCTTTGCCCACACGTGGATATAGCGTCCCATCGAGACATACGGCTCTTTACGACACAATTGTTGCTCTAGCTCGAGTACGTCATCATCGGTGTAATCACCGAGGTACTCACGATCGCCAATGTAGTCACTAAAGCAACGTATCCCAGATTTACCGAGAATGCTGAAGCCTTGTGACTCGATCCATTGATAGACTTCTTCAGGAAGCAGCCCACGTTGTGGTTGTAATTTAAATCGTTTGCGATGTGGCATTCCTTTCAAAACATGAGGCAGGTTGCCACACACAACATTTTTGTACACTAAGCCGTGATGATTATAAAACATGACAGACACGATCCCACCAGTCACTACCTCCGAGAGCAAAGACTTTAGCGCAGTTTCCGGATCAGCAAGCCATTCCATCACAGCATGGAACAACACGATGTCAGATTTGGGTAAAGACAACTGCGAAAGTTGTTGTACAGAAGTGTGTAAATACTGGTACTGTTTATCCAATCCGTTAGCGTGTATATCCTTTTTGGCTAAAGAGAGCATCTCTTGCGACACATCACATAAGGAGACATTATGACCCTGCTTTGCCAGTTTTTGAGACATCTGCGCTAGCCCGCCTCCTGCATCTAAGATATTCAGAGTAGAGGAAGGGAAATGTGTGAGAATATCGCACAAATCTTGCCACAGTATGACTTGACGAATATCGCCTTTTTCAGAACCGTAAATATTTTTAGCAAATTTGTGGGCGATATCGTCGAAATTGCGATCGTGACTCACCATTTTTAGAGTATGATGTTCCAAAAATTAAGTTGAGCCTATTGTGGCACATTCATTGGGCGAGAAAAAAGGAAATCCTCGTTTTTGTAACTAACTGAGCAATTTTCGGACTGCATTAGAATGTTTGAAGCAAAAAAAATAATATCTTCACTGTTGATGCCACTGCCAGCCTTGTTAATCCTTGGGTTTATTGGCTTGGCGCTGATCATGTTTACTCGCCGACGTCGATTCGGTTGCATGGTCATTTTCACTGCATTAGCAGGGTTATTCAGCGTCTCTTACTACCCTGTATCGTCTTCTTTATTGATGCCTATGGAGCGTCAACACACGTCGTTTACCGGCTCTGCCGACAGTATCGATTACATCATGGTATTAGGACACTCTCATGTAGTGGACAATTCCATTAGCCCTGTATCTGAGTTATCTCGTACTGCATTAATGCGCTTAGCTGAAGGTATCTCCATACATCGTCTTTACCCAGGTTCAAAACTGATTTTATCGGGCTATTCTGGTGGGACAGATACAAGCCATGCTCGTATGATGGCCAAAGTCGCAATTGCATTGGGTGTGTCTAAGTCGGACATCGTGCTGTTAGAATCTGCCCAAGATACTGCAGAGGAAGCACAGCAAGCTGCCGGTTTCGTTCGTCAAAAAAGTTTGGTGTTGGTGACTTCTGCAAGCCATATGCAGCGATCCTTAATCGAGTTTGAACGTGTCGGTTTAGACCCTATACCGGCCCCGACCAATTTTATGGCACAGCGTGACATTGAGCAGCCATGGTCAAAATACACTCCCCGCGCCAGTTACCTAGAGCAAACCGAGCTCTATTGGCACGAGAAGCTTGGCCAGTGGTGGCACTGGATGAAAGAAACTGTCAGCAACCAGTGATCGTTTGCAGCACGCAAAATCCTTTTAATCAGTATTCCGTGCTTTATGTTTTGACGGTTTCAGTTACACTTTAGCTATGCAAAACAGATTAACGGATTGAAAAGGTGCAAGAAGTTAAAGCGTTTAACGAGCAACGCGCAGAAATTTATTGGTGGCTGTCGAGCCTTTTGAGTCAAGAGTTGGCACAATGCGAACTCGACAACTACCATACGCCAGAAATACGGTCATTTTTAACCGGTCTTGCACAAAACCCCGCGTTAAAGCAAGCTGTAGACGAAATGATCACGGCGCTCAATCGTTTAAAAGATAGAAATGATGCTCAACTGGAACTTGCCGCCGATTTTTGTCAAGCCTTTCTAGCCACAGATAAAAGTAGCGCCTTACCTTATGCGTCAGTGTATCTAACTGAAAACAAACAGTTACATGGCGAACCCGCACAAAAAATGGCCGCACTGTTGGCCGAGCATAATGTCAGTATCGGACAAAACTTCAATGAGCCCGCCGATCACATCGCAATCCAACTCGACTTTTTAGGGCACTTGATCATTAAAAGTAATGAATTGGAAAAAGAGGCTCATTTAGAAGATGCCTTTGTGCAACAGGCTGAGTTTCTCGATCACCATGTGCTAAGTTGGGTACCTCAATTTTCGGAGAAATGCCGCCAAGTCGATGAGTTTGGGTTCTATGCTGCGGTTTGCGAGCTCGTGGTTCGTTTCTGTGAATTGGACCTACAATATCTTGCTAAACCGCAATGACATTTAGCCTAAAAACCGATATTGTGTGACCCCATAAAAACTAAGCTATTATCTTCACGCAAACGTTTTCTTTTTTGAGTTGGGGTCCTCTTTTACCAACCCCAGCTAATTTTCGCTATTGACAGGAAATACTATGGCAACAATCAAAGACGTCGCAAAACTGGCGGGCGTATCCACCACCACTGTTTCGCATGTGATTAACAAAACTCGATTTGTAGCCGAAAGCACCCAACAACGAGTTATGGAAGCCGTTAAAGAGCTCAATTACGCTCCTTCTGCCGTAGCCCGTAGTCTTAAGTGTAATTCAACACGAACCATTGGCATGCTGGTTACCCAGTCGACCAATCCGTTTTTTGCGGAAGTGGTTGATGGAGTAGAGAGCTATTGTTACCGCCAAGGTTACACGCTCATCTTGTGTAACACAGGCGGAATATACGAAAAGCAACGCGATTACATTCGAATGCTTGCAGAGAAACGCGTCGATGGCATGCTTGTTATGTGCTCTGATTTAACAGAAGAACTGCGTGAAATGCTGGATGCACATAGTGATATTCCTAAAGTGATCATGGACTGGGGTCCTGAAAGCTCTCGAGCAGATAAAATTATCGATAACTCGGAAGAAGGCGGTTACCTTGCAGGTAAATTCCTTATCAAAAACGGTCATACGGACATTGCTTGTCTAACAGGACAAGCCGAAAAGTCAGCATGTATTGAACGTGTCGCTGGCTGTCGCCGTGCCATGGAAGAATCAGGCTTAACACTGAATCCTGAATGGATTTTTGAAGGTAACTTTGAAGCCGACACTGCGGTTGAGATTGCAGATCGCATCGTAAACTTAGAAAAACGCCCGAGTGCGGTATTCTGCTTCAACGACATCATGGCACTTGGGTTAATCAGTCGCCTTGAACAGCGAGGATTAAACGTACCTCAAGATGTATCCGTAATAGGTTACGACAATATTGATCTTGCAGGCTACTTTAGCCCGCCGCTTACTACTGTGCACCAACCAAAGCGTCGTGTAGGCAAAACAGCGTTTGAAATTTTGCTTGAGCGCATTAAAGATAAAGAGCACGAAAAACAAATCTTTGAAATGCACCCTGAGATTGTAGAACGTCAGAGTGTGCGCAACTTAAAGTAACGTCACCCCTCCCAATTTAAAGACCAGCACCCTGTGCTGGTCTTTTTGTTTGCGCGAATTGACGCAGCCCTAACAATAGTTTCATGTTCATCACTTATTCTCAGTAACGCATTAGTACCATCATGCCTACGGAAAAATAAGACATGGATAGAAAGCAGTTAACCCAAGCCTTAAACGTACTCTCCCCTCTTGGTGACACGCTAAAAGCGCGCTCAATGTTCGGTGGATTTGGCCTATTTGTCGACGACGTTATGTTCGCCGTTTTGGTCGACAATGGTATTGCGCTTCGCAGTAATACCGCACTACTCCCTAATTACCTATCATTAGGTATGGTTCCTTATTGTTATCAGAAAAAAGGGTTCCCAGTCACCACTAGCTATTATTTAGTGCCTAAAGCTACCTGTGAGGATATCGACCAGGTTTTGTCTTTGGCGAGAGTGTCTCTCCAGCACGCTAAAAACGACAAACTCGCCTCGGTTCAAAAAAAGAAACGGCTTAAGGATTTACCCAACATGCGTCTAGCCACAGAGCGTATGCTGAAAAAAGCGGGCATTGTCTCAGTTGAACAGTTGCAAAATGTAGGCGCCAGTGACGCGTATAATGCAATCCGTATAAGCCACGACGTCGAGCCAAAGACTCAATTGCTATGGGCACTTGAAGGTGCGATTAAAGGCATGCATTGGTCACTCATTAGCCATGAACGACGCAAACAATTATTAGAGAGAGTGTCGGGTTCTTTGACGAGCGCTTAGATAAACCTCAATTAAAAAGCCAAGCAATACAAAAAGTTTGTATTTCCATGAAATTTTCCACATAGTGCCTCTGTCTACTATGGAAGACGCATCGTCATGGAGCTGTAAGATGAACAAAAAACTATTTCTTGGCCTAATCTTTGTTTTAGTCATTATTGGACTAGGTTATTCATTTGGTGACCTATTCACGTTAGAAAACGCTAAGCAACAACACGAAGCGTTAAAACAAACTATTGCAGATAACTTTGTTCAATCTGCTGCAATCTATTTCGCAGTCTATGTAGCAGTCACTGCATTCTCGATTCCGGGCGCCGCTGTCGTCACACTGCTAGGCGCCGCCCTATTTGGCTTTTGGACAAGCTTGGTGTTGGTGTCGTTTGCCAGTACCATCGGTGCTACCATCGCATTTATTAGCAGCCGCTACTTGCTACGAGACTGGGTACAAAGCAAGTTTGGTGACAAGCTAGGCTCTATTAATGAGGGCATTGAAAAAGACGGTAGCTTCTATCTATTTTCGCTGCGATTGATCCCAGTGTTTCCGTTTTTCCTAATCAATTTATTAATGGGTCTTACACCACTTAAAGTGTCTCGATTCTATTTAGTCAGCCAATTAGGCATGCTGCCTGGCACCATGGTGTATTTGAATGCAGGTACTCAGCTGGCCGAGATTGATTCGTTGTCTGGGATTGCGTCACCAACCGTAATTGGGTCGTTTGTATTGCTGGGCCTGTTCCCGATTATCGCCAAATGGATCATGCAAAAAGTGCGTCCAAATTTGGATGAAAAACACTCATGAAACTCTACAGCGCCGCCAACCCTACCGAAGCGCATCTATTAAGTGAGCTTCTTCGCTCTCAACGTATTCAAGTTGAAGTTCGCGGCGATGCACTTTTCTCGCTCAAGGGTGAACTGCCATTAACCGATGACAGCGACCCTTATGTCTGGTTATTGGACATTACTCAGCAGCATCAAGCAGAAAAAATAGTGCAAGAGTTTGTTAATCAAGCCAACGACACCTCACAGCCCAGTTGGCGCTGTGAACACTGCGGTGAGGAGAATGAACCGCAGTTTGGTGCTTGCTGGCAGTGCTCTACAGCCCATTAAAGACAAACGTTCAATGTGGTAGCAATAGTTAGACAGTGATCCTTTTGGTCCTTTACTACGATATAATGAGAAATAAACTCATTAGGTATTAGAAGAAATATGCTTTATCACAAAATCTATTCACACCCGACCAGTCAAGAGTGGGTCGTGTTTGTACATGGTGCGGGTGGCAGTTCTTCGATATGGTTTAAACAGCTTAAAGAATATAAGCAACATTTTAACTGCGTTCTTATAGACTTGCGTGGACATGGCCGCTCACAATCATCAACGAAAGCGTTCGTTACAAGTCACTACACCTTCAAAATGGTCTCTCAAGACGTTATTGAAGTTCTTAATCATCTCAACATTACCCAAGCTCACTTTGTTGGTATTTCGTTGGGCACCATCATCATTCGAAGCATCGCTGAGCTTGAGCCAGAACGCGTTAAAACCATGGTATTGGGGGGCGCGATAACCCGTTTAAACGGTAAATCTCAATTTTTAGTTAAACTAGGCGACTTAAGTAAAAACGTACTGCCCTATATGTGGCTGTATAAGCTTTTTGCTTATATTGTCATGCCACAGCGAGGGCAAATAGAAAGTCGCCACCTGTTCGTTAGGGAAGCGAGAAAGCTATGCCAAAAAGAGTTCAAACGATGGTTTAAGCTGGCTGCTGACGTAAACCCTATGATGCGGTATTTTAAAGAAAATGAGCTCTCTATCCCGACGCTTTACTTAATGGGCGAGCTTGATTATATGTTTATTGCGCCAGTCAAAGAGATGGTAGCAAAGCATCAACATAGCGCTCTACTCGAACTGGCTGAATGTGGCCATGTGTGCAATGTCGAAAAACCTAAACAGTTTAATCGAGCTTCGATCACGTTTATTCATTCACACTCTTAAAGATTAAGTTTTGCTCATAAAAACGCCGAAGCTGATACAGCTTCGGCATTGTCTATTGGGCAAGCCTCAATTTAAGAGTAAGAGACGTTGTAACAACGGGCACTCAAATTACAGAGCTTTTGATTACCGCGATTTTTGCATTGCTGCTTGATACATGGTGTCGTACTCTTTAGCTGCAATATGCCAACCAAAGTCCGACTTCATGCCCCGCAGTTGCACATCGCTGTACCTTTTTGGATCTTGCAGGTAGAACAAGATGGCGCGCTGCAACGCAATCAGAAGCGCACTTGATTCTGGTGCATCAAATACAACACCCGTTGCATTGTCGCTATCTTGGTCAATATCTTTAACGGTGTCTTTTAGTCCACCAACCCCACGGACCACCGGTAAGGTTCCATAAGCCATACTATATATCTGATTTAGTCCACACGCTTCGAACTCAGAAGGCATCAAAAAGAAGTCTGAGCCTGCTTCAACCAAGTGCGCGTATTCGTTATCGTATGCTTCGACAAACTTAAACTTATCTTGATGCAAATTAGCGTGCCACTCCAAGTCTGTCGCAATTTCCGGATCGCCAGTACCGACGATAACCAGTTGTACATCCAATAACAAAAATTGCTCTAGAATGGGAATAATGTAGTGAAAACCTTTTTGATACGTCAAACGGCACACCATACCAAACATCGGTGCATTGGACTCTGGAAGGCCTAATTTCTGTTGCAGTGCTCGCTTAGAAGCCTTTTTACCCGCTTTTAAACTAGCTTTAGTTGGCTTGTAAGTTTGAGGCAGATAGGCGTCTGTTTGAGGATCCCATTCGCTGTAATCACACCCATTCACAATACCGCTTAAATCCTCACTTCGAGACAAAAAGTCGTTACACAAGCCATGAGACCCTAGTTGAGTTTTCAGCTCTTCAGCGTAATTAGGGCTCACCGCATTGATCTTATCTGCATAGTGAATAGACGCTTTAAGCATACTAATCCCATCGTGACCAACACGTATTCTATCGTCATGAAGGTTCACCAACTCTTGGATGGAAGAGAGTTCAGTTTGCGCAAAATTGCCTTGAAAGACTGCGTTATGAATAGTGATTACAGAACGCATGGACTGATAAAAAGCATCGTGCTGATAGCGCACTTTTAACAATAGCGGGACCAGTCCAGTATGCCAATCATTAGCATGTACGATGGCTGGCTTTAGCTCAAGTTTACTTAGACAATCTAGGCTTGCCGAGCTAAAAAAGCTGAAACGTTCCGCGTTATCAGGGTAAGCCTGATTATTCTCTGCGTACATTTCAGGGCGATTGAAATAGTGATCGTTTTCAATCAGATAAACGCTCACCCCATCGAATAGCATATGCCTAACTTGATATGGCGTATGAGGCCAGTGAGTGAGTTGTGTAGAAAGAACAACGTCACTTTCATGTTGCTCTGTAATTTTTGCGTAAGCAGGAAGCGCTATGGCGACCTCTTTACCTTGCTCTTGTAATGCCTTAGGAAGCGCTTTTGCAACGTCGGCAAGACCACCACTTTTTACGAGACCAGCGAGTTCACTGACCACGTACCAAAGGTCTATATTTTTCATTATGCGTGATTCCCATTACTACGCTGAGGTTCCAAATCTTCCCATAATTTAACACAGTTTCGCCCTGCATGTTTAGCGCTGTATAACGCTGAATCAGCTCGGCTTAAAGCCTCTTTCAAAACACTAGTATGGTCAAGCTCGGTGCCACCAATCGATACACTCATTAACATCGAGACCACTTTATCTTCGGACGAGACTTCAATTTGGCGGGCGGTACGTCGCAAACGCTGTGCGACATCTTCAAGATCGATATCTTTGTCTAAACGGATTAACACCAAAAACTCATCACCACCCCATCGACTCGCGCTGTCGTAGTCTCTGATCATGGTGTTGATGCAATTTGCGACCGACACTAATGCCTGATCACCTTTATCATGTCCCAATGTGTCATTGATTTCTTTGAAGTTATCGACATCAATACACAGAAGTCCAACTCGATGCCTATCTCGGCGAATATGATTGATTTCTTGGCCAAGTTGACGCTCCATACCACGTCTGTTGAGCAGTTCAGTGAGTGAATCGACATTGGCTAGCCTATCCAGTGCTTCTGTACGCTGTTGCACTTTTTCTTCAAGTTCAGCGCGGCTGACTTTAAGTGCTTTTGCCATATTTTCGAAATTATCCATCAACGCGCCGATTTCATCACCTGGCTTGCGTGAAAACACTACCTTAGAGAAATCCGTATTGGGCTGAGTAATGATCCAGGTTTTTTCTTCCAACTCGGTAATGGGGCTGGTCACCCAACGCTGCAGCATCAAGTTTACAATAACTACAAGCAGGATGATGATCCCTCCAAGTACCACATACAGCGAGGTAAACTTACTACTTGGAAATATGACCTCCATATCGATTACCGTTAACTCGTACCAATCGAGCAACTCTATATGGTCTATTACGTAGAGATAACGTTTATTGTTTTGAGTTATGATGGTGCTGACGGTTTTTGATGAGTCTTGAGCCGATATGAGCTCTCTCTTTAACTTCGCATATTCCACATCATTCATGATGTAGTCTTCGATAGGTAACAGTTGATACTGGCCGGTGATGATGTCGTCTTCAAAATAGGGGTCACGTTTACGGTAAATCTGAATGATTTCATCAGCATCAATAAAAATGGTATCGATGCCTTCGTGACGACCACCAAGCAGCGGCTCTAAGCCACGGCTAAACTCCATTCCAGTACCGACAACGCCTATTACCTCGCCATTTTCATCTTTTAATTGATGATCAATCCATAAACGATTGATGTGCAAGTTCTCGTCATAACTACTTAAAATACGTGAAGTTTTTTCTGATTCGACAAAGCGGAAAAACCATCGATCAGTATTTTTGGTGTCATCAAGTTGATAACGAAATAACTGCTCTTCGAAATCGTTGGTTTTATTGTTTGAGTAGTAGCCAAGATTAGCAGTAGACGCCACATAGAAATTGTTGCCTTTAAAGGCCCAGCGATAGGTTTCTAAAAGGGGTTGGATCGCTGCATATAGTTGAGGATCCGTTGGGTTTGCCACCCAGTTTAGTAATTGTGGCTCTTTGGCAAATTTGCGCATCAAACGCGCTTCTTCCATGATAGGAGAAAACGATTTTTCTTGATCGTACTGGGCTATAGCTTCGCCATATTTGACCAAGACGTCCGCCACCACTTCCTCAGCAAATTTTTGCACTGAGTTAAATACCGTCACCTCGATGAAAATCATCATGACGACAAGTAATGCGGTGAACTTTACATTGAGTTTCATTCAAATCCGTTTGAACAGTTTTCCCGTTACTATTGTAACGTTTTTGTAAACACAAAACAAAAGAGCTTGGCACTAGCCAAGCTCTTTCTCATATTCGAATCAAACTACACTATTTCTCATCGCGATAGGTGTAGGAATAACCAATTTCGACCTGTGCAAAATACTCTGTGGTTCCATCATCTGCTTCTTCAGAAATAACGTTCATTTCTGTAGAATCGAGACTCATACTACGACGGTCAATTTTGCGATGTGGTGTTGGTAGGCTTTGCGCCAAATCAATGTCTCGTGTCGCGCTTAATTTTTCAATATAGGCAGCACCGAGAGTTTCAGCTTCAGCTTGTGTTGCAACAGCATCGGACATAAAAATGGCATTTTGGTTAGTATGAATACTTTCCATCTCGCCTGCGAATGCTGCAGAACTCATCAATAGTGCAGCGCTAAGTACTGTAAGTGCTCTCATAACGTATTCCTCACAAAGGTCCACTCCAAAAATGTCGGTGGAAATCTTGCGTGTCCATCTTAATCACACACAAAATATAGGATTTACGTCACACAATTGTAAGGTTGTTTACATTCATTTACACACTTAACGTGATCGTTGACACTAATTTACATTCGAATCGCGTTGAGCCATGCCAGAGTTATTCAATATCGATCAGCCATTTTTTAAAGGCCTTTCTATTTTGTTCATTCAATAGTAAATAATGCTTTTGGGCAGCGTCTAAATCACTTAGCATTTCTGTATCTGAAGTTTCAACTTCACCAACCATGGTCGAAGTCGAAGTGATGATCCCCAAAACCTGGTCTACAATGATATCATTCTTGCTATTGTAATCTTCGACAACCCGCTCAATATCCCCATAAGGAAGCATACCAGGCCTACCTGGGATAAAATTAACAGTATAATCGACTGGCTCGCCATTTTGATCTTCAAGTTTCCATTCTATTTTGTCATTATTAAACGCGTGACTCGCTTGTGCGTACCTCGCATACTTTGGCGCGAATAAGTTAATCGTTGTTTGATTAGACACGTCAATCTCGAATACCTTTACTTCCGACTGAATTCGTTTTTTCTTGTTCCCTTTTTCAGCTAATTGATAAGAGTAGCGAGCCACTAATTGATGTTTGCCAGGTTCAAGATTCACAGTGTTATTACTGTAGGCTACGCCATTAAGTGCCATTGCAGAAATTGGCTTATCAATTACTAGCTCTGCGGCAGATACGTTGGTTGCCACCATTAAGGTGAATATAAAACACGATTTCTTAAACATTTCACATCCTTTTAATACAAAAAGGGTTGCCGAAGCAACCCTTTACAAGTTCAAACCTACAAAGGTTGATTAGAATGACATAGTCATACCGAGTGAACCACCAGCACCGTCGTCTTTAACGTTTGCGATATCGTTACCAGCGTAACCGACTTCAGCGTATAGACCTACTACGTCGTTCAATGCGTAGTTAGTATTCAAGTATACGTTGTAACCAGAGTTATCACCTTGGTTACCATACTGAGTACCTAGATACCAGTCAAGACCTGCTGAGAAACCAACCCAAGCATCAATGATTGATAGTGTATCTGTACCATCTGTATCAGTCGCTGCGTATGAAGCACCTACAGAGAATACGTCAGCAGTGTAAGTACCTTTAACACCATAAACTCTTTCGTCAACACCTAGTTCAGAGCCAACACCAGCATCACCACGTAGGTAAAGACCGCCAAAAGTAGCGTCTAAGTAAAATGCAAAGTTGTCGTCTTTACCACCTTCAATACGGTTAAGGTCGTAAGAGAAACCTGCACCAAATGCTTCACCAGTGTACATGTACACAATGATGTCTTCTACATTAGGTAGTTCACTGTTATCGAAATCAATACCTAGGTCTTTACTTTGGTTGTTACCAAGGTCAAGTACGTGAGAAGTTTGACCAAACTCGATAGTGTGGTTCTGGTAGAATTTAAAACCAGCAACGATATCGGTAGAAACAACGTCACCTGAATCGTATTCCATTTCTAGACCATACTTCAAGAAAGCAGTCCAGTCATCGCTGATTACTGATTCTGCAGCAAAGCCAATTTCCGCACCATCGTATTCAATTTTGGCATCGTCCTCATACGGGTCAAAAACCAATTTCACTTCAAAGTCAGCATCTGTAGTTACAGATACGTTACCTGTGTTCATAAGCTCTGCTGCGTTAACAGAACCAGCTGCAGCTACAACTGCAAGTGCTAATAGAGTCTTTTTCATTTTAATCCACTGCCTTTTTCTTAGAGTTGGGAATTCCATTTCATTCCCTTTTAGTTTTCTTGAGAGCTAATTGAGCAGTTCCACACTGTTCCATCAGCGCCTTCAAAATTCGAAAACAAGATTGCGTCATCTGCTCAAGGTTGTCAACGGCATAAAAAAATAACAACAAAAAAATATAAAGACTTTAAAAACAAGAGCTTGCAGTCACTTTGTTGATCTACAACACTTTTTGCCCCCCTATTTCGAACACTTTTTCAGCGCTCATTTTTCACCCCATTAGAGAGTGATAAACTAAACAAGGTGAATAAATAACACCAAAACAACATAAAATGCCAAAAAAAAGTGATAAGGCACATAATATTTCGTAGTTTAATAACAAGTAAAAATTATTGAAGTTGTGAATATTTTTGTGATTTAGCTCAGAAAAACATTTATTTACCTTCTCTGCAGCCCTTTATTTATGGGGGCTTCAGCTGTGTTATCATGTCCCTAACACAACGCAGGTCACACTAATGCTTAATCCAAACATCCAACAATCTATTCGCAAAAGTTACCAAAACTTACAACATCAGTTACCGCACTTTATTCCTAGAAGAGCGCAAAACTACCTTGTTTCCGAGATTGCAAAGACGCTGGCAGGCCAGTACAACAACGATCACCGCATTTTAGTTGGTGAGGCAGGTACCGGCATTGGCAAATCTTTGGCGTACTTAATGGCCGCTATTCCTGTTGCAAAACAAAACAATCGGAAACTGGTCATTTCTACAGCAACCGTGGCATTGCAAGAGCAGCTGATTAATAAAGACCTACCTCTTTATCGACGACTCACCGATTTTGAGTTTAGTTTTCAATTAGTAAAAGGACGGCAACGCTATTGCTGCGCAGAAAAGCTCGCAATAGCTTCTGGTGCAGACGAAGGCCAACTAGCAATGTTTGAGTTTAAGCCGCAGCAAAGTGATACTGAAACTTTGCAACAGCTATACGATAAATTGAATCAAGGAAAATGGGACGGCGAAAGAGACTCCTTAGAGTCACCGATAAGGGATGAACTGTGGAACTCCATTGTGAGTGATAAGCACAGCTGTAATAACAGTTTGCCTGCACATCGCCACTGCCCGTTCCAAAAAGCTCGCAGTGAACTGGATAGAGCGGACGTGTTGATCGCCAACCACAGCTTGGTGATGGCCGATTTAGATCTTGGGGGAGGCATCATACTTTCGGAACCTAACAATACCTTCTATATCTTTGACGAGGCTCATCACCTGCCTAGGGTCTGTCGTGATCACGCCTCGGCATCAGCCACTTTAAAAGGAGGCGCGTCTTGGTTAGAGTCGTTAACCAAGCAGCTACCTAAGATTATTGGGTTAACAGACGAAAGCCGATCGAGTCGATTTAAAAACGAACTGCAAAGTCAAATTGCGCAACTTATCCCGCAACTTAGCCAACTGAGTAAGCGTTTTGACCCCAATGAATTTGAAGAAGGAGTCTATCGTTTTGAGCATGGTCTCCTCCCTGACTGGCTACAAGCAGAGAGCAAAGAGCTTAAAGGCCACAGTGAAAAAGCACTGCATGCGGTTGGGAAAATTTCGGACCTTATCGCCGAGCGAGTCAAAGATGGTCAAGTCTCTAGCCGACTCGCAGAGCCTGCAATGGCAGAATTAGGTTTTTATATTCACCGTTTAGAAAATTTAACAAAAGTTTGGCAGCTCATGGCAGAACCACCTCGTGATAAAGGTGCCCCACTCGCTCGCTGGTTGGAGTACATTGCGGATAAAGATGACTTTTTGGTCTCTGTTTCGCCACTGGAAGTCGGTTGGCAGTTAGACAGAATGCTTTGGAGTCAGTGTGTCGGTGCAGTGTTGGTATCGGCCACATTACGCGCGCTCAACTCATTCGACTATTTTGCTCGTGAAGCAGGGGTATCGCTGGACGAGAAAGATGGGGTTCGCTATTTGGCCTTAGCATCACCCTTTGATTATCCAAATAACGCCGAGTTATTAGTACCCTCGTTTCCATGCGAGCCACAAGTTGAAGCCTACACAGAGCATCTATCAGAATTGCTCGACACCTGGATAATGCCCGATAAAGCCAACCTGATCCTTTTTTCGTCCTACTGGCAAATGAACAAAGTCGCCGACTCTGTCCAAAAACGTTGGACCAAATTAGGCTGGGCACTGCAAGTGCAGGGAGAAACCTCAAGAAACGCGATTTTGAAACGTCACGGCAAATTGATCAAGCAAGGAAAAACCTCCATTTTGTTTGGAACAGGGAGTTTTTCTGAAGGATTGGACTTACCAGGCGCGCTACTTGAAAACGTCGTTATTACCAAAATACCCTTTGGCGTCCCGACTTCACCTGTAGAACAAGCCCACACCGAATACATCACCGACAAAGGTGGCAATGCATTTATGCAAATTGCAGTGCCTGAAGCCAGTAAAAAGTTGATTCAAGCCGCCGGTCGCCTACTGCGTAAAGAAAAAGATTCTGGTAGAGTTGTGATCTTAGACCGCAGGGTTGTCACCAAACGTTATGGAAAGTTGCTGCTTGATTCGCTGCCTCCTTTCAAGCGCACCATTCATAAATAGAGATCAGTATGGAATTTATTGAGCCAACCACGCTCATCATTTTAGCTTGTGTGGCATTTGCCGCAGGATTTATTGACGCAGTC
This sequence comes from Vibrio ulleungensis, assembly GCF_016900875.1. Taxonomy (GTDB): domain Bacteria; phylum Pseudomonadota; class Gammaproteobacteria; order Enterobacterales; family Vibrionaceae; genus Vibrio; species Vibrio ulleungensis. The sequence continues at coordinate 502,807 of NZ_JAFEUM010000002.1, forward strand.
GCCGGTGGCGGCGGTATGCTGACTGTACCCGCACTGCTTTCATTGGGGCTACCTCCCCATATCGCGTTAGGCACTAACAAACTCGCGGCAACGTTTGCCTCTTCTACGGCGGCCATCACTTACTATAAGAAAAAGCTGTTTGATCCTACTCTTTGGAAAAGTGCGTTTATCGCGACTTTGATTGGTGCGACGGTAGGGACCCTTATTGTTGATCTCATTTCTACTGAGCTATTAGAGAAGTTCTTACCACTGGTCATTCTCGCGGCTGCAATGTACACCGTGTTTCACAAATCACATGATGCCAACACCAACGTGCTACCGGAGCCGAGTAAACGACATACCAAGCAGCAATGGCTACAGGGATTAAGTTTGGGGTTCTATGACGGTGTCGCGGGACCAGGTACTGGGGCATTTTGGACCGTCAGTAGCATGGCGCTATATCGTATTAATATATTACTTGCGTCCGGCCTAGCAAAAGCGATGAACTTTACCAGTAACTTCACCTCACTGGTGACTTTTGCCATTTTAGGCCACATAAACTGGGTCTTAGGGTTAACCATGGGAGTCTGTTTGATGGCTGGCGCTTATTTTGGCGCGCATTCTGCGATCAGGTTTGGCGCCAAATTCATTCGCCCCGTGTTTGTCACTGTTGTTAGCGTATTAGCCATAAAGTTGGCGTTTGAAGCTTGGTTTATTTAAGCTGCGAATATGCGCTTGTTGCATGCGCAAACCGAGAACACTTTTGTCATAAAGGTCGATAATGAGCAATGTCATGGTCAACAAACTGTCAGCGTTATCTCAGTCACTGAAAATCCAAGCGCAGACGTTTGATCAAAATAACCCTCCACGTTCGAAAATGGCCTTTGATGACTGGGTGTTTAACCACAGCCACCGCGTCCTCACCCCGTATTTTAGCGAGATAGAGCATAATATTGCTGAGCTATCACGCTGCGTAGAATTGCAACAGATTGAAGAAGTTGAATACTTAGGCGAGATCGTTGAGAACCAATTGAGCGCAGTAATAAAGCTTCTTCACAATCCAGTAGCCCTTTACCAAGCTAAGCCGACCACGACCTTATATGACGAGCTCCATCAGCTCAAAGTTTGGGAGGCGCGCCTTACCACATTGGTTTCAACGAAACGGCAAGAGTTTCACCGTTTTGGCCGTGCCCCTCATGCCGAATCCGCACTACTCGCAACAGAACAGCGACTAATGAGGTGCCAACGAGCTATCGAACAGCTTAAAAATAAATTGCCAGAACGAGAAGAGAATCGAGAACAACAGAACTACGCACGAGACGACAAACATGAGCGATGAAAACACCGAAGATGGCGTGAAAGCGAATAACCACCCTTTGCAATCCGCACCTAAAGATGTGCAACTTGCGGTTGACCTTATTTATCTTTTGGAAAGCAACAATATTGATCCTGCTACAGCACTAAGCGCTTTGGAGATGGTCAATGCAGACCTATTGAGAAAGCTATCCGAAACACGCTAGTAAAATCCCATTTAGCCGAATTACAAGGCTGCAACGGCTAGTCTAAGGTAAAAGGCCAATGAAGGAGTTTGTGTTTGCTTTAACCGTGCACACTAGCCTCTCTGCGCTCTTATACGCTCGCCTGGCAATCTCTGGTTACTGCTTTTGAAAAAATAACGTTAGAGTCGCCACTTCAATGCCAAACTTTCTTATCGAGGTCAAATTGAACACGTGTTTATCGTCTTGGCGGTAAAGCCAATCGTCAAAATACACATTGATGGTTGAATCTCCATAAGGAAGCTCGAAATCATAAGACCAACGTAATGCGTTTCCTTGCTCTTCGCCACTTGCCTCGCCAATGATGTCTTCAGCTCGACCACTGTAACGGCCATTAGGAAGTTTTGTTATAACCCAAATTCTCTGATCAATCTCACCGTCATCAAACACAAAATCTTCAACCAGCGTTAAGGTGTCTCCGTCGACAGTACCTTTAAGAGCTACATCAAAACGACGCGTCTGCTTTCCGCTTCGTTCTTGGATCATACCCCATGCGGCTGTATCGCCTTCGAAGTACTCAAACAAATCAAAATTCGGACCGGCTTCTCTGTATTCAGTGAGGTCAGCGCTACAGCCAACCAAGAGCATTAACCATCCTAAAGCAAGCAGACTAAGTCCCTTTTTTCGTATAGTAGTCATCTATTTTTTCCCTATTAAAGCCAAACGATGGTCTGGATATTCCGTGTTGGGTGATAACCAAATAGCAAGAAAAGCATCATTGAACTGTTCAGAGTCTATTTTTCCCAAGGCAGTAAATGGCGCAAATTTTCTGGAAAAATAAAACTCGCCGCTTTGTCCATCTGTCACGTACAACAAGCGGTCATCTTCTTTTACTCCAGGGAACAGCGTCGTTAATCGGCTAGCCCAACGATTCGCCAATGCCGGTTCAACACCTTGCAGAAGCCACTGCTTTACCGTTGCGCTGACCAATTGATCACTGCTTATCGAACGTTCATAACGGATTTGAAGTGCAATAGGGTGAGGTGTCACATCATCGCCCACTTGGTACTGACCATCAGGAGAAAGCAATCTTGACGTGTAAATATCGAAGAACAGTACATTTAAGTCAGCTTCTCCGACCATTTTCCACTGTTGCCATTGCTCGCTCACAGGCTGTTTGGCTGCATCGCTTGCAACGGACACATTTGCGCCAAACGTCAGCAAAGAAACAGATACTGCAAAAGCAATCGAGCGAATAAGGGATGTGAGGTGACAAGTTGCCATAGTGAGTTGCTGCGTTTAAATAGGATTGTTCTCTTTGTACGCAGTGCGCTGGCGATCGGATCTCATTTGGATTTGATTAATTGTAACAATAATGGCGGATAACACTGTCCATGCAGCAACAAGCGCTATCGATGAATGCCATATACCCCAAGGCAATTCAACAGCACCAAAGCGAGCACCTGCGATATAACTTAATGTGCCGCCACCAGCGCCAAAAATGACGACTATCAACGGCTTCACTTTTTGGATAACTGGCTTCATCATCACCGCATACCAAGCGAACATACACCATAACAACACTAACCAACTTGGCAAACCGATAATGGTAGCCGCTTCAAATTGGAAAACACCCACTCGAACATGGATAAAATCAATCGTTAGTCCAAACCCTAATAAGGCGACTAACTCAAAAGAGATAACGCGGTTGCGCCAGCTCCAAAGGTACGTGGCGACAACCAGGATAAGCAGCGGCCATATCAACGTTTCCCGTCCCAACACGGCCATAAACCATAAAAGCTGAAACCAGATGGAGCCAATAATGACTGAACGTTGCATAAGTCCCCCTACGAGGCCGCTTTATCAAAAGTAAGTTGAACGGTGCTGATGCTTTTCGCGCGAAAGCCCCCTTCACAATACGCTAAGTAATAGCGCCACATCCGGATGAAACGCTCGTCATAGCCTTGCGATTTAACAGACTCTATCGACAAGTTAAACCGTTTGTCCCAGTCTGCTAACGTTTGAGCGTAGTCGAGGCCAATGTCATGCAGATCCCTCAACACCAACTGACTGTATTCTGTTGTAGAGGCCAATAAAGACGTCGTCGAGGGTAAAAAACCACCAGGGAAGATGTATTTTTGGATAAAATCAACATTGCTGCTGTAGTGGTCATAACGTTGATCCGCAATGGTGATCGCTTGAATCGCCATCTTGCCACCCGGTTTCAATAGTTGATTACATTTTTCAACATAGGATTTTAGAAACTGTTTACCGACCGCTTCTATCATCTCAATCGACACTAGCTTGTCGAATTGCCCTTCAAGATCTCGATAGTCCTGCTCTAAAAGGGTAATGCGGTCTTCTAAACCCAACTCGTGTACACGCTGTTTGGCATAAGCAAGTTGCTCTTTTGAAATGGTCGTCGTTGTGACATGGCAACCATAGTTCTGTGCCATATAAATGGCCATAGCGCCCCAACCAGTCCCAATCTCTATCACGTGCTCACCGTGTTGCAAGTTAAGTTGCTGACAAAGACGATCCATCTTGTTGACTTGAGCCTGCTCTAGTGTGTCTTGTGTGCTTTTATAAATAGCTGATGAATATAACATCTTAGAGTCTAAAAAAAGCTCATATAGGTCGTTGCCTAGGTCATAGTGTGCGTGAATATTTTTCTTAGAGTTGGCCTGCGTATTTCGATTCAGCCAATGGGCAACTTTGTATGCGGATTTCTTGATCCAACTGGATTTTTGACTAATCGCATCGAGTGTCGCTAAGTTGAGCGCCATCAACTCCATGACTTGAGCCAAGTTAGGACTGCTCCACCAACCGTCCATGAAAGCTTCACCAGCAGCAATACTGCCGCCTGTAAGCATTCTACGATAAAAATCTGGATGATGTACTTCTATGGTGACAGACAAAGGATGATCACTGTCTCCAAAAACCTGCGTTTGTGTGCCCTCACCCTGAATAAACTGCTCAATCAACGTAATGCTGCCATGTTGTAGGAAAGCCATTTTTGACAGCATGAGTTGTCTTGCAGCGGACTGCATACGGCTCATCCCTGCGTGTACGCTTCCGACCTCTACAGATCCAAGTTGGCTACGTTCGTTGAGTGTTGCACTTTTTGTTTGGGTGGATATTGACGACATAGTACTTCCCTTTATTGTCATGCAGGTTTTTGTTAATAATTGGCTGTAGCTATTTTTGTTTCGCTGGGTGGGTGTATAAAGGAACCCCTTTTCTCCACAGCTTGAAAGCGTGCCAATAAATACCAATGACTACTTTTACTGTTAAAACAGGCATTTTGATCAACTGCCACACCAAGTTTTTTGAATTAAGTGGTTCTGCTTTGAGTTTCAGCGTTGCATCAAATACCTTGCTGGTACTCAATGGCGGTTCATCTTCGCCAGCGCGGTTGGCCGCTGGCTTATGACACTCTAAGTGCACCATGAGAGTGTTGGTTAACGGCTTGAGTTTCCACCGATAGCGTTGGTCTACGGGATTAAAAGGCGACACGTGAAAGGCTTTCTGTTGCTGCCAATTCATGTGATCAATCCCAGCATCGGCATTCACAGCGTAGTAATGGCGCTCGTTCCACGGCGTGTTGCTGACCTCCGCCAACATATAGCGCCACTGCCCGCTCTCGTCGTAGAGGTAGTAAAAGTTGACTGGACTGAAGTAGAGACCCAAGTATCGAAGGTGGCACACCATCTTGACCGTTCCGTCGATCTTCTCACCAGTCAACGCATACACTTTGTTTTGAACTGCTTGTTTTATATCGCCTGTAGAGCCGACATAATCGGAGCGCTTAAATCGTGCCCAATGCCACCAACGATACCCAAATCCCCATACGTTCTTGGCTAGGTCATCGAGTTCATCCACATCAATACAAGGCATAAACAATGGATAATCTAGGTGATGAGATTGAGGCGTAAAGCGCCTATGTGAGACTCTCCCTACCATTAATGTGCTGTTACCATCACTACTCATCAGAATCTCCTGCTATCAAGCAACGCCTCGAGGTGCATCGGTGGTTTGTAAAGAACGCTCAAGCTCTTCAACAACATCTAATGCGCTGCGTACGCCATCTTCATGAAAACCGCTGTGCCAATACGCGCCAGCAAACCACAGTCCATTCACCCCTTGAATTTCATCTCTGCGCAGCTGTGCAGCTCTAGACTCAAGCGTAAACACCGGATGATCGTAACTAAACGTCCTAATGACTTTGCTTTTATCTATACGTTCGCTGCTATTAAGAGAGACACAGAACGTGTGTTCGCTCTCTATGTGCTGAAGTATATTCATGTCGTATGTAAGGGCGGGCTTTCGCGCTGCCTGACCCTTTTGTCCATCTAGGTAGTAATTCCAAGATGCCCAAGCGGCTTGACGCTTTGGTAGTAAAGAAGTATCGGTGTGCAATATAACTTCATTTGCTTGATACGCCATATCTCCTAGGATTTCTCGCTGAGCGATACTCGCCGACTCACCCAAAATAGCCAAAGCCTGATCAGAATGGCAGGCAAAAATTACCTGATCAAAACGCTCTGTTTTGCCGTTAGAAGTCACTGATACGCCAGCACTGTCGGTTTCTACACGCTCAACAGGACTGTTAAGCCTGATACGGTCTTTAAAACCTTGAGTCAGCGGTTCAATATAGGCTTTGGAACCACCATCAACGACGTACCATTGAGGACGATTCTTGATATCAAGAAGTCCGTGGTTTAGGAAGAACTGCAAAAAAAAGCGCAGTGGGAATCCTCGCATATCGGCCAACGTTGAAGACCAGATAGCAGCGCCCATAGGGAGTATGTAGTTATCACAAAAGTAGTCACTAAATTTGTGAGTCTGCAAAAAATCGCCTAGCGTTTCAGATGTGACTGTATCATCGTGTGCTGACGCTTTAGCCAGTTTGTTAAACGCAAGTATCTCGCGGATGAAGCTGTAAAACCGAGGATTGAACCAGTTTCGTTTTTGCGCAAACAAGGTGCTTAGAGAGTGACCGTTATACTCTAATCCGCTGCTGTCGTTGCGGATGCTAAAGCTCATTTCAGTTGGCGTACCGGTTACGCCTATTTCGTTCATCATTTTAATGAACCGAGGGTAAGTTCGGTCATTGTAAACAATAAAGCCGGTATCGACGCGATAGTCCTTATCATGCCACTCAAAATCGATTGTGGCTGTATGGCCGCCAATGTAATCGCCCGCCTCAAACAAGGTAACATCATGCTGTTTGTGAAGATAATAGCCGCTCGTTAGCCCTGAAATCCCTGTCCCGATTATTGCAATTTTCATCTGATTGTCCTCAATTCTGTCTGATGGTGTTTGGGAGAAGCTCGCATCGCTTATGGCTGTTTTAATAAACGCCCAATAAGTGCGTGTTGCCAGCTGTATGGCAACGTCCCTAACAATCTAATAATGCTGGTAAAACGTCGCGGGAAGTAGAGATTACTCTTTCCTTTACTCAAACCATCAATCAAAGATTTAGATGCCTGCTCAACTGAGATGATCATTGGCATGGCGAAATTATTTTTATCTGTCAGAGGTGTTTCCACAAACCCCGGGAATATGGCCGACACATGAACTTGCTTAGCTGCGAGGTCCATGCGTAAGGTATGAGCGAGATATTTTACTGCGGCTTTTGATGCCCCATAAGCTTCGGCTCTAGGCAGTGCGAGTTCACTCGAAATCGAGCCCACGATGGCCAATCGATGTCCTGCTGTAAATTGGTCCTGAATGGCTTCAATACAATTACTTAACCCAATGACATTGACAGTAATAACGCGTCGAAACAGCGCGGCGTCCATGACACCGTCATCTATATATTCGCAGTCACCCGCATTGAGCACCCACAGCGTTGGGCAGGGCTCTAATCCGCTGAGAGCTTCTCGGCACGCTTTTGCATCTGTGATATCAAAGGCTAAAGTCGCAATGTTCGGAAATTTAAGCGCAAGCTCTGCAAGCTTAGCTTGATTGCGTCCACACGCGACTACGTTCCACCCTTTCTTGGCGTAATCTTGAGCAACCTGCTGGCCAATGCCAGACGTCGCTCCGGTGACCAATACGGTCTGATGATTTATCTCAAACATCTACTGACCCAATCTCTGCTTGATGGTTCGGATTACACTGCCTAGAACAGGTAAGTTTTCATACAGCATCTCTCCCATGTCGAAATAGTCACGGTGATGGATCACTTTGCCTTCAGCGAATTTGATGTGACTTACGCCTTGAACCGCGACCGACTTCCCACCCTTGAGCTTTGGGTGAGACAAATGCATCGTCCACACTAAAAAGCCGCAAGCGTCAGACTGATGCTCACTGTGTATCTCGAAGTCACAGCTGTTCACGTTGAGATAAAGATTCTCAAAGTAACGTTGTAGATTGCTCCAACCGTTAATAGTGTGCGCTGAGTCCTCAAAAATAACTTCTTGGTGGTAGATGTCTGAAAGTGAGTTGAGATTGTCCTTACTCAACTTACTGTAGACTTGAGAAACCGTTGAAATGTCCATTTTCATATCCTAAGTGTTTGCTTCTGTAGTTATCTACGAATCAAAGAGAGCTTTTGGATCAATTGGTTAGTAAAAAAAAACCTTTTACCCTTTAGGGGTACTACATTGTTGCCAACAGCACCACTTTTTTATGCAATTTCTTGGCGATTCAACGCACTATGCAGGGGTATTTTAAGCCGCACTGTCTAAGGCTTCGACAGGCTCTCATCGGCGCAAAAATGACAAAATCATTGAATAAATAATCCACAGCACGAGAGAAACCGTTAATGCTAAAGATAATGAGAGTTATGTTAGGTAATGAGTGGATTGATGATAAATATCTGAAAATTGAGGCAAAAAAGGGCATTTACATCGACAGTAAATGCCCCAATTTATAGGTTAACTCGTAAATTTAGAAATTACGACGGCTACGCAACGCATCTATGCGTTTGTCTAGCGGTGGGTGAGTCATCAGTAACTCACTCAAGGTTTGCTGTTTACCGTTAATGCCGAACGCCATCATAGAGCCTTCAAGTTGCGGCTCGTAGCTTACTTTAAGCTTTTCAAGTGCTGCAATCATCTTGTGACTGCCCACTAGTTCAGCAGCACCCGCATCAGCAGCAAATTCGCGTTTACGGCTGTACCAGCGTGTTAGGAAACTGGCCAATATACCAAACACCATTTCTAGGACAAAAGAGACGCCGAAGTAGACCATCATGCTGCCGCCACCATTTTCATCACGATTGCCTGCCACGATATTGGCAATAAAACGTGATAAGAATATTACGAAGGTATTTACGACCCCTTGCATTAGGGTCATCGTGACCATGTCACCGTTAGCGATGTGACTGACCTCGTGTGCTAGTACAGCTTCGGCTTCATCTCGTGACATATTGCGCAGTAGACCCGTTGATACGGCAACCAATGAGTCGTTGCGCTTGGCCCCTGTGGCAAACGCATTAATGTCTGGAGAGTCATACACCGCCACCGTCGGCATGCCAATACCTACTTTCTGAGATTGCTGCTTTACTGTTTCGATTAGCCAGTGTTCTGTTTCGTTGCGAGGACTATCGATTACTTGTCCACGAACTGAGCGAAGAGCAATCGATTTGGACATCATTAGCGAAATAAATGACCCGCCAAATCCAAATAGTGCTGCAAAGACTAACAAGCCGGATAAACTGCCTGGCTCAACATCTGTTACTGCATAAACAATGTTTAATACGACGCTTAGCACTAGCATTACCGCTAAGTTAGTCGCCAAAAATAAAGCAATACGCTTCATTGAATCTCTCCACAATCATTTTACTTATGTGTATATATTGGCGCGCTATTTCGAAGTTACAAGGTCTAGTTACAATATGATACTAAAATGAACGTTCTAACTCTTATAAACGGTGCGCCTAACTATGCTTAGACTTTGGTCTTATTGCTCCTCACGTATGGGGTGGTAAAGTCAGGTCACAAGACAGAGAGCAATAGATTCTCGACAAGGAGAGATAATATGGAAGCCAATGCAAGCCATCAAATGGCCATCGATTTACTTATGTGCCATCTTGGAATTAGCGAAGAGGAAGCGGCCGCGCAATTGGGTCTTGAGGATCGTGCTCAGCTTCAACAACAGCAAATTGCAGACGTTCAAGCCGCTTTTATGGGACTAGAAGAAAACAACTAACACCACCCTATAGTCAGAACATACCCTTTAACAAAAAACCACGCATTTGCGTGGTTTTTCAATTGTTGGTGTCAACAAAATTGATTATAGAATCAGTGTTAAATCGATATGCTTGCTCAAATCACGCTTTTTGACGCTCGGCATGTAAGGGATCTCCCCCAACTTGGGAGCATTGATTTTCTGCTCTAGCATAGTGATTATTTCGCGGTAGTGTTTCTCACCTGGGTTCACACGATTCGCCACCCAACCAACAATATTAAGGCCATCCCGCTCGATGGTTTCCGCCGTTAACATCGCATGACTTAAGCATCCCAATTTAACACCTACCACCAATATGACCGGTAAGTTGTGCTGTTGAACCCAACTAGACAGGCATTCACTGTCCGATACTGGCACTCTCCATCCGCCAGCCCCTTCAACCAATACGAAGTTGGCTTGCTGTTTCAGCTCTTGGAGTTGATTCGATAGTACGATCTCATCAATATTAACGCCTTCCAACTTTGCCGCTATGTGTGGCGAACAAGGCTCTAAAAGCGCGTAAGGATTTACCTTGTCATAGGCAACGGACACATTAGCGGCGTCTTGCAAATGCAGTGCATCTGAGTTTCGATTGCCTTCCGGAGTAACCTCACAACCCGCAGCGACAGGCTTGTAGCCAATGGTTGTCATACCCATTTTATCCGCAGCTTGCAAAATCGCTTTTGAAACTACCGTTTTGCCGACATCGGTATCCGTTCCAGCAATAAATAGCGTGTGTGTCATTAAAGAATTCCTAAACAGACTTGATAGGTTGCAGGGAGACCATCTGGTTGAGCAAATCGCTGATAATAACGCTCGACATCACGTAGAGTTTCTCGCGAAGTTAGCCCTGTACTGCGGCCATCTACATGTGTTGCACCAATACCTTTTAAGTCTTTCATTAGACTCAATGCACTGCTGTACCAGATCACAAATTGACGACAGTGTAATGAGTTGTCCCATGGAGAAACTTGCTGTAACGCAATTTTTATCTTATTTGTATGACAAAAAGTATTCACATGTTGATGTTGGTCAATTTCAGCCCACGCTTGTTTCAACTCGTATAATGACCCTTCACTTAGACTGGTAAAAAGCGCTTGTCGGTTTGGTTTAAGCACCCTCTTCATTTCTTTTAGCGGATGCGAAAGCTCGGTACACCATTGCAAAGCCAAACTACTGACAACACCATCAAAGCTATGATCAGCAAAAGGTAAACACTCTGCATCAGCTTGTACAAAACGTGTTTGTGTTGAGGAAAGCCTTGCTTTTGCCTGATCGAGCATCGCTTGAGATAAGTCGACGCAGGTTACATGTGCTCCCCGCTCAATCAACTGCTGAGCTACATATCCGGTGCCGCAACCGAGATCGAGAAAATGCAATCCAGTGAGATCGCTCGCCACTTCTGACATAAGCCAATCGGCAACGTCACGTTGAAATTGCGCATGGGCATCATACGTTTTTGCTGCGCGATCAAAGGCGTGACTAATTGCCTCTTTCGCCATACTCGATTGCGTCAGGTATTCATCGCGCAAATCGACGACAATGCTATCAATGTGGTTTTGAGCCTCTGCTTCGATACAACTGACCACAGTTACTCCTCTACAACTTGATTGAGGGCTTGGCACAACGTTTCAACCTGTTTATCGCTATGCGCCGCCGTTACAGTGATACGCAACCTAGCAGTATTAGGTGGAACAGTAGGCGGTCGTATTGCCGTCAATGCAATACCATGCTGTCGCATCGCACTTGCCACGGCGACCGCTTGATCAGCATCCCCAATGATGAATGGTTTAATGGGTGTGGACGTATCCACATAGCCTGCTAAATGACCCAATTTATGCCCAATTCTATCGCTATGCTCCGCAAGTTTTTCCCTTCGCCATGTCTGAGACTGGATCATTTTGGCCGCATGATTTAATGCAAAGGCTTGCGCTGCAGGAAAGGCCGTAGAATAAACATGATGCTTGGCAAATTGCGTAAGGTAGTCGCCCACTGAGTGGTTACACATAATTGCAGCCCCAGACAAACCAAACGCTTTACCAAAGGTCACAATCAGTAAATCGGGACGCACATTGGCTTGCTCACAACTGCCGCCACCAGTCTCGCCCAACACGCCAATACCGTGTGCATCATCAACCGCCAGCCACGCCTGCTGGTCTGTCGCTTGTTGCAACTCAGCAAGAGGCGCCCGATCGCCATCCATGCTAAACACACCTTCAGTAACAACCAGCGCTGGACCAGACTTAGCTGCGTTAATACGCTCTCTTAGATGCGCTACATCATTGTGCCGAAAACGCACCATTGTCGCGTCACACAACTGCCCTGCTTCCATCAACGATGCGTGATTAAGCTTGTCTTGGATCAGCGTGTCGCCTTGGTGCATTAACGAAAATAGCAGCGCTTGATTAGCGGAAAAGCCCGAGCTAAGCAGTACCGCTCGATCAAAACCTAACCAATCGCACAACGTATCTTCCAGTAGTCGATGCGCATTAGAGAAGCCAGACACCATCGGCGAAGCTGCGCTTCCGTTACCGTAAACGTCTATCCCTTGCTGAAATGCCTTTTTAAGCTCCGGATCGTTTGCTAAGCCCAAATAGTCGTTATTGGAGAAGTTGAGTAAGTTACGTCCTGCAATGCTTACCGTGGTGGAGTTTCCTCCATCACACGGGGTCAGAGTGCGTGTCAGCCCCTTTGAGTGACGCGCATCAAGTGCCTGTTGAATTCGCTCGTTAAACGCTGGCATCGTAGAACAAATCGTTCTTAGTGGGCCTTGACGCCACGCGCTCTACGACCTGATCCAGTAACTCGCTCTCTTGGACTTCATCGGGTTTTTGAGCCTTTTCAACACTGTTAATGCCCAGCTTTTTAAACAGCAACATATCGCTGTCTTCATCTGGGTTTGGAGTAGTTAATAGCTTGCAGCCATAGAATACTGAGTTAGCACCTGCCATAAAGCAGAGCGCTTGCATTTGCTCGTTCATTTTCTCGCGGCCAGCCGACAAACGAACCGCAGAATGAGGCATCATGATTCGCGCACAGGCGATCAGTTTAATAAAATCAAAGGGTTCAACGTCTTCGGCATTTTCTAGCGGTGTGCCCTTTACCTTAACCAACATATTGATAGGGACACTTTCTGGGTGGACGGGTAGGTTCGCCAACTCCATAAGCAGTCCTGCGCGATCGTTTACTCCTTCGCCCATTCCTATGATACCGCCAGAGCAAATTTTCATGCCCGCGTCGCGCACATGGGACAGGGTATCCAAGCGATCTTGGTATGTCCGAGTCGTTATGATGTTGCCGTAAAACTCGGGAGAGGTATCCAGATTGTGGTTGTAATAATCAAGGCCCGCATCTGACAAGCGCTCTGCTTGCTCAGGTGTGAGCATACCTAGCGTCATACAGGTTTCTAGTCCAAGGTCTTTTACACCTTTAATCATGTCTGAAAGAAGCGGCATGTCTCTTTCTTTGGGGTTTTTCCAAGCCGCGCCCATACAAAAACGGGTTGAGCCAGACGCTTTGGCTTTTTGAGCAGCATCCAAAACGCGCTCGACTTCCATCAATCGCTCTTTATCGATATCGGTGGTGTAACGAGCACTTTGCGGACAATACTTACAATCTTCAGGGCATGCGCCGGTTTTTATCGACAGCAATGTGCTCACTTGCACATAGTTGTGCTCCTGATACTGGCGGTGCACAGTTTGAGCCTGATACAGCAAATCCATAAATGGGAGATCAAGAAGCGCATTTACGTCTTCCAATGTCCAGTCGTGCTTGAGTTCCAAATTCGCTTCCACAATGCGTCCTTTCTTATGATTTTCGTTTTAATATTGGCTAGTCTACCGAGAGTAGGTAGACTGTCAACTTTCATAGAACACAAAAAGTTTACAGGTGGTTAAAAGTCCACCGATTGTAATTTGGAATTTTACATGGATTTAGAGTTTGACCGCCAGCATATCTGGCATCCCTACACCTCTACCTTATCTCCTCTGACCTGCTATCCAGTGGTCAGCGCCAAGGGTGTACATCTTCATTTAGAAGATGGAACGACGCTGGTCGATGGCATGTCATCGTGGTGGTCAACCATCCACGGCTATAACCACCCTGCTCTTACTCATGCCGCAAAAGATCAGCTGGATAAAATGTCACACGTTATGTTTGGTGGTCTTACGCACCAACCCGCCATTGAGCTAAGCAAAAAATTGTTAGCAATGGCACCCAACAACCTCGAACAAGTGTTTCTCGCCGACTCGGGATCTGTCGCGGTAGAAGTCAGTTTAAAAATGGCCCTGCAATACTGGCACAGTAAAGGAGAGCGCCGTTCGAAATTTGTGTCACTTCGTCATGGCTATCACGGAGATACGTTCGCGGCGATGTCAGTGACCGATCCAGACAACTCGATGCACTCGCTGTATAAAGGTTTTTTGCCAGAACACTTGTTTGTCGACTCTCCCTCTTCTGTATTCGGCGGAGAGTGGGATCCATCAGATATAGACCCCCTAAAAGCACTGCTGGCTGAGCGAAATTCAGACATTGCAGCCATTATATTAGAGCCTATCGTTCAAGGCGCTGGAGGGATGCGCTTTTATCACCCAAATTATCTAAAAGAAGTTCGTGCCCTGTGCGATCGCTACTCGATCTTATTGATCTGTGATGAAATAGCTACTGGCTTTGGTCGCACCGGTAAACTGTTTGCGGTAGAACACGCTGATATAAAGCCCGATATTTTGTGTGTCGGTAAAGCGCTAACCGGTGGTTACATGACGCTTTCCGCGACGCTCACCAGCAAGCAAGTAGCCGATATCGTTTGTGGCGGTGAGGCAGGATGCTTTATGCACGGTCCAACTTTTATGGGTAATCCCCTAGCGTGCGCCGTCGCGTGTGCAAGCCTTGAACTCATCGAATCTGGACAATGGCAGTCGCAAGTACGCGACATTGAGCAGTTCCTTAAGCAGAAAATGCCAGCTCTGCTAGAGTGTGAGTATGTTCATGATATCAGAGTGTTAGGTGCTATCGGAGTGATTGAAGCTACGCATCCAGTCGCGATGGAATCCATACAAGCGTTTTTTGTAAAACAAGGCGTTTGGGTCCGCCCATTTGGAAAACTCATCTACATAATGCCACCTTACATCAGCAGTGAGTCCGATTTACGCTTGCTGATAGAGGCTATTGAAAAAGCGGTTTCCAACAAACAACATTTCGTGATCAACTAACACTACCTCGCTAATGCAAGGGGTCATAACGACCCTGTGAAAGGAATCACACATGGAATACATCCTAGAGGCGCGCGATTTAGCGCGCCATTTTGGCACGCTAAAAGCCGTTGATGGCGTTAGCTTTGGCGTAAAAACAGGCAGTTGCTTCGGTCTACTCGGCCCCAATGGCGCAGGAAAAACTACCACCATAGAGATGCTTGAAGGCATTGTAGCCCCCACCTCTGGGCAAATTTTGTATCAGCAGCAGCCGATCAATAAAACCGTATACGAGAAACTGGGGATCCAGTTTCAACATACCGCGCTGCAAGACTTCCTTACTGTGAAAGAAACACTGACTCTGTTTTCTGCGTTTTATCCGCATACCACTCCTATTGAGACGTTGATAGAGCAGTGTCAACTCAGCGAGTTTTTAAACCAAGATCATCGAAAACTGTCCGGCGGTCAAAAACAGCGCTTATTGCTCGCACTGGCATTAATCAATGACCCTCAACTGCTATTTCTGGATGAACCCACTACAGGGCTCGACCCCCATAGCCGTCGGCTATTTTGGGACCTGATTAATGATATCAAAGCATCTGGAAGAAGCATTCTCCTAACCACACACTACATGGATGAAGCCGAATATCTCTGTGACGAAATTGCAGTTATGAGCCGAGGGAAAATCATCGAACAAGGCGTGCCTAATCAGCTTCTACAACATCACTTTAGCGGGGCTTTAGTGAGCTTGCCGGAAGAAAACTTCAGCACTACCGCCTCAAAAGAGGCCATTAGGGCCAGTAACGGGCGTGGGTATATCCAAAGCAATCATGTTGAGTCTACATTGTCGACGTTGATAAAACAGGGGATCAGTTTAGAAGGTTTACAAGTTAAGTCAGCCACACTCGATGATCTGTTCTTAAAACTCACCGGCCATTCACTGGAGAAAGATAGCCCTAACTCACAGGAAGAGACTCAGCATGTTTAAACGATTTTTAGCCATTCTCATTGCCCGAAACTATGAGTTCACCCGTGATCGCTCTGCCTTAGGCTGGAACTTGGTCTTTCCTGTATTGATGGTGGTGGGGTTTGCCTTTGTATTTTCCAATGACAACCCTACGCTCTATAAAGTTGGGGTGTTAAACGAATCAAGTTCACACCCTCTTCAAACTTTAGAATATTTGGAATTCATTCCTTACGACGACGAGCAACAAGCGATGCTCAAGCTTAGCCAGCATAAAGTGGATTTGGTCGTCTCAGGACAGTCACAACAGTATTGGATTAACAGTAGCTCAGCCAATGGGTACATCGTTGAGAAGCTACTACTAGGAGAAGACACCCAATATCAAAAAGGGGTCATTGACGGAAAACAAATTCGCTACTTAGACTGGGTTGTCCCTGGAATACTAGCCATGAACATGATGTTTTCATGCCTATTTGGTGTGGGGTATGTGATCGTTCGTTATCGTAAAAACTCTGTGCTAAAGCGACTCAACGCAACGCCGCTTAAAGCGTTTGAGTTTTTGTCCGCCCAAGTTATATCTCGCCTATTGATCGTGACGGCAATCACCAGCGGTATTTTTATCGCCTGTAACTTCATGTTTGGTTTCTATATGTTAGGCAGCTATTTGGATTTACTGCTGATAGCCATATTGGGCACCGCTTCCATTATTTCACTATCACTGCTCATCGCATGCCGCTCTGAGTCAGAAGAATTTATAGGTGGAATGCTTAATTTAGTGTCTTGGCCAATGATGATGTTATCGGGTGTGTGGTTTTCGTTGGAAGGCAGTCCAGATTTTATTCAAACCCTCACTAAGGTATTCCCGCTCACTCATCTGCTGGAAGGGGCAAGAGCCATAATGTTGGATGGTGCTAGCTTGATGGACGTTTGGCCTAATGTAGCGGTGTTGTGCGCTATGACCATAGGGTTCTTAGCACTTGGATCTTATCTGTTTAAGTGGCAAGGCCACGCGCGTTAGTTACCCCATAAAATTACGGGACATCTTCCTAACTGGAAAATGTCCCGTACTAAACTTTGCAAAATGCTTTAACGCCTTACAGGCCTACATTAACCGATGTGCGTCAATCCGCCCATGTATGGCTGAAGCACTGCAGGGATCGCTACACGACCATCCGCTTGTTGGAAGTTTTCCAAAATCGCGACCATAGTACGTCCAACAGCCAATCCAGAGCCGTTTAGCGTGTGCACTAGCTCAGGTTTCTTTTCGCCCTTACGACGGAAACGAGCTTGCATACGGCGCGCTTGGAAATCACCACAGTTTGAACATGAAGAGATCTCACGGTACGTTTTCTGTGCTGGAACCCAGACTTCCAAATCGTAAGTCTTACGAGCGCCAAAGCCCATATCACCAGTACACAGGACCACCTTACGATAAGGCAGCTCTAACAGTTGCAGCACTTTCTCAGCGTGGCCTGTTAACTCTTCCAGTGCGTTCATCGACTCTTCTGGCTTAGTGATTTGCACCAGTTCAACTTTGTCGAATTGGTGCATACGAATCAAACCGCGTGTATCACGGCCGTACGAGCCTGCTTCTGAACGGAAACACGGCGTATGAGCTGTCATTTTAATCGGTAGATCCGCTTCATCAGTAATGGTGTCACGTACCATATTGGTCACGGGCACTTCAGCCGTTGGGATCAAAGAGAGTTTACGAGGCTCTTCATCGTTCACTTTTTCTGTTAGTGGCTCTGTGTGGAACAGATCTTCACCAAATTTTGGCAGTTGACCTGTGCCGTATAGGCTATCTGCATTCACCAGGTATGGCACGTACATTTCGCTGTAACCGTGCTCATCGGTATGCAGGTTTAGCATGAACTGTGCAATTGCACGGTGAAGACGAGCAAACTGCCCTTTCATCACGATAAAGCGCGCACCGGTGATTTTAGTGGCGCTGGCAAAATCCAAACCACCCGCGAGTTCACCCAGGTCAACGTGGTCTTTAACGTCAAAGTCGTACTCTTTTGGGGTTCCCCAGCGAGCGACTTCAACATTGTCGTCTTCGTTACGGCCGTCTGGCACTTCGTCTGCTGGAAGATTTGGTAGGCTCAATGCAATTGCTTCAAGCTCAGACTGAACGTCAGCAAGCTCGACTTTCTTCGCATCAAGGTCTGCTCCTAGCGTACCAATTTGCTGCTTAATCTCCTCTGCACCTTCTTTATCACCCGCCGCCATTTTTTGGCCAATCTGCTTGGAGATGGAATTACGCGTGGACTGCAGGTTTTCTACATCAACTTGTATGGATTTACGTTTTTCTTCCAGTTGACGGAGGGTATCGACGTCTAAGGCAAAGCCTCGACGCGCCAATTTAGCTGCTGTTTCGTCCAGTTCGGTACGAAGTAATTTTGAATCTAGCATTACTGTTCCTGTGCGTAATGTAACGGAGAAAATTGGGCGTCAGACGAGTCGCAAGACGACCAAATTTGAATCTTAAAATATAGCGGTTAACAATAGCCAAAAAAAGCTATTTTTTATAGCGCTTTTGCGGGCTATTTTGGTTTAAAGAGTGCAAATAGTCGAGCTTTTCGCTGATTTTAGTCTCAAGCCCTCGATTTTGAGGGAAATAGTAGCGAGTGGTATCCATTTCAGGTGGAAAATAGCTCTCGCCAGCTGCGTAAGCGCCTGGCTCATCATGAGCATAACGATAGCCTTCACCATAACCTAGCTCTTGCATCAATTTAGTCGGTGCATTTCTGAGGTGAGGTGGCACTTCAAACTCTGGCAGATTTCGTGCATCCGATAACGCTTGCTTCCATGCCGTGTACACCGCATTACTCTTTGGCGCGCACGCCAAGTATACAACCGCTTGTGCAAGCGCTCTCTCGCCTTCTGCGGGGCCTATTCGAGTAAAGCAGTCCCATGCACTCACCGCGACCTGCATCGCTCTAGGATCGGCGTTACCGATGTCCTCAGAAGCAATGGCCAGTAATCGCCGTGCAATATATAACGGATCGCAGCCTGCACTGATCATGCGCGCCGACCAATAGAGTGCAGCATCGGGATCCGATCCTCGAATCGATTTGTGCACCGCTGAAATTAAGTCGTACCAAATATCGCCTTTGTTATCAAAACGAGAGACTTTTTCGCCAGCCACTTGGGCAAGCAGCGGCAGTGTGATCTGTTTGACACCATCGGTCTCTTGCGCCATGTCATACAGCAGCTCTAAATAGTTGAGCGACATGCGGCCATCGCCGTTTACCCATTCTGCTAAACGCGCAACGACGCCATCGTCAAAATGCGCCTCATGCTCACCTAAGCCGCGTTCTTTGTCCTCAACCGCTTGTTTGATCAGGTGCTCAATATCTTGATTACTCAGTGAGGTTAGCTTGTAGACGCGGGCCCTAGACAGCAATGCGTTATTGAGCTCAAACGAGGGGTTTTCGGTGGTAGCACCGATGAAGGTAACAGTGCCATCTTCAATATGCGGTAAAAATGCGTCTTGCTGGCTTTTGTTAAAGCGATGCACCTCGTCCACAAACAAGATGGTCTTTCTTCCAGCGAGTTTGTTTTCTCGCGCTCGCTCAATAGCTGCACGAATATCTTTTACCCCAGACGTCACTGCAGAGACCCGTTCAACGTCGGCGTTGACGTAATTTGCAGCGACTTCGGCAAGCGTTGTTTTACCCGTGCCGGGAGGACCCCAAAGTATCATTGAATGAATCTGGCCCGCCTGCAATGCACGGTGCAATGGCTTTCCTTCACCCACCACGTGAGCTTGGCCAACATATTGCTCAAGAGTTTGCGGACGCATTCTTGCCGCTAGGGGGCGAAAATCTTCATCGCCAGAAAAGTCCAAACTGAGGTTACTCATTGCCGCTACTCTACGTTAGAGCGTTGATCGTCCACTTCAACGCCGTCTGGTGTTGTAAACACAAAACGATCTTTGTTAGGAACCGCGCTGGCAAATTGACTGAATTCGAAGTGGCTGCGCTGACCGTCTTGCTCGACAACACTAAAACCTTCAACCACGCCATTTGACGTAATGTCGATATAAAACTGGCCTTGGTTGCTGTCAATTGCGGTCGGTGTTAATACAAAACGGTTATCTTGCTGAGTTATAGAATACTTATCCCAGTCACTGTTTTTGTTGCGAGTAAGCAGCACAAAGGGGGTCTGCTCAATGGCCGTTTGAGCATCATAAATAGATACTTGCTCAATAAACGGGCTGTAGTACCACAGTGCTTTACCATCCGAGACCATCACTTCTTCATCAGGGGCCATCAGCGTCCAGCGAAATAAGCTTGGTTTAGAGATCTCAACTTTACCTTCGCCTTCCATAAGCACTTCATTATCGGGGCTAAGTACTTGTTGTGAAAAATTAGCACTAAAACCCTCGGTTTTGTTTATTCTTTCTACCAACTCTTGCTGAGGGTTAGCCAGAACACCAAAGCTCACCAGTAACAGGGCGCAGAATTTTAACATCGGGACTCCTAAATATCTTTAATCGGTGGTGGGGCCAAAACTTCACGATTTCCGTTGTGGCCAGGGGCACTCACAATCCCTTGTGCTTCTAATTGCTCAACAATGCGCGCTGCGCGGTTGTAGCCAATCTTAAATTTACGTTGTACGCCAGAAACTGAACCTCTGCGTGTTTCGGTCACATGAACCACGACTTGGTCAAATAGCACGTCCAGCTCTTCTTCCCCTTCTGGGCTTTCTCCAGGCAATAGTGACTCTGGAGACTGATCGCCGTGGGTTATTTCTGATATGTAATTCGGTTTTCCACGCGCTTTCCAATCGTTTACGACTGCATGCACGTCGTCATCGGAGGCAAATGCACCATGTACGCGAATGGTGTGGCTTGAGCCTGGCGGTAAGTAGAGCATATCACCCATACCCAATAGCGACTCAGCACCACCTTGATCAAGTATGGTTCTTGAATCGGTTTTCGTCGAAACAGTAAACGCGACACGGGTTGGGATATTCGCTTTGATAAGTCCAGTAATCACATCGACCGAAGGACGTTGAGTTGCTAAAATAAGATGTATACCCGCTGCACGCGCCTTTTGCGCAATTCGTGCAATGAGCTCTTCCACTTTTTTACCGACAACCATGATCAGGTCAGCAAATTCATCCACCACTACCACTATGTAAGGCAATTTCTCCAATAGTGGCGGCTCTGCGTCCATACTGTCACCGTCTTGCCACAAGGGATCGTGGATTGGATGGCCCGCTTCTGCGGCCATTTTGAGTTTGTCATTAAAGCCTTTAACGTTACGAACCCCTAATGCGGACATCAGTTTGTAGCGGCGTTCCATCTCACCAACACACCATCGCAGCGCATTGGCAGCGTCTTTCATGTCGGTGACCACTTCAGAAAGCAGGTGCGGAATGCCTTCATAAATTGAAAGCTCGAGCATTTTCGGGTCGATCATAATAAAGCGAAGATCTTCGGGCTTCGCTTTGTAAAGCATACTAAGGATCATTACGTTGACCCCAACCGATTTACCCGAGCCTGTCGTACCTGCGACGAGCACGTGTGGCATTTTGGCGATATCGGCAATAACCGCTTCACCCGCAATATCTTGCCCCATCACCACCGTGGTTGGGGATTTGGCATTGACAAATTGTTCGCTGCCCACAACGTCAGAGAAAAAGACGGTTTGGCGCTTCACATTAGGAAGCTCTAAGCCAACGTAAGGCTTACCGGGGATTACTTCTACCACGCGCACAGCCAAAGCAGACAATGAGCGCGCCAAGTCCATAGAAAGACTCGATATACGAGATACCTTAACCCCTGGAGCGAGATCGAGTTCGAAACGAGTGATAACGGGCCCAGGGAAGATGTCGACGACCTTAGCGGTGATCTTGTAATCAGCTAGCTTAGATTCAACCAATCGAGCAATGTTTTCGAGCCCTTCTCTATCAATGAAAGTATCTCGTGTCTCTGGGTGATATAAAAGTTCAAGAGTAGGCATTGGCGTCGTTGGCTTAGGTAAATCTTGTTCTCTCTTCATTAAGAACGGATTTTGCTGACCGGCCATATTCTTCTGCGCTTCATTGACTAATGCCCCTAAAGCGTCTGCATTTTGCTGTTGCTCTGTCTTAATTTCAGGCTCTGGTTGCGCTGTATTCAACGCATTGGAAGCGATGTCGTTATCCGCCTCCTCATCCATCGTATCGAGCTGTTCTAAATCGATTGTCGGTGGAATATGGCCCGCATGATCACGCTCGGGCTCTTTGTCTGCAATAGAAAATGGTGAATCCTCAACATCGATATCATCAATCGCGCCAAGTGAGATTTCATTGTCGCTTACAGCATCATCAACCCATGGCGGTGTTTGATCCGCCGCTGCCACTGAAGCCGTAGCGGCAGGCGCCAACTCTTGGGTTGCCGGCTCTATATCATGGTGCGCCACAGCATCATTTTCTAATTGATCGATGGTTGCATGCAAATTTGCAGTGCGGTCAAATTCGGGCTCATCGTCAACCTCCAGTGCCTGATAGGGTGTGGCGGCCGAAGGTATGTGAATATTGTATTCTTGAGGCTCTGCTTTGGTGGCAAACGACGTGTCTTCTTCAAATTTAGCCGCTGAGCTTGGTTTGATTGGTGGAGAATCAATAATTAGGGTGTCATCAGCAGTATCATCGCTGCTTGCCGAGCTCGATATATCTGTGAATGATGGCTCTTCGGTTTCTAGAGAGGCTTCATACTGCTGTGTACTCTTACCGCGAACGAGGTTTAGCGATCCAATTGTGGCAACTATGACGCCCTTGCCAATCCCTTCGACCACAGATATCCATGAGATTCCCGTAAACAAAGTCATTCCAGCAGCCCAAACAAACAACATAGCAATGGTGGTACCAAGACTGTTTAGCATTGGCATCATCAGGCCTGTGATCACATCACCAATCACGCCACCAGATGAAAAGTACCAAATATCGTCAAAATTGATGTCTGCCATCGCGCAACTTGTTAGAAGTACTAAGGTAAACCCAAGTGCTCTTGTACCCCAAATCATCAAATCGATTGGTTCGTTAGAGTGACGACGGCGGAAAAAAACCCAAACCAACAACAACAGTAACGCGGGTATGGTGTAGGCGAGTACGCCAAATAGGAAGAAAAAGGTATCTGCGAGCCAGGCGCCAATTTGACCTCCGGCATTATTGATCGTGCCTTGCCACGCTGTTTGAGACCATGATGGATCGGCTGGGTCAAAAGAAAACAGAGCTACAGATAATAGAATACTGGCAAGTATTCCGAGAATAAAAGCCCCTTCCATTAAACGCTGGCCTCCAGAGAGACGAGATTTAACCGATGTAACACCACTGTGTTCGATGATTGTGATTTTATCGCGCTTTGTAAACATAAAGACCGTTGTTGGTGTCGCTAGACCACCGCAGGGACAGCGACTCTACTTCCTAATGACCAAAAAAAGCGGCAAGCGCCGCTCATATTTGTTTAGTGTAACCTTGTTGAAAGTAAAACCCAATCCTGATGAGAGTTGAGTTTTCTTTCTCGTGAATCAGCGCGTTTTTATCACTAAGTGATTGCTCTGTTTCACTTCTTCCATCACAACGTATGTACGAGTATCGTTCACACCAGGCAAACGCAATAGAGTATCCCCTAGAAGTTTACGATAGGCGCTCATATCTGACACACGTGTTTTAAGTAGGTAATCGAAATCTCCTGACACAAGGTGGCATTCTTGAATATCGTCCAACTTTTGAACCGCACTATTAAACTGTTCAAATACATCAGGTGCACCTCGGTTGAGAGTGATCTCAACAAATACTAATAATGATGCATCCAAATATTGAGGATTGAGCTGAGCGGTATACCCTAAAATATAGCCTTGGCGCTCTAAACGACGTACACGCTCCAAACAAGGTGTAGGTGATAAACCTACGCGCTTCGACAACTCAACATTCGAGATTCGACCGTCTTTTTGCAATTCGTTAAGGATATTGCGATCAATTCGGTCCAGCTCCTTGGACGGCTTATTATTGTTATCTACCATTTTTTTATTCCACCTTTTTACTTCCTTGCAAACATTTATACTACAACTTTATAATCTTTAGCATCTAATTTTATGTTGTGGCCATTATACTAGCGTTAAATCTGCCATTATCAACCACAAGGCAGTTACAACAACTAGTTTTTTAGGAGGAGTCAGGATGATCATTGGTATCCCAAAGGAAATAAAGAACCATGAGTACCGTGTCGGTATGGTGCCATCTAGCGTACGTGAGGTGATTACTCACGGGCATGAAGTCTATGTCGAAACTAACGCAGGTGTTGGCATTGGTTTTAGTGACGAAGACTACATTGCTGTTGGCGCATCCATTCTTCCAACTGCTGCAGACGTATTCGCTAAAGCTGAGATGATCGTTAAAGTCAAAGAACCTCAAGCTGTTGAGCGAGCTATGCTGCGTGAAGGGCAAATACTATTCACTTATTTGCACCTTGCACCAGATTTTCCACAAACTGAGGAACTAATCAATAGCAAAGCCGTCTGCATAGCCTATGAGACTGTAACAGATAATATGGGTCGCTTACCACTATTAGCACCAATGTCTGAGGTTGCAGGTCGAATGTCTATTCAAGCTGGTGCTCAATGTTTAGAAAAATCTCAAGCTGGTCAAGGACTTCTATTAGGTGGTGTACCTGGTGTAGAACCTGCTAAAGTTGTAGTTATTGGTGGCGGTGTCGTGGGTGCTAACGCTGCTCGTATGGCTGTGGGCATGCGTGCCGACGTCACTATCCTCGATCGCAGCCTAGACACACTTCGTCGCTTAGATGAAGAGTTCCAAGGACGAGCTAAAGTGGTTTACTCGACCACAGACGCGATAGAAAAGCACGTAACCTCAGCTGACCTTGTTATTGGTGCGGTGCTTATTCCTGGCGCAGCGGCTCCGAAACTTGTTACAAAAGATCACATTGCGAAGATGAAGCCTGGCGCAGCGGTGGTTGATGTTGCGATAGACCAAGGTGGTTGTTTTGCTACATCACACGCCACAACACACGCAGATCCAACTTACATCGTAGACGACGTTGTGCACTATTGTGTGGCTAACATGCCAGGCGCCGTCGCTCGCACCTCGACGTTCGCACTAAACAACGCAACTTTGCCATACATCATAAAACTGGCAAACCTTGGCTACAAAGAAGCGCTATTGCAAGACAAAGGCTTCCTGCTGGGTCTAAACGTTATCCATGGACAAGTCACCTGTAAAGAAGTGGCTGAAGGGTTTAACTTAGAATACCTAGCGCCGGAAGAAGCAATCGCTAAATTCAGTTAATCTATATTTCGTCACAGTGCTGAACGCTTCAAAGCCCGCTAAACATTTAGCGGGCTTTTTGCTAAGCGGTGTTTATTGTGGATACTCCGCTTGAATAAGCAGGTTTCTAGGCGTCACTTCACGGGAGCAAAACTCCGTTAATTTCACCTCGTACCCTATTTCTTCTAAATACAAACACTTGTCTAATGCTAACCACATTTCTAACGGTCTTTGAAATAGTTGTTGTGCAAGCGACAGCCTTTCCATATGCCAAAATCGCAGTGTTCCTTTCTCGAGGTAGTGTTCAAAATCGACATCACGAGGTAATTCGACGCTTTTTTTATCCGCCGCCCATTTACAAAAATATTGAAATCCTTCATCCAGCAAAGATTTCTTGATGCTTGGCACGGTAGTTTGCTCGTTAAACGAAAGCTCTGCCCTTAGTAGCTCATCAAAGCCTAATCTAAATGACATTTCCTGCTGCCTGTGTCGGCTCACCCTTGCACCGCCGGTTACCGTTTGTTGCAATGGCACACGTAGGGCCGACTTATCCAGCGTTAAGTCCAAATCTTTACCTACACTGGACATAGGCACGTAATGATCACCCCGAATTAAGTGATAGCAGCATGGTGCGATGGACACACTTTTGGGCAATCGTTGACTGGCCAAGCGAATGAGCTCTACGTGTAAATCCCCACAAGCGTGAAGGGCCACACAGTGATTATGGCCGTGAACATGTAATGCGGTGGAATCGCTGTCAAAGACGTCTTGCTGATAAAACTGCATATCCAAACTATGGCTATCAGAATACGATTGCCCAGCCTTAACCAGGCTAGGCTGCCACTCTAAGCTAGTCACGCGTTGACCGGTTAGCGACGCGATCCCTCGTCCAAGATACCCTTTACCCGCGCACCACTCCACCCACGACTCTTGCTGGCGTGCCGGGGGGAGCTGAGCGATTAACCGCTCAATTTGGATGCGCTTATTCCCTGGCATACCCACACAGACTGTCTCGTCGATAGGCCGAACTCTGTCGGTATCTAACAACTGAACATCTACCCACTGGTGGTAGTTTTCTAGTGATGGGTCAATTGAGCCAAGGTAATCGAGCAGCGCCTCATCGTTACGTTTAAATTCACTGATCTGGAGAGTGTCTAACTTCTGTAATTCGGCCCACAACGCACTGAATTGAGTCGCCCAACCAGGCAAAGAATGCGCGGATTCAACAAACGGCGAGGTACGCCATAACAGCTGATAGTGTTGTAACCAAAGAGAGAGGGGTGCAAATCGTTTCAAAAAAAAGCGCCACTGTGTATTGAGTGGCGCCTATTGTAATCGCTATACGTGTTCGCGCAAACCTAAGGTGTAGGAGAAGATGCGCCGATTAACGAACGGGTAGGTCTATTCCCTCAAACATCGCTTCTATTTCAGCATTATTTTTTAACGAAATAGCTTGTTCAACCACAGGACGAGTCAAATGAGGAGCAAACCTCTCGACGAAATCGAACATATAAGAGCGTAAGAAGGTGCCTCTACGAAAGCCAATGCTCGTCGTACTGGCTTCAAAGATATGGCTTGCATCGATAGCCACGAGATCGTGATCTAGGTTCTCATCAATCGCCATACTGGCAATCACACCTACACCAATTCCCATCCTAACGTAGGTTTTAATGACGTCGGCATCGGTTGCCGTAAAGACGATTTTAGGTGTTAAGTTGGCTTTGTTAAATGCAGCATCCAATTCAGAGCGCCCGGTGAATCCAAAGACGTAGGTGACCAGTTGATACTGTGCGAGATCTTCAATAGAAACTGAGCCCAGTTGTGCTAGTGGGTGATCTTTTGGCACAACGATCGAACGATTCCAATGGTAACACGGTAACATGATTGCATCTTGGTACAGGTGTAACGCCTCAGTCGCAATGGCAAAATTGGCGGTGCCCTTCGCAATTGCTTGGGACATTTGACTAGGCGTACCCTGATGCATATTGAGGCCTACATTAGGGTAACGTTTGGTAAATCCTTTAATAACGTCAGGCAAAGCGTAGCGCGCTTGAGTATGGGTAGTGGTGATATTGAGCGTACCCATGTCTGGGTTAGTATGCTCCCCCGCAACCGATTTTATGCTTTCTACGCGAGCCAAAATCTCTCGTGAAATACGAATGATTTCGTCACCTGCATCGGTTACGTGCGTTAAATGTTTGCCGCTACGTTCAAAGATTTGTATCCCTAGCTCATCCTCTAACAATCTAACTTGTTTGCTGATGCCGGGTTGCGATGTGTATAGGCTTTCTGCCGTGGCTGAGACGTTTAAATTGTGGTTGACGACTTCAACAATATACTTCAGTTGCTGTAACTTCATCCCTGTCCCTTATTTCTAAATGAGTCCCTATTAATGAATTTAGTTATAAACTGATCCGCAAAGAATTGACAGTCAATTTACTCAAAAGGTTTGCAACGGAGGAATAAAGCTACTCACAATTAGAATAGGGTCACATCGTCAGAAAATCCTGTTCCATTTCAAACAAAATCAACGCGTTTTGAGGCAATTATACTGTTACCTTAACCTAACATCAGTTATTCTACCCTATTAGCACATTGTACGGATAAACGGCGCTTTGTTATGAATATGGGATTGATCATCGCTCTGGTTGCGGTGCTACTGGTACTGGTGATTGCATACAACATTATGCTCCAATACCGCGTTAAAGCAGAAAACTTGAAAAAGCAGGAGTTTGCTAAACAAAACGCCGTCATTGAAGCGACCGAAGAGTTAATCGGTAATGCACACCACCTGCCGTACAGCAAGGAGCTGCTAAGCGTTTTAAACAATCGCATACTCTACGCACTTAAGGCGATGTCGGAAGTCGACAATAGCCCTGCATTAAAGCAACGTATTGCTAATACTCAACAGCAAATAGAAAAGCTCAATAAGCTAACTGGAAATGAAGAGTCCACCACCTTTAAATCTCCAAGTAACGATAAACAAGCCTTATCTATGCTTAAGCTGGTGAAGCGTTTACGCGATATTGTGAAAAGCGAACACAATAAAGGCCGAATGGACACGCAAACTTTCGTAAACGAGAACGCTCGACTCGAGTCGATGCAAATGCGAATCCACATAGAAAACTTAACCAAGCGTGCTAAAGAATCTTTAATGCGCGGGCAAGCCGGTACTGCGCGGCAATTACTACAAAAAGGTATCGATGCGCTCGCGTCTAAAAATGACGCATACTCAAATGGCGCTTCCCAAAAATTGCAGGCGCTACTGGCCGAGCTTGATAAGCGACAGCAAGATAAACAAGCTGAACAAATGCAGGCAATTGAAGACCGTGAAAAAGAGAGCGACATTGACGCACTTTTTGGCGGCGAAAAGAAGAAGTGGTAAACTGCTTATCCCAAAAACTGGCCGCAATCGCGGCTTTTTTTATATAGACCTATTTTTATGTATACCTTTTTAATGTAGACCTTTTTAATGTAGACACTGTGCACTATGAACTCATATCAATCACTCCTCGATCCCATTCATGACTTTCTGCATTGCGAAACACCACTCGCATGGATTGATAAAGCCAAACAACCTGAGAATCTACCGATAATTCTCAATGACCATCTACTGTGTGAGCTTAAAGCAGGGCAGTCTGCCATGTACCTGCTGAGAAAATACGCTGTAGATAAGAGCAGTTGCAACGACTTACTGTCTTGGTTTACACCCTACGAAGACTTTGCCTATCGGTACATTGGGGACTTAACTACGTTAAAAGGCAAAAATGCACTAAGTAAAAATATAGTGGCGAAAAACAACTCACCCTATAGCCAAGACCTTATCGATAAGATGGTATTGTTGATTAAGGAAGAACTTCATCACTTCTACCAAGTGCTCGAGATCCTAGAGCAGAGAAATATTCCATACAGCAATGTCCCAGCGAGTCGCTACGCTAAAGGGATGCTTTCCCATGTGCGTACTTACGAACCACAAACATTAGTCGACAAGTTGATTATTGGAGCTTACATCGAAGCACGTTCTTGCGAGCGTTTTGCCGCTCTAGCACCACATATGGATGAAGATATTAAGCAGTTTTATGTATCACTACTTCGTTCAGAAGCGCGGCACTATCAGGACTATTTGAGCTTAGCTCAACAGATATCGCCAGAGGATATTACGGAGCGTGTGGTATTTTTTGGAAAGGTCGAAGCTGAGCTTATTTCGACAAAGGATACCGATTTTAAGTTTCACAGCGGTTCGCCAGTAAGCGAATAATGTTCATGTAAATTGGCCACATCGAAAAGAGATGTGGCCAATTGATTGTTAACCGTTAGCTAAGCTGCTATTGATATCCGCTAGCACTTGCGCAGGCGACGCTGCCTGGGTAATTGGACGACCAATCACTAGGTAATCAGAGCCTGCCTTAATCGCTTCTACCGGCGTCATAATGCGCTTTTGGTCACCTGCTGCCGAGCCTGCTGGTCGAATGCCTGGAGTAACCAGTGCAAAGTCTTGACCGAGTTCAGCTTTAAGCAGTGACGACTCCTGAGCTGAGCACACCACCCCGTCCAGCCCTGAATGTTGTGTCAATTTTGCTAAACGCATCACTTGCTCTTGAGGGCTCGCTGAAATGCCTGTGCCGGCTAGATCTGATTGCTCCATACTGGTCAGCACGGTTACACCGATTAGTAGTGGTCGATCTTTACCATATGGCTCGATAATTTCACGAGCAGCGGTCATCATTTTTTCACCGCCAACAGCATGAACGTTGACCATCCATACGCCCAACTCAGCGGCTGCTCGCACCGCTTTTGAGCAAGTATTAGGGATATCGTGGAACTTTAAATCTAGAAAAACACTGAACCCTCGAGCGTGCAACTGCTTTACAAACTCTGGACCAAATAACGTAAACATCTCTTTACCGACTTTCAATCGGCAACAACTTGGATCGATCTTATCCACAAACGCCAATGCATCTGCCTGGTTCTCATAATCTAATGCCACAATTACTTTTTGATCGATCATCGTTTCTCCTGGTTAAATCTTCTTGGTTTGAGTTACTCGCCGTCTAACCCGCGAATCGGTTTAATGGTGCCCCAGTTCTTACACGAAGGGCAATGCCAATGAGAGGCATGCGTCGAAAAGCCGCAATGACGACAGCGAAAGTGTGGTTTCACTTTAAGCTGCTCGCCTACCAACTTTTGGATGGTTTGCAAGCTTGCTTTTGCTCTGCCCTCTTCGGCCTCTTGAATATGGTAATCGATAAGCCTATAAAAGCCTTTCATGGTCGGATTCTTAATTAGCCGCCCCGTTAATAAATACTGCGCTTCTGCCGCACCTTCATGTTGCGCTACGATTTGCGCCAACATCAGCTCTACCGATGCCCCGCCACCTTGTTCTGTACAGCGCTTAAGGAATCGAACCAATCCCGCTTCATTATCTGTATGGTAGTAACAATCTGCGAGATTAGGTAAGACCTCAGAAACAAAGTCTGGGTCTTGGTCTAAGACATTTTCAAAGTGCGTTATTGCTTGTTTGTAATTTTCGTCACTGAGGAAAATTTTGCCCAATTCTATATTTGCGCGGGTACATCTAGCATCAGCCGAAATGGCCTTTTTATAGAATTGAATGGCTTTTGGTGTATTGGTTGCCGACTGTTCAATCACAGCCAGCTCACACCAATAGTGAGAAATTGAGCGAGATGTGGAACGTTTGGTACTGCGCTTACCGTATTTTTGCAGTTGCTGCGCGTAATCAATGGCTTTTGACCATTCACGGGTTTGCTGATAAATCGCCACCAATTGTGTGAGTGCTGGCTCTCGGTGTGCCGGCTCTTCAACCAGCTGTTCAAAAATTCTTTCTGCGCGGTCTAGAAAGCCAGACGCCATGTAGTCTTTCGCCAACTGTTGCAAAGCGATATTTTTTTGCTCTAACGTTAACCCAGAACGAGAAATCAGGTTTTGGTGTATTCGTATTGCTCGGTCTACTTCACCGCGAGAGCGAAACAAGTTACCGAGTGCCAAGTGGGTGTCGATGGTTTCTTTATCGACTTGCAACAGTTCGATAAAGTGATCAACCGCCTGGTCGGACTGCTCAGACAACAGTAAGTTAAGCCCGCGGACATATTGCTGCGAAATTTGGTTGGAATGCTCCTGCCTTTTTTGACTGGCACTACGATAGCCCATATACCACCCGTAGGCAGCAGCTATCGGCAGTAGCAGAAACAGAAGCTCTAACATGAAGGAGTTCTTACCTAACCTTTGGCCTTAGTTAACTCGGTACCATCACCCTGAAGCTTTTTCAGTTGACGCGATAGCTTGCGGTTGGCCAGTTTTTGCGTAAATAACATCGAGCCAAAAATCGCCCATGCAAATAAAAAGGCAACTAAAAAAACTAGACCTAATAGAGTCGATAGATGAAACTCGCCTTGAGCAAGCAAATAGTTGAAGTTTACGATCTCTTGGTTTTGGGCACCCAATGCCAAGGCGATGACAAACAATATCAATACTAAAACTATTTTGAGTATTTTCACGCTGTTATTCCTTTACTAGGCTATTTTGAACATTATGCAATAGTTTACCACTGCACACCAAATCTATTGCTACCTTTCGCGTCAGATGGCTGTAAATTAGTGTATTTACGCCGTTTATTCGCATAGTACGACAT
This sequence comes from Vibrio ulleungensis, assembly GCF_016900875.1. Lineage (GTDB taxonomy): Bacteria > Pseudomonadota > Gammaproteobacteria > Enterobacterales > Vibrionaceae > Vibrio > Vibrio ulleungensis. Next base: position 534,541 of record NZ_JAFEUM010000002.1, read on the forward strand.
CATTTATCAACACATTGAACGAACGAATACGTGGTGAACAATTAAAAAGGCCAACATAATGTTGGCCTTTGTTAACGTCCTAAATGACGATTTGACGTCTATGTATGCTTTGGTAGTTACAGAGTTTCGTTAACTCGCTCACGCAACTCTTTGCCTGGTTTAAAGTGAGGTACGTATTTCCCTTCTAGAGTGACTTTCTCACCTGTTTTCGGGTTACGCCCAACACGGGGTTCGCGGAAATGCAGAGAGAAACTGCCAAAGCCGCGAACTTCGATACGGTCACCCTCTTCCAGAGTAGTCGCCATATGCTCTAAAATTTCTTTGACCGCGTCCTCGATCTCTTTTGCTGAAAGATGCGTTTGTTTTGCGCATAGTCTTTCTATTAGCTCAGATTTTGTCATTGTTTCCTCGTACACTATTCTTTTATATAGAGTTATTTAATTAATACGCCAAGATCGCCAATTAGTCAAAGAGTAGTTACTAGCTTTTAGTCTAATAAGAAATCAAATTGTCATATTGAGGGGAATTTTAGGAAAGTGTAGCAGCCACAGCGAGTTAGGTGCAAATTTCTAGTCAATTTAACGATATTGAGTTCATTAAATACAAAAAAGGAGCCTTTCGGCTCCTTTTTACTAATAGACAGTTAAGTCAATCTTAGCTTTTGTTCGCAGCTTTGAAAGCGTCAGCCATTGCGTTACCGAACGAAGCTTCATCTTGCTTGTTCAGTGAAGCCATTGCTTCTTGCTCTTCAGCTTCGTCTTTCGCTTTGATAGACAGGTTGATTACGCGGTTCTTACGGTCAACACCGGTGAACTTCGCTTCAACTTTGTCGCCAGCGCTTAGGATTAGAGAAGCGTCTTCTACACGGTCACGAGCGATTTCAGATACACGGATGTAACCTTCAACGCCTTCAGCGATCTCTACAGTTGCGCCTTTAGCGTCAACAGCAGTGATAGTACCGTTTACTAGAGTACCTTTCTTAGTATCAGCTACGAAGCTGTTGAACGGGTCGTTTTCCATTTGCTTAACGCCAAGAGAAATACGCTCACGCTCTGCATCTACTGCAAGTACAACTGCAGAGATTTCATCGCCTTTCTTGAAGTCACGTACGGCTTCTTCGCCTGCAACGTTCCAAGAGATGTCAGATAGGTGTACTAGACCGTCGATGCCACCTTCAAGACCGATGAAGATACCGAAGTCAGTGATTGACTTGATCTTACCAGTAACTTGATCGCCTTTAGCTTGCGCTTCAGCGAATGATTGCCATGGGTTAGCTTTACATTGCTTAAGACCTAGAGAAATACGACGACGTTCTTCGTCAATCTCAAGAACCATAACTTCAACTTCGTCGCCAACATTCACAACTTTAGAAGGGTGGATGTTCTTGTTAGTCCAATCCATTTCAGAAACGTGTACTAGACCTTCAACGCCTTCTTCGATTTCAACGAAGCAACCGTAGTCAGTTAGGTTAGTAACACGGCCAGAAAGCTTGTGACCTTCTGGGTAACGCTTAGCGATTGCTACCCATGGATCTTCGCCAAGTTGCTTAAGACCTAGTGAAACGCGAGTACGCTCACGGTCAAACTTAAGAACTTTAACTTGGATCTCATCACCAACGTTTACGATCTCAGATGGGTGCTTAACACGCTTCCAAGCCATATCAGTGATGTGAAGTAGGCCGTCTACACCGCCAAGGTCAACGAACGCACCGTAGTCAGTAAGGTTCTTAACGATACCTTTAACTTCGCTGCCTTCTTGTAGAGTTTCAAGAAGCTCATCACGCTCAACACTGTTTTCAGATTCGATAACAGCACGACGAGAAACAACAACGTTGTTGCGCTTCTGGTCTAGCTTGATAACTTTGAACTCTAGCTCTTTGTTTTCTAGGTGAGCAGTGTCACGGATAGGGCGAACGTCAACAAGAGAACCAGGTAGGAATGCACGGATACCGTTAAGTTCTACAGTGAAACCACCTTTAACTTTACCGTTGATGATACCAACAACAGTTTCAGCTTCTTCGTATGCTTTTTCAAGTACGATCCAAGCTTCGTGACGCTTCGCTTTCTCACGAGAAAGTTGAGTCTCACCGAAACCATCTTCAACAGCGTCAAGAGCAACATCTACTTCTGAACCAACTTCAACTTCAAGTTCGCCTGCAGCGTTCTTGAATTGTTCAGCAGGAATAGCAGATTCTGACTTAAGACCAGCGTCTACAAGTACAAAGCCGTTTTCGATAGCAACAACAGTACCTTTAACGATAGTACCTTGTTGGAATTCAGTTTCAGATAGAAACTCTTCAAAGAGTTGAGCAAAAGATTCAGTCATTATTTGATCTTCATAGTTTAAGTCTCCACGGCCATCCTAGCTCGTGGGGGTTGATAAAATCGCCGGTCATCATCCTTGGGACCTGCGGCCTATATGCCTTAACCCCTTTCTTCAAGGTAATAGCTAAGACAACTTAGATTCGATAAATTTGTAGGCTTTTCCTACCACTTCCTCAATAGAAAGCTCTGTAGAATCAAGCACTAAAGCGTCATCCGCAGGACGTAATGGCGCCACCGCTCGGTTGCGGTCGCGGTAGTCACGTTCTGTGATCTCGCTCAAAAGGTGGTCAATATTAACCTCTAACCCCTTAGCATGCAACTGATTATAGCGTCGCTGAGCGCGCTCTTCAGCGCTAGCATCCAAAAAGATTTTTGCTTCAGCATTAGGGAACACTATTGTGCCCATATCACGGCCGTCGGCAACAAGGCCCGGCTCAGCGCTAAAGGCGCGTTGACGGCGTAATAAGGCTTCGCGAACTCGAGGCAAAGCAGCCACTTTTGACGCTGCCATACCCGTCTCTTCTTTACGTAATTCGTCCGAGACATTTTCGCCTTCAAGGATCACTCTAACTAAGTCTCCTTCAGCGATAAATTGAACATCTAAGTGAGTCGCAATTGGTACAAGAGCGTCTTCGGATTCTAAATCCACACCATGATGTAATGCTGCCAAAGCCAAAACGCGATAAATCGCGCCAGAGTCTAGCAGATGATAACCTAGTTTATTAGCCAACAGCATGCACAGAGTGCCTTTGCCTGCACCACTTGGGCCGTCAACAGTGACGACAGGGTACGGTTGAGTCATGTATCACTCCAGATAGTTATTATGCTTAGAGGAAATCCTCTAAATTTTGGCGCGGATTATACAGGAAGCTGCATAGATACAAAAGCCATTAAACCTTACTCAAAATTTGCAAACCGCTAACCTTGCCAATTTGTAATACAATATTATCAAGGATCATTCACTACTGAAGAATCACAACATGAACACTTATCCACTCTTTGCGGTTACTCTTCTCACCTCTAGCCTCGCCTATGCCAATTCTGACTCAATTTCTCATTTACAATTAGACGCCACTGTTTCTCCAGCACACAATTTCGATCTGTCAAAATGGAAAATTAACTTACCAGAGCTCGAAACTGAAGGTTCTAGAAAAGGCAAAACTGTAGAGATAAATAAGCACCAACTCTCTAGTACTAACGAATCTTACTCTCACCCAAAGTGGTTCTATACCGATCCGCAAACAGGGGCCATGACGTTTGTCGCACCTAATGATGCACCGACCACGCCCAATAGTAGTAATACGCGCAGTGAATTGCGCGCTATGTTGGGCGACAAAGCGCACTCACCAAGCAACAACTTTGCTATCGCAACCCATAACAATGCGGACGAGTTTGCGGCTATTGGGGGTCAAATGAGCGCAACTCTCTCGGTGGATAATGTTAGTACCAGTGGCAAGCATTCACACAACGGTGCTTTTAGTGTAGTGATCGGCCAAATCCATGGTTCGCATAACGAACCACTAAAAATCTCTTATCGTAAGTTGCCAGAGCACGAATTTGGTTCGTTAGTATGGGCCTATGAGCTAAACCCAAGCCCAGAGCAACAAGATGCGGTTGATGACAAAGGCAAAAAGCTTCGTCAGGACATTCGTCACAATGTGTTTGGGCAATTCGACCTGCGCCGAGGTGATGAGGACCCTATTGATGGTATTAAACTTGGTGAAGTATTCAGCTATGACGTCAATGTTGAAGGCACAATCATGACACTCACATTCGTCAAGCACCCTAATACGCCCAAAGCAGAAACTAAAACTTACCAAGTTGATTTAGCCGAGGGCAACTATCAGGATCACGAAGTCGATCTTGGGTATGGTCAAGATTGGATGTATTACAAAGCGGGTGCTTACAACCAATGCAACACCAAAGCATCGAGCACAGCCTGTGAGTGGCGTGGCATGGATGCGGGTGATTTTGTAAAGGTAAGGTTTTACGAGTTGGAACTAAACCAATAACTGCAAGTTACCTCATTGTTCAATCCAATTACGCTCACACAGCAAGTCTACTGCGCAGCAGTTACGTTTTTAGGTAACTACTGCCAGTGTAACCCTCACACACAATTAGTAACAATTCTCATTCCCCTCACTCGTCTCTAGCTGAATCGGCTTAAACGCTAAGCTCCACACTACATTTACAACAATAAATGCATTAGAAACAAATACTTACAACTTTTCTTGGTAAGTGTTTGTTTTGTGAGTAAAAACTCAACTCTAAAACCCAATAATTGATTTTACAGTCTTGTATACCCTTAAATGCATATGGTGCATTACGCACTACAAAAAAGGGATAGAAATGAAAAGGATCAGTTTAGGCATATTCATTGTGTTGTTAACTGGTTGTGGTGGCTCGGACAGTGGAAAAGAGCAAGACGAGAGTCAGGCTTCTTTTACTCAGGGGGATTTAAAAAAGAACCCTGAAATCATTGTCGATCAAGAGACAGGAATGACGCTTGAACAGATAACTGTTTCAAGCGACGAGACGACAACCGTAACACTCAAAAATAATGAAGTATTTTCTTTAACCAGTAGCGAATCAAAAGCCGAAGCTCTGGTTATTAAGGGATCATTAACAATTAAATAAATGGAATTATTGACTATGAATAAAAAATTAACTTTGGTTGCGCTAGCGTCACTATTCAGCATGCCCGTAATGGCTAACAATGCGGTGCTCAACGTTGAGGGGCAGATTCAAATAAATGGTACGACTGTTATCGGTGCTGATGGAAAAGTTGCTTCAAGTGCGCTGCCTAGCACTACCGGTGGTAACACCATTGAGTTGGATAAGTATTCAAAAAACTTAGGCCTATACACATACGTATCTACACAAACTCGTCATATGAGTGATATGGATGGCAATTATTGGACAGTTGAGCATGTTTGTACTGAAGTAGAAACCCTCTCAAGCTTTACACAAGGTAGCTATGAAGAAATTTGTACTGAAGACGGTGTAGAAGTCGCGAGATACACTGGTTCATGGATAGACAACCTAGATGGTACTGAGACTTACAGTTGGACGTACTTCAACGGCCAAAATAATGTTACGGAAACTCGAACTGTAAGAATAGACGAGCTAACCAACTACCCAAGTTTCGTTAATGCCGGTGCAAAATACCTTGAAGCTAGTACGGAAACTATCATTGAAACTGATTCATCTTGGGACGACGTTGGAGAGACCTACAAAAACTTAAATTCAATTGTAATTTTCACGACGCTTCCTTCACACAATGACTTTGCCGATTGCGTAGTGTATGAACGAGGGAACTACTATGACTATGTAATTGAGGGGGCGGTTAATGTTAGATGCCAAGGTGTTGGAGATGTCGAAAACTTAACCTATAACGGCGGTTACAAACTTGTGGATTACACCCCACACGCTGCCGCTAGATCTAGTAATAACGTTCAAAAAGCCTATTCGGCGAAAGATTTGATCAAATCTAAGATTCGACAAGCTACTAAGTAGTTTAGTGCCATTTATGGGTTAATCACCCCATAGTGTTATGTCAGTAAGTTTCTTGGGTCGCGCTTTGTTGCAAGACCCAAGATATTAAACCAAGGCTGTAAATATCTTAAACGATCGGCTTTTGCCCACGTTCAATCAACTTAAGCAGCGAGCGATCAACTAATTGAGCGCCGCCACCGGCCACTTTATCGGCCAGCTTTTTCTTCTCGACATAGTGAACCGCTAATACTGTCTTATCTTTACAGGCTTCTATCACCACATCGTCAGAGGTTGTGATGTCGTCCACCAGCCCTAGATCTTTTGCTTGTGTACCAAACCAATGCTCACCTGTTGCGACTTTATCTAATTCAAGATCAGGTCGGCGCTGCGCGATAAAGTCTTTAAACAAGCCGTGAGTCTCTTCAAGCTCTTGCTTGAATTTATCTCTGGCTTTATCGGTGTTTTCACCAAACATAGTCAGTGTTCGCTTATATTCACCTGCCGTCAGCTGCTCAAATTCAATGTCGTGTTTTTTGAGTAACTTATTGAAGTTTGGAAGCTGGGCAATAACACCAATGGAGCCCACAATGGCAAATGGGGCTGCGACAATTTTGTCTGCAACACAGGCCATCATGTATCCACCACTTGCCGCAACCTTATCGACAGAGATTGTTAACGGCAATTTTGCTGCCTTTATGCGATCGAGCTGAGACGAAGCCAATCCATACCCATGGACCATACCACCACCGGATTCCAATCGAACAAGGACTTCATCGCCCTCTCGTGCAACCGCTAAGATTGCGGTAATTTCTTCACGAAGGGGGGCCACCTCTTTAGCATCGATACTGCCTTTAAAGTCCAGCACAAAAAGGTGCGGTTTGCGTTTTTCGTCTAGTCCGCCGTCTTTGACCGCTTGCTTGATCTCTTTATCACGCGATTTTTGCTTCTCTTTTTCCGCTTTTTTATGAGCCTTGTCGCGCGCTTTAATAAACGATGCATCGTGCAGATGATGCTCCATCAGTTCGATGTTGGTCTTATACTGCTCCGATAAATTAGTGATTTTCAGGCTGCCCTTTTGACCGCCCTTTGAATTGACCGATTTAGCGATGACCATAATCACAATAATAGCGATGACAAAGGTCGCGATTTTGGCCAAAAATAGTCCATAGTCGAGCAAAAATTCCAATGTAGTATCCTCAGTAACTCAATTTGGTGTAAGGTATTGCACCGTCATAATACCGAAATAAACAAGGAAAAGTAGAGTGGATTATCAAGTTGAGCCCCAAGCCTTAAAAGACCACGTTATTTTAGTGACCGGAGCCGGTGCTGGAATTGGCAAACAAGCAGCTATGTCTTATGCAGAACATGGCGCAACAGTCATTTTACTTGGCAAGACGGTTAATAAGCTCGAGGCCACATTTGATGAGATCGTTGCTGCTGGCTTTCCTGAACCCGCGATCGTGCCTCTTGATCTAAAAGGTGCGTCTAAGCAGAATTATCTCGATATGGTCGACACCATAGAGCAAGAATACGGTCGTCTAGATGGGATTCTTCATAACGCAAGTTTGCTTGGCATGATCGGCCCATTTGAACATATTGAAGAAGACAGCTTTGATGACCTCATGCAGGTAAATGTAAAAGCCGAACTTCTTATGACCCAAGCTGCGCTGCCACTGCTGCGCAAAGCGCCTCAAGGACGTGTTGTGTTTACATCCTCCACTGTAGGCCATTCTGGACGTGCCTTATGGGGTGCTTACGCAATCTCAAAATTTGCCACCGAAGGAATGATGCAAGTGCTGGCCGATGAAATGTCCATTACTAACGTACGCATTAACGCGATCAATCCAGGAGCAACTCGCACTAACATGCGGGCTCAAGCCTACCCTGCGGAAGATGCAAATATGCTTAAAACCCCTTTAGAGCTTATGCCGTTATATCTATATTTAATGTCGGCAGAAAGCCAAGACATTAATGGGCAATGTATTGATGCTCAACCAAAACGCTAATTAAAAAGTGCCTGCAAAGGCGCTTTTTTACTCATTAGCGACCACTTTCTCATCACAAGGAGTTTCTATGCCAAAAGTACTTATTACAGGAGCAAACCGCGGGATTGGATTAGGGTTAGTTCAACAATACTTAAAAGATGGGTGGCGCGTTCATGCAACGGCGCGAGATTTTGAACAAGCAGGTGAACTCACCACGTTGTCAGCCAACCCGCAATTGTCACTGCATCAACTGGATGTCACCGACTATGCCGCCGTGGAGCGATTGGCAGAGGAGCTCAATGACATCGATCTGTTAATCAACAACGCAGGCTACTACGGCCCCAAAAATTATGGGCTAGGTCAAACGGACCAAAAAGAGTGGCGACATGTCTTTGAGGTCAATACGATTGCACCACTAAAGCTGGTTGAAGCGTTATTGCCAAACCTTTCAAGAGGCGAGCACAAAAAGATCGTCTGTATCAGTTCCAAAGTTGGCTCTATGCAAGAAAACACTTCCGGAGGCGGGTATATTTACCGGTCCTCGAAAGCAGCACTCAATTCGGTGGTTAAAAGTCTGTCGAATGATTTGTCTAAGGATGGGTTCACTGTGTTAGCGTTACACCCAGGTTGGGTTCGAACGAATATGGGCGGACCTAATGCACTGATTGACGTTGCACAATCCACCGTTGGTCTTTTTAATGTTATTGCGAATGCTGGCAGGAAGGACTCTGGACGCTTCTTAAACTATGACGGTACAGAGCTTCCTTGGTAAACAAACGAAGACAATGACGTCATGATCGTTTTCTATAGGTCGATCGCTTCTTTCTAAACGTGGCATTAGCCGGAGGTAAATTCCTGAGTGATTCAGGAATTGTGCCATTGCTGCTCTGATCAATAAGAGCCTGTAACGATTGGGTCAGCGGCAACATAAAGTGGCTATAAGATTCTTTCTTTTCCACAATATTTTGCAACTGATGCTCCCAATGTGCGGTCATGTCTGGAAAGGTTGACTGCTCTGGTAACGCACCAATTAATCCACGTCCGGCAGGTGTCGACAGCATCGATTTACCCTTGCGATTGATTAACCCTCGCTTTACCAGTAAATCGAGTATCCCTGCGCGGGTCGCTTCAGTGCCTAGCCCGTCTGTCTCGCGCAGAATCTTTTTCAGTTGAGTATCCTGCACAAATCGTGAAATGCCCGTCATTGCTTGCAGTAACGTCGCTTCGGTAAAATGCTTTGGCGGCTCTGTGAGTTTTTCTTTCAATTCACTACCAACACATAGATGAGCGCTACCCACGGATAATTTAGGAATAAACGCGCTCTCTGGCTCGTTAGATGCAGAGCTATTTTGGGGTTTTGATGCGCGCTCAAGTAGAGACCGCCATCCCGGGGACAACAGGGTTTTCCCTTTTGCAGTAAACTCGCCTCCTTCGATTTCAAACCCCAGTCGAGCTTCGGCGTACTCAGCGGCCGGATAAAACTGCATCAAGTACTGTCTCGCGATAAGCTGATACACATTAGCCTCATCTTTACCTAAAGTCGCACTTCTTAAAGACTTACTGGTTGGAATAATCGCGTGGTGCGCCTCGACCTTAGCGTCATTCCACGCTTTTGAACGCAGCGCGGTATTCGCACCTTGTACGGCGCTTTGAAGCGGCTGGCTATTATTGCTGATTGCGGAAAGTACGCTACTTGCTTCGCTAAAATGCCCTTTCGGTAAATAACGACAATCGGAACGAGGATAAGTGATTAACTTGTGTTTCTCATACAACCCCTGACAGGTATCGAGAACTTGCTGAGCACTCATGCCAAAGCGCTTGGACGCGTCAATTTGCAATGCTGATAACGAGTAAGGCAACGGTGCATTTTGCTTGCTGGTTTTGTGTTCAGTGAGTGTCACCGTCGCTGGCTGGTTGGCGATTTTTTTTGCCACATGCTCAACCAATTGACGGTTCAACACCCGCCCTTCTTCGTCTTGCCACGCTTCACAGGCTTTACTGGGCTTCCACTTAGCGATCACCGTACCACTTGGATTATCTACGGCAACATGCGCCTCAAGGGTGTAATAGGTTTTTGCCACAAAATTTTCTATTTCTTGGTCTCTTCGTACCACCAAACCCAAGACCGGAGTTTGCACACGGCCCACTGACAGCACACCTTGATAACCCGCTTTTTGACCAAGCAACGTATACGCACGTGTCATGTTCATCCCATAAAGCCAATCTGCGCGTGAGCGCGCTAAAGCCGACACCGATAGTGGTACAAACTCTTGATTGCTTTTAAGTTGCGATAGGGCTTTTTTGACTGCGCTTAAGTTTAAGTCACTGATGAGTAAACGAGAGATAGTCTGCTTTTTTGCTTTAGGCACTTTGCAATAATCGATCACTTCATCGACTAACAGCTGCCCTTCTCTGTCAGGGTCGCCTGCGTGAATGATTTCATTGCTGGATTTAATCAGCTTTTTCACGACCGTCAGTTGCTTTGAGGAGGTTTTTCGAGGCTTTAATATCCATTGGTCTGGAACAATGGGTAAGTCAGCACTGTTCCATTTTTTGTAGCGACTGTCATATTCATCTGGATCGGCCTGCTCTAATAAGTGTCCGATGCACCAAGTGACCACAGAACCATCTGCGCACTGGATATACCCATTTTGTTTTGAGTGCGGTTTTGGTAGCGCATCAGCAATCGCGCGACCAAGACTGGGTTTTTCTGCAATATAGAGTCGTGTCATAAAAAAGGCCTTCCATGTGGAAGGCCTATTATAATCAAATAACTGTGAATATATACAGCTACAAATAATCAACGAACTGACTGAGGTCACGCTCCGGCACTTTTAACGGCGTGCAACCCGCTGTTCCTAGATACAAAAAACCAACGATTTGATCGGTAGCGGCCAATTGTAATCCATCGTGCACGTGGCGACTGAACATCCACGGACCAGAGCGCCAAAACGCCTGAAAGCCTTGAGCAACGGCTGCCATTTGCATCGCATGGGCCGCGCAACCCGCCGACAAATGTTGCTCTAACGCAGGAACCTTAGGGTGCTCGGTGACTTTGGCAACCACAGTGATAACCATAGGTGCTCTAAATGGCGCTTTCGCAAGCTTTTCAATCACCTCTGGTTCGCTATTTTCAGCTTCAGCGGCGTCCACCAACACATTGGCCAATCTTTTAAGACCATCACCTTTAGCAATAATGAATTGCCAAGGGGTAAGGTTGCCATGATCGGGTGCGCGTAAGCCCGCACGCAATATGTTTTCTAGCGCCTCACCGTCGGGCGCGGGCTCGCTCAGTTTAGCAATTGAGCGACGATTAAGCAGTAAATCCAATCCTTCCATACAACGTCCATATTGGTGTGCCAACATGGTCAGCACAAACTAAGAATGATTTTCATTAACGTTATCACAGTTACGATTATATTTTAACTGCGATTTCCATCCCTTGACGAATTGCGCGTACTGCATCCAATTCACCAGCTTCTTTTGCGCCACCAATCACATGCAGTTTATCACCAAGCTCTGCCCATTGTGACTCAAACGGTCTCACCGACGTTTGACCCGCGCAGACAATCACAGAATCAGCGTCCAGTAGTCTATCTCCGGTTCCGTTCACAATATGCAAGCCTTGATCATCGACCTTCTTGTATTGCACGCCACCAATTAGGTTCACGCCGCGCTTTTCTAAGGTGCGCTTATGGATCCAGCCTGTGGTTTTACCTGGCCCTTTACCGACACGCCCTTTACGACGCTGCATGACCCAAACCGTAAGGTCTGTCTCTTCGTCAGGGAATGGGAACAAACCACCAGGATGTTCAATTTGCTTGTCGATGCCCCACTCGTGTAGCCAGTCATCTAGGTCATGGCCTTTAGGTTCAGTGAGCATGGTGGCAACATCTATGCCGATGCCGCCTGCACCCATAATGGCGACTTTATTACCTGTTGGTGTCTTTTCTCGGATCAACGTTTGATAGTCAATCACCTTATCACTGCCTTCAAGACCCTCTAAATTGACTTTACGAGGCTCAACGCCCGACGCCATGATCACTTCGTCATACTCTTTGAGCGTATCAAGAGTCGCCTCCGTATCGAGTTTAAGGTTCACCCCAGTCTCATCGAGCATGTTGGCAAAATAACGAATCGTTTCGCGGAACTCTTCTTTGCCTGGAATCTGCATCGCCAAGCGGAACTGGCCACCAATGCGATCGCTTTTTTCAAACAAGTCCACTTCATGGCCGCGCTCGGCAGCAGTGGTTGCCGCAGAGAGTCCAGCAGGACCTGCACCGATGACGGCGACTCGCTTCTTTTGAGTAACTTGGGTAATAGGGATTTCGGTTTCATAACAAGCGCGCGGGTTGACTAAACAGCTTGCGCGCTTTCCTTTAAACACATTGTCTAAGCACGCTTGGTTACACCCAATGCAGGTATTGATGAGATGCGACTGTTGGTTGGCCGCTTTATTCACAAAATCAGGATCAGCTAAAAATGGCCTTGCCATTGAAATCATATCGGACTTCCCGCTTGCCAATATCTCTTCCGCAACTTCAGGGGTATTAATACGGTTTGTTGCAATAACTGGTACATTGACATGGGGCTTTATTTTTTCGGTAACCCAAGAGAACGCGCCTCTTGGAACTTGCGTAGCGATGGTTGGGATTTTGGCTTCGTGCCAACCTATACCCGTATTGATAATGGTCGCGCCCGCATCTTCTAGCGCTTTAGCAAGGTAAATCACTTCGTCTAATGTGCTGCCTTCTTCTACAAGGTCCAACATCGATAAACGGAAAATAATAATAAACTCTTTTCCAGCCGCTTTACGCACAGATTTAACCACTTCTAGTGCCAAGCGGATGCGCTTTTTATAGGTACCGCCCCACTCGTCGTAACGCTTGTTGGTGCGTTGACAGATGAACTGGTTAATCAAATAGCCTTCTGAGCCCATAATCTCAACACCATCGTAACCCGCTAATTGCGCCAGTTGCGCACTATTTGCAAAAGCGTCGATGGTTTTTTTAATTTGTTTATCGCTCATTTCGCTAGGTGCAAAACGAGAAATGGGCGCTTTCATGCTAGACGCGCTTTGCGCAAATGGATGCATCGCATAACGACCTGCATGCAATAACTGTAAACAGATCTTCCCACCATTTTCATGCACCATCTCTGTGACCACTTGGTGCGCTTTAGCGTGTTTGGGCTTACTAAACTCGGCGCTTAGCGGGTGCAAGCGGCCACGTAAATTAGGGGAAAAACCTCCGGTAACAATCAGGCCGACACCGCCTCTTGCACGCTCAGCATAAAAGGCCGCCAGCTTTCCAAGCCCTTCTTTATGTTCTTCAAGTCCAGTATGCATTGACCCCATTAATACGCGGTTACGCAGTTGGGTAAATCCTAAATCCAGTGGCTCAAGTAGGTGTGGGTACATCGTTGTTTCCATCCATTTTTGGTATCAATTACTGTAATCCACTACTCACAACCACTGGCTAGAATTGGCTCAAGGGAATGCGGTTTGGAGTAGTCCATTACGCGTATTGTCATTATTATTCTGGTCTGACCACGATATCATTGTTGCTTCAAATTTCAAACAGTTGTTTACATAAATGCAACAAACATCAATCTACAGTTTGAATTATGAGAGCATTGACGTAGGATTGTTAAATCAAATCCTTGAATTCATACAGTTAAAGGGAATCGAATGATTAAGCTGTTCAAGTTTATCGGTAAAGTATTCAAGTTCTTACTGAACACTCTCAACATTATTCGGTTGCTGGTGGTTAACCTCTTCTTTTTATTTGTAATTGGGGTGCTTTACCACACCTTTATTCAATATCAACAAGATCCCACTGCGCAACCCATTGAAGACGTCACTCCCTCTGCATTGGTACTAAACCTATCTGGCCCCATCGTCGAGCAGCGCACCTACGTCAATCCAATGGACAGTCTCTCAGATTCGGTACTTGGTCGAGACATGCCAAAGGAAAATGTGCTGTTTGAAATTGCCGAGACCATTCGCCACGCGGCCGACGATGACAGCATCAGTGGATTGGTACTGGTGCTTAAGCAAATGCCCGAAACCAACCTCACCAAACTTCGTTATATTGCAAAAGCGATTAACGAATTTAAGGCATCTGGAAAACCGGTGTTTGCGTCCAGTGACTTTTACAATCAAAGCCAGTATTACTTAGCCAGCTATGCAGACAAAATCATGCTGGCACCCGATGGCGGCGTGCTACTCAAGGGCTACAGCAGTTACACTCTTTACTACAAAGAGTTATTGGAAAAGCTGGACGTCACTACCCACGTATTTCGTGTAGGCACCTACAAATCAGCGGTCGAACCGTTTTTGCGCACCGACATGTCTGATGAAGCAAAGCAGTCTGCGTCGCGCTGGTTAAGTCAACTCTGGGGCGCCTACGTTGATGATGTGGCCACCAATCGACAAATTGATGCTGAAGTTCTTAACCCTAGTATGGAAAGCTTCTTGGCCGATTTCGAAAGTGTCGGTGGAGATCTTGCTGCACTTGCTAAGAAGCTTGACCTTGTGGATATGCTCGCGACGAGAGATCAGCGATTAGCGGTTATGATAGATGCCTTTGGTAGCGACGATCACAACAGTTATAACCACGTTAGCTACTATAGCTACCTTAATCGCGTCAAAGTGCCACCACAGACGGCCGACAGTGACATTGCCATTGTGGTTGCGCGCGGTGCAATTATGGACGGCAAAGAGCAGCGTGGAAATGTGGGCGGCGACACGACGGCCGCACAACTTCGTGCAGCGCGCTTAGATGATGATGTTAAAGCGGTAGTACTTCGTGTAGATAGCCCAGGAGGTAGCGCGTTCGCCTCAGAAGTCATCCGCAACGAAGTGGTGTCGTTAAGAGCTGCTGGAAAACCAGTGGTAGTTTCCATGTCCAGCTTGGCGGCCTCTGGTGGCTATTGGATTTCGATGAACGCCGATAAAATTGTTGCTCAGCCTACAACACTGACTGGCTCTATCGGAATTTTCAGTGTGATCACTACCTTTGAAAACAGTTTCAAATCCTTAGGTATTCATACCGATGGTGTCGGCACCTCTCCATTTAGTGGTGCAGGCGTAGCGACGGGTCTAAACAAAGGTGCCCAAGCTGCCATGCAAATGGGCATTGAACATGGTTATGGACGATTTACAGGGCTGGTAGCAGATGCTCGTGATATGGACATTGCCGCTGTTGACGCCGTAGCGCAAGGCCGCGTATGGACAGGTGTTGATGCTAAAGAGCACGGACTAGTCGATGAAATTGGTGACTTTGACTTTGCCGTCGAACTTGCCGCTGAACTGGCAGAGCTTGATGAATACAACCTCAGTTGGGTCCAAGAACCGCTTACTCCAGCGCAGGAGTTTTTCCTACAGTTCTTTGGTGACGCCCAATCATGGCTAGGTGCAGATATTCAACAATGGATCCCTGCGGCATTGCTACCACAAGTGTCACAGATACAATCTGACCTCAGTTTGGTGAATCAGCTCAACGATCCGCGCGGCGTGTATGCGATGTGTTTAACCTGTAGCGTTGAATAACCGACTACCGGCTTAACTAGGGAGGGAGTGCAAATGCACTCCCTTTTTATTTGATAGTGCTCTAATACCAATCGAAGTCATTAAATGGTCAGATAATTGCTTTGATTCGTATTACATCAATTATTCACTAAGACATCGTTTACTGCTGGTCCGTTGTCCGGCCTTACTCTACTACGCGTCAGTATCACAAACCCTGCCGGTACAAAAAAGAATGAAACGATCGACGTCAAAACCGTCCCTCCTACAATGGCAATCGCAAACGGAGGCCAAAATCCTCCCCCAGCTAAAATGAGCGGCATAAAGCCACCAACCGTCGTGATGGTAGTCGAAACAATGTGCCTGGTGCACATCATCACCGCACCGACGATTGAGTCAATATCCCCAGCCATCGCGTTAGGCGTTGCTTTCAGTTCTGCCAAAATCACAATAGCGGCATTAATGGCTAATCCAATTACACCCAACATAGCAATGATTACGGTAAACCCAAAAGGATAGCCAAACACGTACACGGACAATATCGCTAAGCCACCTGCTAGCCCCGCCACCATAAAAATGAGTAAACTAAATCGAAATGAGTTAAAAGCCATTACCACCACAAGTATGGTTAACACAACCACCAGCATAATGTTGGAGACAAGACTATTTACTGACTCATTGCGCTGCGCAGACTCACCGCCAAATTCAATGTACACACTGGCCGGCAACGCTATGTCCTGCAATGCGCGTTGCACTTTTTGTTGCACCTCTTGTGGCAACGTATCAGCTTCTAAATAGGCTTCAATCGTATTGACCCTTTCTCCATTGCGGCGAGTAATTGCACCGTGGTTCGACGTTAAAGTGCGCGAACTTATCGACGAAAGACTCACACCGAGATGCTCTGACTCTGCTGTCAGAGGCAAAATTAAATTGCCTAGTTGCTCATCACTTTGCCTGAGCCCGTCAGCGATACGAACTCGAATCGGTACAGATTGAGCCCCTTCCACGACGTGGCCACTGTCTATACCCACTAACGTTGTCTGCAACCATTGACTCATCTGACTCATGGACCACTGGTTTAATTGCAAGGTACTTTGATCAAACTCTATGTGAACATCAGGGACTCCTGGCTGAAGCGTTTCGCGTGTGTGCGTAACGTGGTCTAAGCGCGATAGCATCAATCGAATATCTTCACCTATTAATTTGATTTGATGTAAGTCTTCGCCATAGATCCTTAATTCAATGGGAGCGGTAAACGGAGGCCCTTGTTCTAGCTTTCTGACTAATATCTGAGCCTCTGGGATCTCAGTGTTAAGTTGCTTTTGTAATGTCGGAATCAGGTGATTTGCGACTTCAACATCGACAACCTTTACCATGGCTTGCGCATAATAGGGTGCATCGCGAAGCGAGGATTGGAGATTGTAATAAAAAGAAGGAAAGCTGGCTCCAACCAACCAACTGACCTGCTCGACGCCCACATGTTGGTGTATTAAACGGTTTACTTCACGGGTTACTGTCTCAGTCGCTTCGATGCTGGTTTGAGTTGGCAAATAGAGCTGGACTTCAAACATATCGCGATCGGACGGTGGGAAAAACTGCTCGGTCAACTGAGTAAGGCTCCAATACCCTGTCATGGAGACCAGCGCCACACAGATGATGGCCGATTTAGGTTTCAAAACCGCAAATTGAATAGCTCTAGACATAGATTTAGAAAGGGCTTTGACTCGTAGTCCGTTAACATACCAGGTGTCAGACGAGGCTTTACCGGTTAGAAAGTGACAGGCAAGTCCGGCAATTATGGTGTGCGAAATGATATAAGACCCCACCAATGAAAAAGATACCGTCGCAGCGATGGCCCCAACAAACTCACCTGTTGCCCCCTGCATCAGCATAATAGGTGTAAAGGCCAAAACCGTTGTCAATGTTGAACCTAATAGTGGGATCGCAAGGTGACGAATCGCTAGACGCATTGCCTCCAATCGACCTTTTCCTTTATGGCGATAGGATTGAATGGTGTCGACCATCACAATGGCATTGTCCACCATGATCCCAAGGGCGACGATCAACCCCGTTACCGACATTTGATTAATGGGTAGCCCTGTCACTTTCATCATACTCAGGGTGAGCAGCGTCGTTAACGGAAGCGCTGCTGCCACCAATAGCGCAGCTCGATAGCCCAAGGTAACCAATAATACCGAGACAACTAACCCCAAACCTAACAGTAGACTTTGGACTAGATCGATTAGCCTTTGTTCTGTGTAGGGCTGCTGACTAAAAACAATTTCCAGCTCTATCTCTTGTGGCAGGGTCTGCTCAAATCGAGCTATTACTTGCTGTACATTGTTGGTCCAATGGTCAACACGTAATGATGGTTGCATACGAGCCGCGACCAATACACTGGTGTCACCATCAACCAATGCGAGCTCTGACGTTGGTGAACTCATTGTTCTTCGCACTGAGGCGATATCGCGTAACTCGACGGTATGGCCACTCTGATCTGAATGGACAATGATATTCCCTATGCTTTGCGCCGAATCAAGGTTTGAGTCCACTTCAATGCCGTAAACAGCGTGCGAATTAACTAACTGACCTGAGGCGATTTTGGTATCGCTGTTTGCGATTAAGCCAGACAGTGTTACTGGAGAATGCCCGAGCGCTGCAGCTTCAGCCAAATTAAGTTCCACGTTAATCTCTTCTTGGGGAATACCATAGGCGTCAACAAATTCCGTTCCTGGCTGCATTCTTAATCGCGTCGCTAACTCATTCGCGTAGCGGCCTAAAACTAATGGATTTATCTCACTATCACCTCGCCATTTTAGTGCCGCAATCGTGGTAAAAGCATAGGTTCGATCACTGTCTAAGTTGGGCGTCGACGCTTGGCTAGGTAGCTGTCGTTGAACATCTCTAAGTTTGTTTCTTGCTAATGTCCAGACCGGCTCTGGCTCTACTATTTCGTCATGCAGCTCGATCGTGATGATTGAGATGTTAGGGCGCGATGTTGAAGAGATGGTCTTAACCTCAGACAACTCGGACAATTTATTCTCGACGACTTCGGTGACGAGCTTTTCGACTCTTTCAGCGCTTGCTCCTGTGTAAGTGGTGGTGACTGTCGCAAAACGGTTGCTGATTAAAGGATCTTCAGCCCTTGGAAGGTCATTAACGGCAACCAAACCACTGACACAGAGTAATCCGCATAATAAAACTAATAACCTCGGGTTAGTGATAGCGCTATAAAAAGTCATCGTTTACCACCTTTTCGCTGGTGTTGATTGCCAGAACCTTCTGTCCGGCGACCACACGATGCAATCCTGTCGATATCACCTTTTCTTGGTCAAAGAGCTCACCATAGACATAGGCTTGGGTGCCGGTCACATGTTCAACTGTGACGGTTCTACGTTCAACCATCTCCACGTTGTTCACGACCAACACATTCCACAGTCCTTGTACACCACCTGAAAGAGCAGATATGGGTACCCAAGCGCCTGGCTGCTGGATAACCTGCGCAAGGCTGATGTGCGCCAACTCTTTTTCTAGCGTATGGCTGTTTTCGGGAAGCTGGTATCGCAAGCTCACAGTTCGTGAGTGTGCATCAAGATTTGGCGCGGCATTAAGTAGTGTGGCTGTCCACTCTTGCTCACCGACGGTAATGGTAATGGGCGATTGTTGTTTGGCTAAAGGTACGACACTAATAGGCACACCGATAACGACTTCCTGATGCGCGCTCGAGAGTAGAGTCATTGTCGACGCCCCTACATTCACTACATCACCCATTGACACATAACGCTGCGCAATCACACCATCATACGGGGCGTAGATGGTCGATTTTTTTAGCTTTAGCAGAGTATTATTAAGCGCTGCTTCTATGCGCGCCAATTTTGCTTTCAACACCAAGACTTGGCTATTGAGTGAATCTATTTCGGCGTCCGCACTAAACCCTTTTTGTTTTAGCTGTTTTTGCCTACGTAAGGTGGTATTGGTCAAAGCTAGTTGTGCTACAACTTCATCTTGCTGCGCTTTCAACTCCATGTTTTCGTTTTCAATAAACTGAGTGTCCAATTGAAGTAGTGGCGTATCTTTTTTAACGCTATCTCCAACGTCCGCATAAATAGCGGTGATTTTACCACCGAGTTCAAACCCTAAGGTTGCGCGCTGAGTTTGTCTCACCTGTCCCACATACTCTCGCTCTATCTCATAGTGAGGCATTGTCTTTACCGATATGGTTTCTACGGATATCGGTGTGGCTACTCGTTGTGATGAATTAGGCTGGGCTCCTTTACATCCAACAAGAGCAACTAATAAAACAATGAGGGGATAACTCGACAATAAACGCTTCATGATGGCTTCCTTTCCAAGGCGGATAACTACAAGTACCATAACTAGACTAGACGGTCTAGTTTGATTTTAGTAACATATCATTTCACCCATTAGGAAAGCACCACGGATGAAGCCAAAAAGCCAAGAAAAACGAACACTTATACTGAGTGCCGCCGGTCAACTATTTATGCATCACGGGTACAACGTGAATATGGAGCAGATTGCTAAAGCAGCCGGAGTCTCAAAACAGACCGTGTATTCTCATTTTCAAAATAAAGATGCGTTGTTTGAGGCCTGTGTTCAATCGCGTTGTATTGAAAGGCAAGTTGACCAAGAAGCCTTTGATTTAGATGCACCTATTTCTGAGGTACTGCTGTCATTTGCTATGCGCTTTCAATCGATGATGCTCGAACCTCAAGTGCTTCAGGTGTTTCGCAATGCCGTTGGCCAAGCGACTCACACACCTCAAATTGGAGCGTCCTATCTAAACTCGGGACCAAAGCCGACGATCGCATCTCTTGCGAGCTATTTAGAGGTTAAGCAAAAACAGCAACGCATTACTCTATCCCTTGATGCCCACGAATCCGCAGTGCAATTGATCATGATGTTCCATGGGAAAGCCGTTTATTGGGCAATGGTCGGACAGGACTCGCAGCAGACGGACGCACAGAGAAAAGAGTATTTGAAAGATTGTGTGGATCTTTTTTTGAACCAACATGGGCTCTAATTGCAAGTCCTCTCGATTGCTGCACCCACTATTGATCGCGTTTGGAAATAAGCGCGTCAAACAACCTGGCTAATTGGACAAAACAGTTAATTTTTAGAATTTTCTGCGTATACTTGCGACAAGTTAAAAAACCACTCAAAAGAGTTACTGAAATGAGTCGCAAGCACATCTATATCGCCTACACAGGCGGCACAATCGGTATGCAAAAATCGTCACAAGGCTATGTGCCTGTGGCTGGTTTTATGGAGAAGCAACTGGCGGCCATGCCAGAGTTTCACCGACCAGAAATGCCTGAATACACCATTCATGAATATCAACCGCTGATCGACTCTTCAGACATGTCTCCTGACGATTGGCAACAGATCGCCAATGACATCCATAAAAATTACGACAAGTACGATGGATTCGTTATTTTACATGGCACTGATACCATGGCGTACACTGCCTCGGCGCTGTCATTCATGTTTGAAAACTTAAGCAAGCCTATCATTGTCACCGGCTCTCAAATTCCTCTGGCAGAATTGCGCTCAGACGGGCAAGCGAACCTGCTAAACGCACTGCATATTGCAGCGAACTACCCTATTAATGAGGTTACGCTGTTTTTTAATAATCAGCTGATGCGCGGTAATCGCAGCACTAAAAGCCATGCGGATGGATTTAAAGCGTTCACCTCACCGAATTTGCCTGCATTGCTCGAGGCCGGCATTAACATCCAACTCTCTCCGTTTACTGAAATCAATAAACTCCCTGTTGGACCGTTAAAGCTTCACTCCATCACTCCCCAACCGATTGGTGTGATCACCATGTACCCTGGGATTTCCCATGAAGTGATCCGTAATACGCTTCGCCAGCCCGTGAATGCGATGATACTGCTTACTTTTGGGGTGGGTAATGCACCGCAAAATCCAGAACTATTGGGTCATCTAAAAGAAGCCTCAGAGCGTGGGGTGATTGTGATTAATCTAACCCAGTGCTTAGCGGGTAAAGTCAATATGGGCGGATATGCGACAGGGTGTGCGCTTGCCGATGCAGGGGTGATAAGTGGCTATGATATGACCTCTGAAGCAGCGCTGGCTAAGCTCCATTTCCTATTAAGTAAAGGGCTTAGTTACACTGACATCAAAACGGCCATGCAAAAAGATATGCGTGGAGAAATGAGCCTTTAACTCAATAGTTAACTCAAACCTAACGTGAGCGATGATAACCCAACAACAACTGAGTTAAAGTGAAAACGCCTGGGCATGATCAATAACCATACTCAGGCGCTCTTAATACGTTAGCGGCAATTTAGGTTAATCTAACTCTTGCACATCGATGCTTTGCTGAGGAACAAACTGCTGTTTAAGTTCTGCTTTGGATTTAAAGGCTATCTCACCATCGGTCGCAACAGACATGTGTTGCGGATTCTCATTGTGTACAGACTGGTACAACATTACTGCCTGCATGCAATGATCACGCTGCTCTTTAGTCAGCTCAGTTCCTTCAGGCCAACGTCCTGTTTCCACCGCAAACAGCAGTCGGTCATAAGCTTCAGGTGTGATCGATTCAATTAATTGTTGTTTATTCATTTGCCGTTACAACTCCTTGTGGCACATTTTGCTCAAGTTACGCAATTGCTCGCCGATACACAAGCATACGGATCACAGTGCTTGGGATTAGGAGCATCACTAAACAATGAAACCATTTGCATTAACCTTCCGCTGCATGCTTTTAGCTATGCTTGCATTCACTTTAAGCGGTTGTTTCGAAAGTCGTTTAAACACAGAGGGTTTGTGTAATAGTAATCCAAGCTTAGAGTGTGAACAGCTCAACATTAACGACGGCAAATGCAGGGTGCAACGAACCGATCTTATCTGGCACCGTTATGACATGTTGAAAAAGCCTGACGATCTAAAACTCATTACAGAATATGAAATGCTGGCGGACTATCAGCGATGCCTGACGCTGGCGGCGCAAATTCGTGCACTGAAAACTACCGCTCAATCACAAAATCGCTTCAATGCATTGCAATACAGCTACAACGAACAAAAGCGGCTTACCACGGTAATGCAAGAAATTGACGACCCCTATATCTACTATTTCTTGTGGACTCATGGCGATGATCACGCAAAGCGCAAATTTTTACAGCTTGAGCCTACAGGACAACTCAATACCCCAACTCTGCAATATTACCTGGCCACCTATTACAGCAATAGAGATCCTGAGCATACGTTGGCGATATTGAATAAAGCCCTAGACTTAACTGGCAAAGACAAGGTCGACAATCGCATCATTCAATCGCTGGCGAGTATTCATCAAACCGCGGGTAATATAGAAATGGCGTATATGTGGGCGATCGTTGGGCGAAGTTTCAAATTACCGGTTTCAGATGACCGCACTCTTGCTGTCTATTATTCGTTCAACGAACAGAAAAAAGCGTTTTTGGACCAAAAAGCAGCAGAAATTGTAACTCACTTACAAAAAGGCACTTACAACACCGCCCTTTTACCTTCACAATCGTATCTGCAAAGCCTCTAAATTTAGAGGCAATGCTGACAACAAGCATTGGGGGTTAATACGTTTTTAAATCTCGTGCATCATTGCTCTTTGGTATCGAATTTTAATGACACTGAATTAACGCAAAAACGTTGGCCTGTGGTGTCTTGAGGGCCATCTTCAAACACATGCCCTAAATGGCTATCACATTTCGCACATCGGATCTCAGTGCGGATCATGCCATGGCTCATGTCCTTAATATAACGAATTGCCTGGTCGTCAATGGCCTTATCAAAACTTGGCCAACCACAACCCGAATCGTATTTGTTATCAGATACAAACAGCGGTGCACGACAGCAGGTACAGTGATAAACACCACTGTTTTTATTGTGCAGTAAAGTACCGCTATACGGGGCTTCAGTGCCTTGCTCTCGACAAACGTGATACTCTTCATCACTTAATTGTTCGCGCCATTGTTGCTCTGTTTTTTTCATGGTTTTGCATCCTTTTAAAATCACAGCGAGTATACCGTTTTCTCTACTGCTGGCTCAACTTTTGATGGAAATCATCTCAACCAGCTGTGTACACATTCACTCATAAAACACGCACTAATATCTAGTCTTACGATTAAAATGATGTCGTAAATCATCGCGGCTGTAGATTGTTAAAACAAAACTTGCAAATGTAGCGGTTTGTAGCACATACTTTGTGACATTCTCGACACTTGTTAAAGCCTGTATATCAAGTGTCTATTTCAGGAATCAGCTTGGTCTGTGTACAAATACGACAGCTGAAGGTGAACAACTCGTTATTCGGTATGTAAGTTTCTAACATTTTTTTGATGTTAGACAAGTTAACCGCAATTTCGGCTTGCGATTCGGCGCTTAGTTTTGTAATTTTACTACCAAGTTATCTTTCAATCGAAAAAAATAAGTTGTGGAGCAACTATAATGACTATCAAAGTAGGTATTAACGGTTTTGGCCGTATCGGTCGTTTCGTATTCCGTGCTTCTGTAGAGCGCAATGACATCGAAGTAGTAGGTATCAATGACCTAATCGACGTAGAATACATGGCATACATGCTAAAATACGATTCAACTCACGGTCGTTTCAACGGTACTGTTGAAGTTAAAGACGGTAACCTAATCGTTAACGGTAACACTGTACGCGTTACTGCAGAGCGCAACCCAACTGACCTTAAGTGGGACGAGATTGGTGTTGACGTTGTTGCTGAAGCAACTGGTATCTTCCTAACTGACGAAACTGCACGTCAGCACATCACTGCTGGTGCGAAGAAAGTTGTTCTTACTGGTCCTTCTAAAGACGCAACTCCAATGTTCGTTATGGGCGTTAACCAAGACTCTTACGCTGGTCAAGACATCGTTTCTAACGCTTCTTGTACTACTAACTGTCTTGCTCCTATCGCTAAAGTTCTTAACGACAAGTGGGGCATCGAGTCTGGCCTAATGACTACAGTTCACGCAACTACTGCGACTCAAAAAACTGTAGATGGTCCTTCTGCTAAAGACTGGCGCGGTGGCCGTGGTGCTTCTCAAAACATCATCCCATCTTCAACTGGTGCTGCTAAAGCTGTAGGCGTTGTTCTTCCAGAACTAAACGGCAAACTAACTGGTATGGCTTTCCGCGTACCAACTGCTAACGTTTCTGTAGTTGACTTAACTGTTAACCTTAAAGAAGCTGCATCTTACGAAGCAATCTGTGCTGCAATGAAAGAAGCTTCTGAAGGCGAAATGGCTGGCGTTCTTGGTTACACTGAAGATCAAGTTGTATCTCAAGACTTCATCGGTGAAGTACAAACTTCAGTATTCGATGCTAAAGCTGGTGTTGCTCTAACTGACAAATTCGTTAAAGTTGTATCTTGGTACGACAACGAAATCGGTTACTCAAACAAAGTTCTTGACCTAATTGCTCACATCTCTAAGTAAGCATTAGCCAAAAACTTGGTTTAGTAAAAGGCGACTTTCGAGTCGCCTTTTTGCATTTTAAACGGCCGTGAAAAGGCTAAATGTCACTGTCCTTATACCAATCGGACTAATTAAGTGGTCAGAAAATTACGCCGGACTATCTCCCACTCTTCGTTACTAAGGTGACCTCACTATGGACTACGTTAACCTACCCACTATTGCAGCCCTATCAGACTGTGTTTCTATCATCAACATGGGCGACTGCAAAGCTGTTCGCGTTATTCACCATAACGCTCAGGCACTGATCTCTCTTCATGGTGCCCATCTCTTGTCGTTTCAACCAACTGGACAGGCTGATCTTATTTGGATGAGTGAAGACGCCATTTTCGATAATAAGGCTGCCATCAGAGGCGGTGTCCCAGTTTGCTGGCCATGGTTTGGACGAATTGCAGCTCCTGCACACGGTTTTGCGCGTACCAGTGAATGGACCTTAGCCCAACATAGAGAAAATGACCGTGGCGTCATCATCGAGCTAACGCTTCAAGATAGCGAGCCGTCTCGTGCAATTTGGCCACACAAGTTTTTTGCTCGACTGCTCATTGAAATCGCAGACACCATCACCCTTACGCTCGAGGTTGAAAACACCGACAGCAATCCTTGGACGTTCTCTGGCGCACTCCATACCTATCTCAATGTGGGTGACATTACTCAAACTACAGTCACTGGAATGGGGCCAACGTACCAAGATAGCTTACAACAAGGAAAAGTTTGCACAGGCAATGAAGAACTGATGCTGACTGACACCATTGACCGAGTGTATACTGCGCCAGTTTCCCCAATCGTATTGTTTGATCCTGTACTCGACAGACATATCGAAGTGCGCAATCAAGGTGACAATAGCGCTGTGCTATGGAATCCGTGGCAACAGGGAGCAAAAGCAATGGCTGACATGCATGATACGGGCTACCAAACCATGCTATGCATCGAGTCCACTTTGCACGCAGCAAGTTTGGAGCAAGGTAAACAACTTGTTCCTGGTGAGAAGCACCAACTTGTGACACATCTGTCCATTAAATAATATTGTAGAGACTATTACGAAATGCACTACCAATGCCCTCTTTGTCAGTTGCCACTCAATTTGGCTGATCGCACTTTAACGTGCAGTAATCGACATCAATTCGATTTTGCAAAAGAGGGCTATGTGAATTTGATGCCAGCACAGCATAAGCGCTCTAAAGCCCCTGGTGACAATAAAGAGATGATGCAGGCAAGACGCTTATTTCTTGAATCCGGACACTATCAGGCGCTGGCACAGCACATTGCCGAGCTTGTAGAAAGCATTACCCCGTCCCAAGGGCAAGTATTGGATATTGGGTGTGGCGAAGGCTATTACACGCAGCATATTGCCGAGCGTATAAACGGTGATTGCTACGGGATAGACATATCAAAAGTGGCGATTCGTTATGCCGCCAAACGATACCAAGAGTGCCACTTTAGCGTCGCCTCTAGCCATCGCTTACCTTTTGCCGACAATAGCTTAGATACCGTAATTCGTATTTATGCACCGTGCAAACCAGAAGAGCTATTAAGAGTTCTCAAACCTGGTGGCCATGTGGTCACGGTAACTCCAGCGGCAAGACATCTCTATCAATTGCGCGAGCTTATTTATGATGAAGTAAAACTGCATCAACATACTGAAACGCTAGAGCCGTTCACCAAGGTTAACGATACGCAGTTAGAGACGATGATGAATCTTTCCTGTAATGAAGCTAAAGCGCTATTACAAATGACCCCGTTTGCATGGAAAGCGACCGCAGAAACCATAGCTGCATTAGAGCAAAATCCAAACTTTGAATGCGAATCTAGCTTTGCTATTCATACCTACCAAAAGCCAAGTAACATCTAGCAATAGTAAAGATGAGCTCCACCAACAACTCATTGATAGCTTAGGAACACTTTTTGCTTAGATTCAGTAGAAGCACTGATTACGCATTACCGCGCTCAGTATTGCCATAATAGCCAAAAGGAAGGGTAATGAATCCACTGAATTCCTCTCAATCTATCGCCTCTGCTGGAACTCAACACACTCCATATGCCTCTAGTGCCGCTGAAGAAAGCGGCAACGATTCGCCTCGTATTGCCGCAGGAGCGTCGACTCCAATGGACGAGACTGCAAAGCCTGCAGAAATACAAGGGTTGACGTCAGAGGGAAAAGCGCTCATTCAAGCGTTACAAGACATTGAAAAAGAATCCGAGCTTGCCAGAGAATCACTGTCCGATGGTGAAGAAAATGATCAAAGCGATCGCAGTTTCTCGATGAAAAAAGCCTTAACGGCTGCGGCAACCATAGGCGGCATATTGCTGGCCGTCGGCTGATAGAATTTTACAGCTCTATAATTAGCGCGTTTATTTCAGGTTCTTTCCAAATGGGTAGATGTGATCTTCCCAGTCAATCACGTCTATTTCGTAGACCACTTTATTGCGCACGCTTTCTCCTGCTGCATGCATAGCAGACTTTGAACCTGTGAGTAATGGATGCCACTCGGGTAGCGGCTTGCCTTCAGCAAGGAGGCGATAGGCGCAGGTTGATGGTAACCAATGAAACTTGTGAATGGTTTCTCGGGTCAACTTAAGACAATTTTCACCAGACTCAAAACGGTTAGGGTAATCTTTGCAACTGCATGTTTTGCTGTTTAGCCAGCTGCACGCTACGTTGGTGTAGTAGACTTCATCGGTTTCTTCGTCTTGCAATTTATGCAGACAACACTTACCACATCCATCACACAGCGACTCCCACTCTTGTTCACTCATTTGTTCAAGTGATTTTTCTTTCCAATATGGTGCGCTCATGTCATGGCCTATTCGGTGGTGCGAAGAAGAGCGCTGAGTTATACCATTTTGACAGCGAAACTCAAGTTATCTCCAACACGCTTCACCTCGCACTGATCGAAAAATTTTAGTAGTATGCGCGCACACACTGGAGAGGCACTATGAACCGCAAAAAGAAAATCAACGAGATACTGAAAAAGAAACAGAAAAAACAGAACGCGAAGCTGCACAAAAGTAATAAGCCTCGTTACATTTCGAAAGCAGAACGCGCAGAAATGGAAAAAGCACAAGCGGAACAAACTGTAGAAGCCAACACCGATACTGCAATTAACGACTCGACAACAGAGCAGAGCGAGTAATTGGACTGTCGGTTAGGGTGCGGTGCTTGTTGTATCGCCCCAAGTATTTCTTCACCCATCCCCGGCATGCCTAACGGCAAGCCCGCCAATACTCGTTGCATTCAACTCAACGATGATAACTTATGTCGGCTATTTGGATTAGACAGTCGTCCAAAAGTCTGCCTCGATTTTGCTCCGGACATCGACGTTTGTGGTGACTCCGATCCACAAGCCATGACCAATTTAATCTATCTAGAGAAAGTTACCTAATCCCTGCCGCCCATTTTTCCTATTAAAGCAATTCGCACTATGCATTTTGTTGTCTACAGTTAAGTAGATATGTTTCAAAATCAAGGGAAGAATAATGAAAGCATACTTAGCAGAAGCAGTTGGCACGTTTTGGTTGGTATTAGGTGGCTGTGGTAGCGCTGTATTAGCCGCGGCCTTTCCTGAGGTTGGCATTGGGCTCTTGGGAGTCTCACTGGCGTTCGGTCTCACCGTATTAACTATGGCTTATGCCATTGGGCACATTTCGGGATGTCACCTCAATCCGGCAGTCACCATAGGTCTTTGGGCGGGTAAGCGTTTTGATGCGTCCCAAATTATTCCCTATATAGTGGCACAGGTCGTTGGCGGGATACTTGGTGGCGGAGTCCTTTACTTAATCGCAACCGGTCAGGCTGGATTCGACGTCGCAGAGTCTGGCTTTGCCACTAACGGTTATGCAGAACGTTCACCAGGTGGCTACGATCTTTCAGCAGGTTTTATTGCTGAAGTCGTCATGACAATGATGTTTATTGTGATTATTCTCGGCGCAACCGATAAGCGTGCACCTCAAGGATTTGCCCCAATAGCGATCGGTTTGGGATTAACTCTAATACATTTAATCTCTATCCCAATTACCAATACGTCAGTCAACCCAGCGCGCTCAACGGGTGTGGCTATTTTTGTCGGTGATGGTGCATTAACACAACTTTGGATGTTTTGGGTTGCCCCTATTATTGGAGCAATACTAGGCGCTGCAATCTATCGAGGAATATCGAGTGAATCTGAGGGGTGATCCCGTTGATTTATTAGGTTGGAGTTTTGCAATCAAAAAAAGCCGCATTTAAATGCGGCTTTTTATACCAATCGAAGTCATTAACTGGTCAGAAAAGTGCTTTGGTTGGTATTAGATCATATTTTTTGGCGACCCAGTAAGGAGTGAGACAGCGTTGTCCCATCCACCAAGTCTAACTCGCCACCAACCGGAACACCATGTGCAATACGACTGGCATTAACCTTGTGCAGGTGGCAAAGCTCAGCAATGTATTGGGCCGTGGCCTCCCCCTCTACTGTGGGGTTTGTGGCAAGGATGACTTCTTCGATATCACCCACTTTCAAACGATAATCAAGTTCATCCAGCCCAATATCCGAAGGGCCAATCCCATCAAGTGGCGACAGGTGCCCCATCAACACAAAATAACGACCGGAAAATTGCCCTGTGGACTCCACCGCTGCTATATCGGCAGGGCTTTCAACCACACACAACTGCCCATTAGCCTGTCTTTTAGGGTTTAGGCAGATATGACAAGTTTCTTCTTCGGTGAACGTTCGACATTGAGAGCAATGGCCAATTTCTGTCATCGCTTGCGACAACGCATCGGCCAATTGTAAGCCACCTTTACGATCTCGCTGTAGAAGCTGAAACGCCATGCGCTGAGCAGATTTTGGTCCTACTCCAGGCAAACAGCGTAACGCCTCCATTAACTGATCCAGCTTTACACTGGTACGCATCGAGAAAGCCTAACTTAGAACGGCATTTTCATGCCTGGTGGAAGTTGCATTCCACCAGTGACTGACGCCATTTTTTCTTTTTGCGTTTCTTCGATACGACGTGCAGCGTCGTTGAACGCAGCTGCAATCAAATCTTCCAGCATTTCTTTATCATCTTCCATCAAGCTTTCATCGATGTCGACGCGACGAACGCTGTGGCTACCAGTAATGGTCACTTTTACAAGACCTGCACCAGATTCACCTGTTACTTCCATGTTGGCGATCTCTTCTTGCATTTTCTGCATACGATCTTGCATTTGCTGGGCTTGTTTCATGATATTGCCCATTCCGCCTTTTCCAAACATCTCGATTCTCTCTATTCTGCTGAGTAGTTAACTGTGAGACTTAGCCGTATTACGCTTGCTGGCAAACCTCAGGTTTGTAGCACGTCTACACGCACCAAGTTATGATTTATTTATGGGGGTAATACAACGCTATTTCAAGTATCGCCCTATATAGGTCTAACGGTATCACTGTCCAGTTGCGCCCCAAAACGGGTCTGCAAAAACTGGATATGAGTATCTTGCTGCAGTGCGTCATACGCCTGAGTCATTTTTTGTTGATACAGCTTATCTTTAATTTCCAGAGGCGTCTCGCCTTGTTCACCTACTTTAACCGACACCTGACATGGCTTGCCACGCAAACCACTTAGAGCTTCCGTTAAGACCTCAATGGCTTTGGGACTGATTAGGTGAGCTTGGCTTGGTCGTAGACATAACTGAAAATGCTCGCCCTGCTCCTCACAATGTGAGTTAAGCGCGAGCTGCTCCACCATTTTAGGGATAGTCAGTTCAGCTATTTCCGTTGCCCAGTGGTCTTTTTCTAACGCTTCTTGTTGCAACTTAGCGTTCATTTCTGGCGTACGCTCATGTTGCAGTGCCTGTTTGAGTTGCGCTGGCGTCAATTTATCCGATTGCTGTGCTTGCTGCTGTTTCTGCTTAGCCGCTTCGCTAGGCTGCCATTGATAAGGTTCATTGGCTGTTGCTGCGGTTTGCTGTTGAGACTTGCTAAAGGTCGTGTCATTAGGCGAAGCACTAGTAGGTAGAGAGCGCACAGGCGCAGAACTCGACTTATCTGCTAAGCGATCAAAAATGGACGCTTTGCTGTCTACCTTACCGGGCTTTTTTGCTGAGTCAGCTCCTGTCTCAGAGTGCTTATCGAGCTGTACTCGCTTTGAGCGCAATTGATGACGCAGCCCACCAATAGCAGAGCCCTGCCCACTCGGCTTCGCGGTGTGTGAGGTTGCTGGTTGCTGGTTTGTCGCTGGCGCGTTATCTCGCTCTGGTCGCGTTACTTGAGGTGGCTCTGACTGCGGTGCATGTGACTGCACCGGTTTTGACTCAGCGAAATCGTCGTAGGACATTGGCTGATAATCATCTTCCGACGGGTATTCCGGCTGGCTGTCCACAAGTGATTGAGTTCTGCTGTCAACCGGAGGTTGAGCAGCCGTTGACGCAGGTGTCTGATCATTGCTTTGCACTGACGTTTTCAACGCTGCAGACGCTTCATCGTTAGCCTGTATAGTGCTCGGAACTGTCTTTGTTACTGACTCAGGCTTAGCTTTAGCCTCAGGTTGGCTTACTGCCTGTGGCTTAACTTCGGTCACAGGTGCAATTTTTGGCACCGCAACATCTACCGACCCCACTGCAGGAGTATCGGCAGCTTGCGCATCAATCGATAATGCATAGGTCTGCTTCACCTTAGGTTTAAAGGCCAGCAGTCTTAGCAGCACCATTTCTACACCTTGCTTTGGCAAAGGTGCCAAAGGCAGACTTTGACGACCTTTTAAGGTGATTTCGTAATACAGCTGAACGCTTTCTGGCGATAGCTGCTGAGCCAATGCCGCAAAAATTGCACTCTCAGGCTCATTAGGGTTGAGCGCTTTCGGCATAACTTGCAACATCGCAATTTTGTGAAAATGCTCTGCCATCTGCTTAAGCAAGACATCCCAATCAGCGCCTAATCCAGCAACTTGATCCAAAGTGGCAAAAAGTGACTCTGCATCGTTGAGTGCTACTGAACGGACAACTTGCATCGCATAATTAGCATCGATGGTGCCAAGCATTGAGTGGACCGTATGCTGGTCAATGACACCATTACCCAATGCGATAGCCTGATCCGTAAGACTAAGCGCATCACGCATACTACCATCACCAGCATGAGCAAGTTGCTGCAGCGCTTTTAGCTCAAACTCAACCCCTTCTTGCTTAAGAATATGTTCCAGTTGACCGGAGATATCATCAAGCTGATGAGGTTTAAGATGAAACTGCAAGCAGCGCGACAAAATGGTAACGGGTAGTTTTTGAGGATCCGTTGTCGCCAACAGAAACTTCACATACTCTGGTGGCTCTTCTAATGTCTTTAGTAGCGCATTGAAGCTATGACGAGACAACATGTGTACTTCATCGATTAAGTACACTTTGTAGCGTCCACGAGCTGGCTTGTACTGGACGTTATCCAGAAGCTCTCGGGTATCTTCTACTTTTGTTCTTGAGGCTGCGTCAATTTCTAGCAAGTCAACAAATCGACCTTCGTCAATTTCTTTGCAGGTTGCACAAACGCCACACGGATGCCCTGTGACGCCCGTTTCACAATTTAGCCCTTTGGCAAAAATTCGGCCGATGGTGGTCTTACCCACCCCTCTTGTACCACTAAACAGATAAGCATGGTGCAACTTATTATTGTCCAATGCATTACCAATCGCAGACAGCACATGTTGCTGGCCTACGACTTGATCAAAGGTGGCGGGACGCCATTTTCTTGCTAACGCTAAGTAGCTCATTCAATTTCCAGATGTGTCGTGCTGCGAACAGTCGCAATCACGATTTAGTGACCGTCAAACTCACAGATTGAGAATACATTAAGACCGAGTTTCTCTAGTCGTTTGTCTCCACCGATTTCAGGAAGGTTAATCACAAACGCCGCATGTTCAACTTCGCCACCAAGTTGGCGAATTAACGCCGTTGTTGCTTCAATAGTGCCACCGGTTGCCAATAGGTCATCAACCACTAACACTTTATCGCCCTCTACAATAGCGTCAGTGTGGATTTCGAGTACGTCTTCGCCATATTCTAGTTGGTACGATTGAGCAATAGTTTTACGAGGAAGCTTACCTGGCTTACGCACAGGTACAAATCCAACACCTAATTCAAGCGCTAAAGGAGCTCCAAACAAAAAACCACGAGCTTCCGTACCAACAACTTTAGTAAAGCCCATTGATTGATACTTTTCGACAAGCAATCCAATGGTTGCTTGATACGCTTTAGCATCTTCGAGAAGGCTAGTGACGTCTCTAAAAAGGATGCCTGGTTTTGGGTAGTCAGGAATAGATTTAATGCTGTCTTTAATAAGCGTTAGAGTTTGAGTATTCATAGTGTTCACTTTTTGGGCTCGTACCTGAGCCTCTGAGTCGAGCAAAATGCTCTTTAAATTAATTAGGAGCTAATGTTAGTGATTTTCTGTGGGTGGGGCAATATCGACATGAGTAGGAATTGATCGAAACCAGATAATCAAGGCTAAAAACAGGCCTGCTAGTAACATCTTTACCCAAATGAGTGGTGCTACGATTATTGAGACAGTAAAACTCGCCACTATAAACAGATAAGCTTTTTTCTTTACAGAGCGCTCTATGCAGCGGTTTTGTTGCCAATTCTGTAAGATCGGACCAAATGTAGGGTGCTGATTAAGCTTTTTATAAAGCGCGGGATTTCCGCGAACAAAGCAAGCACTCGCCAGTAATACAAAGGGAGTTGTTGGTAAAATTGGCAGAATGGCCCCAATAACACCAATAAACAGAAAGGTGGTACCTAACGCGGTATAAACCCAGCGCTTAATAGTAATACCCACCTCCCAACAGCCATAAGTGGTATAAAATCTAGAACGAATATCCGCCCATGACTTTAGTCCAAGTTAAAATGGCAGGCAATAGTGGCAGCGCTAAAACAGCAACAAATCCTAGAAAATAGGCAATGTTATACGGGTCTTTAAACGTTGTAGAGTGAGACGCGTTTGATTGAGTCGACACTTGAGCCGTAAATGTGTCTAAGGTATCAATAGCAATGCTGGTCATGGAGAGTTCCTTTCTTGGGTCGTGGTCTAGCAAAAACGTTGCTAGTAAACAATACAATGAGAATCACACTCATTAAAATTGCCTCGACTATAGCCAAAAAAAGACCTGACAAAAACCGACAGTATGTAAGGGTATTCGCGCGCTTTACTCGACGCTAAGGCTAAAGCGCAGTCGCGCTCCAGAGGTTGGCGAAAACGTCCAGACCGTTTGCGCAGCGAGTTCTATAGTTTGACACGCTTTTTCTAACTCAGATTGAACAGCTTGCCCAAGCAGAACGGTTGATGAAGGGCTGTTTTCCAACGGAATACCAAAATTTAATGTCCGAATTTGTTTTAACGGACAATCTGCAAGCGCAAAAAAACTGGCAACAGGCTCTAAATAATTAATCTGATGGATAGAGTTATTGATCGACTCAACCAACTGGAAAAAACTGTCCACTCTGCCATGGTGACGTCGGATGTAGTCGTTTACGATCCCTCTTACCATTAGTGCACTTGCTACACCGTGCTCAGGGGCCGTATTAGTATCAATGGCGTACATCAACCACTGCCCGTTCATTAGCCACACATAGTCGTAGACCAGAGGTGCAGTGTCAGCGCTTTGCATCAATTGGAAACGACACGACCAATCTCCCTGACTGGAGCTGTTTGAGGGAATAAGCGCTTGTAGGAGTTGATTGGCTAATACAGGATCCGAGTCCAACTGTTTCAAGTGCCAGTGCAGTTCTTGCTCGTCCGGCAGTTGCCCTTCACTACTCAAACCAAACCATTCGCTGGCAAAATCCGTTGACTCTCGACCGTCATCAGAGTGCTTAAGTGCTTCGTCAACGGCTGCTAACAGGTGTTGTGGGTTCTTAATGGGTTTGATTAAAAAATCTTTAATGCCAAATCTCAGCGCGTTGGCAACGACCGACATCTGGTCAGTACTCGACACGACAATCATGGCCAATGACGGGTATTCACGAGCGGCCTCTTCAACAAACTCCAGTCCATTCATGATCGGCATTTCAATATCACACACCACAAGATCGGGGTGCGATTTATCGAGCATTTGCAGCCCTTGTAATCCGTTTTCTGCTTCTACAACTGTCAAGCCACTCGCTTCGAGTATGGCTCGGGTCATTTGACGAAAAATTGCGTCATCATCCACCACCAATACTACGCTTGATGTGCTGGCCTCTATGGCTGTATGTTGTGCGACCGCGCCTGGTCTGTTCATCTGTACTTCCCTTAAAACTCACAAAACCACTATGAATTAAATTTAAATCTGTCTATTTTTATTATTAGAGCAACTTTTTAATAACAGTAGTCAATAGCCACAAGAAACTCAAAAAATGGCGTACTCTTTACACTGTCAAGGCCTTTTTTTGCGAAAACGATCTCGAATGCGTCATTGGTTTAGACAAAAAAATGCCGACTATCTACTTAGAGATGGTCGGCATTCTAATGCTTTAGTACCAACTAGTTAAGTGTTAGTTGGCCTAAAAATTGTACAACCGTACGCTTATGCGCCTTCGTTGTACAACTCTAGGTTGGCAAGCTCTTGAGCAATGTTCTGCTCAAGCTTAGCGTCGTCGTTACGAAGCTCGTCCAAGAAATCGAGGTATTTCTGGTCGATATCTCCGGTCACATACTCGCCATTAAACACTGATGTTTCAAACAGAGAAATATCGGCATTACCCATGCCCACCGCAGAAACAAGATCTTCCAGCGATTGGAACATCAAACCGTCAGCGCCAATAATTTTGCAGATTTCATCCGCGTCACGGCCATGAGCAATCAACTCGTTGGCGGTCGGCATATCGATGCCATACACGTTAGGGAATCGAATCTCTGGTGCTGCAGATACCATATAGACTTTATTTGCCCCTGAATCACGCGCCATCTCAATAATCTGTTCTGACGTAGTACCACGAACGATTGAGTCATCGACAAGCAATACATTTTTGCCTTTAAATTCAGAGCGGATCGCGTTCAGCTTGCGGCGAACCGATTTACGACGTTGCTGCTGCCCCGGCATGATAAATGTACGGCCAACATAGCGGTTTTTCACAAACCCTTGTCGATACGGCTTATCAATAATTTGCGCAATTTCGAGCGCAATATCACACGAAGTCTCTGGGATTGGGATCACCACATCGATGTCTAAATCTTCCCACTCTTGCTTGATTTTTGCGCCTAGCTTTTTGCCCATTTCTACACGTGCACTGTAAACAGACACTTTGTCGATGAATGAATCTGGACGGGCAAAATAGACGTATTCAAAGATGCATGGGTTTAAACTTGGGTTTTCTGCACACTGCTCAGTAAACAGTTCACCTTCTAGGGTTGCATAGATTGCTTCACCAGGGGCAACATCACGTACGAAGTCAAAACCAACGGCATCCAAAGCCACCGATTCTGAAGCGACCATGTATTCGGTGCGTCCTTCCACTTCTCGTTTACCTAAACAAAGAGGACGAATGCCGTTAGGATCGCGAAAAGCAATCATACCGTGGCCAATAATCATTGATGCTACTGCGTAAGCGCCACGAATAGTGCTATGAACGTTACGTACGGCTTTAAACACATCTTCTTTGGTGATGGTAAGTCCAGGGGCTAGATCCAAGTTGTGCGCGAGTACATTAAGCAGCACTTCAGAATCTGAAGTCGTGTTAACGTGGCGACGATCGTTTTCAAATAGCGACTGACGGACTTCATGTGCATTGGTCAAATTACCATTGTGAGCCAACGTAAGACCAAAAGGCGAGTTCACGTAAAAAGGTTGAGCTTCAGAGGCACTGGAGCTGCCTGCTGTTGGGTAACGGACGTGACCTATACCAACGGTACCTTGCAAGCGCTGCATATGCTTCGCTTCAAAAACATCTTTAACCAGTCCATTGGCTTTACGCAGACGAAAACGATTGCTTTCTATGGTAATAATACCCGCAGCATCTTGACCACGATGCTGTAACACCGTTAACGCATCATAAATTGACTGGTTAACGGGGGTGATGCCCACGATTCCAACAATACCACACATGTTTTTTTCCTCGACTATGGCAAACGAACACGCCTAAATGGCGTTCTTCAAAAAGCTTGATGATTGCTGGAGATGCTCAAAAAATGGTTCTATCACTTGGCCAAATTCTGGGATAAGTACTGATTCTTTCCACCACTGCGACTCTGGCAATGTGGTAAAGGCGTCGACAAAAAAGAGCAGCGCCGCAACAATCAATACACCCCGAACCATGCCAAACACCACGCCTAGCACCCTATCGGTGCCCGACAAGCCAGTTTTGCTGACTAACTGCCCTATGGCGTAGTTAACGATAGCGCCGACAATCAAAGTTGCGATAAACAGGGCAGCAATGGCCGCGCCATTTCGTATCAACTCATCTTCAATATTGGTGAAGTAAACCGCTAATTTGCTGTAATACTGACTGGCGATAAAAAATGCGCCAAACCAAATTACCAATGATAGCGCTTCTTTGACAAAACCGCGGACCAAGCTGATCAGAGCGGACAAGGCCACTACACCAATAATGATAAAATCGACTGTGTTCATTTTGAGTACATCTCGTATTTGGCGCGCATTTTAACAGAAAAAATGGTAACGCAAACGTTTTCTTATGGATTTAGTGGTTTAAATTTGAGCACTTGACCTTCTAGGCCAATAATTGCTTTTAACTCAATAATCTGCTTTTCCAGTTTTTCTTTAGAGACATCTGGACCAACAACTATCCGATTAAAGCCATTATCTTGCTTAATAATATTGGCTGGATAGCCACTGTTTTTCAGATCAGCCACTATTGCTTTGGCATTGTCTTCATTTTTTAGTGACACCAACTGAATGATCCACGCACTGTCGGCATAATCATTTACCTCGGGAACATCGTTAATGACTACTTCCACCTGCGGCGGCTCATCAGTTGGCAATGCTTCTTCGCTGTTCGCTGTGCCCGACTCTTCTTGAACTACAAACTCCACCGGCGCTTCAGGTAACTCGATATCATCATTGATGGGTTCAAGAACCTCAAAGCTGACCGCTTCGCTTTCAACTGTCGGCCTGATAGGGATCTTGGCAAAATCTTCTTGAAAATGCTTTTTTTCGCCGTCGAGAATGTCAGGCAAGAAAATCACACCTACGGCGGCAAGAATGATGGTTCCAACAATGCGGCTTTGAAACTTAGTGGCCATTCAACGTTCCTTGTGTACAAAACTCTAATACTTCACCCACCGTGACAAACGACCCCATAACCACAACAATGTCGTCTTTGTCCGCGAGCTTGAGCGCCTCTTGGTAGGCTTCTATCGCACCATCATAGGTGTGATAGTTTGTGCTAAATTGATCCACAACCTCAGCCAGTTGTTGTGCTTGGGCCGCGCGATCACCGGATAAACTTGCTAAGTGCCAATCAGTAACAACCTCAGACATTGCATTGAGCGTCTCCTCAATATCTTTGTCTTTCAGCATACCCACAACCACAATGACCTTTTGCATTGGGTAACGCTGCTTCAAACTGCCTGCCAAATATTGAGCAGAATGAGGGTTATGCGCAACGTCCAATAGAACCACAGGATCGGTACTAAGCAGTTGCATTCGACCATTTAACTTCGCGTTTTGCAATCCATTCACTACATTGACATCGGTAATATTGAGCTCCGACACACCAAGTGCTGTCAGTGCCGTTGCGGCATTTTGTAATGGAAGATTAGGAATGGGCAACTCGTCCAAATCAAATTGGCCACAACGCCAAGACCATTGAGCCCCGTCACTATGGTAGTGATAGTTAATACCCACTTGATACAACTTAGCACCAATGTCATCCGCATGCGCAGCAACCGTGCTAGGTGAGTCTGGTTGGCCACATACAGCAGGTTTTCCACTACGAAAAATCCCCGCCTTCTCAAATCCAATCACATTAATATCGTCGCCTAACCAATCAACATGATCCACGGCTAAGGAAGTAATGACTGAAACATCATGATCGACAACGTTGGTCGCATCCAATCTGCCGCCCAACCCTACTTCCAAGATGACCACATCAACAGCTTGCTGTTGAAAGAGCCACAAGGCAGCCAAGGTGCCAAACTCAAAGAAGCTTAAACTTGTGTCACCGCGCAACTCATTAATGTGGGCAAACGCTTCACTATGTAAATCGTCGACGAGTTCTTTGCCATTGACTCTCACACGCTCGCTATAGCGAATAAGGTGCGGAGAGCTGTACACGCCAACCGAATAGCCAGCGTCGAGCAAGATCGCCTCTAAAATAGCGCAAGTGGACCCTTTGCCATTGGTTCCTGCTACGGTAATCACTTTTGGTGCGGGGCGAGATAAATGTCCATCCTGAGCGACCTTTTGGACTCGGTCGAGACCAAGGTCAATGGCACTAGTATGAATATTCTCTAAATAATGAAGCCACATCTCGAGTGAAGATGTGGCTTTTGGGGAAGCGTTTTGATTCATCAATCTATATTAAGGCTATGCCTGTTCACTGCGATTGAGAACTACTTTACTCGTTTTCGTCCGCGACGGGTACTGTGTATTCCTCTTGTTGAGGTTTTTCTGTCACAGAAACCACCAATGGAGAGGATTGCGCGGTCATTTTGGCGATTAAACCACCAATGGTTTGGCGCATATCGCGGCGATCGACGATCATATCAATCGCACCATGGTCGAGCAAAAACTCACTGGTTTGAAAGTCTGCTGGTAAATCTTCACGAACTGTTTGTTCGATAACGCGACGTCCTGCAAAACCGATTACCGCTTTAGGCTCACCAATGTTGATATCGCCTAGCATCGCAAAACTTGCCGAAACACCACCCATCGTTGGATCGGTCATAACCGAAACAAATGGAAGGCCTTTGCGAGACAATCGCTCAAGCGCAGCACTGGTTTTGGCCATTTGCATCAGCGACATCAACGCTTCTTGCATGCGCGCACCGCCAGAGGCAGAAAAACAGACCAGTCCGCAATTGTTCTCGATGGCAGCATCAACCGCTTTAACAAAACGAGCCCCAACCACAGAGCCCATAGAGCCACCCATGAACTTAAACTCAAATGCACAAGCAACAATTGGCATAGTGAGAAGTTCGCCTTTCATAGCGATCAGCGCGTCTTTCTCACCGCTGGCTTTTTGATAGGTAGAGATACGATCTTTGTAGCGCTTCGTATCTTTAAACTTTAACTTGTCTTGCGGCTCTAGCTCAGCCGCAATTTCGACGCCCGTTCCTTCGTCTAGGAACTTTTCTAATCGTAAACGCGCTGGAATGCGCATGTGGTGGTCACACTTAGGACACACCTCTAGGTTTCTTTCAAGCTCAGCGTGGTACAGCACCTGGTCACAAGAGGTACACTTAGTCCACACCCCTTCAGGGATATTCGCTTTACGTTGAGACGTGCCAACATTGGATTTGTTAAAAATCTTTTCAAGCCAACTCATGGAAGTCCTTATTAGCTAACACTCACGTCAAGACGCAAGATAATGAAATCTGGTGTATTTGTGCGTGGAATTAAACCATAGATCCAACGCTCTGTTTACAAAAAACTGGTTGTACCTATCAGAAAATAGATGAATTACACGCTATTTCAATCATTAGAAGACGAATTTACTACTGCTGTGGCAAAAACAGCGGCCCCATAGGGACTTGTGGTAAGTCAAATTCTTGTGGGTAGTCCACCGCAACCAAATACAAACCATGCGCTTTTGCCGTTGCTGATGCAAGTGTGCGATTTCTTTGCTCTAACAACCACTTAATCCACTCTGGCTTTTGTTCTTTGCGCCCAACAGTGATTAGACTGCCCACAATGTTTCTGACCATATGGTGCACAAACGCATTGGCTTTGATATCAACCACTATGTATTGATTATAGCGAACAACATTCACATGCATAATATTGCGGTTTGGTGAGTTGGACTGACATTGCGCTGCTCGAAACGAACTAAAGTCATTTTCGCCAAGCAAATATTGGGCGGCTTCATGCATTAACGTCTCATCGAGCTCGCCGTGGTAGTGGCTAACGCCTTTTGCTAATACCGCTGGGCGGTAGTCGCTGTTGTAAATAACGTAGCGATAACGGCGTGCAGTAGCACTAAATCGTGCGTGAAAGCTCTCTGGTACTTCTTTAGCCCAACGCACGGCTATCTGGTCTGGCAGGTTGGCATTAACCCCCATAGTCCAAGCCACGAGCTTTCTCGACGCGCTGGTTTCAAAATGGACAACCTGCCCCGTGCCATGTACGCCAGAATCTGTGCGCCCTGCACACTGTACTTCTATTGGTTCATTGGCTATCACCGACAACGCTTTTTCCAGCTTTTGCTGCACCGATACTACGTCGCGTTGACGCTGCCACCCGTAGAAAGAGGCACCGTCATA
Source organism: Vibrio ulleungensis (assembly GCF_016900875.1). Classification (GTDB taxonomy): domain Bacteria; phylum Pseudomonadota; class Gammaproteobacteria; order Enterobacterales; family Vibrionaceae; genus Vibrio; species Vibrio ulleungensis. Next base: position 575,723 of record NZ_JAFEUM010000002.1, read on the forward strand.
TTCTATTCCTAAGGCTATTTTCATTGTATTACCTACCTTTTAATTGCGCGCAGTATATACCGACTCAAGCACAAAGAAAAAGGGAGTAAACTATGTTTACTCCCTACTGCTATTTAAAGGCTAATTGATGAGTAACGCTACGACAAACCCTCTTTAATTTGGGTCGCTTCTGTAACAACGCTCTCATCTCCCAGTTCAATGGCTTGGTCGAGCAATCGAACTGCGCCGTCAACATCATTCATCTCTAAGTAGATTTTGGCGAGATCCAGCTTACCAATCGCCTCGCTGTTGTTGTCTACGTCATACGCTTCAACGTCACCAATCACGTCAGGAAACTCATTGAGACCAACATCGAGATTAAGCTCTTCTTCGTCAGCTGCTGTGCCGCTCTCTTGCTGCTCAATTTGCCCCATGAGCTCATCGATGCTCATGTAGTTTGAGTTGGCGACAAGATCCTGCTCTTCGTCCACTTCTTGTGAAGACCAATCCTCTTCCGTCAATTCGGGTTGAGCAGCTTGCTGCTCCCAGATTGCTTGGTCTTCATCTGGAATGTTTTCATCAATCTGTTGACGCTGTTCAGCGGAAAGCTCAAAGCTTGGCCACTCTTGGTCATCTTCGTTTAGTTCTGATTCACGCTCAGGCACACTCGTTTCATCAGGCTGCTCTTGCGAAAGCAATGCATCCAAATCGATAGCTGCGGCATCTAGCGCTTGTTGATCCGCAATAGGTTCGTTGTTCGACGGTTGAACTGGCTCATCAAGCAAGCCTTCTAAAGCGGTATTCTCGTCAAAAACGCCTAGTTCATCATCAGATAAAACAACGTCTTCTGGTGCTAACTCTTGCTGTTCAGGGTGCTCTTCTGGCTCTTGCTCATACTCAGTGGCATCAGCCAGCGCTTGCTCTTCCGTATATTCAGGTAAATCTTCTACACTCAGTACCAGCGGTTCAGACACATCATCGTCACCGTTAGTTAGCGCAGATGGTTCTTCTTCCAACAAGCGAGACGGCTCTATCTCTTGATCGAGCTCCGAAGTTGGCTGGTCAATAACTGTAGCCTCTTCGCTTAGAGCAGTTGCATCAACATTCGGCTCTTCAACTGGCTGTTGTTGCGGTTGAGATTCGATAGCTGCATCCAACTCTGGCACATTCCAATCGTCATCCTGCGGTTGGCCAAATTCGTTTTCAGGCAAACCTAAACTATCAACTATTGGCTCTGGCTCTGGCTCTGGCTCTGGCTCTGGCTCTGGCTCTGGCTCTGGCTCTGGCTCTGGCTCTGGCTCTGGCTCTGGCTCTGGCTCTGGCTCTGGCTCTGGCTCTGGCTCTGGCTCTGGCATGGAAGCTTGTTCTATGATGCTGTCGATGTCTAGCGGATCGTCTTCAACGCTTGTCGCCTGCTGAGGTTGGTTGGCCTCTAAAAGAGCATCAAGTTCGTCATCAAGAACACTTTCTACCTCTGCCTCATCAGACGGAAGTTCGGCAACAGGCTCACTAAACATATCCAGTAAGTCATCAATCTCGTCAACTTCGGATACAGTGTCATTAATCTCTTCAGGTCCAGCAATCTCATCCAAAAGAGAATCAAGTTCATCTTGAGCTTTCACTTCGCTGTCGACGTTATTGTCTGGGCTAAATTCGTCAAGTAACGAGTCGAGCTCTTGCTGCGGGTCGACCACTTCGTTAGTTGAAGCTTGATCACTCTCATCCGCGGGTAGGTCTATGTCGTCACCGGTAGCAAACTCGTCAAGCAATGAATCAAGCTCGTCTTGAGTTTGTGGCTCGGGCTCTTTAACAACAAAATCATCGAGATCGGCAACGTCGCTTTGTAGCTCTGGCGCTATCGACTCATCGACACTAAGATCAAATTCGTCTTCCATAGACGCTGGCGACGACGAAGTTTCAGCAACAGCTTGATCGAACAATGCATCGAAGTCATCTTGGCTTTGTGGCTGGTCTGTTGGAGTCGACTCATCTAAATCATCAAAGTCATTGAGCAACTCGTCTAGCATGGACTGATCAATACCACCATCTAGTGGTTCATTGTCGAGGACACCATCGTCTAAATCGATAGTCTCGTTGTCCGCTTCCGCACGATCTTCTTGTTCATCTATAGAGAAAGAGTCTAGTGCTGCCTCCATCTCCTCGAGCCCGACAGCGGGTTCGCTAGAATTAACGCTAATACCATTAGCCGAGGCGTCGTTAGTACCATCGTCGAGATCAAAGTCACCGTCTTCACCAATATTTGCAAATGGGTCTTCACCATTTTCATCGGTAAGATCATAGTCCAGGTCGGCATCACCAAGATCGGCAAATGGGTCGTCTTCGGCGTTATCTGATGCGTCAGAATTTTCGCTTTCGATATCCATGAGCAGTTCATCGTCATCGATGGCCGCGTCATCATCCATGTCTAGGTCTGGGATGTCTTCGTCCATCGACACGATTGGTGTGACAGACTCAGTAGTTTGTTGCTCTTCATCAGCTTGCGGCTTACTAACCAGCAGGCGAATGATCAAATACAGCACCAATAAGCTAGGCAGTAAAACCAAACCCACGATAAACCAGACATTTGACAGTAAACGGTCCATTAACGTTGGCTGGAGGCGTTGCTGCTCCATCTGTTTTGCTTTTTCGGCGGCCAACTGTTTCTCAACTTCATTACGGATGCGATCTTCATCGCTAAGTTCCGTCTGTAAATCTTGAACTTGGTTTTGCACGGTCGACAACATCACCCGCAGTTCATGATTTTTTTCTTCTAATATCAGCAGTTCACTTTCTGATAACTGAAGTTGCTCTTCAAGTTGGTCAACTTTTTTATCATCGACAACAGGGACCAAGACCTCAGCGGTAGTTTCTACTGTGCTTGCTTCGGTAACACTTGGCTCTGAGGTAGGCACTACTGGAATAACCTCCACAACAGGTGTGACCGTTTGTTCTGGCACTACAGGTTCAATCACCGGCTGCGTCAAAGCAACGTCAGTAGCTGGAGATGACACAGGTTTCGGGCTCTGCGCGATTCGGTCCAGTTTTGCTTGGTGGATTTGCATCAAGCGCTGGGCTTCGGCGGTCGAGTTGGCAGCAATTTGCTCTGCCGAAGGCATCCGCAATCGACTTCCTGGCACCAGCTGGTGAATATTTTGCTCTTCAAACGCGCGCGGGTTTAACCGATATATCGCTAATAAAGTCTGCTGAACACTGAATTGGGCACTTGGCCTTTGTGCACTCGCAATACTCCACAGCGTTTCGGTTTGGCCAGTAGGGCCATAAAATGCAGAAGAACTGGTGGATTCTTGTACTGGCGCGGCGTAGACAATGTCTGGTCTAGGTGGTTGCGGGACGGAACCATCAGGCCCGACCAAGCGTATGGTTTCTGCGTGTAGGCCAGTGGAAGCAATCCCTGCTACCGCTATACCTAATAATAATTTTGTTCTCGAGAAGAATCGCATATATGAAAGCTGCTAAAACGAACCTAGTTATAATCTGTCAAATATATCGGAAACAAACAGCAAAACTGTAGTGCCATACGATAAAAATGTGTTGCTGCGCTAGGAATGGGTGATTAAAAGAAGATTATTGATGACCAAATGGTCGAGCGGTGCCGCAATGGGCACCGCTAAAAGTAGTTTAAAAGTAATCGCGAATTAACACTTCGGCGATTTGCACAGCATTAGTCGCTGCGCCTTTGCGAACATTATCCGCCACGACCCACATATTGAGTCCACTGTGGTGGCTAATATCATTTCGGATACGTCCTACATAGACAGTATCACTGCCACCCGCGTCATCGACGGGCGTTGGGTAATCTTCACCTTGGAAGACTTCTACACCCTCAGTCTGATCCAGTAATTGAGCTGCATAATCCGCGTCGATTGGCGCTTGCGTTTCAATATGCAGCGCTTCTGCGTGGCCATAAAAAACCGGTACGCGTACGCACGTGGGGTTTACTGTAATTGATGGATCATTGAAAATCTTCTGAGTTTCCCACACCATTTTCATCTCTTCCTTGGTGTAGCCATTGTCCATAAACTGATCAATTTGTGGGATCACGTTGAAGGCAATTTGTTTGCTGAATGCACTCGACTCTGCAGGTCGTCCATTTAACAGCGCCGCTGTTTGGCCTGCAAGCTCATCAATACCCGATTTACCCGCGCCTGATACTGATTGATAGGTGGTTACGTTAATTCGTTCAATACCCACCGCATCATGAATAGGCTTGAGCGCCATCAACATCTGAATGGTCGAGCAGTTTGGATTAGCAATGATGTTGCGATTGCGAAACTCCGCTACCGCCTCAGGATTGACTTCTGGTATCACTAGAGGAATGTCGTATTCGTAACGGAACTGGGAGGTGTTATCGATGACCACTACGCCTTCGTCTGCAGCCACTGGCGCCCAACGCTCTGACAACTCACCGCCCGCAGAAAAGAGCGCGATATGCACTTGAGACCAATCGAAGTTTTCGACGTTTTCAACTTTAATGCTTTTGCCGTTAAAACGAGATATTTTCCCTTCACTGCGTTCACTAGCCAACAAATACAAGTTGTCGATAGGAAATTCTCTTTCCTGCAGTACTTCCAACATGGTTTCGCCTACGGCGCCTGTCGCCCCAAAAATTGCAACGTTAAATTGTTGGCTCATTGTGTAACCTCTAGTTTAAAACCAAGCGCGCTCAGTGCCGCTTTAGCATGTTCTGTCTGTGTATTGCTTGTATCAAGCTCAATGGTCACCGCACTGTACTCGCGGCGATCCCAGTAATTCTTACGCATCGCATCAAACGCCCCTTCTGGACCAATTTGGCGGCGGAAAATAGCGTCGTCTCGACGCACGTCATAGATCATTTGAATAATCGAATGCAATGCAGATTCGGTTAACTCAGAGCTTAGACGCATTTGAGATATTGGGGCGGTTGGCAACAAATCCGAGTAGTCAGCATGTTCTTCACGCGCCAAAAACTCAGTAAATGAATTAAAAATCATTGTGGTGCCACGTGCTTTACCTTCTAAACCATAACCGGCGACATGCGGCGTTGCAAAGCGAAGCAAGGGTAACAGGTCTAAATCGACTTGAGGTTCAAACTCAAACACATCGAGCACGGCGCAAAAACCATCATTGCGTTGCAATCTTTGCTTTAAGGCTTGATTGTCGACAATAGGTCCACGGGCCGCGTTGATTAGGATCTGGTCGCCACGCAACGCGTCTAGCCGATCTTGATTTAGCAAATGATAAGTAGGATGCTCACCATCACGGGTAATCGGTGTGTGTAAGGTGATCACATCAGATTGCTGCAGTAGCGAATCCAAAGCTGTAAAAGATCGTGTATCGCCTTGTTGCTCTAGTGGCGGATCGCTCAACAACACTTTAATGCCTAAGCCTTGGAGGCATTTTGCTAAGTAACTGCCGACCTGACCTAAACCGATAATACCCACGGTTTTATCGAAAATAGAACTGCCCTGCTCCTGCGTTAGAACCATCAAGCACGACAACACGTACTCGGCAACACCTACTTTATTACAGCCCGGTGCAGCGGTGAAATGGATCCCTTTTTCTGCCAGTAGCGCTTCATCGACATGGTCTTTACCTGCCGTTGCCGTTCCCACAAACTTGAGTTTGTTAGCATGACGCAGTAACTCTTGATTCACCTTGGTTACAGAACGGATCATCAACCCATCCACATCGATGAGATCTTCGGCGGTGATGGTTCTTCCAGGGAGGGCAATCACCTCCCCTAATTGAGAAAACAGCGCTTGTGCATAGGGCATGTTTTCGTCAATAACAATTCGCATACTATCTCTCTTGAATAAAAGGCCAAGTGCCATTTGAGGCTTATTCTACCTATTGTTACAGTAAATTCTATACCCGTTCGAAAAGCCGTTGAAATTACCTCAGTTTCCACGAAATTCAGACACCACCCAATTTTCGACAAACACAAAAAAGCCCAGCTTAAGCTGGGCTTTCAAAATAACCGAGGCTATTGACTAAGCAGTAAACTTCTTAATCACTAGCGTGGCGTTAGTGCCACCAAAACCGAAGCTGTTAGACATAACGGTATTGAGCTCTTGCTCGCGGGTCTCGGTAACAATATCGAGCCCTTCTGCTGCGTCATCTAAGTTGTTTACATTAATGCTTGGTGCAACAAAACCGTGATGCAGCATCAAGGTTGAATAGATCGCTTCATGCACACCTGCCGCACCGAGTGCGTGACCCGTCATCGCTTTAGTTGCAGAAATTGCAGGGCTGTTGTCGCCAAACACTTCTTGAATAGCACCTAGTTCTTTAACGTCGCCTACAGGTGTTGATGTACCGTGGGTGTTAACGTAATCCACGCCATCCACATTTTGCATGGCCATCTTCATACAGCGGATCGCGCCTTCGCCCGATGGTGCTACCATATCGTAGCCATCTGATGTAGCACCGTAACCTACAATTTCACCGTAGATTTTCGCGCCGCGCGCCAACGCATGCTCAAGTTCTTCAATGACTAACATGCCGCCGCCGCCAGAAATAACAAAACCATCACGATCTGCATCATAGGTACGTGACGCTTGATCTGGTGTGTCATTATATTTTGTAGACAATGCGCCCATTGCATCAAACATCATAGTCAGTGACCAGTCTAGCTCTTCACCACCACCAGCAAAAACAACGTCTTGCTTGCCAAGCTGGATAAGCTCCATGGCATGACCAATACAGTGCGCAGACGTAGCACATGCTGAACTCATAGAGTAGTTCACACCGCGAATTTTGAACGGTGTAGCCAAACACGCAGATACAGTTGACGCCATAGTACGTGGTACCATGTAAGGACCTACACGCTTAACGCCTTTTTCACGCAGGATATCAACGGCATTCACTTGGTTGAGCGATGATGCTCCACCAGAGCCAGCGACAATACCGGTACGGTCGTTAGAAACTTGATCATCCGTTAGACCAGAATCGGCAATTGCTTGCTCCATTGACAGATAAGCGTACGCAGCTGCATCGCCCATGAAACGCATTTTTTTACGATCGATATGCTCGGCAGGATTGATTTTAAGATCGCCCCAAACCTGTGAACGAAGACCTTTCTCTTTAAATTGTTCAGACGCGTTGATGCCTGACTTACCCGCTTTAAGAGACTGCAGAACTTCCTCAGCGTTGTTACCAATACTAGAGACAATCCCCATGCCAGTGATGACGACTCGTTTCATTTCCTATTCCTATTCGTTTAATATGCGACAGATAATACCTAAAGAGGGTAGCTTAACTGGTCAGCTTTCAGCTAAACCTTTACTTGGTCTATCCACTTGGGTCACACTTTTATTCTATTTGCCTTCCATTGAGCCATTATGACACAGATAAAAAACGCCAAACTTGAGTGGAATGACGCGGGAACGCCCGTCTCTGAACAGTTTGATGATGTCTATTTTTCAAACGTTAACGGTCTAAATGAAAGCCGCTATGTGTTTATCGAGCAAAATCAATTACCTCAACGCTTATTTACTCACGACCGTGACCAGTTTGTTGTAGCAGAAACGGGATTTGGCACCGGGCTAAACTTTTTGGCGCTTTGGGAGGTGTATGAACAAGCGCTACAAGAGTCCGAACTCCCGAGGCTGCATTTTATTAGCTTTGAGAAGTTTCCGGTGACGCAAGAGGATCTCGTTAAAGCTCATCAACGCTGGCCTGAGCTTGCGCACTATGCCAAGCAGCTGCAGCAGCAATACCCTCTCGCAACAGCAGGTTGTCATCGTTTATCGTTTTTAGAAGGTCGCCTTACCCTAGATTTATGGTTTGGCGATATTAAAACCACTTTGCCTAACGTCCCTTGCCCTGCTGACGGGTTGGTTGATGCATGGTTTTTAGACGGTTTCGCTCCGAGTAAGAATCCTGATATGTGGTCTCAAGAACTCTTTACCGGCATGGTCAATTTAGGACACTCTGGCTGCACTGTTGCAACGTTTACCGCAGCCGGTTTTGTGCGCCGTGGACTCATCGAAGCTGGCTTTGAGATGCGTAAGGGCAAAGGATTTGGGACAAAGCGAGATATGCTAATAGGCAGCCTACCTCATAGTAATGCTCAAGCTACGATCGCCAGCGACTTACCAAGACATGGCATGCAACACAGTGGCAGCTCGAATGAGTCCGATGAGGTCGCTATTATTGGTGGTGGCATTGCCAGCGTGGTGTTAGCCCAAGCTCTGCTTAAGCGCGGAAAACGAGTAACACTGTATTGCAAGGACGAACAGTTGGCACAAGGCGCCTCAAAAAACGTACAAGGGGCGTTATACCCCTTACTGAGCGCCACTCAACCTCTCATTCACCAACTGTTCTGCAGTGCGTATCAATACGCCCTCAATTTCTACAAACAGTCGGCGGAACAGGTAGAGTTTGATCATGATTGGTGTGGGGTGGTCCAGCTGCTATGGAGTGAAAAACAGGCTACCAAGCTGGGTAAAATCCGCTCGCTTTCTCTGCCGACAGAATTGGTCACATTTCTCAACGTAGAACAAACCAACCAGGTAACGGGTTTAACAATCGATAAAGACTCTCTATTGTACAGCCATGGTGGGTGGCTTGCACCGCAGCAGTTGGTTCAGGGACTGGCCAAATATTTAAGTGATACACAAGCTTTGACCGTGCAGACCAACTGTGAAGTGGTGGCTCTCGATAAGGCCCAGAACTGGCAACTCACACTGGCCAACGGTGAAACACGGGATCATTCCTGCGTTGTCATAGCGAATGGCCATCTGTTCGATAAGTTACTGCCAACCAATAACTTACCGCTAACGAAAGTTAAAGGCCAAGTGAGCAATTGCCCGACCACACCAACGTTGAGTCAACTCAACACTGTTTTATGCTATGACGGCTATATGACGCCAAAGAGTGAACTAGACCAACATCATCGAATTGGTGCCTCATACGATCGAGGAAATATTGATGAAGACTTTGATCAAACGGCGCAACTACAAAACAAAGTGAAATTGGAAACCAGTCTCCCCGATGGCGAGTGGACATCGGATGTTGATGTCAGTGGGAATCTGGCCAAGCAAGGGATTCGCTGTGTCAGTCGAGATCATTTGCCCTTTGTTGGTGGACTGAGCGATTTAGAGTTGCAGAAACAGCGCGCCGTCGATCCGTCAGCAGCGGCCCCTCAATATCAAAACGTATATGCGTTATTGGGGTTGGGCTCTCGAGGGCTAACGACTGCCCCTCTTCTCGCTGAAGTATTAGCAGCGCAAATGTGTCACGAACCATTGCCATTGAGTGTCGAGTTGCTAGAAGCCATCGACCCGAGCCGTATGTGGGTGAGAAAAATCCGTAAAGGGAAGCCGATCGTATAGCCACAAATAGACGCGGCATAAAAAAGCACGGCAATAACAGCCGTGCTTAATCGTATCTTTCTATCGCAGAGTTGACTTAGTTCCTCAGAGTTGAGGCGAGTGTTTTTAACTGCTGCTCTAAATCTGCTTCAATAGGCAAACCTGATTGCACGTCAAAGGTGTCATAGAAACTCGGAACCGAGTGCGAGCCTTTGAGGTCAGCACCAAAATATCCCGCAGACGCGACAGCCGCAGCCAGTACGGTTTTAGCGCCACCTGGACCTGGTGATGTTGCTAAGAACAGCGCGGGCTTATTACCAAATACGTTGCGTTCTATGCGTGACGTCCAGTCAAATAGGTTCTTGTACGCCGCTGTGTAACTGCCATTATGCTCTGCAAAGGCAACCACGATGGCATCGGCTTGTTGCAGCTTGTCCAAGAAGGCTTTTGCACCTTCAGCTTGACCGATTTTCTTTTCCACGTCCTCACTGAACATTGGGACGTCAAAATCATTAAGATCCAGTACTTCTACTGTCGCATCAGGTATCTGAGCTGCAGTGTAGTGAGCGAGAGTTTTATTGATTGAGTTTGAGCTATTTGAAGCTCCAAAAGCGACAACATTCATAAGCGTTCCTTTTCGACAAATTGGATATCTGGTTGACGTCGTCAACTATAGCCATACTTGGCCGCTAACATCAGAGAATAAAGTGAAACAAGATGTTCAAATTTGTTGAATAAGGTTACAGGTGTTGTTCGAAATTACAGTTGCTCGACGAGGTCATTCCATAAATCGTCAACAATCACTCTATCTGCAGGAGTCAATTCTGAGCGAGCTGCATTAAGGCTTGCAGCAACTTTATTTTTGAGCTCATCCACCGAATCGACGCCCTGCTCTTCGCATTCACTCACCGCTAATGAGATATGGCCGCGCAAGTAGCCCCCAGCAAACAGTTCGTCGTCGGAGGCATTTTCTACACGTTGGTCAATCTGGTTCAGTAGTTGTTCTTCAAAATCTAAAATCATGTAACGGGGGTCCTAAATAGTTTAACTGATTGAAAAATCAGTAGGAGACAGTGGTGAGATACCGTAGAAATTGCGCAGCGCCTCTGATAACATCGCGACGCGCTCGGGTAGCCCTTCAGACAGTATGGTTAATACTTCTTGCTGTACTTTAGCGGTAAAAGCCAATCTATCGGGTTCGAACTCACCGTGTAAATTGTCACAGCTCACTCGAAATTGGAAGCCTGCACTGGCAGAAAGAATCCATTCGTAGGCTTGAGGGCGGATTTCGACCTGCTCAAACTCGGCCTGCTTTTTGGCACAGCGGCCATCGGGTTCATACCAATAACCGTAATCTTCCAGAAGACGTCGTTGTGCGCCAGCCACACACCAGTGGGCGATTTCGTGAAGAGCTGAAGCAAAATAACCGCGTGCAAAAATGATCCTATGATGAGCGCAATGCTCATCGGCTGGCAAGTAAATAGGTTCGTCACCTCCCAACTCCAAGCGAGTGGCATAAGAATGACAAAAAGTGTTATCAAAAATGTTAATAATTTCGTTGATAGAATGCACGATGAAAACGCTACGCCTCAGGAAACTGCGCTGCATAGTGTTAAGCATTTAGTAAAATGAATCAACACTTTGCAACACTCTTGTACTTGCTCGCACCTATACTACCTGTAGGCTTTTGTAATCTATAACAATAATTTTCATTAAATGGAACTTGAACTATGAAACGTAACATTCAGTTGACCGCCTTAGCAGTGGCGCTATCTTCAGCATCGGCAACTGCCGCAATTGATGCACGCTCTTTCGCAATGGGCGGAACCGGCGTATCAAACGCAAACTTTCTTACCAGCAGTTTTCATAACCCCGCGCTAGCCGCACGTTATTCCGACAGTGATGACTTTGGTATGATCCTGCCAACCATTAACGTACGCGCTCACGATAGCGGTGACCTCGTTACAAGCATCGATAACTTTTCTGACGCGTTTGACCGCTGGGATGAAAGTAACGGTTCGGACGATCAAGCCAAACAAGAGTGGATTGACGCACTTTCGGCAATGGATGGCGAAATCGTCAATGCTGACGTTAGCACGGGTATGGTCGTTGCCATCCCTAACCGCTATTTAAGTGCTAACTTTTTCGCCATGGTGAACGCCTCTGTCATTGCTGCACCAAGTGTTGATGATAGCGACTTCAACATTACCGACCCAGACGAAGAGCTAAAATCAAGCGTGCTCGGTTTAGGTGCAGGAACGGTGGACATTGGTATTACTTTGGCAAGAGAGCTTCAAGTAGACGCCCTACCTGGCCGTTTATACTTAGGTGTATCGCCAAAATTCCAACAGTTGCTTGCATTGGGTTACAGCGCCTCAGCCGAGGATGCGGACGATGACGATTTTGACTTCGATGACGCAAACACCAGCACAGGGTTTAACTTGGACATAGGTTTAGCGTACGACATCAACGATCAAATCCAACTTGGCTTTAGCGCTAAAAACCTGATTGAAAACACTTTAGAGACCAACAGCTACACAGGCGTTAATGGCAGTTCAACTAACGCAACCTACGTTGTGGGACCAGAGTACGTAATTGGTGCGTCCTACCAAACCAAACTGTTTGCTGTGTCTGCGGACTTTGATATTAACGAGAAAAAATACTTCGAAGAAATTGACTACGCGACACAATTTGCGCGTGTGGGTGCAGAATTTGATGCATGGTCATGGGCACAGATTCGCGCAGGTTACTCAATGTCTTTAAATGATCACTCTGAAGACATGATTACTGCGGGTCTAGGACTTAAGCTGTTTGGTACAGCCGGTATCGACCTGTCTGCGGGTTATGGAAGCGACAACAACTATGGTGTTGCCGCTCAGTTCATTATGCAGCTGTAATTGTATTAAATGGCTGGAGTCTCGGTGGTGACACCGTGATTCTGGCCACGATGACGCAGCAGATGGTCCAGCAGGACAATGGCAAGCATCGCTTCTGCAATCGGGACCGCACGGATACCCACACAAGGATCGTGGCGCCCCTTAGTGATCAGCTGCGTCGATTCACCTTGTCTGGTAATGGTTTCACCAGGAACGGTAATGCTCGACGTTGGCTTAAGGGCAATACTGGCCACAATATCTTGTCCAGTAGAAATACCGCCTAAAATACCGCCCGCATGGTTAGACTTAAACCCCTCTGGCGTTAGCTCGTCACGGTGCTGACTGCCCTTTTGCTGTGCCACTTCAAAGCCGTCACCAATCTCAACACCTTTTACCGCATTGATGCTCATCAGTGCGTGCGCAATATCCGCATCCAGTCGATCAAAAATCGGCTCGCCCAATCCCAAAGGTACCTGTGTTGCAACCACCGTTAGCTTGGCGCCAATAGAATCACCTTGCTTTTTAAGATCGCGGATAAGCTGGTCAAACTGGTCAACTTTGTCGACATCAGGACAGAAAAACGGATTATTTTCAATTTCGTTCCAATCGACTTTATCAATTGATACATCGCCCATTTGCGACAAGTAGGCGCGAACTTCCACCCCAAACTCTTGCTTAAGGTACTTTTTCGCTACAGCGCCTGCCGCCACGCGCATCGCAGTTTCACGAGCTGACGAACGACCACCGCCTCGGTAGTCTCGAACACCGTATTTTTGATGATAGGTATAGTCGGCGTGACCTGGGCGGAACTTATCTTTAATTTCTGAATAGTCTTTAGTGCGCTGATCGGTGTTTTCAATCAACAAGCCGATAGAGGTACCGGTCGTTTGACCTTCAAATACACCGGATAAGATTTTCACTTGATCCGGCTCTCTACGTTGGGTGGTATAGCGAGAGGTACCAGGGCGACGACGGTCGAGATCACCTTGCAAGTCAGCTTCTGAAAGCTCAAGGCCAGGAGGACATCCATCCACGATACAGCCCAATGCCAGTCCGTGACTCTCTCCAAAAGTGGTCACTCTAAAGTGTTGCCCAATACTGTTTCCTGCCATTACTTCCTCTTGTTAGTGCTGTTTTTTTCCTATCCCCCATAGTCGCTTGTCATTTCTGGCTTGTAAAGAGTTGATTGACACAATGAAAAACAAAAAACGCCAGCCCAAAGGCTGACGTTTCACTGTAATTAACTTGCTATAAAGGAATATCAGTCGATATACAGAGCAAATTCATCGGCATGCTCTATCAGCTGCTGTTTGGTCAGCATAAACACACCGTGGCCGCCATTTTCAAATTCAATCCAAGTGAATGGGATCTGCGGGTATTGCTCCATCATATGTACCATAGAGTTGCCCACCTCACAGATTAAGATCCCTTGATCGGTTAGGTAGTTTGGCGCGTTCGCTAAGATTCGGCGAACCAACTTAAGACCGTCACTGCCCGCCGCTAAGCCTAGCTCGGGCTCATGCTTAAACTCTTCAGGTAACGTGCCCATGTCTTCTTCATCGACATAAGGAGGGTTAGTCACAATCAGGTCATAATGATCTTTCGGGATGTCGCGCAATAGATCCGAGCGAATAGGGAAAACTTGTTGCTCTAAGCCGTGGTCCTGAATGTTTTGCTCGGCCACTGCTAACGCGTCTGTAGAAATGTCTACCGCATCGACTTCGGCGTTAGGGAACGCATACGCACAAGCGATAGCAATACAACCACTACCAGTACACAAGTCCATTACGCGAGTCGGTTCAACGGTTAGCCATGGCTGAAATTGATTTTCAATCAGCTCACCAATTGGCGAACGCGGCACCAGTACACGTTCGTCAACGAAGAATTCTAAGCCACAAAACCACGCTTTATTGGTCAAATAAGATGTTGGTACACGCTCATTAATACGGCGGATCACCTTTTCTACAATACGATGACGCTCGCTGGAAGTAAGACGAGAATCAAGGACATGCGCGGGCACATCAATAGGAAGATAAATAGAAGGAAGGATCAGTTGTACTGCTTCATCCCAAGAATTATCGGTTCCGTGACCATAAAAAAGGCCGGCTGCATTAAAACGGCTTACCGTCCAGCGAATCATGTCTTGTAGGGTACGTAATTCGCCTACGACTTCATCGACAAAAATCTTATCCAAAATGAACTCCAAAAAGGGTTACAATAGCACCTATATTGTCATCGATTTAAATACCCTATGTCTAATCAAGATTTTGAAGACGAGTGGGCACTGTTTCGTGACGAAGTAAAAGGCGTCAAAAAGTTCCAACAGGATACCATACTTCCGACCACTGGCAGAGGCCAAAAACAGAAGCAACAACTCAAGACCGACCGCGAAGCCAAAGACAACGAATTTTTCTTTTCAGACGAATTCGTTCCTCACTTGAGCGAAGACGGCCCAACACGCTATGCACGCAGTGATGTGTCTAAATACGAAGTAAAACGACTGCGTCGCGGAGTGTATGTGCCCGACGTATATTTGGATATGCACGGCATGACTCAGCAAGAAGCCAAGCGAGAACTGGGTGCGATGATCGCACACTGCTTGTCAGAAAGTGTCTCGTGTGCCTGTGTAATGCATGGGATTGGAAAGCATATTCTAAAACAGAAAGTACCTTTGTGGCTGGCGCAGCATCCCGACGTGATGGCTTACCATCAAGCGCCGCTAGAATTTGGTGGTGATGGTGCACTTCTGGTTTTGCTGTCTATTCCTGAAAAATAACAAATCTTAAAAACATAAAACGGCGGGCGGATCGTCATCGACAATCCGCCCGCTTTTTTTGTCTGTTTTGGCTTTTGCTACGCCGTGACTTGCCAAAGTAGCTCACCACTTTGCCTTTCTACATCCACTTCTACACACGCAAGACCTGAGGTTGGAAACATCGGGGGACTGATCCCTTGAGCCAACTCCGCAGTGAGGTAGCCTACAAGCGGTAAGTGTGACACCAGCAATATGGATTCCAGCGTCTTAGACTCTGCTAAGGCATACAAAAACTGCGCTACATCTAACGCATCACCGTACGGAGTTATATCGTCGCTATTATCGAGATGTTTAGCCTGAAAGCACTGGCTGATCTGCTGCCAAGTTTGCTGAGCGCGCACATACGGGCTCACCAACACTTGATCAAATTGCTCTATACCCATCGAAACACATTTTTGAGCAACAGCAACAGAGGCTTGTTCTCCCCGTGGGGTTAAATTACGCTCAGCGTCACTATTAGCAAACATTTCCGCTTCCCCGTGACGCATGATGTATATCTTCATTCTGCTTTACCTTTACCGCAACCGCTGGCAACAAATTATGTCCAACACACCAAATGCGAAGACCATAACCATAGCGCCAACAAAAAGCACTTAATAATTGAGCCGATTATAGTGACTGTAACTGAAAAGACTTCGACCTCGCTAACACAAATACAAATAAAGTGAGTAACAAGATTTGATCAAAAACATAAGCCGTTCATAATTAACTGATTGAGCACCTGTTTTTAGGATAGCTCGTTTTTGGAGAGCACACATTGGATATTGTGAAAACCAGTCCCAACGATAAAAACCGCTACAGGCACCTACTGCTGGATAACCAGCTCAAGGTTTTGTTGGTCGAATCTGATGAGTCGCCAAAGTCGTCAGCCGCTCTCGCCGTTAATGTGGGTCACTATGATGATCCCAACGATAGGCCTGGGCTGGCACACTTTCTAGAGCATATGCTGTTTTTAGGCACCAAAGAATTCCCCCAAATTGGTGAGTTTCAGAACTTTATATCGCAGCATGGCGGCAGCAATAATGCGTGGACTGGACCAGAGCACACCTGCTATTTTTTCGACATTTCAAACTCGCATTTTGAACAGGCACTCGCTCGATTTAGCCGCTTTTTTGTGTCTCCACTTTTTCATGCCGAAGCCGTCGAAAAAGAACGCATGGCGGTCGACTCTGAATTTCAAATGAAGCTCAACGACGACGCACGCAGACTATACGAAGTGCATAAAGCCGTGGTCAATCAGCAGCACCCTTTTAGCAAATTTTCGGTGGGCAATGCTCAAACTCTACACGATAAACCCGATAGCCCTATCCGTGACGAACTGCTTGAGTTTTACCAGCAGCACTATTCTGCTGACTTAATGACTCTGTGTTTAGTGTCGCCACATTCGCTCGACGAGCAGCAATCGGTGGTTGAAGAGCTTTTTAGCGATGTCATTAACCGAAACAAAGCCAGTAAATCGGTCACTGTTCCTTTTTGGACGCCCAATCAAGCACCGCAATGGATCCACATTCAACCTATAAAAGAGATGCGTAAACTCACTGTAGCGTTTGAGTTTCCATCTATGATTGAGCACTACCAAACCAAACCCTTGTCTTACATCGCCCATATGATCGGCTATGAGGGTGGTGGAAGTGTTACACAGTGGTTGAAGCATAAAGAGTGGATCACCTCTCTAGCAGCAGGTGGTGGTGCAAGTGGGTCAAATTTTCGAGAGTTTACGGTCAGTTGTATACTCACGCCCGAAGGCCTCGAGCACTGTGAAGAGATTATCGAGCGGCTGTTTCAGTACATACGACTCGTCACACAACACGGTTTGTCATCATGGCGCTATGACGAAAAGCGCGCTGTCATGGAAGCGGCATTTCGCTTTCAAGAATCGATCAAACCTATGGATTTGGCGTCTCATCTCGTCATGAGTTTGCAGCATTATCAGCCTGATGACGCCGTCTATGGCGATTATATGATGCAAGCCTATGACGCCGAACTCACTCAGCAACTTGCTTCGACTCTGACCCCAGAAAACTGCCGAGTCACGTTGGTTTCGCAGCAAGGGAGTTTTGATCAAACAGCCGATTGGTATGACACTCCCTACTCTATCGCAGACATTCCAGCAGAGCTTATTGAAAAGTGGCGCCAAGCACCCGCTCATCCAGAGATGTACTTGGCCGACGAAAACCCGTATATCTGCCATCATCTAGAAACCCAGAATTTGGAGTCCGAAGCCACCCTTCCCGAGCAAATACAGAACCTTCCGGGGTTTACGCTGTGGCATCTGCAAGAGCCTGAAATTCGAGTACCTAAAGGGGCTATTTACGTCGCCATCGACAGCCCAAAATCGGTCGAAACCCCAAGGCGAATTGTCATGCTAAAACTGTGTGTTGAACTATTTATGGATGCACTCAGCAAGCGCACCTATCAAGCAGAGCTTGCGGGAATGAGCTACAACATCTATGCCCATCAAGGCGGCTTAACCTTGGCGTTATATGGCTTTAGTGAAAAGATGCCGCAACTGTTAAGCTTAATTTTAGAGCGCTTTAAACAACGCGAATTTCAACGTTCACGCTTTGAGGAGATTAAGCAGCAGTTGCAACGTTTTTGGGCCAATTCTCGTCATGATAGACCTATATCGCAGCTGTTTAATTGCCTGAGCGGCTTACTACAACCTAATAATCCACCACATAAAGTACTACTTGAAGCACTCAATGATATTGAAGTCGATGAGTTGCCGGTGTTTGTTGGCGAATTGCTCGACACCCTACACGTCGAAATGTTTGTTTACGGAGACTGGCAAAGACATCAAGCTCTAGATATGGGCGACGCACTTAAAGATGCACTGCGAGTTAAAGATCAGGAGTATCGAGAGTCACTTCGCCCACTGATAATGCTAGGCAATACTGGCTCTTCCCACCGCGAGGTCTTTTGTGATCAGCCAGATTCGGCAGTGGTGGTCTACCAACAAGCGCAAACTTCCACACCTAGAAATGTGGCTCTATTTACCTTAACCAACCAATTGATGTCGTCAGAATTTTTCCATCAAATCCGCACCAAACAACAACTGGGTTATATGGTAGGAACGGGCAATATGCCGCTAAATCGCCACCCTGGTATCGTGTTCTATGTGCAGTCTCCGACGGCGGGCTCTGGACATTTGTTATCAGCCATCGACGAGTTTTTGAATGCGTTTTATATGGTGCTATTGGAGCTAACCGACTACCAATGGCATAGCAGTAAGCGCGGATTACTCAACCAAATCATGACGCCTGATGCCAATCTAAAAGCAAAGGGGCAACGCCTGTGGGTAGCCATTGGCAACAAAGATCATGGCTTCTCGCACCGCGATACTGTCATAGAAGAAATTAAACAGCTTAGCCGCGCCGACATGATCCGCTTTGTCGTCGAACAGCTCAAACCTCGCACCGCAACACGCTTAGTGATGTCGACTCAGGGAACCAACCATGAGAACGAGCCCAAAGTTCAACTTGGGCAAGACATTCTCAGCATAGAGCAGTTTCACGCCCTTCCCCGAAATACCGAACTGGGATAAAAAAGTCCCTCATCCGCAATTACGCATGATGAGGGACTTATCTTCTAGTGGTTAAACATCGAGTTATTCTCTATAAGTAAAACTCGATGTCGAACCTCAACAAACGGTTAGTCCGCTGTTATTTCGCTATTCACTTGCCGTAAAAGCTTTCGCCATTTTCGGCCATACGTTCTAACACATCACAAGGCTTAAAGCGTTCACCGTAAGAATCGGCAAAGCTATTCATCTTAGCGACCAGCTCTGGCAAGCCATATTGGTCCATATAACGGAATGGCCCACCTAAGAATGGAGGGAAACCAATACCGAAGATAGCGCCAATGTCGCCATCACGAGCACTGCGTATGATCCCTTCTTCCAAACACAACACCGCTTCATTAAGCATTGGTAGTACACATCTTAATGCTAAGTCTTCAGCGCTAATGCTTTGATTTGGCGTAATCGACAATACCTTATACACCGTCTCATCTACTTTCTTATCTTTGCCTTTGTAGGTATAGAAACCTTTGCCAGATTTGCGCCCTTTACGATCATCTTTAAGCAAGATGTCAAACACATCCGGCCCTTGGAATCGTGGCCCCAGCTCATTAACCAAAATGGGCATAATTTTCGAGCCTATATCGACACCCACTTCATCGAGTAAGGTGATTGGTCCCACAGGGAAGCCGAAATCGAGCAATGACTTATCAATATGTTCGATGGGTTCATTAGCCAATAACAAGTGAGCAGATTCATTCATGTACGGGGCTAGGATCCGGTTGACGAAAAAGCCTGCTTTGTCTTTCACAACAATCGGTGTTTTACCTTGTTTGCGGGCAAACGCGACAGTAGTTGCTATCGTTTGTTCAGACGTTCCTTCATGCGGAATGATCTCTGCAAGGGGCATTTTTTCTGCTGGTGAGAAGTAGTGCAAACCAATGACATTCTCTGGCTTATCCGCTTGCTCAGCAATTTGCGCGATTGGCAAAGACGATGTATTGGTCGCAAATATCACGCCCGATTTGCCGTTTTGCTCGATGTCATTCACCATCTGCTGCTTCAGTGAAAGATCTTCAAATACCGCTTCAATCACCATATCGGCCTGACTGAAGGTAGTAAAATCCGTTCCGCCGGTTAATTGGTTCATGTTGGCTTGAACTTTTGCTCTGGTTAAAATGCGGCGCTTACGCTGCTTTTCAAACAGTTTGTAGTTGTACTGAAGCGCATTCAGCACGCCCTTTTCACTCACATCCTTAACCCGAACAGGCACTTTGGCTTTGGCAACGCTCACATGAGCTATGCCTGCGCCCATTAAACCGCCACCCAATACACCAATACGGTTAACGGCTTGAGGCTCAGCATCGGCGCCGTTGTCTTTTTTCATTTCTGTCGTAGCGAAAAAGATAGAGCGCAGCGCTTTGGACTCAGAAGTCATCACCAATTCACCAAATCGCTTCGCTTCGTTCGCAAGGCCTTTCTTCATGCCTTTTTCAAGGCCAAAGCGGATCACATCTAAAATAGCTTCTGCCGCAGGATAATTACCTCGTGTCTTGGAAAGCGTTTGCTTGCGTGCTTTATCGAAAATCACGCCACGTCCAACACCCGACATCAATTTTTCTTTGGTCGAGACTTTGCGCTTAGGTTTGGACTTAGCCGCATATTGTGCAGCCACAGTCAGCAGCACCGTATTGGGTACCGACTCTTCGACTAGGCCAAGCTTCTTCGCTTTTTTAGCGCGCAACTGCTTGCCGGTTAAAATAATATCCAACGATGCCAACAGCCCTATCAAACGCGGTAAGCGCTGCGTGCCACCAGAGCCAGGTAACAACCCTAGTTGAACTTCAGGCAGACCCAGTCGCGTAATGTCTGCATCACTGCTGATACGGTAATCACACGCTAATGCGAGCTCTAGGCCACCGCCTAGGCACGGGCCATGAATGGCCGCAACGGTTGTAAATGGCATAGACGCCAACTTATCAAACATCTGCTGGCCCTTGGCTGCAAGCCCTTCGGCTTCGGCTGCGGTGGTGCAAGCATCGAGCATGCGTACGTCAGCGCCGGCGACAAAATTATCGGGTTTGGTCGAGTGCACCACCAATCCTGTTAATTTGTCTTGTTTAGACTCAAGCTCAACAAAGATCTCTTCCATCTCGTCAGCAAAGGCCGATTGTAAGGTATTCATTTTCTCGCCAGGTACGTCAATTGACAACCAAGCCAGATTGTTTTCGTCTATTGTGAGAGTAAATGCTTTATCTTGAATCATTATTCTGCCTCCAACACCATTGCAGCGCCTAGTCCACCTGCGGCACACGCTGTATTAAGCGCAAGGCCACCTCCACGTCGTTTCAACTCGCGAAGAGTTTGAGTGATCATTCGGGTTCCGGTTGCTGCAAAGGGGTGACCGTAAGCAATCGAGCTTCCCATAACATTAAATTTGTCCATATCAATCTCGCCAATCGCGCGGCTTCGATTCAGTTTCTCTTTGGCAAATTTTTCACTACCGAACATTTTCACATTGGACAGCGCTTGAGCGGCAAAGGCTTCGTGCATTTCAATGAGTGTTAGATCTTGCAGCGTGATACCCGCGCGATCCAACGCGATAGGCGTTGCGTAAGAAGGTCCCATCAGCATGTCTTCCCACACGTCAATGGCAGAAAACGCATAAGAGCGAATGTAGCCCAGAACGTCTAATCCAAGCTCTTTTGCGCGACCTTCACGCATTAACATGATGGCAGATGCGCCATCAGTAAGCGGCGTCGCATTTGCCGCAGTAACAGTACCAAACTTACGGTCAAACGCAGGGCGTAATTTGGCGTAGCTTTCTAATTGAGAGTCAAAGCGAACGTTGTTGTCTCTATCAATAAACGCTTTGTAAGGTTCTGGATAGGCGGTCATTACTTCGTCACGCAGCAATCCATCATTCCAAGCTTGCGCGGCTAGCGAGTGCGAACGGTGCGCCAACTCATCTTGCTCTAAACGAGTAATGCCATGAGATTTCGCCATTTGTTCGGCGGTCTGCCCCATACTTAAGCCTGTTGAGTACTCAGCAACAGCAGGCGGCACAGGCATAAGATCTTTAAACGACAAACTTTTTAGAATCTTCAGTTTTTGTCCGACGGTTTTTGTTTTACTCAGCGCAAGAAGGTTTGCCGCCAACTTTTTTGAAACGCCAATCGGCAACACAGACGATGAGTCCGCACCGCCAGCAATACCAATTTCAACGGTACCTGACAAAATGCTTTCTGCAACGTTTGCAGCGGCTTGGAAAGACGTCGCACAAGCTCGAGTCACACTGTAGGCGTCGGTGTGCACATTCATTCCTGTACCCAGTACGATTTCACGCGCAATGTTTGGGGCTGCAGGCATCTGGATCACTTGCCCAAAAACCACTTGATCGATCAGAGCCGGGTCAATGTCGGTTCGGGCCATTAATTCGTTCACTACCATTTTACCTAAATCTACGGCAGCCACTTGGCCAAACTCGGTACTCTGTCTCGCAAAAGGCGTACGCAGTCCTGAGACGACGGCAATCCTTTCACCTGAAGGGGTTTTCAAATTTTGAACGCCCATAGCTTCTCCTTTATCAATTCACGCGTCCGTGGCGAAATAATCACCGACGGTTTGTCTTTATTGTCGTTGTTGCCTCTGCGTCAGTTAACAAAAATCAGAGGTCAGACCTCAGGCCATTGTAACCAA
Organism: Vibrio ulleungensis; assembly: GCF_016900875.1. Taxonomy (GTDB): domain Bacteria; phylum Pseudomonadota; class Gammaproteobacteria; order Enterobacterales; family Vibrionaceae; genus Vibrio; species Vibrio ulleungensis. The sequence goes on from NZ_JAFEUM010000002.1 coordinate 597,923, forward strand.
TTTGTTAACAACTTCAAACGTGCGTTTAAAAATAATAGTTAGAAAAGTGTTACAAAGCACAAAATGGGAGGTTATCGACAAGCAAGCTGTTTGAAGTATTTGTGCTAAATGAGTCGGCAAGAGTAAGAATCGAGAATCGAGGTAGGTTAGAATAATGGGACAAAAAAAACCACGCTCAGTGGCGTGGTAGAGTAATTTCTTTTTTTAGTGGGGCAATCTGTAGCCCGCTCAAATTATCAGTTTCCCGATAATAAGGAGAAAGTAAAGTCAGCCTTCATCAGAAGTGTTGCCCTGCTCAACGAGTTAATCTGCCATGACTAACTGGGCAACAGAGTGTAATATACTTAAAAATAAGCTTAACGAATTGAAATAGATCAATCATTTCAACGAAATAGTAAATTGCACAAATCGGCAACAGGAGGTTGCAGTGTCAATTTCTGACTTTTTTGGAAAGAAAAAAGCCACATCCACGGTCAACTCTGACATGGATAAGCAAAACAAATACGAGTCCCTAGTGAGGGCCTATCATCGCGACCTGTTTCGCTACGCTTACTGGCTGTGTAAAGACCGCACAGTAGCCGAAGATTTGGTACAGGAAACTTGCCTTAGGGCTTGGAAATCGCTCGATAGCTTACAAGACGAAAAAGCAGCGAAAGCGTGGCTAATCACCATACTGCGCCGCGAAAACGCCCGTCGATTTGAACGCAAGCAGCTTGAACTGGTCGACATCGACGATCACAGCGGCGACGCGTATGTGAACGACGATGGCTTTCATCAGCAAGAGTGGCTTCAAGCGCAAATTCTCCGCTTAGATGTGGAATATCGCGAACCGCTCTTCCTGCAAGTGGTAGGGGGATTTAGTGGTGAAGAGATCGGAACGATCTTAGATCTAAACACCAATACCGTAATGACTCGCTTGTTTCGAGCACGCAATCAATTGAAAGAGCTACTCGACGAGTCCAACACCAATAAGGAGAGACACAATGGATGAGTTAGAATTTCGCCGTCGGGTCATCTCTGATCCTAAAAATCGTGATGCTGAAGTCGCCGAGCACGTATCGGACAACCCAAGCCAAGCTAAGTTTATTGATGAGATGCTCAGCTTAGATGCCCGTATCGAACAGGCTATGCGTGTGGACGTGCCTGAAGATCTGGCCGATAAAATCTTGTTCCAAAACTCAAACAACGTGGTGACACCCAGCTTTGGCAAGCGAGCACTCAGCATTGCAGCTTCCGTGGCATTTGCGGTTGGTTTGGCCGCTGGTCAGCTAAATTGGGGGGCACTGATTGCTCAACCTGCCTATGCAAGCTTGTCGCAAACCGCGATGGAGCATGTGCATGCAGAGCGCCCATTTACCAACGCGCTGGATGAACAAGCAGAAATGCCGCAACTGAACATGAAGCTGCAGCCGTTTGAATTTAAGTTTACCGAAGACTTTCCCTACCATGTCTACTACTTAAACCACTGTGGATTTGGTGAGTCTACGGCGATGCACGTTGAGTTTGCCGGTGAAAAAGGACGGGTTACTCTGTTTATCACCAAAATTTCAGCCGACAGTGCTAGCCAGTTTTCTGACGAAACCTTCGCAGGTGAACTTGCCCCAATGGGTGACGCCACTTTAATTGTGGTCGGTGAGCAAGACGAAAACCTAAATGCGATTGTAGAGAGACTGGTCTCCATTATTGAGCCAACCAGTTAACGCCATTTTCGCGGTTAAATGAAATAGGCAAAAGCACCCTTCGGGGTGCTTTTTTCGTTTTACAACCAGTAGCACACCAAAAACTGGCGACAATAAAAAAACTTGCCAAAGGTATTTCTTACGCTCTAATATGTAAACGAAGTGTTAAAATAGAGTAAAGATGCTAATAATAACTTAATTGCTTACATTAGCGTTATTTTGGCAACATTTCAGAACATTTAGCCCCACAAACTCAAGTGGTCTGATATGTTTAACGGACGAATACGATAGGATACGCGCCTAAACTAATGGTAAACAATTAGTAATACTAACGTTAAGGCGTTACACAATCACAACCGTCCGTAGAGACGGTCAATAAGGATATATAATGAAGCAGTCACGTATATTTACCCGCACGATTTTGGCAACAGCGGTTGCTCTTACAAGCCAACAAGCTTTCGCTGCTGGTTTTCAACTTAACGCCCAATCTGCAACAGGTCTAGGCCGTGCATTTGCTGGTGACGCGGTTATTGCGGACAACGCATCAGTAATGGCTCGTAACCCAGCGGCAATGGCGCTGTTTGATAAAACTGAATTTTCTGTTGGTGTGAATGCGATTAGCACTGATATTAGTGTTAGTGATGTAACTTATTACAGTCCAACATCCCCAACTGGAACGGCAGTTGAAAATGCTAGTAATGGTGGTACAACTCCTGTTCCAAATATCTATATTGTGCATCCGATAAACGAAAAATTTGCAGTAGGTGCGGGTATTTACACCAATTTTGGTACTTCCAACGAATTTAGTGATGATTGGGGAAGTAATACTGGAGTTCTAATACCGGACCACCCGCTTGGTGTTGTCGCTGTACCCGGTGCCGATGCATTTGGGGGGGTTACTAATGTTTCAAGCATGAACCTTGCACTTGCTGCTTCATACAGAATAAACGAGCAATGGAGCATCGGCGGCGGTCTTGATGTAATATATGGTTCTGGTGAACTAAAAAGAACGTCTAGTGTAACAGTAGTTAGTGCTGGTGATCCAACAACTCCAATTGGCTCGCAAGAGCTAGATCTCTTAGACGTTGACGCTTCCGGAGTTGGTATTGGATTTAACCTAGGTACAGTATTTGAACTAGATCAAAATAATCGCTTTGGCTTTGCTTATCACTACAGTCCAACCATAGAAGCAAGCGGTGATGTAAACTTCGGTGGAACTGCTCAGGGTGATTTAGTTCTTCCATTGCCATCAATGGCTGAATTCTCTGGTTACCACCGTATCAACGAAACTGATTTTGCCGTTCACTATAGTGTTCAGTGGATAGGTTGGAGCGCATTTGACAAACTAAGTGCGACAGATGGTGATTTTGAAAAAGAATACGCGTGGCAAGATGGTTGGCACTACGCAATTGGTGGTACTTACTACATCAACAAAAACTGGGAAGCTCGCCTAGGTTACATGTACGACACCAGTGCACAAGATCAAATCACGTCAATCTCTGTACCTGATTCAGATCGTCAGTGGTTCTCTGCAGGCGCAAGCTACCATATTTCTGATAACAACAGCATTGACTTCGGTATTACTTACTTAGTAGGCCATGACGTAAAAGTAACTGACTACCTAACTGAAGAAGTATACGTTACTGCAACAACCCGTGCTGACGCATGGCTATATGGTGTTCAATACAGCCATCGTTTCTAAATAAAATTACTAGATTTTGCGTAAAGGGCTGATGAAAATCAGCCCTTTTTATTGTCTCGCTTTATTTAGTCCTTTCTACCATAAAGACTAAAGCAGACTACTAAAGATACTGCTGATACAGCTTGGTGTAGCGCTCAACTTGAGCCTCCATGGTGTAGTTCAGCGCATTTTCAAACCCTAATTCTATAATGTCAGACTGATCGTCATTTCGATCAATTAAGCGTTGCAATAGCTGCGCAAGCTGCTCACTCGACTCATTGTCAAATAGCAGGGGCCAATCTACTGGTAAAGAAGGGGTCAATCCCGGAGCACGTGCTGCAATCACAGGCGTTTTTTCTATCTGACCTTCTAGCGAGATCAACCCAAAACCCTCATAGCGTGAAGGCACCACAAGGTAATCGAGTTCCTTAATGTTTTGCCTAGCATAAGGCACCGCACCATAGAAAAAGATCGGTTGCGGTATCGACTCGCTCGTCGCTTCTAAGGTCTGTTTTTCTTCCCCGTCACCAATAAAATGCAGCGCTATGCTCTGTTCAGGAAGCTCCTTTATTGCTTCCAAAAGAACGTCGGGGCCTTTTTGGTAGGTCAACCGCCCGATAAACCCAAGATTGAGTTTCCCCTTTTGGTAACGCACCACATTTTGGCCTTGATCGACTTCGCAGTGGCGGTTAATGGCATTTGGCACAATTTTATTGGTCTGCGGCGGCGGTAAACCAAACTCTGCTCGTCGCGCATTAAGCGCCGCTATACTATCGGTCGTAAAATGTGCGGTAATGGCTTGAGACAGCGCCCGTTCTGCAAACTTTCCGCGGACCTTGCTGGTTGGCCAAAACACAGTGTTTCGGATTGTTCTCACCACCAACGCATCCACCCAAGGTTTTATGAGCGCAAACAGATATTCGGGGTGGTCGGTATGCAAGTGAACGACATCAGGCTTAAATCGACGAATGATAGACAGTAGTTGGTACGCACTAACCAATAATCCAGGAGGTAGATTGGAGAAATTGAGCTGCTCGTACTCGACGCCACTCTGTTTGAGTCGCGCAATTAACTCGCCCGCGATTCCAGAGTAAATATCGAGCGGAGGCTTGATCCCCACCAGTAGAATCGAATGGTACTTAGCTTGAGCACAAGATAGGTGGATAGTTCCCGATTCGGAGCCTCCATTACCAATGCGATTGACTATGTGCAAGATCTTAAGGTTCTCTTCCATGCTTCTCCTCTTATCCCTCCTGTCTTAAAGTACGTGAGAACTATTTTCGCTAGTGTCCAATTTGCGAGACATTGTAACGACAAAGAGTATGTTGTTATGCGCTGTTGAACTCGAATACGACAATAGCCAATTTCACTCTCTCACTGTTGAGACTCCCCCATCTTACTAAAACTACGCCCTATAAATGTGACACATATCACAATAAATCGAGTAAATCGATTGCTATTATGAATTTATCGCGCAGACGTGGTGACATTTCATACACACTGTACTGAGACTCATTTGTGTATGGCACCCACACTGGTCAATAAAAATTCATAACAAACATTGTGTCATTCACAAAAGAGTCATCTAAGTCATCAACACTACAAGGCAAAGTGGGAGCCAAAAACCCAAGGGCGGTAGCGTGTAAAAACGCATAATAAAACGACAAATAAAGTCGAGCGCCCACCTTACTGCCAATAGTTTGATTGCCTGTTGCAGTTAAGCAATCAAACAATTTTTTCGATTAAGTTAACGTTTTAAAAGGCCCAAAATGGACAAGTCACACGGTATCAAAACTCATGGAACAGAGTTCGCATTACTGTATAGAAGCACTGACATTCTCGTCATCTTTTCTACTTTGATGTTCTGTGCACAAGCTTACATTGGTAGCATTCATACCAGTGTATTAGCTGCGGCTTTATTGGCGATCGTGGCCTTTATGTTAACCGCAGAGAGCGTTGCACTGTACCGTTCCTGGCGAACAGCATCCATAAGGGAACAAGTTCTTGCTCCGCTAACATGCTGGATTGCTGCTTTAGTGGTTGTGGTGTTTTGGGTGTTTTTTAGTAAAGCCAGCGATCAATACTCGCGCGTGGTGATGGGCAGTTGGGCAATTGCAACCCCTACACTATTAATCTGCTGGCGCTTAATCGTCCGTCAACTGCTAATACGCGCTCGGAAAATGGGCTTTAATCGACGACGCGCCATCATCGTTGGTGTTACAGACAATGGCATTCGACTCGCAAAAGAAAGCAAAAACAACCCGGAATTTGGAATCGACTTGGTTGGATTTTATGACGATCGCGATCTATCTCGCCTCGAGCTTTCTGACCTACCCGTCCCTTACAAGGGAACTATTGAGCAAGGATTGAAGCTCACCAAAAAACACGTTATCGATCATGTCTACATTGCAATGCCAATGCGAGCTGATGAACGCATTGCTTTGTACCTAAAACAATTCTCCGATACCACCGCCAATACCTACGTCATCCCCGAGTTCTTTGTCTACAACTTGATACAGTCTCGCCTTTCATCGATTGGTACTATCCCTACATTAAGTGTGCACGACACGCCGTTTTATGGATTTAACATATGGAGTAAGCGTCTACAGGACATCATTGTGTCGAGTTTAATTATTCTGTTTATCAGTCCGGTGCTGCTCGCTGTCGCCATTGGCGTAAAACTCTCATCACCCGGGCCTATCATCTTTAAACAGAAGCGATATGGATTGGACGGCAGACAAATTAAAGTGTGGAAATTTCGCTCAATGAGCACCATGGACAATGGTTCGACAGTGAAGCAAGCCACCAAGAATGACCCGCGAGTGACTAAGTTTGGGGCATTCATTCGACGCACCTCTTTGGACGAATTGCCACAGTTTTTTAATGTGCTGCAAGGTCGAATGTCTATAGTGGGCCCACGGCCACACGCTGTCGCACACAATGAGCAGTATCGTGCCATCGTCGATCGCTACATGTTGCGTCACAAGGTAAAACCCGGCATTACTGGTCTTGCGCAAATCAGCGGTTACCGAGGAGAAACAGACACAATTGAGAAAATGGAAAAGCGAGTTGAATGCGATCTCGAGTACATACAGTCATGGTCGACGTACCTAGATCTTAAAATCATTTTCTTAACCATATTTAAAGGATTTGTCGGTAAAACCGCGTACTAAATGGACTTAAATAGGAATACGCATGAAGCACTGTAGAGTTTTCCTTGCCATCGTTGCAGCAATGAGCACATCGCACGTATTGGCGTTAGAAAGCAATGGATACACCACCGAAAATGGCTTGACCATCATTCCCATTTTGGAAAGTGGTTTGCGTTATAACGACAACTATACCCGCACCAGTGACGCACAATCATCGACTATCTTCGATGTAAAACCTGGAGTGGCAATAGAGTCGGACCGCAACGGTAATCGTTATAGAGTCGCCTATCAACTTGACGCGGGCTTTCACTCAAACACCAGTGACGATAATTACGTTGATCATACCTTTGCGACCAATAATTTAGTGCGATTTACCACGCGACATGCCTTAGGGTTTAACTATGCATTTCTCACCCAACATGATGCTCGAGGCAGCGGCATCGCATCAGGTGATGCGTTAGTTGCAAACTTAACGACTCCTGTTGAGTACAAAACCCATGTCGCCGACGCAACGTACATATTTGGCTCTGACAACGCCAAGGGCCGAATCGAAGCTACACTCGATTTTGAAGACCGAACTTACACCAATTATCGCGGCAGTGACGTTCTAGACACAACCTTTGAAGATTATCAGCAAATTGGCGCTGACGGTGCATTTTATGTCCAAGTGCTGCCCGCTACCCAATTGCTTTTTCAGTTGGATTACAACAACCGCCAATACACCAAAAACAGTCGCAGTGGCGACTCTCAAAACTACAACGAGATTTACTATTTAACCGGTGCCGTGTGGGACATAACCGGTAAAACGAACGGTAAATTGCGATTGGGTATCCAAGACAAAAAGTACGACGACAGCTCTCGCGAAGGGAGCGACAACTTTAGTTGGGACCTCACCGTTGAGTGGCAACCTCTGGAATACTCCACAATTACCATTGACGGTGGGTTACGAAACGAAGACGCGGATACAGAAGAAGGCGATCTGGATGCGAGCCGAATCAGCGCCCAGTGGAAACACTACTGGTTGGCAAATATTTACAGTAATTTGGGTTTAAGTTATAGCCGCAAAGATTACAACAGCGTAACGCGAACCGATGACACTTCCAGCGCCTCAATAAAACTGGGTTACGAGCTGTATGAACGTGTGGACCTTGTTGCGGGTTGGCGCGGTGAAGATAACGACTCCAATTCTGTTGGATACACTTACAACCAGAACGTTTGGTCCCTCAACGCTAACTTTGCATTTTGATAGATAATTTATGAGCAAACTATTTTCTGTTTTTATCCTATTCTCTCTTAGCCTAATGGCAACGGCTGTCACAGCCGCCGAAGAGTCCGATTCAACCTACAAAATTGGTGCAGGGGATCGCATTGAGATTGTTGTCTACGATGAGCAAGAACTGTCTATCAGTGGCCTTCTCATAAGTAGCAGCGGACGATTTAACTACCCCTATTTAGGCCAACTGACGGCCATAAACAAAACACCCGAGCAACTCAAGCTAGAGATCATCAAAGGTCTAAAGGGAGACTATTTAGTCTCGCCAAAGGTGAGGGTGAGCGTTGTGGGCTATCGCAACATCTATGTCAATGGTGAGGTTAAACAACCTGGCGGCTACGAGTTTCAACCTGGTCTAACTGTCGATAAAGCCATCGCGCTCGCAGGCGGTTTTACCGATAGAGCAGCACGTAAAAAAATCTACATTACCCGCTCAAATGACGTTAATACAAAAATCAAAGCAGCGCTGTCGGCCAGAATTAATCCTGGTGACATCATTGTGATTGAACAAAGTTTTTTCTAGATTTTCACGCAGGCGACGAATACGAGAATATGACTATATCTAATCCAGCAATGCAGCGCCCTCTCGCGCTCGACCCTCTCTACTATGTGTCTTTACTGGCAAAGCACTGGTTCAAGATTTCGCTGTTTACTGCATTGTGCACCGGTATTGCTGTGATGGGCGCACTCTCTATAACGCCCACTTATCGAGCTGTATCCACTCTGTTTATTGAGTCGTCGCAAAACAATACTGTATCCATCGAAGCGGTGGTGGGGCTCGATACTAGCGCTGATGGCTATTATCAAACCCAGTATGAGATCATGCGATCCAACGTTGTTGCACGCAAAGTCATCGATGCCCTCAACCTCACTGAGCATCCAGAATTTAATCCCGCGTTAATACTTAAAGAGCCTAACCTACTCGACCGCCTCAAAGAGCAAGTCAAACAACTGCCGTTGGCGCAAGACTATTTTGCTAAAGAAACAACCCAGCCCACAGCAGCTCAATTGGAAGAAAGAGCGTTTCGCTCTGCATTGTCGACGTTTAAATCTAAGCTGACCATCATACCCATCCCAAAAACGCAGCTGGTCAAAATAGCCTTTGAGTCAGAATCACCGCATATGGCTGCGAACATCGCCAATCAAGTAGGCCAAGCCTACATAGAAAGTAACTTAGATTCGAAACTGCTGGCAACAGAGCAAGCCACCTCGTGGATCAACGAGCAACTTGCCGAATTGCGACAAAAACTGGAAGCGTCTGAACAAGCACTCAATAACTTTTTACAGCAACAAGAGCTTATCGATAACAGTGGCATTGAAGCGCTTGCCAGTAATGAGTTGGCCAACTTGACGAATCAACTGGCCAACGCCACTGAAGCTCGTATTCAAGCCCAATCTCTGTATAACGCGCTAAAAGATAACCAAGGTGGAGATTTAACCACTATTTCTGCTATCAATAATCACCCTCAAATTAGAGAAGTTCGCTCAGCCGAAAGTGAAGCTGAACGCAACTTAGCGCAACTCTCGAAACGCTACGGCCCTAAACACGACAAAATGATCCAAGCGCAAGCACAGCTGGCGTCAGCTAAGCAGCGCAGCAACAATGTCGTCAATAAAGTACTGCAAGGGTTAGAAAGCGATCTTAAAACCACTCAATCTCGCGAACAACTGTTGAAACAAGAGCTCAACAGCAAAAAGTCGGAGCTTCAGTCGGTTAGCCTTGTAAAGGGGCAATACGACTCGCTTAAACGTGAAGTGGATACGAACGCCAATATTTATGACCTGTTCTTAACGCGTCAAAAAGAGACCAACGCAACTGCCGATTTTAGTACTGCAGACGCCCGAATCAGTGACTTAGCCTTGGTGCCGTCCTCTCCATATAAGCCATCTCGCTCAAAAATAGTCGCGGTCGCCTTTATTGCCAGCCTATTTGGGGCGTGTTTGCTTGTCATCGTGCTCGATACCTTCCGAAAAACCATCACCAATATGCAAGACTTCCAAGAAAAACTCGGTATTTTGCCACTGGTTGCATTACCAAAAGTGAAAGGTCATAAGAAGAATTACCCCATTACCAAGCAAGGCAAAACTAAAGCCGTGCTCTATGAAATTTACACCGAAAAAGTCGACTCACTACGCACCGCAATGATCATAAACCAGAATCAAGACCATTATAGCAACGTCACAGTGATCTCCTCATCGCTGCCCAATGAAGGCAAAACGTCATCGGCAATCCAGCTGGCTCGATCATTTGCTAAGTTTGAAAAAGTATTACTGATAGATACTGATTTACGTAAGCCTTCAATTTACAAATGCTTCGATGTCTCTCGCTCACAATTAGGCATAACCAATTACATCCATGCCGATGCAGCATTTGAAGAGTGTATTGTTGAAGAGGTTGATCACAACCTAAGCATCGCGGTCTCAGGCATTGCTACCGCATCGCCTCAACAAACCCTAAACGACGCCAAGTTTAAGCAGTTTATCGACACAGCACTGACCCAATTCGACCGTATTATTATCGACACGCCCCCTATGTCATCCATAAGCGATACGTTAATCGTGGGTAGCTTAATAGGTCATGTAACCTTAGTGGTCAAAGCAAACAGCACCAAAACAGAGACGGTCCAGTTTGTGATCGATCAGTTGCATCGCCACAAAATTAAACTGAGTGGCACCGTACTTAACGCAACGTTAGCCAACGACGCAAGAACAGAAGATTACTATTACAACTATTCGCGATAGATACAGCTTTGGTTGCATAACAAGCGTATGAGCGCTCGGTTATGTCAATGCTTTGAAGGATCACAGCATCGCCAAACAGCACCAGCTTCACTCAATCTGATCCCAACATGGACACCGTAGGCGTTAAAGATTAACTATGAATATTCTATTTTTAAGTCACACATTCATTGGAAATAAATACGTGGTGGGCAGCCATCACCTTGCGAAGCAATTGGCAAAGCAAGGGCACAAGGTCATGCACATTCCTCACCCATGGTCGCAGTTGCACCAATTCAAGCGTGGGCCTAGAGAGGCGTTTTTATCGGGAGAAATTGAGCCTAATTTGTGGCAATTTCAAGTGGGTGGTTGGCTACCAAGTAAATGGCATACTATGGGCTTTAGCTACGCTTCACATTCTCGAACACTCGCTAAAGCAATCAGTCAACTTGCTGAAGAAAACAATATTCCACACTTTGATGTCTGCTTCGTTGATGATCCTGTGTTTCAAAAGGCGATTCAACATTTAGACTGTCGTAAAGTGATTTATCGCCCCACCGATATTTATACAGAAATGCCCAAAGGGGCAGCATACAAACAGGTCGAACAAAAGCTGATAGAGCAAGCCGATCATGTTGTGGCCACCAGCGAAGCCATTGTTAAGTTCCACCAATTAAATGACCAGCAAGCCAGCGTGCTCAATAACGGGTTCGACTTCAACCATTTTGCCAACTTCACCCTTAATGAATCAGACAGTGACTCCAGCTCTATCGTGAAGGTTGGTTATGTCGGTAGCCTAGATGCGCGGTTTGACACTCAATTAATTAATAGCGCGGCAAAAGCTTTACCGGACGTCGAGTTCTGCATTCACTCTCCAGATTTACAGCACACATTGGATATTACGCTGCCAAACCTTAAGCATAAAGGGGCTGTTGACTATGAAGTCTTACCAACCATTTTATCCCACTACGATGCGTTAATTATGCCCTTTACGTTTACCACCAATAATAAAGGCCGCAGTCCAATGAAGTTTTTTGAGTACGCCGCCACCAACAAGCCAATGATCGTCCCCGATTACTTTGACGATGCAGGCATGCCAGGGGTGTTGTGTTATCAATCGCCAGCACAGTTTATTGAGCGTATAGCCAACCTAACACCAAACACCCGTGTTGAGCGCGATAAGGCACAGCTAAAGCGGCACTGCTGGTCGACTAAGGCAACTCAACTTTTAGAGTTATCCAACGCCCTTTCTTAACGTTGAAGAGAGTAAAATATTCATGCGAATTGCCCACGTTGTTAGACAGTTTTACCCCGCCATTGGTGGCTTAGAAAATTTCGTCCTCGATTTAGCGAAAGAGCAAGTTAAGCAAGGTATGGACGTTAAAGTTGTCACACTTAACAGACGCTACGACACCAACCAATCGCTCGACGCCGAAGAACGTGTGTTTGGTTTGGACATAGTGCGCATTCCTTTTGTGGGCAGTCATCGCTATCCCATTGCGCCCTCAGTGCTCAAGCACCTTAACGACGTAGATGTAATACACGTTCACGCTGTAGATTTTTTTATTGATTACATCAGTCTCAATAAATTCCGCTTAAAAACCCCCATAGTTTTATCGACCCATGGTGGATTCTTTCATACTAAATTTGCCGCCAATCTTAAAAAGCTATTTTTTAATACGGTCACCCGTTTCTCACTTCGCTCTGTCGACCAAGTCATTACGTGCAGCTCGAACGATCACAAGATTTTTGAACGCCTCTATCCACACAAAACACTGCTGATTGAAAATGGTGTTAACACTGAAAAGTTTGCCAAGTTTAAAAACGACTCAACCAACAAGCAGATTCTGTTTATTGGTCGTTTTTCTGACAATAAAAGAGTCGACTTGTTAATTCAGTGGTTTTCGCAGCTCAATCAGCTTGATAACCAATTTAAGTTAGTGATTGCAGGAAAAGATTGGGACAACAATTACCACAAGTTAAAGCAGCAAGTCATAGACTTGGATTTAGTGTCGAAAGTGGAATTTGTTATCGAAGCGAGTGAAGACGAGCTCGCCCAAGTCGTTTCTCAATCGTCATTCATTGCAAGCGCTTCTGAATATGAAGGGTTTGGCATGACCATCATTGAGAGCATGGCCGGGGGGCTTATTCCGCTCATGTCCAACATTGACAGTTTTGTCACCATTAACAATAAAACTCAATGCGGCATGCTGATTGACTTTAACAGTACAGTCAGTGTCAATGAATTTATTAAAAGCATTAACTTTGATGACTTAGTAGGAGAGAAATCTCGTTGCATTGCACAATCGCAGCTCTACAGTTTTAGTAAAAAATCCGCTGACTTCACCCAAGTCTACTCAACCCTGTCAACACACTCTTAACCAGATGCACTCAAGGACGAGTAAAGTCACCCTTATTTTTGCGTTAGCGATGCTTGCCATTGTTTACAATGGGGTGCTTGCCATTCTTAACGCTCATGCTATGAGTGTAAGTCGCAATCACAGCGTGATCATCGAACTGCTTATCATTGGTGCTGGATTGGGATTGGCCTTTATAGAAAAGCCCAATAAAGATGAAATTCTGCCTTACCTATTGATGGTTTCCATAGTGTTGTCGAGCGCCCTTATTTATGTCGCAAATGGCGCGATTCCTATTGAGGCGATCCGGAACTTCCTCATTATTTCGACCTTTACTTTACTTGGCATGAGGGTCGACATCGAAACACTGAACAAATTGGTACTCTACACCACGGTTTTAGTGCTGGTTGTATTGTTGATTGAGACGATTAGCGTTACTACTTATGTGACCATTTTTGAGCCAGCTCAATACTATTTGAGCACTCGAGGAATGGAGATTAAAAGCTTTAACGAGTTGGGGTTATTTGGTAACTCTTTGGCTATCGAAGGGCGATTTAACTTTGGTTTTTTCTCCTCTCATCGCACGTCGTCGATATTTTTGGAGCAGGTTTCACTCGCCAATTACTGCTCAGTTGTTGCCATTTACTTGGTCGCGTTTTGGGATACATTTAACAAAAATCATCGCTACATTATCCTTTTTACACTTGTCTTCATTGTATTAACCAACAACAGTAGAACGGCAAGCGCCCTTCTTGTGGTCTGCTTTGCTATCCGGTTTCTGACTTTTTCCAATCCCAAAACGGTTGTCAGTATCAAAAACACATTGATGGCAAGCATTGTGCTATTGGCGACGTTTATTGCTTACCAAAACGATTTTCAATATACCGGCGATAACTTTGTCGGGCGTATTAGTCTGGGCATGTCTCACTTTTACGAGCTGGAGGTGATGGAAGTTTTAGGGTTTGGTTACGCTAACCTTAATGAGTACTGGGACAGTGGATACGCGTACTTATTGGCCTCTAACACAATATTACTTGCTGCAATGTTCATTTTTTTCATTCATGCATTTTTAACCAATCAAAGCGACAGGGCCATCATCTATTCGACCTTGCTCATCTTCTACATTTCACTCAATTTGCTTATCGGTGGCAATGCCATCTATTCAATGAAAACGTCTCCTATCCTATGGATGGGGTTCGGCCTCATTAAATCTCAACAAAGTAGACCGTACTATGCAAACACGTCTAACAACCTTTGATATCTGTAAGGGCATTGGCATCCTATTGGTCGTGTTTGGGCACGTCCTGCGAGGATTAGATAACGCTGCTATTGATGTCCCCTACTTCGACTATCTCGACCCCATAGTTTATAGCTTTCACATGCCGTTATTTTTTGTAATATCGGGCTACTTTATGGCTAAAAGTGTGGCCAAACGCTCAGCATCAACATTAATTACCAGCAAGCTCCACACACTGATGTACCCATACCTAATATGGATGTTGATTCAAGGCTTTATTGAGTTTGCAATGAGCAACTACACCAATGGCAACGTCGAGTTATGGCGGGTATTTGTCGTCTGGCTTCCACGAGCTCACTTTTGGTTTTTATATGTTTTAATGTTGTTTTCCGTGGTCTACATCGTTGCGGCGAATGCTCATCCACGCAATCCAATTATCCTATTTTTTGTCGCTATATTACTTTATTGCTTTCCTGTCGAATTTGAATCGCAGATCTATTATCTGTACCTCTATATCAAAGATAACTTGGTATTTTTCCTGTTCGGTGCTCTGTTCCCAGCACTGATCACTAAGACCACTCATTTTCACTCACGCTCCGCCATACTTCTGTCGCTAGTTGTGGTAACACTGCTGCAAACCACAAGACTTTACTGGATTCATAGCGAGTCATGGTTCATGCCGTTTGTTCATTACTCTACTGCGGTCAGTTCGATTGTGCTTGTGTTGCAAGTCGCTGGGTTTCTCAGTCATACCAAACAGACGTTCTGGACCCAATTAGGGGAACTGTCAATGCCGATTTATTTGGCTCACATTGTCTTTGCTAGCGGGCTGCGGATCGTACTTATCAAACTGGGTATCGACCAACCCTGGCTGCACATTGTGGTGGGTACCGTCGTCGGTATTGCTGGACCCATAATCTTGTACAAACTGTCCAACTCACTCAGATTTAACTCCCTGTTCAACAGTCCATTTTTAAAAACGGCAAGCTAATATGAAACGCTACGATAACCTCGATATGATCACTAAAATCCAATCCGTATCCGATGAAGAGCAGCTGATTGAATCGGTATTGAGCCAGCACGCAACGTTAACCCTTGGTTTTGTCAATCAGCACGGATTTAACCTTTGCTCTGACCCCGCTCTGCTCAACAATTTCATGGACCTAGACGTTTTGCTGCGCGACGGAATAGGGATGAAAATGGCGATGAGCCTGTTTGAACGACCACCGGGTAACAATATGAATGGCACCGATTTGATTCCACGTATTGTGGCTAAAGCACAACAGCAACCCCTCAATGTCATGGCTTTTGGTACTGAAGACCCTTGGTTAAGTAAAGGGGTTTCCAATTTGGGACTCGATGAGCTGTGTAGCGTTAAGCATCACGGCTTTGAGACAATTGATCACTATGTATCGCTGTTTCAGAGGCATCACAGCGATGGCCAGCTCAATCTCGTGATTTTGGCGATGGGGATGCCCAAACAAGAGCAATTGGCCAGCGAGATTAAAAAACTGAACCTATCTCGCACCGTAGTGATTTGCGGTGGCGCTGTGCTGGATTTTCAGGCCAACAAAGTAAAACGAGCACCGTCATTCTTTAGGAAAACCGGATTAGAGTGGGCCTATCGACTGGGCAGCGAGCCTAAAAGGATGTTTCGGCGTTACGTTATTGGCATTCCCGTATTCTTCTCACACTTGTTGGCGCTGAAGACGCAGACTGCGTTTAACCGATAGGTAAGGAACACCATGGATTCATCTGTTAGCAGTATCAATAAAACCATCATCATGGACCCGATTTCGGCTGAGAACAATCAGTACATTCGTATTGTCTCGGGTCTTCTGGCGCAACGACATGATGTGATCAGTATTAGCGCTGCTTTGGCCAAGCCGTTCAGCCTAAAGCGGCGCAATACGGTGGCCATTTTAAATTGGTTTGAGTCTAAGGTAAGCCACTCTAGAGCACCTGTTTTGGGCTTTATAAAATGCGTGGCCATTTTGCTTTACCTAAAGCTTATTTGTTCAACAATAGTATGGGTGAAACATAACCATAAGCCGCACGACAGCCAAGACGCTCTAGCCAAAAGACTGACCGCATGGATTACCTATCTATTGAGTCACCTATCCACCACTACCATTACTCACGATCGCGTAGAAGACGTAAACTCTATTGTTGTCCCCCACCCTTTATATTTGCGAGAGCCATACATCGAACACAATCACCGCAGGGACATCGATTTTCTTATCTTTGGCCAGGTCAAAAAGTACAAAAACCTCACTTCACTGTTCGAAATTTGGCCACAAAGTATCGCTTTAACGTTGGTGGGGAAAGCCGAATCTCAGGAGCTACGCGACGAGCTGAATAGCGTCATACAGCGCCGAAACTTAAACATCATTTGGGACGACAGATTCATACCGGATGAAGAGCTGAACGCACTATTGCAACGAACTCGATATGCCATTTTGCCGCACAGTGAAGACTCGATGATCGTCTCGGGCGCGTTTTATCATGCCATCACTTACGGATGCAATCTGCTTATGTCGGATAACGCCTTTGCTCGAAACATGGCGGACAAACATCCATTTTGCCACCTATTGCTTCGAGGTGAGCCTTTGGAGCCACAACTGAACCATGCTCTACAAGCGAGCGTTTGCGCCAATCAACTGATAGAACAGGCATACGAGTGCTACTCGGATCAACAAGTCTTCTTAGGGTTTGAACAAGCTATCTCTGGCTCTAACGGAAGATCGCTATGAGCCGTAAACAATCCCCCATTATCTCGAGTAACTCGATGGTAAACAGCCTGTGCACGTATTGCGCTCATAGTGTGTTGAGACTTTTTAGTATTCACACGTTGTCACTGAGAAAAGCATGAAAAAAGAAAACATTGTCAAACTGGTTTGGGTTTTCGTCGAAAAAATCGTGCTCACCTTGCTGGCGTTTATCTCTAACATTTTGATCATACGAGCACTCGGTGGTGAAGGTTTTGGTGCGCTCAGTTACTACTACCTGATCGTGTACTTAATTTTTACTCTGTCAGATTTGGGTTTTCGCCGTGTCTACTTAAGCATGCGTGATAGCGCCTATAAACGTCAGTTTTTCAACTACTTGCTTAAGACTAAGTTTTTGCTTCTCATTCCATCGACCGCAATAATTTCATATTACCTGCGAGGCAGTATCCCGGATTATCAATTGGTTACTATTGCAGTACTCACACTGCTTCAACCTATCCAAAGCTATTTCTATATTTGTCAATCCAAACTCAAAATCAAACAGATTTCGTTGTTTCACATTGTGATTGAGAGCATAAGCTCCTTTAGCAAAATCGCTGTTTTTTACGTATCGGACAATATGATTTTCCATGTTGTTCTTATCCACGTCACAGTAAGTATCATCAAGCTAATTGGTTATTTAATGCTGTCGGAGGAAAACCTTGTACGTGACATGAAGCTGTTTTTCACCCCAATTAAGTCCCGGGTTAAAAAACTCAATTACAGCAATAGTTATCGCGCGCTCTATCTGTTTATGTCGCTTATCTTGCTCACCTACTACAACAAACTCGATCAATTGATCGTGGAAGCAAAGTTTGGTTTTTATGCGCTGGGTATTTATGTAGCCGCATATAAGTTTATTGAACAGATCATCTCATTGCTTGGCATGATTAATTCTTTCTTATTACCAATGATTTCGAACGAAAACAAAGCCGAAAAACTCGAGTCAATCACCACGATTTATATAATTTCTATTGTTGTTTCTATCTGTTTAGCCATATTTATGTATGCGTTAGGCGGGCATATAATTCGATTTACGTTAGGTGAAGAGTATAGCGAGAGTATTGCGATACTGGAGCTACTCGCTATTTCTCTACCAATGTTATTCCTTTCTAACGTTGGTGGGATTTATTATTCAGTGCAAAAAATAGAACACCTCGCATTAATAAGAAACTTCCTTTCCTGCGCAGTAATGTTCACTTTAGGTCATCTATTGACGAATAGAATGGGTCTTGAGGGTATTGCAGTCGCTTTGATTGTCACATCATTCTTTAACGTTTTTATTTTTGAAATTCTTCACCGTAAGACACGGTTTAATGTCACTTTGAAAATACAATCTATTAAACAATTATTCTCTATTCACTTTTGGAAAAAGCTAGCCCATGATATCAAGTAAATCACTCATCAATTACTTTGAGAAAAAGCGCCTGTTTTGGTGGGAGCCTAAGGACGGGCGTATAAATGTTGGCGACCATCTATCATATGAGTTGGTCACCTCCGTTTTGAAAATGCATGGAAAGGTCCTTGTAGAACGACAAGCGGCTGGCAAGCTGCTTGGTATTGGATCCATTATGCATTTCGGTAATGACGGCGATACCGTGTGGGGCTCTGGGATTAACGGCAAAATCGATCCTAAAGTCCATACATTTTCATCTTTGGATGTTAGAGCTGTTAGGGGCCCACTCACTAAAGAGTTTCTAGAAAACAGAGGGATCAGTTGCCCAGACGTTTTCGGCGACCCTGGAATATTGGCACCACTTTTTTACAATAAACAGTGGATGCAAAGCCAACCAGAATCTTGCGATGTACTGCTTATTCGTCACTTTAATGAAGGTAACGACCGATACGATGAACTGGTGAGCGAAGGTACTCGGTTTTTATCTCCAGATTGTCATCCATATCAATTTATTCAAGCGATCGTTAACGCCAAGCGAGTAGTCTCAAGTTCACTACACGGTGTCATTCTCGCCGAGGCCTACGGTATCCCTGCTGTCTACTTTAAAAGCGGTAATGGCGAACATGACTTTAAATACCACGATTACTACCTGGGCACGGGTCGCCAAGAAGGCGAGTACGCGTTTGCTTCTTCGATGGAAGAGGCGCTCTCCATCAACAACAAACCGATTGATAAGTTAAGTGAGCGACAGCGTGTATTGCTCGAAGCGTTTCCAATTGAGCAGTGGTAAATCTTTAATTATCAATATGATTGTGTCTCATATTGGGCTCAAACAATCACATGTTGATTGACTATACTGAAAGTGACTTTGTTCGAACCAACGCGCTCTTCAAAATGGATTTAAACTCAGATAATCAAGGACAGTTATGATAATTCCCGTCATTATGGCCGGCGGTTCAGGTTCTCGACTGTGGCCCCTTTCGCGCCAAGCCTACCCTAAGCAGTTTTTAAATCTGCAAGGCGATAACACCATGCTTCAAGATACTTTGGCGAGGTTGAATACCTTGCAACACGGTAGTCCAATGGTCATTTGCAATGAAGATCATCGTTTTACGGTTGCAGAGCAATTGCGTCTTCACGGCCACACACAGAACGATATAATTTTGGAGCCCGTAGGACGTAATACTGCGCCAGCCGTAGCGCTAGCTGCGTTTCGGGCGGTTGAAGAAGACTCAGAAGCAACTTTATTGGTGCTTGCCGCAGATCACATCATCAAAGATCCTAAAGCGTTTGTCAGTGCGATCGAGTCTGCCATGCCTTTGGCTGAACAGAACGTTCTCGTTACTTTTGGTATTGTTCCTACGACTCCAGAAACAGGCTATGGTTACATTAAACAAGGTCAGCCAATAAAGGGTAGTAACAGCTATATGGTTGATAGCTTTGTTGAAAAACCCGACCTTGCCACCGCACAAGACTATGTCGCAACAGGTAATTATCTGTGGAACAGTGGCATGTTTTTGTTTAAAGCTGCTCAGTATTTGAATGAACTCAAGCAGTATCGTCCAGACATTTACCGAGCGTGTGAGCTCGCCTGTCAGCATACATCGGCGGACCTAGATTTTGTTCGCATTGATCAAGCTGCATTTGAAGCCTGTCCAGACGAGTCCATCGACTACGCGGTGATGGAAAACACAGAAAAAGCCGCCGTAGTCCCCCTAGACTGTGGTTGGAGTGACGTAGGAAGTTGGTCGGCCTTATGGGAAGTAGCAGAGCATGATAACCATCTTAATGCCAGCAAAGGCGACGTGTTAAGCATAGAAACAACGAACTCCTACTTACACTCTACGGAAAAACTCATCGCGACCGTAGGTGTCGACAACCTCATTGTGGTAGAAACCAAAGATGCAGTATTGGTTGCCGACAAAAGCAAGGTTCAGCAAGTTAAACAAATCGTTGATACCATTAAGTCAGAGCAACGCAGCGAATGGCAGCATCACCGAGAAGTATATCGCCCTTGGGGCAAATTTGATTCCATCGACAATGGTGAGCGCTTTCAGGTGAAACGCATATCGGTTAAGCCAGGCGGAAAATTGTCGGTGCAAATGCATTATCACCGAGCAGAGCATTGGGTTGTCGTGTCAGGAACAGCCAAAGTGCGCATCGGTGAAGAAGAAGTACTGCTCACCGAAAATCAATCAACCTATATCCCTGTTGGAGAAGTCCATTCATTAGAAAACCCAGGCCAAATCCCATTGGAGCTCATCGAGGTTCGTTCGGGCTCTTATTTAGAAGAAGATGACATCATCCGCTTAGACGATAAATATGGACGACAATAACATGACCACAGTTTCTACGGTAATTGAACAAGGCAACATTGCGTTTGGTACCAGCGGTGCCCGTGGACTGGTTAGTGATTTTACCGCACCAATTTGTGCGGCCTTCACGCTGGGATTTCTTACTTCACAACAGTCAAAGTCGGTTGTAATCGGTATCGATAATCGCCCAAGCAGCCCACTTATTGCAAGCTATTGCGCTTTTGCCGCGCTGTCGCTTGGGTATCAGGTCGAATACTGCGGTGTATTGCCAACGCCGGCTCTCGCCGCATACGCGATGAGCCTTAACATCCCATCCATTATGATCACCGGTAGCCACATCCCGTTTGATCGAAATGGCATCAAGTTCTATCGCGCCGATGGTGAAATCAGCAAGGCCGACGAGCAAGCTATTATAGGTAACCAATACCAGCTGGATGCACCGCTCATAGCGGAGCTGTCGGGGATAGACCAACATTCTCTGCCCAAAGCGTCACACTCAGCCTCGCAATACTACATCGAACGATATACCAAACTGTTTGCAAATAATACGCTGAAGAACAAGCGTATAGGCATCTATGAACACTCCAGTGCCGGTCGCGATTTATATGCGACGTTATTTGAACGACTAGGTGCTACCACCTTATCGTTAGGGCGAAGTGACGAGTTCGTACCCATTGATACAGAAGCGGTCGCCGCTGAGGATATAGAACAGGCAAAACGCTGGGTGACCGAGCATCAATTGGATGCGGTGTTCTCAACCGATGGAGATGGCGATCGGCCGCTTCTTTCGGATGAATCAGGCGAATATTTACGCGGTGACATCTTAGGGCTGTTGGCGGCGAAAGCCTTAGGCATCGATTCGCTCGCGTTACCAGTGAGCTGCAACACCAGTGTTGAAGGATGTGGCGTATTTACTCAGATAATGCGAACCAAAATAGGTTCACCGTACGTAATTGAAGCCTTTGATTCACTGTGTCAAACCAGCCGCTGTGTTGCGGGGTTTGAAGCCAATGGCGGGTTCTTGCTGGCAAGCGAACTCACTATCAACGGACAGGTGCTACCTGCTCTTCCGACACGTGACGCAGTACTGCCTGTTATCGCACTGCTGTCTTACGTCGAACACAGTAGCATTCAGGAGCAAATAGCGGCGTTACCCAAGCGGTATACTGCAGCCGATCGATTGCAAGGTATCGAACGAGAGGTGTCTACTCAGTTACTTGAGCAAGCACTTACTGACGCCACTGCATTTTTGCAATCCGTCGGCCTTGCTCAATTGCAGGTTGTCGATGTTGATCAAACTGACGGTTTGAGGCTGAAGTTAAGCGATCAAAGTTATCTGCATCTTCGTCCTTCGGGTAATGCGCCTGAGTTACGTTGTTACGTTGAAACAGAGTCATCACACAGCTCACAGCAACGAGTGGACGCGGTGTTAGCCGCAATATCAAATCAGCGTAGATAGTAAGGGGAAACAGTGAAGCTGCGCTTAAGGCGCGATATTCAGCGTCCTAGTAACAAACCCAATAGGATGGCATAGAGGCCGACACAACAAGTTAGGAGTAAAGATGTGGCGATACGTTATCAGCACCTTGTTTTTTTGATAATTGTACTCGGTGGTGGCGCGTCTTTACTTAAGAGCAGCGGGCTCATTGCTTTGCAGTTTGGCGAGTTTGAACGTAACGTAGGCGGCGCCTCTGTGCTGCATTGCGCCGTGGCCCTGTTATTAGGTTTTTCCACAGCAGGTTGGGTATCGCAACGTACGAACGAGACACTAAAGTTAACCATGCTAGCGCTTCCTTTTGTATTAGTAACGCTGGATGAGAGCTCACAAGCTCTGATTGCAACCCGTCAATTCTCATGGCTAGATCTGACACTTAACATTACGTGTTTGATTATTGGCATTGGGTGTTATCGGCTGTTGAAAGTCAAGCAAGGTGAATAGTTCGTGCGAGTATAATATTGTCGTCTTCTGTGCAAATAACTCGTTATTTACTCACCGCATTATGAGTACCTAAATAGAACAGGGTTACCTGCAGGCTAGTACGTTCTGTGTGGCGTTTACAACGACTCACCCGAAAGTCATCAGCGCTCAAATTTAATAAGCACCACCAACACTCGGTAAAGTTTCGTATATGTTTGAATCCATATTATTGGTATGCACCGCAAATGTATGCCGCTCCCCTCTTGCTGAAGCACTGTTCAAACAGCACCTTCCAGCTAAACATATTGCTTCTGCCGGTATTAAAGTGGATGCCTTAGGCTATGGAGGCCGTCCTGCCGATGTCGGAGCAATAGACATCGCCAAACAGTTTTCACTTAACCTAGAGCAGCACGGAGCGCAGCAGTTGACCGCTGAGCTTGCCGAACAGTTTGACCTCATATTGGTGATGAACCCAACCCACCAACAACAAGTTCTGGAGACTGCGCCAACTTTAGGTGCCAAAACTCTGTTGGTCGGACAATGGATTGGATTAAGCGCCATTGATGACCCATTTAATCAAGATACCGTGGCGTTTGAACGGTGTTACCACGACTTACATCGTGCCACTCTATCTTGGAAAGATAAGCTAAAAACCAGTTAGTTGAGCTGTCCAATTTTAAATAGACAGCCGCAGTACTAGCGCTATTAGGAGTTACCCATGAAACGCATTCATGTTACTGCCTGTATTGCACTATCACTTAGTATTACCCTCCCTGCCACTGGATTTTCATCAACCAAAGGGCTCGCCACTAAGGCGGTTACCCCGGTAAACAAAAATGGAACCTATTATGGCGTCAATTTAGCGGGCCCTGGATTTGGCAACAATAAGCTTCCGGGAAGATATGGATACAACTACATCTACCCAAAGACCAGTGAGATGGACTATTTCATTGAAAAAGGGATGAATGTCTTCCGGCTAACGTTCCGATGGGAACGGATCCAGCACAGTTTGAAATCAGACTTAGACCAAGCAGAACTGCAACGTTTGACAGCAGCTGTTGACTACGCCACTACCAATGGTACTAGCGTTATTCTCGACATTCACAATTACGCTCGTTATCACGGGCAAGTTGTTGGCGGAGACTCTGTATCTTTTGACGACCTCGCAGATGTGTGGCGAAAACTTGCTTCACATTTCAAACATAACCCTGCGGTCATCATAGGGTTGATGAACGAACCCCATGGAATGCCGACAGAACAGTGGAGAGACGCGGCAAATGTTGCAATTGCCGCTATTCGTGATGCAGGATCCGAGCACTTAATTTTGGTTCCGGGCAATGGGTACAGCGGTGGGCACTCTTGGTACAGTGATTGGTACGGTACACCTAACGCTACCGTTATGGCTACCATCGTCGATCCAGCAGACAACATTGCCTTTGAAATACATCAATACTTCGACTCAAACTCGTCAGGCACATCCTTTGATTGTGTCGATACTGAAGTTGGCAGCCGCCGCTTGGCTAAAGTAACCCAATGGATGCGAGACCATGGACAACGTGCCTTTCTAGGTGAGTTTGGTGCTGCCGATAACCCAACTTGTATGGCTGCATTGGACAATACTCTCGCATACATTGACGCCAATCAAGACGTTTGGCTAGGATGGACTTGGTGGGCTGCCGGGGCTTGGTGGGGAAGCTATCCTTTTTCAATCTCACCAAAATCAGGACAAGATAAGCCACAGATGGCTGTGTTGGAGCAATATACCCAACAGCTTAACTAGTTTTTGGGTTAATACTGAATGAACAAGATCTTGAATAGTTCGGTACACAAATACAATGCGATAAACACTTCATCAACCCCGCTTTCTAACTATCTGCAACCGTAAATATCAAAGTCAACATAGCGCTACATACAATGTAGCGCTAAACAAATATCAGAACACCTCAGTAAGCCGTCTTACCCACAAATCCTTTAAATACCGTCATAAAGATTATCTTTAGATCCAGCCAGGTTGACCAAGAATCGATGTAGCGAAGATCATACTCCACACGCTTTTCCATTTTTTCTAACGTGTCAGTTTCGCCACGGTAGCCGCTCACTTGCGCTAGTCCAGTAATTCCAGGTTTTACTTTGTGGCGAAGCATATACCTATCCACAATCACTCGATATTGCTCGTTGTGCACCACGGCATGGGGCCTTGGTCCGACAATGGACATTCTGCCTTGCAATACATTGATAAACTGAGGAAGCTCATCCAAAGAGGTACGGCGAATAAACGCACCAAATGGGGTCACTCTAGCGTCATTCTTGGTTGCCTGTTTCACTTCATTGCCATTCTCCATGGTGGTCATAGAACGAAACTTCCAAACTGAAATTTGTCGACCATCCAACCCATAACGCTTCTGCTTGAAGATTACAGGCCCGGCAGACGTGAGTTTCACACCCAGTGCAACAGCGACTAACACCGGACTGATCAACACCAATATCAGGCTCGATAAGATGATGTCTTGTAAGCGTTTTAACCACACCGTGCCGCCATAAAATGGGGTATCGTGGACACTTAATGTCGGTACATTACCAATCACATTAATGCGTGATTGGATCAGATTGAATACAAAGAAGTCAGGCACGACGTAGGTATTGGCGGTCGTATCAGAAAACTCTTTTAAGTAATGAGCGATGCGCGATTGCGCGCTCATTGGCATGGCGATATAAACGTGATCGACATGGTTGCCACGGACATACTCTAAGGCCTCATCGGCATTGCCTTCTAACGTTGCATTCATCTGTTGCTGGTCCAACCGGTCTGGTTGGCGATCGTCATAGAAACCCACGAGATCGATGCCTAACTGATGATTGTCTCGCAGCTCTTGCGCTAGCTGCAAGCCATTTTCAGTAACTCCAATAATGACGGCGGTTCTGCGGTTGTACCCCATATCTCGCGCTTTTTCTTTGGCCAACATGATGATGAGTCGCCAAAAAACCAAGCAGATAGGGGTAAATATAAACCACACTTTAAGCAGTGCATTAGAATAGGTAAGATCAAAACTAATAGCGTAATTAACCAGTAAGATAGCTGCGAACATCATGACCCAACTGCACAATAGAGTCATTATTTGCTCGCTCATCTTGGACGTTCGCCATGAACGATATAACCCAACACTTTCACTCGTAAGTAAAAAAAGCACCACTGAATAAGTCGCTATAACAATATAAGCGTTCGTTAATTCAACATATTGGGCTTTAGCACATATATAGAGTGATAAGAGAATAATTACGCAATCTGCTGCGCGATAAAGAAAACTAAATTCGGTGCTGTTGGTTTTAATTTCCATGTTAAACGCTCCACCTAGTGATTAATTACTGAGTGAAAAACATCATCTGTAGTGAAAATACAAATCTATACATCTTAGCTAGGTTATTCACTAAAAGCTCAGCGATGTTTAACCGAACGAGGAGCTATTACACTTTCCTTCGCTCAAGTATATATTCAGCAATTAATACGCCAGATCGAGCATCAAGCTGGGCAGCCTAATTATTAACTGTTGAAATAACTAAGAGTTTTTATACGCAACGAAGCACATAGTTAGTTTGGAAAGAGTCGTGAGAGGTCTATTGCACGCACTGTTTGGATCGCTTATCACTGTTGTGGTGCAGCTCAATGTCTTGCGTGGTTAGCTCGATATTACAAATCATCTAGGTAAGCATCGAGATCATCTTCTTCTTGCTGATCAACTGGAATGTCTTGCGTGATGTCTGCACGGTAGTCTCGACGCTGCAGGTAAACATCCCGTGTAAGTGCATAAGGATCGGGCGAGTTTTCGAGTAACGCTTCTTGTTCAACCAAGTCGATTCGGGTCTCTACCCCTTCTAATAGCCATTTACCAAAACTGGCCCAAAAATTAAGATAAGACAATGGTGGGTATAAATTATCGGCATAGTCAGTCACTTCTCGGGTTGTTAACGGGCCGTAGGCAGGGATCATTAAATACCATCCATTACCCACACCATAGTGTCCGATAGCATCACTAAATACCCTCTCCTCCTCTTTAACTAAACCACCTCTGCTCGCAACGTCCATTAAGCCAGCTACACCAAATGTAGTGTTCACCCAAAAGCGATTTAAATGAAGTAGGGCAAGATCCCCATTTCCCATGATTAAGTTATTAACCACACTGGCAGGCTCATCGAGATTGGCGAGAAAATTGGACACCCCCGAGCGCGCGAAACTAGGCATGACATACCCATAAGTCAGCGAAACAGGGCGAACCAGATAAGGATCTAGGAAATCGTAGTTAAACGCCCACATTGCGCGATTAAACGGCTCCAACGGGTCATTGGGGTGAGGTTCACCGTCTACGCTGCTTGTGGACGCACACCCAGAAATAAGCAGCAACAGTAATACGCACACTAAACGTAATTTAGAGTGCGTATGGTGCGCAAATTTGCTCAGTGTCGCCATAACCGTCAATCCTTAACGAGTTGTTGTGAGGCTGTTTTGATACTAACCAAAGCAAAAACCTGATCATTCTTGCTCGTTAAAACAACTGATTACGGCGTTAAAGATTTTGTAGGTAGAACAAATACCTACGGCCATCCTTATCTTGTTCTCAGCGATTTATCCGTCGCATTTTTCTGGCCAGTTAACTACTTCAATTGGTACAAGCATACTAAAAAAGGCTGACAAGTGTCAGCCTTTTGTGTTCGCCAATTTCTCAACATTAATACTGGTTAGAAATGACCAAATTAACAGGGTCGCCTTTCTGAGTGACGGCGCTTTCACCGTACCAATCACCCTCTCGTGTTCCTACGTTACCATCACTGTCAATGCGCGCTCTTACAATAAAGGCATCCAGATCGGAAAGGTTCTGACCTTGCATCATACTATTACCATCATCCAGCACTAACGTTCGTGGGAACGCGCCAACGCTATACCTTGCCGCTGCAACAGGCATTGGCGAGCCATCGGCTCTATGAACAGAGACAACCAGCACACCGTTAGGGTTAACAGGCACGTCATCTGCGACACGGATTTCAACTGCCACCATATCGGCCATGGACTCTCCCATGTTAGCGCGAGCTTTGCGAATACTGCTTTCCAGCATTGGGTAACGGCTGTCTTCTGGACCAATCATCTGTTGCATCATTGTCCAGTACTTCACCGCACCCGCGAAATCTTGCTTTTCAAATGCATTAAACGCTAACAAAGAGATCACTCGCAAATCCACATATTCCTGCTGAGCAAGCCCAATTAATAGGCCTTCAGCGATTTCCGTGTCGGTAGCATCACCAGACAACATCAACGCTTGTGCGTAGCCTAATTGGATGTCTTCGTCATCGGGACTTAAGCGGTAGGCACGCTTCATCGCACCAATGGCGGTATCAATATCGCGATCCGCTAGACCTATGCGACCTAACAGCAACCAACCTTGTTGATCTTGTGGCGTATGATGTAAGCGAGTACGTAACGCCAAAATCAAATCTCTCATTTCACTGTCTGTCAATGGCTCAGCATCTTGAGACATCAATCGTTGGCTTAGTTGAGGCAGTTGATTTGCCACCTCTTGCCATTGATTGACTTTGTCCAAAGCACCATAGCGCTGATAGCAAAACAGTGACACGAAGATCAGCAATGCTAGAGACACGACGATCACAATAGGTGACACTTTCTGAGTCGAGCCATACTGTTCACTTGCAGGGACATCGTCTAGCAGCGCTAATTTGAGGTCGGTTTCGAGTTCTGCTTTGTCTTGAACAATGCCTTCTACCGATTCAACTTCAAGCTCTGCTAAGCGGTCCTTATAAATCGCCTTATTGAGTTCATCACGCAATTGCTCGTCAGTGTTATCTCTGCTGCGAAGCAAGGGAGTGACCACAAACAGAGCACTTACAACTAATAAGGCCCCTGCGGCTAACCAAAATTCAACCATGGTTACTTCTCTCCCTCTTCTTCGAGTAACTGTTTAAGACGTTCTTTTTCATCGTGAGAAAGATCATTATTTGACTCTACTATAGGGCGTTTACGGCTTCGCAGAACCATTAAACCTACGCCGCCAACAACGATAAAGAATGGTCCTAGCCATAAAATTGCGGTGGCAAAGGTAAACGGCGGTTTGTACGTTACAAAGTTGCCATAGCGCGCAACCATATAATCGACGATTTCGCCCTTAGATTTTCCTTCAGAGGTCATTTCGTAGACTTTCTGACGCAAATCTTGAGCAAGCGGTGCGTTAGAATCAGCAATAGTATTGTTCTGGCATTTAGGACAACGTAACGTGTTGCCAAGCTCTTTAAACTGTTCTTCTTGTTCTGGTGTCTCGAACTCATACACTTCGATAGCCGCCGTTGCAATTGCCGACACAGTGAGTGTCGATAAAGCGGCCAACAAAATAAATAGACTCTTAACAAACATCCCGCGACTAGACAGAGACTTGCTGGTTAAACATTTCATCTACTGCTTCGCCTCCGCAAGTAATTGGTTGTACAGTGGCTCTAAAGTGCTTGCCCAGTTGTTTGGGTTTACATCGCCGACATGGCGGTATTGCACCACACCATTCGCATCGATAATGAAGGTTTCCGGCGCACCGTAGACCCCAAGATCAAGGCCTAACATACCATCTCCATCAAATAGACTGATGAGATAAGGGTTACCTAGGTCATTAAGCCAACCGACTGCTTTATTGCGTTCGTCTTTATAGTTGAGCCCAATGATCTTAACGCCTTGAGACGCTAACTGGTTAAGGTATTGGTGTTCTGCATAACACGTTGGGCACCAAGTCGCCCATACGTTAAGCAGCAAAGGTTCACCAACAAAGATGTCTCTGTCGTAACGCTTAGTTGGGTCGACGAGATCCTCTAGACGAAACTCCGGTACCGGATGACCAATGAGAACTGACTCGAGCTTGGTAGGATCGTCACCTTGAGCATTGCGGTTAAGCGCAATCAGCGCCACAACCGCAAACACCATAAACAGGCCAAGAGGGATAAAAAGTAACTTACGATTCATTTATGCCTCCTGCTTGGTCGCGTCATGAGCCTTTTTAGACTCAGCAGCACTGTTCTTTTTCAGCCGGTATCGCTTATCGCTAATGGCAAGACCGCCACCTATGGCCATAAACAATGATCCAGCCCAAATCCAACGTACAAACGGTTTGTAATAAATACGTACCGCCCACGAACGACCGTCACCGAGTTGCTCACCCATTGCGATATACAGGTCACGGGTAATGCCACGATCGATGGCTGCTTCGGTCATCATTGAGCGCGCAGTCACGTAGAATCGTTTTTCGGCATGCAGTTCGTTGATGAACTTTCCGTCTTTAGTAATTTCAAAATCAGCAATGTAACCGTCGTAGTTAGGTCCGTCATTATCGCGCACTCCTTTGAAGTAGAAGTTGTACTCTTCTAGCACAAAATTTTCACCAGGCGCTAAACGAACGTCTTTCTCGATACTGTAGTTTTGCACCATCGCAACACCGATAACCGTAATCGCTAAACCGATGTGTGCAGTCATCATTGCCCAGTGGCTTCGAGGGAGTTTTCTCACCCCAACCGCGAACGAGTGGCGGTGCGTAGCACGTTGATGAAGCTCATAGCCGTGCATCAATATGATCCACCAAGCCATCACCCATCCGACAAACGCCATCACTTTGAAGCTGTCTGCAAGTAGCAATGTAGATGCCGCGGCCAAGATCAACGAGGCTGTTGCAGCAATGGCCATTGGTTTATACAGGGCACTGAGTGAATCTCGTTTCCAACGCAGCAGAGGACCCACACCGAGCAGCGCCGAAAATGGAATCATCAACCATGCAAACAACGTGTTGAAGAACGGCGCCCCAATCGAGACTGACCCTAGGCCAATTTGTTTATGAACCAACGGCAACAAGGTGCCGACTAACACCACAACCAACGCGGCGATTAGTAAAATATTATTCGCGAGTAAGCCGTTTTCTCGGGACACGAGATCGAAGTTACCCCTAACCCTCACTGATGCGCCCTTCAACGCAAACAGCAATAGGCTGCCTCCAATCACCACGATGAGGAATCCAAGAATGAACAAGCCGCGCTCTGGATCTGAGGCGAAGGCATGAACCGAGACCAATATCCCTGAGCGAACCAGGAATGTCCCTAGTAAACTTAACGAGAACGCTGAAATGGCAAGCAATACAGTCCAAGCTTTAAAGGTTCCGCGCTTTTCTGTCACCGCTAATGAGTGCATAAGTGCAGTACCAGCAAGCCATGGCATGAATGACGCATTCTCTACTGGATCCCAGAACCACCAGCCGCCCCAGCCAAGTTCGTAATACGCCCACCAAGAACCTAGCGCAATACCCAGTGTCAAAAAGACCCAAGCAGCTGTCGTCCACGGGCGTGACCAACGCGCCCACGCAGTATCCAATCGACCCGTCATTAGTGACGCAATCGCAAAGGCAAACGCAACCGAGAAGCCCACGTAGCCCATATAAAGCATCGGTGGGTGAATAATGAGTCCGGGATCTTGCAACAGTGGGTTGAGGTCTCGACCATCCACTGGGAAAAACGGCAGTGTTCGATCAAACGGGTTTGATGTCACGATGATAAACAGTAGGAATCCTACGGTAATGATCCCCATAACCCCAAGAACTCTAGCGACCGATTCGTTTGGCATTCCGCGGCTAAATGACGCTACCGCAACGGTCCAGCCGGCTTGTATTAACACCCACAGTAGCAGCGATCCCTCGTGCGCACCCCATACTGCGGTTATACGGTAGTACCACGGCAGTTTAGAGTTAGAGTTCGTCGCGACATATTGAACGGTGAAGTCGTTCACATAGAACGACCAACATAAAATCACGAATGACAACAACAGCAGCAAAAACATACCCCACGCGAGTGGTCTCGCAGTGTGCATCAGCTGTACATTGTTCTTATGAGCACCCCACATAGGAAGCACACTGAGAAGCAGCGCTAACCCTAGTGAGATTATCAGCGCAAAATGACCTAATTCAGCGACCATTATTTAGATTCCAACTGTTCGTCTGTGTATGTCAAAGGTTCATGGATCACATTCATTGCTTCAGCCACTTCAGGTGGCATGTACTCTTCATCGTGCTTTGCCAGTACTTCGAAGGCTTCAATAGAGGTTGGGCTTGTCAAAACACCTTGTGCAACAATACCTTGCCCTTCACGAAATAGGTCGGGCAAGATGCCCTCATAAACGATTTTGACTTTAGGGCCTACATCGGCCAAATCAAAGCTGACTTGTAACGAATTAGGATCGCGGGATACAGAGCCTTCTACCACCATGCCGCCTATACGTAGACGCTGGCCTACTTCTGGCTTAGAACCATCTGATTTACCGTTTACCAGTTCAGTTGGAGTATAAAATAGGTCCATATTTTGGTTTAGCGCGTAAATCATGAGACCCACAGTTAAACCCACTCCGAGTACGATGGCAAAAATTAACCCCATGCGCTTTTTACGTCTTGGATTCATAGCGTGTTCTCCCTATTCTTTGCCGCGTCTATGCGTGCTTGGCGGTGTTTTTTCTTATTCACTTCGTTCAAAATTTTCTTGGTATCGTTCCGACTTGCGATCAAAAGCGCAAACATCGATAAAAATGTCACTGCAAATCCGCTCCACACGTACTTTGCGTAACCCCCCATAGCGAAAATATCACCGAATGATTCAAACTGCATCACTATGCTCCTTTTTGCGCTGTGGTGGTTTCAGATTCTGCCAAGGCTTGTACCCATGGACGGTGCGATTCTTTTTGAAGTATTTGGTTCTTGAATCGGATCAACATCACCGACCCAAAAAAGAAACCAAAGCCCAATATATTCAGCAATAACGGCCACAGCATATTGGGTGCAATGGACGGTTTTTCAAATTTAGTGATGGTCGCACCCTGATGAAGAGTATTCCACCATTCAACAGAGAAATGAATGATTGGCAAGTTAATCACCCCAACGATGGCTAAGATACCGGCTGCTTTAGCGGCCGTTTTTTGGTCATCGAAGGCGTGATACAGGGCAATTACACCCAAGTACAAGAACAGTAGAATAAGTTCTGAGGTTAGACGAGCATCCCAAACCCACCAAGTGCCCCACATAGGTTTGCCCCAAATGGCTCCCGTCATAAGTGCAATAAAGGTATACACTGCGCCGATTGGCGCCATTGCCAATGCTGCCATGTTAGAGAGTTTTAGTTGCCATACCAGACCAATAAATGCTGCGATGGCCATCGACATGTAGACGCCCATCGACCAAATTGCGGACGGTACGTGCACATAGATCATGCGAAAACTTTCGCCTTGCTGATAATCCGACGGCGCAAAAAAGAGCCCCCACACCGTTCCCGTCCCTAACGTTAGCAGTGTCAAAACCGCAAACCACGGCAGTAACCGGTTGCAAAGCTGATAAGCTGTTTCTGATTTGGCGTAGGGATGTAACCATTTCCACATGTCAAAAATTCCTATGAATCACTAATTTACGCTGACTCGGAGTGAAGCCGAAATAGCGAATGGAGTTAAAGTCATTGCGCCCACTAAAAAAGCGCCAAGCACTGCCGCTTGACCGTTATACGCCATTCCTAGCGTTGCGGCATCAATCGCGGACGTTGCAAAAATTAATATTGGGATATAAAGAGGCAGTACTAAAAGACTCAGAAGAACTCCTCCTTTTTGTAGCCCTACCGTCAGAGCGACGCCGATTGCACCAATAAAACTAAGTGTCGGCGTCCCTAAAAGCAGTGTCACAACCACTGCCAACCATGCATCGAATGACAGTGATAATAACACTGCAAGCAGTGGGCTGATAATGATTAAAGGCAAACCAGTTAGCAGCCAGTGAGCGAGTACTTTCGACATCGCCACAAGCGGAAGTGGAATGGGCATTAACATCATTTGCTCAAGTGCGCCGTCGTTGTAGTCGTCGCGAAACAGTCTCTCTAAAGACAATAACGCAGACAACAACGCAGCGACCCACACAATACCCGGTGCAATACGAGCAAGAAGGTTTGGCTCAGGTCCAATACTCAGCGGAAACAGAGTGATCACGATTATGAAAAACCACAGTGGGTTTAACACATCCGCTTGACGCCGATATGCAATCAATAGCTCCCGTCGAATAATGGCGAGCATGGTACGTAGCATCCGTTCTTTACCCCAGAGTAATCTTTCGCAGTTTTGGATTATCGATGAACATGTCTTGGTGAGTGGTTAACAGCACTATCCCACCTTGGTTAGCGTGCGAGAGAAACAATGACTCCAACACTTTGACACCTTGTTTGTCAATCGCGGTCAGCGGTTCATCCAATATCCACAATTTTTGATTAGTTAGCCACAACCGAGCTAACGCAACACGGCGCTGCTGCCCCGCAGACAATTGCGAAACAGGAATATCTTCACGACCTGCAAGCCCCACTTGCGCTAACGCGTCAAAAAGAGTTTGCCTGTTATGACTAAGACCGAATACCGACTGATAAAATTGCAGATTTTCGAGTCCACTGAGATCTTTTTTAACCCCAGTTTGATGCCCAAGGAACAGCAAGTTTTGATGGAACGTATCCCGGTCACGCTCAACATCCGTTCCTTGCCATAAGATGTCACCTTCTTCTTTATCACCGAGTCCGGCAATAATTCGCAACAAGGTAGTTTTACCTGTCCCATTGCGGCCTTCAATCTGGATGAGATCCCCAGATTTGGCTTCAAACGACAATTGAGCGAACAATACGCGATCATCACGAATGGCGGTGACTTGTTGGACGGTAAGCATGGGTACCAGGATTGTAAAATTTTCGTCAGTCTACCACATTGCAGTTGTGCCTAAGAAGGGTTGAGACGACTGCAAATGGCGAAATGTAGCGTACGTTGGCACTTCTGTTAAAAAAGTGCGATCGAGGTTGTGTTCGTGGTTCGTTTATGCAGAGAAATTAACGTTTTAGAGGACGTCTTGGTGGATAACCGGACGGTTGGGCGCTCTCTGAGCGTGGGGCTTGCGCACGGCGAGTTGGAGCACGCTGCGGCGAGCGGTCTTCTTGTTTGCTGGCAATTTTATTTTGTAACGACATCATCAGCTCTGCTTCCGCTTTTGGAAGCTCACATTCTTGAATAAGCTCGTTCACGTCAGCACCCAACTTAACCATCTTCGAGGCGCGTGAGTACAGTCTTCCGTCGTTATCGTTATTCTCAATTTCTCGAATTCTATCGTTGAGAATTTGAATGGTATCTTGTTGTTCAGACACTTTTTGCCCTAAACCTATCACCACAGAACGGACCTCTAGCAACTGTTTATTCACTGTCGCGAGATCTTTTTCTTGCCTTGATAATCGGTCTTGCTGTTTTTTTGCGGCAAGATTAGCCGCACGCTTTGCTCGTATCCAGAGCAGCGCTAAAAATAGCAATGTAGCTGCTAATGCAGCTACATAAGGAATTAATTGTGAATCTATGCTGATTGGCATTACAAGTGAGCCATTTCTTCCCATTCATCGTCTGAAAGCAGTTTATTAAGATCCACCAAAATAAGCAACTTACCATCGCGATTGCTGACGCCTTGAATGAACTTAGCACTTTCATCCGTACCCACGCTTGGTGTGGTGTCGATTTCAGAAGAACGCAAGTAAACCACTTCAGCAACGCTATCGACAAGAATACCAATCACTTGGCTGTCTGATTCAATCACGATAATACGCGTATTGTCGGTAATTTCACCTTGCATCAATCCAAAGCGAGAGCGTGTATCGATGACCGTTACTACGTTACCACGAAGGTTTATAATGCCCAGAACATAGTCTGGCGCGCCCGGTACGGGTGCAATTTCTGAGTAACGCAGTACTTCACGCACTTGCATTACATTAATGCCATAGGTTTCGTCTTCCAGTTGGAAGGTCACCCATTGCAATACCTCATCGTTTACCTGGTCTTTTCTCACTTCCAGTTCTGCTGTCTGAGACATTGATATCTCCTTATACGTTACCGACGACTTTCTGATTCTTTAACATTGACATAGAAACACCCGAATCGAGCATTTCAATCATTGCACTTACGTGAATAAGTGCGCACATTTTCTTTTTCACCATACCCGCTAACCAAGGTCGTTTACCCGGTTGTGAGCGCCAATTGACTGAAGTAGTAGGAAGCGATTCGGTTCCTTTCAGTGCATTTGACGCCAATCCCCATTTGCTTTGGTCTAGCATAATAATGTATTCGTAGTTGGACTGGTGCTCAGTACCACTCAACCTATCTTCCATAGCCCACAGAGCAGTATCAACCACGTCGATTTTCAGTTCGCGGGTTGATTGCAGCCCTAAATACCAATTTGGACGGCCAATGAGATGACTCAGTGTTTCTAAGCGGTGTATCCCGCCCAGCTCTTCAAGTGGCACTGCGAATAGCACATCGGCCACTTCGAAATAGAGCACTTGAAACTCACCTTCTCGCTCTCCACTTTGCCACTGGGGCCCTGCGTGCGAAAAATCAGGCTTTGATTCTGTATCGGCCAGCGACTGAGTATCTTGAGTGGTGTCTGTCACAACTTCAACACTCGGCTCAACCTCTGCAACCTCTACAACCGGTGTGACGGGTTGAGCAATTTCAGCTTGAGGCGTTTCAACGATCGTCGTTTCAACTTGCACAACCGCTGTTGTTTCCGCCCTGGCTATATTAACCGTATTGCGTTCTATAATCGACTCAATTTCGGGCTCATCGGCCACATTTTTTTGATTGAGCTGATCAAATAGTTTTTGTACGTCCTCCAATAGCGGAACTTCCACTACGGGGTAATAAGATTTCGGCTCTGGCTCTGGCTCTGGCTCTGGCTCTGGCTCTGGCTCTGGCTCTGGCTCTGGCTCTGGCAGTATGGCCGTATCGATTGGTGTTGATACAACAAAGTCATCATGACTCAATGTATTAAGTGCATCGTCCACTTCATCCACAGCAGCACTGGCTTGAGTTTCCACCTCTGGCTCTTCGATTAATAGAGCGTCAAAGTAGTCGCTCAACACCTCGTCGGCGCTGGCATATTCAGGCGTTGAATTAGTGCTGGTCATTTTGAACCAACCTGTCTAAATATATAAGCAACTGCTTATAAGCGAATACACCTCGGCTTCCCGGAGCGCAATGAGAAATGGGCAGCCGTCTTAAGCTTGCGTCTCTAAACTTGGTATCAATAGGAATCGCCGACGGCCATACTTGCGTTGGGTAATCTTGCTTAAGCTGATTGAGCGTCTGTAAGGATGCTCGCGTACGCTTGTCATACATGGTTGGAACAATCGTCACGTTAAATCCGCGCTTTTTGGATTTTTGCATAATCGCGAGTGTGCGCGTCATACGCTCCAGCCCTTTCATCGCCAAAAACTCGGTCTGTACAGGAATGAGTATGCGTGAGCTTGCCGCCAAAGCATTAACCATCATCACCCCTAAAATAGGTGGGCAGTCGATCAATACGTAGTCGTAATCGTCTCTAATTGAGCTCAACGCTTTTTTGACCACTAAACCTAATCCACTTTTAGACCCCATCACACGATCCAATGTAGCTAAAGACATGTGCGCTGGAATTAGGTCGATGTTCTCTATTTCGCTTTTTTGAATGACGCTACGAACCGCATCACGAGATGTGCTTGATTGCTGAAAAAGATTAAACAACGAATGAGTCACCTCATCACTGTCAACGCCAAGGTAGGTAGATAATGACGCATGGGGATCCGTATCGATCACTAGCACTCGATGCCCTTTTTTAGCCAGTAATCCAGCTAAGCTAATGGTTGTGGTCGTTTTGCCCACCCCACCTTTTTGGTTCGCAATGCTCCACACTATCATCGGTTACTTCATCCCCAGCTCAACAAGGATGCGTTCAGAGATTCGTTCTAGCGGCAAATCTTCACTCGAAATCCCTGCTTTGGCTACCGCTTGCGGCATACCATACACGACACAACTGGCTTCATCTTGTGCCCAAACTGTGGAACCCGCATTTTTAAGCAGTTTTGCACCATCGCGCCCATCTGCTCCCATGCCGGTTAACACCATTGACAATACTTTGTCTTGGTACACTTTTGCCGCCGATGC
Organism: Vibrio ulleungensis; assembly: GCF_016900875.1. Classification (GTDB taxonomy): domain Bacteria; phylum Pseudomonadota; class Gammaproteobacteria; order Enterobacterales; family Vibrionaceae; genus Vibrio; species Vibrio ulleungensis. The sequence continues at coordinate 635,457 of NZ_JAFEUM010000002.1, forward strand.
GAAAGTGACATCGACACAAGGCTTATAGTTCATGCGATCGCCACCATCAATGATGCGAACGCGCGCTGAGCCGCTGCGTCCATCGACCATCATCTGCTTACCACCTGGTGCTAAGTAAGCCACACCTGGTTTTAGGGCGTCACCATCTTGAGCTTCACACACCTGAATCTTGCACAGTGTATTGAGACGTGCAGCAAATGCTGACGTAAAAGTCGCAGGCATATGCTGAATTAATAAGATCGGGTGTGGGTAATGCGCGGGCAAAGCGGTTAACACTTTTTGCAGGGCAACAGGCCCACCTGTCGAGGTGCCAATTGCGGTCAACTGATACTTCTTACCGCTCGCTCTAAACCCAACTTGGCGCGCAACTGGCGCAGGTTTTGCGTCTTCAGTTAAGGCTGAACTGGCAGTTCGAATAGGTGCCGCAGAAGGTGCTGGGCGTCGCATAAACCGACGTTTACGCGCGATTTCAACGACGCGATTTTGCAACAGCGCAACCGCTTCATCTTTGTTTTTAGCAATGTCTTCAAACTTTTTAGGTAAAAAGTCCAATGCGCCAGCATCTAAGGCTTCCAACGTAGCTTTTGCACCATCGTGTGTCAGCGACGAGAACATCAAAATGGGTGTTGGATTTGCTGCCATGATTTTTTTCACAGCAGTAATTCCGTCCATTACCGGCATTTCGATGTCCATGGTGATCACATCAGGCTTCAGAGAAGCCGCTTTCTCCACGGCTTCTTTACCATTTACTGCGACATCGATCACTTCCAGTTGCGGGTGGCCATTAATGATTTCACTTACACGTCGACGAAAGAAACTCGAATCATCTACGACCAGTACTTTTAACCCCATAACTTCCTTTTATCCTCCAGGTTACGCTTTAGTAAGCTCGTGAGCGCGTAGCGTAACGTTTCAGCAAGTTAGGTACATCCAAAATCAGTGCGATGTGTCCATCACTAGTAATGGTTGCCCCTGCCATGCCTGGTGTTCCTTGTAATAAAGCATCCAGCGGTTTAATCACCACTTCTTCTTGACCGATTAACGCGTCAACAACAAACCCGACACGTTGACTGCCAAGCTGCACGATAACGACATGCCCAAGACCACGCTTACTTGCGTCTCTTGATTCATTTGGACATAACCAATCTTGTAAGTAGAACAGTGGGATCGATTTTTCTCGAACAATAATGGTCAATTGACCATCCACAGTATTGGTCTTACTTAAATCAAGATGGAAAATTTCATTAACGCTACCCAGTGGCAAAGCAAAAGGTTGGTTCGCAACGCCGACCATTAGGGTCGGTAGTATCGCTAACGTCAGTGGAACTTTGATGGTGATCTTGGTGCCTTTACCCAGTTCGGAATCAATATCAATCGAACCGTTGAGTGTATTAATGGCGGTCTTAACCACGTCCATACCGACACCACGTCCAGAAATATCTGAAATCTTCTCTTTGGTTGAGAAACCCGGTGCGAAAATAAGGTTAAAACACTCTTTGTTGGTTAAGCGAGATGCCGCATCCGTATCCATGAGACCTCGGTTTACCGCGATATCACGTAGCTTATCCGCATCCATACCGCCACCGTCGTCTACAATAGACAGCTCGATATGGTCACCTTCTTGAGACGCCGATAAAATTACTTTACCGGTTCGAGACTTACCAACTTTGGCACGCTTATCCGGCATTTCAATACCGTGGTCCACAGAGTTTCGCACTAAGTGAATCAATGGATCAGCAAGCGCTTCGACTAAGTTTTTATCCAGGTCTGTCTCTTCACCGCGCATTTCCAGCACGATGTCTTTATTTAGGTTACGCGCCAAATCTCGAACAACACGTGGGAATCGACCGAACACCTTCTTAATAGGTTGCATGCGCGTCTTCATTACCGCGCCTTGCAGATCCGCTGTGACGACATCAAGGTTAGACACCGCTTTAGACATCTCTTCGTCAGCGCTGTTCAAGCCCAAGCTAACCAGTCGGTTTCTCACCAGTACCAGCTCTCCGACCATGTTCATAATGGTGTCTAAGGTTGAGGTATCGACGCGTACAGACGATTCTGCTTGAGGTTTTGTCTTTTCTTTACCCGCTGCTTTTGCTGGCGCCGGTTTAGCGACTGCTTTGGGCTCAGCAGCTTTAGGTGCTGGCGCAGCCTGTTGGGCTTTTGGTGTGACAGGCGTCGGTGCAGGGTTAGCCGCAGCCGGTTTAGTCGCAGCATCGAGTTCTTCGAGCGTTGGACCTTTGCCAGATCCATGAAGCTGGTCGAGAATTTTCTCAAATTCATCGTCAGTCATCAGATCTTCGTCGCTACCAAAGCTTTTTGGTGCGGCAGCAACCGGAGCTGCGGGAGCGGCATCATTTGTAGTAGGGCTTCCGCCTACACCGTGTAATTCATCGAGTAAGTTTTCAAACTCATCATCGGTAATATCATCACTTGATGCTGCTGGCGCTTTAGGTTCTATCTGTGTCACATTGCTTGGCGTTGTAGCAGTAGGACTGCCGCCTGCACCATGCAATTGATCCAATAGTTTTTCAAACTCATCTTCAGAAATTTCATCCACTGAGCCTGCATCAATACTTCCCGTAGAAACAAGGCTGGCTGGCTCTGGCACGCTGACTGGCTCTGGTGCTACTACAGCCTTAGCCGGCTCTTCGCTTTCAGGTTTACACAAACGGTGCAGCTCTTCGAGAAGCGCTGGATCAGCAGGAGTCAAAGACTCACCATTTTGAACCGCCTCAAACATAACATTTACAGCATCTAGCGACTGTAAAATAGTGTCCATCAGCTCTGGCGTGACCGAACGTTGACCATTTCGTAAAATATCAAATACGTTTTCTGCACCATGGCAAGCGTCGACTAGTTCGACAAGCGATAAAAATCCTGCTCCACCTTTAACGGTGTGGAACCCACGGAAAATAGCATTCAGAAGTTCTTTGTTATCCGGATCATTTTCAAGCTCAATCAGTTGCTCTGAAAGAAGCTCAAGAATTTCTCCTGCTTCAACAAGGAAGTCCTGAAGAATATCTTCATCTACATCATAACTCATACAATACCCCTAGAATCCGAGACTTGCTAACAAGTCATCGACATCATCTTGAGACGAAACAGCGTCATCGCGGTTTTCCGCGTCTATAATAGGACCTTCGGCCTCTACACATTTTTCTTTAGCTGTTTTAGTCGATTCTGTGGCCTCTTCCACACCAAATGCGGTGAGAATATCGACCAAACGTTCTTCTACTTCGCCTACCAGGGTGATCACTCTTCGGATGATTTGGCCGGTCAAATCTTGAAAGTCTTGCGCCATCAAGATATGGGTAAGCTGGCTGCGGAGTTCCACACTGTCACCTTCGATGCTAACGAGTAGCGCGTCGATGCTGTGGCAGAGGGTTTTAAATTCATTAAGTTCAATGCGTCCATGCATTAAATCGTTCCACTTTGGACGAATCTGCGTGAGCTTTTCATTGAGTTGGTCGGCGATAGGCAAGGAAGCGTCAACCGCATCCATGGTCTTGTTGGCTGCATCTTCTGTCTTATCCAACACATATTGCAGTCTATCGCGCGCTTCAGGAATTTCATCAATTGCGATCTCACTCATTCGCTGTTCAATATTAAATTGCTTGAGTGAGTCATGCAGGTCGCGAGTGAGCTCGCCTACCTGCTGAAGCATGGGATTTGTAGGCCCTGTCGCCATCTGCTCAAAGAGCTGATCGGCTTGCTGCTGTTCGCCACTTTCTAAAAGGGCAACCAACTGTTGGGCATCTTGTAGTGAAACCATCAACGCAGTCCTTGGTAATTACTCTTCCGTGAAGCGGCCTTTAGAGGCGCTCGAAAATTTTGTCTAGCTTCTCTTTGAGAGTGCCTGCAGTAAATGGCTTGACGATATAACCGTTTACACCCGCCTGTGCAGCTTCAATAATCTGCTCGCGTTTTGCTTCCGCGGTGATCATCAGTACGGGTAAATGCTTCAATGAATCATCCGAGCGGATGTTCTTTAGAAGATCGATTCCTTGCATACCCGGCATATTCCAGTCGGTCACGACAAAGTCGAAATCGCCCTTTTTCAGCATGGGTAGAGCTGTCAGACCATCGTCTGCTTCTTGTGTATTGTTGAAACCCAGATCGCGCAGTAGGTTCTTTACAATTCGGCGCATTGTTGAAAAGTCATCAACAATTAGGATTTTCATGTTCTTATCCAAAATATCCTCCAGTGAATAAGAGAGCGATTTACTCGTTTTGCGTCCACGCGCTTAATTTGGCACGTAAACGCTGCATGGCTTGGCTGTGAATTTGGCTGACGCGAGATTCGCTGACACCCAAAATTTCCCCAATTTCTTTTAAATTTAACTCTTCGTCGTAGTACAGAGAAAGCATCAATGCTTCGCGCTCTGGCAACGTTTCTATCGACTCGATCAATGCTTTACGGAATGATTCGTCAGCAACACCCTGAAACGGTGCGTTGTCTTCTTCCTCTTCAATAGGAGATATCGCATCTTCTGATATCCCTAAATCTTCCATTCCGACCAAACGAGAACAGTTGATATCGTTTAACGCGCTATGGTATTGACTCATGGTCATACCTAAGTGCTCAGCGATTTCAATATCATTTGGATCGCGATTGAGCTTAGTTTCAAGCTCGCTAATCGCGGTATTGATCGTTCGGTTGTTCTTATGTACCGAACGAGGCACCCAATCTCCACGACGAATTTCGTCTAACATCGCACCACGAATACGAATGCCAGCATAGGTTTCAAAGCTTGCCCCTTTGCTGCCATCATAATTCTGCTGCGCTTCTATCAAGCCGATCATTCCGGCTTGAATTAAATCATCCACCAACACGCTAGGTGGTAGGCGCCCCATTAAATGGTGCGCGATCCGTTTAACCAAATCGGAATAGCGCTGCATAAATTCTTGCTGGCTATTCGCGTTAACTTTGGAATCGTAAGTAAGAGCTTTATTCAACATAAGACTCCCCTACAATTTCTCGATTGTTTAGCAAACGCTCGACAAAAAACTCTAAGTGACCGCTTGGCGCTTTCGGTATCGGCCAGGTTAAGGCTTTATTCGCCAATGAACTGATCGCCAGTGCCGCTGGTGAACGCGGATACGCATCGACGACAATTTTCTGCCGTTTCACTGACTGTCTGACTTTATCATCCAATGGCACACAAGCCACCAGCTCTAACGTCACGTTTAAAAAACGCTCGGTCACTAAAGTCAGCTTGGCAAACAGCTCTCGCCCTTCACGGTAGCTTCGCACCATATTGGCCACGACTTTAAATCGTTGAACGTGGTGCTCTCGACTTAGCAGTTTAATCAGTGCGTAGGCATCGGTAATTGACGTCGGTTCATCACATACCACCACAACAACATCTTGTGCTGCGCGGGCGAAACTGACGACCATGTCAGATATACCAGCTGCCGTATCGATTAGCAACACATCCATGTCTTCTTCGAGACTGCCAAAGGCACGAATCAACCCTGCGTGTTGTTGAGGTGTTAACTCCGTCATACTTTGAGTGCCCGAGGTGGCAGGAATAACCCGGATACCATGTGGCCCTTCAACAATGGCCTCTTGCAACGTACATTCGCCTGCTAATACATGCCCCAGATTGCGTCTAGCTCGGATGCCAAGCATCACATCTACATTCGCTAACCCAAGGTCTGCATCGAGTACCAATACTTTCTTGCCTTGACGTGCCATGGAAATGGCCAATCCAAGTGTGACGTTGGTTTTACCCACACCGCCTTTACCACCTGTAACGGCAATTACCTTAGTCAATGACGGTTTGGTCAGCCGACGTAATCCACTTGCTTGATCTTGTAACATATTCTCTATCATCGTATCGACCGCCTAGTACTCATCCATGTCACTGGTCCAGAAATGCGGTTCATCTTGCGTAGAATTCTCTAACAATTCACTCGCTTTTGCTACCAGATAGCGCGCTTGTGCCAAGACTAAGTCTTCTGGAACACGCTGACCGTTAGCGACGTATGACACTGGCAGTGCATTGTGTACAGCTACATTGATAAATTCACCGAGACTCAATGATTCATCCAATTTAGTCAGGATACATCCCGACAATGGTATTCGACGAAAATGATCCAATGTCTCTTGCAGTACTTGTCGTTGTGCTGTTGCTGGAAGCACCAAATAACTATGGATAACTTCCCCACTTTCTTGCATTAGGGTATCCAGCTGCTCGGATAATCGAACATCACGCTGTCCCATACCTGCCGTATCAACCAATATCAGGCGACGATCTCTCAACTGATATAATATATCGGCAAGCTCTTCAGAATCTTTAGCAACTCTTACCGCACATCCCATGATTCGCCCATAAATAGACAGTTGCTCGTGGGCACCTATACGGTATGTATCGGTTGTAACCAGTGCGACCTCATCAGGGCCGTACTCCATAGCTGCGCGTGCAGCCAGTTTAGCAACGGTTGTTGTTTTACCGACCCCAGTGGGACCAAGTAGCGCAACAACGCCGCCTTTTTTAATTAAATCGGTTTTGTTAATCGTGATTTGATCGGCCAAAAGGTCAAGCAATGCAATCCAAGCTTTTTTAGGCTCTGTATCTTCTGGGATATAACACGCAAGTTGGTCCGCTAAGTCAGGGGCTAAGCCCATGCGCTCTAAGCGTTTAATGAGCATTGCTCTCAGCGGTTCACGACGTTCAACTTCTTGCCACATCAGGCCCGACACTTGATGCTCTAGTAAACGACGAATGGAGCTCATTTCTTCACGCATGCTTTCCAATTCTTGATTGGCCGCAGAGGGTGGCTGAGCTTGATTTTTATCGTAGCGTGTTGGGTCGAGTCTAGGTTTCTTTGGGCGAACACTGCTGTCATCGGCAATGAGTTTTGACAACCCAGATTCTTCTGCAAGCGATGATCTCACTGGAGCTTGTCGTGGCGCAGGCGCACGAGATGGCGCAGCTTGATCGCGATAAGCCTGATTCGCCGAATGCTTGGCTTTGGCTTGTCGCTGTAACAATTTGGTTAATGAATCAGGCTCGGGTTTGCTATTTTGAGTTTCACCGTCTTGATAGCGCTGCAACATATTGGCGAATTGACGGCTGACTTCACCCGATGAGAGCTCGTCTTGGGAGCTAGGGCGATGTCCACCTAAGCTCACGGTATCTTGTTTCAGATCTCGACCGTACGCGCTGTTGGCGGTCGCAATATTATATCGACTTTGCGGCGCAGCAGGCGCCGTCATTTGCTTTTCAACAACGTCATTGTCGACGGCCGCCACAATTTCAACACCACCTGCAACTTTCTTGTTGGACATGATCACCGCGTCAGCACCAAGCTCTTCTTTCACTTGTTGCAACGCAAGGCGCATGTCTTTGGCAAAATAGCGTTTAATTTTCACTGTCACAGTCCTAGTTAACGTTTTTTAATACTCGCCTACTTTTTGTTGAGGCTAGTTTCCGACCGCTTGTACGATTCGGATCTGTTTCTCATCAGGGATCTCTTGATAAGAAAGCACGCGTAAGCTTGGTATGGTGTTTTTCACAAACTTAGCGAGTGTTGAGCGCAATACGCCTGATGTAAGCAGTACAGCTGGCTCACCTTTTAATTCTTGGTCTTGCGTTGCACCGCTTAATGACGACTGCAATCTCTCGGCTAAACCTGGCTCAATACCGGTGGATTCACCGCCTGATGCCTGCATAGTTTGATGCAATATTTGTTCCAGCTCAGGAATCAGCGTGATAACGGGTAGCTCAGGCTCGATACCATTGATTTCTTGGACGATTAAGCGTTTCAATGAAATACGAACTGCCGCAGTAAGAACGTCGGGATCTTGACTCTTAGGCGCATATTCTGACAGTGTCTGAACGATCGAACGTATGTCGCGCACAGGAATCGCTTCGTTCAGCAAGTTTTGCAGTACTTTCACAACTGTGCTCAAGCTCAGTTGATCAGGGACGAATCCTTCGACGAGTTTAGGCGCGCTCTGTCCAAGCAGATCAAGCAAGTTCTGAACTTCTTCATAGCCAATTAATTGCGAGGCATTATTGGTCAATAGCTGACTCAAGTGTGTCGCCAATACAGTGGCTGAATCAACGACTGTGTAGCCCAGTGCCTGAGCGTGTTCACGCTGTTCATCGCCTATCCATACAGCGTCTAGGCCAAAAGCCGGATCCGTGGTCGGCTCGCCTTCTATCGCACCATAGACTTGACCAGGGTTTATCGCCAACTCTTGGTCAGGGTGAATTTCTGACTCACCGACGGCTACGCCCATTAGGGTAATGCGATAGCTGTTAGGCGTGAGTTCTAAGTTATCTCGAATGTGTACCGACGGAACCAAAAAGCCAAAATCTTGCGACAGTTTTTTCCGAACGCCTTTCACTCGCTCGAGCAGTTCACCACCTTGGTCACGATCCACCATTGGGATCAATCTGTACCCAACCTCTAAACCGATAACATCGACAGGTTGTACGTCATCCCAAGACAGCTCTTTTTGTGCAGGAGAGTTCTCTGGACTGACTTCGGGTACACTCGGTTTTTGCGCTTCACGTTTTTGTTTGCGATCCATTAAGTAGGCACCACCACCTGCGATTGACGCAAGTAACAGGAACGCAAAATGAGGCATACCAGGCACAACGCCCATTACCGCGAGAATGAGCGCGGTTATCATCAGCGCTTTAGGGTTATCAAACAGCTGAAATACCAGTTGCTGCCCCATGTCTTCATCGGTGTTTTGGCGCGTTACCATCATAGCCGCACCGATAGAGAGTAATAATGACGGGATCTGTGCGACAAGACCATCACCGATGGTAAGCAGAGTATAAATCTCGATCGCTTCACCAAAGCCTAAACCATGCTGAACCATACCGATGGCTAAACCACCCAAGATATTGATAAGTAAAATCAATATACCCGCGATAGCGTCACCTTTTACAAATTTAGAAGCACCATCCATCGAACCATAAAAGTCCGCTTCTTTGGTAACTTCAAATCGACGTAGTCGCGCTTGGTCTTGGTCTATCAATCCTGCATTGAGATCGGCATCGATAGCCATTTGTTTACCCGGTAGTGCATCCAAGGTAAAACGTGCGCTCACTTCAGAAATACGACCAGCACCTTTGGTAACAACCATGAAGTTTATGATCATCAAGATCAAAAACACCACCAAGCCCACGGCATAGTTACCACCAATAACTACGTTACCAAAGGCTTCAATGACGTTACCTGCGGCTCCTGGCCCTTCGTGACCTTTTAAAAGCACCACTCGGGTTGATGCGACGTTAAGCGCTAGTCGCAGTAATGTCGCGATCAGTAGAACGGTTGGGAAAGCAGCAAAGTCGAGGGGACGGCGAGTATAAATGGTGACTAGCAGCACTACCATGGCTAACGCTATGTTAAAGGTAAACGACAAATCCAATAGAAGTGCTGGAATAGGCAGCACGACCATTGCTAAAGTCGACAAAACAACGATAGGCGCGCCAATCGACGGCAGTCCGCGTTGGGTAATTGGCGCAAGTTTATCTGCAAACGGCAGGGCTAACTTCATGTGGTTAAATTTCTAGCGTATTCCATTATCTATACACTAGTCAGCAATAATTATGCCATACCGTAAAGTCAATTTATTGGCTCTAAAGTATTAAGCCAAGATACGTACAATTAATACCTTAGATCGTCAGGGATAGTCATACTTTTAGGGTCCAACGATGGCCGTTGGCCCCCTTTAGTGCGGAACTGACGCAACTGAAATACGTACGCTAACACTTGAGCCACTGCGGTAAATAAACCGTCAGGAATTTGTTGTTCTAGCTCTGCTGTATGATAAAGGGCTCGAGCCAAAGGTGGAGCCGGGACTATCGCAATATCGTGCTCGCGAGCAATTTCTCGAATCTTCATCGCGGTATGGTCTACACCTTTAGCCACAACGATAGGCGCGGTGTCCTGACCTTGTTTGTATCGCAGCGCCACTGAGAAGTGTTCTGGGTTGGTAACAATAACGTCGGCGCTAGGTACTTCCGACATCATTCTTCGTTGCGCCATTTCCCTTTGCAACATTCGGATCCGGCCTTTCACCTCGGGCTTACCTTCGGTGTCTTTGAACTCGTCTTTGACCTCTTGCTTGGTCATTTTTAGCTGATTCGCGTGCTGCCAGATTTGAAAAGGTATATCAATCGCGACCACAACCAGCAGCGAACAGCTAATTAGTAAAACGAAATTAAGCAGGATATCCAAAGCATGAAAAATATTCTGGGGATAAACATCGAGGCTCAGCTGAAAGAGATCTTGCCGCGCTGTTGAGATTAGAAAAAACGAGACACCTGCTACTAGCGATACTTTTAAGATGGACTTAAGCAATTCCACCCAACTTTGCATGCCAAACATCCGTTTAAAGCCGCTCATAGGGTTAATTTTGGACATTTTTGGGGCCGCAGCTTGGGCCGAAAACCCAACGCCGCCGATACCAGCCGCTCCAGCAAACGCTGCGGCAAACAGCGTTAAAAGAATGATCAGTAGTGGTAATATAAGGGCAACTAACGAGCCCAAGGCAATTTCGATAAGCTTGCCAAAGTCAAAAATTTCTTCACGGCTCAAACTGAACAGCCGAGTCATCGTTTGACCAACGCCTTTTGCCAATGGCTCACCCATCATCATTAGCGATAATGCACCAACCACCAACACCGACACCGACGCTAGCTCTTTAGACCTTGCAACCTGCCCTTTTTCTCGAGCCTGTTGCAAGCGCCTGGGCGTTGCGTCTTCTGTTCTTTCTTGACCGTCTGACTCTGCCATACAAGCAACTCCCTAACAGCTGATATTGATCAGGCTACACAATTGTTGCTCACCTTGCGCCCAATAGAGCTCGTAGTGAGAAAATAGCCCAAGAAGAATGTACCAACACAGCAATAAACCTACCATCAGAGCGAATGAGAATCCGAGCGAGAATATATTTAGCTGCGGCGCGGCACGCGTCATGACACCAAAAGAAAGGTTGATAGTAAGCAGCGCAATAATTCCAGATAGCGCCATGCTTAGTGCGGTTTTAAACATGATACCCATCCACGAAGCCAGCTCTTGAAAATCCGCTGAGGTCAATCCTTCGCCGCCAATGGGTAGTGTCGTAAAGCTCATTACCACCATCTGGATCATCTGCAAATGTCCATCGGTGACGAGAAAGAATAGAGTCGCAACAAACAAAAACAGCTGCCCCAACAAAGGGGTGTTTTGGCCGTTCGCCGGATCCACCATTGACGCAAAACCTAAACTTGATTGCATACCTAGAATTTGACCTAGTAAAACAAAAGTTTGGGTAATAAATACCGTCACATAACCCATGGCAACGCCAATCACTATTTGCTCTGCGGTGGTGATAAACCCTTGCACGGATAAAAGCGCAAGGTCACTGGGTGGGACTGGAATCATTGGCATTACACCAAAGGTGACAGCCAAACCCAAGTAGAGTCTAATTCGTCTAGATACATAGTTTGCACCAGTCACCGTCATCACCATAAACATGGTGGAAATACGCGTGTACGGCCAGAAATAACTGGCCATCCATTCGAGTATGATTGTGCTGGTGAATTCCATCAGGTCACCTAATAGATGATGGTGGGCATGCGGGCGATCATTTCAAAAAAGAAATCCATCAACATTTGCACCATCCAGTGCCCCGCAAACATAAGCGCCAGTAGCGTCACGATTAAACGAGGTAAAAAGCTCAAGGTTTGTTCGTTGATCGAGGTTGCAGCCTGGAAAACAGCAACCAGAAGACCGATCATTAGGCTCGGAATTATGATGGCACATACCAAGATAAGAACCATCCACAGCGCATCGCGAAATAGATCGACAAAGACTTCAGGTGTCATCTGTTACCCTCGCTAAAGCGCAAAACTGCTGGCTAAGGTAGCTAAGATAAGGTTCCACCCATCCACCAAAACAAACAGCATTAACTTAAACGGCAATGAGACGATCATCGGCGATAGCATCATCATACCCATAGCCATCAATATAGAAGCAACCACCAGGTCGATTATCAAAAACGGTAAAAACAGCATAAAACCAATTTGGAAAGCGGTTTTTAACTCAGAGGTTATAAACGCTGGGATCAGCACACTCATTGATACGTCTTCAGGAGTGTCCACTTGAGAGCCAGACATACCCACAAAGGTCTCAAGATCTTTCACCCGAGTCTGTTTTAGCATGAACGCTTTCATGGGCTCTTGCGCCAAATCGAACGCCTCTCGAGCCGTCACCTGTTCATTAAGATACGGTTGCAGGGCGTCTTGATTTACTTTGTCAAAGACCGGTGACATGATAAAAAACGTCATAAAGATCGACAAACCAATAATCACTTGATTGGACGGCGTCTGTTGCAAGCCCATGGCTTGACGCAAAATCGACATCACCACGACGATTCGCGTAAAAGAGGTCATCAATATCACCATGGCAGGCAAGAAGCCCAGCATAGTCATAAGACCTAATATTTGAATATTGACTGAGTAATCTTCACTACCATCTGGATTGGTGACCATGGTAAATGCTGGCACGCCCGCACCACTGCGAGTGTCCGTGATCGAAAGCGTCGAACCACCCTGCTCACGCTCTATTTCGGACACCGTCACACTGCTTGCTGGAGCAATATTTTCGGGGATCTCTTCTTGGGCGTGCAATTGCGTGGCAAACAATAGTGTTGCGAAAAGCATACAAGCAGCAACCCAGTACTGCTTCGACAGTCTGGTAAGGTTATTTAGCATGACCATTTTTCTTAAGTAGCTGATTGAGTTGAGCCCCAAAAGGCGCTTGTTGCGGAGACTCATCTTCCAAAGGCGTATCCAGTTTGGCAATCAATTGGATTGAATGCGCAGTAGCACCCACCAAAAATTGCTCATCACCGGCTTGAACCACCATCATTCGCTCTTTGGTACCTAGAGTGATTTGACGTTTAATGGAAAAGTCTTTTTGTCCTGACATGCTCGGTAAACGCATTTTCTTTAGCATCCAAGCCATGCCCAATATCAACGCGATGACCAGCAGAAGCGAGCCAAGCGTGGTAGCCAGATCGAGAGTCGGCGCAGATGCAGCAACCGCTGATGAACTGGCAGCGGTTAGAGTAAGCGTTAGCCAAACACGCAGGATAATGCTCATGTTATCGCAACTTCTTAATACGTTCTGTTTGGCTGATAACATCCGTTAGACGGATACCAAACTTATCATTGACCACCACAACTTCACCATGAGCTATCAAGGTACCATTAACCATCACATCCAACGATTCACCGGCAATGCGATCTAACTCTACAACCGAGCCTTGGTTAAGTTGTAATAAGTTACGGATACTGATTTGAGATCGCCCAACTTCCATCGAAATGGTCACTGGAATGTCCATAATGGTATCAAGTTTACGACGCTCATCGTCAGAGATCGGTGTTGAGCTGTCTGTCAGCTCATCAAGCGGCGCTTGTTGCGCTTGTGATTGAGAAGCCATTAACGCATCGGCTTCTGCCTCAGCAGCAGCTTCTTCCGCGGCAGCAATTGCCAGCGGGTCTTCGCCAAGGGCTGCGGCCCATTCGTCAGCCAATTTTTGATCTTCAGATGTAGACATAATTTTCCTCGTAAAATCCTTACTCCAAAACTGCGGTTACTACGCCAGTTCTGGATCCTCTTCTTCGCCTTCGATTTCCGACATAATATCCTTGCTTAGAAACGCAAGGTCGGTCTTGACCACATCCGGTCGACGAATTTTTTCTGAAACTTGTACCGCGATGTTCTCGCCAGATTTACCCATTTTGACGCGAAATGTCGGTAGTTCCTCTACAAACATCACACCGTTCTCTGGCATATCCACCGGGATAATGTCGCCGGTTTGCAGCTCCATTAAATCGCGTAATGAAATATCTTTTTCCAACAGGTCGACTCTAAAGTTGACCGGTACATCCATGATCTCTTCTCGAAGTGCCGTGCTCCAACGAACGTCGGTTTCCATTTTGTCGGATTGAACACCTGCATCAAGCAGCTCTCGAATCGGCTCCACCATCGAGTACGGCATGACAATGTGAAAATCACCGCCACCACCATCGACTTCAATATGAAAAGAGCTCACAACGATCACTTCGGTCGGGCTTACAATGTTGGCCATACTCGGGTTTACTTCGGAGTCAATATAATCAAACTCCACACCCATGACTGGGGACCAGGCTTCTTTGTAATCTTCGAAGACAATTTTAAGCAGCAGCTGAATAATGCGACGCTCTGTTGGGGTAAACTCTCGACCTTCGATCTTGGCGTGGAAACGACCATCTCCGCCAAAAAAGTTTTCCACCAAAATAAACACTAAACGTGCTTCCATGGTGATTAACGATGTCCCTTTTAAGGGTCTAAATCGAACCATGTTGAGGCTGGTTGGGACATACAATGTATTTTGGTATTCACCAAATTTCATCATCTGTACGCCGTTAATCGACACTTCAGCGGTTTTACGCAACATGTTAAACAAGCTGATCCGCAAGTGACGCGCAAATCGCTCATTAATCAGTTCAAGGGTCGGCATCCGCCCACGAACAATGCGGTCCTGTGACGAAAAGTCGAAATTAACTGCTGGGCCTGATTCCTCGACTTGTGGCAGTTCATCTTCGATCTCATCGACATCATCAACTCCATGCAGGAGAGCGTCGATTTCGTCTTGAGTGAGTAAGTCAGTCACTTGGCACCTATTGAATTACAAAATCGGTAAACAGTACGCGTTCAATGACTGGTTCGCCCACCAGTTCTGTCAGCGTTAGTTTAATGTCATTGGTTGCTTGATCACGCATGTCAGTTCGACCTGACGGTGAACGAAGCTGTTCTTGAGACGCGCTACCAAAGGAAGATAGCAACGTACTTTCAATTAACGGCGAATGGTGTCTAGCCAGCCCTTCATTGGCTGTGCCTCGCACCATCAACTGTACTTTAATTTGAACTAATCGATCGCGGTCATTACCAGGAACTGTAAACAGAAACGGCTGAGGAATATTGACATACATCGCAGGCGCTTCAACTTGTGGAGCAGACACCGATTGAGGCTGCCCTGAAGAAGCTGTAGCGCTGTCATCACCCGATGACAAAAAGAAAAATGCGCCCCCACCTATGCCTGCGATGAGCACAACCGCGGCCACAATGATGATGATAAGTTTATTGCTTTTTTTATTGCCGGTATCAGCTGGATTGTCGTCTGCCATGAGTCTGTTTTGTTCCTATTTTTTTATGCAAAAAAGCTTATGCCCTGCTCGGGGCTAGCGGTACTAACTTGAATAGCAGGCTCATCCTCTGCTACTCCATTAAAATCATTGTTGCCGCCACGGGAAAGTTGACCATCACTGCCTTGTTGCGCTTGACCGCCACGACTCGATTGTTGCTGCACCGAGGTTTCAGCAAGCGCTACACCGCTTTGCGCCAACATCTCACGCAATCTCGGTATAGTCTGTTCAATTAATTCACGCGCGGCAGGGTTGCTCACTGTGATTTGAACATTCGCCACATCACCACTCATGTTCATTCGTATCTGCATACGCCCTAACTCTGGTGGATCGAGTCGAATGTCGATGTTTTTCAGATTTTTGGACATCATCATTTGCACGCGCTCGGCCATTTGATCCGCGGCTAAATCACTTTTTACCTGCACTGGCGTTTGCGCTTGTTGCGCTTGTTCTAATCGCTGTAATCCCGACAATGATTGCTGGCTTTGCTGGGAATTGATTGAATCAAATGGTGTGGCGGCTTCGGGTTGGTTCGGATCTGATTTCTGAGTACGCACAATCTGTAAACCAGCGGCAGCTAATGCTGTTTGTTGTTTACCAGAAAGCTCAGGAGAAGCAGGGCTGATAGCGCCAGCAGCAACCGCATTTGCAGGTGCTTGCACACCTGTGTGTACTGCACTATTTGGGCTCCAAGGTGGCGATGTTGCCGCGTTTTGCCCTGCCACAGTGGCGCCTGCCGCCGTAACTGAACCTTGATTCGCCGCAGAACTTGTCGTTGCCGAGGTAGCGGTTACTGTTGAAGCGCCAACACCGGTTGTGACAGCATTAGGTGTATCTTGCTGCTCCTGTTTATCCCACACGATTTGATCATCACTGTTAGTGGCACCATACACTTGAGTCATTGTTGACTCACCGTCTTGCGCCGACAAACTTGCTGCTTCACCTTGAGTGGCCGTATTCAATTGAGGCTCAATGCCCTCTGAACTCAGCGCTTGAGACGTGTTGCTACCTGCCGTGTTGAGGTTAGATGATTCACCGCTCGATGACTCAAGGTTAGATGATTTTAGATTAGATTGTTGCGACATTGGCTCAGCAGTGGTTGCCGACTCCTCATCGGTCTGTTTGACCGATGTTACTGTGTGGCCTTGCTGCGTTTCGCTGGAAAATCGGCCTTGATTAGCGCCCGCTTCACCTTCTTTTAAGGCTGAAATCCCTTCCCCACTGTCTTTAACAGCAACGCTCTCATCAGACTTCGTCAAATTTTGCGCTGTCGTCAACTTTCCGTCACTCTCCACTGTTGTAGAAGAAAGCTCTGCAGACTGTTCCTGTTTGCCATTGCGACTTGCCAATTGCCCTTCAGAAGAGTGAGCTTGAACTGAGTCTGCGGTGTAGGTAGACGACTTAGCCGCCTCTTTTGGTTGTTCGGATTTTAACGCTGCGTTGGACTCATCGAGGCGTTTTAGTAAATCTGATGCTTGTTGCATGTTTTCATCAACAGCACTGTCATCACTCCCCGTTGCAGGCGACTCAGCCTTGCTCGATGGGTTAGCCGTTTGCTTTGAGCCATCGCTCTTATCGCCTTTCGAGGTTTCGTCGCTCGAAAAAAGTGAACCTAAAAACGACTCTGAGGACTCATCCTCAGCTGTGACAACGCCCTTTGAATCAATGCTTTGAGTGTTTTTTGCGGTGACTTTTTGTTCAGAGTCGCTGGTTTTGGTGTGTGACGTAGAGGCTGCTTTGTCCGTCGCTTTAGCTTCGTCAGAGGATTTAGCCTTTGACACTTTTGTCGACTTATCTACTTTTGAATCGCTGTCTGACTGGCTGGCTTTTGTCAAAGATTGCTCAAAGTTACCTTCTTTATCTGAAGACGCACTTTGCGCAGCGGGTTTCGCTGACATCTCTGATTTTGGCGATGTGGCCTTAGTGGTAATGGCTGGCGCTGCGGCAGCTTGCATTGTCATGACACCTTTCCCTAAGCGTATTTTTTGGCGTTTTTGCTCATAGTTGGATATATGCAAAAAACAGACCACGAGAGCAATTTCATCGAGGGAATACGGGGGGGAATAACGAGAGATACAGTTATCGATTTAGTTTTCTGGCATAGCTAAGTGTTGAGAACTCGTCCATCAACTTCTGTTCTGCCTTATCGGCGGCCAGTTTTGCCTGTGTCGCTTTTTTCTCTAGCATCCATTCATAAGAGCGTCGCTGCTTGCGCATTTCTACCCACACCTGTTCTGATTGGGTAACTTGCTGAATAAAATGAGATTCCGCTTCTTTTTGCTTCGACAAGGTGTTATCTAGCTGCGTTAAAAATCGGTTTAAGTGACTGTATTCACTGGCTGACAATCCGTTTTTACCGCGGTCAATTAGCTGATTGCAGTAATCGATGCGATATTGCTCAATCTGACTCAGCTGTTGATAGTATTCGTCAAGGTCTGCACGAGCTTTAGTCAAGCCCAATACAGCCTGCTCTTCTTTCTCTTTGGCTTGATCTAACAAGAACTCTATAGCCTGACTCAACGGTTATGACCTTGTTGATTCTGGTTCGCAGAATTATTCATTGCGGTTTGCAGCATACTCGACAGCATATTGACGCACATGTCATAAGGAATCGAATCTTTCATACCTTGTTGTAAATACTGATCGATAGTTGGCTTTAAGGTAAACGCGGTATCGATGGCGGGATCTGTGCCCGGTTTATACGCCCCAATAGACACCAAATCTTGGTTTTTACGACACGTCGCCAGCACCTGCCTAACGGCCTTAGACATCGTGAGATGATCATCGGTGGTAATTTGTGGCATAACACGACTGACAGAACGCTCAACATCGATGGCAGGATAATGACCGGCATCGGCCATTTCCCGTGACAACACAATATGGCCATCCAAAATCGCACGAGAGGCATCGGCAATAGGATCTTGTAGGTCATCGCCTTCGGTCAACACCGTAAAGAACGCCGTAATCGAACCTTGCGTGTCATCTCCGTTACCTGCCCTTTCGACCAATGCAGGCAATTTGGCAAACACAGAAGGTGGATACCCTTTGGTCGCAGGAGGCTCGCCAACAGATAACGCTATTTCACGCTGTGCCTGAGCAAAACGGGTCAAGGAATCCATAAGCAACAGCACATCAAGACCTTGATCTCGGAAGTATTCAGCAATGGTCAGTGCGGTTTGACACCCTTTTAAGCGCATAAGTGCCGATGCATCCGCCGGAGCCGCAACAACGACAGCACGCTTTCGACCTTCGACACCGAGAATTTCTTCAATAAACTCTTTTACTTCACGGCCACGCTCACCAATAAGCCCTACCACAACTACTTGCGCCGTTGTGCCACGAGTCATCATGCCAAGTGTCACTGATTTACCTACACCGGAGCCAGCAAATAGACCTATACGCTGCCCTTTGCCCACGGTCAGTAACCCATTGATCGCTTTAATGCCCACATCAAGGGGCTCACTAATAGGTTTACGTTGTAACGGGTTTATCGGAGTCGCATCGAGACTGGCTCGCTGCTGTGTATACAATTCGCCAAGGCCATCGAGTGGATTACCCACGCCATCTATCACTCGCCCCAGCAGTTCCATCCCAACAGGTAAACCCGCATCGCGTACTACTGGCGTCACCCGCGCTCCTGGCACGACACCCGCAATGGACTCACTAGGCATAAGCAGCAGACGATCGCCTTCAAAGCCAACCACTTCAGCTTCCATTTCTCCGCTGAGCGTTTCGACCATACATAAGCTACCAATCGGTGCTTTACAGCCTGTTGCTTCCAAGGTGAGCCCTACCACTCGCACCAATTTTCCTGACGCGATTGCGCGACTGGTGAGATTGTCGGTTTGATAATTAGCAAGACGCTGCGATAAATCGAGCATTACACTTGCCTTTGATGGCGATTGGCAGAGCAAAATCGTTGTAAGGTCGCTTTAATGCGATCTTCCAACATAAAATCCACTCGAGAATCACCCGCATCGATTTGCAGATCGCCGCGATTAAGGGCTGGTTCTGCAATCAGTGTCCAACGTCGCTCAGCCAATGGCTCTTTGCCATAGGCTTGCTCAATAAGGTCGATATCATCGGGGTGAAGTTTAAAGTTGATGTCGATAAAGGTCATAGGCAGTGACTCTACAGACTCTTTAACTGTATCGAGAATTACCTGAGGATTGATGCTCACTTCAACATGCGTCACCTCTTTGGTGAGATGCAACACCATATCCACCAACTGTTTTTCGACTTGCGAATTCATCAGTTCTAGCGGTTGAGTAAGTTGATCGGCAAGCGCCACAAACTGGCCAGCTTGCTCGGCAACTTGCTCTTTCGCGGCTTCTAAACCTTGTTCAATTCCTTGGGCATGGCCCTCTTTTTGACCTTCAGCAACACCTTGCTCTTTGCCTTTTTCATAGCCTTGGTTAAAGCCGGCTTCTTTACCCGACATTAAGCCTTCTTGATACGCGTCTTGGCGTATTTGTTCGACTTCTTCTAGAGTTAATGGCTTAGGTGCTTCTTCGCTGGTCTCTTCGAGATCAGGCATCCAACCTGGATCATAGTTGAGGGCCGTCTCACGCACATCGCCACGAGCTTGCGAGGTGTAGTCCGGCAATCCCCAATCTTCTGGCTGCAGATTCGCCTCGTCATCAGGGCGCAAAAATCCACGTTTTCTAGGTTGGTTCATGTGTACACCTTAATTATAAGAACTCATCTGCGCCGCCTGAAAGCATAATCTCGCCTGAATCAGCAAGACGTCTAGCAACAGTAAGTACTTCTTTTTGAGCGGATTCTACGTCTGCTACGCGGACAGGAGGCATCGCCTCAATGTCGTCACGCATCAATTCTGCGGCGCGCTTAGACATGTTCTTAAAGACTTTCTCACGCAGGTCTTCATCGGCACCTTTAAGCGCACGCTGCAATACATCTTGAGGGACATCACGCAGCAATTTCTGGATACCTTGATCGTCCACCTCGATGAGGTTTTCGAACACAAACATCAAATCTTGGATCATGGTGGCCATGTCTTCGTCTTGATCGCGAATTTGGTCCATCAAAATACCTTCCACACTGTTGTCGAGGTAGTTCATGATTTCTGCCGCGGCTTTCAGGCCACCAATCTTCGCAGCTTGTGTGCCCGCTTGACCCGCAAACTGTTTTTCCATAATTTCGTTTAGCTCTGCCAATGCGGAAGGTTGTACTTCTTCTAAGTTGGCAATACGCATCATCAAATCTAGACGCACGCGTTCTGGGAACTGAGCAATGATCTCTGCAGACTGATCAGACTCTAAGTAGGAAAGTACCAAGGTTTGAATCTGTGGGTGCTCATTCACAATGATTGCCGCAACCTGACGTGGGTCCATCCATTTCAATGAATCCAAACCTTTCGAACCGGTGCCCAGTAAGATCTGTTCCACCAAGTTATTGGCTTTGTCTTCACCCAGTGCCGCGACCAACGTCTTACGCATGAAGTCTTCGCTTCCCATGCCAATGTTGGTGTATTTCTGAATATCTTCTAAGAATGCGCGGTGAACAGCCGTTACTTTATCATTATTGAGGTCGGCAACTTTTGCCATCGCACCACCAACTCTTTGAACCTGCTTAGGCTCTAAATGTCGAATAATGCCAGCGGCGTCGTCTTCATTGAGGCTCAGTAAGAGAATGGCTGCGCGCTCTTCACCCGTCAGTTCTGTGACATCAAAATCTATTTTTGCTACTTCGCCATTCATTGGCACTAACTCATCAGCCATCGGTTACCCAACTCTTCACTACTTGTGCTGCCAACTCTGGCTCATTCGCCACCAAGGCTCGTACAGCTTTTAATACATCTTCATCTTTGTGCAGGTTTGGCAGCTCAATGCCGTTGCCAAACTCAAACGCGTCGGCACCGTCTAAATCAGTACCGATCAATGTGGTCTCGTCGGTGCTTAGTGGTAAGCCATCTTCACCCAAAATAGAATCTTCTTCCGCTGCTGGGTTAAGCAAGCGGTTCATCGCAGGACGAATCAGCGCAAATACCACTACGATGATGACGAGTGCACTAGCAAACCAACGAACCCAGTCGTTAAATCTTGGATGATCCCAAATGGCGACATCAGCCAACTCGGCAACTTGAGGCTCTGCAAACTTCACGCTCAATACATTAATAAGATCGCCGCGAGCTTCACTAAAGCCCACTGTACCAATCAGTACCTGGCGAATAGCGTTCAGTTCACTGTCTGAGATCGGCTCATAAGTCACCTCCCCTGTATCCGGGTTGGTCACTGGGCGCTGCTTAACAGCAACAGAAACAGTTTGTCGATCAACGACGCCTGTTTGACGACGTTCGTGGGATATAGTGGTATCTAGCTCAAAGTTGCGAGTCGCTTCTTTATGCACAGAACCTTGTCCAAGCAGGCTGCCGTCTTTCATTTGCGCAACATCTTGCGGGATAGATGCGTCTGCTGGCGGCTGATTGCTAAGGGCACCCGGTACACCTGCAACCACATTGCCATTGTTGTAATCTTCGAGAGTGTACTCACTGCGTGTTGCTGGAGTATTTGGATCGTACTGCTTACGGGTTTGCTCAACAGCACTAAAGTCCAACTCGACCGCAACCTGAGCGGTATAGTTTCCTAGTCCAAGAATAGGAATAAGCACCGAATCAATTTTTTCTCTTAAGTCTTGTTCACGTTTCAGCTCGAGTTCTTGTTCTTTTCGACGTGCTGTCGCCGCCGCGTTCTGCGAACCCGAATTCAGTAGACGACCCATTTGATCTGTGACGGTAATTCGGTTGGGAGTCATCCCCGGCACCGCACTGGACACCATATCGACAACTGAATCGACTTCAGTTTGCTTAAGGGTGTTACCGGTTGCTAAGGTTAAAAATACTGAGGCAGACGCTTCTTGATTATGGCGAATAAACACACTTTGCTGAGGCAGTGCAAGAAGCACGCGCGCCTTACGTACTTGGCGCATCTGTTCTATCGCTTTGGCTAATTGACGCTCTCGACTTAGTTTTAGGCGTTCGGTTTCCAGGCGTTGTGACACGCCAAAACCCATGTCTTGCAGTAAAATATCGTCGCCTTCCTGACGGGCGCTATTCATGCCTGCACGGACCAACTCAAGCTTTAATGAGTCGTAGTTATCGACAGGGACATGTACGACGTTGCCATCGAGGGTGTAGGTGTGCTTTTGCTGGTCAAGATAGTCGAGTACTGGGATGAGCTCTTCGGTTTCGTAGCTGCCAAGTGGGCGCATTTCTGGCTCTTTGACCCAGAAGAAAACCATAACGATCAGTGCAACACAGATGGAAATTGAAAGCACCAAAACGACCTGACGAAGCAGATCTAAGTCACCCAGCATATCTAACTTACTGCTGACTTTTTCTCCAGAATCCAAGTCTTGTGAAAGCGATGTAGATGAATCAGACAGAGCAAGTTCGCTGCTGTCCATAGTTGCCCCATCGGCCACTGCTATTTCGGTTGAGGGGTTTTGCGCTGCCAAGTTGACGTCCCTTTAATCTTATAATAATGCTGAAAACTGTCGGTTTTACACCGGCATGTTCATTAGTTCTTTATATGCGTCAACAAGCTTATTCCGAACTTGGACCGTTGCCTCGAAAGCGACACTAGACTTGTTTCGAGCAATCATTACGTCGGAAAGTGACACATTGGGGTCGCCCAAATCAAAGCGGGTTTGAAGATCACTTGAGCTCTTTTGCAACTGATTGACATTATTCATGGCATTATTGAGCAACTCACCAAACTCCGAGCCTACTTGAGCACCAGTAGCGGGTACATTGGAGTTTGTTGCTTCCATTTTCATGGCTTGCATCTCGGTCATCATTGGATCGATTTTCATAGTCCCTCATTGGTCAATAGTTTGACTATCCTTTTACGCGTACTCTAAATAAAGCAAGGAGTATGCCAAGCGGAAAAGAATTGCCTATCTATATACTGAAGGCCGCCCAGAGTGCGATATAGCGAGGGTTCAGACAAAAAAAGGGCGGCAATAATTGCCGCCCGAAGACTCATTTCACTGAGTTAGCAGGGAATATCTATACCAGCATCACGCATCTTGGCCAGTTTGTAGCGAAGAGTACGTGGGCTGATGCCGAGCTTCTCGGCGATTTCTTTACGTCGGCCATTGCACGCGACCAATGTCTCTAAAATAATTGCGTACTCTTGATCTCGCAGTTCGTGACCTAAGCTTTCAGCACCGGCAACAGGTTGGTGAATATTAGTGGGCGTTTCTACAACAGGCGCACTTGGCTGCTCTATCGCTTGAGGTTTCACTGTCGGAGCTACGCCACTTTCGACCGCAGTTTGCAGTGATGACGCATCGCTCCAATCTACACCCTCTAGCAGCAAGCTGCTTGAATCAATTTGTCCGTTTTCACTTAGGATCAAGGCACGTTGAACCACATTATCTAGCTCTCTCACGTTACCTGGCCATTGATAGTGCATCAGTTTATTAAGCGCATCTTGGGTAAACTCAGGTACAGCCTGACCCATTTTTTGACAGTGTCGCGAGGTAAGATGTTTGGCAAGAGGAACAATGTCCCCCTGACGCTCGCACAAAGGTGGCCAGCTAATTGGGAAAACATTTAAGCGGTAATAGAGATCTTCTCTAAAGTTGCCTTCTGACACGTATTGCTTTAAGTCACGGTTACTGGTGGCCAAAACTCGCACATCTAGTTTAATGCTCTTACGTCCGCCCAATCGCTCAACTTCACGCTCTTGGAGCACACGCAACAATTTAGCTTGCAGCGATAGGTCCATTTCACTGATCTCATCCAGTAAAATGGTGCCACCTTGGGCCAGTTCAAACTTACCTGGACACGCTTGCACAGCACCGGTAAATGCGCCTTTTTCGTAACCAAACAGTGTGGCTTCTAGCATATTGTCTGGGATCGCTGCGCAGTTAATCGCAATGAAAGGGCCATCTTTACGTAATGATGCGTTATGAATATAACGAGACATCACTTCTTTACCTGAACCACTTGGGCCTAACACCATCACATTCGCATCGGTCTTGGCCACTTTGTCGGCCAGCGACAACAGCTTCAAGCTTTTTTCGTCTGCGACCACGGCATCGCCATTGTCGTCTGACTTAACCGGTGCATAACGACTGACCAAGTTAAGCAGTACTTCTGGTGCAAAAGGCTTGGCCATATAATCTATTGCGCCTTCCTTCATTGCCGTTACCGCATCTTCTATATTTGCGTACGCCGTCATCACTAACACCGGCAAGTTTGGCCAATGCTGTTTAATATTACGCAGTAGTGCTAAGCCACCCATTCCATCCATCTGCACATCGGTGACGACGACATCAACACTATTTGCTTTTAGCTTAACCAGAGCATCTTCCGCACAATCGGCTTCAATCCACTCATAACCGGCCAAGGCTAATGTATCGACTAGAGCTTCACGTAGCCCTTCATCATCTTCTACAATCAATACTTTGCTTTGAGCCATGTTAATCTCCTTGCTGCTCTTGGGTTGCCAGTTCTGCAACTGGCAGAGATAGTGTGAAGCAAGCGCCTTCACCTTCTCTTGATTCGAGTTCTAATCGCCCGTTGTGGGCGCGCGCAACCATTTGTACGACCGCAAGGCCAAGTCCAGTGCCTTGTGAGCGGGTGGTATAAAATGGTTCCATAATTTTGCTTTGTAGCTCTGCCGGAACGCCCGGTCCATTGTCTTGAACTGAAATGCGGATCTCGTCGCCCACCGCTCGTGCATACACGTCGATTTGCGACTCTTTTCCGGCTATTTGGATGGCATTGATTACTAAGTTACTTAGACCAGATGCAATCGCATTGACGTTACCCACCAACGCGCAATCGCCTTGTTCAACTTCAAGAAAGTAGTCGATGTGATTACTCTTGATTGAAGTTTCAATCATGGGGTTGAGCTCATCCATCAACGCTTGCAAGGTGAAAGGTTTAATCACCTTATTGTCGCCACCTTTTGCAAATAGCAACATATCATTGACCTGCTTTTCAAGATCTTGAAGCCTATCGACCAACTTACCTTGAAAGCGCTCTCGCATTGGCGGTGTCAGATTAGGTGCCCCCAAATTTGAGGCGTACAACATGGCACTAGAAAGTGGTGTTCTTACTTGATGAGCCAACGATGCCACCATCCGACCCAGAGATGACAAACGTTGTAAATCCCCGACTCTAGCCTGTAGCAGTCGAGTCTCAGTCAGATCGGTCACTAGAATTAACTGCCCAGCCGCAGACGCTGAAATCGCAAGTCTTACTTTTCGGCCGTTGCGAAGCGAAATTTCATGTCCATCATCATCTTGCGGGGCAAAAGCGACGTGTATGACGTCACCCCATTTCGCACCTTGCAATTCCATTTCAAGAAGTCGTTGAGCTTCAGGGTTGGCTTCTTGGATCACACCGTGATTATCCAACAATATGACACCCGCAGGCATCACTTCGAGTACCTGTTGATACTGAGCGACCTGAGCGTGCAAATTAGCAAGTTGTGAAGCGTTATCATCGGATGCTGAGTGGTGTGAAAGGTCATCCACGCTGACCGCCTGATTCATGTCGTATTTCCGTCTTTTAGACTATGAACGACTATAATGCATACAGCGTGCCAACATAATGCTATTATATATCAATGACTTATATGTAGGACAGGGAAATAAAAAAGAGTCAATGAATTGACTCTTATAGAATGGATGACGGTTAACTAGCGTTGTAAGTTATATTTACGCATCTTCTCAACCAAGGTCGTACGACGCATACCCAGCATATCTGCCGCTCGCGCAACAACACCGTTATGCGCTTCTAACGCCTGATTAATAAGGTTAACTTCTGCGTCTGCCAGCAATTCTTTTAGGTTCACCCCTTCTGGAGGTAATGATGAAGGCATGTCGAAGTTGGTCGGCTCTTGTTCTAGCATTTCATCTAAGGCGATGTTTCCTGCAAAAATGTTCGATAGCGCATCACGCTCTTGATCTTCAATGCTGGTAATGTCGTCGTTATACTCAGGTTGAAACTCTGGGATATCACTGTATCGATACTTCGTGGGAAGGTGATTCACATCCACCAGGCTACCAGGATACAAAATGATCATTCTTTCGACTAAGTTTGCCAACTCACGAACGTTGCCAGGCCAATGGTGCTCCATCAGAGAATTCACCGCTCTAGGTGTGAAACAGACTGGCTGTCCACCTTCGGCTTCCAATCGAGTGATCAACTCTTGAAGCAGCAGTGGAATGTCTTCTTTTCGCTCTTTAAGACTTGGCATTTCTATTGGAAACACATTTAGGCGATAGTAAAGATCTTCCCTGAAGGTCTCTTTTTGAATCATGCTGTCGAGATCGCGGTGCGTCGCAGCCACTATGCGGACATTCACCTTAATGGTTTGATTGCCGCCTACACGTTCAAAAGAACGCTCTTGGATCACTCGCAGCAGTTTAACTTGCATCGGCATCGGCATATCACCGATTTCATCCAAAAACAGGGTGCCGCCTTCTGCCAGTTCGAAGCGTCCTTTACGCGAAGTGATCGCGCCAGTGAACGCGCCTTTTTCGTGCCCAAATAACTCACTTTCTAAGAGATCAGGCGGTATCGCGCCGCAGTTTACAGGGACAAAAGGGCCCTTCTGACGAGACGAGTGATAATGAACGTTTCGAGCAACAACTTCTTTACCGGTCCCAGACTCTCCTAAGATCAAAACGCTGGCGTCACTACCAGAAACCTGCTCTATAAGGTGTCGAACACTTTGAATGCCTTGACTCTGGCCGACTAAACTGCGGAATAAGGTATTTTTGCGCGTCGCCGATGGGATTTGAATCCCTTTGCGACCTAAAAACTCTTTACAATGACGAAGTGCATCACTGAGTTGCGGATAATTAAGCGGGAGCTCGAGATCGCCGACGTAGTGGGTCAGTGAGTCAACTTCATACTCAGCTCCCCCTAAGACAAGCAGAGGGATGTGGCTTTGTGTTTGGATGGTGCCCACAACCGTTGCATAGTCAGCCGAGGTTGAGCAGTTACCCAAAATACATCCAGTCCAAACTGTCGAAAAGTCTACTTGGTTTAGATCCTGCGACGCGACGACTTGGCACTCTTCCCCAACAAAATGGAGAATCGTTTGAATGTCACGTTGTAGCTGTCTATCGTCTTCGATCACTAAGACTTTAGTGGCTGTATGCATAATGGATGTTAAAACCTTACCTAGACCTTAATAGAGTATGTAGCAAAAAAGCCACTTACAAGGAAGCGGCTATTTTATTTCATATTTCAATTAAGGCAACTCCCATCGGCATGGAAGTGAACCAAATTCTCAAATCTGAATGGTATTCGGTTAAATTCCGACCTCTGCAGCGGTCATATTATGGTATTCACCTGGGATCTGATCCCATGCTGACTTGATCTCGCGAATGATATCAATCACGTCATCAATCGGCTCTGGCTCGTTATTTTGATTGGCGTGGATAATACGCGCAATCATAAAGTCGTAGAGTTGGTCTAGGTTTTGAGCGATTTCTCCGCCATCATCCATAGAAAGACAACCACGTAAGCTAACGACAATGTCTAACGCTTTTCCTAAACGTTCGCCCTTAACCGCGATGTTACCTTGCAGCATCGCTGCCTTGCCTTGTACTAGACGTTCGATAGCGCCCGCCATCAACATCTGAATGACTTTGTGGGGCGACGCTGCCGACAGTTGACTATCAACTGAAACCTTCTTGTACGCCTGTAATGAACCTCGCATGTGTGTCCTCTTTATCTAAATCGTTGATACTGCTTTAGAGATTGATTGCCGTGTTGCACTCTCTGAGTCTGAAGACGCAGTATCGCAGTTTGGCTTTCCATCTTTTCAACAATGCCTTTCGTCCGTGCCAGCGCCTGCTCCCAAGCTGTAGATTGATACAGTTGTGGTAGCTGACGAAGAATCGTTGTTACTTTTTGCAATAACCGTTCCCGCTTGTTAATTAACGGTATAAGATCCGGTTGTTGCGTCTCGCTTTCACTTAAAACTTGTTCGATCTTGTGATCCAGATCTTCGAGAATCTCGACTTTGTCGTGCCAGCTGTCGATCAATTGCTGCTGCTCTATCTGAATCATAACCTTATCTCTCCGTGAAGTGATTGAGTGGCAAAGCGTTACCGCATTAAGCGATTTGATGCTTATAAGCTCACCTTCGCTTCATCGTTCTCTGTGATCGTTTGGCGGCTAAATTGAATTGCTGCGCCTTGACCTAATGACTAGCCTATCGTGTATTGCTTATTGCTAATCTAATTCTTTAATAGCTAAGCTAAACTCTTAACTATGCGTATCTTTTAACTAAGCTTCTCTCTAAACTTATTGCTAACCTAATGCATTCATCATGCCAGCTAATTGGCCTTGCATCTTAGACGTGGCATCTTGCATAGACGCAAACTTATTATGAGTACGTTCTTGCAAGGCACTCATACGGCGGTCTAAATTATCTTGCTGATCTCTTAAGCGATAATTCTGATCCACCAAACTCGATTCTCGAGTTCGAATTCCCCCAGTCACCCCTGTCATGGTTGCTACTGCGTCTTCCAGCTTTCTCGCAAATCCATTTGAGCCGGTGAAAAACTCATTAAGTTGAGTAAAGTTACCTGCAACCTGCTTTTCCAGCATTTTGTAGTTAATTTCTAAGGGACCTTCGCGGGTACTGGTGATACCAAACTCGGTTAATGATTTTAGGTTTTCAGGCGCGCCTTCAATTGGGCTGCTGATCACCGCTTTAATTTTTGACGTTGCATTTCGTACAACGGAGTCGCCAGCTAACGCTCCTTTTTGGCCACTCACAGGATCAACGTTCGACAGTTCACGAACGGTTGCGTCAAACTGGTTGTATGCTTGCACAAACTGCTCTATTCGGCTGACAACGCCTTGTACGTCGTATTCCACATTGATGTCTGACGGCATGTCGCCAGGTTCGCTCACCCCTTTTAGGGTCAACGAAATTCCATCGACAGCGTCTTCAATGACGTTGGTTTCACTGCTCAGTTGAGCAATACCATCCAGTGTAACCTTAGAGTCCTGAGCTTGTGAGACTTGCGCTAGGCCATCATAATTTTCGACAGATTGCAGTGCATTGAGCAGGCTATCTTGTGTCTCTTTAATGCTGTTGAGTTTTTGCAACTCTTCTTCAGGTAGGGCATCTACGCCCTCGAGCTCCGCTTGCTGCTGCGTTACGATGCCATCATCTATTGCTTTCGCCAGTACCGAGCGTTCGAGTTTTGCCAGTTCACCGCTGTCGGCACTGCTTTGCTCTAAAAATTGGTTGATCGCTTCCGCCTTGGCCTTTTGATGTTCAGTCCGCTCGATAGTTTCTAAACGTTCACGCTCTTTCGCTTTCGCTTGACGCTCTTGCGCCGATTCATAGGAATGAGTCAATGTTCCAGACGCAGAGTTGGTCCAGCCAGGTACGTCA
Source organism: Vibrio ulleungensis (assembly GCF_016900875.1). Classification (GTDB taxonomy): domain Bacteria; phylum Pseudomonadota; class Gammaproteobacteria; order Enterobacterales; family Vibrionaceae; genus Vibrio; species Vibrio ulleungensis. Next base: position 665,068 of record NZ_JAFEUM010000002.1, read on the forward strand.
TTTTTCTTTTTTATTGCTGCAGGATCGAGCTCGGGCTTTCGCATCTCATACGAGTCGTTTAACACCCCTGCGGTCGATGCATTCCAACCGGGAATATCCTCTTTGTCCAATCCTGTACCGGGTTTATACGCCGCATACTGCTGGGCTTCTTTACTTCCCGCTGCGTCCCCATAGATAGTTTGATCGTTTGGATTCAGCGGGTTTGCCTCTGCGATGGCTTGCATTTTTTGCTGGTGCTCAGCATCCATCTGCGCCAATTGCTGCTTTAACTCATCGATTTTTTCGAGATTGCGCTGATGATAATTGCCGTACGAGGCAATTTCTTGCCCTAGAACGGTTTGATTAAGCGCTTCAACAGATTGAGTTTGAGCGTCTTCGAGGCGTTTCACACGCTGCTCAAGAGATTGGAAATTAAATTGCTGCAGTGCACTGTCAGGTGACGCGTCCACGGCAACAGAAAGGCTGTTTTTTTCACCAGATTTATCTGACGAAATAATCAGGCGCTGACCTTGGCTATCGTTGATAACCGAGGCCCGCACGCCTGGATTAGTTTTCGCATGGTTGATGCTGCGTACCACATCCACCACTTTCGAGTTGGGTTTGACCTCAATATCAAAATCTCGGTCTCCCAGTTCGATTTGCAGCTTGCCAGGCCCAAATCGGGTTTTGTCTTCCACCGGATGGGAAGCCAATTTGTGACTCTGTGCTAGCTGCAACACATCGACAGAGTATCTGCCCGCAATCGCTTCAGTACTTGCAGTCGCTGATACCACAGCTTCGTTATTAGATTCGACCGAGCGCAGAGCGAAGGCCTTGTCCATACGAAAGCTAGACATCATATAGCGCATGCTATCAAGAGATTCTCTGAGCTTGCCGTACGCGCTGAGATCCGACTGGATATCAGCTCGTTCATTGTCAATTCGTTGCTGCTTAGGTATGCGCTCCGAATCCACAATTTTGGTGACCATGGAGTTAATATCCATACCACCCGACATCCCTAAAGGGCTCAAACTCATTCAAATCACCTCAAAATACTACACACTCTCCGCTATTAAACCCGTAGAGTGCTCGGAGAGACGCTTCAATACTTCCAGCATGTCCTCACTCGGAAATTGTCTCAGGGTATCCCCTGTTTTGGCGTCATAGATCGTGACGACCTCTTTCCCAGTGTCTTCATCGATTCGAAAAGATAATCCAGTATTCATCGAGTCTACGAACTCATTGATTCGCTCAATAAGTGCGTCTCGCTCTTCGTCAGAGATGGGCAAAGCAGGCTCTTGTTTTAAAGATGCGTTGCTTTTCTCCAGCGCTGTTTCTCTTTCTTTCTCGACTTGCTGTATCGTTTGTAGCGTACTTTCCTTACTTGAAGCAATGTTCGTGCCACCAGATAAGCCGTAAGGCTGGACGTTCGATGTGTAAGATGAAATATCCATCACATTCTCCCTTCCAACTTATCAGTACTTGCGTAAGTATTTTCAACTTACCTTAGGCGTTAGCCCAGTAATGCAAGCGCTGAAGTCGGCGTCTGTTTTGCTTGGGCCAGGATCGAGGTACTTGCGTTCTGAAGAATCTGAGACTTCGCCAATTGCGTCGTTTCCTTCGCAAAGTCGGTGTCTTGGATTCGACTTCTTGATGCATTTACATTCTCGTTAATGCTATCCAAGTTATTGATCGCATGACCAAATCGATTCTGAAACGCACCCAATTCAGCACGTTGACTGTCCACACTTTGTAGTGCCGCATCGATAACAGCAACCGCTTGTTGCGATCCTGCAATCGTTGTGACGTCAACATCATCCACAGTCACAGCTTGCTGAGCACCAAAATCAAAGGTACTTGCTAGGCTGCCACTTACGGTGACACCACTTTGAACATTACGGTTAGAGGCAAACAGCTGCATTGTGCCGTCTTCACCAACCGATGCTGAAATGTCGTCAACCTGACCATTAATGTACGTGGCTAGGTTCTCAATATCGTCACCTTCTTTGGCATTAACGGTGACGCTTTGTGCGTTACCTTCGGTGTCGGTGTAGTCAAACGTAATGTCTTCACCAGCGCCTACACGCCAATCTTTCGTGACTGAGTTTTGAGCAACATAAGCATTACCACCCATCTCGGATTCATCAGAACGCATACTACGAATAGTTAGTGCGACCGCTTCACCACTGTTCGAACCAATTTGGAACGACTGAGTGCCATAATTACCGTTCAAAAGGCGTTTTCCGCCAAACGATGTTGTTTCTGCAATACGATTCAGTTCACTGTTAAGCGCTGTTACTTCTTCATTCAGCGCTCGACGTTCATGGATACTGTTTGAACCATTCGCGGATTGCAGCGAAAGGTCACGCATGCGTTGCAAAATATTGGTGGTTTCTTTCATCCCGCCTTCGGCAGTTTGAGCAATCGAAATACCATCATTTGCGTTGCGAACTGCTGTTTCCAAACCGCGACTTTGAGAGTTCAAACGGTTTGTAATTTGCAGTCCTGCTGCGTCGTCCTTGGCACTGTTGATACGGTAACCAGACGACAAACGTTCCATAGACTTCGTCGTATCGGCTGCAGCGTTATTTAGATGACGCTGCGCCGTCATTGCAGACACATTCGTGTTTACATTTATTGCCATAGTGATCTCCTTTTGGCTTTGGTCTAAACGCGCTAAACGGCTCTCACCCCGTCACCACACATTTATTTTTCTCTCGTCATTTGTAACGGCCAAAAACCAACGAACTTTAGGTAAATCATTAGAATTAAAGAAAATAAACGACGTATTTTTACACAAACAGAATCGTATTCATGAGATTGATAATGATCTAATGAGCGTCCGTAACTTAATTATCCGACGATGTGTTTTGACACATATATCAGCGAACTGAGAGACACATCAGAGCGGCAATAAGGGGGAAAAGATACTCAATGTCGGGCATAAAAAAATCCGGTGCTTATGGCGGGCACCGGATTTGGGAGACTTTGTTTGCTTACGAGGAGCTTTGAGGACTCTCGATTATAGCAAGCTAAGTGCTTGGTTTGGCGCAGCTTTCGCTTGTGCCAAAATTGAAGTAGACGCTTGTTGCAATATTTGAGACTTGGTCATAGCCGTAGTTTCTTTTGCAAAGTCAGTGTCTTTGATGCGGCTCTTAGACGCATTAACGTTTTCGTTGATGTTATCTAAGTTGTTGATTGCATGATCAAAACGGTTTTGGAATGCACCAAGTTCTGCACGATGGCTGTCCACAGACTTCATCGCGTTATCAATTACAGAAACGGCTTGCTGTGCCCCTGCAACACTGGTTACATCCAAAGATGCAACGCTTGAATCGGTACCTGCACCCATCGCTAGGTCAGAACCAAGCGTACCGGAAAAAGAAACCGCTTGAGCTGTATCGATGTTGTTGCTACCAGCGAAAACTTGCAGTGTACCGTCCTCTCCAACGGATGCTTGCAAATCTTGTGTCTGACCATTGATGTATGTCGCTAGTTGCTCAATATCATCGCCTTCTTTGGCCGTGATACTCACGGTTTGAGCATTGCCAGCTTTATCGGTGTAGCCGATGTCCAATTGATCGGTACCTGCTTGTACAGACCAATCAGCGTCTTTTGCACTACCCGATACAAACGATTTACCGCTCATTTCTGCTGTATCTGAACGCATATTGTTCAGAGTCAATTGTACTGCTTCACCACTATTTGCGCCGATTTGGAACGATTTGGTCCCGTACGTGCCGTTAAGTAGACGATTACCACCAAATGACGTTGTCTCTGCGATTCGGTTTAATTCGTTGTTAAGTGCACCAATCTCTTCTTGAATCGCAACACGCTCAGTTTTTGAGTTTGAGCCGTTTGCAGATTGTAGAGAAAGGTCACGCATGCGTTGCAGGATGTTAGTGCTTTCATTCATTGCACCTTCAGCCGTTTGCGCAATCGAGATACCGTCATTGGCATTTCGTACTGCTACGTCTAGACCACGGCTTTGCGAATTCAAGCGATTCGAAATTTGCAGACCTGCAGCATCATCTTTTGCACTGTTAATGCGGAAGCCAGATGACAATCTCTCCATGGAGTTTTGCGTATCTGCCGAAGCACTGTTCAAATGACGTTGCGCGGTCATCGCGGCGACATTGGTATTTACTGATATAGACATAAGATTGTCTCCAATTGATTTTCCATTTAAATACGGCTTCCGACGTCTCGGAAAACCAAATCGTTCTCTCAAAGTTATATCTATTAACGACCCTCTTGAGAGAAGCTTTAAATAGAAATGGACTTTTTTAAGAAGCTCAATTGGGGAGTGCGACAAAGCGCCCAAAACGGACACGCAGATTTTAAAAAGGCTAAAGCTCAGCTATAACACGCCGATATAGAAAGATTTTTTTGTAGAAAAGTAAGGAGATTTACGTCACAACTGGCATTGCGCAATCAGTTGAGGTGTGAAAAAAGCCCCTATCTTTGAGAGAACCGGGGCTGTTTAATGGCTTGCTAACTGTGTTGGAGATCGAGAGAGATTGACCACACAGATAACGCACTAAACGTATTTATCTAATATCAAGCAAGAGTTGAGAGTGAGAGAGCTCTGCTCTCCATAAGATAAATACCGTTACCAAGTCGTTGATTCGCATAGCGCTTCCCGTCGGAAGCACCACTCAAAAGCGAAACAACTACTGCAATAGTGACATTGCAGAGTTTGGCAACTGTTTTGCTTGGGCTAGAATGGAAGTACCAGCCTGCTGCAAAATTTGGTTTTTGGTCATTTCAGTCGTTTCTTTCGCAAAGTCAGTGTCTTTGATACGACTGTTTGACGCTTCAACATTCTCTTGAACGTTGGCTAAGTTATTGATGCTGTGATCAAGGCGGTTTTGCTTCGCACCGAGATCCGCACGCTGTGAGTCGATGTAACGTAGCGCTGAGTCGACAACCGATACGGCGTTTTGCGCGCCAGCAACAGTACGAACATCGATGTCTTGCGCAGTTGTCACAACACCTGCACCAGAGGTTAAGCCAAGGTCGCTGGCCAGGGTGCCACCAAAGGTAACGTTGCCATCTAGCTTGTCTTCTGGTAGGAAAACTTGCAAGAAACCGTCATCAGAAACAGACGTTTTAAGGTATGGAGCTTGACCATTAATGTAGGTCGCTAGCTCTTCAATGTCATCACCTACTGGGGTGGTAAGAGAGATATTGACCGCTTCACCGTCTTTGGTTGTAAAATCAATCGTTAGGTCATTTGCACCCGCAGCAACTTCCCACTGCTTACCGACAACATTTGCACCTTCAAATGTCGACCCACCCATACGAGTATCGTCGGCGCGAATAGAGGTCAGTTCCATCACCATAGCTTCACCAGCATTGGCACCGATTTGGAACGAGGCTTCGCCGAAGGTACCGTTAAGTAGACGACGTCCACCAAAGGCTGTGGTTTCTGCGATACGGTTCAATTCATCTTGCAAAGAAGACACTTCTTCTTGAATTGCTACACGCTCTTGATCCGAGTTTACACCGTTGGCAGATTGCAGTGACAAGTCACGGATACGTTGCAGTACCTGCGTCGACTCGTTCATCGCACCTTCTGCTGTTTGCGCAATAGAGATGCCATCGTTAGCATTTCGCATTGCCACATCAAGACCACGTGATTGCGCAGTCAAACGGTTAGAAATTTGTAGGCCTGCCGCGTCATCGCGAGCACTGTTGATACGTTGACCAGAAGACAAACGCTCCATAGACGTATTTAGATCACCAGTGGCCTTGTTTAGATAACGCTGTGCAGTCATTGCAGAGACGTTAGTATTTACTGTTACAGACATGTATTGCTCTCCTTTCGAGTTTGCCTGACCTTTATGGCCAGCTAGCAGCTTCCTTTGCGTTTGCTTCGCTAGCGACAAACTCAGCTCTCATCAAGTTGAATGAAAAACATCGCGTTGTTTTCGCTTCTGATTTAAGTAATTCAACATGCGTGCCAACATTCTAAAAATAGTTGTAAAAATTGTTTTGTTTTCTCTAATCCCTTTATTTATAAGGGCTTCAGCGATGCTGAAATTCTAGAAAAAAAGTTAAGAATATGCGGTTATGGCCTATTCTTGGGTTTCACTTAACCGATTACAAAATCGGCAATGTGAGAGCGGCAATTATTGCCACATGTTTCTGTTCAATCTCAACTGTATTACTGGGCACTTATGGCATAGCACATAAGGCAATCAGTACAGACTAGATATAGTTAAACAGAGTTAAATCTTTTACTTTACCAAATGCGGTTTGCGACGCTTTTAGCGCCATTTGATTTTCATTAAAGTCAATCACCGCTTTGGCATAGTCCAAATCTTCAAATCGACTTTTGGACTTGGCTAAACTGAGTTTAAAATCTTCATGTTGCGCTTCGTGCACATCCAAACTGCTTAATCGAGTACCCACCGATGTGCGCACTTTAGCTAGGTGGCCAAACGCCGCCTGAAATTCATCCGTGGCTCTATGAAGCTCTGCCGTGGCCGAGGCGTCTGAAACCGATTCTTTTGCTAACGCCACCGCATCTTGGAAAGTATCAAACACACTGAAAGTTTTTTGAGGGCTCAACTCGATACTGTCGCCAGCTTGAATCAGCCCTTTAACGGTCACCGAGAGATCGTTAAATTGGATCCCTTGACTTGGGTCATAAATATCTTGTTTTACTGCAACACCGTTTTGCTCCAACTGATACCCAAAGTCACCATTTGGCATTGCCACGAAAGTGACTTTATAGTTGGCGGTATCGGCAGCGTCCAAGTTTTGAGCGTTAGCCAACTGCAATTCAGAACCACTTTGCAACGTATAACTTGGGCGGTAGTCTCCGTATGGGTTCACAACTTCCATAAACAGCTTGTTTCCAGGCTCGTTCGTCGCGACCTCAGTGTTGGTAGAGATCTTCATTAATCGCTGATAACTGTCCCCGGCATAACTCACCTTACCCGCAGCATCCATAAAGAAAGGTTGGGTTTTAGGCTTTGTTCCTGCAAAGGTGTAATTGCCGGTTTCATCTTGGCTATTGACCAGTTGCAATAAGTTTCGAGACAACTCTTGCAGTTGAGTGGCATGCGCTTGTCTGTCTTCGGGTGACAGCGCGCCGTTCACCATTTCCATCGTAGAACGTTTTGCTTGATCGGAATATTGTTCAGCGGAAGAAATAAGCACTTCTTTGTGCTCGAGACGGTTTCGGACCAGTACAATCGCATCGATAAACTGGTTCACTTGCTCGTCTTGTTGCTTCACTTGCTGAACATAGTGCGTCGCAATAGGGTCGTCTCCGGGTGAGATTAACTGTTTACCCGATGCCAGTTGTTGTTGATTGTAGTTGACCTTGCTTTCTAATCGGCGGTGCTCATTTTGCACAGATTGATAGTTATGGAAGCTTGCTACTCGATTGATCATACTCTACCTCCCTACCTTAGCTGCAAAATCGTGTTGAAGGTGTCATTGGCCGCTTGCATGACTTTTGAAGACGCCATGTACGCTTGCTGAAACTTCATCATGTTGGCTGCTTCTTCATCTAGGTTCACCCCAGATATTGACGCAATTCTTGATTGTGCTGCTTCGTTCTCAAGCCTAGACACTTGAGTCGCTCGCGACGATGTTGCATGTTGCAAACCTACATCAGTATTTAAGTTGTGGTAGAGCTGAATCACAGAGCTATTGCCGTCATTCATCAATTTATCGGTTTGCAAACTTTGGATTTTTCTAAGATTGCCGTTATCGCCTTCTGCGTGGTTGAGGTTAAACGCAAACGTATCATTAGCGTGTGCACCATCGGTCAATGAAAAGCTGGTACCTTGCAGAGAAATAGAAGCACCCGGCGGATACGCTTGGGGTGGCAATAGTATGTTGCCATTCATATCAGTGACGGCAAATTGTGTCCCTGTTGGACTCACCACCACTTGAAATTCTTTGAGTGTACCTACGCTGTTTATCTCAACTTCACCTTTACCTGTCGTAAAGCTGTGCGAGGTGTCATAACTTTGCGCGGCAATGCTTGCGGCATCTCTCATCGCCACTTGAATATCTTGTGCACCAGTGCGCGTTGGACGTATTAGGATCCTTTCACCAACCTGAGGCGGCGCTTGGATATCTACTTTAACGCCATCAAAACTAATACTGCCGTCGCTGGCTGGATACAGAATTTGTTGATTATCGAGGTCATCAGTGACGGTGTACTTAGTGCCATCAAATTGCAGCTTATATTCACCACCCGATAGTTGGGAAAGGTCAGTGATTTTAACCGCCATTTGAGCACTTGATTGTGGGTTTTGCACAACGCGGGCTTTCATTGAGTCTGGATGGTTAATGTCGTTAAACATGTGTTGACCCACCTGGCCATTCAGATCCAAACCTGATTCTTGTAACGTATTGATTGAGTGTGAAAATGCTAACGCCAGTCGACCCAACTCATCACTAACTTGTGGGATATGTTTATCCCTCATGTCCAACAACGCGCCAAGCTCACCGTCAATGTCTTTTGGTGAGATACGCTTAATACCCTTACCTTCAATAATGGCCAATTGTCTTTGCTGCGGATCGGGGTCGCCATTTACTAATGCGAGCTGGCTTGCATCAACGCCTGATACGATGCTGTGACCATTACCAATATGCACATTAAAGGCTTCATTACCCGATTTTGGTGTTACCGTGACTTTGGTAAATTGAGACAGCTCTTTAATCAACTTATCGTGCTGATCTAACAGATCATTTTTGGGACCATTGGTTTTCATCATTGCACGATGCACATCGCGAATTTCTAAGGCAATGCCATTAATACGGTCAACGGTGGCATCCAGTCGCTTATTGCTGTTTGCCGATTCAACTCTGACGGTTTCATGAAAGTTATTGAGGTTTTTGGCTATCACTTTTGCCTGTTCCAGCACGACTTTTCGTGAGCCCATATCGTTTGGAGAATCAGACAAAGATTTCACAGCATCAAAAAAGGCATTCATATTTTCAGGCACTTTCTTTGATGCATTTGAGGCGAGTAAACCACTTAGAATTTCGTAATTGGTTTCAACCGCTTGATTGCGATGTAGGTCGGTGGTCGATAGATTGAGTTCGTTAACGGCAAACTGATCCCAAGAGCGGCGAACATTTTCCACATGCACACCCATACCATAGCTTTGCCCACCATATAAGCGAGGCGTATTGGCTTCTTGGATCACAGATTGGCGGTTAAACCCGTCCGTGTTTGCATTGGCAATGTTGTGGCTCGTGGTATTGAGCTGTTTCTGAGCGGTTAAGACACTCTGGGTGCCGACACTCAGAAGATCCGATGCCATAAGGAAAACTCCACCGATTCATACAAAAAATAGTTGTTGAATAGACTAAAGCAATACCTGTGCCAAAAATGATAACTTGCGGAAAAACAAAGAGGTGTGCTGGGACTTTCGGAGTTAAAATAAAACAAGCAACCTTAGAAGGCTGCTTGTGTTTTGCTGTTTTTATCGCGTTGTGCTCACGCGCAACGATTACATTCTATCAATGCGATTTTTAATCGATAGTACTTTGTCAGCGTAGGCTGGATCCGTCGCGTAGCCAGCTTTATGAATGCCTTGAATAAACTGAGTAGAGTCTTGTGAATCCGTTAACGCGGTTTTGTAACGAGGATTACGTTTTAAGAAGGAAACGTAATCGCTAAAGCTTTGTTCAAAGCTCTCGTAAGAGCGAAATGCAGCGCGCTCATTAACAGGGATTTGACCATGATATTCAAGGGTCTGCTTACTGACCTTATCGCCTTTCCAACTGCGATCGGCTTTAATATTGAATAAGTTGTGCGTGCTTCCTTGCGAATCACCAATGACTTTTTTGCCCCAGCCTGTTTCTAGTGCCGCTTGCGCGATTAGAAGTGACGGGTCAACACCCAATACTTGCGCCGCGGACTCAGCGTATGGAGTCAGCTGTGCCACAAATTGCTTGGGTGTATCAAAGGTAGGTGTAGACTGTTTAGGGGCGGTGACGGTTGATGCACTTGCCATACTACTTGGGACAGCAAACGAACCACTGTTACGAGTTTGGTCGTAGATGGTTTTACCTTCCGGTGAAGGCAGGATGTCAAGTATATCGGGCATGTCAGCATTCGACGATGTTGAGCTTGCTGCAGCAACCGTTCCAAATCCACGTGTACGCGCTTGCAACTCATGGTTTGGGGTATGCTCTTCAACGCTTGGGCTTTGTGCTGCTTGTAGTTGCTTAACTATCATGTCGGCTAACCCAAGCGATCCGTTGGCACTGAGTTCACTCGACATCTGCTCATCCAACATCTGACGGTAAAAAGACTGGTTTTGGCTATTCATTAAGTCGCTTTCAAAGCCTGAGTTAGCATCACGCATCGATTTGAACAGCATATTGGTAAAGATTGCTTCAAACTGCTTTGCTGCAGCGGTCAGCGCTTCTTTGCTGTCTTCGTCTCCAGCAACAGCCTTTTGGCGAAGGCTGTCTAAGCTTGCCAAGTCATGGATAAATCCAACATCTTGAGTATTTACCGTCATACTGCCTCCTGCTTAGATGATGATCAATTGGCCTTCAATCGCACCGGCGTTTTTCAACGCCTGCAATATCGCCATAAGATCCGATGGGGCAGCGCCAACTTCGTTAACCGCACGTACTAGGTCATCTAGCGTTAGCCCAGGTTCAAATTTAAACATTTTGCCGTCGGCTTCAGTGACTTGAATATCGCTATCTGGTGTTACAACCGTTTGCCCGTCGCCAAATGGCCCTGGTTGGCTCACGTTGAGGTTTTCTTTGATTGCGACGGTCATCCCACCGTGGGTCACTGCAGCAGGCTTTAGACGTACATGCTGGCCAACTACGATGGTGCCTGTACGAGAGTTCACAATGATTTTTGCTGAACCATCGGCCGGCTCAAACTCTAAATTCTCAATAGCCGATAAAAACGCAACGCGTTGACTGACGTCTCTAGGTGCGCGCACACGCACTGACGTAGCATCAATGGCATTGGCCATTTGTGGCCCAAGAAAGTCATTGACGGCATCAGCCATTCGCTGTGCAGTGGTAAAATCAGACTCTGACAGGTTAAAGGTAATGAAGTCACCACGTCCAAAAGGAGACGGAATTTCTTGTTCTACCATCGCGCCGTTCGAAATGGTACCAGCGGTTGGGTTGTTGCCAACAATTTTTGAACCATCGGCGCCTTCTGCGCTGAAACCACTAACCAGTAGATTACCTTGAGCGACCGCATAGACTTCGCCATCCAAGCCTTTCAAGAAAGTTTGCAGCAACGTGCCGCCACGAAGACTCTTAGCTGAGCCGATAGATGAAACGGTCACATCAATTTGTTGCCCTTGTTTGGTAAAAGCCGGCATTTCTGCGGTGACAATGACCGCGGCAACGTTTTTTGTTTTAGGTTTAGTGCCTGGCGGCAACTGAATGCCGAATTGGCTGAGCATGGCATTAAAACTTTGATCGGTAAACGGTGTCGACTCACCCGTACCAGGTAGACCAGTTACAAGCCCGTAGCCGACCAATTGGTTGCTACGAACGCCGGCAACCTGCGCAATGTCTTTGATGCGTGCCGCGTGAGCTTGTTGAGCTAACAGCATTAAGCAGCTGCCTAGTACGATTAATAGTTGTTTCATTCGTCAAAGTTCCATCACATTCACTGTCCGTTATAAAGCGACATTAAAGAATCGTGCCAAGAATCCAGGTTCCTGCATATCTTGATTGGTACCGGTACCCGCATAACGGATTCGAGCGTTAGAAATTCTAGTAGAATCAATGGTGTTTTCGTAACTGATGTCATCTGGTCGAATTGTGCCACTGAGGCGAATATATTCGTCTCCGGTATTTAGGGTTAACCATTTTTCGCCACGGATCACTAAATTGCCGTTTGCCAGGACATCGGTAACTTCTACCGTTATTGAACCACTGATACTGTTACTTTGATTCGCCGACGCGTTGCCTTCAAAATTGTTGTCGTTGTTCAGCTCATAAGAGAGGTCATAACTGCCGAGGTTAACCGGCTGGCCACCCATCATGATGGGATCCAATGTCGAGTTATTACTTTTAGATAAGTCCGCATCGGCACTTTTTGCCGCTTTGGTGTTCTCATCGAGCATCACGGTAACGATATCGCCAATACCATGGGGTTTGGAATCGTTGTATAGATCTTGAACTAACGCGCCATTAAACAGTGACCCGGTCGCCGTTGCGTAATGTTCTGGTTTCTTCGGTGGATGAATCGGTGCCCACGCCGGATCATTTGCCACCGGATCATTTCTGCCTCTTAGCGTATCCACCAAACCTGTAGACTCTGCTGCAGACTGATCGCCTTCAACAGCATCGACAACGGTTGTACCTGACTCCATGTCAGTCTGAGGGCCTGTGTTTTCAAATATCCAACCTTGGGCACAACCAGCCAAAGAGAGAACACATAATCCAACAAAAATATGCCTAAACATGGTTTGCCTCCCCTTACAGTTGCTGATTCACAAAGCTCATCATCTTATCGACCGCCGAGATGACTTTAGAATTCATTTCGTAAACGCGCTGAGCTTCGATCATGTTCACTAACTCCTCAGTAACATTAACGTTAGAGGTTTCTAGCATTGATTGTCTTATTGATCCTAAGCCTTCAAAACCAGGAACGCCTTCTTGAGCTTCACCACTTGCTCCTGTTGGCAAGTACAAGTTTTGACCAATAGGCTCAAGACCGCCTGGGTTAATGAAATCGACAGTGGTGATTTGTCCCACAACCTGGTTGTCTTGCTGACCACGTAGACGCACTGACACTTCACCGTCGTTACCCACGGTGATCGAAATTGCGTCTTCTGGAATGGTGATCTCTGGCTCTAAGGCGTAGCCTGCGCCAGTGGTGACCACAACGCCTTCATCGTTTAACGTAAATTGACCGTTGCGGCTGTAGCCAATGTTGCCGTCCGGCATCATGACTTGGAAAAATCCGTCACCTTCAATCATCATATCCAATGAGTTACTGGTAGTTTGCGCATTACCATTGGTGTGAATTTTCTGCGTGGCGACCACTTTAGAGCCAGCACCCAACATTAAGCCACTTGGCAATTCGGTGTTTTGCGACGATTGACCGCCCGGCTGGTTAATATTCTGATAAAACAGATCTTCAAACACCGCACGACTTTTCTTGTAACCAATGGTCGAGGCGTTAGCCAAGTTATTGGAGATCGTGGCAATGTTTGTCTGTTGTGCGTCTAGTCCGGTCTTACTGACCCATAGTGCTGGTTGCATAATACCCTTTCCTTATTCCCTGTTGGCGTTAACTGCTACGAAGCAGAGAATCCGACGCCTTGTCCATATCTTCTGCGGTTTTCATCATTTTTACGTGCATTTCAAATTGGCGTTGTAAATCGATAAGATTGGTCATTTCTCCAACCGCATTGACGTTACTGCCTTCAATGGTTCCCGTCGCTAATTTGACTTGCGCATCAGCTACGTAGAAAGCATTTGGCTGCTTTGAACGAAATAGGCCATTGTTGTCTTTAAACAGTGTCTGATTATCAGGTCGAGTCAGTTTAATGCGATCAATCTCTTCTACGGCGTCTGCGGCAGCCCCCATTGGGATGACAGAAATGGTTCCGTCTCGACCAATTTCAACTTTGCTCAATGGGACCGGTAAGGTAATTGGCGCATCGTTGTTGCCCAGCACTAAATGACCCGCGCCATTTTTTAGCAAACCGTTCTGGTCGATGTGCAAATTGCCGTTTCGAGTCAACCCCTCTTTACCCGTCGCATCCATGACTGAAATCCAGCCATCACCTTCAATGGTAACGTCTAAGTCACGACCTGTGGTGATCACGCTGCCTTGTTGAAAGCTGTGTCCAGGGCGTTCTGTCATGGAAAATACGCGGGTGGGCAACCCTTGACCGTAAGCTTGCATAGAGCGAGCCTGCTCTAGATCTGCGCGAAAACCTGTGGTGCTTACGTTAGCTAAGTTGTTTGATCTTAGCTGCATCGCTTGCATATTTTGTTTTGCGCCGCTCATGGCCAAAAAGAGTGCACGATCCATTTTGCCTTCCTCGATTACTGTGTACTAATCGATATAAAGCAATTGATGTGCCAAGTTTTATTTGTCTTGTTTTTCAAAGATCTAAAAGAAAAATAGGATCATTTTATATAACAGAGAGGAAAGAAAAGACAAGTTTGCCGCATGCCGCGGCAAAGCTTGTCTTATCAAGGAGTAGCGGTTATCGAATCTGTAGAATGTTTTGTTGCAGCTGGTTATGAACATCAAGCGCACGGGAGTTCGCTTGGAAGTTACGCTGTGCGCTGATCAAATCAACCAATTCTTGAGTCATGTCTATGTTTGATTGCTCAAGAACACCACTTGAGATGCTACCAAAGGCACCTTTGTTGGACTCACCCCAGATTTTATCTCCAGAGTTTTGAGTGCTTGCCCATTGCGTACCACCTTTTTTATCTAAGCCCTGCTCGTTAGTGACTCGTGCTAAGGCCACTCGGCCTAAGGTGACACTTTTGCCGTTTGAATAGGTGCCAATGACGCTGCCGTACTCGTCAAAGTCTACTTTACTTAGGAAACCTGTAGTCGCGCCATCTTCGTCAAATGCGGTCATTTCAAATGGTGCGGCAAACTGAGTTGTACTCGTTACATTAAGGTTCATCACCTGATTAACGTCGGCGCCGTTGAGGTCAATTGGCGGAACATTGCTGCCAAGTGCTACTGTATTAACTGGTTGGCCAGAGTTAACAGAAGCCAACGTACCGTCGTTGTTAAAGGTCATTGTATGGCCGGCGTGTCCGCCTGGAGTTGACGCATCACCCCCGTCGATGTTGAGCGCTTTTTCGCCTTCCCCATCTGTCATGGTGTAATACACTTGCCAGTTATTTGGGGTATTTTGATCTTTAATATAATAGGTGGTGACTTTGTAAGATTGGCCCATAGAGTCATACACTGTCGCTGACGTAGAGCGGTTGAATGTATCTGGATCTTCAAAGTTAAATGCGGCTGGATCTTTTGCCTCACCCGTCGCTGGAAGGTTTACACCCAAAGTGATGTTTTCAGTCATCTTTGGTTTACCAAACTCTGCTGGGATCTTCAGTGGTTTTGGTTCGTATGACGTAACCTGACCGCTGTCTGGGTTTACGTTATAACCTAATAGGTACTCGTCGGCACTCGACACCATGTAGTTGTCTTTGTTTAAGTGGAATGCACCGTTACGAGTTAACTCATTCATATTCGGTGTGAGGCGATCTTTTGCCACCGCAAAAAAGCCCGTACCTTGTACACGAAGATCCATCGGGTTATTGGTGTAAACACTTGACCCTTCATGGAACTGCTGCGCCACAGAACTTGCTTGAACACCCTGTCCTGGTGTGGTCTTGGCGTTTGTAAATAACGAATTTGAATACACATCAGCAAATTCAGCACGCGACTCTTTAAAGCCATAGGTGTTGGCGTTTGCAATGTTATTACTGGTTGTATTGAGGTCTAACTGCGCCGCAGATAAACCACTTAATGATACGTAAGACATACCCTTCTCCTAAGGCAATTAACCTTTGCCAACTTCCTTTACTTCAGCGAGTTTAACTGGGCTGTTATACCCTTCTAGGTTAAGCAGTACATTGCCGTCCCCTTTACCAAGCAACACGCTATTCACATTGGCGTATGTTGATACATCGAACTCAGTGTTTTGACCATCGACTAAGCCGTTGGCTTTTACGTTATATTTTCCAGCCGGCATTGCATTGCCAGTGTCATCCAAACCGTCCCAATCTACGCGAGATTCACCTGCAGGATTTGCCCCTGCGGTAAAGGTGCGGACTAACTCACCAGCGGCATTTTCGATGCGCACCATTAAGTTATCGACTGAGCTTGGTAAGTTAACCATAGCGGCAAGGCCACCCATTTGATCTTTCATTCCCGCCGCACCTGGAACTAGTACGTCACGCCCTACAAGAGACGACGCCTGTAGCGCTTGGTTAGAAGTCATAGATGAATTCAAGCTATCAAACTGAGTATTCATCTTATTGATGCCATCTACAGTTGCAAAAGAAGCCATCTGAGCGATCATTTGGTCATTTTCTACCGGCTTAAACGGGTCCTGGTGAGCAAGCTGCTTAGTCAACAATGACAAAAAGTCATCTTGCTTAAGCTCATTCTTACCGCCCGTTTGCTGGGTTTTAGTTTGATCTTGTGATTGTTTAAGTTGGTCTATATAAGACAAGCCACTTTGACCGACATTATCAATAGCCATCAGCTGTCCTCCTTACCTTATTGACCCATCTGCAGCGTACGCAGCAGCATTTGTTTGCTTGCATCAGCAACCTGTACATTTGTTTGGTACGAACGGGATGCGGAAATCATGTTTGCCATCTCTTCCATCACATTTACGTTAGGCTTGTAAATATAGCCATCTTGGTTTGCCATTGGATGATCTGGGTTGTACTCCGCATTCAGCGGTTTATCACTCTCTACAATGCCCATCACTTTAACGGGAACACTGTGGTCTCGGTTGTACTTAGCTTTACTTAATTCGGCACCAAAAACCGCATGACGAGCTTTATAGGTCTGCTCAGCGCTGCTGCTAATGCTATCTGCGTTGGCGAGGTTACTTGATGTTGTATTTAGACGGATAGATTCTGCACTCATTGCAGATCCCGTCACGTTAAAAACATTGAATAAACTCATCGATTAGCTCCCTTTGATCGCTTTCGTCATATTTTTAAACTTCGACCCTAAAAAATCGAGTGACGCTTGATGGCGCAGTTGGTTTTCCATAAACAAGTTTCGTTCTAGGTCAACATCAACAGTATTGCCGTCACCGGTATCGGGTTGAGTTGGCAAGCGATATTCAGTTCCAGAGGTAAAATTAGTCGAGGCGGCAATATGTCGCCCATTGGTTCGACTCAACCCCATGCTCTGACCCGACTTCGCTGCGGCCATTGCTTTCTCAAAGTCCATCCCCTTAGCCTTATAGCCTGGGGTGTTAGCTTGTGCAATGTTGGTAGAAATCAGCTCTGCATTGCTTTCACGCACACCGACAGTGTGTTGATGTATGCCTAATGCATTGTTAAAACTGATGGCCATTGTTTGCCCCTTTTCTACCGTTTTGGTGTGACTACTTAGTATTAAGCGATTATCGTGCCAACAATACTATGTAGAACTAATTTTTATTGTGACGACGAAAATACTCGAGTGAGCTTACCTTTTAGTATCCGATTGCTCAAGATTTCATCAATGCATGTACAGCTATTTTAAGGTGATTTCGTTTTGACGATTCACATCATGGCGAACCAAAGCTGCAGATTGTAATCTATAGCAAAAACTAGCAATAATAAGGCCACTCTTTAAGAGTGGCCTTATTCATTCACAAGCGTTCATTGGCAAATCGCGACATAAATACCTATAACGCAATACGTTGCCGATTTTTGTCGACGGTTGCCGCACCTATGCCACTCACATTGGTTAATTGATCGGCACTGGTGAATGGGCCATGTACGGTTCTGTACTCAATAATATTTTGTGCTTTTTTCAAACCGATACCCTGTAGAAGGGTAGCGAGTTCTTCAGCATCCGCCTGATTGATGTTAACGACAATGTTAACGCTTTCGTTTTGAGACTCCGTCTCCTGCGCGGCAAAACAGCCGACACTAAACAGTGCCAGTAGAGTCAGCCAAATAGTCGATAGTGTTTTAGTCATGTTGCTCTCCTTTAAGTTGCCACATCACCGTACCGACTGTTCATATTGAGCAAACCTTATCAAAGATAAAAATAGAACGGGCTGCATATAATGCAGCCCGTTGTTACTTCAGTTTTCATTGTGTTGTGAGGTTACTCACCGATGAAGTATTCGATCTCAGTCGTTTCTGCCAGTTGACTCACTAGGCCTTGCTGCTCTTGCCCCTGGAAGGTTTGAGATAGCTGAGCTTCGATTTGCTGGTTAAAGTCGCTGCTGATGACGTCATTCACTTTCGACAATTCGACCACCACGACATTGCCAATGAGGCTTTGAGTTTGTGCAAATTGACTTTGTTCTGTTGGGCGCGGCATAGCAAACACCACATCCGCAAACTCAGAGCCACGGTCAACAGTGCTGACGTCGTTAAAGCTCAGATTATTATCAGCGAGAATGGTCTCATCTCCAGCAGACAATGCGTCAATGACTTCAAGCGCTAGCGCGTCTGCTTGCTCACGAGCCAACGTAAACATTAACTGTGACTCTACGTCCGCCTTAACGTCTTCCAATGGCAACACGGTCTGCTCACGAGCTTCCTCGATGCGAACCACAACGACATGCTCTGATCCAACTTCGATAACTTCTGAGTTAAGTCCGTCAAATTTTACTTCTTCACTCGTCAGCGCATTCGAAATTTCTTGATTACGCAGTAGCTCTGGTAGCTCGTAGGCCGACACAAAATCGGTGGTCGTTACGTCTGCGCCAATAGCCGTTGCGGCATCGTCTAGTGAATCAGGGAATTCAAACGCAACCGTCTCTAGCTCCGTGAGTAGACTATAAAACTCGTCCACTGCTCTCTGACCTGATAGCTCAGCTTTAAGCTCATCTTTAATTTCAGCAAGTGGCTTAGCCTGAGGCTCTTTGAGCGCGTTCAGTTTAATGATGTGGTAACCAAAGTCACTCTTAACTAATCCCGTCATGTCGCCGACAGCCGTCAGTGCAAATGCAGCGTCTTCAAACGCGGGATCCATGACACCTTTTTCAATCCAACCGAGGTCGCCGCCTTCTTCCGCGCTACCAAGGTCTTGAGATTTGTCTTCAGCCAGTTGGGCAAAGTCAGCACCTGCGTTTAGCTCATCTAAAATAGATTGAGCCGTTGCTTCGTCATCACCTTGAATCAAGATGTGGGCAACTTGACGCTGCTCTTCGGTGGAAAATGAAGATAGATTGTCTTGATAATAGTCTTCAACTTCGTCGTCAGTCGGGGCAAATTCCTCTTGCAGCTGCTGAGCTGAAAGCTCGACATAAGAGATACGGTACTGTTCTGGACGAGTAAAACGCTGTGCGTTGTCATCATAGTACTGCTGAATTTGCTCATCGTTGATGTCGACAGTTTCAGCCAATTGATTCACGTCGATTTCGAGAGTGCGAATATCACGGGTTTGGCTGATCAAGCCACTAGTGATGGCAATTTCTGAAGGTAGGACAAAATCGGTGTTAGCTAACGCCCCTGCCAATTGCGCACGAACCATGTCGCGTCGTAGGTACTCAGCGAAAGAATCTGGAGTGAAGCCCGCGCGACGCAAGAACGATTGATACACCTCTTGGTCAAAACGGCCATTGTTCTGGAATTGCGGCATAGTGACAATGAGATCACGAACTTGTTGGTCGCTGATGCGTAATCCGAGCTCATCGGCTTGTTGCTCAAGGAGAGCCTGGTTCACCATGCGTTGCAACACAGAGCGACGCAGTTGCTCTACATAAGTTGGGTCACCAAGTAGCGCGTTGAAGTAATCACTGTTCTGCGCTTGTAAACGGTTACGCTCATTTTGATACGCTTGTTCAAACTCACCACGCGCAATATCGACGTTACCCACTGTCGCTGCAACGTTCGCGTTTCCGCCAACAATGTAGCTACCTACACCAGCAAAAACGAAGGACAAGATAATCAAGCCCAAAATAATCTTTACCGCGATGCTATTCACGCCTTCGCGTAACCTTTCCATCATCTGTTTATATACTCCAAACTAGGCCAACTCGGCCAATTTTCGATTTATCGAATAATATCAGAAAAAGAAATGCGCACCAGTAACGATGCGCATTATTCTGTTGTTTGTGAACGATTACTTGATGTATTGCACTTTCGGAGAACTCTCCTGGGGTGCTAGCGTTATCAATCGTTCAAACTTAAATCGATTTTTCGCTTAGTTGCACGCGTCTTTTAACGCTTTACCAGGCTTAAACGCCGGTACTTTTGCTTCAGCGATTTGGATTTCTTCACCCGTTTTAGGGTTACGACCAGTACGAGCAGCACGAGTACGTACGCTGAATGTACCAAATCCAACCAAGGCTACTTGGTCACCATCTTTTAACGTATCTGATACAGATTCGATAACCGCTTCAAGTGCACGGCCAGCAGACGCTTTTGAAAGATCAGCGCTTTCTGCGATTTTTTCGACTAATTGAGTTTTGTTCACAGTGTATTCCCCTTGTGTTGCCCTGAAACACCACTGCCGGGCAACTTTGTCCATGTTATTTAAACGAGCTTATGCCAGATGTAAACAAGCGTTCAAGCTGATGTTAACTTAACGTCACAAAAAAAAGCTGACAAGTTGTTTTAACTTGCCAGCTTATTTCATTTTAGTATTTTTGGTCTAGGTCACTGTTTTAAGAGGCTACAGTGAAACCTTGCGGTGATTTTTCAAGAGCAATCTCAAGCACATCGTCTATCCACTGCACTGGAATAACCTTAAGATCAGCAATCACATTATCTGGAATTTCTTCCAAATCACGCTCATTGTCTTTCGGTATAACGACCGTCTTGATGCCGCCTCGGTGAGCTGCTAGCAGTTTCTCTTTAAGCCCACCGATTGGCAATACTTCACCACGAAGCGTAATCTCACCGGTCATTGCCACTTCAGCTTTCACAGGGTTGCCAGTCAGGCTTGAAACTAATGCAGTACACATAGCGATACCAGCGCTCGGTCCGTCTTTTGGCGTTGCGCCTTCGGGTACGTGAACGTGGATATCGCGCTTTTCATAAAAGTCGTTATTAATACCCAGTTTTTCAGCGCGAGCTCTTACAACCGTCATAGCGGCTTGAATGGACTCTTGCATCACGTCACCCAGCGAACCGGTCTGTGACAGTTTACCTTTACCGATCATAGATTCCGTTTCAATGGTGAGCAGATCACCACCCACTTCCGTCCACGCCAATCCAGTCACTTGACCAATGCGATTGTTGTCATCCGCTTTGCCAAAGTCAAAGCGTTGAACACCCAAGTATTCTTTAAGGTTATCTTGGTTAACTTCAACTTTCTTCAGCTCACTGTCGAGCAGAATATTTTTCACCGCTTTTCGACAGATTTTAGAAATCTCACGCTCTAGACTACGCACACCCGCTTCACGAGTGTAGTAACGAATAATGCCAACCAACGCAGAGTCCGCGATGTCGATTTCATGCGGTTTCAGTCCGTTACGCTTAATTTGCTTGGTCAGCAAGTGTCGCTTAGCGATGTTCAATTTCTCATCTTCGGTATAACCCGAAAGACGGATCACTTCCATACGGTCCAGCAGTGGACCTGGGATGTTCATTGAGTTTGACGTTGCCACAAACATGACGTCTGAGAGATCGTAATCAACCTCAAGGTAATGATCGTTAAACGCATTGTTTTGCTCTGGATCCAACACCTCTAACAACGCAGATGCTGGGTCACCGCGCATGTCTGAAGACATTTTGTCGATCTCATCAAGTAAGAACAGTGGATTCTTCACGCCTACTTTAGACATTTTCTGAATAAGCTTACCTGGCAACGAACCAATGTAGGTTCTTCGATGTCCGCGAATTTCAGCTTCATCGCGTACGCCACCCAATGCCATTCTCACGTATTGGCGACCTGTCGCTGCTGCAATAGATTGCCCTAGTGACGTTTTACCCACACCAGGAGGCCCAACCAAACACAAGATAGGCCCTTTCAGTTTATTGATACGGTTTTGCACCGCCAAATACTCGAGGATACGTTCTTTAACACGCTCTAGGCCGTAATGGTCTTGGTTAAGCACTTCTTCTGCTTTGCCTAGGTTCTTCTTAACCTTTGAACGCTTAGACCAAGGTACCCCAATCATCCAATCAATATAGCTGCGCACCACGGTGGCTTCAGCAGACATTGGAGACATCATTTTGAGTTTTTGCAGCTCGGCTTCGGTCTTTTGACGAGCCTCAGCGGGCATTTTTGACTCTTCGATTTTTTTCTGTAGCGCTTCAAATTCGTCTGGTGCATTGTCCATGTCACCCAACTCTTTTTGAATCGCCTTCATCTGCTCGTTGAGGTAGTACTCTCGCTGAGATTTTTCCATCTGCTTTTTAACGCGACCACGGATGCGCTTTTCAACTTGCAGCAGGTCAATTTCAGATTCCATCATTCCCATCAAAAACTCTAGGCGCTCGTTAACGTCTAAAATTTCAAGCACCTGTTGCTTGTCGACAAGTTTAAGCGGCATGTGCGCCGCAATGGTGTCAGCCAAACGAGCAGCATCATCAATACCATTGAGTGACGTCAGTACTTCTGGTGGGATCTTTTTGTTGAGCTTAACAAAGCCTTCAAATTGATTGATCGCGCTTCTTACTACGACTTCTTGTTCGCGCTCATCAATCTCAGGCGTCGTTAAAAACTCGGCATCGGCAATGAAAAACTCATCGTCGCGAATGCTGTGCACTTTGGCACGTTGTTGGCCTTCAACCAATACCTTCACAGTGCCATCTGGAAGTTTCAATAATTGCAAAATCGTCGCAACGGTACCCAAGTCAAACAAATCGTCTTTGCTTGGTTCATCGTTGTCAGCTTCTTTTTGAGCCACCAGCAAGATTTGCTTGTTGTTCTCCATCGCTGCATCAAGGCAAGTGATCGATTTTTCACGACCAACAAACAGCGGGATCACCATGTGGGGATAAACCACCACATCACGTAACGGCAATACTGGTATCTCTGTGCGTTCAGAACGTTCCAAGTTCATAGTTGGTTCTCTATATTTGGCGGTATTAGTTGTTATATAGGGGTAATTTTAAGGTATTCAACGGTAAAGGGATAAGTTTATGTAGAAAAAGGTAACAATTGGCGAACATTCCTACAAAAATGATGCTTTAGTCCAGTTAATTCACTGAGTTATACAGGGGTTATTGCAAAAAAAAACCAGAGCCTAGACTCTGGTTTAATATCAATTTGTATAGCAATTACTCAGCGACTGCAGCGTCTTTTCCGTTGTAAATAAGCAGTGGCTCTGACTCGCCGTTAATCACGGTCTCATCAATAACAACTTTACTTACATCGCTTTCAGAAGGTAGATCGTACATTGTGTTTAGCAACACACCTTCCAAAATTGAACGCAATCCACGTGCACCTGTTTTACGCTCCATCGCTTTTTTAGCAATGGCTTTAAGTGCATCTTCGCGGAACTCAAGCTCAACCTCTTCAAGGTCGAACAACGCACCATACTGTTTTGTTAGCGCGTTTTTAGGCTCGCTAAGGATCTGAACCAATGCGCTCTCGTCAAGCTCGGTAAGCGTTGTGGTGACTGGAAGACGGCCAATAAACTCAGGGATGAGCCCGTATTTAACCAAATCTTCTGGTTCTACTTTACCAAATAACTCACCAACGGTACGAGTATCGTCTTTTGAGCGGATTTCAGCACCAAAGCCAATACCAGAGCCAGTTTCAACCCGCTGCTCTATCACTTTATCTAGGCCAGCAAACGCACCACCACAAATAAAGAGGATCTTAGAGGTATCAACTTGCAAAAACTCTTGTTGAGGATGCTTACGGCCACCTTGTGGTGGTACAGAAGCGATAGTACCTTCAACCAGTTTTAGTAGAGCTTGCTGTACGCCTTCACCAGACACATCACGTGTGATCGATGGGTTTTCTGCTTTGCGAGAAATTTTGTCGATTTCATCGATGTATACAATACCACGCTCAGCTTTCGCTACGTCGTAATCGCATTTTTGCAACAGTTTTTGGATGATGTTTTCAACATCTTCACCCACATAACCGGCTTCGGTTAGGGTCGTTGCATCTGCCATGGTAAACGGCACATCAAGGAAACGAGCCAACGTTTCCGCTAGCAAAGTCTTACCGCTACCAGTAGGACCAATAAGCAGAATATTACTCTTGCCTAGCTCAACGCCCTCAGAGTTGGTGTCACCGTTACGCAATCGCTTATAGTGATTGTAAACGGCAACAGCCAATACCTTTTTCGCGTGCTCTTGACCGATGACGTAATCATCCAAGTGTTCGCGAATATCTCGTGGTGTCGGCAGTGCCTCTGCCTCTTTCTTAGGCAGTACATCTTTAACCTCTTCACGAATAATATCGTTGCAGAGATCCACACATTCATCACAAATGTATACTGACGGGCCTGCTATGAGCTTACGTACTTCATGCTGGCTTTTACCGCAGAAAGAGCAATAGAGTAATTTTCCACCCTCTTTGCTTTTGTCTGTCATTTGCTACCTCTTTACTTGGAGCATTTTAGTTTGTTGCGTTTTATCTATGTCATTATAGATGAAAAGCTAAACCTATATTCTCTATTACGCACGTGCCAATACAGAATCTACAATTCCGTATTCTACTGCTTGATCCGCTGACATGAAATTGTCACGGTCAGTATCACGCTCGATCACTTCTAGTGGCTGACCTGTATGTTCCGCCAAAAGAGTGTTCAATTTCTTCTTAATCGTAAGAATCTCTTGTGCATGGATCTGAATATCAGATGCCTGACCTTGGAATCCGCCTAGTGGCTGATGGATCATTACACGAGAGTTTGGCAATGCATAACGCTTACCTGGCGCACCGCCAGCAAGTAGGAAAGATCCCATTGAGCATGCCTGTCCCATACACACAGTACTTACGTCTGGCTTGATGTACTGCATCGTGTCATAGATAGACATACCCGCAGTTACACTCCCACCTGGTGAGTTAATGTATAGGAAAATCTCTTTATCTGGGTTTTCTGATTCAAGGAACAACAGTTGAGCAACCACAAGATTTGCCATGTGGTCTTCGACTTGTCCAGTCAGAAAGATGATGCGCTCTTTAAGCAGGCGTGAGTAGATATCGTATGAACGCTCTCCACGGGAAGACTGCTCTACAACCATAGGTACGAGTGCGTCAATTATTGGCGACGCGGCGCTTTTTTCTTGGAAGCTCATAGTTTTAGATCCCTTAAAAATAAATGGCCCTAAGTATAGGGCCATTGTTAGCAGAATAGTAGACTGTAAGTCAACAACTTCCCGTCTTAACCCCTAAGAATTAAGCAGGTTGCTGGTTCATCAAGTCGTTAAAGCCTAGCTCTTTTTCAGACACTTTTGCTTTACCAACAATTGCGTCAATCGCTTGCTCTTCAAGTGCAACGTTGCGCATATTGTTCATCATTTCTTCGTTGCCTTCGTAGTAAGCAACAACTTCAGATGGATCTTCATACGCTGTAGCCATCTCTTGGATCAACGCTTTTACTTTTTCATCGTCAGCTTTTAGCTCTTCTGCTTTGATAACTTCACCAAGTAGAAGGCCAACCACTACGCGACGCTTAGCTTGTTCTTCGAACATTTCGCGTGGTAGAGACTCAGCAGCTTCAGCGTTGCCGCCAAAACGTTGTGCAGCTTGTTGACGAAGTGCACCGATTTCTTGATCGATAAGTGCAGAAGGTACGTCGATGTCGTTCTCTTTAACAAGACCGTCAATCGCTTGCTCTTTGATGCGGTTTTTGATCGCGCCTTTAAGCTCACGTTCCATGTTCTTGCGAACTTCAGCTTTAAGACCTTCAACGCCGCCTTCAGCAACACCAAATTTCTCAACGAACTCGTCATTTAGCTCAGGAAGCTCTTGAACTTCTACAGAGTTTACTTTGATAGCAAACTTCGCCACTTTACCTTTCAGGTTTTCAGCGTGGTAATCTTCTGGGAAGGTTACGTCGATTTCAAATTCCATGCCTGCTTTCTTACCAGCAATGCCGTCTTCAAAACCAGGGATCATACGACCAGCGCCCATTTCTAGAGGGAAGTTTTCAGCTTTACCGCCTTCAAACTCTTCGCCGTCGATAGAACCGATGAAGTCGATGTTTGCACGAGTGCCTTCACCAGCTTCAACGTCTGACTCAGTCCAAGATGCTTGTTGCTTACGTAGCGTTTCTAGCATTTCAGCAACGTCTTCGTCTTTCACTTCAACCAATGGCTTTTCGATTTCTACGTTTTCTAGACCTTTAAGCTCTACTTCTGGGAAGATTTCAAAGGTTGCAGTGAAAACAAGATCTTTGCCTTCAGCGATTTCAACTGGTGCGAATGTTGGGCCGCCAGCTGGGTTGATCTTTTCTTTAACGATTGACTCGATGTAGTGACGTTGCATCACTTCACCCATAACATCGTTACGCACAGATTGACCGTACATTTGCGCTACCATTTTCAAAGGCACTTTACCTTTGCGGAAGCCGTCAAAGCGACGGTTCTTAGCGATATTGCGTAGTTCCGCTGTTACTGCATCTTCGATGTTTGCAGCAGGAACAGTAATGGTTAGACGGCGCTCTAGGCCTTCCAAAGTTTCAACAGTAGCTTGCATTGTTTTCATAACCTCAAATCGTACTCTTTAAAAAGAGCGTTTACCTACTTGAGTAGGCTTTCCTAATTTTTGCGTATAGCGTTGACGTATAGCGCGTATTCGTGACTCAATCCAACAGCCCATCACGATCGAGTAGTAAAACCTAAGTTTTACTAGGGCTACTGGAGAACTAATAAGAGATAACTTCACTCAGCGGTTAGGCTTGAAAAGTTGTCTATGATTAGTCTCAGGGTGAAATAGACGCGACATTCTACCCACATGGGTATCGGCTGTCGAGTCACCCCCTAATAACAGGCACGCCGATGTAACAAAATCGGGGCTAGCGCGCACTTTTAGCCACTACACACTAAGCCTGCACTGAGAATGGGGTCTTGTGCTACGATTTCAAGGCTTCTGAACACAAAAAAAGTGCAATTGATTAAAAAGAGATCAATCCACCAGAATGTTCGCTAAAGATGGTCAACAATAGTCGTTAGAAGTTAAGCAGTTAAGGTGGTGGAGTGATCAAGGATTCAATACGAACATTTTTTATGATCGGATGCACTTATATCCTCATCACAACCGCGCTAGGCCAATGGTACTGGTACGAAGCCGTTAACAAGCAAAATCGTGATAATCAATCGACTCTCAGCCAATTTCAGGCTCAACTGCAAGCGCAATTGGAGCAGTTTTCTTACTTGCCACGACTGCTGTCAAAAGACCGTGAGCTTATAGACGCGCTTAATGCTCCCTTTAACAGTGCCCAGTTAGATATTACCAACCGCTACCTAGAAAACGTCAACCGCATCATTGGTGCAGCCGATACCTACCTGCTAGACAATAACGGTACCACTATCGCAAGCAGTAACTGGTTGTCAGAAACGTCGTTCATTGGGCGTAATTTTGCTTTTCGCCCCTATTTTCAACAGGCACTGCAAGGTACGACTGGGCAATACTTTGCGCTTGGTTCCACCTCGGCTAAGCGCGGCTATTACTATGCTTACCCTATACATTACGGCGCCTCTTTAATTGGTGTCATTGTGATTAAAATGGACCTTTCTCTGATTGAGCAAGATTGGATAACCAAAGGGGCAACCTACATTGTAACCGACCGAGACAACATCGTATTTATGAGCAGTCGTCAGCAGTGGTTGTTTCACTCGCTACTCCCTCTTTCACCCGATCGCACGCGAGAAATCCAGCAAGAGCGTCGCTACTTGGACCTCCCTATTTCCTCGTTAGGATTTCTCGCAATTCCTAACTCTCAGCAAGGTCGCATAACCCAAAAGCGCACACCAATCAGTGCCGATACGTTTTACTACGCGCACCATCCTTTGCCTAACCACCAACTTAAGGTGTGGGTACTCTCTAAACAGCAGACATTGGTGTGGGGGCTACTTAGGTTCTTGGTTTTCTTGCACCTGGTGTATGCGTTAATCATTAGCTTTTGGCTATTCTCGGGGTATCGAAAACGAAAGTTACAACAACTCAATTTGCTGCAAGCGCAATCTCAACAAAAGCTCGAATTTGAAGTTATGGCGCGCACGGCGAAACTGCAGGTGGAAATTAAAGAGAGAACGCTTGCAGAGCAGCGCCTATTGCAGGCTCAACAAGACTTGATTCAAGCGGCGAAATTGGCCCTGTTAGGTAAACTCTCTGCCAGCATCAGTCATGAACTCAATAACCCACTGGCGGCAATTCGGAGCTTCTCAGATAACGGAGTGAAGTTTATCGAGCGTGGCGATTATGACCGAGCAAAACAAAACCTTGAAAAGATCGTCTCATTGACCGAACGAATGGCTAAAATTTCTCAGCAACTACGTGCGTTTGCACGTAAGTCGAGTACCGATGACGCGCAGTGGGTAGAAGTCCTGCCGATATTGGAGCTAGCTTTAGAGCTCACGCGCCCTGAAGCGATGCGATGTGGGTTAGTGATAAATCCCCACCAATCCCCCAACTTGCCGCTGCCTTTAGTAAAAGTTCATGCGGTTCAGCTTGAGCAGGTATTTATCAACCTCATCACCAATGCTATTCAGGCCACTGCTTCCTGCAAACAAAAGCAAATCGATATTACTCTTACTGTTGATTCAACGTGGCTAAACATCGCATTTGACGATTCAGGAACAGGAATCGATCCTGAATTGCAAAGCATGCTGTTTGAACCTTTTGTTACCAATAAAACACAAGGTCTTGGGCTGGGGTTATCTATCTCTAAAGAGCTTATCGACAGCATGAAAGGCACATTAACTGCGGGTAATTCCGACTTGGGTGGTGCTTGTTTTACGGTGATGCTGCCCTACTCGTACGACCCTACCGATCCAAGTGAGACACGATGACACACATATTCTTAATTGATGATGAGGCCGATTTGCGTGATGCAATTAGCCAAAGTCTCGAGTTAGCCGATTTGACCGTCACTCAGTTTGACAGTGCTGAGTCTGCATTGCTAGCGCTTAAGCAAGACCCACATGTAGACGTTGTGGTCAGCGATATCTGTATGCCTGGCTTAAGCGGTCTCTCGCTGCACCGCTCGTTGCTTAAGCAGTCTCCGGATATTCCGGTTATATTAATTACCGGGCATGGCGATATCGCGATGGCGGTCGATGCAATGAGAGAAGGCGTTTATGACTTTATCGAGAAACCCTTTTCCAATGACTTCTTAATAAAGTCGGTCAAGAAAGCGGCCGAAAAGCGGGCTCTGCTGGACGAAAACCGCCGACTAAAAAGTGCGCTGAAGCACAATCAAACATTGGGTCCAAGAATTATTGGCCAATCAGCTGGTATCGAACAAGTAAGATTACTGATCGACAAAATTGCAGACACGCCAACAGAAGTACTGATTTTTGGTGAGACTGGGTGCGGTAAAGAGATGGTTGCTCGTGCCTTACATGAACAAAGCTCGCGAAGAGATAATAATTTTGTCGCCATCAACTGCGGTGCACTGGCAGACAACTTGATCGAAAGTGAACTGTTTGGGCATGAAAAAGGCGCATTTACTGGGGCGGAGCAGCAGCGCATAGGCAAACTTGAGTACGCCAATGGAGGAACTCTGTTTCTTGACGAGATTGAGTCCATGCCAATGGCGGCTCAAATCAAATTACTGCGCGCCTTGCAAGAGCGAGAAATTGAGCGTCTCGGCTCAAATCAATTGATGCCTATCGACATTCGGGTTGTTGCGGCGACAAAAACCGATCTCAAACAGCTCTCACAGCAAGGATCTTTTAGAGACGATCTCTACTATCGCCTTAACGTAGTGCACATTGATATCCCTCCTTTACGAGAACGTGCCGATGATGTACTGGCACTTTTCCACCATTTCCAGTTAATTGGCGCAGCGCAACTGGCTCGGCCTGCGCAGGCACTCTCTGCAGAACAAAAAGCAGCATTAGTCCGCCACGACTGGCCAGGAAACGTACGCGAATTACGTAACTGCGCCGAACGGTTTGTGCTGCTTGGATCCATTCCGATGGAAAGTGAGAACCCAGAATCCGCTTCTGCTTCAACCAGTTTGCCTCAACAGGTTAGTGCGTTCGAAAAAGCGCTTATCGAGCAGGCTTTAGCTCAATCTCATGGCAGCATTACCCAAACTCTAGAGCTTCTTGATTTGCCTAGAAAAACCCTCTACGACAAGATGAAAAAGCATCAAATAGACAAGCGCTGTTTCAAAAATGAGTAAGCAATCATTACTATTAAGCGATAAACTTATGAACTCAATCACTACCATTGTCGTATAGCTCTTTATAAGAGTTAATGGTTTGGAGAGTAGCGATGTCTAATAGTTGTAAAAAGTTGGTCATAGAGTCCATCTACGAAACGGTGGAAGTGAAAGGCACTTTTATGATGGAGCGCCGCTACAAGCACGACCGACGAAACTCAAAAACAAAAGTAGCCTACGACCGTAGAACTCAGCGTGATAAGCGCATTCCAGACACCAAAAGTATTGATGAACATGTATAAAAAGAGCCAGTGAACACTGGCTCTTTTTGTATTGCTAATGTAATTCGGGCTATTACACAGGACAATGACGCTACTTGGTAATAATTTCTGGCCCCATCAAAGTAGTCGGCAACCAGGTAGAAACCCAAGGTACATATGTCACAATAATTAAGAACAAGAACATCACTGCAACCCAAGGCAGTGCGGCCTTCACTACATGAAGCATCGACATCTTCGCAACCCCCGCGGTGACGAACAAATTGAGCCCCACAGGCGGCGTTATCATTCCTATTTCCATATTCACCACCATCATGATCCCTAAGTGGATCGGGTCAATCCCTAAGGCAATGGCAATTGGAAATACCAGTGGCGCAACAATAATCAACAGCCCGGAAGGCTCCATAAATTGACCGCCGATGAGCAGCAGAACGTTCACCACAATTAAGAAGGTTATAGGTCCAAGGCCTGCTGAAAGCATCGACTCTGTGATCATTTGTGGGATGCGTTCTTCCGTCAACACGTGCTTAAGAATTAGTGCATTCGCTATGATAAACAACAACATAATAGTCAGCTTACCGGCTTCGTATAACGTATGTTGAGTGTCCTTATGCACGAAAGTTTGCAAGGTTTTTAGCAGTGGGTTCGCTTTATTATTAGGGTCAGCGAAAGGCCCCATATCTTTGTAGATAAAGTTTGCGATAAAGAATGCATACACAGCGGCTACCGCTGCAGCTTCTGTTGGGGTAAACACGCCGCCGTATATACCGCCCAAAATGATCACAATGAGCAATAGCCCCCAACTGGCGTCTTTCGCCGCTTGAATGGCTTCTCCCCAGCCAACAAAGTCTTGTTTAGGGAGGTTTTTAACTCGGGCGGCAATGTAAATGGCAATCATCAGCATCAACCCAGCCAATAGACCTGGAATGACACCACCGAGGAACATACGTCCAACCGACACATCCGTTGCAGCGGCATAAACCACCATCACGATGGACGGCGGGATCAAAATCCCAAGCGTACCCGCATTACAGATTACCCCTGCCGCAAACTCTTTGGTGTAGCCATTTTTCACCATACCGGCAATGACAATACTACCGATAGCAACAACCGTTGCGGGTGACGAACCAGAGAGCGCAGCAAACATCATACAGGCGACAACGGATGCCATGGCCAGTCCACCTCTAAACCACCCAACCATCGCGATAGCAAAGCGGATTATGCGGCGTGCAACGCCACCTGTGGACATAAAACTAGACGCCAAGATAAAGAACGGGATCGCAAGTAACGTGTAGTGGCCTTCAAAGGCGTTAAATAACGTTTGTGCCACCGATGCGAGTGATCCATCAGAATGCACCATTAAGAATAAAACACTGGCAAGGCCAAGAGAAACGGCAATTGGCACACCAACAAGCATAAAGCCAATCACCATGAGAAATAGAACGAGAATCGCCATTAGAGTTTCTCCTTATCCAGGTTTTCTGGCTCTGCGGACAGCGCTTCAAGATCTTCTTCCGCTTCGTGACTTGTGATCATTCGGTCCAACTGGTTGGTTGCGACTTTATAAAGGATTTCACAAAAACGTAGAGTCAGCAGTAATGTGCCAATTGGAAGCGCTGCGTAGGGAATGAAACGGGGCAGTTTTTCATAACGCTCACCTTCGTTAAGCCAGTCAGATAAAAACTGCAATATTTCAGGCATGGGAATATCATCAGTCTCGTACCAAGCGCGATCAGTCACAAATGGGTACCAATAGTTCCAAGAGCCGATCAACAGCAAGACAGAAAACAGCAAACACAAGGAGGCCGCAATTAACGCAAAGATTTTTCGTGTTGCAGGTGAAGCCAAATTGATCACCACATCGACACCGATGTGGAAATGGTGTTTCACACCGTAGGATGCGCCCACCAGCACCATCCAAGCAAACATAAATACGGTTAATTCCAATGCCCATAAGATGTTATCGTTAAACACGTAACGAAATACAACATTAGTAAATGTCAGCAATGTCATAGCACCAAGGAAAAAAGCGATCAGCGTTTCTTCCACAAAATCAGTCCAGCTACGATTGCTTAGGTTGTTAGAAGTCATAGGTCATCCATATACCAAGGTAACAACAGAGCGGGGCAAGCGCACCCGCTCATTAAAGGGGTAATGAAGGGTTAGTTGTTTGATGCGATAGCAGCATCAATCAGATCAGAACCAATATCTTTTTCGAACTTTTTCCATACCGGTTGCAAAGCTTCAACCCACAATTGGCGCTGGTCGGGGGTCAAACTGCGCACTACCCCACCCGCTTCTATGATGTTGTTCTTGTTGGCTTGGTTAACTGCCGTGGATTCTGCATTTCGCAGGGTGGTAACTTCTTCCAATATGGTAGCCAACTGCTGACGTTGATCATCTGGCAGTGAATCCCAAAAATCCGTAGAGGTTACGACCAAGTAATCCAAAATTCCGTGGTTCGTTTCGGTGATACCATCTTGAACTTCAAAGAATTTCTTGCCGTATATGTTGGACCAAGTATTTTCCTGACCATCGATAACTTTTGTCTGTAGGCCGCCATACACTTCTTTAAACGACATTTTTTGTGGGTTAGCACCCAGCTGCTCAAATTGCGCCACCAGTACATCCGATGCCTGAACACGGAACTTTAATCCTTTTGCGTCTTCAGGAGTCAATAGCGGTTGGCTTGCAGACATTTGCTTCATCCCGTTATGCCAAAATGCCAGTCCTTTCACGCCACGACGGTTCATAGCATTTTTCAGCTTTTCACCCGCCTCTGAGTTTTGGAATCGGTCTACTGCAGCAACATCTTCAAACAAGAAA
Source organism: Vibrio ulleungensis (assembly GCF_016900875.1). Lineage (GTDB taxonomy): Bacteria > Pseudomonadota > Gammaproteobacteria > Enterobacterales > Vibrionaceae > Vibrio > Vibrio ulleungensis. The sequence continues at coordinate 698,033 of NZ_JAFEUM010000002.1, forward strand.
GGAAGATCGAAAATACGGTATTTCTTAGTGATTTTTTCAAACTTAGACAAAGATGGTGCCGCCATGTGCACATCACCATTAAGCAGCGCTTCGAGAACTTTATCATCATCGTAAAGTGTCGAGTTTGGGTACACTTGCATACACAGCTTGCCGTTCATCTCATCATTTACTCTTTGCTCTAAGAGTGAAGCTGCAATCCCTTTAGGGTGCTTATCGGTATTAGTTACATGACTAAACTTAACAACGGTTTCACCGTCATCACAGTTAGCGAAAGCATTGGCGCTTGATAAAGCGATCAGTGAGGTTGCTACAAGGGTAAGTGTGGTTTTCATGGAATCGTCCTTTTCTTATATGCCACATGGCTGTTTCACGTTTTTGTTCGCTGGGTACATCGTCATCCCTGCTGACTCTTTATCTATATCAAGATACGCGCCAGCCAAACTAAAACTTAACTATCAATGACTTACAAAATAGGACAAATTGTCACACTGCCATTTGGGTGATAATTCACCCTCACCTCTTATCCAAAATGGGTGAATAGTCACCCATCTATTTACAGGGATCTACTCGCGTGCGGCCTCCAAACTGTTAACGAAAAACAATAAAAAACGGGCGTGTTATAAACACGCCCGTTCTTCAATTTTAGAGAGACTATCTATGCTCGTATTAATGCTAAGTGTTATGCACTGGCATAAATAACACTGCCACCTTTAATTAGGTCGATGATCTCTTTAGTCAGCTCTGGCGCAAGTGCAGGACATCCCCAACTGCGACCCAAATAACCGTTTTGCTCTATGAATGATTCCGACACGTAGTCAGCACCGTGCACAACAATATAACGTTCACGAGCAAGGTCGTTTTGACCTTCTGTCAGGCCATCTAAACGAAGTGAATAACCGTTGCTGCCGTAGTAAGTATCGTCGGTCAAAAATGTGCCTAATGACGTTTTTCTCGAACTCATTACGTTCGAAAACTGAGTCGCAGTTTCCAATCCACTATTAACGCCATGAGAAACGTATGTGTGGTATAGCAACTCTTTTTTATTGAGATCGATAACATAGAAACGCTTCTCAGATGAAGGACGTTCGTAATCGATGATGGTAAGTAGGGGCTTTTTTCTGCCTTCAGTGGTCGCGTATGCATGATACGCTTCGCTATAGAGTTTAAAATTTACAACGTCAGATAGGCCAATTTCGTGGTAAGACTGTCGAATATCGTACTCAATTTGATTTTTCGCTTTTACCGTATTGGTATTGGAGTTTGCAGAGATGGCTAGCGGAAGGGCTAACATTACACAGGCGATAAAAATAGAATAAAGTTTCACTTTCATTAATACTAATCTTGCTCTTAAAAATAGACTCATTGATACGTTCGTAATGGTTTAGATTCAGTCTCCTTACCGTCAGAACAATCCTAACTCCTCCAAGCATCACCGATGTATCGGGTAAAAGCTCTGGTGAGTAAACCAACACATGGCCTACTTGAGCGGAAACGGATACTACAAGAGTCTCACAAAATTTAAATCAGAGAAATGTCAATTAATTAACCTTTTAGTATGTTTTTTACCCGGAGTGCGGGTTTTTAACACAATTTAATTTTTAATATCAATACACTATCGACGTAAAGATTGTTCTAATTTATTTTGTCAAAACGTGAAGAAGCAAGGCTTTTACGCCTTGCTTCCCTACCCTTAGCCCTGAATTTATCTAGGTTTAGGCCTTATTAGTCGTTACTCAGTTGAATTCGCTTCTCAGTTTGTCCGTCAAATAACACCACTTTTTGTAAATCAATACTCAAGGTGACGCTTTCACCCACCTTCACTTTGCTATCGGGTGATAATCGACACGCCACTTCCTGATTGAAAAAGCGTACCATGGCAATGGTATCAGGGCCTGTCGGCTCTAATACTTCAATCAAGCCTGTGACTTTAGTGTCTTGATGATTCATATCACTGCCTTCAGAGAGATGTTCGGGTCGAATACCCATAACTACCTCTTTTCCTTGCCATAATTCCATTCCCGCAGGCAGGGGCAACATTGATCTTGCGCCATCATCACCAACTAGCGCTAACAGAGATTTACCTTCCTGCACCTCAACAACGCCTTTAACAAAATTCATCGATGGCGACCCCATAAATCCAGCCACAAACAAATTACTCGGAGTATTGTAAATATCTGCTGGAGTACCCAATTGCTGCAGCTCTCCATCACGCATTACCGCAATGCGGTCGGCCAGTGTCATCGCTTCTATTTGATCATGAGTAACGTAGACGATTGTTGTACCAAGTTGTTGGTGAAGGCGCTTAATTTGATGACGCATATCAACGCGCAGTTTCGCATCCAAATTGGATAACGGCTCATCAAACAGGTACAGCTTAGGTCGACGTGCCAACGCTCGGCCCATTGCAACACGCTGCCTTTGCCCCCCAGACAATTGCGACGGTTTACGATCCAGCAATTGCTCGATTTGAAGCATTTCAGCTACGCGCTGAACTTCTAAATCAATTTCTGGCTTCGGCATTTTTTTCATTTCCAAACCAAATGCGATGTTGCCTCTAACCGTCATGTTTGGGTACAGAGCGTAAGATTGGAAGACCATAGCAATATCACGATCTTTGGGGGCCACTTGCTCCACATTTCGGCCATCAATCTTGATTTCGCCCCCGGTGATGCTTTCCAGCCCGGCGATGGTATTCATTAAGGTGGATTTACCACACCCAGAAGGCCCGACTAGGATAAGAAATTCTCCTGAGTCGATTTCTATGTCGATCCCTTTTAAGGTTTCGATGTCAGCCTTAGGATAGGTTTTGCGAATAGATTTTAGTTGTAAAGTTGCCATGTCATTATCCTTTGACTGAGCCCGCGGTAAGGCCGCGTACAAAATATTTGCCTGCTAGTACATAAACCAACAGCGTTGGAAGTGCGGCAATAATCGCTGCCGCCATGTCGACGTTGTATTCTTTCACCCCAGTAGAGGTATTCACCAGATTGTTCAATGCCACCGTGATTGGCTGCGTTTCAGAACCTGAGTACACCACTCCGAACAAAAAATCGTTCCAAATGGAGGTAAATTGCCAGATCACCGTCACCATAATAATCGGAGTTGATATGGGCATCAGAATGCGGAAGAACATGGTAAAGAAACCCGCTCCATCAAGCTTTGCTGCCTTAATCAATTCATCCGGTACTGCAACATAAAAGTTTCGGAAAAACAGAGTCGTAAAGGCCATACCGTAGACGACGTGTACAAAGACCAATCCAGCAGTGGTATTAGCAAGCCCGAGTTTGCCAAGTAACGCAGCCATAGGCAGCAACACCACTTGAAACGGGATAAAGCAGCCAAATAGCAACAAGCTAAAAAACAGATCGCTGCCTCTAAAACGCCACTTAGAAATGACATAACCGTTAAATGCGCCTAACAAGGTAGACAGAGCCACAGCGGGAACTGCCATCTGAAAAGAGTTCCAAAAATAGCCCTTCACACCATCACATTTCACGCCAGTACAGGCGCTAGACCAGGCTTTGGACCATGCATCCCACACCCACTCTTGAGGAAGACTCATTAAGTTACCGGCTTTAATATCGGGTAACGTCTTAAACGCCGTTGTGACCATCACAAACAGTGGCATTAGGTAAAAAAGACAAAACAGTATTAATAAGCTATATATCGCAAAGCGATGAAACGACATTGAACGTCCCATTATCGTCTCTCCCTAAGCTCTGAGTATAAGTAAGGTACAAGAATCGCCAGTACCCCCATTAGCATCATCATGGCACTGGCAGCACCTAGACCAATCTGACCTCGTGTAAAAGAGTGCGCGTACATAAACAGTGCTGGCAAGTCCGACGAATAGCCTGGCCCACCCGCGGTCATTGCTGTGACCAAGTCAAAACTCTTGATCGCAATATGCGAAGTGACGATAACAGCACTGAAGAAGACCGGTCGCAAACAAGGTAACAAAATACGTCGGTACACGGTGGGGAGCGATGCACCGTCGATGCGCGCTGCTTGAACAATGGATTCATCAATTCCGCGAAGCCCCGCCAAAAAAAGCGCCATAACAAACCCAGACGATTGCCACACAGCAGCAATAACCAAGGTGTATACCACCATATCTGAGTTGACCAACCAGTCGAAAGTGAATGACGTCCAGCCCCAGTCTTGCATCATTTTTTCAAGACCTAAACCTGGGTTTAAGATCCACTTCCAAGCCGTACCTGTGACAATGAACGACAAAGCCATTGGGTAGAGATAAATCGTGCGAATTGCGCCTTCATTACGAATTTTTTGATCCAACAAAATGGCTAAAAATACACCGAGGCCAATAGCCACCAGCATAAACATCAGTCCAAAAATACCTAAGTTAGTGATCGAGGTAATCCAACGATCGTTCTCCATCAACTTTTGGTATTGGGCTAGACCCACTAAATCGTAACTAGGTAAAAAACGCGAGTTGGTAACCGAAAGAAGCCCAGTCCAAAAGATGAACCCATAAATACACACCACTGTGAGCACCATACTCGGAGCTAACACCAGTTTAGGTAACACAGATTGCAATCTATCCATAATAGAGGGGCTTTGTTTCGAACTCGTCATAGGAACCACCGTATCCATATCAAGTCCTTGGGAAAGGTAAGGTAATGAGCTATCTCACCACTGCAATGGTGGTGAGATAGGCGTTTAAATGTCGGGCGTTATGTGCCCAATTTGAAAGGGTTTGATGCCAATTACATGGCAGCTTTAACAGCTTTAGCCAGTTTTGAGGCGGCTTCTTTAGGGTCGGCCGAAGAGTCGTTAAAGAAGTTAGTCACTACATCGTAGATAGCCCCTTGTGCATAGCTAGTAGTCGACATACCGTGAGCCATACTCGGGACAAGATCACCCGTTGTTGCTGACTCTTTAAAGGTAGCCATTGAATCCAATGCACACTGGTCAAACTTGCTCATATCCATATCCAAGCGAACTGGAATCGAACCTTTATTGAGGTTAAAGACTTCTTGGAAATCCTTATCTAGGATAGTTGCTGCAAGTGCTTTTTGAGCCATTTGACTCTCTTTATCATCAAGCTCGAAAAACGCAAAGCTGTCTACGTTGTGAGTAAACTGCCCTGCTGTACCTGGTGCGGGTACACACACATAATCTTTACCTGGCATTTTTCCTGCAGCAGTAAATTCACCTTTCGCCCAGTCACCCATGATCTGCATCGCAGCTTCACCGTTGATTACCATAGACGTAGCGACGTTCCAATCGCGACCTGGAGAGTTGGAGTCGATGTAGTCATGAACTTTTTGGAACTTGGCGAAGACTTCCACCATTTTTTCGCCGCCTAATACATCCATGTCTAGGTCAACAAAGGCTTTCACATAGTCTTCTGAGCCCAAGACATCCAATGCAATCGCTTCAAAAACTGTTGCGTCTTGCCAAGCTTGGCCACCATGCGCAAGTGGGATAAAGCCTGCTGCCTTGATTTTTTCAGCAGCAACAAAAAACTCATCCAAGGTTGTAGGCACTTGAGCGCCTGATTTTTCGAACACTGCTGGGTTAGCCCACAGCCAGTTTACACGGTGAACGTTGACAGGTACGGCTACATACTCGCCGTTAAACTTCATAATGTCCGTAACCATAGACGGCACGTTATCGTCCCATTTTTCTTCCGCTGCCACGTCATCTAAGGTGGTTAGGAAGCCAAGTCCACCCCATTCTTGAATGTCGTGACCTTTAATTTGAGCTGCTGAAGGAGGATTGCCAGATACTGCGCGCGTTTTAAGAACCGTCATCGCACTTTCGCCGCCACCACCAGCAACCGCGAAATCTTTCCAAGAGTGACCTTGTTCTTCTAGCATACCTTTAAGTGCTGCGACCGATTTGGCTTCGCCACCCGAAGTCCACCAGTGCAATACTTCAACTTCGCCAGCGAAGGCAGGAGCTACCGTGGCAGCCATAACAGATAGTGTAAGTAGGGTTTGTTTCAGTTTCATTTTATTATTCTTCCATGTAGTTGTGGTTGGATTTCCAACACATTCAGTCTACGCGGGATTAATCAACGTCACCGATACAAAGTGTAACCGCAGTGTAACAGTCGTGTTACATTTCGAGGGGCAATAATATCCACACATTCAAACCGCCACAACGTCGGTTTTTCAAGAGTAACTCTCCACCATGTCCATGAATAATATTTTGCGCGATGCCCAATCCAAGACCATGCCCGTCACTGTCATCAGCAATCCTGACATAAGGCTGGAACACGCGTTTTACTTGCTTCTCTGCGATGCCTGGGCCGTCATCCTGCAATAAAATGAATAAGGTGCCGAACAAATTGGTATGTCGAACAGTCACCCTATGGCCATACTTCACGCCGTTATCTATCAAATTTGTTAACGCGCGTTTTAACGCTAATGGCCGAGCATAGAGTGCAGGCCATTCATCCATAGGCAGTACAACCTTCACCCCTTGATGATTATGAACTTCGGCAACATTTTTGATCAGTCTTCCGATATGAACAGGTTCAACATTTTCATGCAAATCCGTCTCTTTGACACACTGAAGGGCACCTTTCACCATTAATTCCAGCTCATCAAGGTCTTGAGTAAACTTCATCCGCTTTTCATCACTAACCAATAGCTCGGTGCGCAGCCTTAAGCGAGTAATAGGCGTTTTTAAATCATGTGAGATAGCACTAAACAAAGTTTCTCTATCACGAATATAAGCTTGTATTCTCTGTTGCATGCGATTGAATGCTCTGGTTGCAATCAATACTTCAGTCACACCTTCCTCTTTAAGGGGCGGTTGCGAGCTGTCAAAACTCAACGAGCGCGCACGCCCTGCCAAACGTTTAAGAGGTTTAACCTGTCTCCTAAGCATTAAAAAAGTGGTCAACAGGACGATCAACGTAGCAATGCTGGTAACTTGCAACTGCGCCCAAGGCATCAAATCTCGCCCAAGCATGGTGTACGGAGAAGGCAGCAATGCTGCTATATATATCCATTGCCCCTGCGCAATTCGCAACTGCACAACCATAATTGGTGAATCAACCAAAGGAACCGTTAATGTGTGATGAGCCCAAGATTTTGGTAAATCATCAAGATAGATATCGTCTTTTAAAATCTTGAGATCTTTTGCCAGCGCAAAGTTAACCACGATATCCTGCACTTGAGGTAGCGCTTTATTGACCTCATTTTTTACTGAGCTAATGGCAATCTCGGTGTACTCTGAGGCCGGAAGATACTGCATAGACAATTCTTTTTGGTTGAACGACACAAAATGCCGAGTTCCTCCCATGTTTCTTATTTGATCCAGCACGATATGGCGATATTCAATAGGCAGAGAATCAAAGAATTGCACCGTTGAAGCAAACATATTCGCCATATTAGTAGCGGCCGCTTCAATTCCTATAAGCGCTTGTTTTCTTTCATTTACGTACCAAATACTCGTGGTGATTGCCTGCGCAAAAATGATCGCAAACAGTGTAAGAGTGATGGTGCGTGACACTAAAGTCCGTGGGATCAGAGTCATGTCAGGCCTTACGAGTGTTGTGCATCGACAGGCGCAGTAAAGAGATAGCCATTACCGCGAATTGTTTTAATATACACGGGTGTCTCTTCGCTCGATCCAAGGCGCTGCCTCAACCGACTCAGTTGAACATCTAGCCCGCGCTCGAAAGGTAAACTTTCACGTCCTTTGGTTTGTCTTGTTATTGTGTCTTTATCAAGCACTTGGTTGGGGTGCTGAAGAAAAAGCAGCAATAAGGCAAAATCACTGCCCGACAAATCAACTATCGTTTGGTCGACTTGGTGGATCAAACGATGCGACAAGGTTTCTAATTTCCAATCACCAAAATAGTAAAAGCTAGGCGGTCCCTCGTGCCCTGCATCACGGGAAGTTTTGGTGCGCCTGAGCAATGCCTTGACTCTTGCCATCAACTGGCGAGGATTAAACGGTTTGGCCACGTAATCGTCCGCACCGAGCTCAAGCCCGACTATCTGGTCCATCTCGTCCGATACGGCTGTTAGCATGATAATGGGTACGTTAGACCGAGCCCGTAACTTTCGACACAACTCGAAGCCATCATCACCCGGAAGCATAACATCCAAAAGAACTAAGTCCGGCTCAGAATGCGATGCCCAATACGCCTCCAGCGCATCACCGTCTTCCGCCACATCTAAGTGATAGCCAGCTTGCTCAAAATACTCTTTGAGTAACACGCCAATTTCTTGGTCATCATCGACCACCAAAATCCTATTCGTCACCCACTACCTCTCGATAAATTCTGTTGGTGTACTACCTTTTGGACTATGTTGAACTATTGTTAAACAATGTGTAACTGCGGTGGTCACACTAAAAGAAATTGTTCTCGATCTTAATGACATTTCTCAAGCTGTGTCACGTAGGTGCGAAAGCACTCCACACTACTTTGGTCTAGACTTTAAGATTGAACACAGATGTAGGGGCTCGATATTTGAACGACACGGTCACTTACTTCCGTTGGTTTATGCGCATGCTGTTTATTTTGTTAATCGTTGTCGCTGTGATAATTATAGAACAGATGCAATATGCCGCGTACCAATCCAACAAGCAGGACAAACTCAATGCGGCAACCATTACGTTGCAATCTGTCAGTGCTCGCTTTGAAACCCTAATAACCAACGAAATTCTTCGCGCCTCTCGACTCACCAACTACATCGTGGTTGCGCAAAATTCGTCACAGCAACATTGGCAAACGTTAGCTGAGTCGATGCTAAGAGACTCGCAAATACTAAGAACCGTGATCATCGCCCCACACGATAGAGTAGCGACTGTCTACCCAATGGCAAACAGCCAACAATACGTGGGTATGCGATTGCCGTTTTCGCCCAGCCACTGGCCTGGTGTTCTAACAGCTCAAATCAATCAAGCACCGGTGCTTAATGGCCCCATGAGAACCAACATGAGTTCAGAGGTACTGATACTGCGTTTACCTGTCTATATCGATCCCCCAGATAATGATCGTTATTGGGGAGGGTTGAGCTTAGAATTAGATTGGAACGTCCTGCTAGAGCAAGCAGGAGTGCTAGCATTGACCGATGAGTATCAGATTGCCATCTACTCCGACGATTACGGTATTGATAAGAAAAAACCCGTCTATGGCGAGCTAATCGATCACAGTGACGCAAGCCAAGAGATCTACTTTCCATTGAATCAATGGCGAATTGAAAGTCGAAAAATTCAGACCAACCTGCACTGGGATATATGGAACAGTTACGCCAAAATCCGCTTAATTGGCTACGCAATCTTGGCGCTGTTGTGCATTGCCTTCATTATGATCTATCGCCTTTACAGAACCGCAAATCGTCAATCGCTGCAAGATGACCTCACACAATTACCCAATCGACGCTACCTGATGTATACGCTCAATCAACTTGCCGATCACGCGACACGAACTAATAGTGTGTTTACCGTGCTCAATATTGACTTAAACAAGTTTAAGGCGATTAACGACACCTACGGGCACAGTGCTGGTGACAAAGTCTTACTTGCAGCGGCCAACCGGCTCAAATCGGGTTTGCGGGGCACCGACGTGGTTGCGAGAGTCGGTGGCGATGAGTTTATCGCTCTTATACCTAGGGTGGGACTAGAGTCGGATGTAGACATCATTATTAAAAATCTAAAAGATCGATTAGAAACCGAGCCTGTTCACCTTGATGAGAACGTAAAATCGGCAAAACAGGTGACTATCAGCTGCAGCTTTGGGTATGCCATTTTTAACAAAGATAGTAAGGACATTGATGTCCTATTGCGAAAAGCCGATGAGAAAATGTACCAAGTAAAGCATCAAGACCCTAATTAGCACCCATCATTGTTACTACGCAACTTTAGACTGCGGGCCTTCAACGATAACACACTGGTCGTCACTTTCTTTCTTTGCGGTATACATAGCGCGATCGGTCATACGTAGGATATTTTCAAATGACCAATTCACATGTTCATGAGTATAAAGGCCCACGGAGACATCGATATCAATCGGTTGCGCCCCTTCTATCTCTACTCTGAACTTTTTAAGCGAGGTAATCAGCTCAACCAATGGCTCTTTTGGTATTCGACAAACCACGACAAACTCATCACCACCAATACGGAATGCTCGCCCTGGCAATTGCATTTTCAGGTGACGTGAATATTGTTGCAGTACTCGATCACCGAAATGGTGACCATAGGTATCGTTGAGTTGCTTAAATTTATTGACGTCAAGGTAGCACAACGACTGTTTTGCTTTTAGCCCGCGGCCATAAAGTAGGTACATGGCTCGGCGATTGTATAGGCCGGTTAAATTATCGGTTAGCGACAGTCTAAACATGTACCACGCAGTCAATGCCGCTAGCACCAACGCAATCCATAAGACCATTTGGAACTTACTTGCGTACTCTTTTTCTCGAGCGAGCGTTTCTCTCCAGTCGGGGGTTAAATCGTAGCGCGCGTTAATCTGCTCAGTATCAATTAACCTAAACGCCATTGAAAACAAATGGGCCAATTGTTCACCGTACGGATTTTTTTGGAATCCCATTGCGATTTCAGACACATGAAATGGCTCGATACTCAGCTCTTCTTCAATACCAAGCTTATCGTCTTCCACTAGCCACTGATTGAGCTTGCTGCGATCAAGAGCGATGTAATCAATCTCCTGACGCAGTAGTGCTTTTAGTAATTCATCTTGATTTTCATACTGATAGAGCTGCTTTTGCGGAAGCAGTTCATTCAGCAGCTCTTCAAAGAAGTCATTATTTACAACGCCAATGCGTTCGATTAATAGCTCAGACACATTGCCATAAACCTGATGTTTATATCCGCTACGCTTAGCTAAAACAGCGACAGGGAAGTAATGTGGACTGGTAAAGTGGACAAACTCTTTACGTGCATCAGAAATCGTCAGAGGTGCAATCGCATCCACTTTCCCTTGCTTAAACGCAGTGTAAATATCATCCCAACTGTCACCAGCCTGGCTCACTATGTCACACTCAACCCCAATCAGATCACAGGCATGCAAAACCGTATCAGCACTGATCCCTTCAATATCCCCACTTTCCAAATAACGTGCAAACGGATAAAGGTTCTCTACCACAATGCTTATTGGTTCGGAGTGACTCTCAGGAAGATCTTGAGACTGTTTTTGTAAGGCCTTTTGTCTAATTTCAAATTGATACGCCAGTACATTTTCTCGAAGCTTTCTTTGCACATCCGGCTGATGGATCACTTTAACCATAGCATCGAGCAATTCCTGGTGTTGTCCTTTAGGAGCAACAATAGAGACAGGCTTTATCGGCAATTGATCGTTAAGAATTTGCGCCTCATACCCTTCCTCGAGCATCGGCTTTAAGTTATGAATCGCATCTATCATCGCGTCTACAAGCGACATAGACAACCACAACTGCCCTTGCTCCACGCCATCAAACTCGGCCACCCAAACATGTGGGTAGCGTTCTTTGATGAGTTCAACAAAAATAGTGTTTTTAGGTGCGGCCACTTTGGTGGCTTTATCCCAGTTAAACTCTGATTGGTACTGAGTAAACAGGTAGGTATATTCGATATTCGTCGGACTGGAAAAATTGTAATCTAGTGCACGCGATTCGGTAAAGGTAATGTTTGCCGCAAAGTCGCTTTCACCACTCGCCACCCCTTTCAACAAAGCGTCAAAATTCGGGTACTCTAAATAGACGATATCTAAGCCTAGTTGCTCAGACACTTCGTCGAAGAGTGTTTTAGTGATTACATCATCAGATTCCGTTGCAACGACGTACCTTCCTTCAATCGCAGCAAACGTCACTGGAGCACAGACAAGCAGTATCCATACTGCGAGTCGTCGTACCCAACCTAGCTTATTCATTATTATTCCTATACCATCCGCTGTTTAACCATACGACATGTTGAATCAATATTCAATGCGTTAGAGTTCGGGATGTGAATAGGACAAAATTATTAGATTGATCAGTACAAAAAAGCCCGTTCAAAATTTGAACAGGCTTTAAAGCAACTTTGGTTAAAGGATTAGGCGTTTGCTTCTCGCTGTGCAATAAATTCTAACGCCAGCTTCATACGCTGCACGCAACGCTCCTTACCAATGAGCTCCATAACTGCATCAACTGACGGTGATTGGCCACCACCTGTGACTGCAACGCGAAGCGGCATACCGATCTTACCCATTCCAATTTCTAGTTCTTCACAGACCGCAGCGATCACCTGCTGCTTAATGGCATCAGTAGACCAATCTGATAGTGCCTCAACTTTAGCTAATGCCAGCTCTAGTGGGCCTTTTGCCACACCACGAAGATGCTTTTTCGCTGCAGCGGCGTCAAACTCAGAGAAATCTTCATAGAAATAACGAGACTGCTGTGCCAGTTCAACCAAGGTGTTACAACGCTCACCTACGAGTGAAATGACAGCTTCAATGGCTGGACCATTGTCTGTGTTAATGCCTTGGTCATCTAAGTGCCATTGAAGGTGCTCAGCGACATATGCAGGATCGGAAGTTTTAATGTAGTGGTTGTTTAGCCACAACAGCTTGTCTGTATTGAATGCAGACGCTGATTTGCTAATCGCATCCAAGGAGAACAACTCAATCATCTCTTGCTGAGAAAAGATTTCTTGATCACCATGAGACCACCCCAAACGAACCAAGTAGTTGTTCAGTGCGTTTGGTAAATAACCTTGATCGCGGTATTGCATCACTGACACTGCGCCATGGCGTTTTGACAGTTTAGCGCCGTCATCGCCCAAGATCATTGCACAGTGGGCGAACGTTGGAACTGGTGCACCTAATGCTTCGTAAATATTAATTTGACGCGGTGTATTATTGATATGGTCTTCACCACGTACTACGTGAGTGATACCCATATCCCAATCATCAACGACAACACAGAAGTTATAAGTCGGTGAGCCGTCAGTACGACGAATAATTAGGTCATCTAGCTGTTCGTTGCCAATCTCGATGCGGCCACGAATTTGGTCTTCAAACACAACACTGCCACCCTTAGGGTTGCGGAAACGAATCACGCAAGGATCGCCGTCTTTTGCCGCCTCGTTTACTGCTTTTATTTTAGGGTGCTCTGCATCGTAGCGAGGCATCTCTTTAGCTGCTTCTTGCTCAGCGCGAATCTCATCTAACAGCTCTTTTGATGCATAGCACTTATACGCTTTGTCATCGGCAAGTAACTGATCAACCATCTCGTTGTAACGATCAAAGCGCTTGGTTTGGTAGTAAGGACCTTCATCCCACTCCATACCCATCCAGCTCATGCCTTCTAAAATTGCGTCCACAGCTTCTTGAGTAGAACGCTCAAGGTCTGTGTCTTCAATACGCAACACAAATTCCCCGCCATTTTTCTTAGCAAAAAGCCAAGAGTATAGTGCTGTACGTGCACCACCAACGTGTAAATAGCCAGTTGGACTTGGAGCAAAACGTGTTTTTACCGTCATGAGTTAACCTTAGTAATGGGCCGGATGGCCGAAATCAATCAATTTGCGCGACATTTTAGCAAGATATAGGAGGGAGGCAAGTTGAGAGTGTTGGATGGCTGTTTCGACATGCGAGATTGGAACGCGACGGGCTGCCACACCCAACCCGATAGGCTGTCGATGCCACTTTCATTTTAACGTTTTAATTTTACTACTTCAGATAGCAAAAAGCCTCGCTAGTATAGCGAGGCTTCTTTAAAAGTGGTCGGTGAAGAGGGATTCGAACGCGGCGGGCTTCCGCACCCGACCCGATGGGCTGTCGATGCCAATGACACATTAACGTTCGAATTTTTAAACTTCAAATAGCAAAAAGCCTCGCTAATATAGCGAGGCTTTTTAAAGGTGGTCGGTGAAGAGGGATTCGAACGCGGCGGGCTTCCGCACCCGACCCGCTGGGCTGTCGATGCCAATGACACATTAACGTTCGAATTTTTAAACTTCAAATAGCAAAAAGCCTCGCTAATATAGCGAGGCTTTTTAAAGGTGGTCGGTGAAGAGGGATTCGAACCCCCGACCCTCTGGTCCCAAACCAGATGCGCTACCAAGCTGCGCTATTCACCGAACTGTATTCCCAGTATTTATCTCATTTCGAGGGTCTAACCCTCTGGTCCCCTTATACCCAAGGGACGAGATGCGCTACCAAGCTGCGCTATTCACCGAATCAGTCTCTCAATGGCCGTTGCCCTTCGAGAGCCGCAATAATACGGATTCGAGTGAACGATGCAACCCTTTTTTTCAATTTTTTTACCCTTACTTGCTAAGTGCACCAGAACCCCCAAGGTGATCTCTTTAACATTTTGTTATTACAAACTTTCCACACCCACAACAAATGAAAAACAATTGATCCAGATCAGTACAAAAAAGCATCAGCAGATTAATTTAGTGCTTGTCTTCTGACTTTCTACAAGGGTTTGAAAATGGATTTTTGGATGGATCAGCTGTTTGGAAATAGTGTCGGCCTCTCTTCAATGTTAGTCATCTTTGGCGCGTTCGCGTTGATGATATTCTTTTTCGGCTTTTTTGTTTACAAAGTTATGAGTGACAAATCTCCTCACTAAATCAATTCGCAATGGGTATGTTGCTGCCGGAGAGATTTCCTAATCGCTCCGGTTTTTTTATTGGGATTTCCGCGCAACTCTGAATATAATTGGACAAAATATCCATTGAGATTCCAATCATGTCCAATGATGCATTAGATGGCGAAGATCTGTTTCGTCAAATGATGGGCGATGTTACCCCTCTCAAACAAGACACCACCAACCACGAAAATAAATCTCGCATTACTGATGCACAATTGGCTCGTCAAGCCGCCGCCGTAAAAGAGTCGGAGCCACTGAGCGACTATTTGACACTCGATAATGCACCAATCATTAAGCCCGATGATCTCATCGAATATAAGAAAGATGGTGTACAAGATGGTGTGTACAAAAAGCTCCGATTAGGTAAGTACCCGATTCAAGCAAGACTCGACTTGCACAAGAAATCGCTTAAGCACGCTCGTGATGAGGTCATAGAATTTGTAAAACGCTGCATGCGACTTGATATTCGAACTGTGGTCATTGTTCACGGTAAAGGGCATCACTCAAACCCGCCAGCGCTTATAAAAAGCTATCTTGCTGCTTGGCTTGAACACATCCCTGAGGTAATGTGTGCGCACTCTGCTCTACCACAGCACGGTGGCACCGGAGCACTCTATTTAATGCTAAGAAAAAGTGACGCGAAAAAGCAAGAAACTCGCGAACGCCATCAAAAGCGACTTGGCTAACCGACCAATAAGCCGTTGAGAAACGTAAAGGATACCTATGACTACTGAAAAAAGATTAAACAAGTTTATTAGCGAAACAGGATTTTGCTCACGCCGCGAAGCCGACAAGTTGATCGACGCTGGCCGAGTCACAGTGAACGGTATTAAGCCAGAGATGGGGCTTAAAGTAACCGACAATGACACCGTATTGATCGACAACAAGCCATTAAAAGCTAAGGCTAAACCGATTTATATTGCCCTCAACAAGCCAACCGGTATCACCTGCACAACGGAAAGAGACGTACCCGGAAACATTGTTGACTTCATTGGGCATAAGCAGCGCATCTTCCCTATTGGTCGCTTGGATAAACCGTCAGATGGTTTGATCTTCTTGACCAACGACGGCGACATCGTCAACAAAATCCTACGTGCCGGTAATGACCACGAAAAAGAGTATGTAGTACGGGTAGACAGACCTATCACGGATAAGTTTATTCAGTCTATGTCACGCGGTGTGTCTATTTTAGACACGGTGACACTTCCGTGTAAGGTGACTCAAGAGAGCAAATACAGTTTCCGCATTGTACTTACTCAAGGTTTGAATCGACAAATTCGCCGCATGTGTGAAGCGCTTGGCTATGAAGTATTTAAACTGCGTCGAGTACGTATTATGAATATCAGCATTGATGGCATTCCCAACGGAGAGTGGCGTTACTTAACGGACGTGGAAGTTAAGCAAATTTTATCACTTGTTGAAGGCTCTAGCGGTACAGAAGAAGCATCAAAAAAAGATCAAACGGGTCAACGCATTCGTAGAGCGACTGATGCCAAATTGTTTGATAGCCGTGAAGAAAACCAAAGCTCTAAGGCAAGACGCAACCAGAAGACCTATAGAGGCCATGGTGCCGATGAGTTTAGGCACGCACCTAAATCGAATCCAAATAAAAGACGCCATGGTGCCAAGCCACACTCAGACAACGGCTCTTCCACACCCAGTCGACCACGTAAAAGCGGAACACTTGGACTTAAGCGTTAATCCCCCTGTTTAAGAGGCATAAACCGGGCACGTGTCACCGCTGCCAAATCTTGCGGTGACAGTTGTATATCGAGCCCACGCTTACCACCGCTCACCAAAATCTGTTTCAATTTCAATGCGCTGTCATCTATAAAGGTTGGCAGCGCTTTTTTCTGTGCGATGGGGCTTATGCCACCCACTAAATACCCTGTCACCGCCTGGGCAATGGTAGGCTCAGCCATCTCGGCTTTTTTAACGCCTGCCGCCTTGGCCGCTAGTTTCAAATTCAATGACGAATCCACTGGGACAATCGCAACGGCCAGTTGTTTGGCCGCGCCATTCAGTGAGAAAAGCAACGTTTTAAATACGCACTTAGGATCAAGGTTTAGCGCTTTGGCCGCTTCCATACCAAAGTTACGACTGTTTGGATCGTGCTCAAAGCTGTGCAGGGAATGGGTGATTTTTTTCTTTTTAAGAAGATTAACAGCAGGAGTCATGGCAGCAGTGTAATTGGGTTTAATGTTTACAATAATAAAGAGGCTAGAACAAGTCTAGCCTCTAAGTTATAACGCTGTTTTACTAAGCTTGATTACTTGTACGTAATCTCGCCCATTGGCTCAAATTTAGAAACGTCGATTGGGCTGTTTGTTTCAATAAACTCTTTCAGCACTTCCGCGTCCACAAAGCCAGTATTTACGTAGCCAGGGTGACCCGTCACTTTCGGGTATCCGTCACCACCAGATGCGTTAAAGCTCGGTACAGTGAAGCGGTAAGTCTTAGCCATATCGACCGGCATACCGCCAATCAATACGTCACTGATTTGACCGTTAGACACAGTCAACGATACGCCTGCAAACTGGGCAAATGCACCAGAGTCTTTTTCTTTGGTTGCTACCGCAGTTAGGTACTCAAGCACTTCTTTACCGCTCATGTCGGTATAAGTAAGGGCGTTAGCAAACGGCTGAACTGTTAGCACGTCTTTATACGTCACATCGCCGGTTGCGATAGAAGCACGTACACCACCAGAGTTCATGACAGCAAAATCAGCTTTAGCGCGTTCCATGTGCGCAGTTGCGATCAAACGGCCTAAGTTGGTTTGTGAAGAACGAACAATCGCGCGCTCACCCACTAAGGTATCGTTGATAGTACCAATGGTAACGTTTAGCTCAGCTTGACCTTTGTCTTGATAAGGCTGCAAGAACGCTTGCATCTCAGCATCGGCTGCAATTTCGTCTTGGATGAATACACGTTGAGACTCACCATCAACCTTGATTTTCTTCTTAAGGTTTACTGGGATCAGATCGTAGCTCACAAGGCTTAATTCACCGTTGCGGAACTCGTAATCAGCGCGGCCAACGTATTTGCCCCACTCATGCGCTTGAACAATCCAAGTGCCATTTTGTTGGTCTGGTTTACATTCGTCACCAGGGCTAAAGTCTGCAACACGGTTCTCACCTTCCATACAAACTGGCTCTTGAGAGTGACCACCAACGATAAGGTCTAGCTGGCCTGGCTCAAGTGAGCGTGCAAGGGTAACGTCACCCGGAGCATTGCCACCGTGTTTGCCATCGGCAAAGTGACCCATGTGCGTCACAGCAAAAACTAAGTCTGCTTGTTCGTTGGCTTCGATTTCAGCCAAAACAACTTTAGCTTCATCTTCTGGTGCACGGAACTCTAAGCCACCAATATATTCTGGATTACCAATTTTCCAAGTATCTGCTGTAGTGAAACCGACAACCGCAATCTTGATGCCTTGTTTTTCGAATACTTGATACGCTTGGTACTTACGCTCACCCGTCTCTTTATCGTAAATGTTTGCAGAAAGCATAGGGAAGTCTGCCCAGCCCATTTGCATATCAAGCACGTGCAGTGGGTTGTCGAACTCATGGTTACCGATAGCCATAGCATCGTAACCAATCATGGTCATGCCTTTAAAGTCTGGTTCTGCATCAAGTAGATCTGACTCTGGCACACCTGTATTGATATCACCACCAGATAGAAGTAACACTTCACCTCCTGATGCAGCGACTTCAGCACGAATTGAGTCGATCAAGGTCTTACGAGCTGCCATGCCGTACTCACCGTATTTGTTATGCCAGAAACGACCATGGTGGTCATTGGTGTGCAAAACAGTTAATTGGTAGGTTTTGTCTTCTTCCCAGGCTGGTCCTTGAGATGCACACCCTGCAAGGGTGGCAAGTAGCATAGAGGCTACTGCTGTTTTTAAAAACTTATGTTCCTTCATTATCTCGCCTATTTTTATTGATTCAACATACGAAAACTTTGTTACGACTCACTACGGGGGCGTGTGTCGATAACCATAGTGTAATCGGGTTAATTGATTTAAACCTAACTATCTGCCGAGCAAACTTTTTTTTTGTTCACTAACTCACACGCAAACGTTTAGTTCGCGGGTAACACTGTATAACAATACCGGCTTGACTCAACAGATTTATTACGTCGTTGATGTACACAGCCCATTAAACAGAATATCATACTGAATAAACCAACATGCCTATTTGTTTATGAGCCATTTTTCAGAGTTACGATTTCGCCACTTCGTATTTCACAATATTTATAAGCCTTACGTCCACTACACGCAGTTTGCACTTGTCGTTTACGCAGCGTTTGCCCTATTTGACTATCAAACCCTGGGTCATGACTCGCTTAACATTGTCATCATACGCTTTCTGTTTGTCATCGTTGCGGCCACGTCACTGTATGTTTCTGTTAAGACGGAATCGAAGCATTTAGAAGCAACTGAGATGGTGTTTTTTATTTTTGCGGGTTGGCTCGTTAACTGGGTTGGTTACATCGCTGTTGAACTGGGGAACAACAACTATCAAAGTGGCGTCATGCTCATTATGCTCTACCTCGGTACACTTTCTCGTATGCGATTTAGCCTAACCTTGACCAGTATGGTTACGATCTTAATCCCCTACCTTATTTTCCTTTACCCACGACTTTTAGACATGGATTACAATAAAGAATCCGACCACATATCGATTGTGATCACCACAATGATCATATGCGCACTGGCCTCATTTCGTAGAGAAAAAGAAGTTCATAGCCGTTACCAACAAGAGCGACAAGTCCGCCGACAGTCGCTGGCGCTAACACGCTCGTCTCGGAAACTAAAAGAGCTAAGTGAAACCGACGCGTTAACGGGATTACATAATCGTCACTACCTAAGATATACCGTATTACCCGAGGCCAGAAAATTCGACCAACTGGGGATCATCATTGCAGATATTGACCACTTTAAATCGATCAACGATACGTTCGGTCACGAAATAGGTGATGACGTCATCCAACGCCTCGGTTCGCTCATACGTCAAGCCCTCCCCGAAGGCGCCACAGCCATCCGCTATGGCGGCGAAGAGTTTTTAATTGTTCTACCCAATACAGACAAAGCAAGCGTTGAGCTCTTCAGTCATTACCTTAAGCAGCAATGTGAAAAACAGCGATTTGAACATGGCTCCGCGGTAACCTTATCCATCGGATTTTGGCATGGTAAACAGTTTGATAGCCAATTGAAATACGCCATAGGAAAAGCAGATATGGCGCTCTATAACGCTAAAGAGTCGGGTCGAAACAGGGTCATGTCAGCGTAACAGCGGTTTGCGGCGCGCCATTACAGTAAATACGCCCCAAAAAAAACGAGGCTCAATCGATGAGCCTCGCTTAAAAGTTTCAGTCGTGTCGGAACGACTATTTAATATCGATGTGCTCGAACCCTTTGATCAAATCATCAAGCGTCTTCATCTGCGCCAAAAATGGCTCAAGCTTATCAAGAGGCAGAGCAGAAGGACCATCGCACAGTGCTTTGTCTGGATCAGGGTGAGCTTCGATAAACAACCCTGCGATCCCAGTGGCAAGACCCGCTTTCGCCAGTTCAACCGTTTGCTCGCGTCGACCGCCAGAAGCCGCTCCCGATGGGTCACGCATTTGCAGAGAGTGAGTCACATCAAAAATGATTGGGCTACCTCCGGACACATTTTTCATCACACCAAAACCAAGCATATCAACCACTAGATTATCGTATCCAAGGCATGAACCACGTTCACATAAGATAATTTGCTCGTTACCGCATTCTGCAAACTTATCAACGATGTTACCTACTTGCCCAGGGCTCATAAACTGAGGTTTCTTAACGTTGATCACCGCACCTGTTTTTGCCATCGCTTCAACCAAATCGGTTTGACGGGCTAAGAATGCAGGCAACTGGATCACATCGGCCACTTCGGCCACAGGTTGACACTGCGCTTCGGTATGCACATCGGTGATCACTTTCACGCCGAATGTCTGCTTAAGCTCTTCAAATATTTTCAATCCCTCTTCCATACCAGGGCCACGGTACGAATGGACAGAACTGCGATTCGCTTTGTCAAAAGAGGCTTTAAACACATAAGGAATGCCAAGCTTATCGGTCACTTTCACGTAATGTTCACAAATTTGCATCGCCAAATCGCGTGACTCGAGGACATTCATTCCGGCAAAAAGAGTAAATGGTTTATCGTTAGCAACAGGTATGTTGCCGATGTTGACTGTTTTTTGGGTCATGGGGTTCTCTCTAACAAAACGTCTAATTAAGGTAATAAACGACCGTTAATCAATAAGGAACTAGTGTAGCCGAAAATTAATGCAATACTGTTGGGCTTTCATCAAAAACTTTAACTTGAAGCTTTAGCACTTTTGCCGCTGGGTCATCAGGGCACTGTTCGATGAAAAAACGGTAATCTTCTGCCGCTACCGAGTGACACTCTAGTTGCTGATAGATAAAACCGCGATCACGGATTTCGTATGGATCTTCGGGCACAAGCGTTAACGCAATATCAGAGCAGCGAAGCGCTAGTGTGAAGCTTTCTTCGCGCAGTAATGCGCTTTTCATTACGGCAAGCCAACGTCCTACTACTGTTGGGTTGTCTGACGCTTGAATGTCTTTTTCAGTCACTTTAGCAAGAGGGCCATCATGCCCAATCATCCATGCCTTTAGAGTGCTGCGCGTGACATACTCGCCGTCAAACGGGTTGATAAATTGCGTCTCTTGATCAGGCCAGTCAACGCGTAAAATAAACTGCGTTGGGAAGGTAACACCAGAGACTGGAAGGCCCAATTTATTACTCAGAAACAGTAATACTGCTCCCAGTGAAACTGGAATACCTTGTCGGCGTTCTAATACCTTATCGACAAAGACGTTGTCAGACGAAAAGTAAGACTCTTGATCGCCTTTAAAACCCCATTCGTTATAGAAAAGGCGTAGCAGCGATTCAAATCGAAGCTTTTCGTTCGGTTCGTGAGCCAATTTCATTTCGGCTTCAATGAATAATTCGCCAAGCTGTCGCATGACATCTATTTTGTCTACAGAAGGCTTGACCGCACAGTTTAGTGCTAGTGCGCCTTCGATCAGTTCCATCTGGTCTAAATCATCGTCAAATAGATCGAACACAGTTACCTCTTACTTCAACTGCTGGTGCTGAATAACAGCGAAATTAAAACCACATTGGTGTTTTGGAAATAGTGACGTTGGCCGCCATTATTAACCACCCTAAGGCACCAAAAAACGCGAACGCTCGCAGCCCTTCATTGGCTGCAATTTTCATGGTAAATACACCTAACGCAATGTAGGCCAATACACAGGTGAGCTTCTCGGTTAACCAGGCTCCGCCTTCGGTAAACGGCATGTAGCCGGTCACCGCTAACATCATAAGCCCTGATACAATAAGAGCACCATTGACCGCATGAGGAACAATTTTAAAAAAACGATGCTCCAGCAATGGCGACTTTCTCACTTTAAGAACATACTGGATCACAAAGAGTGTGACGCTAAGAAGTATAAAAAATAAGTGAGCGTGTTTTGCAGCAAAATACATATTCATCCTTATTGAATCGGTCGTTAATCCGTTGAGTGTACGGTTGTCCACTGTCCAAGCGTGACACGGTCTCGACCACCATAGTCAAGCTCTGTACGCACTTGGGTGTACCCCAAGTCGTTCAAAATTTCTCGAACTTTCTCACCTTGATCATAGCCATGCTCCATAAGCAGCCAACCCTGTTCAGTGAGATACCCCCGCGCTTGAGTGGCAATATGTTGCAGGTCTGATAACCCCTCATTCGTTGCCACCAACGCCGTTACCGGTTCGAAACGTACGTCACCTTCAGACAAATGTGGGTCCGCGGGGTCAATATACGGTGGATTAGATACAATGGTCGAAAATTGAGTGTCATTGTCTACGGCCGAAAACCAATCGCTCAGTTTGAACTCAGCATTTTTTATGCCAAGTCTGCGAGCATTTTGCTTTGCGATCAGTACTGCGGGTTGTTGAAAATCTACCCCTGTCACTGACGACTGTGGACACTCTGATGCGAGGGCCAATGCAATAGCGCCAGTCCCTGTCCCAAGATCTAAAATTGCCTGGCCATCGGTGGTTTTATCCAACGCCAATTCAACTAAGCGCTCTGTGTCGGGCCTTGGAATCAATGTGCTGGGCGAAACGTCCAACTCTAGAGACCAAAACTCACGAGTACCGACAATATACGCGATAGGCTCACCGTGGGTTCGGCGATTCACTAACGACTTATATTGAGAAACTTGCTGATTAGTGAGTGACTTCTCTGGCCAAGTGAACAAGTAACTGTGAGGCTTTTGAAGCACAAAACAGAGTAAAACCTGCGCATCGAGCTTTGCTGATTCGGAATGCTCCAGCAAAGCCTGTGTGGCACTTTCTAAAGCCAACTCAACCGTTGAGTTGGCCGATAACGCAAAATGTTGCATCGCTAACGATTAATGCTGGTCAGACAAAGCGGCAAGCTGATCCGCTTGGTGCTCTGTCACTACAGGATCAATCAACGCAGACAAATCACCTTCCATCACTTCAGATAGACGGTACAGTGTTAAGTTAATGCGATGATCCGATACACGCCCCTGTGGGTAGTTGTATGTACGAATTCGGTCACTGCGATCGCCACTGCCCAATAGATTACGACGAGTATCCGACACTTCAGCGGCACGCTTTTCCACTTCAGCTTGAGTGATTCTCGCAGCCAGTACCGACATCGCTTTGGCTTTGTTTTTGTGCTGAGAGCGCTCATCTTGACACTCAACAACCGTACCGGTTGGTAAGTGAGTAATACGAATGGCAGAGTCTGTGGTGTTAACGTGCTGACCACCCGCACCCGAGGCGCGGAAAGTATCGATTTTCAGATCAGACGCTTTAATTTCAGGGAGTTCGGCTTCAGGTACTTCTGCCATCACCGCAACCGTACATGCCGAGGTGTGGACGCGACCTTGAGATTCTGTTTCGGGTACACGCTGCACTCGGTGGCCACCTGATTCAAACTTAAGCGTACCAAACACGCCATCGCCACTCACTTTAGCGATCATTTCTTTATAGCCGCCCTGCTCAGACTCATTGCTGCTCATAACTTCTACACGCCAGCCGTTCTTTTCCGCAAACTTGGAATACATACGGAACAAATCACCGGCAAATATGCCCGCTTCATCACCACCAGCACCCGCGCGGATCTCGAGGAAACAGTTACGCTCGTCGTTAGGATCTTTTGGCAGTAATAGTATCTGCAGTTCGGCTGCTAGCGTTTCAATGGCCGCTTTCGCTTCTGCGATCTCTTCTTGCGCCATCTCGCGCATTTCCGGATCATCTTCATTGGCCATATCGTTGGCCGCATCTAGATCGTCTTGGGCTTGCTGATACTTTTGGAAACAAGCAGTGACTTCTTCAAGTTGCGAGTACTCTTTAGAGAGAGCACGAAACTTATTCTGGTCGCCGATCACATCTGGGTCGCCCAGTAGGTGCTGAACTTCTTCATAGCGTTCAACAAGCGATTCCAGTTTTGCGAGTATAGAGTCTTTCATAGTGGTCTTTTCTTTGATTATTACCAAGCAACAGGTGGAACACCAATAACAAGCTTGGTTTGCTAATTGTCATCTAAACCTAGAGTTTGTCGTATCACTCCAAGTTTATCGAATTGTTGAGATTGTGCTGCAGTTTGCAGCGCTTTGGTCGGTTCATGAATTAACCTATTGGTTAACTTATTGCTTAATTCGACCAGCACTTTTTCGGGCGAAGCTCCCGACTGCAGTGCGCTTAGGCTTTTTGCCAGCAGTTCTACACGAACATCATTGGCAGATAAACGGTAATCTCGAATACTGTCCACTGCGATTCGAGAGTGTCTCCACTCCATAAATGCAGCACACTCTTCTTTTACGATGGCCTCTGCGCGAACGGCTTCTGTGCGGCGCTGTTGCATATTTTTGTCGATGATACTCTGAAGGTCATCCACCGTATACAAGTAAGCGTCATTGAGATCGGCAACCTGAGGCTCGATATCTCTCGGTACCGCGATATCAATAAACAACATCGGCTTATGACGGCGCGCTTTAAGTGCATCTTCCACCATCCCTTTACCAATAATAGGCAACTGGCTTGCGGTTGAACTGATCACAATATCGACATTCATTAAATGATTTGGAATGTCACTTAACGACATGGCGCGTGCACCGAAGTTGTCAGCAAGTCCTTGTGCACGTTCTTTAGTTCGGTTTGCGACAGCCATTTTTCGACCGCCACTATCATGCAAATGCTTTGCAACTAATTCTATGGTCTCACCAGCACCTACCAGTAAGATAGAGGCGTCGGCCAAAGATTCAAATATGTGTTTCGCTAAATTACACGCGGCATAAGCAACAGAAACAGCACTACTGCCTATTTCGGTTTCTGTACGTACTCGCTTAGCGACAGAGAAGGTTTTTTGCAGCAGCTTATCGAGCGTACCATCCAGTGCACTGTGCTCGATCGCTTGTGTGTACACTTGTTTTACCTGCCCAAGAATTTGCGGCTCGCCCAATACCAAAGAGTCCAATCCACAAGCCACTCGCATAAGGTGAGTGATCGCTTGGTCTTCTTTATAACTATACAGCGATGGTAATAGGCTCGACATGTCCAACTCATGGAAGGACACTAGCCAATCAATGATGGCGTCTGAGCATTCACTAGAGCTTTCTACATATAACTCTGTGCGGTTACAAGTCGATAAGATCATGGCACTAATCACGTGGGGCACATCATTTAGCGATGCGTACGCTACGTCCAAAGCATCCGGAGAAAAGGCAACTTTCTCTCGAAGCTCAACAGGAGCAGTATTGTGATTGATACCAATAACTAAAAGCGGCATAAACGAAAAGAGTAATACCTTGCAAAAATTCAATCGCAGATGTTACTTGATGGGCGGTGCTAAAGAAAGCGTTTAAGCGATTTGTTTGAGCCTAATCGCTGTAATAATGCTATAGTTTGCGCTGAAAAACATTGCTATGGAATCTCGGTTTACCCCATGAAATCGCTACTACGGATAGTCACACTTTGCGCATTGGCCTTTCTTACTGCTTGTTCTCAACTTGGACAACAACCCACTCAAGAGCCTCTCGAGCCTGTAAGTAGTTGGGAAGAGCACCAACAAAAATTGCTTCAGCTCACCCATTATCAAGCCAGTGGGAAACTGGGTTACATCGACCCAAGTCAACGTCAAAGCCTCAATTTCACCTGGTCGAAAAGTGCCGATAGAACCGAGCTCAACCTGTTTACGTTTTTGGGGACAAAAGTCATGTCACTGACAATCACCCCCCGCTATGCGCGAGTAGAAAATAGTGATGGTGAAATTTTCTCGCACCTAGATGCTAACTATTTAGTCAAAAACCTAACTGGTTTGGACATCCCAATCGAACATTTCGACAACTGGATGATAGGCTTACCCGGTGAAAATGATCCATTTACATTAAACCCACAGTTCTATCTTCAATCGACTCACACCAAGGCAAGCGATGCCAAATGGACAGTGGATTACTCCGCGTATACACAAGCTCAGCAGTATACGCTACCGCAAAATATGAAGCTCAATCATCAACAAACCAAGTTGATCGTTGCGGTCTCTAAATGGACCATCGAAGAGTAACTGTCATGACCCCAATTTTCGATCTAACTCATTGGCCATCACCTGCGAAACTCAACCTATTTCTCTATATCACGGGTAGAAATGAACGTGGCTATCACAATCTACAAACTCTATTTCAGTTTGTAGAACACGGTGACAAGCTCGATATTCAAGCCAATGACTCTGGCAGTGTCACCTTGGCACCTGCTATTGAGGGGCTAGCGATTGAGGACAATTTAATCTTCCGAGCGGCTATGGCACTGAAAGCACACACATGCTGCCAGCTTGGAGCGCATATCCATTTGTTTAAGACTCTGCCTATGGGCGGGGGGATTGGGGGCGGTTCGTCCAACGCAGCGACGGCATTAGTTGCACTGAACTTCTTGTGGGGACTCAATTTGAGTAACACAGAGTTACAACAGATTGGCATTCAATTGGGTGCCGATGTTCCGGTGTTTATAAAAGGTGTTGCTGCATTTGCTGAAGGCGTTGGTGAAAAACTGACTCCCGTCTCCCCAAGCGAAAAAACCTATTTGGTTCTACGCCCCAATGTTCATATTTCTACCGCAGAAATTTTTAGTCACAAAGATCTTCCCAGAAACACGCCACAGCGCGCTTGGGAGGAGCTAAATCAAACACCTTACGAAAACGATTGCGAAAAAATAGTCCGTTCACTCTATCCAGAGGTTGATAAGCAACTTTCATGGCTGCTACAATACGCGCCGTCACGATTGACTGGCACCGGTTCGTGCGTTTTTTCGGAATTTGACGACAGTGCGAAGGCACTGGAGTTGCAAAAAAATGTCAACAAAGATTGCCAATCCTTTGTTACTAAAGGGGTTAATCTTTCGCCACTCAATGTGACACTGGCTAAGTACCAACAAGCCTACACTTAACTCAAACAATCTGTACGCAACCCTGAGGTTTTTTACCGTGCCTGATATGAAGCTTTTTGCTGGAAACGCTACCCCTGAACTGGCTCAACGTATTGCTGACCGTCTCTACATTTCACTTGGTGATGCTGTAGTTGACCGTTTCTCTGACGGCGAAGTCGCTGTTCAAATCAACGAAAACGTTCGTGGTAGTGATGTATTCATTATTCAATCGACTTGTGCACCAACCAATGACAACCTAATGGAATTGGTCGTAATGATTGATGCAATGCGTCGCGCTTCTGCTGGCCGTATTACTGCTGTAATCCCATATTTTGGTTACGCGCGCCAAGATCGTCGTGTTCGTTCTGCTCGTGTGCCTATCACTGCAAAAGTAGTGGCAGATTTCTTGTCTAATGTCGGTGTTGACCGCGTACTAACCATCGACTTGCACGCAGAACAGATTCAAGGCTTCTTCGACGTGCCTGTAGACAACATCTTTGGTACTCCAGTATTGCTAGAAGACATGCAATCACGTGGCCTAGAAAACCCAGTAGTGGTTTCTCCAGACCTAGGTGGCGTTGTTCGTGCTCGTGCAACCGCGAAAGCACTCGACGATATCGACATTGCGATTGTTGATAAGCGCCGTCCACGCGCTAACGTGTCTGAAGTGATGAACCTTATCGGCGACGTTGAAGGCCGTGACTGCGTTATCGTTGACGATATGATCGATACTGGTGGCACACTGTGTAAAGCGGCTGAAGCATTAAAAGCACGCGGTGCTAAGCGTGTATTCGCTTACGCAACTCACGCAGTATTTTCTGGCAATGCAGCAAGCAACATCAAAGATTCTGTTCTTGACCAAGTGATCGTGACCGACTCAATCAGCCTTTCGAAAGAAATGGCGGCGACAGGTAAAGTGACTACGCTAAGCCTATCTCGCATGTTGGCAGAAGCCATTCGTCGCATCAGCAACGAAGAATCTATCTCGGCTATGTTTAACTAGTATTTATTAGTGACATACCCGCAAAGGATCGCCTTCTAAATCGAAGTCGGTCCTTTTTTATTTTCTGTGCTATCATACGGCGCTTTTTTTATTTGGAGTCCGCAGTGTCAGAGCAAATTAAACTGTTGGTTGGTTTAGCCAATCCTGGGCCAGAATACACCCGAACCAGGCACAACGCTGGTGGTTGGGTCGTAGAGGAGTTGGCTCGAGTTCATAATGTGACCTTAAAGAACGAACCTAAATTTTTTGGGTTAACGGGCCGCATCCAAATGGGTAGCCATGACATGCGTCTGCTGATCCCAACGACCTTTATGAACTTGTCTGGCAAATCCGTTGCGACACTTGCGAAGTTTTACCAAATTAAGCCAGAAGAAATTATGGTGGCTCACGACGAGTTAGACCTTCCACCTGGAGTTGGAAAGTTTAAGAAAGGCGGGGGGCATGGTGGGCATAACGGCCTAAAAGATACCATTAGCCGATTAGGCAACAATAAAGAGTTTTATCGCTTGCGCATTGGTATTGGCCATCCAGGGCACAAAGATCGCGTCGCGGGCTATGTGTTGGGTAAAGCCCCAACCAAAGAGCAAGAATGCTTAGATGCTGTAGTCGATGAAGCGGTGCGAAGTTTAGATATCTTAATTAAAGATGGCTTAGCAAAAGCGCAAAATCGCCTGCATACTTTCAAAGCAGAATAATCGTTTTATACAATAAGGTTACTATCATGGGTTTCAAATGTGGCATTGTGGGCCTACCAAACGTAGGTAAATCCACCCTTTTTAATGCGCTGACTAAAGCAGGTATCGAAGCGGCAAACTTCCCGTTCTGTACTATCGAACCAAACACAGGCGTGGTACCTGTACCCGATTTGCGCCTTGATGCACTCGCGAAAATCGTCAACCCACAAAAAATCCTGCCAACAACCATGGAGTTTGTTGATATTGCTGGATTGGTTGCGGGTGCGTCAAAAGGTGAAGGCCTAGGCAACAAATTCTTGGCCAACATTCGTGAAACGGATGCCATTGGCCACGTAGTGCGTTGTTTCGAAAACGACAACATTGTGCACGTTTCAGGAAAAGTATCACCGATTGAAGACATCGAAGTGATCAACTTAGAACTGGCTCTTGCTGACCTTGATACCTGTGAGCGCGCGATGCAGCGTGCGGCGAAAAAAGCCAAAGGCCAAGACAAAGACGCAAAATTCGAACTCTCTGTTCTAGAAAAATTGCTCCCTATCCTTACCGAAGGTGGCATGGCACGTTCCGTTGAGTTGACAAAAGAAGAATTGGCGGCCATCGGCTACCTAAACTTCCTCACCATGAAGCCAACTATGTACATTGCTAACGTCAACGAAGACGGCTTCGAAGACAATCCATATCTAGAAGCAGTGCAAGAATACGCCGCCAACGAAAATAACGTTGTTGTTGCCGTATGTGCAGCCATTGAATCTGAGCTCGCTGAGCTTGACGACGAAGATCGTGAAGAGTTTCTTGCTGATATGGGCATTGAAGAGCCTGGCCTTAACCGAGTGATCCGTTCTGGTTACGAACTGCTTACCCTTCAGACCTACTTCACAGCTGGTGTAAAAGAAGTTCGCGCGTGGACAATTCCAATTGGTGCCACTGCTCCTCAATCAGCAGGTAAAATCCATACTGACTTTGAAAAAGGCTTTATCCGAGCTGAAGTGGTTGGCTATGACGATTTCATTGCTAACAATGGTGAGTCTGGCGCTAAAGATGCGGGTAAGTGGCGTCTTGAAGGTAAGGACTACATCGTAAAAGACGGTGATGTTATTCACTTCCGCTTTAACGTTTAATCTCAAAAAAGCCCTCTGCAAGAGGGCTTTTTTTATACTCTCAGCAGTAAACTAATCAGCTAACACCACATTATCGCCGACACCATAGGCAATGATCCTAGAAATATCCGACAAGCTCCTGCCAGACTCGCTTCGCCAGTGGTTAAAGGCTTGTTGCGTAGCACGAAGGCTTTTCTGACTGTATAGGCCACCTTCTATAATGGAATGGGCGCGCAAATAACTTTCGACATCACTGCTCAATACAAAAGTATCTTTTCCTAACTGCCTTAACGCGTACGGTCCTGTATTACCCCCAAGGCGTTGACCATGTTTTTTAAGGTATAACCACAATTCGACGATTTCATCTTCTGGCCAATTGGCGATAAACTCAGCAAAACTGCCGTGTTCAAGCTGAACAGAACGCATCATCATTGCATTAGCTGGAATGGTCTTCACTTTATTAAAATTGCGGACAATTTTGGGATCTTGCGCTTTACGCTCGAGCATATCGTCTGGCATCAACAGTATTTTACTCACATCAAACTGCCAGAACACCTCCTCAAATGAGGGCCACTTGTTGTGGATCACTCTCCACACAAAGCCAGACTGGAAGATCGATTTAGTAAATTGAGCTAAATATCGATCGTCACCAATATCGATCAACTCGTCTGGCGTACGACATGGTGGTAACAACGACTCAAGTGCGGCTTGTCCACCTTTACGGTCACACGCCCGCTGATACATTGAGTCAAAAGATTCAAACCTCATTTTTTGCTTAACTCCATTACCTCTCACTATGACAATACTATTCTACGGCATTGCTAAGTAAAATAGTGCACTTACAAATTAGTCTATCAATGTAGTTTCAACTTTTTAAACTTGGCTAGTGGCGGACTTAACGTCACTAATTGGTGAAAAATGGGTTGCTTTGATTAAAAAAAGTTCGAACGCTCCGTTTTGCTCTAAATCTTCAAAAAAAGTGTTGACGACTTTCGGTCTGAACAGCATAATGCGCTCCGTTCTCGAGACAGTCGCCACTGTCAAAAAGAACAGAAAATTTGGCTACGTAGCTCAGCTGGTTAGAGCACATCACTCATAATGATGGGGTCACAGGTTCGAATCCCGTCGTAGCCACCATTTCTTAACTGTTTTAGTTCGTTAGAATAGTTAAGAAATAATGCGGAAGTGGCGGAATTGGTAGACGCACCAGATTTAGGTTCTGGCGCCGCAAGGTGTGAGAGTTCAAGTCTCTCCTTCCGCACCATTATTTAGATTCGTAAGAATCGCTGTAGGGCTATCGCCAAGCGGTAAGGCAGCGGCTTTTGATGCCGCCATTCCCTGGTTCGAATCCAGGTAGCCCTGCCATATTTACTTAAGGGTAAGTATGGGGAAAGAAATTTGATGCCCCATCCATAATCCCTGGTTCAAATCCAGGTAGCCCTGCCACTATTAAAAGTGGTTTGATTGTTGTAGTACAATCACCCGCCAATCAAGAAAATTGATTGGCAGACGCAGAAAGATGTTATATAGTTCTTCGTCCAAATTTAGAGTGGCTACGTAGCTCAGCTGGTTAGAGCACATCACTCATAATGATGGGGTCACAGGTTCGAATCCCGTCGTAGCCACCATTCTTTCTTTTTATTAAAAGAGAGAAAAAGAACAACGTCTCGTTGAGTACCAATTGTCAACGAAGACTACAGATTTGTGCGGAAGTGGCGGAATTGGTAGACGCACCAGATTTAGGTTCTGGCGCCGCAAGGTGTGAGAGTTCAAGTCTCTCCTTCCGCACCATTATTCAGATTCGTAAGAATCGCTGTAGGGCTATCGCCAAGCGGTAAGGCAGCGGCTTTTGATGCCGCCATTCCCTGGTTCGAATCCAGGTAGCCCTGCCACTATTTAGTAGTGGATTGTAGACAGTGTGGTTTTGATGCCCCATCTATAG